>NZ_NPEG01000009.1 GCF_002812045.1 Leptospira haakeii | reverse complement strand
CCTTAATCCTTCCAGTTCAGGATGATGGATCACGTTAGACTCTGCTATTACTAATTCTCCCATGAAATCCATGAGAATGGTACCTCTATCTTCCACCTTCCAAAAAATGAATCGGTTGGTAAGAGACTTACAAAAACGTTCGCAAAAAAGATTGGATTTCAAGATCGGCGGAGAAGATACGGAAGTAGATAAATCCGTAGTAGAGATCATCCAAGATCCGATCATCCATCTATTAAGAAATTCTATCGATCACGGTCTAGAAACTCCGGAAGAAAGAGCGGAACTAGGCAAAAAAGATAAAGGAATCATCCGCTTACAAGCAAGGCAATCCGCAAACGAAGTCTGGATCCTAGTAGCGGATGACGGACGAGGGCTTGATCGAGAAAAGATCATTAATAAAGCCAGAGAAAAAGGTATCTTAAAAGGAAATCCAGATGAAATGAGTGATAAGGAAGTTTTCCAGCTCATATTCACTCCAGGATTCTCTACCGCAGAAAAACTCACTGATATTTCCGGCAGAGGTGTCGGAATGGATATCGTTCTTCAAAATATCAAAAAGCTAAACGGTAAAGTAGAGGTACGCTCAAAAAAAGGAGAAGGCACCACTTTCATTTTAAGAATTCCACTTACTTTAGGGATTATCGAAGGAACAGTTTTCGAAGTGGGAGGAACTTATCTCACTTTACCTACGATAGAAATCAGTGAATTGGTCAGTCTAAAAGATCAAAAATTAATCCATCCTTATAAGGACCAAGAGGTCTTGGACTTAAGAGGGATCTATATACCTGTAATACGGATCAATGATCTACTCGGGCTCAGGGAAAAGTTAGAATATAAAAGTAAAAACCCTGTCTTGATCATTTTGGAGAATGAGGACAGATTTTTAGGCATACTCGTGGACGAAGTATTAGGAAATCAGAATATTGTGATCAAACCTCTTTCTTCTTCCATCCAAAAGGCCAAAGGTGTAAACGGATTTACTATCTTAGGTAATGGAAGAGTAAGTTTGATACTCGATACCAAATTCCTATTCGAAAAATTCCATGGCAATGCAGCCTCTACATCTAGCGGCGAAAACTCAAATTTAAGTTTGGAAAAATTGGCCTAAATTAGAATGATTAGAGTGTATATCATAGACGATAATCGGATTGTCCGTGAGATAATTGCCTCCCAATTGCAAGATGATCCTAGATTCACAGTGGTCGGTTCTTCTACTGCAACTGAGGCAATGAAAGAAATTCTAAAAGCAAAACCGGATGTGATCACCTTAGATGTGGAAATGCCTGATATTAGTGGGATAGAATTCCTACAATGGCTTATGCCTAAATTTCCTATTCCAGTTATCATGCTTAGCTCCTTCACAGAAGCAGGAGCCAAGGTAACATTAGATTCTTTGCAAGCAGGAGCCTTAGATTTCGTCCAAAAAGCGGACGGAAGTGAAGAAGATTTCCTGAGAATGATGCTGGAACTTAAGAATAAGATCCGAGCCTGCGCCAAAACAAATGTTTCCGATGTATTAAATAGAAATCAAAAGTCCTCTCAAACAAAAGCTCGTGACTCATCCGTAGTTTCTAAGATTAAACTGATTGCGATCGGGGCTTCTACAGGCGGAACACAAGCGATAGAATATTTACTTCGAAATCTCCCCGGAGAACTCCCTCCTATTTTGATCGTACAACATATGCCTGAATATTTCACGGGGATGTTCGCAGAAAGATTGGATTCCGTTTCTCCTCTAAAGATCCAAGAAGCCCAAGAAGGCCAGAGCATCGCAAAAGGGAACGTGTATGTAGCAAGAGGAGATCATCACATGGAGCTTGGGGATCCTCCATATTATAATATTCGAATACATAAAAAGGAGAAGGTTACAGGACATAGACCTTCCGTGGACGTATTATTTCATTCAATTTCAAAATCCCCATTAGCTTCTTTTTGCGCGGCATTCCTTCTCACCGGAATGGGAAAGGATGGAGCAAAAGGACTCAAGGCACTTTCCGAAAAAGGTGCAATGACATTCGGACAAGACGAATCTACATCCGTAGTTTATGGAATGCCAAGAGAAGCTTTCGAGATGGGTGCAGTAAAAGAACAGATCTCATTAGACAATATCCCTGAAAAAATTTCAGAGTTATGTTTCGGAACAGCAAACAGTTATAATTAATCAAAGGTAAGGTAGAAAATGACTAAGATACTCTGCGTAGACGACGCTCCCACGGTTTTAAAACTTTTAGATTTCACTCTTACGGAAGAAGGTTATTCCGTATGTAAGGCAGCAGGCCCTGACGAGGCCCTTACTAAAATAGAATCGGAAGGTCCGTTCGACATAGGGATCTTCGACGTAAATATGCCCGGTAGGACCGGAATAGAACTCACTAAGGAAGTTTTAAGAACGGAAAAAGGAAAAAGTATGAAAATACTAATCCTGACTACCGAGTCCAGCGACGCAATGAAATCACAAGGAAAAGAAGCAGGTGCAAAGGGGTGGATGATCAAACCTTTTAACGATGAGGACCTTCTCGCAGCAGTAAAACATCTGATCGGTTCTTAAATTTTCCAATACAGTCTTTTTTTATCCAAAAAGAAAAGGATCGAAAACCATAAGATCAGCACGGTTATAGAATAAAGAAAGGAACTCAACTCCGGAGAATCTATCCAGCTTTTATAATATTCCTGGTAGATCAGATTTTTCAAAGGGATTTTTTTCCCTTCCGGAGAAGAGACCATAATTATATTTAAACTTCTGGCAAAAATCCCCGAACCGAAAAACACAAGCAGAGCATTCTTTCCGAAAGGAAGAAGAAAACTTTGCAAAGACCGGAATCCAAATCTATTAAATTTTTCTAAAATTAAAAATAAAGAAATAACAAGCAAGACCCAGCCTGCGGTCCATAAAGAATAAGTTCCGGTCCATAAACTTTTATTAATCGGATAATAAATTCCCCAAATTCCACCCACAAACAATACGACTAAAGAGCCCAATGCTATTTTTCCGGAAATAGAAAGAAGAGATTCCTCTTTCTCAGAAGAAACTTTTATAAATTCCCCTGCAAAAATCCCGCAGAATACTGAAACAACAGATGTAAAAGAAGTTAAAAGTCCTTCCGGATCCCAGACCTTACCGAATTTCCATAGATGTGCTTGGCCAAAAATTTCTCTATCTATCCAGGCTCCCCAATCCTTTCCTTCTTTCATGCTTGGCTCCAAAGCTCCGGGAGGAGGAACAAATTCCTGCAAATACCAGTAAGATATTAGTAATGTTAAAAATAGAAAGATCCTGAATTTTAGATTTTTTTCACGATATACAATCGCTCCGAAAAAATAAGCGAATCCTATTCTCTGTAAAACTCCAGGAAATCTAAGATTAGAAAAACTCCATTCTCCGAAAAAATTCAAAAACAATCCCAGAAAGATCAGGATAGATGCGCGTTTTAGTATTTTAGGAAATTCTTGTATTCCATTGGATACAGAGAAAGGAATAGAAGCACCGACCACAAAAAGAAAAAAAGGAAACACCAAATCAGTCGGAGTACATCCGTCCCATTTGGCATGTTTAAGAGGCCAATACATATTAGACCAGGTGCCTGGATTATTTACCAGGATCATCCCTGCCACAGTCAGACCTCTCAAAAGATCTATGGATAAGATACGGATCGGATTTTCGGATTTCAAATTATGAATACTACCAAAGGGACCGATGGAATTCAGTGAAACCCCAGACATCTTTGATCTGGACTTCCCTTCCTTTCTCCGGTCTAAAACTTCCTGAAAATTTTCCTACAAATTGTCTGAAATATAATTTAGTCCAGATCAGATTTACCTTTTCTCTTCTTTCTCCCTTTGGTTCGAATTCTAAACGAATACGTCCATCTTCGTCCCAAAGTCTCCATGGTTTATACGGATCTTTATGAGAAAAATCGAATATACATCTACTGACCCTTTGCCTTTCTGAATCGATCCAGTAAGCATTTTCCGGAAAGAAACTTTCATTAACTAGAGCCGCAAAATTGGCGCCTATCTTGGTCCTATCCGGAAGCACAGAAGAGAACGCAGCCCAATACCAATTTGTCTCCCTTCTTAAATAACCACCGGACCAATCGTAGACCATGGTGGTTCTGGAAGGATCTCGGACTAGTTCCTTCTTCTCATATTTTACACTGATACGATCAGGCACCAAAGGAGAACATTTTTCGGTGAATGTCCAACGACTTGGCTCGGAAGGATTTAGAACTCTAAGAGGATTATGAGTGATCAGAGAATATGGGAATTCTCCAGAGATCTCCAATTTATTTCCAAAGTTTGCATCGAGTAGAAGTTTTCCTTCGGAATGAGACTTTCGAATATTTAAGAAGGACTTCCCCTTTTTGAAAGAGATCTCGTATTCATCTGGATTAGCAGGGAATTTTAAGGCAAGACCTAAGTCGGGTCCTTTTACATCAAATTCATAGACCTTACCCTGATCGAATTTATACAGATACGCAAACACGTTATACGCATATCCAAGACTCACGGCCGCAATTCCGACCAAGCAGTCTTCCATCATGATCCCTAGATAATTGAAAGAATGGAAAGCGAACTTCTTTTTGAGCCCTTTGATCTCTTTTCCGAAAAAATCCAGAAGAGTAAAATCATGATGATTGAATTCGATCGGACCATCCCAAACTCCATAGTGTACTTGATTTTCGGGTCCGATAATTTTTTGCATAGATTTCGCTCGATTTTCGAACGCTTAGTTGAAAAATCAATGGGATTTCTACCTCATCAACCAAATCTGCTTTACAATTAACTTTTTCATACCAAGATCGACCTAACAATCGTTCGGGAATATCGGCATAACCATTCATGGGAGAAATCCAGAGCAAGCCAGCAGGAAGCAGAGAAATTCTCGAAGCTTCTGACTTAAAAACTCTGAAAGATAAAAAAACTTCCCGAGAGATCTCAGTTCTTCTCTATCGAGTTTTATTTCGAAGTGATGAGGTCCGGGGAGGCTCGGTTAAAGTAGTCAAAGAGACTTTTATCCGTACCCATTCCAATCACCCGGAACAATTCCCAATCCTAGACAGAGCCAAATTCGTTCGGGATATGATCTCGGTATTCAAGACATCTACCGTACTCAATCCTGAGAAGTTAGAGGCATTCTTTTCGTTTGTTCATGCTGCATTCCAGAATGAGATCAGATATTTATTAGGTAAGTCCACTCAGTTCACTTTCGATATCATGTTCCAAGTGATAGAATCTATCCTTCAAGAGATGAGTCACCCGGAAGACCAAAGAACTGTGGATGTAAAAGATAGGGAACTGATCTTAAAACATTTTAGAGCGTATAACGATCTTTCTAAATTTTTCAATAAGATGGGAACTTCTAAGGCAGTGATTGATAAGAAGGATGAGATCATCACCGAGATCTCTATCAATCATAAGGAGATCACAATTGTTTCTATCGAAAATATGTTCAGAAATATTTTGGCCCAGATACTTCTTTCCCGAAAGTATAATTGTGGGACTCTGATCGATAAATGGTCTACTGAATACGGCTTTGGCCCGGAACAGGCCCAGTCTATGAGAAATCATATCCAAGAAACCGCACCTCTAACCGATTTTAGGACACAATACGCAAACGCATTACGCGCCATTGGAACGGAAAATGATATGGACCTGATGTTCCTTAGGACCCTATCTAACTATTATTCGTCTTGGGTAACCCAAGTTTCCGAACAAATCCCCGCTTAAAAGAAGAGAAGCGCCGCAGCGTAAAACCGCGGCGCTCTTTAAAATTAACCTATTCTTTTTAAAGAATATCCTAGACTATAAGAAGCAGCAGCTAATCCATAATGGAATAGATCCACTCTAGGAAATCCTGCGATCGTTCCTACCGTTCCGATCACAAGTCCGGATAGAATGAAGAGCAAAGCACCTGCAATCCCGTACAATGCAGCCGTCTTATGAGAACCTTTGTATTTTTGGACACATACTACCAAAACAGCGATCAATGCAATTGCTCCGATCAAGGTGGCATATAAACCCAAAGGATAAAGATAACTTAATATAGCTAAAACCAATAGGATTAAGCTAAGAAGGTTCCAAGTTTTACCGTTTATCTTTCCGAAACCTGCATTAAAAAAAGCGATCCCGACCCAAGGAACTCCAACCACTCCCGCAATATGCACGATAGGTCTATAAATTGGGCTGATCCAATCTCCGCCCAAAAAGAAAACCACTCCAAGAAGAGCGCCTAATCCAATTAGAAAAAGACCGTAGGCTCCTCCTTTTTTAGAAACATTTCCTTTAGCGGAAGACTGGACGGAAAGACCGGCCCATACGGCGAAGATTGCCAATATTAAATCCGAAATAGCAGTACTAATTTGCATGACGAACAAAGAATCCGATCCGAATCAAAATGCAAGAAGGATTCGTTTTAAAATTGATTTTCATAGAGTCTTCTCTATTCTCAGGACGTTTTATTATGAGTTTGGACTCTTGGATCTCTGGAACAGATGGTATTCTTAAGGAAACTAAAAATCCTTATTCTGGCGGATGTATATTCGTTATCGGGATTTTGGCTTTCGGTGTATTCGGAAGTATTGCTTCTTTATTTTTCGGTGTATTGTTCTTAACGACAGAAGATAAACTCTTCCCAGGTTTCGGATTCTTTTTCTGCATTTCGCTCGTTACTATTTTTATCATTACGATGAGAAGTTACAGAAAAGCATCTCATATAGTTAAAACGATAGAAATCCAAACAAACACTTCTTTACTTTCCCTAAGAGAAACAGGCAAATCGGACGTAGAACTTCCACTTTCAGAATTTATATCCTATATGGTCTTATTCAGAGCAGAAAGATCCTCATCTACCGGGTCAAGCATCAATACGAATAGCACTTGGAAATACTGGGACTTATACTTGGTATATAGAGATGGAAGTTGTATTTTATTAGAAACTTTTAGAGATGGGAATTCCCTTAAACAAGGTTTAGAATTTTTTAAAACAAAACTTCCTTTGCCTGTTTTGGACAGATCAGATCTAAGACTTACCAATCCTGAATCAAAAAATATCCCTCATATACAAGATCCTAAAAAGATAGAACCTTCTGCTTGGGTCAAAACCGAATCGAAAGACCAAGGGACCAAAATAGAAATTATAGAACCTAAATCTATAGGAAAAACATTTATCACATTATTGGTCCCAGCCCTATTCTATGGAGCGTGGTTCACAGTCGTAAATTCTTTCTGGGAGAACTCCGGAAATCTGGTCTTTTTAATCTTCCTAGTCCCATTTTCTATTTTCTTTCTGGGAATTACTACTGTGATGACCGTCTTTATTCTATTCAAAAAAACGGAAGTAGTCGCAAATTCACTCGAATTAAAACTTCGTTATTCCACCAGGATACCTATCTTAAGCAGTTTATTATATAAGGAAAGAAGTATCCCGCTCTCTTCTATCCGAAATGTACGCACGATACGAATGGAACAAGACAATCAGATACTTTGTGTTGCATTAAAATCTTCTAATGGATTAAAACAGAGAACATTCTTGGATCTTTTGTATAATGTCCAGGGTGTTAATCTTTCCGGTAAACAACTCCCAGGGGATGCTGAACTTCTGGGAATTATAACCTTGGGATCTTGGCTTCCAAAAGGTCCCGGGTATAGTGACCTAGTATACGCGGAGAATGTATTGGAATCCGTTTTGGGCCTTAGGGAAGAGTCCCTAACATTCTCCGATTTGGCTCCTTCTACCAAAAAATAAAACCCTTTGTTTTAAATGTAGAATAGATCGGAATTAAAAACGAAGGAGTCTAAGGACAAGTATGCAAAATTTAACCTTAAATCAATCCATCCGACTCAATAACGGAGTAGAGATGCCGGTATTCGGCCTAGGGGTTTGGAAAACAAGATCCGGAAAAGAATGTATAGATTCAGTTTTGAATGCATTAGAATTCGGATACAGACATATAGACACTGCTAAAATTTACGGAAACGAAGCAGATGTGGGAGAAGCTATCAAAAAAAGCGGGATCCCAAGAAAGGAATTATTTATCACAACAAAACTATGGAATAGTGACCAAAAAAATCCGCGCAAGTATTTGGATGAATCCTTACAAAATCTAGGACTTGATAAAATAGATTTGTATCTAATCCATTTTCCTGTAGCGGGAACCAGAAAACAAGCCTGGAAAGAATTAGAAAAGGCCTATAAAGAAGGTTTAGTTCGAGCGATAGGGGTAAGCAATTATACAATCCCTCACTTACAGGAATTATTCGAGTACGCTGAGATTATTCCTACAGTAAACCAAGTAGAATACCATCCATTCTTAAACCAAAACGAACTTCTGAATACTTGCGAAAAAAATAATATAGTTCTGGAAGCATACAGCCCCCTTGCCCATGGCCAAAAAATTTCAGATCCAAAATTAATAACTCTTGCCGCAAAATACGGAAAAACCCCTGCTCAGATTCTTATTCGTTGGGCAATCGACAAAGGATTAGTTGTGATTCCAAAATCGGTTAAAAAAGAAAGGATATTGGAGAATTCCCAAGTATTCGATTTTAAACTGAACGAATCGGATTTGGCAGAAATGGAAACCTGGAATGAGAACTTCCGGACATGTTGGGATCCAACTGGGGCTTAAATAGACTTGGGTTTAGTCTCTTTTTTTGTTGACTTTTTTCTTTCTGGGATGTCTATACATTAATAGTTCAATCTTAAAGTATTATGGCCACTCATTATAAAGGAAAGCCTAGAGATATAAAGGTACTCGATGCCTATATCAAATTGAGTCGTTGTGCAGATTCTATTCGCACAATGGAGGAGAAATTCCTTAACCAGTATAATTTGACCAGCGGCCAATTCGGATGTTTGGAAACTCTTTATCATCTTGGTCCGATGTGCCAAAAAGAGATCGGCCAAAAAATATTTTCCTGTGAAGGAAATATCACACAGATCATAGACAACTTAGAAAAAAGAAGTTTAGTACTCAGAGTCAGAAGCGAAGAAGACAGACGTTATTTTATCATTAATCTTACCGACAAAGGAAAGGAACTTATCGGGACTTCTTTCCCTGATTATTTGGAGCAGTTGAAGGGCAAGATGTCCTGCCTCAGCGACGAAGAACTCAAAAATTTAGGACAGATCTGCAAGACTGTCGGACTCAAATCCGCGTAATATGAAGTAGGGATCTATGTTTTTCGGATTTTTCGGCCCATTACTTTAATAATAAACTATTAGACAATAGACTATATAAACACGAACCATTCAGGAGGTGAACGTGATTCAGAAAATTCTCAAAACGGACTCGGATATAACATCCTTAATTCTAAGGGTAACACTTGCAGTCGTGATGTTCCCACATGGAGCACAAAAGGTATTAGGCTGGTATGGCGGATATGGATTCTCCGGAACTTATGCATACTTAACCGGCGCAGGCTTCCCAGGTTTCTTGGTCATACTATTATTCATCGCAGAATTTTTAGGACCTGTCGGATTACTTTCAGGTCTTCTTACAAGAGTAGCTGCAGCAGGGATCGCGGTCGCGATGACAGTCGCAATACTTCCTCATGCAGAGCACGGTTTCTTTATGAACTGGGCAGGAAGCCAAAAGGGAGAAGGTTTCGAATTCCATCTATTGATGGTTGCAATCTCCTTAGCACTGGTGATCAAGGGAGGAGGAAAACTTTCCTTAGATGGAGCAATCTCCAAAAAGTAAAACGATTATATATACCTAACTACCAACTTCAGAGAGGTCTTCGGACCTCTTTTTTTTACCTAAAGAATGTTCTGATCTTTCGAATAACGTGCAACTTCCAGGACGAAAAATTGTTTTAAAAAACGATCCAGATTTTCGAAAAAACAGAATTCTAATCACAAGTATTTAGTATTCATTTTTTTTCAGACTATTACTTAAAGAAGGTAGAACGGGATCTTACATAATTCATTATGAAAATAGAAACAATTAAAATTCCATTCCGCTTTTTATTCGAACTAGAGTATCATAGTTTTGATAGATTCCTGTAGTCTATTTATAACAACTATGGAAAAAGGAAAAAAATCCGGTCCACTTGATCGGATTTTCAAATCGATCCAAGGATATTTAACTCCAAAGGCTCCGGTCTCTTCCGGACTTTCCTATTGGAGAGAACTCATCTTAACTTCTATCTTATTTAGTATGACCATACTCGGGACCATCGTATATTTCCCGAGTGTGTACCTTGCCTGGACAGAAGGCAAAACTGAAGTTTTATGGGTGGATTCGCTTTCATTAGGATTGATCTATTTCCTTCTACTCGCCAAAAGAATCAATTTTTCGATCAAAGCGGCCTTGATCCTTACAATGAATTATTGTTTAGGGCTTTCTCTTTTAATATTCGTAGGACCAGAAGGAGGAGGATTACTATGGCTATTTCCTTTTCCGGTATTAGCAGGAGTTCTATTTGGTCTTACCCCTTCCCTATTCGGGCTTCTCGCAAATATAGTCGCAGTCTTTATAGCATCCAGAGCTCAATTTTACTTGAACCTCCCTTGGTCCATGTCTCCGGAAAGATTATATGTTGTGGGCCTAAACTTCCTGATCGCCAATACGATAGTATGTGTTCCTTTAACTATCCTAATGAGAGGATTACAGGAGAGTGTACAGAGAAGACACGAATATCTTACAAATCTTAGATTAAGAAAAGCTCATATATATAAATCTAAACGTACATTAGAAAAAGAGATCGCGACCAGAATAGAGATAGAAAGGACCCTGGAAGAAAATCTAAGAGAGAAAGAAGTACTACTTCACGAGATCCACCATAGAGTTAAAAATAACCTGCAGATTGTTTCCGGAATGCTGAACTTACAAAACATGTATTCCAATGAATCTTCTACTTCTGAAGTTTTATCTAAGGCACAGAGCAGGATCACTGCGATGGCGATGATCCATGATCATCTATATAAGCAGGATAAATTCGCGAATGTGGATATGAAAACTTATTTGGATTCTCTTTTAAGACATCTAGTCACTTCTTATTTCCCATCCGGGAATCGGATCGGCTTCGAAGCGGATATGGATCCCGTCAAACTTTCAATGGAGAAAGCAATCCCTTGTGGTCTAATTGTGACTGAACTTATCTCAAACTCTCTCAAGCACGCATTTCCAAATGATGCAAAAGGGAATATTTTTGTTCAGTTAAAGGTAAAAGAAAATAAGATCCATCTCACAGTTAAAGATGACGGCGCTGGAATGCCAGCCATCCAAGAATGGTTTGGACAAACTCCATCTAAAAAGCAGGAACAAGATTCCTCTTTGGGATTGATGATCATTCGTTCTTTATGTAACCAACTCAAGGCGGAACTAGATCTGAAAAACACGGGCGGGACTTCGGTTTGCTTGATTTTTAAAACTTGATCGAATTCCATAGTTTTAGCTCTACTAAATCTTCCCCAATAGAGTCGAATCCATAGAGGGCAAAATGAATCCAGTCCAACACGATGTTGCCGGCAAAAAATTCTTGATCCTACAAGACGGAAGAGAAGCCCATTTAGTTTATAGAGAGATTGGCTCCCATGTTTGGGATCTGTATCATACTTTTGTTCCAACTGATTTTAGAGGGAAAGGGATCGCATCCTTACTTGCAGAGGCTGCCCTAAAAGCTGCAAGAGCGGAAACCAAAAAGATCATCCCGAACTGTTCCTTCGTGCAAACTTATCTCAAAAGACATCCTGAATATTCCGATTTGGTGATTATGGAATGATCCATCATATAGCCATTTCCACACAAGATCCTGAAACATTAAAAAAGTTTTATATGACTATCCCTGGCCTCTCCTTCGAAAAGGACCATTTTTTTGGGGATGGCAAACTCAGATCCTCCTGGTTTTTAGCTGGAACCACTCGCATCATGATAGAAAAAGAAGAAGAGCCAAAGGCACCCCATGCACTCATCTTCTCAGCACAAAAAAAAGAAGAAAGAGAAAGGATAGATTCCCTATTCGGGAACTCCTTTATGGAAAAGACTGATTATACAAAATATTTTAAGGACCCTGATGGAAATCGTCTGGGTTTTAGTTCTTATCCGGAACCTTGGAATTAGTTTGCCGCTAGGGCTTTGGCGGCAATATAAGAAGTGGTCCATGCGTTTTGAAAATTGAACCCGCCTGTGATCCCATCTATATCCAAAACTTCTCCCGCAAAATAAAGCCCTGGATGAAGCCTACTTTCCATTTTGGAAAAGTCCACTTCTTTGCGACGAACTCCTCCGCAGGTCACGAATTCATCTTTAAAAACTCCCTTGCCTGAAACTTTCAACACGGTTCTTTTTAAGATCTCTTCTGCTTGGTGGATTTCTTTAGAAGAAATTTCGGACCATCTTTTTTCGGATCCACAAGACTTCTCCCAAACTCTTTCCCAAAATCGAGAAGGAAGATCAAATTCGGAACGAGCTCCCGGTTTTTTAGATGGGCTGTCCTTCTTCTTCTCTAAAAATATCTCTCTTAACTCTTGCCTGGAATAATTCGGGACCCAATCCACAAGTAGTTCCGCCTTATAATCCGAATCGAATAATTCCCTAGCAGCCCAGGCCGAAAGTTTCAAAACCGCAGGACCACTCAAACCCCAATGAGTAAATAAAATAGGACCTCTTTGTTTTAGTTTAGAATTTTTGAATATAATTTCTACATCCGATACCGTAAGTCCTTGGAATCCATCTAATAAAGGATCTGAAATTTCAAACGTAAATAAAGAAGGAACAGGAGATTCTATAGAATGGCCCATATTTTCCAGCCATCCCCAAACCTTACGAGAGGATCCACTTGCTACCAGAACTGAATCGAAATATTCTTCTCCTTCTTCTGTTTGTATCCTGAATCTTTTACCATTTGGATCCTCATTTTTGTAAATTCCCAATATAGAAACTTTGGTTTGGATCTTTACTCCTGATTTTTTGGCTTCTTCTAGTAAGCAGTTAATGATAGTTTCTGAATTATCGGTGATGGGGAACATTCTACCATCATTCTCCGTTTTTAATTTTACTCCCCTGGATTCGAAAAAACGGATCGTATCCTTTGGTTGAAAGATCTCAAATGCTCTTTTAAGTTCCTTCTCTCCTCTTGGATAACGTTTAGATAATTCTTCCGGATCAAAACAGGAATGAGTGACGTTACATCTCCCTCCTCCTGAAATTTTAACTTTAGAAAGTACATTTGGAGATTTTTCGTAAAGAGATACGGAGACTTTTCCTTCGGAAAGAATTTTGGTTTGAATCGCACCGAAAAAACCGGCGGCCCCACCACCGATCACTGCGACTTTTTTTGAGGAACCAGAGTACAATCCACTCTCCTAAAAAGATCCTTGTTCTTGTTTCCTATACTCTGAGGGTCCGTACCGTGAAAAGAAACTAAAATACGATTTTTTCCGATTCCTGAATTTTCCAAAAATCGTTTCACTTCCATAGCTCTATCTTTGGATAATTTTCGATTTCCGGCTGGGGTTCCGTAATCGTCAGTCCAACCCTGGATAGTAATCGGATTTTCCAGATCCTTCCAGGTTTGTAGAAGTTCCAACAAGCTTGCACCGGATGGGGAAATAATCTCACTTCCACCTGCGGAGAAGAAAAAGGAAATCTCCTTAATCTTCGGCTCGAGAGTTCGTATCTGAGCTTGCTTTATAATTTCCTTTCTAGATTTTTTACGAGGAATTAGAAAGTAGAGAGCCGCTCCTCCCAATAGGCAAATCAGGATAAAGAACGGCCCCATTTAGTTGGTTATATTGTTCCCATTTTTCCTGCGGAATAATCCTCAAAAGCCTGTTGTATTTCTTGAGGGGTACTCATCACAAAAGGGCCATAACGTGCCACAGGCTCGTTCAAAGGTTGACCTCCTAGGATCAAAACTTCCCAGGCAAAATTTTCGGGAGCGCGAAGGCCTATACTACCTTCTCCGCCTTGGTAAAATACTGTCTCTCCTTCTACTAGATCATGCTCAGCATCTGTATCGATTACAGTACCTGCACCCACAAATGGGTAAGCTAAAATATTATAATCTTTTGGCACTGGCACTTCTGCATAAGAGCCTGGAGAAAGTTTCAAATGAAAGAATACGATCGGGGTCTGTGTTTGGATGATCGCATTGGTTCCCCAAAGGTCTCCCGCAATTACCTTGGCCCAAACTCCGTCTTTTTCTGCCACTGGCAGCTCGGATGAATCCATCTCTTGATAATTCGGGGAAATAAGTTTTTTATCCCTTGGGAGATTAACCCAGATCTGGAACCCATGCATCCTTCCACCTCTGGACTGAAAATCAGCGGAAGGTAGTTCTGAATGGACAAGCCCTGCACCTGCAGTCATCCATTGGATCCCACCTTCTTTTAATTTTCCTGCGTGTCCCCAAGAATCCCTATGTTCCATTTCTCCGGATAAAAGATACGTAACGGTCTCAAAACCTCTATGAGGATGATCAGGAGCACCTATTGCTTTTCCTGGTTCGTAAGTAACAGGTCCCATTTCATCCAAAAGTAAAAACGGGTCCCAATAAGAAAATTGCGGAACTGGGAATGGTCTTCGGACTGGAAATCCTCCACCTTCCATAGTTTTTTCGGCGATTCTTGTTCCGGTTATTCGTCTAAAACCCATATTTCCTCTCTATAATACATTGGACTCAAAAAAGGATCCTAAGGGAATTCTTTTTAAAGAAAGAGAGAAGTTTCCATGGCGACGACTACTATTGCTTTTACTGTGCCGATTTCTTTAAGCAGAGCGTTCGATTACGTTTCTAATTTCGAACGTTTGCCTGACTGGTCAGGGAATATTCTCTCCTTTAAAAAAAATGAAAGTACTACTAGTTTTCAAGTGAAAACAAAATTTTGGTTTTTCGCATGGAAGTTCGAATACCAAATTTTAGAATCTAAGTACCCGAGTAGATTGGTGATACGGATTAAGAGCAAATTTTCGGATCAGACTGAGACTTTCTCCTTTTACCCGGACCCGAAAGGTTCCGATACGGATACTAAGATCCTTTTTACAAGCCAGATGGAATTATCCGGGTTTTCTAAAGTTTTTCGATTCTGGATATTCTCCAAGGTGTTCGAAAATACACGAAAGGACATCCGAAAACTGCAAGAGATCCTTTCTCAAGGCAAAACCTTAGGAATTCGTAATTTTCAGGTTATCCATGATTGATCCTTAAAATAATCTCCGATAAGTTAAATCCTTGTGTTTTTGCTTTCAAAAAGGAGAATATGCCGCATTATTTTTTAGTCTTAAATAATATCACATTTCATTATGGAAAACCTTCCTTATAGCGTCGCTCCCCTACCAGAAAACGAAGAAGAAAGGGTACAAGCATTAAAACGTTATAGAATTCTAGATACTCCTCCCGAGGAAAAATTCGACGGGATCATAAAGGCTGCCTCCCTAATTTGTGGGACGCCAATCGCATTAGTTTCCCTTATTGATTCAGAGAGGCAATGGTTCAAAGCAAGAATGGGTTTAGCTGCCCCTGAAACGCCTAGACAAATTTCTTTTTGTCAATTTGCGGTTTACGAGAATAAAACCATAATTGTAGAAGATGCCTCAATAGATCCAAGATTCCAGCAAAACCCCCTTGTTTTAGCTGATCCAAATATTAGATTTTATGCAGGAGCTCCATTAAGAACTCCAGATGGTTATGTTTTAGGAACATTATGTGTTATAGACACAAAACCTAAAAAGTTATCAAGCGCCGAGATCCAAGCTTTAGAAGCATTGGCAAATTCAGTTGTTTCCTTTATGGAGTTAGATGCTAAATCTCAGGCACTGATCCAGCTACAATCTGTAGCATTAGAATTACAAAAAGCTAAAGAACAATTCTTTATCAATATGAACCATGAACTTAGAACTCCGGTACATGGTATTCTAGGAATGGTGGACCTACTAAATCAAACTAGTAATTCTGAACTTCAAAAAGAATATCTGGATTCGTTGACTGAAAGTTCAGAACATCTAATCCGATTGATCAATGATGTAATCGATTTTAGTAAGGCTGAATCAGGCTCATTACATTTCAGCTTTAAAGAATTCGATTTAATTTCTCTTTTGGAAAGATATGCAGAAGAAGCTTCCGACAAAGCATTCAAGAAAGGATTAGCGTTTAAAACAATTCTTCCTCCTGCGAGAGAGAATATAGACGTTAAATCTGATTCTATCCGCGTTAGACAAATTCTTTCTAATTTAGTTTCTAATGCGCTTAAGTTCACGGAAAAAGGCGGGGTCACCGTAGAGTTGGACATAGAAAAAGAAAGTGAAACAGACATTACTCTTTCTTTGAGTGTAAAAGATACAGGTATAGGCATAGAAGCAGATCGTATCCCGACCTTATTCGAAGCGTTCTCTCAAACTGATATTTCCATTTCTAGAAAATATGGTGGAACTGGTTTAGGACTCTCTATCTGCAAACGTGTCTGTGAGGCATTGGATTGGAATATTTCTGTAGAAAGTGAAGTGGGGAAAGGTTCTAAATTTACTTTAGAACTAACTCTTCCGAAAGCAAATCTCGTCGAAAAAATTAAAATCGCTGAATCTAAAAATCGAATCAAATTCGATTTCTCTGATCATAAAGATCTAAAAATCCTAATAGCAGAAGATAATCTTGTTAACCAAAGATTGATCCAAAAGATGTTGGAAAAATTAGGATTAAACGGCTCGGTCGTTTCCAACGGGATAGAGGCCTTGGTATATTGGGAGGAGAACGATGTGGACCTTCTTCTTTTAGATATACAAATGCCCGAGTTAAGCGGACTCGAAGTAGCAAGGATCTTAAAGAAAAAACCGAGCACCAGAAAGGTTCCTTGGATCATAGCCGTCACCGCTCACGACAGTGCCGAAGACAGGAAAGCTTGCGCAGAAGCTGGAATGGATGATTATCTAGGAAAACCTTTCCGGATAGAAGATTTGGGAGAAAGGATCCAGGAATTTTTAAAATTTCTTCCCTCCTCCCTAGCATCGTAAGCTATATTAGAAAGTTAGAAAGCATTTTTCTTCCTCCTTCAGTCGCAAAAGACTCAGGATGGAATTGGACGCCTTCCATTTTTTTCTCTCGATTACGGATCCCCATAAGTTCTGAACCAGCATAAGCAGTTCTTTCCCATTCTTTTCCGAGAGAATTTTCATCTACCATTAAAGAATGATACCTCATCACCTTTAGATTGGGGGGAAGATCTTGGAAAACTCCCTTTTCATCCGTTTTGATTTCGGAAATTTTTCCGTGCATGGGATATTCTGCTTTTATAATATTTGCTCCCGCAAAATGAGCTATCCCTTGCATTCCAAGACAAACCCCTAATATCGGGATCTCTCCTCCTAATTGTTTTAGAATTTCCATAGAACAGCCAAAATATTCAGGATCCTCCGGAGTTCCAGGCCCAGGAGAAAGTAAAATTCTATCGTATCTCTCCTTTAGGATCTTGGAAACATCCGTTTCATTTTGACGGATCACATCTAATCTAAATCTATAAGGAAACTCTTCTTCCAGTATTTCTCCAACAAGTTGGAATAGATTATAAGAAAAAGAATCGTGATGATCTACTAATAATACTTTCATTGAGCTGCCTCCATAGCTTTCAAAATCGCCCCTAATTTATGGCCGATTTCTTGGTATTCTGCATCCGGATCTGAATCCATAACAATCCCTCCGGAGGCTCGAATCACTGCCTCTTCTTCTTTTCTGAAATAACTTCTGATCGGAATACAGAAGGAACAATTTCCATCAAAACCGAATTTGCCTACAGCTCCTCCATAAGGCCCTCGCGGATCATTCTCTATTCTATGAATGATCTTCATGGATTCTATTTTAGGAGCACCGCTTAACGTCCCTGTAGGAAAAGAAGAAGCTAAACCCGAAAACATATCCTGGCCTGCTCGAAGGATGCCCGAAACCTCAGTAGATAGATGTTGTACATGGCTGAATCTTTTGAGAGCGAAAGAATCTCTCACCTTTACAGTTCCGAATTTGGAAACTCTACCGAGATCGTTTCGATGTAGATCCACAAGCATATTATGCTCTGCAATCTCTTTCGGGTCCGAGAGAAGTTGAAGTGCAAATTTTTGATCTTCTTCTTCGTTTGCTCCCCTTCGGATGGTTCCTGCCAAAGGAAAACTTTCGGCAAGCCCGTCTTTTAATCTAAATAGAAGTTCGGGACTTGCGCCTAGATGAACTTCCCCGGGAAAACTCATGAAGAACATAAATGGAGAAGGATTTATTTTTCGAACCGATTTATATAACTCGAAATCCCCTTTCTTTTTTGCTTCAGCGGTTTGTCCCTCACCAATTAAAAATGTTTTTCTAAAACCTACTTGGCATTGGAATGTATTTCCATCTCGGATCTCTTCTAAAACTTCATCCACCATGGATCTATGTTCTTCTTTCGTTTTAGAAAAACCTAAATCTACTGACCGGAATGTCCCTTTATCGGGAGTTTTCTTTTTATAAATTCCTTCAAACAAGGAATATCTATCTATTCCATAATGAAAATATTTGGATTCTCCCGTTCTTCTATCCAAAAGAATGCCGTCTTCCATCCAAGCAAAACAGAACTTAGGAAATTTAGGATGTTCTTTCAGCATAAGACTCGGCTCCATATCATTTGCAGCCTCATAGGAAAGATACCCGTACAAGCCGCCTCCACCAGCCTCGGTATATTCTAAGAAAGATTTTCTTGGAGGAAAAATTTCGGAAAATAATTGGTAAGGATTTCCTTTCCCGATCTCATTCCCGTCACATTCTAATTTATCTCCCTTTGCTTTAAATACCCTCTTTGGAAAACCTGAAATGAAACTGTATCTGGAATTATCCGATTCAGGTCCCAGACTTTCGAATAGGACCGCTATTTCGGTTTCCTCCATTAGTTTTTGGAAAAATTCCAATACACAGTCTTCCTTTAAAGGAAAAGGTCGAAGGATTGGTCTCGGGAAAAGTAAATTCGCTTCTTTTCTAATATTTTGTATTTCGATGGACATAATATTCTCCTTAAGTCCCCCAAATTTTGAAAATTCGGGTATAAATTATAAAAATTGAATATAAATATAAATAGGCCCGGGAGGGCCACCTAGAGAGAAGAAAGGAAATATTGGATAAAACAGAAGGGCAAACAAATAGAGTTTTAGCTTCCTTATACGAAATCTCGCACAAGGAAGCTTGAATCAAAAAGAATTGGCTGTAGGAATTCCTACTCAACCTAAGAGCATCTCCAAATTACTTTTTCCAGGAGGAACCATTGGAAGAACTTGAAGATCCTGATCAATCGGAACAACGATCAGCCCTGGCCCCTTCTCTTTCAGAAAAGTTTCCAGGTCATTCAGACTTTTTCCTTCTTCTCCCAGATCTAAACTGGAAATTCCAAAAGCATTCGCGATTTTAGAAAATTTAGAATGAGAAGGATAAGCGCTCCCATTATATCTACTTCCATAAAATAGATTCTGTTGCTGGCGAACCAATCCCAGATTTCTATTATCGAATATTATAATTTTAAGATCCGATTGTAGTTCACTCAAAGTATCCAATTCCTGAATATTCATCAGTATCGATCCATCCCCGGAAAAACAAACGATCTTAGAATTAGGATCTGCAAGTGAAGCTCCGATCGCAGCCGGCAGACCAAATCCCATAGTGCCTAGTCCTCCAGAAGTCAAAAAAGTTCCGCTCTTCTGGAACGGATAATATTGAGCCACCCACATCTGGTGCTGGCCTACATCAGTGCTAATCCTTGCATTCGGCCCTAAAAATTTAGCAACGGATAAAATAATATCCTGAGGAGAAAAACCTCTAGGAGCAGAAATAGAATTCAAAGGATATAATTCTTTATAAGAACGGATCTGTTCTCTCCATTCTTCTCTTTTGCGAATTGGAAATTCTCCCATATTCTCCAAAAAGTATTTCAGATCTGAACAAAATCCAAAATCGGGTTTTCTTAACTTTCCGATCTCCTTATAATCGATGTCCACATGGATCACTTTTGCATTCGGACAGAATGTTTCCAATTTTCCGGTGGCTCTATCATCAAAACGAACTCCAAACGCCAGAAGAAGATCTGATTCCGACAATAATCGATTCGTATAAGGAGCGCCATGCATTCCAAGCATTCCCAAAGACAATTCGTGAGTTTGGGGAAAAGAATCTAAGCCCATCAATGTACAAACTACCGGAATATCCTGAGCTTCCGCCAATTTCATGATTAGTTCTTCTGAACCCGAGCCCTTAACCCCTCCTCCTATATATAAAGCAGGTTTTTTAGAATTTTCTAATATAGAATAAAATCTAAGTTTATCCGCTTCAGATATAAAGATCTTAGGAGAATTTGTTTCTTCCTGAGAATTCCAAATAGATTCTATCTGGGACATAGAAAGTGAAATAGGAGAAGCCTGTATATCCTTGGGAACGTCTATCCAAACAGGGCCCGGTCTTGGGCCTTCCGCGATTTGAAATGCTTCCGGCAAAACACGGATAAGTTCCGATACGGAACGGACCAAGTAAGTTTTTTTAGTAATAGGTAAAGATAATCCGTAAGTATCTATCTCTTGGAAAGCATCCGTTCCAATGAGAGACAAAGGCACTTGGCCGGTAATTGCGACTAACGGTACAGAATCAGACTTTGCATCCGCAACTGCGGTAATCAGATTTGTAACTCCTGGACCGGAGGAAGCCAGACAAACTGCGGGCTTTTTAGTGACTCTGGCTTCTCCTTGAGCCATAAATCCTCCACCCTGTTCATGTCTTGCAAGAATATGACGTATTCCACTATTATGAAGCGCATCGTATAAGGGTAAATTAGCGCCGCCAGGGATCCCATATACATTTTGGATCCTTCTTCTTTTTAAATAAGCAACGATCAGTTCGGCTCCGTTCTGGGGAACCTTATCTTCTCTAAGCCAGGCTTTGTTTTTTTCAGTAATCGTTTCCATTTTTGCCTCACACTGTGTAGAAATAAAAAAAGCCCCCCTCGGCTTTACGCCGAGAGGGGCTTTTCGAAGATTGCTGCCTACGAAAGAACCTTAGGGCGTAAAGCCTAACCGGGGTAGCGTGACCACTACCACCATCCAGAGGACGACCCAAAGGGTTTGGTTAGACTGTAGACCTAATCTATTCATTACGTAGAAAAATGACGGATAAACCGCTTAAGATATTCACGATTTACTCATAAAAATTTGCAAGAACTTTTTATCGTTGCTCAAATCCGCTTCCGACGTATCATCCCTTCCCAAGGAAATAAAAATGGCAAGCGTCACTCTTAAAGGTAACCCAGTTCAACTCGAAGGAAAATTATTAGAAGTAGGTGCAAAGGCTCCCGACTTTCATGGAACAGCAAAAGACTTAAGCACCAAGTCTCTCAAAGACTATAACGGAAAAGTGAAAATCTTAGTTTCAGTCCCAAGTTTAGATACATCCGTATGCGCAATGGAAACCAAAAAATTCCATGAAAGAGCAACGAAGTTAGATGGGATCGTAACCGTGGTTGTCTCCGGAGATCTTCCTTTTGCAATGAATCGTTTTTGCACTATGGAAGGATTGGATTCTCCGAATCTAATCACACTTTCTCAATTCAGGGACTTCTCCTTTTCCAAAGCTTACGGAACTCATATTGCAGACGGAGGTTTACAGGGGCTATCTGCAAGAGCAGTTTTTGTTTTAGATAAAAATGATACTGTTCAATACGTGGAGTTGGTTCCGGAGATCGCTAGTGAACCGAATTACGAAGCTGCGATCGGAGCCGCTAAAAAATTAGTTTAAACGAAACATTCTTTTTAAAAAGAATGTATTCATGCAGAAGCTAAAAGGCCTATGGAAGAGGTTGTTTGTAAACTTAAGCCGGGCCTTGCTTCTGCTCTTAATATTTTCGCTTACCAACTGTGATAAAGATCCATCTTCTGATACTGAAAAATTAATCTCATATCTTTCAAAACCTTCTCTGGCAATGTACGGTGACAGTATCATAGCTTCCTGGCCCGTAGAAGAACAACTTTCCGATTTTAATATAATCAAGTTTGCCTTTCCTGGAGTAGACACGAACAGAATCCTATCTTCCGTGCAAAATGACAGCAATCGTTACAATGCTTGCCTGTATGAAGGAGGAATTAACGATTTTTTAGAGAATTATTCTCCCACACAAGGCCAGGTGGATGCAACAGTAAACAGGCAGATACAAAGTATACAGATACTTCTTACAAGATGTGAACATGTAGTTGCATTAAATCTTTGGAATATTAAATTTCCCTGGCCCACACTTGCAGTTGTAATGATCAACGCAGAAATGAAAGAAAGAATCACATTTGTCCCAAGAATCGATACAGAATTGCTGATCCAGGATGATATGTTAACTGACGGCAATCATCCCAATAAAAACGGATATTACATTCTCTCTAAAGCTGTCAGAGAGCAACTACAACCATTCTTCCCAATCCTGTATTTGAACGAATAAGGTGACAAAATGAAAAGAAAAAGTTTTGTAGCCTGCGTTTTTGTATATTCATTTTTTATAATTCCTTTATTACCCGCGCCAGGAGATGAAGAGAGACCCGTACATCCGAACCTCAACCAAGAATTGGCAGTATATAATAAAGTATATATTGCCGGAACAGCGACCGATAGAACCCCCAGGCAAGAAGACGGTTACGAAAGAGATAAAAAGATCTCAGCATCCGGAGAAATGAAACTTACGGACCAATTTTCAGTCACTGCAAGTTATGGATATTTAGATCACTATTCCACTACCAGAAAAATTTGGAGTGGTTGGGATAGGTGGGCAGTCGGTGCTAAATATTTTGTAAAAACGGATTTTGCATCATTTGGGGGCGGTGTCCAATTTTTCGGGCCTTCCGTTTCTCAACCAAGAGAAGCAGACATTAATCCTGACCTATTTTTGATCCGTGCATATTTCGGGGGATTAAAAAGATTCGGGGCATTCTCTATACAAGCTACTGCAAATTTTGAATCTGAAACGAATTCTTCCGGAAAAGAGACCGCGGAAGAAAATTTTAAAAGATTCTTATATACCGGGCTCACTCTTTCCTACAGCCTACCCTCTAAAACAAATTTACTTTTGGAATTCAATCATAGAACTACCGTATCGAACACGATCACACCTTATTCGGATTATTTTGTGATCGCACCTGGGATCCAATATGCTACAAATCCAAACGGATATCTTACTTTTTCTTTAATGCTCCAAACGAGAACGGACTCGAATATAGATCGTGGATTCAAAATAGGATATTTATATTTTTTCGGGGATTAAAACCTTCTTACTCGAATCAGAATCGTAAGATTGCTGGACAAATCCCAAAGTTTTACTTAAACATATATGAATGGAAAAGATCTTAGGCTTAAGCACGGCTTCCATTTTATTCTTTTTATCCGCATTACATATTTTCTGGGCATTCGGCGGAAAATTGGAATCAGTCACGGTTATTCCAGAAACGAACGGCAAGCCAACATTCGTTCCAAGCAGAGGATTGACCTTACTTGTCGCACTTGCTCTTTTTGGGTTCGGCGCAGTTGCACTCTGGTCTTCTGGAAATATTTTTTCTCCAAACAAAACAAGCGCGATCTTCTCTTTATTAATCTCTTTTATCTTTTTAGGAAGAGCCATCGGAGATTTCCGATTAGTCGGTTATTTTAAAAAAATCAAAAATACTAAATTCGCTAAATACGATTACCTAGTTTATTCGCCTGTTTGTATTCTATTAGGAACTTCTTATTTATATCTTGGATGGAAAGGTTTCTAAACCTATACTTTGTTTTTCCAACCAATGAATAATTTGATATAAAACTATATTTTCCCTTTCCCGAATTTTTGCTATCTTCAGCTTTGGGAAATAGGAAAGGTATATGCAAATCTCTAAATCGTTCTTTTACGAAATCCCGGTCCTTTGGAGCCAATGTGATCCGAATGGCCATTTGAATGTCGGGAACTTCCAAGTATTTCTTCATGAAGGAAGAATGGTTGCTCTGGAAGAAGCAGGCCTTTCTTTCTCTCAAATGAAATCCGAAAACATAGGACCGATGATCCTAAGGGGCGAAACAGATTATAAGGCTGAAATTCGTTACCCGGATACAGCTTTGATAGAAACTCAATTCGGTGAAATTTCAGGCTCCAGATGTAAGGCGTTCCAAAAATTAATTCGAAAATCCGACGGCAAAGTTTCCTGCGAATCCATCTCTCATTGTATCATGTTTGATTTCGGTAAAAAAAGACCTTGGAAGTATACAGACAAATTCCTGGAAGGATTAGGAATTTTAGGGCGGCTCCCTCGCTAAGCTCGGGTCGCGCTGCTTCGATTTCGCTATCGCTCATCCGGGCTTTCGCCCGGACTAAAGATCTACGCATCGCTGCCGCAGTTATATTCATTGAGTCAAGGACATTTCTCTCGTATGATAATGTAGGAGCTCCTACAAATATAGTAGCGATTTATCGTCGCGAATTTTAAGATTTTATGATATAGGGAAAAGGCTTCTCCCACGAGCCCACCTCCACCACCCGAACCAGGGCGGGGGCGGTTTTAATAATAATGTTGGAATTCCAACTCTCCGTGATCTCTGTGCCTCCGTGCGAACCAAAAAAATTCGGAAGTTTCGCGCAAAGTCACAGAGCACACAGAGATTCAAAACTTGCGAATTCATTATTACGTCTTAGCAAGATTCACCGCGGTAGGGATACGTAGGGCGTAAGTCCGGCTTGCCGGATGAGCGCTGATGCGCGAACCCATAGTAGCCCGGTCCGAGCGAAGTGAGGAACCGCCCAGAAATAAAAAAAGCCCTCCGAAGAGGGCTTTCAAATCGAAGAAAGTAGAAGATGTTTTTATACGAAGAACTTCTTAGTAAATTGAAGCATTTTATCCACAAAACCTGTGTAAGGTGGATATAACATTTCAATCGAAGAGAACGGAGCTTGTTTGAATACTGACTTCTCGTGAGAGAATGTTCTGAATCCATACCAGCCATGGTAACTTCCGTGTCCGGAGTGATTGATCCCTCCGAATGGTAGATTTGGGTTCGCCAAGTGTACGATAACGTCATTCACCGCAGCTCCTCCGGAAGATGTTTCCTTTAGAACCTTGTTGATGTGTTTATTATTACTTCCGAATACATAGAGTGCGAGTGGTTTCGGTTTAGAAAGAACCTTTTCCACTGCTTCATCCAGGTTTTTGTAAGTTAAGATCGGCATAACCGGCCCGAAGATCTCATCTTCCATAATTCTTGCACTTTCCGGAACATTAGCGATCAATGTAGGCTCTATATAGTTTTGAGAAGAATCAGTTTCTCCTCCCATCACTACTTTTCCACCTTTTTCAACTGCTTCGTGGATATATCCGGAAACCCTTTGGAAGTTTCTTTGGTTTACTAAACGGCAAAAGTCTTTATTGCTCTTGATATCGGCAGAACTTTCTCCGTAGAAAGATTTTACTGCAGCCTTCGCTTGTTTTACGAACTCTTCAGTTTCTCCTTCAGGTAGAAGTAGATAGTCAGGAGCGACACAAGTTTGCCCTGCATTCATGATCTTTCCCCATACCAATTTTTGAGCAGCCTTTTTCAAGTTCGCTCCAGGAACGATGATAGCAGGAGATTTTCCTCCTAACTCTAAAGTAACTGTAGAAAGATTTTTTGCAGCGGCTGCCATTACGATCTTTCCTACATGAGTACTTCCTGTGAAGAAGATATGATCGAACGGTAACTCCATCAGAGCAGTTGAAACAGTATGATCTCCTTCAAATACTGCAACTTCTCCTTCTTGGAAGGTCTCTTTTACTAGTTTAGTAAGTAGTTTAGAAGTTTCAGGTGTAAACTCGGAAGGTTTGATAATCGCAGTGTTTCCTGCTGCAAGCGCTGCAGTTAAAGGCGCAATCGCAAGATAGAATGGATAATTCCAAGGAGAAATGATCAGAGTCACTCCCTTTGGTTCGTAAGAAATGGAACTTCTTGCTCCGAAGAGTGAAATTGGAGTTTTTACCCTTTCCGGTTTCATCCAAGTTTTTACGTGTCTGATCGCGTCTTTTAATTCCGCGATAGAAGGCATAACTTCAGTTAGATCCGTTTCGTGAGGAGCTTTTCTAAAGTCTTTTTGTAAAGCCTGTTTGATTTCTGGAGTAAGTCTTTCTACTGCCGCCAGTAATTTTTTCAATAATACGACTCGATCCTTGGCTTTGGATACTTTCAGAACCTTATGAAAATGACGTTTCTGGACATCGAATACTCTTTGCATCTCCTTAGGGTTCGCAGCGGGAAAAGAAGCTGTTCCGCTGGAAGCGGGAGAGACTGAGCTCGCCGGTTGTGTAGCTGTGCTGGACATGAGGGGTCTCCTAAAGTTCTAACATTCTTCCGGAATTCCGGACAGTAGAGAACCAGGGTATAATTTCATCAAATTTAGGATTTTGGCGCAACCTTTTTATTGAATGATCATTCCGTAACTTTTAAAGAAAATATCCCCTCCCTGGACCCAAGTCGCTTTTTATTCTACCTGTTATGATAAAAATTTTCCTACCTAAACAAGTGATAGATTAGTCCAAAAGGATTATTTCTTTTCGACGTTTTTGGAAATTTATTTCTGACAAGAATTGTAAGATAAATATTTCTATTAGTTTTTTTTTCTAAGTTTGATCCGTATAATTCGCTTAGCAGAATCTTATTTTTCATTTATAAGTTACGCTAATTCTTGACAGAGACCACTAACGTTTTTCAGAGTTACATGATATGAGCCAAGGGAAAACCCTAGAACTTTTCCATCACAAAGACCAAGGTATATTCAGTAATCTGAAGGACCTGAATCATCCTATTTCGGAAAACATCCCGTTCCATTTTAAATTTTTCAATCTTACCGAGAGTGTGGATAGTATTCTCTCCAAGACACTGGATCGTTATCTTTTACATTTAGATATCATATTCGTTAGAGATTCCGTTCTTGCGGCGATGAAAGAAACCATCACTAACACCATTAAAGCAAATATTAAAAGGATCTATTTTAGAGAACTTCAGGCGGATATCCAAAATCCGAGCGTATATCGCAGCAAGATCACTGGCTTTAAACAGACTTATTTGGATAATAAGGAGAAGTATGAAGATCTTCTCTTTAAAAACAATTATGTTGTCCTAGTTTCCTTCATTCACAATAAAGACGCAATCCGCATCCGCGTGATGAATAATGTAAAACTTAGCCCGGAAGAAGTGGATCGTATCAACGAAAGAATCGAAAAAGCAAAAACATATAACGATCTTGCAGAAGCTTTTTTAGAAAAAGGGGACGAAACAGAGGGAGCAGGCCTTGGGCTCATCATGACTCTCATGATGTTAAAGAACGATGGTCTAGGCGCAAGTTCCTATAAAGTAGAAAGCCAAGGCAATAATACCTCAGTTATCATCGATATTCCGATTCGTATCCAAAAAGAGAATGTCCAGATCCAAAAAGCAGAAGAGATCATCAAGGAAGTAGACCAACTTCCTACATTCCCTAAAGCAATCCAAGATATCCAAGTTGCGATTGATAAACCGAATTCAAGTATCGGCCAGATCGCTGAGATGGTGAAGAAGGACGTGGCTCTTTCTGCAAACATTCTGAAACTATCCAACTCGGCGGCTTTCCGCAGAGGAAACAAAGTAGAATCTTTGGATAGAGCGATCCAGCTTATCGGCTTGAAAGAGTTGCAGGTTTTATTATATTCTCTTGGAACAAAACAGATCCTGGAGACCAAATTCCCAGCATTCTTAACGATTTGGGAAAAATCAAATCAATGTGCATATTATTGCAAATTGATCGCTCAAAAATTAGGAATGCCTAAGGAAGCGATGAGTAATTTGATGTCAGCGGCACTTCTGCATGATATAGGAGAGATCATTCTTCTTTCCTTAGAACAAGAACGTATGGGCAAGATCCAGACTTACTCAGCATCCAAGGAAATCGCCTCTTCTCTTTCTATGGAAGAAGCTGCTTTCGGTATTACTCATACGAAGATCGGTGCACTCATCGCAGAAAAATGGAATTTCCCTGAGTTATATTCTAAGGCAATGGAATTTCATCATAGACCTCAATTGGCAGAAGATCATTACAAAGAGATCATATATCCTATTTATCTGGGAGATATGATGATCAAGATCAATAACGAAGAAGCTAAGTTCTCCGAGATCCCTGACGAAGTACTGAAACATTGTAAATTTTTATCTTCCGGAGATTTCCATTCTTTCCGGACCAAAGCTTTAGAAAGTTTCCAAGCGACAACGTAAGTCGCCGAATTATAGGCAGATACCTTATTCTTTTATAACAAGCTGTCAAAAATACTATTACCCAAAGGTTCTAGTAATCTAAGCCTTTGGGCGTATTGCTTAAACGAGTGAGATCGGCATAATCAAACCATTCTCGGGTGCGATTATGATAAAAAGAATTCTCCTTAGCTTTTCCCTTTCTTTCAGTATGTTACTGATGTCCTGCGCATCTTCCAACGATCCTAATTACGCTTGGTTGATGAGTCTTGTAGCAGGGTCCACTGCGGTGCAGGCTCCTTCCGGTCCTACTGATTTCGGAATCGATATCAACGATGAGACCGCTCCTGTTGATTTCGTATTCGATACTACGCGTACAATCACCGTAAACGTTCAAGTAATAGATCCTGTTGCTCCAGTGAACGGTTCTATGGTGCAAGTTACTGTACCTTCTGCCGTACCCGGCGCCGCTAGTAATAAATCCGTTTTTAAAGCTTACACAAATTCGAGCGGAGAAGTTACCGGTAGTTTTACAATTGATGGCGATACTAAAACAGTCCATCTATCAGTCGAAGCTTACGGTAAATTTTACGAAGCAGATATTTCCATCGTAACAGTAAGTAAAGTAGATCGTAGGATCTCCATAGGGTTTACTGCAACAGTACAACAGATCATCGATACCGATGGGGATGGTGTACAAGATTTCGAAGATGTATTCCCGAACGATCCATCAAGAGCGAGTTCTATCCGAGTTCCTGCGGAAGATTATTACACTACATCGTACGAAGACTTATTTCCTAAACAAGGGGATGCGGATTTTAACGACTATGTGATCCGTTCCTATTTCGAAGAAGATCTGAACAAAGCCGGAGAAGTTGTAAGAGTGAGAGGTTATTTCACTCATGTTGCTAAGGGTGCAGGATATAATCATACTCTTCGTTTCGGATTGCCTGGAGCAAGTGTAGCGAGTTATTCACTTCTGCGCTATGCAGCCGACGGAACCACCTTGGAAGAAAACTTAAGTGGAACTCCTACATCGATCTCTGATTTGGAAATTTTAGGAAATAGCTCTACTACAATTTCCAAATCAAATGCATCTAAAACGGATACTGTTTTCGTAAAAGGCAAAACAGCAAAGTTAGAAGTAATCCTTTCGGCTCCAATTTCCAAACTGGCATTAGGGCCTGCACCTTATGATACATTCATAAGAGTGCTCAATACCGGTAAGGATATACATGCAGCAGGTAAGTATTTCGACGCGGAAGGTAAGGACATCTACAGAGATTCTACCGGATTTCCTTGGGTACTTCTTGTACCTGGAAACTTCCAATGGCCTTACGAAGCTACTGACATACGTAACTCCTATCCTACTTTCAAAACTTGGTATGAATCTCTTGGAACCACAGATACTGATTGGTTCCGAACTCCGAATACTTCGGCAGTGTTTCCGGCTACGCCCTAATTTGGGACTCCTGAAAGAGTAAAAGCAACCTCCCCCTTCCCTCATTCGGCCGAGGGGAGGGGTTTTTTTCCTTTTCGAGCCATAAGCCGGACTATATCCTGAACTTTAAGTGGCTTCAGGACTCCTCAAACGAAAAGATACAAAACAATCGGGCTCATACTCCGGTAAGGAGCAGGCCTCTAAATTCCTATCCTTGGTAGAGGAGATCTCCCCTATCGTTGCCTTGGACGAAAATAATATAGTCCGATTTGCGAACGCATCTTTTAAAAAGGAGTTCAGACTTAGATTTGCAAGTCCAACAGGCAAAAACCTATTCAATCTATTAAAATTAGATTCAAAAGAAGAAGCTAACCTAAGAGAAAATCTTCATAAAGCTCTCAAAACAAAATTACAAAACCAGGAATTCAAAAAAGGAAAGAAATCTTACGGATATTCTATCTTTAAATTCAAAGACAGCCTGGGTATGATCTTAAAAGACATCACAGAGAACAAAAAGTTAGAGAAAAAGATCGCAACTCTTCACACACAAGTACTCGCTTCCCAAGAAGAGGAGAGATCCAGACTCGCAAGAGAACTTCATGATGGAGTCGGGCAACTTATACTCGCAGCAAAATTACATTTCCAAGCTTATCAAAAATCGGAGAAGGAACATCCTGAATCTTTCGGCTCCGGCCTAGGGCTCATTGATCGAGCTAGCCAAGAACTTCGCGAAATTTACACAAATTTGCAACCTTCTTCCTTAAAAGAACTTGGGCTGGAAGCCGCTTTAAGCTCTCTAGCGAACCAAATTTTTCCGATACAAAAAATTAAAGTAAAATCCGAGTTTAGAGTTCCCGAAAAAATTCCTCAGGAAATACAGAACCAAGTTTTCAGAATATTACAGGAAATTTGTGCGAACATTCTGAAACATTCCCAAGCGAATAAGGTGGAGTTAAAAATCTTTTCCGAAAAAGATACTCTAGTAGTTTCTGCAAAAGACAACGGAAAAGGATTTAAAGAAAAAGAAGCCAGAATAAAATCTACCGGATACGGATTGGAAAATATTCGGAGAAGAACCGAGGACCTAAACGGTACTCTTTTTTTAGAAACGGAACCTAATAAAGGTACTCAATATGTGCTCAGGATCCCGTTAAAAAAACGTTCCAAGGAGAAAGTATGAACGCCCAACCCTCCGTTTGCAAACTCTATCTTGTAGACGACCACGCAATCTTAAGAGAAGGTCTTAGACTGATCATTTCCGGACAAAACGATCTGGAAATCATCGGTGAAAACGGGAACGCCGAACAGGCGCTAGACGAGATCGGTAAATTAGAACCTGATATTCTGATCACTGATATCTCCATGCCGGGAGTCAGCGGTATAGACCTAGTCAAGGGAGTAAAAAGATACTATCCTAAGGTTCAGGTGATCATCCTATCCAGACATGATAACGAAGAGTATATCCAAAAACTGGTGGATCTCGGGATCAATGGTTACGTTCTAAAAGACGACGCCGGAGAGGATCTACTCAGAGCGATCGACGCAGTCCGCAGAAAAGAAACTTACTTAAGCCCAAGGATCGCAACCCGAGTTCTCTCCGGAATCGGAAAGAAAAAAACGGGAGAACTCCAAGAAGAAGGCCCTTCCGTATTCTCAGTACTTTCCGACAGAGAAAGACAGATCTTAAAATTGATCTCCGAGGGGAACTCCAACGAGAAGATAGGAAAACTTCTTCATATTTCTCCCGCTACTGTAAAGGTACATAGAGCAAACATTATGAAGAAATTGGACTTACACAAGGTAGCTGACTTAGTAGTCTACGCGATCCGCGCAGGTATTGTAGAGAGTTAATTTCTAACGCAAAGCAAACGTAAGAGCGTATCGCAAGTAGTTCCGAATCCTACTCCCGAATCAAACGCAGTCTCAGTTTGTAAGCCTGGGCTGCCGTAATTCGCATCATCTGTAAAATTTGAAGATCCCCAATTATTGCAATTCGTTCCCGAGCTATATCCGGAGCCTGTATTTGTGATTCCGGTCCAATAATCTCCGGCTCCTGGAATTCCAGTCGCATTATCCATCGGAAGGACAGGCAATGAAGAGCCATCCGTATGAAAGATGAGAGTCTGTCCAGGATTCATCGCATAATAACTCGTATTTGGAAATAATGGCCAGCCGGCCCCTCCCGGAACTCTGGAAGAAGCAGCAAGCAATGCAACATATTCCAAAGAAGAACCAGGTAAACTAGGGACCTCTGCATTCTTTGCATTTTGGCAGATCAAATCCGCACCTGAAACTCCTCCTAAGGCACCCGTATTAGTAGAAGTAGTAACAAACAGATAACGTGTTTTTCCTAAAAGTCCTAAAAGAATTAATTCATCTCCGCCTGGAAAAGGTTTAGAACAGGCAAAACTAAAAAGCCCGGAAAGAAGAAGGACCAAAGTATAAATTCGAAGAGCCATAGATCAAAAGCTCCTTGTATATTGGACTTCCCATCTGTTCTGAGAAAATCCGGTATTTGCAAAGGTATTTATATTTCCGCTTCTATCAGGACTCACCTTGAACTGAACAGTATCTCCTTGCGGGAGTTTATTTTCCAACCAAAGAGAAAGTGCGACACTTAGGATCGCAACTCCTCCGATAAGAGCCTGGTTGTTCTGGTGCATTTCATATTCTTTCTTATCATTCTCTCTTGCCTGCCAAAGATAAAGAGTGAATGAAGAAGGTAGATTTAAACTTAAGACAGCGATATTCATCGGGTCGTTTAACGGTTTTGAGGCGAGAATATTCCCAGATTCCCTTTCAGAATTCCCCATATAAGCAAGAAGCCCGAACCAGGCCCAGATACTGTAGGACTTCCAACGCTCACCTTTTGAATAATATCCTGTCCCAGGGATCCAAACAAACTTAGAAGTTTTGATTCCTTTACTTGCCTCTTCTTTTTCCGCCAAGGCAACCGCCTTAGGACGGTCCTGCTCTACTTTAAAATTTGTCCAAGGAGTATAAGAAGAAGGTTTTCCGAATCTATTTAACGCAGCGATTCTGTATTCATAAGTTCCGGCTTCTAAGGAGAATTCTATCTCGTTCTCGGAGACTTTCTTTTCTAAAAATAATTCTTGAGGAGGTTCCGTTTTTCGGACTTCCACCACGTAACCGCGGCTTCCTTTTACTTCTTTCCATTCTATATAATATACGAAACTTTTTTTCTCACCAAAAATTCCCGAAGATACGGAAAAGAATATTAGAATAAATTGAAATACGATAGCGAAATTTTTTCCGCGGAACAAAAACATGCCTTCTCCTTAAGGGCGGGCGCCGCTGGATTTTGTTTCCGGGGCTTCCAATTCTTCCCTAAGTAATATTTTGAAATCCGCTTCCGATCTTAGGTTAGGGTCTGCATCCGATTCTATGGTCCACCGGAATGTTCCTACATCCAGTTTTTCCAAGTCTTTGAATACTAACCTATCACCTTTTGTCTTTTTTTCATAGATTAGCTCGTCGCCTGAGCCTCTCTTATAAAAAAGACGAAATTTCCATTCGCTTTGTTTCTGTTTGGCGGAAAATTTCCAGCGGAAAGAGATACTTTCTTTACCTGTCATATCCACCAAAGTGCCGTTTTTCGGAAAATCTACGGAAAGATCCGAACTTGCCTGCGTCTCCGGAGCCGTAACATTGCCTTGTTTATTCTCTGCAACTTGGACCACAGGAAGAGTAATGGAAAATTTACGCACTTCGGAGAATGTTTCTGTTCCGGGAAGATTTGTATAAGACTGCACTCTCCAATAATAAGTTCCAGGATCCAACGTAAGAGAAAAATTCGTACGGAACACTTGGGTCTCGGATAAAGATCCAAAATTAGGATCGTTAGAGATCTGTAATTTATAGCCGCTTGCTATCTTTTGTTTTGCCCAGGAGAAGGCGACGGTCCTATCTTCTTGAGAAAGATCTTTTTTAGGATAATGTAATTCTACAGGGAAGTTAGGAAGAACTCTGAACTTTCTTACTTCCGATACTTTTTTGCCATCCTTGGAGCTAATCCTCCAAAAATAGATACCTTCCGGGAATTTTTGTTTATAATAAGCTTCTTTGGAAGGCCGTTTAGAAATATAAACGGAGAAATCTCGTCTAGGAGAAATTTCTAATATACCTTCTTCTCCGCCTTCCCAACGGAATTCGACCGTCTGCTCTAATTCCGCAGGGAAATATCGATGAGAATCCTCAGGACTTACTAGGTTCCAATTTTGGCCTAGCTTATTCCCATTTAGGGAACTTTCTTTTTCACCTAGTGTCTGTTTAACCGCTCCGTCTTCGGACCATTCTACCTGTCCTCTCTCTACATCCAATCTGGTACCATTTTCGTTTTTGGTAACTTGGAATTTGGAACCTAATTCAGCTTCTAAACCTACTGTTCCAGCAATTACAGAGAGTACTTTTTTCCCACTCTCTACTAGGATATTCCCTTCGTTCAGATCTAAATTTTCTTTATTCTCTTTTAGCTGAAGAACTACCATAGATTGAGGATCTAATTCGATTCGCGTGCCCGATTTTAAAAATACTACTGCTTCGGAAGCCTCATCTGTTCGGATAGAATCCCTATCATAGACAGGCATTCCTTGATCCAGATCTTCCCATAACATTCTGTCCGGAAATTTTCTTTGTGCGGTTTTGTATCGGAAGGAGACGGTTCCCATGATCTCTTTTCCGACTCCACCGTTCGATTTGGATTCGAAATATAGAAGGTATAAAGATAAAAAGAGTACAACAAAGCAACCGATACCAACCTGCCATTCTCTTTTATATATTCTCCAGTCCATATTTTATTCCGCTATAGCCTTAGAAGGAGAATCAGGTTCAGGTATTCCACAAACCTTGCGAAGTTCTTTTAGATTTTTAGGACAGTCAGGATCTTCTAACCAGCCTAATACTGCATAGAGTTGTTGCGGTTTTTCTTTTCCTCGGATCCAAACAGGTGGAAGTGTTTCGAATTTATAATGATCTTTTACTTTTTCATAAGACGTTTCCGAAACCAATATATCCGTTCCGAATTCTTTTGTTAAATATTCTATACGAGAGGCAAGATTGACTGCATCACCAATAACCGTGAACTCCAGCTTTTTCTCGGAACCGATCTGACCTACTACCACAGGTCCAGTATTGATCCCACATCCAAATCTTGCTTGAGGTCTTCCTATTTCGTTTCCGATCCGATTGAATTCCATCAACGCATTTCGCATTAGTAATGCAGAGTTGATCGCATTCCTTGCATCGTTCTCATCCGTGTACAATGCACCCCAATGGGCCATGATCGCATCGCCGATGAATTTATCCACGATCCCTTCTGTGAGATAGATACATTCCACCATTTCGGTGAAGTATGCATTTAGGAAATCAACCACCTCACTGGGCTTTAATTTTTCCGACATCCCTGTGAAGTTTCTTAAGTCGGAGAAAAATACCGTTACATCCTTAGTTACCCCGCCTAAAGGAATGTCTCCCGCGAGTGCACGTTCTGCGACTTCCTTGTTCACGAATTTTCCGAAAGTATCTTTGATCTTCTCTCTTTCTTCTAATCCGTGAGCCATTTTTAGGAATGAATTTGTTAGAACTCCAACCTCGTCCCTGGTTACAGGTTTGATTCCTACTTTATAATTCCCTCTTTCGATCTGTCTTGTAGCACTTAATAAATTGATAAGTGGAACAGTTAAAGTTCTGGAGAATAGGAACACCACTAGGAATGCAAGACTCAAGACTGAGATCAGAATATAAAAGTTCTGCCTTCTGATCCTATAAACTGCTTCGAATGCTTTCTCTGCTTCGATGGAAGATACTACTGCAAGATTACCATCTTCTAATTGTTGGAAAGATCCTAGGGTTTCCTTTCCTTCGAAGATAGAGGTTTGAGAACCATTGTCTGCAGGACTTCTTAATAAAAATTGGACTAAGGGGTTTTTAGAATAATCTTTCGCCGAAACTGTTTCAGATTCTTCAGTGTGAGCAACTAATCTTCCCTTTGAATCTACCACCCAAATTGCGAATAATTCAGTTTGTAAAGCGGACCTGGCGGCTTCCCAAAGATCTTGGGGAGAAATTAAGAAGAATCCTTGTCCTTTCCCGACTTTATCCTTCTCTATAAAAAGTACAGTAGGGAATCCGAATTTTGAGCTAATATTTTCCAATCGAGTGGATTCGAATTCGGAATCGAAATATTTTTCTTTTTCTTCTTTGGATATGGAAACCCATAAACCGCGAATCTCATCTTCTTCTTTCCTAAGATCTCGAAGGAACCTTGGATTAAAAACAAGTGCAGATTCTCCCTCTTCGTATTTTCCCCACGCGAGAACTTTAGGATGAGTGGAAAAAAATCCTGAGATATAAGCAGGAGGAGAAGTTTTTTTAGAATCGGAACCTTTAGAAGGACGAATATCTCTTTTGTCCGAAAACTCGGATGATTTATTAGAAAGTTCTTTGATCCGGAGACCTACTTGTAGCCCAGTCAATCTCGCCAAACTTAAGTTATACTCTTGGATCAATGATACCGTATAATTTCTAAAAAGACTTGTGGCGAGGCCAATCACAAGCCCCATACTCACTACTACGATCGCAGAAACGATCGCGAGAAGTTTGACTCGAATCGTGATCCTTGAAGCTTTAAAATCCTCGCCATGATTTTTAGGAGGTTCTTGTTTTTCTTTTTTAGGTTTTTCGGATATTATATTAGGAGAATATGGTGTATATACTTTAGGAGATTCTTCTTTTTTGGCGGAAAGGATCTCGTGCATCAATTTTACGAATTCATTGGATTCGTTTTCGGAATAACAAACAAGTACGGAGCCTAAATGAGATCTAAGAAAACGATCTAATTTTCGCGCAGAGTCCGGGGAAGAACGGAACTTTGCGCCGTCCATCGTAGAAAGACGTATCTTATCCTCTTGGAGTTTTTTCACCAGGTCCTTGAATACTTGGCTATTTTTCCAACCGCTTGCTTCCGATTTCGTTCCCCAAAAAACTACCTCTTGGATACCTCTAGTATGGATCTCATCCATCCATTCGGAAAGATTTCCACCTTCTTCCGGAAATTGTCTAGAGTATGCGGACATAGTGTCCGTCAGGGGAACTTCTAAAATTTGATTTTTTCCGACTCCCTCTTGCATGGGGATAGGAGTCTCTGAAATCTCTCTAGTTTGTCATTACAAAATCCAATTTTATCTTCCTTTAGATTTGCCCTCGGTTTGCCACATAATTCGGCACTTCCATTTTTTCTTTTCTAGAAAATACTTCCTCTTAATTTGGGAGAATGATTTGGATGGACTCGGTTTTAGGTTCTAATTGGTTACTAGGAGCAATTTCGGTTATTTCCGGAATTCTTTTGGGTTATCTTTTTGGTGGGTTCATAGTTCCAAGGCTTGCAAAAACTCTCACAAAAGATCAGTTAGATACCAAACATCCTCTTTACACCGCACTTCTCTCCTTAGTTAGATTTTCCTTTTTTATTTTTGGATTATATACTGCTCTTCGATTCTTAAAATTAGATACTTCCTCAGAAGAAAAAATTTCCCTTTATCTAAAAGTATTCGGCATCTTGGTATTCACATTCTCCTTTGCAAGAGTCGGTTCGGGTGCTTTTACTTTATATTCTTCAAAAGCAGAAGGGCTTCTACCCTCCGCATCCATACTTAATAATATAGTTAGAATTCTGATCTTACTCACCGGAGGTTTGGTCGCATTACAAACTCTGGGTATCTCCGTTACTCCTGCTTTGACCGCATTAGGAGTGGGAGGTCTTGCATTCGCATTAGGTTTACAGGAAACTCTTTCCAATTTGTTTGCAGGACTTGGAGTTTTGCTGGGTAAAAAAGTATCCGTAGGAGATTATATTTCTTTAGAAACAGGAGAAGAAGGTCTGGTAGAAGATATCAATTGGAGAACCACTTCTCTCAAAAAAAGAAATGGAAGCACGATCATCATTCCGAATGCGAAGATGTCCAAGACTACCTATACGAATTATAGTCTTACAAACACAGGACTTTGGACTGAATTGGAGATCAGCATTCCTAAAGAAGGAAATTTAGAAAAATTAGAATCTATCCTTATTCAAACCGCGAATTTTTCCTTAACTCATATCTATGGAAAAAATGGTTATAATGAATCCAAAATTTCATTTCGTTATGTTTCCTTCGGTCAATCTAATATCGATTTGGTGATCCACCTTCCTTTAAAAAACATAGACGACTCAGGACAAATTAAATCCATTTTCATAAAATCCTTGCATTCTCAATTTAGATCAGAAGGAATCGATAACATATCCGCGAAAACTGTAAAATAATCAGAAACAATCTAATCTATTCGTGGAAATCAGTCGTAATAGAGATCATATGCGAAACGTTTTAGAAAACAAACTTTGGTTTTATGTTCATGTACTTAGCTTGGACATTTGTCTTGGCGTTTTAGGTTCCGGAGCCTTGGCAACTGTAGTGACTGGCGCCAAGATGAAAACAGTATGGTGGTTTCTTCTTCCGTTAAGCGTTTGGGTCATCTATACCTTGGACCATTTATTGGATGGTAAGAAGGTAGGAGAAAATTCCATCAATCCACGTCACAAATTCCATTACGACAATTCCAGAGTTTTGACAATACTCTGCACAATTGCGGCAATCATTTCTGCAGTCCTTGCATTCTTATTATTAAGAGAGATCGTTTTACTTGGCGGAGTATTATTAGCAGCCTTGGCTACCCTTCATTTAGGAATCGCTCGTTGGGGAAAGATACGTTTCGGAAAAGAATTCTCGGTAGCATTGATCTATACTTTAGGAGTTTGGTTTGGCCCTCTATTGGTTGTAGGGTTTCGTTCTTGGATAGTTCCCCTTCTTCTTTTCTTATTCTTTTTAGGTACCGTTCTGAATTTAGTAATGAATTCTCTCATGGAAGCAGAGTTAGACGCGAGGGAAGGTCAGGTTTATCTATTAGGAGTCCTTTCTCCCAAACTTGCTAAGGAATGGGTGTTACGATTGTCCTTGCTCGGATTTCTAGCTGCCTTAGTATTGGCCGGCGGAATACGGAAATGGGCGCCGGGCACCTCGGTTTCGGCCTCTTTGGTGATCGCTCTGATCTGTGCAGTTCCGGGAGGAATCCTGCGTTACGCGGATAAATTCCAAGATTCTCAAAAGTATAGGATCCTTGGAGAGGGAGTTTTTATCTTGGGACTTGTCCCTTGGTTCTTAAACTTCCTTTAGATCCTTGACCACCTAAGAAATTTAATATCGGAGATAAAAATATGGGAGAATTTTTCAAAGACAAAGTCGTATGGATTACAGGAGCTTCTTCCGGGATCGGTGAATCTTTAGTAAAAGAAGCCGCCAGAAGAGGAGCGACTTTAGTTCTTTCTTCCAGAAGAGAAAAAGAACTCAAAAGGGTCCGCAAAGAGAACGGACTAACGAATTCAAACAGCATGATCCTTCCTTTGGATCTAGAAGATTATAAAAAGTTAGGAAAGGTTCCCGCTCAAGTTATTAAGACTTTCGGAAAGATAGATGTGCTCATCAATAACGGAGGGATCAGCCAACGTTCTATGGCTCATGAGACTTCCTTAGAAACTTATGAAACTTTGATGAAGGTAAACTACTTCGGCAATATTGCTCTGACACTTGCAGTACTTCCTCATATGAGAGAAAGAAAACAAGGTTGGATCTCCACAATTGCAAGTGTTGCAGGACTAATCGGAGTTCCATTGAGAACTGGATATTCTTCCACTAAATTTGCATTAACCGGTTTTTATGAAGCACTTAGAGCTGAAAATACAAAAGAAAATCTGAAAGTTACCTTGGTTTATCCTGGTTTTGTGAAGACTAATATTTCACATAACGCGCTTAAAGGAGATGGAACTCCTCAAAAGAAAATGGATAAGGTAATCGAAAACGGGATCGACGCGGACGAATGCGCTCGCAAGATTTTGGATGCGATCGAGAACGAAGATCTGCAAGTAATCATTGCCGGTGGAAAAGAAAAATTTGGTCTGTTTTTAAGACATTATTTCCCTAAGTTTTTCGCGAAGTTTTTGTCTAAGACCGCAGTTACCTGAAATTGTAGGAATTCCTACAGGGGTCAAAACTTACCCCCACCCTGGCATTGGGAGGGGGGAGTGGCCCGTGGGAGACCTTTTGCCATCTATCATAAAACTGCAATATTCGCAGCTACAAATTTCTGCGAATTTTGTAGGAGCTCCTACATTTTAGCACAAAAAGAATATTCTTGACTCAGTGGAAGTAATCGCGGCAGCGATGCGCAGATCTTTAGTCCGGACGAAGTCCGGATGAGCGGTAGCGAAATCGGAGCAGCGCGGCCCGAGCTTAGCGAGGCGGCCGCCCAATTTTTCCGTATGTAGGAATTACAACAATTTCGAATTTTAGCTCTACTTCCTCATCTTCCAAACAAATCGTATCTTCTCATTCCGAAAATCTTCCGGATGAGTTTGTTTCGTGATATCCTGGATATCTTCCCACAAAAGTTCATCTGTATCCAATTTGAATTTTCTAAAATTTGTGGAGAAAAAGAGAATCGCACCTGTCGCAGAAAAATCCCTAAAAATTGAATTTAGTAAAAAAGTATAATCCCTTTGCACATCGAAAATATCTCTCATCTTCTTGCTATTAGAGAATGTAGGTGGGTCGACTATGATAAGATCGTATTGTATTCTTTTAGGATTATTTCTTTCTCTTTTTAACCATTCCGTAATGTCTTCTCTGATAAACTCGTGGCCTTCGTGAGAAAATCCGTTTAGTTCAAAGTTTTCCTTGGACCAGTCCAAGTATTTTTGAGAAAGATCCACGCTAGTAATTTTTTCCGCACCACCATCGGCAGCATATACTGAGAATGCGCCTGTGTAAGAATATAAATTCAAAACATTCTTCCCTGAGGCTTCTTTTCTAAAAAGATCTCGCGTAGTTCGGTGATCCAGAAAGAGTCCAGTATCAAGATAATCGCTTAAGTTTACCTTAAATTTCAATCCGCCTTCGTTTGCTTGGATGGATTTCTCTTGTGTATCCAACTTTTCGTATTGCAGATTTCCTTTCTTACGCTCTCTGGTTTTCCAAAACAAATTTTCAGGATCAATTTGAAGAATTTCGATTATAAAATTTCGGATAGTATTTCTCTCCGATTCTCTTTCCTCTTCGGACATCGGATAAGAATTCAAATATTCAGAGACTAGGCAAAAATTTTCGTATAGGTCGATTACGATAGGAACCTGCGGAATGTCGCGATCGTATATCCGAAAGCAGGTAATCCCTCTTCTTCTTGCCCATTTTTTCCAATGTTTGGACATCCTGGTCAGACGATTGGAGAACATTTCTAAATGTTTCATTATATTAAAATTATCGAATACTTATGTGGAGTTTTTTACCTAAAACTTTGGCTACTTTTTCCAGAGTAGATAAACGAATATCTTCGGCATGATTCTCCATTCGAGAAATTACACTTTTTTTAGTTTTTAGGCGAACTGCGAGATCTTCTTGAGTAAACCCCTTTTTAACTCTTAACTCTCTCAGATAAAGTCCAATCTTGAAATCATTAAATCCAGCTTCATAATTTTCGGAAAATTTCGGGTCTTTTTTCTTCCGTTTATTAATATATTTATTCAGATCGCTCATTTATTTAACCTATCAAAATAATCCTTTCTATATCTCTCTGCTTTTACAATTTCTTTATCAGGTGTTCTCTGGGTCTTCTTTTGAAATCCATGAGTTAAGACTAACTTATTCTTTTCCGCCCAAAAAGCAAAAATCCGGTAAGCGTTAGAGCCGTACTCGACCCTACATTCCCAAATTTCATCGGTCCCAATCATCTTTTTGAAAAATTGCTTAGAAACAATTTTTCCTTCTTCTATAATTTTTAAGACCCAGGTAATTTTCTGAGCAACTTTCCCAGGTTGAGAATCTAAAAATTCTTCTACCGGACATCTACCTTTCTCTTTCTTAAAAAATTCGATTCGAATCATTCAAATCGAATGTTAGCTTTTATGCTAACCAATGTAAAATAAAATACAGTATTAAAGCAAGCTATAAACTAGAATATTGATTCCGTACTCGTTCAACTTTTAGAAGAACGCTGTTTCATTTCTCCCAAAGTTTCGGATCCACCTCTACTAGGGGATAAACTTTTGCATCCCCGTCGTTATAATGCCACCATTCAGAACTGATCTGTTTGAATCCATGCTTTGTTAGAATTCCAACCAAGACCTCCAAATTTTTAGAAACTGTCGGCTCCAGATCCTTACGAAAAGGAGAAGCCTTATAAGTGAATTCATCGTAAAGACTTGGCATTTCCAATTCGTTTCCTTCCGAATCGATAAGCGTGAGATCTACTGCTCCGCCTCGATTATGAACGGAACCGCCCTTTGTTGGATTTCCAACATATCTTGGATTGGGAACCTTCTCCCATAAAATTTTTTGCGCATAAGGAGGACGATACCCATCCCAAATTTTGATCCTGTATCCGTAGGTTTGGAATTCGGAGTTAGCGGCTTTTAATTTTTCTGCAGTTTCTTTTCTGAGCAAACAGGTTTGGAAGGGATAGATAATCGACCCCGTAAAATTTTCAGAAGTGGAATAGCGCAGATCTATCTCTATATTCGGATCAATATCTCTTATGTTTACCAATCCTTTTTCGATCTTCAAAGGTGGTGGGCTTTCTTCTAATTTTGGGATTGGAGGTTTTTGACAATAGAAGAAGGTTAACAGAAAAAAGACGATCAGACCAAAACTGCGAACTCTCATACAAGAGTTGATTTCGACCCTTAAACCTTAATTGTCAATCAATACTAAATGATTAGCTTCAGGAACGAGTTTGTTATAATCTTCCGGCAAATACGAATCTAGTCTTATAGTAATTCTCATCCAGAGAATTGACTGTTACACCTTTGACTACGGAAGCATGTACGAACTTTCTATCCTTGAGATAAACTCCTACATGACTGATCTTCTCGCCATATATATTAAAAAATACTAAATCTCCCTCCTGCAAATCGGAGTCAGAGATCCTTTTGACCTGCTTGGAGATATTCTCGGAAGAACCCGCTATCGTTTTGGAATATGCTTTTTTTACAAGCTTTGCGGCAAGACTGGAACAATCTATCCCTGATTCGTCTTTTCCATTGTCTCTATGAGGAGTTCCGATCCAATGTTGGGTTTCTTTGAACAATTCCAAATTATCCTTGGAATCGATCTCTAATTTCCATGTTTCATAAAAGTATTGATGAACTTCTTTATCGGATAAGGATTTTGCTTGGTCTGCGACAAGTACCAATGCGAAAAAAGGTATGATCAAAAAAGAAAGGGCTCCCGAGTTCGGGAGAACTTTCTCTTTCCATAAAACTAGAATTTTTTGGATTCCGTTCAAGATCATGTTTATCTGACCCTTTCGGAACGGATCTGGTTTCTTTTTTTTCTAGTTCGGGTTAATTACAATTTTACGTTTTTTAGCCGATTTCCCAAACAAACTCTCTTATCTTTTCGCTCACCATATCAGGCATTGTTCTTTGGATCCAGTGATTGCTATCATATGTATATTCTTTATAAGAATCACAGATCCTTTCATGAAGTCTGTATAACTCCGGTCGGATCGCAAAATCTTTGAGAGGAATTAGAACCTGGACTGGAGCTTTGATATGTTTCGGTTCCGGATACTTCTCCCCTCTAAGTAGCTCTCTATACAAATTCACATTGGAAACTGTGGTTGCAACGATCTCTTCTTTGGATTTATTCCTAAGTGTGTCATTCTTAGGAACTCCACCCGTATTCATTGTATACTTCCAGAAAAATTTACTGAAAGTTTTCCAGATCCATTCAGGCACAAAAGGAATTTGGAAATATAGAATGTACCAAGATCTTTTGAGCTGAGAAAGTGCCTTGTACAAAGAAAGTGGATTCCCGGAAAGAGCCATTTGAAAAGCGCTTCTCTTCCCAAGAACAGGGTGAGGCCCGCCCATTGCAGTATAAGATTTTGCCCAAACTGATTTTTGTTCATCGGCAACGAATGCCCAACTGATCAAAGATCCCCAGTCATGGGCAACAAGATGTACAGGTTTATCATTACCGACAAATCGGATTACTGTTTCAAGATCTTCGAATATTCTACGAACATTATATGCTTTCTGTTTTTTAGGTTTATCCGATTTTCCTGAACCTCTCAGATCCAAAGCGGCCACATTATAATCCTCTTTTAAAGATTCCATCTGGTAGGACCAGACCCTATGATCGTCAGGATATCCGTGAACGAAAAGAACTGTGGGTCTGTTCGGTCTTTCTTTCGCTGTATGGTTGTATTTTACATACAAAGAAACGTCACCGTTATGGACGAAGGTTTCCGTCCAAACTTCCTTTTTTTCCTTTTTTACACCGTTTTCCAGTTGGGTAGCCGCCATATTTTTCGCCTCTTTTTCGTTTAAGAAAATTTTTGTCCTAGTCTTTCCATTCCTCTTAAGAATCCAGGAGACAGTCTGGTCAAGAAACGCAATAACTTCGCAGTGAATCCCGGGAAAACATGCATCTTTCTTTTTTCTATTCCTCTTACTATGGCACGAACTACCATTTGAGGACTGTCTACGATCAAAGAAGGAACTACTTTCGGTTTATCCGTTCCGAATTGTTGAGAATGCAGAATATTCGTATTTGCGAAGAAAGGATACACGTTAGTCGTATATACTCCCTTATGCCTGTAGCCTGAATCTAATGCTTCGCCCAAGGCTCTGATCCCGAATTTGGAAACAGAATAATACACTAACTCGCCTGGAGCTGTGATCCCGGCACATGAGGAAAGATTTACGATCTGTCCGTATTTTCTTTCCAACATTGCAGGTAAGAATAAACGAGAAAGATAGATTGGAGCGTATAAGTTTACGTCCAAGATTAATTTCCATTTGTCCATTGGAACATCCAGTAGTCTTCCACCGAATGCTAAACCTGCGTTATTTACTAGAATATCGATCTTAGGCTGGATCTTGATCGCTTCTTTATACGCTTTTTCGCAACCTGATTCACTGCTTAAGTCTGCTGCAAAACTTCCGAGTATTTTTCCCGAAACCGCTTTAGAATTTTCTAAATAGAATTCTGCTTTGGTCTCCGGCGCTTTCATATCCGTTAGCACTAGATTGGCGCCCTTATTTAATAGTTGTTTGGTTAGTTCTTTACCAAAACCACCGCTTGCTCCGGTGATTAGAATGTTTTTCCCGCTTAATCTGCTCATGCAATTTCCTTATATGTATGCTCTGGGGATTCGAAGATTGCCCTACTCAATTCCAAATTATCTTCTTGTTCCGGATGAAATCCAGGACGGAAGTATCTGAAGAATGCACCCGCAGCATGAAAGAAGACCTTTTCGTCTATAAAGATAAAACGGAAAGCATCTTTTCTAGTTTTCCATTTAAAAGTAAGTCCTTCCTGCCAAAGAAGAATTTCAGCGCCTATAAATGTTGCCGCCCAGAATACGATTGTCACTCCAAGGAAAGTGATCATTCTTCTGAAATAATTTCCGCTGATATCCAAAAACACATCATAAGCCGCTGATTTGTGCTCTATCTCTTCTGCTGCATGCCATTCCCACAGCCGTTTCATCTCCGATTCAGCTTGATCTAATGCCTTAATTTGTAATCCGATCGTAGCCACAAGAGAAGTATAATGTTCCGCACCCGCTGTAGCCGCCAAACAAGACTTAGCCGACATTATCTTTTCCACAAAATTCACGAAAAATGAATTCACAAAGTCTGTGAATGTTTTGATTTTAAATCCTTGGTCTTCGAGAATTTTCCAGGTTTTTTTATGTTCCCCGGCATGTTGGGCTTCTTGGCCCATGAATGCTTTTGCATTTCGAAGAACTCTTGGATCTTTTATATTTGGCAGGAATTTTTGGATACTTCTGATAAAGAATCTTTCTCCATCTGGAAAAAAGAGAGTCCAAGTATTCAAAATATGTGTTTTATAAGCGGAACCGTCCATCCAATGTTTACTGGTTCCATTCTCGCTGAATTCGAATTTAGGTTTTCTGACCGGATAAAAATGAAAATCCTTATCCTGTAATATTTCGCTGCTCATCATAAGCCTTCTAAATTAAATTTATTGAATGTATTTCGTTTAAGCCGGGACTTTTTCTTTTTGTTTCTTAGCGCCTGTGACTGGCTTAGAAGATTTAGATTTTTTCTTCTCCTTCCAAAGGTTTACGTGCGGAAGATCTTCATCCAACCAATAAGCGGTAGAGTCCGTAACTACTAAGATCTCTTCCCATTTTGCTCCGAAAGATTCTGATTCTTTTGAGCCAGAATATATCTTACCTATATGAGGTTCTACTGCCCAGAGTCCCGGTTCTGCTCTGAAGTCGGAACCTTCTCCCCATAATGGTGAATGCCCGGAAACTCCAGGGATTAGATCTTTTATCATTTGAGGGAATAAGTATGCGAATGTTTGGAATGGAAATCCATTCACTCTTCCACCCGGGAGATTATAAGCAGGAAGTCTTCCTACCTTATGACCTAAAACTCCTTGGGGATAGATAGAATGACAGTTAACGTATCCGGAAGCACGTATTCTAGCGTCTACTTCCAGATAAATTTCGGATAAGGTCCTTTCTTCTAAGACCCTTCTTAAGATCAACTCTCTATATTCTTCTAAATTTGTTAATGCCTTATCATGTTCCGGATTTTTTCCGAATGAGAATGCGTAACCCACATCTGCTGCTCTTCCCGCAAACGTAGGAGCTACGTCTAGGATGACTGCCATTCCTTCTTCTAATCTACGGTTAGAAGGTTGGAACTTTCCGCCGAAATGTGGAAGTAGACCTTCTCCCTTTCTTAAATAATTAAGAGATAGCGGACGTTTGAATCCTCTGAATGCGGTTCTGTCTCCGAACCATGCGAAACCATAATGGAAGAAGGATGTGCCTCCCGCATTTCGGATATAATCGTCAATTTTGCGAGCTGCTTCTTTTTCGGTAATCCCTGGGTACAATTCCTTGCGCACAGATTCTACAGCTTCGTATGCCAAGGCTTGCACTTTGCGGTAGGATTCTAATTCTTCTTTAGGATATGTTTCTCGGGACATCGGTCTCTTCTCCTTCCTTGCGGAATCCGATAGGAAGGTTTTATCCTAACCGATATGCGAAAAACAATCGTCCGAACTTATAGTTTGCTACCCTTTTTTCTCCATTCTAGAGGAGTCATTCCGGTGATTTTCAAAAACTGCGCATTAAATGTGGATTTGGTATTGAATCCAACATCGTATGCAATGGAGAGAACAGTTCGTTCCAGGTCCTCTAGTAGAAGAATTTTGGCCTCTTCTACCCTAAATGAATTCAGGAATTCATTGAAATTTTTGCCGTAAGTTTCGTTTAGAATGCGGGAAAGTTGGTGAGGGGATACCAAGAGTTTTTCTGCGAAGTCTTGGATTTTCAGACTTTCTTCTTTATATATTTTATCTGTCTCTACCAACTCTTTGATACGAGTATGAAGTTGGTCCAGATCCAATCCATTCAGTTGGGTCCTCTCGTATCTTTTCTGTTGGATCTCCGACTTCAAAGAAATGAAAAAATTCGGATACCTAGAGGAGAATAAAAATACAAGAACGATCCCCAAAGTTTGGAAACTAGAACCCGCGGCTAGCAAAAACTGATTTTTTAAAAAATATCCGAACCAACAAAGCTGAATGGTTGTGAATACCACAAACAGGATTGTGTAAACTAGGGAAGAAAGTGGGATCTCAGTTTCTTTAGATGCCTTTCTAAACAACATCCAGAGAAAAATAGAATAAACAGTCTGGTGGATCGAACCGAAGATCGTAACTCCTGTAAGAATATCCACCTTAGAACCGAACATTGCATTTCGAATATACTCTCTGATCTCTTCCGCAGGTAGAATAATATAAGCTACTAATTCTCCGAGTAAGAGTAGAACGGCCGGGATAAAATGTTTTCCGATCTGTATCTCTCTATCCAAAGCAAATTGGACCATATTCTTAGAGACCAAAAGTAATGTTGGACCTACAGCCCAAACTGCAGGGAAGAATGCAGGCCAGAACCAGATATGATCCGCGGCCCATGGCAGCAGACCTAAGCCCAATCGACTCTCTACCAAGGCAAGAATAATGGCCAGGTAGAAGATCCCACCCGGCATGACATTCTCCCTTTTTTTAGCGAGCTCCATCGCCGCGAGAAGTAGGCAAAGTGCGGTTCCAAATTGGATCCAAAAATGAAGAAAAAAACCGGGCAGATGCTCCAAAACAAAATTCCTTCGAAACTTCGGGAGAGTAAATCGAAGGCGAAAGTTTTGTCCAGCCTAAAGGGAAAATTGCAGGCAGCGCCGAAGGAAGGTTTGACTCTTCTACCCTTCCCCTGTTTCCTATCGGTATGAGCGATTTCGTAGAGTTGAAATTCGGAGACCAGGTCCACCGCCTTCCAGTAATCACCGGAACTGACGGGAATAAAGGAATCGATATTAGAGATTTGCACACTAAGACGGGGCTTACCTCTTACGATCCCGGTTTTTTTAATACCGCATATGCCCAGAGTAAAATTTCCAGGAGGGACGCTCTCACTGGAGATTTACAGTATAGAGGTTATGACGTCGCAGAATTAGTGCATTATTCCACTTTCGTAGAGACTAGCTACCTGCTGATTTACGGAGATCTTCCCAACGAAAAACAGCTGAAAGAATTCTCCATGAAACTTTCCAAACATAGTTTGATCCACGAAGACATGATCAATCTATTCGATGGTTTCCCAGGAAGAGCTCACCCACTCGCAGTTCTTTCCGTAATGGTTTCTTCCTTATCCAGTTATTACCAAGACGAATACGAAGAATATCTGGATCGTGGAATTGACCAAGCAGCTAGACTTCTAGCGAAAATCAGAACGATCGCCGCATTCTCTTATAAAAAAATGATCGGCCAACCTTTCGTTTATCCAGTGGATCGCCATCCATACTGTACAAATTTTTTATATATGCTTTTCTCTATTCCGTCGGTTAAATACCAACCTTCCGAAGAGCATGATAGGATCTTAAACCAACTTTGGATCTTATACGCGGATCATGAGCAGAATGTTTCGAATACTACTGTTCAGTTGATCGGTTCTACCCAGGCAAATATATTCGCTTCCGTTTCTTCTGCGATTAATGCTCTTTGGGGTTCCAGAGAAGGTGGAAGACAGGTTGCAGCAGTCGAGTTAATCGAAGATATTATCAAATCCAAACTTCCCGTTCCTGAATTTTTCGAAAGGTTGAAGAAAGGGGAATTCCAACTTCACTCCACATGTTTCGGTCACGACGCATATAAGGTGAAGAGCAAACGTTCTACAATCGCTCAAAAATTATTCATAGATTTTTATAAGCAGAAGAAATTGGATCCAATTGCAGAAGTTGCTTTGCAAGTGGATGATTTCGTTAGCAAAGATCCTTTCTACCTGGAAAAAAATCTTTATCCGAATCTAGAGTTCTATAGTGCGATCCTATTCCATAGTTTAGGGATTCCTAAAGAACTTTTCACTGCAATGCAGGCGATTGGTAAACTTCCTGGTTGGTTGGCTCACTGGAGAGAACAAAGGATCGGTGTGAACGCATCTCATAAGGTCCGCCCTCGCCAGATCTTTACAGGCGAGACTCACAGAAAATACAGACAGATCCTGGAAAGATAAGAGTCACAGGGATTAACGGCACTCAAAGAGCGCAGAGTTTTCTTAGTGGACTCTGTGCTTCCGAGGGCAAAAAAAAACCGTCTCCTTTCGGAGCCGGTCTGAATAGGTTTCAATTCTGTAAGTTCGTTTGATCTAAGATCTAATTAATTAGACCGATTTTTATCCGATAATGCCTTCAAGAAAGATACTATCGAATCCACCTCTTCGCTGGAAAGCTCTTTTCCAAGCTGCAAATATGCCATTTTTTTCACCGCTTCCGGCAGGGTTGCTACCTTTCCATCATGGAAATAAGGAGCGGTTAAGGCTATATTTCTAAGAGACGGAACTTTGAAGAAATACTTTTCAGCATCGTTCTTACTCACGGCAGATCTTCCAACATCGGTTGTGTTTTCGTAAGGATTTACCTGACCCAATTTGCGGAAGCTGTTTCCACCCAATAGTGGCCCGTTATGGCATTGGATACATCCAGCACTTAGAAAGGTTTCCAGTCCTTTCTGTTCTTCAGAAGTTAAAGCTCTGTGATTTCCAGCTTGGAACTCGTCGAAACGGTCTCTGGTGATCAGAGTTCTCTCAAAAGCAGCAATTGCTTCTGCCAAATTGTCATAGGTAATCTTTTTGTCCTGATCCGGGAAAGCCTTTGCAAATAGGTCCACGTATTCAGCGATTTCAGAAAGTTTTTTCTCAACCGCAGCTTCGGATGGCATCGCCATTTCCACTGGATTTAAGATCGGACCTTTTGCCTGAGCCTTTAAGTCAGCCGCTCTTCCGTCCCAGAATTGGACAAAATGGAATCCTGCATTCAGAGATGTAGGAGAATTCCGATCTCCATTTTTCCCAAGAGCCCCCGGGGAAGTAGGTAGATTATCTACTCCAGCAGTCTTTCCTAAAGTTCCGTGGCAGGAACTGCAGGATTGTGAATCGTTGATAGAAAGACGTTTTTCGAAATAGAGTTTTTCGCCTAAAGCAATCTTAGCAGGAGTATCCTTTTCGGATCCTGGCATTTTTTCCGGAAGAATTCCAAAGGAAATCTTCGCGTCTTGCATAAGCTGTTTTGTTTTCTCGGATGGACCGCATGCCGAGACCAGGGCCAAAATTAGACCCAAGTACAGTATTTTTGTATTCTTCATTTTTCATCACCACAGATTAGAATCATTCTAATCTTGTGTAGAATCCGTGGAGTAGAATTTGAGACAACTCTTTTTCAGAAGAATCCGATTTCTCTTCCGAAAAATTCGGTTAAGAGTGCAGTCTGAGCTCGAATTCGAATTTTCCAGGCTCGCTTAGAAGGAAAAATCTTGCTCCTAACTTTTCGGCCCTCACTTTCAGGTCTGCCTCAAGAAGAGTGGAAGGTTCTTCTTTCGTTTCCACAACTCCCATTGCCTGTAACCTGAGTAATATTGAGTCTCCCTCTTTCCCCCAGAAAATTTTAGACTCACCTGACCTTCTTGCCCCTATCTTTACCGCGTCGGAGAAGATCCTTTGGACCTGAAGGCATTCGTCTATTCTCAAAAATTGTGAAACAGTTTGGATCTCTGAATGGGAGAATAACGGGTTTTTCAGGACGAACTTTCTCATTTCATCTTCTACTAATTCTTCTTTTCCACCCTGATGATGCATCAGATCTAAAATATCCCTGACCCCGGATAAAGTTTGATTCAGTTCGTTTTTAAGTTTAGAAAGTGATTTATCGGAACTTTCTTTGGATTCCAATTGATCGATAAGGGAATGAAATCCTTTATCCATGGATTGATCCACTAAGGTTGCATACTTCGCCTTTTCCTCAGCGTTTAGTCTAAGTTGTTCATTATACTTGGATTGTAATTCTGCAAAGGTTTCAGCCTTCTCCAGATCTTTAGTAAATCTTAACGATATAATATAAGAATTGAATGCTATAAATCCTACAAGCGCGGCCGGGAAACTATAAGGTATCAAAAAGTATACTTCATATAATCCCCAGATCACATCATTCAACATAGAAACCGCAAGTATCATTCCAGAAAGAAATACGGTTCTGGCTCTATCCTCTTTTTGCCACCAAGCATATCCTAATGCTGCCAATAAAACGATCGTGTAAAACGGAGGAACATGCATGAAGAAGGAATACAAATAGATAAGCTCTTCTTCTCCCAATACAAAAACAGAAAGGACGAAAATGAACATAGTGCTCATTAAGATCGCCATCCATTTAGCTCCGAATTGTTTCGGATACATTGTTTTCAGGATCATATAAACAGAAGGGACTAAACATGCTTCACAGAAGTATTCCATCCTGATACGCATATCTAAAGTCAATTCTGGAGTAAGAATATATTGAAGTCCCGAAGTTACAAAAGAATAGAAGGCTACTAAAAAACAAAATAAAGAGAAAAATAATGGCACTAAATCTTTTCGATAAGATGCAAAGAAGATCAGATGATACAAACCTACCGAAAAAATGATCGCAACTAAAAGTGTTTCCCATATCACTTCGCGGATCACTTTCAATTTTAAAGAGTCCATATCTCCGATCAGGAATGGATTTCGTATCCCACCTTTTAGAAAATTTCCTCTGTAATTCGAAACATTTACGATCAGTTCCGTATCTATGGAATCCAAAAGATAGATCTGAGAATTCGGGTGTACTAAGAACTCCGTATCGGCTCGACTAGTCCCATTGATCCCGTTAGCAAAGATCATTCTTTTTCCGAAATATACCGAATATACTCCAGGGATCCTAGGCACATAGATAGCTAGATTCTTTTGTTCCGGAGTTTTATGAATATTTAATTTATAAGAACCATGTCCTTGTAATGTAAATTCCGGAGAATAATCCCTCCAAATTCCAGGCACAGGGAAGTACTGCCCACTCGACACATAACCTGTATTAGGCGAATATAAATTTCCCCAACTGAATTCCCAGTCTCCTTTTAGGGGGTAAATTTCTCCCCAAGGACTGGCGGTGCTCATATTTATACTTCCTTTATAAATTAAAGGAGTTTTTTCGGAAGTTTTTGTAGAACAAGAGAGTAAAAGGAAGAAGGCACAGAGAAGGAATGCTAAGTTTCTTTTCTTTAGAAATCTATCCGAAAGTATGCCCACATGTATATTCAAAAAGTTCGAAACTAGGAAATCAAATGAAAAACTTCGCCTAAGCCGCACTAGACTATTTCCAAGTTCTCATCTATAAAATTTAGAAGAATCAAAAACATATACTTAAGGGATGGAAAATTATTTCCTACTCTTTCTAGACCTTTCTATTTTAAATGCGATCCCTTGTGCATTGATCTGTGAATCGAATCCTATAAATCTTTCTTCTTTTTCTCCAAAAGGAAGATGCCGGGCATGTATTTGATCTTCCAAATAAGAACGAACTCTAACTTCACAAAAGGCAACCAAAGTTTCTCCTTCTAAGCCTGTCTTTTCCGCAGAGATCAGAATATTTTTCATAACAGTAAGACCTTCTTTCATTTGAGAAGCTCCGCCACGTATATCTTCCCAGACTCCGAAATGTGTGAGATAAGCCTTATCTGCACCTGTACTAAGTATCTTATCTACTGAAAATATCGCTTCCTCAGGATCAAAATCGGTAGGTGTTGTAGAAGGAAATAATAACGAGTCCTGTCCTTTTCTAAATAATGTATATCCGATCCCGAAAGTATCTCCGGTAAATATTCCGTTTGTTAAAGAATCATAAATACAGAAATGATGATTCGCGTGTCCTCTTGTATGCAAAAATTTGAATGTTCTTTTTTGCCAGGATAATTCTTCTCCGTCGCTCATAGTGCGAACACGATCGCTCGGCACGGGAAGGATTTCACCATATAATTTAAAATAGTTTTCTTCTCCATATACTTGGATAGAACTTTTGATCAAACGAGTAGGATCTATTACATGAGGTGCAGCTTTTGGATGAGCGAGTACAGTTGCATTCGAACAAAGTGAGATAAGTTTTCCTGTTCCACCCGCATGGTCCAAGTGAACATGAGTGATTATAATATAATCGACAGACTCAGGGCCAAGCCCTTCTTCCTTCAATGCTTCTAATAGAAGAGGGACCGCATAATTTGTATTATTTTCTACGAATGTTGCCCTTTCCCCATCCACGATCAGATAGGCGCAGGCAAGCCCTGCTTCTACATATCCGCAATCTATGGTTCGAATCTTGTCCAAAAGTTTCTCCACAAATATTATGCAGTAGTTAGACGAGTGTTCTCCGATTAAACCACCGGATTGGCAACCTCTTTGGTCTCAATTTTCGGATCTCCTAATTTACGATCCAAATACTCGTCCGGAATAGACTGCAAAGCTTCTAAAAGTAATCTAGGATTAGGGTTGGAATACATTTTTTCTGTGAGAATCCTACGATAAGAGCGAGCTCCTCTGATTTCATGAAATGCTCCAAGTAAATGTTTTAAAATCCGACTCGGCTTTTCGCCATTTGCAGTTTGAACGGAAACATATTCCTGAGTGGACTCAAAAATATCTCTACGACTTAAGCTTAGAGGTTCTGCTCCGAAAAATTCCGAATCCACTTCAGAGAATAAGAAAGGATTTTCATAAGCTGCCCTTCCTATCATCACTCCATCTACTTTGTCCAGATGGGAATGGATATCCGAAATGGTTTTAACTCCCCCGTTCAATTCTATCAACAGATCCGGAAAACTTTTTTTGATAGAATACACGTCCTCATAACGTAATGGAGGAACAGTCCTATTCTGAGCCGGACTTAAACCTTCTAATATTGCAATTCTTGCATGTATTGTAATCCTTCTAGCACCGGCTTGGCTTACGGTTCTCACAAACTCATACAAATCTTCTAATGTTTCTTTTCCGCGAACACCAATACGACATTTTACTGTGACTGGTATAGAAGTTTTGGAATCCATTTCAGAGATACAATCGGCAACCTTATTCGGGTCCTTCATTAAACAGGCTCCGAAATTTCCCTCTTGTACCTTATCACTTGGGCAACCCACATTCAGATTGATCTCTGAGTATCCGTAATCTTCTCCAATCTTAGCACATTCAGCAAGGTGAGAAGGATTGTCCCCGCCTAACTGCAAAGAAACTGGAGATTCTTCCTGGGAAAAACGTAAGAATCTATGTTTGTCTCCCCTTAGGATTGCGCCGGTCGTCACCATTTCTGTGTAGAATAGAGAATGTTTAGTGATCAGTCTTAAGAAAAAACGAAAATGCCTGTCCGTCCAGTCCATCATAGGGGCTACGGAAACGGGGTATAAGATAGGCTGTTTTTTTTCGAAAGACATATACTTCGACTAATACGATCCTCGGTTTTCGGTGTGAGCAGTCAAGCCCCATGAAATGGACTTGGTTTGATTTCTTACCGTTTCAATTTGGTTCTGGGCGATGGATTCAAAGAGACTAAATCCGGATTTTTTCTTAAAATTACTCTCCTGCTGTCTAATTCTAATTTTCTCTTCCTGTAAGAGTATGAGTGGGATTTTAGATTCGATCATTATCAATGCGGGTGCGGAATATACCGCCTTAGATTTTTTCACCCATCCATCCAATGTCCAGGGAATACCTATCAGCAAATTCAGTGCTCCAGGTTCAGACACGGATACAAGTGTGGTCAGTAGGGATTCCACAACAACTCGTGCATTTTACTCTATTGGATCTGTTCCAAGTAGGATCCCAGGCACAAGAGACCTCAAAGGTTTTTTTTCTTTCTTAAGCGGACTCGCATGGTCATTCAACCTAACTTCTCCAAGAACATATAGAGGAAATCTGATCAATTATCCGGACGATGGGAGACGTTATCTTGCATTCGACGAATATGTTTCCAATCAACTGTTTCCTCTTCCTCCTCAGTTGGGTAGAAATATGGAATACACTTACGAAGACTATCAGATGTATTTCACGCTTTATTTAGGTTATTATGAAGGGAAGAATGTGAATTTTGGCGTTGGGCCGATATACGGTCTCGCCGTTTACAGAATGGACATTATAGAAAGAGAACAAAGGATTTCCAGCGTTAAGAACCAACTACAGGAACTAAAGGGACTTCGTTTATTATTAGAATATAATATAGGCCAATACTTTCCGGATACCATCCTTTATAACGCATATTTATTTTTAGAAGTTACAAGTTTTGGAGACTTAGACGGAAAAGGTTTAAATATTAGAAATCAAGTCGCAACTGCAAACGGCCTACCTGCACCTTCTCTATACATGAACATGACTACTTACAGGATGGGGGTCAGAAAAGAGATACAACTCTCCAAGGAGCCTCATAAAAAAGAAGAAGGACCTGCATACCCACCTTTGCAAAACCTACCATCCGCCGGCCTTCCTCCTAAAGAAGATACCAAATCAGATTCGGAAAATCCAGGATGATCGACTGGAAAGAAAACGGCACGCCCGTTTCCAGAGAATTTAACGATATTTATTTTTCTCCGGAAAACGGATTGGAAGAAACCAAACATGTTTTCTTGAACGGAAACAAATTAGAAGAAAGATTATCCTCTTCAGAAACCGCTCATACCTTTTCTATATTAGAATTAGGATTTGGGACCGGCTTAAACTTTTTAGCAGCCTGGCAGCTTTGGAGAAATTGCAAAAATAAGTCGAACCGACGGGTCCTCCGATTTACATCCTTTGAAAAATATCCATTAGAAGGAGATGATATACGAAAGGCAATCTCCGCATTTCCGGAACTTTCGGAACTGCTGGAATTATTTTTAGAAAAATATAAACTACTCATCCCAGGATGTAATTCTTTCTTATTCGAAAAAGAAAACCTGGTTTTGGATCTATGGATAGGAGATGCAATTCAACATCTTCCGGAAACGTCCGGAAAATTCGATGCGTTCTTCTTAGATGGATTTGCCCCTTCTAAAAACCCAGACCTTTGGGGAGAAAATATTTCTATTCAACTCAAAAGACTTTCTAATAAGAATGCAAGCTTTGCCACATTCACCGTAGCAAGATCGGTCAAAGATTGTTTGAGCAGTGCAGGTTTCACTCTTTCAAAAATTCCAGGTTATGGAAGAAAAAGAGAAATGCTTGTTGGAGTTTACGGATCCGAACCGGAACTCGACTTAAATCCGATCCCATTTTTAAGAAGAATGGAATCCGATCAAACTCCCAAAAAAGTAACCGTATTAGGAGCTGGACTCGCGGGAGCAAGTATAGCAAGAGCATTAGCATGGAGAGGGATTCAGGTAGAAGTTTGGGATGACCATAACGCGTTACGCGCCTCTTCCGTTCCAATGGCGGTTTCTCACCCTCATATTACCAAAGGAGAAACTCCGACCAGTTTATGGACTTTACGTTGTCTCGGAAATTCTATCCGTCGTTATTCCGATCTTTTACCTAACAACTCTTACCAAATCTCCGGTACATTACAACTCTCAGGAGAAGATCTTCCTTGGGTTAGATTGGAAGAAGGTGTAAAGGCACATTCTTTATCCAAAGAATTAGCAGAATTAAAGATCGAACTGGGAAAGAACTATCCAGAAAACTCTAAGGGTATATTTTATCCTTCCGGCTTTTGGACAGACACCCCGGTATTGATAGAAAAACTTTTAGATCATCCGAATATTATCCTCAAACAAGGAAAAATAGGATCGATCTCTTTGGAAAAAGAAGAATGGACATTATTCTCAGAGAACAAAGAAACCTTAAATAAAACGGAGGTTTTGATCTTAGCGAATTCCTTCGGGATAAAAAGTTTATTACAAGGGTTGTGGAAAGAGTCCCCCTTCTCCCTTAGATCCGTTAGAGGGCAGTTAGAAATATTAGAAGATTCGAATATAGAATCCGAAAAAGATCCAATCCATGTGGGAGAAAAATATCTCACCCCATCTAAAAATGGGATTAGGGTAAACGGTTCCACATTTGATGAGTTCGACTTAGATCCGAATGCAAAATTAAAGGACAGAGAAGAAATTTTAGAATATTCTCAAAATACGTTCCTGGGTGTTGACTGGGAACATATCAAAGTCCGTTCCGATTTTGTCGGAATACGATCCCAAACCCCGGATAGATTCCCGATCATTGGCCCTGTCCATTCTCCAGAACCTTTTCGAAAAATATACTCCGGTATGGGTCTCACAAAAAATCGAAAGAAAGAATTCCCTTTTTTAGAACCGCAGAAAAACCTGTTTGTGTTCGGTGGTTTGGGATCTAGGGGAGTTTTAACTTCCCTATTGGGAGGGGAAATTTTGGCGGAGATTCTTTTAAACGAACCTTTATCTATCGAAAATAGCTTGTACTCTTCCCTGCATCCTTCAAGATTTCTATACCGTAAGATCCGAAATCAAGAATAAGGAATAAGTTTCAACTTGTCTGCAAACACTGGAACAGTCTCCTCTTCGATAGAGGATTGGAAAAAGATCCTACATACCCATTTCGGGTTTTCTCAATTCAGGCAAGGCCAATGGGAAGCCGTCCACGCGTTATTGGGGAGAAAGGATGTGTTAGCAATCCTTCCTACAGGCGGCGGAAAATCTCTCATCTATCAATTGCCTTCTTTTGCAGAAACAAGTTCTCTTACGATTGTAATTTCTCCATTGATCGCCCTTATGAAGGATCAAGTGGATGGCTTAAAAGCGAGAGGGATCCAAGCGGCTTATTGTAACTCTACTCAGGATGATCTGGAACAAGTAAGAGTGTTATCCTCTGCAGCAACCGGAAAGATTAGAATATTATACATTTCTCCTGAACGAGCAGTTTCCCGTTCTTTCTTAAATTTACTTCCAAAACTTCCAGTAAGTTTAATGGCGGTGGACGAGGCACATTGTGTTTCCCAATGGGGTCACGATTTCCGTCCTGAATACAGAAAACTCCATACATTACGTTCTTATTTACAAGAAGGAACTCCTTGGGTGGCTCTTACGGCCACTGCAACTGATAAAGTTAAAAAAGATATCTCGGATAGTTTAGGATTAAAACTTCCCTTGCATGTGCAGGGGACATACGCCAGAGAAAATCTAAAATTCTCGGTAGTATATCCGGACTCGGAACGAGAAAAAGAAAATCTACTTTTAGAAATATTAGAAAAGGGTAATTTTCAAAAATCAGTTTCCGGAAAAGTGATAATCTATTGTTCCACACGCGCAAAAGTGGACGAAATTTACGAACTTCTTCGCAAATCAGGATACAAAGTAGGAAAATACCACGCAGGAAGAACGGATTCCAGCAGGGAAAAGGCACAAGAGGGATATTCATCAGGAAAAACGAATATACTCGTAGCTACAAACGCATTCGGAATGGGATTAGATAGCCCGAATGTACGATTGGTCCTTCACTATCAGGTACCTTCTTCTTTGGAAAGTTATTACCAAGAAGCGGGGAGAGCGGGGAGAGACGGTAAAAATTCAGATTGTGTATTGTTTTTCTTACCCGGTGATTTGAGCGTCCAAAGTTTTCTTTTATCCAAGGAAGCAAACTATAAGGGAGGAGAAACACTACTCTCTCATGTAAAATCCTATGTAAGTTCTCCTGATTGTAGACAAAAGATCTTATGTAATTATTTCGGAGAAAAAATTTCCGATTGTGGATCCTGTGACACTTGTGCGGATTCTACTTCTTCTCAATCGGCAAGACTTGCATATACGGAAAGAGAAAGATTAAAAGCGGAGAAGAAGAAGGAAAAAGAATCTCATATCTTCGATCCAGACGAAATCAAATCCATAGAAGGGTTGATTTCAGAATATCCAGCAAAATTCGGAAAAAAGATCATCGCAGGCACATTAAGAGGTGCAAAATCGAAGGACATACTTCGCAGAAGATTAGATAAATCACAATATTATTCTTCTTTAAAACATATCCCTGAAGAATCCATTCTAAAACTCCTGGAAGATTGGCAAAAAGCCAAGAAACTTTCCGTCAAAGGAGATAAATATCCTAAAATTTATCTAACTGCATTCGGAAAACCTAAACCGTCCTTCGACGATCCTGATAAACCTCGCAAAAAAATACCGCTTAGCGGAGACAAACTTATCCTAAACGAACTCAAAAATTTCCGAGACAGGATTGCAAGACGTAATAAATGGAAAAAGTTTATGGTGCTCCAAAATCCTGTACTTGTCAGGATTGTTTCCCAAAAACCGGAAAGCCTGGAAGATCTAATGGCGATCAAAGGTATGGGAGAAGCTAAAGTTAGACAATATGGGAAAGAAATTTTAGCCATTTTGGAGAAGTTTTGATCTTTTCCACTTTCTGAGCCTTGAAAATCGCCTTGCATACATCTTAAAGATTTCCTAATATGACCAGCCAATCCATTTATTGATTTTATACATTAGGAAAACAATATGTTTCTAATCCGCCTTATCTTTCCCTATTTCAAAGTTTCCAAAACCCAGGCCTTAAACGAAGTAAATGTTTGGCTACAAAGTAAAGAAACAAAAGATTCCCTTCCTGCCACGAATTATATTCCTTTTATGGATAATTTAGCCTTCCAACAATATAAGGATAGGATTTCCAAAAAGATGGGAGTTCCAGAATCTGAATTGGAACTGTATAGATCTACGGAAAGAACCAAACTTTTATATAGACCGTTTTTTATAATCTTCTTCATCGGAATGTTGTATTTAGGGATCAATCTGTTCTTAGAAATCCAACCTTATTTGGGTAAATCAAGATTGGAAAAACCGTTTATCGAAAATATTCTACCTTCCGGTAAAAAGGAATTGGTGGAGATGGATGGATCCTTTTGTAGATATATGATCAATAACGCATCCGAGATAGCTGAAGATTACTTTTATATAGGCTGGTATCTATTCAGCATCGGTTCTATATGTACATTTTTGGGCTCCATTATGGATTCTAAACATCACGGGATCTTAAAGATAGCACTTCCATTCGTGGGATTGTTTATCTTAAGTATAGCCTGGAAAATATTCGATAATTCTAAACTAGCAGGACTCGCGGCAGGGAGATCTATGCTACATTACAACGAAGAAAAAGATGCAGACAAAAAATGTAGGCAAGAATGGGCAAATTTAAGACAAGGAATCGCGAACTTAGTACCATCCGGAATTGATTCAGGAGATACCTCTAAATAAGCTATTAGCCTATCTCGCGTAGGCCTATAGCAAATTCTTAAAATAAAGAAGGAAATAGATCTTCTTCGTCTTCCAACTTGGGCTGTGAATTCTTAGAAGCGCTTTCTGGATGAGAAAGACTTAAACCCAAAAGGCGGATTGGAAAAATCGTTTTGCCAGATTCTAATATGAATTCTTCCAAAAGTTTAGATCCGATCCGATACAATTCATTCTTATCCATATAAGAATAATCTTCGGTAATACTTCTGGTTTTTTGGGTGAAGTCAGAAAATTTTACTTTCAGAGTAATCGTTTTTCCGGGAAAAGGTTTTTGCAAAAGCCTTCTTTCTAATTCTTCTGCGATATCCGAAAGTTCTCTGAGTATCTCGGAACTATTTTCCAGGTCTTTGGCAAAAGTAGATTCCGCACCTAAGGATTTTCTCTCTCTAAAAGGTTCTACCGGTCTATCATCTAAACCTCTACACACTGCATAGAACCAACGGCCTGATTTTCCGAAATTTTGATCTAATATCTCCAGGCTTTTTTCTTTGAGATCTTTTCCTTTTTTAATCCCAAGAGCATGCATTTTTTTTAATGTAACTTTTCCGATTCCCGGAAATACGGAAACATCTAAGGATTCTATAAACTTTTCGGCCTGTTCCGGACGCACGATCGTCATTCCGTTTGGTTTGTTTTGATCCGTAGCGATTTTAGCCAAAAACTTATTAATAGAAACCCCGGCCGACGCAGTTAGCTGAGTTTCTTCGAAAATTTTTTCCCTGATCTCTTTTGCAATCTCGCTTGCATACGGGATATTTTTCTTATTTTGAGTGACATCTAAAAATGCCTCATCCAAGGAAAGCATCTCTACAAGGTCAGTGTACTCTAAAAATATCTGTCTGATCTTAGAAGATACTTTTCTATATGCCTCGAAACGAGGAGTTACAAAAATCCCGGAAGGACAAAGCCTTGCTGCTTGGGAACAAGGCATTGCAGAACGAACCCCGAATTTTCTTGCCTCATAACTTGCAGCACATACTACCCCTCTGGAATCCGGAGGACCTCCAACAATGATTGGTTTTCCTCGATAACTCGGATTATCTCTTTGTTCTACGGAAGCATAAAACGCGTCCATATCTACATGTAGAATTTTTCGAATCATCTTCCTCTCTATACTAAACAGATATATAGAGAGGTCAAGTTTAATCCGTAACCCGAAGATAGGTTAAAACATAGACCGACTTTGTACCATTCTTCTTTAAAATTCGACTCGCTTCATTCACACTTGCGCCGGTGGTAAAAACATCATCCAAGAGTAATATCTTAGAGGGACAACGGTCCGCCCAATTCGGGTCTATGTCCCAAGCTGAATACGCATGAAAAAATCTTTCCGAAAAACTTTTACCCGCCTGCCTTTCTGCACTCGTCTTCATTAATGGATCTATTAAAGGAATTTTTAATATTCTTTCTGTTTCCTCATACAACCGGCGACTAGGAGAAAATGGCCTGAGATCCGAATTAGAAATCCTGTTTTTAGAATAACTGGGGAGAAGAATACAAGCATCTATATCCAATATCTTCAACTCTCTCAAAACTTTTCTGATCCCCAAAGAGAGAAAAATAGAAACCGGATACTCATGATTCGATTTCAGTTTGTTCAATAATTCCCCCAAAAGATCGTTTCTATCTCTGAGGCTAAACACTTTGGTAAAGAATACATTCCTGGAATCACAGAATTCACAAACTGTAAAAGGTGCTGCTATGGGGGAAGAACATACATTACACCTGTATGATGGCTTAGCAGTCCGAGCGGTATAAGCGCATCTTTTGCAAAGGCCGATCTTTAAGGAAAAGAAGTCCTCTCTGCCGCAAATCCCGCAAAGTAAAGGAAAGAAAAAATCCAAGAGTCTAAGAAAGAATAAATATCTCATAAAATATGCGGGTGTTGACTGATTTTCGCCGCTCGTATTTTTTCAATTTAGAACATCTTTTATTTATTCTTATTTAATAAGTTATTGCTTGTATGGTAAAAATTCGTTCTAATAGCCCACGTTATGGGAAGTCCAAACATAAGAATCTGCTTATTTATCCTTTTATTATCCTCCCCCATAGCCGAACTATTTGCCGAACTGCAGACGATCTATATGAGGAATGGACAGATCTTACGCGGAGAGGTCATCCAGCAAACTGCGACCACAATGCAGATCAAATTAGAAGATGGAAAAATCAAACAACTCAATAAAAAAGAGATCCAAAGAGTTAGCTACAAAGAGCCTACTATCCAAGAAAAGAAAGATTCAGAGGAAAAATTAAAACAACAAACTACAATTATAGAAGAACCTCCTCCTCCCACTCCGGAACCACCCAAAAAGTCCGAACCGGAAGTAGATAAAGCAGCCAGTCCTTACGCGATCGACCAAACTAAAAGAAAAGATGTAGAGTTATATTTCGGAGCAGGTCTTGGAACATACCGCCCTCCTACTGAATCCTATTCAAATCAAACTTCGGTAAAAGCAAATGTCTTAACAGGACAAGTTCCTCCAGATCATGATACGCCCAGTTATAAAAGAGGTTTAGCTTATAGTATGGGCGCCATATACTATTGGAAGAAGTTTGCATTTGGCCTAAGTGCAAATCATTTCAGCGGTGAAACATCCGAAAGAATTAAAGTATATAATCCTAATGCAAGTTTACAAGAGATCGCCGGAAAATTCCCCGAAAAGCAAAGCTCCTTAAAAGCAGATGTTTCCTATCTCGCTTATAGCAATCAAAGGTTTGATCTAAGACCTAGCTTTGGCTATTCTCAATTTTGGGGAAAGACAGACGATAATAATACAATTTCAACCGGTTATAGCGGAAATGAACTGACTTCTTTTTTCAAATACCATTACTATTTTTTAGAAAAGTTAAAAGGCCCATCTATCGGATTAAAAACTACAGTTAGACAAGGCGAAAGATGGGAGCATAGGATAGAATTACATTATCTGATTCTTTCAGGTGCTCAATACAGTACCGGAACTTTGTCTATGTTTAACCCTCCGAATTTTTTTGATTATGGGGTAAACCAAGGAAATATCCAGTGGGATGCAAAAGGATTCAATTTTTCTTATAAACTATTCTATAAATGGACACCTACAATTTCTTTTTGGGTAGGGATCCAAGCATTCGAATGGAAATATTCTTTAAAATCATTTGATCAATCTTTCAATGGACTAGCCAATATAGACAATCCGAGCCCCGTGGATCAATTGGTATTGATTAATCTTCTGTTAACTTCCTCTGCAAAAATGACCCCTGCCACAAGTAAAGCTTCGTCCTTAGAATTCGGAGTGATGAAAAGATTTGAGTTCTCTCAATAATTGAAATTTGTTAGTGAACCCAAATTTAAAGCATTAAATTATTGCCTCCAACCTTTTACGATACAGAATACGTAACAGATGAAATTGTATCCTTGTCGGCTCCTTCTACCGTTCGTTATATTATTGACCCCGGTTGTTTCCATGTTTGCGGAAATGAAGACCATCTACCTGAAGAATGGTCAGATCATTCGTGCAGAAATATTACAGCAAACCGCCACCAACATGACGATCAAAACGGCAGAAGGAAAAACGATACAACTAAACAAGTCCGAGATCAATACAGTTAGTTTCAATGAACCTGCTAAACTTCCTCAGGAAGAGAAAAAGCCGGTCCAGGCGGAACAAACTCCTACTCCACAAATTGCGGAAGTCCCAAAACCTTTCGTAAATTTCCATATAGATCAACTAAAACGAAATGATCTAGAGGTCTATATCGGATTAGGTGCGGGGAGGTATTCTCCTGAAACTCAAGGACTCCCAGTGAAAACCCAAAACAAAATAGGGCTGCTCTCAGGAACTCTTCCCACGGTGATCGATAAACCGACACATTCTCCTGAATTATCCCAAACCTATGGGGCGATTTACACTTGGAAAAGATGGTCAGGAGGAGTTACAGGATCCTATTTAGGGAACAGAAGCACATACGATAGTCATTCTTATGCAAGTGGAATGATGCATAGCACCGGAAGTTTTCCGGAAAGACAGAGTTCTTTGAAAAATGAAATATCCTTTCTTGCATTTACAAACGAAAGGTTCGATCTAAGACCCACAATCGGGTACCAGTATTTCTGGGGTCAATCTCAGGATACGAATTTATCCACATCTTATTATATGGGCAACAGTCTATACTTATATTCTCAAGGTGTAATGAAATTTAACGAAACTCTTAAAGGTTATACGATAGGTCTCAAAGCTACCATCCGGATGGGAGAAAGATGGGAAAATAGATTAGAATATCATAATCTAACTCTAGCGGGAAATCAAGATGGGAGCATAGTATCTGCACTCGTCCCTGCAAACTTATCCCAGGTAGCATTTTACAGACAGTGGCAAAATGTTTCCTGGAACGCGAATGGTTTCCATCTTCTTTATCGATTAGTTTATAGGATCACCCCAACAATTTCAGTTTACGCAGGATTTCAATTTTATGAGTGGAAATACAGCCTGAACTCAGATCAGCAGTATCTTTATTCATCGAAAGACGGGTTGATTGGGGTAGATTTGAGTAATCCGAACGCCTATCTTGTACAACAAAAGTTAATGGAAGCAGTAGGTAAAACGATCAATTCAGAAAGTAGGTCTGCAATTTTAGAATTTGGGATGATGAAAAGATTCGAGTTTATCTCGAAAAATTAAGATATAGTTCATTTAGATCTCAGGCCGAATATTATATTCTATTTCTTATCTAAAGCCCTGCGAATAAAAGACATTATCCCTTTCACGACCTTCTCGTCGTTATCAAAATCTTTTCCCAAATAAACTTTCATTCTTTCACGATAATACTCGGTTGCGTACGAAAATTGAAGTATCATAAAAAGGTTATCGATGCAGAAGGCAAAAACTTTCTCATCCACTTCTTTTCCTATAGAGCCGGACTTTTTCGCTTCTGCCAATAAAGAAGTATAAACTTTAGCGGAAACACTTTCCATATCCGAAGAAAGTCCTCGGATCAATTCAGAATTTCCTTCCGCAGTGATCTCATTGTATAAACGAATGATATCCCTATTTTCTCTAGAATGTTTTTGGATAATTCTTAATATTCTTTCTATCTTACCGAAAAGATCGCTATCTTCGCTTAGAACTTCTTCGAGAGTTTTTTCTAATTGATGGATCCCATAACCTACTGCGGTAAGAAAGAAATCTTCCTTTGTATCAAAGTATTTGTATAAGGACCCAACACTGATCCCGGCCTTCTTCGCAATAATATTAGTGTTCGCATTATTGAAACCTCGGTTCGCAAATTCCGCGATCGCAACTGAAAGTATCCTGGTCCTTTTTTCTTCCGGGATCTTATCAAAAGTATCTCTATTGTATTTTGAAGAGGTAAATTCGGCCACAGTACTTCCTATATTTACTACCTGAGCGGTTCCTAACCTCCGGAATACGGAAAATTTTCCCGGAAGTGTCTTTTCTGTATTTTCTAGTTGACAGTGAGTGAGTATTCACTCACTGTCAACCTATATTCCGCAAAAAAAGGAAAAAGATATGTCTACCGGCTTCGCAATTTCTCAATACCCAGACGTAAAAGGGGTTTATAAGCAACTTCATGACCTGATTCGCCAGCCAATTCGCTCCATTAAGAAGAATGAAATGGAGAAGTACCTTCAGGAATATTTTGAGAAAAAATGCTCTAAATCCAAGACTATGATCGCAGAGGCTTCAGAGTATATCCCGGGCGGCGTGCAGCATAATCTCGCATTCAATTACCCCTTCCCTCTTGTTTTTACAAAGGCATCCGGAGCGCATTTATTTGACCTAGATGGGAACAAATACATAGATTTCCTGCAAGCAGGAGGTCCTACAGTTTTAGGAAGTAATCCTTCTAATATTCGTAAACAGGTTGTTAAACTTCTGGAAACCACAGGACCAGTGACTGGTTTATTCCATGAATACGAGTTAAGACTTGCGGAGAAGATTGTGGAACATATGCCTTCGGTACAAATGTTCCGTATGTTAGGATCCGGAACAGAAGCTTGTATGGCTTCTATCCGTGTCGCAAGACTTGCTACTAAAAAGAAAAATATAGTAAAGATGGGTGGAGCTTACCACGGTTGGAGTGATCAGCTTGCTTACGGACTTCGTCTTCCAGGCACAAGACATTTCGAGTCTCATGGAATTCCTAAACATGTTTTCAAATACACTCAAGAATTCTATCCGAATGATCTAAACGCATTAGAAAGAACCTTAAAAAGAAACCGTTGGAGAGGCGGTACAGCTGCAGTTATCCTGGAGCCGATCGGCCCTGAGAGTGGAACTCGCCCTATAGACATGGACTTCAATAAAGGAGTCAGAGAACTTTGCGACAAGTATGGAGCATTACTGATTTTTGATGAAGTTGTGACTGCATTCCGTATCGGTCTAAGCGGAGCCCAAGGTTATTATGGCGTCACTCCTGATCTAACTGTATTTGGTAAAGTGGTTGCCGGTGGTTATCCTTCCGCCGGTGGATTGGGCGGAAAGAAGGAATACATGAAGTATCTTTCTGCAGGACTTCAAACCGGTGTCAAAAAGGCACTGATCGGTGGAACCATGGCGGCAAACCCTCTAAGTTCTGCTGCAGGTTATTATACTCTTCTCGAGATCGAAAAACAAAAGGCCTGCGAAAAAGCAGGAAGAGCAGGAGATAGGATCACTGCTGGTTTACAAAAACTAATTAAGAAGTATAATCTACCTTTCGTGGCATTCAATCAAGGATCTATATGCCATTTGGAAACTGTTGGAACCATGCTTTTAGAGATCGATATCAAAAAATTCTGGAAGATTAAATCCACGATCAAAGAGGCTCACACTCGTAAAAAGGCGATGGAAGAAATGGGCGCAGCTTACATGGCAGAAGGTATCGTTACTCTTGCAGGAAGCCGCTTGTATACAAGTGCTGCTGATACAGATGCAGTGATCGACGACGCATTAAAAAGATTCGAAAGAGTTTTCCAAAAAGTTGAAGGTGTATAACCTTTAATTCTGCTGAATAGGAGAAGAACATGGAAATAGATAAGGCCAAAAAAATCGTTCGAGATACCGGGATCCGACTCTTAAAGTCTGGTTTGATCGCAAGAACTTGGGGAAATATCAGCCAACGTATTGATGAAAATTATTTTGCAATCACTCCTACCGGCAGAACGTATGAAGATCTAACTCCGGAAGAGATTGTACAAGTAAATATCGAAGACCTTACTCATATAGGAAAGATTAAACCTTCTTACGAAAAAGGACTTCATTCTGCGGCTTACAAACTTCGCCCAAATATTGGTGCAGTCATCCATACTCACCAACTGCAGGCTGCAGTAGTTGCGGCAGCAAGAAAGGATGTGCCTGTTCTAAATCCTCAGATGAAAAAGATCATCGGCGGACCTGTTCTTTGCACTGATTATTCCCTTCCCGGAACTAAGAAGCTGATCAAAATGGCGATCCATGCATTGGATAAATCCGGAAGTAAGGCAGTTCTTTTAGCAAATCATGGAACTCTATGTGTCGGAAAAGATATGGAAGATGCTTTTCAAGTTGCACTTGAGTTGGAAAGAGTCTGCCAATTATTCATTGAGAAAGAATTCTTAAAGGTTTCCGGTTATAAAAAAGGAGACAGGGATTCTATCCGCTCTTGGTACCTCAAAAACTACGGACTGGTAAAATCAGCATGAAAGCTCCTGATAGCCCGATGGATCTTCAAAAATTCCTCCCTCAATTAGTGAAGGAAGGAATTTTAGCTAAGAATGGATGCGCCAGTGTTAAGATCGGAAAAAGTATTTGGATCACTCCTAAAAAAGCGGATCTAAATACGATCGGCAAAAAATCCAAAACGGCTCTTTTAGAAATCCCTTTGGAAGAAAATCAGATCTTTCCGAAAGATATTCCTGATGAAGCAATCCAACATCTTTCTCTTTATTTAGCAAGACCTGAATTTACTGTTATCGTTCACTCTACTCAAGAGAATGTGACGACATGCTCTATGGCAGGAACGACTGTACGTCCCTTCCTTGATGATATGGCCCAGATCGTAGGCCCGAACGCAAAAGTAGTTCCGAATCAAAAGGATGAAAAGGGATTAAAGAAAATCGTTTCAGCAATTAGCAGAAGAAACGCAGTATATCTTCAAGATGTAGGAGCGTTATGTGCTCATAAAAGTTTAGATGATGTTCACGCGGTATGTATGGTTTTAGAAAAAGCAAGCAAGGCATTCGTAGAATCTAAAATTCTGGGTGGCGGAAAACCAGTTCCTTGGTTAGAAGCAGAAGCTATCCGATTCGTCTATCAGAGAAAATATTCTAAACAAGCAGAGAAAAATCGAGGTTAAGATTCTTTTGTGTCGAGCTTGAATCTACTGTAGATCTGGATTTGTTTAAGGGTGGCCCCACCCTCTTTGGGTGGGGGCTGGCCGGTGGTACCCGCTAAAGTGTTCGATGCAGTTGCATCATTTTGATTTCGGCGTCATTCTCGTTTGACCTCGAGTTTCTCGGTCACCGACTCGTTAAGACGGTCGTCTTCTCGCTCCTATTGTCGCTGCGAAGGGGGCTGGCCGGTGGTACCCGCTAAAGCTGCTCGCCCCTCATATCACAAAATCTAATTTTCCACAATCAGAATTTATCATTCTTCTCTTGTTGGAATTCCAACAAAGATCAAAGCAAAATTTTTATTTACAACCTTCTCTAATTTTCCCCTGCGATTTTCTTCTCCACTCACTGGTTCGATGACTTCAATCTACCGCTAAGATCTTCCAAATAAGCTTTCATAGTCGCATCATGACCGAATACATACTTAGAAAGGACTCTAAATAGAGGATTCGACACAAAACCATTCTCAGTAATTTTTAGTTTAGTTATTGGACCATTTTGGCTGATTTCGAATTCCCAGCCTCCGCCAAAAGGAAGATCTTCGTTTAGTATTTTAGTTCTCAAATAATTTGGAGAACGTTCTTCTATAAACCCAAAACGAATATTGTTCCCATGAGAATCCGACTCGGCCCAGATTGTATCAGATTCAATATCCACCGATTTTAATCCCCTTCTCCAAACCTGGTACTCGCGAACATTACGAATGATCTTATATATACTTTCAGGAGAAGAAGAAAAATCTTTCTCCACACTTGCAATATGATCCTTAGGAAGTAAATATCCAGAAAGCACAATCAAAACTATAATACCGACCAAGCTAAGTAGAATGACCCAAACAATTTTCATCTAATATCTCCTTTCGATTTGACTAAGTGAAATATAAGTTTTTATAAACTTTCTTAATTATAAAACAATTTCAAAAAACTTAATTTGAGAACGGTTATTTCCTAAGATCGAAAATATAGAAAGTCTATAAATTTCCATTTTGCTAAATAAGACTTGGATCTCTGGACGAGATAACTATCTTGCTCGCCCATGAAGAGAATACAAAAATATATAATCGCTTTTGGTGCTATCTGTATTTGCGCTTGCAGCCCGGAAAAAAATATATCTCCGGAGCTAATTGGACTGCTTGGGAACGGACACAATCCAAATTCCAAATCTGAATATTCCATTCTGGAAACTAATCTGAACATTCCTGCTATTCACAGCTTGGATTATACAAATAGCGAATTAGAACGTAAGATCTTAGTTGGAGATAAAACTTATAACGGGGTTACTGATAAAATTTTTTTAGATGGTTTAGGAAGAGAAGTATCTTTCCGAGGGTTCAATATTTCAGGGAATGTAAAACTTGTTCAACACGGTTTCAAACCTTTTGCAAACGATTCAGATGCGGAGACTGCCTTTAATAGATTAGGCAAAACCACCGGTTCCAATATGGTCCGATTCACAATTGCATGGGAAGGAACTCATCCATCTGTGAATACGATCAATTATACTTATTTGGATGCAATCATCTCTCAGATGAGAAAAGCGATCTCCAAAAAGATGTATGTTTTACTCGATTATCACCAAGATCTTTATTCAAGACATCTATTTAATAAAAACTCCTGGCACACGGGAAATGGCGCTCCTTCTTGGATTATTTCAGGAAGTTCTTATCCTTCCGAATATTGCGGAATTATTTGCGCCAATTGGAGTCAAAACAATCTTACAAACGAAGCTGTTCGTAAAGGTTTTCGCAACTTCTGGAATAATGTATCTATTTCAACTACCTCGGGGACTAGATATGTTCAGACTGAATATCTTTGGCAGATCGGAAAGACTGTAGCCTATATTAAGGAAAAATTAAGTCCGGAAGAGTTCGATTATATAGTAGGATTAGATCCTTTCAATGAACCTGTGGACGGAGGAATGGAGGGTTTAAGTCCCGCACAATGGGATAACCAAAAACTTTGGCCTTTTTACAGAAAAGTGAGAGAGGCTCTATCCCAAAACGGATGGCAGAATAAGCTGGTATTCGCCGAACCTTTGGTATTTTGGAATACAAACGTAGGAGTTGTCGCCCCTGCAACTGGAGGAGGACATTTAACGACCCAACCGGGAGAAGGATTCGCTTTCAATTCCCACTTTTATGACGCGGGAAGAATGGGAACAGACCTGACAGGGATAGACAATGCCACATATTTTAAATACTTGGATGAGATCCGAAAAGAAGCGCGGTTCTTGAATATTCCATCTTTCTTAAGTGAATTTGGGATGTGGCTAAAAGGCGTGGGAGCTAAAGACACGCCCAGAATGATCAACGCAGTCTACCAAGCCATGGAAATCTCGGATAAGTCCCAGACAACTAAAACAAGATTCGCTGACTTCTACAATCCAATCGTATCCGGAACACAATGGCATTGGGATTATTACTATGATAAACATAACGAATATATGAACGGTAATAGTTCAAAACTTATCACTACCAAAGATGCTTGGAATAACGAAGACTTCTCAGTGATAGGAAATTATGGAACAACCTTCAATATGGACTATCATGTGACACAAAGGGCGTACGTAAGAAGAATACAAGGAAGAGCTGTAAGTTCTCATTATAATGCAATCGGATACGATACTTGGAATAATGTATTTGCTTGGGCAGCAATTAAAACCGTCCAAAACGGAACAAAATACTTCGGAGATAAAAGATTTATCTTAGTGATTTGGAAAGGTAGAAGTTCGGATGCTCCTACAGAAATTTATCTGCCTCCTCATTTTAATAAAAATGATACCGTTCTAATCACTGAAAAACGTATCTACAATAAACAAATTCCGGGAATTTTTCTGCAAGAATCGAATGAAGCAATTTTAACGGATGATAGAAGTCGAGAAAGTGGATCCGGAAATCTAGCATTAATTTGGGATGATCTAGATCCGGAAGAAGATCTAAATGATAGTATACATTATGCACTCATAGTAGATGGATTAGGTTCTACGTTTGATATCCAAGCATTACAGACTCTGCAAGCTGGGTTGAATATTCGGATACTAAATGAAAAGAAGAGCCCGATTTACTTAACCGGCAAAATGACTTACGGAGGTTATCCGGCCGAACAATAAAAGAAAGTTTTAAATTGCGAGATTGTTTTTAAAGGAGCCACTTACTTTTCTCTTATTTTTTTCCGTCTTAAGTATTTGGAGGCGGGATTATATTTTTACAACTATCCTACATTCTGTAAAAAATTTGTAGATGATACGTTCAAAAATATATTCACTAATCCAAATACAATAGGCGATTTCCAGAAGAGGCCGATTAGGGATGGAAGAAAAAAAGGAACTCATCACGGAGAGAATTATAGCCTCCGGTCCACTGACGATTAATCGGATCCGTTTCGGTTTAGCAGGACTATTCCTGCTTTCCCTCGCTGCTGCTTGGACACAAAGCTCTGCTGTTCAAAATGCAGCGTATCTGATCGGAACAGGCTCAATGCTTGGTTACGCTTATTATAATCATTACTGCAATAAGAAATACGGAAAGATACCGTCTATGGTCGGGAAAGTTTCCGTGCTTGCCGACATCGTCATCTTATCTATAGTCATGTTCGTAGCGTCCTGGACGGATAGGAACATGGCATCCGGAGTGATCCGGCAGATCATTTTATACGCGATCAATATGATCTTCATCGTGTATTCAGTATTATTATTATCACCGACAGTCGCAAAACTTTCAGGAATCTTCAGCGTAGTCGGACAAGGACTCGTGATCTTAAATACCATATTCAGGGGAGTAGAATTTACTGAAGACGAGCTCAAAGTTATCTCTCCAGGATATGCATCCATTTCGGAACAGTCCTTAAAATTAGTATTTTTAGCGGTAGTATCTTATATTACTCGAAGTGTGATCCTGATCTTCCGCAAAATTGGCGCGGTAGAGGAAGAATACGCAAACACTTTAGAGCAAAAAGTAGACGAAAGAACGGTAGAAGTCACCAAAAGAATGGAGGAGATCCAAGCTCTCAAAGTCCAGCAAGATGGGGATTATTATCTCACTTCTCTCCTGAGTAAACCACTCATGACAAACTGGAATACTTCCCAAGACGTGAGCACCATCTTCTACATAGAACAAAAGAAGAAGTTCACATTCAAAAATAGGGAGTCCGAACTTGGTGGAGATATTTGTATCAGCGGAAATCTACTATTCGGACCTGAAAAAGAAAAATGGACCTTCTTCTTAAACGGAGATGCAATGGGAAAATCTCTCCAAGGTGCCGGAGGGGCAATCGTGCTCGGAACTGCTGTGAATAATATCTTGTCTCGTTCTGCAAGCCACGGAAAGACAATCGATATCAATCCAGAAGCTTGGATGCTCCAAACTCATAGAGAACTAGATGAAATATTCAGAACATTCGATGGAACCATGATGGCATCCGCTATCTTCGGGCTTATCCATGACAAAACCGGAAAGATCTTTATACTGAACGCGGAACATCCTTGGCCGGTATTGTTCAGAGATGACAGATCATCCTTCTTGGCCCCGGAACTTTCTTCGTGGAAATTAGGATCTCCATTCGGAGCGAATATTAAAATTCATGAATCTTATCTGCAACCTGGAGACGTTCTTTTCTTAGGTTCAGACGGAAGGGATGATATCAATATCAGCTCGGACGGGATCAACTGGAAAATGAACGAGGATGAGAACTTATTCGTTCGCATTGTGGAAGATTCCAAAGGTGATTTGGACACGATAGCAGGAAAATTGCACGGAGTAGGTGCGATAGCAGACGACCTTTCTCTTATAAGGATTGGTTATAAAGAATTAATAGATCCTGAACATCCTAAGTATAACGATGCAGTAGCAAAGTACAACCAAGCGAAACAACATTTAGCGAAAAAAGAAGTACCAATAGCTCTCGAGCTTCTAGAATTATCCTGGAACTTGGCTCCAAATTTTAAAGAATCCGCAAGACTCATCGGACAGATCTATTACGACAAAAAAGAATTCTCCAAAGCCTCAAAATGGTTAGAACGTTATTTAAATTTGGATCAAGAATCTCATAATATCTGGTTCTTATTGTCATTATGCTATAAACATATGAAGGAATTCCAACGCGCAGCAGACGCAGCGGAGAAGGTCCGAAATACTCAACCACATCGTCTAGCTAACCTGATCAATCTTTCAGACAATTATAGACTTCTGAATAAATTCAAAGACGCACGATCGGTATTAGAAAAAGCAAAAGAGTTAGATGGAGAAAGCGCACTCGTAGGAAAGTTAGACGAGTTTCTGAAATCGAAAGGGTTCTAATATAATAGCCCTTCCGCTCTTATATATTCCTTCGTATATTTTTTATATTCTCCGAATTGAAATTTCCAAAACAAATTCCATCGTTCTGCGGTGAAAATCGGTCCGCGTGTTAGTTTCAGGATACCATCGTAATATTGTTTTAAATCCGGATCCAGAATCCCGTTCTCTCCCTTCTTTAAACCATCTATGTAACCTTTTGGAATCTTCCTCTTTTTGTGTCCTATCCTTCCCGAGCCGGAAAGCCTTGCCAAAAGTGGATCGGCCAAAGCGAACTTATCCACGATATAATAATCTGGTCCATAAACATAACCGGACCTTCCGATCATTCCCTGTATTACAACTGATTCTTTTACATCGAAAACATTATTCTTGTCAGCTAAATTTGCCAACCAAGAGGTTGGATATTTACGAAATGCTAACCCAGTATCCAAGTAATAAAATCCTTTTTCATCCGCTATGTCGTATGGCATTCCAGCTTCAAATGAACGAACTTCTTTATAGTAGGAAATTTTCTTAGGCATCGGATGAAAAGGAGTTAAGCGAAATTGAATATTATAAATAAATAATAAGATTATCAAAAATATGGCTTCCTTTTTCTTAAAAGGGAATTCTTTTGCAAGCGAAAGCCCAAACATGAATATAGCAGGAGTAAAAAACCTTCCCACCATAAAATCGCCGCCAACCGAGATTAGATATAGAAAAAAAGGTAATAAAGAAATAAGAGTCAAAAGTGCAAGCTTATTGAATCTTTTAAAAAAAAGACCGACGAGTATCGCTATCGGAAAAAACAAAAATGCAATCGGGTCCCAAAGTTGCTGGCGCTCATAGTAATGCCAACCCTGAAGGGCAGTTTCCAAAAATGTCTCAGTGATATTCGTTTTTGCATAATATGTATTGGGCAAAAAGGAACCGTAGTATATCCCTGCAAATAGAAACCAAATAATGATAGGCGAGCCGTAAAGAGCGGAACGCAAAATCGTCTTCCAATTAATCAGGCCTTTTGAAAATTCTAAAAAGAATAATACCAGATAGGGAATGAATAAAACGAGTATCAAATCCAATCTGGAAACCAGACCAATGGAAACCCAAAAGGTAAGTGCAGGCAATCTACTCTTTTCTGGTTCAGCCGGGGCTTTCCAAAGTATAAAAAAGAAAATCGCTTGGATCAAATGATTCAGACAATTCTCCAATCCGGAATAAGTATAATCAATAAACGCTCTAGAAGAGAATAAATAGATTACCGCTATAAAAAAGGAAAATCTGGAGGAAGAGATCTTTTTCAGAAAGACTAAGGAAAGAACCCCGAACAAAAAAGAAGAAATAAATGAAATCGCTACGATATTCTTCCAAAGAATATACGGCAGAAGAAGAATTAAAACAAGAAGAGGATTTGTATAAACTTGGACCCTTTCCACTACATTCCAGCGAAGACCAAAACCGTTCGCGAAATTATCAACCACCCTAAAACTTATAAATGCATCGTCAGAAAGCCAGGCGTGATGATAAGAAATATAAATAAATGTGATGATGGAAAGGATAAGGTCCCAGTAAGGAACCATGTTCAAACGATTTAATAATCTTTGGAAAACTTCGTTTATTTGACTGAAAATGTATTTTCCTGAAATCATTTTAGATACTCCCAAAATACACTACTGACAAACCAAACACATTCACCTAACTCACCTCTCATAAAAAGAAAAAACCCCGATGCCGTTTCCAACATCGGGGCCCACATATCTCCCATCTCTTCGGGGATTATATATATTATTTTTTCTTCTTAGGAGCAGCTTTCTTAACTGCTTTTTTCGGAGCTGCAGACTTCTTAACTGGTTTAGCTTTAGGAGCAGCTTCTTTTTTAGGAGCTTTTTCCTTTTTAGCTGGAGCAGGAGCTGCCGCTTTTTCTTTTTTAGAATCGGAAATAGCCTCTCTCTTATCTTTGATTTCTTTGATAAGTGTAGGACGATCCTTTCTGTTAGTAAGCTCTAAAATTCCTACTTCGGAATTGTCAGAAGCTCTGTTGATCTTTTTCAGGATCCTAGTGTATCCGCCATTAACAGCTGCATAACGAACTGCGATATCTTCAAAAAGTTTCGTAACGATATTACGATCTTTTACTCTTTTTAGAACTTCACGTTTATTGTGAAGTGCAACCGCAGGAGCAATATCAGTCGCGAGATTTCTTTTTGCTCTGGTGATAATCTTTTCAGCGTGAGAACGAACCACTTTCAATTTTGCTTGAGTAGATTCGATTCTCTCGTATTTGAAAAGACTAGTGATCATGTTATTGATCAGAGCGTCTCTATGACCTTTTTCGCGGTTGAGATGTTTTACTTTATTTCTTTTGTTCATATTAGAAATCTCTCATTCCGAACGAAAGTCCCAAACCAGCAAGTTTGGACTTAAGTTCTGCGAGACCTTGCTCGCTATAATGTTTAGATTTGGACATCTCTTCTTCAGATCTCTTAACGAGGTCTCCAACGAAGTCGATTTCCAAACTGCGAAGAACGTTTAGGGAACGTACAGAAAGTTCGAGTTCTTCCACGTGTTTGGAAAGGGAAGCTTTCAACTTCTCGTCCGCCTCGTCCAACTCGTCTTCTTCTTCCTCTAACTCTTCTTCGAAGTTGATGAATACTGTAAGGTGCTCTTTTAGGATTTTAGCCGCTTGAGCAACTGCATCCTCAGGAGAAATGGATCCGTCTGTCCAAACTTCCAGAGTCAATTTTTCATAATCGGATCTCTGAGCCACACGGGTCTCGGAAATTTCGAAAATTACTTTTTGAACTGGAGAGAAGATAGAATCGATCGGAATAGTTCCGAGAACTTCGATATCCTTCTTTTTATCTTCTGCAGGAACGTATCCTCTTCCTCTTTGGATTTCGAGATCCAATACAAGGTTCGCATCTTCATTCAAAGTTGCGATATGAAGATCCGGGTTCATGATCTCGATGGAAGAATCCACAGCAAGGTCTCCCGCTCTGAAATATCCTGCACCTTTCAATTCCAAATGGATAACTTTGCTTTGGTCCTTGTCCTCAGGCTCGTATTTAATACGAACTTGTTTGAGGTTTAGGATGATACGAGTAACGTCTTCAGCGACTCCTTCGATATAAGAGAACTCATGGTTCACACCTTCGATACGAAGAGCGGAAATAGCCGCTCCTTCGATGGAAGACATGAGAGTTCTACGAAGAGAGTTTCCGATTGTGGTCGCAAAACCGCGCTCGAAAGGCTCCGCTACGAATTTTCCGTAGTTAGGAGTAGTCGCTTCCGTAGTAAATTCGATCTTTTTGGGACGTTTAAATCCTTTGAGTAAACTTTTTAGAGACACTTAGAAACCCTTCCCAATAAAATTACTTGGAGTACAACTCCACGATCACCTGCTCTTTTACTGGAATGTCGACATGATGACGTTCCGGCAAAGACAGAATTTCTCCTGAGAACTGAATGAAATCAGAAGACACCCAAGAAGGAATATTATTCAGAGATTGAGCCAGTTGGATATTCTGGGTAATAAAACCAGAAGTTCTGAATTTAGGTTTGATCTCGATCTTATCGCCTACTTTTAAACGGAAAGATGGAATATCCACTTTCTCTCCATTTACCAAAATATGGTTATGGGCGATGAAGTTTCTCGCCTGACGTCTAGTCACTGCGAAACCTAAACGATATACAACGTTATCTAATCTTCTTTCTAAAAGTTGGAGAAGAATTTCACCGGTTACACCGTGAGCATGAGATGCTTCTTCATAAAGGCTACGGAATTGTTTTTCTAAAAGTCCGTAAGCTCTTTTCAACTTCTGTTTTTCACGAAGCTGAGAACCATACTCGGAAATTTTCGGTTTCCGCTTAGGTTGCATTCCAGGAGGTCCCTTTTTATGGAACTTATCTCTATTGAAAGTAAAACTGGATTTGAGGTAAAGGTTAACACCTTCTCTCCTCATTAGTTTAACGACAGGTCCTCTATATCTTGCCATATTATTCCTACCTTAAACCCTTCTTCTCTTACGTGGACGACAACCGTTATGAGGTAAAGGTGTAACGTCCTTGATCATTTTAATAGAAAGTCCTCTAGCAACTAAGGAACGGATTGCGGATTCGCGTCCGATTCCTGGGCCAGAAACAAGAACATCGACTTCTGCAAGACCAGTTGCATCGATCGCTTTTTCTGCCGCATTTCCCGCTGCGATCTGAGCCGCATACGGAGTAGATTTTTTGGAGCCACGGAAACCCATAGCACCAGCGGTTGACCAAGACAGAGTGTTTCCTGCCAAGTCAGTGATGGTGATGATGGTATTGTTAAAAGAAGCGGTAATATAGACCTTTCCGCGAGGAACGACCTTTTTCTCCTTCTTCTTAACCTTTTTCTCTTTTTTGCCTTTTTTATCTTCAGCCATGATTACTTAGTCACCTTCTTCTTATTGGCAACGGTCTTCTTAACACCCTTACGAGTACGAGCGTTAGTTCTGGTTCTTTGTCCACGAACCGGAAGACCCCTTCTATGACGCAGGCCTCTGTAACAACCGATATCCATCAATCTTTTGATATTGAGTTGGTTTTCGGAGCGAAGATCTCCTTCTACCTTGATACTTTCTTCGATCGCTTTTCTGAGAGCAGCTTCTTGAGTGTCGGAAAGATCCTTTACTCTGATTTTTTCATCTACTCCCGCCTTAGCGAGAAGTTTGCGAGAAGTGGATCGGCCGATTCCGTAAATATACGTTAGACCAACAACGATTCTTTTTTCTCTTGGAAGATCGATACCTGCGATACGAGCCATGATTATGCTTGCCTTTGCTTGTGTTTAGGGTTGGTGCAGATCACTCTGATCACACCTTTTCTTCTGATAACTTTGCAGCTAGTGCAGATTTTTTTTACGGAAGTTCTTACTTTCATAACGTGTTCCTATTTTTTGCGGTAGGTAATCCTACCCTTGGTTAAATCGTAAGGAGAAAGCTCCACGGTGACTTTGTCGCCTGGAAGGATCCTGATATAATGCATTCTCATTTTACCGGAAATATGGGCCAAAACCTTGTGACCATTTTCCAGCTCTACGCGGAACATAGCGTTTGGGAGAGGTTCCAAAACGGTACCGTCCACGGTGATTGCATCTTCTTTAGCCAAGTTAAGCTAACTCCTTCTCGATCAGTTTTGTGACTGTATCCAAGTTCCCCACTCCGTTTACACGGGAGAGATTTCCTTTTGCAGCATAGTAGTCCAATAATGGAAGAGTCTTCTTGTTATAAGTTTCCAATCGACTCTTGATCGTTGTTTCGTTGTCGTCGGAACGACCTTCGATTTCTGCACGTTTTAATAAACGTTCCAGAAGTTCTTGATCAGGAACTTCCAGATTGATCGCTCTCTTGATCTTTAAACCTTCAGTGCTTAGGATTTTATCCAATGCATCTGCTTGCTCTACGGTTCTTGGAAATCCATCCAATAAGAATCCGTTTTTACAATCAGGCTCCACAAGACGATCTTTGATAATGCCAATAACAACTGAATCCGGAACTAAATCTCCGGCATCCATATACTTCTTCGCTTCTAATCCCATTTGAGTACCGTTTTTAACGGCAGCTCTCAGGATATCTCCAGTAGAGATCTGAGGAATTCGCAAAGTGTCGCAAAGTATCTTTGCTTGGGTGCCTTTACCGGCACCCGGAGGGCCCATGAAAATGATGGAATTCATTTTCTTAAGACCTTCCCTTGATCTTAGTTTTTTTCAAGAAACCATCATAGTTTCTCATGAGCAATTGAGACTCTAATTGTTTCAGAGTTTCCAATGCTACCCCTACCATGATCAATAGGGATGTTCCACCGAAGGTGTATACCAAGGATCCACCACCGGAGTTCGTTCCTAAATTTAAGAAACGAATAATGATATACGGAGCTAATGCAAGCCCTGCTAAGAAAACAGCACCAGGAAGAGTGATCCTATTTAAGACCTTCTCAATATATTCCTTAGTATGAGAGCCTGGACGAATTCCAGGAATGAATCCATTATACTTACGAAGATTCTCCGCAAGTTCTCCAGGATTGAATTGGATCGCAGTATAGAAATATGCGAAGAACACGATCAGTGCGATATATACGAAGAAGTAAAACGCTGCGTGGTACCAAGTCTGAGAGAAAGGATTCAGATAATCCAATAAAAGAACCCAGCCCGCCCAGTTAGGAAGTTCTGAGATCTGTTGGATGATCGTCTGAGGAAAAAGTAATAATGAAGAAGCGAAGATGATCGGCATTACGCTCGCGCCATTCACTTTAAAAGGAATGCTTTGAGACTTAGCTTGGACCATTTTTCTTCCCACCATTTGTTTTCCATACTGTAAAGGAACCTTACGGACACCTTGAGTAAGAAGAACAGTTAATGCGATGAGTAGAATGAATAAAAGAAGAAGGATGATAATATTCAGTCCGTCTACGAAGTTCTCACGGAACAACTGAGCTACGGAAACTGGAAGACGTCCCACGATACCAGCAAAGATCAAAAGAGAAATACCGTTACCGATCCCTCTTTCAGTAATTTGTTCACCTAACCAGATCAAAAGAACAGTTCCAGTAGTGATAGATAATAGAGCAATAAAGAAGAACCAAGATTCAACAGAAGAGTGGATCAAACCTGGGTGAAGAGCCGGTGCATTGTCCGCTCCATAAGACCAACGTTGTGCCAAACGAATCACCGCTAAAGACTGAACTCCGCAAAGCAGAATAGTTCCGTATTTAGTGTATTGGCTGATCTTCTTACGGCCTTCTTCTCCTTCTTTTTGGAGTTTTTGTAAAGAAGGAACAAGAACCATCACTAACTGCATAATGATGGAAGAAGAAATATAAGGCATGATACCTAACGCGAAAATAGAGAAGTTCAGAAGAGCTCCTCCCGCGAACATATCAAACATTCCTACAAGACCTTCGGCTGCGTTTGCATCCAAAGCGATTGCAGAAACTACTTTAGGATCGATACCAGGAATAGTAATATGAGTTCCGAGACGGAAGAGTAAGAGCATACCAAGAGTGAAGAAAACTTTGTTTCTCAACTCTGGAATTTTGAAGATATTTGCGATCGAAGTCAGCATATTGCTTTGTTCTCTTTCCTTATTTCCTGGTCATTCCCCTTTCGGGCAAAAGGGACTCAAAGGTTTACCCCGAGTCCCTTCTTAAACATTAAAGATTCGTTTCAGACAAACAGTTGAAAACGACTCGGATTAAGCTTCTTTAGAAGCCAATTCTGAGCGAAGTTTTACGGAACCGCCTGCTTTCTCTATCTTTGCCTTGGCAGAAGCGGAAAAACCGTCCGCTACTATATGAACCGCTTTTGTGATCTCACCGGTTCCCAAAATCTTGAAAAGAGTGCCCTCATTATCAAGAATCTTCGATTCAACCATAATTTTGGCATCTATGTTGCCGGTCAACCCGCTTTTCTCTATGTCTCTCAAGTTGATTGGGAAGAAATCCTTATGAAATATAGAAGTAAATCCGCGTTTTGGAAGTCTTCTGTGGATAGGCATCTGCCCACCTTCGAATCCTCTACGAACGGTATTACGAGCATACTGTCCTTTAGAACCACGTCCTCCCGTTTTACCGGTTTTGGAACCGATACCACGACCTAAACGTTTTTTGTTCTTAGTAGAACCTGCTGGAACTGGAATTGTATTCCCAGCCGGCTTGTCTCCCTTTTCAGTGCGCTCTTTTCCGAACGCTAGGGCAGCCTTAATTCTTTCTTTACTCATTTCCCTTACCTAATTACGCCTTTTCGACTCGGACCAGGTGTTGAACATCATAGATCATCCCTTTCACCTGCGGAGTTAGAGTATGTTTTCTTTGTTGTCCGGTTTTACGGAGTCCCAAAGCAGCCAGAGTTAGCTTCTGGCCTTTTTTAATCCCGATACTACTTTTAATTTGAGTAACGATTACGGTTTCCATGTTTTTATCCTACGTCGTTTCCGAAAAGACGAGCCAGAGTGATTCCTCTTTTACGAGCTGCCAACACAGGAGTCTCCAATTGTTGAAGAGCGTCCAGAGTCGCCTTTACGATGTTTACTGGATTCGAAGAACCCCAAGATTTGCTAAGAATATCTTGGATACCAACTTTCTCCACTACGGAACGAACGGATCCACCAGCGATGATTCCAGTTCCCGCAGTAGACGGTTTCAGGATCACTCTTGCCGATTTGAATTTTCCGATCACTTCGTGAGGAATGGTATGTCCTCTGAATTGGATTTTTACCAAATTTTTCTTAGCGGACTCGATGGATTTACGGATCGCATCCGGAACCTCATTCGCTTTACCGAATCCGATTCCCACTTTTCCTTTTGCATCTCCAACTACTGTTAGAGCGTTAAAGGAGAAACGACGTCCACCTTTTACAACTTTAGCAACGCGATCGATCTTTACGACCTTCTCGTTAAACTCTTTCTGTTCTTGATCTTGTTCGTACGCCATTATTAGAACTCCAACCCGGCTTCTCTAGCCGCATCCGCGAAAGCCGCGATTCTTCCGTGGTAAATCATTCCGGAACGATCCAGCATAACTACCTTTACACCTTTAGAAGCGGCTTTTTCTCCGATCGCTTTTCCCAAAGCCTTAGCAGCTTCTACATCTTTGCGGCTTTTACCAGCAAAGGTAGCTTCTAAAGTAGAAGCAGCTACCAAGGTAGTTCCTTGGGTATCATCCACGATCTGGCAGGAAAGATAACGATTGGATTTATTGAATACCAATCTAGGGCGAGAGCTAGATTGTCTCAGTTTGAATCTGGAACGCTCTGCTCTTCTGCGTTTGGCTGCGATTTTTTTCAGTTTATTAATCATGGCCTTACTTCTTACCGGTTTTTCCGGCCTTTCTCTTGATAAATTCGTCGTTGTACTTGATCCCTTTACCTTTATAAGGCTCAGGAGGTCTCTTAGAACGGATATCTGCCGCAACTTGTCCGACTAGTTGTTTATCTATCCCAGAAATTTTGATCTTCACTTGTTCAATGACTTCGATCTTAATTCCTTTAGGAGCTTTATAAACAACCTCGTGGGAATATCCAAGGTTCATCACCAGATCTTCACCGCGCTTAGCAGCACGATAACCAACCCCTGTGATCTCCAGGTTTTTTTCCCAACCGGCGGTCACACCCTTTACGCTATTCATAAGAAGAGCGCGGGTTAATCCGTGAAGAGCTACTACGTTTTGCTCTTCGCTGGATCTTTCTAATTTCACAGTTCCACCCTCGTTTTTCAGAGAGATTCCTGCAAAAATAGGAGTTTGTAACTCGCCTAGAGGACCTTTCACTTTAATTACGGTGCTGTCCTGTTTTACTTCCACTTTATCCGGAAGTTTGATTTCTGCTTTTCCAATCCTGGACATAGGTCTTTATAAGTTTCCGTCACTCTTAAGAGAGTTTACAGATAACCTCTCCTCCTACGCGTAATTTCCGAGCTTTTTTGCCGGTCATAACTCCCTTGGAAGTGGAGAGAATCATAGTTCCCATATTATTTTTATACGGGCGGATCTCTTCGCTTTTCATGTAAACTCTACGACCTGGTTTAGATACACGAACTAACTCGCGGATCACTGGTCTTTTGGTTACATCGTATTTCAAAGCAACTTTGAAATCTTCGAAACTTCCGTTAGTCACCGGCTCATAGCCGTTGATAAATCCTTCTTCTTTTAATAACTCCAGAATAGAACGTTTGATCTTACTTCCTGGAATCACACAACTTTCATGTTTCGCACGACCAGCATTACGAATGCGGGTCAGCATATCACCGATTGGATCAGATAAACTCATTATAATGTCCTCCTTACCAAGATGCCTTAACTACGCCCGGAATTTGAGCTTGGCTAGCAAGCTTCCGGAAGCAGATTCTGCACATGTCGAATCTTCTTAGGTAACCGCGAGGGCGTCCGCAAAGTGGGCAACGGTTGTGAACCCTTACTTTGAATTTCTTTTTTTTCTTATGTCTTTCGATTAAAGAGGTCTTAGCCATGATTGCGGGCTCCTTATCTCAGGTTCCGGAACGGCATACCGAAAGCAGCGAGAAGGCTATAAGCTTCTGCGTCTACCTTGGTGTTCGTTACGAAGGTCAGGTTCATCCCGTAGAGAGTGTTGATCTTATCCACTTTGATCTCTGGGAAAATGATTTGTTCTTTGATGCTGAAGTTGTAGTTTCCGCGGCCGTCAAAACCTTTCTCGGAAACTCCTTTAAAGTCACGCACCCTTGGAAGAGCCACGTTCACCAAACGATCTAGAAACTCATACATATAGTTTCCACGTAAGGTAACTGTGGTACCGAGGCTCATACCTTCGCGGAGTTTGAATCCTGCGATGGATTTTTTTGCCTTGGTTTTAACCGGGCGTTGTCCGGTGATCAATGCGAGTTCTTCTACTGCCGCTTCCAATGCTTTAGGGTTGGTATGAGCCTCACCCATTCCCACGTTCAGAACGATTTTTTCCAAACGAGGAACTTGCATAATGGACTTGAAGTTAAATTGTTTCTGAAGAGCGGGAACGATTTCTTTCCCGTATTTATCTCTTAATCTAGCTGCTGCCATGACTTAGATCTCTTTCCCTTCCGGCTTAGAAACGCGGACTTTTTTACCTTTGTTCTCTTGGTAGCCCAGACGAACTCCCTTCTTCTTTTTGGAATCGTAGAACATTACGTTAGAAATGTGCATTGGAGCTTCCACTTCTACGATACCACCTTGAGGGTTTTCTTGGGTAGGTCTTAAGAAACGTTTACGTTTATTCAGTCCTTCTACTACTACACGATCCCTTTTCTTATCGATAACTAGGATCTTGCCTTTTTTTCCTTTCTCCTTTCCTGCGATAACGACTACTTCGTCATCTTTGTGAAGGCGAACGGATTTGAATTTTGTATATTCGGATCCCCGATACGTTAGCTTAGACATTATAAAACCTCCGGCGCTAGGGAGATGATCTTAGCGTATTTTTTATCGCGAAGTTCGCGAGCTACTGGCCCGAAAATACGGGTCCCTTTCGGGTTTCCTTTGTCGTCGATAATTGCGACTGCGTTATCATCGAAACGAATATAAGAACCATCTGGACGACGGATTTCTTTTTTAGTTCTAACAACAACTGCGCGTTGAACGGCCTTGTTATGGACCTTTTTCCCCGTGGAATCTTTTAACCCGTATGCAGGTTGTGCGTCTTTAACGGCGACGATGATCTCGTCTCCTACGGAGGCGTAACGTTTTTTAGAGCCTCCTAAGACTTTAATACACATAACTCTTTTGATTCCGGAGTTATCGGCGACTTGGAGGATGGTTTCCTGTTGGATCATCTTACTTTGCCTTTTCTACGATCTTAAATAGACGGTGACGCTTTTCACGGGATAGAGGTCTGGTTTCAATCGCCAGAATTCTATCTCCTACTTGGCACTCATTTCTTTCGTCATGAACCTTCATTTTAACGGTTCTACGAACGATCTTCTTAAACTTAGGGTGAGTCTTGCGAGCTTCTACTAACATCACTAAGGTTTTATCCATAGCGGTGCTCACGACTTTACCTTCGCTAAGAAGTGATTTTTTTATATGCTTCTTTGCAGTTTCCATAATCAGTTCGTTCCTTTAGCTACCTTCTTAGCAGAAGCGTTTGCTTTTGCCAAAGCCTGTACCTTACGAGTAGCTCTTGAATAACGTCTAGCTTTAGTGGCGCCAGACTTCGCAGCCAACTCTCTGTTCTTTTGGATAGTTAGAAGGCGTGCGATTTTTTTCTTCGCGTTAGTAATCACCTTCGGGTTCTCCAAAGAACGAGCAACTCCGTATTGGAAACGTGCTGTACGAATGATTTTGTAAGCATCTTCCAATTGTGCTAAAATTTCTGCGTCTTTCAACTCTGCGAGTTTGATCTTTTTCACAGCGTAGACCTCTTCACGAATTCAGTTTGAACCGGTAGTTTATAAGCAGCCAGATCCAAAGCTTTTTTAGCGGTTGCTTCATCGATTCCGCTCATTTCGAATAAAACTCTACCAGGTCTGATCTCTGCGATCCAGAACTCAGGGTTACCTTTACCTTTACCCATACGAGTTTCCGCTGGTTTTTTAGTAATAGGTAGATGAGGGAAGATCCTAATCCAAAGTTTCCCGCCTCTTTTTACCTGACGGTTGATAGTGATCCTTGCCGCTTCGATCTGTCTTGCAGTCAAACGTCCGGAAGTAACGGCTTTAAGACCGAACTCACCGAAGGACACTTTGGAACCACGCTCGTCGTTTCCTTTCAAGCGGCCCCTTTGTCTTTTTCTGAACTTAACTCTTTTAGGTGATAACATCGTTTTTTACCTTTGGATCATCAGAGACGATCAGTTGGTCCTTCTTTTAACGGCGTATTTATCTTCTTCGGACTCTTCTTTACTGTTGATGAAGTCTCCAGTGTAAGTCCAAACCTTCACTCCGATTTGTCCGAAAGTGGTGCTGGCTTCACGGAATCCTAGATCGATTTTCGCTCTTAGGGTATGAAGAGGAATTCTTCCTTCACGATAACCTTCACGACGAGCCATGTCCGCTCCGTTCAAACGTCCGGAGATAAGGATCTTAATTCCTTCTACTCCACCTCTCATCGCACGACGAAGTTCTTGTTTCATCACGCGGCGGAACGGTTGACGTTCTTGGATTTGGATCGCGATAGACTCAGCAATACATTGTGCGATAGTCTCAGGTTTCTTAACTTCGATAATGTTAAGATTAAGAGGTTTCTCGGTCATAGTTTTAAGAACTTTTTTAACGGCTTCGATATTCGCTCCGTTTTTACCGATTACCACACCTGGCTTAGCAGTGTGAAGGTTAACGTTGATTTTTTCAGGAAAACGCTCCACAACAACTTTTACAACGCCTGCTTCTTTGAAACGGCCTTGGATAAATCTACGAATTCTAATATCTTCGTGCAGGTTCTTTCTGTAGTCAGCTTGCGAGAACCAAATGGAATCCCATCCACGGGTAATTCCGATACGAAGTCCGATTGGGTTAACTTTCTGTCCCATGATTTCCCCTATTAATCCGAGATTACCACTGTAACGTGGCTGGTTCTCTTACGAATCCTTGCAGCTCTACCACGAGCGCGAGGACGGAAGCGTTTAAGGATTGGGCCTTCGTCCACTAGGATCTTTTTAATGAACATCTTGCCCGGATCAGCATTATCACTTTTTACTACTGCGTTTGCAGAAGCAGATTTGATAAGTTTGAAGATAGGCTCGATCGCTCTCTTATTAGTATATTTTAGAATATCCAGAGCTTCAGCAACTTCGTATCCACGGATCTCATCCGCAACAAGACGAAGTTTGCGAGGGGACATTCTAATAAATCTTGCGATTGCTACGGCTTCCATTATTTCTTAGCCGCCTTTTTATCAGTGTTTCCATGACCACGATAAGTACGAGTTGGAGCGAATTCTCCCAACTTGTGTCCTACCATGTTATCATTGATGAAAACAGGGATAAATTTGTTTCCGTTATGAACCATGATGGTGTGACCGATCATGTCCGGGAAAATCGTACTTCTACGAGACCAGGTTTTAAACGGTTTCTTTTGGTTTTCAGAGTTCAGCTTGATCACCTTGCTCATGAGGTGACTGTCGATGAACGGACCTTTTTTAGAAGATCTCATGATGATTACCTGCTCCTATTTCCCTTTCTCTTCTGGATAATAAACTTGTCAGAAGGTTTAGCCCTACGACGAGTTTTGTATCCTTTAGTTGGAATACCCCAAGGAGTCACTGGGTGACGTCCTCCGGAAGTACGTCCTTCACCACCACCATGTGGGTGATCAACTGGGTTCATTACAACCCCTCTGACCTTAGGACGTTTTCCCAACCATCTGTTTCTACCAGCTTTACCGATGGAAACAAGGTTATGATCTCTATTGCTGCAAATTCCTATAGTAGCGTAACAGTTCTGGTGAACTTTACGAACTTCAGAGCTTGGAAGTTTAAGAAGAACGTATTCTCCGTCTCTACCTGCGATAGTAGCGAAGGATCCTGCGGTTCTTGCAATTTGTCCGCCTCTTCCAATTTTCAATTCCACGTTATGCACGTTAGTGCCTGGAGGAATTTTTCCGAGTGGAAGTGCGTTTCCAACTTTAATTTCAGCGCCTTCTCCATTGGAAACTTTGTCTCCAACTTTCATGCCTTCCGCATTTAGGATATAAGCGTATTCTCCGTCAGAATAACTAACGAGAGAAATAAATGCCGAACGGTACGGATCGTATTCTACAGTCTTAACTGTAGCGGTAATCCCTACTTTACGACGTTTGAAGTCGATGATACGATATTTGCGTTTTACTCTTCCGCCTTTTCTGCGAACCGCAATTTTACCACCTTCTCCGCGACCCGCTTTATAATTTAAGCTGATCGTTAAAGGGCGATACGGTTCTGTCTCGGTGATTTCCTCGAAGGTTAATACCGATTTAAAACGGCTGGCGGCAGTAACGGGTTTAAACTTTTTAATTCCCATTTCTTATGCTTCCTTTCCGAAGTCGATGCTCGCACCGTCTTGGAAAGTCACGATTGCTTTTTTCCAATGAGCTTTAGGAGCAGGTAGATGACGGAATCTTTTTATCTTTCCGCGATACACTTGGATGTTTACGGAAGAAGGTACTACGTTATAAATTTTGCGAAAAGCTTCCTTCACTAGAGTTTTGTTAGCTCTAGGGTGAATTTCCACAGTATATTTTACGGTTCTTTTACCGGCTTTCTCACCGATAGTCTCCAGATCCTGAGACTTTTCGGTGATGATCGGAGATAAAATTACTTCGTTAAGATTCATTTTCCTTCTCCGTAATGTTTGAGAATTTCTCCCAAAGCTGCTTCGGTGATTACAAGATTTCTATTATATAGAATGTCACGAACCGCGATACGTTTAGAGTTGATGTATTTTACAGTAGGGATATTACGAACTGACTTTTTGAGGAAGTCGTTCTCTCCATCTACTAAGAAGCCGATCACTCCGGTGTTCTTTAGTCCGATATTGCTGAATAAAGTAGAGAACGCTTTAGTGCTGAATTCTTTTGGATCCAGATCTTCTACTACTTTAATGACCGCGTCTTGAGCTTTCTTATTCAAAACGGAAAGAACCGCTCTACGTTTTACTTTAGGAGAAACGTTATAAGAATAATCTCTTTTGCGAGGTCCGTGAACAGTACCACCGCCCACCCAGTGAGGAGCACGGATAGAACCTTGACGAGCTCTACCGGTTCCTTTTTGGGACCAAGGCTTTTTACCACCGCCGGAAACTTCCGAGCGAGTTTTGGTATGATGATTCCCGGAGCGAAGGTTAGCATTCTCCGCTTTGATGGCGTCGTAAATCGCGCCGCTGCTATATTTGGATTCGAACAACGCTGCAGGAAGTTCGATTTCCGAGAGCAGTTTTCCTTCTTTTGAGTACTTCTGTGCTTTCATGACTAACCGCGGTCTTTATATCTTCTCAATAGTGATGATGGAGTTTGCACGTCCCGGAACGGATCCGCTTACAAAAACCAAATTTTCTGCTTCGTGAATACGAACCACTTTCAGGTTCAATACAGTCTTTGTATCAAAACCCATACGGCCCGGCAATTTACGACCTTTGAATACTCTACCTGGAGTGGTGTTGGATCCCATGGATCCTGGATGTCTATGAAAACGAGAACCGTGAGCTCCTGGTCCACCATGGTGTCCGTATCTTTTGATAACACCTTGGAAACCTTTACCTTTGCTGGTTCCTGTAACTTTTACAATATCCGAAACTGCAAACACGTCTTGTGCTTTCAATTCAGCTCCCGCTGCCGGCTCTTCGCCGAAATTCCGGAATTCCTTCAACACTCTCTTAGGAGTTAGTCCAGCTTTTGCCAAATGCTTTATCTCGCTTTTGGTCAGGTGTTTTTCTTTATCATCCTGATAAGCTAATTGTATCGCGTCGTAACCGTCCGTAGCGGCGGACTTGACTTGGGAAACTGCGCAGGGACCTACTTCTAAGACGGTCACAGGAATAATGTTTCCTTGCTCGTCGAAGATTTGGGACATCCCTATCTTTTTACCGATTAATCCCTTTGCCATTTTTTCTTCCCTTAGGATTTAATATCCACTGAAACACCTGCAGGGAGTTGTAGCTTCATTAAAGCCTCAACTGTGTCTTCATTGGTGTCCAGAATGTCTATGAGCCTTTTGTGAGTTTTCATCTCAAACTGCTCTCTTGATTTTTTATTTACGTGTGGAGAACGGAGGACTGTGTATATTTCCTTCTTCGTTGGAAGAGGAATCGGACCGGAGACAGTAGCTCCGGTCCTTTTGGCAGTCGCAACGATCTCGTAAGTTGATTGGTCGATCAACTTATGATCGAAAGCTTTAAGCTTTACTCTGATCTTTTGGCCAGCCATTCCCTTTCTCTTACTCGGTGATCTCAGCCACTACGCCAGAACCGATAGTCTTTCCACCTTCGCGAATCGCGAATTTAAGACCTTTGTCCATAGCGATCGGGTGAATCAACTCGATGCTCATCGTAACGTTGTCACCAGGCATTACCATTTCCATACCGTTAGGCAGGTTACAGACGCCAGTGATGTCGGTAGTTCTGAAATAGAACTGTGGACGGTAGTTATTGAAGAATGGAGTGTGACGTCCACCTTCGTCCTTAGTAAGAACGTAAACTTCCGCGTTGAATTTTTTGTGAGGAGTGATTGATCCTGGCTTAGCAAGAACCTGTCCTCTTTCGATGTCTTCTTTTTTAGTTCCACGAAGAAGAGCACCAATATTGTCTCCAGCCTCAGCAGAATCTAAAAGTTTACGGAACATCTCAATACCAGTAACAACTGTTTTAGTGGTAGGACGAACACCAACGATTTCAACTTCGTCGTTGATTTTCAAAGTTCCTTGTTCTACTCTTCCAGTTGCAACAGTTCCACGACCAGTGATAGAGAATACGTCCTCTACTGGCATTAGGAAAGGTTTATCAACGATACGCTTAGGGTTTGGAACGTAAGTGTCCAAAGCTTCCATTAGTTTAACAACAGATGGAGCTCCTAACTCAGACTCGTCGCCTTCAAGAGCTTTAAGAGCGGATCCGTAGATGATTGGGGTGTCATCACCAGGGAAGCTGTACTTGTTTAACAAGTCACGAACGTCCATCTCAACCATTTGGATCATCTCTTCGCGCTCATCAGCAGCAAGCATATCAGCTTTGTTGATGAATACGATGATGTAAGGAACGCCTACCTGACGAGCGAGCAGGATATGCTCTTTCGTTTGAGGCATTGGTCCGTCAGTTGCAGATACAACTAGGATCGCAGCGTCCATCTGAGCAGCACCGGTGATCATGTTTTTAACATAGTCAGCGTGACCTGGGCAGTCTACGTGAGCATAGTGGCGGTTCGCAGTCTCATACTCTTGGTGAGAAGTAGCGATGGTGATACCACGAGCTTTTTCCTCAGGTGCGTTATCGATTTGGTCGTACGCTACGGCTTTGTTTTTTCCACCCAATACTTTTGCAAGCGTAGTGGTGATTGCTGCCGTTAGCGTGGTTTTTCCATGGTCAACGTGTCCGATTGTACCAACGTTTAAGTGTGGTTTGGACCTGTCGAATTTCTCCTTAGCCATAGCGTTTTTAACTCCTTACTTTATTAACAAATCTGAATACAGACTTGTTTGTTAAAACAATACAGAATGGTTATCAAAGTCGAAAAGGGTGTCCAAAGATAGGACGCCCCTTCCCTGTGCCATATTTCTAAGGACACCGCTAAAGCCAAGCAAGTTTTGCGTAGAAGCGCTTGCCTGGATCAAATGACGCCCTTCGGTCAACTCAGTGACCTTACGAATCTTCGCGTCCCTCTTAGCCAAACTGGCCAATATATCTCCGAGATATTGATTCGGTGTAAGAATCTCTAACTCGGAAAGGGGACCAATGAAACCCGAATGATTCGGAATTATGTCCTTTAAACCTTTGATGACAGCTACTTTGATCAGAGAAGAAAGATCGAAAGACGTTGTCTCACTTGGAGACTCGTAACCTTCGACAATCATTTGTAGACCGAGAACTTCTTCTCCGTCTATCCCCCGGGCGGTGACTTCCGTAAACGCGGATGTAATCGCCTCTTTGATTGGATCAGCTAGCTGAACATTAAACCGCACTCCCTTAGAAAAGTTGTGAGAACTTTCCAAGGACGCGAGCACCTGACCGCTCGAGATCTTTTGATCGAACGCGGTATGCTGAAATGCGACCTTTTGAACCAAATTTTTCCATAGAGCAAATCTTGCAACCTTGATTCCACTTGTTTGAAAGCTTTTCGAAAAAGACTCTTTCAAACGAGAAAGAGAGATCTCTAAATGTAACTCACCGGTGCCTGATAAACGAAATTGCCCTGTTTCAGAGAGAATATCTACACTTACTGCTTCATCCAACCAAGCCAGATCCCGTAAACGATCCCAAAGTTCTTGTCGATCTTCTTCTTTTTCCGGTTCTATTAGGATCTGAAATTGTTTTCTGATGGGAGAGAGCAGAGTTTTGTTTTCTGCATTATGTCTCGAAAGAATTTCTCCCGGGATCCAATCCAAGAGTGAGGTAGTTGCGAGAAGTTCTCCAACTTCTCCCGAAGAAACTTCTTCATAATCTCTTGCAGAAATTTGGTATAAGTTCTCTATCTTATGTCTTGTTTCGCCATGTAAGAAGAAGTCTCCGACCTTAATGGATGCCAAAGTTTGGAAATGAAGAAGTTTTCCAAGTTCAGGATGAATCTCTCTTTTGAATGCAACCCCTGCTTGTTCCTTGGAAGAAGGGGAACTAGGTTTTCCTTGAGCGAGGACTTCCAAGAGAGAAAGTAGTTCCCTTACCCCAAGTCCTTGGAGCGCAGAACCTCCGAGCACTGGAAAAATTTGCCCTTCCCAGAACCCTTTTACCAAACCTTTAATCGCAAGTTTAGGAAGAAGGTCATGATCCTTTAGATATTCTTCCGAAAGCCCGTGATCCCATTCTATCAATGGTAGAAGTTCAGACTCCCCTCCTTCTCCCTTTAAAACTGGAATAGTTCCATCTTCTTTGAATAAAAGGATTGGTTCTTTTCCTAAGGCGACTTCCAGATCAACCAATGGAGAGAGAATGTCTGCACCAGGACGATCTAGTTTATTTAGAAAAAATAATATTGGTTTCCCGGCCTTTCGAAGAGCTTCCACATTCTGAAAGGTCTGGGACTTTAACCCTTCGAATGAATCTATAAGGACAAGGCCAAAGTCGGAAACAAGGAGAGAAGCATTTGCCTGGGATTGAAAATCCAAATGTCCAGGATTGTCCACGAACTGAAGAATAACTCGAGGCTTTTCGGGATTTGGATAAGGGATCCGAGCCACAGTGGACTGGATAGAAATTCCTCTTTCTATCTCTTCCGGAAGATAATCAGACTCTGTCGTACCTTCTTCAATTCTTCCGGGTGCCGAAATTTTGCCGGTCTCGAATAGGATCCTTTCCAGAAGAGTGGTTTTGCCCGCATCAATATGTGCGAAGATTCCAGGATTTAAGAATGGTACAGACACAACGCATTTTTCTCACGCAGATGCACAGAGTCACGGAGATTTTTTAAAGAGAAAGAAATCGAAAGGCTTAGTTCCTTCTTTTCGTATAGGAATAAAGTGGATTCGTATACTCCCTCCGACTGGATTTGGATTCAAATCCGATCAAGCATAGAGTCAGATTTTACATATGAGCACCATCAAAAAAATCAAATTAGGAAGCCAAGGGCTAATCGTTCCAATCGAAGGATTAGGTTGTATGGGAATGTCGGAGATCGCGGGACAAAACATTTACGGTCCCAATGAAGAAAAGGAATCGATTGCAACGATCCATCGGTCCCTGGAACTCGGAGTCAATTTCTTGGACACTGCAGACCTGTATGGACCTTTAGTTAATGAAAGATTGATCGCCAAAGCGATCCGAGGAAATCGGGATAAATATATTATAGCGACCAAATTCGGCTTTGAAATAAACGATCAAGATCAGCTCACCTGGAATATTAACGGTCATCCTGAATATGTAAAGAAAGCTGCGGAACGTTCTTTGAAAAACTTAGGAACGGATCATGTCGATCTTTACTATCTACATCGTATGGATCCGAACATCCCGATTGAAGAAACAGTAGGAGCAATGTCGGAATTAGTGAAGGAAGGAAAAGTGAAATACATCGGTTTATCTGAAGTGGGATCAGAAACCATCCAGAAGGCCCATAGAGTCCACCCTCTTTCCGCAATCCAATCCGAGTATTCTCTCTTTGAAAGGGATATAGAAAGATTAGGAATCTTGAATACTCTTAAAGAGTTAGGGATCGGTCTTGTTGCTTATTCTCCATTGGGTAGAGGTTTTCTAACGGGAAGAATCCAATCTGCAGAAGATCTGGATCAGAACGATTTCCGAAAAAATATTCCTAGATTCCAGGGAGATCAGTTTCAAAAGAATTTAGAATTGGTAAAAGAGATCCAAAATATTGCATCTGCCAAAGGGATTACCCCCTCTCAACTAGCTCTGGCCTGGGTTTTTGCGAAAGACATCGTCGCAATCCCCGGAACTAAGAAGATCCGGTATCTGGAAGAAAATAGTGCAGCAGCAAATATCTCCTTAACTTCAAAAGAATTAGAAAAAATTGAATCGATCATTCCTATGGAGTTATCCACTGGAAATCGTTATGATGATCGAGGAATGTCTATCGTCAACCAATAGGATTTGGATCCGATTACTTCCGGTTTTTTCGAAATAAGATCGGGAAAAACCGGGAGAATCCGATTCAGCATCTGTCAAAAAATTATGAGCCCAAAGAATCTGATCACAATCAATTCGATCTCAGAATATCATGAGATATTCGAACTCCCCAGACCATCTCATCCCTTGCTCAGCATAACTGAACTCAAGAGAATTAATTCGCAAATGAAACCCTTCTTACTTGAGAACAAATTCGTATTCGATTTTTACAGTATTTCAATTAAGAAAAATATAAAAGGAAATATTCGATACGGTAGACAAAACCTAGACTTTCGAGAAGGGGTCATGGCGTTCAGTTCGCCAAAGCAGATATTTTCTTTTGATGATAGTATCGATCTTTCGGAGCTGTCAGGTTGGTATTTGATCTTTCACAAAGATTTTATTAGAAATTATGATCTCGCGAGAAAAATTAAGAATTTCCATTTCTTCTCTTACGAACTCCATGAAGCGTTACATCTCTCACAAAAAGAGGAGGCAACTATAGATTCCATTATGAGAAATATCCAGGAGGAGCATCTGACTTCAATTGATTCATTTAGTCAGGATCTAATGGTTTCGCAAATAGAATTACTCATCCATTACTCTAATCGGTTTTACAACAGGCAGTTTATAACTCGTAAAAATTCGAATCATGATACCTTGATCCGACTCGAAAAAATTTTAGAAGAATATTTCGAATCGAATAAGGTTTCTGAGCTTGGATTACCGACTGTAAAGTATATATCTTTTCAATTGAATATTTCCCCAAGCTATCTAAGCGATTTATTAAAGAATATTACCGGCCAGAACGCCCAGCGACATATACATGACTGGATCATCGAAAAGGCCAAAGAAAAATTGACCACTACATCCTTATCCATAAACGAAATCGCATTTCAGCTTGGATTCGAATACCCTCAATATTTCAGCAGACTCTTCAAGGCAAAAACGAAACTTTCTCCCTTGGAGTTTAGAAACTCCTTCGACTGAGGAAATTCGCTCTGGATCTAACCTATCCGCGAAATTGGATCTTCTTAGTTCGACAGATCTCTGCGTAACGAAGTGCACTCATTCTAGGTTTTCTTTTCATAGTTGTATAATCTACTTCTACCAAACCGAATCGAGGGCCATAACCATCATTCCATTCTAAATTATCCAGAAAAGACCAATGATAATAACGCTCCACTTTCACACCTTCGTCCAAGAGAAGTTTGATTTGATATAGATGGTCTACGATATATTTTTCTCTCTTTTCATCTTTCTCGTCCGGAATTCCATTCTCTGTGATGTAAATTGGAAGTTTGTATTTATCCCAGGCGCGATGACAAACTTTGTAGATACCTTCCGGATAAATTTCCCAGCCTAGATCATTTTTCTCCGATTCAGAAACTTTAGGATCTACGAGTGGAGTAGCGAATAGATTTCCTGGATTATAACTAGCCTTAAATAGATGTCTGGAATAATAATTGATCCCTATAAAATCGCAGAAGATCCCCTTCCCTTCTGGATAACCGAAGCCTACTGGAAAACATAGTTTACCTTCTACAAATCCTTTCATATGGATCTCGTGAAATAGATAATCGCTTAAGAAACAGCCTAATTTAGCGAGTGGATGAGAATTAAAAGGTTCAAAGATAGCAAGATGATGAGCGAAACCAACTTTTGTTTCTCCTGTAAATCCGAGTTCCTTGCGGATTTTATGGATCAGCTTATATGATTTCAAATGTACTATAATCAGATTTTTAGTAACCTTCATGTAAGCCGCAATATCACCGTGACTTCCCGGAGGATATTTTCCATCCATATAACTATCATTTGCGAATACATTCGGTTCATTGATAGTACACCATTCTGAAACCAAATCTCCAAAACTTTTAACGGAGAAGTCCACAAATCTCATGAAGTCATCTACCGCATTCTTGGAGAGCCAACCTCCTTTTTCCTGGAACCATTGAGGACAAGAAAAATGATGAAGAGTTACAAGCGGTTTGATGCCTGCTTTGATAAGTCTTTGGAACTCGTCGCGATAATGTTCTACTCCTTCTGCTGACCATTCTCCTTGTTTGGGTTCTATACGACTCCATTCGATACTCATTCTATAACATTCTTGGTGAAGTTGAGAGAGAAGTTCTATATCTTCTATATATCTACGATAATGATCCGCCCCGGTAATGGAAGATTCTCCATTACCAACTTTTCCTGCAAGAGACCATGCATACCAATTATTATGAATATCCCCTCCTTCTATCTGGGTTGCTGCAGTTGCAGAGCCTAATAAAAATTCTTTTGGAAGTTCGAAACTATTCTTCATTTTAATTCTCCTCTTTTATTTCCGGCTCTTTTGTTGGTGTGAGCGCTAGTATGATAAGATCTATCTGGTTTTGAATGATGGTCATGCCATCTATTCCGAATTCTATGCGGATCAGATTTTCACGAAGTGCAACTCTTTGACCAAGCGCCCAAAGTACGGTAGTGATCGTAGGAACTATGATAGAAGGCGGAGAAGGAAGTCTAAGACTTCCATCAATTTCTCCCTTTTCTAAAATCTGTACGATAAGTTTTTCCGTTACTTGGAATTCGGCATACATGGATCTTTCGGAAGAAAGATCCAATTGGAAAGCATTATGATCTCGAAATAAGAAATCGAACTCTGCGGAAAATCGAATTAAGTCTTTATGAATTTCTAAATATCTGGTCAAGGTCTCTAAAAATGAAGAAAGTTCTTGGCGTCCGGTTAAACCTGATCCCCTGAGTAAACGAAAGGTTTCTTCTTGAAAAGTATTCCAAGGTTCAATGAGTTTACGAAGTACAGCTACCGTTAGCGCTTCCTTCGTATCAAAATAACGATACAGATTTCGCCTGGTACAAGATGCTTTTGCAGCAATATCCTCCATGGAAACTTCCAAGAGTCCTTTGGCCAAAAATAGGGATTCTGCGGCTTCTAATACAAGCTCTCTGGTTTGCTCCCTTATTCCCACATCCCCTCTTTTCAAAATGTCACATATTGTGACATTTTTCTAAAAATGGATCGGAATCGAAGAATCGTCAAGCCATTTGCAAATACGCGGAAAAGTAAAAATGAGACCGGTAACTTTAAGTTAATTATCCCTTAGGGCACATAACGTAATTCTTTAAGTGAAATATCTCGAATTAGGTATAGCAGGATCTGTTTTTTTGCCTGATTCTCGCGGAAAAGATTCGCGCTCTATCAAGTATGAAATTCTCTGGAATTCTATTTTATTTTTATGACAATAAAACTCCCCAATTTGCAAAATATTCGATTCTGTTTCTTATTTGTTCTCTTTCTTCTCACGCTTGTGACATGCGACGGCGGAGGAGGCGGTGGACTTAAATTTTTCCTTGGTGGAGGATCAACTCCTCCCACTGTAACAAACTCTTCCCTAAAGGTCGGAAGACAAGGTTACGCTGGATTGCCGACAGGAAGAACTTTAAAGTTGGGTAGTTTATATGCTAGCAGCGTAAATCAATATACAATGGTAATTACGAATACAAGCCCAGAAAGTATAACGCTCAGTGGTGCTCCAAACTACGTTATTTTAGGCGGAAGTCATGCAGACCAATTCAGCCTAACTCAGCCAACCTCAAACGTTTTAAGCGCTAGCGCGACCCAAACATTTACCCTTACCTTTTCGCCTAAGACCATAGGTGTAAAAAAGGCGACTTTAAAGATTGTTTCGGACGATCCCTTGAGTTCAAATTTCCTTTTAAATATCGAAGTTACCGCAACCCCTCTACCTGGCCCGGATATAAACTTAAGTTATGGTGATAATTTCCTAACTTCCGGCAGCTCTAATCTGAATTTCGCGACCAGTTCTGGAACCACTCAGACAAATCAATTAACAATCTATAATATAGGCGACCAAGATCTGACTATTACGAATACAAGCATAAGTGGAACAGATAGTTCTAAGTTCAGCCTAAGTTCCTTATCCGGAAGCAGCACCATCGCTTCGGGAGAAAGCAGAACTATCTCGATCACTTTTGCGCCGACTGCTTCTACTTCATATTCCGCAAGTTTTAGTATCCAAAGTAACGATAGCTCCTCTCCTTTCCAAGTGACATTAAACGGCACAGGCACTTCCGGCCCGGTCCCTAATATAAAAGTATCATACGTAAATAACAGTAGTATCACAGAAGATGCAACGACCGGAACAGGACATACTTTTAGTTTCGGAAGCATTCTCCCTGGAGCAAGTTCCAGCTCAATCTCTGTTACAATTTTAAATTCAGGGACAGCCAATTTAACTCTTCCGAGCTCTCCAGTTACTTTAAGTGGCACAAATCAAAGTGACTTTTCAGTGACTCAACCTCCGCTCTTGACACTTTCACCAAATTCTTCCACTACGTTTACGATTAAATTCAGTCCATCTGCTAACGGTAGTAGAACAGCAAAAGTGACGCTTGCGTCCTCCAACGGAGATTTAGGTTCTGCATCTTCTTCTTCCATTGATTTGAGCGGAGTTGGCGGCAGTAAGGATGTTCTAATACAATGGAATAATGCAAAAGAAAAGGATGTTAATAAATCCGGAGGGGGCTTTAAACTCTGCTATAAAAAAGGATCAACCTTTACGGCAGAAGGAGACTCCGGAGTAACTTGCGCGAATGTTCCTTGGACAAACGGTTCTTATGCTCCGAATAGCAAATTAATCACCGTCACTTCTTCCGGAACATATTATATTAAGTTAAAGTCTTACTCAACTTTAAATACAGGTTCCGCTTTTTCTTCCCAATTCTCTATTAATGTAACTGGTCCATAACATGAATAATTTAATCCAATTCTTCAAAAAAAATACTAAGATTCAAATCTTTATATTTATACTTACAATCTCATTTGTAGGAGGTCTAACTGCGAAAGGTTCAGACTCTAATTTCCTACAAAAGGTCAAAAATAAGTTCGAATCATTAGTCAAAACTGACTCAGGCTCAGAAGGTCTTAAAAAACGTAGATTTGCAAAGAATCAAAAATTCGTACAAGGAGAGATCCTAGTAAAATTTAAGGGAAATTCTGGGGAATCCGTTAAAACCTTTGCAGCAAACAAGTTAGGAGGTTCCGTTTTAGAATCTGTTCACTCAAACGGACTTAGTAGAATTTCTATTCGAGAAGGTTCTTCCATAGAAGAAGCTATCCAAGAATATAATAACCAACCTGAAGTGGAATTTGCTCAGCCTAATTATGTGTATCAAAAAACCGCAACTACACCAAATGATCCGGGGTTCAATCAACTTTGGGGTCTAAAAAACTCCGGGCAGACAATATCTTCTCCTTCTTATTCAACATCTAACCCAGGGACAAGCGGTAATGACATGAATATGGAGAACGCATGGGATCTACAAACGGATTGTACAACCACGGTAATTGCTGTCATTGATTCTGGAGTTAACTATAATCATGAGGATCTAGCTTCCAATATGTGGTCGAGCGCAAGCTGCGTGAGCGACACGGGAGTTTCTCTCGGAGCATGTTCAAATGGTTACGATTATGCCGATTTAGATTCGGACCCGATGGATTTAGACGGACATGGAACTCATGTGGCCGGAACGATTGCTGCAAAAGGAAATAATAATCTTGGATCCTCAGGAGTCTGCTGGAATGCCAAAATAATGGCGGTTAGAGTTTTAGATGAATTCGGTTCCGGAACCACAGCGGAGATCGTAAAAGGGATCAATTTCGCATTACGTAATGGAGCCAAGGTAATCAATTTGAGTCTCGGCGGAAGCACTTACGATAGTTCATTTGCAAACGCAATCAATTCCGCTGCTGCAGGAACTCCTTATGAAGCTTTATTTGTAGTAGCAGCAGGTAACGACGGTGCGGATCTGCAAGGTTCGAATACCTCTCTTTATCAGCAATCTTTCCCATGTGAATTCTCTAGTACAAATCTATTATGTGTCGGGGCATTGGACCAAGCATATCTAGTAGCTAACTTTTCTAATTACGATTCAAATAGCGGCCCTGCAAATCGTTCCGTAGATGTGGGAGCTCCTGGAACAAATATCAGAAGTTCTTGGACAGGATTAGAAGGATATGAATTAACCGACTTCTCCACTTGGACAATTTATTTAAGCTCTGGTACAACCTGGGGAGCAAATAATTGTATAATAGGCGGCTCTAGTTATAGCATGCTGCTGCTTCCGAACAATTGTACAACCGTGATGGCGGGAACATCTACGAGTGGTTATAATGCAAATACGACCAGTTATGCCTACAAAACGTTTTCAATTGGAAGCGGAACCGATCTGGCAAAAGTTAGCGCGTTAATTTACTTGGACACTGAGGCAACTGATAAACTTTATACTTCCTATCGTGGGGATAATTTAGTTCCTCATCCCAGCCAATCTCCGTATGGATTAGGAATATATTCGGGAGAAATGAACGGTGCTTTAGGTTCTGTAGAATATTCTTTACCGCTTTGTACAGGTTCAGCCACAGCATGTACCTTTGCTTTTTATTTTTATTCGGATGCTAGCGTATCGAAAGCTGGGATCGGAGTTGTTTTATTCGAGTTAACCACTTTGGATAAAGATAATCTTACCCAATATAAAGTGATAGATGGTACATCAATGGCGACACCTCATGTGGCAGGAGTCGCAGCGCTTGTCCGTTCCTATAACCCAACACTAAATTCCCAAGATGTAATAGAGGCGATTGGAAATGGAGGTAGAGCGACTTCTTCCATTAGTACCAAGACCAAATATGGAACAGCAGTAGATGCTTATGGTGCATTAAAATATTTGCAGGCACCTACCGGCATAACAGGCGCCATTCAATAACTTTTGAGTCCGGGTTTCGGCCCGGATTTTTCCTTCCATACAAATCGATTTTTCTTAAAAGATAAAAAAGCTTTTAGGAAAAATTTATTATTTGTATAATTCTATTACAAATAGCAAGTATCGGGTTTCGAGTTATCTATTTCTTGCCTATACTTCAAAACCATGAAAGGACAAAAAAGCACAGATTTCGATAGGATTGCAGATGCGATCTTCTATCTTCGTAAAAATTTCAAAACACAACCGAGCTTGGAAGATGTGGCGGGTAAATTAAAACTCAGTCCTCATCATTTCCAGAGAATGTTCACCGATTGGGCAGGAGTAAGTCCTAAGAAGTTTTTGCAATACATCACCTTGGAATATGCAAAAGGTTTATTAAAAGAGAATGGCCCCTCCTTGCTGGACACGGCTCTGGATTCCGGGCTTTCCGGAACAGGTAGATTACATGATCTTTTTATCAATATAGAAGGAATGACTCCTGGAGAATACAAGAACGGAGGAAAGGATCTTTCGATTAACTACAGTTATGCAGAGAGTCCTTTCGGAAAATTACTTGTGGCTTCTACTCCAAAAGGAATTTGTTATATTTCATTTTTCGAAAATGAGAAGAAGATATTCCAGGAACTAAAGTCCATCTTTCCGAATGCAACCTATAACCAGACTGTAGATATGATCCAACAGAACGCATTGTTCATATTCACTCATGATTGGAGCCAATTAAATAAAATTAAATTACACCTTAAGGGAACTGACTTCCAACTGAAAGTATGGGAAACTCTTTTGAAAGTTCCTATGGGAAAACTTTCCACATACGGACAAGTCGGAGAACAAATGGGAAATCCTAACGCAACAAGAGCTATAGGAACTGCGATCGGCAATAACCCTGTAGCATTCCTGATCCCTTGTCATAGAATCATCCGTTCATCCGGAGAGTTCGGAGAATATCATTGGGGAGATTCTCGTAAAGTTGCGATGATCGGCTGGGAAGCCGCCAAGACAGACATGGTAAATAGGAATGATCTTTAAGTTTAATATATAATTCTTAGGTCGTACCCCAATTGAGATATACTAAATAGGCCTGATTAAAGAAACGGTAATCGAATTAGTAATTTTCGCCGCAAAATACTTGCCAGTAATACAGATTTTCGTTTTTTAACAAAAGGAGATTTAGTATGTCAAATTTTTTTAATAGAATTGCGTTACTCGTTGTTTTCGCAATTTCCGTAAATTGTACTCAAGAAGTAATTAGAGTACATAGTCCAGCCAATGATAAGGATAAAAAGAATCACGGAGTAGTTGCCTTTGGGCTTTATGCTTACAACGCCAATCATAAGGATCTACTCAATCTATTCAGTAAGGATTCGGGAAGAGTTTTTGAAGATTTGGGAAATTATGGAGTAAAATTCTCCGAGATTGTTTCAAAAAATGCTGCAAACACATTTGTATTAAATCCTTATCCGACTGAAGGACCAGTACCCGCAGAAAAAACAGGATCTATTCAATATTTGGAATCAAAAACAGGTTATCTATCTCCATTCTATCTACTCTTGTCCGTAGATCCTAAAAAGGAATATTTAATTTCGACCATCACGTATTCATATCAAGTAAGTTGCGGCCAAAACTGCCAAAAAGTAGTAGTACGTGAATTTCCAATCGAACCTGCAAAATCGTATAAAGCTTTTCCAATTAAAGTAAAAGCCGGTGAAATTACTTTCGGCGGTGTCTTGATGGGCAAAGTTGTTCCAACAAAAAAAGATGATCCGTATGGTATTCCCGATGATACCGCAGGAATCACGGAAATATTTTCCGGTAATAAAGTATCACTTACTCTAGAACCAGGTGATGATTTTATAAAGAGTATGGAATCTAATGATTTAAAGAAAATGTATTATGGTGACAACTCGATTGATAAAAAGGGTGCTGAAAAACAATTCTATCAGACTTTAATTCAATCATATCCAAACGGTCACTGGAAAGCCCAAGCTGAAAAAAAATTGCAGGCTTTAAAGTAGACTATTTATTTAAGAAGGTAATTCGGATCAAAAAATGTCCGAATTACCTTAATAATCAATCGATTCTAAACAAAAAAGAGATCTATTTAGCACAAATTTTACCAAAATACTTTCTAACAAATCTCTCCTCTAATTTTTCCAATAAGATTTATTACAAATAGCAAGTATCGGGTTTCGGGTTTACCTTTTCTCACCTATACTATAAAACCATGAAAGGGCAAAAAAACACATTATTCATATGAACCCGGACTTTTCTAAATTAAACTGGGATAGTCTATTAGAAAATCTGAATTCTTCTGGCGCTGTCCTTCAAAAGAAAGTTTTGGATGAGGCGAGCTGTTCGAAGTGGATCTCTTCATACGATCAATCAGATCTATTCCGTAAAACTGTGGTGATGGAAAAATATCGTTTCGGTTCCGGAGAATATAAATATTTCAAAAATCCAGAACCAGAACAAATCACTAGGATCAAAAAAGAGATCTATCCTAAACTTTCTACTTTAGCGAATCAATGGATGGAAAACCTGGGAATCGAAAACAGATTTCCACTCGAACTGAATACTTTTCAAGATCTATGTAAAGAGAAGGGGCAAACTCAGCCTACAAGTCTATTACTCAAATATGGAAAAGGAGGATTTAATACTCTTCATCAAGATTTATATGGAGATATTTATTTTCCGATCCAATTGGCGTTCTTTTTAAATAGCCCAGGTAAAGACTATGAAGGTGGTGAATTTGTATTAACTCAATCCAGACCAAGAGCCCAGTCTAAACCGATAGTGTTCCGTCCGGAAAGAGGAGACATGATCATATTCACTACTGATTTTTTTCCGGTCAAAGGAGCAAAAGGATATTATAGATCCCAGGTAAAACATGGAGTCAGTGAGGTTCTTAGCGGAAGTAGACATACTCTAGGCGTAATCTTTCACTACGCAGTATCTTGATGTTTCTTCATTTAGAATTTCAACCTCAGGAAATAAGATCTTTGATCCGAAAAAGGAAATTGAGTTTAGCTGGAAATATGAAACTAAAAATTTACGGAACCCTTTCCTGTAAATCAGGCAAAAGAATGAATAAACAAAATCGTGTCTTTTTCTCCTCCGAGAAGGAAGCAATCCATTTAGGGTTCCGGCCTTGTGGGCATTGTTTAAAAGAAAAATATAAAGTTTGGCGACATGGAACTATTTGAATCTGAAAGGAAACGGAACTTACTTCCTTATGACGGGACCGTTACTTATTACGGAACAGTCCTTGCCAGGAGTGCTTCAGATAATCTCCTAAAAATTCTACTCGAAGACATCCCTTGGAAGAATGACGAAGCCATTATTTTCGGGAAACATATCGTAACAAAAAGAAAAGTGGCTTGGTATGGAGATTCGGATTATCAATATACATATTCGAATACGACCAAGAAAGCTTTACCTTGGACAAAAGAACTGTCAGAACTCAAAGATTTAACGGAAGAAATCACTGAAACCAAATTTAATTCCTGCTTACTCAATTTATATAATAATGGAGAAGAAGGAATGGCCTGGCATAGTGACGATGAAAAAGCATTGGGAAAAAATTCCACTATCGCTTCTTTATCATTTGGAGCAGAAAGAAAATTTTACTTCAAACATAAATCCACAAAAGAGCAGATTTCCTTAATTTTAGAACATGGAAGTTTATTAGTTATGCGAGGAGCCCAAGAATCATGGCTGCATAGTCTTCCTAAAAGTAAATCACTCAAACAACCCAGAATAAATCTGACGTTTAGAACAATGCGTTATTAAGACAAAGGTTCCAAAAACTTTCTAGCAAAACTAGCCGCCGCATAGTAAGCGGGAGAAGGATTGAATTCGTATTCTTTCAAACATACTTCAGTAAATTTGATCGCATGCTCATCTCCATGCTCAATTGCTCCGTTTATCATCTCTTCTCTGGATTCTTTTTCTATTTTTTCAGGAAGTTCCAGATTTAACTTCTTACCGAATGCTGAAAATAAGGCCGCTCCTGACTGCCAGGAATATCGTAATACCGACTTTTTTTCATGCTCATTCAGAAAAGGTAATATACTTCTGAGAGCAGAAACACTGGTCACAGAATGGATAAAAACGATCGCAGATAGATTATCTTCCACATTATTCAGTACTACACGGGAAAATCCTTCCGATAGACCTGAAATAATTTCTTCAGGTCTTTTAGAAACGTTTAGATATCCGATCACGGGAGAAAAATGATCATAATCCCCCAAGCCTTGCAGGGAAGAAACGATTGTACCGGAAAAGTTCCTGGATTCTTCCGGAATAAAGTCCACTTTTTGTATGGCATCTACCGGTTGTAGACCCAACAAAGAATCAAAAGAAGTAGGCAATTCCAAATAAGTAGAAGCCCAAACCGCTAGTCCGGAAGCAAGTTCTCTTTTCCTACGTCTTGACTCCTTTCGAGTCAAACTTCTGACCGCATGCCCGGTACGGATTACTCCATGAGTAGCGTCCGCACAAATTCCAGGAGCCAGTTTGACCGCCCATTCAGAGATAGTTTTTTGCCAGGAACCTTCTTCCAGCTCCGAATTAAAAAAGTTTTCCCATTCGGGATATGTATCTGGAATTCCGAGGAAATCTTTCCAATCACCGCTGTATATCTTGTTTCTAGGTTTCTTTTTTTCTAAGAATTGGTTTCCATATCTTTCCAACCAAGGGAAAATACTTTCTCTTTTTCCCATTGTGAGCAATGCCTCGCAAGCCATAGGAGCATGATTGCTGAGTCCGTTTTTTAGATCAGGACCGAAAGGTTCTAAATATTCTAAAACTTTCTCCATCGTATCCTCTTCTTCCATATAGCATAGCCGCCTTGATTCTTAAAAACCAGTATATTAAAATAACAGAATGCTCTCGAAACCTCTCAGGATCTTAAACTGGACTCCATCTTGGGAAGTTTTACGTATCAGATATTCCATACCAGTTTTCACATCGTCTCCCAGACTTAAATTAGGCTCCAAAGGTGCGCTTAACGGTTTGAAAAAATTATCCCAATGCACAGGGATCACCATCTTAGGAGAAGTTTTGATAACTGTCTCTTCATAATATTTCGATTTAAATTCTTCTTCCTGCTTGCCGAGCATTGCAATCCCTAAGAAGAGAACATCTACCTTCAGACCTTCCCAAGCGTTTTCTATAAAATTCGTACTTCCTTTTATTAAGATGGAATGTTTTCCATGTTCAACCAAAAAGTCATAGGTCCCGCCTTCTATATAATCTTCTGCCTTAGCAGGTTGAGGCAGAGCCTCCGTTAAATCCGGTCTATTTGGATCTGCAGCATTTGTTTTTCCTAAAATTTTAAAAGGAGGAGTGTGTTTAGAATTCAATACGGTGATCTTAAACTTACCTATCTGGATCTTTTTTCCAGGTTGGAATAATACCAATTGTTCGTCGTGTAATCCTCCTCCTTTTCCAATTTGGATGGTAGAGAGAGAACCGTATAATTTTGCTCCGGTCTCTTTAGCGATAAACGGAGAATCCATAGAATGATCGTAATGAGAATGGCAAACTAAGATCCCTTTTAAACGTTTAATACCCGCAAGAAGCATAACGTATTTAATCTCTTGTTCATCGGAAGAAATTTTAGAGAACATGGTCCTAAAAAGAGAAGGCCTGGAAAAGAATCCATCCGTCAAGATCTGGGTCTCTCCATCATCCAATAAAATAGAGCTTGTCCCTAAAAATACCGCTCTTACTTTTCCCTTTGGGATCTCTGAAGAAAGATCCTTGGGATCATTTCCTATAAAATGTTCCTTATAGTCCTGGATATTTGCGGAAGCAGTCAGACAATTCTGCAATAATAAGACCGCGGTCAAAAGACTAAAAAAACCGGACCTTGAACCTATTATACTCATGCTACCTACCGAAAATAACTTTCATAAAGTAATATATACTTCAAACTTCTGCCAAGTAGAAATTCCTAATGATACCAAAGTTCTTTAAGACCGGAAAGGAATTCCGCTCCTGGCTTTCCAAAAATTATAAAAAAGAAACGGAACTTCTTCTAGGCTTTTATAAAGTAAAGTCCTCTAAAAAAGGAATTCTTTATGGAGAGGCAATAGACCAGGCATTATGTTTCGGTTGGATAGATGGGATCCGAAAGAATATAGACGAAGAGAGTTATTCTGCCCGCTTTACTCCCAGGAAAACAGGAAGTATTTGGAGCAGGGTCAATATTAAACGTGTCCAAGAGTTGATCCAGGAAGGTTTAGTCCTAGAATCCGGCCTACAAGCCTTTCATTCCGAAAGGAAAAAGACCGCGCAATATTCATTCGAGCAGAATAAGATAGAACTACCTTCTAATTATAAAAAACAATTCCAGAAAAATAAAAAGGCCTGGGAGTTCTTTAATACCCAGGCTCCATCTTACCAACGAACTTCAATTTGGTGGGTGATCAGCCCTAAAAAGGAAGAAACCAGACTTAAAAGGTTGGATATCCTCATCTCAGACTCCCAATCCCAAAAAAAGATAGATGTTCTCAATTGGAAGAAGAAGGAGCCTAAAACCTAACCTTCCTCTTTCTCACATACCTCTGCTCGAAAATTCCTATTTTTAATGGTTTGACCAAAAGTGGATTCTTTCGATTTTGGTAATTTTGATATTGAGACTTAGATTCATTATCTAGAGAGAAAGCCATGAAACGCCTATTACCCCTAGTTTTTCTATTCCTTTGGACCTGCTCCAACTCCTCCTCCAAAACCCCAATGGGGCTTTTAGGCGGAACTACCTCCACAATTAGCCCCCATTTCGAGATAACCTCCCCATCCGAAGGAGAGATTTTATCCGTTTACCAGTTCGACCTGGGGATCGGAAGCGCAAGCTCCGGGACCTACGAAGTCTTTCTGAATGAAAGCAAGGAAACGGAAGTAGAAGGCGAAAACACTGAGTTCCAAGTACCGAGCCTTAAACCAAAAAGAGGTCAAAACACGCTCAAAGTGGTTTTAACAAATGAAGAAGGTAACGTACTAGAAAAATCCGTCTCCTTCTATTTTGGAAACAAACTAACAGCGGGAGGATCACATTCAGGATTTATAATAGATGGATCCGTTTATACTTGCGGAAGGAATAATAAAGGCCAACTAGGAACCGGATTCTCAGAAGGAGATATAAGCAATCCGAATATTGTAAAACTCACTTCCATCTCAGGGATAGTAAGCATTTCATTTAACCAAAACAATTCATTAGCGATCAAAGACGATGGAAAAGTGTATACTTGGGGAGCAAATGCTCAAGGGCAATTAGGACTTGGAAACACAACTGAACCTGCAGTCGGAACCGCAGGAAATCCCGCCTCACAAACACCTCCTACAGAAGTTCCCGGAATCACAGACGCTGTTATGGGAGCATTCGGTTTTAATCATGCAGTAATCCTTAAGTCCGACGGAACAGTAGTCTCATTCGGACAGAATAATGTGGGCCAGTTAGGAAATGCAGATCCAGCAATTACTACTACAACAGTCTCTTCCAATCCTGTAACCGTGGTTGGGCTTACTAATATCATCCAAGTAATTGCGGGTTCTCAACATTCAGCTGCTCTAAATTCAAATGGTGATGTTTATGTTTGGGGAAGAAATCAGTACGGGAATTTAGGGAATGGAACTACTTCCACTGGTACTGCAATTACCTCAACTCCTGCAAAGGTTCCGGGACTCACTGGTGTAAAACATATCGCAAACGGGAGAGATCATATCCTCGCATTAAAAAGCGACGGAACAGTTTTTGCTTGGGGATTAAATGCAAGCGGTCAGTTAGGTTTAGGAAACCAAGACAGTCCTAAAAATTCTCCATTACAAGTAAATAATATAACAAATGCGATCCGAGTGTTCGCCGGTGGGACCCAAAGTTTTGCCCTACTCTCCGACGGAAGTATCCAAGGCTGGGGAGAAAACGGACAAGGTAATCTAGGAAACCCGGATGCCGCTACTAAGGTCACCGAACCAAACTTAAGCGTAGTCGGAATTGCCAAAGGATCCAGCTTAGGAATAGGTGCACTTCACGGTTTTGTATTATTGCCTGACAGTTCCGTTTATGGTTGGGGTTGGAATTTTAGAGGTTCTTTAGGTAGGTCTGATTTGCAAGATTCTTGGGCGGCCAAAACTCCGGTTGCTTTAACATTTCCATAAGAATAGTGTCATTTAATATAAAAAGATCCATATTACTATTTTCTATTTCCTTAATAGGATGTTCCGAAATCGGAAAACAAGTTTTTGGAAATGGGAAATGTAGCCCTCAAGATCTGGCCTGTGGATTTTCAGAGATCTATTTGGTTTCCGCTTCCGGGAACCAAACAGATTCCTGGGAATATGAAGAAGGAGAAGAATTGTCTGGAGGTCAAGGTATGACCTCTTACGATTTTACTTCCAAGGCCTACTTACAATTTGCACCCGGACTTCCTTTGGATAAAATTTCAGATTTTACTGTGGGACAATCCGTCTTTGAAGTTCCTTGGGAGAATTCAAGCTCAGGACAAATAGATAGAAGGGGTCTCGGACCTTTATTCAATGCAAACTCCTGTTTAGCATGCCATGTAGGGAATGGAATAGGAAAAGTTCCTTCTGGCCCGACAGAGACTATGTTAACTGCATTGGTAAGACTCAGCAATGATCCGAATTATGGAGGACAATTCCAACCATTCTCTCTGGGCGGTGTTCCTGCAGAAGGAAAGGTATCCGTTTCATATTCTCAAATCGAAGGAGTTTTTAAAGATGGGACTCCCTATACATTAAGGAAGCCTAAAGTAGAATTTTCCAACTTAAATTACGGACCTTTGGCCTCCGAAGGAGAAATATATTCGCTCAGAAATACTTCCAAGGTAATCGGAATGGGGTTATTAGAAGCAATCTCCGATGAAACTTTGTTATCTTTACAAGATGAATATGATTCCAATTTAGATGGAATCTCCGGAAGAGTCAATTCGGTCCGGGACATCACAACAGGAACCAACAAGATAGGCAGATTCGGCTGGAAAGCAAATGAACCTAATTTGAAACAACAAGGTTCTCGCGCATTTTTAGAAGATATAGGAGTGAGCAGTCCTCTTTTTCCTTTTAAAAATTGTACATCCGCTCAAACCGCATGCGATTCTTCTCCTCATGGCACCTTACCTGAGCTGAATTCAGCAAAAATAGATATGATGGAAAAGTATATGAGGCTGATCGCGGTTCCTGCGAGAAGGTCACCTTCTTCTTCCGAAACTATTGCAGGTAAAAAGATCTTCTTTCAAGCCGGATGTAATTCTTGCCATATTCCTAAATTACTAACTGGTAATATTTCCGGCGCCCCTGAAATATCGGGACAAATCATCCGACCATATACGGATCTTTTATTGCATGATATGGGAGAAGGTCTTAAGGACGGCAGACCGGATCATTTAGCCTCCGGAAAAGAATGGAGAACTCCTCCTCTCTGGGGAATAGGACTCGTCTTCAAGGTAAATGGTACATTACAATTATTGCATGATGGAAGAGCGGAAAATTTTATGGAAGCAGTCCTATGGCATGGGGGAGAAGCAGAGAGAAGTAAACAATATGTATTGGGACTTTCTTCCTCTCAAAGAGATCAACTAGTCAGATTTTTGGAATCACTTTAATTTAGAATCTTGTCCTGGGAGGGTGAAATAGAAAGTAGCACCCTCTCCTTCTTTAGACTCTGCCCAAACATTACCTCCGTGACGAGAAGCAATCCTTTTGACAATTGCAAGACCAACTCCTGTACCTTCAAAGTCCGCATTTGAATGTAATCTCTGGAAGACCCCGAATAATTTATGATAATACTGCATATTGAAACCAGCACCATTGTCTTTTACATAAAAGACGGTTCCTTCTTTTGATTCTATAAAACCAATTTGGATAAGAGGGGCTTCTGCTTTTTTAGTATATTTGATCGCATTTGAGATCAAGTTCACCCAAAGTTGGCGAACCGCAGGTTGGTCCGCTCTAACATTAGGAATATCTTTTATCTCAAAACGGATCTCTCTTCCAGATTCTAAGTTTATTAATTCTTTATATACTGTTGTAGCCAATTCTTTCATTGAAATTTCTCTTTCGGCGAGTTCAGTTCTTCCTAACCTGGAGAATTCCAAAAGATCATCCACTAGCTGGCCCATCTGCTTGGCATTCTCTATAATTTTGCCTATTATCCTTTTTCCTTCCGCGTCAAAATTCACTCCATAATCTTCCATCAAGATCTGAGTAAAACCGCTGATCCCTCGGATAGGCGCCCTTAAGTCGTGCGAGATAGAATAGGAGAAGGATTCTAATTCCTTATTCGCCAAAACTAATTGTTCTGTGCGGACCTTTACTCTTTCCTCTAATTCATTATTCAGTAAGCGGATCTCATTCTCCGCTTCTTTACTTGCAGTAATGTCTTGGTGAACTACGATCACTTCTAAGATATTACCTGCGGTATTTTTAACCGGATAAAGCACCATCTGCAACCAACGATTCCTTCCCGAACTTCCAATTAGTTTCGGATCATAAGGGAAAGGTTCTGAAATTGCCGGTTCCCCACCAAATGCCTTTTCTACAAAAGGAAAAAATCCGGCTTCCTTTATCTGAGGATCTTTTAATATATTATAATCGACTAATACATCTCTTCTGGTATTCCACATTTCTTCCCAGGCAAAATTTGTTCCTGTACAAACTCCTTGAGGATCATAAGTCAGTACAGGATAAGGAAATTGTTCTAAAATAGTCCTAAACCTATTCTCACTTTTAAATAGATCCATGGTTTTAGAACTGACCAATATCTCCAATTCATGATTCAATTCCGAAAGTTTCCTTTCCGCGTCCGTTCTTGCTATATCGGATTTTTCTAATTGAGTAGCAACGAACCAAACCAGGATAAAAAAAGTAAGTATGATCCCTGTCATCAGGAATCCTACTCCGAGTTCCAAGCTAACTGGATTCAATCTGTTCAGATAAATACGAATATAACCGAACAAAACAGGGACAATGATCAAAAACGGAATTAGAACCCGAGCTAAGATCCCTCCGGAACTTTTACTCGTAAACACTCTCATAAATCCGAAATGACCGTTGATCAAAAGAAGAGCAAAAGAACAGAAAATAAAACTAATGGCTGTGTGAATTGCCATAGGAATATAGGAAAGAATTCCGTAAAATTCCTGTACCTGGTATACATAACCTATAACCGAAAATAGTCCTATCAAAAGTACCAAAATGCATAAATAATTAGAAATAGAACTTAAAACTTCCTTTCGATAGGAACTCAAAAAAACTGCAAAACCAAGCACTACAAAATCGAACGCAGTATTCGGAGCCATTCTGTTTGGAATACCTTTTATGATATCTTTTGCTATCTTATCTGAAAAAAGGACCTTATCCATTCCAAGATCAAATCCACTGATAATCGAATATAATTTAGTAAGGCCAATTGAAAGAACGAATAACGCGATCAAACGAATCGCAATTCGGGATTTATTTAAATCCGAGTGATTTAGGTTGAGATAAAGTGCTAATCCGATAAATACAAAGGAAACTGCTGACATCGGATTCATCGCAACCATAGTATCCCTAGGTCGTTTTAAGATCTCAATGTCCAATAGCCAGCCGAACAGAACTAAAGCCCCAATCAACGAAGGAATAAAAATTAATACGTTATGCTTACTTTTCAAGAGAACTTCCGGACTTCCTTCGGAAACAAATTTCTGGTTTTAGCTTAGGATATTAGAAGGGATTCCGATTTGGAATCCCTTTTTTATAAATTAGGAATGTGGTTCTTTTTATTAAGCAGGCCAAACAGCGAGGATGAGACCGATAGCTGCCAAAGAAACCAAATTGTATCCGGCGTTGATAAAAAACAATTTCCAGGATTTTGATTCCCAAGCAACAGAACCTAAAAGCATCGGTATATAAAAACCTAGCCAAGTATAGAATGCAGCATAGGCTCCATACATCCAAGCAGGTCCATCTCCAGGAAGATTCCAAGAAGAAGGTTTCCAAACAAATAAACTATGAGCTAAAACATAAGCTGTTAAAAAAGAACCGATGACCATGAGACCCATGGATTTCAACATCGCCTTAGTATCGGGCTCCATATTTTCATAACCCATTTCTTTTGCCCAAACCTTACCGAAGATCGGGCCGAACCAAAGAAATCCGATCACTACGTTTGCAAGAACTCCAACCAAAATTGCTAAATAATTTAACGGTATTACCGGTAACATAAAATCTCCTGTTTCCGCCCGAGCTTTTTAGCAGAATTTATGAGTCGGTCAAGTAATTTCGGGATCGATCTATGAAAAGGAATTTGAACGATTATTTTTTTAAATTAGCAACAGATTCTTCTATAGCGGATCTGAATTCTGAAAATCTTTCTAAAGAATGATCGAAGTCCGATTTACTTAAAGTATAAATTTCACAAGTGTTACTAGCCCGAACTGTTGCGGACCTTGGTTCCTCTGTCACCAATGCTAATTCTCCGAAAAACTGTCCTTCTTGTAAGTTCAACAAAACAGTTTTATCATCAGGACCTAATATATCCACAGAGCCTTCGCTTAGAATGTAAAGACCATCACCCTTCTCTCCTCTTTTAAAAACTGTATCTCCTTTCAAAAAGATCGTAGGTTTTAAAGAAAAAACAAGACTCGACACCAAAGCAGGATCGGCACCTTTTAAAAAAGGGACCTTCTCTAATAAACTCCGATGCAATTGTATTTTCACTTCTTTTCTTAAAGATAGAGGTAGGTCGTTCAAAAGTACACTTTCGTCTTCTCCCCATCCTCTATCTATGATATACATATAATAATCTCTCACTCTTCTGCGCATATTCGGCGGAATACTCCTTGCTTTCAAGAAAGAATCCACTTGCGCCATTTTCTTCATTTGTGCGGCTTTAGCGAGATCAAGATTTCCTAATATACTTGCGATATTACCGATAACAGTAGCATAAACACCCGCCCCTAACATCATTACGAATATTGTATATATTCTTTGTAAATCGGTAGAAGGGGTAATGTCCCCGTAACCCACGGTGGCAATAGTAGTCACGGTCCAATATAAGGCCCTGATATATTCTGACTGACCTGTTTGATAATCCTGAAGATCATCCATATACAACCAGCCAACAGCGCACCAATGAGCAACTAATGTGACCCAAAAGGCAAAAAGTACTAGTCTTAAGATCCCTGGCGTTGGTTGAAAGGCCAGATTGATCCGATGAAGTATATCCGAAATTCTAAATACTTTTAAGATCCGGGTAACTCCCAAAATGAGATAAAGATAAGGATATTGGGATTGTTGTAGGCCGAAAATTTTAAGGGTGGCATATTCGAAAGGAACTGCCGCAATCAGATCTATAATAAACCAGGATTTTAGATAACCTCGGATCACTTCGGACCTCAGCACCACCCATTTACCCTCCTTATATTCAGGAGTGATACAATTCCAAATGATATCTAACGCGAAGACCGAATCTATAAAGAAGTAAATACCGGTAAGAAGGAGATCCTGATCGTAAGAAATAACGATCCTAAGAGGTGATTCTAAGGAAGCCCAAAATATACAAACGAATACAAGTAAATCCCAATATACTCTAAAGCGATTATTCGAGCTTATCATAACTTGGCCTAAGAAGCTGACTTAAATATCGGATTAAGTAGAGGGCTTTCTACAGCGTTGCGTATGAAAAACTGATTATCCTAGATATTCTAGAACAACCATTGCCATATCGTCATGAGAACTTTGTTCTTCTTGTGTGAAATGTTGGATCTTACCGATCACTGAGTTGCAAAAAAGTTCCGGTTCTAATTCAGAGAAATTTTTGAGCAGATCTAAAAATCTATCATCTCCGTAAAAGTCTCCTTCTCTGGATCTTGCTTCCGGAAGACCATCGGTGTATAGAATGAGTTTATCACCTTTAGTCAATTCAGTCTTTAAGGTTTGGTAATTTGGAGTGGATAAGAACTCATTGATCGCAATTCCAGAAGGACGATAGGTCTCATGTTTTCCATTAGATTTACGTATCAATATCGCTTCCGGATGACCTGCATTCGCAATTAAAATCCTTCCTGATTCTGGATAGAATGTGATCATAGTAGCTGTCACAAAGTTTCCATTCAGTTTTCCCATAAGCTGGGCTCTCATTTTTGCAAGCATGTAACCTGGATCACTTAAATAATCGGACCAATCCGCAAGAGCCATCTTGACCATTGCAGCAACCATAGCAGCTCCCGTCCCATGTCCAGTTACATCGCAGATAAATACTCCGAGAGCTCTACCAGTTCTGTCGGAGATGAGATCTACAAAGTCACCGCCTACGTGCAACATCGGAATACATCTATATGCGATTCTTACATTATGTGTTTTTGGAAGAACGGAAGGAAGAAGTGAAAATTGGATTTTTCCGGCTATAGCAAGGTCTTTCTCGATCAATTTTGCCTTAGCTTCAATATCCAGTTTTTGCTCTTCTATCGTCTTGGTCCTTTCGATTACCAAGGTCTCCAAAGAGTCGTTCAGGGTTTTCTGCATTTCCAGATTTTCTTTTTGTGCTTCGAAAATCTTGCGTTGTGCATCTTCTTTTTCTTTTTTGAGAATATTGATCTTATCTGCCAACGCAAATGAAAATATCAGTGCGGACATAGAAGAGCCTATATACAATCCATCGTCCGCCCAATTGGATACCCCAACCAAGTTCGCGAATTTCAAAACCACAAACATTCCAGAGATACATAAAAAGCTAAACGCCAATAGAAAGTATCTAGCCGGTCTATAATTTTTGAAAAAGCAAATAGATGCAGCAATCAAAACCAAAGAAGGAGCAAGGATACTTAAAGCCAGACTTACTTTTACGGTAAATTCAGGAGGTAAAAACAGAGGAGTAAATATTAGAAAAGCATGAAGCACCCAAGTTAAATGAAGAGAATAATTCAGATTACGATTTATATTCTCTTCAGTATTTAAAAACTTTTGGGCGAACAAAACCAAAGAGGACATACATATACCAGTAAAAACTACGTACAAATTCCTCTGTAGATCCGGATGTTCTGACCATAAATATTGGAAACCATGTCCGGTAAGTACCAATTGTATCCCAAAAAATCCGAAAATATTGGTCACAAAGAAAAGATAACTGATATCTCGAGTGGATAAGAATATCAATAAATGATAAAGGATCATCACACACATGATCCCGTAATACAATCCAAGGCCTAAATGAATATCGGCATTATGATGATAGAATGTCTCTGGGTTCCATACGATCAGCGGAAAAACCAAACCACCGCTAGTGTTCAACTTCAGATAAAAAGTACGGATCTGCTCCGGTTTAAAATCCAAAGTGTAGATAAAATTTCTGTGATTTACTTTTCTAACAGGATAAGGAAAAGCCATCCCACTCGAATTGACTAACTCCTGTTTGCCGGATATGTCCTCGGCAAAAAAGTCCACTCGATCAATATTCGTATAATCTATTTCTAAAATTTTTCGGATCTGTGTCTTTTCTGGGTTTTTAAGGGTAATCCTGATCCAATAATCGAAGTTAGTCTGTCCGAAATTTAAAGGATCCATATCCGATTTTTTGAATTTTCCGGAATACTCTTGCGAAGAGACCTTCTCAATTCCAAGACCTTTATTAGGATCTTCTAAAAAATAGACCTCAGTACTAATTCTTTTGCGTTCTACTTGGGAAGATAAAGGAATGGCCTCCTCCGAAAACAAAGACGAGGCCGAAAAACATAAAATTAGAACGAAAACCCTGACTAGGTACATTGGAATACGTTTGTAGGAATATTTTACTCCTCCCTTCTTTAGGAAAGAATAAAATAGCCTTTTCACGTTCCCAATAGCGGATGATTTATCATTACCGGATGCCGTTCGGCACAGGTTATTCTTCTACTTCTTCTAACTTCCGATCATGGGTTACAGGGTACAAACGTTTTAAGTAAAGTTGGGTAGCCTTATCATCCGGGAAGATTGAGATTACATTCTCAAACTGTTGTTTTGCCTCCTCGAATGAGTTAGAATAAAATGCCTTCACACCTTTTTCATAGGATTCTTTGGTTTTAAGTTTCAGATCCTGGTGTTGAGGCTCGTCCCCATCGAACACTTCATAAACGGAAACTGGCCTTTGTTTACCTTTTACTTTTACTCGATCCAAGAAGCGGAAATGGAATTTACCGTCTTTTTTAACTTCTTCAATCGTACTTTCGCTGACTGCAATTCTAGAACCGTATACTTTAGTGAGACTTTCGATCCTAGAAGCAAGGTTGACTGTGTCTGAAATTACAGTACCTTCTAACCTTTCTTCCGCTCCAATTGTCCCAAGCATCAGAGATCCTGAATGTATACCGACTCCAATCTGAATAGGAATATATCCTTGGCGATTTCTGTGTTCGTTGTATTCTTTCAAATACCTTTGCATTTCCACGCCGGCGGAAACCGCATCTATTACGTTTCTTTGAAATAGAGCCATGATTGCGTCGCCGATAAACTTATCTATAAATCCGTTATGTCGTTGGATAATCGGACTCATCCTGCTTAAGTAAGAATTGATAAAGTTGAAATTCTCAGCAGGAGTCATCTGTTCTGATAATGTGGTAAACGACCGAATATCGCTGAAAAGAACTGCCATCTCTTTCTGGATCTGGTCACCAAGCCTCACATCCAAGATGGAGTCTTTTCCTAAATTTGCCAAAAAGTCTTTTGGAACAAATCGAGCGTAAGACTCCGTGAGTATCTTTTGCATTTCCAAAGTTTTTGCCTGGGCTTCTTCTTTTTCCTTTTTCATAATATTGATACGGTCTGCCAAGGCGATGGAAAGAAGAATAACTTCCATCGTAGAGCCAAGATATAATCCGTATTCGGTAAGGAAAGAAGACCCTATGACATTCATAAATCCCAAAACCACAACAGTTCCCGAAACGGTAAGAACGGTAAATGCCAAGAGAAAATAACGTGCAGGTCTGAATTTTTTGAGGAAACTAATTACTGTTGCGATCGGAATAAAGATAAGAACAGGAATGGTAAGGACCAATGCCAACTTTACCGTAATTTCAGGAGGCAAAACCAATGGAGTAAACAAAAGAAGACCATGAGCTACAATCATCACCTTCATAGATTTATCTAACCAAGCCGGAACATTCTGCTTTGTGTTTAAGAATCTTTTGGTAAAAAGTAAAACCGCCGCCATACAGATTCCGGTGAAGATAACGTAGAAATTCCTTTGTAAGAACGGAAAGTCAGGCCAAAGATACTGAAATCCGTGGCCAGTAAGAACTAACTGGATTCCTAAAAACCCTAATATATAACTTACATAATAAAAATAGCTTACGTCTCGAACGGAGAAGAAAATGAATATATTATAAAGAATCATAACAACCATGACTCCATAATATAAACCTAATCCATGCTGAACATCGGCGTTGTACTGTACAAAATTTTCCTTATCCCATAAGGTCAGAGGGACTTTTAGACCACCACTGGTCCAGGTCATTAGATAATAAGTTTTTTGTTGCCCAGGCGCCAAATCTATCTGATAAACGAAGTTTCTATTCTTAAAACTTCTGGCAGAAAAAGGAAAAAGCATCCCGCTTTCTTCCTTCGAATAAACCCCATCTATATTCGGTTTATAGAATTGAACTATGTCTATATTACTGTAATTGATTTCTACAAGTTTAGAAACGGATTCAGGAGTATCATTTTCGAAAGTTAGACGAAACCAGTAATTATAATTCAATTGCCCAAAATCCAAAGAATCCTGATCGGATTTTATAAATTTCGATTCTACATCTGGCTTAGAAACATCTTCGAATGTTAATTTCCTTTCCGGATCTTCCAGATAATAGACTGACTTACCTAAAGGTAATCTTTCGATATCTTTGCTAACGTGGATCTTATCTTCTGCAGATAAAGAAGAACTTGCGAATAACGCAGTGCTAACGATATAGAGAATAAAACTTTTACAATTCATAAATTACCAAATTTTAAACATTTATTAGATAGACATTTTTCAGATAGAACATCAGATATGTGACGAATGAATCCTCAAACAATCGTCACCTCGATAGAAATCCAGGCATCCCCTGAAAAAATTTGGAGTATTTTTACCGACTTCTCCAAGTTTCCTTCCTGGAACCCATTCTTAAAAAGGATTCTCGGCAAACCGGTGCAAGACGGAACGATTATTGTTTTCGATTATTATTTTACGGGAGTGTATCTGCCCACCAAGGCATTGATATACGAACTCGCCAATTCTAAATCCATATCCTGGAAAGGTGCCTTTCCGCTCTTTTTCAAATACATGTTTGCCGGAGATCATCGTTTCACTTTCGAAAAGATAACTCCCGGTCGCACCAAATTCAGTCACACTGCGATCTTAACCGGAATTATGCCTAATGTATTTAGTTCGCATATCCAAACCGCAGTGCGTAATTCACATATAAAAATGAATCAAAAATTAAAAGAGTTAAGCGAAGATAATTTCTAATTTCGCCTTAGTCAAAAACCCCTTTTCTTTTCCATGATTCGAAATTTCGAACTCCTTTTTTGGCCATGATCGGATAGATCAAAGACAATAAAGAAGGGAATAATAACGCAATTCTAGCTAATAATCCTTGGGAGTATGGAACATAGATCTCGGCCTTATCCGTTTTGATCGCTTTCCAAATTGCATTTGCTACTGCAGAAGGAGGTAAAGGTGGATTGATATAAGCCATAGGAGAACTATCTCTAGACGCCATATACTTGGTCATTGGAGATTGAATGGTTCCCGGCAAAATAGAACTAACTCGTATGCCTATCTCTTTCCACTCCAAGTATAAACTTAAAGCAAAACCTCTAAGTGCAAATTTAGTCGCACTATAAATGGAATGATGAGGCGCAGGAACGATCCCCGCTAAAGAAGATAAGATTACCAATTTACCTTGCGACTTTTTAAGGGAAGGCATTCCCAATTTAGTCAATCGAATGGTGCCTACAATATTGATCTCTATTTGTTCGTCGATCTCGTCTTGGGTAAGGTCTTCAAACTTAGAAGGCCTCATAATCCCCGCATTATTCACAAGCACATCGATCTTTCCGAATTGTTTTATACATTCTTTGATCGCTTTTTCTGAATCTGCAGCCTTAGAGATATCACAAGGAAAAACGATATGATCTTTTCCTAATGAGTCGGCGAACTTTTTTAGATCTGCAGATTGTTTCTGCAGATCGGTTAAAAATAGAAGATATCCTTTTTCAGAGAGAAGGGAGGCAGTTTCTCTGCCGATCCCTCCAGCTGCTCCAGTTAGAAAAACGACTGGCCGGCTTTCCTTAGACATATTTATCCTTTTTTCACTCCGTTGGAATTCTTACGTAGGAACTCCACTATCTTAGGAAATACGTCCTTATCGCTTTTCTTTCCCATCAGAGTGTCTTGATGGCCATAACCCTCGGCGATGAATAGTTCGTTTTTATTTCCCGGATTTAAACGATTTAATGTTTCGTAAGCTATAATATTAGAATCTTTAAATACTTTATTCTGATCTCCGGTCATAAATAGGACAGGAGTTTTGATCTCAGATGCCTTATCCAGATAATTATTCGGAAGAGCATCATAACGACGATCTGTAGGCCTAAACTTGATCATAGCTTTGCGACCAACAGCTTTCCTGATATGTCGATAATAGTTCATAGAAGTTGCCCCGAACAGATCACCTACCCTTCTATGAGTAATATCCGGAAGATTCGCGTGCTCATAACAAGCAGGCCATCCAGTCCCCCACATCAAACTCAGCATATGACAGGCGGGTTCATCGCATTCATGATGAAAAAGACTTACAAATCTAGACAATAATTTTCCCGAAGCTATGCCGGGCAGATAGTACCAGCGCGGATTTACATTCGGGAATCTGAAAACGGACTCCATTAAGAAAGGAGAGAATGCTAATTTGATCTTGGACCAAGTAGGCACATTAGGAGTCAAAGAAACGCTGTTAGAAACAACGCTAGTTACTCCATCGATCTTTCCTCCGAACAAACTCATGAAGAAGGAAATAGATCCGACACAATGTACGACAAAGTGAATCCTTTTCCCGGCTCCAACTGCATCTTTTACTACTTTTAAAGCGGCGGGGACATCATAAAGAGCGATATCATCTAAGGTATATCTGTGAGGGAAAAGATTATAATTAAAGCGTAAACTTCCTCTCCAATCAAAACTCCAAACATCAGTAAATCCATTCTCATGCAGATAAGTTACAAGATTCTTATGCTCTGGCATAACAAACATGTCTGTAGAAGTAGTAAGTCCGTGCATAAGGATTACGACATCCTTACTCTCCTTCTTCTGAAAACGAACTAGATTAAGGGAAATTTTATCTTCCGTAGTGAATGGATGGAAAGTGATCTTAGAATTTTTGACTCCATCTAAAGTGAATACAGGGATATCTCTTTCTCGCCATAATTCAGGTTCTGCTCTTCTGAATTGAGCACCGTAAATTTCCCAAAGATTCCCCATGAACAATTCACCGAATCTGAACAATGCATCTTTTCTTTCCGAAAAAGTGCGACCGTTCGATTTGAAGGTGGTCATCTGTTTAATAAAATCTTTTTCTAATATATGTAAGATACCTTTAGCAAGAACCTTAGCTTTAGGCTCTGCTTTTTCATCCACATATCCGTCATACACGGTAGTATAAAGTGTAGAAGTATCTCTCCAGATATTTAAAATACCATCGTCAACTACCTTCTTAAACCCGTTTAAAGTAATTTTTTTACCCACTTTGTTCTTTAAGAACAAACGGTATTTCATATGTTTTTCGTTAGCAGAAGGTTTTCCATAATCCACAAAACAATTGAAGACCCCTTTTTCTACTTCGAATCTTCCGCCTAAAGGTTGGCATTCTACCCAACCGATAGCTTCGCCAGTTTCATCCGGGTCATACACAAAAAACTGAGTGTCATTCACACGAATCGTTAGGTGGAACATTAGATAGTTCCCTGCCTTCTTCCCCGCAGAATAATCTTCCTGATAATTAAAAGATCCAGGCATGGAAACGAAACCTTTCATTTCCTCAGTAAATTCTAAACTTACTGGATGGGAATTGACTCCCGTTTTGCCTAACTTAGATTTGCTGGCATTTTTTTTTGATTTCTTTTTCGTCGCTGTAGCCAATCGAATATCCTACCTTAAACTTGCATTCGGCTTCTTGCCTGTAATTCCTTCCGCCACCATTTCCGAAAGAGCAGAAATAGTCATAGAAGGGTTAGCACCTACTGCGGTTGGCAATAAACTGCCATCCGCAACATACAAACCTTCGTAACCGAAAACCTTACCGAAAGTTTTAGGATCCGAAGAGCAAACTCCCACATTCGCAGAAGGTCCCAAAACGCAACCACCCAAAGGGTGAACAGTAACGTTATTTCGGACGGGCCAAGAATAAGTCGGCATCGGAAATCTGGTCTTTGCGTCGGTGAATTTCGCGAACCTTTTGTTCACGTCCATTATGGTATTATAAAGTGTTAGATTCTCTTTTTGAGGCCACTGTATCTGAAGATTCCCGTTCTTATCCAAATACATCTTCCCATCCGAAGTATCTATCCCCATACAAAGAAGAACTGCAGAAGTATAAGAAAGATCCCCTTTTAGAGCTTCGCTTAAAAGAAATCCTACTCTACCGAAAATTTTCCCACTAATGATACTTTTAAATAACTCTCCAATAAAGTGGAAAATATACTTCAATTTGAAGACGATAGGGATCGCACCCGAAACAAAATAGGAAGCGAATACCGGATAACTTGCATCTTCCAGTAAGAATGCTTTTTTAGAATCGAAGCCGGAGAATAAATTATAATCCGTATATTGAGTGATCACTGGACCATAATTTGGATCCGCAGGCTTCTTCCCTTTAGCGGTAAAAGAAAGAAAGTCGCCGTTACCTGAGAATTGTGTCCCCAGTTTATCCGAAATTTTAGCTAATGTCTTAAACTTAGTTTTACATTTAAGTAGAAGTTCCGTAGACCCCAAAGTCCCTGCAGAAACCACGATACGTTTTGTATCCGCAAAAGACTCAGAAGTTTTTCCATCTTGCAAATTCAGATAATGAACTCTATAACCGTGTTCGCCAGATTTGGAAGGATCTTCTTCTCCCTTGCTATTCAAAGGAATAATTTTAGTTGCAAGATGTTCGGTCTTTATCTCAGCCTTGTTGGAATTCCTAGCTACAAAAAGATAATTCAGATCCAGAGTATTCTTCGAATGGGTATTACATCCTACATCACATTCTGCGCAATACGTACAAGAAGTCTGGATCGCTCCAAAACGGTTTTTTTCCTGGACTCCAATAGGAGTCGGTTTCTTAAAATCGTTACCAAAGAATACGTTGATGTCCGCTCTTTTAGAAACCTTGGATTCATGTTTAGCGAAATTTTCGTATAATTCAGTACGAACTACTTGGCGTCTCTCTTCTTTAGTATCCGGAATGGGTCTTGAACCCAAGATATCTTTTACTATTTTATAATAAGGTTTTAAATGTTTCTTTTTAATAGTTTCTGGCCAGCGATGATCAAAAATATGGTCAGGTGGCTCCAAAAACACGTTTGCATAGATCAAAGAACCTCCACCTAAACCGGCGGAAAGCACCACATCCATCTTTGGATAATTACGAATATCGAATAATCCAGTTTGTCTACCTGCTCTTTTGAACTTGGAAGATCTAGGAATATGACCTTCCTCCGGAATATTCCAGAAGTTTTTGGACATTCCTTCTGGAGATCTTGGAAAAGAACCTTTAGGATATTCTTTCCCTCGTTCGAGTACTAAAACTTTACCTGGCCATTTTTTAGATAAACGACAGGCATTGATCGAACCGCCGAATCCGGTTCCGATGATTATAGCCTCGTAAGATTTCAAGTAGACCTCCTAACGTCGAAAAATCTACTTATTTGCCGCATTTACCTAAAAATAGCAATAATTAATTGATTTTATTAACGTTTTTTGAATGATTCACTTCCTAAATGCCTAAGAGTAAAATTAAATATATCGTTATCTCCGACATTCACCTAGGAGCATATAACAGTTTACTTACATACATCGAAGAGTTTCCGGATCCGGTAAAAGATTCAGATAGATTCAAAGTAAATCCTCAGAAAACTTCTCCTGCACTTGCTGAACTTCTAAACTGTTTAAAACATATCGTCCACTCGATAAATGGTTCTTCCAAGCCGCCTCAGTTCATCTTATTAGGCGACGTGCTTGAATTAGCATTAGGTGATATTAACGAAGCATCTATGACCTTCGAAAGATTTTTAGAGATCGCTTATAAGGAAACTAAACATCACTTTTCGGAAAGTATTCTTTATATCCCTGGAAACCATGATCACCATCTTTGGGAAACTGCTAGAGAAAAGCAGTACATGGAATATATAGCTAGCCTAAAGCCGAACCAGTATATCAATCAAACTTGGCATACCACAAAGATGGTAAACCCAGACTTCATACAATCCGATCTGCTTACCGGAATTTTAAGAAGGAATAAAAAGTTAAAGAGAGCAGAAGCAGTTATCGCTTATCCGAATTTAGAAATCCCTTCTAAAAATGGAAAACGATCTGTGTTTTTAACTCACGGACATTTTTTGGAAAACATCTATTCTTTGATGAGCACCGTCCAAAGAGTTCTGTTGCCCGAAATAGATGAGGACAAGGATAAACCGAAACCTACTCAATCTATTTGGACGAAGATGGGGAATTATATCCCTTTCCGAAAACAAAAAGAAGTTCCGAATCCTACATCCATCTACGTGTTAGAAAGAGAGAACTTTGCATGGATCGACTTCTTTTGGTCTACACTCGGGAGATCCGGAAAAGTAGGTACAGGTATAGGACTCATTTATGATATGCTGCAAGATGAAAAAGCAGTGAGTAGACTCGCGAAGAATGTAGCGGATTATGCGGTCCGAAATCTAAAAGTTGCCCTCTTTCTCAAAACGATCTTTGCATGGGTCCTTAAGTCGATTCTTACTAAAGTCGTAGTCAAAGTGGGACAGGCAGAAAGAGGAATGTCCGATTCAGTGCTAAGCGATGAAGTCGTCCACAATATGGATTCTTATTTGGGAGAGACTCTTCCGGCGCAATGGAAAGCGGAGACACAAAAAACCAAAAGAGAATTCCCGAACGATTACACATTCATTTTTGGTCATACGCATAAACCTTTTGCAGTCGAAACCCAAGACTTAGGTTTAAAAATTTCCGGGAAAGAAGTATTTAATACTGGTGGCTGGGTAGTCGATACGATCCAACCGATGTCCTCTCACGGAGGAGCAGTATTGTTCATAGACGAAGATGCAAACGTGGCTTCCTTTAAGGTTTATACCGAAGGAGAAATAAAACCAAATTTCTTAGTTCCAGATGGAAAGACCAACCCGATGTATGAAACATTAGTGCAGAACATAGATCTTGAAAACAAAAAGTTCGGAGCCTTATCCAAATCGTTAGAAGAGGAAATACGCCTCAGAAGAAGATTGTTAAAAGTCAGGATCAAAGAATAAATTAAGATTTCTGCAAGTAGGTGGAGGGAACAACGGAGATTGTCTCTTTTTTCTCCCCACCTACACTATTCTCGAAAACTTCCGAATAATCCTTAAAATTTGTCCCCATTACCTTATCCCAAAAATTAAAATAGAGACTATAATTCCCATGAAACTTCTGATGATGAAGATTATGATGGGTAGAAGTGTTAATCCATTTTAATACCGGATGAGTAGTCCAACCTTTCGGAAAGAACTCATACCCCAAATGCCACCAAATATTCATGATCATTGCATAAAAAGTATGGATTAAAAATACATAAAAATGAAGAGGGAGGATACATAGAGCAGGAACAACATACACACCTTCCAGAAAAGCTTCGACCCAATGAAAATTATATGCCGCCATGGGAGAAGGATTTACGGACCTATGATGTACGGAATGAATAAAAGGATAAATTTTTCGATGATGCATGATCCTATGAGCCCAATAAAACCAAGTCTCATGCCATATTGTAAGTAGCACAAAACTGAATATCGCATACCCTAATCCATATTCAGCAAAATCCTTATATGTTTTTATATGAAGTATCTTCAACTTCCCGAGAACATAAACAGAAACTGCAATCGCACAAAACATTATAAGAGTAATAGCGGATTGTTTTAATTCGAAGATGATCCTTTCCCTTTTAGGAAAATCTTTTTGGATCCTAAACTTTTGAAATAAGTCTTTTTTCCAAACCCAGAAAACCAGAAATGCTATTCCTGCGATTGGATAATAACGCAAAAAATTCATTTTTAATTGGTATAGAGCAAAACCGGATACACAGTATTCCCAACTTAATTCACAAACGAATCTCATTCCGACCTTCCTTGATTAGAATAACCGATTTTAAAGATTTAGTCTTTCAAAAAATAGGTCGACGGATCCGAACAAAAAGGCTCCACTAATCGATCCTATGGCATTCAAAAGAAGTATATTCGCAAGTGCGTCCGAAGACAGACTGGAAAACCTAGTTTTAGAAAGATTAAAACCGGGAGCAGATAAGGAAAAAATAGACGCCCGCATCTGGGACCTATTCGGAGAAGTTTGGTGTATTATGTTTACCGACCTTTCCGGATTTTCGCGAGGTGTTGAAAAGTTCGGGATTATCCATTTTTTACAAACCATCCATGAATCCGAAAGAGTTTTAGTGCCAATCATAGAGGACCATGACGGGATCCTTCTCAAATCGGAGGGGGATAGTTTTTTAGTGATCTTTAGAAATGTTGGGAAAGGACTTCAAGCGGCGATCAGAATGCAAAAAGAATTATTAGAATATAATAAGGACAAAATCCCGGAAGAAAAGATACTTCTTTGTGTTGGATTAGGCTACGGAAAAGTTTTGAAAATAGGAGACTCCGATGTTTTCGGCTCAGAAGTGAACACAGCAAGTAAACTAGGGGAAGATACTGCAGAAGCAGGAGATATTTTGATCACTCAAACCGTTTTCGATAATGCACAAGAAACTGGTTTAAAGTTCGAAACAATCAAAGACGTTCCCGCAGGAACAAATGGAGCGTATAGGGTTTTGTATTGAAGATATGATATCTATTCTTGCATTCTTTCGTTCCGTAAAATCCATATGGGTATCAATAACCCTTTTTCTTTTATCAATTCTCATACCTTTTGTCTTTTTAAGCCAAGGGGATTCGGTTTGCACAATATCTCCTTCGGGACTCGTTCAAACCGGCGATATGTATACCATAAAGGATCGCTTTTTTTCAGGATGTTTTGTCAAAGGTATTGATAAAAATTTCAAATTTTCCTTAGGGAATTCTTCAGAGAAAAAATTCAATTTATCAATTTTTAATAATGGGTCCAAAATCGGAGAATGGACTGTCGCAAACGGATATACTAACATAGAGATCCCGACTAAAAACAGTACGGCCAATCTAAAATTTATTTTAAAAGAACCGATTACGCCAGAAATCAACCTGTATTTATTTCAGGGTAAAACTACCGAATACAAAATATATTATAAGGCGATGATCCTTTCATTGATCATCTCTCTTTCGATATTGATCCAAAATTATGACAAAGTTAGACAAAAATCCATCTTACTCTTTGTTTCTTTTTTTCTTATATGCTATCCTTTGTTCTATATCTCTTTTGCAAATTCATCGGTCCCATTTATCGGAGATGAACCTCATTATATGATTCTAAGTGAATCATTAATCGAGGATTTTGATTTAGAAATAAATAATCAATCAAGAATAGATAAACCATCTTTATTATTCCGGGACTTCAGGGACCATGGCGTTTCAAAGAATGGAATAGAATATTCAATACACTATCCTTTTTTAGCCCTGTTTATCTCTCCTGCATTTGCAAATCAGCAAGGAGCTATCAAACCTGTCCCTGTATTGACCGCTAAAGTATTAATCACCATCGCTTTTTCCGCCTTTTTAGCCTTAATGTTAACGGTTGTTCTGTTCGAGATCAGATCCAAATTTGAATCATTCATTATAGTCTCTGCAATATTCGGAATGCCTTATATAGCCTATTCCAGTCAAATATTTCCCGAAGTATTAATCTCTATTCTACTTTTCGTTTCTTTCTACTCTCTTTATGAAAATAAATTTAGCCGATTCAAAAGTTATATTCCGGCGATTTTGATCATCTTTCCGTTTTTACATATCAAGTTCTTAGGAGTTTCCGTTATCTTAATATTATATTGGGCTTACATCTTCCGCAATGAAAGAACCAAATTGATGCTCGGAACAATCGTGTATGGCTTAGGTATAATTGGATTTATTTTTTATAACCAATATGTATTCGGATCAATCTCTCCTTATCAATCCAAAGATTTACTTGTGAGAGATTTAATCGGTCGTTATGCAGGATATCTTTTTGATACGGATCGCGGCTTATTTGCCTTAAATCCCCTTCTTCTTTTTTCGTTGATAGAGATTGCTCGCTTATTCAGAAAAAATCTTGTTCGATCGATTTTTCCCTTAGCATTGATCTTTGCAGGGCATCTCCCAAATTTATTTCACACTATTTTTTGGTTAGGCTCCTGCCCCGTCGGACGATATTGGATAGCAGTATATCCTTTAATCGCATATTATTCTTTTTTAGGAATTCGGCAAACCTTCGACTATATAAGGGAAAGAAGATCAAACGAATGGGTAAAGTACGGCTTGAATTTTCTAATCGGGTTCCTTGCTTGTTTATCCCTGCTTCAAACATGGACTTTCATAAATATACCGGATAATTATTATACCCATTTCGATCATAGATTTATCATGTGTGAATTTTTTCTTAGCAAAACAGGTATAGATCTTAAATTTCTTTATTACTCCTTTTTTGTAAATGGGACCGAAATAAGATTAATACTATGGTATTCACTACTTTTGGTTTTTGTAATGATCGGAGTCCATATTGAAAAATTCTACAGATCTAATCGAGAAACTAGTTTCTAAAAATAAAAAAGGGACTCTTTAGGAGTCCCTTCGTTAAAGATGCTCGCGGTCTCATGCAACCGCGAACGATAGTAAAAAGATTCTTACCAGCGATAGTGGCTGAATGCTTTGTTAGCATCTGCCATTTTGCGGATATCTTCTTTCTTCTTGATTGCTGCTCCGGTACCTTTCTGAGCTTCGATAAATTCAGCAGCAAGCTTATTAGCCATACCTTTTTCGTTTCTGTCCCTAGAATAACGGATCAACCATCTGATTCCAAGAGCTAAACGTCTTTCCGGGCGAACTTCGATCGGAACTTGGTAAGTCACACCACCCACTCGGCGAGATTTTACTTCCACTTGTGGTTTAACGTTTTCTAATGCTTCTTTAAAAGTAACGTAAGGATCATTTCCGGTTTTCTTTTGAATTAAATCAAGAGCGTCGTAAAATAAACCTTCAGCTACTGATTTTTTTCCATCCAGCATTAGGCAATTGATGAATTTCGCGATGTTTGCATCTCCATAAACCGAGTCCGGTTGGATCTTGCGTGGTTCGACTTTTCCTCTTCTTCTAGACATTCCTAACTCCCTTACGCCTTAGGTTTTTTCGTTCCATACTTAGAACGACTCTTACGACGTTTATCGATACCGAGAGTATCCAAGGTACCACGGATAATATGATAACGAACCCCTGGAAGGTCTTTTACCCTTCCCCCGCGGATAAGAACAACGTTGTGCTCTTGCAGGTTATGTCCCTCACCGGGAATATAAGCGGTCACTTCAATACCGGTTGTTAAACGAACCCTTGCAACTTTTCTCAAAGCTGAGTTCGGTTTTTTCGGTGTGAAGGTAGTCACCTTCGTGCACACTCCCCGACGCTGCGGGCTACTTTTTAATGCAGGAGATTTAGATTTGTTAACCTGTTTCTTCCTGCCATGACGTATAAGTTGGCTAATTGTAGGCATGAGTTTCTTCTTTTTAGCAGGCCGGTGACCTATTTTACCAGTTCTACCGACCCTGCTCTATTGTAAAGCTTTCCTTTAATTCTCGTTGTCTTCCGGTATGGCCATCGGAATTTCTTCCTCTTCCACTTCCAGAGGACGATCTAGATCCCCGTAAGTTTCTTTGAACACCGCGACATCGCGATATTTTCTCATTCCGGTTCCTGCAGGGATCATGTGTCCGATAATAACGTTCTCTTTAAGTCCCGCTAAGTTATCAGTTTTTCCTTTGATTGCAGCGTCAGTTAACACCTTAGTTGTTTCCTGGAAGGAAGCAGCAGAGAAGAACGACTCAGTATTCAAAGATGCTTTCGTTAAACCTAATAAGATCGGAACACACTGAGCAGGAGATCCTCCTTCAGCTACCACTCTCTTGTTTTCTTCCAAGAAAGCGAAACGATCCACTTGTTGTTGGTTCACGAAAGATGTGTCTCCGGAATCGGTAATTAAAACCTTACGCATCATCTGGCGAACAACTACTTCGATGTGCTTATCGTTAATATGCACCCCTTGTAGTCTGTAAACCTCTTGAACCTCTTGCACAAGATATACTTGAAGTGCTGTTACACCTTTTACTCTCAAGATATCATGCGGATCCAAGTTTCCATCGTCCATTTGATCTCCGCGTTTTACGAAGTCTCCGTGACGAACACGTAATTGTTTTCCGATCGGAATGGTTACTTTTACTTTATCCAGCTCTTCGTTATCAGGAACGATATAGAGAACCCGTTTTTCTTTTACGATCTCTCCATTATCTTCTATCTTTCCGTCAGTTTCTGCAAGAGTGGTTGCGTCTTTAGGACGACGAGCCTCGAAAAGTTCGTCTACCCTTGGAAGACCACCGGTAATATCCCGGGTTTTTTCTGCAACGGTTGGGATCTTGAAGAGGATATCTCCCGCTTTCACTTTGTCTCCGTTTTGAACGGAGATGATCGCATCCACAGGAACCAGATACTCTTCTTTGCTTCCGCCAGAAGATACTACGATCCTTGGGATCAATTTTTCCCTACGTTGCTCGATTACTTTATAATTAACGTTAGACGTCTTAACGTCCTCGTCCCTACGAACGTTCTTACCGACTTCCAGATCCACCCATGCAGCGGTTCCTTCTACTTCGGAAACTCCAATCTCGTTGAACGGGTCGAATTCCCCTAATGCTTGGTTCGGCTCAGTGATCTGTCCTACTTTTACGTTCAAAGTGGTAGAAGTTTTTACAGGAACAACCGCTTCTTCTCCCAGAATTCTGAAGAGTCCGTCTGCGATTTTTACTGTTCCTGGAGCTTCGGAAGTTACGTTTTCTCCAGAAGCAAGAGTTGCAACCAACTCCCCTTTATCCACTTTCTGTCCGTTCTCAACTCTTAAGTTGGTTAAGTCGGAAGAATTGAACTGTTGGATCAATCTTTGAACTACGATGGATCCACGACGAGAGAAGATCAAACCTCTATCAGTAGTTTGTAATATTCTACCGTTAATCGAATTCACGATTGCGCGGTATCCTACTTTATGTTCTTTCTCTTGAACTTTTGCGGAAGCGGCACCACCGATGTGGAATGTTCTCATTGTAAGCTGAGTTCCAGGCTGACCGATAGATTGTGCTGCGATAGTTCCGACAGCCTCTCCGATCTCAGCAGGAGTCAGACGAGCCATGTCCATACCGTAACATTTAATACAGATTCCCCAACGAGCTTCGCAGGTTAAAGGAGAACGAACTTTGATCTTTTCGTAACCAAGGTTCTCCAGTTTCTGTCCTACTTCTCTTGTGATCAAAGATCCTTTAGGATAAACCACACTTTCAGTAACAGGGTCAACGATGTCTTCAGAAGTATAACGTCCGAATACACGGTCGCTTAGAGAAACGATAACGTTCTCTCCTTCTTTTACGGTTCCAAGAGTGATACATTCTTCGGTTCCGCAATCATCTTCTGCTACGATCACGTCTTGGGAAATATCAACCAAACGACGAGTCAGATAACCTGCGTCCGCAGTTTTCAAAGCGGTATCCGCAAGACCTTTACGAGCACCGTGAGTTGAGATGAAGAATTCGAGAACGCTTAATCCCTCGCGGAAGTTGGAACGAATCGCAAGCTCGATGATCTCTCCGGAAGGTTTCGCCATCAGACCACGCATACCAGCCAACTGGCGGATCTGTTGTTTAGATCCACGAGCACCGGATGCTGCCATGATGAAGACAGGGTTATATCCACCCTTATCTTTTTCCAATTCCTTGAACATTGAGTCAGTGATGAGGTCGTTGGTTTTAGTCCAGATCTCGATTACTTTTTTCTTACGTTCTTCGTTTGTGATAATACCTTTACGATATTCTCCGTCGGCTTTTTCGACTTCTTTGTTAGCGTCGCCAACAAGAGTAACCTTACCTGGAGACACTCTGATGTCTTCGATAGAGATAGTTGGGCTGAAGATAGTTGCATAACGATATCCTAATTTCTTAATATCGTCCAGCATCAGAACGGTTTGAGCCGGTCCGTATTTCTCATACACTTCTGCGATAATTCTGTTTGTCTCTTTATCGGAAAGCGCACGGTTTACGTACGGATATCCTTCAGGAAGAACCGTGTTGAAGATCAAACGGCCCGGAGTAGTCTCCAGAATTTTACCTTGGTGTAGAACCGAAATTTTAGTTCTATATTCTATTACTCCTCTATCGATCGCGTAAGTAACCTCGTCTAGGTTTGCGAAAGATTTAAGAGGAACTCCAGCCTCGGAAGGAACTTCCGAAGTAAGATAATAAATTCCGAGTACGATATCTTGAGTAGGTCCGCAGATCGGGTGACCGTTTGCAGGGTTCAAAATATTGTGAGGAGAAAGCATGAGCATCCATACTTCCAACTGAGCTTTTGGAGTCAGTGGAACGTGGATCGCCATCTGGTCACCGTCGAAGTCCGCGTTGAATGCGTGACATACTAACGGGTGAAGTTTAATCGCTTTTCCTTCTACAAGAACCGGAAGGAATGCTTGGATCCCTAAACGGTGAAGAGTAGGAGCACGGTTTAACATAACCGGGTGTTCTTTCACTACTGTTTCAAGAACGTCGAAAACTTCTTTCTCTTCTGCTTCTACTTTCTTCTTAGCAGATTTGATGTTAGGAGCTAGGTCCAGATCCACCAAACGTTTCATGATGAAAGGTTTGAATAACTCGAGAGCCATCTTCTTAGGAAGACCCATCTCGTGGTATTTCAGCTCAGGACCAACTACGATTACGGAACGACCGGAGTAATCCACACGTTTACCAAGTAAGTTCTGGCGGAAACGTCCCTGCTTTCCTTTCAGCATGTCTGAAATGGATTTAAGAGGTCTGTTACCTTTACCTTTTACTGTACGTTTGCGGCGGCTATTATCGAATAACGCGTCAACCGCTTCTTGGAGCATACGTTTTTCGTTACGAACGATGATCTCAGGAGCTTTTAACGCGAGAAGGCGTTTTAGACGGTTGTTTCTGTTGATAACACGACGATATAGATCGTTCAAGTCAGAAGTAGCAAATCGTCCACCTTCTAACTGAACCATTGGACGAAGTTCAGGTGGAATGACCGGAACCACATCAAGAACCATCCACTCAGGACGGTTTCCTGAATCACGGAAAGCTTCTAATACTTCCAAACGTTTCAGGATTCTTTTATCGGAGATCTTTTCTTTTTCTTGGATCTTTTGGCGAATGATACGAGCTTCTGCATCAACATCGATACGAGAAAGAAGTTCTTTGATCGCGTCCGCACCGATACCGGCAACAAACTTGTCGCCGTACTCGTCTAGGTATGCGTGATATTCTTCCTCGTCGATTAACTCGCCGCGATTTCTTCCGGTATCAGCCGGATCGATGATCACATATTTTTCGAAATAAAGAACGCTCTTTAACTGGTTGATAGTCATATCCAGCAGAAGTCCCATTCTGGAAGGAACGGAACGATAGTACCAGATATGAGAAACTGGAGCAGCAAGTTCTATATGACCCATACGCTCACGACGAACTTTAGAGTGAGTTACCTCAACGCCACATTTGTCGCAAACCACACCTTTATAACGGATGGACTTAAATTTTCCGCAGTAACATTCCCAGTCCTTAGTAGTTCCGAAAATTTTCTCACAGAAAAGACCATCTCTCTCCGGCTTTAAAGTACGGTAGTTGATTGTCTCAGGCTTTTTGACTTCTCCGTAAGACCATTCTTTGATCCTTTCCGGAGATGCTAATCTGATTGTTATTGATTCAAAATCGTTATTGGATCTCATGCTACCTTACCCTTAGGCGTTCTCGATCGTTTCGAACTTAATCTTCTTCTTGCTCTTGGAATATTCGTCTTCGTAGTCGGAGATATCAACGCTGTTACCTTCCGAGTCGGTGATGACGATATCCAATGCAAGTCCCCTGAGTTCCTGCACCAATACGTTGAAGGATTCCGGAATTCCAGGTTTAATGGAATGGATTCCCTTAACGATAGCTTCATAGATTCTTGCTCTTCCGAGCATATCGTCCGACTTAATGGTAAGAAGTTCCTGAAGAGTATGAGAAGCGCCATAAGCTTCGAGAGCCCAGACCTCCATCTCTCCCAAACGCTGACCACCGAACTGAGCCTTTCCTCCAAGTGGTTGTTGAGTAACCAAAGAGTAAGGTCCGGTAGAACGAGCGTGGATCTTGTCATCCACCAAGTGAGCGAGTTTCAACATGTAGATGTAACCACAGAATACCTCGTTCATAAAAGGTAATCCAGTACGTCCGTCGTATAATTTGAATTTAGAGCTGAGAGGAAGATTTGCTTCTTTGCAATACTTCTCTACATCCGCTTCAGTAGCTCCGTCGAAAACTGGAGTTTCGAAATTGATTCCCAATTTGCTTGCAGCAAGTCCAAGTTGAGTTTCGAAAATCTGTCCGAGGTTCATACGAGAAGGAACACCTAATGGGTTCAGAACGATATCCATTGGAGTACCGTCTTCCATATAAGGCATGTCTTCTTCTGCCATGATACGTGCAACGACACCCTTGTTACCGTGGCGTCCTGCCATTTTATCTCCGACCAGAAGTTTACGTTTACGAGCTACGAAAACTTTCACCATTTCTTCTACACCAGCAGGAAGTTCATCCCCCTTCTCGCGTGAGAAACGTTTGATATCGATTACAGTTCCTTCAAAACCGTTCGGCATACGAAGAGAAGAATCTCTTACTTCCTTCGCTTTTTCTCCGAAGATGGAGTGAAGAAGTTTGTATTCAGGAGTTAGATCAGTTTCTCCTTTAGGAGTCACCATTCCTACCAGGATATCTCCCGGTTTTACTTCTGCACCAACACGGATCACACCGGTTTCATCTAGATCACGGAAAGCTTTGTCCGAAAGATTCGGAATATCTCTTGTGATTTGTTCTTGTCCAAGTTTGGTTTCTCTTGCTTGGATCTCGAACTCTTCGATGTGGATAGAAGAGAAAATATCGTCTTTTACAACTTTTTCGGAGATTAGGATCGCATCCTCGAAGTTGTAACCTTCCCAAGGCATGAATGCCACAAGAACGTTACGTCCAAGTGCGAGTGTTCCATTGTCTACGGCAGGACCGTCGGCAAGAACAGTACCCTTTTGTAGAATGTTACCATTCTCATCCATTCTTTCGCCGGAAACGATTTGTCCTGCGATAGTAGTTCCTCTGCGAACTTCTTCGCCGTTGGAAACGATCGGTTGGTATTGTTTATTACCGGAGATCAGATTGTATTCGCGAACGTTTCCGTTATCTGCAGTTACTTCTATCTTCTCTTTTCCGACTTTAGTAACTTTACCGTCGATCTCTGAGTGAACTACCCCGACAACTGGAGTTTGGTTGAAACAAGTACCTTGGTTGGTCTTCTTGAATTTAGTAAGATCGTAAGTGTCGGACTCTTTTCCGCCCTTGCGCTCGATTACCACCTTCTCCGCATCTACGTATGTAACCACACCTTCATGTCTGGAGATGATACAAATACGAGAATCATAAGCTGCACGAGTTTCCATTCCAGTTCCAACGAAAGGAGCCTCTTGGCGAAGAAGAGGAACCGCCTGACGTTGCATGTTAGAACCCATGAGCGCACGGTTCGCGTCATCATGTTCTAAGAATGGGATCAGCGCAGTAGAAACGGATACAACTTGCATTGGAGCTAAATCCATGTATTGGATCTCGTTCGGGTTGCGGAACGGGTAATCCGATCTGTGACGAGTAGAGATCAGTTTATTTTTAAACTCTCCCTTCTCATCTACAGGAGAAGAAGATACCGCGATAGAATGATATTCTTCCTTATCCGCGGTTAAGTATTCTATGTTATTAGAAACTTTGCTGTTTTTTACTACTCTGTAAGGAGTTTCCAAGAATCCATAATCGTTCACTCTCGCGTATGAAGACATAGAGAGAATGAGTCCGATGTTTGGACCTTCAGGAGTTTCAATCGGACACATACGGCCATAGTGGCTATAGTGAACGTCACGCACTTCGAATCCTGCTCTATCTCTGGAAAGACCACCAGGTCCTAAAGCGTTCAAACGACGTTTGTGAGTAAGCTCTGCCAGAGGGTTTGTCTGATCCATAAACTGGGACAATTGGCTGGATCCGAAGAACTCGTTGATAACTGCAGTGATCGGTTTGATGGAGATCAGAAGTTGTGGTGTTTGAGTTCCAACTTCTTGAACAGTCATTCTTTCTTTGATCACTCTTTCTACACGAGTGAAACCAACTTTCAATTGGTTAGCGATCAACTCACCAACGGAACGAATACGACGGTTACCTAAGTGGTCGATATCGTCCGGATAGTAGTTCTCGGTTTCAGATATCAAGTTGAGAAGGTAACGTACAGTCTCGATGATATCTGCAGGACGAAGAACCCTTTCTATCGCACTTGTGAATTCTTTCGGGTTATTAAACTCGAATTTGCTATTGATCTTATAACGACCTACATCGCCCAAATCAAAAGATTTAGGAGAGAAGAATAGACGATTCAGTTCTGCTTCTGCGTTTTCAATCGTAGAAGGTTCGCCCTGTCTCATGATCCCATGGAATTTAAGAACTGCGTCTTCGTAATCGTTGACCCCGTCTTTTTCCAAACAGTTAACTAATACAGGATTATCCTTATCTTTAGGATATTCTACGAGTTCAACTTCCTTCACCTTCATCTCTTTTAAGATGGAGATATTATCCTCGTTGATCTTGGAACCGGCATCGAGCATTACCTCTCCGGTTTCCATGTTGATCACGTCTGCGATCACTCTACGTCCGATCAGACGTTTGAGTTCCTTCGTAGAAGCTCCGCCGATTTTTGCTTTGGAGGATTTATAAAATAAACGTAATATTTCTTCGTTTGTTCCATGTCCTAAGGACTTAACAAGAAGAGTTGCAGGGAATTTTTTCTTACGGTCAATTTTAGCGACCAAGATTCCCTTATTGTCCATTTCAAATTCCAACCAGGATCCGCGGTACGGAATTACTCTCGCTGAGTAAGTATCTCTTTCTTCATCATAAGAAAAGAAGATACCTGGGGAACGGTGGAGCTGAGAAACTACAACACGTTCAGCTCCATTGATGATAAAAGTTCCTTGCTCAGTCATCACTGGAAGATCGCCCATATAGACGACCTGCTCGCGGATCTCACCGGTTTCTTTGATAATGAGTCGAATGACTGCTTTTAACGGAAGAGCAAAAGTAGCATCTGTGTCCTTACATTCTTGCGGAGATTTTTTAGCGTCTCCTAAAACATAGTGACTGTATTCCATCACCATGTCGTTGTTCGGACTTTCAATAGGGAAGGTTTCTCTAAAAACCGCTTCTAATCCCTGATTTTTTCTTTTAGTGGGATCCTTAACTTCTGATTGAAGAAACCAATCGAAAGACTTCTTCTGAATCTGAATCAAGTTAGGAAGGTAATCCAAATTGGTGATTTTACCGAAGTTTACCCGTTTTCTTTCTACTTGACCGTACATTCGTGTGCTCCCTGGGATGATGGAAAATTATAACTGCGCGAAAAAATGCAATAAGGCAAGGAAGTACGCTGGCCTCCTTGCCTGAGTGAAAGGATTTTAATCAGATATCGAGGAGACAAAGCCTCGGCTCCCTGATTAGACAGCCTTAAGTTCGATTTGAGCTCCGACAGCTTCTAATTTCTTTTTAATGTCGTCAGCTTCTGCTTTTGCAACGCCGTCTTTAACAGACTTTCCGCCAGCTTCTACTAGATCTTTTGCTTCTTTCAAGCCAAGACCAGTGATCTCGCGAACAACCTTGATAACTTCGATTTTTTTATCGCCGAAACCTTTTAATACAACGTTGAAGGAAGCAGGCTCATCTGCTGCCGCTGCTCCGCCGCCTGCAGGTGCTGCTGCTGCAACTGCTACTGGAGCCGCTGCGGAAATTCCGAACTTCTCCTCCATTTTTTTAACTAGGTCGGCTGCTTCTACTAGGGTAAGTTTGCCGAGTTGTTCTAATAACGCTTCAGTGGTAGACATTTGGTGCTCCTTTGATTCCGTTTGGTCCTTTTAACTACTAAATTGGTTCTACTGATTATTCTTTTCTGCCGCTGCTTGGATAGCACGTGCAAGTCCTGCGATAATTTGGTTCAAGCCAGAAGCAATACTTCTTGCCGGACCATTGATACCGCCTGCGATCTGAGCAAGAAGTTGTTCTCTGCTCGGAAGACCCGCAATTGCTTCCACATCTTCTCCGTTCAGAACCGATCCATCTAAATATCCCGCTTTCAGAATAAGATTCTTATTCGTCTTAGCGAATTCTTTTAGAATTTTGGCTGCGCTTGGAAGATTTGCATCCGCAAAAATCGCCGCTAGAGGTCCTTTGTATTCGGATCCAAAGGCGATGTTCTTATCCTTATGCTTCTCGGATTCCTTAAGTGCGAGTAGAAAGAGATTGTTCTTGATCACTTTCATCTCGGATCCTTCTTTACGAAGTTTCGCGCGAAGATTTGTGATCTCTTCTACTGTGAGTCCGCTGTAGCTGGCTAGGATAAAGTCGCTACGTTTTTCTAATCTGCCTTTTAATTCGGCAACTGCTTCAATTTTTTCCTGGCTGGGCATTGTTCCTACTCCCGTCTACTACATCCTTAAATGGATGTGTTGACCAGTTCCTTAACGTCTACTTTCACGCCTGCACCCATAGTTGGGGAAACGGAGAAAGTTTTCAGATAATCACCCTTAGCATCCGAAGGTTTATCTCGGAGAAGAGTTTGAACTACTGTACGAATGTTTTCTACTAGTTTAGTATGATCAAAACTGACTTTACCAACACCTAGGTGAACGACTCCGCCTTTGTCCGGACGATATTCGATACGTCCTGATTTTAGTTCGCCAACTGCTTTCGCAACGTCGTTAGTAACTGTTCCAGCCTTAGGCTTAGGCATTAAACCTTTACGTCCTAAGATCGGTCCAAGTTTACCTACTTCCTTCATCATATCAGGAGTAGCAACGCAAGCGTCGAAGTCGGTCCAACCGCCAGCAACTTTCTCGATCAGGTCAATATCGCCCACGAATTCCGCACCTGCGTTTTTCGCGTCGTTTTGTTTGTCTCCTTTACAGAAAACAAGAACCCGAACCAGTTTACCGGTTCCGTGAGGAAGAGAAATAGTTCCCCTCACGTTTTGGAGAGATTTATAATTTACTTTCGTAGCGATTTCTATCGTTCCGTCGAACTTAGAGTAAGAAGAAGCCTGAGCTAATTCTACAGCCTTATCGATCGGATAAACTTTAGTTGCGTCGACTTTCTCTTTAGCCGCGCGATATTTTTTTCCGCGTTTCATGAATTAACCCTCTACCGTAACGCCCATAGAACGACAAGTTCCAGCGATAATTTGAACAGCTGCGTCCAGATCGTTCGCGTTTAAGTCTTCCATTTTGGTTTTAGCAATTTCTTCTAATTGCTTACGAGAAATCTTCCCTACCTTAGTGGTATGAGGAGTTGCGGAACCAGACTCTAATCCGATTGCTTTCTTAACAAGAAGAGCTGCCGGAGGAGACTTGGTAATGAATGTAAAACTCCTGTCGGAGAATACTGTGATTACAACAGGAAGTTTGTACCCGATCTGGGACTTACTTCTTTCGTTGAACTGCTTGCAGAACTCCATGATGTTCAATCCTGCCTGACCAAGAGCCGGTCCGACTGGAGGAGCAGGGTTGGCCTTACCGGCTTCAACCTGGAGCTTAATCTGCTTTACTACTTTTTTTGCTGCCATTGGCGAAACACCTTATTTGTTTCTCCCGGTTCTCCCACCGGTCAGGGTTCGGTTTTGACCTGTAGATAATCTAATTCCACAGGGGTAGAGCGTCCGAAAATCTCCACCTTCACTCTGAGTCTTCCTTTGTCCGGGAAGATCTCGTCTACGACTCCAGTAAAATTCGCGAAAGGGCCATCGATAATCTTCAGGCTATCTCCCACTTTAAACAACAATCTAGGAGTAACTGGCTCCTCAGATTGGAACTCTCCGGTTTCCGCGAAAAGATTTTTCACTTCGTCTACGGAAAGAGGCTCTGGTCCCCCATCTTTTGATCCCACAAAAGTGGAAACAGAAGGAAGACTTTGGATCATGAATCGAAGGTCTTCGTCCATATCCATTTCAACAAGAACATAGCCCGGCATAAGTTTCTTCTTAGTGACCTTCTTTTTGCCGTTCTTCATCTCGGCGACTTCCATGGTAGGAATGCGCACTTGAGAAATCTTCTCCTCCAGCTTGCGCTGTTGGATCAGCTTTTCCAGATTTTTCTGGACCTTATTCTCGTGACCGGAATAAGTCTGTAACGCATACCATTTCAAATCAGCCATCATAATCACATTTTACCCTAAGTTCTTACAGATTCCAGAATCCGGTAAGCAACTTCACAATCGCAGTATCCGAAAAGAATAGGAAGGCAGAGAAAAATAACACCGTGACTAGAACAACGATGGTGGACTGCATCACCTCTTGTCTATTCGGCCATTGAACTTTTTTAAGTTCTTCTCTACATTCTTGTACAAATGCGCCAAACTTCACTATATAAATCCTTCCTAAACTCAAAGAACCTGCGGAAAAAACTCCAGGTCTGGAGAGAATCGAACTCCCACCAAGGACTTTGGAGATCCTTGTTCTACCATTAAACTACAGACCTATTCGAACTTAGCCCTCTACCAGGCTTGAACTGGTGACCCCTTCCTTACCATGGAAGTGCTCTACCACTGAGCTAAGAGGGCATGTCTATCTACCCGCTCCCAGAAGAGGAGCTAGAAATACACAGTATTTTTACCCAGGGTCCCTGGTCAAGGTTTTAGCGGCTATTCCCTAGTTGCTGGCATTATTTATGCAAGGGAGAAGTTTTTTTCCGCCTGTATCCCGGAGCGTCACTCCACTTTAGCGTGATGTCTTCAGTCTTATGCGACATAAGTGAGCTATTCATTCGGGAGAAGATAATGTACTTTCTAAATTTTCCCTGCTAACTGCAATGCGGAACAACATTTCCGCTCATGAATCACTTTTCCGGCTCAGCTTTCTTGACATATGGCATATATTGCCATATATTACCTTATATGGTAGCTGTCAAAACCACCCTATATATCCCAGACGAACTGATCTCCAGCGCCCAAGACTACACCGGGATCCAAGAAAAGACACGTCTCGTGCAAGAGGGATTGCGCGCACTTATTCGGGAAAAATCCGCAGAAAGAATGGCTCTTTTAGGCGGAAGCGATCCGAAAGCAGAAGGTCCAATCCGCAAAAAAATCTCTAAATGAGTGTAGTGCTTGTAGATACTTCTGTTTGGATCAATCATCTGCGAAAATCGGATCCGAAACTTATGGAACTTCTCCGCTTAGGCTTGGTCAGACGTCATCCTATGGTAGAAGGAGAACTCAGTTTGGGAAATTTTAAGAATAAGAGTTCTTTTCTAACTGAATATGTGCAATTAAAAGAAGTTCCGATTGCAAACCATAAAGAGACAATGATCTTTTCAGAAAGAAATTCACTAGCCGGACTAGGAATCGGCTGGATAGACGCGCATTTGCTTGCAAGCTGTGTATTAGGAAGTGCAAAACTATATTCTGCAGACCTATCCTTAGTAAAGGCTGCGGAGAAGGTTGGCATCTCGGAAATTACACCATGAATGAGTTCGGAACCCAATCTTATACTTCCCTATTTTTAGTCTTTTCGATCGGACTAGCATTTTTATTTTCTTTGGGAGAAATATTTTCTTCTCCTAAAGGAGAAAAACAAAACTTACTCGCCTTCATTTTCCTATTAGTCGGGCTCTTTCTTATTCATGCATTTTTGATTACGTGCAAGATGATCGTACGTTTTCCCGGCTTGTATCTAACCCATCTTCCTATATCAGCGCTTATGGGTCCTTTTATAGAACGTTATCTTCTCCTTGCCATGGGAAACACTCCTGAATCAAAAAAAATTTTCTACCTGAAGATGCTTCCCGCTCTCGCGATATTTCTATGGATGTCTAATTTCTATTTTTTAGGAGGAATAGAAAAGATCGAATTACTCAAAGATCTACAGACAACCGGCCTTCCCTTATTCTTAAAAATCCCGGTATTAAGTACACTTGGACTCATGTTCGTATTCTTACTTTCTACATTCTTTCGTTTGTTTTCGGGCTTTAGATTCTCAGTTATATACAAGGACCCAAGAATGCTTACAATCTTAGGAGTAAGCGTTTGTATTTTAATCATTTTATTATACGGAGCAATATCGGTATCGATAGGGTCTATCAGAGGTTTAGAAGGAGTCGGCTCCTTAGTGGGGATTTTTTTATGTTCTTTGTACATTCTACGCCAAGGATACCCCGAATTCTTTTTAGAAGTGCAAAGAGTAGTAGAAGAAGAGAAAAAATACAGAGCGTCACAACTTAACGGATTAGATCTAGAGGATATCAAACAAAACTTAGAAAGCCTATTTCAAAAGGAGAAGGTTTTCTTAAAAGAAGATCTAACCCTGGGATTTTTAGCAGGCAAATTAGAGATCAGCACTCACCAACTTTCAGAATATCTGAACAACGAGATTGGAAAAAATTTCTTTCAATTATTGAATGAATACAGGGTACAAGAGGCCAAAAAGAAAATAGAATCAGATCCTCAGGAAGTTTTATTATCCATTGCATATTCTTCAGGATTCGGCTCCAAATCCGCTTTTAACGAGGTTTTCCGAAAGGAGACCGGATTTACACCTTCCGAATACAGAAATAAAATACGAAAAAATAAGTCCAAATAGTCCGTTTCGATCGGTCTGGACGTATATTTTATTCCGCTCCGATCGGGGAGGACGATTTCTTTTTAGATCCGCTGTAAACTGAATGCAGAGATCGGAGGAAAAATGGCAATCAACGCTTGTGATTTCGGTTGGGAATGTGTTCGGAATTTCGGATTATTCCAACTTTCAATGAACTTTATTAGATACTATCCTTTAGCAGGACTTGCATTCTTTATATTCTGGGTTTGGAAAAAAGGATACTTTGAGAAATATAGAATCCAGAAAAATTTCCCAAAATGGGAGAAGGTAGTATACGAGATCAAACAATCTGCAGTTACGATGGTAATGTTTAGCTTAGTTGCAGTCATTTCGTTCAGTCTTCAAAAATTAGGATATCTCCCGAGAGCTCTCTACTTCAATATCTCCGAACATAGTTGGGCTTATACAATCTTTAGTTTTATCTTGATCACAGTTTGGCATGAGACTTGGTTCTATTGGGCTCATAGGCTAATGCATCATAAAAAGGTTTATACTTTCGTCCATGCAATCCATCATAAATCCGTAAACCCTTCTCCTTTAGCAGCTTATAATTTCCACTGGGCAGAAGCCTTTTTAGAAGCGATTTACGTGGTGCCGTTTATCAGTTTGGTTCCGATCCATTTCGGAGTATTTATATTCCATACATTTTATGCGATGATAATGAATATCTGGTGGCATCTAGGATATGAATTTTTCCCAAAAGGTTGGGCAAGTCATCCGATCACAAAATGGATCAATACTTCTACTCATCATAACCTTCATCACCAAAAGTTTCATGGGAACTATAGCCTCTATTTCAATTTTTGGGACAGGATCATGGGAACAAATTTCCCGAATTACGAAACCTATTTTGATGAGGTAGCAGAGAAGAAGGAAGATTATACAAAAACTGATCTAACCTCTCAAATAGGATTTGCGAAGTAAATTTCCTCTATATAATTTTCATTAGCTCAAGTTGGAAACCGAATCTCCTCGGTTTCCTTTTTTTGTGTCTAAAACTTAGAATATAATTCCGCTTCCTCCATGACCACCTCCACCGTGGCC
>NZ_NPEG01000008.1 GCF_002812045.1 Leptospira haakeii | reverse complement strand
GTGCCAAGCCAAGGTCTTGGCCCACCCCCTCTCGGGAATCAACTGCTCCGAAACCCGGAGCCGGAGTGATTTAGAGTTCTTTTTACTCTCATAGAGGGCGTGAGACGCAGAGAAGTGGAGAGTGATTTTATCTAGAGAATTCCAATTGAAGCTCAGAAGTCTTTAGCCTCCGTCTGCATGGCGAACATGCACAAAACCGCCTAACAACGACAAGCTTTATGCATGTAAGAGTTCCTGTAGAAAGAAAACAGAGTTTTTTGATTGAAATATTGACTTTTCATAATGTTATCGCTTTTGATTAAAATGACATTCAGCCTTTTGTAGTCGGTGGAAGAAACTGGCTCGTCTCCGGTTGTCCGGAAAATACAACTGCGAACGCCGCTTTCTGCTCCTTTGAGTCAAAATGTTAAGACAATTCATATGCGTTCTGAGGAATCTTTTTGAATCTTGGGAAAAGGAACCAAGACCCCTCTCATGTTAATATTTACTACGATTCGAGGATAATGTAATTCATTGGGCGTTTACAAAAATATAAGTAAAAATGCTTGCGCGTGCGTACATTTTAATTATCAACTTGAAAGAAAATTTCTTAGAATTTCAAACATATCGTTTCTGAACATATTAAGGGGGATTGTAATTTTTTTTCTATTCGTCAAAAGGATTGTTATCATAGTTACTGACCCTTTAGTTATTTTAACGCTTTTTTTGTATATTTTAGTGATGTCTTTTTTTAAAATGATCTTCCTCGGAAATAATCCCTTTTTATATATTATTAAATTATTATATATGGTAAGCGTGATGCGCGATTCATGGTAAGCCCAAAGTGTAAAAATTATTATGAATATCCAAAATAATATTAATGGCCTTTCGCTATAATTTTTTGAGGATGATTCGGAATGCATTTTTAAAATAAAAATGAATCCGGGGACTGGAATTAAAAGCATGAAGACTTGAACCCAGAAATGTGATCGATATTTTTTTTTACTCATTTTTCAGGAAAGTTGAATATTATAACTTTGGAATGCTCGTAGGGATGGGGGAAACATTATACATTGGTAAAATTTCTACTTTTGGGCGATTTCCTGTCCGGAGATTTGGAGTATTCATTTTTTTTAGATTTAAAGGAGGTAAAACAATCTTCGGCTTTCCTTTGTCTCTTAGAGCCGTATTGAGCTCTGTAGAACCAGAAGCTTGGACTGTAGAACCAAATATATCTCGAATTGAACTATATGTTAACATTTTTCCGAAAGTTTTCAATTTCGTATTAAAAAAGTTTGCAGTTCCGTTTTTATATTTTGTTAACATTTGATTTGTGACCTGCTTAAAACTTCCGGCACCTTTAGTCAGTCCTTGGATGCCCGGCGTAGGTATCAAGCCTGTTGCAGCGCCTAATGTGGTATCGAATATAATTTGACCTGCAATGCCGACTTTACCTTTTGTGTTTGGATCATAATTCTTAGCTTCGGTTGCTACACTTGAAACGAAACCTCCTGCAGCTCCAGCCCAAATAGGATTTCCTGTACGATATAAGACTTCTCCCTGAACTCCTCCAGCGACACCTGCAATAAAATAATCCAAGCCGTCACTCGGAACTCCTGTAGCGTTATCTGCTGCATACCTCGCAGCTACACCAGCGGTGGCCCCAAGCCCGAATGCAAATAAGTCATCAACCCAATGGCCTGTAGGATCTTTATATTTAATTGGATTATTCTTTGTATATGTATATTTATTCCATCCCTGCGTATCCTCCGAGCCATCAATCACACTATCCGCACTTGTAAACCTTGCGATCTGCGGATCATAATACCTAGCATTATAAAAATAGAAATTAGTCTCTCTATCTAACTCTTGTGAATTGTACTTAGGAGCAAAATCCAGAGTTCCTCTTTGAACAAGAGTCTCTCCATAAGGCTCATATTGCATTCTGCTAAGAGTATGAGCTCCTTCATCCAGAACATGAGCTACCGAATCTACTTGATCGGTTAAGAAATATGCAGTGACTCCGTTTTCGTTGAGAGCAGCAATTCGGACTCCGTTTAGATAAACGTTGTTAATAGAACTTAAAACATTCGTTTCTTCAGAATATTCTAATCCATAAAATTTGCTAGGATAGAGGATCTCTTGGATTTTTAAAGAGGCGCCACTTGGAACTAAAGCTCTCTTACGGACTCTGAATCCACCCTCATCATATGAATAATTACCAATTGTTGTGCTGAGTGCATCTTGGACCTGAGTAATTCTGTTCTGAGAATCTACAGTGATGGTTTTGGTCAGATCTTTGAAATTGTCTCTCTGGTAGGTCATGTTCCCGGAGGAATCGTAGCTCATGACCAGTCGATTGTTACCACTTTGGGTGGAATCTATATGAGTGACTTGGTGATTGGAATATTGGTAATTCCATTCGTCGATGAGAGTATTATCGTTGAAGTTATGATTTCGTTTTGCGGTTAGGTTTCCGTTCTTCGAGTAGGAAAAACTTTGGCGGAAAGTTTTGGTATAATTATCAGCAGATTCTTGGTATTGTCCGTCTGCTGCTGTTAGACGATTGAGTCCGTCATAGGAATAATTATAAGCAGTTGTATATTCGGAAGAAGTGTTTGTAATCCCTGTAATATTGTTTCTGCTATTGAATGCATACACTGCATCTTGGAGGGTTTTAGTGGTTCCATCCACATCTCCGACTGAGTTGATTCGAACTAGTCTTTGTTTTACGTCGTAAGTATAATTGGTTTGGACACCATTCCCAAGAGCAAATCCTGCAGTTTGTCCGAATTCGTTATATGTGATATTTTCTACGATTGTTTTACTGCAGAAGCCTGGAATGATACCGTTTGTATTAACTTGGACTGAAATTCCAGTGATATAACCTGCAGTTCCATAGTTATAACATGCCTTCATTCTGGTATGATTAACCGGATGTTCCGGATAATCTATTGAGATGACACGACCTAAAAGATCGTATTTATATTCTGTAATATAAGGGCCATTTGCCAGTTCAATGGTTAGGTTTTTGATTTCTCTGGTTTCTTTTTTAGCACGATCTAATTTGTCATAGCTGAATGTTTTAATCTGAACGGAATCTTCTACTCTTACTAGCTTTCCGAGTGCATTCTCGGATCCGGATCCGCTATCATAATCGAAATAAACAGTTCCTTCCGGAGTATCTTTGGTGAGCATTCTTCCGAGAGAATCATAAGTAAAGTTAGTGGTAATGCCGCGAGCATCAATACTTTGGGTAGTATCTCCAAATGCATTATAGGAAGCAGTGCTAACTCCAAAATCAGGGTCGCTATTTTTCTTTAATCTTCCGAATGCGTCGTATAACCAATAGGCTTGGTTTTTACCGGAAGTATCTTTTACAGTAATCCCGCTTGTATCACAGGACAAAGCTCCTCCGTCATTCAGGTCAGATTTTTTGATCATCTTACCTGCGATATCAAAACAGAAACCTATCTTTGCCTGAACTCCATCTGAGCCGAAGTCTTCGATGTAAAGGACTTGGCCTCTTCCATCTTTTACGGTTCGTTTGCTAGTTCCACTGCTATGAGTTTCAACTGTTTCAAAAGGATCATTATAGGTAACGGTTAATGTAGTTGCTTCTGTTTCTCCAGCTGCAACTGGAAGAATTGTTTTCTTAGCTCTTCCGATAGCATCGTAATCGATGTAGCTTGGGTTTCTTTCTTGTGTGTGTAGAACAAAACTATCTATCTCATCTGCATCTGCCCAATCCGGTTGTCCTGAACGGATAACCTGTCCGTTTCCATTATAAGTGATCTTTCCGGAGCGAACAAATTGTCCATTAGATCCTGTTTTAACGGTATGAACAACTCTTCCCATTCCGTCTTTATAAGAACGAAGTGCAAAACTAGGGTCCGCTCCACCGGTAGGGAAAGTTGTTTTAGCGCTATAAGGAAAACTAGATCCGTATTCATAAACTGCAAGAACCTTGGACCCGGAATCCGTATCCGCACTGGATTCGACGAGTCTTCCAAAATCATCATATTCGAAATAATTTTTGTTTCCATTCGGATCCGTGGAATTATCAGGAGAGCCGAATGCTTTTCCATAATTCGTGGTGTATTTTGTTTTAAGCTGGAAAGATCCACCGAAGCTTGTTTGTTCTTTGACGAACTGATGGAGTTGGTCATCGTAAACGTAGGAGGTTCCGCGATTCGGACTTGCACTTACATTCTTCTCTTCCGTTTGATTTCCGTAGGTATCGTATTGGTATTCTGTAATGTTCGCAGAAACAGAAGGGAGTCCGCTTCCAGTATAGGTTACTGAGTTACGAGTTAAATTTCCCTGGGAATCGTAAGTAAGAATACTTGTGGTTTCATGAGAAGACCCAGAGAGAGAAACCGTTTTTTTAGGTCTTGTTTGGTTACTGCTAGAATCCGTTTCGAAATCTGTGACTGTTGTGAAACTTTGAGAAGGATGTGCAGAATCTGCGTAATGATCCGTGTTTGTATCCGTTTTCTTAGTTAAATTATATCCGTTAAATACAACAGAACCTTCGGATGTAGTAGTGGCGGTTCCATTGATATAATTCTGGGTTTTACTCAATCGAGCAAGATAGCTGATCTTTCCAGCAACTGTTTCTATCTGTTGGATCTCATACGTTTTTTTAGAAGAACCGTAATCCTTATTATCAGAACCTATGATATGCATTTCTTTTTCGGCACCTGCAAGTGCACGGTTATGCATAAAGTTTGAATAAGGTTGGCTGAAATAAGAGTGAACAGTACGGGAACCGGTTGCATCGATCATAGTGAATTCTGTAAAACCGAATGCGTCTGTTTCCTTTTTACCATTGATGAATGCAGAGAAAGAAACACCGTTTTTATAGTTGTAATTCTTGAGGATCTTATTCCCAAGTCCATCTTCTAAATTGATCTTAGTACAAACTCTATAATTAATATAAAGATCCGGGATATTATCTCCGCCGTTATTATCGAACTTAGTAGAATTATCATATTCTAAAGTATAAGTTCCACCTATCCCGTTCTTGATCTGCTCTATTACATCTGGTACCGTACCAGTGGACATTGCAAAATACCAAGTCGGTTCTTTAAGATGAATGATCCCTATGTCAGCTAGCCCATCTCCGTTATAATCTCCTTGGATCCATTGGAATGGATAAACTTTGGTCATCAGATCTGGACGATCCATTGACAAAACAAATACAGGAGAAGTAGCAGAAACGATCTTACTTTGAGAAAGATCATAAACTTTATTTTCTCCATCAGAGACTATGATCGGATTTCCTCTATGATCGAATTGATTGGAAAATCCTACGAGACCAGGGCTATATGCAGTCCTTGCAACAGTAGTTGCAGTAATTCTAATTTTAGAAAATACAATAGAAGAAGTATCCGTAGGATCTTCGTAAACGATAGAATTTCCGGTTACTTCCGGATAGAGTGCGTATTGGAGCCCAGCTTGACTTGTTTTATCATAAACAGTGGTGGAAACAGGAATATTCACGGAACCGGTCAGAAGTTTGAAGTTGATAGCAGAAGTCCCGATGGTTCCTAAATACCATTTATGTGTTGTTCCAGTTCTATCCACGAGAAGGATCTGTGCTTTTCCGACTCCCGCAAAATCACCGGAGAAAACACTGAAACTTGTTCTTCTGTTTCGATTCGTTTCGCTTCCAACTTGAAATAGATTCTGCAGATAAGAATCCAGAACATCCCCAGTAACGGTTAAATATTTCGTTCCACTTGGTCCTGTGAGTAAAAATCTTTGAGCACTATTAGTTGTCTGGTCATTTAAAACCAATGCGGATTTGGAATTAGTAGAATCGAAATTATCGATTGCGTAAGCACTCGAATTAATATCAAAAGATACAACCTGAGAATCAGCAATACTTACAAGATCTGTTCTTTTGAATGCAGTACCACTATCTAAAGTTACTACAAAGAATTTACTAGTAGTTCCAAAATCTCCGAAGAACAGAACTTCATCTCGAGTGTTTACAGTATAACGATCTGCTTTTCCATTATTTATAGTTACGATCCCACTAGTCTCCGGATTAAAGCCGGTAAGAACTGCTTCAGTAAAAGTAGAACCCTTCTTAAAATCGAAGACTCCTGTTTTTCTATCGAATAGAAGTAATTCAGGAGAAGCACTGCAATCGTTTGTAGTAAAACATCCAGGATATGCGATTTCCCCTTTTCCCGGGTTGGAGTTCCCATCGTATTGGTAATCTAAAAGAACTGTTTTAGTATCGGAAGAAGTTGCAAATACTCCAAATCCTTTGACCGGATTTACTTCGTCCAAAGGAAGAGGAGTTTTCATCACTCTTTCCTGGTTTGGACCGTAACTCATATCGCTATAAATCTTGTATCGGAATCCGTTAGACGTTGCTTCCCCAATCCAAAACTTCCCATCGGTTTCCGAGAAAAATCCTATATCGGTAGCTCCATCCCCATTAAAATCCCCCTGGAGCCAACGAGTGATTGTTTTGAATTGAGGAGACTTGGACCAGGTCTTAAAATTAATGGTCTTGTTAATTGTCTCTCCAAGAGTCCATTCTCCAGAAGAACGATCGAATAATAAAAAGTCCGAAGTTCCATCTCCATTAAAGTCTCCGGAGAATTGATCATTGGAGAATAGAGTCTGCTCAGGTGCTATAAAAACTTTGTATAATACCCAGTTAGTTTTAAAATAGATTGGATCTGTTTTATCAGGATTTCTAAGATTTTCTCCAACAAACCATTTTCCAGTACGTTGGTCATAAAGAGAAATATCAGTTAGCCCATCCGCGTTATAATCCCCGCTTAAGAACTTAACCTTTGCTCTATCTTTTCCATCAATGCTGCTATCATTTGTGCCAACACTATCCAAATTCGCATTCGGAGAATAATCTCCTCTAAATACATTTTGGAATTTTTTTCCTATTTTCAAAAATTCAAAACTACCACCCTTGTTCAACATCAAGGTCCAAAGACCGGTAGGTTCGTCGAAAAGTAGAGAATCAGAAAGACCATTCCCATCATAGTCTCCGGGGAACCATTCCATCCGGAAAATATCCGGGATCCCACTCAACAATCTTCCATAATTACGGAATTGGAATACTTGTCCGTCGTGTTCTGCGACTATAAAGTCTCTAGTTTCAGGCAGATATAATGCGATATCGGCTCTTCCATCACCGTTAAAATCTCCACTAACGTTGCCTTTGAAGAATCGAATCTTAGAAGGACCGTCGTAGTTTTTATAACGGTTTGCGTAAGTTTTGAAACTATATCCGCCTTCTTTTCTTCCTTCTGCTGCTTTCCAATTCCCTGTTTGGGGATTGAAGACTACGATATCCGAAATCGCATCTCCGTTAAAATCTCCCTCAAAATATTCAGTGGATGCAGGCAACAGTTCCGTTTCACTGGAAGTTTGGTTTACAACATTCTGCCAAGTTAATAGGCCTGAAGAGTTGCTATATTTGAATTCAGGTTTTGTAGTATGATGATCCGAATCTACGGTTTTGAGTATGGGTCTTCCTGAGTCGAAAGAAGTATCATATATAAGATTATAAGTCCAAAGTTTCCCACCTGTCCAACCCACTTCCATTTTATCTAGAAGTTTGTCCATAACCATGGTGAACCCTGGAGCCATACTTACATACGAGTCCCCCCTGGATTTTGTGATAAATTTCACATATTGTTTCGCAGGAAATCCACTTCTACTATTTCCAGTATATTTGATCTCTTGAATGTATAAGTTCCGTTTTTCGGAATAGTTAGAAGTATCGTAAGTGACCTGCATATAATTTCCATTCCGGTCTTCCGTTTTAGAAAGATACCAACTATATGTTCTTGTGATCTGGTTTGGATCATAGATCCGATTGGAAGAAGAATCTCCATAGATCGTTTTGGTTCCGCCAGAATCCAAAACCTCCCAGGTTCCTCCGTTTTCTATATTCGTTAATTTTAACAATGCAAAATCTTCTTCCGTGATCTCCGGTCTGTACATACCGTTCTCATTGGAAGTGGAACCGGAAACTTTGATGAGTCTTTTTCCGTTCCAAGTAAATGTATCCCTGGAGTCATAGAACAAAGCCCCATATTCGGGAGTTCTTGTGATTGCTCCAAGACCTATACTCCAACCAATACCTGTCCATCCATCTCCTCCTGTAGAAGAGTAGGATAACGCTAGGTTAGGTTGAACACCGGCTCTACCCGCAGGAACTTGGATAGGATAATTTAAAGAAACCGCTCCAAAATTATTCGGTTCTGGTGGTGCGATAAACATTGCTCCAGCCAAGGCATCCGCTTTTGTTTCCGGGTCATCGATCGCTTCGCTATAGTTTGTAGAAATAGAAAATAGATCACTTCCTTCCGGTGCAGGTGCTGAACCTGGAGACAAGAAAGAAGTTCCAGATGGTAAAACTCCTGCGAATCGGAATAAACGATTCATCATGTCCGATCCACCAGAGCAGGAAGTTAGAAAGAGGGGAAGAATGACCGAATAAACGACCATCCTTTTCCAATATTTCATATTATATTTTCCGAAAATTCTGAGTTACTGAGTAACTTTTGTCCAGATGGTGAAATCTCTTTCTATCAAAGGTGCAATGAAGAAGTTGTTCATACCATACTGGAGAGCGCCAGGTGGACTAGTCAGGTTAAAATTCAAACCTCTAATTCTTGTAAGGAACGCGTCTACTGAGTACCATACAACGAAAGCATCTTGTAGGTTTCCGGCAATATTAGGAAGACTTTGATTTCCTTGGTTACTAGTGCTTACAAAAAAGTCTCCTGGCCCTTTGGGAGATAAGGTAGGAATGGAAACGGTTCTTCCTCTAATCGTTGATTTTCCGCCCTCAGTATGCTCCCAAAGAGATATTAGATTTGATCCGCTAACAAAAGTATTGCCGATCTTTTTGCTAGCGGCACCTAACATCGAATCTATTGCCGTAGGAGAGGTTTCTCTTGCAAACGCAGTATTTAAATCGACTGTCCTGACATAAATCCGATTTCCTTTGGAATAGTTTAATATTCCGATATTTCCGCTAGTTTCACATCTAACCTTTGATACTCCGGTATCATAGGCAACGATAGGAGTGCTTAGGTTACCAGTGGATATAGTAATGATTTGAGCCTTTAAATTATTATCCGGCGATCGCCATACCAAAAATCCTTTGTCTCCCGACGCACATAGTGAAATCTCAGGATCGTCGAGATTGTAACCTGAGGCCGTTAGAAATATTCCGCTTCCACCGTTCAATAATGTTTCCTTAATTTTTGTTCCGGTAGTTATGTTAATAGAGCTTACGCCACCATAATAGTATGAATCTGAATATGATGCTCCCATTGAGGCAAATACGGCAATATCCCCTTGGAGTTTTGAAGATAGGAAACTTTGGAAACCGTTTGCGGCTGTGGAAAATGTTAAAGCTGTAGTTGCTGCGGTTACGGGGGATCCATTGCTATTTTGATAGATTCGAGTCCTAATTTGCATATTTGGACTGCCAGCAGCTATCCAAGCAACAATAGTTCTGGTATCTCCTACGTTTACTGTAACTGGAGAACCCATTATAAACTCTGTAGTATGTCGTGCCACTAATTGAGAGGTGGCCGACGTGCTTAAAGAGTTCATATCAAGGAATTTAATATAGATGGAGGCATAACCTCCATGCAGGTCTGGATCTTCGGTATTCCTGATCGCGACTGCTGCCTTTGAATTTTTTACATCGACCGCGAAACTTCCGATCCCTGTCGTAGGGGTAATATCGGAGGAAAGAGAGAACTCATTGGTGAGAGCTTCTCCGGTAGATACTTTAAAATATCTACCGAATAATTGTCCCATATCGTTTGCCTGGTTTTTCGTTAAATAAATAACTAACGCAGTATCTCCTGATATAACAACCTTGGGTGCAATAGGGTTGATGTTTACCGTATTTTGGCTTGTTGCAAAATCTGATTTAGCCGCATCGAGTCTATAGACTTTCCCGGTGTTTGCGGAAAATCCGAATAACCCGGTAGATAAGAAAGTCGGAAAATTGGATGCATCTGCCCAGGAATTCCAATGAGCCACTCCTTTATTATTATTCCCCATCCAATTAATTGCGTCTAGGTTTGCATTAATTCCTAAACAATTCAAAGGATGAAATAGATTTGTACTACAATTTACGGAACTTCCTAATTCGAATGGAAGATACTGCTTTGTTTGCCACGCATTTGGAATAAATGCGGATTGTACTTGTGTATTCCAGTCGCTGTAAAAACCACTTTCGACACTTAGTCTTACATCTGGAGAAGTGAGAGTACCTTTTACGAATATTTCAGTCGTTTTTCTTGAGAACTTTTTGATTGGTGGATTGATTGTTATATTATAGGACCCGTCAGCGGCCTGTGCACCTATTGAGGAAATCGAATAAGCATTAGAATCCCCTAATATATAAATATTTTCCCCAACTTCCGCTAAACCTGTGCTTTTCGATACTTTAACTATTGTATTGCCAATCTCAACTGTATTTCCTAATTCTCCTCTCATTTTGCGCACATCTTGGTATTTTAAAGGCCAAATTGTCCTACGATATGCGTTATTTAAGGAAGGGCGTAAGTATAAATTGATCAAACTTACGCTTGGATCTACATATTCGTGAGCAGTGGGGAGCTCTATACAGAGAGAGTATGTTTGATTTACATAATCTAATGTTCTTCCACAGTTTTTTGGTTTGAAGGAATTGGAATTGTCCAAATCTTTTACAATGTGAAACCAGTCTGATCTTTCTCCACCGAAACCTAAGCTGATCTCCATATCTGCAGCTTCATTAATGCTAAGCTTCTTGAGATCATTCGTAATATTGTAATTAAAATCAGAAAAATATTGAAAGGTTCCGCTAGTAATAGGAAGGCCGAAATTAGGAGTTAAATATTGATTAGAATCTAACTTGATATTTAATTCAAATCGTTCCCCAAAGCCTAACTTTCCTAAAAAGAGCGATTTTATTTCCGGATCATATGGGTAATTTCCAAAGGAATTTAAATCCCAGGATGTATTAAGTTTGTATTCCCTTTGAGTCTCTAAAGGGTTTGTTCCAAAAGTTTTCTCTTCTTCCTTCTTTAAAAGATCCTTAAAGGAAATATAAACGATATCATAATAATCGCCTGCCCAAATGGTAGAATCTACACCTTTCACCATCGGGACCTTTTGGCTATTTGTAGGATCGAAAGTTCTGATCGAATCGTCCAAGTCTTTAAAATATTCGGTTAGATTATAATACTTACCGTTCGAGTAGATCGCCCAAACACCTGAATTTGCTTTTTCTTCTTCGGTCCATGTGCTAATAGGTCTTTGCACGCAAGCAGTTCTTGAAACTCCGTCTGATCCAATTCGAGTTTGAGGGTCGCAAGGGATATTCGTAGGAATTGGACCTAAACTTTTAATTCCCTTTAAATGTAATTTAAATTCTCCTAATGCAGGTGCTACTTCGGATAAATCAACTACATAGTCTTGAAATTCTATCTTTAGCCCGTTACATTGCAATCGCTCCAAAGCTTTTCTGAGGCTTATTCCAGGGGAGAGTATTGTCGCTGTTCTTGCGCAGGTATCTGAACTATCAGGTGTATCGAATGCGGCGACGCGATACATTTGTCTCATATTCGGCCCGTAGATCCTAATTAATCCAGTTCTCCCTTTCGCGTTCTCTTCTATTATTTTTAAGTTATTACCTGAGAAATTTAAAAGACTAGATTTGTAGTTCGAATCCGGCACATGGCTCATTTCGTAATCAACGATGAAAATTTTAGGATTATAGCCGGCAGCCATGGCATTCTCAATTTCGGAAGTATTGAGACCTGGAAGCTGGACCACGTAAGGCCCAAATTCCGAACCTCCATAAACATTGACTTCGAAGAGACTATAGTCGTCGTTCCTTAAGCGGAAACTTTGGATCGGGATCAAATCTCCCGTTCCATTTTCAAACATAAGCGAGCAAAGTATGTTCGTAAGTTTGACTGGCATGTTTACAGAAGTATTTTTTATATAAAGTGCTGCCCGAACATAGCCTGCATTTGCATCTACCTGAGAAGTCTCATTGATTTTTTGAGTTTTTTCTGAGCGATATTTTTTTGCATTCGAAGTAGCGGACGATGATTTCAGATTATTGGCTTGTGTATCTATATTATTTTTAAAGGGTTTATCTGCCCATTTTGTTGTGGTTGTAGAGAGTGAGTTTTTTGCTTCCCAACTATTTGATGTACTAGATGAATAATTTAGTCCAAGTTGTACCGGTCCGATCCCGCTTTGGGTTCCATATGCAGTGCTTTGGCTTGTTGAATTGGATAGCTCGTTCGAGCTGGCGAATGAATCCTGGAATTGAACCGTTCTTAAATTAAGTTCATTTTGGTGGATTCTTTCTGAGCCTTGTGTTTTATTCGATTCGAAGTCAGAAGAGGTGATATCATTTGAAATTTCATCCGATGTGCTTTGTGAATTTTTTAAGATTTGGATCTTCATCGTAACCGGAGGGGCGATAATCGCTTCTATTACTGGGTAGTCGGCGACCCAAACGTTAGTTGTCGTTTCGCTTTCGTTTAATATCCCGTCTCCGTCAAAATCATTTACTATAGTGGTTCCCGTTGGATCAATGACTCCTCCCAAAGCGGTTGCCTTTACTTTTGTGCCTGGAGGTAAGGTGAACAGATTATTGATTGGGGTAGTCGGAGTGATTCCTGGAACTCCGCCTTTATCTACAATCAGCGGAACTTTTTCTGCAACGAGCCAGGTCGCTTTCGATAGATCGACATTCCCGTCATCCCAAAAGTTCCAACTTCCGGAGCATCCAAAGAAATTGAGGGCAATAATTAATACTGCCATCTTGAATTTCGGGAGAATTTTGTAGATATTCTTCATATTATAAAACCTGAATATTTATTTTTCGGGACTAAGATTTATTTCCAGGCCCGGAGATATTTAATCGTGGTTTAACGGTTTTATGAATGAGATTTTCCGGTCAATCTTTTGGCAAAAATGAATATTAAAATTTGTTAATTTAACTATCCAATTTGGGATATTCTTGAGTTGGAAGTCTGGCGTTATGATGTTGTTTTGATCGATCTGATTATCCTAAATTGGACATAGACGTAATTGTTCGAATGTAACTTGTTGGTTGGAATATGCTGCCTTTCCTAGGGGACGGAGCGAATGAAGAATGTTGATGGATTAATTTTTTTTTTTTTTTTTTTTTTTTTTTAAACGGTTTTCTTAAAGTAAAAAGCCCCCGATTCTTACTTAAGAACCGAAGGCTTTTCTTTGATGTAGAATTTTAAACTCTCTTAAAGTTTATAAGTAGCTTGGAAAGAGTAACTCACACCAGTTCTATATGAAAGGAATAGTTCCTTCTCCCCAGTTAGCTCGTTTTTCTGATAAACTCTGTAACGAGTATCGAAGATATTCTGAGCAGAAACTTTGAATTCAAGATGGTCCCCTCTCTTAGTAGTATAAACTACGTCGGTTAGACCAACTGCTCTTTCGTAAGCATCAGGTAATCCGTTTGCTCCGACTGCGAATAGTCTGTCGCCGAAGTAATTATAATAAACACCGATATTCTGAGTCTTCTTTTCGTTTAAGTAGAAATCGAATTTAATATTGAATACCAATGGGGACTGGCCTTGCAAAGGACGAGAAATATTGGTCGGGTTATAAGCGGCTGCTTTGGAAAGAGGATCCAAAAGTCCTCCCTTCGCCATTATATATTCGTTCCAAGAAATTACGTCTACTCTGGAATTGATTAAGAACATATTTGCTTCGAATCTCATCCATTTAGTTACATCTTTACGAAAATCGAATTCAACCCCTCTGATCGTTCCTTGTTCCGCATTAAGATATGTGAAACGTTGAGCGATACTTCCAGCAATTGGCTGTCCGATCATCTCGATAGGGTTGGAAATTTGTTTTAAGAAGGCCCCTACTCCGATATAGTCGGTTGAGTTCAGATAGTATTCATATCTTACATCATAGTTGTGGATATAAGATCTGCGTAAGTCCGAATTACCGAATATCCTGTTTGCGCCGAAATAAGGAGTGAATCCAAAAGGAGATAATTCTCTTAAGTCGGGACGAGTTAAGGTCTGGGTTGCAGATACACGCAAGATCTGGTTGTCTGCAAATTCCCAGTTTACGTTGAAAGAGGGGAGTTTGTCTTTTGTACGAAGTTCTCCCACACCGTTATTATTCGGATCACAAATATTATTTCGAACCAAAGCGATCTTAGTGAATTCATCCATAGATCCGCATCCATAACTTAAGTTAAATGGACTATTGGAATCTCTTGTCGCAAAGGTTTTTACTTTTTGGTAACTATCTTCGTAACGGACCCCTGCTAAAACTTTCAATTTAGGAAGGATCGGAAGTTCCACTTGAGAATAATACGCTTGTAATCTCTGGAAAGCGTCATATGCGTTAGACTCCACTTGTCTTTCGGAGAAGGTAAAGTCGTTTTGGACGAAATAAATAGGGTTAGAATAGATTTCACCCGGTACAGGATACAGATTTGTAAGAGGTACCGCAGTATTTGGTTTTTGTCCGAATTCCCTGAATCTAAAATCCTTTTCCCTTGAAAGCGTATAAGTTCCGAATTTGAAAAGTGATTTTAATCCGCTCCATTGGTCGAAAGGAATTTCATAATTCAATTTAGTAGTACGGCTTGTATCTTTGGATTCTGAGAAGAATCGAGATCCATCCGGGTTATTTCCTAAACGGGTATAATCGGTAAATGGATCTGCAGTCGAAGCCCTTCTCCATACCTGTTGTTGTAGGTCCGGCTGGTCTCTATTTGCTTCAGCATAGTTGAATCTCCAGTCGAATTTATGAGCCCTATCTCCGAACCAATTTAAAGCGTGGTCTCCTCCAATCGTATTATGGAAGATGCGACTGCTTGTGTATTGGGTGGTAAGAGCCTTAAAATCGAAATTGTCGATTTTATCCTGTCCTGTTGCATCACGGACTTGCGATTCTCCTTGCTGGGTGAACAAGGTTTTCAAAAAGATCTGCTGACCTTTTGTGATTTCATACGCGATATTTGCGTTGTTTCCCCAGTTCCTTTCTTCAATGTACATATCAGCATCTTGGTGCTGTTGTAATGTGAGGTTGGTACCTGCCGTTGTTAGAGTGGAGAGTGGGTTTGCAAAATAACGATTTGAGCTCTCTTGGCGGAAGCGATAATTGCGGTTATAGGTAGAACCTACTAAAACCCCAATACGGGAAGTAGCTCCCACTTTGAATGTATCTCCATAATTAATAGAGAAGTTCCTATCAAACGAAGCAGGACCTGAATCGGGAGTCCATTTTTGGTTGAATAGACCAGCAGAGGCCTGAACTCCTTGAGGAGGAAGTCCTCCAAAAATGCTTCCTGGTTCAATTGGGATCGATTCAGGAATTCCGGCAAGCGCTGATGGCATTTTTTGATTATCATTTACTCCGCCGAAAAAATTCCCCTGGTTCATATTTAAGAATTTGTGGCCAGTAGTATTATAGTTACCACCTGCTCCGACTGAGACACTAAGTTGTTTTTCTTCTGGATACTCTTGGGTTTCGATCTTAACAAGACCTCCAGAAAATTCTCCAGGTAGTTCAGGTAAAAATGTTTTCATGATCCGAACGTTTTTCAAAACTCCGGAAGGAAATATATCCAATGCCACAACCCGTTTGTCAGGTTCGGTAGAAGGAACTAATGTATCGTTCAATTCAGTATTGGAATAACGTTCTCCTAATCCTCGAACGAAAACGAATTTTCCTCCGACGAGAGTGATCCCGGTAACCCTTCTTACTACTTCACCGGCAGAAGAGTCTGGGCTTTTCTTAATAGCTTCTTTGGAAATACCATCGGAAACTGCAGCAGATTTTTTCTGAAGAGCTAAGAGTGCGGCTTCCGCATCATTTAAAGCTCTACCTTTTACGTCTACAGTCTCTAAGGTTTGTAAACCGAAGGTAATGTTTACTACTTGGGGTTTTCCAGGGGTTACGTTGATGGTTCTTTTTTGAGGCGAATATCCCAACATTTGGAATTCCACTTCGTGAGTACCGACAGGAAGTTCTAAATCATAGGCTCCATCAAAATCCGATTTGGCGAATTTTTTAATGGACCTAACAACGATGGTAGCACCGAAAACGGCTTCACCGTTATCTCCATCTACGATTTTTCCGCGGATTTTCCCGGCAGCTTGTGACCAAACAGGAGTTACTGAAAGTAGGGCAAATACTATCAGTAGGATTGTAGGGTTGAATTTTATTTTTTTCATTTTCATGGCTTAATTTTTGGGCGCACCGTTTTACGTTCCGATAACGCAAACTTTATATTTTCCTTTATGTCCGACGATAAGGCGTATTTCTTCAATGGTATGAGTATGATTCCCAATTCGAATTTCGAGCGTCCCTACCCGATAACCGGTAATTGCATTCATGATTTTGGGATCGTCTCTCCAGGTTAGCTTAGTAATTGTGAACGATTTTCCTGGATTTGCTTTGAAAATGTCTTGGATTCTAGAAAGAGCTGCTTTTCGCCTGATATCGGTTAGCTCCCACGCTTCTTTTTCAGGCATTTTGGAAGTGAGAGTTTCCATTCCTAAAGTATTCGGGAGGAATATATTGAAGTATTCTTCTTTGGAAAAAATGAATCTATCCGGTTCATTGCGTTGAACCGCTTCAAGATATTTTTTGATAGCTTCTTCTTTAGTATTACTGGTCTCGGAGATTGTATAATCTTCTTTGATGTTCGATTTATAACGACTTAATGTTTCTTTTAATCTGTTTTCGTATTCTGGATCATCGCCCTTATCGACTTTCTCGCAGAAAAATACGTTAAATAAAATGAATATAAATAGAATGGTCTTTCTTGTGGCCATTTGGTTATGTTCCCGGAATTTTTTTATCTATTGTTTCTATTAAAAAGAACCTCTCCGAGGGGAGAGGTTCTCTATTAAAGGTTTAAGTTTCGCTTACTGATAATCGATTTAGTGAGCTCTCCAAACGGCCCAGCCACTCCACCATTTTTCAGTTACGGAACCTACGATCGAGTCTGTAGTTCCACCAACTGGAGCTCCACCTGTCGCACCACTTGCTACGGAAGCAGAAGTTGTGAAGTCTGGTTTAGTTCCATGTCCGCAGAAGTTAGCATCTTGAACACTGCCTAAATCCGCCACTGGGAGCGCACTTAAGTCGAGTAAACTTGCTGCGCAAGTTGGAGCAGTTCCTGAAGCTGTTCCTCCACAAGTTGTACTGTTCATACAATCGGTTTTGCTATTATCGCTATGAACGTTGGAGATTGAGCTGTTTACTGCAGGGTATCCGCTTGTACTGTCGCAAACAATATTTCTGCTAAAATTCCAAAGAATTCCTTGAGAGAAACTTCCTTGTAAACCTTCTCTATGGCGCTCTCCGAAACTGTTCGCAAAATTGAAACCAACAGCGGTATAATTCGAAACAGTAGGATTGGAACAATCGTGAGTTCCATTTGCTCCCGGAGCACAGCCTGCAAAGCTTGAAGAAGCATGAACTCCGTCCATTTCGAAACCGTGAGGATCTGTAGAAACGGATCCACCACAACCGGCAGGGTATTTTACAGAAATCAGATATTTTAGGGTTCCACTGAAACCTTCGTCCATATCGAAGTCATCATCCATTGCTCCGGATCCGATCAGATATGCACCGTCAAAAGTGCTTGGAGACAATCCGCCTCCCCACCATTCGAAGGAATCATCTAATCCGCGGTGAGCTTGTACGAATCTATAAGTAGCGGAATTGACTTGGTATTGAGATAGAGAGTTTAACTCGTCTCCTGGGGCAACCTCATTTCCTGCAAATTCAACGATTGTATATCTCAGAGTGATATTTGAAGGGTTTGATCCAGGATAAGTCAGTGGAGTAGTTCCTTCGGTAGTTCCGGAAGTTCTTGTTCCATTTCCATTTCCTATGAATATAACTCCACCCCAGTCTCCAGGGAATCTGGATCCTCTTGCTTGCGCAGAAGTGAAACATACTGGTTCTGCTGCAGTTCCTTGGGTTACAAGGCTTGCTCCATTGAAGAAAAGAGAGGAGCCTCTTTCTCCGTAGATCACTGCACCTTTAGGAATTGTAATTGTAGCGTTATTGTTAACTACTACAGTTCCTCTTAATAGAGTGTATTTTCCCCAAACTTGGTCGGCGGAAATTGTTCCTTGTTTGATTGCCGGTGTACCGATAGCATCGCAAAGAGCTTCACCCACTGTCGCGTTAGGGTTGGAATAAACACCTGCAACAGTCGTGATTACATTGACAAGGTCAACATATAGAGTTGATGAGACTCCAGCTACGGTTGATGGAGACAAATCGCCTAACAAATTTGAGAATGTTAACTGAGCGGTGCTTGTGGGACTGGAAGTGTCGATTACGTAGTTCATATCGAAGGAACCGACTAATTCCGTATACACAGATGCACTATCACAAGCAGAGCCAGCTGAGCATTTTGCGCCGACCGGTACTACAGTAGAGGTGTAATAAGCATCAGATATAGCAAAGACTTCCCCGTGAAGTTTCCCGGAAGCACTATTTGTTTTAAAAGTGATGTTAAAGTCTGCTGCATCTGCACCAGTGCTACTTCCTACGGTGAAGTCAGTTCCACCGGAAGTTAGAGAGCTACCAGTAAGTTTAACGTAAGCAGGTTTGTTTGTGACATACCCAACGCTTGGAAATACTGTACTCGCAGCTGCGATTCTCAGTTTTCCTCCCATCACGACTGTCGCCTGGTAAGAATTGCCTAGTCCCGCTAAAGCAAGCGCTGCGTTGCTGCCGCCCCCGCCGGAATCACAGCCTACAAGAGCAATAGCAACTGCAAGAGCGCTTACTACTTTCGAGACTTTTTTATTTAACGATTTCATGGATCGAATTTCTCCTATTCATTCTGAAAAGAGGCCGAAATCCGATCGACCTCATGGATTATGTTAGATAAATTACTTTACGACTTGATTACGTACCTGTTAAGGTTTTGGTTCTTTAGGGTAAAAGTAGTATTATCAGAAAGATCCCGCCAAAAATTGCATAGTCAGTGTATCTTTCTTTATCAGGATAATTCTCCTGATCTTTTTGTTTCCATTCTACTGGTTTGGCTTCAACAGTAACGGACGTTCTGTCAAAACCTCTACGGGAGCCGTCTTCGAACTCAACAATCACACCCTGTTCTGTCTGAGTTGTTTTTACGTTCTCAATCACTTCTTTAGTTTTAGTATTGGTGACTGTGTCTGCGGAAAGGGTTCCCAAACATATTAGAAAAATTGAAATTGTAATAATAGTTCTCGTAATCATAATGTAATACTTCCGGTTCACTGTATCCTCCTTATGGAAAGTATAGATACTCGTGCAATTCGATTAAGCCGAGAACTGTTACAAACAGATTAAATGTAATAAAGTGAAAGGTGAGAAAGAGTAAGTGCTAATCGAATCTGATTAGTCTTAATATTGTGAAGAAAGTTGTTTAGGTTTGTGCGAATATCTCCAATTCTTCTAAAAGAATAGGTTTGCTTAAAAAATATCCTTGTGCTTCGTCGCAGCCTAAGTCCTTGATCTTGCGCATTTGTACTTCCGTTTCCACACCTTCTGCTGTGATCCTGAGTCCTAAACTTTTTCCTAATGCCACGATCGTTTTGGAAATCGCTAGGGAATTTGGATCTGTTAGTATCTTACGAACGAAGGATTGGTCTACTTTTAAGGTTTTGAGCGGGATCTTGCTTAAGTAAGAAAGGCTTGAATATCCTGTTCCGAAATCGTCCAAAGCAAGGGAAATCCCCCAGGAATGTAATTCTCCCAAGATTTCCAAAGCGGATTGTATATTAGTAATTAGGCTGGATTCGGTGATTTCAAGCTCCAAATCTTCTACACTTAGGTTGTTTTTCTCTAATATATCTAGAACTTTTTTAGCGATATTCTTATCTTCTAATTGTTTTGCGGATAAGTTTACGGAAATACGGATCGGAGGAAGTCCTCTCTTTTTCCAATTTCCCAGGTCTTCCATTGCTTTAGAAAGAACCCATTCTCCCATCTCTCCTATGATCCCACTTTCTTCCGCGATTGGTATAAATATAGTAGGGGAGATGACTCCGTATTCAGGATGATTCCATCTGAGCAAAGCTTCCGCGGAGATCTTTTTACCTGTTTGTACTTCTATTCTTGGTTGGTACTGAATGAATAATTGGTTTTTAGAGATCGCAAGTTTTAGATCTTTTTCTAAAAGGTACTTCTCCTTCATTCTTTCCTTCCACTCGGAGGAATAGGTTTGGATCTTAGAAGTCCCTGAAAGTTTTGTCTGGCTTAATGCAGTTTCAGATTTCCATAAAAGTTGATCTGAGGATTTTCCATCATAAGGAAAAACTGATATTCCAATTCGTATTTCGGAAGAGATCTGTTGGTTTACGACATTTAAAGGAGAAGATGTGCTGTTCTGGATCTTCTCCGCCCAAATTTCCGTATCAGTTTCTAAAATTTGGGAAGAAGAAGGTAATGGAAAGAAGGAAAATTCTCCGTCTCCGGTCCTTGCTAAAACGGTTTCAGGCCCAAGCATTGTTTCCAATTTCTGTGCCAATGATCTTAAATATAGATCTCCCATATGTACGCCGAAATTGGATCGGATCTGCTTTAGGTGGGTCGCCTCCAATGAAAGAACAGGAAAACTTAATATTTCTTCTCTCATAGAAAGTTCATGTAGAGAATTGCTTAATCTTTCTAAGAATAAGTCTCGATTAGGCAGTCCGGACATTCCGTCGTAATTTGCCATATAGTGGATTAGTTCATCCAATTTGCGTACCGTGGTGACGGTATCTGCCATTAAAGAGCCGGCTTCGTCTTGGAATACTGTAGGTAAATTTGGGATCTCCCTTTCACTCAAATATCTGTTCAGAGATTTGGAAGTGAGTACAACTGGAGTTAAAAGTTTATGTAAGGCAAAAAGTGTGGCTGCAGTTCCCGCTAAAGTCGCTACAAGTGCAATCCCCAAAATTTTTAGAGCGGTTTGTATATCCTGAACAGTGGATAATACAAAAAATAATAAAAGGGTGATCAGTGGAACATGGGTCCCAAGGAAGGCGACCAACATAATTTTGCTGGAATAGGTTTTAAGAATTCGGATCTTGCTAAGATAGGAATAGAAATTTAATCCGTTAAGACTCATTAAAGTTTTCCTTGGAATAGGAACGTTATACGTTTTCGCGTGCTAAGGTTTTTCGTCTTAAGGAAGGGATAACTTTTCTTCTTATAAACCATGCTTTTGAATGGGCTTTCCTAAACAAGGATAAAAAATTAAAGGCCTAAGCCGAAGTGTTTAGTTGATAATTTATTTTATATTTGGATTTATAGTAATGAGATACAGAAGTTGTTGAACTTTTCCGGTTCTTCAAAATTAGGAAGATGACCTGAATTTTCAAACCAGATTATCTTTTTTTGCGGAGCTTCTAATATCTCGATATATTCTTCTACGAGCTCAAAGGGAACAGTATAGTCGTATTTTCCTTCGCAAAAGTATACCGGTACATCGAGCTTACGGACTTTCTGCATAATATTAACGCTCATTTGCTCATTTTCTAAATTCTTTAAGGAAAACATAATTCCTTTAATAAATTTAATAAGATATGAGATACTAACATCGGACAAGCTCATATTCATAAATATGGTCCTGAATATATTTCCGTTTCGCATCGTTCCGTTGAATTTTGATAACCATTTTCGCTGAATTCCCGCAGAGTTTAAATCCGAATATGGAGGTAATCCTATCCGCTTCAATTCCCGAATTGCTTTATAGTTTTCGAATTTTATGGCTTGTCCTAGAGTATAATTATAAGATATAGTTTCGCCTTTTTGCATATTCACTATTTGGCCGATTCCAATATATGCGAATATTAAATCCGGTCTTGCTGCGGCCAGTTTTATACCTAGAATGCTCCCCCAAGAATGACCGACTAAGAAAATTTTCTTCTTATTAAATCTGTTGATTAGATATTCGATCAACTCTTGTGAATCATGTAGGAAAGTGTTTATAGTCATGTCGGATTCTTTGATACTTTCACTATAAGATTTGCCTGCACCTCTTTGGTCCCAATTTACCACTATGAAATGGTCTTCTAACTTTCGCTGGGGCTTTCTGGAAAAGAAGATCTGAGCAGTTCCGGGTCCACCGTGCAAAAACAATAAGATCGGGCTTTCTATCTTTTTTGATCTAATTGCAATCCATTGTTCGCAACCGCCAATTTTGATTTTTTCCAAAGAATCGATATGTGAAGTTGGCAAAGTCATAGATTAGTAGTAGATAGAGGTCCGAACAGATTTGAATTCACGATTAGGTTGAATTTGCAGTTTTGTCAGTTTGGCGCATTATACTTCTTTTCCAATTTCATTTTAAAACAATTGTTAGAAAAAATGTCCGCTTTGAGATTTTTTTCTTGCCTCGGATTCGGTTTATGTTATAATACCAAACGTTCGAAATAAATTAAATCGATTGATTTTCCCGGAGAAATGCGGGATAGGAGAGAGAGATGAGTGTAGGGAAAAGATTATCCTTCTTGATTGCATACCTGATTCCGAGTTTGGCCGTCGCGGGTTATTATTTGGGAGGCAGTTTTAATTTTTTAACTCTGGCGGTAGTATTCGGAATTCTTCCGATCATGGACCTCTGGATCGGGCCGGATGCGATCAATCCAAAGGAAGAGGATGTGCCGGAACTTCAAAAGGAATTCTATTTTAGATTCCTGACCTATGGTTGGGCCTGGATCCAATTTGCGTTAGTGATTTGGGCTCTGTGGGAAGTTCAAACAAATGCTCTTTCCTCGTTAGAATGGTTCGCTTTTGTTCTGGCAATTGGTGTAAACACCGGCGGGATCGGGATCACTGTTGCTCACGAGTTAGGTCACAAAAATACTAAGATAGAACAATGGTATTCTAAGTTTATTCTCATGACTGTATGTTATATGCATTTCTTTATAGAGCATAACCGTGGACATCATGTGAATGTTTCCACTCATGAGGATCCTGCTTCCAGTAGAAAGGGTGAGTCGTTCTTTGTTTTTTATCCAAGAACTGTTTTCGGAAGTTTAACGAGCGCTTGGAATTTAGAGAAAAAAAGATTAGGCAAATTGGGTAAGTCTTCATGGACATTTGACAATGAGATGATCACGTCTATGATAATTCCGGTTTTATTCATCTCTGCCGTGACTGGGATTTTTTATGCGATCACCGGTAACCTGAATTGGCAGGTACCTGCATTTTTCTTTGTTCAAAGTTGGATCGCCTTTTCTCTATTAGAATTAGTGAATTATATCGAACATTACGGTTTAGCTCGTAAGGAATTATCTCCCGGAAAATTCGAGAAGGTTCTTCCGATCCATTCTTGGAACCAAAACTTCAGTCTGTCTAACGCGTTCTTGTTTCAATTACAAAGACATTCCGATCATCATGCTAACGCAGGAAGAAGATACCAGTCCTTGAGACATTTTGAAGAAAGTCCTCAATTACCTTGGGGTTATGAATTGATGATCCTTCTCGCATTATTTCCACCTTTATGGTTTAAAATAATGGATAAAAAATTAGAAGAATGGGAAAAACAACATGGAGAAACTTCAGTAAACTCTTCCGGAAAAAGGGAACCTGCTACTGCGTAATCCTGTCTAAAAAATAGATCTTTTTGGTAATGAGTTAGAGGCTGCCCTCTAACTCTTCTTTTTTCTTAGGGAACTAAAAGATGGCCTTTTAGTTTTTGTATTTTTCTAAAACCTTAAGGGTTCTTTGTATATCGTCTCTTTGTTGTTGGAGATCCTTTTTCAATAGTTCAGGAAGTTTTTTATTTTGATCCAGAAACTCTTGCGTTCTCTTTAATAAATTCGGATCCGGCTCGAAAGAAGGGAACATCATATGGCCAAATGCAGAAGCAAAATGTGGATCTCTTGTTTCATACACTGAGATCACTGAATTAAAATAAGAATCTGTATACGAGACCAATAGTTGCTTTTGGTGATTCCATTGAAATCCCCTCATTCCGTATCTTAAGAAGTCAGTAGAATCTCCTTCTTTAGGTTTCAGGAATCTTTCCCAGGATTCTTTTTTAGTTTTAGGGTCAGGGAAGGAAACTTTCGCCAAGAATGCTTTTTTTGCTCCAAGATCGGTATTATCTTTAGAGGTTTCTTCTTCGATCCGTTTGGAAGATTCTGGATCTCCATAAGCGCTGAGTCTGGATAGAATGACCCAACGTCTTTCTTGGTCCATCGCGATCCCAGGGATACTTTTTTTCTGATCCAGTAATTCTTTCAGATAGGAAAGTTGTTCCGGTGATTTAGAAGTATTTTCTAATATTCTAAACCATAATATCTGTTCTTGTTCTGGGTTTTGAGCGAGAAGCGATTTTTCCTTAGCGATACTGTGTAGTTTATCGGACCAGTTTCTTTTCTCCGTTTCCGGAATATAATTGTCGATCACTGTCAAAGCTTTGGTGAGTATATGGCTGTTTCGAACCGAAAGATCCGGTTCTTTCAGGCCTTGGTCCAAAGCTAACTCAAGAAAATCTTTAGGAGCAAGTTCGGCATCTCTTACCATTTGCCATAAACTTCCCCAAACAACTCTTCTGGAAAAACGATCCTTCAGGGTGTGTAGGCTTCTTTTTAAGATGGGAAGTGATTCTTTGCTTAAGTAGGTTTTGGCATAGGCAAAGTCTTCTGTGTTTAAAAGTAGAAGGTCCGCTTCGCCCGTATAATTTTCCTCTAATAGAGTCTCTTTTCCTTTAACGAGCACTCTTTTTTTCCAAACTTCTTCCAGTATCCCGTTCTTTTCTCTGAATAAGGAAGCTTGGAGAGCATGTGTGCGTAAAAGTCCGTTTATCGCAGAAGGTCCTTGGTGTAAAAATAATCTACCGTTTTGTCGGACCGGACTGAGAGTATTGACTCCGGTTGTTTCTAACCATTCCTTACTCCAGCCTCTGATATCTATTCCGCTGGTTTCAGACATACAAGAAAGAAAATCGTTTAGGACAGTGTTCTTCTCGGCATGTCTTTTGAAATAGAGCCTCATCGCGTCCCTGAATTTTTCTTCGCCCACGTAATACATCAATTGGCGAAGAACGGATGCACCTTTTGAGTAAGAGATCCCGTCAAAATTGCTGATCGCTTCTAATGTATTTTCCGCTTTTCCTGCAATCGGATGAGTGGTGGAGAGTTGGTCCTCTCTGTAAGCCCATTCTTCCCTTACATAAAAATGTTCTAATGCATCTGGGAAAATTTTCCCGTTAGACATTGAATAATAGGAAAGATAATCCGCAAAACTTTCATTCAACCAGAGATCGTTCCACCATTTCAATGTGACCAGGTTTCCGAACCACATATGTACCATTTCATGATATACTGTGTTTGCTCTGTTTAAGTATTCAGAATAGATCCTAGGTCCACGGAAAATGTAACTCTCGGAGAATGTCACAGCTCCTACATTTTCCATGGCTCCCATATTGAATTCCGGCACGAATATCTGGTCATATTTTCCGTAAGGATAGGGAACTCCGAAATATTCTTGCAAGAAGCCGAATGCTTCCTTTGTGATCGCAAATAAATTCTCCGCATCCATATATTTGGAGAGGGATTTTCTGCAGAATATTCTAAGAGGAATTTCTCCTGCCTTATCTTCCCAAACTGCGTAAGGCCCTACGATCAGAGAGAATAAGTAAGTGGAGAATTTTTTGGTCTTATTAAATTTTATGTTTTTATAATTTCCCTGGTTTTCTTCCGATTTTGAGACTGTGTTATGTATGTAAGTCCATTCGGAAGGTCCTGTGATCTCCAGTTCGTAAGTCGCTTTTAGGTCCGGTTGGTCGAAAGAAGGAAATAATCTATGAGCTTCGAATGGTTCGAAGTCCGTATGCATGTATTCCGCTTTGTCGGAAGGATCCGTGAATTTATGAAAGCCTGAACCGCTATGATCGAATACGTTTTTGTATTTTACTTTAAGTTCGTTTTTGCCTTCCGCTAATAATTCTCCCGGTAGGAAGAGTGCGGATTCTTTTTTTTCATAATTTGTTTCTTCTTTTCCGTTTATCCAAAGGATCTCAATCTTCTTAGATACGAAATCTACCTTGAGTTTTCCTTTTTTACCGCCATTATATAGGAATCGAACTGTGGTTTCTCCCTCGTATTCTTGGGATCCTTTTTCCAGTTTTAATTTTAGAGTATAGTCCACTTCGGAGATCTGTCCGGAGCGGAGCATTGCTTCTTGTTGAGTAAGAATATTATCCATATTAAACCGTTATATCCTTTAGATCCATTTTTCGAAGACGAGGCGCGATCGCGGTAACGATCCCTACGGTTAAAAGAGTAAGCGTTCCTCCTATAACAACTGAAGGGACAAGACCGAATGCTTTTGCGGTCGCTCCCGATTCGAATGCTCCAAGTTCATTGGAAGAGCCTATGAATATATTATTCACTGCGGAAACTCTTCCTCTCATATGCTCCGGAGTATACATCTGAACGATTGTGTGCCGGATCACTACACTTACCATATCGAAGGAACCGCTTACGATCAATGCCGCGCAAGATAAGTAGAAGTTCCTGGAAAGTGCGAATACGATCATACAAAGCCCGAAACCGAATACACTACTGAGTAATATTACTCCTGAATTTGTTTTAGGAGGTTTGACTGCGATAAATAATGCACAAAGAACCGCACCGATTGCTGGAGCGGACCTTAATATTCCGTAATATTCAGGACCCATTCCTAAAACTTCTCTAGAGAATGTAGGGATAAGGGCTACTGCTCCGCCGAATAATACCGCAAATAGATCTAAACTGATCGCGCCTAGGATTAATTGGTGACCGAACACAAACTTCCAGCCCGTTCCCAAACTTTTCCAAATGGATTCTTTCTCCCCTTGTTTTTCAGGAACAGGTTTAGAAGGAACAAGTAGTAATAAAAATAATGAGAACACCATGATGCAGAAATCTGCAAGATAAGCAGTTTGTACTCCGTTAAATCCGGTGAGAAGTCCGCCAAGCATAGGACCTAAAACCGCAGAGCCCTGCCAAGCAACACCGCTCCAAGTAGCGGCATTCGGAAAAATTTCCTTAGAGACAAGTTGTGTTTGATAAGCCGCGATACTTGGAGATAAAAACCCTCTACAAATTCCGGAGAAAAAAATCACTGAATAGATTGGATAAACCCAATATTTTTCGATCACCCATTCGAAACCTGGAAGAGTGAATAATAAAAGTAAGAAGGAGCTAAAAGTCAGGCCGCTTAAGGAAAGATAGATGATCTTCTTTCTTGGAAAACTATCAACGACCAATCCTGAAAAAAGAGAAACTGCTACGTTAGGCACGAGTTCTGCAAATCCGATCAAACCTACAAAAAATGCGTCGTGAGTGATATGGTCTATCTGCCAGAAGACCACGGTGGATTGCATGACGAATGAAAGTGTGACCAAAAATTTTCCGGCCAAAAAATTCCTAAATTCAGGAACCTGTAATGAGATGAATGGGCTCGCGTTTGCGGATTTTGTCATGAGATAGTTCTACTTCTTCTTTTCTCCGTATTTTAAAAAAAATAATCCGAATGCCGCCACGACAATTGCGTGGTGTAGGATATTTTTCTCTAAAATTTCGGGGATTTTATTTAGAGGATATTGATACACTTCTATTTGTTCGCTTTCGTCCAGATCTTGTCCACCCGGATGAGGATATACATTTCTGGCGATATAAGTATGACACCAATTGTTCATGAAGGCGGGATTTGCGGAAACCTTTCCTAAATATTCCCACTCGTCCGAGACAAAGCCGGTCTCTTCTCTCAGTTCTGCTTGCGCTGATTCTAAGATTGAATTTTTTTCAGCGATGCCGCCTGGGATTTCCAGACAATAAGAATGTAATCCGTGTCTGTATTGATCGATCAGAATCACATTTTCATCTGAGGTGAGTGCAATTACATTCACCCAATCCTTGGATTCCACTTTGAAAAAATTGCCAGAGATTGTTTTGTCCGGAGAAACTTTCGGAACGGAGACTAATTCAAAAATTGGAGTTTTGAATGCAGAAGTTTTTTTTCCTTCTTCCCAAAGATTGGAATCGGGGAGGTAATTTTCTGGGCGGAATTCTTGCATATCTGCCGTTTCTTCCAGTTTTTTGAAATCCTTTCAGATTCGCAAACCTTTGCCTGTACGCGGTTGACAAGAAGAGAAAAATCAGGATTATGTCGCTTACGACTAGGGCCGAAAAATTCGAATTTTTCGGATCCCGGCCTGTTTTTTGCCCTCATAAAATCGGATGAAAGAAGATACTAATCAAAGTCTGGACCTGTTTTCCCATCTGGAAATTTCGGATATAAAGCCGGAGGAACCTGCGCAAGATCTACCATTACTCAGCTTTTCAGAAGTTCCGCAAGTGGTAGGAACTCCCGCTTCTTCTATCCAAGAAGAAGTTCAAGAGGAATCTTACGGCTCTTCCTTTTACGAAGAAAATGATTTTTCAGAAAATGAGGCCCTAGAGTTCGTTTCAACTCCAGCCGAAGTTTCGGAAGAACCAAAAGAAATTGAACCTGAGTCAGTGGTAGGAACTCCAGACCAGATAAAAGTTATAGTTGCAACCGAGGTCGAATCGGAGCTTACGGAAAGTTCCGAAACCGCTGAAACTTTATCCGAAGAAAAACCTTCTGCTCCCAAAAGAAAAAGAGAAGAAAGGCCTAAGGAGCCTCGGGATTCCGCCGCTATTTTTCAAAGTTTATCTCCCGAACAAGCTCGTGCAGTCCAAACTATTCATGGTCCTCTTTTGATTTTTGCAGGTGCAGGTTCTGGGAAAACAAGAGTGATTTCTAATCGTATCGCCCATATGATCCAGGACCATCATATCCCGGCCGGAAAGATCGTTGCATTGTCCTTCACTAACAAAAGTGCAAAGGAAATGGGAGAAAGAGTTCGTAAACTGATCCCAAGAAATTTATTAAAAGGGATTACTCTTTCCACATTCCATTCTCTCGGACTTGGAATATTAAAAAAACATATTGAGAAGCTTGAATATAAACAACCTTTCTTACTTCTGAACCAAGCTGACCAGGAAGGTCTTGTGACCGGAATGCTTGTTGCCCAAAAATTAGAACCTAAACGTCCTCAGATCATGGAAGTACTTTCTAAAATTTCCAGGATCAAAAACTCAGGAGAGGATTATTTAGCCGATATGAGAACCTCTATGAATGAGGGAGATCTTTTGGCTGCTTCTCTTTTCCAACAATACCAGGACACTTTAAAAGAACAGAACTCTATCGATTTCGACGATCTAATCCTTTTACCTTCTAAACTTTTGAGACAGTTTGAAGAAGTAAGAGATGAATATCATAAAAAGTTCCAATACTTTATGGTGGACGAGTTCCAAGATACAAACCCGATCCAATATGAATTTTTAAGAGCTCTTATGGGAGAATCGGACAATCTATGCGTGGTAGGTGATGATGATCAGTCTATCTATGCATTCAGAGGTTCTGATGTAAGTTTGATCCTTGGATTCGAAAATGATTTTAAAGGTGCAAACGTTATTCGTCTCTTAGAGAATTATAGATCCACAGATATAATCGTCTCTGCCGCGAACTCTCTGATTCGCCATAATCTTTCCAGAAGATCCAAAGAACTTTTTTCTAAGGTGCCTGGCGCTCTCAAAGTAAAATACGTAGAGAGGGGAGACGAGAAAGACGAAGCGGAATGGGTTGCGGACAAGATCAGAGAAGAGATCATCAAAGAAGCGAGAAAAGGAAGCCAGATCGCGATCTTATTCCGTACGAACTTCCAGTCCAGACCTTTTGAAGAAGCATTCCGAGCTAGGGAAATGCCTTATAAGGTAGTGGGTGGTTATAATTTCTTTGACCGTAAAGAAGTGCGAGACCTGATCTCTTATATCCGTCTAATCGCCAACCAAAAGGACGATGCATCTTTATTAAGAATTATTAATTATCCAAAACGCGGGATAGGCGCCGGTTCCATCTCTCTTGTGCATGAAAAAGCGGCTCAGAACAAAGAATCTCTTTATGAGACATTATTCAGAGTATGCGAATCTCCTGATTTTATTCCGGATTTGAACCGTAAAATTTCTTCAGAGATCTATAATTTCGTAAATCTGATCGAAAAGGCTAAGAAGAAGTTTTCTTCTTCTCCGAGATTATTCTTCGCATTACGAGAGTTAATTGCAGATCTGGGTCTTGAAAAAGAGATCGTGTTGGAAGAGAAAGAAGAAAAGGTCGCAAAGGCTCGTATCTATAATATGTCCGAGCTTGTGAACATGTTGGCGTTCTTCGAAGAGAATAATGACTCGGGCGAAAAATCCACATTATTCGACTTTATCAACCGTTTGGCGATGCTTATGGAAGATGAGCCGAATGATGAAAAGGAAGATAACAGAGTACAGTTACTCACCATTCACCAATCCAAAGGATTGGAATTCGAGTCTGTTTATGTCGTAGGACTAGAAGAGGGGATCTTACCTTCCGGAAGAGCCACAGTAGAAGACCAATCTGTAGACGAAGAGCGCCGTTTGATGTATGTAGCGATGACTCGGGCGAAGAGGCATTTATGCTTGACAGGTGCCGCTAATCGCCGCAAATTTGGGGAGCAATTGACCTCCGAACCTTCTCGCTTCCTTAAGGAAATAGATCCGGAGACTTTGGACTGGCTTTCTAACGAGGAAACCAGACAACAGGAGACTAGTGATTTCCTGCAAGAGCTCGAAAAATTGAAAATCGGATGAGAAAATGAGTAAATATCTGACAATATTGTTTATCGGAGCTCAATTCCTCCTCTACTGTGCAAGTACACAAAAAGAAGGGGCGGTTTCCGCCAATTTAGAGACCCAGGTCCGAGCGGAAATCAAGCGAATAGACCAGCAATTAAGCGATCTACACCCTGAAGACAAAAGACGTTCCGAGCTACTCCTCCAAAAATCCAAACTTTTACTAAAAATCGAATCTTTCAAAGAAGCTTCCCTCGTGTTGAGAGAAGTGCAAAATTCCAAAGATGGTCGTAATCTTCAACATCTGGACCATTATTTAGGTTCTGCATACCTTGGGATCAACGACTATGACAATGCTATCGTTCATTTCCGTAAATCGGACAATGTAGATCGCGATTTTGAGTCTGTTACCCGCAAAAAAATGTGGGCAAGAGCGTATTTCGAAGATGAGAAATATGGCCAGGCTCTTGGGATTTTAGGCAGAGCTTCTAGAGAGAAAAACTTTGAAAAAGATCTATTTTACTATGAGACCGTAGTAGTCAGCTTCTACAGAATTAAGGAATACAAAAGATGTCAGTTGGTTCTGGAAGAGGGATTACAGAAATTTCCGGAAAGCCTAGTACTGAAGGAAACCTCGGAGAAAATCAGCCAGGTTCTCCAACGGTAATTTTTTTCACAATTCCTCTCCCTAAAAATCCATTCTTTAAAAAGGACAGCGTTACATTTCAGATCGCTGTCCCAACTAAACTGTACCGATTCGTATCTTCTTCTTTTAGAAAGATACAATCTATTATTGAAAAACCTTCCTTTAGAAAGATCTCCATAGCCTTAATTACGATTTTCCTTCTGTTAGCAGCAGCAAAAGAAACTGCGGAATGGTACTTCGTAAGAAGAGTCCTGGATTTACGCGGAGTGAAGGAACTCACGCGCGGATTCATTAATGAAGAATTAGATAGGGCAGTGACTTTAGGAGTTGTAGAATACGAATTCCCGAACCATGTATTTATAGAAGATCTGAAAATTTCCAGCGATGAGGACTTTGCCTCTCAAAGAATGATCTTCAAAGCAAACAAAATTGAATTATTATTAAGAGGTCTTTGGAAGGGGCAACCTTCCGTAAGGGCGATCCGTGTGCGTAATGCACAATTGAGTATTGATCTAGAAGATAAGATCTCGGGGGAAATATTATCCTATATTCATAAGATCAATATTCCTGAGATCAGATTAGAAGATACTACGGTCACAGTTTATAAAGGTGGCAAAGTACTTCTGGAGAATGTGAAAGGAATCGATTTTGATATCCGAAAAGAGGATACTAAGATCAATGTTCAAATTTCCGATTCTTTATTTCCAATCCCTGGATTTAGATATGTAAGCGGAAGATTCAGCACCGATATCGGAAGCAAGAATATGAATCTGGAAATTCTGTTTAAAAATGCAAAGGCAGAATCTTCCGGAGGTTTGTATTCTGAATTCTCCCAATTCTTTCCTAAGAAGGGAAAAATTTCGGGCCATGCCATTTTAGAGTCAGACGGAACTAATTTGCAGGTCCAAGGTAAAACAGAATTTTCGAATGTGAAAGGGATCGTTTTACAGGAACTTCCTCTACAAACTGAAGTTTGGGAATGGAAAGATATAGATCTGGAACATGAATGGACCCGCAATCAAAAAGGAGATGTCTTCACTGAAGAACATAAAGTATTCTCCGGAGAAGATAAACTTACTCTTCTCAAATCTAAAAATGAGAAGGGGCTGAAGTCCTGGGATTTAAGCCTCACTGTCCAAGACTTAGATGATATCCGTAATTTTCTGCCAGTATCTTCCGATCTGAAAACTTTAGGTGGAAGCCTGGATCTACATTGGAAAGGAACTGAGACAGGAAGTTATGGGGATTGGATGAAGTCAGAAGCTAAATTCTCTCTCCAAGATTTTATATGGAAGGATCCTTATTTGGATTTGGAGATAAAAGATGGGGAGCTTGCTTGGAATCCTGCGGGAGTTTTGGAAGCAAAACTTAAAGGAAAACAATTTGGCCTTCCTTGGTCTGCGAATCTAAAAGGAAAAACCGGATACAGAAAGGGAGTGAAGGGAGATGGGACTTCTTATTTTCCTCTTCAGGGAGAATATAATCTGGAGTTAGAGACGGACTCAATCGTTCTTTCTAACTTTTTTCCTCTATATAGATCTGTTCGCCAATGGGTTAGAGAAGATATCCATACTAGGATGGAGAAATTAATCCCTGAAATTAATTTTACCAGAACTCCTATTTATAAATATTTTTTAGAAAATCCAACGGGTAGTCTCAAACTGACCTCTAAGGAAGTAAAATGGGATTTTGGACTTCCTACTATGGGCAAGTTGGATGTCGGTTTGAAATTTGCGCCTTCTCAATCTAGATTGGATGCAAGTATTACCGGTTCCGGAACTGCTAAACTGAATTCTTATTTTACTTACGGCACCGATAATCCTTATTTCGGAATAGATTTTGAGACAATCAATTTAGCCTGGGGTGTTCCAAGCTTTTCTTTCTGCGGCGGAGATTTGATCCCGGAAAGTTTGGATTCGGACGGTAATATACGATTTAACGGAAATAATTTCCTAGACATTCATGATAGAATGTATGTCACCATAGATAAGGTGAAACTTTCAAATACGATCTGGAAGGGTAAAGGCGAATTTCCTGTACCTGTTCCTTCAAAGTTCGAAATGGGGTTCGATTATTGGAATCCTGGCAGCCCTCCTAAAAGAAATGTTTATTGGAAGGGGGAAAACATAAGCGCCACTGCGAATTCCTATATTGATTCTGATTCAGTTAAATATTTTGTGACTGGAAATACTTACTCACTTTCCAGTGAATCAAATTCGGCAGTGCCAATCTCAGCGTTTGCGTTTAAGATAAAAGAGAACAGTGTAGGCTGCATGAAGGAATAGTATCAACTCCGTTTGTTGGAATTCCTAAACGGCTGGCGACTTTTCTTTCAAGAACTGAAGAATCGCTCTACTTGCGTTTTTAGAACTATGCTCCTCGCCTAAAGACTCCTTCACAGAGCGGATCTCTTCTATCATCTGATTCCTGTACTTTTTATTTTTCAGGATGGACATTGTTTCTCTCACTGTTTCTTCCGGAGTACATTCTGCCTGAATGAGTTCCTTCACTGTTTCTCTTCCGCTCAGAATATTGACGAGTCCGATGAAAGGTGTGCGGATCAGAAGTGCCGAGATAAAATAGCTGAGTAAGCTGACCTTATACAAGATCACCATCGGTTTTTCGAAATATACAACTTCTAAAGTAGCAGTTCCGGAAGTTACTAAAACAATATCGGAAGCTTCTATACATCTCAAAGAACGATCGAATAAATATTCGATCTTGATACCAGGATTAGATTCTTCCGTTTCCTTAATTTTAGTTCGGATGAATTCTTCTTCTTTTAGGTTGATGTTTGGAATTAGAAAACGTACATGTTTTTTTTCCGCTTCGGCTTCATTATGGATAAGCGCCGCAGATTGGAGTAATGTATCCAACATTCTATGGATCTCTCCAGAGCGAGATCCTGGCATAAGAGTGATAGTTTGCAGATGAGCTAATTGTTTTTCGTCCACGGGAATAGGAGCTTCTTTTCGGATTTTCTCCTTAATCCTTTGAGCGATTGGATGTCCTACAAATACGGAACGGACTCCGTAATCATCATAGATCTTCTTTTCGAATGGAAACAATACCAACATTAGATCTATAGATTCTTTGATCTTATGGATTCTTCCAAAATTCCAAGCCCAAAGCTGGGGGGAAACATAGAAGATAACTTTGATCCCTAACTCTTTTAGCCTGGCCGCTAGTCTGAGATTGAAACCGGGATAATCGACTAGGATTGCATGCGTGCAAGAACGCGCTATAGCTTCTTCTACCAATCGATCCATCAGGGCTTTTAGGAATTTGTATTTAAATAATACCGCGGTAAATCCAATTACAGAAAGTTCCTCCATGTCTTCGATGGAATCGAAACCTTCTTCCAACATTCTTGGACCGCCTATCCCGAAAAATGTAAGATCTGGATCGTGTTTTTTAAGTTCTTTTAATACTTCTGCGCCTAATAGATCGCCGGAATGTTCTCCGGCTAGTATCATAAATACGGGAGAAGAAGGTACGGAAAAATTTTCCGTCCTGATTTTGTCTCCGGCCTTCTTAGGCTTTAGGGAGCTTTTTTTGGGTAGAGTTAATTTTCGAGACGTTGCCACGGCCGATGCTCAAGATATGGATTTTCAATTTTTCTGCAAGGTTAATAAATTCGGAAGGATTTACAATTATAGTTTCTCCTTCTCGAACGGCGAGTATATCGCAGTTATTCTCACTCATCACTTTTAAGGTATCTATTCCGACCGTAGGTAGATCAAATCTTGGGTCTTGGCTTGGTTTGGAACTTTTGCAAACTACTGCCTTTCTTTTTTTGGCGAAACTTCCGCCTCTTCTAATGGCTTGGTCCGTTCCTTCTACGGCTTCCACCGCTAATACTGATTTATCTACTACTACTACTGCCTGGCCTATGTCCAGATGAGCGATCTTCTCTGCGTATTCCATTCCGAAGATCACATCTTCTATCTGTTTTTTGTCCAAGGATCTTTTAGTATAACGTCCTTCCGGAAGTAGCAATGACTTCAGGTAGGTTTTTTGGGAAATAATATGAATTCCTTGTTTTTCGAAATCTTCTGCCACTGTTTTGAAGATAGAATAATCGTGACGATTCACCATTCTTGCGAGAAGGGCTAGCGCTTTTAAATCGAAGTTCAGGCTTTTGAAGATAATCTCTTTTTTAACTTTTCCTAATAGAAGAAGTCTATCTATCTGATTAGTTTTGCATGCTTTTAATAATCCGCCAATTTTTACGATACGGATCGGGATCACTCTATCCGGGTAATTTCCCGGAGTAAAGTCAGACTCTGCTATAGAAAGAAAGAATGGATCTTCTCCTGCAGCTAGAGCCTCTCTCATTCCTATCTGTGGGAGATTTCCTCCTCCCGCTAGTATTCCTAAACGTCCCAAACTTAGTTGGAAGTAGAACCGGAGGAACCGGTGGATGATTCAGAACTTTTGGAAGAGGATTTATTATCTGTTACATAGAACCCGGATCCTTTAAAGATGATCCCTCCTACGCTGGAGATCAATCTATCTACTTCTCCAGTTTTTCCGCAGAGAAGACAGGTAGTGATAGGATCGTCCTTCATGGATTGAAAATGTTCGAAAGTTTGTCCGCAAGCCTTGCATCTATAATCGTAAGTAGGCACTGATTTTCCTCGCTTGATCTTATGATCAAAATAAAAACTTAAATTGGAACGCCGCCGCATTCGAATCGGATTTTTTATCCGCTTGTTGTAGGCAGAGTTTGAATAGAACTCCCTCTGTGGAGGTTAATTCTTCTTCAGGAGAGATACCTTGTAATACGGTTTTTTCTCCTACTAATAGAGACGCTGATATCGTCCCGTTTACTGAAAAAATTCCGAGTTGAAATCTCTTCTTTCCACCTGATCCGAGTATATACTTATTCCTATTGATGGAAATACTCTCTCTGTCAAGGTCGATTTGGTAAGAAGGTTTCCACTCACCAGGTCTTCCCGAATACAGTTTAAAAATCGGAACAGGCTCTTCTCCGCTTAAACTTGCTGTTAAAAATTCTAAGGATCTAAAAGGTTCTTCTACAATCCTACAGATCTCTTTGTATTTTCCAGTTTTAGATTTGTATAATACGATTCCGTAATCCCCATCCAAGGCTAACTTTTCAGTCGGTATATATTCTCCATGAAATCCTGGAGGGATCTTATCTTCTGTCCAGAATGCAAAGTCCCAAGCTTGGCTTTTTTCGGATTGGGAGAATTCCGCAAATGTGTCTTCAGCTTTTGTAGAAGGATAGGGATCTTCTTCTAAAAAATGTGAGAAGATCCAGCCTGAGATCTGTAACTCAGGAATATATACTTGGACCCAGTTTCCTTTTCTTCCTTGGACTGTTTCTGAACGAGGGTCCTTATCTAATGCGTAAAGTAAGAGTCCTTTTTTTAAACGAGCCTTACCGGGATTCTCGGTTCCAGGACCAGTTCTTAGATTTGTGTTCTCTCCAGTGTTCTTAAATCTAGAACCGAGTAATGTAGAATCTTCTCTTACGGAAAGAAAACCCAATAACTCGGAAAGTTTGATTTGGTCTCCGTCGGAAAGTTTTGTTTCTCTTCTTAAAACTTTTTTCAGAACGGAAGAATAAGAAGAAATTCCTAACGTGACTGGATTACTTCGGAGCAGTTCTTTCAGATCTCGTAAGAATAGAATATCATCTTCCCATTCTCCTGCGATCTCGACTCTGGATAGAATTGCTTTTTGTCTCCAATATCCGCCTGGTCTGAGTTGGAGAATAAAGGGGTCTTCGAATACGGGAAATTCTCCCTTAGATTCTAAAGATTTTCCTGAACCAATCCCGTTTTCTTTTTGGAGTCTTGCGGAAATTTTAGATCTGTCTTCTGCGTCCTTAGTGATCAGCTCCGCATTTAATCTAAGAAGGGATTGAGAACCGTAAAAAAGATCCTCCGGAGTAGGGGAGGCGGACTTTTTTACTAGGGAGATTACCTTCTCCCATTTTTCCTTTTTATAATATTCGTAAATAGTGTCGGAAGGTTTAGGCCAAAAACGAATGGTAAGCCAAACGATTAGCCCGAATAATGCAATCCCGAATATAGAAAGGAAAAATCCGCGTTTCAATGAGAACTACGAAGCCTATTATTCCAAGTGCGGAATAAGTTTTTCCGCATCCAGATCAAATCTTTCCAAAAGCATATTTTTTGCGATATAGTATCTCATTAGATCTATATTAAAATTCACTTTTGCTTGAGTAAGACTGAGCTGGTCTCTCACCAAAGTATCCAAAGCATTTTTAACTGCGACTGCATCCGCTCTTCCTTGTTGGAAGCTTCGGACCACACCGCTATAATAGTTTTGTGTCTCTTTTTCGGTGACTATGGAATTTTTATAAATTTTATAACTAGCTTCTAAAGAATCGATCCTTCCTCTAAGATCGTCTCTTACTTCATTCTTAACTTCGTTCTCTTTTAGAGTAGCTTGGCGAACTCCTATCTCGGAATCTCTTCTTCCCGCAGCGACTCCCTTATCGAATAATGGATAAGAGAAACTTACTTTTCCGTTAAAGTCTTTGTAACGCGCAGACTGAACTCCGTCAGTTGCGTCTGTAAAATTTTTATCAGGGCTTGTGATCGTTTGAGCTTGAGAAGAAGCAGAACCGGAAAGAGTTAGAGCAGGTAACTGATCACTTTTTGCGTTCTTTAGCATGAGTTCAGCGATCTCTTTTTCTCTGACTGCGTTTAGATAATCCGCTCTCTTTTTGTATGCGATCTCTAAATCTTTAGTATAGTCAGGTTTTTCAGGAATTTCTTCCATAAGGTCTGTTTCTTCCGAAAGATCAGAGTCATTCTCTAATTTTAAAGTACGAGCTAATTTCCTTTTTGCCTCGTCTTTTTGAACAACTGCAGTTTCTAATTGGCTATCTGCCTGTGCGAGTAGAGCGTTCCATTGGTTGACTTCAAATCCTTCCGAAAGTCCTAAACCTTGTTTACGTACTGTAAGATTTCTAATATTACTTACGTTCTCTTTTAATCTGCGGAATGTTTTTAGGGATTGTAATTTAACAGAATAGTCCCAGAAATCCACAAGTGATCCAACGATCGCTTCTGAGATTTGAAGAGAAACTTGGCTTTTTGCCATTTCTTTTTGGTTGTCCAGGATCTTCTCCTGGTTTCTTCCCTTATAACCGAATGAGTTTTTCAATAGGTCTTGGGAAACTGTAGCAGTGATAAATCCGGTATAAAGTGGAGGAAGAGCGAGTCCTGCGAAACTTGCAGTAAGAGGGTTACTCTTATCCTCGAAAGCGTTCGAGTCGAACCGTCTGTTTCCCGCTTCTAACTTGAAGTAGGTTCCAGTGGTACGAATTGTTTTTTCAATCCCCCCTTTGATCGTATCATCTGAAGTTTTTGTTCCACTAAAGACGTTGTTCTGGTTCAAAGGAAGAACTGTTTGTCTGAAACTTCCGTCAGCTACTAATCTCCAAGAATATTGGGATTCTGCTTTCAGGTAGCTTGAATCGGATTTTGCCAATTCGTATCTAAGATTTTGTAGTTTGAAGTTACTATCAAGAGCTCTTTTTACCGTCTCTTCGGTAGTTAACTTCAGGACCTTTCCGGATTTATTCTCTTGGGAGAATACTCCGGAAAATCCCGAAAGGAGGATGAGGCTCGAAACCAAAAAGACAGAGATAGTCTTCCCGCTTATTGTTTTGGTCCAAAAATTCCCATTTTCTAATTTCATAACCTTTCCTCCCGATCTAAAGTATTAGATTAACCTAATGCTTTTTTCATTTTTTCGCCAACTTCGGCGATAGATTGGCAAACAGAAATACCTGCGTCCTGCATAGCTTTCATCTTGGAGGAAGCTGTTCCCATTCCTCCGCTAATGATCGCGCCAGCATGTCCCATCCTTTTTCCAGGAGGTGCAGTTTGGCCCGCGATAAATCCTACTACAGGTTTTTTAACATGAGCTTTGATATAAGCAGCAGCTTCTTCTTCTGAAGTTCCGCCGATCTCTCCGATCATTACGATACCTTTAGTTTCAGGATCTTCATTCAGAAGTCTAACTGCTTCCGTATGATTCATTCCTGGAACCGGGTCTCCACCGATACCGATCACAGTGGACTGTCCCAAACCATGTTGGGTTAACTGTGCAACTGATTCGTAAGTTAAAGTTCCTGAACGAGAAACGATCCCTACATTTCCTGCTTGGTGAATAAAACCAGGCATGATCCCCATTTTAACTTTGTATTTAGGAGAGATCACACCAGGGCAGTTCGGTCCAACCAATCTGGTTTTGGAATTACGAAGCGCGCTATAAACCTTAAGCATATCGTGTGTTGGAATTCCTTCGGTGATACAAACCACAAGAGGGATTTCGTTGAAGATACCTTCTAAGATCGCATCTGCTGCGAATGGAGGCGGAACGAAAATGATGGAAGCATTTGCTCCTTCTTTAACGATCGCGTCTTTTAAACTATTGAACACTGGAACGTTTTTACCGGCGAGTTCTACGTTTTGTCCGCCTTTTCCAGGAGTTACTCCTCCTACAACGCTAGTTCCGTATTCTATCATTTGAGTCGCGTGGAAAGAACCTTCTTTACCGGTAATCCCTTGAACTACAACTCTTGTATTGCTATCTACTAATACTGCCATGTTATATTAAGTTAACCTTATGTTATTTATTTAATGGCATCTGCCACTTTTTTAGCCGCGGTGCGAAGATCCTCTTCTCCGATGATGTTTAGACCGGATTCGTTCAGGATTTTTTTACCTTCTTCAGCGTTGGTTCCTTTCAAACGAACTACTAATGGAACATTGATGTTCACTGCTTTAGCAGCTTCGATGATCCCCAGAGCAACTCGGTCACAACGAACGATCCCTCCGAAGATATTAATGAAGATCCCTTTTACGTTTGGATCTCCCAGGATAAGTTTGAATCCGTTAGTAACAGTAGTAACGTTAGCTCCACCGCCCACGTCTAGGAAGTTTGCAGGTTCAGCACCAGCAAGTTTAACGATGTCCATGGTTGCCATTGCAAGACCAGCACCGTTAACCATACAACCGATGTTTCCATCTAACTTAACATAGTTGATATTATATTCGCTAGCTTGGACTTCTAAAGGATCTTCTTCAGAAACGTCTCTGAATGCAGCGTTTTCTGGATGGCGATATAGTGCGTTCTCATCTAGGTCGATCTTACAGTCACCTGCAATGATCTCGTTTTCTTTAGTAAGGATCAAAGGGTTGATCTCTAATAAAGATGCATCTTCTTTAATATAAGCATTATAAACGGAAGTAAGAAGAGCTTTGAAAGATTTATGGGATTCTGCAGGAAGTCCAAGGTCAAAAGCAAGTTGAGAAGCTTGGTTTGGTTGTAATCCGATACCTGGATCTACAGCGATCTTCAGGATTTTTTCAGGATGAGTTTCCGCAACTTCTTCAATCTCCATTCCACCTTCAGTGGAAGCCATGATGATTGTTTTGCGGATCGCGCGATCTAATAATACACTTAAATAAAATTCCTTCGCGATATTGATCCCTTGCTCGAGATATACTTTTAAAACTTTTTTACCTTCAGGTCCAGTTTGAGGAGTGATAAGTTGCATGCCTAGGATCTTATCGATAGCCGCTAATGCATCTTCTTTAGTTTTGGTAACTTTAACTCCGCCGCCTTTTCCTCTACCACCGGCATGGATTTGGGCTTTAACGACTACAACAGATGCTCCCGTTTTGGAAGAAACTTCTTCGTGGGCTTTTGCACCGTCTTCTTTTTTATCAATTACTACGCCGAAAGGAACTTTGGCGTTATGGCGTCTCAGGATTTCCTTGGCCTGGTACTCGTGAATTTTCATGAATCAACCTTGTTTTTTTGGATGTGAGTTCAGTTTGGAATGCTTTTTCTAAGGATTTTACCTGGAAGAATCCTGTCCATCCCCTTTCGGTAGGAGTTCCCACATGGGCTTGGAAATGCATGGATAAACCTTAGTTCAAAATTCTTTGCGCCTCGCGCCTCTGCGTGAACTTATAATTTATACTTTTAAAACAATTTTGGGTCCGGGGGTTCGAGCTGAAAGACTCCCCGGAGAGGGGGTAGCGGAAGACGCAGTTGCGGCTGAAGCGTGGGGGAGTCTTCCCCCATACTGATTTCTCCAGACATTTCTGTGACAATACTTTAGAAACTGAGCCAATATATTTTCCGTTATTACATCTTATTTTCTGCTATATTGTATATTTCGCCTGATTTTTAGGATCATTCTAACCAAAAAGGGCTAACTCGTGGCTTGCCACGTTAGGAGAAATATAAATGAAGGTGATCTATATTGGGCTGGTAAGCCTATTTTTGGGAGCGTTTGTCTCCTGTGATTCAGGAGGTAGTGATTCAAATTCAGCTCTAGCAGTATTGGCCGGTTTAGGAAATTCTATTCCAGTCAGTTCCGCGACGGATTTAACGAATGAATCTGCTGCTTCTTACGGTGATAACGAATGGGGGCTTGTAACTTCTTCTCGTTTGGAATCATGGGTGAGCGATTGGCAAAACCAAAAGCCATCTCATATCAGCGGAAAACTTGTGATCTTGCAGAGTAGTCTTGCGAATAATTTTTCAGGGGATACAACTGGGAGATCCTATATCAAGTCCGACAATGCGAACGGAGTCTATGTATACCATTTGGATGATTTCCAAGCTGGATTTCGTTTTAACCAACAAAGAGATACTGGACTTATTCGTAACTCGGTTCGTTACCAAGCGGATGGCCAAACTGTCGACCAATGGCTGAAAGTATTCGGGATCAATTTGAATAAAGACCTGGTAGTTTTTGCGGTTGGATCTGCGAATAATAACGGTACCGCTTATACGAATGGAAGCCAAACCCAGGATATTACCAGAGGAATTTATTGGCTAAGATATTGGGGAGCGGATATAAAACATCTCGCGATCCTGAACGGGGATATCAGGACAAATTTTACGAATGCGACTTACCTTTCCGCAAGTAAGGATATTGCTCCGAATGAAAATGGGAATTTCAGTGTAAAACAACTTCGTGTGGATAATACGATCATCACTCTTACTCTAGAGGATATTATTAAGATCGCTAAGAATAATGGAAGTGCTTCCATCAGCGGACTTACTGGAACTCAGATCATTGTGGATGCAAGACCTACGAACCAGTTCGAGCAAACTGCCGGAATTACCAACTCAGGAGTAAACCATATCACAACCGCTTGGAATGATTCTGGTGCCCCTGCTGCTGGTGTGAGTGGAACTCCTAAAAAATATGTTCTGTTTGAAACCAGGATCAAAGGAGCAAAAACTTTTCCTTGGGCTTCTCTATTAGATACCTCCACTACAGGATATAGATTTAAAGATAAGGCGACTCTAACAGATATTTTTGCGAATACTGGAACTGGAGGAGCAGGTTATACTGCGGGAGCTACAATCGTTTCTCAATGTAGAACAAACTTTGAAGCGCAAGTAAATGGATTTGTTTCTCAGAATATATTAGGATATCCTACTGTATTCTATGACGGTTCTTTAGTGGAATGGACCTCTCTTGTTGCAGAATATCCTGATTCTACAGAAGGAACTAGTTTTAATAAACTTTCTTTAACTTCTCCTTTCAGAACGGACACTGCGGATTTGAGTTATGCTCCTGGCGGGAACATTAATTATAATTCACATTCTTCCGGTGGAACTGGAAGCCCCTATGTTACCGTGGCTCAGGCGGATATTGATCCGACTTCGAATACAACTCGTAAGGCTCAGGCGGAAGATAAGGCTTATAAATATTAGTTCTGAAAACCTCAGTGTTCTCTGTGTGCTCCGTGCGAACCTTAAATGATTTCGCACAGAGTGCACGGAGTTCACTGAGACATTAATCTTAAAGTGAGGAAAGGATTGCTAGATCTAAGGAGTAAGCTCCTCCACCTACGATTGCTAGAGCAATTGCAAGTCCGATAGCTAATATTTGGAATTCGTAACCTTCTCCTTTTTGAGCTCCGAACCAGTTTATGAAAAATCCATGTTCTCTATGAACGAGTAGGGCAGCTCCAAGCATGATAATACCGATACCGATTGCGGAGACGCGGGTAAGTAGTCCGAGGATTAACGCTACTGAACCGAATGATTCACCAATAATAACTAAGAATGCAATGATTCCTGGAAGACCTGCAGTTTGAGTAAAATAACCGTAAGTTCCTTTGAATCCGTAACCGCCGAACCAGCCCAATAATTTTTGAGCACCATGTGGGAAAATTACGATCCCGAGGGTTAATCTTAAGACCAGAGGAACGATATCGTTGCTGGTTGCTAATAATGTTTCTAACATTTTGAACACTTCCTTCTATTAATTTAGGAATTAATAGTTTAATATTAAAGTATATTACTTTGAATATGAAGTATTTCTTACAAGTTTTTTTCACCAGGGTCGGCCAAAAATCGGAAATTTTTTCAGGTAGGAACTCCAGATCTGAAATTTGTCTGGGATAAACTGCCAAGAAACGCTGATTTAGAAGGAAATTTTCGACTTTTAGTGATGATCAGAATATGATTCTATGGCCCAGTTTATTGATCTGAATTTTTACCAAAATTCAATATAGCAGAATTTAATCTGTTATTTATGACGATCGGATTTGGGATGGTCCTGGAGATCTTTCGATACATTCGGAAAAGATCAGGAGAGAAGATGTCAGAAGTAGTCCATTGGATAATCTCTGTTTTATTTTTAGGATTTGTTCTCGGATTCCCATGGCTTGCAGGAAGTCTTTCCGGAAAGTATAAATGGTTGGGGTTTTTCGGCCCTGTCGTTCTATGCTACGCTTCCGGGATTATATTGGGGAACTTAATTCCAGTCGAGTTTTTGCCTAAGAAGATTGCCGAAACAATTTCCGAAATTTCTATCCCGATCGCAATCCCACTCCTGCTTGCTTCTTCCGATTTTGGAAGAGGTATTAAAGAAGCAAAACTTGCATTATTCTCCTTCTTTCTATCTTGCATTGCAGTTGCGATCTCTTCCGTTTCCGTGGGATTTTTCTTAAGCTCCTTACATCCCGAATCTTCTAAAATAGGTGGAATGCTTGCCGGTTTATACACTGGAGGAACTCCGAATTCGAATGCAATCGGTTTAGCTTTGGATACCGGAAAGGCGACGATCGCACTTGTGAACACGGTGGATCTTCTGATAGGTGGAACTTATCTTTTATTCCTTCTTAGCTTTTCCAAAAAAGTATATTCCATTTTCCTAAAGCCTGAGGTGGCAAGCGGAGAAGAAGGAGAAGTCTTTTCGGAAGTCCAGGTTTCTCCTAAAAATCCTGTTTTACGTCTATTGATCGGGATTTTTCTCTCCGTTTTGGGACTTGCTGCTTCCCTTGGGATTTCCCAAGTGGTTTTAGGGACTTCTTCTGCACCTTTGATCTTACTAGGCATCACTACCTGGGGAATCGGGATTTCATTCTCTAAAAAAGTAAGAAATTTAAATACATATCCGGTTGGGTATTATTTTATTCTAATATTCTCCGTTGCAATTGGGTTTTTGGCGGATTTTGGAAGTTTAGTTAAGGGAGCTTCAGGTGTTCTGTTGATCGTTCTCGCTACCATGTCGATTGCGATCCTTCTTCATCTACTTTTTGGGATTTTATTTAGGATCCCTGTGGATACTTGGATTATCACTTCTGTTTCCAGTATTTATGGCCCTGCGTTTGTACCTTCGGTTGCGGCGGCAATTGGTAATAGAGGCGTGCTGATTTTAGGAATTTTGACCGGGTTGATCGGTTATGCAGTGGGGAATTATTTAGGTTTAGCGGTGTATTGGTTTTTAGCGAGATGAGGACTTGTTGGAGTTCCTACATGCGCAGTGAGTGGAAATTTGGGTTGTAATTTTGGGAATTTTCATATATAGGGGAAATGGCTTCTCCCACAAGCCCACCTCCTCCACCCGAACTTGGGCGGGGGCGATCTCAATCTCTATGTTGGAATTCCAACAGGTCAGAACTAATTAAAGATTTTTTAATATCTCTCGGATCAGTTCTCCTGTATCCGTAAAACTTTGTTTTTTTAGGACCTTTTCTACTTCTTTGAGAGCAGATTTATCTTCGAAACCGAGCTGAACAAGTGCCTGGACTGCAGTTTCTTTGAAACGATCTTCAGGAGAAGGAAGTCTTTCTTTCGAAGTTTCGGGGATAGAAGGATCTTCTGGACCTGCTTCCAAAAACAGCTCCAGTTTTTTGAGATTTTGTTTTACTTCGAAAAAGATTTTTTCGGAAGTTTTGGCTCTGACCTTTGGAATTTTTTCTAGATCCTTTGCTTCTCCGGATGATGCGATCTTATGCAATTCCCAAGGACTGAAAAAGGAGAGCACCTTGAGTGCGGTCATTTCTCCGATCCCGTGCAGACCTTTCATCACTTTGAAAAATTCTTTATCCCTTTCTTGTAGGAATCCAAAAAGTTTTTGTCCTCTTTCGTTGATAGAATGATGGATATGTAGCCGAACTTCTTTTGCAGAAGTTTGGAATTCTTTCAGCTCCCAATAGGTCTTGAATGAAATTACGATTTCATAAGTTACTCCGTGAACATCTAAGTTTACGGAGCCTACTTCTAATTTTCGAATGGAACCTTGTAGTCCGGAGATCATGTCGGGAAAGTTTAAAAAGTGATGCCTGCGGAGGCAATCATTTCCACAAATCCGAAATTCTGAGTGGCGCGCTCTTTAGATGTTCCGGTGGTATAGATACTTGTAAGATCTATATATCCACCTTTTGCTCCGAATTCGAAGAAGAAGGATTTGAATAAGTCGATCCTAAGTGCCGAATATCCTGAAACTCCATATCCGGAAAGGTGGAATCTATTATTATGACCTTCTCCGAAAAGCCTCACATCACTTCTGCAAACCACTGGTCCTGCTCCAACAGAACCTACTAAGCTAAGCGCGTTCTCTCCGTTTGGAGAAACCCAAAGAGGTGCTATGTAACCTAGATCTACGAATAGATAATTCAGTCCATCTGTGTGTTCGAATTTCAGGAAGTCAGGAGAGATATTGACCGTTTCTCCTCCATGGTATCCTGCGAATTGATTTATATTATTCGGAAATAGTAATGCATAAGGTGCAGACTCGAAAGAAGTATGAAGCCTCGCCCATTCTATTGCATTAGGATCTATATATCCGCTGATGCTTGCAGCCTGTCCTCTGGACATTACATATTTCATATGGTCTTGGCCGAACGCAATGAATAGGTTATCCGTGAGATAATAAGTAAGTTTAAAATTATACTGAGGGATTTCCCAAAGAGAAGGATTTAGATAAACATCTGTAGAAAATCTTTCCGGTTTGTCCCGGGCAACCACATCTTTTAAGGTAAAAGAATATCCAGGTCCTTTGAAATTAATATCACTTTGGGTATATGAGTCTCTATTATAACCCCATTGGAAGGACCAACGACCTTTTCTTTGGTCCACTCTTCTTTCTTCTTTTTTAGCTTCTCCGGGCTGAGAAGTTCCTTTTGGCTGAGCTATCTGTAGCGGAGTTAGTTTTTCTTCTCCCCCTACGGCAAATAAGGAAGTGGATAAGGTCAGTAGTATTAAAATAATATAATGGATAAAAGATGACGATTTAATTTCGGATCTCATTTTGGAAGGAAGCCTCCTGGACACAGTTCTATGCCAGAATTCAGGAATAGTTCCGGGAGGCACCTTTTTTTCTTAGGATAAAAATTTCCAAATCATTCCAGGTCTATCCCGCTTCCAATAGTCCACGGTACAATTTTGACCCCGTCCTTATTTCCCCAGGAAATTCCATCGGAAGGAGGGTTGATCCCTTTTGTATCTGGAGAAGAGGGGAAGGACAACCTTTGTTTGAGGTCCAACATAGGCTCCTTAGGTAGATCATCTCCTAAAGGAAATGTTCCCCAGTGGATAGGTGCGAATGACTTTGCATTTAGATCCTTGGTCGCCATCAATGCTTCTTCTGGTCCGATATGTGCGTATTTCATAAACCATCTAGGCTTATAAGCTCCGATCGGAAGAAGTGCAAGATCCACAGGTTTTCCCAAACGTTCCGAGATATTTTTAAAATGAGAAGAATATCCAGTATCTCCCGCAAAGTAGATGATCTTTCCCTGGGCTTCTAAAGAATAACTTCCCCAGAAGTATTGGTTTGTGTCGGAGATTCCCATTCTACTCCAGTGGTGGGCGGGTAGAAATGTGATCTTTACGGATCCCTTAGTGCTCACCCGGCCTAATTCTTGGGAAACAGTGGAGCCTAAATTTTCTTCTTCTGAAAATGATTTCATTCCGGAAGGAAGAAGTATCTGTACGTTCGGATTTTTACTTCTTAAATATCTTAATGTATCTCTATCCAAATGGTCTCTATGAGCATGACTTACCACTACATAGTCGACCGGAGGAAGATCCTCTTTTGGAATAGGGAGTTTGACAAGTCTAGTCACTAAGATTGGAGCGTCAAAGATAGGGTCAGTCATGACGTTTACTGTTTTTCCATTTTTAGTAGAAGAGATCCAAACTGTGGCATGTCCGAACCATACTACTCTTACCTTTCCTTCCGGAGCGATCAGGTCTTTAGAGTTTCTTTCCAGAACTGTTGGGAGTTCTTCTGTGAGTCCTTCTACTGCAGGAGGATCTTTAGGTCCCCAAAGCTTCCAACGTAAGATAGCCAATGGGGACTTTCCCTGCAATTCTTCATCCGGATCTAAATTATGATATCTGCCTTCTTTATAACTGGGGGACTTTACTCTGTCCGGATCCAATGGAAAACAATAAAATAATGAAATTGCGAGTAAGAGAGTCGCGGAATGGAATATTAAAGTCATATTGTTGTTTTGGACCTATTGTAACATTTTTGGAGCCTAATTTTTTCTAAAAGAAATAGGCTTAATCAATTTATTTCTATTCTTCTGGGCCGCATTAGATCGGTATATTTTTTTTCAAACCGACCGATGTCGCCGCACCTTAGTTTAGCAGGTTGCTTGCAGAAAATTCAGCTCTCACCCGTTCTATCCTAAATGGAAGCTTCAATACAGATCAGGGACCTGCCATTTGCGAAAAATAGAATACTTTCGCTTTTGGTCCTATTTTTATTTATAAGCTTCCATTTTTTGTTACCATTGGGTCTATTATTTGGTGGTTTTCCCAATTGGATGGCTTGGGTTTTTGCTTTTGCTTTAGGGCCAGTATCCTATACTTTTTGGAATCTGATCCACGAAAGTATCCACGGGAATTTTTCGAACGAAAGAAAGCAGAATCATTTTTGGGGAAGGTTTCTTTGTATCGTGTTCGGGGCTCCTTATTCGGTTTTGAAATGTAGTCATCTGATGCATCATAAGTTCAATAGAGAACCTGGAGATCGGATTGAGTTTTATAATCCAAATTCTCGAAAACCAAGATGGTTCCAGAGTTTGAATTATTATTTCAGGATTACTGTAGCGACTTACATTTTCGAAGTTGGGACTGGGCTTTTACTTTCATTACCTTCTCGTTGGACGAAACCGATCGTGGATCGATTCATCGAGTATCCTATTGAAGAAGGTTTTTTTAAATGGATCTATCGGCCTGAAATTTTGGAAGAACTGAGAAAAGATATATTATGGATATTGGCACTTTATATTCCTTCTTTCTGGTTGTTTGGAAATAATTGGCCTTTGTTGGTATTCCTACTTTTGAGTAGATCTTTTTTTATATCATTTTTCGATAATGCGTATCATTACGGGAAAGAAATTAATGATAAAAATTCGGCCTTTAATTTAACTCTACCGAAAACGGTAAGTGCTTTCTTCTTACATTTTAATTATCATAGGATTCATCATAGATTCCCGGGATGTTCCTGGGATCGATTACCGAAACAAATGGAGGTTTGCGGAGAAACCTGGGACAAAAGTTTTATGAAACAAGCATGGAGCCAATGGGGCGGGCTCTTAGAACCTTTGGATGGAAAAATTTCTAAATAAAAAGAAAACATATGAGAACGATAATACAATCTTTCATTCACAATAGACTCTTCATGTATTTGGGAGTCATATTCATCGTTGCTGCAGGGGGAATGTCCCTTTGCGGTTTACGTAGGGACGCTTTTCCGAATGTGGATATGAAACAACTCGTAATCACCACAAAATTCCCGGGAGCTTCTCCTGCGGACGTGGAATTACGGGTAACGTATCCAATCGAGGAAAAAATAAAGGAGATAGACGGTATAGACGAGATCCGTTCCTTCTCCCGTAACTCCGTTTCGGATATAGATGTTCGAGTAAGCTTAGAGGAGAAAAATCCGGAAAAAGTTTTGGATGAGATCCGAAGAGCGGTAGACAATGCTATCTCCGATTTTCCTCCGCAGGTAACTGAAAAACCTAAGATTACGGAAAGAAAATCAGGTTCATTCCCGATCATGGACTTTTCCGTTTATGGTGGTAAGGACGAAATAGAACTTCATACAATCGCTGAATTTATAGAACTGGAATTGGAGAAGATCCCAGGGATTGCCAGAGTGGACGTATTCGGAAAACGTGATAGAGAATGGCATATACTTGTAAATGCGGACAGGTTGAAACAATACCAATTGGATCTTTCCGATATCACAAGAACGATCCGAACTCGTAATATTAATTTGCCTGCGGGTTCCGTGGATTCTGAGAATGCGTTTGATCTCAGGATCGATGGAGAATTTAAAAATCCTACTGAGATAGGAAAAATCCCGGTCAGGACGAATGATATATTTTCCACTGTTCGTATCGGAAATCTGGCAAGGGTTGAAGATACATTCGAATATCCTAGATTCCTTGCGATTGCAAATGGTCAGCAGGGCTTGGTCCTTTCCGTTATCAAAAAGGAAAGAGCAGATGCAATTGAAGTCGCAGACAATGTCCAAGCTAGACTAAAGGAACTTGAAAAAATTTATCCTGAAAGTATTAAAACATTCAAATTAAATGATGAGGCCAAAAGAACCAAGAACAGATTGAATGTGGTTTCTTCTAACGCACTTATCGGATTTTTGATCGTTTTTGGGATCTTGTTTTTGTTCTTAGATTTTAGAACGGCAACTTTGACTTCTATGTCATTGCCTTTGTCGATGCTAATGACATTTGCAGCACTTCCTTTCTTTGATGTTTCATTCAACATGATCTCCATGATGGGACTTATCATCTCGCTCGGGATGCTTGTAGATAACTCCATCGTAATTTCGGAAAACATCTATACTTATTTGGGTGAGAAGATGGATAAAACATCTGCCGCCTTGAAAGGAACTACAGAGATGTTGGTGCCGATCTTCGGATCTTATCTTACTACCGTCGCCGCATTCCTCCCGATGTTATTCATGGCAGGGATCATGGGGAAATTTATCTGGCAGATCCCGCTCGTGGTGATCATCGCATTAACTGCGAGTTTGATTGAGTCCTTCTTGTTTCTTCCGGCAAGAATTGCGGCATTCGCAAAAACTCCGGATGAATTGAAGAGGTCCTCCAAGTTCAGAAAATCCTTGGATGCATTCTTTGCAAGAATGGAGGAGAGGTTTGCGGATTTCGTTGCTTTGACGATCCGAAATCGAAACAAATCATTCTTTGCGATCATATTCGTGGTCATGGGTTCTTGCGGAGTAATGTCCCAAATGGACTTTATTCTTTTCCCGAAAGAAGATATTGAGATCTTCTTGATCAAGGCAGAGTTTCCTCCTTCTTCTCGTATCTTCCAAACTAGAGATAAGATGAAATATATGGAAGAGATCTTGAAAAAGATCCCTAAAGAAGAATTGGTAAGCTATTCCACCAAGATCGGAGTGCAACAAACGGATCCAGATGATCCACTTTCCAGATTCGGAGAGAACTTGGGAGTGATCATGGTATATCTTACCCCGGAATCGAAAAGGGTGAGAAAAGCCTCCGAAATATTAGCCTCCATCGAGGATGATATTCGAAAAACACCGGGACTCTCCGATGTCTATTTGGAGGAAATGGCAATGGCTCCTCCGATCGGAGCACCGATTACGATAGGTGTATTAGGAAAAGATTATGAAGTACTTAAAAAAGTTTCAGCAGATCTGCAATCTTTCTTAAAAGGGATCAAAGGGGTTCACTCGGTTCGTGACGATTATAGGAATGGACGAAAACAGATGTACATCCAGTTGGACGAAGGGCTGGAAAGTTTTACCGGAGTGTCTACCTTCTCCGCCGCAAATATGCTGAGGACGGCATACGACGGAGAAAGAGCAGGTAATGTTCGGCAAGGTAAAACTAAAATTTATCTGAGAGTGATGTATGATAAGAACTTCCGTAAAAATCCGGAAGAAGTCAAAAGTATTCCACTTAGGAACAAAGCAGGAAATATCACTAACCTTGCAAAAATTTCCAGAATGGATCTGAAGGATTCTCCTGAATTACTTTCACATAGGGATTTCGAAAGAGCTGTCACTGTGAACGCGGATATCAAGATCGAAACAGGTATGACTTCCAGAGAAGCAAACCAAAAGGTGATCGACGAGTTCAAACCTTTGATCGAGAGACAATATCCTGGAGTTTCTATCGTATTCGGAGGAGAGGAGAAGGACACACAAAGATCCATGGCCTCTCTTGGGAAAGCCGGGCTCATCGCCTTACTTGGCATTTTTATCATTCTTGCATTAACTTTGCAGAATGTGGTAAGGCCTATACTGATCTTGAGTACAATCCCACTTGGATTTGTGGGGATCGTAGCAGGATTTGTATTATCCGGAAAGGCATTCAGCTTCTTAGCTATGATCGGTATCATCGGACTTGCTGGAGTTTTGGTAAACGCGTCCATCGTGCTTGTGGATTGTATCGATTCGATACGCAAATCTTCCAACGCACCTTTGGATGAGATCTTACTCGAAGCAAGTCGCCGAAGGTTCCGTCCTATCCTACTGACTACCTTGACCACTGTTGCGGGACTTCTTCCTACAGCATATAGTGTGGGTGGATCGGATCCGGTATTGATCCCAATGACCTTGGCTTTAGGTTGGGGACTTGGATTTGGAACTCTCGGAAGTTTACTTTATGTTCCTGTAACACTTTCAGTATTCTCAAATTTGAGAACTAAGTTAGGTTTTACAACTAAGCCGGTCCCTAAGCACCATTAAGAGTAAGTCTCAGAGGTTTAAAAAGCTCTGAGACTTTTTCACACAGAGGCACAGAACCGCAGAGGGGTTTGAATTTTAGTAAACCCGACTCTGTGTCTTGGTGGCTCTGTGTGATAAAACGCTGTGTCTCTTTCTGGCTCTGTTTCTTTGTGTGAAACGCTTCCTTTTAATTCTCTTGCCTCCCTTTCACCTCGCATCAATCTGTCCAGAAAATGGCGTACGAGCATAAGAACATCCTGGATACAGACCAGTTCTCCAAAGAGGATCTAGACTTTTTAGTCGAGAGAACTCGAGAGATGGAAAGGCTGGTGGAGCAAAATAAGGCCTTTGGGATTTTAGAAGGTAAACTTCTGGCTTCTCTTTTTTTCGAAGCTTCTACAAGAACGAGACTTTCATTCGAGGCCGCCATGGAAAGGTTGGGGGGAAGGGTAATCTCCACAGTAGGTTTCCAATTTTCTTCCATCTCCAAAGGCGAGACCTTATACGATACCATGAAAATGGTAGAAGCTTACGCAGATATCGCGGTGATCCGACATCCAGTCGAAGGTTCTTCCAGAATTGCTGCTGGTGCAGTTAAAATTCCTGTGATAAACGCAGGAGATGGAGCAGGACAACACCCGACTCAAGCACTTTTGGACCTATACACCATCATTTCCGAAAAAGGAAAATTGGACGGACTCACTCTTGCATTCATCGGAGATCTGAAATATGGAAGAACGATCCATAGTTTGATCAATCTATTACGTCATTATAAAGTTCACTTATATCTGATTTCTCCGCCTGAACTTTCTCTTCCTGAGTCTTATAAGAAGGGACTTGATGGATTCCCTATCACTTTCGAAGAATCGGACGATATCAAAAAAGTTTGGGAATGCGATATTGCTTATGTGACTCGTATCCAAGAAGAAAGATTTCCGGATCATAGAGAATACGAAAGATTAAAAGAATCCTTCAAGTTGAACAAAGAATTGATACTTGCATCTAAAAAAGAAACCACTGTTCTGCATCCTCTTCCAAGAGTGAATGAACTTTCTACAGACGTGGATGATCTTCCGAACGCAGCATACTTCCGTCAGGCAAAATACGGAGTGGTGAGTAGAATGACGTTACTCTGTCTTTCGCTGGGCGTTCGTTTTTAAACATAGTAAAATGGAACGTAAGATCTGGACATACGAAGAAGCACGTAAAATTCTACCCTATGTCAGATCTATCACGGAAGAATTTTACGAAACCGTGGGAAAGGTTCACCAAGAACTGAAAAACGGTTTATACCAAGAAAATGAGCAAGAAGCCAGGGAAGCCAAAGTTGAAGAACTATTGGTGGAATGGTCCGGAAAAATCCGGGAACTTGGTATAGAGGTCAAAGGGCTTTGGCTCGTGGACTTCGATAACGGAAAAGGTTATTATTGTTGGCATCTGGGAGAAGAAGACCTTCTTTTCGAACACGGATACGACGAGGGTTTTGCAGGACGCAAACCGATCCAAAACATAGACGAGGACTACGAATAATTCAATGGCGAATATAAACGAAAATTATCTGAAATTAAAAGCGGGATATCTTTTCCCGGAGATTGCAAGAAGAGTAAAAGTTTATTCCGAAAAACATCCTAACTCAAAGATCATCCGACTTGGGATCGGTGACGTTACTCTTCCATTGGCTCCATCCGTTGTGGATGCACTTGTTTCTTCTTCCAAAGAAATGGGAACTCCTGAAGGATTCCACGGATATGGACCTGAACAAGGATATTCTTTCTTACTCAAAGCGATCGCAGATAATGATTATGCGCCTCTGGGTGTAAAACTGGACGAGAGTGAAATTTTCGTATCCGACGGATCCAAATGTGACTGCGGAAATATCCAAGAAATATTTTCCCAAGATGCAAAGATTGCGATCGGAGATCCTGTATATCCAGTCTATGTGGACACAAACGTGATGGCAGGAAGAACTGGAGAAGCAGGTCCCGACGGAAGATATGCTAATTTGATCTATATGCCTTCCACGAAAGAGAATGGATTCCAACCTGATTTCCCGAAAGAAAGACCGGACTTAATCTATTTATGTTTTCCTAATAATCCAACCGGGACGGTGGCTTCTAAAGAATCTCTCAAAGCTTGGGTGGAATACGCTAAAAAGAATAATAGTATCATTCTTTATGATTCTGCCTACGAAGCATTTATTTCTGAACCGGGAGTTCCAAGATCCATTTACGAAGTAGAAGGAGCAAGAGAGGTCGCAATAGAATTCCGTTCCTTCTCCAAAACCGCAGGATTTACTGGGCTTCGTTGTGCTTATATCGTAATCCCTAAAGAATTAAAGGGCAAAACAAAAGACGGCCAGAAAGTTTCCATAGGGCAACTTTGGAGCAGAAGACATACCACCAAATTTAATGGTGTTTCTTATGTGACCCAAAAAGCGGCCGAGGCAATCTATTCTCCTCAAGGTAAAAAAGAAATCCGAGCAAGCATCGATACTTATATGAGTAATGCTAAATTGATCCGCGAAGGATTGATCAAGGCCGGATACGATGTATTCGGAGGAGTGAACGCTCCTTATATCTGGCTCAAAACCCCGAATAATCTTAGTTCTTGGGATTTCTTCGACCAATTATTGGAGAAGGCTCAGGTGGTAGGAACTCCAGGCTCAGGTTTTGGACCTGCAGGAGAAGGTTATTTCAGACTTTCCGCCTTCGGAAAAAAAGACGATGTGATCGAAGCAATTCGTCGTATCAGCGCTCTGTAATCAGGGCGCTTTTCCCTAAAAAAAAGAGAATATACATTTCGAGACCCTGCCGATAGACTACTAGTAGGGAAAGCTATGGGTTCGAAATATACACGCATTCTTCTTTTTATATTCGCTGCGGCGCCGATTTTTTTCACGGATAGGACTTACGCAGTTTCTCCGGACCAGACGAATCTTGCGATCCTGATAGATGAGAATAAGATAAACATAAAGTTTATCAATATCTGCGTAAGTAATCTTGCACCACCTCTGGAAGAAGGAGGAGGACCTAAGTCCCAGGCAGGAGTGGCAACTGCTGCAGAAAATGCTCAGTCTGGACAAACTGCAACTGCAAGCGGGCAAACTGAACTTTTCAAAAAACTGAATACTATAGACAATTATAAATCATTCAAGAAGGCGAACCAAGCTGATTTCAACGGGAATATGTGGTATTTCCAAAGTAATTACAGTTTATCTTATAAAAACCTGAAATCCGCACAAGGGGAGATGAAAGATATCTTCCAAGTAGTTCACGAAAATTATATCAAAACCGCTCGTATCCTTTTAGAAGCTGCTTCTCCAATGATCATTCGTTCTAATGATAAGATCGCTCAACATTTATTGAAGCTCGGATTTAGAGATCTCAAATCCTCAGAAGATAATTTTACTACTGCTTATAATTCTTCTCCTTATCAATTTAGAGTTAAATTGGTACTTTTTGGAGAAGGGATCAAAATTGCAAGAAGGGCCAGAAGATTCGCACTTCTCGCAATGATCGCAGCAAAAACTCCTAACGATGATAAACGTGAGTTCCAATTTGTGAACTTGGACGAGGTTAGGAATATTGCCGAGAAGGAAAATATCTCCGACTACGATCGTATCAGAAATACTCTAATCGATTATATAGACAACGAATTACTTTCTCCAAAGATCGCACCTCCTGGAGAAGGAAAAGATAATCCGGTAGATTTGCTCGAAATCCATGATGATAATTATAGTTTTATCACCAATGGAAGGGTTTCCTTTTTAGAAAAAAGTAATGAAGAGATTCGAGTGGACGATATCAACAAAAATGAAGCACTTCCTCCTGTTCCTGCTCAAGGTGGAACAAACTAATGGATCTTCCTACTCCAGCCGAGATCATGTCCCTTAGAGTAAAGGGAGGTCGATTTTGGAAATGGTTAGTGGTATTTTCACTAATCGCGGTAACAATACTTGCTGGAAGGATCTATTCTTCTCAGTCCACACAAGGATTCAGAGAAAGAAAAAAATCGGTGGATTCCAAGGTTCGAATTTTGAGAGAGATTGGAAATTCATTCGAATCCTCAGAACTTAAAAAAGACCTACAAAAAATAGAAAATTATTCAGCTGATCTTAACTCAGCTTCCAAAGCCGGAAGTATCCAGGAAAAATCCGATAGTCTGGCATTACTTGAAAGGACACTTCCTGAATCCATGAAACGTTGGTCTGAATTTGCGGAAACTTCTTCAGATAAACTACTCCAGCATGTGGCCAAAGAATCCCGTTTTTTAAAAATGGAATCGGAAGATCATCATCCTCTTACTGCAAAAGAAGAAGAGAGAGCCAATGATTATTTTAGAATGGCTAGAGAAGAATGGTTATCCGGAAATAAATTCCGCAGAGACGGAAACCATCTTTATGCATTAGTATTATATAAAAGATCCTTAAAATACTCTCTATCTAGCTTGAAAGTATCCAAACTTCCTTATCCGGAAGAATACAAAAACGCTGCAAACCGTTTAGTTAAGTAATAGCCTCAGACCAAAAAAACTATCCTTAGCGTACAAAAAAGTAGAGGAATTTTCTCGCTTAGGCTTCAAAAGAAGTCATTCTGGGGGAAAATGTCCTCCTTCTCCCAATGAGAATCGAAGTTTTATATAAATTTTTTCTCTATAGTCCTGCCAGTCATTTACCAGTATGGGAAGAAGGAACAGGCTTACTAGGATTACTCCCTAAAGAAAGAGTTCTAATGGAACTTGCAGACCTAAGTGCTGCAGAAAGGGAATTTGAAAGGATCCCCGAAGAATTTTTGATCCGAGAAATTCCAGAAACCGTTCTAGCGTTTTTCCAAAAACAAAGAACCATACCTGTCTTAGGTCCATTCGGAGAAAAATTAGAGGACTGGGACAAACCTAGGTTTCTCTCAGAACTAAGCAGATCTTCTTGGATGGCTAAGGAGACAGAAAAACCGAAAGTCTCTCCACAAAAAACGGAAGAAGAAAAGGCAAAACAAAGCCAATGGTTTATGGAGGTACTTCTCCAAAACTTTCCGGATGGATTAATTGCAACAGACTTGGATGGACATACTGTATTTTATAACGAGACATTCGAAAAAGATATACTCGTCAAAAAATGGTTCAGAGACAGCATTCTTCAGGCAGAAAAATTGCTCAAAGAAATGTCCAAGGACTTACTTGGAAATTACCTCAAAACTCATGAGCTACGATTAGAAGAGGGCAGACTTTCAGTTCAGACATTCATTCCGGACCTGGATTGTATCGTAAGAGTATCTATCCTAAAACAAAAAGGAAAACCACTCGGCTACCTATATCATTTCTCTCCTGCTTCCGCAAAACTAAATAGCCAGGATGGAGAAGGGATGGAATTCCCTTCAGTCACAGAAGCATTCAATCAAAAACTTCCGCTCGAAACAATGTTGAAAGAAGTGGAAGGAAGTTATATTTATCATACTCTCAAAAGAAACCAAGAGAATGTTTCCCATGCCGCCTTGGATCTGGGAGTGCCAAGAACCACTCTACAAAATAGAATTAAGTTTTTGGATTTAACCAGTAAGTTTAAATTGAATAAGGACCAGCCGATTCCTAGAAAGAAAACAGGCAAACAGAGTCCTACCAAAAAGACAGTTCCACAAACAAACAAACCTGCGATTGCGGAAAACAAACCAAAACCGGCTTCTAAAAAAAAGCTGGTAAGCTCAAAGAAAAAATCCACGTCTAAAAAAAGGACAAAGCAAAAATAAAAGCCTTGACAGAGTTTATAATCTGGAAATAGTCCACATTAAGAGCCGACCCTTTCCTCTCTTCCGAGCAAACGCTCGTTTGAAAAAATAAGGGACTCCCCGGTCGCTTAATAAAAAGAACCGACTACCCGGACCCTTCAAAACCCGCTCTTAATCGAATAAAAAATGAATACAGGAAGGTCTTCCTTCCAAATCCAATAACGGTATTCCATGGCTAACCCAAGACGAGACTCCAAGCCCCGAAACAACTATCAAAACAACAATAACGACGCACAAAACGATAATAACGAAGAAGAACCGAATTTACCGGAAGATGATCCGGAAACAGCGGAGATTCGTTCTCGTAAAAGACGTCGCGGTTCCTACGAGGGACCTACACCTGCTCCTATAGATCTAGTAGCACTTAAAAAAACATCCATCGCGGAACTAATCGAAGTCGCTAAGAACCTTGGCGTAGAGAACACCGGCGGACTAAAAAAGCAAAACTTAATATTCGCCATCCTACAAGCCCAAGCAGAAAGGGAAGGACAGGTCCATGCAGCTGGAGTTATGGAAAGACTTCCGGATGGATATGGATTCTTACGTTCCCCGGATTATAACTATGTTCCGGGACCGGATGATATTTATGTATCTCCTTCTCAGATCAAATTATTCGGGCTAAGAACGGGAGACACAGTCGAAGGACAGATCCGTCCTCCTAAAGAATCCGAAAGATTCTTCGCAATGCTTCGTGTGGAAACCGTAAACGGATACACACCGGATGTAGCAAGCAAACGTGCGTTATTCGACAACTTAACTCCTTTATATCCGAACGAAAGATTGAGAATGGAGCATGATCCTTCTCAGTTGGATACTCGGATCGTAGATCTGATGTGCCCGATCGGAAAAGGACAAAGAGCACTTATCGTTGCGCCACCTAGAACAGGTAAAACAATCCTGATGCAGAACGTGGCAAACGCGATCACGAGCAACCACCCGGAAGTAACTCTAATCGTACTACTCATAGATGAACGTCCGGAAGAAGTAACAGACATGGCCCGTAACGTAAGGGGAGAAGTGGTATCTTCCACATTCGACGAACCTGCTACCCGCCACGTACAAGTTGCAGAGATGGTGATCGAAAAGGCGAAAAGACTGGTGGAACACGGAAGAGATGTGGTCATTCTACTCGACTCGATCACTCGTTTAGCCCGAGCTTATAACCAAGTGATCCCTACTTCCGGAAAAATACTCTCCGGTGGTGTGGACTCAAACGCACTTCACAAACCGAAAAGATTCTTCGGGGCCGCTCGAAACATAGAAGAAGGCGGATCACTTACGATCATCGCGACCGCTCTTGTGGACACCGGATCCAAAATGGACGAGGTTATCTTCGAGGAGTTCAAAGGTACGGGTAATATGGAGATCCACCTGGATCGAAAACTCTCTGACAAGAGGATTTTCCCAGCAATCGACATCAATAAGTCCGGAACCAGGAAGGAAGAGCTACTATTACCTAAGGAAACCCTCCAGAAGGTCTTTGTGCTCCGAAAAGTGCTTTCTCCCATGAGCATCACAGAAAGCATGGAATTATTACTCGAGAAGATGAGACAGTCTAAGACTAACGAGAGCTTCTTGGGTAGTATGAACGCCTAAAAGGTTCCGAAAAGGGGACAACATGAAAACAGACATTCATCCAAAATACGCTGACGCCAAAATTCGCTGCGCTTGTGGGGCTGTATACGAGACTCGTACTACTGTTGGAGATATCCACGTAGAAATTTGCTCTAACTGCCACCCATACTTCACCGGAAAATCCAAAATTCTGGATACAACCGGTCGTGTGGACAAGTTCAAGAAAAAATACAAAATCTCTTAATCGAGGTTTTAGGTTTGGGGGCGTCCCCTTCGCAAAGCTTTATGGCTTCGCGAAGGTCGCGCTGCTCCGGACTTTGGTCGCTTCGCGACTGCTTCGCATCCTCCACATCGCTGACGCGAACAAAAAAGAAATCTCCCCGCTTAAAAGTGCTTTCCTGCTCTATCAACAAAGTCTAATCTAAGAAAGGCAATCATCATGTCAGTAATGGATTTTAACAGATATAAAGAGATCAACGACCAAAGATTAAACTATAGAGAAATGGAAGACGCCACAGTTGTTTCCAACTATAGAAACGTAGGTTGTGGAGACGGTTATCGTATTTATCTCAAGATAGACGATAACAGAAAAGTCACTGATGCAAGTTATACTACCACTGGTTGCGGGTTCGGGATCGTTGCACTTGCAATGGCAACAGAGATCGCTAAGGGAAAGACCATTGACGAACTCAAAAACGTCACCACTGACGATGTAGAAAAACAATTCGAGTTCCCTGAACGCCGTAAAAATTATCCTGAGTCTGCAGTAGCAGCTCTCCAACAAGCAATCCATGATTACGAGACCGGAGCAGGAGTTCCGAAAGAAAGAAGGATCACTGCTGCCAAAGCAAAAGAGATTCTTGCGGAAACTGGAAGCCTAAAAGGTCAGGACTTATCTTCTATCATATTAGAAAAAGAAGATCTACACGGAGTGGATTTCTCCGGAGCGAACTTAAACAACGCATTCTTAACCAATTGCAATTTTGCTGGCGCTAATTTCGAAGGTGCACGTTTACGTGGAGCCTTCTTAAATGGAGCCGATTTAACCGGTGCCAATTTTAAAGGTGCCGATTTACGTTGGGCAAAACTCGCAGGAGCAAAAATAGAAGGCGCGGACTTTACCGACGCAATCTATGATATCGGAACCAGAGTAGACCAAAGACAAATTCATATTTTCTCTTCCATGAAGAAGGAAGGAAAAGACATTTATATGGAGAAACATGAAGCCGGGTGATAAAGCTAAACTAACCAAAAGAAGTTTTCTTTTAAAAGGAGTGATCGTACTCACCGGCGCTCAGGTAGAGATCCAAGAAATCAACGGAGACAAAGTTTCCGTTCTTTATAACGATAGAGAAGGTTATCCACACACAATCGAAGATCTTTCTCTCGCAGATCTTGCGCCGATAGAATAATTATTCTACTGTACGAGACAAATCTCCGCGTCTCCGCGTCTTTGCGCCTCTGCTGCTCTACATCACTGAGCAAAACGAACCAAAAATCAAAAAATTTCTGATAACAAACTGAAGATACTGTCTTACTTCGCCATTTACAGGAATTTATACAGTATGACCCGAGGGATTATTCTATTCTTTCTTTTTATAGGATTTTTAAGTGCAGAAGATCAAATTCCATCTCTCATGCCGGTTCCTGTAGGAGGAAATTTCTGCAGGTATATAGATGAAGAGGGCGAGTTTAAGCTTAAAACATATTATAGATGCACCGATTTCGAATCCGATCTCGCCGTCGTTTACAACAGGGATTATTCTTATGCTCTAATCGATAAAAACGGAAAGGAGATCCGAAAGTTACCTTCCGGCTATGAATATATAGGAGTGAAGAATGGAAAAATCAAGATTCGAAAAGGTTGGCTTTTCGGAATATTAAATATAGATGGAAGCGTCTTCATAAAACCTGAATATTTTTCTTTAGGATATGAATACGACGGAAGAATCGCATACTGTATAAAACAATTCCGGAATTGCGGGTATCTAGATTCTAATGGAAGAAAAAAAATCGGCGGAGATTTTTTCGGAGTAAATGATTTCAAAAATGGTGCTGCAAAAATTATAGTTGATGAGAATCGGGCGGAGATCATAAATCCGGAAGGGCAAAAAATTTTACCGGCGGGAACCGAGGCTCCTTGTGGAGTAGGGGAAGGATTTTTTCCGTTAATTTCCAGTTCGAATAAAGAGATCCGTTATTATAGTTTAGATGGAAAATGGAAAGATCTACCAAGCGGAATAAGATTGGTGTCAGTCTTTTCAGAAGGATATTCCTTTTTCTTTAAGGACAAATCTTTCGGGGTCTTAGATGAAAAGTTCGAGATCGTTTGGGAAAAACCGTTTCCGGAACTGAATAAACTTTTCATTTATGAGCATACTCCTGTAACGGATATAGACAGACAATATTCTATATGTTATTCACCATATCAATATCGATCCGGATTTGCACTGGTATCTCGAAAGGAACCGCAATATCAGATGGAATTTTTAGACCCGAAGGGTAATCCGCTCGGGTCCATAGGATTTACAAATGCGGAAAATTTTCGGGGAAACTTCGCCAAAGTAGAAATCGCAAGAAATCAGATCGGTATCTTAAATCGTTCTGGAAAAATTATTTACACATACTTAAAAATAAATTAAATCCATTTGGTGTTTCTTTTGGGAATCTTCGATCCTTCCTCTGTGGCTTTGTGCCTCTACCTGAAAACTGCTCTCCGTCTCCTTAGAAATAGAGATTGCAATTTGCCCTAAAAAGATTCTTTAGAGAAAGTGATCCGATCTTTAAAAGGAACCTATCTATTCTTCCTTTCGACCGTATTCTTGTTTGATTGTGGAACAGCCACTTATTCCACGATCTCTTATTCCAAATACGAACAAATCAGAGCTGTTCGTGAAAACGCGATCTCTTCCGAAAATTTAAGCCTGATCACTACCAGATTTTTAAAAAGTAACGATCTATATAAAAGATACCAAGAGGCCCCGAGAGTGGTCATTTACGATTTGGACAACAGACTCGTAGCGTTAAAAACCAGAGAACTTGCGTATTATCTGTCCGAATTATGTTATCATGTCGGATCCGAATTGGACCTTGAAGATCCTATGTTCGCAAGGATGTTTGCTTCTTCTCTGGTATATTCTTATACGTATCTATTTGATAAAAAGGCAATCCCTGCAGCAGATCCATTCTCTATGGAGTTTAGATTTGCATTAGAAACATATAATAGATCTCTTGCTCAATTAGTTCGATTTGCCAAAAGGAATAGAAAACTCGCCAATCTAACCGATCTAAATCTTCCGCTCATAAGAGGTGCACTCTCCATGACTAGGGCAGAAGTGGAAACCGCTTGGACCCCCAAAAATTTCTTAGAGGTTGAAGTCGCTTATGATTATAAAAATGCAGGATTCTCCAACCAGATCAGTAAATTCGGAATAGGAACTCCTCTTATCCTGATCCGAAAACATCCTGAAAAAGAACCGGAAGAAAGAAGGAAATATGAATTCGTAGCCGGGGTAGGCCAAGCCTATCCCGGAACGGCACTTCTGACTTTGGAAGAATCTTATTTAGAAAATCGTAATTTAACTTTAAGGGCGGTAATCCATCTTTACGATCCTGTGCATAGGGACAGGGTCCAATTTTCTGGATTAGATTTGCCAATGGAAAGTGATACGACCACTCCTTTGGCATATATGTTGTCAGGGGCGGAAAAGAGGGACGGTTTTTTTGCAAAGTTCGACGGAGAGGTGGCCTTAGAAAGAAAGGGACTCTATCTGGTATATCCTTACAAAAAAGGGAAGATCCCAGTGGTGTTTGTACATGGGCTTGCATCTTCTCCTTTTATTTGGTTCCCTATGATCAACGAACTTTTGGCGGATCCTAAGATCAAGGACAACTATCAGTTCTGGGTGTATTGGTATCCTACCGGAAACCCGATCACAATTTCCGCGGCGGATTTTAGGGATACACTTAGGGATTTACGAAAAACGTATGATCCGAAAGGGGAAGATTTTTCCTTCGATAAGATGATGATCGTAGGTCATAGTATGGGTGGACTTCTATCCAAACTAATGGTAACTAGAAGTAAAAAAGAAGATTGGATGAAAGTTGCAAATGTTTCTCCGGAAAAATTCGAATCACTTAACTCGGAGTCAAAACAGGAAGTAAAAAGAGTATTTGAATTTAAACCGCTGCCCTTTGTGAAAAGGGTGGTATTTATAGCTACACCACATAGAGGTTCTAATCTTGCTGAAGGATTTTTAGCCTCTATCGCACGGATCTTATTCGTACTTCCAAAAGGTGCTCTTCATAATATAGGAAAAGCCTACAAATTTTTAACCTCCGATTCAGAAGAGGAATCTATCCTTCCGGAAACCTACGGAGTAGACGGGCTCTCTCCGAATAGTTTATTCATGAAAGTCACTGGAGAGTTAAAACCTGAGGTTCCTTTTCATTCAATCATTGGGAATTCTAAGTTTAGAGATCTGGAATGGATCAATGATTCTGTAGTTTCTTATGATAGCTCTCATATAGACGGAGCGGAATCCGAACTTCTGATAGATTCGGACCATTCTGTCCAAGATCATATGCCCACCATTCTGGAAATCAAAAGAATTCTCTGGGAACATTCCGGGATTAGAAATCATATTTCCAAATAATATTATATTTTATTAATATTAAATAGAATATGTATCTATTAAATATTCGAAAATGGATATCCAATATGGAATACAAGAGGCTTCCTATATTCAATTTGGGATAAGAACATTTTTCTATATTTAAAATTTATATGTCTGTATTAACGGTGCCGAACGTTAGTGTTGTCAGAAGAGAGAAGCTCCAGGTGGGGCTTACGCAAAATAGAAAGCGAATCAACTCGGATCGGCAGCGTGATGGAAATTCCTTGGTCAGTGCGCTGTCGGTCTTTTCTTTTTATGCTTATTATGCACTTGTTCCATTCTCTTTTCTCGCGGATGTAATCACATATCCAATCCAATTCGCTTATAAAATTATCTCTGCGTTAGGAGCATTAAGAGCTCTTGGATTTCGGGAAGAGATCCGAGAATTCGAAATCCAATTTAAAGAAATAAAAGCGGGATAGATGAGCGATCTAAAAAGGTATCTTAGTTTGAATTCATACCCTTCCAAAGCCAGTCGAAGGATTCGGAAAGTGTTTGGTCGAGATCTCCTTCTAAAAGCCAAAGATTTTTGTTCAAAAATGCCTCTTTCACTTCTTTGGGTGGATTATGATGTTGCCAAAGCATCAGACCTAAAAAGTAAAAACGTAATATAAATTTTCTGGCATTTGCGATTGTAAGTCCGGTTTCTCTAGAGAGCCAGATCCTTGCTAATTCATCTATTCCGTCGGAAGTATTCTTTTTGAATTCGTACAAAAAGTCCTGATCTACGTTACTTTCTAGAATTCCTGGAATAATCAACCCTACGAACATAAAAATTTCGTTCTGTGAAAACTGATGAATGATCTTTTCTTTTAACTTGGCTAAAGAATATTCAGGGCCTTGCAGTAGTTTTCTCATTTCCTTAAAAAAGGATTCCGTTTCTTGCAAATGAAGTGTTAGAAAAATTTCTTCCCTGGTCTTGAAATAAAAATAGATCACACCCTTAGTGACACCTGCGGCTTCCGCGATCTCCTGGGTGCTGGGCAGAGGATGTTTTTGTTTCACCAGAAGCTCTCGCAAGGCAGCCACGATGGACTGCTTGCGGATTTCCTTTTCTTCCGGTCTTCTGGCTCTTTTTTTATCCACTCTCAGGAAACTATACGGCAGCGGACAACATCCAGTCAACCGTCTCTTTGAGTGATTTTTTGACAGGCATCGGTTTCCATTGGAATTCTTTCGATAATCTATCCGAGTTGTATTCTTGTTTTCTTTGCAAATAATCTTGCACTATCTCGGAATTGATTTGTCTGTCCAACCCTGTGACCGCATGCTTAAACGCATCCAGATACGGCATGACTCGAACGATAAATGAAGGAAGTTCCTTTCCGGTTGTTTTTGCCTTAGGATGGATCTCTTTGACTAATTTACAAACTTGAGAAACGGATAGAGTTTCCCCGGTTGCAATGTATCTTCCTTGTGCAGAAGGATTTTCATAAGCCAAGATATGCGCCATCGCGACGTCTCTTACATCCACATACGAAAAAGTCATTTTAGGTGCGAATGGAAGTTGTCCTTTTAGAATGTCCTGTATCAGCTTCAAAGAAGAAGTAGGTTGGGTAAACTGTGGGCCCAAAATAGTTCCAGGTAGAACAGTTACTAAATTTAAACCTAATTTTTTAGAAATCTCCCAAGCTAATTTTTCAGATTGGGTTTTGGAAATTGCATAAGGCTCCTTTGCAGAATCATTCCAAGTGGATTCGTTCAGAGGAGATTCTCCTTCTGCAATTGTTCCAACAGCGGCGATACTGGACGTATATACTACCTTTTTGATCCCAGCATTATGTGCTTCTTCCAAAATGTTTCTGGTTCCGTTTATATTCGGCTCCACAACTTCTTTTTGCGGATCTTTAGCGGTCAAATTAAACGCCGCAGCCACTTGGAAGAGACCATCTTGTCCTTGGAGAGCCTTACGAAGAGATTCTCTATCACCCAAATCAGCGGAGACTAATTTCACTCCTAACTTTTTCAAGTTAGCTGTTTTCCTGGAATCATTCGCGTCTCGAACCGCTGCCGTTACCTCATAACCTCTTTCCTGAAGAAGTTTTACTAAAGAAAAACCCAGATGCCCACTCGCACCAGTTACTAATACTTTTTGCATGAGTTCCTACCTACCTAATTAATATACCATTGGACTATAAATAATATACTAATAGTCAATTATTTTTTAAAAAAAGAACCTCCGAACGGAGCTTTGCAAGAAATTTGTAAGCTGTCAATCTGGCATATTTTTATAAGTAATGAAAAGTTGGTTCTAGTTAAGGAGTCTTTTTCATTTCGTTTAACAATTATAAATTATCTCACAAATTGGAAAGGTATTCCGATTAGCATTCCTTCTTGTCAATGAACTCGCTTTAAAAAATATGTCTTAACTCTCTCAGCTAAATGCAAGGAGAGTAACGTTCTAATTGGAAGGTTGAATCACTTCGCGTGAAATCGATTTACTTTATTACAATATTATTACTTACTACATCTTTGGCTTCTCAGGAAAATATTACGAATCCTGTAAATACTAACCCATCGGTCCAAGGATCCGAAAACACAGGTCCGGTCTCGGAACCGAATAAAACCCCAGCTTCTTCTAAAAAGATTTCAGAGCTGGGGTTTAGGATCATGAAATCGGAATATGATCCATATATATACCAATCGAATGCGAATATAGCGCAACAACAGGTGAATCGTGACTTTAATCTGACTGGAAATGTTCGAACTATTTACCCTTTGTATTTCAAATTTATAGATGAAGAAAAAAAGTATGGAGTAGAATTCTTATTTTCCCAAAACGCTCTCACAAAGGCTCATTATTATTATATTTTTGGGAATGATACAGGTTATGGGTTTAGAAGGAGAGACGTTTCTGATTTAGAAAGAAGCGATTACAAATTAAATTATTTATCTTATGCTCTGACTCCTTTTGGGGAAAAATTATATTTCGGAGCCGGATTGAGGAAGATAGATACTAGTATGTGGTCCGGAAGTTTATCCGGAATCGGATCTGAAAGAATCCGTAGCGTAGGTCCTCAGGTAGCGATTAAAAGTAATTTACGTTTATATGATTCTCTTTATTTAAATTTTAGTTTGGAGTTTTATTATACGGAAGGGCGTAGAAGTTTGAGCTGGCAAGGTTATAATACTCTTTTAGAATGGACAGGATCAAGCTTCGAGGAATTCGCTTTTTTATATAAGGAATATTCTCATCATAATACTATGGGAGTGTTTAGGGGTTCCGAGCTTGATATTTCCTTTTCTTATATCTTTTTCGAAAAATATAAATTATACTTCGGCTATAACTATAATAGATCTAATTTTTCCTATAAAAATTATTCGGATCAGTATATTACTTATTATCAATTTACGGATGCGACTAATATTTATCCCCAGACTCCTGATTCGGGACGGGAGAAGATTCGAGGTTATTATTTCGGGATTTCTGCAGTTTTTTAGGCTTACTTTGAATTTCCCTTCTGCTTTCTGTAGAGAGCGGGCGACATTCCGATAAACTTTACAAACTGAGAATGAAAGGTGGATTTAGAATTAAAACCCACTGCGAATGCTATATCTAAAACTGAACTATCTGATTCTTCTATTAGACGTTTGCAAGCTTCTTGCACTCTGTATCGATTGATTAGTTCGTAAAAATTCATTTTGTGAACTTCGTTTAAATATCTGGAAGTTTGGTGCAAATTTAATCCAAGTTCCGCTGCCAAGTCCACAAGTCTCAATTCGCTGTCTCTGTATAAGTTTTTGGTCTCTAAGAGTTCTTTCAATTTTGAATTTGCCGCTTCTATCTCTTTGGAGAGAAGTGGGGTATTTTGGTATTTTGCACTTTGGATGACTTGGGTGATCTCGTTGAAAAATCCAGGATGCCTTTCTCGAACTAAGAAGAGTAGAAGGACCATTATGCAAATAAGGGACGCTCCTAGATCGAACAAATATTTATTCTTTAGAAAATAGGCGGTTCCTATAAAACTATTCGCGAATACCGGTAGGAGTAATACGAGCCATACCAGTTTTAACTCGTACATTTCATATCTTCTGCTAACCTTGTGATAAAGATACAGGCAGAATAGTGAATAGACGGAGACCTGGATGCTTGCGATAAAACTTCCTAAATGAGCCCAATCTAATCTGAATTCTTTGGCTCCTTGTATTATCTGAGCTTTCAGTTCTGAACTATTTTGGGAAAAGAAAATACATTCAAAAATAGTGAATAATAGCACAGGCGAAAAATGTAATCCGTAGCGGATGAGTTTTTCTTTCGGACTTTCTTCTTCCGTTTCTAAGAAGGAGCGAATGTAGGTGTAGATCAGAGGCCCTACGAAAAGTACGCTTGTGTGTAAGAAAATAAATAAATAAGGAAATTCTAATAGATCATCCTGTAGATACCAGGAATACCTAAGCAGAATTGTTCCGGTTAGGGTCATGATCAGTACCAAGATCCTATTTCCGGAACCCGGCCGGATAATTTCCAGATAAGCGTATAAAAATGCGGCTCCTGCTCCGAATTGTAGGAATTTCAGAAAAAATATATGTAGGTATTCCATAGGTTGTATTTCGGGCCGGATGCTATTTGATTCTTTGAGCGGTATTCTGCAACTCGCTTTCGCTGCATTGTTTCTTCGCTCTCTATTGGGCACTGCGGCAGGGATACGAAGGGGAAGTCCGAAGGACCGAAGCGATAGCGTAGCCCGAAGTAGCCCGGTTCCGAACGTTAGTGAGGAAGCCGCCCTAAATTTTTATCTAAATAATTTGTAGGAGCTCCTACATAAGGCAAATTTCCGTGCAAGAGGTCCGATCCGATAAGTTTGGCTATCCGAACCTATGGAGGCGGTCGATGGCCATGAGAATATCTGGTAAGATTGGCCCATGAATTCGGAAACGTATCCACTAGCAGTATTACAGCTCAAGGGTTCCCAAGAAGAGATGGGAAGACAATTTGGCGAGATCATGAATGAGATCGGGCAGTTTGAGCCGATCTTTGATTTTTATCCTGTGATGGCCCGCAATCTTCTATTGGGGAGCTTACCTCGCGGCAACCGGAATTTTTTGGCGAAGGGTGTGACTTCTTTTTTGGTGAACTGGATGTCTAGAAGAATGATGAAGCATAGACCTTCTGAGTTCTCTGCTAGGACAATTGCTGCTCTAACTTCTGCGGGTCGTTCTGCGAAATTAGAAAAGGAACTTTTTACTATGGATTCCTTCCAGAACTCCGTTGGATTTTTGGGTATGATCCAGCTTCTTCCTGAGCTGGCACATATGAGTCCGGGTAGAAGCCCTCAGATGATCCCTGCTTGCACGAGTGTCGCAGTTTGGGGAGATCAAAGTCAGGACGGTAAATTATATCATGCACGCAATTTCGATTTTCCTGGTGTAGAAGTTTGGGATAAACGTCCGATCGTTGTTTTCTGTACTCCTGAAAAAGGTTTACGTTATGGTTATATTGCATGTAGGGGTGCGGATGTTCCTGGGATCACCGCTTTCAATGAGGCCGGCCTTACAATCGCGTTCCACACTCGCTTTCATAAAAAAATAGGTTTTAACGGTTTGGGAGTGATCGATTTCGGTCATAAGATCATTTCAGAAGCAAGATCTATCGAAGAAGCGGTGAGTATCGCTAAAAAACATAAGATCAATTCTACTTGGGGTCTGATCGTTACAAATCATAAGGAGAAGGGACCGAAGGCTGCGATCATTGAGACAAATTACGGTAATGTAGATGTGGTTTATCCTAATTTAGGAAAAGATCATATTGTAAATACAAACCATTATCAAAGTGAAAAGTTACAAGAAGGGGAGATTATGGCTGCTCCTGTTTTCTATCATCATTGTATCAGTCGTTTCGATCGAGCAGAACAGCTTCTGTCTTCCCAAAGGAAGAAAAAGGGAACCAGTGTAGTTGATCTTCAGAATCTTTTGGATGATACTATCGATTGTTCCAGCGGAGAAGTTCGCACAATGGGTTCTACGATCCGTCAAATCACTTCGGTTAAGTCCGTGGTGATGAGTGCAGAAGCCCGCAAAATTTTTGTCTCCGTCGGTACCGCCCCCACTAGTAGCGGTCCTTATATGGAAATTCCGATGGCTTGGGGTGAACCCGGTTATAAACTTTTGGATCTTTCTGATTCCAAAAAAGGAAAAGAGAAGAAGGTCTCGAAGTCTAATGACCTTAAGGTAGGATCTGCAATTCGACATTATAAAAAAGCAATGCTTATAAATGACGATCCAAGTATGGGCGGAATTGATGATATTCTTCTGGAATTGCAAACGGCAAACGAAGAATTTACAGGAAAGGATCCTTCTATCCTATTCTTAGAAGCAATTTTATATCTGGAAAAAGGGAATCTGAATAAGGCTGCGTTCTTATTGGAACAAGCTGAAAGTTTGGAGACTTCTTCTTTCAGAAAACAGCAAAGTGCGTTGTGGCTGGCGAGAACTCAGTCAGTTTTGGGTAAACAAAAGATAGCAGATCATTTCTACGATAAGATCAAAAATTCTAAAACGGAATTTTCTACTCAGGTTTGGAAACAGAAAGCGTTTCAAGATAAGGGTAAATATTCCGCTAAGAAGTTGAGACAGGTTTCTCCGAACTTTATTATCGTAGAAGCGAACGAGCTTTAAGCGAAAGGAAAATCAGTGGCTGGTTTCGCTAGCCACTGATTCTCTCTCCATCCACATTCCCGAGTCTTTAATCAGTTGTACTAGTCTTTCGTCGGCTTCTTCGGATGGAACGTTTTTAAGTACGATTTCTTTTCCCCGATATAAATGTACTTTGCCCGGGCCTGCACCTACGTAACCGAAATCTGCATCCGCCATTTCTCCAGGGCCGTTTACGATACAACCCATAACTGCTATCTTGACCCCTTTTAAGTGGCCTGTTTTTTCTTTGATACGTGCAGTTGTGGTTTGCAGATCGAATAGAGTTCTTCCGCAGGAAGGGCAGGAGATGTATTCCGTTTTTGTGAGTCTTAATCTGGTTGCTTGTAGGATATCAAACCCGAGTTGTAAAACTGCCTCTGGTTCACTATCGATTACTTTGATACGAAGCATGTCCCCGATCCCATCGGTCAACATTCCGCCTATCCCGATAGAGGATTCGTATAATGCGGTATCCATGTCTGGATATTCTGCACTCAGGAAGATAGGATAATCAAAATCGCTGAGTATACGTGCTAATTTTCTATAATCGTGTAGTATATGGAAAGTTTGGATGGAGAATGCTACTGATTCTATCCCTGCATTCTTAAATTCTTCAGGAAGTCCTTTTAGGCTTTCGATTTGGTATGCCTGGACGTTAAGTTCCGTAATTCCTTTACCTTCTCGTTTATGCAAAAATTCTAATAAAGAATCCCTATTTTGGAAATGATGGAATGGATCTACTGTTACTTTAGGGAATGGAATCAGATCTTCTAATACGTCTTCCAGTAATAATTCGTTTTGTTCTACTATGACTCCCATCGGAACGGATGAGGATTTACTTGCGGAAATACATTCTTCTCTTAGGAATTCATCCGAAGGAAGTGGTACTGAGACCATTTCCAATTCTAAGGATCTGGATCTTGCATAATTTTTAAGTGAGGAGAGTTCCTGCGAAAATCCGCTTTCGGATTCGAAAGGTAATACTGATTCGATCCGAACTGCATGATTTTCTCCCAGAGAAAGACTTCCTACTTGGATAGGTCTGCTATAAAATCTTTGGTAAGAGTAAGGATTCCTAAATTCAGAGTATCCTTGGCTTTGTGCTTCCGGAAATCTAAGTTTATTATATTTGTCCGCGAGCAATCTTGCGACCGGAACTTCATGAATTGGATCTTCTGTTAAGGAAACTCGGATGGTATCTCCTAATCCGTCTTCCAATAAGGAGCCGATACCGATTGCGGATTTGATCCGTCCGTCTTTTCCGTCTCCTGCTTCTGTCACTCCTAGATGTAATGGATAATCCATCTGCAATTCCATGAAGCGGCTGCATAATAATCTGTAAGCCTGGACCATTACTTGTGGATTGGAAGCTTTCATACTTACTATAATATCTTTATAAGAAAGGCTTTCAGCGATCCGGATAAACTCTATCGCAGATTCCACCATTCCTTGCGGTGTGTCTCCGTATTTATTCATGATACGATCTGATAAGGATCCGTGGTTAGTCCCTATCCTCATGGAGACTCCCAACTCTTTACAACGAAGTACGAGTGGGCTGAATACCTCAGAGATCCTTTCTAACTCTTCTTTGTATTCGAGTTCTGTATAATCTCTGACTGCGAATTTTTTCTTATCAGCGAAGTTGCCTGGATTAATACGGACCTTCTCCACCCATTCTACTGATTTCATCGCAACACTTGGGGTAAAATGGATATCAGCAACTAGAGGGACTTTACTTCCTAACTTTTTAAGTTCTTTTCGAATATTAGGTAAGTTATCTGCATCCGGTTGAGAAGGTACGGTCAATCGAACGATCTCACAACCTGCAGCCTCTAATTCTAAAATTTGTCTAACTGAGTTTTCTGTGTCTCTAGTATCCGCGGTGATCATGGATTGGATGCGGATCGGATTATTTCCGCCTATACCGACATCTCCAACTTTTACCTCTCTGGTTCTACGGCGTTGGTAAGAGAATGGAGAATGATTGTATCGGAAGTTCATGAGTGCTCTCTAGTTCCATTAAGATGGGCCTGAATCACTTGTCATTTAGGATTTTTCCCCAGTAAGCCCGAATCTGAAAGGTTTTTGTGGATTTGTAACAGATTTTACCTCGAGATATAACAGCCAAAAGGGCGGGCAAATTGAATAAATTGACTGGAAAAGCGGAATAGGCAGGATTGCTGGAAACCAATATGAAATTCCTGAAACGTTTTTTTGCTAAGATAGAATCCCCGGAAGACGCGGAGTTTATATTAAATTTTTCTTCTTATATTTTGTTTTTGATCGGGTTTTTGCAAAGTATTCTTTTCTCCTTTCTTTTGGGATCTTTTCGGAACTTCTATATGGATGTTCTCCTTATCTTTATTTTTGGATTAGTGATACGATTTTCCAGAAGTAGGGCGTCGGCCATTCTTCTTTGTGTCTATTCTCTCATCATTCTTATCGGCACAACCTTAACTTGGTTTGGAATTGCGGCTGGTGGTGGAAATAATATATTTCTGGCATTACTTTTACTTCTTCTTTCCATTCGTACTGCCCAAGTAAGTTTTCAATTCCATAAACTTACCGATACAAAACTTGTTTGGAAAAATATTTGGATAAGGCATCTGATCGCGATCGGTTTCGCATTTGTACTTTTTTCTTCCTTCTTCATTTCTTTTATAATGATCTCTAAATTTTTAAGGATTACTGAAATGAGCTCTTTTTATGGAGAAATTATTTTCGAATCCCTTCCCATTTCCTATATTCTTCTTTTACTTCCGGGACTTCCTTGGGCTCAAAAAAGAAGAATGTATACTGTCTCTGAAACTGTTTCTTGAACGTCGGTCTATATTCTGATTTTTGAACATGTTTTTGGTAGAAGGATTTCTGTAGCAAACGTTACGGTAATTTTGAGCTTTTGCTCACTTTTTTTCTGAGAAGATCAAAAAATCTAAAAATAAAATAATCACCACTTGTTGTGCTGTTGACTGGTGGGGAATCTATATACACACATAACGTTCCGATTTGTCCGAAGTTTTGAGATCAAAACATCTGATCAATCCGTATAACAGACGTTTGTTCCTCGATTTGTATCGTTCATTCCGAGCGATTCTGAGAATTTTTTAAATAACTCGGAAAAATATACCAGGGACGAGCTGATTGGGAAAAACATTAGATGGGAATCTTAATGAAGTTCTTAAATAGAAAACAACGTTTTATAAAGATCTTACCGGTGCTCGGGATCTTTTGCGTCTTATATTGTTCCGAGGATGCAAAAAGTATCGCGGAACTTACCGCTGCAGCAAAGGCGGTTTTAGATGGAGTTGCGGCTCCTGTTCCAGTTCCTCCTGGAGATCCAGCTCCCCCGGGCCAGCCTGAAAACGCTCCTGATTTGCAGGATTCTACGATCACTAGTTTTGATATTTCAAGTGGAACAAGCTTTAATGGTTTATTCTCTATCCAATCTATCGATTTTAATTTAGCAGTTCATGATAATACAACCGTCTCCGCGTTTATTGGAGGCCAAAGTATGAAGTTGATGCCTGATAATACTGTGGTAAATTCTTTCTCTCATTGGACAGTTACTTCAGGGCAGCTCGCTCAACCTGGAGCAAATCCACCAGCGTTAATCGGGCCAACTGATAGAAAATTAAAAGTATTGATCGTTGCCAGAAACGAATTTGGAATTTCTTCCAAAGTAAAACAAATTGGGCAATCTCACTTCTGCACTGGAGCGGCGACTCTTCCTGCAACTATAGGAAATTGTGGAACTGTTTGTGCAACTGCAGAAGTAAATGGAGACGATGTAGAGTTTAAGGCGAGGAAAACTATTTCGCAAGATACATTCGATTATCTTTACGTTGATGTTTCCGTTGCTCAGCCGATCTCTTTTTCTATACCTGCAATCCCTTTCAGTTATTTCGAAATATTTGATACGATACCGATCGCAACATATGAAGCAAGCGCTAGTTTGAATCGTAACACTTTCGAATATATGTGCGTAGAAATGGCTTCTTATTCATATGTGGATGGTCCTTTTGCTGACGATTTTATCAGAGGCAAGGTGATTATCCCTTAATATAGATACAAATGCGAAGTTTAGAAAATTTTAATGTTTTTTCGGTATTTATGAAAAGATTGTTTTTATTTGTTTTGGTTTTTAATTTTTCTTTTTTAGCAGGATGCTCTTCCGAAGGAGGAGGAATTGATCCTATATCCGCGTTACTTGCGACGATCTCTCCTGGTTCTTCAGATCCAGGGGATCCTCCACCGGGTGAGGCGGGAACTCCTGGATGGCTAAGCGCATCTGATGCTTTATTCAGTGATAAGGTAGAGATACGTTGGGATCCGGTTCCTGCCCAGGAATACAGGGTTTTTAAAAAGACAGTATTCGAATCCACTTACCAACAAATCGGTTCGGTAACTGATCCTGTTTTTACGGATCCAATTTCCAATTCCCAAAGTTTATTTCAGTATGCCGTCCAAGTGGTAGACCTAGATGGAAAGGTTTCTCCTATCAGCGTTTTTGATACTGGAACAGTTGCATTCAATTCTTCTTGTTCTACAAAATTGAATTCTCTTGGCGGAGGGACTTCTCTTTATTCTAGATTCAAAAACGGTTTTCCTGGAGCCGCGACTTCAGTTTCTTCCTGGGGAAATTCAGTGCTTGTTGCAAGTGGCGGGAATGTTTATTTGCTGAATGTGAATGGAGATATGATCGGCGTTTGGACCGGAATTACTCCTAAGGCAATGGTTGTAGATGTTTCTGATCGTATTTTTGCTTTGGTTGGAATGAAAGTATTCGAACTGAATTCGGATTGTACCCAGACAAGTTTGATAGATCTTCCGTCGGATTCTGTGCCAAAGGATCTGGCCTTGGATACTTTAGGGAACTTGTATATTAGCGAAGCAAATTTCAATACAGGAACAGATCGTATTTTTAAATATTCTTCTGCAGGGAATTTGCTTAAGACTTGGGACCTTCCGGGGACATTCAGGGAACCTTATGCAATCTATATCCATCCTTCTGATAATAGTCTATTGGTTGCGGATAATTCGAATTTTGATCTATTTCAATACGACATTACCGGAGATACTCCTGTTCAACTCGCATCTAAACAGATTACCGTTGGCCAGATCATTGATATGACTATGAGCGGCGGGCAGATCCTTGTTGCTATCCAACAGAATACTTTTCCCGATAATGGACCTTATCTAGTTCGATTCCATAGCGGAATGTCTGGCGGTTCGGTGACTATGAAAATCAATCCAGCGGGACCTTCTACTATTCAAAGTATTGCAACAGATAATCGTAATGGAAATATTTTCGCAGTCGATACGGAAAGATCTTCTATCCTTTCCTGCGCTGCTCCTATTTTTTCTAATTGTTCTCCTAGTTTAGTTGGAATTTCTCCTTTAAGAATTGTTAGGGACGATAAAAAGAATTTTTACATTCTTCATGCAACTAAACAAGTCACAAAGCTGAATCCGAATGGAGCTTACCTTTCTAGTTTTGTTTTGCCCGCTTTTCAGGGACGCACGGTCCAAGGTAGCGATTTGGAGATTGATGGAGACTTCTTATATATTTCAGCTAGAAATACTTCGGATGCAAGGGTTTTAATAAAAGTCAAAACTGATTTTACTGGGGTAACTACTCGCACTCTGCCAGCGAATTCATTCGTTGCTTTTACGAATATTGCTGTAACAGGCGGAAAAGTATTTAGCGATTATGTGGATCTCGGGGAAGAAGATACTTTCACTTATTTAAATTTCTCTTCTATCAATGGGGGAGGGGATGGGAATTATTTAGATAATTCTTATAGAGAATCTTTCATCATGAGCACTGTGGAATTAGAAACGGATTATTCAGGGAATTTTTATCATATGCTGATAGGTATGGGAGACACTGATATCCATACTTCTATTTCTAAATTTAATTCTAATACTTTAGAGTGGAATAATCTAGTCCAATCTGCTACGACTCCTTTTCAACAGATCACAACGGATAAGTCCGGGAATTTATATACATTAGAAGGAACTTCTAATAATGGATACAAGGTATTTAAGAGGAATGCTAACTTTACCGAATTGAATCAAATATCTATACCTACGAACCAGATCTCTACTGGGGCGTTTTATGTTTCGGATACTGGTGATTCTTCTTTCCTTGCAACTCCTTGGAGTTTGCATCGAGTTATGTTGCCTTAATTTGAAATCGCTCATCGGTAAGATTTAAATTTTCCAAAAGTAAAAAAATTCTATGGTCCAAATTTGAGATCGGGGGGTGGGAAATCCGATACTTTGGTTATAGAAAGTCTGTAAAGATTTTCAAACAAAAGGCCCCCGCATGGAATTTCTGGAACCTAAAGACCTGACGGAAAATAAATCCTACCGGATCCGCCTAACTGTAGCCATCTATAGAAATAATATTTTATCTTATAAGAACGATATAGTAGTTCCTTCGGTTTATATGAGAAGGAATGAAGCGAGAGCTCATATTCGTAAAGAAGTGACAGAACGTCTGGCTCATTCTTCCTTTTTCCGTTCTCCTCGTCCTGATTACGATTTGGTCCGTTATTCGGAAGAAGCGACCTGTAACACATTCTTGAGATACAGGATCATCAGCGGAAGTCCTACAGAAGAAATTTTACCTAAGACTGTTTAAGAAGGATTCGTAACTTAATTGTCTTGAATTCCGGTCTAGGGTCGTAAAAACTTGACTGCGAATCCGGATTATGGCAGACAAAAAGGTCATAGAAAAAAATTCCCATGGAGAATACGTTCTAACAGCGTATGGGGAATTTTTAAGTTATTTTCATACTCATATCCAACTTTTCGGGACATTAATCTCCGCTAAAAAAATTCCCGCCAAAGAACAAGAAGCTCTTAAGACAAAACTTCGCTCTTATATTTCCAGCAACGTCCAAAAGACGGATCATTTTTTTGATCAACTTCCTCAGTTCGCTCAATTCCTCGGAATGGGTTCCCAAGAACTTTCTTCTTATATGAACAGAAACTTCTTGGGTGCTTTGAATAAGGTAAAAACCAAACTTATAGAACAAGAGTCCTCTGCCGAGCAAACTCCTCGTAAGAAAAAATATTCTAAGATATCCGAAGAGATTTTAGAAGGACTTGGATTTACATTCCCAGCGGGTCATAGATTCGAATCGGAAGAAGGAATGATCTACCTGGTGGAGATCTCCACCGGTAAAAAAAGAGAAGCTGCCGCTTTGGGAGAAGTCGCAAGAGAAACCGCAGCGGCTGGTGCAGCCGCAAGACCTATCCCGGTTCCTGTTCGCAAAGGCCCAGAAACCCCGATCCTAGAAGAAATATTAAAAAAATATGGTGAACTATTCTCCGGCAAACCTTTGATCATGAAGGTCGAGGAATTAGAAGAAGATGATTCCCCAGTCCAAATGGGAGAAGATATCCTTTCGGATGTTGAGGATCTTCATTTCGATGGAGACTTCGGAGGAGATTCTCCTAGTTTCTCAGAACCGCCAGTAAGCATTCCATTCTCTAAATATATGGACCAAGTCGGAAAGGTGCGGGTTTTCCAAAAAGCAGGACAGCTCGAAGAATATAAACGTTGGGTTGCATCCTTACCTGTTGAGGAAAACGCGCTTGTCCAATTACAAACTTCTCTTTTGAAAGAATCCAGGGGAGAAGTAGTCGAATGGGATGGAACTCTAGGTCAGCTTGGCTCTCGTACAGGTCTTTCAGAATCCAGACTCAGAAAAGTACTGGAACTTGGGCGTGATTTTTTCCGTATCAGAAACCAATTAGAAGCTTCTTGGAATAAAGCAAGAACTGCAAGTCCTGCAGTAGCTGAACTTGTAAAAAAAGCCTGGCCTCATATTTTAAGAGTCATGGATGAATATCCTGATTTTACTCAGATCAAAGGAAAGATGGACCAACTTCTTTCCCGTATCCCTGATGCAAGCCAGAGAAAGATACTGACTGATCTATTCTTGAATCCAGTTCTTTCTATCCGTAGAAATTAAATCCTCTACGTTCTCCGTGCCCTCTGTGCGAAATAAAAAATTTAATCTAACACCGAATCTTTCAACACGGCACTTCTTCCGTCTTCTTTTTTGATCTGCCAAAAGATAAAGCTAGAGGAGAGAGTGATTATTCCCATACAAGCGAATGTGCTCCTGAATGCTAAAAGCATATTCTCCGGATCTTGACCGAATAGATCCCTAAACGCTTCCAAGGCTCCTGCAGCACATGCTACTCCCATTCCCATCGCCAACATCTGTATCATAGAAAGCATCGTATTTCCACTGCTTGTAAATTCTCCGGTCAAATCCTTCAAGGTGAGAGTGTTCATTGCGGTGAATTGAAAAGAGTTAAATGCTCCAAAACAGAATAATTGAAAAGAAAAGATCCACCAGATCTCCGAGGAGTTTAACCAGAAAAAACTGCTCATGCTCAGGCCTATCAGTAAGGTATTGGTAACCAAAACCTTTCTATAACCTAATTTATAAATTAATAATGGAGCAAATCTTTTGATACCTATTCCTGCGATTGCCATTGGTAAAAGCATTAAACCTGCTTTAAAAGGTGGATATCCCATATTCACTTGTAAGAATAATGGAACCAAAAACGGCATACTGGAACTTCCAAGCCTAGAGAATAAATTTCCCAGAAGACCGATACTTAATGTAGGAATAGAAAAAATCCGGGGAGAAAAAAGTGGGGCAGAAGTTCTGGCAGCGTGGATCCAATAAGCTGCGATACTTGCGAGTCCGAATATGGTAAGAAGAATGACCCCTGCCTTCTGCAAACCCAAACTAGACCCTGCATCCAATGCCAAAGAAAAAGTAACCATCCCAAATGCCAGAAGCAGATAACCTTTCAAATCAAATACGGCTGAATTCTGGATTGGATTTCCTTTCATGTAGATAGAAGCCGCAACGATCCCAATTAGGCCTACGGGAAGATTGATCAAAAAGATCCAATGCCAAGATGCAGTCTCTACTAACCATCCTCCTAAAACAGGACCAACTAATGGGCCAATCAAGCCTGGGATTGCCACAAAACTGATCGCTTGCAAAAATTGCTCCGGGGAAACAGAACGAAGAAGTGCTAGACGACCAACAGGAAGTAAAAGTGCTCCTCCAACTCCCTGTAAAATCCTGGAAAGAACAAGTTGGGTTAAATTCTGAGAAAGGGCACAGAACAGAGAGCCTAGGGCAAATAAGGATAAGGCACCGATAAAAACCTGTCGTATCCCGAATTTGTCGGAGATCCAACCGGAAGCCGGAATGATCATCGCCATCGTAAGAAGATAGGCGACCACCACTGATTGCATTCTCAAAGGACTCGCATCTAAATTTTTTGCGATCGCAGGCAGAGCTGTATTGACAATTGTCCCATCCAAAGTCTGCATAAAAAAGCCGCAGGCCACGAGCCAAAGTAATGCCTTGGACCCTTTAGATTCTTCTGTCATAGGAACTTAGACATTGATATAAGCCGTATATATGCGCTTTGGCTCTGGATTCCTTTAAAAAGATCGTTTTCAAACTAGGCACTCGCAAATTTACTGGTCTAAGAATCGGACATTTGCTACAAAATTCAGCCAAACATCGCGTGGGTGGGGGTTTCCTCTGTCCGTGGACCAAGGCAAGAGCAGTGTCCCGGATTTACTATCAACCCTAAAGAGGAACCTTAGCGGATGTTAAACCTTGACGAACAGTTGCGGATCCAAAAGTACTTGGAGGAAAATGGTCTATATGACAAGTCCTTCGAGCGCGATAACTGCGGAGTAGGCTTCGTCGCTTCTTATAAGGGCGAGTCCAATCACCGAGTTGTATCAATGGGTTTGAAGGCGGTCGCATGCCTAACCCACCGCGGAGCCGTAGATGCAGATATGCAAACCGGAGACGGCGCCGGGATCATGATCCGTATTCCTAAAAAACTGTTCGCGAAATACATCGAGGAGATGGGTCATAGACGCCCTGACGAAGATTCCATCGGTGTGGGGATGGTGTTCCTACCGAGAGAGGACATAGACAAACAAGATGTTTGCCGAAGCCTCATCGAATCAGCACTTATGCAATTTAACTTCAAGCTGTATGCTTGGAGATATGTTCCTGTAAATCCTGAGGTTTTAGGACCTAAGGCAAACGCTTCCCGTCCTCAGATCGAGCAAGTATTGATCGGTAAACCGGAAGGAATGTCTAACGAGGATTTCGAAACTAAATTATTCCTGATCCAAAAGAAAGTAATGAGAGATGCTCTCAAACTTTCCATGAGTGAGGACTTCTATATTTGTTCCTTCTCTTCTGAAAGGATCACATTCAAAGGATTATTTAATGGAAACCAGGTCTCTCAATTTTATGAGGATCTAAAAAGTGAGGAGATGGTTTCTCCTTATTGTATCTTCCACCAAAGATATTCCACTAATACATTCCCAAGCTGGGCATTAGCTCAACCGTTCCGCGTACTTGCGCATAACGGAGAGATCAATACCATCGTTGGAAACAGAATTTGGATGCTCGCAAGGGAAGAAGAACTTACCTGTGAGAAATGGGGAGAGTTCCAAAAAGAGATCCATCCGATCATCAGACCTCATTTATCCGACTCTGCAAGTTTAGATAATGCTATGGAAGCGATCGTACGTTCCGGTAAAGACGTACTTCACGCTAAAGCGATGCTTATTCCGAATGCATGGAGTAAGAACGTTCAAATGTCCGAAGGACTGAAATCGTTCTACGAGTATAATAACACTTTGACCGAACCATGGGACGGACCGGCTGCACTTGCTTTTGCAGAAGGAGACTGGGTCGGTGGAAGTTTGGATAGAAATGGACTTCGCCCTGCAAGGTATGTAATCACTGAAGACGGACTCGTGGTAATGGGTTCCGAAACCGGTCTAGTTCATATCGATGAAGAGATCATTACCAAAAAGGGAAGATTAGGACCGGGCGATATGCTCGCTATCAACCTGAAAGAAGGAAAGGTCTATTTTAACGAAGATGTAAATGCATTATTCGAGAAAAAATACGATTATAGAGAATGGTCCAAAGAGAATGTAGAATATCTTGACCAAACTATTGACGAGTCTATCGCTAAAACCGTAACTTATAGCGGAGATGATCTAAGAAGAAGACAGATCTTATTCGCATATTCTCCATACAAACAAAAAGCGGTAATCAAACCTCAGGCGATCGCAGGAAAAGAAGCGATCGGTTCCATGGGAGACGATACTCCTTTATCTATTTTGATGCTTTCTCGTATCGGATTGTATACATACTTCCGCCAAAGATTTGCACAAGTCACAAACCCACCGATCGACTATCTAAGGGAGAAGGGAGTAACTTCTCTTTATACTCGTCTTGTTAAGAAAACAAATCTTTTCGCGGACGAAAAACCTCAGAACTGTCTAGTACTTTCTCATCCGTATTTAACTAATCTTGGATTACAAAGGATCAGAGAGAAGGACGGAAAACAATACAAGGTAGTTACCTTGGATGCGACTTTCGAAGCTCATCATGAAGAAGGTGCTGCTAGAAATTATCTGGAACTTGCATTGGATCAGTTGCTTAGCGATGCGGTAAAAGCTGCTGAATCCGGAGTGAATATCCTAATTCTATCGGATAAAAAACTGAACAAGGATCGCGCTCCTATTCCGATGGAGCTTGCGGTTGCGGCAGTTCATAACCACTTGATCCGTAACAAAAAACGTGCGGCTACAAGCATTCTTGTAGAAACAGGATCTGCATTCGAAATCCATAATGTGGCTGTTCTACTCGGATACGGAGCTTCCGGAGTGAACAGTTATTTGATCTGGGACACTCTTCACGACCTATGGACCAAGGGAGACTTTGATGCAGAAGACGGTACTCGTCCTTCTTTCGCCTCTCTTTGCACAAACTACCGCGCGGGTGTGGATGACGGACTTCTGAAAATCATGTCCAAGATGGGAATTTCCATCATGTCTTCTTATGTGGGTGGACAGGTATTCGAAGCGATCGGTCTTTCTAGAACACTGATCTCCAAATACTTCCCGGGAACTTATTCCAGAATTTCCGGAATTGGTATAGGCGGTATCGAGCAGAATATTCTACGTAACCACGACTCTGCATTCAACAAAGAGATTAACCCTGAGGACTTCGTCTCCGAGAAGGATGACCAACCTCATAGATGGTCTCCTAAAGTAGTAAAATTCATCCGCAAGGCTGCGGTTGATAATGACTACGAAGCATTCTTAGAAGCTTCTAAATTAATGGAAGAAAGTGATCCGATCAATATCCGAGATCTATTCGATTTCGTAGATCGTGCACCTGTTCCAATTGAAGAAGTAGAAACAGTTTCTGAGATCCAAAAACGTTTTTTAACTCCAGGTATGAGCCACGGGGCGCTTTCTATTGAAGCTCACACTGACCTTGCTGTAGCAATGAACCGTTTGGGAGCAAAGTCTTCCTCCGGAGAAGGTGGAGAAAGTCCATCTCGTTACGTTGTAGATGAAAAGGGAGATCTCGCGAATTCTTCTATCAAGCAAGTAGCTTCTGGAAGATTCGGAGTAACTTCTGAATATCTGAACTCTGCAAAAGAGTTGGAGATCAAGATAGCTCAGGGAGCAAAACCTGGAGAAGGTGGACAACTTCCAGGTAAGAAGAACAATGAGGAGATCGCGACGAACCGTCACACTCCTCAGGGAATCGATCTTATCTCTCCTCCACCTCACCACGATATTTATTCTATCGAGGACTTGTCTCAGTTGATCTACGACTTGAAACAAGCTAACCATACTGCTCAAGTATCAGTTAAACTGGTATCTGAAGCAGGGGTTGGGACGATTGCTGCGGGTGTTGCGAAAGCAAATGCAGATGTGATCTTGATCTCAGGACACGTGGGAGGAACCGGTGCGGCTTCTCTTACTTCTATCAAACATGCTGGATCTCCTTGGGAATTAGGTCTTTCTGAAACACATCAAGTTTTAGTAATGAACGGATTGAGAGATAGAGTTGTTCTTCGTACTGACGGTGGTATCGTTTCCGGAAGGGACGTGATCATCGCTGCATGTTTAGGTGCAGAAGAGTATGGAATTGGAACGGCTTCTCTCGTAGCATTAGGTTGTATCATGGCAAGAAAATGCCATTTGAATAATTGCCCAACAGGAATTGCTACCCAAGATCCTAAGTTCAGAGCAAAATATAAAGGATCTCCCGATCAAGTCGCTACTCTAATGACACTTCTTGCAATGGAAGTTCGTGAATATTTGGCGAAGTTAGGATTCCGCTCTATGGACGAGATCGTCGGAAGAACGGACCTTCTGAAACAAATTACTCGTTATGAGCAAGACCGTTTAGATTCTTTAGACTTGAATCCGATCCTTGTCCGTCTTCCTCTTCTTTTCGATCCTAAGAAGAAAAAAGACAGATTCGTAAGAAGAGAATCTGTCGGAGAAGTTCTGGATGATCGTATCTTGAAAGATGCGGAGCCTGCGTTAGAAGGAAAAACTTCCATGTCTCTTTCTTATTCTGTGAAGAATACGAACAGAACTGTGGGAGCGAAAGTTTCCGGAATTATTGCGCGTAAATACGGTTCCAAAGGTCTTCCTGGAAAACTGGAAATCATTCTGGAAGGAACTGCAGGTCAGTCCTTAGGAGCATGGCTCGTGAAAGGAGTGCAGATCACTCTTCACGGGGATGCAAACGACTATGTAGGTAAAGGACTTTGCGGTGGAACCATCGTGATCCGCAAACATAGACGTTCTAAATTGAAACCTTATGAGAATGTGATCATCGGTAATACCTGTCTGTACGGTGCTACTTCAGGAAAACTTTTCAGTTCCGGTAGAGCTGGAGAAAGATTCGGAGTTAGAAACTCCGGAGCGGACGCAGTAGTAGGCGGAGCAGGTGACCACTTCTTAGAGTATATGACCAGTGGAACCATCGTTTGTTTGGGAACAGTCGGTAAGAATATGGGTGCCGGTATGACCGGAGGAAGTGCTTATTTCTTCCAAAAAGATTGGGAATTGGAGCCTTTAATCAATAAAGAATACGTGAAAATCGTGGATCTTGAAAATGAAGATTACGAAATCATAAAGTCCCTGATTACTGAACACACTAAGTTAACCGGATCCGACCTTTCGGAAGAGATCCTGAAAACTTGGGATGCTTCCAAAAAATATTTCGTGAAAGTTACTCCTAAATAAAGTAACTCTAGAATTAGCCAATCAGACCAAGGGGCAAGGTTGTAATGAGTTCGATATGACCGGACTTAAAAGACCTTGCCCTCTCTGTGTACGGATGGTAGACTGGTTTAAGCATTCGTCTTGCTGAAAGGAAAGATACGAATTGTTACGATTGCATATAATTCTGGCTTTTGTGGCAACAGCCTTGCTCTTTGCCGTCGCAGATAGACAGCAGAGGCGGGACAGAGAAGAACCTGATTTCTCTTCTTCTCCATTACTAAGTGTGATGGAGGGAGAAATTTCCGACCACAGCAATTATCCTACATTTAAGTTTTCATTTTCAGATCTCAAGGGACGAGCTAGAGCATTATCTAAACTACGTTACATTCCACCTAAACATTCCACTACGGACTTTTTGAAAGGTCTACCTTGGAATCAATATAAGAACATTTTTTTTCGTCCTGAAAAATCGGTTTGGAAAAAAGAAGGAAATCCTTTCCAGCTACAGTTCTTACATCCGGGTCATTTATATAATACGAATATAAGAGTTTTTGAAGTGAGAGGGGATTTTGCAAGAGAGATCCCGTATGATCCTTCTTCATTTGATCTTTCTAAATTAAAAGGTGTGGGTGAACTTCCGCCTAATTTAGGTTATTCAGGATTCAAGATCCATTTTCCGATCAATACACAAGAACATACGGATGAGTTTGCGGTTTTCCAAGGTGCAAGTTATTATAGGATCATTTCTAAAAAACAATGGTATGGTCTTTCTGGTCGAGGGATCGCAATTAATACAGGTATGCCTTATCCGGAAGACTTTCCTTCTTTTCGGGAATTTTATGTGGTCAAACCTGATAAGACCGACTCTACAATTACGGTTTATGCCCTTTTGGATGGAAGAACTGCAACCGGCGCCTATGAATTCCAGATCACTCCCGGAAAAGTTTCCGCGGTTAAAGTAAACGCAGAGGTGATCCTTAGGACTAAGGTGGATCGACTTGGGATTGCTCCTTTGACCAGTATGTATTGGTACAGTGAAACAAGAGGAATTCCTAAAGGCCAGGCCTATCCTGAATCTCACGACTCCGACGGATTACTGATCCATTCCGGAAAAGGAGAATGGATCTGGAGACCTCTGGATAATCCGAAACGTAGCACAACGTATTCTTTCCCTGATGAAAATCCGAGAGGATTCGGGCTGATCCAAAGAGATAGAGAATTCCAAAATTACCAACATAGCGAGATGAAATACCAGCTTAGGCCAAGTGCTTGGGTAGAACCTGAAATTCCTTTTGGAAAGGGATCAGTTCATCTTTTAGAAAACCCAACAGTTCAGGATTCGGACGATAATATGGGGGCATACTGGATGCCGGATCCAATTCCTCAGCCCGGAACTCCATTCGATTTTTCTTATACAGTTCGTTGGCCGGATACAGATCCTCTTCCTGATTCAATGGCAAAGGTGGTGGCTACCCGGATCGGGGACGCACAAGGGGATCCTGACCTGAAAATGTTCTATGTGGATTTCAAAAGTTCTAATTTGAGTTCTTTGGACCCGTTTGCTTACATTCAGGCAAGAATAGATACCGGAGAAAATGCGGAATTATCAGAATATTCCGTTCAAAAAATAGAAGAGACCGGGGTATGGAGACTTACCTTCGGAGTGTATCCAAAAAATAAATTTAAGGCCTCCGATCTAAAAGCCGCATTAAGTAGAAACCAAGAAATTATTTCTGAAACCTGGAATTTCGTACTTGAGCCGAACTAAGAAAAAGCAAGAAGACTTGAGTGCCTCCGGTCTTTTAGAAAATCCAGATCTTTCCAAAGAATGGGAACGTTTGGAACTTTACCTCCGAGGAATGGGGATAGAAGACAATTTAGAGATCCATAATACTCTTTCTAAAGTTTTTGAAAAATCCAAATCTTCCGACAAAAATATATTCGAAATTTTTAAAGAAGAAACTTCAGTAAAATTACATCGTGATTGGGAAAGTAGCCTTCCTCCTTTGGAACCGGGTTCAATGGTGCCTAGACCGATAGATTTTGGTCCACTCGCAGATCTTGCTTCTCCTTCTGCAGAAAAGCCGGAGCCTGTTGCATTGGTTTTGACCGCATTATTCTGGGCAGCAGTTTATATCTCTTTGGCATTTTGGTATTTCTCATGAATGCGGAAACTTTTCCCACAAGTATACCTGAGCCGGAAGGTATCTTAAAAGAAGCATTCGATTCCAGAAAGTTCACCTATAGAAGATTGGGGTTCGTTGGAGTTTTGGGACTTCTATCCTTATTCGGGATCTATTTAGAATATCGTTTTCTTCTAATAAACGGGATCTCTCCTTTGGAGTGGGCTACACTTTTACTCTTCTGCTTTTTGTTTCCATTATTAGCGTTCGGGGCTACTACTGCGATCTTTGGGACAATCCAAAGAATACGGGGAGGAGATCCCACACGTATTTCCGGCTTGATTGCAGGGCAAACCGCAAATCCAAGCGAACTCCCACCAACTGCAGTAGTTATTCCGATCCACTGCGAAGATGTCTCAAGAGTTGCGGCAGGTTTGGAATCTATGATGAAGTCTGCTGCTTCGGTAGGTCTTGGAGAAAACCTGGACTTCTTTTTATTATCCGATACCACAGATCCTGATATTTGGCTACAGGAAGAGAAAGCATTTTCTAAACTTTCCAGAAAGCCGGAAACAAAGGGAAGGGTATATTACAGAAAAAGAAGGATCAATCTAAATAAAAAATCAGGGAATATCGCGGACTTTTGCAGAAGATGGGGGCGACGTTATAGATACATGATCGTCTTGGACGCTGATAGTTTAGTGACAGGCGAATGTATGCTAAACCTGATCCGACTCATGGAAGCAGTGCCTAACGCAGGTATCATACAAACGGTTCCTAAGATTATCCGAGGCAAAAGTTTATTCCAAAGATTAGCACAATTCGGGACTTGGCTCGGAAATCCAATCTTTGGTGCCGGATCTTATTATTGGCAGGTATTTTCCGGACCTTTCTGGGGTCATAACGCGATCGTAAGACTAAAACCTTTTATGGAACATTGTGGTCTTCCTGGTTTACCTGGAGAAGGCGCAATAGGCGGAAAAATACTCTCTCATGATACTGTAGAAGCTGCATTAATTAGAAAAGCTGGATATACTGTTTGGTTTGCTTATGATTTAGAAGGTTCTTATGAGGAATGTCCTCCTAATCTTCTGGAAAGTCTAAAAAGGGACAATCGTTGGTGCCAAGGGAATCTGCAACATTTCTGGTTCTTATTCGTAGGTGGACTAAGGATCTCTAGTAGGATCCATATTCTTTTAGGAATATTGTCCTATGGAAGTTCTCTTCTTTGGGCATTACTCTTGGTTGCTACCAGCTTTACCGTAATGGCGGATACTGATTATTACCGTCTGGCATCCATTCCGGAAGAATGGGCACAGTTCCAAGAAAGTATGTATCTTCCTGTGTTCTACGGATTACAGATTTATACTATTCTAATATTATTTATGCCTCGCATTCTTTCTTTTTTGGACGGATTGTTTTTTCGCAGAAAAGAGAGCGGGATCGGATTTTTCTCCTTTATAGTTTCCTTTTTTGTGGAGTTTATCCAATCAGTGATCTTGGCTCCAGCCTATATGGTCCAATATACTAGATTCCTTTGGATGACTTTCTGGAATAGAAAGATAGAATGGGGACCTCAAAACAGGGACCCGGCACAAGGGATAGATAGAATGGCCGCTGCACGAGCCTTACTTCCACAGGCATTTTACGGCACTGGAATTTCTATCTGGTTATTCGTATATTATCCTGTACTTTTTTATTGGTTATTACCAATCACAGGCGGCTGGCTTCTTTCTTATTTTTGGGGAGTGTGGACTTCCTCTTCTAAACAAGGAGAACTTTGGAAAAAGAGAGGGTTTCTTTTAACTCCGGAAGAAACTAAACAGAATACTCTTTTATCAGATACTGAAAATTTAGAAAAAGAATACTCCGAGTTCTTAGATGGAATGGAATCAGGTAGAGGGATTTTTCTTTCGGTAGTGGATCCACTATTGTTCCGTTTTCATACTTCTCGTTTGAGATCGAGAAAAAAAGAATCGGATGCACGTAAACGATATATGGATGTTCTTGTTTCCAACTGGAAAGAATCCGGCCCAGATTCTTTGAATTCAAAGGAGATGAATCGTCTTCTTTGGGACAAACGTATTCTAAGCGATCTCCATTTTTGGTTTTGGGAAACTGATCTTTCTAAAACCCATCCTTGGTGGAAGGAAAGATTTTTGGAATACCAAACAAATATCCGGAAAGGACAAATCGCAAATTGGTTTAGCTGATCCTAAAAGAGCGAATTTATTATTACTTCGGTATTCGTTGTGCCGGATCATAAAAGAATTGTTCCTCTTTGATTTTTTCTCCTTCCCAAAGTTGGTATGTAAGCTCCTCCATATCCGTTGTTGTACCATCTTTCCAATCAAAATGGAATACCCATCTAATTACGACGTAATCTCCGTTAATGAATACGGGTCGGATACATTTTGAGGTTAAGGATTTTGCTTTTCGAAGAACTAATTTTTCATTCGTCACAAGAGTATCTCTACCTACTCGAGGTGGTAATTGGTTTTCTTGCATCGAGGCATCATTCGTATAAAAAATTTCAATTGCTTCGTCATGTTTATTTGATTCAACATGGGCGATAAATTTTTCGAGTGTTTCTAACGTTGGCATAGATGTACCTTTCTCTATAACAATTGATTGGAACTTCCTTGAATAAAATCAGTCTGTAAACTCGAAAATCCTAGTTTGGTTTCCAAACCTACCATTCATTTAAGCTTCTAGCAAAGGTTTGTTAGCTGGAGCTGTGGCTTATTTGATAATTTCTATGATTGAATCTTGGATCTCTTGGATGGCATCTCTTTGAAATCTTGGATCCGGAACAACGTTAGAAGATATTGCTGATTTTGATGCATTTTCCCATTGGAAAGAAAATAGGTCTTTATGGGAAATATAGGAAGATTTATACTGAGATTGTAAAGTTTCCACCAGGTATTTGTATTCTGGAAAGTTACCCCTATCCGTATAAAGTATAGGAGTTCCCGCAAAATAGGACTCGCTTAAAATGCCGTAACCCGGTTTTGTCAGTACGAAGTCACATGCTCTAAGTAGATCCGGATAATGACAGTTTGGAATGGTGACAATCCCCAGATTATTCTTGGCTTCTATTTTCCATTCTATTCCACCGATTACGATCCTTCTTTTGGATGGATCCCACTCTTTCCAATCAAAATGAGATGAGTCTATCCCGTAAGCACCGAATGAAAATAGATAATATTCGATTCCTTCTTCAAAACCGTAATAACTTCTGGCTTCTTCTTTGCTAAGATTCGGTTTACGTCCTAATAACCCTATATTTTTGGTTTTGCGGATAGATATAACCGGGCAAGAAAGAGGAAGGATAAGTCCCAGATCACAGAGCGCATATTCAGTCTTTAATTCTTCAGAATATTTTTGGAATATTGGAGATTCATAATGTGAGTAGATATAATCCCAGGTGAAATTCCCTAAAAATAAAGAAGGGATCTTTAATTCGGAAGAAATCAGAAAAGGAAAGGAGGAAGAGTCGGACCAAATGATATTGGGCTTTTCTTTTTTCAGATATTCTGTTTCTGATTCTAATAGAGAGTTTTTCTTTTTTTTAAATTCTAAAATTTCAGATTCGGTGGAATCCAGATCCATTCCGAGAGAGTCTCTTTGAACTATTCCTACATCCGATTTTGTTTTTCTGAATTTGATCCTGGCTTTGACTTGCCCCCAAATACCGGAAAGGTCCAGGGAAGATGCAAATTCTTCTCCTCTGGGAGAATTGATGGTAGCAGTCCAGTCAGGATTTTGAATTAAGATTTGTAGGATAGCCTCTAAACTGCGGCTAATATGACCAAAGCCGTGGCCGCTTACGAATGCGGAAATTTGGATCTTTTTCATTAACGGTTCTGTCGAAGTACTTCGTACATTAAAATTCCAGCGGACATTGCAAGATTTAAACTATCTGCTACTCCCTTCATAGGGAGAGAAATATACTGATCACTTTGAGATCTTGCGTATTCACTCAGCCCGTACTGCTCACTTCCAAAAACAAGTGCTACTTTCCCTTTCAGATTTGCATCCCAGTAAAGTGACTTGGCTTCCGGAGTTACTGCAAATGTTTTGTAGCCCGCATTTTGTAGAATAGGATAGAGCTCTTTGATATCAGACTGGAAAACATCCAGTGTGAATAATGTTCCTGTAGAAGATCGAATAACGTTTGGATTGAATAGATCCAGCCTTGGATCTGCGACAAATACTTTGTGAAATCCTGCACCTTCCGCTGTTCTTAAGATGGTGCCTAAGTTTCCAGGTTTTTCCACACCTTCGATTACAAGGACGGGATCGTTTGAAAGTTTTGTTTTAGAAGATAGAGAGAAGTCCGGTAATTCGGCAGTTGCTATCAAACCATCCGGTCTATCCCTATAGGAGATCTTTTCGAAAATTTGTTTCGGAACGAGGATTGTTTTTGCATCGATTGAAGATACAAGATCTTCTTCATTATCTCCCAAATAACAAGCAGGGCAGGTGAGTAAATATTCGAATTTAACTTTTCCCGACACTTTCGCTCTTTGGATCTCTCTAAAACCTTCAATGAAGAATGTGCCTGATTTTTCTCTGTTCTTTTTATCTTTTAGTCCTGAGATATACTTCAGCTTTTCATTTGAGAAACTGCTGATTTCCAATACGTTCTTCTTCAAAGTTTTACTCTATTAGAATAAAATACACAATTGGAACCAGCGGGATGTAATCTTCCAGTGGTTTCCGAGATGGAGAGTTCTTCTGTTAAATAATTCCCGGGAGTTTTGATTCTACCTTCTAAAATTCTTCTGAGTGCAAGTGGACTAAATCCTGTAGAATGACAGGTTAAAAATACGAACTCGGGCTTATTATTGCAAAGTTGCATCAGTAGATCCATCATCTCCGGTAGATCTTTTTCTATTTTAAAAACTTCTCCGCTAGCACCTCGCCCGAAAGTTGGCGGATCTAAGATAAAACCTATGTATTTTTTTTCCCTTCTGATTTCTCTATTCAGGAATTTTAATACGTCTTCGATGATCCAACGTACTTTTTTGCCTGCTAAACCGGAAACTTGTGCATTCTCTCTGGCCCATTCTACCATTCCTTTGGAAGAATCCAAATGACATGCATCCAATCCACCAGCTAATACGGATAAGGTGGAAAGCCCGGAATAAGCGAATAAATTCAGAACTTCTCCTTGTCCTGCAAGTTGAGAGGAAACATTTCGGATACGATCCCAGTTGCTCAATTGTTCCGGGAAAATCCCAAGATGTCCAAACGGAGTAAAACGTATCTTAACAGTTAAAGGTGGTATTTGGATCAGAAACTCATCTTCTGAATCAGGCCTTGAACCGCTCGATCCTTTCCAGCTCCAGTTTCCCCCGCCTTTATCACTTCTATGATATTCTCCATCAGCGTCTTTCCAGAGAGAAACTTGGGTAGGTGGCCAAGCAGCCACTGGAGAAGGGCGGATTACTTTATAAGGACCCACTTGTTCTAACTTTTTAAAATTTCCGGAATCGATGAGTTGGTATGTATTTTTATTTGTGCTCATATGTTTTGATCCAAGGGCTCGCAATTTTTGTAGATATGCACCTTGAAGTATTTCCCTTCCGGAAATTCCTTACGTGTAGGATGATCCGGTTCCGGTCTTAATTTGAAAAGATCCTTGTACTTCCATCCTTTGTTTGCCAAGGTTTCTCGGCCAATCTTTTCGAATTCGGACTCCAGGATTCTTCCGGAACAAGATAATAAGATCAGATCTCCTCCAGGTTCCAAATGAAAGAGTGCCTTAGAAATTAGACTACGATATGCCTTTTTACCTGCAGGAACCGAGGCTTGGTTTGGAGTTAGATTGGGGGGATCTAAAACGATCAAAGAAAATTTTCTATCTTCTAAAAATCCCCAGTCTTGGAATAGGTCCGCTCTGACGAGATGATGTTTTCCTTTTGTGAGTATAATGTTCTTCTGTTCGAAATTTAAGATTTCATTCTCTGGTAAAATATGAGATGCAAATTCTTCGAGAGCTTCTTTAGCTCCATCGGCGGAGAAGACGGATTTTGCCCCTGCTTCTTCCAAACATACCGAAGTTAAACCGGTATGTGAAAATAGATGCAGGCATTCTCTGTTTAGAGCTAATTCCGGTTTTTCTAATATATATTGACGAAGATTTCTTACATCCAAAAAGAATCCACCTTTCTGGCCAGGGATCTTAGTTTTCCATTGGACTTGATTTAGGAAAATTTTTTCTTCATAAGGAATTTCTTTTTTGCCTCTCAAAAAACGAACAGGCAAAGATTTTTCGGAGCCTATTCTTTGGGGAGAGATCCACACGATTTGTTTTGGAATTGGCTCTTCCGATTTTAAAGCAGCAGAATATAGATATCGAACTACTATTCTGGAAAAGGTTCTTAATGATTTAGAATAAGTTTGGACTACCCAAGTGGATCCATATCGATCAACAGTAACTCCAGGAATAAGATCATTCTCTCCATGTAAAAGTCTGTATGCATTTGTTTTTGTTCGGAGTGGTTTCCTAAGTTCTAATGCGTTTTCTATTGTTTGTTGTAATTTAGGAATAGAAAATTCGTCTCCTCTTTGGATGATCCGAATTCCGATCGGTCCGGAAGAAGAATAGATCCCGAATCCTAATGTTTCGTTCGATCCGGAAGCAAGTCTCATCCAATCTCCGTCTTTAAATGCGGAGATTGCAGTGGATAATTTTCCGTTTAAGATCCAAGGATGCCCTGAACTTAAAACGGATTCAGTCGTTTTGTTTAGTTGGTAACGACGGAAACGGCTCGCTAAGTTGGATTTTGACAAACTTAACGGGTTAGAAACTGTAAAGGATCCTTAGGGTTATTCTTTTGGCCTTTTTCGAAAGCTTCAAGAATCGGAACCAAAGCGGCACCTAGATCGTTCCCATCGGGCGCATAAATTTTATCATAGTTTGGATCTAAGTTGTAACTACGTTCTCCCCACCAACTGAATATACGATTTAGCTTATAATCCGAAGCTATGGATTTAACTAGATTCAATTTCTTATCATAGACAGTGAAGGTATTCAGATAGAACTCATCTTCCCAAAATGGGATCGTGGATAGAGTGGCGGCCGCAGGAAGCATAGTGGTTAGTTTTAGATAGGACAAAAAATTGTCCGTCTTACTTCCAGGAATAGGTTCCGGAAAAAAAGCTACGACATAATAGTCTACTTCCCTGCGTTTTAAAGAATAAATTTCTTTCCCGTCGTTTCCTTTACGAATTTCGAATATTTTTTCCAGCTCGGTTTTGGAAGTATCCTTATATAAAGCGAGTTTAGTTACGAATTCTTTAATATTCTCCTGGCTTATTCCTGCATCGATTCCATTAGAAGGAATTGATTCTACTTTTTTACCGTAAGGAAATAAATGGCTTAGATCAGTCGTAAAAACAAGCCCACGAGAATAGTAAGACCCTTTATTTTCTGGATAAACGATGTGGCCTCTAACTGGGTAAAAGCCGATTAGAGCGATCGTTTTATTTTTTGGTGAAGTTCCTTGTGGATAGGTATTTTCCCTGGAATAATGAGTGATACAAGCGTTGAAAATCAGTAATAGAGTGATGAAAATCCTGTTCATTGCCAGTCCTTTTCAAAAAGATTTAGTTGAAATAATAAATAAAGCCGATTCTTTCTCGGAATTTTTTGGTTCGAGATTGAATCGACTTTAGAAAGAGACGTTCTTCTTACTTTTTCTTAGCGCTATCGTAAGAAGTATCAGTTGCTCCGGTATAGATCTGACGAGGTCTTCCGATTTTCATATCAGGAGATTCGATCATTTCTTTCCATTGAGCGATCCAACCTGGAAGACGTCCCATAGCGAACATTACTGTAAACATGTTCACTGGAATCCCAAGCGCACGGTAGATAATACCGCTATAGAAGTCAACGTTCGGATACAGTTTTCTTTCTACGAAGTAAGAATCTTTAAGTGCTGCTTCTTCCAATTCTTTAGCAATATCTAATAGAGGGTCGTTTACTCCTAGTCTAGAAAGAACTGCGTCACATGCTTTTTTGATGATCTTAGCACGTGGGTCGAAGTTTTTGTAAACTCTATGTCCGAATCCGGAAAGACGGAATGCATCATTCTTATCTTTTGCTTTTTCTACGATCTTTTTCACAGGAAGACCGGAAGCTTTGATCTCTAAAAGCATCTCCAATACTTCTTGGTTCGCTCCACCGTGACGAGGTCCCCAAAGAGCACAGATACCTGCTGAGATTGCTCCATACAAGTTTGCAAGAGAAGAACCGACTAAACGAACTGTAGAAGTGGAACAGTTTTGCTCGTGGTCAGCGTGAAGTATCAATAAAAGATTTAATGCTTTTACAATCTCTGGATCGATATAATATTCTTCACTTGGAACTGAGAACATCATGTTCAAGAAGTTGCTACAATAATCCAGATGGTTCATTGGGTGAACTGTAGGTTGGCCCAATGATTTTTTGTAAGCGAATGAAGCGATTGTAGGGAACTTCGCTAAAAGACGAACCATGGAGATATGTCTATGATCCGGATTTTCTGGATCATAAGAATCTTGGTAATACGTAGAAAGTGAACCGATCATGGTGGACATGATCGCCATTGGGTGACCGTCTTTAGGGAATCCATTATAAAGACGTTTTAAGTCTTCATGGATCAAAGTATGCATGGTTAACTCTTTGTCCCATTCTTGCAGTTCGGTGTCGGAAGGAAGACGGCCGTAGATCAAAAGGTAAGCTACTTCAGTGAAGCTAGATTTTTCGGCCAATTGTTCGATCGGGATACCACGGTATCTTAATATTCCCAACTCTCCGTCCAGGAATGTAACTGCACTAGTACAGGCACCGGTGTTTAAATAACCGTTATCTAATGTAATGTATCCTGTTTGTTGTCTGAGTTTGGAGATATCTATGGCCTTTTCGTTTTCTGTTCCCGTAATGATGGGTAGTTCATATTCTTTACCGTCGATTTTTAAGATTGCGGTGTTTGCCATTTTTTACTCCTGTTAGATGAATGATATCGGACGGACCGGCATAAGGTAGACCTCAGGACAGAGAGGTGAAATTGTGAACTCGGCCCGGTCCTTAGAACTATTTCACGGATCTGAAATTCTAGACAATCCAAAAAAAAGAATCCGTTTTGTATGCTCAGCGGTTTTTGTACTGTCTTAAACTTTGGTAATTATAGTAGTTCGACGTTACGATTCTGCAATAATCACGGGGTTCTTTTAAAGGAAGTTCTTCTAAAAAGTGATTAAAATCTCCGTGATAATGATTTCGTTTCCATTTTCTGAGATTTCCAGGTCCTCCGTTATAAGCAATTGAGGCCCATTTCAAATCGTTTTCATTAGAAGAGAGAAGGTATTTTAGGAATTTTGCACCCATTTGGATAGAAATTTCCGGATCAAAAAGAGAATAAGGACCGAGGCCCAAACCTTGGGCTAAACCTTTCCCCGTAGGTCCCATAATCTGCATAAGACCTCTCGCATTGGAAGAAGATACGGCATTCTCCTTAAAAAAAGACTCCTGTCTCATCACGGCATAGACAATATCTTCTTCGATCCCGAAAGATTGGGAATAATGAGAAACTATATCCCTATGTGGTCTTGGATAGATCCTAGAAGCTAGTTTGGAGGGGAGAAGTATCACATCGTCAGGGATCCTTCTTCTTTTCATTAGATTTCTAGTATGGAATACCGTAAGGTATTGGTTGCCGGTAACTTCTCCCAGAGCTGCAAAAATTTCGTCTTTTTCCTCTTCGGAAGTTCCGGTTTGTAAGACGAATTTGTCTACCAGAGAACTTGCATGCGCCATTTCTCCGATTTCTAAATATTCTTTAGCGTTTTGTAATAGAGTATTTCCTCTGACCTTACTATGAGCAGAGTCGATCCGGACATCCAAGGAAAAAGAATCCGGAAAATATGCGAATTCAAGATCTCTTCCAATGATCTTATCCGAATATTTTGGATCACCTGCAGTCAAAGAAAGATATTCGAATAATGTATCTTTATTTCTAAGAGGACTATCCGGCTTTTGGATAGAGGAGATTTCGTTCGCAAACTCTTCTCGGATAACTCTTGTATAATAGGAACCAGGAATGGATTTATAATAAGATTTTAACCAAGAGAGAAGTTCATCGTGTTTTCCTTTCGATTTTAAACTTCTCAAATACCAATACACCAATCTACCTTTTACGGGAAGATTAGGGATCTTTTTTAAAGCCTCTTTCCAATAAGACTCTTCTAAAAAATTAGAATGGTCGCCTATCAAAAGATCGATCAGTTCATCTTGTCGGATCAGATTATAAGGGTTTTTTTCGAGAGAAGAAAGTAGACCGTTAAAATATTTATCCCTTTCTCCCAGACGTTTATAGGCTCTCGCATAGGCATATTCCACGGACTCGGAAGAAGAAAGATTCGTTTTTCCTAATAGATCCAAACCTGATTTTGCGAGGTTTTGGTTGGAAAGTTCCACGGACATTGCCGCAGTAAACTCAGGAAAATATTCCGCATAATGTTTATGTCTGGAAAAAAGAGAAGAAAGTCTTTCCGGATAATATTGGACTAAACCTCTTGCGGCCGCCTTCCAACTTTCCGGTCTTTCAAAAACGTTAGAGCTGAAATATTGGTGGGAAGATATAAAAGATTTCTTATCACTTGCATCTAAAAAAGGGAGGAATAATACTGCTTTTTCCAAAGGGATCTGTTTATAAAAAGATTCTCCCTTCCAGGTTCTTAAGTCCGTATAAATATCTTTTTTAACGTAAGAAGGAACGTTTGCATCTTCTGCGAGAGCGTATAAAAGATTTTCCCCTTTCTGCACTTCTCCGAATTTGTATAATGCTTTAGCGTATCTGTAATAAGCCATAGCACCGAAATATTCTTTTTTATCTTTTTCGGAGAAACTTTCTGCGTAATCTTTTGCTTCTTTGAATTCTCCATTTTCATAATGGATACGCAGGATCTCTCCAATTACATTTTTATAAACAGGATCATATTCAGGGGGGAGCTTTTTGAGATAAGCGATAAGTTCGGAGGAAGATAAACTTTTTCTTTTTACCATTTCCTCATACAATTTCCAAAAACTCATTTTGGAGACTGCATTTATAGGAGGAAGCGGATTCTTGATCAGGCTATGAAGTTCGTCCTTAGTGACACCGACGACAAGTCTTCCTTTCAAAAGAGAGACCAGATATCTGAATTTATTGCCCTCATCCCCGTCCGGATGTGTTTCATGAAAACGGATAAGAGCATAAACCTCGGATTCTTTGGAAGGGGATCTTTCCCTGAAAATCCTACGTATTTTTTCTAAACTATAGGATTTGACCAAGTATTTTAGGTCGTCGTCCGCAAAAAGACTGCCGACAACTAGAAACGGGAGTAACCCCAGAATCGTTTTTTTCATGCGATTCTTCTCTCTTAATCTACCTTAAAAAGGGTTCAACTCCAAAAAGGAGTCTTTATGCATATATCGGTATCAAATACAGAATGGCCTGAAATAACTTTAAGGCATCCGGACTTCGAAAGTAAAAAACAGGATCGAAAACCTGATACGGAAGTCATTCGACTCAAAACAAAAATTTTAGATCATTATAGCGGAAGTATCCTGACACATTTGAGACCTTCCCATTGTTTCAGATCGGACTTATTCGGTAGATTCGTATTCCATTCTCCTCGTTTAGATTGGATCAGAGAAGATGGTATCACGGAAAGAGAAGAAAAACTTCTCCGCTTATTCTTCCAAGAGTTGCTGGATGAGCTAAAAGGAAATCTGGTTTGGGATCCTGAATTATTCTTCTTATGTTCTGCGTTCTTACTTTGTGAGGATCGGATCAGAGATTACCAAGAATTGGTATATTCTTTCGGAGAAGATCTGAAAGAAGCAAAAGAAGGAAGAAGATTACTGTATTTTATAGATGCGATCTCCGAATCCGAAAGTTTTTTGAAAGAAGGTCTGGAAAGAAAAGAAAGGATCGCGTATCGCCACAAACAACAAGGACTCAACCAAGAAGAACAAAATGAATTATTCGATCTGGTGATCTCTTCCCAGGAGCCAGATTTGGCTGGGCTTGCTTATTTCTATTTTAAGGATAAAAAAGAAGGGATCAGAAACATAAAGGCTTTGGATGCAAACATTTCCAGAAGGATCGAAGAATTCTCCAGAACGGAAGCCGACTTCTTCTTGGATCAATATTCGCTTAGACATCATATCCTAGACAGATTCTTCTTAGTCAAAAAATGTAAACCTAGGGACTTCGTATTCGAATGGATCTCGGAAGAAAAAAAGAAAAACGGAAGAGAAGAATTAAAGGAAACCCTAAGAGATTCCATCCAAGAAGGAAGTGATGATTCTTTATTCGAGCGTTATAAGATATTAAAAGAACAGGGTATGTCTTACACACTCAGACCATTCGAACTTTTGGTGCTATGGAATTCCACAGCAGCCGGAGAGTTGGATTCAGAAATGATTGGAGTTAGAGCCCAAACTCCGGGTTCCTATCTCACCCAAAGAGCAATCGCGGTACAGGAATTTAAGGACAAAAAGTTCGAAGCGTTCAGAGAAAGATTAATTCTAACCGGAAGGTTCCAATATTCTCCGGAAATGGTTTATCTAAAAGCGATCTCTCTTTTAGAAACCGGACCAGTGGAAGATGGAATCCAACTCATGGAATCCTTAGTTCATAAGTTCCCACAATCCGATTTTTTAAGATTAGTTTTGGATCGATATAAGAGTAGAAGATAGGGATTGTGATGTAGGAACTCCTACGTGAATTTAAAGGCCGCCCCCGCCCTGCATTGGGATTGGGGGGAGTGGCTTGTGGGAGCGCGTATTTTCCTTATCACAAAGTGCTTCCCCTGTCAATAAGATCCTCTTTTTCAAATTCACGTTGGAACTCCTACAAATTGGCTGGAGAATTTTCTTGCCTTAGAACTGTACTTCTTCTAAAATTTGCCTAAGACCCCATGGCTATCACCCAAGAACAGATCCTAGAATTACAAAGACACCAGAAGATGATCCAACAATTGGAAAAGATTCAGAGGTTGTCCAAGAATGATGAACAGAAATACAGGGTTTCCAGGGATCTGGAAAAATATCGAAATCGGATGAGGGAAATTTCTCCGGAGGGAATTCCGGACAATCTCGAAACTGCTGCAGAGCAGATCCGTATGTTCCGTGAAAATCCGGACGCTGCAGGAAGGATCTTGGCTAAGTATCCTATCATGAAAATTTCTCCAAACTCTAACGATACTGAGGTGAATCAGATCGGAACCTGGATCAATGTGTTGGATCGGGAGTATCTTCCTATATTAAATGAAACTCATATTCGTTTCGACTTCTCCCACGGGAACGAGAAAGACGGAGTGGTCAAACATATGGAAAATATCCGACGAAACATAAAGGTTTTGACGGAGACTATAGAAGAATACCAGGCCGCTGAAAAACAGGACTTCAGAGAACAGCTAAGCCGGATGAAAAATAAACAAACCCGTATTTTTATCGCAGAAGCTTTTGAAATGTTCCAAAAGTTTAATGATTTCCTTTCCAAAATTTTGGGAGAGTTCAAAGCAGGTGGGGGGGTGATCATGAATATAGAAGATCGGATCACTTTCAATTCTCGTTTCGAGAAGGCAACCGAGTTGGAAGGCAAATCTATTCCAGATGCTTTGGATGAATTTAGGGAATTTACCGGAGAAGTTTTGGATCGGATCAACGTGCCAAATATTAAACATTGATAAATACTAAGATCAGAAAACTTTCTTCCGACGAAACTCCACCTATGGATCTGTTACTTCTCGCAGATCCGAATGAAAAAATTATAAAGTCATATTGGGACAGAGCAAACTGTTATGTACTGGAGTCTGGAAATTCGGAAATTTTTGGAGTTTACGTACTTTTGACGACTCGTCCTGGAACTTCAGTGATCATTAATGTGGCGGTCAAGGAAGGCGAGCAAGGCAAGGGGTTTGGAAAAAAATTGGTGCTTCATGCGATTTCTCAGGCAAGAGAAGACGGTTTTCATACCCTCGAAATTGGGACAGGTAATGCGGGGATTGGCCAGTTGGGCTTGTACCAAAAATGTGGATTTAGAATTACTGGGATCGATTTCGATTTTTTTACCAAAAATTATCCGGAACCAATCTACGAGAACGGGATCCACTGCCGGGACATGATCCGACTGAGTCTGGATCTGTAAAAATAGCTTCCAGTTTAAAAAATTCCTTTTCGGAAGGGGTGGGTCCGGTTTATTAGTGTATAAACCGAAAACTTGCGGTCTTTCGCAAATAGGATTTTATATTCATGGCACTTGTTAAGAACTCCTCCGAAGTTACAAACTCCACAATCGGCGAAAATTCCTACTTTAACGGAAAATTCTTCATCAATGGATCCTTAAAGATTGATGGAAAGTTCGAAGGAAAATCTCTTCAAGCGGAACAATTGTATATCGGAGCATCCGGTAAAGTTCGCACAAACATCACTGCTGCCAGTGTTATTATAGAAGGTATCGTGATCGGAAATATCACCGCTCGTAACAGAGTGATGCTTCTTCCTACATCCAGGATTTTGGGAGATATCCGCACACCGGAATTGATCATCCAAAACGGAGTTGTTCTTGAAGGACGTTGTATCATTTCCAGCGATCTGAAACATTCCAACAAAGATCATATCGAATTAGAATACGCTAAGGACTCTTTAACCTTAGAAAGACTTTTCGGTAAACAAACAGCAGCTAAGGAAGCTTAAATCTCTGGTATAGGCCTTGATTCCCATCCTTATCACAGAGGGAGACCCTTGTGGGATCGGGCCTGAAATTCTTCAAATGTCTAGGGAGAAGTTAAACAACTTCTCTGGGCAAAGACAAATCTTACTTATCAGTTCAAATTCTTCTCTTTCTTATCCTGGTTGGCAGGAAGTTGGAGATCCATTTTCAATATCTTCTCCTGGACTTTATCTTTGGAGAACATCTACACTTTCTTCTTCTGAACAAAAATCATTAGTGATTGGTAAGCCTGGTCCAATATCTGGAAAAGCTGCGTTCGCAAGTTTGAAGGACGCGGTCCGCATCCAAAAGAAGATTGGCGGAAACCTGATCACTCTTCCTTTAAGCAAAGAATGGGTGATCAAAGCAGGAATAAAAAAATTCACAGGCCATACTGAGTATCTGGCAGAGGTATATAAGAAAAAAACATATATGCTTATGGCTGGAAAAGAACTAAATGTTCTACCTTTAACAACTCATATTCCATTGAAGAAGGTACCTTCTTATTTAAAAAAAATCCACCTATCCAGTTTTATTTCTGCGGTTCGTTCAGCTCCAATTTCTAAAGGTAAAATCGCGTTCTTAGGTTTAAACCCTCATGCAGGAGAAGGTGGAAAGGTTGGGGACGAAGAGAAGAAGATACTAATGCCGATCATCTCAAAGATGAGAAAGGCCGGGTTAGATGTTACGGATCCACTTTCTGCAGATGGTGCGTTCAGCGAAACTTCTAGGGCAAAGTATTCTTTGTTTTTGGCATGTTATCATGACCAGGGCTTAATCCCATTCAAGATGTGGGAGGGAAAATTCGGAGTGAATGTAACTTTGGGACTGGATTTTATCCGGGTTTCTCCGGACCATGGGACTGCTTTTGATATTGCAGGTCTCGGAAAAGCAGATCCGGAGAGTTTTCTGCAATGTTTAGAGTGGGTGTCGGGGCGGATTTCTGCCGAAAATGATCATAGGAGATCTCATTGATGTTTCTCGCCCAGTCAGGTTCCTTATTACAGCAGATCGTATTTCCAATCTTTTTGATTTGGTTCGTGGGTTTGACCTTTGTGCTGATCCGAAACGATATAGAGATCATATGGAAGATCGCTACATTCTTCATTTTCGTATTCTACTTCTTCCAATTCTTTCCCGAGTTAAAAGAAGCTTATGAAAGATTATCTAAATCTTATCCCTCTGAAATTTTAAGCTGGCTTTACGGGATCCCAAGAGCGATTTACTTTTTCTTATTATTCTTATGGCCTATTGCAGTAGTTCGTATGTATTACAGTGCTTCTCCGGTTTTAGCAAATATGACTGCGAGAACTTTGGTTGCAGCTACTTTAGCTTATTGGATTTTCTTTTTGGTTTATCACCAGTTCACAGGGCAGATAGATACATTCTTCCAGACTAAATTTATTGAGTGGATTACGATAGTTCCTACGAAGTAATTCTAAAGTCTTCTTTCCACAACGGCAGTGAAAATATCAAATATACAGTATGGAGAAACCTAAAGTACAAAGCAGGTGATTAGAACTGCAGAAGATTATCGGTTTCTCTAATATTCAATTTCTATCATTTCCTCTTCTTTCCCGAACCTTTCTTCTTGATCAACTCCGGCTCATGACCATTCTCATCAATTAGAACTTCACTATGATGTTCTACCATGGCAGTGGAGTGGTGCTCTCCGATATCGATCCGAATATACGTATTTTCCTTCTTCCTACGGATCTCTTCGTTTCTCTTTATCCGTGCTTCATCCCAACCTAAAAGTGTTTCCATTACGATAGGAAGAACCAAACGAGATAACGCAGTTGCAACCAAAACTCCTGCGATCACTACAGTCGCCAACGGCCTTTGCACTTCCGCCCCAGCCATGCTAGAAATGGCCATAGGAAGAAACCCGATAGCGGCGATAAACTCCGTAGTTAAGACCGGTCGTAAGGAAAGGATCCCAGCAGAAATTACCGCGTCTTCAATTCGTTTTCCTAATTGAATTTCTTCCTTTAATGTGGAGGCGTAAACTACTCCGTTTAAAACAGCAATTCCGCTTACTGCGATAAATCCGACTGCGGCAGGGATACTAAAGGGTAAGCCGCGTAACACTAAGCCCAAAATTCCACCTGCGGTTGCCAAAGGAACTACTGCGAAGACTCCCAGCGCATAATACACACTATTGAAAGCGGCCATAAGCATGAAGAATATGATAGCTAATGCAACAGGGACAACAAGGATCAGCCTATTTTTTGCTCGGACGAAATTGTCGAACTGTCCTCCCCATTCGATTTCGTAGCCGGGAGGAAGACTGTCTGCAATCGGTTGCACTTTTTCTTTGGCCTCATTGATATAACCGACTAAATCTCTTCCTCGGATATTCACTTCTACAAAGATCCTTCTTTTGAGAGCTTCTCTATAGATTGCTGCCGCAGAATCTAAAACTTCAATATCTGCAACCTGTCCGAGAGGGATCGTATTACCGGAAGCTGTCATGATCGGAATATTCGCAACTTCGGGTAAATCATCCGCTTCCAAATCTAGTCTTAATACAAGATCGTATCTTCTCATTCCTTCGAATATTTTTCCAGCCTTCGCGCCGACTCTCATCATCTCTACCGTTCTAAGAATTTCAGATGCGGAGACTCCATACCGAGCCATCCTATCATAGTTCGTATTGATCTGGAGCATAGGAAGGCCGAGAACTCTTTGAACACGTAGGTCGCCCGTTCCTTGCACTTTCTGCATGGTAGAAGCAATCTTATCTCCTATTGATTTGATCGTTTTTAGATCATCTCCATATATCTTTACGACCACATCTGCCTTGGAACCCGTAAGAAGAGAGTTTACCCTGTTCTCGATAGGCTGGGACATACTAAAATAAGTGGATGGAACTTCAGCGATCAGTTTGTTTTTGATCTTATCCATTAGTTCTTCCCTAGAGTCCGCATTTACCCATTCATCTTTGGGTTTTAATTTTACCATCACGGAGGTTTCTTCCGTTCCTAACGGTTCCGCCGCCGATTCTCCACGGCCAACACGAGAGACCACACTTGCAATTTCCGGAAATCCGGAGAGAACCTCTTCGATTTCGATGTTTAAATCTCTGGAATAATCTATTGCGGTAGAGGGGAGTCGTTTGGCATCAATCTCCAGTTCCCCCTCATCGATCCGGGGTAAAAATTCCGATCCGAGGAAGTTTCCGGATAAGAAGGAGAAGAGGATGATTCCGACGGAAAAAAGTATGATCTGCTTTTTTCGGACCCATCCCCAATCCAAAAGTTTAATATAGTATTCTTCTATCTTTTCCCAGGCATGTGCCTTATGAATAAACGGACGTTTATAGGCATAGGCAAGACTTGCGGGGAAGATAGTAACTGAAAAGATTAACGCACTTGCAAGTGCCAAGGCGACTGTAATCGCCATGGGGCGAAACATTCTACCTTCCACTCCTTCTAATACCATAAGCGGAAGATAGACTAACATAATGATCGCTACCGAAAAAGCTGCAGCTTTTGCTACTCGTTTGCATCGATCCGAGATAATGTTTTCAGTCGCGATGCGAAGTTCTTCTTCGTTCATAGGCCGATCGAAATTTTTTCTTCCCAGATAAAAGCCCGCGAGTACCGATTCGAGCATTACAATGGAACCGTCCACAAGTAGACCGAAATCGAGAGCGCCTAAAGACATCAAGTTTCCTACAACTCCCAATTGCCGCATAAATATAACTGCAACTAACATGGAAACTGGGATTGCCGCAGCGACTAAAGCACCTCCTTTTGCAGTACCTAAGGTTAGGACTAATGCAAGAAATACAAGGACTGCTCCTTCGCTCAAATTCATGAAGACCGTTTTTAATGCTCTATTGATAAATTCGGAACGGTCGTAAAAAGGTTCCAGTTTCATTCCTTTTGGAAGAGTAGGTTTGATCTCATTTACTTTTTCGCGGACTCGATCGACTACATCTCTGGAATTTTGTCCTAGAAGCATTATCACCGTAGCAGCAACTACTTCCTTTCCCTTTTGGGTTGCGATACCGAAGCGAAGCGCGGGCCCTTCTTCCACTTTAGCGATTTGACCTAATAGAAGAGGAATACCGTCTGCGGAAGTTCTGACTGCGACTCGTCTTAATTCTTCTATCCCGCCAAATTGTCCTTCGCCTCGAATTACTAATTGTTCTTCTCCCTTTTGGACGTATCCTCCTCCGGTATTGAAGTTGGCGGCTTTAATATCGTCCAATATCTCAGTCACAGTAAGATTATGAGCCGCTAATCTTTTTGGATCGATAAGCACTTGGTATTGTTTTAAGGTCCCGCCTAACGTATTTACTTCGATTACGCCCGGAACAGCTTTCAGTTTTCTGGATAGATCCCAATCTATATAACTTCTAAGTTCCGTTGGAGAATGTTGGTCTGAGGAAAGAGTAAACTCATAGATATCTCCTAAGGCGGTAGCCACTGGAGCTAGTTCGGGAGAACCGTATTCCGGTGGAATTTGACCACCTACTATTTTTAGGCGTTCATTTACAAGTTGTCTTGCAAACCATATATCTGTTCCATCTTCGAAGATCACAGAAACGGAACTAACTCCTGCGCGGGAAATGGAGCGGATCTCTTTTGCTCCCGGAATTCCATTTAATTCTAATTCTATCGGGTAGGTAATGAACTGTTCTACCTCGAACGGGGTCAAACCGGGCGAAGAAGTAACCGCGGTGACTTGAACGTTCGTTACGTCCGGAACCGCATCTATAGGAAGTTTAAAAGCATTAAAAAGACCGATAATACAAAATACGGCGCCGATGATTAGGACTGTACCTTTTTTGCGAATCGATAATTCCACGAGCTTTTCTATCATAGAGTGTCCTTTTGCTTTTCCTTAAGAGAAACAAAGTATGCAAAGTTTGTATTTTTGGCTTTTAATTTTTATGAAAAAATTTCTCAAATGGGCCGGAGATGATTCATTACATTTTGAAGAAATGTATTCGAATTCGAAAAGGATTTTTCGTCTTTTCATTGATCCCATCTGAAATCTTACAAGAGTATACGATTATGAATGCAAAGTTTTTGTTTAATCTTCTTTTTTTCTTCGCATTCTTTTCATGTAAAGGAATAGGTGACTTTCAACAGACACCTAATTCTCTTGCATTGGACCATATTCGTTGCGATCAGATTTTAAATGAAATAACAATCAAAAACAGGGATTCTGATCCTGTAATATTATTAAATACGGCTTTGCCTTCCATCGAAAGAAATCATTCAGAAGCAAAGTTAGGATATTTTTTCGGTTCCGCAAAGAATTCCAAAACTTCTGAAGAGCAAACAAAAAATCTCGCTAAAACGATTTCTCTTATATTGCCAGGACAATCTCATCAACTTAAAATCGGCGAGGACTTTGAAAATATAAACTCTATTGATACGTTTCGCGTTTCAATCGGATATAGTAAAATGGAGAAGGGAAAATTTAGCCAGACTGGTTTAAAAATCTCTCCCGATCTCGCACAACTGCAATCTATCCAGGATTTCGAAATAGACTGCCGAGATATTTCCAAATTATAATTTCTAAAAATACGAAACATATCCTTGTTGTCGTATTATGTTGTACCTCATCTTCAAATACGCAGTCACTTCTGGCCTAGTTGTTCTGATTTCAGAAATTGCAAAAAGAAGCGACAAGATTGGAGGACTGATTGCCTCCTTACCGATTGTAACCATCTTAACTTTGCTTTGGCTGCAGTTTGAAAAAGCTGAACAGGAAAAGATCTCAAATCATGCGTACTATACGTTTTGGTTTGTTCTTCCCACTCTTCCTATGTTCTTGGTCTTTCCGAAATTATATGCGAGTTTCGGGTTTTGGTCCGCAATAGGTTTATGTATCCTTTTAACAGTGGCCTTGTTTTTTTCATTTAACCTTATCTTAGAGAGATTTGGAATCAAACTCTTATGACCAAAGGAATGTATTTAGAGCAGGACTGGTTTTTTTGTCTTCCTACCTTTTTTTGCTTGAAATGAAGGAATGGAGACTTCCAGTGTAATGAGAGAACCATGAATCTGCGGCTTATACAGACTGGAATACTTCGCTTTTTCATTATTCTATTCGTTTTCAATTTTGTTATCCAGAAAGTTATCGATAACGAAGCAGTTTGCGGAGCAGTTGGTGAAAGCGAGGATCATTGTCCTTACGCGATTCACACACCAGATCATGAAGACGACGATATGGACAATCATATCTGTATCAATTGCCCTTGTAATTTAACTCTATTCGTATCTTGGGATCTCTATATGACTAGGATCTACGGAATCCTTTCCGTATCCTTCTATCAGATCCAAGAACCTGTAATCCTCACTTACGAAGATCCTATCCGTTTATTCCGCCCACCTAAAATTTCCTCCATCGCTTAACATTGCGATCTTGAAGGAACCTTATAATATTTAATCCGGTTCCTTCATGGAGGAATCATGCGCGCATTTATGCTCGGGCTTTCCTGTGTCTTCATGACGGAAGCCCTATATTCCCAGGCCGGGGGAAATTCCGGTCCGTCGAGTTGTGTCGGTATTATGGATCTGCAACGCATCACCGTATGCGTATTGGATTCTAATCCGGAATACAAGATTGAACAATTAAAACTAAAAGAAATTGCCGGTAGAAAGAAAGTAGCATCTTATCTTTTCCCTTCCAATCCGGTGGTCGGAGGTTATCTTGCTCATCGTAAGGGAACTACTTCCGAGGGAGGGATCTTAGGAAGTGGTCCTGCGCCGACTGCGGGTAATCAACAGATTATCGTAACTCAGGAAATATTCGTTGGAGGCAAGAGAGCAAAGGCTCTTGAAGTTGCGGACGAAGAATATAAAGTCCAAGCCGGAAGATTGGAGATCGCTAGAAGGAATATACTTTCAAGAATTCTTTCTTCCGTTCTTAGATACAGCGGTTTCAAAAGAGAATACGAGGAAACGAAAACTCTCTACGAACTCGCAAAAGACTTAAGGGTACTTTCTTCTGCAAGGGCAAAGGAGGGAGTTGCTCCTTCTATGGATGTGGACGTAGCAAAGGCGGAAGAACTTCGTCTTTGGAGAGTGCTACAGCAAGCTGGGAGAAAATCGGATACTGCTAAAGGGGAACTTCTCGTCTTGATGGGTGCTTCTCCGGAGGAAAAAATAGAATTTGATATTACGGATTTGGAATTAAAGGAACTCCCAAAAGACGTTTCCAGTTTGGTAAAGATCGCAATGACGAATCGGCCGGAAGTGGAAGTATCGGAGAACGAGATCTTACTCGCTACCAGAAAATTAGAGCAAGTCAAACTCCAAAAAATTCCAAATCTCACTATCGGTGGCTTCATACAAAACGACGGCTTCAATGAAAGAGTAGTAGGTGCTCAGGTAAGTCTCCCTGTTACCTTATGGAGAACATACGAAGGGGAAATCCAAAGTTCAGTAGCTATACGTGAACAAGCTCAGGAAAATGCAAAAGTTACGGAACGTTTGATTCGTACCGAGATTGTATCTTCCGTTTCAAATTATTTGGCTCTTCATTCTGAAATTGAACAGTACGATCCGAGTTATATCAAGGACTTGGATAAGGATCTAGATCTTCTAAAAGAAGCAATCCGTTTCGGAAGAATGAAAGTCGCGGATGCTCTCAATTCTCAGAGAATATTAGCGAACGCAAAATTGAATTTCATCCTTTCTAAGACTGAATTCTCGCTCGCTCAGATAGAGCTTGTTCGATCTCTCGGATTGTCTTTCGAGGATCATTTAAAGGAAATCAAACAGTGAAACGATCCATTTTTATCATTATTATTTTAGTATCCTTGATTGGAGGTTCGATTTGGGTTTATAAGAAATTCTTTAAGTCCAAATCCAATCGTACAGTCTTGGAAACTGTTAGTTCTACGGAGTTTGAGCCGATCCAAGTGGAGAAGGAGCAAAGAGATTTGTTTCAACTCGAAACGATCCGTATCGAAAAGAAAAATTTCAGACGTACAATTCCTTTGATCGGGGAAGTAGCCGCAGTTCCAGACCAAGTGGTGGAAGTTCCATCCAGAGTTTCGGGAAGGCTTGTAAGCATCAAATTCGTAGAAGGTTCTAAAGTAGAGAAGGGTCAACTTCTCGCGGTTCTGGATTCTCCAGAGTTAGCAAGGCTTAGATCCTCTTATCATTCTTCCAAGACGAAACATTCCGCAGCTCTTCTGAACTTGGAGAGAATTCGGAATTTAGTCTCTATGAAACTTGCTGCCAAGCAGGAAGAGATTGATGCCGAAGCGGTATTGAAAGTGAATGCTGCGGATTTGAAAGCGGCGGAAGAAAATCTAAGAGCCAATGGTCTAGAACCGAACGAAGAAACGAGCGGGAAATACTATATCTATTCTCCGATGAGTGGGATCGTTTTAAATCGGAACGCGCTACCCGGTTCCATTGTGACGGGGACCCAAAACCTGGCAACCGTTGGAAACATTTCCAGACTTTGGTTTATGGCTAAAATTTTCGAAGGGGACCTCTCTAAAATTTCGGAAGGAAGCAAGGCCGATGTGATCTTGAATTCTTATCCGGATCTTGTTTTTGCGGGAGTTCTGGAACATATCGGAGAACAGGTGGATTTGGATTCCAGAACGATCCATGCTAGATTTTCTTTTTCTAATATAGGGAGAAAGGCAAAGATCGGATTGTTCGGAACGGTGAAGGTAGTCACAAATACCGGCCTTGGGATCCTCGTCCCACAGGAATCCGTTTTCAAGATCCAAAACGACGATTTTGTTTTTGTGAAACTTTCTGCCGATTCGTTTGTACCTAAAAAGGTGATCTTAGGAAGTTCGGAAGAAACGAATATAGAAGTTAAGGAAGGACTAAGCGAAGGAGAAGATATAGTCACGAAAGGAGTTTTCGAACTTAAATCCTTATTCTTGAAGTCTTCCTTCGGAGAGGAGGAATAATGGAGTTTCTTACTTCTATCGTTCGTTGGAGCCTTCATAACCGGATCTATGTTTTGGGTTTTTCCGCCTTACTACTTTTAGTCGGGATAGACTCCGCAAGAAAGCTTAAGATAGATGCGGTGCCTGATATCACGAATGTGCAGGTGGATATTATCACTACCGCTCCGGCACTTTCCACTTTAGAGATAGAACAATACGTTACTTATCCGGTGGAAAGAGCCGTTTCCGGAATTCCGAAAGTGGACGAGGTGAGAGCGATCTCTCGTTATGGATTTTCCATTGTCACAGTCGTTTTTAAAGAAGGCGCAGACTTATATCTAAGTAGGCAACTCGTTAGCGAAAAGCTTGTGGATGTTTCCAACCAAATCCCGCCCAATTACGGAAGACCGCAGATCGGACCGATCTCCACAGGGTTAGGAGAAGTTTACCAATTTGTTTTGAAAAGTAAGACTCATTCCCTGATCGAACTTACCACATATCTGAACTGGTTTATCAATCCTATCTTGAAGACAGTTCCGGGAGTGGTGGAGGTAAATACTTTCGGAGGGAGGGTGAAACAATATAGGATTGTCGCAGATATTCCAAAGCTTGCGTCTCTCGGGCTCGGAGTAAAAGATATTGCGGACGCAGTCCTTGTAAACAATGCCTCTGCGGGAGGAGGTTATATAGAGAAGGATAAGGAACATGTAGTGATCGGGACGGAAGGCCTTTTGAAGAATACTTCAGATTTTTCCAAGATCTCTATTGGTAGGACCTCCGACGGATTTCCGATCTATCTATCCACTGTTGCCAAGTTGGAGGAAGGGTATCTTCTCCGCAAAGGTGGGGCAACTTCCGACGGGAAAGGAGAAGTGGTAGGATCTATGGCTCTTATGCTTGTAAACGAAAATGCACTTCAGGTAACCGAGAATGTGCGTAACAAGCTAGAAGAGATTAAGAAAATATTACCTGCCGGAATGGAGATAGAACCCTTCTATGATCGTTCCCTCATGGTAAAGAGTACGATTAACACTGTCCTTTGGAACTTGGGAGAAGGTGCGATCCTTGTGCTGATCATACTTCTTTTAATGATCGGAGATCTTAGATCCGGTCTTGTGATCGCATTAACCATTCCTTTTGCGATGTTTTTCGCTCTTTCTATCATGAAGTTTCGGGATCAAACCGCGAATTTAATGTCTTTAGGAGCGATCGACTTCGGACTTATCGTGGATGGGGCTGTGATTTTGGTGGAGAACTCTTTTAGAAGATTATCCGAAGTAGCAAAACAGAAAGGGAGAAGATTAAACCAGGAAGAACGGCTTGATATCATCATGAGCGCTACCATGGAAGTGAGAAAAGCCACGATCTATGGAGAGATTATCATAGGGATCGTGTATCTTCCGATTCTTACCTTGTCAGGAACGGAAGGAAAGATGTTCATTCCGATGGCGCTTACCGTTTTATTTGCGATGATCGGCGCGTTTATCTTAACCTTAACGTTGATCCCAGTCTTAGCCTCTTACTTTATAGACCCCAAAAGTAAGAGGCAGGAAGAAACACCTTTCTTTAGAAGGATCAGCGCTTGGTATTCCCCTTTCCTAAAAAAATGTATGGAGAATTCGAGAAGAGTCGCTTATTCTGTGTTAGGTGTTTTTTCCCTTTCCATCCTTGGATTCGTGTTCATCGGTGCGGAATTTATGCCTACCTTGGACGAAGGTTCCATTCTTCTGGAAATTTCCCGTCTGCCTTCCAGCTCCTTGAAACAATCTTTGGATACTACTCTAAAGATAGAAAAAATCCTTTTAGAGAAATTTCCGGAGATCTCAAGTATTGTTTCTAAAACAGGATCTCCGGAACTTGCTAACGAACCGATGGGGATCGATAAATCGGATGTATTCTTGGAATTGAAGCCGCAAAGCGAGTGGAGATTTTCCAAACTAGAATTGGAAGAGGAAATTTCAAAAGTGGTCTCTAAGGCGGTGCCTGAAGTCGCAGTTGGAGTTTCTCAACCGATCCAAATGAGAACGAACGAGATGATGCAGGGAATTCGGGCGGATGTAGGGATCAAAATTTTCGGAGAGGACCTGAAAACCTTAAAGTCATTCGCTGAAAAAATCGCAGCTCATTCTAAAGACATAGAAGGAGTCGCAGACTTAAGGATAGAGCAACTTACAGGACTAGGTTATTTAAAGATTCGGCCAAAAAGAGAAGCAATGGCCAGATACGGATTCGATATGGAAGGCCTGAATCAGATTGCTGAATCTTTATCCGCAGGTCATAAAGTGGGTGTAGTTTTTGAAGGACCGAAACGTTTCGATGTAGCCGTTGTGTCCGATTGGAATTTCGAAAAGGACCTGATCAGTCTCAAAACCTTACCGGTCGGGATCGGTGGTAGGATCGTGACTCTCGGAGAACTCGCAGACATATCCATAGAAGACGGACCCGTTCAAATCAATCACGAAGACCAGAACAGATATGCTCTTGTTCAATTCAATGTGAGAGGAAGTGACATGCTAAGCACAGTGAATCGAGTGGAGAAAAAAGTTCTATCGAAGATTATTTTCCCTCCAGGTTACAGATACGAACTCGGTGGGGATTTTGAAAAATACCAGTCAGCCCGGAACACTTTGCTCGTAGTTGTTCCAGTGACATTGGTTGCAATTTTCATAATCTTATTCACTGCGTTTAAAGAGATATATCCGACCTTGATCATTTTCTTGAACGTTCCGTTTGCAGTGACCGGTGGAGTGTTTTCGCTTTTATTAAGAGGAATGCCTTTTAGTATTTCCGCAGGGATCGGATTTATCGCCTTATTCGGGGTTGCGATCTTGAACGGACTTGTACTAGTTTCTTTCGCGAAAGAGGCGGAGCATGCGGGAGAAGAACCGGAACAGGCGATCGCCAAGGCGGCAGAGCATAGACTTCGACCGGTATTAACGACTGCGTTATTAGCCTCTATCGGATTTTTACCGATGGCATTGTCCACATCGCCAGGTTCCGAAGTGCAAAGACCTTTGGCGACCGTCGTTATCGGTGGACTGATCAGCGCAAGCGCTCTTACCCTCATCATGATACCGGTAGTATATGCGAAATTTGCGAGAAGGATTCGAAAATAAAATGTGTAAATTAAAACTCTTTAATATGATTCGAGGAAATAAAATGAAAAATATATTGTATATATTATCCATTCTACTCATCGGTGCGGATACTTTCGCGCATGGTATGTCGGATGCGGATAAACAAAAAATATTGGATGCAGGGTCCTGGCAATACTTCGAGCTTGGGGCCTCTCATATGTTGACCGGATACGATCATTTGCTTTTCTTATTCGGAGTGATCTTCTTTCTTACTAAGTTCAAAGACGTATTCAAGTTTATCACTGCTTTTACCGTAGGACATTCGATCACTTTAATCTTCGCCACATTATATGGTATCCAAGCCAATTACTTTCTAATAGACGCTTTCATTGCGCTCACCGTAGTATATAAGGGCTTCGATAATTTGGACGGATTTAAGAAATATCTGAATACCGAATCACCGAACCTGTTGTGGATGGTTTTTGCGTTTGGTCTAATTCACGGATTCGGACTTTCTACACGTTTGCAACAGTTGCCTTTGCAGGAAGAAGGTCTTGTTTGGAATATTCTTGCGTTTAATGTAGGAGTGGAAGCAGGGCAGATATTTGCTCTTGGATTGATGATCCTTCTCTTATCCGGTTGGAGAAAAACACAATCCTTCCAAAGCTTCAGTAAACTGGCAAATTCCGGTCTCTTATTCGTCGGTACCTTACTTTTTATAATTCAGCTACACGGTTACTCACATTCCGCATATCCGAACGATTTTCCCTTAAACAGGGACGATCATCATCATGTTCATGAGGAAATGCAGGCAGAATCAAAACCTTCCGCGTTGGAGGGGTACAAGAAGAAGATACTGTTAAACGAAAATGCTCACACCCATGGTGATGGAACGACACATACTCATTAAAAGAATCAAAATAATTAATAAAGGAAAAACTATGAAAAACAAATTTTTAAACACTGCACTCGCATTTTCGATTATCGGACTGCTGGTTGGTGCAAACGTATATGCTCACGGTGACCATAAACATGAAGAAGCGGGAAAACTCGGAAAAAAAGAGGCAATCTCTGCTGCTGCGAAAGGTGTCGCTTCCATTATCTCCAAGAAAGAAAAAATAGAAGGAGTCGAGCTGGATGCGACATGGAACGATAAAGCCGTAACCTCTAGAGCAATCAAAAAAGAAGGAAGTGGTTACTATATTATTAGATTCACGAATCAGAAATTGAATAAGAATCTTTTTATTCTACTATCTGACGATGGTGAGGTATTCGATGCTAATTTTTCGGGTGTGTTTAAAGATCTGAAAGAGTAGATATAGGAAAACCGGTTTTAGATAACGATCCGCATCCATATTAAGATGCGGACCTTATTTTTATCGAGATCTTAAACAGTTTCTTGCAGCTCTCTTCTTTTTTGTTCCGGTTTTTTACTAGTGATCTCCGCAAAAGTTTTTTCATACTCCGGATGAACTGTTCCGAATAGATAATCCCAAACAGTGGTGTAAAGTCCGTAATTATAACGGAAACTTTGGTGGTGCATATCATGGTTGGTATTTGAATTCACTAATTTTAAGATCTTATTCGTTCCCATCCAGCTTGGGAAAATTTCATATCCGCTATGACCTAGAACATTCCGTATGATCTGAAAAGTCATAAAGATCATCAAGGCCAGAGGATGGACGGGAAAGATAGAGGCCACGATCGGCATGATGAGAGAATGGATCAAAGCCTCCCAAGGATGGAAAGAGTAAGCAGTCCAAGGAGAAGGTATGACAGAATCATGATGCACTTTATGCACTCTCTTGTAGAACAGACGAGTATGCATTAGCCTGTGTGTCCAATAAAAGTAAAAATCCTGTATTCCTAGGATCATCACTGTACTTAAGATTAGATATGCCCAGCCATACTCATCTATACGTTCGTAAAATTTGAAGTATCCATATTTTCTAAATAGAAATACGATCAGAGTTACTGATGTATAAACGATTACTGAAGAAACAGAATATAAAAATTCTTTTCTGAATTGAGAGGGTTTAGCATTCTTCTCTTGGATCTTTCTATATTGAAACGGATGTTTCCAAATATAGAAGACCAAAAATGCGATACCTGCAAATATAAAGTATCTTAAGAAATCTATTAAGAATATGATTGGGATTTGGGGAACCAAATCCATCATGTATTGAAATAATTGTTTGTGAAAGTTCATGTTTGATCCTTTTCACCCGAAGGGTTTGATGGATCATTAGAACATTTTTCCAGATTTGAATCCGATTGATTTCGGATAATCGCTGATTGATCCCGGATTTGATTAGCTATTTTGCAGAACTGTTTTGTTTTCTGAAATCGCTGGGGGTCGTTCCCACTATTTCTTTAAAAGCTCTATTGAATGGGGCAAGGGAACCGTAACCCAAATCCATCGCGATCCTAAGTACCTGAAAATCATTTTTGCCCGGATTTGAGAGTATAAACTTTGCTTCTTGTATTCTGTAATGGTTTAGGAATTCGTTGAAGTTCCTGTATCCCAATCCTTTATTAATAAGCCTACGGACCTTCTTCTCTGGGACGTTTAACTGTTTTGCCAAACCTAAGATCGTCAGGTTTTCTTGTAAGAATACCTTTTGGTCCTTTAAAAGAGAATCCAGTTTTTTGAGCAGGGCTTCGTCTAAAGGCTCATCGGTTGTTTCTTCTTTTTGAACTTCTCCATTTGGAAATATGTTTTCTCTGAATTGGAAAATTCTAAATGAAATGAAAAATACCAATACAAATATGAAGGAAGAATTGATCAGATCTAATTGTGCAGAATATCCAGCGTCTTTGGTGATTACTTCCATCAATACGACTGACATGCTATAAAGCCCTGTTACCCAAGAAAAGATAACCCTGAATTCTCTTCTGGATTCTAATAAATCTATATTCTTATCTTTTAAAACTCTTCCTAAAGTGAGTAAGATAAGTCCTAGATAGAATACCTGGGGCATGCTGAATAATACTTTGGCTAAAACAGAACCTTGGCTTCTGATATCTGAAGCAAGAAAAACATAAAAACAGAATGTATTTAGAGAAAAAAATAATACACCATGCCAGACTTTCAATTTGAAACCGTCTTCGAAAAGGCTGGATACAAATAAATAGAAAAAGATAGAAACAGAAAAACAGCCGGAATGGACTAGTATTAGTAAGAATAGATTTGCAGAATGATCCAGCCAGGGACAAATAAAATAAGCGATCAAAGAAGATATGAATAAACTTCCAAGTAGACTACGTGAGCTTAGTCTGACTCGGATCAGAAAGTTTAAGATCAGAAAGCCTAATTGTGCGATTATTGCAGCTTTTAAATAATGGATCAGATTTGTGGTTTCGAACATCAATCTACGATAGGCAAAGAAACTGTGGCGAGTACCACTTCTACAGGTTTTTCTCCAAGAGAATGATCGATAACATTATGTATTGAGAAAATCCCACCGTGTTTTTTTATTACGAAGTCCACAATCGTCAATCCTAAACCGGTAAAATATTCCTCTTCTTCCAAATTTTCATCCACAAAGCCGGCAAGTCGGTAGAATGGTTGTTTGACTAGCAGTTCCTTGTTTTTAGGGATGCCTGGGATTGATTGTGGATCGAATTCGTTTTTCAGATTGATATTCAAGTATCCACCCGAAACGGAGATATATATGTTTATCACGGAATTATTAGAAGAATATTTTAAAGCATTGATCAATAGTTCTGTAAATATCCGACTCAGAGAATCTGGATCCGCATCTATATCATATCCATTCGTAGGAAGTGAAATCTGAGGGATTATCACGTTCTTTTTTTTCTTATATTGTTGGTTAGAGTTCGCTAGTTTTAATCTGGATTTTTCCAATAGGTCGTGTATCTGTTCGCTATTCGTTTTTTGAAAAGAACTTTGAAAGTTTTTATTAAGGATCTCTAGACTTTTTTCGAGAGAACGAAGCCCTTTTTTCGTATAATAAATATTCTCAAAAAGTAATTCTACTACATCGGAAGAAAAATTATAAGATGAATCCTCCTTTTTAGCGCTTGCTTGGAGTATTTCTACAATACTTACAATTGCTCCAAAACCTCCTCCACTAAAAAAACTTTGTTTTAGGTTGTTAAGTGTGCTCTTGGAAAGATCTATATTTTTTTCCAGATCGGTGAGCCAGGATTGTTTGTATAGGATCCAATTTAGCTGAGCCTTAAGGCGTTCTTCGTTTTCCTGTACAAGGATTCTCTCGCTTTCTTTTAATCGTATAAATTCTGAAATCCTATCCAGCACTTGGTATAATCTTTCTCTGTCGATCGGTTTGATAATATAATCGAATATACCTAATTTCATCACTTTGATGATGATCTCCGGGATAACATTCCCTGAAATTACGATGAATAATGACTCAGGTTTTTTCTCCTTTATCTTTTTTATAAAATCGAATCCGTTCATGACTGGCATTTCCAGATCCACTAAGTAAAGGGAATATTCCTTTGACTCTGCCATCTCGCAGCCGATCTTTCCATCCGAGGCGGTATCTGTATCTACACCGAAACTTCTGGCTAATCTTGCGATAAGATCTCGAGTTTCAGCCTGATCCTCTACGATTAAAATTGGATTATGTAGGTTTAATCTGAATGCCATTATTAAAGCAGAGCGTGTTTTAAATATTTTGCATATATAAAAATCCTAAAATTAGAACTTTAAGTTTTCATTATGCGGGATCAATTGAATTGAATTTGTATAACTTTGTAAAGATGAAAATGTAAAACATTTTTTCTTAAATCGTAGATAATTAATGGACACTATTCCGCCGGATACGTTATCTGCCCCCTTCAGTGAAAAAGCTTGGTTTTTCTGAAATTATTCGGATTGCTACTACCTGTGATCTTGTGTCGCTCTGCGTAAATCAGGACTTCCTATAAGGTTGTTGATAACAAATACCTCTTTACAAAAAAGAATACCGAATTATAACTCCAAGGGATTTATATCCGAGGAGAGGATGGAATGATATTAACAGTAAGGATTTTAGCAGCTATTGTAGGCTTGCTACATGTTTGGATCTTCATAATGGAAAGTGTATTATGGATGCGCCCTCGTATTCATAGAAGATTCGGTGTCACAGATACTAAATTAGCGGAAGCAATGAAGGGAGTCTTTTTAAACCAAGGATTTTATAATTTGTTTTTGGCGATAGGCGCTTTATATGGAGCAATCTTTTTCGAAATACATACCTGTCATGCTCCTGCGATTTTAGCATTCTCTTGTCTTTCTGTTTTCGGGGCAGGGCTTGTATTATTAGTTTCTAAACCTGCAATGGCAAGAGCTGCGATTATCCAAGGACTTCCTCCTTTGATTGCAGTTATATTATATTTTATTTCTATCACAAGATAGACCTCTTTCAATTCGTCCGAAAGATTCTGGATTTTCGAGAGATTTTTCGGACGAGGTTCTTTTGATTTCTTAGTAGCGATTATTTCGGAATATAAATTCCGGAATTAAAGACATAGAGTTGTAATCTATCTTTCAAAAATGTACTTGTGAGAATTCTTTAAAATCGGACTCTTAAACTAACGTTCGCAAGTCGAAAAAGAAAAAACTCGCATCTGAAAATTCCGAACATTGTTCTTTAGTTCTGTTCTTAATTCAGCCTAAGGTCGGTTTAGACTTGGCCGTACCAAAGAACATGAAGATTTGAAATCCAATTTTCAATCCAAGGAAATTCCGATGCAGATTCGTTCCGCAATCGTCCTCATATCAATTTTACTTTTTCCAAATTTACTTTTCCCGAAAGAGATTCAAAAAATTGGATCCTTCGACACAATCTCCAGCCTAAATTCCACTGATAACCATACTTGGGAAATTACGGAAGAAATTTTAGACCCGAAACAATTCTCCTCTTCTTATTTAAGTGGAGAAGATCTCAGGATCAAAACAAATCCATACAATGCTCCTGGAGTTTATAGGGTTTCCGACGAATCGGTAGATAAGGTTTATATAATTAAAAAATTTATCGCTCCTGAAACTTGGAAGGCTGCCGGGATCTCGGTCCGTTTAGGGACCTTAACGGATAAGGATAAAACTTATCTGAACGGAAAACTAATCGGAGAAACCGGGGATATGAATTCTTCAGAGCCCCAGGCATATGATAAAATCAGAATATACTCGATCCCTCCCGAGTTAATCCGGGGAGGGAAGGAGAATATACTCGTCCTGGAAGTGAAAAAATACTTTCATCCAGAGGCTGGAATTGAACAGGACAGAACCGAAATAGGAGACACTCGTTTGATTCAAGGGGATTATTATAGGGCAGAATATACTAAAATTGCACTATTGATGATCTATCTGACCGTGGGAGGGTATTTTTTATTTTTATTCATGAGAAGAAGGACGGACACCGAAAATCTGTATTTCGGACTATTCACTATCTTTCTTGTGATCTATCAATTCCTCCGAAACCAGATCAAATACGATCTGGGAATTCCGTTCTTATATATGAAAAAAACGGAATATATTATTCTAACCGCGCTTATTCCTATATTTGCGAATTTTATCCGATCTTATTTTAAATTCCAGAGAGGGAAATTTATAAATGTGTTGGATACGATTTATGGAGTTTTTATAGCATTCTATATTTTCTCGAATAATGTAATTTTATATAATCAGCTGAATAGCTCCGCAGTACAATTGGGTTGGGCGGCCTATATGGTCCTTATCTTTTATTATTTGATCCATAAGATTAGAATAAAGGATAGAGATGCATTGCTCATCTTGATTGGAGTTTCTGTCGTAGCATTGTCCACAATTTTGGACACGATGTCCAATCGAAACCTATTTGTTTTTCCTCGGACTGTCGGTTATGCATTTTTCTTTTTTATCATCAGTATCGCTACAATTCTTGCCAACAAATTTGTACGTTTGAACGAACAAGTGGAGGAATTGAATGAACATTTGGAGAATAAGGTCCAAGAAAGAACTCAAGAGTTAAATGTATCCTTGGCGAACATAAATAAACTGAAGACTCAACAAGATGGAGATTATTTCCTAACTTCTCTACTTATTCGACCTTTGTTTACAAACAATACTGTTAGTCCTTCTCTGAAGATAGATTTCTTTTCCAAACAAAAGAAGGCAATTTTGTTCAAAGAAAAACATTATGAAATAGGCGGAGATATCAGTATTTCCGGAAATATTTCCATCCAAGGAGAAAAATATACAGTATTCGTAAACGGAGATGCAATGGGAAAATCTATCCAAGGTGCGGGTGGTGCGCTTGTAATGGGGACTGTTTTTCAATCCTTATTGACCAGAACCAATCGTAACGGTGGATATTCGAAACCTCCCGAATCATGGCTGAAGGAATCCTTTTTAGAGCTGCAAGGGATTTTTGAATCCTTCGATGGATCTATGTATATTTCCGTAGTGATAGGTTTATTGAACGAAAGAACCGGTGCACTTTATTATATCAATGCAGAACACCCTTGGCCGGTATTGTATAGAGATGGATCTGCGGGATTTTTGGAAAATGAACTTACATTGCGAAAGATCGGTATTCCAGGGAATGAAGAGAATTTCTTCGTAAAGTTTTTTCAATTAAAGAAGTATGATGTACTGATATTGGGATCTGACGGTAAAGATGATGTTCTAATCGGGAACGACGAAAGAGGGCGAATTGTAAACGAAGACGAGACCAAATTTTTACGAACAGTAGAAGAATCAGGCGGTGATCTGAAAGATATATATGAAAAAACCCTAGAGTTTGGGGAATTAACGGATGATTTTACTCTCTTAAAATTGGAATATCTTGTAGAACCCCAATTAAAGAACGAAACACCTTTAAACGAAATACTGGAACATGCCAAGGCACTTTATAAGAAAAAGTCCTATTCTCCTTTGATCGATTATTTGAATGAATACAAAACAATTTTCTCCGACAGAGAAGAATTCTTTATTTTGCTTGGAAAATCCTATCTGAAGCTCAAAGATTTTTCTTCTGCTTCTTGGTCTTTTGAGAGAGCTGCAAATTTAAATCCTAAAAGATTGGAATCCCAATATTACGCATCTTATTCCAGTAAATTAAATAAGGATTTCCAAAAGGCGGAATATTTCGGAAAGATCGCATACACTTTGGACAAGAGTTATATGAATAATCTGATCAACTTAGCAGATATTTATAAAAACTTAAATCAAACGGAAGAAGCCAAAAAATTCGCTAAAAGGGCGCAGGTAATAGACCCAGATCACCCTATTCTTTTGAAACTTACGGATGTTTTTTAGAAAAATTTACGATATACCAATTCACCCATTCATTCTTGGAGGCGAATTTCAATCCGGTCACCGATTTTAAGGCAGAGATAATCAACTTTCTGTTTCTAGATCTTGAATCTTCTTGTAGTAATCGGATTAAAATAGGCACACTCGCGGAATCCTTTTTAGCTCCTAATTGAGAAACTGCTACTTGGTGTAGATTGATATTCCCACTCTCTGCATATTTTTCCAAAATTTTACGGGACTCTTCTCCTGGAATAGAGGTGATTGCCGCGAGAGTGATAGGTGCCAAATCAGGAAAATCCTCCGTTTTTTTGTCTAAAAGAGAAAGAGATTTGGGAGAAGCGATCATTCCTAAACTTTCGGATGCGATCTTAGCTAATTTTTGGTCTTTAGACTTACAAGCTTCTTCTACATAGGGAAGTCCTTCTTCTGAGCCAATTGCACCTAATGCCCAAACGGCTCCGTATTTTGCTTCTGTTTGGTCTTCTCGTAGGACTTTAACAAGTATTGGGATACTTTTTTTATCACCTAAATATCCTAAGGACTGGGCAATAATCTCCCTGTCCGGAATATTAGGATCTAATAATGTTTTTTCTATTTCTTCTCTTGCTTTTGAAAATTTGATATGACCTAAAACATGAGAAGCGGGAGCTTTTGCCAAAGTTTTACCTTTGGTCAGAACTTCTAGAATCCGGTTCGAAAACCCAGGATCCGGGACTCCTATTAGAACATCTGCTGCCCTATACCGAATTTCCCTGTCTTGGTTTTCTAAAATAGGAAGGACCAAAGGTAAAATTTGAGAGTCTTTGATATCGATAAGAGCGATGCTTGCATTTTCTCTTCCCTTATCAAAATCCGCCTGTAATGCTTTTACTAAAAGTGGAATCGATTTTTTGCTTCTGATCTTTCCTAAAGCTAAATAGGATGCTGCCAAAGTGGGGCCAGGCTCTGAATGAGAAGATAGATCTATAAGATAATCTTCCGCCTCAATAATATTCAATTTCCCTAATGCCATTGCGAATGTTTTGGCTTTATCCGAATCTTTATTTGACTTGGCAGAGGTTAATATGATTTTTCCGGATTGTCTTGCATTGATCCGGACCAAAGTATCTACAGCTAATAATCGAATATTCGAATCTTCTTGGTTCAGAAGATTTGCTACACGATTTCCTGCTTGAGGATCTTCCATTCTTGCGATAGCTTCCAGAACTGTTCCTATATCAATTCCAGATTTAGGATGTAAAAAGTTTAAAATTTCAGGAAGAGAAGTTCTATCTTTCCAGATCCCTAATGCTAAGATTGCTGGGCCTCTTGTAATTTCTTCCGAAGATCTCATCCATTCTCGAGCAATAGGGATGAACTTTCTTTCGTTTCTGGAGGCTAACTCTATAATTGCTTGTGCTTTAGTTCTTGGATTCTGGCTTTTGAGATCGGACACCACTTGTTCTAAGCTTGGAACTTCTTCTTCCTGGATTTCAGGTAAAAGTTCGGGGCGAGGAGGGCCAAAACATCCGAAGGTTAAACCGAAAATCGAAGCGGCTCCACACAGTAAGAACGAAATTATAAAAACAGAATATACTTTAAACTTCATAAATATTATCTAGGCACCGATTCAGAGGCCTGTCTTAACTGTAATAATTCCTTTTGCCAAGAAGCAACATCTGAATTTGCTTGGGGGATTTGAGAAACATCCATTCTACCCTGTTGGATCGCATATTGGATCAATTGTATTCTGGATTCTAATTCGGAAATTTTATAAGAGAAGTAAGCCTTTTGCTCTTCAGGAGTTACATTCGGATCGTTTGGACGTGTTGGAACCGATCCGGGTTGAGCATATCTGCCTTCATTCCTTGACAATGCAAACTTAGATTCCGCAGAAGTAACCTTATCCAATTGTTCTCTGGCTTTTTTCTCATCTTCTGATGTAAGCGCTGATCGGAATTCGCTTGGAATATAAATATTTTTAGGATATCTTGCAGCAAAATCGATCCATTCTTCTCTAATCTTTTCTCTTTCTTCTTCTGACTTCTTTTCTTTAAAAGCCGCAGGCCAAAGTCTTTTGGCAGGACCTTCTAAGTCAGGATCTTCTTCAAAAGGGTGAGGTGCATCCGGAAACTCTAAGGTGCCGCTATTACCGTATTTGCGATTTGCAATTTCGGAGGCTTCTTCCCCTAGGCTGGGAGTAGAAGTTTTTCTTTCCGGCCAGAATATAAATAAAATACAAATAATTAGAATAACTGCGCCTGAGATCCAGGGCCAATAAGAACGAAAGAATTGCATGATGATAAAAGGAAATTAAAGTTAAAAAGTTGAATTAGGAAATTCCCGCCCTATTGAGCGGGAATTGATAAATATTTTGTTTTGGACTTCAAAGAGCCAAGGCTCTTATACGAAAATCCCAATGACCCAAGAAATAAACTGACCGAACAGAGTGTCTGTCAGGAATTTTTTCAAGTCAACCGGATTACGATTTAAGGAATCGTAATACCAAGCGGTGTATTCGCTTACTTGCGGAATAGAATAACCGTATTTGGAATTGATCGCTTTGATTAGCTCGTTTGCAAAAACCGAATGACCATACATATTCGGATGTACTCCATCCAAGCCAAAAATACCAGGTTGGCCAGGAAGAGGCCAGTTTGCTTTTGCATAACCTGGACTGTATCCGGAAGGACTTTTGATCAAACGGCCATTTTCCTTTAAGTCGTCAAAAAGGACTTTAAGATCAGCTAATGCGAATCCCATAGCTACAGCCTGAGCTTTCACTTCGTTGTTTATAGAAGTTAAGAAGTTTGTGATTGTAGCTACTTCGTTTTTATCCAAAACTTGAGAAGGATCTGAAACTGAAGAACGGAAGAATGCTTTTAAACCAGAATAGTTTGCTCTTCCTTGAGGATCATTATAATTTTCCAAGAATGCAATAGAAGTCACATTTGGAACAGTGAATAGAACTCCACCTTTGATGGTTCCGATCGCAGCCATTTTGGACATTGTGGAACGAATATCTCTCAAAAATCTCGCTTGGTCTAAACAATCTGTAGAAGTGCTTAATGCTGTACAAAGTACATGGTTCGCAGCCGCAGTTCCGAACAAGAAGCTAGGTTTAACCGCTTGCATTACTTGCATTTGAGTGCCGGAACTTCTTAAACCGAATTGATGGAATTTATCTGGAGATTGGCAGTCTGGAACTTGTACCCAGCGATAAGTATACCAATACCAAGTTTCCCAATACCATTGTTTGGCCCAGGTAGTTGCATTAATATTCTCACACTGACCGGAAGTTTGTAAAACGGTAGTGTAATCCGCGCCGGTGATCCCTGCATGTGTTGGAAGTCCAACAGTAGATCCGTTTCCACCGATAATGGAAGCAGCGATGCAGAATACCCCACAATCACCCTTAAGCACGTCTTCAAAATTTAAGTATGGTCCTTTTAATACGTTATACGAAACGTTGGAGCCAGCTTGTTTGGAAACTAAAACCGGGTAAGCCCAGTTCTGAGTTTTTTCTTCTACGGTTGCGCCATAAAAACCCTGGCTTAAGGAGTCACCAATTACTCCGGGTCTGGAAAACATTTGCGCTTGGCTTTGTGCCGAAAGCGTAGAAGCTCCCACGATTAGGAAAGTCCCGCTTAGGATTTTCCAAAAGTTTCGAATGTTCATTTTTAAATTAACTCCACTCTCTATTGAAGGAGATTTCTATATTCTCTTCGAGTCAAAGCATGGATATTGGAATTTCGAAGTCAATGTTCAATTATATTTCGCTTATAAATAATTCTTCCTATATTGAACATTCGTAATATTACAGTGAGTGAGGCCTCACTGAACACTGTTAGAATTTAATGTTTGATATATAATTAAATTTTTATAATATACTTTTCGTATCCCTCATACGGGTGACCATATGGCAGGGGTATAGTTTTAAACACTGTTCGTTTCTTATAGTTGCCACTTAAGGGCCTGGGAGACTTCTATTGTGCAGGGTTTAGTTTGGTATACAGTCTATCTCCAGACGACTGAGGGTATGGTTCATCACAGTGCAGTTAGTCGATAGGGTAGCCGAGTAGCGAAAGAAGCTACTGGAAGTTCTCGTTAATATGCAGTTAGCTGGATCATCCGGTTTATGAGAAGAGCCTAGATATAGATCAAGCGCTCCTCCTATCGGAAATGTAAAAGGAGAAGTAGAAGGTACAGTTTCAATTTTAACCACATAGTTGGAAGGGAATATATCGGGAAGATCTACCACTATCCCTTGCCCGGAAGAATTGTCCACATCGCAGGAAGTAATTAACTGGTTGTCTGCGGTAAACGTATCAAAGCTCACTTGGGCGAGATTTGTTCCAGGAGTTAAGTCAACATTTTGTAATAAAGGAAAAAGCAATGAATTCGGAATATCTTTCTTTTCTTCGTTACATGTAAGGAGAAGCAAAACGGGGACTATAAGTAGAATTTTTAAAAACTTCATCTTAAGAATAACAAAATTCTAATTAAACCTTTGAGTATTTTTCTTAATATCCAATTTGGGAGAAGGGATTTTAATTTAAAATTACCAAATTTTGTTAAAAATGATCCGAATAAATGTCTGAATTGTCCGCTTTTTCATCCAATCTGGATAGGGTGTATAACGTGTGGAGAATCCCACCTAACCCCAAAAGGATGATTTGTGTGCGAAAAATATTATTTCTTTTAGTGATTTCATTCTCATGGAATTGCTCGAACGTTTTTTTTCAGAATCTTTTTAATCGAAATAAAACTAGCTTTCCGCTTCCCGTATTATTAAGTGGAGCCCCTAAGGTTATATTACCGGAAGCGATCCCTTCTCAAGCTCTACGTGTGGAAGAAGACCCAAACGTCCCTCGTTTATTGGGGAGATCCCAGGTCCCTGTTGGAAAAGTTTATAATCTGACTTTGGACCTAAAGGATAAGAAATCAAAAGAACAAATTGTCTACAAAAGTCTTTCCTTTTTAAAACCCGTAAAACTCGAGTTTCCGGTGGATCTGCAAGAATTAGAATCCAAAGGTTTTACCCAGGAATTTTACGTATGGTATAAGGATTTTGCCACAAAAGAATGGAAAATATTACAAAAAGGTAAACTGGATATAGAGAGTTCTTCCGTTAAAGTCGAAACGAATCATTTTACCCCATTTATTCTTACTGCGCTTCCGAATATTCCCGGAACACAAGTCGCCTCTGCAGCTTCCTGTTTTACTACTGAATCGGCATCCTGGAATTTACAAGGTGTCTTGGATGATTCCTCAGTTTCTCAGGCGAAATTTGGGATTATTGGAGAAGGTTATCAATACTATCAAGATCGTCCCTATTTCGTAAAAGAGAACGAAGGTGCTTTTAGGGAACTAGGCTTAGAGTTGTCTTTATTATTCCCTACCTGCCAAGGAGGAACAGGAACTTGCGGAAATTCACTTTTACATTCGGATTCCACTACCTCAGAATATTTGGCGTTTAATGCGGTTAAAGATATTGATGTTTATGTAATGTACGATACTCGAGGAGGAGTTTCTCCTTCGGATATTTCCCAGGATGCAGATTGGCTCCAGTCTGGATTTACTTTACTTTCAGGAAAATATATTTATACGACAGAACCTGGATTAGATCCGGCGCAAACGCCGGGAGCTTCTGGATATAAAGTTTATAAACGAACTTATTTGCAGGGTTCTAGAGTTAGTTTAGGAGGAAATAAAAAAGGAACTTCTGCCGCGGGACTTGCTTCGAATTATTGGGTTGTTGTGAAAGCGGCGGGGACTCAAGGAAGTATACAATCTTCTGCGATATTATGTACTTCGGGTCCGGATCCAAAAATTCCGAATACGGTCAAAGGAAATATTTTTCCAGGTTCGGATAAGATGCTCTTATGGTTATTATATTCCGCTAATAATCCACCGGATAAAATTATAGTAAGAAGGAGTGAAATTTCTCCTCCTATGACTCCTGCTATGGGAGATGAACCTTCCGGTATAGAAGTGACTCCTTATTCATTTGTAGATACCGGATTAGTTCAAGGACATACCTATTACTATTCCATCTTTGCCTTGAATGCGGATGGAGTATATAACGGCATTACCGTCGGAATGGGAACGACGGGGCCGGATACGGATGGAGACGGTCTGTCAGACGCTACCGAGCTTACTTTAGATCCACAAGTTCTAAGTCCTAGCTTTTGGAACAATACTGTTAATCCAGCGATAGCAAATAATCCAGATTTCGACGGAGATGGTATAAACGATTTTGAAGAAATGGCACGAGGTGTTTTACCTCTTTCTACGGACAACGATCCACCAATAATAGATGTGGAAGTTCTTTCTCAGAACGCTAGCTCTGGAGTTGTAGATTTACGGATTCATTTAACTGATGCGAGCGAACATATGATGTTATTCTGTTACATTCGTAGGTTCGAACCGGGTATGACAGAGGCGGAATTTTTGAAAAAACCTTTTAGTGTTTACTATGGTGATCCTTATGATCCTGCCTTGGATTTCACCGTGAATCACTGGCAATATAATTGTGATTATGGTGAAAGTTATAATGACTTTACTTACAAATTAGGAAAGTATGGGGCAGGAAAACCTGACCGATTTGCTATCTGGACAAGAGATAGTTTTGGAAATGTATCTGAGCCTATAATTAAGGAATTTCAAGGAATGGAAGCGAATGCTGAGCATACTTTCATGTTGAACTTAATTTCTTATCCAGATTATCCAAAAATTTCTAGAGGAGTATATTCAGCTTATTTCGATCTTGCTCCACCTTTTAGTAGAAATAATCCGAATCCAACAACGAATACAAATAATCCACCTATTACATTCCAATTAGTAGATTCAAATTATCAGGCGATTGAAAACGTTGGGTACGTAATTCCGGCGAAAGAATCTCAACTTTACGGAACACTTCGAGCCGCAGATTTTATCGCTCTTTCTAATAATATGGCAAGTTATTATGAGTCTAGAAGAGATTACGTTTCCGGAATACCTTTTATTAAAAAGAATGAAATTAGTATAAACTATCAGTTCTCTAGGGATCGTCCACAACCAAAACATTTCCCGGTCAATATAGGTTCTGATTCCGGAATTGCCGCTTTCTATCCAGGAAGCACCAATTTACAGGAAAGTTTTTTTAAGATCCAAGCTGGACTTCTTAGTGCTGATTCTTATGCTCTTCCAGGAGTTTCGGCAGGATTTTTCCCATCTTTTATTATGGAATCGGATTTCGGTCAAGGCTTCGGTCTTTTAAACGGAAACTTCTTCCAAGATTATTTATTAGATTCTTGGAATGCTCCTTTATATAAAACTTTCGGAGAAGGAATGAATAATACGAATTTCTCCGGAATACTTTCTTCGGATAGATTAGAGAGATATAATCCTCAAACTGAAGCAGAAACATTTGCGGTTTTCAAACAGTCTTCAGTAGCCGATCTGAAAATTTTGTATAGGAAATCCGGAGATCTGAATTTTACCTCCATTCAAGCAACAGGTATTCCTACTGGGTTTGTCGGAAAACAAATCCAATTCGTCTCGTACAAAGATTTTTCAGGAAATACCATTTACCATTTATACTTATTGGGAAAGAAGACCAGTAATGGTGGAACTAACGTCTTGCTTAGATTTTTAGTAGGTATGTCCGGGGGAATTCCTAATCTTTCTTTCGACCGAGAAATAATTATCGATCCAAGCCGAGATTACGCAAGATTTTATATCGATAAATCCGGAAGATATATATTTGCGATCAACAAGTATCTAGCAGGTGTTGAGACATTTTTCAATATGGACCAGGGACCTTTCCGGATCAATTGGATGCAAATGACTATGCCTTATGATCTACAGTTTGCACTTGTTCCTAACGAAACAGTTCCGCTTTCTAATATAGGTGGTTATTCAAAACTAAGAGTCCTTCCTGCCGGAGCATATTCGGATTATAGAATATACGGATTTTTACCTGCGAATTCGGATCTTATTTTTAGACATCATGTTTATGATTCCAAAGGGAACGAATGTGAATCCCCAACTACTACAGGAACGGAAGATGTTTTAGCAACCGCTACCGGAAATTACGGAGTTCCTCCGATTCCTTTAACGGTAACCAGTGATAATACGCAGATTCAAAATGCGAAAAGAGTGAAAGCTCCGAGTTCTGCAGCAAATCTGGTTTTGGAGTCCAGTTACACACAGGGAGCATCTTCTTGCAGAATAGGATTAGTTTCAAGAGACACTGCAGTCATTCCTGTTCGGAAAAAGATCGTGCAGGCAACAACAAGTTATTACCATGATTTCTCTTTGAATCCGGCTAACGTTCCTTCTACTTATAATACGGCTCCTTCTCCTGCCGGTTATGATAATGCTGATTTCAAAAAATGGGAAAGCCTTTCCAAGTCTTCACCCCAGAGATTGGGAACTTATGTTCGGAAAAATATCCTTTTCTGGTGGCCATACGCGGTTATTGATGAATGGAACCCATGTATTATCACGGACGTGACCATGGAAGATGGTAGGGCAATCTGTCACAATGCATTTGGAGGTTATCCTGCTTTTGTGGAAGATTATGTAAATCAATATGATCGATATACTTTTACAGGACAGTATGTTTATTCGGGAGACAAACTAATTCCAACTCCTTAATTTAATTTAGTAAATAATAAGTGCGCGAAGGATTTGGGAGTTTTTAAAATCCTTCGCGTGATTTGTGTGATAACTTCTTTTCAAACTCAGCGACTTCTCTTTTGAATTCCGCTTGCCGGGGCAGTTGATTTTTATCAATCTTCTTACGTGATTCTTTTTTATTATCTATCCTCTATCCTGGGCCTACTCGCGGGAAATATGTTCAATTATACCGCCATTATTCTTTCCCAAAGTATTTCCAATTCGGACACATTTTCGGGCTGGGTATTCTTCTTTGTATGCTTTCCTCTTCTATTCTTAAGTTTCACTGCCGGAAGATTATTGGATAAGTATTCCAGGAAATGGCTTCTTGCGGCGGCACAAATCTCTATGGCCTGCGGTTCCGGATTTGCAGCGCTCGCGTTACATTTAGAATGGATCTCTCCCGGAAAACCCTATCTTCTTCTTGTATCCTCGGTTCTTTCCGGGATTGGACTTTCTTTTGTGATGCCCGGAAGATTTGCTATACTGGGAGATTTATTAGAACATTCTAAAATAGGAAAACATAGTGTTTGGTTAAACACTCTTGTTCTTTTCGGTTATGGTCTTGCTCCTTTGGTGGCGGGATATTTTAAGGAATACTTCTCCTTTAAATATGTTTTTATGAGCATCGGTTCTGCCTATATCCTAAGTGTTTTCTTTTTGATCTTGATCCCAATAGAGATGAGGGAAAGAAGCAAAAGTTCTTCGGGACCTGGGATCTCGGAACTGGTTGAGTATTTAAAAAATTCTACATTAGTTTCTCAATTCTTATTATTAATGGGTGCAGTGGTTCTGTTAGTCGGTCCAGTCCAGGTGCTTCTGCCTAAATATGCAAAGGACGTTTTAGGATTAGGCGAAGGAGAAAGGGGCGCCTTACTTTCTGCACTTGGGATTGGGCTTGTGATCGGAGGAGGGGTTACTTTCCTTCTTCATAGTTTAAAGAAGAAGGGGCATATTCTTTTTGGAACAGCGCTATTCAGTTGTTTTCTATTCTCACTTATTCCTTTTCTTGCGGAAAGTTTGTTACTCACAGCGGTTTGTTTTTTCGTATTTGGATTTATGACCGGTGTGATCATCACTCTGATTCCAGCCGGGATCCAACAAAATACTGAAAATCATATCAGGGGAAGGATACTTTCTCTTTATAGCCTGGTCTTTCTTTTGGTGCCTGCATTCTCAGGGATTTTATCCGGATTTTTCTCAGATCGGATTGGAATTCCTTCCACATTCGTTTGGTCCGGATTTCTTGAAATGGGAGTATTGATCTATCTTAGTTGGAGAATGGACCAGGTGCGGAGCCATTATTAAACGGTTGCCAAATCGCCCTGGGATCAGGATTTTATATATTATGTTTCAAGGCGTATTTACTGCCATTATTACCCCATTCCGGAACGGGAAAATAGACTATGATTCCTATTTTTCTCTTTTGGATAAACAGATCCAGGCAAGGGTAAGCGGAGTGGTGCCTTGCGGTACCACTGGCGAATCTCCTACACTTTCTCATGAAGAACACGCGGAACTGATCCGCGAAACCGTGAAACATGTCAAAAAGCGGATTTTGGTCGTGGCTGGTACAGGTTCCAACTCTACTAGAGAGGCTGTGGAATTGACGGAAGCCGCCTGTAAGGATGGAGTGGACGGGATCCTGCAAGTGAATCCGTATTATAATAAACCTACTCAAGAAGGTTTGTATCTTCATTTTAAAGAGATCGCGGATCATTCTTCTGTTCCTGTGATGTTGTACAATATTCCAGGAAGAACTTCCGTAAATTTATTACCGGAAACCGTTCTTAGACTTTCAGAACATCCTAAGATCAGATCCATGAAAGAAGCTACTGGAGATCTAGGACAAATGTCAAAATTGATCTCTTTAGTTGGAGATAAGATGACCGTTCTTTCCGGAGATGATAACCTAACTCTTCCACTTCTTTCCTTAGGTGGAAAAGGTGTGGTGTCTGTGATCTCGAATCTATTTCCGGAAAGCCTCGTAAAATTAGTGGAGTCTTTTCAAAAAGGAGACTTGGGTACAGCTCAAAAGATCCATTACGATTTTATAGAATTGTTTGCATTAGCATTTATAGAAACAAATCCCATCCCGATCAAAGCAGTGATGAGTTGGCATGGATTCTGTTCCGGCGAGATCCGTCTCCCTATGACTTCTCTGAGTGCCGGTCCTGGAGCAGATCGTTTAAAAAAAACGGTTTCCGATCTCTTAGCAAAAGGTTATAAATAAGGAATTCGATTTGGCCCGCAAGAATCGTGTCGCAGTCATTGGTGCTTCTGGAAGAATGGGGAAGGCTATTATCCAAGTCCTTTCCCAATCTAAAATTTCTGAACTTTCCGCTGCGGTAGTAGGTAAGGGTTCCGTTTATCTAGGTTTGGATTCCGGTTTACATTCCGGACTCAAGCAGAATGAAATTTTGTTTTCGGACGATCTTTCCAAATCCATTTCAGAATCTGATACGGTAATCGATTTTTCTATTAGAGAAGTTTTGTCGGATGTTTTATCTACCTGCAAGGAATTCAAAAAACCTGTTGTGGTTGGAACTACCGGTCTTGTCGAAACTCATAAAGAATTATTAAAAGAAACTTCTAAAAGTATTCCGATCGTGTATTCTCCTAATATGTCCATCGGGGTGAATCTTCTTTTTAAACTGACAGAGATCGCCGCGAAAGTGATGGGAGATCTGGCCGACATCGAGATCCAGGATATTCATCACCGTCATAAAAAAGATGCTCCTTCCGGAACCGCGGAAAAACTAAAGGCGATCCTTTTGGAGACTCTTTCAAGGACGGAGTCAAATATTGTACATGGTCGCCATGGAATTCTTCCGGAAAGGGATCCTAAAGAAATAGCGATACATACTCTCAGAGCGGGAGAAGTGATAGGAGATCATACCGTTTATTTTTTTACTCCGGAAGAAAGAGTGGAAATTTCACATAAGGCTCAGGACAGGAAAACATTCGCAGTCGGCTCCGTTAAAGCTGCCGAATTTTTGGTCGGAAGAGAAAAAGGCCTCTATGATATGTTTTCCGTATTAGGGTTATAAGGTTCCAGGAATGGATTTTTTAAAAAACATCAGTTTATTCCAAAGCGATAAGTTCGGGATCGTGATGATCCTGGATATTCTGATCGTTAGTTTTTTAATCTATCAATTTTATTCCACCATCCGCAGGACGAGAGGGGTTCAACTTCTTTTGGGGATCGGTCTTATTTGGGTGCTTGGTATTTTTGCCCAGACCTTAAATTTTGAACTTTTGGATTGGATCATAGATAATATACGTCCGGCACTTGTGTTTGCGATCATAGTTCTTCTTCAACCTGAACTTCGTAAGATCACAGGGGATATGGCGAGACTTAGATTATTTCGCCCTTTCCTTTTAAAAACTGCCACTGATCTCGATGAGATTGTGGAAGCATCCAAGATCATGGCTAAGAACAAAACAGGTTCTTTAATCGCGATCGTTAGAGAGCATAGTCTCAAAGATATCGCGGAGCAAGCCGTTCAGTTGGATGCAATTCTTTCTACAAGCCTTCTTCTTACAATATTCAAGAAGAATACTGCACTTCATGACGGAGCCGTTATCATAGAACAGAACCGAATTGCGTGCGCCGGTGCTTTCTTGCCAATGGCTACAAATTTGGATGATGCAAGAATGGGTGCAAGACATAGAGCAGCACTCGGAATCGCAGAAGAATCTGATGCAGTTATCGTAGTAACTTCGGAAGAAACTGGAGAAATTTCAGTTTGTCATGACGGAGAAATGATCCATCCAGTAAAACCGATCGAGCTAAAAAATCTTTTGAATACAATTCTTCACGAGAAAAAAGCAGGTCCGGGAAATCCGAATTCTGACAAAAAGTTTGAGTCGGAAGAAGCAGAGGAGTCCCATGATTAAGGCTCTTCTGAACAATTGGCAGGCAAAACTTGGCTCCATCATTCTTGCCACGTTATTCTATATCAATTTACAAAATTCTAAAATCCTAGTAAGAGAAGTAAATATAAAGATAGAATATCCTAAACTAAGCGGTGGACTTATCATCGCCAAAGGATCCGACACTACTTTTCCCGTTAAGGTAGAAGGTGTTAGAGACTATGTGAACTTCTACACTCCTTCCTTAAAGGCATATATCTCTCCTGCTGATCTTCATCCTGGGGAGAATATCGTAAATGTGGTCCGTTTTGGCGGCACAACTCCTGGTTTAAGAATTTCTAAAATTCCTGGAAAAGAAAAAGTTAAGATTATAGTTGAATCTAACGTGAGTAGGACTATTATCATCGAGCCTAAACTCGCAGGAGATCCTCCTAAGGATTATATTAAGTCTTCTCATTTTGTTTCCCCTACGAGTCTTGTAGTTGTAGGAAATCCTTCCGAGTTCGATAAGGTTGGGCGGATAGTCAGTCTACCTTCTATCTCTTTGAAAGATAAAACAAAAACATTCACTCAGAAATTTAAAGTCCCGGATCTACCTGCAGGTTTAAGATACAGGGATAATATTAAAGAAGTTTCGGTAACCGTGAATATCGTAGCTGATTCTTCTACTCCTGGAGAAAGTATTGTTCTAGGTGTTCCTGTAAAATGCCAAAATCTGGATAAAAGTCTGGAAGCGGAATTTTCAGAGCAGGAAGTTTCGGTCAAACTACAATCTAAAACTCCGTTGCGAAGTATCCAGATCATCAAAGGTCTGAATGCAAGTGTAGTATGTTCTCATAAATACGATCCCAAAGTCAAAAAGATCCTTCCAGATAATAAACCTGTGGTTGCAAAAGTCCGTTTGGAAAAAGCACCTAGTTTAAAATCCGTAGAGATCCAGGGAGTTTTCCCAGATCGGATTTCCATTTTGTATCGTGTCCGTTCCGATATAGGTTCAGGTGGAGCCGGAAGTGAAGATGGGGGAGATGGAAACTCGGATCCAGGCTCGGAAGAACCTCTGCCGGAGCCAGAGGAAGAATGAAAATCACCATTGGGAATGATATAGTAGAAAATTCCAGGATCAGAGACTTACTCGATAAACATGGAGAAAGATTCCTGAAAAGAGTATTTTCAGAATCTGAGATAGCGTATTGCTCAGGCAGAAAAGATCCGGTTCCTCATCTTAGCGGAAGATTCTGTGTAAAAGAAGCATTCATCAAGGCCATAGAACCCGGTGATAAGGTGATTCTTGATATGAGAGAAATCGAACTTTTCGGGAAAGATTTTGGAAAAAAAGAATTGGTACTTCACGGAAAATCGAAAGAATTGTTCCTCGAGAAAGGCTATAGCGGTGTTTCCGTATCCATCAGTCATGCGGAAAATTATTCCACTGCAGTTGTCGTTCTCTATAAGGAGTGAGCTGTGGTCACAGAGTCTTTTAAACAAACTCTTAAATTGTACGACGAAGGTCTCGCACTGTATAAGAATAGAAAGTTCAAGGAAGCTTGGGAACTATTCAAAAAAGCAGTTGAGATCACTCCGAACGACGGGCCTTCTAAAAAATATATAGGACGCTGTGAAGCATTTATCGCGAATCCTCCACCTGAAGATTGGGATGGGGTTTTCGAGATGAAAACGAAATAATCTGGTATCATGTCAAAAAAAACCGCAACCGCATCCAAACCAAGCCGCACTGTAACCGAATTCGGGACGATCTCCACTGTATTAGGAAGAGAAACCCATTTTTCAGGAATTCTGAACTTCAAAAAACCTTTGGAGATCTCAGGTGAATTCCAAGGAGAAATAGAATCTGAAGGATTTCTATTGGTCAGCGAAGGAGCAAAGGTCAGAGCTAATATCAAAGCTGGGACCGTAATTGTTGGTGGGGAGATCACAGGCAACGTGATCGCTACCCAAAGATTAGAGATGCTTCCGAGTGGAAAAGTAAACGGAAACATCAAGACTGCAAAGTTACAAATCGCGGATGGAGTGATCTTCGAAGGCAACTGCGAAATGATCCTGCCTAATAAGGATTGACCCTTCGGTCCGACCTGAAAAATTGGTATCTGCCAGCCCGAAACGACCTATGGACGGCGGAAAAGCGGCCAAAATCGCATTAGCCATCTTATTAGGAACCTTGGCCGGAGCCGTAGTCGGAGTAATTATCGACAACGTTTTTGGGGTTCATATCCTCTCCGTCTACCTCTTACAAGAACCGGTTCGGCTGGAACTTTACGTAATTAAAGTCGAAGCACAAGTTACCCCTGCAAGTCTCTTGGGACTTGTGGCGACATTGTTCTTCGTACTAAAAAAGGGGTAAACAACTCATGTCAGTAATTTCCATGAAAAACCTTCTGGAAACCGGAGTTCACTTCGGTCACCAGACAAGAAAATGGAATCCGAAAATGGCTCCCTATGTCTTCACTGCAAGAAACGGGATCCATATCATCGACCTTCAAAAGACCGTTCAAAAAGCTAAAGAAGCTTACGACGCATTGAAGAAGGTTACTTCCGAAGGAAAAAAAGTCCTATTCGTTGGAACTAAAAAGCAAGCTAGAGGAGCTATCGAAAGAGAAGCACTTCGTTGCAGCATGTTCTTCATCAATAACCGCTGGCCGGGCGGACTTTTAACTAACTGGAATACAGTTAAAAAATCCATCGCTCGTTTGAAAAAACTAGAGGGAATGGAAACAGATAATACCTTCGAAAAAGAAGTAAAAACTAAAAAAGAAGTTTTATCTCTTCGTAGAGAGTTAGACAAACTCCGCAAAACTTTGGGCGGGATCAAGGACATGACCAGCATTCCTGAAGTTCTTTTCGTGATCGATCCTAAGAAAGAAGAGATCGCAGTTAAAGAAGCTCGTAAACTTGGTCTAAAAATTTTCGCAGTAGTTGATACTAACTGTGATCCTGAATTGATCGACTATCCAATCCCAGGTAACGATGACGCGATCCGCGCTATCTCCTTATTCCTCGAAACCATGTCTAACGCGGTAATCGAAGGAACAGGTGGAGTTGTTGAACAACCTCGCTTCAGCGAAGATCTGGATTCAGAAGCTCTTGCTCTGGAATACCAAGGTGAATACGACGAAAGTGGTAAGTTCATTATGGACGAGGATCCAGTTGCTTCTAAAAAAGAAGAAGCACCAGCGGCTCCTGCAGCACCAGCTGCAACTCCGGAAGCTCCTGCGGCTATTGAAATCGATAAAGGCGAGTAAGAAGGAAGATCATGTCAGCATCTACTACCGACCTTATTAAGGAATTAAGAGACCGCACCGGTGCGGGATTGATGGATTGTAAAAAAGCTCTTATCGAGAATAATAACGATCTAGACAAATCTGCGGATTGGTTGCGTGAAAAAGGGATCGCTAAGGCTTCTAAAAAAGCAGGACGCGTGACCAAAGAAGGAAGAAATATTTCCTATATCCACGGAGACGGAAAGATCGGAGTTCTACTCGAGCTCAACTCTGAAACTGACTTCGTTGCACGTAACGAGGCTTTCGAAGCTCTCGGAAAAGAGATCTGTCTGCAAATCGCAGCTATGGCTCCTCTATACGTAAGCGAAGAACAAGTTCCTGCAGAAGATATCGAGCGTGAAACTAAGGTTTTGGAAGCTCAATTAAAAGAAGAAGGTAAAAAACCGGAACAGATCGAAAAGATCATTCCGGGAAAAATCAAAAAGTATTTCTCTGAAGTATGTCTTTTGAACCAAGCCTTCATCAAGGATAATACTAAGACCGTTGACGATCTGGTTAAGGAAGCTATCGCGAAATTCGGTGAAAATATCATCGTAGCTCGTTTTGCTCGTTTCCAGGTAGGCGGCGCTTAAACCTTTGGCCGAAGAAACTTCTAAGTATAAGCGGATCTTAATTAAACTCTCCGGTGAGGCACTTGCCGGAGAGGGAGAGTTTGGGATTGATAGTAATAAAGCCCATTCACTCGCAGAAGAGATCAAGGAAGTTCATTCTTTAGGAGTAGAGATTGCTCTGGTAGTCGGAGGGGGAAACCTGATCCGAGGAGCAAATCTCGCTAAGGTGGGAATGGACCAAGCCACCGCAGATTATATGGGGATGCTTGCTACCATCCAAAACGCATTGGCTCTTCAAGATGCCTGTGAGAAAAAAGGACTCTATACTAGAGTTCAATCAGCAATCGATATTCATTCAATCGCAGAAAGTTATATCCGCCGCAGAGCGGTCCGACACTTGGAAAAGAAAAGGATCGTTATCTTTGCAGGTGGAATAGGTAATCCTTATTTTACTACTGATACCGCAGCAAGTTTAAGAGCCGTAGAAGTAGGGTGCGAAGTGATCCTAAAAGCCACTAAGGTGGACGGGGTTTACGAAGCGGATCCTAAAAAAGATCCAAGCGCTAAAAGATATACTCATATCTCCTTTATGGAATCCATCAAACGTAGATTGAAAGTTATGGATTCTACCGCCCTCAGTCTCTGTATGGAAAACAATATGTCAATAATCGTATTTGACATTTTTAAGCGGGGCAATTTAAAAGATTTGGTTCTCGGGGACAAAAAAATAGGTACCCTGATTTCTAACTCGGAGGATATTCGGATCGATGGCGAATGAAGAAGTAATCAACGCAATGAAGTCCAAGATGGATAAAACCGTGGAACTCTTAAAAAAGGATTTCGCGGGAGTCCGGACGGGCAGGGCTAACCCTGCATTGATCGAAGACCTTAGAGTAGAATATTACGGAACTCCTACTCCAATCAATCAATTGGGAAATATCTCCGCTCCTGAGCCTAGACTTCTGGTAGTTTCTCCTTATGATAAGGGAACTATGAAAGATATCGAAAAGGCAATCCAAGCTTCCGGATTAGGATTACAACCTACTAATGACGGGGTTGTGATTCGTATTATCATTCCGGAGCTTACCGGCGAAAGACGTAAAGAATTGGCAAAAGTGGTAAAATCCAAATCGGAAGAGAAGAAGGTCGCTGTAAGAAACATCCGCCGTGATGCTATGGAAGATCTTAAAAAACATTCCGAAGGAATTTCCCAAGACGAATTAAAAACTCTACAAGACCAGGTGCAAAAAATTACGGATTCTTATATAGATAAGGTATCTGCAATTACCGCTGAAAAAGAGAAAGAAATCACTACGGTCTAAGCTTGGCTTCTTCCAAAAAAAAAATCCCCCGTCACGTGGCCGTCATCATGGATGGGAACGGAAGATGGGCGACATCTAAAGGGCTTTCCAGATCCGAAGGACATAGAGCCGGTGCAGACGCAATCGATCGTCTCATGGACTCTAGTCTTTCTTTAGGTTTAGAAGTAGTCTCACTATACGCATTCTCCACGGAAAATTGGAAACGTCCGATCACAGAGATTAGATCCATATTCAATCTTTTGGTGGAATTTATAGATTCCCGTTTAGATAAGATCAACGCAAAAGGGATCAGAATATTACATTCAGGTTCTAGAAAAAAACTAAGCTCTTTGGTTTTATCAAAAATTGATCACGCTGCAGAGATCACCCGCAAAAACCGCAAATTAACTGTGAACTTTTGTTTAAATTACGGGTCCCAGGAAGAGATTTTAAACGCGTTTTCCAGATTGACGGAAGAAAGAAAGAAGAAGTCCATCTCCATCCAAAAACCGATCAGCGCAAAAGAACTCGAAAAATATTTGTATACGTATCCCCTTCCGGCAGTAGATTTATTGATTAGAACCGCTGGGGAGAGGAGATTATCCAATTTCCTTCTATGGCAATCCGCTTATGCGGAGCTTTTTTTTACTGAAAATCTTTGGCCTGAATTCGGAGACAAGGATCTGAGAGAAGCGTTGGATTGGTTCCGGGGAAGGACCCGAAAATTCGGAGGTTTAGAGAATGGGTGAAACTACAAAAAGGATCCTTTCCGCGGCTGTGCTCGTAGCCCTCTACCTGTTCATGATCTTTTACAGGGATTTTTATTATTTACAAACCCTGGCAATACTTCTGGTCGCAGGAGTAATAGGTCTGACAGAATTTTATAGGCTTTCCGATAGAGGCCAAGATGGAAGGCCTTTCAAGGGAACGGGGATATTCTTCTTTATTGTAATATTATTAATTTATTATTTTAGATTTGTAGCTTCTCAAAATAAATTCGAGCCGCCTATATTCTTCCAAACACATTTTAAACTGTTTGTGCCTAGTTTTGACGCTGTAACATTCTCCTTTATATTACTTTTCCTTTTCAGTTTCCTTCTTCAAATTTTGAGAAGACCACTGGATGGTGCAATTTTCTCAGTAAGCTCCACAATTTTAGGAGTGGTTTATGCCGCGCTCCCTCTCGGACATTTACTTCTTCTTTTGGGAATGAACCAAGGGATCTATTATGTGTTCTTAGTGTCCGTCGCAACTTTTATGACTGATGTGGGCGGATATTTCGGTGGGCGTTGGTTTGGTAGGAATCCAGCAGGTCTTGCAATCTCTCCTAAAAAAACCTGGGAAGGTTATGCTTCCGGGATCGTAGTTGCGATCGGTTCAGTATTCCTTTTAAATATTCTATGGGAAAGAAGTACAGGGGTTGCACCATTAGTTTCAGGTGCAGAAGTATTTTTAACTTCTTTAATTTTATCTTTCGTAGGAGTCATCGGAGACCTTTTGGAATCCGCAATGAAACGGGACGCTAAAGTAAAAGATTCCGGGAATTTGATCCCGGGTCATGGTGGAATTTTGGATCGGGCTGATGCGTTACTTTTAACGGTCCCTATCCTTTATTTTTATCTTCAGATCAAGGTTGCTCTGGGATTTCCGGTCTAACTAACTATATGAAAAGAGGCGTCTCTATACTGGGTGCCTCCGGATCGGTAGGGGAGTCCACTCTCAAAATACTCCGCCAATTTCCGGAAGAGTTTCGGCTAATATCTTTCAGCGTACATTCCAATTTACAAAAAGCGGAATCTATTGTGAAGGAATTCCAACCGGATGTTTTATGTATCAGTTCTGAAACTGCGGATAGAACTGTTCTGGGAAATAAGATCGGGAATACAAAGGTATTGTACGGATCTGAAAGTTTAGAAGAGATCGTTTCGGCTCCGGAAATAGAAACTGTTGTCACTGCAGTCGTCGGTGCGAGTGGAATCCGTCCTACTGTTGCTGCAATTCGTGCAGACAAAAAAATTGGGATCGCAAATAAGGAAACCCTGGTAAGCTGCGGACCTTATATCAAAGGTTTATTAGAAAATTCTAAATCGTATCTGGTTCCTGTAGACTCGGAACATAATGCACTTTTTCAACTTTTGGAAAATATGAAGAAGGATTCACTCGAAAGAATAGTTCTGACAGCTTCCGGTGGACCTTTTCGTAAACTTCCTATCGAAGATCTTCCAAAAGTAACGATTGAACAGGCACTAAAACATCCTACTTGGAATATGGGGCCTAAGATTACGATCGATTCTGCAGGGATGATCAATAAAGGATTAGAAGTTATAGAGGCTCATTTCCTTTTTGGATTTTCTTATGATAAGATAGGCGTTGTTATCCATCCCCAAAGTGTTGCTCACGGGTTGGTTGAGACAAAGGATGGAGCAAGTTTTGTATACGCTTCTTATCCTGATATGATCTTCCCTGTGGCACATTCATTATATTTTCCTAAAATAGTTCCGAAAGTTTTGAAAGCTCACCCTGCTACTTCTTGGGGGACTTTGGAATTTTTAGAACCGGATATGGGGAGATATCCAGGTTTGGCATTGGCCTATGAGGCGGGAAGAGCGGGCGGTACTGCTCCTTCTATCTTTAATGCCGCAAACGAAGTTGCTGTTGAATTATTCTTACAAGGTAAAATTCTTTTTACGGAAATCCCTTCTCTCATTCGAAATGTTTTGGAAAAAATTCCGAATTCATTTCCGGAAGATTTAGAAGGATATGAAGAAGCGGATAGAAAGGCCAGAGAATTGGCCTTCCATTTCTCTAAAGATAAGGTAGTGCATTTATGTTAGCAGATATTTTAGGCATCGTATTCATGCTGGCTCTTTGTATTTTTATACATGAGTTGGGGCATTTGATCATGGGTTGGGTTGTTGGTGTAAAGGCCAGGATCTTCTCCATTGGTTATGGAAAAGGAATTTGGAAAAAGAAAATTGGTGAGACCACTTTTCAAGTTACCGGGATTCCATTGGGCGGTTATGTTCTATTCAAGGGAGACGAAGGCGGAGCATTAAAAGGAGAGAAGGGAGAGTTTTTGTCCACTCCTCCTCTCAAAAGAATGATCCCGGTTTTCGGTGGGCCGCTATTCAATTTGATACTTGGTTTTTTTATCATCTTCGGTTTATATGCGATAGGTTATTCGCCTGCAGGGACTAAAATTTATATAGAGCCTGCTATTACCGAATATTCTTCGGGATACCAAGCAGGTTTAAGAAGTGGAGACAAAATTGTTTCCGTCAACGGAACCAAAACTGAATCCAAATATGAATTATTATCCGAACTTGGACTTGCTCGCGGAAAAGATATCCAACTCAAAGTGGAGAGAGAAGGAAAGGAACTAGAATTTCATTTTTCTGATCCTCAGATCGGAGTAGATTTCGCAGGAGAAAGACTTGTACAAGTGGACTTCGGATATGGATCCACACTCAGCCATTGGTTCTTGAAAAAACTTTCTTTCTTGGATCCGAATGGAGAAGCAGCGGAATATAGAAAACAAAGAGAAAGAAAGGCCGCATTAGATCCTAAACTTTCCCCTCGTGAACTTGCTTTATTAGAAGCAAGACTGAACAAAGAAGCGATCGAATCCAGGGCCTTAGATTATCTAAACGATGGGGACAGGATTTTATCCGTGAATGGGATCGAAGTCCATACAGTTCCGGAATTACAACGTACTCTCGGAAAATTCCAAAACGAAAAAGTAAAATTAGAAGTGGATCGTAAAACTTATCCGCTACTCAATCCATGGACTCGCGAAAAAGCGGAAGTAGAGATGACTCCTCTTGCTGCATTCGTTGTAGAATTAAAGGATGTTCGGGATAAAAAATATCCTGAAATTCCGATCAGCACGATCAGTCTCAGGAGCCATGATCCTGAAATTAAACTTAAACTTCTGAGTTTGAAAATGGACGGTAAGTCTTTTGCAGATCTGGAAGATTTCAAAAAGACAGTCCAATCTCAAATCGGCAAAAGAGTTCAGTTAGAAGTCCAAGGGCAGGTCTGGGATGCAACGCTCGGATTCTACCAAATAGGTCTTTTAGGTTTTACCGCTAAGATGCATGTAAAAGAGGAAAGTATGGACCGAAAACTTTCCTTCGGCGAGGCATTTTTACAATCAGGCAAAGACGTAGGAAAGATGATCAGCGATAACCTGAGAGGACTCGGGATGATCTTTTCGGGAAGATTAAAGGTAAAGGACAGTGTTTCCGGTCCTGTGGGGCTTGCTAAAGTTTCCGTTCAATTTTTAGAAGACGGTTTTTATTCTTACTTTCAGTTCGTGGCATTTATTTCGATCGCTTTAATGATAATGAATTTACTTCCGATTCCTGTGGCCGACGGTGGACATATCGTTTTTTTCACATACGAGGCGATCGCCGGTAGACCTTTGCCGATGGCTGTTCAAGAACAGGTTTTGAGATTAGGATTCTTCTTCCTTTTATCCTTGGGCCTCTATGTGACTTATCACGATTTCTTAAGATAATCGAGAGTCATGAGAGCATCTAAATATTTAGTACCTACGGAAAAAGAAAATCCTTCGGACGCGCTGGTCGCTTCCCATCGGTTAATGATACGCGCAGGCCTGGTTAGAAAATCAGGCTCAGGATTTTATTTTTTCCTACCATTAGGATTACGTATCCTTAAAAAAATAGAAAACATAGTCCGTGAAGAAATGGACGCAACCGGTGCATTGGAATTCGAACTTCCGATCATGACACCTTCCGAGTTTTGGGAACAATCAGGAAGATGGAGCATTATGGGGCCGGAAATGATGAGAGTCAAAGATCGTCATGACCAATGGTATGCTCTTGGCCCAACTCATGAGGAATCTTTTTCTTATTTAGTAAAACCTCTACTGAAATCATATAAGGATCTGCCTATCAATGTGTATCAGATCCATACTAAGTTCAGAGACGAGATCCGCCCTAGGTTCGGAGTGATCCGTTCCAGAGAGTTTATTATGAAAGATGCATATTCTTATCATTTGGATGAAGCTTCTCTGGATGCTACTTACCAAGATATGAGAACTGCTTATCGAAAAATTTTCCAACGTTGCGGTTTGAAAACAATTCCAGTCCAAGCGGATTCTGGAACAATGGGCGGTTCGGCTTCCGAAGAATTTATGGTGGTTTCTCCAATTGGAGAAGAAACGCTACTTCTTTGTGGAGACTGTGGTTATAATTCTAATAGCGAAAAAACTCCTTTTATTGCAAAGGCAGAAGATTCTCCTAAAGGCCCTAAGGACAAAAAGGAAGTGGCGACTCCCGGTAAAAAATCCATCGAAGACGTTGCTTCTTTCTTAAATGTTCGCGCTCAGGATACTATTAAGGCAGTCGCTTTTCAGAATGGAAAAGAGAAACTGTTGGTATTCCTACGTGGGGATCTAGAACTAAATGAGCATAAGCTTAAATCTTATTTAAAATGGTCCGACCTGGACATGATCCCAGAACCTGAATTAAAAAATTCTAATTTAGTTCCCGGGTTTATCGGACCTTCCGATGTGGGCGCCGGGTTTAAGGTGATTTTAGATTCTTCTATCCGAAAAGATGGAGCCTATATTGTAGGTGGAGGAAAAGAAGATTTCCATATACAAGGATATGTTCCTTCTTCCGAGATCAAGATCCCATACGAAACTGCAGATGTGGCTTTAGCAAGAGAAGGGGACCCTTGTCCTACTTGTGCAAAAACACTTAAAGCAGAGAAGGGTATTGAAGTAGGTCATATTTTCAAACTTGGAGATAAATATACCAAGTCTTTCCAGATCCAAGTATTGGACCAACAAGGTAAGGCGAAAACTCTTACTATGGGCTGTTACGGTATTGGTGTGAACCGAACCATGGCCACAGTAATAGAACAATGTAATGATGAGAACGGGATCTATTGGCCAATCAGTATTGCACCTTTCGAGATATCTCTTGTTACAATTGCAAAGGGTGCAGAACAGGAAGCCAAAGCTTTGGAATTTTACGAAAATCTAAAGAACGAAGGATTTGAGGTTTTCTGGGATGAAAGAGACCTCGGACCTGGATTTAAGTTCAAGGATTCTGAACTAATCGGCTTCCCAATCCGGATCACTGTAGGTAAAAAGTTTTTCGAATCTGGAGAGGTCTCAATCTACAATCGTAAATTCAATAAAGATGAGACTTTCAAATTCACAGACTTTGATGATCTGAATACAAGAGTAGAAAACCTACGTCAGGAATTATACCAGGAGTTGTTGGGAGATTAATCCCTTCAAAAACTGTCATGGCTAAAGAACGCAGCTTCACTGAAAAAGAAGGTTACTTCGGAGATTTTGGAGGAAGATATTCCCCTGAAATTCTGACCGAAGCATTGATCGAGTTGGAAGATACTTACAATAAACTCCGTAAGGATAAAAAATTCCAAAAGGATCTGGAGTTTTATAGAAGGAATTATATAGGAAGACCTTCTCCTCTGACTTATGCAGAGAAACTGACTAAGGCCTGGGGTGGAGCTAAAATTTGGCTGAAGCGAGAGGACTTGAATCATACAGGCGCTCATAAGATCAATAATACGATCGGCCAGGCGCTTATCGCAAAGGCAATGGGCAAACGTAGGATTATTGCAGAAACAGGAGCAGGCCAACATGGTGTGGCGACTGCAACTGTGGGTGCATTATTTGAATTTGAAACTGCTATTTTTATGGGAGAAGAAGATCTCCGACGCCAAAAACTGAATGCGATCCGCATGCAGATGCTTGGCGCAAAAGTGATAGGTGTTTCTTCCGGGACCGCTACCTTAAAAGACGCTACTTCGGAAGCAATGAGAGATTGGGCATTAAATGTTTCTAATACTCATTATATAGTAGGTTCCGTAATCGGGCCTCATCCTTTTCCTACAATCGTTCGCGATTTCCAAAAAGTGGTGGGTGACGAGTCCAAAAAACAGTTCAAAAAAGAAAACGATAAACTTCCTGATGCTGTCGTTGCTTGTGTAGGCGGCGGTTCTAATGCAATGGGAATGTATTATGCATTTCTAAATGATAAAAAAGTAAAATTATACGGAGTGGAAGCCGGGGGTAGGGGATCTTCTCCCGGAGAACATTCTGCCACAATGCTTTTTGGTAAGACTGGATTTTTACATGGTACCAAAACATTGGTTATCCAAGATGACGGTGGCCAGGTAGTTCCTGCGCATTCTGTTTCAGCTGGATTAGATTATCCTGGTGTTGGACCTGAACATGCTTATTTACATTCTTCCGGAAGAGTAAAATATGAAACTGTTTCCGACCAAGGAGCCTTGGACGCATTCATGGAAGTATGTAGGATAGAAGGTATTATCCCTGCATTAGAAACTGCTCATGCTTTCCGATTTGCCAAAGATCTTGCGAAAGATCTTGGAAAGAAAAAAGATATTCTGATCTGTCTTTCTGGAAGAGGAGACAAGGATGTGGCAGAAGTAGCAAGACTTGTCGGTCTTTCTCAAGGAGATTTGATTTGAGCGCAATTAAGAGCGTTTTTTCAGATTCAAAAAGCGCATTCATTCCTTATATTTCTTTAGGAGATCCTAACTACGAACTATGTGTAGATTGGGCGGATGCACTTATCAGAGGTGGCGCTGATATTTTAGAACTTGGGATCCCATTCTCGGATCCAGTCGCCGATGGACCAGTAATACAAAAAGCATTCAAACGTGCTCTTTCGAATCCATTCTCCATGGATACAATTTTGGAAACCACTGAAAAGATTCATTCTTTACACCCTCATATTCCTCTAGTGTATCTAACGTATTTCAATCCTATCTTTCATTACGGTTTTGAAAAGTTTGCCGAGAAAGCAAAGATTGCAGGTATCCAAGGTATGATCATCCCTGATCTTCCATATGATACCCCAGAGACAGACGAATTGTTCAAGTCATTGAAAAGAAGAGGAGTGGATCTGATCCATTTGGTAACTCCTGCGACTCCTTTGAATCGTATGAAAGGAATTAGAGATTTTGCTTCCGGATTTATCTATTATGTAACTTCTTACGGAGTAACAGGCGAAAGAAAATCCATCTCTTCCGATCTGGAAGATAGGATCAAAACTACTAAAGAAGTTTTTTCCCTTCCTGTAAGTGCTGGATTCGGGATCTCGGCCCCTGACCAGGCAAAAGAAATTTCTGGGTACGCTGACGGGATCATCATAGGTTCTGCAGTGCAAAGGATCATAGAAGAGAATGGTTCTAATCCTAGTCTTTGCAGAAAAAAACTGGAAGAATACGCACAATCGATTTCCGGTTCTTTGAGAGGAAAAAACCTCTAAAACTCTTTTTCCTAGTCGATATTTTCTTTCCTGAATTGGGAAGAAAATTGACGAAACCGTCCCGGTAGAGAGAATCAATGATATAATTTCGGATCTCGGAACAGAGTTTAGGCAGTTCCTCGAGAGGCAATTTTCTGAGAT
>NZ_NPEG01000007.1 GCF_002812045.1 Leptospira haakeii | reverse complement strand
GAACGTTTTTGTAAGTCTCTTACCAACCGATTCATTTTTTGGAAGGTGGAAGATAGAGGTACCATTCTCATGGATAATGTGACTTCTTGCAGATCTCTTACGATCTTGTGCAGATGTCTTGCTGCAGATCGAAAACCTTCTAACCTTAATCCTTCCAGTTCAGGATGATGGATCACGTTAGACTCTGCTATTACTAATTCTCCCATGAAATCCATGAGTTGATCTAGTTTGTCCGTAGTGATACGAATATCCTTCTTTTTTTCCACGGATTGGACTTCTTGAATAACTGGGTTAACTTCTGAAGAAGGAGTCGGAATTTTTTCCACGATTGCGGGTTTAGTCTCTTCTTCGAAAAATCCGAATCCTTTTGGAGCAGGTGGAGCTGCTTCTTCAAAAAATCCGAATTTGTTTTCTGGAGTAGTTTTTTCTTTTTCAGAATTCTTGGAAATTCGATCCAATTGTTCTTTAAGTTTATTTCGGATAACCTCGGTTTCATTTTCGAAACCGGAATCGGTCCTTTCTTCTTCCACTCGATCGAATATCCTGCGGAGAAGATCCAAAGTTTCCATCAGATCGTCGCTGAAATCGAACTCGGTAACTTTATCTTGATTTCTTAATATGTCTAGGAGCGTTTCACCCAGATGAGTGATCTTAACTACCGTTTCCAGTTTTAATAAACCGGAAGAACCCTTAAGAGTATGAAAAAAACGGAAGGCCTTGTTTAAAGTTTCCGGATTTCCTTGGCCTGTGGTTTCAATCTCCTCTTCTAATGTTAGAAGAGAAGTTTCTGCAGAGTCGATCAGGTCTCGGGCTTCCGAAACGAATTCCGAAAGAAGATGTTCTCGATCCATAGTTATACTTTGATTTCGCCGGAGTTTTCTTCTGAGCCGGAAGAATGTTCGGATTGGCTAGTTGCCTCAGATTCTTCTTCTATCAGCGGAAGGAAATTTTTCCCATTAGAACTTTTTTTAGGATCTTTTTTCGCGTTTCCGAATTGAGAAGCCGCATGTTTTAGATCGAAATGAGGAGCATGGAAATGTGACTTGATCGGTTGAGTTGTTTGAGAAATTCCTCTATCCTGTTTTTTTGATTTTCCTTTAGAAGCAGTTAATACTTCTTCTCTGATCTTAATCAGGGTTCCCATCACTTCCAAAAGAGTTTCTGCTTGTTCGTTCAATTCTTTCGCAGTGGAAGCTAACTCTTCCGACGCAGCTGCATTTTCTTGAGTTGCCTGGTCCAATTGAACCATCGCGGTATTGATCTGAGTAATACCTCTTGCTTGTTCGTCCGAAGAAACAGAAATTTCTTGGATCAATTTTGCAGTATTTTCTATACTCGGAACAATCTCTTCGATCAGTTTTCCTGCATCTTCCGCACGTTCTACTGAATCTTTAGAAAGCCCATTGATCTCTTGGGCTGCAATTTGGCTTCTTTCCGCAAGTTTTCTTACCTCATCGGCAACTACTGCGAATCCTTTTCCGTGTTTACCTGCTCTTGCAGCTTCGATCGCTGCGTTTAGCGCTAGCAAATTAGTTTGGTAAGCAATCTCTTCTATAATATTAACTTTGCCTGAGATCTTTTTCATGGCATTCAAAGTTTCTAATACGGATTTTCTGCCCTTGCTTGCATCTTTAGCAGAAGATTCCGCCATAGAGTTCGTCTCTTTTGCATTATGAGAGTTTTGCTCTATCGTAGAAGACATCTCTTCTACTGCTGCGGTCGTTTCTTCTAAACTGGCGGCTTGTTCGTTAGAGGATTGGCTTAAGGAGAATGCAGTTGCAGAAACCTGAGCTGCCGCAGAAGAAACTGAACCTACTACTTCTAACGCAGTATTTAGTGCCTTATTGACTGAAACTGTGATCCAGACGGCGGAAGCAATTGCGATCAAAGAAGAAATGATTGGGATAAGGATCATCAAGAAAGTGGTTTCTGCGTATAACTCATCTGTGCTCTTATTTGCATCATCCAATTCTTTTTGAGCGCGATCGATCATCTGGTTTAGAAAACCTTCCATCTTATCCAAGTGCGCTCTCAATTGTTTTTGAGAGATCTCTCTTGCTTCTACGTTTTTGTTGATGTATGCGAGATCTAAAACTTTTTTCAGGGTAGCTCTATAATCTTTTTCAACGATTCTCAATTCATCCATATTTCTTTTGCCTGCTTCTTGGAGAAGTGGATAGACGTCTGTTTCCAGTTGAGGTAAGAGTGCTAAATTGGTTTCCGTTTCGCCGATATACTTTTTCATATCTTCTTCTTCGGTGGAAAGGATGGTATTTTTTTCCGCTCGAGTGACTTTGAGTATTGCGGTCCTCATTGCTAAAAGCATAGTCGATTTTTTAGCGGAGACATTGACTGCTTTGGTAACTACTGCGTTAAAAGTATTTAAACGATATATGGCGAATCCTGCTACGAAGATCAACAGAACGACTACGGTTGAGAATCCTATGGTTAATTTGGCTTTGACGCTCATTCTTCTATCCTTGCTTTATTATAAAGTTCTTTTGTTTGGTTGTTTAGGCCGGAGTTCCAGTTTCAGGAAGTTTTTCATGTAGGACTTCCAACTCGTCGTCTCTCAGAAGTTTACGCACATCGAGTAGGATTTTGACTGAATTTTCTACTTTCCCAAAGGAAGCGATAAAACGATTTGCCTCTCCGTCTCCCATCTTTGGAGCAGGTTCGGTGTTTTCGGAAGGGATGCTTACTACTTCACGGACGGTGTCCACGATGAGTCCAAGACTTTCTCCTTCTATGTTTAAGATAATTACGCAGGTTTTTTCGGTATAAGGGATGGATTCCATGTGGAATCGTAACCTAACATCAATTAGTGGAACTACTTTGCCCCGGAGATTAGTTACTCCTTTGATAAATGCGGGCATATCTGGGACTTCCGTGATGGGTTGCATCCCAATGATCTCGATGATATATTTGATCTCTAATCCGTATTCTCTGTCGGCCAGTGAAAAAACTAAAAATTTATTCTCTAGTGCGTCTTCATCATCCGCTTCATCTTCTTCCAATAGAAGATCTATTTCGTTTTCTGCCATATTTATCCTCGATATTCTTTTTCGAGTAGTCTCTATACTCGAATAGAATTTGTTTTTTCTGTCTTGAATTCAACATAGCCCGTCGATTTTAGCACAAAGATCGCGAGCAGACATACTAAAATAATTTATTTCAAACGATTCTTGGAACCTTAAATTATGTCGGATTATTTGCGAAGTTTAGAGATCTCTTTTTTATCTATGTCGAAAGATCCGAATTTCGTTTTTTTAAACCGATCGATCTTTTGCGGTTTTATCTTTTGTAAGAACTAGACCGGCAAGATGTTCGATGGATAAAAAAATATTCCTAAATTATTTCTATTCTTTTTTGATTCCAGGCTTCCAAATTTTTCATAAGACGAACTTAATATATAAAAAACGAAACGGGCTCTAATGTATTAAGAAATAATTTCTAAATTCATTTTAAAAACTAGAGCTAAAGGATTACTTCATACCTTTTGTCATACTTTTTGGTAATCGCTTGTTCAAGTAGGCCGAGGTTCTATTTAGTATTTCAAGAAAACGTAAATAGATTTTCCGAAATTTCTTTTGGAATTTTCGCAAAAATATAATTTCACTTCCTTCTGAACGAACTGTTGTTACATTAGGTTGATTTTTAAAGTCGTATTAGAGTATACTATAACGCGGGCGGATTGTTTGGAATCAAATCGAGTCATTGAAGAAGAGGAAAAGATTCCGTCGGTGTTTGTTAATGTAGGAGAATGTTTATTTTCCCAAACTCCAGTTGCGATGAAAACCCTCTTAGGATCCTGCGTGTCAGTATGTCTATTCGATCCCTTCAATAGATTCGGCGGGATGAATCATATACTTTTGCCAGGAAAAGCGGGCATGGATGATTCTGCAAGATTTGGGATCAACGCCATGGAATTATTGATCAATGAATTCGTAAAGAAAGGAATTCCAAGAAGCCGTTTGCAGGCAAAGATTATCGGCGGGGGAAAGGTTTTAGGACTAGGCTCTAAAGGTGTTCCAATCGGCGAAAGAAACGTTGAGTTCGTGAAAGATTTTTTAAGATCGGAAGAAATTTCTGTTTCCGGAGAAGAAACCGGAGGCCAATATTATAGAAATCTACGTTTTTTCACTCATACTTTCGAAGTGTATGTAAAACGTGTACAGATCGATCTAGAGAAAAATATGATCGAGAAAAACGAAGCGGCTTATTTGGACAAATTACGGGAGAATATGCGAAAAAAAACGCCGACCACTTTCTTTTAATTTCGAACGAAAACTTAGAACGTTTAGAAATAAGTATCAGCGCCGCCCAGGAGAAACGATTGGATTCCCTCGTACGCAATTTATTAACACCTGCTATTCTTACCGAAGAAAACGGTAAAATTATAGAATCCAATGATAAGTTTGCCGAGTTGATAGGCAAAGAGTTGGATGCAACTTTTGATTATCATGATTGGATCCATCCTGTAGACAGAGAACATGAGGCTTCTTTATGGGAAAAAGATCCGAGCGTCAAACATTATGAAATGATAAAACGTCTTAAAAACACGGACGAGATTTACTTAGCCTATCATACTGTCACTTCCAGAACAACGGACGGAAATCTACTAACTCTATTTCTTCCGATGGAAACCAAACTTCCTTCTGATTTTAAGAATATTTCCATTCATCCTACCGGAGAAAGTGTGAAGAAGGCTGAAATAGAAATTTATCGAAAAGCCTTGGAGATCTTCGATTGGAAACAATCTCTCAAGGATAGGTATTCTTCCACTGCTTGGATGGACTCAGCTATCAAACAGATTAATATCACTTTGATGCAAGGAACAGGCGTAGGAAGTTTGATGAGTGTTCTTTCTATGATACTCTCAAAAGCGAAGAAAAAAGAAGGCGCAGAATTTGTGGAAATCCGCTCTAATCTTTTCGATCTTTTGCAAGACGGGGTAGCAAGCGCTTCCAGGTTTACTAAATTTTTATCTTCTGCGCAGGCACTTTTCGAGGAGAGCGAAACTCCTGAAGAAATAGGAACAGTCGCAGAATTTGTGGATGTATTGAGAGAGGTTATAGACGATATCAGGCCTTCTGTCCTTCTCAAGGATCAAAAGATCCTAGTATCAGATAATTTGCATATTCTCTCTAATCGTTTAAGATTCAAGAAAACTTGGATCTCTACCATTGCAAAAGAAGTTTTGATCAATGCATTAAAGTATTCTCCTGATAAATCCAGTGTTCTGATCCTGGTGCTTAGGATCGGAGATGAACTACAATTTAAGGTGATCAATGATCCTCCATTTGCAGGTTATATACAAGATTTTCATGAGGATCTTGTATTCGAACCTTTTTATAGAGGGGTCAAATTTATGGACGAACGTTTCGACCAAGAACAGTTCGGAATGGGCCTTGGACTTCCTGTAGTTAAGAAGTTAGTAGAATTGCAGAATGGAAAAGTGCATCTACAGACAATGAACTTAAATCTGGACGAAGCCAGAAAAGAAGGGATCTGTCTTACGATGCGTTTTCCAGTCATAGAATAGAAACTCGTTCTTCTAAACTTTTTGAGAAATGGGTAGATCCATTTCCATTAAGACCATAGTTTCTTCTACTTCATCCAAAAAACTTGTTACATTGAATGTGGAAATTTTGCCTTCATGGTTCGAGACTATTTTTTCTACCAAGGGTAGGCCTAATCCGTAATCCAAGGTAGGAATATCCTCGTGTACATATTTGGTTAACCTTGCAAATGGTTGGAATACAAACTCCGATTCTTCATTCGGGATACCTTTTTTAGTTCCACCTTCCGTTTTGGGGGAATTTAAAACAGAGATCAAAAGTTTTCTTTTTTTCAGAGTGAATAATACATAGATCGTTGTTTCCGGTTCAGAAAATTTGATAGCATTTAGAAGTAGTTCTTCGACTGCTTTTTTAAAACTTTCCTCATGAATACCCACAATCGCTCTTGAACTTACATATTTGTCTTCGCAGATCTTGATATGAAGTTTTTTGAACCTTGCAAGCTCGTATACGTTCTGAATTTCTTTCCTGAATAGATTGTGTATCTGTGAAATAGAATATTCTTCTTTGATCTGGGCGTTATGGATGAAATAATCCATTTCGTTAAAAATTTCTATAATCCTATTTGCAGTTTCTGCATTAGATACCAGCAGATCTATCAAAGTAGCTGGGACCTCGTAATAAGAGCCATTCTGCTTGGCTTTTTTTCGTATAAGTCCGATCGCAGATACCAATGCTCCAAAACCGGAACCCTGGCTTAAGGAAGTTCTAATATTAGAGATCAGATAGGCGCTTTTTGTCTGTAGATCTTTTCGGATCAGATCCTTACGAAATGAATTCCAATCCAAGTCTCCTTGGATTTTATTAAATCTTTCCGTTTCTAGATTATCTTGCAGAAGATCCAACTCCCAGTTTTCCTTAATATGCCTGAGGGTCTCCTTGATCTCTTTGGGAGAAGTTTCGTTAACATTGATACAGTCTAAGGCACCTAAACGTACTGCTTTTACTATAGTTTTAGTATCTGGGTTATCCAAACCTAAGATAAAAGAAGGGGACCTTTTGCCCGCAGAAAACTTTCGTGCCAATATTTCGAATTGAGAGATATCTAATTCGGAATAAACGATCCCAAAGTCCCTGTCGATTTTTAGATCTTCCAATATAGGAAAATAAAAAACCGTAAGACCAACTTCTTCAGAAATTTTGGTAATCAGTTCCGTTCTTTCAGAATCGGTCCCAACTAACAAAATATTTTTTTTAGTCCGGCTTTCTGATTTCCGAACATCCTTTTTTTCTATTCCAGCGTTCGTCATAGACGCGCTCCATCCAAAAGCATTCCCGAATATTCGGAAAATATCTATGTAATATATTTTTAATGAGCCATAACTCTAGAATAACGCAGAAAATTGAAATATTTAATTTTATGACTTTTGTATACTAAGATACCAGAAATGAAAAAAATGTTTTTCTAAATTATGTGTATCGGAGATTGCAAATTATTTCATCACAAAATCCTGATATCATAACACTTTTGGAGTATATTACGATTTTCGACTAAACAAAACGTGTTAGCTGAGGTGTTAGTTGAAAAATTAGAGAGGGTGTATAAAAATAAAAAACGCCGCTTTCCGGAGGGAAAACGGCGTCCTTAAAATTCGGTAAATTAGGAATTAAATTCTTTCGATCACGGTTGCAATACCCATTCCTCCGCCTATGCAGAGAGTAATGAGTGCGTAACGTTTATTCCTTCTTTCTAATTCGTCCAATGCGGTTCCGAGAAGGATAGCACCTGTTGCTCCCAGTGGATGCCCTAAAGCGATTGCTCCTCCGTTCACGTTGATCTTTTCCAAAGGAATTCCTAAGGTTTTTTGAGTGTAAAGAACGACTGATGCGAATGCCTCATTGATCTCCCAAAGATCGATATCTTCTACTTTTAGCCCTGCCATTTGGAGCGCTTTTTTAGAAGCAGAAACAGGTCCAGTCAACATGATGGTCGGGTCTTCTCCGGTAGCTACTGTAGAGAGTATTTTCGCCCTTGGTTTTAATCCGTATTTTTTGATCCCTTCGTCGTTTGCGATCAGAACGGAAGCTGCACCGTCCACGATCCCGGAAGAGTTTCCGAGTGTGTGGATATGATTGATCTTTCCTACATCAGGGTAGGATCTTAACGCGATCGCATCTAGTTCTCTTTCTCCAACTGTTTTGAAAACGGCACCTAAACCTGAAAGGAATGCGTAATCGGATTCGATACGAGGATTTTCATCAGTATCCACTACTGTTCCATCTTCTAATTTTACTGGAATAATCGATTTTTTGAACGCACCTTCTTTGATTGCCTTGTCTGCTTTCAATTGAGAAGACTCTGCGAATTTGTCCGCTTCTTCTCTGGTGATATTATATTTGGTTGCGATTAAGTCAGCAGAAATCCCTTGAGGGACGAGATTATAATGTTTTTGTATATTAGGATTTCCTATATTAAAATCCCTGTCTCCTAGATCTGCTCCCATTTTTACGCGGCTCATGGATTCTACTCCACCGCCCAATCCTACCGCCATAGCTCCCGACTGAACATGGTTTGCGATATTATTCACTGCTTGTAATCCGGATCCGCAGAAACGGTTTACAGTGTATCCAGGAACCGAATTTGGCCATTGCGCAGCCATGACCGCATAACGCGCGATACATGCAGCTTGGTCGTCCACTTGGGAAACACAACCTAATACAACTTCTTCTACAACTTCTGGTTTTAATCCGTTTCTTTCTTGGATTGCTAATAGAGTAGAGGCGGAAAGTTCTTGTGGGTGAACGGATGCAAGTGTTCCTCTTTTTTTACCTTTTCCTCTTGGGGTGCGAACCGCATCGATAACGTATGCGTTGGACATAGTATTTCTCCTATAACGAAAGCCGTTCGGTTATTCTTGAACTTATGTTCAAAAACGAAATATGCTTCCGGCTTGAGTTTAGAAGAAAGGGGGGAAAAGCAAGCTACTTCTTCTTATCCGAATATAACTTTATCAAAGACTCTGAAATACCAGCAGTCTCCTTTTAAATTTTCATAAAATCCATTATGGCCTCCATACTTTTGGATAAATATCCTAAGCTTGGAATTTTTAGGGATCTCATTAAATTCGTCGGGACGTATGATTGGGTCGTCTGCTGATGTAACTATAGTCAGATCTACTTTTAATTTTTCGAAATCCTTTGGTCCCAATGTATAAGAATTAAAATAATCATCAGTGTCTTTGAACTCGGATGAAGATGCTACAATCCTATCAGTCATTTGCATGACCGTTTTTCCTTTCATGATATTCGGATAGGGATGTAGATCAGGAAAATGTACATTCTTCTTAGCTAAGGATTGTCTCCATTTATCTAAAAAGTATTTTCCTATGATCAGTTTAGAGTCCATCATTTCGGTGGCGGACTTTGGGTGAAGTGGAGGACTAACAGCGATACAATGTTTTAAATTCGGGATACTCTGTTTATTTCTAGAATGTTCTCTCGCCACTCTGATCGTAAAGTTCCCGCCCATCGAGAACCCGCCTAGGTATACGGGGAGTTTATTTCCGAATTCTTTGGCAACTTTGCGAACAGCTTCGTAGGTCTCTCGTATTAAACTTCCGTTAAATGGTTCCGGATTCAGATGATGAGTATTTCCATGATCTCTTAGGTTCAGTCGGAAGATAGAAATTCCCTTATCATAAAATCTTCTGGAAGTCCTTTGGATATAATTTGAATCCATACTTCCTTCCCAACCGTGTATAAGCACAAGCAAGGCCTTGTTTTGTGGTGATTTGGAATAATGGCCTAATAATCGAACACCTTTGCCCGCATCTATTACAACTGGAGAAGCTGCTTTATCCATAGGATGATCGGGAGTATTCTGCCTCATTAAAGAAGCTAAAACTGTTTGAACAAAAGGATGTCTGAGATGAATGGGAGGTTTGAAGGGACGAAGGGTCTCCATGCCGACAATTTTCAGGATCAGGTTTTGTTAGACAAGCATTCGTTAGAGAAAATCGGTAAGAACTTTATACAATTGTTTTGGTTGGAATGGTTTGCCGATAAAACCTTCTATTCCATGTTGAGCGCATTTTTCATATGCTTCCGAAAAGGAACTAGCAGTGACTGCGACGATAGGAGTTTTTGCATTAAAAGAATTTAAAGCATGTATTGCATCCGCAGTATGATATCCATCCATTTCCGGCATTTGTAGATCCAATAGGATCAGATCATATTTCTTTTCATTCGTATCTAATAGTTTTAAAGCTTCTTTCCCGCTTAATGCAGAGTCGGATTGTATCCCTGTTTTACTCAAATGTTTGGCAAGTATCTTTACGTTGATTTCGTTATCATCTACGATAAGAACTGAGCTCGAAGAAAATGTAGGAACAGCTTCGGACTGGATCTGTGTTGGGTTAAAAGGAGTGTCAGTTTCAGTTTTTAAAGGAAGAATAATGGAAAATTCAGAACCAAGTCCATGTTCAGACTTCAAACGAATATCTCCTTTCATTCTAGAAGTCAGTTTTTTGACTATATAAAGTCCAAGTCCTACTCCTTTGTATTTGCGAGTATCTGCTAGATCTTCTTGGTGGAATGCATCGAAGATCCTCTGTCTAGCTTCTTCTTTAATTCCTATGCCCGTATCTTTTACTTTAAATAGTATAGAGTCTTTTCCTTCTAAATCTAAAGAAAGTGTAACAGATCCTTTGTCTGTAAACTTGATAGAATTTGTGATCAGGTTCAATACTATCTGTTCGATCCTGGTTCTGTCTCCCACGATTACTTTCGGAAATCTTTCAGAGATATAAATTTTGAATTCAATATTCTTTTCTAAAGCTTTTGGTTCTACTAATATTCGTATCAGATCAGTGAATGCTTTGATCTCAAAAGATTCTTCTTTTATCTCTATTTTTGCTGAATCCAAGGTGATTACTTGTAACAGGTCATCTATCAATCTAGATAGAATTTCTGTGGAATCGGAAAGGTCTTTTAAATATTCTTTTTGTTCTGAGTCCAATTCGGAACTTGCGAGAAGGGTTGCCATTCCGAAAATTCCGTTCAAAGGAGTTCTCATTTCATGAGAGATCATTCCTAAAAATTCGGACTTAGCCTTGTCGGCTTGTTCCGCTTTTTCTTTTGCTTTTTCTAAAGCGTGCTCAGATTCTTTTGCAGCAGAAATATCAGTATGAGTTCCTACAATACGGGCAGGTTGTCCATTTTCGTCTTCGATGATCAAAGCTCTAGAACGAATGAACATGTATTCCCCGGATTTCGTTTTAAATCTTAAAACCTTATCGAATCTCGCTGTTCCTTCTTCCTGATGTCTCTGGAAAGCAGAAAGTGCAATTCTTAGATCTTTAGGATGTACCAATTTTCTCCAGAGATGAACATCATCTGAGGAGATTTCTTCATCCGTATAGCCAAGCATCGTTTTCCATCTTTGCGAGAGGAAAAGTTGTTGGGTTTTCACATTATAATCCCAGTATCCATCATTGGAGGCAAGGTAGGTGAATTCTAATTGTTCTTTTTGTATTCTTAGCTGGTTCTCTACATTTCGAATTTCTGTAATATTCTTATTACTAATGAGAAGTCCTTCATAAACTCTGCTGATCTGTAAAAGATAAAATCCCGGATTTCCTTGAGAGTCCTTGATCTCATATTCCCTTTTCTCCGCATGTTGGGTGAGATATACATTCTTATATAGTTCAAATGTGCCTAATTCTAGATTTTGGGGGAATAGTTTGCATAAGTTCTTGCCGATCGCTATCTCTTTTGGCATTCCTATCTCCGCCTCGGCTGCGGGATTTAGGTCCTTATATAAAAAATCTGCAATGGATCCTTTTCCATCAAAAATAGGTTCCAGATAATAAACCGCGTCTTCGTTTCTATAAGCAGCTTCTCTGAAAATATCCTTCTCTTTGATTTCTTGGTTTAGATCTTTTGCGATAGAAATGGTCCAATCATCTTCGGGACAAATGATTGTGGAGTCATAATACTTTCTGGAAATCGCCGATTGACGAATCCCTCGCCATTCGGCACCTTTTTTGCTGATGGATTCGAAAAACTCGACAATTTCAGGATTAGTTTCTAATTCTTTCGGTCGGAGCTCCGTATACTTTTTACCTATTAGTGTGCTCTTCTCCATTTGTACGAGCTTTGCAGCTTGCTCGTTACAATAATACAATATCAAATCTACGATCTTGTTATTCTTATCTCGAATGATATTGTTCACATAGATGGAAGTCCCATCCGAATTTTCAAAAAACTTAATGAATGTAAGAATGTCTGCCGGGATCTCGTTCATCTTCGTAATAAGGACTTTTACATCAATATAGGACGGCGAAGATCCGGAAAAGGACCCGGAATTTCCGAGAGAAGGTAGTAAATCCTACATGAGAATGCCCATGTTTAGTATCTGAAAAAATCGAGTTGAAAAGGATTTTTTTGGGGAGAATTAGAAGGAAAATTCTGAGTTCAGGAAACTTCCCCTTCCGGTCGGGAGCGCCCAAATTCATTTTCAGAATTTTGAGGGGTAAATTTCCAAATTTCAGATCCTGAAGGATAGGTTTCTGACCTTTCTGTATCATTTTGCCTGCATTCCAACTTTCTACATAGGTCTTGGAATGGGTGACGAAGGGAAGAAGCTCCACGTATGCTCATGTCCAAATTATTCTATAATGAGACTCAATATCAATAAAATCTTTTTATTTTGAAAATTTTTCTGTTGACATAGGAAACAATAAAAAGAGATTTTGTTTCCTATGGGTGGAAACAAAATATACCATAAATGTTTCCCGTTGGATGTTATGCAACACAAACAGAATCAGGCAACCTTTCGCAGCGTATTCTACTTAGGCATTTTCCTAAGTGCTCTTTCTATCTCGGGAGAAAATCGAGATGATTTGGAGAAAGAAGGAGTTTGGACAACTACTTCTCTTATCCGTTATTCTTTAGAGAATTCAGTTCAGGCAAAGATGAGCCTATTGGATTTAGAAAACTCTGAATATGATTGGGAGAAGGAGAACGGTAAATATAATTTTATCGGGACCTTAACCGCTAATACTCAAAAGACGAATAACTTACCATTACCTCAATACACTTTGCAAGGTAGGGAGATCACAAGTAATACACTCTCCGCAGGTCTATCAAAGGCTTTTAATACAGGAACCACTGCGAGTTTAACGGTCTCGGACAACCGTTACGAAACGGACGCAGGAAAAAGACCTGAGCAGCAAGGAACGATCGCACAACAATTTGCTCAGCCAAGTCTTCACTTTGCAAATCTTGGTTTCACTCTCAAACAAGAATTATTGAAAAATATTTTCGGATACCAGCAAAGAAGATCCTTAGAGATCAGTAGGAGAAGTTCCGCAGTCCGAAGATTGGATGCGATGAACACTCTTTCTAGATCGGTAGTCCAGTCTCTATTATCTTTTTGGAATTTGTCCTTAGCGGACGAAAATCTCAAAACTGCAGAACTTCTGGTTAAAAGTGTAAAGAATGTAAAGGATATTACTTCTTCCAAGGTTCGTATGGGAGTGGCGGAAGATTATGAGTCGGGGCAATGGAATGCACTTTTGATCTCTGCGGAGAACCAGCTCAGACAGGCAAAATTGGAAAAGGATAGAGTTCGAAGAGACTTACTTGTTTCTCTTGGAAAAGATCCTGAAACTAAAGTGAATTTTGCCTTGGTTTTGGATGATTCTCTTCCTTCTCTAGGCGCAGAAGATTCTGAAACAGAAGAAGCATTTCAACATAGATACGATTTCAAAAGTATCGCATTACAAAAACAAAATGCAGCAACCGCGCTGGAAATTTCCAAAAACGGATTATTACCTTCTCTTTATGTGAGTGGGACTTATAATTCACGCGAATACGATCGCAATTTTCCTCAAAGTTTTGATGGAATAGGAAACGGTAGATTTACGCAAAATTCCGCAGAGATCAAGATGGATTATCCTCTTGGAAATGATACTGCAAGAGCGGAATTTAGGAATTCACAAACACAAAGTAGAAAGATGGATCTTCTTTTGGAGCAAACAAAAGAGCAGGTCAAAACCGACGTGAGACAAGGGCTGCAAAAGATCAGCACTACTTACGAAATCCTAGAAGAATCTAAAAAGAATCTCTCTCAAGCGGAGAAGTTTTACTCGGGCATTCTGCCCAGATACAGATACGGAAGAGCCACATCCGTAAACGTTAAGAATGCATTGGACTTGGTAGCTCAAGCTAGATACGGACTGATGCAGGCAAAAGTGAATTATAACTCGGCGCTAGTACAATACGAACTCTCTAAGGGAACCTTATTTCGTAAATACGGAATGGATGCCGAAGAAGTTCTGAACCAAAACACCGGAGATCAAAAATGAATTTTGCGGAACTATCGATCAAACGACCGATATTTATAACCTGTACGGTTCTCATCATTCTTGTTTCGGGATATCTTTCCCTGAACAAGTTGGGCGTGGACCTTTTTCCTAACGTAACCATTCCGGTAGTCACAGTGACCGTGCCTTATCCTGGAGCGGCTCCTAACGAGATCGAAACTCTGATCGCAAAACCAGTGGAAGATGAACTTTCTACTATCTCCGGAGTGAAAAGGATCCGCTCTACTTGTAGTGAAGGATCCGGAACAATCATCCTGGAATTTACCTTAGAGACCGACGTGAAATACGCGGAACAACAGGTAAGAGATAAAGTTTCTGCAGTTAAGCCTAAATTGCCGAACGATATCAAAGAGCCTATCATAAGAAGGATAGACCCTGCTGATCAGCCGATCATCATCCTTGCATTAAATGCAAACTTGAGCGAAGCGCAGATATATGATATCGCGAACGAAGAGATCAAACAGAATCTTTTAACTGCGAAGGATGTGGGAAACATCACAATCTATGGTGGACGTAAAAGAGAGATCCATGTCGCTTTAGATCGCCAGAAATTAAAACAACATATGATCCCAGCCTCTGTCGTTTCGAATCGTTTGGCTTCCGGTGGAACGAATATCCCAGCAGGTAAAGTGAGCAAGGCGGATTCTGAGTTGGTTTACAGAACCATTAACGAATTCAAATCTCCGCAAGAGATTCGAGACACTCCAATTTCCTTATTCGGGAACGAAGTTCCGGTTAGGATCGGGCAATTGGGAGAAGTAGTAGATACTCTAGAGGATGAAAGCACTCGCGCATACTTCAACGGTAAAAAAGCGGTTTTCTTATTGGTATTTAAACAATCAGGATCGAACACAGTCGCGGTTGCACAAGAAGTAAAAAAACGAATTGAAGATCTGAACAAGGAACTTGCAAGAAGAGAAGGTGGTGCAGTCCTTTCCATCGCAAACGATAACTCCATTCAGATCGATGATAATATCTATGATGTAAAGGAAACGATCATCATCGGTATCGCGCTCACGATTGTAGTGGTTCTATTATTCTTAGGAAGTGTTAGATCTACGATAATCACAGGACTTGCATTACCTAACTCACTTTTAGGTGCGTTTATCTTGATGGCGGTCGCGGGATTTACCGTAAACGTGATGACACTTCTTGCATTAAGCCTAGCAGTGGGACTCCTTATAGATGATGCGATCGTGGTCCGTGAGAACATTTTCCGACATAGGGAGATGGGTAAAACTGCGAGAGAAGCTTCTACAGAAGGAACTAAAGAAGTAACATTAGCGGTAATTGCAACTACTATGACTGTGATTGCAGTATTCTTACCAATCGCATTCGTGAGCGGGGTAGTAGGACAGTTCTTAAGAGAATTCGGACTAACGGTTTGTTTTGCACTTTTGATCTCTCTTTATGATGCGCTTACAATTGCTCCAATGTTATCTGCTTACTTTGGTGGAAAAATTTCAGGAGCACATGCGCACGCAGGTCATGGACAATCTTCGCAAGAATTTTTAAGCGTTCCATCAGATGGAAAGAAAAAGAAGAAGAACGGTGCAACCACCACTTTAGAGGAGATTGCATTCTCTAAAATAAGAGCACAAGAAACTCCGAAAGGGATTGTTTCCAGAGTATTCTCAGCTTTATTCGAACTCTTGAAATTTGTATTCGGGGTTTTAGGAAGAATTCTTTCTCCTTTGGAGAAGGGATTAGATTCAGTCTTATCCGGATTTAACGTATTCCAAACTTGGTTGGAAAATATTTACGCAAGCGTTTTGAAATTCACCTTAAAACGTCCAGTGTTCATCTTGAGTAGTGCGGTTTTGATCTTTGTTGCCAGCTTGATGCTGACCAAATATATTCCTAAAACATTCTTACCTGCGCAAGACCAAGGAAAATTCCAAGTCACCTTGGATATGCCTCCTGGAACTTCTGTCCAAAAAATGGCAGAGATTGCGCAAGAAGCATATAAACAAATTTCCTCTCATAAAGAGATCAAATTGGTCGCTATGTTTAATACGAATAGAACGACTACCATGTTCGTGGAGATGATCCCTGCAAAAGAAAGGAATATGAATACTTCTCAGTTCAAGGACCTTATGCGTAAGGAATTGGAATCTTTCTCTTATGCGAACCCTATCGTTAAAGATATAGATAACGTAGGTGGAGGACAAAGACCTTTCACTCTGGTTGTTAGCGGACAGAACGGAAAAGTTGTAGAAGAATATTCCAGAAAACTTTTCGAAAAATTAAGAGAATCAAAAGCACTTCTGGATGTGGACACAAGTTATAGAGCCGGTGCTCCAGAATTCAGAGTGGTGCCTGATCGCCAAAGAGAAGTTTTACTCGGAATTCCGGGTACCGTAATCGGAACAGAATTAAGAACCCTAGTAGAAGGAACTACCCCTGCGGTTTATCGTGAGAATGGAGTGGAATACGATATTCGTGTCCGTTTGAAAGAAGGTCAGAGAGATTTGAAGGACAACTTCTATAACTCGTTTGTGCCTAACTTTAACAACATGATGATCCCAATCCAAAACGTTGCTAAGGCGGAAGAAACAACAGGTCTTGCTACCATCAACCGTATGAACAGAAACCAATCTGTGGAAATTTATGCGGACGTAAATCCGGATGGACCTGGTATGGGTGGTGCAATGGAAGAAGTAGCAAAACTTACACAGACAGAATTGCCTCTTCCTCCCGGAGTTCGTATCGGATATACAGGACAGGCTGAGAACTTTAAGGAGATGGGAACTTCTCTTGGGATTGCTATGGGACTTGGTGTATTATTCATCTATATGGTTCTTGCATCCTTGTATGAAAGTTTTATAACTCCTATTGCGATCATGTTGGTTCTTCCTTTGGCGCTTTGTGGAGCGTTCATCGCTCTCTTCTTAACCCAAAAGTCATTGGATATATTCTCCATGATCGGGCTAATCATGCTCATCGGGGTGGCTACCAAAAACTCGATCTTACTCGTGGACTTCACGAACCAACTCATACAAAGAGGTGTGGAAATGAAAGAAGCGATCATAGAAGCGGGAAGAGAACGTTTACGTCCGATCCTAATGACATCGTTCGCTTTGATTGCCGGTATGGCTCCTATCGCGATCGGATTGAACGAAGCATCCAAACAAAGGACGAGTATGGGTGTCGCGATCATAGGTGGATTGATCTCTTCTACCGTGCTTACGTTAGTAGTGGTTCCGGCTGCATTCTCCTATATAGAGAAGTTGAACAACTTGGTCCGTAGAAATTCTCCGGATCCGGATGCACGATAATTGCCATGGACTTCACCGAGAAAAAAAATAGGCTCCGAGTTTTACTCGGGGCATCTCGGGTCTTTCAACGGAAAGGTTATGCAAAAACTAAAATGGAGGACTTTGTAGAAGAGTCCAAAATCGGAAAAAAAACCTTATACGAATATTATTCGAACAAAGAAGAAGTTTTAAAGGCCGCCGCCGACTATCGCCAGACCAGGGCTTCTTTTAAACTTAAAAGAATTCGAAATAACCAGGCTTTGGACTTCTCCAAACGATTTGTAAGGATGAGAAAGGAGCTATTGGATGTTTGTAAGCCCAGCCATTTTGCGTTATGGAAAGAATTGCAGGATCAAATTCCAGAAATATGGAGAATGGTGAAGGCAAAGAGGGTCCAATTAATAGATACCGAAATTGAAAGCTTATTGGAAGAGGGGAAAAAATTAGGAGAATTCAGAGCGGACTTGAGGCCTGACTTGTTCATCATGGCATTAATCGCCTGTTCAGATGCGATTTACAAGTGGGAGCAAAGCCCGACCGAGCGTCGGGTCAATATATCCGAACTGGACAATATTTTTCTTTATGGCATAATACGCAGAGGAAAAGAGACGTTAAAATCGTCTTGAGATTGAAAAATCGTTTCCTAAGCGAAAGGGGGATAATAAAGTGCACAGCGCCGTGGAACAAGAACTAACCCAAGAGAAGGACGAAGTCCGAGAGAGAATATTCGAAAAATCGTTCGAGCTATTTTTGCGATACGGTTTTGCGAAGACTCGAATGGAAGAGATTGCTCGAACTCTTAGGATCAGTCGCAAAACACTCTATAAACACTTCGCCAATAAACATGAATTGTTAAAAGAAGTGATGACTGATAAACATCTCAGAATTCACGGCAGAATCGAAGGGATCTTCCAAGATCCAGACAAATCCATCAAAGAAAAGATCCAGTCAATGAGAGGTTGCCTCTCCTCCGAAATCCCTCACGGAATGAACGAATTTTTAAGAGAGATCCGTGACCAAGCTCCTGATATTTGGAAACAAATCCAGTCTCTAAAAGAAAAAAATATAAACAGAACAATGAGAAAGATGATCGAGACTGGTATCAAGAACGGTGAAATTCGTTCCGATGTAAACCCCGATATCGTACTTCTTATTCATTCGGCGGCTTCCGAAGCGATGTTTGATCCGAACTTCTTAGCACAGACCCCATATTCTATCCGAGATTTGGTCCAAGAGCTGGACAATATTATCTTTTACGGGATCGTAAAAAGAGACGATATCTAAAGTAGGAAATTTTTTCGCTTTTGATAGTATTCTTTTTTTTTCTAAACTTATTCTTCTCGGTCGTAGTTTACTATTTATTCCTTTCTAGATATAGAGAGTTAGGAAGGCTCGGCCTAACTATCGTATCTACCTCCTTAGTCTTACTTTGGATTGGCCTTACTGCCTTTCTACTGACTGCTCTCGGGATCTATCGTTTTGATAGAGTAATTTATTCCATCATATTTTTTGCAAGTATAGGTTTAGTCGCTTTTCTGCGATCTAGATCGTATGGTTTAAGTGAAAAGTTCCCCGCCTTAGAGATAGGAAAAATAGAACTCCTACTTCTTGTTCTTTTCTCGTTGTTCTCATTTTATCTATATGCCAGTTTTCCTACTCAGTATATAGATGGTGGACGAGATCAGGGGCAATATACAATTTTTGGATATGTGATTGCGAAGACAGGCGGTTTTAATCTGGATATTCCGGATTCTGGATTGATCCGTAACATTTTCGGAAATTCCGTTTTACTCGATTACCAAGCTATTTCTCTGGATCCAAAAGAAGGAATTGATCAGAGATTCCCCGCTTTTTTTCATTTATTGCCCGCATATTTAGCAGTCGGTTACGATCTATTGGGAATGTACGGATTGTTCGCAATAAATTCGGTCTTTGGATTTTTATCCATCTTTCTCTTTTATCTAATCGTAAGACGGCTTTCCGATCCATTAGTAGCCAGTGCAGCATTGGTTTTATACGTTTTGAACGTATCACAATTATGGAATATTCGCTCGACATTGTCAGAATCAATTTCTCAGTTTCTAATACTTTTGACCGCCTACTTATTACAAACATTCTTTAAAACCAAGAATAGATTTCTAATGTCCTCGATCGGTGTGATTTTTGGGATTAGTTGCCTACTTAGAATTGATGGTTTTACTTATTTTCCGGCATTAGCCTTATACTCGGTTTATTTGGCTGTAGTATCTCCTAAATACTTTAAGAATTTTTTATCCTTTTTCTTTTCATTTTCTTTAGTAAGCGTCATCGCAGCAATATATTCGTATTGTCGTTCTCTAATGTATATTGAGGCTCATTGGATATATGTGAAACTATTGATAATCAGTGCCTGCTTTTCGATCGGTTTCGTTCTTATAGAGGCGATTGCGCTGAAAAAAGCGCCGACTGTTTTGGAAGATCTCAGAGTTTGGTTGAAAGATAGAAAGAAAATTCTGCGTGTCCTTACTTACATCTTTATTGTTAGTTTGATCGGATTTATTTATTTGATTCGATCGAATTTAGTAAATGAATTCAGTAACTCTAAGACATCCGACAGTATAAGAGTAAATTTTTTACAGGCCTTTTTGTGGTACGTCCCATTTTGGCTATTTATCTTCCTTCCTTTTGCTTTTGACCTTTTTCTATTTCGGAAAAATGGAATTAGAACCTCTTTTCTATTCTTCGTAGGTTCCCTTTTACTCTTTTTGTATTTATTGGACCCAAAAATCCACCCTGATCATTTCTGGGCCACTAGGCGATGGGTTATTATTTCTATTCCATTCGCAATCTTGGGTTCGTTCTTGGGAATTCGATCGATTCCAATTTTAAACCAAAAATGGAAAACTTCTATCCTGATCTTAGGATTTTTATCGGGACTCGTATATACGATCTGGAGGTCGAACTTGATTTTGTTTCGGCCGATGATGGGGGGGTATCTGGAAGGTTACGAACAATTTTCCAGATCATTACCGGTCGACGAAGGTATATACTTTACTACTAAAAGATCGATTGCAAGTCCTCTGCGTTATATGTATGGAAGAAATATCTTCCTAATCCAAAATTCCTTGGAATTCTTAGATAGAGTTCCCGGACTTCTGAAATTGGATAAAAAGGTTTATATCATACAAAATGGAGATTTTTCAGGTTATAAATCTAATTTAAAATTTTCTAAAGTAGCAGATTTAGATTTAAAAGGAAAGTTTCCCATTGAATCGGTATATAAGTTTCCTGAGTTTCTATATCATAAAAATTTGGATCTACAAGTTTTCAAGATTGAGACATCTGATAAAATCCCACTTGGCGGGCCGATCGAAATGGTATGGAATCCCGCTAATGGAGGATTTTTATCTAAAGTTGGTAAGATAGAAGAAGATGGAACAATTTCTGCAACAAGGCATCGAGGTCCACTTGTTTATGGCCCATTTCTTACATTGCCCGGTGGAAAATATGAAATACAATTCTTCGGAAAAAATCTCCAGAATGCGGAATTCGATGTCGTATACAATCAAGGCTCGGATCGTTTATTGGAAATTCAAAAAGGTACTGAAAACAGTATTAAAACTTTATTATTCGAACTGAAACTTCCTATTGCGGATGATTTGGAATTTAGAGTGTTTGTGGAAGGGAAGTCTGGTGTCAAAATTGATAAGATTTCCTTAAAAAGAATACTATAGCAATAATTGATTAAGGTACTATCTTGCGCCAGACAAGTATTCTTGATCCATAGTCTTCCTTTTGATAGAGTCGATTTTTATCAAAATAAAGGATCATTTCGCTGACTGATTTGCTGGCCGGTACTAATTCTTCTTCCGGGCTGCGTAGAACGACCAAGTCTGGATACCATAATCCGGATTCGATTTTTTTCCAATCATGGTATGGCATCTTAATATCGTTTCCGCAAAACAAGTACGCGGCGTAAGAAAAAGAAGCGAAAACCTTTTCTTCACATCCTGACCTTATACGGACCAAAGTGAAGGTATCTGAGATAGAATTTAAGGTATTGGCTTTTCCTCTTTTGATCAATTTTGCGACTGTAGGTCCGCGACCACTATAATTTCCGGGGAAAAGTAAAAGAAAGACTGATATAAGAATCAGTCCGATTGTGGGAAGAAGTATCCACCTCCTATCCTTTCCGAAATTGGCAAGTCTATTGGATAGGTTTGAAATTGCGAAAGGAATCGAATAATAAAATAATAATATAGCCGGAAGCCCGAAATAGAAGGAGAAAAAAGCTCTGTCTTGGGATATGGAAGACATCCATAGTCCTGCAACTACGATTCCCGGAATGGCTCTCCATCCGGAGAAAATAGGTAAACACAATACGCTTACGAATAAATATTTGAACTGTCCGGAAATTAGCAGTTTGAGGTAAGAAAAAGGATTCTGGAAAAGATCGACCAAGATCTCCGATTTACTTTTCCCCCATTTATCAGAAAAATGTGATACTTTGTCCGGAAAATATGTTGGGGTAAACCAGAAGAGTATGACCCCTACATATAATAATATTAGAATAAAATAGAATATTAGCGTTCGTACTCGTACACGCCCAAAAAGTAAAGAAGTTGCTCCTATTGCATAAATCCAAGCATCCTCTTTGACCATTAATGCGAGTAAAAGGAAGGGTAGAGAGGTTAAAAAGGAACCTCGATTCGCATAAAGTAAAAATCCCGAAAAGAGAGGGATCCACAAGTTCTCAAAATGAGGATAAAGGTGCGCGTGAGTAACATATGGGTTGAGTAGGAAAGTAATACTTAAAACCCAGGAATATTCAAACTCGGGTACTATTTCTGAAAAATAGCGCTCTAATAATACGATACCAAAAGAGATACTAATACATTGAATGATCAGCCATAGTTCCAGGTAAGGAAAAAAATGGAAAAGAAAAGAGAGTAAACCGAGTATATAGGAGCAATGTTCTTGGAGAAATGGTACGCTGAATTCGTAAGACCAAAAATACCCTACAGATTTAGGAGTTGCGAGAGCATATAAGATCGAACCGGAATCATGCCATTCTATCTGAAGAGTGGCATATTGGATACCGGATAGAGTTACTAAGTAGATAAGGGAAGATAAGAATAAAATCCAAGACTTTCGTTCGGTTCCGTATCTAAAAAGATTCATAGGAAATTACGAACCAATTTCTTGTATAGGAAACCGATTGAAAATACTTATTTTTATTCTTCCGGATTGTCGTACTAATCTACTGAAATTTTTTTCCGATCCGGTGAGTCAATACTCCTTAACTTGCCTAATTCACTCTTGATCTCCTCAATCGACAATTCTCCTCCGCCTGAATTTTCTGAGATTGATTTCAAAATAGGCTGCAATTTAGAAGCTTCTTCTTTGGAAACGGAAATCCCAGATTGTATTAAGATTTCATAAATTGCGGATTTGCCTGATTGGCTTGTGAATGCGATCCTATCTCCTTCGGGTCTTCCTATTAAGTTCGCATCGAAAGCACGATAGGCTCCCTTCTTCATATCTTTTGTTTTGGAAACTCCGTCTTGATGGATCCCGCTTCTATGAGCGATTACGTCTTCTCCGATCAAGGGTGCTTTTTCCGGGATTGGAACTCCTGACATACGAGAAACGATCCTGGAAGTTTCATAAATTGTCTGAAGATCCAAATCGACTTTGACTCCACAATTATGAAGAGCGATCGCAACTTCGTAAGTGTTTGTGTTTCCTGCTCTTTCTCCCAAACCGTTTAACGCAGTTTCCAATTGAGTGGCTCCTGCAAAAAAACTTTCTACAGTGGTTGCAGTTGCCATTCCCAGATCGTTATGGGTATGGACTGAAATTTTACTTCCTTGAGGCAATGACTCCGCAACTTTTCGGACCATTGCTACAAATAAATACGGTCTGTATCTTTCCACAGTATTTGGAAGATTAACTACATCCGCACCTGCGTCCAAGGCTGCCTGGAAAGCTTCCACAGCAAAGTCCATATTCTCCAATGAATCTCCGAAATGTTCTCCGGAGAATTGCACTTCTCCGTAATTTCCGGCCAATTTGCGTGCATATGCAACTGATCGTATAATGTTTTCTTTAACTTCTTTTTCTGAAATCCCTAATACGTTTCTGATCGTAAAATCGCTAATAGGGTAAACTATATGGATCCTTGGGCGAGGAGCATGTCGGATCGCTTCCCAAGAAAGATCTATCTCCTTCTCCACAGCTCTAGAAAGACTGGAGATTGCAATATTCTCCGGAGCCAAAGAAGAAAGATAAGAGCAAGCTTCGAAGTCTTGTTTGCTTGCGGAAGCAAATCCAACTTCTATCCCTTGTACTCCTAACTTTACAAGTCTCTTAAATATGATCTCTTTTTCTTCTAGGTTCCAAGGTTTGCGTAATGCCTGGTTTCCATCTCTTAATGTTACATCCATGAAGAATGGGGATACAGGAGGAGTTTTCAAACCCTGACCGGGTATGATCATTTCTTGGATGGAAGGATATTGTGTTGCTAAATCTGAGTTTGGTTTTTGTTCCATTGGGCACTCTCTTTTTCCGGCCTCAAGCGAGGAATTTTGCCGGGAAAGAGCCCTGATACAAAAAAACCCGCTCAGAGGAGCGGGTTTTTGCACACGCAAGTTTCCGTCCTCTCAACTCCAAAGAAGGAGTAAGAGGAGACCGAGCATATTAGCTTGGAAGAAATTTTGCGCCATACTTATACTTTTAGACTCGGCAAATTGGAAAAGGAAGTCAAGTAAAAAAGAAAAAAATGCTGCGCATCACTGTCGCAGTCATCAAATGTCCTCTTCTTTTTTAAGAAAACTCCAGATCCCACCTTGCTCGAATTGTTTCTCTTCCAGCAATTGTTTGAGCTGGAGATATTCTTTTTTGACCTGGTCCGGGATGCCAACGATCTCTAATTTTTGGAAGGTTTCTCTCGCTTCTTCAAAACGATTTGTTCTTACATAACAAATCGCTAATGCATACAGAGTGGGGGAATCTGATAACTCGGACTCAGGGAGATCTTTTAGTAGATCCAATGCACGATCAAATTTAGAAGCACCGGTATAAACTGCCGCTAAATTCTTTTTGGCGAATACATCATTATCATCCAATTCCAATGCCTTGGAAAGATGGAATTCCGCTTTAGGTTTATCCTTCTTGCGGGCAAATAAAACACCGAGTCCCACCCAGGCTTGTACATGCGCTGGTTCTAAACGAATACATTCTTGGAGCGCGGATTCTGCGGGGGACATATCCCCCAATTGAGAAAGACACATTCCTAAATGAAAAAATGCGTTAGGATTATTCGGCTCAGACTCAGTCCAAGAGATCAATACGGACTTAGCGGAATTCGAGTCTCCTCGTTTCAGATAGTCCAATGCGGTTTTCAGTCTTGGATCCATTCTTTTTCCATTTCTTTTCTTCCTTATGGATACGACTATCTTTTTCCTCTTTGGTTTCTCTATTACAATGTTGAGAAGAGGCTTTCCATTCCCATTCCGCGTTGATCTTGAGCCATTCCTTATCTATCTGGTATTTTTCCATAAGAGTATCGAGTAAACGAACGTCTTCCCAATCATCAGCGTTCACGAAATGATTGGATTCTTTCATAAATTCCTTTTTCCAATGAGAAACGAAATTGTCCAAATGATCTTCTTTGAAATTTTCTAAGCTGTCTTCCGAATTTGCACATTCATTGATCAGGAATTCTACATGTTTTTTTCTGATCTTCGCTTCTGGAGTTTCGGTTACTTTCTGGTATGTCACGTAGATGGTTCCCAAGACTAAAGTGGTTTCAAAAGCGAACGGGACAGGAGTGATCGCAGCGATTGCAAGTACTCCTCCTAATTTTCTTATAATAGAACTGCTGTCTTTTTTGAGTTCCGATTTATATAAGGAAACTTCTTTGATCCTTTCCGTGTATTTTTGTTTTTGGGGGGCTATAAATTCTGAATCGAATTTTTCCAGATCTGCGTATGCGTCTTTATATTTTGTCTTAAGACTTAGGTCTGTTCTGTATACATTACCTTCTTCATTCGTATAAAAGAGAGAATATTGATGCTCTCTTGAAATTAAAGATTTATCTCCTCTTGGAAAAGAAGAGCATGAGTATATAGATAATAAAATTAAGATCTGTACTCGTCTAGAAAATTTGCGTTTTGGTTTTGCCGGGGAAAATATTAGAAGTATTTGATGGTTTATGGATAAGTGTTGCATAATAGGCCTTCCCAGTTGGTATTGGCGCTTATTTTATATCCTCGCCAAATTCTAAGTCGGACATAGGAAATAAATTTCTATAACCTGTTTTGTTTGTAACCTTTACAGATTTGTATTCGTCCAACCTCGATTTTCGCTGGACAGAAATTCTTTCCGAGGTTTCATAGAAGTGCCGGACATTCTATGAATTCATTCTCTAAATATTCGATTATACTTTTTGTATCTGCTTTTTTATTGTTTCTATCTTGTTCAGGAGCGGAAAAGCAAAATCCTGAAATTCAGTTGCCTTCTTCCGGAGAACAAAGATCTGAAATGCCAGTACTAGTCCAATTCGAAGATGATTTGGAATACGATGTAAAAACTTTGATGGCAACATTTGCTACTGGGGTTGAAGGTAAAGATAGAAGATTAGATAGGGAATATGCTAAATTTCCAATCTTAGTCGGAACTGGGGCCAGATCCAAAGAATTGGAATTAGAAGGCACAGTCACCAGAAGGGTTTCTTGGACTAGATCCGAAAGAAAGGAAGTTCTAATCACTATCGAAGGAAACAAACTCACTCATAACTGTGGTTTGGGGATTACCGATAAAACTTTGGCATTGTCTAACCCAGGTAAAAAACCGTTTAGATCAGTTCGTCTATTTTTCCAAAGTACAGGAGTGAGAGATACTCCTCGCACAGGATTTGCCTGGGTTGCAGGACTCGGAACTTATTTACTTTATCCGTTGATCTATACGGGATTCGTGGTCGAAAAGATGGATTGTGGATTGGTTATAGAAGGTTAGATTATAATTTTGCTTTTCTAATTCGTCTAATAAGAAGAATATAACAGAAAGGAAGAAGAATATGCCATATATGGCGGTCGGATCTCGACAAATTTTATATTCCGATTCTTCGGCTCCCGCTCTAGTAGGAGACCAACCCAGAGAAGTTGCTTCCGTTTCGGACAACGCTATTGTGCAACCGCAAACACTTGTGGTTCCTCCAGGCGGTTTGCCTCCTCATTTGGGACAGTTCCTAGATTCTACAGTTTAAGGACATAGATGTACAGACTTCTTTTTTCCGTTTTGCTACAATCCTTGGTAGTAGTATTCGTTTTTCCTCTGATTGATTCAGGATTTCGTGTCAGCAATAATGTTTGGGACGTAATAGTAATCGTTCTATTCTTCGGATTTTTAAATTTTGTTTTAAGATGGTTCCTTGTCCTGGTCACTTTCGGTGTAGGATATTTGGTTTATCTTTTGACCTTGGGAATTGCCGGTCTTGTTGTGAATGCTATCGTTCTATTCTGGATTGCTAATATATTCCCTGATAAAATATTCGTGCCTGGCTTCTGGGCCGCTTTCTGGGGAGGAGCAATTCTCACCTTGGCAAATTACGTAGCTAAAAGAGAAAGTAGCGAAGAGCATTCCAGATCAGATCGTAAAAAGAAAAAATCCTATTAGATTTTCCGAATGATTCGAGAGATCCAAGCAATTTTTAAGAACGACCCGGCTGCCAGGGGATTGGAATTCATACTCTATCCCGGGTTGCATTCCATTCTGATGCATAAGTATATTGCATATCCTTTATATCAGATAAGATTAAAGTTTTTAGCCAGATTTATTTCTCAATTCAATCGTTTCCTTACAGGGATTGAGATCCATCCCGGCGCAAAGATAGGAAGTGGATTATTCATAGACCATGGAATGGGGATCGTAATCGGCGGGACTGCAGAGATAGGTGACGATTGTATCTTATTCCATGGAGTTACCTTAGGTGGAACAGGAAACCATCAAGGAAAACGTCATCCTACCGTAGGGAACAATGTGCTTATAGGAGCAAGAGCAACAGTTTTAGGTCCGGTTCACGTGGGAAATAACGTGAAGATCGGAGCGGAAGCTGTGGTCATAGATCATGATATCCCGGATGATTGTACTGTGGTGGGCGCCCCCGGAAAAATCGTCCGACTAAAAGGGAAAAAAGTTAAGATCTCCCTTAAAAAAACAAAACTAGTTTAGGTTTGAGAGCATCTCTTCTTCTAATTCGTTAAAATATTTGGGATCGTGTGTCATCACATAAAATTGTGAATTCCCCTGGAATAATTTTAGAAATAGTTCCGCTTTCTTCCTAGAATCAAAATTTGCAGGAAGTGTAAGAGTCTTCTTATTCTTTTCGAAATAATTTTCTAAACAAGAGGTCCAAGATTCTAATACGGAAGAACTTCTTTCAGCTAAGTCAGGTTCAGGTTTATCTAGGCTTCCCATAAATCGAGCAAGAGGACAGCCGAAATACTTTCCAGACTTAACCTGCTTTTTCAAAAGGGCCATCCATCTATGTATGAACTCTTCCGGAGTTTCGGATCTTTCCATTAATCTTTCCCAGCCGTCTTGAAAATCTTTTCCTTGTCGATCTAGGTATTCTTTTCCCAGATCCTCTTTGGTCTGGAAATATCTGTAAAAACTTGCCTTATGGGATTCTGACTCGTCGATCACCTGGTTGATAGAGGTCCCAGCGTATCCTTGGGAATACATTAAGCGGACGGCAGTAGATGCTATCCTTTCGAAGGGACCTTCTAGTTTGCTCATCGGACTAAAATAAAATGATAGACTAACTGGTCTATCCTATTTTTATAAGGAAGATCGCGAATAGACTGATTGGTCTATTGGAGGAAAACCATGCAACAATTGCTATTTTCTAAAAGAAATCGAGTAGAATGGGAAGAAGTCCCGGATCCTCAACTTTCCGGACCGAACCAAGCATTGGTCCGTCCCTTGGCGGTTGCCAGATGCGATTTGGATCTTCCAATTTTAAGGGGACAAACATTATTCCGTCCTCCTTTTCCTTTGGGTCATGAATTTGTGGGAGAAATTATAGAAACAAGTGAAGAGTTATCCTCACTATTTCCTAAAGGAACTCGTGTTGCGGTTCCATTCCAGATTTCCTGTGGACATTGCGCAAATTGTGAAACAGGCCTGACTAAAAGTTGCAGCACTGTTCCTCATACAAGTGCTTACGGAATGGGAAAAGGTGCAAAAGAATTTGGCGGAGCAATCTCCGATTCTGTCTTGGTCCCGTATGCAAAAGAGATGTTGATTCCATTTTCTAATAAAACCGATCCTGCAGCTATCGCAAGTATCAGTGATAATATTGTAGAAGCATGGAAGTTGGTAGGTATACATCTCCAACAAAACAAGAATAGGTCGGTCTTAGTACTCGGAGGTTTTGCCTCTAGTATAGGATTATATACTGCTGCCCTTGCAAAACATATGGGCGCCTCTGAACTTGTATATGTAGACACAGATAAAAAACGTTTAGAGATTGCCGAATCTTATGGAGTAAAAGTGGAGCAGGTCACCTCTTTTCCAAAAAGTTTAGGTAAGTTTGATATAGTGGCAGATGCGAACGGAACTGCAGAAGGTTGGGACTGTGGTCTTAGATCTCTTGGAATAGAAGGTGAATTCGGATCTGCTTCTATCTTCTGGACCAATAATATTCCGATCCCTTATTTAGAATTATATAATAATGGGGCTACAATTCGTTTGGGAAGAGTTAGATCCAGAGAATGGATCCCTGAAATTTTGAGATTAGTAGAAGAGGAAGGTTTCGATCCTTCTAAGGTCACCACACGTAAAGCATCTTGGTCGGAAGCGGCAGATGCTTTCTTGGAAGAGGAGACTAAGTTGATCGTTGTCAGATGAAGTACATTGGATTTGAAGGACGGGGAAACTCGTCCTTATTTTTTTAATATTGTCCTATAGACCTGAAATAATCCCCCAAAAGCGCATCCACCTCTTCAAAGGAAGAATATCCTTTGGTTAAGATTCCTCTGTCTAAACCGTCTGAAAATACCAAACAAGGAAATCCGGTTACACCTAATATATATCCATAATTAAAATCGTTTCTGGTTTCCAAGAGAGTTTCTTCTCTATAATATAATTCTTTAAATTCATCTAAAGGAATAGAAAGTTCAGAAACAATCTCCGCATATGTTTCGAAATCGCCGGGGTCCTTTCCTTTGGAATGGAAACTCTCTAATAACTTATCTAAAAAAGCGAAAGATAGACTAGGATTGATCCTTTGTGCTGTGATGACCGCTCTGGAACCGGGTTCAGAATCATATTTAATAATGCGGTTTTGGAGTATATCGTAGTGGAAATTTCTTTTAGAGATCCTTTCTACTTCCTTCCAAAGGTATTTTAATTTTTCGGTTACATCTTCTGAGAATGTTTCCACTTCTGGTCCGTATTTTAATCCACCGAGCACTAATGTGAATTCTATCCTGTCTGAGTATTTTTCTCTGACCTTTTCAAAAACGGGAGAGAAACCGTAACACCAAGCACAAATCGGATCGGCTACGTATAGGATGGAATGTTTGGTATCCGGGCGTTTGAATTCTAGGCTCACAGATTACAGGGATAAATTCTTCTTTTATCTTTTCCAACTAAAAAAGGCGGGAACATGTCCCGCCTTCCATTCCTTTTCAAATAGGAGGATTCTTTTTAGATTTCGTTCGGGTGTTTGACGTAGTAGAGCGATAACCATACTACCCCGAAAAGTACCCCCGCGTAAGCTAGGATCGCAGTTGCGATGTCAATCATAGGAAGAACTGCTGCTATAGGTGTAACTTTAGTCGCAGTAATCTTCGTAGCTTCACCAAGAATTAGGAAAAGACCTCCCAATCCTATTAGGTGATAGCGATTCATCGCATCCTTGGATACTCGGGCAAACCGGGCAAACACAGGAACAGCCAAAAGCGCTAATGCGAAGATGGTCACTGTATCCATGTTCATACCTCCTTAAGGTACTAGGTTAGACCGATGAGGGGGTTCACACATTTCACAAGAGTTGAAAAATTATTTTAAAAAAATATCATGTAATATAACGAGTGATTAATAATAGTATTAGGATCATAGTTCTTAAGGGTTAAATTATATTTTTATCTTATGTATCACGAGAGTGATAGTTTTCTATTGGTTACATGATTTTATATTTAGTACATTATAATATATTAATGCAATTTGAGTTTTTGTTTAAATGTAGAAGACCGTTGTAGCGAGTGGTCAGCGATAGCGGTCCTTCTTCTTTTCATCGAATCGTAATCTAAAGGTAAAATTTTTTTTTGGACCGGAGAACGGCGTTAAGTATGTTCGTGATTCAGTGGACGTATTATCGTACTATTTGGAAACCTACGAAGCCTGTAGAAAGGCATTCTTATCCTACAAAAAGCAGTTAAAATCCAAGTTCGAACGCTTCGACTATGAATGTCTGGAGATCCCCAAAGATGGGGGAGTATTGGATGTCTTTTGTTTAGGAGAAAGGAAAAAGCCTGCAAAACGCCTGGTTATTATGAGTTCTGGCATCCATGGAGTGGAAGGATTCGCAGGTTCCGCATTTCAACGCAGATGGATTGAGGAATTTCTACTAGATGATAAAAGCACTTATAAACTTCCTAAAAATTCTGATTTTCTGATCCTGCATGGGATTAATGCTCACGGTTTCAAAAATTTCCTTAGAGTGAACGAAAGGAATGTGGATTTAAACCGTAACTTTGCTTTAAAGAGAGAGAAGTTACACAAGAAGTTCAAAAACAAAAAATACAGAAAGATTCAAAGTTTCTTAAATCCAGGTTCAGAGTTCGGTAATTTTTTATTTGAGTATATATTCTTCATTATCCGGTTTTTGGGAGTGGTGATCCGTTTTGGTGCAAAATATGTTTTGGATGCAGCAGTAAACGGGCAATATGAATTTCCAAAAGGGATATATTATGGAGGCAGGAAACCTGAACCTGTTGTAAGAGTTTTAAGAAAGTATTTTAAAAAAGTTCTTAAACCATACGAGCGTATTTTGATTTTGGACTTTCATACCGGTTATGGAGAAAAAAACGGGATCAGTCTCATGCAAAATGCAGAGAAAGGTTCTAGAGAAGATAAAAATTTGAAAAAGGTATTCGGCGATTTCGGTTTATTATTGAATGAGGGAGAAGAAGACTTTTATAGAACTTCAGGAGATTTTACCGATTTCTTCGGGAAAATTTTAACAAAAGGTAAAGATCTATTTCCGATCACTGTAGAGCTCGGGACCTTCGGTAATTTGAGTGTTCGTGGTGCGATCCGTGGTAGTTTCCTGATGATCAGCGAGAATCGTATTCGTTTTCACGGTTCAAAATCGGAATCTGAAGCGGATAAGGTACGAGAAGAATTTAAACAAATGTTCTATCCAAACAGGGAAGATTGGAGACTTGCCGCAATGGATCATGTTTTCGGAATTGTTCCGGAAGCAATCACCAGATTTTCTAAATTATAGTCCTAAACTCGATCCACGATCAACAGAGTAACATCGTCTTCAAAATCGGATCTATGGCAATAGGTCCTACATTCTTTAATCAAACTTTCAGCAGCTTCTGCTGAATGTGATTGAGAATGATTGCGAACCGCTAGAGTAAGCAAATCTTCGCTATATCTTCTGGTTCTGTCCGAGTTGGAGTGTTCAGTAAGTCCGTCCGTGTACAATACCAATCTATCTTGGGGTTGGAAAGCGGTTACATATTCTTCGAAGAAAAGATCAGGGATCACTCCGACCAATTTTCCTTTTGTTTCTAGATGTAAGGAGCTTCCTTCTGATTTTCTATACAAGATAGGAGGATTATGACCTGCGTTTGTATAAGACATCGTATTTGTGCCCGTATGAATGATCGCATAAAATGCAGTTAGGAAATTCCCAGCTAATTTATTATATAATGCGTAATTGAGCGCAGTGAAAAACTTGGAAGGACTTCCTAATGTTTCCGAATCGAATGTGCTAACTACAGTATGAATGACCGTTGCCACAACAGAAGCGGAAAGTCCATGGCCCGAAACATCTGCAATAAGAACAGCGCTTCGATTTTCATCCAACTTTAGAATATTATAAAAATCTCCGCCTACATTATCGTAAGGGATATGTTGTACTCCAAACTCCAGGCCTCCCACATAAGGAAGACTAGATGGGAGTATCTTATGCATTACTTCTCTAGCACGTTTTAGTTCTCTGTCCGTATCTAAAACTTTGTGAAATAGATTAGCATTTTTGATGGTAACACTGAGTCTATTTGCGATTGCGCCCAACATTTCTAGATCTGCATGTGTGAATGCGAATCCCGAGTATTTATTATTTACGCTGATAACTCCTAATAATTCTCCTCTGAATAATAAAGGAGCCGAAATGAGTGAGTTTGCTTCGAATTTATATTTAGCACTTTTATCGTATCTTGGATCTTCGTCCAGATTTTGAATGAGTAGGCTTTGTTTTTCTTTTGCGACCCAGCCTGAAATTCCTTCTCCATAAGGGACTTGTATATTATGGATGGCTTCTTCTGGAATTCCTCTGGCAGCTAAAACTCGAAGTACTTCTAAGGTAGGATCTGCTATATAAATGGTTCCTGCTTTTGCTTCTAAAAATTCGAGTACCTTGTCTATAAGCCAATTTCCTAATTCGTTGATACTCTTTTCTGCGACAGTTAATTTTTCGAATTCATAAAGTAGTCGGAGCTCCAACACTCTCTTTTTCAGAGCTTCATGAGCCTGGGCATTTTTGATTGCGATTGCAGCCATTTCGGAAAGTGAATTTAAAACCTCTACATCCGAGGTTTCAAAACTTCTGTTATCCGATTTGTTCAGAATTTCGAGAGTTCCGATCACTTTGTCTGCAATGTATAAAGGAACGCAAACAAGTGATCTTGTCCTAAATCCTGTTTTTTGATCCAAAGCAGGATTAAATCTTGGATCAGTATATGCGTCTTCTAGTATGATTGCTTTTTTCTCTTTTGCGACCCAGCCTGCGATTCCCTGTCCCGGTTCCAACCTTGCATATTTTTGGACGATCTCTCCTTTTTCGCCCAAGGCGACTTCACAGTATAAAAATCCGTCCTTCTCCTCTAATAGAAATAGGGAGCTCGCTTCTGCTTCCAGTAGATCTTTGGAATACAACATGATCAAAGGAAGAAGTTGGTAAAGGTCCAGGTTAGCGTTTAGGATCGTACTCGTATTCAGTAGGCTTTTGTATTTTCTGGCTTCCGAGTCAATAGTGGACATAGATGGGGCAAGACTCTCATGGATCGGGAAGTAAGTCAACGGATTGTCGTTTTCTCTCGGAACAAAATGTGAGAAAGGCGTTTTTTAGAGGAACTCCGACCCTTTTTTTCGGTCGGATATATGAGTCTGTCAATGGAGTTCGATTTGCAAAGGTTAGTGATTTTTCTCAGTGTTTTTACAGTAATCCTTTTGATAGGTTATTCTTATGCGACCAGTCGTTTGATCGCACCTTTTGAACTCGGAACTTTTCAGAAGGTTTCTCTTTGGATCGGAGTGGTTTTTCTGGTCCTTCTTACCCCTAGTGCTTATCTTTTAAGTTTATTTTTTAGGGAAACCCAATGGCAAAAGTTCTGGGCTTACTCCGCATTTACCACTTTGGGGTTTGCGACCATTTTGGTTTCCTTCGTTGTCTTTAAGGATCTGGGAAACTTGGTTTGGAAAGGTGTTAACTATCTTTCGGACCTTCTACAATCCAAAAGTATTTCTGTCGCATCAGCCGAAACCGAGGCATTATTCGGATCGGAAAAATTTGGAAGAGGGGATTTTTTAGCCAGATTTTCTTCTTTTGCACTTTTGGGACTTGCTGGTGGGTTGACAGCCTTCGGATTTTATCAGGCTAAAAAAACGCCTACCGTTAAATATGTGAAGATCAAGGTAAAAGATCTGCCGGATGGTCTTCACGGCTTTAAGATTGCTCAACTTTCTGATATCCACATTGGACCTACTATCAAAGGGAATTTTTTGGAAGTTGTAGTTTCTAAGACAAATTCCCTCGAGCCGGATCTGGTCGCTATCACCGGAGATTTGGTAGATGGAACAGTGAACATGCTGAAACATCATGTTTCTCCTCTAAAGGATCTGGAATCCAAATATGGTACATTCTTCGTGACCGGAAACCATGAGTATTATTCCGGAGTGATTGCCTGGATCAGGGAGTTGGAGGATCTTGGGATCAATGTATTACTAAATCAGAATAAACTAATAGATCACAATGGTGCTAAGATTGCCGTTGCAGGTGTAACGGATTATAAGGCTCATACGGTTATCCCAGGTCATAGAACTGATCCTAAACAGGCTTCTATCGGAACGGAAAACGCTCATTATAAAGTGTTACTCGCTCACCAGCCTAATTCAATTTTTGAAGCCGCGAAAGTGGGATATGATCTTCAGCTCTCAGGCCATACTCATGGAGGTCAATACTTTCCTGGAAACGTGTTCATCCATCTATTCCAAAAGTTCGTGGCCGGACTCAGTAAATGGGAAGAGACCCAACTTTATGTGAGCAGAGGAACTGGATATTGGGGGCCTCCTTTAAGAATAGGTGCGCCTTCCGAGATCACTCTGCTCGTTTTGGAAAAACAGTCTTAGAACTTTATTGACATTCTGATCTTCCCGGGCTCTCTATACGGAATCCGGGATCCAGAATGATCAAAAAAATTTTCAGTTCGATTACCTTATTCGTTTTCATATTTTCCAGCTACTTCTTCTTTTCAAATTGTTCCAAACCAAAACCTAAGTCCAACCCAGAGATCGAAAGACTAAAACCTAAAAAGAAGGCGGATGATAGGGACCAAGATTCTGATATTTCTTCTAGAGAATATTTCGATGAAGATGCGGATGGTAAACCTATTGAAAGAAAACCGGAGCCTAGTCCTGGAGTTAATATAAGATCTTTTGCAAGCGGTTCTCCGGGATGCAAAAAAGGAAACTGCAAGAATGGGGAAGGTGTCTATGTTTATGATACAAAAGACGTTTATTCAGGTAGATTTTCAGGTGAGATGAGAGAAGGTTGGGGGACCTTAGCTTATTCCGACGGAGACAGATACGAAGGTAATTGGTCCGATGATAAAAAATCAGGCGCCGGACGTTATGTGTTTCGAGATGGTTCCGTTTTTAGCGGATCATTTACGGCAGAAGGTAACGGAAACGGTAAGTATACCAAAGCCGGCAGAACTGCAAGATGTAGATTAGAGAATAGAAAGCTATTCTGTAAATAATCCTTTCGGATGAGTTTAAACAAATATTAATAAACGATTGTTCGATTATATTAGATCTCTTTTTTACAAGAGGTCTTGCATTTCAAAAAAAGAAAGATAGAATGTTCCATCGCAGGACGGAGGTCCGTATGGAAAGATGGCATGATTGGTTAGAGACTCATCGGGATTGGTGGATCGATATGGTCCGCGTATATTTGGGCGGGGTTTTGGTGTATAAGGGACTTGCATTCCTTGCGGATACGGATGCGCTTATCCGACTAATGGAATTAAATAATGCTCCTTATGCTTCTACATTATTGGCCCATTATATAGTGATCGCTCACATTTGTGGTGGTGTGCTGCTGATGGTAGGACTTCTGACTAGATTCTCCGCGATTTTACAATTGCCCGTACTAGTCGGGGCCGTTTTGTTCATACATGCAAGAGAAGGTTTTGTGTCCGCAGGATCAAATCTGCCTTATGCATCCATGATCCTACTTTTACTTTTACACTTTTCATTGTATGGATCCGGTCGTATCTCGGCGGATTTTTATATAGAAACACATAAGAGTGTTTAAAGGAAATATCGTTAGCTCTTTGGACATATTCCAGAAGAGCTAACGACCTGACTTCAGACTGGCTCTGATACCTTGTCCAGTAAACCGACCCAATCAGTTCTTTCGGGTTGTCCCGGTTTTCTTTTTCCGAAAAACTGAACGATCAATTCTCCATCTGCATCATATACTTCCATAGAGTGAATGACTCCGTCTTTAGAAGGTTTATCCACGATATAAACTTTAGAAATTAGATCCGATCTTAAGTGTAGATTGAATTCCGGATCTAGGACATTCCACCAAGATTCTAAAACTTTAATATTGGTGACTTCTCCCGTATGGATCTGAATTGATCCAGGGTTTCCCACAAAAACCATAATAGGGCTTCTGTCTAAGGAAGCCATTTCCAACATTCTTAAGACAGCTTTAGGCTCTACAGTTTTGGTGAATTTCCCGTCGGCGATCTCCATGGATTGGATCCTGGAAACACCATGTTTTTTTAATAGAGAGAAAAATTCATGGGTATCTTCTAATTTTCCCCAGTCGCTCAGGAACTCTTCTTTGATTTCCGAGCTGATCTCTTTTTTCTCTGCGACCGCAGTTCCTTTTTTGTTTTCAGAGGAGAATAAAGGGGAGAAGTCCGGAGATCCGTTTTTGAATTCCGATCTTAATTTTTCCCAAGCGGATACATTCGATTTGTCCGTAAGGAAAAGTTTGAACATTGCTTCTCCATTTTCATTGAAGAATTGGAAAGATCTTTGTGTGGAATCTTGTTTAGGTTCTTCCACTGCGAAACCGAATTTCCAAATTCCTGGGAAAAGTCTGAGATCAATATCTGCTCCAACGACTAAGATATGTCCAGGACCGGAACTTACTTTTTCGAATATTCCTTTTCTTTCATGTACGCAGGCTTCGTTACGAGTGAGGACCATTACATGTCCTAATTCCCCGAACTTTGCGAATAATTCGCCCCAATTTGTTTGGAGAGAAGAAACTTGAGGAAATCCTTCCGCCTTGGAAATTTCAGAGGCAGCGAGTAGTCCACCCTCCGAGGTTTTGAGTTGGGAAGCGATCTCTCTCATTCTAAGACGAGGTTGTGTTTCTTTGATCTGTTTCCAATCTTTGATGATATTCTCGATCTCTAACGATTCAGCGATGGACATTTTCTTTGACTCCTTTAGCATCTAATGTATAGGACAGGCCGTTTATTTTATTTGGTTCTGCGGGACCAAGAGGGATCAAATAATGCCCTCCTTCCGGGAAGGGAACTTTTTGGGTTCTCAATAGGAAATGTTCTAATACGAATTTTTCATCCAGAATATTCCCAGGAACGCCATCCGCTAGTATTTTACCTTCTTTTAATACTGCGATCCTATCTGCGTATCTCAATGCAAGGTTCAGGTCATGGAGAATACAGAGAACTCCTCTCCCTTCTTTGCTGAGTTTTTTTGCTTTTTCTAATAAAGAATGTATTCTGTTCGGATCTAAAGAGGCACCCGGTTCATCCAAAAGAACATAACTTTCTCTTTGGGTAGGTTCTTTATCCTGCACTAAAACCCTTGCCATCTGGGTTCTTTGTTTTTCCCCACCGGAAAGTTTATTATAAATTTGAAATCTTTCTCTTTCTCCTAGATTGACCGAATGGAATGCTTCTTCGGTGATCTGATCCTCTAGCGGTTTAGGAACTCTTAATTTAGAGCAGGACCTTCCCATCCGGACGATCTCATCTGCGATAAATGGGAAATGGATCTCTGATTCTTGAGAAAGTACACTTCTTCTGAGTGCCAAGTCTTCCGAATCATATTCAGACAAAGGGATCCCATCCAATAGCACCAATCCTTTGTCCGGAGATATTTCCCCTGAGAATAATTTTAATAAGGTGGATTTTCCTGCTCCATTTGGACCAAGCACGATCAAAAGTTCTCCAGGATATAAACTTAAGTTTACCCCTGATAATAAGAACCTTCCACCTCTTGATAAGGAAATGTCTGATAATACTAGGCTCATCTAAATTCTCCTTCTCTACGTTTTGCTTGTAAGATTAAGAATAAGAAGAATGGACCACCTATTCCTGCTGCGATAATTCCGATCGGAAGTTCTGAAGGGAAGGCAACAGTTCTTGCCGCTAAGTCTGCGATCGCAAGAAGAAGTGCTCCTCCGAATAAGGAAGCGGGTAATAATGTTTTATGACCAGGCCCTAAAACCATTCTCAGAATATGAGGGACGATTAAACCAACGAATGCAATATTCCCGCAGATGGAAATACTTACACCTACTAACAGACTTGCTAAAACGATGGTGAGGTTTCGGATCCTTCTCACTTTGAAACCCGTATGAAAAGCTTCTGCTTCTCCCAATGCCAATGCATCTAAACCTCTAGCTAATACAGGGAAGAAGAAAGTAACAACGAGAAGGACAGTACCCAATAGATAAATTTTATGCCAGCTTGCGACTGCCATACTTCCCAAACTCCAGAAGGTTAGGTTTCTAAGTTGGGTATCATCCGCTAGATAAGATAAAAATCCCAAAAGGGAAACGACAGTTGCATTCACTGCGATCCCTGCAAGCACCAGAACTAAGGAAAATCCTCCGCCTTCTCTTTTAGAAACCACATGCAAGAAGAAGGAAACAGAAAGAGCTCCGCCAAATGCACATAACTGTAATAAGAAACTTTCTTTTCCTCTTAACTCGGCCGGAAAGAAGGTAAGTATCTTTTCTGAAAATACGATCCAAGTAGAAGCGGCTAATGCCGCTCCGGGACTCACTCCTATGAACCCAGGTTCTACTAATGGGTTTCGAAATAGTCCTTGTATACAAACGCCAGCAGAAGCAAGACATGCCCCAACTAACATAGATAATACTAGCCTAGGCATTCTCAAATTCCAAACTAAAATGGAATGAGGGACTTCTAATTCGGATAAGGAATCCTGTCCTAATAGTAATACTTTTAGGATTTCTCCCGTGGAAAGTTGGATAGAACCGAATTTAAGGGAAAGTATTCCTATTCCAAAAAGTCCGGCAGCTAACACTGCATATACGAAGATGGCTGGGACTTTGCGTCCTGCATTTTTCTTCCTTTCTTCCCCTTTAGGTTTCATTTCAGAGGAAGAAGTCTCCAAAGAAGATACGATCATTTTTTCTCAGGTGTTTTTGGATGGAATGATTCGAATAATTCCTCTATACCCTGACCAAGTCTTGGGCCAAAACCTAAGAGAACTAGATCATCTATCGCAACCACTCTGGATTTTTTTCCGGCAGGAGTATCTTTCACACCAGGAAGTGCGAACACTCCGTCTTTTCCGCCAAGACTTTCTAAACCTCTGCTCGGAATTAAGATGATATCAGGTTGTGCTGCGATTACCGCTTCAGGAGTGATCGGTTTAAAACCTTTGAATCCATCGACTGCATTGGCTCCCCCTCCGAGTCGGATCATTTCGTCTGCAGGAGTTTCCGTTCCGGAAACTTGTGCGAGGCTTGTTCCTCTATGATATACGAATAATACTTTCGGTTTGGATTTTAGTTTGGAAACCTTCTCCGCAATTTTGGAATGTTTTTTGCGAATATCTTGTACGATCTTTTGTGCTTCTTTTTCGGCTCCGATCTCTTTTCCAATCGCAAGAATATTATTTAGCGCAGGCTCTACTCCAGGTAATCCAGGATAGATAATCACTTTTAAACCGGCGGATTTAAGTTGTTCAATTACTTCGGGAGGACCTGCGTATTCTAATCCAAGGATTAGATTCGGTTTTAAAGAAAGAATCCCTTCTGCGGAAAGCATTCTTTGATAACCTACTTTAGGAAGTGATACTGCTTCAGGAGGATAAAGGGAAGAAGTATCGTTTCCTACGACTAATTTACCTTTTCCTAATGCAAAAACGATCTCGGAAACGGTTCCGTTTAATGTTACGATCCTGAGTTCTTTTGCCTCTGCGAATATAGTTGCAGGTAAACAGAGGAACAAAGCTAAGCTTATTAGTTTTTTCATATTGGTTCTCCCAATTTTATTTTTACCGGACTCCCGGTACAGGCGAAGTAGAAGGCATCGGAGCCGCAGAATAATCGGCAGGACCAGACGTTGCATTAAATCTTCCGTCTATCCCCACATAATAGAATCTAGGCTTCTGAGGATTATAAGTAAGATCGAATGTATCTAAAACGTTATCCACACCTGCAAATATCTCGAAAGCACCTAAAACTTTCTGAGAAATCCGGAAGTTCAAATTTGTATGAGGATTAACCATACGAATTCCGTAGGTCGCGGCAGTAGTACAGTAAGATAAGTTTCTTTCCGTACAATATTCCTGAACTCCGCCTGGAATACTTCCGAATAATGCGTTGATCGTATTCGTAGCCTGAGAGGTTAACTGAGCGGAGAGAGCAGATAATTCGCTAGGAAGAACGGGATCACACCAAAGAGGATTTTTCGTACAGTAATACGGTTGTTTCCCGAAAATCACCGCGAACAAGGAGAAACTAAACCCGCTAGGCTGATGATCGAAGCGAACGTTTAAGTTCCATCTATGATAACCTCTTCCTTCTAAAGGAAGATTGGTTAATTCATCTCTTGTGTCGGTATACGTATAACCGCCGCCCAAAGAAACATTTTGGTGAACTCTAAGAGTTACGGAAGATTCAAATCCTTTGGTAAGAGCCTTTTGGTAATTGGATGTATTAAAAATCTGTAATCCAGATGCGTCTCTGGTTGGGTTCGTTCTGAATCCGATTAGGTTATCAATATTATTATAGAAGAAGTTAAAGCTGAACCAGAATACCTTATTCGGCTCCCATTCTCCACCCAAGTTATAACTGCGAGAAAGTTCCGGCTTTAAGTTGGGATTTCCAGCCACTCTATAACCCACGCCTGGGTTTATGAAATTATAATATAAATCCTGAAAACTAGGAGCTCTGTATCCTAAACCGTTGGCTGCTCTAATGCGGAATTTATCAGTCACATCGTAACGAACTGCTAATTTAGGAAGGACCTGTCCTCCGTAGATAGAGTCGTGGTCAGAGCGGATCCCTGGAACAATCTGGATCCTTGGGGCGCTGGAAACTCTCCATTCATCCTGTATATAAAATGCGTTTCTTTGTCTTTGTGCATACCCGTTTTGAGTTTGATAAGGATCTGTTCCCCCTAAGATATCGCTCGCACAAATATTTGGGAAATTTCTCTTACAATCGGGAGCGATCCTTGCGGAAGAGAATTGATCTATTAATGTTTCTGCACCGTAAGAGATCACATGTCCATCGGAGATCTTATGATCTAAACGTGTCCTTAGTTCTGTAACCGCGTTGTCTAACTTCTCTCTTTTGTCTTGGGCGTCTGACTTTCTTTGGTCGTATGTATAAGTATCAAAAAATCTGGCGTAGTTTGTATTTACGTTTAAGTTTAATGTTTTAGTAATTTCCCAATCTGCGTTGACCGCACCCATAAAATCATGGGTTTTATTACTTCTATCGTACACTCCTCGTGGGGGGACTGCATCTACGGCATTTTGGTTTAAATATCTATAATAGAACTGAAATCCTAATTTAAAAGTTTCCGAAATATCAAAAGTAGTTTTGTTCGAAACGTTTATATCCTCGAATGCACTACCTGAAGTAGATTCTAGAGGACCTTCGTAAGGAAGTTTTTGACGATAAATATAAAGTTTTGTCCAAAGAGGAGTATTCGTAGGGAAGGGCGAGTAACTAGAGGAAAGACTTTCTATTCTTCCGTTTTTAGGTCCCAAGGTTGCGTCCGGAGTTAGATCGTAACCATCTCCCCTATGCCAACCTGCGGTAAAATTGGTGGAAACTATCCCTCTACGTACTCCTACGGATGCATAGTTACGGAACTCTGTTCCAGTTCCATAATAGACTGGATTTCCTCCTCCCATAAAGGTCCTAAAGTTCGCGGAATAAGGATCTTTTTGTTCCTTAGTGATGATATTGATTACACCCGCGATTGCATCAGAACCATAAAGAGCGGATGACGCACCTTTTACGATCTCGATTCTTTCTATATCTTCCGCTTTAAATCTGGTTAAGTCGATGGAGCCGCTGAAACGTCCAGTAGTCCTTTGTCCGTCCACCAAGATCAAAACGTTTTGACCTGCTAGACCCTGTAAACGAACTGTAGATCCTCTTTCTCCTGCTTGTGCAGGGCGAACTTCTATCCCTGGAACGTTTCCTAAAGTTTGGGAGATATCTCTCGCTCCCATGGCATCTATATCTTTTCTGGTGATCACCTCGGTAGTAATTGTGGAATCCTTTAGAAAACCTTTTCTACGAGTACCAGTAACGGTGATGATGGAACCTCTATCATTGTTCCCATTCGTTATATCTTTTCCGGCTTCCGGATTTACTTTAGATTTATCTAAATCATCTTTTTTTTCTTCCGTCTTTTTTTCAGGAAGAACTTCTCCTTGGGAAAAGATAGGGACTCCTAGGAAACATAAACCTGAAAATAAGACCAGATATAATATCCTAGGAGCGGAAGAAGGTTTGATCTTCCCCATCAGAGGGTCTTCCATTTAAATGTAGGAAATCCACTGGTACTTGCACCGTCATAATAATCAGTGACCTCTAATCCGAAGAAAGAACCGTCTGAACCTTGGATCAAATACCCTCTTGCTTTCGGTGTAAGGATATGGGTAGTTCCGTTATAATCGTACCAATCCCAGAGAGCGGGGCTTGCATTTTCTGTTGCAGTTCCGAATCCACCGCCTCCGGTTTGAGACATGAGTTCGTCTACTTGAGGAGTGCAGTCTCCTCCTGTTACACCTGCAAGATTAGTGTCACCTGCATTAAAACAAGAGCCACCATTTTCAGAACCGCTGGTTCCGCTGTTTGTACCTATTACGAATCTTTTAAATCTTAGATCCCAGGTACCTGACTTAGTAGTTTCTACTCCACCTGCTTTTAGGTCTATGTACGCCCAACATCCGCTTGCAGTAGCGTTAACTCTAGTAGTATTGACTCCTGCAGATGGGGAATTGGGAGTCGTAGTCGTATCACCAGGGGCTTTGATACATCCTCCACCGCCATCTTCCAATGCGGCTAAAATCGCAAGTCCATCGTCCCCTCCGGTGCTAGGCCCGCAGAAAACAGTTAAAGTTGCCATGAAAATAATGAAAATTGAATATAATGTTTTCATTATCGAATCCCCCTTCTTCATAAATTAATAATGACAGAAGGCGGCCGAATTAAGGCCGCCTAAAATTTTTAAAGCGCAGTAGTGCTATAAGTTACTACCTTGGTCGCTGTTACTCCGGAAGCAGAACTGCCGGTCTTGTAATAAGTGCTAGTGCTACCGGTAGAGCCGATACCTGCACCGCTTGGCCAATTAGCTTTATTGATAATTGCGTTAGACTCAGTAAGGGTACATCTCTTCTTGCAGTTTGCACCTTTGTACCCACTTCCCCAAATCGTAACTTTTGGTGTTGTATCTGCGCTGATATCTAAACAAACATCACTTGCTGTAGTGGTGAAGGAAGAGAACAAGCTAGTTCCGGTTCCTCCGAGGGCTGCGGTTGCAGTTCCATCATCTGTTCCATAAGCTGTGGTTGCAGAGTAACCTGCGTAAACCATTGGTCCGCCTTGGTAGATGTTCACTACGAGTTTTCCGTCACCTGCAGTTGTTGAAGGTGTAGAAGTAGTTCCTGCTAATGAATCAGTGTATCCAGTTGCTAGGTAGATGGTTCCGTGTCCGCTTAGGGCCTGGAGCAATGCTCCTTCTAATCTGATATGTCTTGCCGCACCTGCAGTTGGGATGGAGATCAATTGGAAAGTATTGATCCCTGCAGTGATTGCAGTTTCCGCGATCTCATCATTAGCAACTGCTGCATCTATGCAGGCGCTGTTTAAAGCTCCTAGTACAAGTGCAGCGTTGGACTCTTTCGAGCCTTGGTCGCAATTCATTAAGAAGGATATTCCTAGAATCATCGTCAATAGCGTCTTGGTTGTGTTCCGTTTCATGTTTTCTCCTGTTGAGACTCAATTCTCATTAGTAGGAGTCATGTTTTCTATATTTAGGTCTTGAAATGAGTCTAAAACTCAAAATCAAAATCTCTCGGAATCTGTCAACCAAGAATGAGAACAATTCTCAGAAGCGATGCGGAAAAGTCCACTAAAGAATTCCCAAAAAGCCGGGCAATCTGGCGGTCTGGGGATTGATATTTGTCCGCGAATTGGCAATGTTCAGAATAATTTTGGATTTAGAGAGATTCCATTTTATTACAGAAAGTATATTTAGTTTTTCTAATCCTTAAAGAAGAAGGTTTTGGGAAAAGTAATTGATAGGTCCTTCTCCTTGGGTTAAAACTACCTTCGCCGAATTCCGAATCTTTCGGTGACGGAGAGTTCCATAATAGGAGGGTACAGTATGAAGAAAAAATGGGTGGTGGTTGCAAACCGAAGCGAGGCAAAAATTTTCGAATACCAAGGGCCGACTAACGGTTTGAAGCTGGTGCAATCTATGGAGAATCCCGAAGGAAGACTCAGAAATTCGGATCTAGTTACTGGAGCAGGGCAAGCTTCCAGATCTGATTTTGATTTTTTTCATGAACCTAAAAAGAGAGTGGCTGCGGCTTTTGCTGGTAAACTTAGCGATTTTATGAACTTGGAAAGGAAGAAGGATTCTTTTTCCAATTTTATTTTGGTTTCCGAACCTGGCTTTATGGGAATGATCCTCGGCAAACTTGATGATAAGTCTAGAGAAAGGATCTATCATAAAATGCCTAAAGATATCGTGCATGAAAGAGAGTCCAATCTGATGAATCATCTTAAGAGCGTGCTTGTGAGCGAAGCATAAGATCCATTCGAGTCGATACTATTAAGGCCGCCTTCATGGCGGCTTTTTTATTGACGCAGCCGAATCCTAAAGGATTCTACCTCAGTAAAAAAATTGGAGAGAGTTGAATGGCTGCCACAAAAGAAAAATATATTCTTTCTATCGATAGCGGTGGAAGCGGGATCCGAGCTATCTTATTCGATAAGAAGGGCAGAATAGTTTCTCGCCAATACGAAAAAACTCCTCCTATCGTGAGTGAGCCTGGTGCCTTGGAACATGACCCAGAAAAACTTTGGCAGGCACTTGTTTCTATTCTCAAAAAAACTTTTAAGAACAAAAAATTCCAAGCCGCAAATGTGGACTCACTTGGGATTTGCAACCAAAGAGGATCTTTTCTTCTTTGGGATAAATCAACAGGTAAACCTTTAACTAAATTGATCAGTTGGGCGGATGTTCGCGCAGGCAAAACTTCCGCAGAGATGAATTCAAATAAGATATGGAAAGTGATCCAATTTGTTTCTAGGATTCTTGGAACGATTACAGGCAATCCTATGTTGATCGCAACTTATATGTTAAAGTTTACTACGGATCACGCCTCTGTTCGTTTGAAATGGGTGCTCGATAAAAATCCTGAACTTAGGAAAAGAGCGAAGAAAGGTGAGATACTTTTTGGGACCTTGGACACTTGGTTCGTGTACAAACTCACCAAAGGAAAAGAACATATTAGCGATCCTTCTAATGCAACAGTAACCGGTATGTTCAATCCTTTCCAATTACAATGGAATGCTCCTCTTTGTGGGATCTTCAATATACCTACGAAAATTTTTCCGAATGTTAAAGATACTGCTGCAGATTTTGGTGTTACGGATCCTTCTCTATTCGGTGCAGGAATTCCGATCAGAGCAGTGGTCGGAGATCAGATGGCGGCCTTATTCGGACATGCATGTTTCGAAAAAGGCGGGGTTAAAATTTCCCAAGGTTCAGGTGCATTCGTGGATATGAACATGGGAGATAAACCCAAACTTTCTAAAAGAGGTTTATTTCCTTTAGTTGCTTGGAGACTCGCAGGAAAACCTACTTATATGTTGGAAGGTTTTACAGGCACTGTAGGAACTCTAATCGACTGGCTTGGAAAAGGAATCGGACTTTCCGATACCCCAAAAGTTTTGAATGAACTTGCTTCTCAAACAAATGATACCGAGGGAGTGATCTTCGTTCCAACCGCTTCCGGGATGAGATATCCTCATTTTAATCCGAATGCAAAAGCTTCCGTATTCGGATTATCACTTGCAACTCATAGAAGGCATGTGGCAAGAGCGGTCCTCGAAGGAATTGCATTATCTTTATTTGATATATTAGAAGGGATCAAGAAAGATACGAATGTTCCCGTAAGTTCGATCATGGTGGATGGCGGAGTTTCCCAATCGGATATTCTTCTACAATGTCTTGCCGATTTTTGTAATGTAGAAGTGAAACGTGCACCGGAACCTGATATGACCGCCACAGGTGCAGCTTATCTTGCGGGACTTGGCTCCGGTTATTGGAAAAGTTTAGAAGAATTGAGTAAACTGGAAAGAGGTTACAAAATTTTCAAACCTAAGATGGATTCGAAATTCAGGGAATTAAAATTGGAGCGTTGGCATAGAGCAGTTCAATCCACTCTCAAGATAGATTGAATTATTCTTGGATACGAATGGAGCTGACCACGGTGGTCAATTGTTCTGCCAATTCTTCGGTAGGCTCCTCGTCTCCATTATAAGTGATTAAGATCATTCTTTTTTTAGTAGAGACTAGATAGACCATCCAATGCCTTCCGTCTTCTTTTAAAAATTCACATGCTATGATCTTAGCACCTTCATTATTCTCGAAGAATGCCGCCATCTCTCTCACAAATTCAATTTTGTGGGTCGCAAGATATCTTTCTATTTCTTGTTCCGGATCGAAATCGCCTTCTTTATTTTCGAAAGCATAAACTTGCATGGCACCGGAACCATTTTCTTCGAAAAAGGCAGGGATACCTTCGATCACAATATTCTGCCAATGGCCTGGGATCACCATGCTGTACCAGCCGGAAGGAGAACGATAGAGTCTGTAATCTAACTTTTTATCCATTCTAGAAACTATTTCGTCATCTTAATCGGGTTAAAAATCAAGGCAAGCATGTTTGGGAATACTTGACATTCGTGTTGTCTCAGTGATCCTCTCCTGTTGTGATTGCTATCCTGAAGAACAGAAGAGGCCCTTTTTATCTGATCACTACGTTTTTCGCGATCATATTTTTTGCGGTCTTCGCTTCCTCGCTCGCTATCGTATTTTCCCTATTTTTGATCGCAGTATTGGTTTTATATCCTGTTTTATTGGACTGGTTCTCTCGCTTATATGGTCAGGAAGATATTGCAGACGAGGTACATTTTGCAAAAACAAAAGACGGATGGAATATCGCTCTACACAGACATATTCCTCCTATTCCAAATCCTGATCTTGCTCCGGTAATCGTAGTGCATGGGATTGCTACGAATAAGTATGTGATCGATTTGGACAAAAGACATTCTCTTCCTTATTATTTAAAACTAAGAGGTTACGAAGTCTTTGCGGTTTCTTTGAGAGGAGCGGGGAGTTCTTACCATGAGAGCAGGGGCGGATACGAGGACTTTACCTTTGATGATTTAGTAAAATATGATGTTCCCGCGATCATCTCCAAGGTACTTTCTTTAACGGAAAGTAAACGTGTGAATTGGGTGGGCCATTCTATGGGTGCGATGATCTTTTATTCATATCTAGGGATCACTCCTAAGTCCGAAAAGGAAAAGATCGCAAGTTTCGTTTCTCTGGGTGGGCCTGGAAATTTAAACCATTTAGGTTTGAGCCTAATAGGTTTACTCTCCAGATTCCCTCGTGCCAGAAAAGTTTTAGATCTGAAGTTCGGGGCTTCCATGCTTGCTCCTTTAGCGGGAGAAATTTACACACCTATCGATCAGATACTTTATAACCCTAAAGCAACTCGACCTAGAATAGTGAAAAAAGTAATGAAAAATGCTATTGAGAATATCAGTGAAGGACTGATTGAACAATTCATGTCTTGGATAGAGACAAAGAAGATGAGTTCCCTCAACGGGTTCTATAATTATATAGATCTCCAGAAAGAGATCACTGTTCCTAGTTTATTTGTCGCAGGTGCAAATGATGCGATTGCAACTCCTGACACGGTTCGATTCGTATATGAAAGAGCGGGAACTAAGATCAAAAAATTTCATGTGATCTCTAAGGAAGAAGGAGCCAGCGACGATTATGGTCATGGTTGTTTGATCTTAGCGGAGAAGGCAGAAGACGATGTGTTTCCTAAGGTAGAGACCTTCTTAAGAGAACATGGAACCTCCAAAAAGCAGAGCTGGTTTTTAAGATTAAAAAGAAAATTTAGACAAAATATTCGCACCTAACACTACATAATTCCAGATTTGCTGCCTTAAAAGAGTGGCATTCTTCCTCATATCTCACCAAATCTAAAGTATGTCTCAATATAGATATGCTTAAATAATGAACATACTCTAAATTTACATCCAGAAATTGGGCATAATATTTAGTTTTGGAGAATTGGTACGCTAATTGCATAAGATCTCGGTAGAGCGAAACGAATCCAAAGAGAAAAAGAATCGGATACGTAGAGGTGCTTGACCATGATAGAACTCAAATTTGGGCAAAGAAAAGTAGTTAGCTTCCGAGGTGCAAGGAAAGTCGTCGGCGGTTTAACCGAAAAAAATAAGATCGATATCCTTCTTTATATCAGTAAGGAATTCGCAAACGCGGATAAGGAAGAGGAACTTTATGATATCGTAATAAGCCTCTGTAAAGATATCTTTGAGTGTGATAATACCACCCTCAGGATGTGGAGAGGAAATCTTTTGGTTCCTTCTCGCTTCTTTAAAGAAACAATTCCACCTCGCAGAGACCTCAGTCAGGATGAAGGTTATTCGGGATTCACTTTTAAGACCCGTATGCCTTTGCTTATCCAGGATTTAACACATCATGCGGAATACATAGACGAGGGAGAAACCACTCGGGCCGTTATGTGTGTTCCGATTATGTATAAGGAAGATTGTTTAGGTACAATCGCCGTAGAATCAGACACCGAATTTTTTTATAGAGAAGATGATCTAGAAATTTTAGAAGCACTCGGTTCCCAGCTTGCTCTTGCAATTACAAGCGTTCGTTTGATCCAAGGTTTGGTCCATGCGAATGAAAGAGAGGCTCAGATCCTGAAACAATTGGAATGGGATATGAGAATGGGCCGTAACGTCCAAAGCCAGATCGTAGAGACAACGATCGCTCCTTGGAACGGTTTACATTTCGGAACTTATTATGAACCAATGACCGAAGTTTCCGGAGACTACTTTAATGTGGTCCGACAAGGAAACTCGATTACTGCGATCATAGTGGATGTGTCTGGGCACGGTATTCCTGCCGCGTTAGTCACAATGTCCATCCACTATCAATTCCAACGTTGTACTTCCCTTGGTATGGGACTATCCGAAACTTTGGCCGAGTTGGGTGAATCCATCCGGCCACAGCTTCCGGATGGAACTTATTTCACTGCATTTATCCTGAAGGTTTATAGTGATTACACTTATTCCTATGTGAATGCAGCTCACCAAAAAATGTTACATTACCATAACGGTCATGGAAGAATAGAAGAGCTGGATACCCAAGGAGTCCCTCTTGGTATTTTCGAAGTAGAAAGAAGTAATTTCGAAGAGAAACACGGAAGGATCTTACCTGGAGATATTCTATTTCTACCTACTGATGGTATTACGGAACAGAAAAATGAACAACGCCAAGAATTAGGGAACCAACGTTTTATAGAATGGATCCGCCAAGAAAAATCGACCATAGAAGAACAAAGAGATAAGATCTATGTTGCAGACTTAGTCGGTTCATTGATCGGAAGATTCAAAAGATATAAAGGAGATATGAGAAATGGAGACGACGTTTCTTTACTCGCACTCCAATGCAATCCTGAGCTTGGAAAAGCTAAAACATTACTTTCTTTAGCAAAATCTGCCGCGAAAGCAAAGAAAGACCAAGTCGCTTACGACAAAGCTTTAGAAGTATTCTCTATGGACGAGTCTCTCAAAGACAGTTTGGTACTTCTTGGAAAAATGTATTACAGAGATAGAAATTTTGAAAAGAGCGTACAGTTCTTAGAGAAATATATCAAAACCAGCGGAGAAGAATCCGAGCATATTCATTATCTATTAGGAAGAGCGTATTACGAGCTGGAAAATATTCCGGAGGCTAAGAGGGCATTAAAACGTTCTCTCGCAATCGATCATACATACGCAAAGTCCAGCTTGAGACTAGCTAGATGTTATTTGAAAGATAATGAAACTCCTAAGGCGATCAAGGTCCTTCAGCAAGGGATCAAAAGTGCGCCTACGAATGAGTATCTAAAAATTTCCCTTAAAAAGTTGGAGGAATTAGTAAAAAGAAAATCAGGAGATCTAGTCGTTTCGGAACAAAGAAAAGAAGCGGTTTAATTAATAAGCGAAGTTCAGGAATCGTGTTCAAAAAATATATAGGAGATTTAGGAAAAATATGCGCATATTGATATTACTTACGCTCGCCTTTGCCTCGAGCGGAATTTGGGCTGATGAAGCCGATCCTGCGACTGCCGAATCCGCATTAAGCGCAGTTGCAATATTAAGAGATGAGACGAACTGGTTATGGACCTGTATCGCGGGCTTTTTGGTATTTTTTATGCAAGCAGGTTTCGCTTTAGTCGAGGCCGGGTTTACCAGAGCAAAAAATACAGTGAATATTCTCATGAAGAACTTCATGGACTTCTCTCTGGGTTCTTTGGCGTACTGGTTGATCGGATTTTCGATCATGTTCGGGCCTCAGATTATTAGCGGTATCGGATTCGGTTCCATATCTTTGGCTGATAGCCTTTTGATGGTGGATGGAAAACCTGATCCGAGCAAGTTTACATTCTTCATATTCCAATTGGTGTTTGCGGGAACTGCTGCAACCATCGTTTCGGGAGCTATGGCAGAAAGAACCAAGTTCGTAGATTACGTAATTTTCTCCGTATTGATCACTGCATTTGTATATCCAATTTTCGGTTCGATAGGTTGGTCCAATTTATTTAACCCGGATAACAAAGGTTATTTGGTAGAAGCAGGATTTATAGATTTTGCAGGTTCCACTGTAGTGCACTCTGTAGGTGGATGGGCAGGACTTGCCGGAACAATAGTTCTCGGACCTCGTATTGGAAAATACCAGGATGGGAAAGTTCTTCCTATCTTAGGTCATAACATGACGATTGCGGCCCTTGGGGTTTTTATTCTATGGTTGGGTTGGTTTGGATTTAATCCAGGGTCTACTACTTCCGTGGGCGGAGGAACTTTCGCTATCATCGCAGTTACGACTAACTTTGCGGCAGCTGCTGGTGCGGTTTCTTCCATGGTAGTAACTTGGATACTTTTCAAAAAACCGGATATAGGTCTTTCTTTGAATGGTGCCTTGGCTGGACTTGTGTCAATCACAGCTCCTTGCGCGAACGTAAGTATCAGTTCTGCGATCATCATCGGACTTGTAGGCGGGGTGCTCGTAGTATTCAGCGTATTATTCTTTGATAAGATCAAAGTGGACGATCCTGTGGGGGCTGTTTCAGTTCACGGAGTTTGTGGAGCTTGGGGAACTATCGCTGTAGGCCTATTCGCAGAGCAGGCTTTTGGCGGAGTGAACGGTCTATTCTTCGGTGGCGGTATCGAGCAGTTATTGGTTCAGCTACAAGGTGTAGGGATTGGATTTGTTTGGGCATTCGGAGCGAGTTTAGTGATCTTCTTAGCGCTCAGATTTACCATCGGTCTAAGAGTTTCTGAAGACGAAGAGATCCAAGGTCTGGATATTCTGGAGCACGGAAACGAAGCATATCCGATTTCCAAATAATCGGATTTACGAAAACCTCCGCAGCCGACTGCGGGGGTTTTCTTTTACGTTGACGAAAAAGAAAGGTTCCGCCCGAATTGAGGTATGCGTTCGGGTTTTTCCATCCGCTTCTTCCAAAAATCGCTTTTCTTACTCTGTTTCCTTTTTTTCGGCTGCTTCGAATACGAAGAAACTTTGACCATTAATTCCAACCTAAGTGGCACTTTGGAAATCTCTTATGTGGTTCCTACTAAACGTAAGTCGGAAGAATCACTGATCAAATTTCTTCCTACCAGAAAGGAAGAGATCCAGAATAGGTTGAACAAGGGATTTTTTTCTAAAAGCCTCGTACTAAAAGATTATACCTTCCAAAAATTAGAAAGTTCAGAAGCAGAACCCGGCGTATTCCGCGAAAAAGCGAAGGTTACTTATAAGGTAGACTTCAGCGATATCTCTCAGTTAGAAAATGTACTTATTGGAAATGTTCAGATCAAAAAAGAGAAGGCGAATACTATATATATTAAAAGAGAATTCCCTTCCATCAGTAAATCTTTGGAATCTATGCAGATGGATGGAGAGAAAAAGGTCTTGAGCGAAACTTTGAGATTGATCCGAGGAAATGCACTTAACTTCAAAGTGAATTTTCCGATCACTTCCGTTTGTTATACGAACCGTGGAGAACAAAGTTTAGGAAGACTTGCTTATAGATTGCCTCTTGCGGACACTGTGGAGAAGTTCGGGAATAAGTCCTGGGACTATCGGATCACCTTCGTCTTCTAATTTTCTATGTGGAGATTGGGTGCCTGCCGCGAAGGCCTAACGGCACATTGCCCTTTGAGCAACGTTGGCAAGCTTGTGCTTACAAGATCCCCAGGTCATTACAATATTTTCCAAATAATTCAAAGCCCTTGCGATCGCTTTCTGTGATTTCGTAATGTAGTTCTTCAGTAAGATAAGTTCTGACTAGATCGGATGGAAGTCTGGATTCTTTTTGGATGATCTCTTCGATATGAGCTAAGCCGTATTTTAAGGAATCCTCATAGAAGCTGTCAGGTAATTCCAATGGTTTTTTAGAAGCCCATAGAGCGAATATAAAAGAAGTCCCAGTGGTCTCGTACCACCATTCTGCCAGGTCTTTTACTTCGTAAACTTCCGGATCCCATTCTGCGAATAATGCGTTGTCCCCGAAAAGCATATGGGAGCCTCTGCCGATAGAAATTTCTTCTTTAATGATCTTAGGGTCTGTGGGGGCTACTTCCGGTAATTTTCCAGAATCATTATGTACTAATACTCTGACCAAGGCCATGCTGGTCCTCGAGCCGTTGTCTGTGAGGATCCGATAAGGGGGGTAGGCTTCCTTTTTATTTTTGAAAAACTTAATGGAGCGGACTTGCTTAGAGGCGCAGACTCCGACTTTCATGGAAACGGAAAGAACATCCTCGTTTCGTAGACATTCGATGGAGGATATTAGCCCAACATCTACCAGGCCACGTAATAAATAATCCTTTAAAAGGGAGGGATTTTCCGGGACAACTTTATGTTCTGAATTCTGCTCGAATCCCCACGTTAGGGGACGGGCATTCAGATGTTTGACGATTCCAATTCTCACTTATTGTTTTTTTCCAGAAAAAAGATCCGTTTTTTTAGCCTATTTACCAGAAAAACGACGCTTCCCTTCTAAGCCAGAAAAAATAGTTTTTCCTTTCCTTTTCCAGGCTGTTTCCCGACTGTATTCCGAGGTAGGGACCTGTTCGTCCAATCTATGGAATGAGTCCGTCGAAACCGATGTTGATCAAAGTAGATTATGAGATCCTAAACGGTGATCATGAGGCTTTGCGTGCCTATTTGAATTCTCACGTAGAAGGGAATCCTGCTTCTGTAATTTTGGATCTGGATGAGGTGCAGGTGCTTACCTCGGTCGCTTTAGGGACCCTGGTTGCTTTTGCAAATCGTCTTCGAGGCCAGGGTGTACTTTTGGAAACGATTAATGTTAGCCCTAAATTATTGGAAATTATTAAGTTAGTCTCTCTGGACCAGGCATTGGGTATTCGCTGATTTATGGATGATAATTTTTCCAGTTTCTCTCAGATCACGGACGAAGAGTTCAAATTCATCAAGGATTTGATGTATAAGGAAACCGGAATATTCTTGGCGGATCATAAAAAGATAATGGTCCAATCCAGGTTAAATTCCAGGGCAAGAATGCATAAGATGCAGAATGTTTCGGAATATATCCGAGGCCTGCAAGCTGACCGTAAGTTTTTCCAAAGTGAACTCACCGAACTCATCAATCGTATTACAACTAACAAAACTGATTTTTTCCGAGAAAACCATCATTTTGAATTTCTAAAAGAAACCTTCTTTCCTTCCGTTGAGGAGAAGGCTTTGAAGTCCGGGAAAAAGCAGCTCCGTATCTGGTCCAGCGCTTGTTCGACAGGTGAGGAGCCTTATACTATAGCCGTCACATGTGCTGAATATTTTATGCATAAGCCTGGTTGGGATATTAAAATATATGCATCCGATATTGATACGAATGTAGTACAAACCGCTCAAGAAGGTATTTATAAAGCGGATCGTTTAGAACCTGTGAGTGAAGCTCTTAAAAAAAGATATTTTCTGAAAGTGAAGGACCTCTCCGGAAAAAATCAGGATACTTATCAGGTAAAACCTGAGATTAAATCCATGATCGAATTCCATAAGGTAAATCTTTTGGAAACTCCTTATCCGATAAGGGAGAAGATGGATTGTATCTTTTGCAGGAATGTGATTATATATTTCGACAAGCCTACCCAAAAGAAAATTTTCGAGAACTTCGAGCATGTTTTGAAGGATAGAGGACTTTTGGTGATCGGCCATTCCGAGACTCTTTTTGGGATCTCAGAAGCATATAAGTTCTTAGGTCATACTGTTTATCAGAAAAAACCTAAAATTTGATATTTGTCGGAGAAAATCCTATGTTCAAAGTATTTTATGTTTTTATAATGCTCTCTCTTTTTTCCTTTTCCTCCTGCAAAAATAGAGAAGATAAGGAACTCGCAGAATGGGTGGGGAAGGGCGCTTTAGTCGTGGATGTAAGAAGTCCTAACGAATATGAAAAGCGTCATTTTCCTGGCGCAGTTAATATTCCAATCGATAGTCTGTCTTCTAGAGTGGAAGAGTTGGGACCTAAGGATAAACAGATTATCCTATATTGCCAATCGGGAGGCCGTAGCCTGAGAGCGAAAACTTTCTTAGAAGAAGAAGGTTTTTCCCAAGTAAGGGACGCAGGGAGAATAGACCGTCTATTCTCCGTCGTTTCCGAGTGAATCTTTTAGTTTAATATCCTAAACGATCAGAGTTTGAATTTTTCGGAGATATTTTTGAGTATCTCCGCCGTATTCGATAGGTTTCTGGAAGAAGAGGACATTTGTTCCGCTCCTGATGCAGTATTGATCGTATGCTCGTTAATCTGCATGATCACTTGAGAAATTTCCGAAACAGCTTTTTTCTGTTCGTCTGCGGCTAATTTTACCGCTTCGGATTCGATCCTTACTTTCCCTGCGTTATCCGTTACAGCTTGGTTTATATCCGTTTGGGAACCGGTTATGGAATATAATCTGTCCATCGCATCGGAAACTTGATCCACATTCCGGATAATCGCGTGAATGATCTCTGTAGATGCCTGTATCCCTTTTGCTCCGCTATCCAACTCTCCGGTATTTTTATTGATCATTGCAGAAATGGATTTGATAGAAGAGGCTGTCTTTTCTGAAAGTTTAGAGATCTCTTCCGCAACGACTGCAAATCCTTTTCCTGCTTCTCCGGCTCTTGCCGCTTCTATCGCTGCATTCAATGCAAGAAGTTGAGTTTGTTCCGAGATATCATTGATGATCCCGATGATCGCGGTCATTTCTCCGGATGATTTCAAGATATTCGAGATCATTGCATTCATTCCGGAAAGGGATTCTTCTCCCTTTTTTGCCTGGAGGGAAATCGATTTTGCCATATTCAGGGTAGCTTGGACTTCGTTTCCGATCTGGTTCACACTTTGAGAAAGTTCTGTGATCTTGATCTGGAACTGTGAAATATTCGCATACTGATTATAGATGGAGCCGGAAATATTGTCCATCCCTGCGGACATCTCTTCTACAGTGGCCGACATTTCTTCCGTAGAGGCCGCTGTGGACTGTGCTCCATTGGAGAAGTTTTCCGAACTCGCAGATAGTTCTTCTGCGGAAGCCGCAAGTTCTTGGGAAATTTTTTGGATATCCCTTACGGAAGTTCTTAAACTTTCTAAGAAAGAGTTGGTGTCCTTGCTTAGATCTCCTATCTCATCTTCATGATAAACTTTTAGACTTGCTGTTAAGTCTCCAGTAGACATGGAGCGGAATAATTCCCTCGCTTCCTGTAAAGGATGAAGGCGAACATTCACTATTTTATAAATAATAAATATAGAAACGACCAGGAAGACGAGTGCAAATGCGATGATCCTGAATAACATTTGGTGAACTACTTCTGCAAGTTCGTCTTTTGATACCACCGCAGAAACTCTTAACCCGTATTCTGGAACATCATAGACTGTTGCAATTTTGTCCTTTTTAAAAAAATACTCCATATGCTGCTCAGAGGGAAGGGTCATTAGTTTTTTGCCCCAATCCGTTTTACTTAGATCCAGCTTTAAGATGAGCGATTTGTCTGGATGTCCTACGACTACTCCGTTCATGTCGGTGATTGCGATATATCCGTCCGATCCGATTGTGATCCCACTGACGATTGCTTCTGTCATTTTGCTAAGTGAGATCGCAAAGCCTAAGATACCTACAACTTGGTTTCCGTCTTTGGTCGGAACAGTAAGAACAGCAACTGCTTCTCCTGTCACAGGAGAAGGATTTACCTTACTTAAAAGATTTTTTCCTTCTAATGCGGCTTTGATGTTTGCGTCAAAACCGGTCCCTCCCCAGCGGAAATTAATCGCTTTTCCAGTAGCATCAGCGAATACTAAGGGATTTTCTTCCGGCGTAGATAAAAATACATTCTCGTAAGTATCAAATTTTTTGAATACGTTTGCAAGTGTTGGATTTAGACTTCCCTTATCTTTTGCAATTGTTGCTTTGACAAATGGGGTGTTGGAATTAACGAATTCCGCCAAAGTTGCCTGTTGATCGAAGAAGAACTTGATATGCTTTCCCGCGAGCTTCGAGATCTTTTTCATCTCGTCTATATAAGCTTCTTCCACATATTTTTTTGCGGTAAAGTATGCGAAGGAGGAAACCCCGACAGTAAGTAGGACTATAGTAATTGTACTTACTGCGAGTATAATGATCTTTAAACTGTTTCTTTGCATTTTGTTGAGTCGAATCTGGATCGGATTATATTTTAAATTTTTCGGTTATATTTTTCAGCACTTCGGCAGTAGTTGCGAGATTCTGAGCAGACGAGGACATTTGTTCGGAACCTGATGCAGTATTTAAAGTATGTTCATTTATTTGAGTGATTACTTGAGCGATCTCTCTCACTGCTCTTTTTTGTTCATCGGTTGCGAGTTTTACGCCTTCTGCTTCTGTTCCAACACGATCAGATTGTTCGTCTACGGATTTGTTCACTGATTCTTGTGCAGAAGTAATCTCGAATAGATGATTCATCGCTTCTCCAACCGAGTCCACGTTTTTGATAATGCTATGTAGTATCTCTACGGAAGAACGAATTCCTTTAGCGCCTTCATCCAATTCCGAATTATTCTTATTGATCATCTCACCAATGGATTTGATAGAAGAAGCGGTTTTGACTGAAAGTTTGGAAATTTCTTCTGCGACGACTGCAAATCCTTTTCCTGCTTCTCCCGCTCTAGCAGCTTCTATCGCTGCATTCAATGCGAGAAGTTGTGTTTGGTCGGAAATATCGTTAATGATACCGATGATAGATTTCATCTCTCCGGAAGATTTCAGGATATTTTCTATCATATTACTCATTCCAGTTAGTGAGCTTTCTCCTCTTTTTGCTTCTTGGGAGATGGACTCAGCTATTTGTAGAGTATTTTTGATCTCAGAGCCGATCTTTCTGACTCCGGAAGATAGTTCCTTTATCTTAGTATGAAATTCTAATATATTCGAATATTGCCTATCTGTGACCGAGGAAATATTTTCCATACCTGCCGACATTTCTTCAACAGTAGCAGACATTTGTTCGGAAGAAGCAGCGGTGGACTGAGCTCCTGTAGCAAAACTCTGGGAAGAGACTGTTAATTCTTCCGCGGAAGACGCAAGTTCCATTGCAATTCTTTGGATATCCTTGAGAGAAAATCTAAGGCTTGAAATAAAAGAATTCAGATCCGCACTCATGGCACCAATCTCGTCGCTATATACAACTTGAATGTCTGAGGTCAGATCGCCTTGTGCCATGATCTGGAAGAGTTTGCTAGCATTCACTAATGGATCCAATCTCTTCTTTAAAAGAACATAAAGTAGGAAAATGGAAATTCCAACTGTGACCAAACTGATTAATCCGATGGAGAGTAATAGTTCTCCTAATGCTTCTCTGATCTCTGTTTTGGGCTGGATTGCAATTACTGACATTCTCCATTGGTCCAATCTGAAAATAGTGGAGTAACGATCCGCACCTTTAAAACTGAATTCGAAAATTTCTCCACTCTTTAATTCTAACATTTTTTGGCCGTAAGGTTCTTTGGCCACATTCAAGTTCATGATCATTTCTTTTTTAGGGTGAGCGATCACGAGGCCTGTTTGGCTCATTACGGAAACGTAACCTTGTTCTCCGATACGGATCTTATTGATTACTTTTTCGGAAACATCTTCGAAAGAGAGTGCTATGTTCAATACTCCGACTATATTTGCGCCGCTACGGATCGGAACGGAGATCACTGCAACAGGAAGTCCGGTGATTGGAGATTTTTGAGGAGGACCTAAATAATGTTTTCCTTCTTGTACTGCGATGATATTTTCTTTTAGCTCGTCTCCTTGCGCTCTATAACCCAAGGACTTTCCGCCCAAACTATCTGCTAAAATTCTTTTTTGTCCATCCAGGCTCATCACGAAAATGTTTTCGTAAATACCGTATCTTTGGTGTACTTCTTTAAAGAAGTCACCGGCGATCGGTTTACCTGTGAGTGCAGTTTGTATTGCCCTTGGATCTGCAGCCAATGTTTTAGCCACATTGGTATGAGAGAGTAAGAATGCATCGAACTCTTGAGCAACCACCGCTACCACATTCTGCATTTGGTTTAAATGATTTTCTGTGATCTTTTTTTGACCGAAATAGTAGGCATTACCCGAGATCAATAACGTTAGTACAGTAAGAATGACGATGCCAGCGCCTAGAAGAATGAACTTTAAACTGCTTTTTTGCATACTTATAATAAGGCCTTCCTGAGGAGGCTAAGAGTTACAATAATTCGTCGGCCTAATCGGACAATTCCTTTCAGACCTTTGTCACCAGAGCGGATTTTTATTTATCGAGAAGTTGGAACGGAGGCATTCTACCTAGGAAACTAGGACAGTCAAGACATTAGTGCTTTCACGTTAGTGAGTTTATAATCATACTCATTTCGGATTATGGTAAGTATTGGTTTTGTCACAGTTGTTGGAGTTCTAACAAACCCCTGAAAGAATAAAAAAACGGCATGGTTCTTGGTTGCCTTTTGGATAAGCGGGTAGAACTTGGAAAACGACTTGGAACCTGTCCATTATTCGGTGCTCTATCGGGAGATAATTTCTTTCTTCCTTTCCGTGTTCGATAAAGACCGAGAACTTCTTTTTTTGGACGGAACAGCGGGAGAAGGAGGACATAGTCTTCTACTCTTAGAGCAGTTTCCAAATTCTAAGCTGGTTTTGGTAGATCGAGACTCGGTCATGCTCTCCAGGGCCCAAGCAAGACTTTCCGCGTATTCTTCCAGAGTTATTCCTATTGAAGCCAATTTTTCGGACCTTGACTCCGAGTTCTTGAACGGCTTCGGTGTTTCCAATCCTCCCGACGGTATCCTTTTGGATTTGGGGATTTCTACATTTCACCTATTACATGCGGGAAGAGGTTTCAGTTTTAGGGAAAACGAACCTTTAGATATGAGACTTTCTTCTGCCGGTGGTATCTCTGCGGAAGATGTAATTAATACTTATCCTGAAAAAGCTCTAAGCAAAATATTTTACGAGTACGGCGAAGAGCGTTGGACCAAGAAGATTGTAGAAGCTATCTTAGAAAGAAGAAGACATTCTAGGATCGGTTACTCTGGAGATCTCGCACAATTGGTTTCCAGAGTGATTCCTAGAAAATTTTGGCCTCCAGGAAGGCATCCTGCTACAAGAGTTTTCCAAGCCTTAAGGATAGAAGTGAATCAGGAACTTCTTCATATAGAGATTGGGGTCAAAAAACTTTTGGATCTGGTTGCAAAAGGTGGACTCTTACAAGTGATCTCTTTCCATTCCTTGGAAGACAGGATCATTAAAAATTTATTCAGGGACTATGCGAGAGACGGAGAAGCTAAACTTCTTACCAAGAAGCCTGTGCTCCCATCGGATATCGAGACAAAAGAAAATCCTGCGTCCCGTTCTGCAAAATTACGTGTCATACATAAATCACTTCCTACCGATATTGAAGAAGAGGAGGAGGAGGACGAAGAAGAATGAGCAGAGTTTCAGAATTTTTATCCCTTCATCTTTGGCCCGATCTAGGTTTTTTGTTTAGGATATTCGGTTGGGTTCTAGCTCCTTTTAGCATCGCACTTTTATTCGTTTGGCAGAATGTTCAGGTCTCTAGATTGAACCGAGAACTTGCTATTGCTTCCCAAGAAAAAGAAAAACTTTTAAAGAAGAATGATGATTTAAAGATCGGAATGGCGACATATACTTCTGCTCGTAGGATAGAAGCGTTGTATCGTAAAACATATCATTATTTACCGATCACAGTGGGCGATCGGATCATTACAGTGACTCTTCCTCCAGAAAGAAATGAGGCGGAACTTGAAACTTTCAGAGCTCCTTAGTCTTTTTCCAGATATCAAAATAAGTTCAGGATCTTATACTTCGGATGAAACCTTCAACTTTGTCCGCACAGATTCCAGAAAATTAGAACCGAATGATCTATTCTGCCTTCCTGATTCTTCCGGTGATAAAGGTGCAGAATATGCCAAGACTTCTTCCTCTAAATATATATTAATAGGATCTAAATTAAAAATTCCGAAATTAGATAATAAGATCGTTCTTAAAACTGACCTGGATCCGGAAAGTTTAGCCGGGCCGATTGCTTCTATCATTTTAGGAGATCCTTCTTCCAAGCTAAAAGTGATAGGAGTTACCGGAACAAACGGTAAAACTTCTTTAACTCATATCTTGGCTTATCTTGGAGAGTCTCAAGGAAAATCTTGCGGTATCATTGGAACCACTGGTGTTAAATTTAAAGGAGTTTTATCCGACACAGGATATACAACCCCTGATCCAAGTAGCCTACAATCCATTCTGAAAGAAATGTATGATTCAGGAGTGGAATATGTTTTTATGGAAGCAAGTTCTCACGGATTAAAACTGGGAAGAACGAACGGAGTCCATTTTAAAGTGGGAGTATTTTCTAATCTTACTCAGGATCATTTGGATTTTCATCCGGATATGGAAGATTATCTAAATAGTAAGGCCCTTTTGTTTTCTTCCGTAGCTTTGAATCCGGAAACTTTCGGTGTGATAGATTCGGATGCTCCAGGTGGAAAAGATTTTAAATCCGCTGTGGAAACTTCTTCTCCGAACCTTAAAATTTTTTCTCTTGGAAGAAGTTCGGGAGAATTCGAGATCCATTCCGAGGCATTCTCTTTGGAAAAAACTTCTTACCAAATCCGACTTTCGGATGACTGGGGAGGAGATACGGATATCAGCACCAATCTTCTTGGCGGGTTTAATGTTAGGAACACTGCACTTTCATTTGTGACTGCACTTGGTTTAGGCTGGGAGAAAAAATCACTATTAACTGCATTGGAAAGTATTCCTCAGATCCCAGGAAGATTCCAGATCTATTATAGCAAAGATAAGTCTCGCATGGCTGTTGTGGATTATGCCCATACTCCGGATGCATTGGAGAATATTTTAAGAAGTATCCGGGAATCCAGACCAAAGGAGCTTATCGCACTTTTTGGATGTGGAGGGGACAGGGATAAAACTAAACGCCCTAAGATGGCAAAAATCGTCCAAGAACTTGCGGATAAAGTGATACTTACTTCAGATAACCCAAGGACAGAAAACCCGGAGAGTATCTTGGATGATATACAAGCAGGTTTTACTAGCGGATATTCTCCGATGCTTAGAGAGGCAGATAGGGCAAAAGCGATTCTTTACGGGGTCTCTCACTTAAAAGAGGGGGGTTGTCTTCTTGTAGCCGGAAAAGGGCATGAGGACTACCAGATCATAGGCAGAGATAAAAGACATTTTGATGATGGAGAAGAGATCCGAAAGGCATTCGGTATCTAACTTTCGAGCGTCCATAGTCCGGCTCTCCCGGGCTTCCGGAGCAGTGCGACTATAGTTGATCTTGCGCGGACCCTAATCCAAAAAAAATGTCTCAGATCCTGACTTGCGTCGATAATTAAGACAGAGAAGAAGATTTTCTTTTTTACGTTTACTCGTACTTGGCGCGGGCGAATCTGTCTTCATAGAAACGATATGTTTTATTTTTTATACGAAAGATTTTTCCAAGACCTAGATTCCTTAAGACTTTTTAGCTATGTAACTGTTCGAGCTTTGATGGCAGGATTAACTTCTATGTTCCTGACTTTTTGGTTTGGGGGAAGAGTGATCGATTTCTTACACGGATTAAAATTCAGAGAAAGTGTAAGGGATGACGGACCAAAATCTCATAGCGCAAAGTCAGGAACCCCGACCATGGGTGGTTTGATGATCGTATCGGCCTTGGTCGTGTCCGTTCTCCTTTGGGGAAATTTAAGAAATTCTAATATTCTTCTATTACTCGTTTGTTCTATTTCTTTCGCTACTTTGGGATTCATAGATGATTATATGAAATCCGTAAAAAAGATCAAAGGTGGAATGAGAGCTCGCACTAAGTTTGCAGTTTCAGTAGTTTTGGCTGCGATCTTTTGTGTAGTGTTCTTGTATTCTACTGGAGAAGCTCCAAAAGGTACAACAGGTAAGATCCTATTCCATTTGACTGATTTATTCCTACCTTTCGTAAAAGGGCCGATTCTATCCTGGGGTTATTTGGCGATCCCATTTTCAATTTTAGTAATATTAGGATCTTCTCATGGAGTAAACCTAACTGACGGTTTGGACGGTCTTGCCGGTGGAACTGCAGGGATTGTGGTTGGGACTCTTGGGTTGATTGCGTATGTTTCCGGAACACCTGTGGCAGCAAACTATCTGAATATTCCTTATCTTCCTCATGCTCATGAGTATAGTGTATTCCTTGCTGCTTTAACCGGAGCTTTGATCGGATTTCTTTGGTTCAATAGCCATCCGGCACAAGTTTTTATGGGAGATACTGGATCATTGTTCTTGGGAGCTACTATCGGACTTACTTGTGTGATGTTGAAAAAAGAGATCCTACTTATCATTCTGGGTGGGATCTTTGTTGCAGAATCATTGTCGGTAATCTTGCAAGTGGGTTCTTTTAAGCTGACCCAAAAAAGAATTTTTAGAATGGCACCTTTACATCACCATTTTGAGTTGGGAGGAGTTCCTGAAACAAAGGTGGTAATTCGTTTTTGGATCGCAGCGATCATTCTTGCGATCATCTCCTTATCTAGTTTAAAAATTCAATGAAGGCTCTCGGGAGAAAGTTCAAAGATTTTTGGGAATCTCCCGGTTCCCCCTTCGATCTGGTCCTAGTTGGGGCAGTATTCTTTCTTTTACTTTTTGGAATATGTGTAATGTATTCCAGTTCCTCCGTGACTGCATGGAGAGAATTCCAAGACTCTGAATATTTTCTAAAAAAACAATTAGCATGGGCGACCATTGGCCTTGTAGTATTTTTCTTCTTTGCAAATTTTCCTTATAAACGTTTAGAAAGATTCGCGTTAGGCGGAATGATAATCAGCGTTTTGCTTTTAATTTTAGTTTTTATTCCAGGAGTTGGAAAATCCGTAGGGACTTACTACGGAAGAAACTTCCATAGATGGATCGGGATAGGGCCGTATCAGTTACAACCTTCTGAAATTGCAAAATTGGCTGTTGTAGTTTATCTATCTTCTCTCATTGTAAAACTCAAATTGAAAGAGACTAGAGATCCTAAGAAGTTCATTCTTCCTGCAATTTTATTACTAGCGGTCCTAATACTTATCTTAGCAGAACCAGCTTTCGGAACCACGATGGAAATTTTATTCGTGGTGATAGCTTTCGTTTTCTTGTTTGGATTTCCAGTTAGGAATCTTCTTCTTGTAGGATTGGTATCTCTTCCTTTAGCGTATCTTCTGATCAGCCAGGTAGGTTATAGAAGAAAAAGAATGGAAGTTTGGTTGGACCCATATCGTTTTCGTTATGACGAAGGCCATCAATTAGTGACCTCTTTTAGGGCATTTTTAGATGGAGGTTGGTTTGGAAATAAATTAGCCAGCGGATATGCTCATAGATATCTAACGTATAGTCATACTGACTTTGTTCTTGCTACCTATGTGGAGGACTTTGGGTTTATCGGTTTCTTATTCTTCTTTGCTTTGGTAATGATACTTCTTTCCAGAGTCTATGTTTTACTAAAAAGAGTACAGGACCCTTTCGGTTTTTATTTGGGAGCGGGTTTACTTTTCATTTTAGGTACCCAATTCGTTATCAATAGTTATGTGGTAACAGGGCTATTCCCAATCACAGGGATCAGCTTACCGTTTATGAGCTACGGAGGTTCTTCACTTCTCGTGGTTTTGGCGGCCTTCGGAATTCTTGTCAATATAACCAGAAAAGAAAACATAGGCGTATGAGATCGGTTTTAATCGCAGCCGGTGGGACCGGGGGGCATATTTCCCCAGGGGTCGCTCTCGCAGAAAGTCTTGTAAGTCGAAAAGATTCCTTAGGTATCTCTAACGTTTTCCTACATTCTCTTATCCGAAATAAGGATAATCCAGATTTGAAACAAGCTCCTTGCGAAGTCGTCTGGCATAATACTCCTTCTCTTTCCGGAAATATTCTTTTATTACCTATTAGATACGTATTCCAACTTATCCGATCTTGGATCAAGTTTAGGCAACTCAGCGTGGATGCAGTGATCGGTATGGGTGGATATTCCAGCGTTCCTGCTCTTTTATATGCTGTTATTTTTGGGAAAAAATTGTATCTATGTGAGCAGAATTGTATTCCTGGAAAAGTAAATCGTATCTTCTTTAGATTCGCGGACAAAGTCGCCTTTAGTTTTCCCCCTAAGGATACAAAAGTTTCCTGTAGTTGGGAAATATTAGGAAATCCTTTAAGATCCAAAACCGTACCTAAGCTCGCTTTGAAGTTCAGCGAAAAATGGGATCCTAAAAAGAAAAAACAATTTAACGTTTTGGTAATGGGTGGCTCTCAGGGGGCAAGACAGATCAATAATATGGTAGTCAACCTGATGAAACATGAAGTGATCCAGGAACGATTCCGTTTTAGGATGCTTACGGGTACTGCATTATACGACGAAGTTTCGAAAAAAACAAAAGATGCAGATCTTATTTCTTATTCGGATAATATGGCTGAACATTATGAATGGGCCAATTTAGTTATAGCTCGCTCCGGTTCTGGAGTTCTTTCTGAATGTGCGGCTTATGCACTTCCTATGATCCTTATTCCATATCCATTTGCAAAAGATGATCATCAAACTGCAAATGCGAAGTATATGGAGGCAAATGGTGCAGCTGCTTCGCTCGAACAAAGGGATGAGGATGAAAGTAAATTATTCCGTATCCTGAATGAATATGCAGAGAAACCTGAACTTTTAAATGAAATGTCTATTAGATCATTAGAATGTTCTCATGTGGATGCATCTACCGAAACTGCCAGTTTCTTTTTCGAAAATACTAAATAATGGGAAAAAATTCTATCCAACAAAGATTAGGATTTTCTAAACCTTTTTTTCTTGGGATCGGCGGCTCCGGTATGTCAAGCCTGGCGCATATATTGGCGGACGCGGGTTTCGAAGTTTCAGGCTATGATGGTAAAAAAAGCCAAGTCACTGAAAACTTAGGGAAGAAGGGAGTAAAAATATTCTCCAAACTTTCTGATCTAGGAGAGAATGTTGAATACGACGCGGCTATTTATTCTTCTGCGATCCGTTTGGATTCTCATCCGATTGCTATTTTCTTTAAACAAAAAGGGATTCGATTCTTTCATAGATCAGAAGTTTTACATCTTTGTTTTGAACATTTAACTTGTATCGCAGTCGGCGGTTCTCACGGAAAAACTACGACCACCGCGATGACCGCACATATACTCAATGATCTGGGGTATTTTCCTTCCGTGATGGTGGGGGGAGATGTTTCTTTTCTGAATGGAGTGGGCGGTAGATTTTCGTCCGGTAAGATAGGGGTTTTTGAGTCTGACGAATCGGATGGCACATTCTTAAATCATAAGGCGCAGGTGCGTATTCTCACGAATATAGATGAGGACCATCTGGACTTCTATCATACTAGGGAGAAATTATTAGAAGCATTCTCCCAATTTATTTCTTCCGGGACCCAAACCGTGGTCCTGGACTTGGATGATCCCGGAATATCGGATTGTCTAGAACTTATACAGGACAAATCTAAAATTTTCGGATTTACCTCTTCTTCCGAAATAAACCTCAAATCGAAAAATTTCAGAAATTTAGTACATTATAAAATAGAAAATAAGAAGTTAGTATTCTTTTTAGACGGGAAAGAATTCGAGATCAGTTCCAGGTTTCCCGGTAAACATTATCTTACGAATTCACTTGCGGGAGTTCTTGCTGCCTATTCGTTAGGAGCAGATCCTAAAGAAGCTGCTAAATCTGTTTCAGGATACGCAGGAGTCAAACGCAGATTAGAATATATCGGAAATAAGAATGGTGTGGATATTTATGATGACTACGGGCATCATCCGACTGAAGTTCAGGCTGTTCTTTCTTCTATCAGAGAGCTTTCTGGAGGAAGAGGAAAGCCGGTGATCTTATTTCAACCTCATAGATATACCAGAACCCAAAACTTATACCAGGACTTCGCCAAAAGTTTGGACCAAGTGGAAACAGTTCTACTTCTTCCCATATATTCTGCCGGAGAAGATCCAATCCCTGGAGTCTCCTCTGAGCTTATCGCTGACAAGATGAGGATAAGGCCCAAAATCCTTTCAGGAAATTTGGGTGCGGATCTTTCTATATTGAAAGATCTACTTAAATCGGGAGATGTATTTGTAAGTTTAGGAGCGGGAAATGTTCGGGACTGGGGATTGGAATTCTTGAAGTCCTAAATTCTATTTTAGAATTTCGAATAAGCTTATTACTTACTCAAAGTCCGATACATCTTAAAAAGTATTGGACGAATCATGAAAATCACTCATCCTGACAAGCAGTAGGATGAAGTTAGTAATTAACATCCCTTGTTATAACGAAGAAAAAACTCTTTCTACGGTGCTCGCTGAGATCCCTAAAAAGATCCCCGGTATCAAAACGATAGAAATTCAGATCGTGGATGATGGTTCCACAGATCGTACCTCAGAGATTGCCGCTTCATACGGTTGTAAAATTATTTCCCACAAAAAAAACTTAGGACTAGGTAGAGCTTTCAAGTCCGGAGTAGAAGTTGCTCTAGAAAGTGGCGCGGACATTTTTGTAAATACCGATGCAGACAATCAGTATCCTTCCTCTAATATTTCCGATCTAATTGCTCCAGTCGTAAATGGTTCTGCGGACATAGTGATCGGAAATAGAGAGCCTTGGAAGGTGGAATATTTTTCTCCTTTAAAGAAAACTCTACAATGGTTTGGGAATATGGTTGTTCGAAATTTAATCGGTACTGATATTCCGGACACAGTTTCCGGATTTAGAGCCTATTCCAGAGAGAGTCTTTTAAGGCTGAATGTAACTACTAAATTTTCTTATGTTTTAGATACGATCGTGCAAGCAGTCAAAATGGATCTGACTGTTTCTTCAATACCGGTCCCTACGAATCCACCAACTCGAAAGTCCAGGCTATTTAAAAATATTTTCCAACATATGTGGAAGTCCGGAACTTCTTTGATAAGGTTATTGATCATCTATAGACCTTTTCAATTTTTTGGCGTTTTAGCGGTTACCGCGTTTATTCCTGCGTTGGCAATTGCGATCCGGTTTCTGATCTTTTTCTATTTAGGGATTGGAAAGGGGCATGTGCAATCTCTATTATTTGCCGTAGTATTAGTAATTATTTCTGGGTTGTTCATGGTCTCCGCGATCCTAGCTTTTTTGATCGGGATGAATCGCAAATTGCATGAAGAAATTTTGTATTATGAGAAGAAGAGAACCTTTTCAAAGCAGTAAATATAGGTTCTTAGGGTTTTATTTTAAAGTTTGATGAATCTTTTTATAATAAGAAGCAATTAAAAATACTGCTCCGTCACCAATTGTTGTTATAAATCGTAAGATAACACTAAGTCCGATCGCGATTCCTGGCTCATATTGTGAAGAAAGACTCGCAACTATAATCGCTTCCCGGATGCCGAGGCCTGCAGGTGCTCCAGGTGTCAAATATCCAAGTATCCAAGACCAAGCAAAAGCGGTTGTTAAGAGGAAGATATTGCTATCCGGATATTCGAATATATTTTTTGCAATAAGATCTAAAACAATTCCAATATTAAAAAATGTGATAATATATAAAACACTTACTTGAATTAAAGCGAATAATTTAGGAATTCGTAATTGAACTCCTCCTGTAAATTTCAGTAATCTTCCTTTTGCATATCGATTTACTATAAAAAAGAAAAATTTTGGAAGGAATAATGCAACTAAGGCCAATACAATAAGCTGGATGATCACGATTCGAGAATCATGAAAGCTTTGAAAACTGTAGAAAAAAAATCCGAGAACGCTGATGGATATTCCAGCGATTGCTAAAATAGCCGATTCTATGAAAAGGGTTTGGAGTGTTGTTATAATTGGAACTTCTTTTTCGTTCGCTAAAACGACTCTTCCAACATGTTGGCCGATATTACCAGGAAGATACTTTCCAAATTGTGAGACAGATATTATCCTTAACGTTTCCTTCCATTCTATTTTTGCGCCGTAGTCTTTTAGGAGGATGAACCAAATGGTTCCTGCAATTAAAAAATTCCCCGTATATATGAATAAGGCGAGGACACTAACTAAAACGGTTTGGGCATTCCAATGGATATATGGTAAATTTTGATAGTTTCGATACAAATAAAAGGCGAAAAAACCGAAAGAGATGCAAACGAAAAGAAGAGTTAATATAAACTTTATTCTTTTTTTATTCATCAATTAAAACCTAAGATTTTTTTTACAAACGAATATTAAAGTCGGCATCCATGGCATTAAAGGAATATAAATCCAAGATGGCAATAGCGAGGTGACGAATTTAATGATAGGATGTTGGGACTCTATTTCCGCGTATATCTGGATTGCCTCCAATGTTGCCTCTTTTACTTCGAATCCAGTCTCTTTTAAAATCGAAAATGCGGCCGATCTTGAGAGTGGGAAGCAATCATAAAAATCTCCTTCCCCACTTAGTCTTACATATAAATCAGAAAAAAAACGTGGGAGCCAACTCAGCAAAGGTAGTTTATAATGAGGTTCAATGAGTCTCCAACGATTAGGGACAGCCAAATATAACATCCCATCTTTTTTTAATACTCTGGAGATTTCTTTCAGATGATCTATTTGCTTTTCATAATTGCCAACGTGCTCTATAACATGATTTGTAATTACTAAATCAAAGTATTCCTCTTTAAAAGGAAGTTTTGTGTCTTCTATTTTTTTGAAACGTATGTTTTCGACAGTTTGTCTTTGATCATTCACATCGACAGAATTTACTTCTGCAAATATTTTCGTAAAATAAGCAGCGATAAAACCGGATCCGGTCCCCACTTCGAGTAAGGTCCCTTTCTTACGTAGTCCGAATTTTTCTGCAAGAAGATGGATTTTTTTCGCTTTTTGATATCTTGAGCTTTCATCTAAAATCGCATGCGGTTTTAAATCCGTATTTTCTGATTTTGCCATCGTTATTTCTAATTTGATTCGGATTCTAACAAATCTGAAAATTTACTCACCATTAAGGATTGAGAATAGATTTCCCTGGTGGCGGCCGCGGAAGAGCGGGTCCATTCTTCTTTTTCTTTTTGTGACTGAGAAAGTAATTCTAGGATTTTATCGATCCATTTTACGGGGTCATTGGGAGAAACTTGAAAACCGGTAACACCGTCTTTAACCGCATCTGATAGGCCTTCCAAATCGCTCGCGATCAATCTGCATCCAACAGACGAGGCTTCGATGGCCACTAATCCGAATCCTTCTCTGTCAGTGCTCTCGGGGATTTTTATGTTAGGCATAACTACCAGAGAGCTATAACGAATATAATTTACAATTTCGTTTCCTGGGATTGTTCCTAAATATACTACCTTAGGGCAGGAAAATAATTCTTCAGCATATGCAGGATCGTTTATGGTACCGGAAATGAAAAAGCATACTTCATCAGGTAAATTGGGTAAAACTTCTTTAGCAAACCACAAAGAGCCTTTTCGAGGGATTAATCTTCCGAAGTAAAAAATTGGATGTTTACTGACCGAATATTTATCCGGCTTTGTGAAAACATTAGGTAGATTAGAAGTGAACCCTTGGTTTGGTAATGAGGGTACAATAATTAACGTATTATCAAATCCTTTTGAAATTGCTAAAGATTGTGTTGAACGTGAATTTGTAACAATTTTAAAGAAAATCTTTCGGATACTTACAATTAAATTAAGAACGAATCCGTATATAATTGAACTAAATCCATTCCGATTCGAATATACTAAATCCAGTCCATGTAAGACTGAGATACGTTTTGCCTTTCTATTTACTAAAAAATGAACAAAGGCAGCCGGAAACAAAAGTGTATCAGTAAATACGATCCGATCGAATTTTGGTCCATACAATAAGCAAAATAGAGTTACTTTTGCGATAAAAATCCCTAGTGATAATAAGGTAGGAGGCTTGCCATTGCTTTTTCCTGGAAGAGTTAAAAGTTTTATATTATACTTAGTCAATAAGCCAGAATAAAGCTCAAAGGAATAAGTTTCCATTCCCCCAATAGCGGGTGGCCATTTTCTTGAAATAAATAGTAATCTTGGTTTTGATAAATTTTTATTGCTCAATAACTAATAGAAAAGTTTACTTTTTGCAAGCGTCAATATATTTCTTGGTTAGCATTGTTTCGTTTGGGAAATGGTTTTCAATCTTCCAAGTAAAAAAGACTATAAGAGATTACTGAGGAAACGCCTTCTCCGCTTTATCTCCCACATAATTCCAATGCCCCATCTTACGATCCTGTCTTGGATCGGACTTGCCGTAAAGATGTAGAGTGTACCTTTCATCCGAAAGATACTTCGCCCAAAGAGTGGAATCAGGTAGATAATCTTGTCCTAAGATATTTTTCATGGAAGAAGGTTGAGAAGAAAGTTCAGAAGGAAGGGGAAGTCCTGTAAGACATCTCAATTGAAGTTGGAACTGAGAGATATTTGCTCCGTTTTGGGAAAAATGACCTGAGTTATGCGGTCTAGGAGCAAATTCATTTAGAACAATTTTATCACCTTTGATAAAAAATTCTAATCCGAATACACCAACATAATCTATTCCTTCTGCCAGGATTTTAGCGGATTCTATCATTTGTTTTTTGATCGAGTCCGAAAAATTTCCAGGATGAATGGTCGTATCCAAAATATGATTTTTGTGAATATTTTCGGAAGGGGAATAACAAAGTATATTTCCCTTTTGATCTCTTGCTAAGATCACAGAACCTTCTTTATCGAATTCATACCATTCTTCTAAGATTAGATCTAACGGTTCTTGTCCGAGTGAACCAACCCAGGCTCTGAATTCTTCTTTGGTTTTGAATTTAGTTTGTCCTTTTCCGTCGTAACCGAAGGAAGAAGTTTTTAATACTGCAGGGAACTTGGATGTCTCTGCTGCCTTTGTTGCTTCTCCTTTGTTTGTGATCGGATAAAAAGGTACAGTAGGAAGTTCTAATTTAGAAAATAATGTTTTTTCTCTGATCCTATGTTGTGCGATGCGGATGCACTCGGGACTCGGGAAAACCGGAAGAGAATTTTTTTTTGAATATTCGGAGATAAAATTTAATTCCGCGCCTGGTATATTCTCGAATTCGAATGTAAGTGCGTCTACGGACTTTAGAAATGTTTGAAGTGAGCTTTCGTCCTCATAAGGAGCAACTGTTTCGGAAGCTCCGGCTAAGGAAGCAGGACTGTTTCTTTCGGGAGAATAAACGGATACCAGATAACCCATTCGGATTGCTTCTTGGGCGAACATTCTTCCGAGTTGTCCTGATCCCATCACTCCAAGTCTTGCAGGAGGAACTAGAATTTTTGTCATATCAGGTCTTTATTTTTGGACAATGCTTCTTCTCTGATATCGTTTCTGTATTGTTCCAATTTTTGTGATAATGTTTCGTCTTGTAAGGACAATATTCTTGCAGCGAGTAGTCCCGCGTTTTTTGCTCCTGCAGTTCCGATCGCAAGTGTTCCGACTGGAACTCCTCCTGGCATCTGCACTATGGATAAAAGACTGTCCATTCCTGATAAGGCCTTGCTTTGTACAGGTACACCGAGCACGGGTAGAGTAGTGAGAGAAGCCACCATTCCAGGAAGATGTGCGGCTCCACCAGCGCCAGCGATGATGATCTCAAAACCTTTGGATCTTGCAGATTTAGAAAATTCGAATAATAACTCTGGAGAACGATGTGCGGATACGATTTCGGTATGACATTCTATTCCAAACAGTTTTAGGACGGTAACCGCTTCTTTCATGGTTTCCCAATCGGAACTGCTTCCCATTATAATAGCAACTTTCGTTTTCACACTTGCAAATTCCCTTAAGATCGATCTCTAGGCAAGTCCGAAAACATTTAAGAACCGTTGGTCCTGGAATTTAATTCTTCTACCGCTCTTTCTAATCTCATTCCTCTGGACGCCTTTGCTAAAAGATAAGAGCCGGGAGGCACTTCTTTACGGATCGTATCTACTAAGTTTTTGAGTCCTTCTTCATCGCCTGAAAAGGAGAAGGATAGAAGTCCCTGATTTGCTTTTTTTCGGAAACTCTTGAGTGCGTGAGAAGATTCTGTTCCGAATAGAAAGATACCTTTGCAGTTCTTTAAACTTGCTGCAAAACTTCCGATCTCGGTATGGAATTTGCGGGAATAATTCCCCACTTCTTTCATGTCACCTAACACTGCGTAAAATCCTTCTTCTCCAGATATCTGTGAACATGCCTCTAGGGAAGATAACATGGATTCTCTATTTGCATTATATGTGTCGTTCAGGATTTTATAATTCCCTACCTGGAAATCCAAACGTTTGTCGCCGGCTCTAAAGTTTTTAATGCCGTTCTGTATCCATTCAGTAGGAGTTCCAATATCTTCCAAAAGGGAAACACATAACGCTAGGTTTTCCAGTAACTTGATCCCGGGTAGGCTCCAATCCAGTATAGAATTTAAGAATGAGATCTTAAATCCGTCCCGATTGGTTTCTAATATCTCTATTCTTCTTTTAAGCGGGACCGATTTGAACTTGATCCCGTAACGTAGGCATCGGCGCTTTAGGAAATTCTTATATTCTCCCGTTTCTGGATAGAATAGCAATCCACCTTTGTTCATTCCTTCCAGGACTTCTGCTTTCGCTTTTGCGATCCCTTTTCTGGAACCTAATAATTCTATATGTGCTGTCCCAATAGTAGTGATGAGTGAATAATCCGGTCTTGCCATTTTGGTCAGTCTGGAAATTTCACCAGCATGGTTCATTCCCATCTCACACACTACGTATCTAGTCTTAGAGTTGATATTGAATAACGTGAATGGAACTCCTATCTCGTTATTATAATTTTTTTCAGTGACCAGCAAACCTTCTTCCAAAGGGGAAAGGCAAGAGGATAAGATCTCTTTTGTGGTGGTTTTTCCGCTGGAACCTGTGACCGCGATCAATATCGGATTAAATCTGGATCTATGGAATGTAGCGAGCTTTCCTAAAGAGAGTAATGTGTCTTTGACTTGGATCGCTTTTGATCTTTGTTCTGAGCTAAGGCTTTCCAAAATTGGATGATCCTTCTCACATAAAAAATACGAGGCTCCTTTTTCCAAGGCATCTAATATAAATTCATGTCCGTCCCTATTTCCTCTTAAAGGTACGAATAAGGACCCAGGCTCCACCATTCCGGATGCTGTACTGATGTTTGTGATCTCCGATTCTTTTTGAAAGGAAAAGTCGGATGGACTTTGTAGTATCCTTCTTACTGTTTCAGGATCGTATTGGAATGGGGCTTTCATCAGACCCAATATCTTCCTACCTAAAATACTCGCAGTCTATTTTTAAAAATTCCTCTTGCAAGCTTCCGGTTCCGGTTTTCAAGTATGCGGGATGCGAAAAACCAAGGTTGTTTTAATCGGTTTGGGAAGGATTGCTTCTTCCTTGGAAAAAGATCCGTATAGATCCAAACCTTGCACTCATTCCGGTGTTCTATTTTCTTCTTGGGGTAAAAGGAATTTTGAGTTTCTGGGAGGTATCGATCCTAATCCGGATAAAAGGGAAAAGTTTTGTAAGCAGTGGAAATTACCAGAGCACGTCACCTTCTCCGATCCTGATCATTTACCTTCTAAATATAAGCCTGATCTTGCGATCATCTCGAGCCCTTCCGAATCTCACTATAGAAATGCTCTCGAATGGATCGAAAGAGGTGTTAAGAATTTTCTGATAGAAAAACCGGTTTGTGAAACTTTTTTACAAGCGAAGGATCTGGAAAAAAGTTCCCGTAAAAAAGGGATCCGAATTTGGATCAATCATGAGAGAAGGTACCATCCTAAATATGTATGGGCAAAGCATGTTTTGGACTCTCAAAAGTACGGACCAATTCGTACGATCCGCGCTTCCGTTTTGACTTCCGCCTTAGCCCCTGGTAGGGCTTTCCAAGGAAGGACTGGACCATTATTCCATGATGGAACTCATGCGGTTGATTTGATCTATTGGTTTTTGGGAAAACCGGACCGGATCCGTTCTTCTTTGACTAGGCGAAAGGGAATCCCGATCGAAGATAGAGCACTCGCATTCTTGGAATATAAGTCCGGACCCGCCGTGTTTTTGGAAGCTGGGGGTGCTCGGAAGTATTTTCAATTCGAGATGGATATTATGACCTCGGAGGCCCGTATCCTTCTATCCAACGATGGTATGAGACTTTTCGTTTCTAAACCTTCCAAGAAATACAAGGGATTTAATAGTTTGACGGAAGTCTCATTTCCCGAAAAATCATTCCTCGGATCGAACCCGTTTATGAACCTTTATGCGGAGATGCGTAATGTTCTTACGGGAAAATCAGCAAGAATAACCGGGGATATCGGAGAGAATCTAGGCATCATGGAACTTTTACATAAGATCAAAACCGTCGCCGAAATTAGAACAGTTTCGTAAATCTAAAACCTATGCCTTCAAATTCCCAATCTACAAATTCAAATCAATTGCCTTCTTATTCCGCAAGAGGAAGATACTATAGAGGTAGCTTCTTTCTATGGAAAAAAATATTCAGTCTATTCTGGTATTATAAATTTGTAAGATTGTTTCTTTCTTCCAAATCAAGAGAGGAAAGAGAATTAGAATTTTATAAATCATTGGGATTCGAGTGTAGGGACTTCTTCCTGAAAATGGGAGGAGTGTATGTAAAACTTGGTCAGTATTTCGCATCTCTTTCTCACCTATTCCCTGAAAGTTTTACGGAACCTTTGCAGGATTTACAGGATCGTGTTCCTCCACATCCATTTTTAGAAATTAAGGTAAGATTCAAAAAAGAATTCGGGAAAGAAATCGCAGAAGTGTTTCCGGATATTTCAGAAACTCCTCTTGCATCTGCGTCCATCGCACAAGTTCATTCTGCCACTTTTAAAGGAGAGAAAGTAGCAGTTAAAATTTTATATCCCGGTATTGAAGATATTATCGAAAAAGATCTAAAGGCAGTTCGTAAGTTCTTAAAAAGGATCAACCGATTTTTGGTCACATTCGATTTCAAAATAGTTCATAAGGAAATAGCAAAATTAGTAGGAAGAGAAACAGACCTTCGTTTAGAAGCAGAGTCCATGGACCGTATGGCTAGGTATTTTGCGGAAGAGCCTGATTATGTTTTTCCTAAGTTAATTCCCGAGTGGAGCGGAAAGAGCGTTTTGACCGCTCAATTTATAGAAGGGAAACGTATAACTCAAGCTGGTACTTTAAAAAAAGGACAAGCAAAGTCGAGGCCGGTTGATCTTCTGATCAGAGCTTATATCCTTATGATATTTGAATATAGGTTTTATCATGCAGATCCTCATCCGGGAAATATGATCTATACTCCGGATGAAAAACTTTGTTTTATAGATTTCGGAGCAGTAGGGGAAATCCCTCCTAGCCAAGCTATCGCTCTTAGAAAGATCATTCTTTGCGCAATGACAAAGGACTATCCTGCGCTTGTTGAGGCTCTTGACGAGTTAGGACTTGTTTCTAAAAAAGCGGATAGAGAGAAGTTGGAAGAAGTAGTCCGTTATTCCATGGAAAAACTTTCTAAGTTTTTATCTGATACGGATTCATTTAAGAATATTAAGTTCGAACAGATCCATACTCCCGAAGATCTGAAATTTTTAAAAGAGATCAATTCAAGTCTTCGTGGACTTCTACGAATGATCCAATTACCGACCGCTCTTGTTCCATTGGAAAGAGTTCTAGGTCTTCTTGTTGGAATTACTGCAAATTTGGATCCATACCGCACTGTTTTGGATTATGGTGAAAAACCATTTAAGGGTCTGGTCTTCCAAGGAGAGAACCAATGGCAGAAGGTTCTAGTCCAGGAAGGTGGTATCTGGGGACAGGCGGTTTCTCTGCCTGGAGAATTATTACAGGCGGTTAAAAATTTAAACCGAGGAAAGCAGGCCTATAAACTTCCGGATCTGGAACAACATACTAAGAAGATGTATTCTTTAGGTCATCAGATCATCAGTGCCGCATTTACACTTTTTGGTATCCATTATGGAACCGATAGATTGGATAAAGGGATCGAAACTCAAGCAATGGTGGCTTACGGAGTATCCGTTTTCTTTGGAATCCTCCTTGCTCTATCCGTTATCAAAAATAAATTCAGCTCTAAAAGGAATCGTCAGTGAAATATTTCGAAAAGAAGTTCTTAGAGGTATATCCCCCTATCTTTATCATAAGCGTGATTGTTGGAACAGTTATAGATCTAGTTACCAAATACATCGCTATACTATATCTAAGACCTCATAACCCGATCGAATTGCTCGGAGATTTTTTCCGTTTAACTCTGACTTTCAATACCGGTTTTGTGATGGGTCTTTTTCAGGGCTTCCCAAGAACCTCTTTGGCTCTAACAGCGGTTGCTATCTTAGTTCTAATTGCGTATCGTTGGAAAAATTCTGATCTGGGACATCCTGCAGGTTGGGCTCTTGTAATGTCGGGAGCATTCGGAAATTTTATAGATAAGTTTTTTGTAAAAATTATCGGGATCGGAGCTGAGTTCGGATTTGTAGAAAATCGTTATGAAGGAAGGTTTATCGGAGTTGTGGACTTCCTAGACTTTGATTGGCCGAACTGGCTTTTGATTGATAGATGGCCTGCTTTCAACTTCGCAGACTCCTGCGTAAGCGTTGGGTTGGTAATATTGATCCTGACTATGAAAATCGAAGAGGATAAGAAGTAGTTTTGAATTTCCTACAACTTCCCATCTGGAAAAAGATAATAAAGAAAAAAGGGACCTCCAATCCTGAGATAATTCGTTTCCTGCGAGAGACCTCCGTATTCGGAAAATTAAAAAGAAGGACTTTGCACGAGATAGCAAGGCTTGTCCACGTTAGACAATATTCAGAGGGAGAGGAAATTTTCAGACAGGGAGAGGCCGGAGCAGGATTTTATATGATCTTTGACGGAAAGGTCGCGATCCGCTCTGTTAGAGACGGGGTCGAATTGGACCTGGCCCATCTTGATCAACATTCATTCTTCGGAGAACTTTCCTTGTTCTCCGAGGAGAGAAGGACAGCAACTGCGGTCGCGCAAGAACCTTCTACCTTACTCGGATTTTTCCAGCCTGATTTAAAAGAAATTATAGAGACCAAACCTAAGATTGGAATCGAGATACTTTTAAGTCTTACCGGAGTTGTGGTAGAAAGACTCCAGAAAACCAATCAGCTATTGGAAAAAGCATACTATAAGGGCAAACAAAAAAATGCCTGATACGAAACCGCTCTCTACATACGTAATCCGATCTATCTTTTTCTTTTTAGTAGGGGCGGCCATCGTATTTTTTACAATCGGCTTGCAACTTCTTATAGTGCCGATCGCTCTATCCTTAATTCTGTTCTATATATTTAACGGAACCATAAACTACTTCGAAACATTGGGAGTGCCCAGGATCGTTTCGGTTGCCATCCTCATTTTCTTACTTTGTCTTCCTATCTATCTGATTGCCACGGAGGTTGCGCCTCCGATCGTTTCTACTTTGCAACCTATCATGAAGAGTTGGAAACAGGATATAGATGATGCTAAGTTTAAATATCTGGTAGTTGGTTTCCAGCTTAGATTCAATGATTATCCTGCAAGCTGGGAAGATACAATTCGCCCTGATGAATTAGTAAAACAAGCAGCTGAAATGATTCATGCTCAGGTAAGCGGTTTGGTTTCTATAATTCCCACATTGATCGGATACTTGGTAGTTACACCATTATTCGCATTTTTGTTTCTGTTAAACGGGAACGGCGTATATAAGAATATAGTAAGTCTCGTACCGAATAGATACTTTGAAATGACCTTAATGGTAGCTTCAAAGATCAACGAACAGATTACTAATTATTTAAGAAGTTTGGTAATCCAAAGTGCGATTATTACTGCGATCTCTATGATCGGCTTCTATGTGATCGGCTTAAAGTTCTTTTATATTTTTGCTTTATTTGCGGGAATCGCAAACTCGATTCCCTATTTAGGACCTATTATCGGAATGGTTCCTCCATTATTCATGACTTTGACCCAAGGTGCGGGGATTTTTACTCCGAATTCGATCAACGACGGAATGGGAATGTATGAATTGATGGTTGCGATCTTGATTGTGGTATTAATCGCACAAGCGGTGGATAACTTTTTTGTTCAACCCGTCATCATTTCGGATGCAGTTTCTCTGCATCCTGTGATCGTCGTAGGTGCAGTCACTGTGGGAGGAAGCTTGCTCGGAATTGCAGGAATGCTTGTTGCGGTTCCACTCGCCGCCATCCTAAAAGTGACGATCGCTTCTCTTTATAGATCTATGAAAGATCATAAGCTGCTTTGAACAAAGCAGCTTTGGTTTCTTTACTCTGCTCCAATTCCTAAATAAACTCTGACTTTTTCAGATTCGAATTTTGCGGCAGCATTTTCGTCTGGAAACAATTTAGAAAAAATGAATGCAGAAATAAATGCCAAGGACATGGAAACGATCGCAGGGTTTTTTAAAGGAAAGATTGCCTGGTCGAATTTAAAAACATCCACCCAAACTGTAGGGCTAAATATTATAAACAAGGTCGCAGAAACAGAACCGATTAAGATGGAGAATACTCCACCTACTGTGCTAAAATTTTTCCAGAGAATGGATAGGAATAATGCGGGGAAGTTTCCGCTTGCCGCGATAGCAAATGCCAATCCCACCATAAAGGCAACGTTCTGATCTTTGAACAAGATCCCCAAAAGAATACTTACTATACTGAATACAACGGTCGCCTTCTTCGCAACAGAGACTTGTTCGTCTTCAGTTGCCTTACCTTCTGTAAATACATTGAAGTAAAGATCATGAGAAATGGTAGAAGCAGCTGCTAAAGTTAAACCCGCAACGACTGCAAGGATTGTGGCAAATGCTACTGCTGCGATAAATCCTAAAAATGGTGTGCCTCCAAGTAACTCAGCTAAAAGTGCGGCCGCCATATTTCCGCCCTTATCAATTCCCGCAATCTGTTCTCTTCCGATGAGAACTGCCGCAGCGAAGCCTACGATCGGAATGATGATATAAAAATAACCTATGAAAGTGGTGGCATAAGCAACGGATTTTCTGGCTTCTTTTGCATCAGGCACAGTGTAAAATCTCATTAGAATATGAGGTAAACCTAATAGACCGAACATTAAGGCAAGTCCCAAGGAAATAGAATCAATTGGGCTTGAAGCAAAACCTCCTGGCTCTAATGCTGTTCTCCCGAATTTTGTTTCTACTGCGGAGAATAAATTTTCCAAGCTGAAACCGAATTGTGCCATTGATAAAATTACTAGCAGGGTGACTCCGAAAAGAAGAAGGCATGCTTTGATGATCTGTACCCAAGTGGTTGCAATCATTCCACCGAACAAAACGTATAAAAGCATGACCCCGCCAACGATCAGGACAGCCAACTCATAAGGAAGTCCAAACATTAGGTTGATCAACTTTCCAGAACCAACGATCTGAGCGATAGAGTAGGTAATCGTTACTAAAATCCCGCCGACGGATGCGACGATACGAATAGGTTTTTGTTTTAAACGAAAAGCTAATACGTCTGCAAAAGTATATTTTCCTAAATTACGCAATGGCTCCGCTAAAAGGAACATGAGCGCCGGCCAACCTACGAGCCAACCGACCGCATAGATGATCCCATCATAACCTTTTAAAGCTACCATTCCTGAAATTCCCAAGAAGGAAGCCGCGGACATGAAATCTCCTGAAAGAGCTAGACCATTTTGGAAACCTGTAATGGACCTTCCCGCAGCATAAAACTCACTGGAAGTTTTGGTCTTTTTAGCGGCCCAATAAGTAATCCCCAATGTGAGAATTACAAATACTACGAAGAATAGAACGGAGATGAAGTTAGGTTGCCCAAGAGAGGATTCCATTATCTATTCTCCGATTCTAATTTAGATTTTAATACTTCTACTTCTTGGTCGTAATATCGATTGGCCCAGAAAACATATAAGAATGTGAGTAACCAGGAAAATAGGATTACGGATGCGCCCGCATATAATCCGTAATTGCCGAAATTTCCTAACTTTTGCGTAATCCATTCCTTTTTTAAGGCGATGATGAGTATAAATCCATAATAGTTCAGGAATAGGAAAAACAATAAAACGAAACTAACTGTCCATCTAGTCCGTACTAATTTTTTAAACTCGATGGATTCGATCAATTGATGAGCTTTTATCTTCATATGAAGTCCTTGGAACGGCGGAGAGAATAGAATTATACCTCCGGTTGGCAAGGATAAAAAGCTTTTTTAAAATAAACCGTTGATACCGTTTATGTTAACAGTCTTGATGATCTCTTTCTCTTGTTCTGTCTCTGCCACTTTCCAAGTGACTCCTGTTGGAGTGGAAAGTAGACTTCTTCCTATCCTTTTTTTACCGAAAGGAAGACCGTAACCGGAACTACGTACTAAGAACATCCCGTACTGAGAGGAAAGATCCGCGTAATTTTTAAGATCTTGGGAATAGTTCGTACCGTTATCCGAAACAGAATCCAAATGGAATGCCAAATTAATCCTGTCAGATTTTAATTTTTCCAGCTTGGATTTATCTTGGATCTCTTTACCTGCAAAGATCCCAAAACGAAATCCCCCTAGGATCAGAGAGTCTTCGCCCGAGCCAGGGATTGCAGGAGAATCTTCGGAAGATAATCCTTTTACATCGTACCAATCTACTAATACTATATTCTGCACGATAGGAATAGAGAATCTTAATTTACCCTCGTCGTCTCTTCGGAACATTCCTCCGCCAAAGATCGCACCTTTATAAACTTCTGAGATTGCGAATATCTCATCTAAAAAAGTTTTGGCACGAGAAGCCAATGATTCAGGAGAACCGTTTCCTCCTCCTGGAAAGTATAATGGAAGAATGAGGAAATCCGATTTTTCCTTAGAAAGTTTGGTTCTTTGTTCAGGAGAAACCGGTTGGGATAGATCCTTTTGGAAAAGGGTAATTTTTACTGAGGTCACTCTTTACCTGCGACTTTGAATTTAATCGGAAAGTATGGAAGGGTCCACACCGAAACTATCGTCTTCTCCGTCACCGGACTCTGTACCAGGACTTAAAATTTCTGCTTCAGGAGTAGCAGCTGCAGCCTTGATACCGAATTCTTTTTCCATCTCCTCAGCGGAAAGTTCAGGAACTCCGCCGAAAAGATCTCCGTTTTCCAAACGTTCGGAAAACGCCAGAGCATAACAATAAGATTCCATAATACACTGCTTTATTGGTTTCTTATTCAATCTCTTTTTGGATTCCATCAGATCGAAAGTCATTAAAGTTTCCATATTGGTCACGATCTCTTTTTTGCCTTTCATATCCGCGATCAATTTGGAAAGAAGTTCAGCTCCCTTCTGGAGAAAATCCTTAGCGGTAACTCTTACGTTACGCGACTGTTGGCTTCTTTTAGTTTCCAGGGCAGAAGTTTTTTTGGAGGCTTCAATATAATTTGCGCCTGGATTTTTGAGATGGTTTTCCAGTTCTTTGTAATACTGGTCGTAGATCCTGAATTGTTCGTGGATCCCTCTGGTCGTCTCATAAAGATCGATCAGTTTTTCACGGTAATCGATTTTAGATCCGGCCGCGATTGTGGGTTTTAGATCTATCTTCTTAGTAGTCATTACGAAGGAATATTCCTCGTCGAACTCCTTGAAAAATAACCAGGTCAAGAAGGCTTTGTCCCCCGCTGGGAGAAGTTCATGTTCTCCCCTGGCATCATGACGTTTTCTTAATTGATCCAAAGGTAAAGATCTCATGAGTTTTAGGCCGTATTTCAGCTCTTTGCTAAGGCCTTCTTCCGGATCGATCGGTTTTTCTTCCGGAGATTCTTCGGTATCTTCTTCTTCTGGATGAACCCCACCGGAGATTTCGTCTAACTCTTCGCCCTGTTTTCTTTGGCCTAGTTTTTCTTCCGGAAGAATTCCCAGAACATTCTCCATATATGTGCTCAAAAGAGGGATATTTTTGTCCTCACTTCTGAGAATCGCAAGGTAGAGTTTATCAAAAATGGTTCCGTAGAGGACATCGAATTCTTGTAGTGCCCTTTTTCTTTTGGTATTATAAACTGTAGCTGGTTTACCTTCCAGCTTTTCCAAAGCCTGGTAGCCCAAGGTTACCGCTTTTACATAAGAACCTTGGAACGGATACATATAATACAGTTTTTTGAATATAGAATAGAGAGGTTGTCTCACTCTAGTGACCGCTACAGGAAGATCGGGAGCCGCGTTATGCCCTTCTAAAAGCTGATTCAGCTCAGTGCTATCATAGGCTTTGTGCATTCTACCAAGTAGTTCTATGTAGAGAGGATTTTGTCCGTCGAGTTCCTTTGCGATTTTAGAAGCGTATGCAGGGTTTCCTAATAGGTCGTTCCCTACGAAGTTCATTTCCAGAAGCGCTTTTTTTCCTGCGATATTCAGCTCGGACATAAAAGCAGGTAGAAGGTCACTGGAAGAAAATGACGTTACGCGGGAGATCCAGCATTTGAATCGGACCGCCATACGATTGAAAAAATTTCCCATTTCATCTTCTAATGCCTTACGATCCATGATCGGGTTTGGTTTAGAAGGTGCTTGTTTTACGGATGATCTTCCCGATTGAGAAGATTGGTTTTGTCTTGGGTCTCTTCCCCCGGCTTGGCTTCTTGCACCTTGGCGGACTTGGGGTTGCTCTTTTTGTTTGCGAAGAGATTCTTCCCTTTTTTTATCCTTATCAGAGACTACTTTTCCGCCGGCGGACTGGAACTTGTCGAACATTTCCCGCCTGGCTTTATCATCTAGGTTATTAGCACCGATACTTTTTCTGGTTTTATCGAATTCGGACATGGACTGGATTCCTTGGAAACCGCTCTGATTGTATCTTGGCTTTCTGGCGAAATAAATCAACAAAGATACTTATTTCTTGACATACTCTGAATTCCTGGGCCTGTTATTTTCCCATGATTCTTAAAAGTCTCGCCCGAGAAAATCACCTGGTACTTTCGGTCCAGGAGGATATCTTGATGGATAATTCCAGGGACTTTTACCTGGAGTTCGAGGACAGCGTTCGGGAGGGATACCCCCCCGTGGTCAGTTTTCATTTGGGTCTCGTAAAGTTTATCGACTCTTCTGGGATCGGCATTATCATCAAAGTCAGAAATCAGATCAGGGACCATCAAGGAACTGTAAATATATTCGGGCTAAATAAGTCCCTACATTCCGTTTTTAGGCTTTCCGGTCTAGACAGAATTGTAAATCTGTACACCATCGAAGAATTTCTGGAGAAATACCCCGACTTTCGGGAATTTCTGACAGTAGAATGAACCGGAAACTCTTCTAAAAAGTTCCAACAAATAGATGAATCAATTCGGCAAGAGTCCTGTAATGAATTTTTCACTTTTAGATTTTATGAAGGGAAAAGCTCTCCGTACTTCCCTGATCCTTTTTTTAGCGTTTAGTTTCTCCGGGTGTTATCCTTATTTTTTTAAGGACCGGATGTTCCGCTCCGAAGGAATGGGGTTTTTTACGATCAGCGTTTCTGACCTATCTGATTTTGATAAAACTTCCAAGAATGAAGATATTAAATTGGAGCATCCTATCCAATTGGATCAGGCCAAGATTAAAGATTACTTTGGAAATTTAAGATATTCTAAACGTTCTTCCGTAGGTTATTTTTCGGATTTTGTATTTTCAGATCACGAATTGGATCTACTCGCAAGAGACCTTCCTTATACATTAAAAAATCTGCCGAACGATAAACTTCTTCTTATAATCTCCAAATATGATGATACACAATCGGTGATCTCCTTCGACGAGGTTACTAGTTGTGTTCTTTGGGCGGCAGAAGGTAAGATCAATCTTCTATTCGGACGGGTCAAACGTGAGCTTGTGGATAGGGATGCTGCCCTGGATTTTAGCCGTTGGACCAGGATCGAAAAAATCAGATTAGCTCACGGTTTTGACGGAACTGAGATCGCAGAAGGCGAGAATGTGGACTTCGGGCAGATCGATGGACTTCCATTACGCAAATGGGTAGTTTTCGATATGAAAAATCCGAGTAAATACAAGTTCACTCCTAGAAAACAGTACCAGCCTGTCAAACTCACCGACGAAAACGACAGACCTTGATCCGGAAGGGATTCGAGCATGGATGCGGAAAATTGCTGCTTAAATCCTGCGATTACGGACCCTAAAGACTTAATATCTTTCGAATATATCAATCCTGAGGTTTTGGATCTAATCAAAAAAGATCCAAGATTTCAAGAAGGTAGCCGGATGGTCTCCTTGGGAGAATTGAATCTGGCTACTATGAAGTATATCCAGGGAATGATCCAAAAGGAAACTTCAGAATTGAGTTCCTTGGAAGAAGAAGTTAAAAATAGTCTGGAAAACCAGGAATTGATCTCTGAAGATCTAAACCAAACATTTCAATCCGGATTAACTTTCGGGCAAAGGGTCGCGGATAAGGTGGCTGACTTCGGAGGAAGTTGGACATTTATATCAATGTTCGGATTGTCCATGGCGGTATGGATCAGTATCAATGTATTCTTCTCCATTTGGAGATTTGATCCTTATCCATTTATCTTGCTTAATTTACTTTTATCTACTTTAGCTGCGATCCAGGCACCTATCATCATGATGAGCCAGAATCGACAAGAAGCAAAAGATAGAGCCAGATCCGAGATGGATTACAAGATCAATCTAAAGGCTGAGCTTGAGATCCGACATCTTCATGAAAAGATTGATCATATTCTCAAGAACCAATGGAGAAGGTTGACTGAGATCCAGCAAATCCAGATGCAGATGATGCAAATATTAGGAAATCGTAAATAGAGTATCTGCGGCCTTAGACGGCCGCTGCACAACGTTTACAAAGACCGTTATGTCTTTCTTCCGCAGGATGTCTCCAACAACGAGGACATTCTTCTTCTTTAGGTTTTACAACTCTAACTGAAAAATGTTCGTCCGAATATTCAGACAATTGTTCTCTATCCGATTTTTCAAAACTAACCTGAGAAACGGTAAAGATCAATTCCAAGGCTTCTAAAGAAAAATCCTTTTGAAGTTTATTCTCCGATTTAGAGGAGATCTCTACTGCTGCTTCTAATGATTTTCCTAGTTTGCTAGCCTGTCTTGCAAGCTCCAAAGATTTATGGACTGTTTCTCTTGCAGTCAATGCTTCTTCGAACTTAACTTCCAGTTCTTTATTTCTGAAAGAAGAAAGATCCGGGAATTCTTCAGTAAATACTGACTCTTTCTTACCATTCTCTTTCCAAACTTCTTCCGCAGTGAAACTTAGAATAGATGCCGAGTATATACAAAGAGTTTCTAATATGATCTGGAGTGTAGTGCAGGAAGATTTTCTGGTTTTGGAATCCCTTCTGTCGCAATACATTCTGTCTCGGATCATTTCGAAATAATCTTGGGAAAGTGTTACAGTACAAAATAGAAGAAGTTTCTGATATACTTGGTGAAACTGATAATTCTCGTAATGGTTTTTTAATTCTTCTGCAAGTTGTGCCAGTTTGGATAGATAGTATTTATCTACTTCTTCCAAATCGGAAACATTTAGGTTTTGGTCTGAAGAATGTCCTGATAAGTTACCTAAAAGATATCTGAATGTGTTTCGGATTTTTCTGTAATTATCGGCGATGATCTTAAGGCCGTCTTTTCCGACTTTCACATCGTCTCTGAAGTCCTGAGAGCTGACCCAAAGTCTGAGTATATCGGCTCCATATACATTGATAATATCCGTGGTCGGGTCTATTCCATTGCCCAAGGACTTGGACATTGCTCTTCCTTGTTCATCCAAAACATATCCGTGAGTAAGAACGGATTTATAAGGAGGAATTCCGCGTAACGCCATGGAAGGCCAGAGGCTGGATTGGAACCAACCTCTATGTTGGTCAGAACCTTCCAGATACAGATCTGCAGGAGGTTCGTTGCCTCTTTCTTTTAATACTGCAAAATTAGAAACTCCAGAGTCGAACCAAACATCCAAAATATCTTTGCCTTTCCTGAAAGAGGAAGATCCACATTTGGAACATTTTGTATCAGAAGGAAGAAGTGAATCTGCAGGTTCGCTATACCAGATCTCTATTCCTTTGGCTCTTACAAGATCGGTGAAGAACTTTACGGATTTTGCATCTAGATGAGTTTCATTACAATTTTCGCAAGTGAATGCTGGGATTGGGACTCCCCAGTTTCTTTGTCTGGAAAGACACCAGTCGGGTCTAGTTTCTACCATGGAGCGAATTCTGGTAATTCCCCAATTAGGGATCCAGCTTACTTTGTCGATCGCTTCTAAGGATTTTTCCCTGAGTTGCTGGTAATCCATTTGGAAAAACCATTGTGGAGTCGCACGGAAGATTAAAGGTTTTTTACTTCTCCAGCTATGAGGATAACTATGCTCAAATTCAGAATAATGAAGAAGTAGATTTTTTTCTCTAAGTAATTCTACGATCTTAGGGTTTGCATCCCAGACCTTGATCCCTTTCATCATCGGGAATTCGTCAGTATATCTACCGTAATCATCTACAGGAGAATAAGGTTCCAAACCAGCAGCCAAACCGACCTTATAGTCGTCTTGTCCATGTCCTGGTGCAGTGTGAACTGCTCCAGTTCCTGCATCCAGAGTCACATGTTCTCCAAAAAGAGGAATAGAATCCTGATCCAAGAATGGATGGCGGAAGATCATTTTAGAAAGTGTTTCTTGGGAGACGGATTCTTTTTTAACGAGTTGGACTTCGGCAGCTTTTTCTACCGCCTCTTTTAGTCCATCTGCAATAAGTAATTCTTCTCCGTTAGGAGTTGCATAAAACGAATATGCGAATTTAGGATTAAAACTAATTGCAAGGTTTGCTGGAAGAGTCCATGGAGTAGTCGTCCAGATCAGGCAGAATTTTCCATCCTGCCCTTTGATAGGGAATTTTACGTAAATGGATGGAGATTTATGAGGATAATATTCTATCTCCGCTTCAGCGTGAGCTGTCGCAAGTTCTATACACCAATATACAGGCTTTTTGCCTCGGTATACATAACCTTTTTCGAATAGATCTCCGAAAACTTCTACGATCTTTGCCTCGAAATCGGGGCTCATCGTTTTGTAGATCTTACCTTCTTCCCAAAAACATAAGAAACGAGAAAGGTCCTGTCCTTGTTTTTGGACCCATTGTTCCGCATATTCTCTACAAAGTTTTCTTAATTCTTCCGGGCCGATCTCTCTTGCTTTTTTTCCAAGGTTCTTAAGTACCTGAACTTCGATCGGAAGACCATGACAGTCCCAACCGGGGATCATGTCCGTTTGGTAGCCCGCGAAAAATTTGGACTTAACGATCATATCCTTTAGGATCTTATTAAGCGCGTGTCCTGTATGAAAGTTACCGTTTGCATAAGGAGGTCCGTCATGAAGAATGAACTGAGGACGGTCCTTTCTTTTTTCCTGCATTTTGCGAAGTATCTTTTCAGACTGCCAGGTTTTGATCTGATCAGGCTCTCTTGTGGAAAGCCCGGCCTTCATAGGAAAATCCGTTTGAGGAAGTATTACGGTATTTGAATATGGATTCTTCTTATCTTCTTCTTTCATAGATTAAAATTCTATCTTCACTTTAGGGAGAAGTTTTCTTGCGGATTCTATTTGAGAAGGTTTTAAACCAGTCTCTTTTAGGATGAGAAGTCTTAGCTTAGGATGGCTTGCTAAAAATCCAAAATTTTTAGGAAAAACTGCAATCTTTCTGTTTCTAGCAAGATCCAAAACTTCCAGTTTAGGAAATCCCATAACTATATCTATATCAGATTCTTTGAATTCTATCTTATTAGAATCCAAATAAATAGCTTGAATGGAAGTCCCCGCCAGTTCTGTAGGAATTCCGACAAAATCGTTATTTCCCGCGAAAAAAAATCTAAGTTTAGAAAGTTTGGAAACTGAAGCGGGAAGTTTTTCTATATCATTTCCATAAATATTCAAATGTTCTAAATTACTCCAGTCTCCCGTGTTTTCAGGAAGAGAAGTAAGTTCGTTCATTCTAAGATCCAACCATTTTAGGTTCGGAAAATTGAATAGCGCAGGAGGAACTGTTCCTAACTTACCAAGGCCCAAATCTAATTTTTCGATAGAGGTCGGATTTTTAGAAGCCTCGTTTAAAATTTCAGAAGCAGGGCGTCTACAATCCGAAATAATAAAAGCAGCACAAAGAATTAAATAGGCGATACCGATCTTTTGGATGGATCTCATTTGAAAATTTCCTCTAAACCGGATTCATAAACCGATTTTAGTTCGTTCGAAGAGGCGGAAATCCCGTACCCTTGTATTTCGAGTTTAGGATCAGATTCTACAGTTCCGACAGAATGGAAGTCCAGGCCTTTAGAAGCAACGAGCGACTTGATACTTTCTTCTTTTCCTTTTTCGTAACCGATTAGAACAGAACCTGAACTTTCTCCAAAAAGTGTAAGATCCTTTCTGGATTGTTTGATCGCACTTAGATCCGCTTTGATCCCGAGTCCGGAGAGTATTACGATTTTTGCAAGTGCTACTCCGATCCCTCCTAAAGAAAGATCTTTAGCGAATGATAGGCTTGCGTTCTTTCTAAGAGAGACCAAAACTTCTAATAATGATTTTTCGTCGGAAAGTTCGAATTTAGGGATCTGGCCCTGCACTTTACCCAAAAAAGCCTTTTGGTATTCACTTCCACCCAGGCTCGGGTTAAATTTACCTATAAGAGCTAAACTAAGTCCTGCTTTCTTAGGAGCGCCCCAAACCGCTTCCTTCTGTTTGTCCAGAATTCCAACCATTCCGATGGTCGGAGTAGGGAAGATTGGTCCTTCAGGTGACTCATTATAGAAGGAAACATTTCCTCCTGTGACAGGAAGTCCTAAAAACCTACAAGCGTCTCCCATTCCTCGAACACATTCTGAAAACATATAATAGTTTTCTGGAATATAAGGATTCGCAAAGTTTAGGTTATTGGTTACGCCCAGAGGTTCTGCACCTGTAACAGCAACGTTTCTTGCCGCTTCGCAAACAGCGAGTGCTGCTCCCCAATACGGGTCCAAATAAGTGAATCTGGAATTACAATCCGTTGCAGTTGCCAACGCCATATCCGTATCAGGAATAGCGGACAATCCTCCGTCTGCGCCTGGTCCGATCAATTTGACTAGACCAACTTCAGTATCGTACTGCTCGATGATCGGTTTTCTGGAGGATATATTCCAAGAGTTTAATAGTTTAAGTAGTTTTTTGCCAGCTTCATTCTCTTGGAGATCTGGAGTGGAATCAGGAGTCCATGAAGAAACTTGATCCAAGTAAGCAGGACGTTTTGTTTCTCTTACGTATCTAGGAGCGCCTCCGCCTAAAACTAAAGTGTCTGCAGGGATTTTGGCTTTTAGATTTCCATCTTTATAAACTTCTAATAGACCTGTATCGGTTACTTCTCCGATCTGGACCGCATTTAGATTCCATTTTTTGAATATGGCAACTAACTCTTCTTCCTTTCCTTTTTCTGGGATTACCAACATTCTTTCTTGGCTTTCGGAAAGCATTGCTTCATAAGCATTCATTCCTGTCTCGCGGAAAGGAACCAGGTCCAGATTGATCTTCATTCCTGATTTTCCTTTAGCACTCATCTCAGAAGTAGCACAAGAAATCCCTGCTGCACCCATATCCTGGATACCTATTAAAAGTTTTTTCTGGATAGCTTCGAGAGATGCTTCCATTAGTAGTTTTTCCATAAACGGATCACCTACTTGGACAGCGGAACGTTTGGACTCTGATTCTTTAGTCAGATCCTTGGAAGCAAAGGAAGCTCCGTGGATTCCGTCTCTTCCTGTAGTGGAACCGACGATGAATACCGCGTTACCCACCTTTCCTCCGGTGGTCGCGCTTGCCATTTGATCATGCCTGACGATTCCTACAGTCATAGCATTCACCAAAGGGTTTTTGGAAAAACATTCATCAATGAATAGTTCTCCACCTGAGACTGCGATCCCGAGTGAGTTACCGTAATCTCCGATACCTTTGACTGCTCTGGATAATAAATATTTATTTCTTGGTTCGTCAGGGTTACCGAATCTAAGAGAGTTTAAGGATACGATAGGTCTTGCTCCCATTGTAAAGATATCTCTCATGATACCGCCTACTCCTGTGGCTGCACCTTGGTAAGGTTCCACTGCAGTAGGGTGATTATGACTTTCTATTTTGAAAACAACTGCCAGTCCTTGGCCAATATCCATGGCACCGGCGTTCTCTTCTCCCGCTTGGGCCAAAAGTTTATCAGACTTTGTAGGAAGAGTTTTTAATTGGAGGATAGAATTTTTATAAGAGCAATGCTCCGACCACATTGCGGAGAAAATTCCGAGTTCTGTGGAGTTAGGGAGTCTGCCTAGGATTTCCTGGATTTTGCTAAATTCTTCTGAGGTAAGACCGTGTTCGAGAGCGTCTTGGAGGGAGACGGATTCTTTTTCCATTACGGGACCAGTTTTTCGGACTTGGCCCCCACTGAAAACTATTTTAGGGCTGAAATCCCGTTCTTAGGGTTCAGATATTATAGTAGTTCCTACGGTAATAGAGAAGAGGCCTTTTAGAGTCATCGGATACCGCGAATAACACTCTTCCGATCACTATGGTATGGTCTCCTCCATCTACTTGTTTTTCCAATTCACATTCTATCCTTGCCAAAGTGCCGTTCAAGAAAGGCGCCCCGTTATGCCCTAGATCGCAGGCTAGTTTTTGGATCAGTTCATGTTTGTCTATTTTACCGGACGCGAATTGGTTGGAAAGTTCCTGCTGGTCGGACGATAGAATGTTCACTGTGAACAGACCAGAAGCAAGTAACGGATCATGACTTGCTATATTCTTTTGAAGGCTAAAAAGAACCAAAGGTGGATCCAAAGAAAGTGAGCTAAAACTGCTAACTGTTAATCCTCCGGCTCTAGTGGTATCGGAGAAGGTCACCACAGTTACTCCGGATGCAAAATGAGAGAGTGAATTTTTGAATTCGTCCGCGCTGAAAGACATACAATTTAAATTGTTTTAGAAAGAGTATTTGTAAAGTGGGAATTGTGAAAAAAATACCGGTTTTGTTGACCGAAACCGACCTCAAGTGTAATAGAATTTCTCAGAGGATTTATGAGTAGCATACAAGGGATCGAAGGATTGTCGGAAGCTGAGATACGCTCGGAAGTACAGAGAGGCGGAAAATTCGTATATTATCTTTATACGTTCTCCATTTTGATTATGACTTTTAAAAATCCTTCTAAGGTTTATTTTATTCGCGCGAGGGAAAATTCTATTTTAAAAGGATTGGGGTTCACCGTTGTGACTTTACTTTTCGGTTGGTGGGGTTTTCCTTGGGGACCAATCTATAGTATCCAATCCTTGTTTACAAATTTACGCGGCGGGAAGGATATCACTCCCGAAGTTTTGAGTTCCCTCAGAACGGAACAACAGATCGATACCAGCCGCTTTTAGTTTTTTCTAGGACTTCTTAATATCCGCCCAAGGTCTTTCTTTTTCCAATTGTCCTGCCAGTCGGAAAAGTACATCTTCTCTTCCTCTTTTGGAAGTGAATAACATTCCGATCGGTAGACCAAGAGTCGTTTTAGAAAGTGGAACAGACATAGAAGGTTGTCCTGTAAGATTTGCGAGCTGTGTAAACGGAGTTCTCGAAAGATTTTTTTCTACAAGTTGGTCTACCATACCGCTGGCCAAAAGTAATTTACCTGTTCCGATCCTTCCGATGATCTGCATTGCAATTTCTTCATATAGTTTCGGTGCAAGCTCTCCAATTTTAGCGGGAGGTTCTGCTGTGGTTGGGGTCAGATAAAGATCATAATTTTCTAAAAAGGATTCTGAGATATAGGCTGCTTCATCCCAATATCGGATTGCGGATACAAATTCACCTGCGGATATAGATCGTCCGAGTAATCCTAAGATCCAAGTAGTGGATTCCACATCTCCCATCTTGGCCTTTCTGCCTAATACTTTGTCTAAGCGAGAAATTTCAGAGGCAACTTCTCCGAAATACATGGTCACGTATGCTTTTGCTAAACGTTTTCCATCCACCTGAGGAGAACTTTCTTCCAATTTATGGCCCAATGATTTTAAGAGCTTTACTGTGTCGTGTAACGCATCTATATGATCTTGATTGACCGGGGTTCCAATGGGAGAAGCGAAAGAATATGCGATCTTTAGTTTGCCTGGAGACTTCTTAGCTTCCGATAGATAAGAAGTTTTATTTTTATCCATAGAGAATGCTTCTTCTATCCCGACACCTGAGACTAGATCTAAAACTGCTGCACTGTCTCGGACTGATTTAGTAAGAACATGATCTTGAGAAGCTCCTTGCCAAACTCTTCCGTAAGGACGGACTGGAACTCTTCCTCTAGTTGGTTTTAATCCGAATAGTCCACAATAAGCGGCTGGGATTCGAATAGATCCTCCACCATCCGAGCCTGTCGCAATAGAACTCATTCCGGACGCTACCGCCGCTCCGGATCCGCCGCTAGAACCACCAGGAGTTCTTTCCGGATCCCAAGGATTCCGAGTTGGTCCGTGAAATTTCGGTTCAGTGATTCCCATTAAAGCAAATTCGGGAACATTCGTAGTACCTATAAAAACGAATCCCGCATTTCTTAACCTGGAAACAAAAACACTATCATCGGATGGAATGTAATTTTTGTAAGCCTTGGAACCTGAAGTGATCTTCTGTCCCTTCACATGGTGTAATAAATCTTTAATAAGAAGTGGAACTCCGTAAAAGGGTCCCTTAAGTATCTTGCCGGATCTCAACTCTTCTCTTGCTTTGTCGATCGTGTTCAAAACAACTGCGTTCAATTCCGGATTGAACCTATCAATCTTTGCTTCAGAAAAATCTAATAATTCTTTGGGTTGGATCTTCTTCTTTCGGATCAGATCAGCAAGACCGATACTATCATAAGAATCGAATGGAAATTTTGTAGTACTCATATTCTTCCGCCAAAATGGATTTAGGACTCGGTCGAAGGGGTAAATCCAGACAGAATACTGGGAACCATTTACCGAATAAAACGCTCTAAGGGAGAGAGGCATAAAGCTTGGCCCACTTGGGTCAAGGATATTCCCCAGCCAAGGGGAATTTTCATTTATAGAATCGCAGCTAAAATCAGGATAGGTAAATATTGGTGTTCGGAATAATGGATTTATTGGCAAAATACGGCAAACTTAAACGTGGAAGCTGGGCGGTGCTCGTTTTCGTCTTTAGTTTGGCGATCGAGGCCGATACCGAGCTGGACAAACAATTCTTATCCGCAGTGAAAGAAGGGGACCTTCGTAAAGTAGAGCTACTTCTCGGCCAAGGTGCGACTGTGGATGCTAAGGATGATGATGGCCGCACTGCGATCATGCTTGCAGAAGGTGAGGACGTAGTTGAGTTTCTCATCAAACATGGAGCGAATATCAACGCCCAGGATGTAGATGGGAACTCAGTACTATTCTATCGTTTAATCCCTATCTTAAAGGTAAAAATCCCCGATATGGACGATCTGGCCGAAGCAAAACGACTGATCGAATCCGGCGCATTGGTAGAATATACGGCTCGAAAGGGGGAGGACCAAAAACCGGTTTCTCTTCTCAATATGGCGATCCGGAACCAAAGTCTTGTTCTAGTAAAATTTTTGATAGAGAACGGTGCTAACCCGAATCATGATCCAGGTGGTATCGAAGAATATCCACTTTTCCTAGCTGTGGGTGGCGCTTCCTCTCCTTCTAATTTGGCGATTGCAGAATATCTGTTAGCGAATGGTTCCAAAGCAGTGTTCACTAGCAGATTGAAGGATGTTCATTCTCCTAATGGGACTTACCAGATCGGCGCAAGAAATGCATTTCATTATGCTACAGAGCCCAAACAAACTGACCTGAAAATTTTGGATGTTTTAGCTAAGGCTGGAACAAATCTAAATCATAGAGATGCAGAAGGAAAAACTCCTCTTATGGAAGCCATCCAGAGGAAAAATGTTTCTGCAGCTCAGAAATTGATCCAACTCGGATCTGATCTTACTCTAGCGGATAACCAAGGTAAGACGGTACTAGATCTGGCAAAAGAATATCATCTGGATGAAATAGAACGGATTTTGGCCGAAAAACTTTCCTCCAAGACACAATAATACAAAATCTTCTTAGTATACAGTTTTTAGAGTATACCGAACTGATATTTCGGTATAGGATGCTTTTTTCTAAAAACCTCTAACAATTGTAAGGTTGTCATGTAGATTCGTCGTCATATCAACGTTATATAGGCGAAAATTTCTTTCATGATCGTTCCATGCGAAGACAAAGTTGATCCTCCTCTAGAAAATCCGGATACTAAAGCCAAAGAGAAAGCTTTAGGACAGTTCTTCACGCCTTCTGCTTTGGTCAGTCCCATGCTGGAATGGGTTTCCGAAACCAAAGCTGCCTTAGAAGGGAAAAAAATTAAAATACTCGATCCAGGGACCGGGGAAGGAATTTTTTTCCAAAAATTCCAGGACCATTTCCCAGAATTGGATAGCGAGTTCCATGGTTGGGAGATCGATCCAATACTACACGAGAAGTGTATACAAAACTTGGAGAAGGCTGGGATCTCCAGAAATCGTTTTCATTTGGTGTTAGGGGACTTCCTACAAAATGAAAAGAAAGAAAACTATGATATCATACTCTGTAATCCTCCTTATCTTCGCCTAAGCCATTCCAAACATGGAAAAAAATTGATCCGTCAATTTGCGGAGGACATCAAGGACGAGATTCCAGGGACAGCAAATTTGTATGTATTCTTCCTACTTCGTATACTAAGACTTTTAGCTCCCGGAGGAAGGGCGTCTATACTTGTTCCTTACGAATTCTTGAATGCTGGATATGGAGTTCCGATAAAAAAAGCGATCATTCAATCCGGATATCTTCGTCGTATACTTATCTTAGATTCTTCCTGGTCCTTGTTTACAGGAGCTGTTACTTCTTCCTGTATACTGTTCTTAGAAAATTCAAGAGAGAAGGAAGAAGGTTTTCTTTGGTCAAGGACCTCATCATTCATTAAAGGAGAAAGTATAGAGCTTTCCGAAATGGTCTGGAGAAAAATCCGTCCTGATGCTGAGGCAAAATGGACTCGATTATTGAGTGATTACTCGGAACCGGTACAAAATATAAAAAATGATGATAAAAATTCACCTAACAATAATTATGTGACTATGTCCGAAGATAATCGTCACGGTTGGGTCCCTATTAAGGAATTCGGAAGTTTTAGGAGAGGAATCGCGACAGGGGACAATGGGTATTTTCTTTTATCCGAAAAAGACGCTTCGAACTTATCTATTCCTAAAAACTATCTCAGATCTTCTATTCCGAAAGCTCAATACGCACTTTCTCCATTTTTTACCGGAGATGATTGGAACACTTTGAAATCACAAGGAGCCAAGGTCTGGCTTTTAGATGCAAAAGAAGTCCCTAACACTAATGAGCAAGAAGGTATCAACAAATATCTGGAAGAAGGAATAAAACGAGGTGTACCTAAACGTTTTCTTCCTTCTAAAAGAAAACCTTGGCATTCTCAGGAGAACAGGGGACCTTGTAGGATCTTAGCCACTTCTTTCCATAGGGAAGAAGTAAGATTCGTATTCAACCAAAGTCCTGCAGTTCATCTTACCTGCTTTCATGGATTTTCCGCAAAACCTGAATATGCTCACTTCGAAGAGTATCTATTTGCTTATCTGATAACCCCTCATGTGCGTAAAGAATTGGAATCTAGAACCAGGGAATATGCTCAGGGGCTGCGAAAAGTAGAACCGGGAGATCTGAATTCCCTTCTTGTGCCCGATTTCAGAAAATTAAAAGAAGCGGAGAAGGAAAAGATCGGAAAATTACTCCATAATTATAGGAATATGATCCGCCCTTGGACTCCTGGTCGTAGACAAAAAGGGGAAAAAGGAATCAGAAACCCGGAAGAAGAAGCAGTACTCAAAAATATCGAAACTGAATTCTTAACCGGGTTATAAGAGAAGCTATTTTAGATTTTTATAAAGTTTATCCAAAAGCCGGACTAGGTCCTTCTTTTCCGGTTCCGTAAAACCTTTATAAAGGCCTGCAAGCAATGATCTGGAGATCCCAAGCATCACAGGTCGGATAGAATAGGCCTTGCGTGTAAGTTGTAGATTAACAACTCTTTGGTCTTGAGTGTCTCTCACTCTTTCCACATAACCTAGATCTTGGAGTTTGTCCACAAGTGCAGTCAGAGTGGACTTATCCCTATCTATCATCCGAGCTATATCCTGCATCGGAACTCTTTTGGACATTGCTAGTGCGAATAAAATATCCGCATGGGTAGTAGTTAGCTGTCCCAAGCCTTTGTCCTTCAGTTCGGAATTCAAACGTCTGTGGAATTCGTCCCTGATCCTGGAAATCAGATAAATGATCGTACGAGGATTCATTTTAGAATACCTTGCCGATTAGGCGAATTGGTAGAGATAGATTACTTCACCGATAGCAGCAGGTTTTGCGGCACCTTCTACCTCGAAGCTAAGTTTTAAGGTCATCCTTGCAGTACCTCTTAGGTCCTTCAATTCAATCAATTCCGCTCTAAGTTTGAGTTTGGAACCCACCTTAACAGGATCTAAAAAGCGGAGTTTTTCCATTCCGTAGTTGATTCCCATTTTGATGTTTCTTAATTCTAAAATCTGGCTCAATAGGTAAGGAGCCATAGAAAGTGTAAGATAACCGTGAGCGATCGTAGTTCCGAAAGGGGATTCTTTAGCAGCTCTTGCCGGATCAGTATGGATCCATTGGTGGTCCAAAGTTGCATTTGCGAATGTATCGATTTGTGCCTGGGTGATTTCGTGAGCGTCGGATACGCCTAGTTCTTTTCCTTCGTATGCTTGTAATTCTGCGAAGCTGGATAGTACGAGTTTAGCCATTTGATTTTGTCCCTGTCAATGCTGGATCTATATGTCCAGTACCCTAAGATATTAAATAGTTTTGTCACCAACTTTTTAGGTAAAACCAGAACGACTGTTCTGTTCGGTGGGCAAAGTTTTCACACGGAGTAATGGAGGAGAAAGTAGCACAGGGTAGGTTTTTCGCACGAAGGCACAAAGCCACGGAGAAAAGGGGGTGATTATAAAACCTTTCCCCTTCGTGCCTTAGTGTCTCTGTGCGAAACTGAAATACTTTACCTCTTTATGAAACTAAACTACTTTAAAAAAACTTAAAGTTTAGTCTTAAGGATAGAACAGTCGTTCTGTTTTTAGGATTAGATTTCTGAAAAATTTAGAGAGCTTATTGAAAAACATTCTCATTTCGAAAAAAGGAAAATTGTAAAATTCGAAAATGATAGAATCCGGTCTTCCGACCTCTTGCAAAGGCACCTTTCGGGATTTTAGATTGACATAAGCGAGTAATCGCGTTTGATAGAAGTTAGATATGGGAAGTTCGCCGGACCATCTAGGCCCCCTGCTGATTCAATTCCTCTTGGGAGTAGGATTCTCCGCTCTCATACTCGGACTCGCGTTCCTTCTAAACCCCAAAAAAAAATCCAAGCCTCATGATACTTTTGAGTGCGGAGTACCGTATTATGGGGATGCAAAGGGATTGTTTAATATCAAGTTCTACTTGGTCGCAGTTCTATTTATTCTTTTTGATATAGAAGCGATCTTCCTTTTCCCTTACGCCGTGAATTTAAAATCATTCAAAGAGGCGGGACTGGGTAATTTTCTCTTAATAGAGATGTTTGTTTTTATTTTCACCCTCGTGGTTGGACTGTATTATATTCGGAAGAAGGGGGCCTTGGAATGGGATTAAACGAACAACTCGCTCAACCCGGATCGTCTTATGGAGATTCTTTTCAGATTGCTACGGTTGATTCCGTGATCAATTGGGGAAGAAGTTACTCTTTATGGCCTTATCCTTTTGCGACCGCATGTTGTGGGATAGAATATATGAGTACGTCTTGTGCGGATTACGATATCGCCAGGTTCGGAGCGGAAAGACCTTCTTTCTCTCCTAGACAAGCAGACATGATCTTAGTTCTTGGGACCATCACTTATAAAATGGCTCCGGTGCTTCGTGAAATTTACGACCAATTGGCTGAACCGAAATTTGTGATCAGTTATGGAGCCTGCGCTTCTTCCGGAGGAATGTTCCATGCATACTCCGTTTTACAAGGAATTGATAGGATACTTCCTGTGGATCTATATGTTCCAGGTTGTCCTCCTAGACCAGAAGCACTTTTGGATGCAGTAATCAAACTTCAGGAAAAAGTAAAAACCCAAGGGTTAGAAGCCAGAAGACAGGAAGTAATGGATAAGATCCGGGAAATGAACGAAAGAAACAAACCCCTGGTCGTCCGATGAAAGAAACAATCCAGAGTTTCCTAAAAGACAAATTCCCTCATTTTATCTCCAAGGAAGAAGAAATACTTACAAATCTTCCTACATTCTTCTTAAAACCCGAAGGAATTGTTCCTGTTCTTTCCGCTTTAAAAACAGCTCCTGGGATTGAACTGAATTATCTAAATGACCTGACCGCAATCGATTGGTTGGGCAAAAAAACTCCAAGATTCGAAGTCTGTTACCTTCTCCGCTCTGGAAACAAATCCTCCACAAAAGTACAATTCCGCGTGGCTTTGGAAGAAGATGAACAAGTTCCAAGTATCATAAGTATTTTCAAAGGTGCGAACTGGCCGGAGAGAGAAGTTTACGATCTATTCGGTATTCGTTTTGCGGGCCATCCTAGAATGGATCGCCTCATTATGCCTGATAATTTCCAAGGTCATCCATTAAGAAAAGATTATCCTTTAGAAGGTTTCGGTCAGGATTATCTGGTAGAAGACCTTCTCACCATCCACTTAAAAGAAGATATGGAGGCTTAATATGACAGCGATGTACGAAAAAACCGCGGAACATTTCAGCCTCAAACAGAAAAAACTCCCTGAGGGACACCTACTTGTGAACTTGGGACCTTCTCACCCTTCTACTCATGGGATCCTACAAAATGTGATCCAGCTAGACGGAGAAAGAGTGGTGGATGCAGAATCCGTGATCGGTTATGTACATCGCAGTTTCGAAAAATTAGGAGAACGTTATACTTATAATCAGTTCCTAGTTTGTACGGATAGAATGAATTACGTATCTACTCCTCTGAATAATATAGGATGGATACTTACTGTCGAAAAAATGCTCGAGATAGAAGTTCCTGATAAGGTGACTTACGTTCGGATGATCGTCTCCGAACTTTCTCGTGTGATGGATCATATTATCTGCAATGGTATCTTGGGTGTGGATCTTGGCGCATTCTCCGGGATGTTACACTTATTCCATCATAGAGAGAATATCTATCAAGTTTTGGAAAAACTCACGGGTGCAAGACTTACCACTACATTCTGTAGAGTTGGTGGACTCGAAAAAGATATTTATCCTGAATTCGAAAAGGATGTGAAAACGATCATCAAAGGACTTCGTCCTGCGATAGAGGAGTTCCAGTCTTTATTAGTAAATAATAGGATCTTTATGGATAGAACGGAAGGTGTGGGAGGTATCTCTGCAGAAGATGCTATCTCTTACGGTTATTCCGGTCCGAATTTAAGAGCCGCAGGAGTTCCTTGGGACATTCGTAAGGACGATCCTTATATGTTCTATGATAAGGTGGATTTCGATATTCCTGTAGGAGAGGACGGTTCCGTTCTTCATAGGACTCTTGTCCGTATGGAAGAGATGAGACAATCTCTTCGAATTGTGGAGCAGTTAATTAACGGTCTTCCAACAGGCGCCCACCACGCAGATATTCCTCATATTTATCTTCCTGAAAAGAGCAAGGTTTATAAGAATATGGAAGAGTTGATCTACCATTTCAAATTGATCATGCACGGGATCAAAGTTCCTAAGGGAGAATATTATATGGCAACCGAGGCCGCTAACGGCGAGCTCGGATTTTATATCGTTTCCGAAGGGGAGAAATCTCCTTGGAGAGTACATGTTCGTAGGCCATGTTTCTGGTTTTATCAATCTTTCCCTGAATTAGTAAAAGGTTCACTTCTCGCGGATACGGTCGCTACAATGAGTTCAATGAATGTGATCGCAGGGGAGTTGGACTGCTGATGAGTTATCAATTTTCTTCCCAATCAGTTGCAAGGCTAGACAAACTATTGGAGATGTTTCCCGATAAAAGAAGTGTGATCCTTCCAGGGTTGTACCTCCTACAGAAGGAACAAGGATATGTGGACAGAGAAGGAATGGAAGCTCTTGCAGACAAGATAGGCTCTCCAATTTCTCTCGCGCAAGTATACGGGGTCGCAACATTCTATACCCTATACAATAAAAAGCCTGTAGGCAAGTATCATATCCAGATTTGTGGAACTTCTTCTTGTTATATGAGAGGGAATGATAAACTTGAAAAACATATTTGTTCTCGTTTGGGAATTGAGTTAGGAGAAACAACTCCTGATAAAAAATTCACTTTGGAAGAAGTAGAATGTCTGGGTGCATGTGGATACGCTCCTATGGTCCAGATCAACGACTCATATTATGAAAATCTAACGTTTGAAAAAATGGATGAGATCTTAAAGGATTTAACCTAAGGGGAAACGTTATGGCAGAAATGAAAATCCTCACTAAATTTATAGACGATCCTCGTTCCAACGAATTGGAATTTTACGAATCGGTTCACGGTTATGACGGGATGAAAAAGGCCCTCTCTATCGCGCCGGAAGAAATTATAGAGATCGTTAAAAAATCAGGGTTGAGAGGAAGAGGGGGAGCTGGTTTCCCTACAGGACTCAAATGGTCCTTTATCCCTAAGGATATCCCGAAACCTAAATATTTGATCTGCAATGCGGACGAGGGCGAACCTGGAACATTCAAAGATCGTAAACTGATCGAGAATCTTCCCCACCAGATCATCGAAGGAATGGTGATCGGTGCAAAAGCTATCGGCGCAAACAAAGGATTTTTTTATATCCGTGGAGAGTTCAATAAAGGGATCGATTCCATGCAGAAGGCAATTGATGAGGCTTATGCAAAAGGATATCTGGGAAAGAACATCCTAGGTAGCGGATTTGATTTTGATCTGGTATTATATGCGGGAGCAGGTGCTTATATCTGCGGAGAAGAGACTGCGCTCATCAATTCTTTGGAAGGTCGTAGAGGCCATCCAAGATTAAAACCTCCATTTCCTGCGGTTTCCGGTCTATATCGTTGCCCTACAGTGGTGAATAATGTGGAAACTTTTTCCACGGTTCCTCATATTTTGGACAAGGGTGCTGATTGGTATTCTAAGATCGGGACTGAAAAATCCCCAGGCACCCGTTTATTCTCCGTTTCCGGTCATGTAAAAAGACCGGGAGTTTACGAGATAGAATTAGGAACTCCTTTATTAGAATTAGTGAATGATCTTTGCGGTGGAATGCTGGATGACGTTCCGTTAAAAGCGGTGATCCCAGGCGGTTCTTCTGTTCCTATCCTAACTGCAGAAGAATGTAAGACTGCAAACATGGATTTCGAATCCATGGCGGCTCATAAGACAATGCTTGGTTCCGGCGCAGTAATCGTTATCGGAGAAGGCACGGATCTAGTGGAGACCACCTACAGATTTGCAAGATTCTACGCTCATGAATCCTGCGGCCAATGTACTCCATGTAGAGAAGGTACTCATTGGGTGAGGGATCTACTACATAAGATCAGAGAAGGAGAAGGAACAAGTGCAGACTTGGATCTTATTCTTTCTTTAGCTCGAAATATGGAAGGTGGAACAACCATTTGCCCTCTTTCCGATGCATGTGTTGGAGCTGTCCGACCTACTATCTTAAAGTTCAAACATGAATTCGAAGCCAGATTAAAAGATAAGGCTGTAAAAGAAGAAGTCCAGCCTGCGACAAGCGGGGCCCAATAGATGGATTGGAATATAGTTCTACTCTGGCTTCTGAAGAGTGCGCTTTTTTTCTTAGTGTTCATCACGGCATGTGCTTATTATACATTAGCAGAACGTAAAGTAGCCGGATTTATCCAAGACAGAAAAGGCCCGAATCGTGCGGGCCCTCTCGGTCTTTTACAACCGTTAGCAGATGGGATCAAGTTTTTAACGAAAGAAGAGATTTTCCCTAAAAATGTGAACAGGGTCATGTATTTGATCGCACCTGCGATCTCTATGACTTGTGCAATCATGGCTTGGGCAGTTGTACCCTTGGGTGGGACCGTGATTTTGCCTGAATTTTTGGCAAAGGAAGTCGGATTTGCTTCTTTAGATCTTCAAATTGCAAATCCTGATACAGGGATTTTGTTCTTATTTGCGATCTCCAGTCTTTCCGTTTATGGGATCATCCTTGCTGGTTGGTCGAGTAATAATAAATATTCTTTGATTGGTGGGATCCGTGCTACGGCTCAGATGATCAGTTACGAATTGCCTCTTGGTCTTTCTGTTGCTGCTATTGTTATCTTAACTGGATCTTTAAAACTTACAGATATCAACGACGCGCAAGTGGGTCTTTGGAATATTTTTAAACTTCCCGGCTTTATTGCATTTTCCGTTTTCGTAGTGGCTATGTTTGCGGAAACAAATCGACTTCCTTTCGATCTAGCAGAAGCGGAATCCGAACTGGTGGTTGGATTTCATACTGAATACGGCGCATTCAAGTTCGCGTTATTCTTCATTGCGGAATACATGAATATGATCACTATGAGTTGTGTAGTCACCATTCTATTCTTTGGTGGATACCATCTTCCTTTTGGTATATTGAGCGGTTCCGTTTGGCAGGCCTGGGCAGGACTAGGTTTCTTTACTCTTAAGGTTTTATTTTTCGCATTCTTATTTATGTGGGTGAGATGGACCCTGCCTAGATTCAGATACGATCAGTTGATGACTATCGGTTGGAAAAAAATGATCCCCTGGGCAGTTGCGAATATTCTGATCGCAAGTGTTTATGTTGGCTTGGACGGTTTCTGGAAATGGTAGGAATATTCGATAATCCCCAACTTCTGCTCTTTTTTATATTCAGTGGAGTATTAGTTGCCGGTGCCTTAGGAGTCGTATTTCATCCGAATCCAATCAGTTCCGCTGTTTTACTTGTACTTTCCTTTTTCGCGTTAGCCGGAATTTATGCGGTTATAGGTTCCGTTTTTGTGGCTACCATGCAGGTTTTGGTCTATGCGGGTGCCATCATGGTACTTGTAGTTTTCGTTCTGATGCTTCTGTCTTTGCATGATGAAGGGATTGCGAAACTTTGGAATCATCCGATCAAAAAAGTTTTGGTCCTTTCCGTAGTCGTGTTGCTTGCAATTGTTCTGATCCATTCCGTAAGAGAGGGAGTTCCGAACACGGATGCCTCTCCTAAAGGGTATTCTGACTCCGGGTCTTACGAGTATACATTATCCAAATCGGAAGAAGGTAAAACTGGAGTGATCGCAGAAGGAAATACTGCTGCGGTGGGAAGTTCCATGTTTTTAGATTACCTTCTTCCTTTTGAAATTGTTTCCATATTACTTTTAGCAGCTGTACTAGGTGCAGTTATATTAGGAAAAAAGAATTTAGGTAAAAAAACAGAAGAAGGGGAGCCATGAATCCGGGAATTCTGAAACCAACTCTCGCGGGAATCCCCGTGGAATATCTGCTGATCCTTGCCTGTATTATTTTTTCCATCGGTGTCGCCGGGGTTCTATTCAGAAGAAGTGCGGTAGTCATCTTCATGAGTATAGAACTCATGTTGAACTCGGTAAATTTGGTATTTGTCGTTTTTTCTAAATCACTTCATCAGGTTCAAGGAGAAGTGGTTGTATTTTTCGTGATGGCAATCGCAGCAGTGGAAGCGGCGATCGGTTTGGCCTTAGTGGTTGCAATTCACAGAAAGAAAAAAACAAGTTTTGTAGACGAAATGAATTTAATGAAATGGTAATGCGATGAGTTGGGAAATCCTTATATCCGTTCTGGCTTTTTCTCCGCTTCTTGGGTCCGTACTAAACGCATTATTCGGAAGGTATTGGAAAGGTTTATCAGGTCCGATCGGAACCTCTTTATCTTTCGTATCTTTTGCTGCGAGTGTATTCGCTTATTTACAATTCCGTCCTCTAGAAAGACAAGATGCTCAAATCATCACCCTATTTAATTGGGTGGATGTTGGGAATTTTAAAGTGGATCTTGCTTACCAAGTAGATCAACTTTCTCTCTTTATGGCCCTGATTATTACGGGTATCGGAAGTTTGATCCATCTATATTCCATCGGGTACATGAAAGGTAATCCTGGGATTGGAAGGTTTTTTTCGTATCTAAACCTATTCGTATTCTTCATGCTCCATTTGGTTTTAGCGGAAAACCTCGTGGTTCTATTTTTCGGTTGGGAAGGTGTGGGACTTTGTTCTTATCTTCTGATCGGTTTTGATACTCATAAGGAAAATGCAGCGCAAGCAAGTATCAAGGCTTTCGTTACCAATAGGATCGCCGACTTGGCGATGATAGGTGGGATAGCTCTTACATATTGGCTGGCCGGTTCAGTTTCCTTTATTACAATTTCTGAATCTTTACCTCAGGCAAAATTTTTACTGAATGCACTTCCTTTTGTGGCGATTTGCTTCTTTATAGGTGCAATGGGTAAGTCCGCTCAATTCCCCTTCCATGTTTGGTTGCCTGATGCGATGGCCGGACCTACTCCGGTTTCAGCTTTGATTCACGCGGCTACTATGGTTACTGCAGGTTTATTCCTGATCGCAAGATTGAATTTTATTTTTATCTTAGTTCCTAAGGTCGGTTTTTGGATCGTTTGTATCGGAACATTCACTGCATTTTTTGCGGCGACAATCGGTGTTTATCAAAACGATATCAAAAAAGTTTTAGCTTATTCTACGGTTTCTCAGTTGGGATATATGTTCGTAGCAATGGGAACCGGTGCTTATGTGGCGGGGCTTTTCCATTTGCTGACTCATGCATTCTTTAAAGCCTTATTGTTCTTGGGTTCCGGCTCAGTCATCCATGGATTATCTGATGAGCAGGATTTGAGAAAAATGGGGGGACTGAAGTCCCAGATGAAGATTACTTGGTGGACCTTCCTCTTGGGAACCTTGGCGATCGTAGGAGCTCCCCCATTCAGTGGATTTTTTTCCAAAGATTTGATTTTAGAAAAAGCGTTCTTTTTCCATCCAGTATTCTTTGGAATGGGGATTGCTACGGCATTCTTAACCACATTCTATATGTTCCGCCTAACGTTCTTGGCGTTTACCGGCAAGTCCAGGGTTTCCAATCATGTACATCCTCATGAATCTCCTTGGACCATGACTTTGCCATTAGTGATTTTGGCACTGGGCGCAGCATTCTCCGGATATTTATTAGTTCCGGAATCTTTAGGGGGAGGAATTGATTTCTTAGAGAAATATTTCTTACCTATTTTTGCAAAAGGATTATTGTATTCTTCTCAGCAAAAGGGTATCACGGAAGTACTTCATTTAAGCCATCAGTTGGAACTCCTACTTGCTGGACTTTCTTTAGGAGCGATCCTTTTAGGAGTAGGGATCTATTGGTTTTTCTTTGGCAAAAAGGAAAAACTGCCTTTAGATGAATCCACTTATACCGGCTGGAGAATTTTTCCTGCAAACAAGTACTTCATAGATGAAATTTTTAAAAACGTTTTGATCGGGCCGATCTCCGCCTTATCCGAATTCTTATCCGAAGTGGTGGAAAAACGTTTGATCGATAGGGTTTTAACCGGAACTGGAAAAATTTCCGGCGGAGTTGCATCATTACTACGCAGGATCCAAACAGGAACCGTAGTAGATTACGCTTTTCTAATTGTATTAGGGACTGTTTTGATCTTGTCCGTATTTTTATGGAGGGGAATCTAAGTGCCCCAGTACTATTTAAGCATTCTATTATTCTTACCTGTTTTAGGGATCCCTTTCTTATTCTTATCTAAAAACGAAAAATGGATCCGTCTTTGGTCTGCGATTGTGACTCTGGGAGTCTGCGCGATGACCATTCCTCTTTTTTTGGAATTCTTGAGAGGAGACAGCGGTTTTCAATTTACGCATCATATTTGGAACTTCTTGAAGCTACAGTCAGGAGGTCTGGATTATCATATAGCGATAGACGGATTCTCCTTATTGCTCGTAACGATGTCCGCGCTTCTATTCTTTCTTTCTGTATTATCCGCTTTTTCTAATGTAAAACAAAGGATTAGAGAATTTTTTATACTTCTCCTATTAGTGGAAACAGGAGTGATCGGGGTATTTCTTTCGGTTAACCTGATCCAATTTTACGTTTTCTGGGAATGGATGGTTTTACCTTTCACTTTGATGGTGGGTATCTGGGGGGAACAAGGAAGAATTAAGGCTGCAATGAAGTATCTGGTATTCTCTTTTACCGGATCCGTTTTCATGCTTGCGAGTATTCTGGTCTTATATCATTACACCCGCACATTCGATCTAGAAGAATTAGCTGTTGTATCTTTGAATTTAATACCGGCAAATATTAAGTTTTGGTTATTTGTGGGATTTAGTTTTGCATTTGCGATCAAGGTGCCTCTATTTCCTTTCCACACCTGGATGCCTGACGTTCACGAAGAAGCTCCTACTGTTGGTTCCGTAGACTTAGCTGGTATTCTCTTAAAAATCGGACTATTTGCATACGTTAGAGTTGTTATTCCGATTTTTCCTCAGGTATTTTTAGAATATCGTAATCTACTTACTGCACTTGCAGTTGCAGGGATCGTTTACGGGGCTCTAGTCGCTTTAACTCAGAAAAATAGCAAACGTCTGATAGCTTTCTCTTCTCTTTCGCATATGGGTTTCTGTATTTTAGGGATCTTAACTCTTACTGAAGAGGGAGTGGCAGGAGGAATGCTCCAAATGGTGAATCATGGATTCACTTCCGGTCTTTTGTTCTTTATATTAGGATTTTTGCATGAAAGAACCGGAACTAACGAGCTAAAAGATTATTCCGGTCTTGCTAAATCCGCTCCGTTTTTGGCAGTAGCGATCGGTCTAGCTGCTTTTGCGAGTGCCGGGCTTCCTGGAACAAACGGATTCGTGGGAGAATTTTTGGTTCTTATCGGGACTTTCAAATACAGCCTTATTTATGGATTTTTGGCGGGAACTGCGGTGATTTTCGCAGCAGGGTATATGTTATACTTTGCTCGAAACCTATTATTTGGTGAGCCGAATTCTTTATCTTCCGGTTTATCCCCTATGAATGTAAGGGAGAAGTTTATAATCTCCATAGTTGCAGGAATTATAATATTAACCGGGATTTTTCCTAATATTCTGCTAACGTATTTAAAACCAAGCGCTCGAGTGGTATTAAACCTGACTTCTAAACAAGCGTTACAAGAAAGGGCCTTTTTGGAACAAGAAGGTACTTTGAAAAATACTAAGAAGAAATTTATAAATTATAGGACCTTGGGCACCGAGCCTCCTAGTTATGAGGATAGGATCAGTTCCGGAAGAGGAACAGGGATCCCAGGTAAAAAGACAGTGTCCCAAGAGGCGGAAGAATGAATTTAATTCCAAATTCCAATGATCTAATTTCTATACTCCCAATTCTGGTACTTTCCGGAGGAGGGATCTTATTACTTGGATTACAGTTCTTTTTCCAAGGATTTGAATTTAGGATCGTAAGATTTACTTCCGGTTTGGTTTTGATTGCGGCATTCTTCTCCTTGTTTGTTTCTCAATCGAATCCTGGATTGGGGACTTATTTTTCAGGACATTATGAGATTTCCACATTAGGTTTTTGGTTTGGGGCGTTATACTTGATCGCCGCATTCTGCACTGTTCTTGCTTCTCCTCGAGTATTAGAACAACATAATATGGAATTTCCGGAATTCTATCCTCTTCTTCTTTTTTCGCTGGTCGGAATGTTCCTGATGACTTCTGGAACGGATACTGTTACAATCTTTGTAGGATTGGAGTTAATGTCAGTATGCTTGTATGTCCTAGTAGGAATGGCAAGAAGTGATGTTTATTCTTTAGAAGCTAGTCTGAAATATTTTCTTTTAGGAAGTTTTTCCACAGGGTTTTTCTTATTCGGAATGGCATTCTTATTCGGGGGATCAGGCACAACTCATCTACAGGATTCTTTAAAACCTTTGCTGAGTTCAGGATTTGATTCCAATTTTACTAAAATCGGATTATTACTTCTATTAACCGGGATCTCGTTCAAGATCGCATTATTTCCTTATCATTCTTGGACACCTGATGCTTACGAAGGTGCCTTAACTCCAGTAACCGGATTTATGGCAACGGCTTCTAAGTCCGCTTCTATGGGATTATTGCTCGTTGTATTTTCAAAACTTCCTGTTTCAGCTTCCGTTGGAGAATGGACCTGGATTATGGGAATTTTAGCCCTGATGTCCATGACTTACGGAAACTTTGTGGCTTTAAAGCAGACAAGTTTAAAAAGAGTTTTGGCATATTCTTCCATCGCTCATGCAGGCTATGTTGTTGCGGGGATTTCCTTAGGCGGAAAAGAAGAAGCATTATTTTATCTGATCGTGTATTCTTTTATGAGTTTGGGAGCATTCGCGATTCTTTCTTTCTTGGAAGAAGGAAATCGTCATGTAACGTATGAGTCCATTGCAGGACTTGCAAAGTCCAGGCCTTGGACTAGTTTTGCATTATTTATTTTCTTCTTATCGTTGGCCGGAATTCCTCCCTTAGGCGGGTTCTGGGCCAAATTATTTCTATTCCAAAAAATTGCAGAAGGGACGGATCAGATCTCAAGATGGTTACTCATCGGAGGGATTGCTAACTCTGCATTAGCACTATATTATTATGCAAAAGTAGGAATACTTACTTATATGAGTTCTGAAGAAGGAGAAATTTCTAAATTAGATTCTCCTAAAGCGAGTTACGGAGTGTTATTCGTATCCGCGATTTCTTTGGCGGCAGTTTTAGTGGGATGGTATTTTATCCAGCCTAAGGATTTGAATAGTTTGAAATTTGCAAACAAATCCGCAGAATTACAAAAGTAAGATGGCCAATTTTAAAAAAGTTCTCTCTTCAATTAAAGAATATTTTGAGCCTACTCCTAAGTTCGATGGAGAGAATGCAAAGTTTAGAGAAGCGATTTATCTTTATTCTAAGAATCGTTCCGAAAAAAATTTGGAAAAACTTTCCGCTGAACTTACTAAAGCTTACTTTCTGATACCTCATGCAGGTGAAGAAGCAGTTACTAAGAAGAAGGCGAAACCTAAAAAGAAAGCTGCCGCTAAAAAAAAGAAAAAAACTCCCCCTAAAAAAGGACCGGAACCTATCGTATTATTATATGTAAGTGATGAGCATGGTAGAGTGTTCCTCCCTGCATTCTCTCATCCTTCCGAATCATTCCGTTATTTTAAAAAAGATACTGCACTCGTTCCTATCACTGCAAAGGAATTATGGGCATTAGGTCTACAGAATAAGGGAGTTTCCGGAGTGGCTATAGATCCTGGTTCTACGTTATGGTTGCTTTCCAGGGATCATTTGGAATTATTGCAAAAGGAAAAATAATCCTTCCCTTTTGATCGAACGCATCCATGTATTCTTCTTTTCGAATATATTTTCTCAACCTTCTTCTTTTATCCATATTATTCGCAAATTGTATTTTAGTTTCGAGATCGGAACTTTCTTCTCCTTCTACCTTAAATGAGGGAAAAGTATTGAAACATTATAAAAAGGTTTCTATTAAAGTGATCTATATTCCAGAAAAGGATGATCACGCTTATAATTTGGAAGAAGATGAGCAGAAAAATAGAGAAGAAACTTGGACACAATATCTGGTTTCAGCATATGAAGACTCCGGATTGTTTAGAGAGGTCAGCGTATCTCCTGATGGAGATCTTAAAGTCCAAATTAAGATTGTGGAATCTCAGGCAGAGGATAGGGGAATGGATTACGCATTCTCCAAGGGTTGGGGTTTTCGCCCATACAGGGAAGAAGGCTCTTTTGCGATGAGCACTGATTTTTATAATTCTAAGGGCGAACTTTTAGGTTCAGTCGATTTAACTGAAAAATACGATTACTATTATCAAGTTTTCTTTATATTCCTAATGCCTTTTTATTCTTCAGGCGGGGAATACGAAAGGTTAGGACGTTTTATGGGACTAAAGACCTTAGATAGGGCATTGTCTAAGGAAATTTTTATCCCCAAAAAGTAATCTCCAAAAATTTTCTGAAATAATTCACCCAGATCCCGAACAAGATCAAATTGCTCGTAGCGAAAATGATCAATCTGTGAATAACGTTATTATAAGTAAGATGGATCGAGCTATGTATAGTTCTAAGTCCCACATAGATCCAAGCCAACTGAAAATTTAAAGAGTCATTAGAGCCCGTTAAGTATTGTATCAAACAAATAAGGTAGAACAATAAGGGGATTTCCAGCAGATTCATATAGTTCCGATTCGCAATGGATACCCATTGAGGAACATTTTTAGATTCTCCGAACTTAAAATCGTCTGCGATTACTTTTCCGATAATGCCCGCGTATAAGCGGCGAATTGGGATTTGCAATAATACGAAAAAAGTCAATAGAGCTAACGCTCCGATCGGAAGAAGCCAATATTCTTTTTGCATTTCTAAACCTTTAGATCGAGAAGAATTTTATATGAAATACTTTTGCTTTTAATCATCAAGCAAAAGACACAGAATTTCAAGATCTTCCATTTCTATTTTCATTGACTCCAGGGACTTTTTGAATAATGTAAGGACCCTTTATTCTCGTCTTATCCTTATACTTAAAATGCAAGATTCCCTGGAAAAGTTAGTCTACCACTGGATACAAAATGATTGGGAAGTGTTCCAGTTCATTCAAACCGAAGGTTTGGATGGTGTTTGGGTTTTGGATCTTTCGGATCGAAATCGATTTTGGATGAATCCCAAGTTCAAATCTGTTCTTGGATTTTCCGACCCGAGCCCTGATATCAATTGGAAGGATATATTTTTCAAAAAAGATCATGAGCTATTGGATTCTCAGATAGATAAGATCCAAGAGTCAAAAATTCTTCCGATCCGTTATAAAACATTCTCCGGCGAAGAGTTAGAGACAGATACTAAACTTAAAATCCTAAAAAATGGATCCGGTGATCAAATTTGTATCGGCGGAATTAAAATTTTAAAAGGGTCGGAGATCTATTCTTTGAAAAAGGAATTGGATTTTCTTTTTCTAATAAATACTCTTCCGGATCTGGTTGGTTATTGGGATTCCAATTTGATCAATCGATTGGCGAATGATGCCTATCAAGAATGGTTCGGAATAGAGACCAAAAAAATAGTCGGCCAACATATAAGAACTGTTTTAGGAGATCAATTATTCGAATTAAATTATCCTTATATACAAGGGGCTTTAAAAGGAGAGGCGCAATTATTCGAAAGAAGGGTCCCTTCTCCCGATGGGAAACATTCCAGATACACATTAACGAAATATATACCTGATTTTAGGGATGGAAAGGTAGTAGGGTTTTCAGTAATCGTTAACGATATTTCTGAGATACGAAATGCCGAGCTAGCCAATCTTCGTTTGGCAAAAATTGTGGAATCTTCTGACGATGCCATCATCGGCAAAGACTTGGATGGGATTATTACTTCTTGGAATCATGGAGCGGAGAAAATTTTCGGCTACACTCCCATGGAAATGATCGGATCTAAATTTGATCTATTAGTTCCGGATGAATCCAAACCTTTAGAATCCAGGATCGATCTTAAGATCAAATCTGAAAAAGAGAACCTTCATTTTGAATCTGTCCGAAAGGCAAAGGACGGACATTGGATTGAAATGTCCATCACACTCTCTCCGATGTTCGATTCGTCCGGGAAGATGACGGGTTCGGCGGAAATAGCAAGAGATATTGGCGAAAGAAAAAGGATGGAAAGTTCCTTTAGGAGTGCTTTCGAATATTCTGCCATCGGAATGGCCATCTTAGATCCGAAAGGACGATGGATGCAAGTGAATGGAAATCTAATTAAGTTATTCGGATACGATTGGGAAGAATTATCCAAGTTAACTTTTAAAGATATCACTTATGAAGAAGATTTAGGAAAAGATCTTCAGCTATTAGCAGAGACCTTGGATGGGAAAAGGTCCGGTTATCATTTAGAAAAACGTTATATTAAGAAAAATGGAGAGATTGTATGGGCACTTCTTTCCGTAGCTTTAGTCCGAGATGCGAATGGAAAACCGAATCATTTTATCTCCCAGATATTGGATATTGACGAGATCAAGAAAGCGGAAGAAGAACTGAGACACGCGAAAGAATTACTGGAACAAACGAGCAAACTTGTCCGTATCGGGGCATGGGATATGGATCTTAAGCGTAACGTAGGATCTTGGTCCGCAGTGACAAAAGAAATGCATGAGGTTCCTCCTGACTACGTTCCGGATATCAAAGGAGGTTTGCAATTCGTAAAGGAAGGTGAAAGTAGAGAGAAGGTAACTGAGGCGGTAAATTTACTTTTAACAAAAGGTATTCCTTACGATCTGGAAATGGAAATAGTAACTGCAAAGGGTAATGAACTTTGGGTAAGAACTGTAGGGAGCGCGGAGTTCGAGAATGGTGAATGTGTCCGCATTTTCGGCGCATTATACGATATAGATAAAAGAAAAAAGGCCGAGCTGGAATTATTCAAAGAAAAATCCAGACTTTCTGCGTTCGTTGAACATGCTCCTGCTGCAGTCGCTATGTTCGATACAGAGATCAAATACGTTGCAATCAGTGAAAGATGGCTAGCAGAGTATCATTTGTCTGGAAAGAATATCATAGGACTTTCTCATTACGAGGTATTTCCGAATGTTTCCCAAGAATGGAAGGATATTCACCAAAGATGTTTATCCGGAGAAGTTTTAAAAAATGACGAAGATGTTTGGAGGCCGGAAGGCTGGGATCATGACCAATATCTTCGCTGGGAAGTCAGGCCTTGGTATCAGTTGGATGGTTCTATAGGCGGGATCATGATGTTCACTCAGGACATTACTGAGAGTTGCTTACAAAGAGAAGAATTAAAAAAAGCGAAACTGACTGCTGAACAGGCGAATAGAGCTAAATCGGACTTCTTAGCGAATATGAGTCATGAGATCAGAACTCCTTTGAATGGGATCATAGGATTCTCCGATCTATTATTACGGACTTCAATGGATTCTACGCAACACCAATATATGATGACCGTGTTTCAGTCTGCCGAATCATTGCTGGATATTATAAATGATATATTAGATTTTTCTAAGATTGAAGCTGGAAAACTTGAATTATCTTATGAAAAAACGAATCTTCTGGAACTTTGTAGCCAGATCGTAAATACGATCAAGTTCCAAGCTCAAAAAAAAGGATTAGAAGTAATAGTGAATGTCGCATGGGATGTGCCTCGTTATGTAAAAGCGGATAACGTAAGGCTTCGGCAGATCATAGTAAATCTATTCAGTAATTCCGTAAAGTTTACGGAAGAAGGTGAGATAGAATTTAAAATAGAACTTCTCAGAAAAATTTCAGAAACAGAAGGAGAGTTCAGATTTTCAGTAAGAGATTCCGGGATCGGGATTGCACCGGGTGCAAAAGACAAAATATTCGAAGCCTTTACACAAGGAGATGTGTCTACTACTCGTAGATTTGGAGGAACGGGGCTAGGCCTCGCTATCTCAAATAAACTTTTATCTATGATGGGAAGTGGCCTCCAAGTAAAAAGTGAATTGGGAAAAGGAAGCACATTCTATTTCGATCTAAAGCTGAATATTTCCGAAACTGTGGGAGAGGATTGGATCAGATTACGTTCTATTAAAAAGGTCTTGGTAGCCGATAAGGATCAAGAAAACATAAAGTTGATCGGAGAAATGTTATCCATGCAGAATATTCCGGCTGATTTTTCCAAAAACGGAGAAGAGATGTTGCGAATCTTATCCAATGGAAATAGATATGATATCATTTTGATGGATTCTGAAATGCCGGAAGGAGACGGTTTAGAACTTGTCCGAAAAGTAAGAGAAGATCTGAAAATAAGAAGTGAGGATCAACCGATTGTGCTGATCGTAAATCCGGAAGAAGGAGAATTGCTCACTGAAAAATCCAGAAAGTTGGGAGTCCAAGAAGTAATTTCTAAACCTCTTCATATGCAGAAGTTATTCGATATTCTCGCTAGAAATCAGATCTTTAAAGAACCTTTTGAATTCCCTTTGAATACTAGGGACCAAGAAGGGGCTCCTACAATTCATAAAACTGCAACTGTTCTGATAGCGGAAGATAATTCCGTGAATATGATGCTCGCAAAAAGTATCGTTAAAAAGATCCTTCCTAAGGCAAAATGTATAGAGGCATTAACTGGAAGGGAAGCAGTAGACAAGTTTAGAGAGATCAATCCTGATCTTATCTTTATGGATATACAGATGCCTGAGATGAATGGATATGAGGCTACTAAGGCGATTCGTATTTTGGAGAAAGAAGGTCATAGAGTTCCTATCATTGCGGTAACTGCAGGTATCGTTTCCGGTGAAAGGGAAAGATGTTTAGAAGCAGGCATGGATGATTATATCAGTAAGCCTGCGGTAAAAGCGGATTTTGCTCGGATCATATTCCGCTGGATGAGTTGATCGAGTCTTAAGTTATTTTGATCATCTTCCAATAAGTCCAAGATCTTAGTATCCATTCCATGGGACCTAAAGAAAAAATCCTTTTCCACACGATCGAGAACATTCCCCAGAAGATCCAAATCGGAACAGTCAGAACTAAGACAATATAACTACCGATTTGATCGAAATATCCCAGTCCCCAGCCGCAAAAGATCCAAGTGCAAACTAAGGATTCTCCTAAATAGCAGGTTAAAGAAAGTTTTCCCATTGTCTCGAACCAAATCCTATCGGCAAAACTTCTTTCTGAATGATAATAATTTCCGAGTAAATACACATAACAGAATGTGAGTGCAGGCGCGCTGAAAGTATCGGAAATGGCATAAATAATTTTTAAGAACGCACCCGGATTCTCGGGCAGAATATGACGAGAATGTAATGTATATAACAGGTTTCCTAAAATTCCAAGGATTAAGGCCCAAGGAAAAAGTCTCTTAAATCCAGGCTTTGTTCTTTCCCAATCCGTAAAGATTGAACTTTTGGCTGCGTAAAAGCCCAAACAAAACATGGAGAAAACGGTAGGCCATTGGTAAAATACTAAAAATGGAATGGAAAGAATGGTATCTTTTGTCCTCTGCACATTACTTTCCCAAAAACCTCCTAAATATGCTTTTCTACTTTCTTCCAAGAGGCGGGGAAGGTTTGCCTCTAACTGGGTTTTGAATTCTACTTCTGCAAAACTCATACCTATCCTGCAGAACACTGCAATCACAAGGAAGAATAATGAAAGTTTTAATAACCAAGAAGAAGTTTTGTTCCTTAAAAACCAGAGTAATGCTCCTAATATCGCGTACGAAAGAAGAATATCTCCGATGAATAAGAAAACACCATGCAGAAGTCCTAATATTCCTAAACCGAATATCCTTCTGAAATACCTGGATCCGGAATTTGTTTCGGGATTATTCTCTAATTGGATAAAAAATCCATAACCGAATAGGAAGGAGAATAATACATAAAACTTAGATTCGAAAAAAAATGCCACGACCCAAGAGCCTATCGAATCCAGAAGAGTTAAATTTTCTCCTAAGGAAGCGACTAAATACATCGGCTTTGAAAAATAGGGCAGGTTAACTGCGAGTATTCCTAATAGCGCAAATCCTCTTAAGAAGTCTATAAATCCTATCCTATTTTTCATGTTCATCCCTAATGTTTGGGTTTCCAATTCCAGGTGAATGCAAGAAATATTATGGCCAAAATTGCGGATGCAAATATTATAAATATAGAATGTTCCCAGCGAAACCAAGGATACGAACTCATCCATCCCAATCCTTTGGAAAGCGCAGTCCTTCCTAAATAACCGAATAGACCTATAAATCCAGCTGCGGTCCCGACCGCTTTTTTAGAAGTGAAATCCAATCCTGCTACTCCGAGTAACATTACAGGTGGATAGATAAAAAATCCGACCACACCGAATAGTGTAAGGTCCGCCCATAAATATCCGGAAGGAACAAGTAATATTCCGAATAATGCGAATAGGATAGGGACCATACAAACCAAGCTGACTAATCCTCTTTTCCCTCCCACCTTGTCCGAATACCAACCAACGAGCAACGTTGAGCCTATTCCCGCGAATTCATAGATTAAAGTGCTGATCCCTCCTTTTTCTAAACTTGCTCCTTTCGCAAATTTTAAATAAGAAGGCCCCCAATCCGTCAGGCTATACCGGACAATATATACAAAAAAATTCGCAATTGCAAAGACCCAGATGTACTTATTTAGAAGCACCAGATCTATAAAAATTTCCTTAAAGCTGAGTTCTCTTTCTGATTCGGAAACTTTTGCGGAATCAGTTTCTGTTCCTGAATATTCTTCAATAGAAGGAAGTCCAACAGATTGAGGGGTGTCTAATAATCTAAAATGCAAATAGATTGCGGTTAAAAATGAAAGAGCGGCGGGAATATAAAATGCATTCCTCCAGCCGAACCAAGAAGCACTGTAAGCTGCGATCACTCCTACGAGTCCGCCTCCTACATTATGCGCAATATTCCAGACTGCAAATTTTTCTCCTCTTTCTTTAACGGAAAACCAATGCCCTAAGGATCTTCCGCAAGGAGGCCATCCCATTCCTTGGAATAAACCGTTTAATCCCCATAAGATCAAATGCGTTTGGTAATCAGAAGAAGCTCCGAAACATATATTACAAATTCCTGTTAGAACAAGGCCCAAGGGCATAAAGATCTTAGGATTACTTCTATCCGATAATACTCCCATTAGGAATTTTCCGATTCCATAAGAGATTGCAGTGATCGCTAAAATGTTCCCGATCTGTTCTTGTGAATAGGAGAGTGCCTGACCTATTTCCTTTGAAACCACCGGAAAATTGTTTCGGACAGTATAAAATACGGAATATCCTAAGAATGTGGCTTCTAAAATTCTCCAACGAAACTTTGGATAAAGCGTTCGGATTTCCGATTCGGAGCGTAATGGTTTAGAGGGGCTGGGTAAAATCCAAGAAAATAGGCCGTTTCTCATCGATCGGGAAGAATGATCGTATATGTATTAAGCACAAGTAGAATTTGATTAAAAATGTCTAAAACCCGATTCTTTAGGAGAATACATTTTTCCTTCGTAAGAATATCTTACCTGAGGAGATTCACCTTTCTCCAAAGCGAAAACATTACCGATTTTTCGGATAGGGACCCCTTCCCAAGAAGAAGGCAATTCGTCCGGAGATAAAAATAGAAGTTCCAATTCTTCTCCAGATATTAAAACACCTTCGATCCCGATTGCTTCCTTTACTCCTTCTTCAAAAGGAAGTTTATCTAGATCCAGTTCTATCCCGACTCCAGAAGATTTTGCTAATTTGAATACATCCTGTTTGAGTCCGTCCGTTAGATCCATTCCTGCATGTATTCTGCTTTTTGAATATAAGGAACGACTTAAGTTTAGCCTGGATTTAGGCCTTAAATGCCGATCCAAGGCGGCCTTTTTGACTTCCGGAGAAAGCGAGATATGGGCGCCTTCTAATATTTTATAACCTAAAAGAGAAGCTCCTATATGGCCGCTCAGATATACATTATCTCCTGGTTTTCCACCCTTTCTGTCTACAGGAGAAGTAGATTTTCCTAATAGAGTTAAAGTTAAGTTTAACTCTTGGGTTCTATAAGTGTCACCACCACATAATTCTATCTTATAAGAGTTCAATGCATTTTTAAATGAATCGATAAACGGTTCTAAAAATTCTTTTCGATTGCAGGAAGGAGAAAGCCCAAAATTGAAAAATGCTTTTTGGGGTATTCCGTTAGCTGCTGCTATGTCCGATACGTTCACTTCGACCAATTTGTTTGCCAAATCTTCAGGACGACTCCAGTCCAAACGGAAATGAGTTCCTTCTACAATCGTATCTGTTGTGATTAAGTTTCCTTCTTTGTCCGAATAACAGTCGTTTTCCTGTTCTTTACCGGGAGGATATAAGGAGGAGATAAGTTCTTCTTCGTTCAAGTGTTTTCCAATATCTAAAAATCTTGACTTTGTTTTATTTCAACCCTAGTATAAGGCCATGAAATCACGTATAAATTCTTTTTATCAATCCGTACTGATTTTTTCAGTATTCTCCCTTGCGGGAAGTTTGCAATTCAATTCGTTATCTGCAGAGGCTTCTTGCAAATATTCCGTGAGCCAAGAGACAACCGGTCTGGAATGGAAAGCTTTTAAATTCACTGAAAAAACCGGAGTTGGTGGCAAGTTTACAAAAGTGAGTATTTCAGGAGCTAAATCCTCGGCTAATGTTCCGGACGCGTTAAAAGGTTTAAAATTTTCTATCGATCCTTTGGATCTGGACAGTGGCAATGCAGAAAGAGATCCTAAGATCAAGGGAGCATTTTTCGGAAATCTGAAAAAGAGCGGAAAGATAGAAGGATCAGTATCTTCTGCAAAACTAGATACAGATGGAAAATCCGGAACCGGAATAGTGAAACTTGTTTGGAATGGAGTGAGTAAGGATGTTCCATTACAATTTACTTTAACTGGAGAAGTTTTAGAAGCAAAAGGCCTCGTGGACGTAAACAATTGGAATGCCGGCAAGGCTTTAACTGCATTGAATACAGTTTGTAGCGATCTTCATAAAAGTAAGGACGGTAAATCCGTTCTTTGGCCGGATGTAGAGATTACTATTAAATCTACTTTAAAGAAAGATTGTAAATAAAACTTGAAAGCGGGGTGAACGATTCACTCCGCATATTATAAATTTCAGATATTCTATCTTATCCGCCACCGCCGCTTACCGGTCTATAGCAAATACAGAATACTTTATAAGCTTGGTCGCAGTTTGCAGCCATAACATTATTCCAGCCCACTGCAGATAGAAGAGGACTCCCTATATATCCTGTAAAGGCGTTTGTATTATCGCTTCCATCATTACAAGTAACGCCAGAAGCGTAATTCCCGTTTGCATCTCCATAGGTCCAGAAATCAGTACTGCCCAAACCTGCAGCTTCTAAGGTCACATGCAAATCCACGGTGAAAAAAGAAGCCAGATCATCGGCGAGTATTGTGCCTGTGGGTCCTCCTCTCATTGGTAAGTTAGTCGGAATATCGGCATACAACGAGGTCAAGTTATTGGCAGACACTCCAGGAGTAGATACTAATGGAGCAACGCTTTGGCATCCTGCATCTAGGATAGCAGCAAAAGGGCGTTCTTGTTTACAAATGGTCGATAAGCTCGGGTCCAGGGTACCCACACCTAAAATTGCTAAATTTCCACCGTAGGAAGGAATCGAAGAATATACATAGATCCCTTCCGGAGCAGAGAAGAGGCTCAATAGGCTCGCGACAGGATTGCAGCTTCTATCCTGGTCGGAGCAGATTTTGTCGGAAATACAGCCGTTGGATAAAACACAAAAAAATAAAATGGCAAGAATACGAAGCTTCATCTAACCAATGGTAAAACTTCGTTAATCCTTAGGCAAGAAATTATAACTTCGCTTATCGGCGAAAATGTTATCCTTTATTAATAACAAACACAAATGATAGGATGAGATTCAGCACATGCAGGGGCTCCCGTTAAAGGCCAATTTGTAGTATTGTCTATAGGAGATCCGATTGCGCCTGTAGCTCCCGTGTTTGTACCTACAATACAATTATCCGCAGAATTATAGCCTCCTCCTCCATTCGCAAATGTCCAAAACGTTTGGGAAGTAACACCTGCTTGTTCAAAAGTTAAGAATAATCCGGCAAACAGATTTGACCAAGTGTTAGCAATTAATTCTCCTCTTGCTCCTCTTATGGGGAAATTTACATTGTCTGGAACACCATAGAGCCCGGGAAAATTATACATAACATTCGTAGAAGTAGAAACTAAAGGAAGAACATTCATACAACTCGGATTGATAATCGATGCAAATACACGATTTACAGTACAGATATTATGAAGGCTATCATCTAGAGTGGAACCGTAGGCCGCTAAATTTCCTTGATAGGTTGTTTGAGTTGAATATAAGTATATCCCTTGAGGAGCGGAGATCATCGAATATATCTGTTCTTGAATACTACAATTTTTATCCTGATCGGAACAAACTTTCGAGCTCATACATGCGTTTGAGGAAAGAATAAAAAAGAAGAAGGACAGCCGAATAAAAGATTTCACCGCACGATTAAAAACCAAAGTAGTTGTTTTTGCAAGAAATTTCCTTCTTCATATAATACAAAGCTCCTTGAATTTCTCATTAAACTTGACTAAAATATCTGAAAGTATTTTATTCTGCCAAGATGTGCCCAAATCTTAAAGTCCGTTTTACAATTTTTTTCCTATTGGCAATGGTCCTAACTCCAGGTCTGTTATTTGCCGATCAGACCATTCTTCTCCGCAAAGGTGGCAAGGTAATCGGTAATGTAGTAGGTCAAAACGAGAAAACGATCGTCGTGCAAACCGAATCGGGCAAACAAAACATCAACAAAAGAGATATATTAAAAATTATTTATAAAGATATCACAAGGGAAGAAGAGAACCGTATCCGTAAGGAAGAAGAGAAGAAGGTCCAAGAAAACCCTCAAGTAGTTGAGGAACCTGTCCAGATCATACCACCTCCCACTTCTGCCGGACCTAGCAGGAGCAGATGGAGCGCAGTATGGCGTTCTGCTATTTTACCTGGCTGGGGACAATGGTATACTGATAATAAACTGGAAGCAAAGATTACAGGTGGGGCATTCTTAGTTAGCTTAGGATACGCAGGGTATTCCAGGTCCGAGGCAGAATCGGCAAAAAGTAAATATGACGATGCAGTCTCCAAAAGTAGCACCACTGGCGCTTATATATACGGAGGAGGAGTTGCAAACTTCTACCTTCTCACAGTAGTCCCTGGAGCAAGAGCAGATTATGATAGTTCCGTCCATGCATATAATACTTCTGTTTATGTATTGGGTGGAGTGTATCTAGCCCAATTGGTGCGCACTTATTTCCTGGGAAAATCCTGGGAGCAGGCGGCATCCGCCAATCCGGTAGCCTGGACAGTCGTGCCTAGGCCTGATTGGTCCGCTGGCAGAATGGGTTGGGGCGCAGAAGCAAGTTTTACTCTAGGTTTCTAGGAATTTTGTCCGTATTTCCTTGACCCCTTAGGCCGGTACGCGAAATTGGCCAATACAGGACATACCCATGCCAATCGTATCTAAACCGCATAGAACTCCTTCCTTAAAAAAGGAACAAGCTAATAAAGCTTGGTACGTAGTCGACGCAGAAGGCAAAACCTTAGGTCGTCTCGCTTCGGAGATCGCTACTAGACTCCGCGGTAAACATAAGCCTACTTTTACTCCCAACGTTGATTGTGGAGATAATATTATTGTTATCAATGCTGCTAAGGTAGCTGTGACTGGAAATAAAGAGACTCAAAAAGAATATTTCCATCACTCTCGTTATCCGGGTGGTATGACAGCTACTACTCTCCAAAGCATGAGAGTGAAACAACCTGAAAAAATCCTGTATGAAGCAGTAAAGGGTATGCTTCCTAAAAGTAAACTCGGTGCTGAAATGTTAACTCATTTCAGAATTTTCCCAGGAACCGAGCATAATCTCGGCGCTCAAAAGCCGATCAAACTGGAACTCTAGGAGATATTAGAATATGGCAAGCGCCAAGGAAATCTGGGCAGTAGGTCGTCGTAAAAACGCAATCGCCCGCGTAAAATTAAAAGAAGGTTCCGGTAAAATTGTAATCAATGATAAAGATTACAAAGATTATCTGCAAAACAGCCGCTCTAATATCAAAGAAGCTATCACTGCTTTAACTCTGATGAATGTTGCTGAGAAGTTCGATCTTAAAGTAAACGTTTCCGGAGGAGGGATCATCGGGCAAGTTGGAGCAATCCGTCATGCACTTGCAAGAGTGATTTGTCGTTATAATCCCGAGTTCAGAGCTACTGTTAAAAAAGAAGGCCTTCTGACTCGTGACCCACGTATGGTGGAGCGTAAAAAATACGGTCTACACAAAGCACGTAGAGGAACTCAGTTCTCTAAACGTTAATCTACGCTTTTTAGATCTATTTTTGGGAATGCCTGAAGTTCTTGCCAGCAAGACCTCGGGCATTTTCTGTTTTAAGGGGTATCATGAATTTTAAAAAAGTTTCCGAAGTCCGCAAAATCTTTTTAGATTATTTTAAGCAGAAGGGCCACACAGTAGTTCCTTCTTCCTCTCTACTACCTGCGGGAGATCCTACACTTCTATTCACTACTGCGGGGATGGTGCAGTTCAAACCTTTATTCACTGGTGCAGTAGAGCTTCCTTATACTAGAGCAACTTCTGCTCAAAAATGTTTAAGAACCACCGATCTGGAGAATGTTGGTAAAACAGAAAGGCACTGTACATTCTTCGAAATGCTCGGAAACTTCAGCTTCGGAGATTATTTTAAAGAAGAAGCTATCGAATATGCATTAGATTGTTCCGTAAATCATCTTGGATTTCCTAAAGAAAAGATCTGGATCACAGTATTCGAAAATGATGATGAAGCTGAGAAGATCTGGATCTCCAAAGGTATTCCAAAGGAAAGGATTACTCGTTTAGGCAAAAAAGATAATTTCTGGGGACCTGCTGGAGACAGTGGCGCTTGTGGACCTTGTTCCGAATTATACTTGGACAGGGGACCTGAAAAAGCTTTTCCGGACTGTGGAGTTAAATACGAGTGCAAGCCAGGTTGCGATTGCGATCGTTTTTTAGAATTTTGGAATATAGTATTCAACCAATTCAACCAAGACACTGAAGGAAATCTTCATCCTCTTAAACAGACCGGGATCGATACTGGCTCCGGATTAGAAAGAGTGGCCCTGCTACTACAAGGAGTGGATTCAGTTTATGATACTGACGAGCTTCGTGGGATCATTACTGAAGTAGAAAAAATTTCAGGCAAAACCTATAACGAATCCACTAAGGTCCCTTTCAGGGTAATTACGGATCATATTCGTTCCGTTCTGTTTACTGTGTCTGATGGGATCTATCCTGACAGAACAGGAAGAGGATACGTTATTCGACGTTTGATCCGTAGAGCAGTATTATTCGCCAGAAAACTGGATCTAAGAGAACCTTTCCTGTACAAACTAGCAAAATCGGTATGTAATATTTATAAAGAAAGATATCCCGATCTAGAAAAACATATTTCTTCCGTAGAAAGAACACTTCTCGCAGAAGAGGAATTATTCCTCAAAACCTTAGAAATCGGTTTAGAGAAGATAGAAGTTCTTGTTTCCAAAACAAAATCAGAAGGTTCCAGCATATTCTCCGGAAAAGATAGCTTTTTACTTTATGGAACTTATGGTTTCCCCGCTGAGATGACAGAAGAGATCGTAGCAGAACATGGACTTTCTTTCGACAAAAAAGGTTTCGAAGAGGAACTGGAGAAAGATAGGCAATCATCTCGCGAGACTTGGAAAGCAAACAAGGTTTCCTTATTCACAGGGATCAAGACAGACAAGACCCAATTTTTGGGTTATGATGTTTTAGAAGCAGAATCAGATCTTAAATTTATATTCTCCGATAATAAACAAACAGCTTCTCTCAAAGAAGGCGAGTCGGGAGTGTTGGTGTTTTCTTCCAGTCCATTCTACCCAGAAGGTGGAGGACAGGTTGGAGATATAGGATTTATCCGAAAAGGACAATCGGTCTTTAAGGTTTTAGATACCCAAAAAGAAAATGATATCATTCTTCATATCGGAACAGTTCTCTCCGGAAGTTTTTCCATGGGAGACAAAGCAACCCTAGAAGTGGAGAAGGAAAGGAGAGAAAGGCTGAAATTCCATCACTCAGGAACTCACTTATTGAATGGTGCTCTCAGAAAACTTCTCGGAAATCATGTTCTTCAAAAAGGATCCATTGTTTCTCCTGAATATTTGCGTTTCGACTTCTCCCATCCAAGTCCTTTAAGTGTAGAAGAAATTCGTAATATAGAATCCTGGGTAAACGAAAGTATCGTCCGCCATATCCCGGTAGATACCAAAGTTTTACCGATCGAAGAAGCTAAGAAGACTGGAGCTGTTGCTGCATTCGACGAAAAATACGGGGATAGCGTAAGGGTTCTTCAAATGGGAGATCGCTCCTTGGAATTCTGTGGCGGAACTCACGTAGGGAATACTGGAGATATCGGATACTTCTTCATTAAAAAAGAATCCAGCCCGGGTGCGGGAAATAGAAGGATAGAAGCGGTGGCAGGTCCACTGGTTGTGGAAACCTTCCAAAACAGATTTGCAGAATTAACGGAAGCGGTCCAAAATCTAAATCTTAAGATCAAAGACGAATTGGGCGTGGAAGGAAGTTCACTTTCTATCAAAACTATCATTCCTGGACCCGATGAGATCAGATCTTTGTTCGAATCTAAAGGTGCGGACGCGGTAGTTTCTCTCAGAGATCTTTCCGAAAAACTATCCGTTGAATTGGAAGATACCCAATCCAAGTTCTTGAAAGAGAAAAAGAACAGAGAGTCCAGAGATTTCGAGAATAATCCGGAAGTGATTGCGAAAGTATTCGAAAATTCTAAAGTAATTGGATCCGCTAAAATTGTTTCTGCAATCTTCGAGTCCAAGGATGCAAAGGCATTAAAAGGACTTTCCGATAATATCAAAGTTAGAGAAAAAGAAATAGTAGCAATTCTTGCCAGCAAAAACGCAGAAGATGCGAGTATAGTAATCACTTGTTCTTCTTCTTTGGTTGGAAAGATCCATTGTGGAGAACTCGTAAAAACTGCCTGTGAAATTTTAGGCGGAAAGGGCGGTGGAAAACCTGATATGGCCCAAGGCGGAGGAAAAGAAGTTTCCAAAGTAGAAGAAGCAGTCAGTTCCGCATTAGAAAAGGCAAGTTCCAGTTTGAACGGGGGAAAATAAAATGAGCGATCCATCATTCGATGTTGTTTCTGAAATAGATAGACCTGAATTACAAAACGCAGTTACCCAAGCAATCGCAGAGATCAAGAACAGATTCGATTTTAAGGGTTCTAAGTCGGAGATCAAACTGGAAGAAGAAAACCTAACTCTTATTTCAGATAACGAAGCAAAGTTAGAAAGTGTGATCGATGTTCTTATTAACAAGATGGCTAAAAGAGGGCTCGGTCTTAAGTCATTCGATTTTAAATCCAAATTGGAACCTGCTACAGGTAATACTGTTCGGATGAAAGTAAAAATTCGTAATGGTCTTGAAAAAGAACAGACCAAAGAGATTACTAAGATCGTAAAAGATTCTAAATTGAAAGTGATCCCGACTATTATGGGAAATTGTGTTAGGATACAAGGAAAGAAGAAGGACGATCTTCAGGAAATCATGAGACTCTTGAAATCTGCAGATCTTCCTTTTGACGTTCAATTCCAAAATTTTAAGGGTTAATCAAAACCTTTCGAAATCCCAAGGGTCTAATTTACGTATGAAACGTTTTACATTTCTCGCAATTATTTCACTTTTTCTGATCTCTGGACTCTCTGCAGAGGAAGAAAACCCGATCAAGTTCAAGATAGAAAAATCCTCTCCTTCAGTTTATCTTTTAAAAGTTACATATCCTGAAAATTTCGGGGTCCAAAAAGAAGCTCCGCACCGTATTTTGCTTAATGCCGGATCGGGATTAAAGGTAGTTTCTGCGGATCTAAAACTGAAAGGAAAAGTTTCTACCCGTAAAAAAGAATATTTCGAATCGGTAGAGCCTATGCAGGTTAAATTAGAAGGAAAAGGTGAGTTGGAAATCCACGCTAAAATTTTCTACTGCGACTATAACAGGAATATCTGTATCCCAGGAAAGATATTACAAAAAGAAATTATACAATAATCGAATAGAGTTATTAGAAAGAAAAAGCGGCAAAAGAGCCGCTTTTTTTATGTGAACTTGTTTTAGTCACGCGTGTTGGAGTTCCTACACGCAAAGTCTCATCACTTCTTAATTTCTATCTTAAGATCCGGTTGGGATACATGAAATAAATAATATGTCTTTCCGTTGATCGGCTTAGAAACTTTTACAAACTTTCCTTTAGTATCCACTAATTCTTTCAGGAATTTACGGTCGGTAGGGCGGAATGAATCTCCCTTCTCCGCTATAAAAAGATTTAAGGCTCTTTTTTTGGCTAGATCCAATGCCTCACCTTCGTTTCCATCCAAGGATGATACAACAACTTGGTAAGTTGAAGAGTTGATAAAACCTTCGGTCGCTTTTACGAATTGGTCGTCTTCAGTCGGAGCGGATTCTTGTATTACATTCTTGGGAGTTTCTTTTTTAGGTTCTTCCGTTTGGGGTGTTTTACATACGGAAATGAGAGAAATGATCAGTAATGCGAAAATCGTTTTTGTATACATGCGATGGATTCCTTTGTTATGGAATTATTTTTGATTCTAAGGTTCGCTTAAGTAAATCCGCATTCACAACTCTAAAAACAAATGTGCAGCTTTTAGGGTCGCTATAATCTTCTCTGTATAAGAACAGTTTATCCAAAAGCCAAGCGAAAGAAGCTCGGTAGGTTAAATAATCAGCATTTACGATTTCCGTCTTCTTCTTTTCTTTTTTTTCTTCCGGAGAATCGTCCTCTACTGGGGATTGTACGTTTTGGGTAGCAATAGAAGCGGCACCCATAGGAGAATTTGATTTGGTCCGAACTGCTTGGGGTGGTCCAGGAAGTGGTTCATACTTGGGAACTGTAGAATTGACCCCGACTCCGATCCAAGTTTTTCTTTCTTCCGAGATCTGAGCTAATAGTAAGTTCACGGACATCTCATCTCTTTTGCGGATGGCTCTTGCCTTACAATCTTCTCTCAATGTTAAAATAGGTTTTTCTTGGTTCGGGACTGGAACTGTCACAACTACTTGGAAATAATCATGAGAGATAAAACCTGAGTCGCTCAGATTATCCCAAACCTTTCTTCTATATTCTGGATCTGCAGGCTCACAATACCCTAAAAAAAATGTCAGGAATAAGACCGACGAAACCCGCAACATAGTTCCTAGTTTAAAGCTCCCCTCTACAAAAACCAGCGGGATTTTTTCCCGGTATCTTCTGGACAACATAACTTTTAGGGGAAATCTTGTTGGTTATGTGGGAATATCTTTCCAAGTCCGTCATTTCTCGTTTCAACTTTTTGTTTTTCACTCTTTGTATTTTTATAAACTTCGAAGCATTCGCTAACGAAGATATCTTCTCAGAGATCCGAACCACTTTGGAATCCAGAGTGAAGAAGGTGACTTTGAAGAATGGGATCAGGCTTCTTATGATGAAAAGGGCCGATTCTCCTACTGTTGCAGTTTATACCAAATTTTTGGTCGGTGCTGCTGATGAAACTCCTGAGATCGCGGGTACTGCCCACCTTTTAGAGCATATGCTTTTTAAGGGCACTAAGAATATAGGAGTCACTGATGCTAAAAAAGAAAAAGTATATCTGGATCAGATTCGTGTTTGGGGAAAACGTTTAGATTCATATCGTATTCAGGAAAGAGAATTGGCAGCTAAAGGTGAGCCTGTTCCTGAAAAACTTATCAAAGATAAAAATATTTTAGAGATCAGATTCAAAAACTTGTTGGAGCTCCATCGTAAATTCGTAGTTTCCAATGAGGACTCTTATATTTACGAAAAAAATGGGGGAACAGGTTTTAATGCGTACACAACAAATGATGTTACGAATTATCAGATACTTCTTCCCGCAAATAGATTAGAGATCTGGGCAAAGTTAGAATCTGATAGATTAAAAGATCCTATATTAAGAGAATATTATACTGAAAGGGATGTTGTCCTGGAAGAGCGCAGGATGAGAGTGGAAAACCAAGGAATGGGGATCTTAAGAGAGAAATTTTTAGGGGCCGCTTTTCCTAAACATTCTTATGGAATGCCTGTGATCGGTTACGAATCTAATCTTCCTTTTTTGGATATAGACAAAACGGAAGAATTTTTCAAAAAGAATTATAGACCACATAAAATGGCGATAGGGATCGTAGGAGATCTGGATTTTGATAAGACCGAAAAACTGGTCAGAAAATATTTCGAAGATATTCCAGACGGACCTTCACCAAAACTTTCTCATGAGGCAGAAAGTTTCGATCATGAAACAAGGAGAGTGAGTGTAAAACATTCTTCCGGTCCGATGAAAGTGATGGGGTGGTTGACTCCGGCTTCTCCTCATCCTGATAAACCTGTTTTGGAATTGATTGATGCAGTATTATCCCAAGGTGAAACCGGACGATTGTATAAACGCCTCGTGCTTAGGGACAAACTCGCTCAAAGAGTTGCTTGTTGGACCGGAGAGCCTGGAGAAAGATACGCGAATTTATTTGCGATCTATGTGACCAACGTAAGGGGAGCCGATCCGGATAAGATAGAATCTTCTATCTTGGAAGAGATCGAAACTCTTAAAAAAGAAGCGGTTACCGAAGAGGAGCTGGCAAAGATTAAAAATCAGATCGTTGCCGATTATATCAGAGGTTTAAATAGCAATTCCAAACTTGCGGATGTTCTTACTTATTACGAATTAGTGGCCGGGGATTGGACAGAAATTTTCGATGATTATGCACGTTTGGATAGGGTCACTCCTGATGATATTATGAGAGTGGCCCAAAAATATTTTACGCCTCGAAACCTGACTGTAGGCGATCTGATCAATTCAGACGGAGAAAAAAAATGAATATTCTAAAAAGATTAACTATCTCCGCTTTTGTATTTTTATTCTCTTTTGTTAGCTTAACTGCTGCTCCCGGAGATTTCGTAAAAGACGTAAAGATCCCCGCCTTAGAATTCCATTTTCCTGAAATTAAGGAGATTGGTCAGGATTCCAATACGCGGATTTTGTATCTGGAAAATTCCGAATTTCCGATCAAAACTCTGGAGATCACGTTTTATTCAGGACCTTCTTTTCAGGCTAAAACCTCTTTTGAGCTAGTGGAAATTTTTCCAGAGGCTTGGAAGAAGGGAGGTACAACCTCTCATCCAGGAGAAAGTTTTGCGGAGATTTGGGAATCTTACGGTTCCAAATTGAGAGTGGATTCCGATCTGGATACAGTGACCCTCACATTCTCCTGGCTTTCCAGATATGACCAAGAGTCCAAGGCTCTCATTTCAGAATTTCTGAAACAACCTATCTTTGGAAAAGAAGCGTTCGAGATCGCAAGATTGCAGTTAGGTGAACAGATCAAAAGAAGAAATGATAATATCGTAGGTCTTGCTTTTAGAAAGGCGAACGAACTTGTATACCAAGGAAAAGTAAAAGGAAAGGCTCTTTCCTTGGCGACACTTGAACAATTAAAAGAAGAAGATCTAGAGGAATATTATAAGAACCAATTATTAAGTTCAAGGCGTTCCATACTTGTAAGCGGCAAATGGAACCAAGAAGAAATTCCTCAGTTTTTAGGAGATATTCTGCCGGGATTTTCCGGAACTCCTGTGATGGAATCCCAAGTCTCTAGTCCGGAAGAATTAAATAAAAACCTAAAACAGAAAGACATTAAAAATCTGATCATAGATAAGGCGAACACCCAGAATGTGGTTCTGTTTTTAGGAGTAGGGCCTGCTCATAACGATCCGGATTTTTATGCCGTCCAAGTTTTGAATTATCTTGTCGGAGGTGGCGGTTTTACTTCCTACTTTATGAGCAAGATCCGCTCGGATAAGGGGTTGGCTTATTCTTCTTCCAGTCATCCTGTTTTTGAAAAAGATCACTCTGTAATTTACTTTTTTACTCAGACAAAATCACAAAGCACCATGGAAGTTTATAATCTGATGGGAGAAATTCTGGGAGATTCTACCTTCTCTAATATAAGTGAAGAAGAATTGAAGAATGCAAAAGAAGCGATCCTGAACAAGTTTATCTTCTTATTCACCGATTCCGTCGAAATTCTGCGTAACGAAGTCCGTTTCAGAGAACATAAAATGCCTAAGGATTATCTTAAAAATTATAGGGATAAAATCCAGAATGTATCTCTTGCGGATTTGAGAAGAGTGGGTAAAATATATTTTAGAAGAGATAAACTGACTGCAGTGATCTCTGGGCCAAAATCTTCTGTCTCTTCTGAGCTACCTGGACAAAAAACGATTGGTCCGGAAGATCCTATTCCATAATGGATTGTAAGTTCGAACATAAAGGATATTTATTCGAAGGAATTTCAGAAGGAGGAATTCGTACCTCCATTGTAATGCCACGTTTGAGTTTGATGTTCGATATAGGACACCAAAATCCAAATCGTATCAATATAGATAGATTATTACTGACCCATGCACATTTGGATCATTCTGCAGGAATTCCTTATTATATTTCTCAAAGGTCCTTACGTAAATTAGGACCTCCTAAAATATATCTTCCTAAAACCTTAGAAGCGCCTATGAGAGAAATTTTATCCCTCTATTCTAAAATAGAGGATTTTCCTTATTCCTACGAAATGAAAGGATTGGAAGAAGGGGAAGAAATAGAAATAGATGCGTACCATTTTTTTAAAGTATGGAAAACGTTTCATAGAGTTGATTCCCAGGGTTATACAATCTACGAAAGGAAGAAAAAGTTAAAGACCGAATTTGTAGGATTAGACAGAAACGAACTTTTAAAAAAGAAAGAAGAAGGGATCGACGTCAACGAAATTCATTCCAAGCCTGTGGTCAGTTTTTCAGGAGATACTAAAATAGAATACGTGCTTACTCATAAGGATGTGGCAGAATCAGAGATCCTATTTTTAGAATGCACTTATATAGACCATGAAAGGAATGTAGAGAATGCAAGAGAGTGGGGGCATATCCATCTGGATGAGATCTTACATCATATCTCTTCTTTCAAAAATGAAAAAATAGTTCTGATCCATTTTTCAAAACGTTATCCACCGGCATATATTCGAAAAGTGTTATCTAAAAGAATCCCTCCCTCCGAAAAAGATAGGATCCACCTTTTCCTTCCAGAATAATATGCCTTCACAAAATCCAAAACAGAAATACGGGACTTCTATTTATAAAGATGGATTAGAGGATTGGATCCATTCAGAATTAGTAAAGCGCCCTTTTGATTGGCTGGAGGATCTGGAAAAGAGAGCCGCTCAAGATCAGTTCCCTGTTTTAACTCCTGCTTCAGGAGCAGTACTTGCATTTTTAGCTTCTTCTTGGGATCCGGATGTAATTTTGGAACTAGGAACCGGTTACGGGATTTCCTTATTCTGGCTTATCTCCTCAGTCCGAAAAGATACAAAGATCCAAACAGTAGATAGAGAAGCAGACTTCATCCAAGTCGCGAAAGAATTTTTTGCCAAGTTGGAACCTAATTCGAATAGAGTGGAATTTACAAATGCGGATTGTTCTGAGATCGCAAAAGGATTTTTAGAACCTTCTTCCTTAGGCAAAAAAGAGCTGATGTTCGTGGATTGTGATAAGATCCGTTATCCGGAAATTTTGGAAATGATCCTCGAAAAGGGTAAAACCAGAAATTTAAGAGTGATCTATGATAATGTTTTATGGCATGGAAGGATTGCTGATCCTGAAAACCAAGCTCCTTCTGATCAGGCTGTGCGCAAATTATGGTCCCTAATCAAAAGTTCCAAGATAGAATACACCTTATTCCCTGTTGGTGACGGAATATTATGTTTCGATTTTAAGCAATAAAAAGCTTGTTTGCTTCTTAAGCGTTGTGTTATATTACCGCGAAGGGTCGATCACATGACAAAAATTTCTTTCCCTCGGATCGTCGCGGTTCTTGCGGCATTCTTTATAATTTCGTACGGCGTATCTGCACAAAATAAACCTACAAGTAATGACGGTAAGGGTTCTGCCTTGGCCAATGCGGCTGAAGATCCTAAATACCAGGGAGATTATTTGGAGGAATTCCATTTTGCCAGAACCTTGGATTCCACTCAGATCAAGATCAAAAATGATTTAGGCGCTTTAGAAGTGGTTGTAAAAAATTTCGGATCTCAGGTCCAGAATTCCCAACAGGATTTCGATACCATCTGGAAAAAATACAACGAAGCATATCGATATTCTTTAATGCGCAAATATATTGTCGCCGGCCGTAAGATGAGAGAAACGGAAGACGAGACCAATAAACTATACGGAAAATTCTCCGATCTATATAACCAAAAAGTGGATCAGCTCTTGGGAGAATGCGCGGATGCGATCGTATCCATCGAACAAAAGTCCGGACCTGGTGCAGCTGCGAAAGGATACGCAGGAAGAGAAGTGTCTTATAACCAACACAAACTTCAGATCGCTTATTACCAATTTATCCAAGCAGAGAAGATGAGAAGGGACTCCAGATTTAAGGATAGCCTGATGCATCTAAGGATCGCGAAAGAATACGGAATTTCTATCCTCAGCAAATTAAAAACGGAAGAGGAAAGTAAAAATGTCCGGGAGAAATACAAGGTGGATCTGAGCGACAACCGCAATATGGTGTACGCAGAATCTAAACTTTAAAAGATTCCCCAGCCGAAAACATTCGGATTCCTTCCTTGACGTATCACATGGGGATAACAGGCTGTGCCTGATATCCCCGGAGAAATAAATTTCCATACGTGATACGAAAAATAATTTCCATCCTTTTAGTTCTTATTCTTTCATTTTCCGTTTCTTCCCAAGAAACAAACCCGAAAAGAACCTATAATATAGTCATAGATCCAGGCCATGGCGGTCTGGATCTAAAACCTAAGGAAGAACATGGAGATAAATACGACCCAATCTCTAATAAATATCTAGAACCTTATAAGGCAGGCGCCCAAACAAAATCTAGAAGAGAAAGTGAAGTAGTATTAGCTCTTGCAAAAGAAGTAAAAGAAATCCTGGACCTTACCAAAACTCAGGAAGGATTCGAAACATTCAGATCATACGCAAAAAAATTCACGAACGATACACTCCCTTGGATCCGAATCGATTCGGATCTTACTAGAGAAGAAACAGCAAAGGAAGAAGGAGCCGATCTATCTTCTGACCCGAATGCTTTTTATAGATTGTATGATTATCCCGATAAAAAATCCGGAAAGATCAAACCCGGAAGAATTTCTAGGATCAACGCTGCTCGACCTTATTTAGTTTTATCTTTGCATTTGAATCCAAGTTGGAAAGGACATCCGGGAGGAATGGCAGCAGTTCTTTCTCCTTCTTATCGCACATTCTATAATTTGCGAAAAATCTCAGAAGGAAAATCTTCCAAATCTTTTGAAGATGGACCTTGGAGTGAGTGGATGCGTTTCAAAATGGAATGGTCCCGTTTAGAAAACGCAGTAGCGGATGCATGGATCTATTTTAACGGTTATTGGCCGAACAAATCCGGGAAAAAAACGGATCTTTCCAATTTCGAAGGATATCGCCAAAACATGGTGACTTGGAAATATGCTGACTCGACCGGTTGGATCGATAAAGCAGTGTTAGATGGTCCTGGGCCCTATGCCAAAAAACATTCGGAATATTCCGCCAAGGGAAAATTTTGGGATAGAGAAAGAGCCGAACCTGAACTCTGGAGAAGAGAAGACGGCGCAGAAGGATTCGGAGGAGACAATCATTACGCTGCAACCGAACTCATGAGATTTTTGCAATATGGTCTCAGAACCTTGCCTAATTCGGAAGAAGAATTATCCAATCCCGGTCCTATCAATAAACCGTATATCTCCACTTATAGTCTTCCTACATTTATCAATGCAATCTCGGCTTATTTAGAAATTGGTTATATTGATAAGGAGAAGGATATGAAAATCCTTACCCAAAGAAGAAAGGACACTGCGATCAGCTTGGCAGTGGGTGTTTATTCCTTATTCCATGGGATCAAAATCAAATCTGCGGATTTACCTTACGTCCCAAAGGGGAAAAAAATAGACTGGGCACGTTATGAAAACTTGAAGGAAGGGAATTACTTTAGGGTTGTAAGGGAGGAATGATTTTTGTGGTTCATGATATGATCGGTAGCTGGTTCCCGTATCCATCGATCAACATTGTAGTTGGGCCTAAATGATCTGTTTCATAAGAGTAAGCTCCTACAGAGGGAGTTCTTGCTGTATTTCATTCTAACTTTTTCTAAAGAATAATATCGATAGAAATAAATTAGTCAAAAGTGATATACCAAATAAAGATAGAATCCATTTTTGCGGGATATTTAAGGACTCTTTTTTTGTATCGGTTTCCATGATCCTTTGTTCTAACTCGGTGATCCTATTCTTTAGCCCGTCTTTAAGTTGATTCGTTAACTCTAAGATTTCCGGGTCTGCTAAAACTATTACATTTCCTTTATTCTGAATTTCTGAAGAAATCGGTTTGTTCGTTTTAAATCTTAACTCAGTCTTAGGTCGATCAACCAACGTCTTTCCTCGTAACTCAGCTATTCTGCTTCTAACAGTAGGATGACTTACCCAAGTAGTCTGCGCCTTTGTAAAATATTCATAGGCGGTTTTTAAGTTCCCGGTATGGTAATTTTCTTCTCCTTGAATTATCCAAATCTCTGTTTGATAAAGATTAAGTGTGGGATTATCTGGATCAGATTCCATTAACGGTTTGAGAGCTTCTTGCGCTTCAGAGATTTTGTTTCGGTTAATCAATTCACGTATCTGAGAATAATTTGTATCTGCTGATTCTGAATAAATATTAATAAAAGATGAAATAAGCAGAAAGAAAAAAAATGGTCTGAACAATTCTCGCATTCTTTTACCTACTTATAATTACTGCTGAGTGTCCATATCTTGCGACTGGCATTTCTGAAGTAATGCTTGCCCAAGGTCCTGCAACAGGGTTACCCAAATCGATTGAATAGACTGATTTACTTGGGATATTTAATGCTGTAGCACCACCAAAAACAAAAGCCCTACGGAGATCGTAAGAAATTTCTACTGCGGGAAAATATGTTGCTACTGGTAATACTGGACCAGCTTGAAAATTCGCAGAACTTGTACCTAGCCTATAAAAATCATAAAGATTCGTTGGAGTAACTTGTGTAACAGGTTGGAATAGATTACCAGAAGTAGAACCACCGACTGCTAATACGCCAGGACCATCCCCTGGATTTGGATCACTTGGAATCGGACGATAACAAGCTGACCCTATTCCGTGACGAGCTGAGGTATTGATCGATGGCTCTCCAATTGAAGTAGTGGAGTTAGAGGCGGGGATATATGCATCAGAATTAAAAGCAGATGCAGATCCGTCGGAAGCTAATCTTCCTCCTGTATAGAAAATACTGCCGTTGATTCCACAACCTCCCATATCAACTCTCGGAAGGATTTGAGTTAAGGAAGTAAAGAGCGGTGACCAAGTCCCTAGCGTTCCGATTTCTGGAAATAGTTTATATACGCGGCTTGTCGGATACCCTACGGTTACGTTAGTATCCAATGCATTAGCGATGATATAAATTTCATTCCCTACGGTAGCAGGAATTCCGCTATGTATCGCATCTGGAGCAGAACCATAGGTTGTCCATATCCCAGTAAATGGTTCATAAGCTTCAACAACTGATGAAACAGAGAATGTAGATCCAGACTTTGTTAATCCCCCAATCACAAAAATCTTACCTTTAAAATTTACTACAGAAGCAAACGCTCTTGGAGTTGGTACTCTTGTTATAGAAGAGTACCAGCGGTTTTCTACAGGATCATACAGGTCTATCTGTGCAACTGGGTTATTATCCGCTCCAACTCCTCCTACTATCCAAATACCCCTTGTTTTAATTGGATCATCACTAATCCAAGTTTTAAAGGGAACCATCATGACTCTTCTGTCTTCTGGTTTTCCACATCCTAAATATGCAGTATATTCGGAATTTGGCGTCAGGTTAGCTATCGGAAGTAAATGTGTTTTTCCTTCCATCGGACTTATCAGAATATTCTGCGAACCGCTACCGTTAAAATAAAGGATATACCCTTCAGCGGATTCTGAACAGGTCCATGTGAACTGAACTTGTTTTGACCCGTTCGATAGATAAAAAGATTTTATCGAAACATCTTCTAATCCACCTCCTTCATTCAAAGGTGAATTATCGCAGTAAGATAATGTAGCTATTAAATGCAGAAAGAAAATACTTCGGTATAAACTTTTCATATTCTATAACCTAAAGAGATTTCTAATCCGCCCATGCAGACTGTTCCTCTTGATTCAAAATAACAGTTCGCTCTTAGTCCCGATCGAAAAACCATATTACCTAGTTTCCATCCTTGGTATCCAAACTCAACATAACCAAGTGGGTCTACTCCAGAGACTTGTGTTTCTCCCCTTTGATATCTAACAGAACCAAATCCTGCTCCGAGAATTCCATACCAGTTTTTTGATTCACCCGAACCAAAATCTTTCTTAATATAAGAATATGCGTTTAGAAAGGAGTAATTAGAATTTCCAGGTGAAATGAGATATTCTGTTTTAAAACCAACTTGATATTTTTCAGATAAAAATAAGAAAGCTGGTTCAACGAAAAATCCTGCACCTCCAGTTACACTATGAGCGGGTGCGATCGGGGCAGTATTAGCTAAAAAACTTAGACTCCCTCCAAGAATAGTTTCAGGTTGCTTTACAGATTCAGTTAAATACTCATTTGGAAGATCTGGAGAAGAACTACCTCCATTGTCCATATCTTGGATTTGAGATTTTTCTATTTCTAAAAATCCGACATCAGTCCTAATTGTATAGCCCTTATCCCTTTCTTCGGCAATAACACCACGAATCCTACTTCCATCTTTTAAAATAAAAGTAGAATAACGATAAGAAGTTTGACTTCCCTTCTTAGAATAATCTAATTTCTGAACTTCCTTTTTCGGAATAGTATAAACTCTACCCTTCCAATTTACTTGAACATTTCGATCGTCTTCGTGGACTACATCAAGTAAGTAAGAGTTTCCATTTTTTAGTAATAATTCTGCTGCTTTGACTTGATAAGAGGAAAGGATAAATATGAATAGGTATAAAAAAATTCGCATTAAGTGTTAACCTTTAAGGGAACCCTAGATCTCCAAGTTGGATTACTTTTGCTTGTTCCAATTTACAAGCATTGCCAAGCATAATGTTTCTATCTATTGTAACGGTTTCCTTACCACATAGAGACGCCTGACGTTTTGCTTCTGCATTATATAATGTGATTATAGGTCCTTTTTTCTTTATCTCTGAAATGCAAGAATCTACGGATTCTTCCGTATAGGTTTTTGACGGATCTATATGAGCAGTGCTAAAGAAGATATAACTAGCTAAAAAAGAATTATCAGATACATTTGAAGGATCTGTAATAGTAGGTGTAGTTGGGGATATAGGGGTTTGGTCGGTGAACAAAATAGTATATGTTTGGGCAGTCGTACCTGTGCATCTAATATAAATTTCGTCATTATCTGTCAGAGAAGGCCCTGATCCATAAAAACCATGCCCGATTGGATCAGGGGAACCGAATCCAACATCTTCACTAGTATTATTATTATGATATTCGAGTCCAAAAAAAGCTCCGCAGGTTGCAGTTCCGCCTGTTTTGAGAATATCTATTTGAGAAGGAACATTACTATATACGTAAATGAAATCAAATTCATTATCTGAATCAATAGCCCCTGTGTAAGTCATTGTTGATCCGTTAACGCCAGGAATTAATACTTTATTATAACTAGATAAATATGCTTCTTGAAATGTATCGTTACCATTCGATTCATTCTCAGTTAGATTTTGATTGATTGCTCCGCCTCCACAGGTCCCACCATTACTGATTCCGGATAGATTCAGAAAGGTTGAGATAGATGCTTGAGAAGAAATAGCTGCCCCTAGCTTTCTTTTTGCTTCCCCACCAGTAACAGTACCCCATCCAGAAACAGGAACATACGTACAAGATAGAAATCCCTGGAGAATAATTCCATACGTTAGATGAAATTTGAAAATTTGTATAAAAGCGGAAAAAGAATTCATTTTCCGCAAAGAATTGGCATTAATTTTCATTTAAACAAATTCACTTGACACAATATCGGAAATACTTCGTTTTTATTCCAATAAATAGACAAATTTTAGAATTCCCTAATAATGCAATGTTTTTTTGGGGAATGTTAGAAGTGGAAAAGGTGTTTAGGATGATTAAGATCAATAGATCTATCCAATTTGGGATAGTTTTGCTTTTTGCAGCAGGGACTACGTTAGGCTTCTCTTTTGCGCCGCTTTCTAGATATTTCTCTTCCGCCCTACGAAGCCTAACGCAAGAATCTGAGATTCCGATTGATCTACCTGTTTTGGATGTAGATTTCCGAGGAAAGATCGGAGCGAACTTTCCAATCGAATTACCTCCTGCTCGAAAAGATTGGGGACCAAGCTTAAATATTTCTTATTCTGGGGAATCGGGGGAAGGTTTACTCGGAGAAGGTTGGTCTCTTTCCGGATTTTCAGGAATATATAGAGAAACTTCTTCCGGAATGACTTACGATTCAAATGATGTTTTTACAAGCGACTTGGCTGGTCGCCTTGTTGATGTTAGTGGGAATGGGACAGAGTATAGATCAAAACCGGAAAGCTTTTTCCGATTCCAAAAACAATCTGCTTGCAATGATTCATCCTGCACTTGGATCGTAAAAGATCCTGCTGGAAATACATACACCTTTGGAGGCTCATCCGATTCTATTATAACCAATTCAACCGGTATTCCCGTTATTTGGGGATTAACGAAGGCTGAAGATCGATTTGGAAATTCTTATACTTTTTCTTATCTTCCAAATGTTAAAAGGCTCTATCCTCAAAGCATAGGCTATCAGAATAAAACAATTTCATTCGTTTATGAAAGTTCTGGGTCAAACATAATCTCTTATTCTGGAGGACTCCAAGTTATAGGCAGCCAATTACTTTCTGAAATTCAAATCTCGATTGATGGCTCACAAGTACGTAGCTATTCTTTTGATTATGAAACTGGTGAACAGGGAAGAAAAAGATTAATTTCTATAGATAGAGAAGATTCTCATCCACAATTTGGATCAGGGGCATTCATTCCAGTTAATTTTCAGTATTCTGCATATGGAAGTTATTCTTTAGATAGAAATACAGGTTGGGACCTTTCTAATAAACAATTAAAGTTCTGGTCGCGGACTCCCATGTATGATAAAACACGCTGTACGGAAGGAGCGTATGCATGTACTGTATTTGGGACAACAGACTGTTCTTATTTGGCAGCGGAACCTGCTGCGTATACTGCATGTGAGAACACTAAGGCGACTTGGTTTTTAGCGTGCAGATTGTATGTTGAAGCCTATTTCGATTCTTGCAATTATGGAATAAAATCGCCTCGTTCTATTGGAGCTTGGGCGGATACAAATGGGGACGGATATCCCGATTACACGAGATTCTATGGAGATGAGGATGGCGACGTTCAAATAGGAGTTCTGTTTAATAATAAAAATGGGAGCTATACTTCAAGTAATCCAACTTTTGATGTCTTGGTTCAAAGCATTAATTTTAATATTATTAGGAGTTTAGCTTACGGAGATATCGATGGAAATGCAAAAACAGATCTAATCTTATCAAACGGTTCCATTCTTAAAAATTACATAACTAATGGTTCAAGATATTTATCCAATGATGATTTTTCTTTCTCTATAGCTTCCCCTACTTATTTAACAGAAGTCCCTCAGTTTTACACTTTAAGTTGGCTCTACGATCTAAATCGAGATGGAAGATCAGATCATATCCGAATAACAGGACCAGACGAAATTCGAGTCCGCTTTTCTAATGGAACCAACTTTACAAATGAAAAAATTTACTCTGTTCCCGATGTAACTTCTAATCCCGGAGAGTTCTTTGATATTAATTCCGACGGGATACCTGAATTTGTAAGATATACTTCTTCTAATGGAATTGAAGTTTACCGATTTAGTTCTGATTTAAATAGCCTAGTTTTAAATACATATACAGTAGGGAATAACGGTCAGGCTGCTAATTTTAATCCGGATTCAGGTAGTTTAGCTACTAGATTCTGGGGAGATCCGAATGGAGATGGTTTACTGGATTTCATTACTTATGAAAACGATACACTTGAAATCTACTGGAACCGATTTGATTCATTTTCCACGACCCCTACAACAGTGAGTATCTCGGGTCTAACATTTAATAACGAACCTAACAAATTTAAGTCGTATAGATTCGGAGACGTAAACGGAGACGGTTATGATGACCTAATTGCAGGAAACGGAACAAATATTAGAATTTTCTTATCCGATGGGACGAAGATACTTTCAGGCCCTGTAAAAACTATAGCAGCTTCAGACGAATTTGATCTAGTCGATTTGAACTCAGATGGTCGCTTAGATCTAGTGGTTTATAAGGTTCCTGATAACAGCATAACTGGAGGTTGGGAAGCTTATATTTCTAAAATAGGATTACCTGGTAACATTCTTACTAAAATCACTGGAGCTTATGGCTTGGAGAGTAGTATTTCGTATGTTCGCAGAAATGATCCAAGTGTTTCTAGTCTAATTTTGCCTTCGAGCAATTCCTATCCAATTATAGCGGATAATGGAGGGGACTTAATTGTTTCTTCCATATTTAATAAAATAAGCGATACAGTCTCTGAAACGATCTCTTACGTTTATGAAAACGGTAAGATAGCGATCGGAGATCCATACACCAGTGGATATTTGGGTTTTTCGAAAATTACGACGACTAATTCGAGAACAAACGTAAAGACGATTGAAACTTATAACCAATCTTCATATTTATTTTCTGGAAACAAAATCTCGGAAGAGATGAGATATATTAATGGAGCGCAAGAAAGTATAGTCACGCAAAAGACTTATACTTACGAGTCGGCGAGTTTTAACTCTCTTCCCTATAACCGCCTGAGTGCTTCGTCTGAGACAACATACTTAGGAGGAGTTCAGGTAGCATCTTCTTCCTCGACTTTTACCTATGATTCGTGTGGAAACTCTAAAGTAAGTAGTGAAATTGGAACTTCCGGTACAATTACTCGTACTCAGGTTTTTACTTGCGATACAACAAATTGGGTGTTGAACCAACCTTTAACGGATAAGACAGAGCACAACGGTGTTCTTACGGATAATAAGTTATATTCGTATGATGATAAAGAACTTCGGACGGTGACCGAATTTCCGAATACATCCGTAACAAAAACTCGAACTTTTGCCTATGATACTTACGGTAATCCTATAACAGTAACTGATTCTAAAGGAAAGGAAACGAACATCGAGTATGACTCAGCTACTTCTACATTCGTTACCAAGACTATGAATCCGCTAGGTCATGCCACCTCTATGGAATACGAATCCGTATATGGATTAGAAACAAAAGTAACCAACGCAAATGGGGGAGTTGATTCCCGAGAGTTTGACGCGTATGGGAGAATTTTAAGAAGAATAAAACCGGGCGAATCCGATTGGTCCGAAGAATATGAATATGGGAATACAGGAAAACCAAATGAGGAATACACTCAAAAGTCTGTAAGAGATGATTCCTATGGAGAACTTCGTTATAAAGAATACACTGATATTTTCGGTAATATACGTAGGAAGGAGAGTACCTCTATCCAAGGCTCTCTCCTTGTTGAAGAAGCTGAATATAGGGCGGACGGAAAACTTCTAAGGCAGTCTACTCCATATATCCAGAATGTGACTCCAAACGATTGGGTAAATTATGAATACTCTGGTCCTGAAGGACGAGTTAGTTTTGTTTCTTCTCCAGATGGGAAAACTGTAAACATAACGTATAGCGGCTTAACTACTACTTCGGTTATTAAAAATGGATCTGAAACTCTAAATACGGAAATTGAGACCAAAGATACTTTCGGAAATACGATTTCTAAAAATTCTAACGGAGCTATAATTTCTTACGAATATGACGAGGCAAACCGTCTTACGAAGATCCTTGATCCTGCACAAGGGGAAACAAACTTTACTTACGACTTATTAGGAAATAAGAAAACGGTTTCTGATACTTCTACAGGAACGTCATCTCACGATTATGATTCTGAAGGGAACTTAATACGAACAACAGATGCAAGGGGAAGATCGATTCGAAATGAGTATGATGATATTAACCGAATTACTCGGACATATACAGACGGAAGTGAAACTCAGATCTTATATGCCTACGATTCAGCTCCGAATGGTATTGGAAAACCGGCTTCCGTTAGTGACGGCTCAGGAATAACGAACCTGGAGTATGATATTAAAGGAAACATCGTCCGTAAAGTAAGAGCAATTGATGATTTAACTTTCGTATTCCGATATACCTACGACAACCAAGACAGGTTACAAGATTTTACTTATCCTGACGGAAGTGTAAGTCATTATTTCTATTCTGAAATGGGTATAATGACCGGGATCACAATGGATATGCCGGATTTAGGAAGTTATAATCATCCGGTAGTAAAATACGAAGGTCCCTTCCCAGGAACCTCGGGGAATTTTAGAGTATTGAGAACATTAGGAAATGGAGTCCAATCAGATATCGCATTTGATCCTATCCTTAAGCGTCCTACAGGGCTTAAGACTACTTTAAAGAATGGTTCTTTGGCTCAGAATCTAACATATGACTATGATTCTAAAGATAATATCAAAAAAATAATAGATCTACTTAGACCAGATAGAACTCAAAATTTCCAGTTTGATTCTTTGAATCGATTGGTGTCTGCAACAGGAAAATACGGTGCAGAAAGTTACACTTACGATTCAAGAGGAAACTTGAGGCAAAAAGGTGATACTACCTTAAACTATTCCGATTCTTCTAAACCTTATAGAATTACCTCAGCGATTTCCAATCTAGCAGGAACAACTACCTATAGCTATGACAGTTCTGGAAACATCGTTAATAGAGGAGGCGATAGTTTAACTTACGACGCTTTCGGTAAGTTGGTAGATATTCAGCCTTATGGAGGAGGAGATCGTATTCGAATGAACTATGGCTTCGATGGAATTCGGGTTAAAAAAGTAAGAGATGCCGACGCATCCATCGAATATTATCCGGATCCTAGCTATGAAGTTGTTCGCAAACCAGGTCAACCGGATACCCATACTCTATACATAAGAGGACTTTCTGGAGACTTAGTATCTCAATTAGCTAGGCAGGATGCTAATTTAATTTCTGCAATGGAAGTATCCGATTCGAATAAATTAACAAAAGCATATTGGAAACCTGGAATCGATAAATTAGTAGGAATAAGCAAATCAAGTTTTCATTCTTTCTTATATGACTATAATGGTAAGTTATCTCTTCGTTATGACTTACTAGTCTGGGCATTAATACTTATAACAGCGTATTATTGGTTTTGGAAAAATAGAGAGAGAATCAAGGAATTCTCAAGTCCTCGTCTATCTTCAGTCGCACCTATCATTTTAACTGTGATGATCTTTTCTACAGTTAATAATTGCGGAATATTTATCCCGAATCAAGGAGAAGAAGGTGTTCCTCCTTGGGCTTTAATTCCTTTGGGAAATACTGACGGGGCTCCTTCAATAGATTCGCCAGGTAATGGATCTGGAGGAGGGTCAGGATCTATAGGTGGAACTCCGATACCAGGAATGATATTTTTCCATCCTGACCATTTAGGTTCCATTTCAATGGTTTCTAATGGAGAAGGAGGTGTCATGACTGGGGGCGATCTTGGTGGAGCCAGCTTGATCTCATATAAGCCTTATGGCGAAATAGATCGAACAAATTCTTCGGGACCTGATATCTTCCGTTACAAATATACAGGACAACAAGAAGATCGAGAGTCTTCTTTATATTATTATAAAGCCAGATTCTTCGATCCCAAGATTGGAAGATTTTTACAACCGGATTCAGTTATTGCTTCGGCGAAATCTCAAGGGATGAACCGCTATATGTATGTGAGCGGAAATCCGGTAAACTTTAGAGATCCTGGCGGGCATAATGAATATGTTCATATGTTTAATGAAATACTAAAAACAATGTTCCATCACGCGAACGGAGCAATGGCGTATGCAGGTAGGAGTGTCGATCATTTATGGAGAGGATATTTCCGGGAAGTAGATCATGCGTTTAAACAATATATGCATAATATTGATCATCAATGGAGAGGGCATTTTCGAAGGATAGATCACGCGATCCGAGGTCCATTAAGAACGATCGATCATAGCTTACGAGGTTATGCACGTGAGATTGATCATAGTGTTAGAAGTTATTTAACGGCTTTGGATCATGGAGTTAAGGCTCATTTTCGTAGAGTGGATGATGGATTTAGAAGGACAATGGCAAGGATTGACCGGGGTTTCAGAACGGCTGCGAGAGGTGTGGACCAAACTGCAAGAAGAATTGGTGAAGCGTTCGAGCAAGAAGTTCTTGGTAAACGACATACCGATGGAGATAGATGGTCAAGGTTGGCGGATAGAGTAATTCCCGGAATATTCTCCGGAGGGTTACAACACGGCATTTATTTATTAACAGGTGATAAATTCTTTAAATTTGGCTTTGTTGGATTAGGAATTGATGTATCGATTTGGGCTAGTTATGAAAATAGAGGATTTGGAATTTATGAAAAACTTAGCCCGATAGGTTTGATCGGACTGTTAATTGTATATAATGAATGGGGTTTTGACGAAAATCCAATTTTTAGAAATATCATGATTATGTATATGTATAAAAAATTTGGTCTTTCGCCTGGAGCTTGTATGGTTGGAGGGCAAGAGTTTTATGACTGTGATTAAGATATATATCTTAATCGTGAGCATATTTTTTTGTGCGACTTGTATTGATGATAATTATATAAAGTTGTTTCCAAAACAAGGCACAGAAGATAAGATATTTCTTGAATTTTCTATTTTAAAAGAAAATATCGCTGACGATACGGAAGTGTTGATTCGAAGATTTTGTTTGGGTGATAATATAAATGACCTTGAGAGAAATTGTGAAATAGATCCAATAATAAAGAATTTTACAATCTCTCCAAAAAATCCCTTAAGATTACAAGTTCCATTACATAAGAAAGCAATTGCAAAGGTACTATTCCAATATATTAGTTTACTAAAGTCTGCTGAAGCTGCCGTTTATTTTGATGAAAGTCATAAAGTTTATTCTTCTAAAAACTGTGTTTTATCAGGTGTTTCGGTGGAGGGATTCCCCAAATTCCTTTGTAAAGGATTAGTAGAAAATACGAAGCAGGTTCAAAATATTCAGTTCAGATTCTTCGGAAACGAGGAACTTAAAAAATCGGGAAGTGGAGGAGGGCTTATTGATAAGATCATCTTGGGTCCTACTTTCGTACCTGCCGAAGTTATCCTTAAGTTTTCTTCTACTTTAAAATGAAATTACTTGTACGATTGTTAATCTTGTTCTTATTATTAACGTCTTGCACTAGTATTTTAAAAAAAGAATATCCTGAAACTTCAAATAAAGAAAAAGGGAAATTGTTAATTTCTTGGACAGATGATTCTGGAAAAAATATTTCTAAGATTAGGATACGGCATTTATGCCTCAGAGAAAAGAAAATAACCGATCCTCGCAGTTCCTGTGAAGATATCGAATTAGCTTGGCAATACGATTTACGTAAGAATGATCAAATTGAAATATTTATCCCTGAAGGTAATTATTCTGCGCGACTGACTATTCGTGAGAATTCTGGCGATTCGGATTACTCCCTTGTAACCTATTTTGGTTTCAAAGAACCCACTAATTCTCAATGTTCGCTATCATTTGTTCAAAGCGATTTCCTTCCGTATGATAGATTCGATTGTCCGAATCTTGAAATTAAGCCGGGTAAAACCACGAAAGTTAAAATAAAAGTAACAAGCAAACAAGAGGCTTGGGGAACCGAATCTCTGTTAGTAGCTATCTTCTCCCTAGGTTTAATTGCTTCTCCTTCTCAGCTTATACATTTGGATATGGAATATGCTCCGCCAAATAGGTAATTTAGTTTTGTATTCAGGTTGATAGTATTTTTAGATCACTATGAATTGTAGAACTTCTAAGTTAATAGATCTAAAGTTTGCGATTATAATATTCGCGCGTGTGAAGAATGAAATATATGAAAAAAATAATCTACTATATTTTCATTTCTTTGCTGAGTGGTTGCCTAACTGTAAGTGAAAACGGTAAGAAAATATTAAGTAAAGAAATACTGAAATCAGAAAAGCTGACGAGAGCATCGGAGATGTATACCATCTCTTATGAGTTTAAAGATAAGACTCTGTTTTTGTCTTTTGACGGCGGGTTAGTTGAAGAAGATGTCGATAAAGTATTGGAGAAAGAGACGGTTAAGAAAGTATATAAAGTAGAATATTCGGAAATTTATCAAAAGTATACAAAATTAGGATATGGTCGTAGCGGTTGGGCACTCGGGTTTGTAATTGGTTCATTTTTCGAATGCATATTTACAATTCCTTTTCGGACTTGGAACCCAAGTTTTGATGAGATATATAATCGAGAAATAGTCGTAAATCAGCGCAAACTAAAAGACACAGATACCAATGGACTAACGTTAATCCTTAGGATAAATGATATTGAATATGTCAATTCTCCGATGACTTCAAAGGCGACTAATGTTTTACTGCCTTCTCTATATAAAGCATTTGGCTCTACAGAAGAAATGGAAGTTTTAATCTATAGAGGTAAAGATCGGGTTGGGTTTTCGGTAATTCCACTCAAAGATGCTATAGAAAGGATTATGAAATGAAAATCTTCGAGAAAATCTATATCTTTGTATTTTTCATACTCTGGTCTTGCAATACGGAACCTTATATAAAACAAATTCCTCCCATTTTTCCCGGAAAAGATGTCACTTTGAAAATCGATTTAGACAATTCCTTGATGCCAGAGTATAAAGAAATGGTACTAACTAAATTTTGTTTGGGTAGAACAGAGCAAGATCTGGAAAGGAATTGTGAAATGGATCCGATTATACGTTATTATCCGATTAAATCAAACGAGCCATTACATTTAATAATTCCGGAAGGTTATTATCCATATGGAAAAATGATATTTTGGTCCAAGAGTCCTTCTTTCGGTTCCCGGAGTTCAATGGCGGTAGCTTACTTTTCGAGGGATTTTGAAAAGTCTCTAGATAAGAAAGATTGTTCTTTAAAAGGGGTTTCCCTCGAGGGAAGTGTTGGTATTCTTAGATATAATTGTAAAGGACTCATCTTTAAATCTAAACAAACTCATCAGATTACATTCAGAGTAGTTAATGATTCATATATGGATGGATTAATAATATATACCGCTCTTACGCCAATTCGATTAGGCGGGAATTTTCAAGCTGCTGAAATTAAATATTACATTCATAGCTCAAATAGCAGGTGAAGCTTAAATTCTATATTTGCAAAACGTTTATTTAGAATTTAGTTTTTCTCAAGTAAATAGCCGTAATATACTTTTTTCCTAATTTACAACCAACTTTATCTTTTAATTCTGTCCTAGACCGACGGAGACTGGATATACATAACGTGACTGTTTTTCGACTTTTATTTTTGCTGTCTTTTACAGTTTATTTGAACGGTTGTTTTTCATCCGATTCTTGGACAAATTCCTTCTTCCAAAAGGCAATTACTGCAACTTCCATTTCTGGAGCTTTCGGAGGCATTGCGCCTCCTTTTCACCCTCCGTCTGTTTTTCCGGAGATAGTCGTAGAGGCGAACTCCATAGAGTTGGTTTCTGGTTATTCCATTTCAATTCCTAGTGTAGATTTAAATCAAACTGGAGACGATTTTCCGATAACGATTCGTAATATCGGAAATGGACCACTTTCCATTGGCCGTGTGTTGGTCATGCCAGGATCTACTGGGGACTGGAGACAATTTACGGTAAATTCTAATTCTTTATCAAGGGAATTAGCACCGAATGAGAGTGGAGTCCTTTATGTTAATTTCCGCCCTACAATCCAGGCTTCTGCGAGTGCTAGTATCTATATTGAAAATGGAGATTCTGACGAGAGTTATTTTCAAATTATCGTTAAATCCAGTGCGGCTCCTGATCCGGATATTTTGATCTACCAAGGTAATGCGGCTTTAGAGAATGGAGATAGCATCAATCTTGGAGGAGAAAACTCTTGCGGCGGCGCCAAGACATATTCTTTTGCTATTCTGAATACAGGTTTAGGAACTCTCAATCTAACTGGTAACCCAAAGATACTAATCAGTGGCCCGGATGCTTCTTTGTTTACTGTAGTTACTGAACCTTCTGACTCTTCCATTCCAATGTCCCAAGCGACTCATTTTTCTATCCGTTTTTCTCCGACTGGAGCATTGGGAGAAAGGTCTGCAACGGTAACAATTCCTAATGATGATCCTGATGAATCGGGATTTAGTTTTAACTTTAGGACTTCTCAAGGGAATCCTGAAATTTATGTTTATTATGTAGGGGGGTCGGAGCTACCGATCGGCTCTCTACAAGAATTAGGTTATACTTATATTCATTCGATGGAGCCTCCTTTGAGTCTCGGTATAGGTATTCATAATCGCGGGAATGAGACCTTATATTTGACAGGCGAGTCTATCATCGAAGTCTCTGGAAACGGAGTTTCGAGTTTCGCTTTTAATAAGCCGATCAGTACAATTCAGCCGGGAACGTGGCAAACGTTTTCTATAAATGCCCAACCGAAGAATCCAGGTGTGAATTTGGCGAATTTTTCAATTCCGAATAATGACTGTGATGAAAACCCTTACACCTTTCAAGCAGCCTTGAGAGGGTTTGATTTTGGAGGTGCAACGCCGAGTTGGGCGGCAAGGCGAGGGCATACTAGCGTTTCTTTTGATAATAAATTATGGATCTTAGGTGGAGCATACCGCACAAGTTTTTACCAGGATGTGTATTCCTCCACAGACGGAGTGAATTGGGAACTGAAAACTTCTGCTGCTCCCTGGGGAAAAAGGGCCTATCACGCCAGCGTTGTATTCAATAATAAGATTTGGGTCTTAGGGGGGAATGAGAGCAACACTAGAAGGAACGACGTCTGGTCTTCTTCCGATGGAGTGAATTGGACAAGAGAACTGGAAAGCGCACCATGGACTGGGCGTTTTGAATTTGGAGCAGTTGTTTTCGATAATAAGATCTGGGTAGTAGCCGGTAAAAAATATAATGATGAAGGTTTGCGTGATGTTTGGTATAGCTCCGATGGAGTGAACTGGACTTTAGCAACAAATACTCCTAGTTGGTCAGCGAGATCAACTTTCTCTCTATTAACTTTTCAAAATAAGCTCTGGATGATTGGTGGTTTTTCTCCTGACAACAGTTCACTATTTCAAACTGTTTGGAATAGTTCGGATGGAGTAAATTGGACATTCGTCACAGGCGCACCCGGATGGACTCCACGTTCTTCTATCGCTGGAGTAGTATATAATGATGCAATGTATATTCTTTCCGGATTCGATGGACACAACACTTTACTCGACTCTTATCGTTCAGAAGACGGATTACTTTGGAAGAAGTTCGAATCTCCCTGGGGAGCTCGGGATACTCACACTGCAGTAGCTTGGATGAATAAGATCTGGGTAATGGGTGGGCAGAATACACCTGGTTATCCTATTCAAGGTGTAAGTTCTTTTTGGGACAACTAGAAAAGATCGGACAGTATTAAAGATTATCCCGTAGCAAAGGCACAATTATCATTAATAAGTAAATACTGATTGTCTCTTCGAAATTCAGGAATGGGTAAGCTGAGTCGATATTTGTCATTCTTCTAATCTGTCCTGCTCTACGAATTGTGAATGACAAAATCCATTTTCTATAAATAGATTTCAGGTTCGGAATGGCGGTAATGGATCAGGAAATTTCTTATTCGAATCGTCATTGGATCAACGTAACCGCTGCGTTTTTCCTGGCTTCTCTACCTATTCTGATCATCCAAGTTTTTCATTCGTCTTTATATTTCAAATCCGAAGTCCCTCCTTATCTTGTCTTTCACAATATAGCCGAATCATTCAGTATCATCGTATCAATGTCTATTTTTGGTGTGGGCAAAGCACTTAAACATTTGAAACCCTTCTTGCACAGTTCTAAAAAAGAATTGCTTTAGAGTAATTGGACTATACATATGGATTGTGAATTTCAATATACTCGTTAAGAAACGAGAGAGACAAAAATTTGTCGCCTTCCTAATACCGATTATTGCTTTAAGTGCCTATCTTATCGTTGATAAAGTTTTTCTTATAAAACCCTTGAGAGATAAATTGGCGGCTTATCTCCCTTATACCGAGAATTTTTTACCACTGATCAATAACGATGACCTTGTTGAGTTGGATTATATCAATTCCAAAAATGTTTTTTTAGCGCTCGGAACTTCAAGGAGTATAGCTTTTAACGGTTATCCGAACCCCGGCTATACGCGAAAGGATCCGTTTTTGACTCCGCAAATAGCTCATAGAATGGAAAACTGGGAAGGTTTAAGTACTGCAATGGCGGGGGCTAGCATGCGCTTAATGTATGCCCGCCTATTACAAACTCTTGAGAAAGGGTGGACACCCGATTTTGTAATCGTCGAAATTTCGATGATGAGCTTTAGTAAGAATGGAAAGTTTAAAGAATTTTTAAAGCAAAATGTTATTCCATCGGACTTTGCCGTAAAACATCACAAGGAACTAGGGTTGCCGGCGGTTTGGAATATTCTTTACCCCAAGATGTTTTTGTCGTATAAATACCAATTTTCTCCCAAAAATTTCTGGAGACTATTGCAAGGTGAGAATCGAGACTGGGAATTAACGTTCTTCGGATTAGCGGGTGGAACTGGTTACGAATCGGTTAGAAAAAAAGATCGCAAAAAATTGGAATCAGGCAATTTTAAAGATTATAATGTTCTAACTCTTGGGAAGGGACCCATATATAAAGAATTTTTCGAAGATTGTTTATTTATTATAAAACAGGAAGCTGGTACTAATACCTATACGGTCGATTCGGAAGAATTAGAATATTTGGAAAAAACTATCGCGTTATTAAAGGCTAGAAAAATTCCAACTGTTTACTGGCGGCCTCGAGTCCATCCGATTTTAAACAATTATGAGCGGGTTGAATCCAATTGGGTAGAATTCGAAACTAAAGTTTTGGATACGCTTCGAAGAAGCGGTGTTCATTATGTGGACGCAAATGAACTTCCTATGAAATGCGATTATTTTTCCGATGCCAGCCATTTGTCGCGACGTTGCTATACCGAGCTTTCGTCTTTTCTTTTACCTGTACGTTGAGTTGCCATTGCATTAGGAAAATATGTTATTTAACAGCCTTGTTTTTTTGATTTTTTTCTCGTTTGTTTATCTGATATACTGGTCTTTGAATCATAAGTGGAGACGGGAATTTCTCGTTTTTGCTTCCGTGGTTTTTTATGGATATTGGAACGTCCTTTTCCTTGTCCATTTCGTGTTGATCGTGGTTTTGAACTACGCCTTTTACTATTTTTTCGAACGTCGAGGTGACCGCAAAAGGCTGGCCTGGATTCTTATTTTGAATTTGGCGAACCTCTTCGTTTTCAAATACTATCCGTTCTTTAAACGAGTAATATCCGATATCGGCTTGGGTGGGGATCTTTTGTCGGTTAGCGGTGAATGGATTCTTCCTTTAGCGATTAGCTTCTATACATTCCAAATGATCTCTTTCCAAGTTGATGTACATCGGGGAGATTTTGAATATAAAGTATCCTTCTTGGACTTTCTACTGTTTATTCTTTTCTTTCCCCAATTGATTGCGGGTCCAATATTACGAGCAAAAGATTTTTTAACCAGGATTCATGTCCCGAAAAAGCCCAACTTACTATTTTCAACGACAGGTTGCTGGTGGCTTTTATTTGGTCTAATTAAGAAAGTACTAATTGCAGATCAGATATCCGTTTGGATAGACACTGTATATTCATCTCCGGGAGCATACAATGCGGAAGCGCATTGGGTATCTTTTTATGGCTTTGCTATTCAGATTTACTGCGACTTTTCAGGTTACACTGATATCGCTAGGGGTTGTGCTTTACTTCTCGGTTACAAACTTCCGCCTAATTTTTTAGCTCCCTATTTTTCGGGTTCTTTTCGGGAATTTTGGCGTCGATGGCATATATCGTTATCAACTTGGTTACGAGACTACCTGTACATACCATTAGGCGGAAATCGGGCTGGCGGTTTGAGAACTAATATCAATCTTTTTCTCACCATGCTTCTGGGAGGGCTCTGGCATGGAGCAAATTATACATTCATAATCTGGGGGGCCTGGCACGGAATACTTTTGGGTTTTGAAAGATTGTTTGATGGTCGTTTTTCCTTTTTCAAACGGACCCCACAATTTGTTTCCGCATTATTTGTTTTCCATCTCGTTTGTATCGGTTGGGTGTTTTTTCGAGCGGACTCGGTTACGAGCGCATTTGGATTTATCTCTGGTTTATTTAGTTTCTCCGGCGAAAAATTAAAATTACCTTGGGGTACGAATTGGATATTTCTTTCTTTTTTAATTCTTCATTGGTTGGAATACCGTCCACTGAAACCGACTCGTGAAAGCTTAAAAATAGCTTTTCGCTATGCAATTCCAGTAGTGGCGATTTTTGTCGGATTTTGGATTGCGGGCACTGTTTCCGGTGAAAGATCCTTTATCTATTTTCAATTTTAACAAGAATTCTGATCTTATCATGCTCTTGTATAAACGGATATTTGATTAGCTAGTTGGGATCGCATTGAGTTTAGAAACGTTGGCTTTTTAGTGGCTGATATTCTTTGCTGATATTTGTCAATCTCCTGATCATTCCTGATCTAAGAATTGTGAATGACAAAGTCCGTTATCTATAAATGGATTTCAGGTTCGGAATGACGGTAATGGATCAGGAAATTTCTTATTCGAATCGTCATTGGATAAACGTAACCACTGCGTTTTTCTTGGCTTCTCTTCCTATTCTGATTATTCAAGTTTTCCATTCGTCCGTATATTTCGAATCTAGGGTTCCTCCTTATCTTGTTTTTCATAATATAGCCGAATCATTCAGCATTATCGTTTCGATGTCTATTTTCGGCGTCGGATGGTTTACTTACGAGCAAAGTAAGGACAGTCACACCTTATTCTTAGGTATCGCCTTTTTGGGGATAGGTTTAATGGATATGATGCATATGCTCGGATATTCCGGCATGTCGGATCTACTCACTCCGAATTCTCCTAATAAATCGACTCAGTTTTGGATCATAGTTCGTTTCTTTGCGGCTGTTTCATTTTTGGCGAGTGCATTTATTCCAAATGAGAATGGTTTATTTAAGAGGAAGGAGTGGTTACTCCTCGTTCCGATCCTAGTCTCTACATGTACGTTTATTGCAGTTACTTATTATTCGGACCTTCTTCCTGTTACTTTTTCTCCTGAGATAGGTTTAACACATTTCAAAAGGGTTTCGGAGTTCGTTATCATTTTCATCCTGACCCTCGCTCTTATTGCTTATCGATTTAGGATACCTAAGTTTGGTTGGGATCATACTAAATATTATATTTACGCGTTTATCTTTTGTGTGTCCAGCGAGTTGGTCTTTGCGGTATATACGACTGTATTCGATATATATAATGTTCTAGGTCATATTTACAAGATCATTTCCTTCTTTCTTATTTATAAAGGAGTATTTATTGACTCAGTTAATAGCCCATATCGAGAAATTTTAGATACAAACAAAAAGTTGTCCAGGTCCTTGCTTGAAAAAGAAAATCTGATCAGAGAGATATATCATCGTTCCAATAACACCTTGCAGGTGATCGGTAGCCTTATCTTATTACAAGCGGAAGCTTATCCAAATAATCCTGAAGTCAAAACGGTTGTATATAGGATCCAGGATCGTATTCAGTCTATCTCTCTTGTACATCGCTTGCTATTCTCAGGGAAGGATCTGTCTTCCGTGTCTATAAAAGAGTATATCTCTGGATTATCGAATTACGCATTACAAAACAACGATAATACTTCCTGTAAGCTGAGCATTCATACGGAGATAGAGGACCGGAAACTTCTTTTTGATATGGTTATCCCTATCGGGTTGATCCTTTCCGAACTTTTGAATAATTCGATCAAATTCGCTTTTCCGAATGTTTCTTCCGGGAACATATCGATCCATTTTTACGAAGGTCGGGATAGTAGATTTCACTTAACGTATTCTGACGATGGGGTCGGGATGAAAGAAGATTATGACTTTAGAAGTTGCAGCTCTCTAGGAATACAACTCGTGCAAGGAATCGCGGAAAGTCAGTTGTCCGGTAAGATCCGTTTTAAGACCGGTCCGAATTTTCAATGTGAGATCGATTTCCCGAATAATATATATAAAAAGCGAGTATAGCCGGAAATGAAAAATTTAAACGTGCTTCTTGTAGAGGATGAGGTTATAATAGCCATGCTAATCCGAAGAGAGTTGAGAAAGATGGGTTATAATGTGATAGATCTCGCTACTTCGGGAGAAGAAGCGATCCAAATCGCAAAAGACGATTGCCCGGATCTCATTTTAATGGATATCACTCTTGCTGGCGCGATGGATGGGATCGCAGCCGCTTCCGAGATAAAAGAGAATGCGGATATTCCCATCATTTTTGTGACTGGATATCAGGATAAAGCTACTAGAGAAAGAGCGGCTTTGACTAAACCTCTAGGTTATTTTGTAAAACCTTTACAGATTGATCAATTGAAGAGTTTGATAGATTCCCATTTTTGATGCTTATTGCTTTAAATATTTTTTTCAATGCCGAAACTTAGGCTTAATACCGAAACGGATTTACTAAATTGGAATTGGGCCAATTGGATCTCTTTTGCAGAGAAGATAGAATGTGCAAGAGCCCAATCCGAGGATTCGCTACCTTTCATTGATTTTGGAAACGCGTATTCTAAAGCAAATTGAAGTGCGGAACCGTTCGTTGTGTAATATCCTAAACCTCCTGCAAGATGATGTTCATTTGTGGTTCCGAGCATTGGGTTTAATCCTTGGGGAGTCATAGGAGTTTTCGCGTAACTGTAGCCCGCTCTGAATTTAAATCCATATTTCCACTCATATTCTGCACCGAATGCGAAACAATATTGGTCCCTCCATCTGAAATTCATCTGCATTACGTTTGATTCTGATCCAACCGGCGTCGTCAATAATGGTTGATTTAAGATAAAACGATTTGTGTGAAAACTTTGGGACCAAGGGATAAATTTAATATCAAAATCGAAGATCCAAGAATTGTTTCTATAAGAGATCCCAAAAATATGTCTATCTGGCCAAACCATATACCTGGATACACGTGACTCGTTTTTTACGATTGGATCTTCTCCTTCTACCTTCATCTGTCCGTCCATATGCAAAACGTTTCGGAGCGTATAAGAGTAAGCGACCCTGATATTAGAGGAAAGTTCATAAGAAAATCCTAATTTTCCTCCATAGGAGTAAGCTGGATCGCTATTGTAGGCTAAACTTCCGGGTAGCTCGACCGTCCTGCTCAAATCCATATTTGTCTTCTTCATTTCCATAAATGCATATGCGAGATCAAGTCCTAAGCCCACAGATAGATTTCCGAATCTATATCCGGCTCCTATAGTCAACTTAGTAAGCATAAATTTAAATTTAAGATCTTCTTGTATTTTTCTTTCCGTTCCTAAAGGTACATCTCCACCTAATGTATCATTCAAAGTTTGTTTGCCAGGCGAGATTCGATTAATATTGGAAAATAGTCCTCCACCTCCTCCTTGTGTATACAATGCAAATCCGATCCCGAGACGATCTGTAAGCGGATGGATATAACCCATATAAGGAAAAACCGCTCTTGGAGTTTCCACGATCTTATTTTGGTAGGAAAGGTTAGGGTCCTGGTCTATAAAAGAATCTGAATATTCTATTTTTGCAAAATGAACGGAGGTCCCGAATTCCCATTTTGGGGCAGTGAGTCTCGCTAAATGAGATGGATTTGATTCCAAGTCCATGACGGATCCGCCGACTGCCTGAAATGCACCTCCCATCCCTGCTTGCCTCGCTCCGAATGAAGTGGGCATGATCCCTTGGAATCCGTACAAAGAAGTTTCGAATGAAAGGAAGAGAAGTGTTAGGAAGAAGGTAGTAGAAACCTTTTTAGATCGAGGAAATCTATTCATAAATTTGATATTAATTCCGAGATTCATTCTCAAATTATACAAAATACTACAAGTTCTGCATTGATCCAAGTCAATTTTTAGAATCTGGTGAGATAAACCATAGGCTGTGGATATGAAGGAAAACGGATAGAGAACCTGGACGCAGTTTCAGTTTTTCTTCTGTCTTCTGGAAAGCAGATGAATTCGATTCGGAAGTCCCGGATCTCCATCTCAGGAGGTTGGATCCCATCTATAAAATCCATCCACTCCCAAGTTGGAACATTAATAAAAAGTAATCCCCCTTCCGGGAATTCATAACGTGGCTCTTTTTTATATTCTATAGAATTCCATTCTAGATGGATATACACCCTAGGATGATGTTCTTCGAAGTCCATTATCAATTCATGATTGATTCTTTCGAGTGCCGGTTTTAGAGAGGGGAAGGATATCGTTTTCATAGTTTGCGTTTTAAAAATTTTGCGGCCTTTCTTCCGATTTCTTTTCCTAGTTCGACTGTTTCTTCTAACCTGGATTGTTTAGTGGTGATCAGCCCGACAGGAAGTTTTGATTCGGGTGCGATTGTATAAATTTTAACTCCTTTGGGAGGATTAGAAGCAATCTCTCTTGCGGTATTATAATTTGTATGATGAGAAAATTTCATGATCTTAGATAATTTCCGATCTAAAGGAAAGGATAAAAATCTGCTAATAGATGTGAGAGGAGGTGAGGAATGTTGGATAGGGGAATTTAATACTACAGTTATATCCTTGTATCCTGCCTGAATGAGATCTTGTAATGGTAATGGATTTAAAATTGCTGCATCGGATAAATATTCTCCTTCTACCTTATATTTCCCCTTGGTTGCTATCGGAAGTGATGTAGCCGCCTTCAATAGATCAAAAAGATTTTCTTTTGTGGCTTTTCTGTATTCTACGGATCGGGAACGAAGATTACTTACTGCAATCCTTAGTTCAGGTAATCCTTTCTTTCCTAAATTTTCGGTTAAGATCCTATATTTTTTTTGAAATAGATAATCTATTAAATATTTCTGATCTAAGAACGGTTTTCCGAAAAGTGGATGGAAGACTGAGATCAATTTTTTACCTGCGAGTTCATATTTCCAGATAGAAAGTGTATGATCTCCCGAGACCGGCTCAGGATCGGGAGTGGTTGCGTAATATGCTGCGCAACAGGCTCCTGAAGAAACAGCCAGGACTAGATCGAAATTTTTAGCAGGTAGAATACAATTTAAGGAATGTAAAACTCCTCCTGCAAATGCTCCTTTCATTCCTCCTCCTTCTACCAATAATGCTCGCTTTCCTTTTTTTGCTTTAGGAAGTTCCATAATTTCTCCTTTGAACGAAACTTAGAATTTTATTCTTCGTTCTCATTCACAAAAGGTAAGAGATCATCTCTTCCTAAAAGGTTGCAAATTCAAGAAGACTCCACAGTTAAGAAATTCATTTCAGCTTATTAAACATGATAAATGTTAATGCGCACATTGATATCGATCAATTGCGTTAGAAAGATTTTCAGTTAAAATTTGATTCCGAAAATGGAAGAGAAGAAAAAAGAAAAAATATCCTTATCCACCGAAGTTTTAGTGATTGGAGGTGGTCTAGCTGGAATCGTCATTGCTTTGGATCTTCTGGATGCCGGCAAAAAAGTGATCTTGTTAGATCGTGATTCTGAGGATCGACTAGGAGGTCTTGCTCGACTATCTTTCGGGGGTATCTTTATGGTAGATACCCCGATCCAAAGATGGAACGGAATACAGGATAATATTTCTTTAGCTCTTTCTGATTGGAATTCTACTGCTGAATTTTCGGAAAAAGATAAGTTCCCAAAACTTTGGGCACAAGAATACGTTAACCGATCTTTAGAGGATATATTCTATTATTTGAAGGGAAAATCAGTAGGTTTTTTCCCTGTCGTGCATTGGGTGGAAAGAGGAATGTTCAAACCAGGGAATAGTGTTCCTAGGTTCCATATGGTTTGGGGAACAGGAGAAGGTTTGATCTCCGCATTAAAGAAAAATTTATACTCTCATAAAAACCTGAATAGACTTCGCTTTCTATTTAGAACTCGAGCCAAAGAACTGATCCGTTCTGGAAAAAGGATCCAAGGGTGTATTGCGGAATCTGAAGCGGACGGAAGAAGATACGAGATCTTCGCAGAACATACCGTACTTGCTAGCGGTGGAATTGCCGGAGACATGAAAAAAATCCGGAAACATTGGCCTAAATCTCTTGGAAAACCGCCGGAAATCATTTTGAACGGTTCCCACAAATATGCGATCGGAGATCTTCATACTGCTTCTGCTAAGATAGGAGCGAATCTAACTCATCTAGATAAAATGTGGAATTATGCAGCAGGTGTTCATCATCCCGATCCGAAATGGGAGGGAGAAGGCCTCAGCCTAGTTCCTCCTAAATCCGCTCTTTGGTTGAATTCGAAAGGAGAAAGGATCGGGCCGATCCCTTTGGTCACCGGTTTTGATACTCGCTATCTTGTAGAAAGGATTTGTGCTCAAGAAGAAAAGTTCTCTTGGCAGATCATGAATTGGAAAATTGCAGTTAAAGAACTTGCCGTTTCTGGCTCGGAGTTTAACGACTCGATCCGCAATAAGGACTTTTTCGGATTTTTGAAAACGGTACTTTTTGGAAACGAACCTTTCATAAAAAAGATCAGTTCCGAATGCACGGATTTTGTAGTCGCAGATTCGGTTTCGGAACTTGCAGAACGAATGAACCAACTGAATGAAGATCGTTCTATTAATTCGGAAAGATTAGAAAGAACAATTTTAGAATACGATGAGATGATTGAAAGGGGAGAAGCGTTCCATAACGACGATCAACTCAGGAGGATCACTCAACTTCGTAATTATCGGGGAGATCGAGCTAGAACCTGCAAGTTCCAAAAGATCTTAGATCGAAAAGCAATGCCTCTAATTGCGATACGTGAATTTATACTTACCAGAAAGTCAATGGGCGGAATCCAAACAGATCTAAAATCCAGAGTTTTAGATCCTAAAGGAAATCCAATAGAAGGTCTATATGCGGTTGGAGAAGCCGCCGGTTTCGGTGGAGGAGGAATCCACGGCAAAGGCGCTTTAGAAGGGACCTTCTTAGGAAGTTGTATACTTACTTCCAGAATAGCCGCTCGTTCTATTATAAAACCATAAATTACTTAGGAATCATCATGAAAAAGACCGGAGCAGAGTTGATCGTATATGCCTTGGAGCAAATCGGAGTGAAATTCACTTTCGGAATACCTGGAGTTCATAATACAGAATTATACGACGAATTGAATATATCTAAGAGTATCACTCCTTATCTAGTAACCCACGAATGCGGGGGAGCGTTTATGGCGGATGCAATCAGTAGAACTTCTGAATCTATTGGTACTCTTGTGATCGTTCCTGCAGCCGGTGCGACTCATGCATTAAGTGGGATTGGAGAAGCATACTTGGATGGAATTCCAATGCTGATCATTTCTGGTGGAGTAAGAACGGATACCGGAAGAAAATTCCAATTACATCAAATGGATCAGTCAGGTTTTCTGAAAGGGATTACGAAAAAATTTTTCCGAGTGGAAACACATGACGACATTATCCCGATCATATTTGAAGCTTATGAGGTAGCGACAGAAGACGAGGCTGGACCGGTTTTTATAGAAATTCCGGTAAACATTCAATTGTTTTCGGGAAAGGTTTCCTATATTCCAACATTTGCGCCTGAGAGGAATGTATGGAAGATCAATGAGGCAGCATTGGAAAATGCTTATGATCTTTTAAAGAACTCCTCACATCCGGGGATTTTTGCAGGTTGGGGAGCAAGAGAAGCAACTAAGGAATTGATAGAACTTGCAGAACTTATAGGTGCTCCGGTTGCAACTACCTTGCAGGGATTAAGTGTATTTCCAGGTAATCATCCTCTTCATACTGGGATGGGATTTGGTCCATATTCAGTTCCGGCAGGAGAAGCTGCATTCGAAAATTGCGATTGCCTCTTAGCAATCGGAACAAGATTTTCGGAAATCCCTACCGGAAGTTTCAGTATGAAGGTCCCTGAAAATTTGATCCATATAGATGTGAATCCGGACGTATTCTCCAAAAACTATCCTGCAAAATTTGAATTGGAAGGGGACGCCAAACATATATTAGGAGCAATATTAGAGAAATTTAAAAAAGAAGGAGTTCAGAAAAAAGGATCCGAAAAAATGAAGGACCTAATTCTGAAAAAGAAAAAAGAATACGAAACAGAATGGGAAAAACATTCCGTTCCGGATAAAGTGAATCCTTCTATCTTCTTTCGTGAATTGCGAAAACAAATGAAAGAAGATGATATTCTGGTCGTGGACGACGGGAATCACACTTTTTTAGCTGCCGAACTGTTCCCGGCAATTCGCTCAAAAACATTTATCTCTCCTAGTGATTTTAATTCTATGGGGTATTGTGTACCTGCTTCTATAGGAGCTAAAATTGCAAACCCAGATCGGAATGTTGTCGGTATAGTGGGTGACGGTGCATTTTTAATGACTGGGTTAGAATTACTCACTGCTAGTACAAATGCCGTAGGTGTAGTAATTTGTGTATTTTACGATGGAGAACTAAGCCAGATTTCCCAAGGACAGCAGATTCCTTATTCTCGCAAAACTTGCACCATATTAGGTGAGTTACAATTAGAAGGAATAGCTCGAGGAACAGGAGCCGCATATCTTTCTCTTGAGTCTAATGAGAACATAGAGTCTATATTAAAACAGGCATTCCGTATCTCAGACGAAGGAAGACCTGTTATTGTGGATATAAAGATAGACTATTCTAAGGCGACTAGATTCACTAAAGGAGTGGTCCAAGCAAATTTGGGAAGATTTCCTTTGGGAGAGAAATTCAGATTTATTGGTCGTGCTCTTTGGAGAAAATTGACGGGCTAAAGATTTCTTCCCATGTATTTTGTAGCTCTATTATTTCACTTTTTCGCGGCTGCCTTTTGGGTAGGTGGAATGCTCTTCTTTGTACTGATCTTTCGCCCGGTATATAAGGATAAAGAGCTTTCGGATGTGAAAACCCTTTTATTGCTTAAGATCGCGTTACAGTTCAGGAAACTTTCGTATTATGTATTTGTAATTTTATTGTGCTCGGGCATCAGTATTGCCTATCTGAAGGGATATTTTGAGGTTTATTCCCAGGTCTCGTATTGGATATCTCCTCATGGAGCAATCTTCCTTGCTAAGATGATCTTATTCCTTCTTCTCCTCTTGAGCTCCGTTCTTCATGATTTTTTGATCGGTCCAACAGCATTCAAGGATATGCAGAACGGAATTAGGTCAGATAGCCGTAGCAGAAAATATGCATCCATTTTCGGAAGGATCAATCTTCTGATCTCTTTGTTGATTGCAGTGTTGGGGCTTGCGTATTCGAGAGGTTTTACGTTTTAGAGGACCTTCTACCCTAATAGATATTAGAAGTAATTTTTTAATTCTTCTTTTTTTAAAACTTCTATCAAGCCTCTTTCCGGGTTTATAATTCCTTTATCTTTAAGTTGTTTGAGTGTTCTTGAAAAAGTTTCAGGTCTTAGGGCGAGCATAGAAGCGATCTGAGAATGAGCAAGTGTTGCCTGGCTCTCAGGAAAATAATATAGAAAATGAGCGACTCTTTGTAAGGAATCCATGGTCATTCCACGATTAATCGAAAGATTTAAGGCCTGGATCTTACCGAACAAAGATTGGATCAAAAGATGATTTAAAGAGATATCCGTTTTTATCCTTTCACGTAACTCTTTAAAAGGAAGAGATAGAACCGCTCCATCTGTTACAAATCTACCCGAGGCAGGAAAAGGGATCCCGTTTATAAGTGCGAGCTCCGCGATCAAGGAAACAGGATTGAAAAAATTTAAAGTAACCTCGTTAGAACTGGAATCATATTTGAATATCTGCAATTTGCCTTCTGTAAGAAGATGTAAGCAGTCTGTCTCATCACCTTGATGAAATAGGAATTCGTCTTTTTTTAGGATCCGTTTCCTTCCACCTGAAAAGATAGATAACATCTCTTCTTTAGATATTTCATCGAAGATCATCAGTCCCATATATTTCTCATTATCATTCGATTCTTTTCTATATGTTTTGACGATCTGAAAACGACTCGGTCATTCTTTAGACCGTATGACAATTATCATCTGTGGCTTTTCAAGTAGATTGACCCGGGTCAAGGAGCTTCTGCTCCGAACGTAGTTAGATTAGTTGAAGTCCGGTTATAGGATCTGATCACAGAAAACTAAAGATCCGGACTCTCGGGTGTTTATGAAGATAATTAAGAATATCATAAAATTCGGTAAGATCACTCCGGTACTGTTAGGTTTAGTCGCTTTCTCTTTTTGCGGGAAAGAAAAACCGGCAGAAGCCGAGAGTTCTGTCGGTAGTAAAGGGATAGGGCCGGTCACTTCTGTTACGTTAGGCACATTGGATGAAGGGATGGCTCAAAAAGGGAAACAGAACTTCGAAACAAAATGTAGTGCCTGTCATAAATTCGAAGAGAAGGTCGTGGGGCCCGCGCTAAAGGGAGTAACTGAAAGAAGAACTCCAGAGTGGATCATGAATATGATCTTGAATCCTATAGAGATGACTCAGAAGGATCCGATCGCTCAGGAACTTCTTGCAGAACATCTAACTCAGATGACTTTCCAAAACGTACAAGAATCTGAGGCCAGAGAGATCTTGGAATATCTTAGAAAAATGGATAAGAAATAAGGGAGGAACAAAATGAAAATACACAAGTTCAGGAATCTTGTGCCTATTGGACTGATTATCCTAATCGGTTTAGGGTACGGATGTAAGGGTGGGGCTGCAACTGCTGCTCTCGCTTCCGATGCAGCGAAGAGAGTGTATGTTGCGCCGGGAGAAAAGGACGAAGTTTACGCCTTCCTTTCCGGAGGGTTCAGCGGCCAAATGTCGGTCTACGGAATTCCTTCTACACGTTTATTCAAGATCATTCCGGTCTTCTCCGTTTTTCCAGAGAACGGATATGGGTACGATGAGGAAACTAAGAACATGCTTAGGACTACTCATGGATATGTTCCTTGGGATGACAGTCACCATATAGAAGCCTCCATGACTGATGGAAAACAAGATGGTCGTTGGTTGTTCTTGAATGCAAACAATACGCCTAGACTTGCTCGGATCGATTTGAAATCTTTCGAAACCAAAGAGATCATCGAGATCCCGAATAGTGCGGGTAACCATGCTTCTCCTTTTGCTACGGAAAACACTGAGTATCTGATGGCAGCTACTAGGTTCTCCGTTCCAATACCTCAAGCAAGTGTTCCTATAGAAAATTTCTCTAAAGGAGATTTTAAGGGAACAGTTACGATGGTGAAGGTAGATCCTAAATCGGGAAGACTTTCTTTGGAACTCCAGATCCTTGTTCCTGGTTTCGATTACGATCTATCACATTGTGGAAAAGGAAAATCACACGATTGGTGCTTCTTCACATCTTATAATTCTGAACAAGCTTATAAGATGATAGAAGTTGGAGCTTCCAAGAATGATAAGGACTATATCTTAGCATTCAATTGGGTTCGTGCTAAACAATGTCTGGACCAAGGAAAAGCATCTAACTTCGGTGGAGAATATTATAGAAACTATCTACCGGAGAACCAACCGACAATTTCTGAAAAATTGAGCGGGGTGAAAATGCTCCAACCTAAGGACTGCCCGGGAATCATGTACTATATGCCTACTCCTAAGAGTCCTCATGGAACAGACGTGGATCCCACCGGAGAATATATAGTGGGTGGAGGAAAACTCGCTACGGTTATCCCGGTTCACTCCTTCTCTAAACTTATGGATGTGAAAGACAAACCTGAACATAGATCCGGAATGATCATGGATATTCCGATCTTAAAATACGAATCCACTCTTGCTGGAGAAGTTAAGAAACCTTGTTTAGGTCCTTTGCATACAGAGTTTGATGGCAAGGGATATGCTTACACTTCTTGTTTCGTAAGTTCGGAAGTTGTAAAATGGGAATTGGGAACCTGGGAAGTGGAGCAACATCTTCCTGCTTATTATAGCGTTGGTCACCTCTCTATCGTAGGTGGAAGTTCCAAAGATCCTTACGGAAAATATCTGATCGCGTTGAATAAGATCACTAAGGATAGATATCTTCCTGTAGGTATGGAATTACCTCAGAGTGCTCAGCTCTATGATATTTCCGGAGGTAAGGCGGAACTTCTCTCCGACTTCCCTACGGTAGGAGAGCCTCATTATTCTCAGATGATCCCTGCAAAACTTCTTATGGATAAGGCAGCGAAAATTTATCCATTAGAAGAAAATAAACATCCATATGCGATCAAGAATGAGAAGGATGCGAGAGTTGTTCGTGAAGGAAATACTGTCCGCGTTTATATGACGCAGATACGTTCTCACTTTAAACCGGACACTATCGAGGTGAAAAGTGGAGATACTGTCTTCTTCCATGTGACTAACTTAGAACAAGACTTTGATATTCCACACGGTTTTGCAGTGGGTGGGGCGCCAGAAATGCCTAACCTTCTGATCATGCCGGGACAGACCAGGACCTTCAAATGGAAAGCACCTAAGCCTGGAATATATCCGTTCTACTGCACGGATTTCTGTTCGGCTCTTCACCAAGAAATGCAGCAGTACATAAGGGTGCTTCCTTAATCGAGGGATCTTATGCAGGAACTTCTCTTAAAGAAGATCTCCAAAATGAACCGGCTCCTAATTTTAGGAGTCGGTCTTTTGTTTGTATCAGTTTATTTTTTACCTATCTGGCATATATCCTTAGCAGCTCCTCAGTATCCGGAAGGATTAGGGATGAAGATCTGGATCGATAAGATTACTGGTTCTTCTACTTACGATCTTCAGAATATTAATTTGCTAAATCATTATATAGGAATGCATGAGATCGTTTCGGAATCTGTTCCGGAATTATTATTTATGCCTTATGTTTTGGGATTTTTGATCTTCGGAGCATTTGTGACGTTTCTTCATCCAAAAGTATATCTAATCGTTTTAGGAATTCTGAATATTGTAATATTAGGGATTTTGGGAATGTACGATTTCTGGAGATGGGAATATAATTACGGTCATAATCTAAATCCCGAAGCTCCGATCGTGGTTCCAGGGATGGCCTACCAGCCTCCACTGTTGGGATGTAAGGAGATGTTAAATATCACCGCTTGCAGTTTTCCTTCATGGGGAGGAATCATTCTATTCGTAGCTCTCGGAATTCTCGTTTGGGTGATATTGGATGAGAGGAGAAGGGTAGATGTTTCGAAATAGGTTCGGTTTTTCGGCGATCATTTTGCTCTTGGTTGTATCGGTTTCAGTTCTCTGTTCCAAAAGAGAACCGATCCTTCCCGAATTCGGAAGAGAACTTTGTGCTCACTGTTCCATGGCAATAGTAGATAAACGTTTCCATGCTCAGTTATTAACGGAGAAGGGAAGAAGATACTATTTCGATTCCATAGAATGTTCTCACTCTTTTGAAAAATCCGCCAGGTATTCTTCGGGGTCAGTATGGTTTGCTGATTTTGAAAATCCAGATCATATGATCCCCGAGGAAATAGCAGTACTCGTAAGTTCTTCGGAACTACGTTCTCCCATGGGAGAAGGTCTTGCCGCATTCTCCTCTATAGAGCGAGCAAAAGATTTTTTGAATACTCATAAAGGCTCTATCTGGAGTCGCAAGAATGAAAAAAACCGCTGATTGGCATCATGAAAATTCTCGGATCGGTTTTAGATATTCTCGATTGATTGTAATGTTGTCCTTCCTCTTTTGCTTAACTCCTTTTGATATTTTTTCCAAAGAGTTAGAAGTGTGTAAGGATAAGTGTAATTTCTCCTCTATCCGAACTGCAGTCGATTCTGCAAGTTCTGGAGATACGATTCGGATCAGAAAAGGAATTTACCAAGAAGGAATGATATCCATTTCGAAACCATTAGTTTTGGAAGGCTCCAACGGCGTTATCTTAGATGGTAAAAAAGAAAAACATGTATTGGATATTCGATCGAATAATGTCGTAATCCGCGGATTGAACATTATAGGGAGCGGGGTATCGGATACTTCGGAGTATTCCGGAGTTCATGCAGAAAAAATAATGTACTGCGTAATAGAGAATAATATATTCGAGGACAATGCTTACGCAATCTATCTGGCAGAAGTAGAGGATTGTAATGTAAGAGGAAATATTTCCACAGGAAATGCGGTCAATGAAGTTTCCGGCGGGAATGGGATTCATCTTTGGTCCTCCAAAGGGGTCAGGATAGAAGGGAACGAATTAAAAAAACATAGGGATGGGATTTATCTGGAATTTTCGAGTAATCTCAAAATAGAAGATAATTTCTCACAGGATAATATCCGCTATGGAATGCACTTTATGTTTTCTTCGGATAATGATTTTAGAGGGAACAAATTCGAAAATAACTCCGCTGGAGTTGCTGTGATGTACAGTAAAAATATACTCATCGAAAATAACCGCTTCGAGAACAATTGGGGAGATAGCTCCTACGGTCTTTTGTTAAAGGAAATTTCGGAAAGTATTCTTACAAAAAACTTATTCGTACATAATACAGTGGCGATCTTTGCGGACGGATGTAGTCGAAATTATTTTACTCATAATGTCCTGAAAGATAACGGTTGGGGAGTCCGTATATTAGGAAATAGCGAATCTAATCAGTTCGTGCAAAATGAATTTAAGGAGAATGTATTCGATATTAGTACAAATACAAAACATAGTACGAATTCATTTAGGGAGAATTTTTGGGATAGTTACGATGGTTATGATCTCGATCTGGACAGGTTTGGGGATATTCCTCATAAACCTGTTCATTTTTTCGGATATTGGGTAGTAGTTTATCCTTTTCTAATGGTTCTTTATAATTCCCCGGTCGTGAACTTTTTACAAGCAATCGAAAAGGCGTTCCCGATCGTTACTCCTATTGATCTGGAAGATCCAAAACCTAAGATGAGGAGCCGTGTATGATGCAGGTGCAAGATCTAACCGTTCAATATGGAAAATCTCTTGCCGTTAAAGGGATTTCTTTCGATGCGAAAGAAGGAAATATTTTGTCTTTGATCGGCCCGAATGGCTCCGGAAAAAGTTCAGTTCTCAAAAGTATAGTGGGTTTAGTGAAACCTAGTCATGGTAGTATAAAGTTTGCGAGAAGGGAAGAAGGGCAGATTGGTTTTAAGATCGGATATATGCCCCAGGCTCCTTTATTTCCTAAAAATGTGAAGGTGTCCGAACTTGTTGATTTTTTGAAAAAACTGGAGTCTTCTGATCCGGAAGAATTTAATGAATTATTCGAGTTACTCGGTTTGAAGAATTATGAAAATATAAAATTCGGGGCCTTATCCGGGGGTACAAAACAAAAAGTAAATATTCTACAATGTTTTTCGGTCCGTAAGCCTGTATATATAGTAGATGAGCCTACTGCAAGTTTAGATCCTTATATCTCTAATCTTTTAAAAGAAATATTACTCAGGAAAAAGAAAGAAGGGGCTTTGCTTGTTTTTTCAACTCATATCCTAAGTGAAGTGGAAGAGATAGCGGATCGTTTTTTGCTTATGTCTGAAGGTTCTTTATTAATTGATGATTCACCGGGAAATTTCGTAAAAAATAAATCTGGCGGGAATCTTCAGAACACATTAATGGAATTTTGGAATACCAAATATTCGGAAAGAAGATGAAAGAACTAATCCTATTCGAGCTGCGGGAAAATATCAGAAGTAAATGGATGTTTGTGTTTGCAGGTTTTCTTGCGATTTCTGCAGGAGCACTTAACTATTTCGGAGATGAAAGTGGGGGAAGATTGGTAATAAGCCAGATGAATCTGGTATTATTCGTCGTTCCTTTATTTTCTATTACATTTTCTGGATTAACATTTAACGAGTCTCTTCCTTTTGCAGAAGTGCTTCTCTCTAAATCATTAACCAGGTCCCAATACTTTTTCGGAAAATATTGTGGGGTAAGTTTATCTCTTTTTTTAAGTTTTCTGATCGGTTTAGGAATTCCGGGCATTCCTCTCTTCTTTAGCGAACCTAAACTTGCGATCTTATTCTCCGAGTTGATCCTTTTCGGAACTGTATTAATCCTAGTGTTTGTTTCTTTGGGCTTCTTGCTTGCATCTTTTTTTAAAAAAGGAGAATTGATTGTCTCCGGAGCATTGCTTGTCTGGCTATATTTCTTTTTACTTTTTGATTCTTTTGTATTTATGCTAAGCATCTATCTGGGTGATTACCCGGTAGAGATCCCTGCATTGCTCGTTATTCTATTTAATCCAGTTGATCTCGTGCGAATTTTGATCATTCTACAGACAAAGGCTTCCGTATTACTCGGATTCTCTGGAGCATTTTTAATCAGAAGTTTAGGTACATCGATAGTGGTTCTATTATCTATGCTATTCATAATGTTCTGGGTTATGATGCCATTAAGTATTTCTTATAAAAGATTTTTAGTCCGAAATTTCTAAAAAGAAGAAGGCCCGCTATACAAACTGATCCGGGCCTTCTACACTTTTTGTCAATTTAGATCATAACGAACAAATACATTGAACATTGTTTGCATTGCAAGTTGAGGTCCGTTTAGATGTTGGTGAAAAGGTTTCCCGACTTCAAAACCGAATCTGATTTTTTCTTCTAAAAGAAAATTCATGCCTACTAAAGAGTCTGTTCGATTTCCCCCTTGTCGATTCGGATCGTTTTGAGGATCCATTTTTGGGTCTAATGAACCGTCTTGTCCTTTTATATTATCCCAATAAACCGCTTGGACTCGGATAGAAATGCTTGTCCAAGAAAATATAGAGTAAGCGATCCAGGAATTAAGTTCATATATATTTCCGAAACGATATTGGTTTTGATTTTTGGAACTTCGAAGATTTGCATTTGCTCCTAATCCCCAAGAGAAACGATCCGATTTTCCTGAGTAAGCAATCCCGGGTAAATAATTGATCGTCCCAGTTCCTGGTTGCATATTATAAGGAACCTTTTGGTTTCCCATCATTGGCATCCAATCTCGTTCATCAATCGAACCGGTGGGAAGAGAGATCCCAAAGTTTAGAAAGAATTCGTGATCATTCCGTTTTAAGATACGATGTGCTGCAGAAAAAGAAATATCTCCTACACCTCCGGATTTCATTGCAGAAGAATCAAAGTTGCTGGTTTCCATCATCATTTGGTTTTTTACGACTGGAACCATGAACATGATCATCGTATCATCCGAAATTCCATACATTGCACTTGTCATATATGATTCCATTAACATGGACTTCGGAACCGACATATAACGATATCCGTTGGCCGATGTCTGAGGAATGTTAGGTCCTCCTGTCAGCAAACTTCCACTCGGCATAGAAACACTTGGGTCGAATTGAGGAAACCAAAGGGCCTCATAGGTTCCCATAGATTTGCTCCCATTCAGAAGTCCCGACATTTGCATTCCCATATAACGAAAATCTAAAACCCAAGAACCTTTGCGATGAACATGAGGGAACATTAGGCCTGCAGGCGCAATTTGGTCGGCCCTCAATTCGTGATGATGGCTTTGTTCTTTAGATTCTTTACGGTGGTGGGCATGAGGATCTATTTCTTCCGTAGGTTTAGGAATTTCGATTTCGCCGGGGAAAATATTATGAAAAGAAAATATAATTAAAAAATGAAAAATGAAAAAATGATACTTCATGATTGCCTCCAAGTACCAGGATAAAAAAAGAGGGCCGCTAAGCGGCCCCCAGTGGAGACGATCAGTCGACTTGGGACAAAATCGAGCCAATCGTAAAAGACGTTAGTTTTGCTCCATTCAAAATGAAACCGATCTTATTTCCGGAATAAGCAGGTACATTCATCATTTGCATGACGGGGAACATCATCATGGAACTTCTTTCCGACTGAGTGACTTCGGAGCAGGCTTTTGGCCAGGCATTGATCCATTGTTCTGAATTTGCGTATTGAAAATCGATACAGTATGTGTATTTCGTGTCGGCGGACAAGGCCGTTGTTCCTTTACTTACTACTTCAAAGTTTCCTGACATATCGGAATAGAATTGTTCTTTGGTTGAGTCCGATAGCCGGAATGCTGGGCCTGAGATTGGAGTGCCTGACCCATAAACATAGGCAGTCAAACTCCCACCCGTTTTAACTGAGAAAGATACTTCTAAATTTGTCCCTCCACTTGAACTAGAGAGAACAACATTTCCTACGCTATAGAATGAAGAGTCCGAAGAATTTCCGCTCAGTCCCTTTTGTAGATTGGATGTATTTCCGGCAAATCCTAGTCCTTCTAAATCATTCGGAGAACAATTTTGGATATCATATCTTGTGCGTTTTGGATGTACATAAGAGAGAGTATTCGAAATTGGAGTTAGACTTTGGATAGAACATCCTTCCTTTGCGGCTACTCCGAGGATGAGAGTCTGCATAAGTTGTTGTTCTGAAGAAGTTCCGTTCGAAAGCGAACCTAACTGGGAGCAATCGAAATGGAAAAAAGAGAGAATGATCACGGTTGTTGAAATATTGCGAAACAGCATATTTACTTTCCTTTATATTATGAATATACACTTAATAATTCCCCGAAACAGCATGCGCTGTTTTCGAAGATGACATGATTAAGCTCAGGAAATATGTTTAGGTGGACGTTCGAATTTTCTGTTATGGGCTTGGGATAATTCTATGGAGTATAATTCCTTCATTCCGAAGGTAGATCCTAGGACCGGAATAATATAAATTCGAGGAGCAATTACATAATAGGAGAATATTCTAATTTGGGAGAAGATCCGATCTGAATTTTCCTTTTTGCATCCACATTCATGTGCAGTCGATTCAGAATTAGAATGACAGTTTGGACGATTCTGTTTTTCAGAATCGGTAGATTTTACAAGTCCCGTCTTGGTTCTAAAAAAATCATCCTCCTTATTTGGGTGAGTCTCTCGATTTGAATTGTGGTTACATTGGCAGATCAAATTTCCTAAAAATAATTTTTCGAACAAGCTTCCTTCTGCAGGGACAAGCAAGCGTGGAAAAAAGATCAGAATTAAAAACCAAATTATAATCGTTTTCATCTCGAAAGACTCTAACGAATTAAGTTTAACTCCTTACGATCGAAATGCATTGACTGCGGTCAATCTGAAGGGTTAAAAACTGGTTTAGTATTTTGATTTATCTCAAGATTTAGATTCGTGTTTGGAAAGAGTGACTAATGCTCCGGCCTTACTCAGAATTTTTTGAAAAGGTAAAAAATAGATCCTAAAAAGATTTTCGAAGTTGGAATCCTCTTCTTCCTCTAAACCGAAAATTGTATGTTCTGCTTCTCCTTCCTTCGGAATATAAAGACTTCCGAAAAGAATATCCCAAAATGCGAAAGATACTCCTATATTTTTATTTTGAAGATTAATATCTGTACTATGATGGATTTGATGTTGAGCGGGACTTAAAAATATTTTGCTCAACCATTTAGGAAATCGAAGACCTATATGAGAATGTCTTAAATTGGCATATAGATTGAATACGAAAATTCCGGTATTCACTCCTAAGAAAGACAACATATTGATACCATTCGGAAATAGGAAAACTGCTAACCCGGTCACGATCCCAGAACAAAAAGCTCCTAATGAATTTACTAGGATTGCTTCCACAGGATGAACTCTATACACTGTGAGAGGATTTAATACTTTCGCAGAGTGATGTAGTTTATGGAATTCCCAGAGAAATGTTTTATGAAGAAGCCAGTGGGCGAAAAATCTTCCGAAATCGTTTGCAAGCCAAAATAGGATAGAATAAATCAAAATGAAAAAAGTTCCGGAAGAGTAAGTATGATTCATCTCTCCGAATATTTTGAATAGAAATCCGCTTACGACTGAGGATACGCCTGCGCCTGATATAACGAAGTAGCTAAAGAAGAGCGCAAATAGGAACGTATTTATTAAATAATATTTATAATCCAATACGGCAGATTTATGCAGCCATATCTTCTTCGATAAATTTTCACGAAGATAATCCTTTGATCTAAATCCTTTTTCCTTCCAGCTTCTCCATAGGATCAACAGTAGAGTGATTAGGATTGAGCTTAAAATATAGAACCAATATATCTTTACGGAAGGCAGAAATACGATCCGTATCGGACTAAGAAGAGAACGAAAAATCTCCATGAAATACGAATGCATAGAACTCAATTTGAATTCTCTTTATTGGGAATAATGCAGTCAAATCGAAATTTCGGGGCTTAAGTCTGAGAAATCTCAAGAACTGGTGAATGCTCTGGGACTTATTAGAATTTTAGAATATTTAACAGCAAAGATCAAAAATGCGGTTATCCAGAATATGCCTGAAAATAGGTAAGCTTCTCTGTATTTATTCATTAAAGGAAAAAACACCCTGGCGACAACTGCTAAGTTAATCAAAATATATCCAAGGATTATCAATCTTGAGGCTCTAATCGGTCTACCTGTGTGACCAAGTGAGACTCTAGTGATCATACCGTATACGAAAACTCCAATTCCTCCCACAGTGAAGACATGAAAAGCGGAAGAAGTCGGAAAAAACCCTAAATGAGAAAGTCCATATACTAAAAATCCGGAGCATAACCAGAAATAACCTGAATGTAAGATCCAGAGAATAGGTACCTTTTTTGATTTCCAAGGTTCCCAGAAAAGCCAGCGAGAGTAGTTTAACATTCCGAAAGCGAGACAAAATAATCCTGCAAATGGAATGATCTGAGGAAACCAGAAAGCACAAGTTTCTATCGCTAAAAATATAAATCCTCCATATCTAATCAAACTCTCTAATTTTAGGAATCTTTTCGGATTTGAACCCGGGATAGCAGCCGAGGTGAAGAAGGGCATAATCCTTCCGCCTATCAGTATCACAAATTGAAGTATTACAAAAAGAGAAAGATGAATGAAATGTAAACTCCATACTTCCGGTAAAATATTCAAAAATGAAAATGCGGTCAATATATGAAGTAAGAATAATAGAAAGTAAGTAACCACAACGACTCGGTTATGTTCCTGACCTTTTGCGAATAAAGGAGGAGCGAGATAGAAAAGGACCAGTAGATCACAATACAGATCTGCAGTAAGTGCGAAATAGGAAAGATACTGATTGGATAAAAATCCGAATCTACCAAAAAACCAGAGTCCGAATAGAAGTGCTAGATATCCTTCTTTGGCCAGAACTCTTTTTGTCCAATTTTGGCCTGCTGTAAAAAGGAATCCTATAATTGCTCCTCTTCCAAAACCGAAAACCATCTCATACGAATGGATTTGAATTCCTCCGGTTAGAAATGGAGAAGGTATAATGGAAAATAGGATCAAGATCCAAACGAGTACAGCAAATACAGCGTGAAACGAATTAAATAAAAAAAACGGGCGAAATGCAACCGACCAGATTGCAGAACGAAAATCCAGAACTGATTTCATCCCTTCTATTATAAGATGGGGCTCTTCCTTTGTCTTTGATATGAATCAAAAACGGACCTTCTAACTTTTTTCCTTGATCTTCCTCATTTCGCAAGGAGAATCGTTTTCCTTGTTTCTTTAAAGTAAGAAAGACGAGTTATAATTCTAGATGGATTTTACAAGCAGAGGGATTTTGTATCTATGGAATGGTCGTGTGATGTTTGCCACAAATTCCATGCAGACGGACTTTCATTCCCATTATGCGGCTACCTTGGCCATTTCTTTAAAAGATAATATCCATATCGAAACTGAAAAAGGAAGAGAAGAATATCGTGTCGCCTTGGTCGGACCTAATACATATCATAAGACTGTTTCGCCGGGAGTGGAGATGGTTGCACTATTGATCGATCCGGAAACCTATGAATATTCATCCATCTCAGAGTTTGCTAGAGTAGGAGAAGTGAAGAAGTTGGAAATTTCTCCTTTTTTACCTTTAATAGAAAGACTATGGGAATTATATTACGGAAAATTAAATGATGAAGAAGCCTGGGAATTACATTTAGATATTCTGCGCTCAGTGTTTCCTTTCCAAAAATTGGAAAAGGTAATGGATGAAAGGATTGTTCAGATCGCAAATATGATCCGTAAGGAAATGCCTGATAGTATCAGAATGAAAGAGATAGGTAAAAATTTTTCCGTCTCGGAGGATCGGCTTATCCGTCTTTTTAAAGAAAATATGGGAATTCCGATGCGTAGATATCTATTATGGGTTCGGATTATAGAAGCGGCAAAACTTTTGAAAGAAGGAAAAAGTTTGACGGAAGCTGCACATTCCGCGGGATTTTCCGACTCAGCTCATTTCACCCGAACCTTCAAAGAAAATTTCGGATTTGTGCCTTCTCTATTTTTTGGACACTTAAAAGCGATCGAAGTTCGATTTTGTGAATCAGGAGATCTGATCTAATTTAAATTTCACCCTATACCGGAATCGTTCAAGCAGGATCTTCTTCTCTCTGTTACTCTTCCTTCATACGAGCTTAGGGAAACTATATGCCAATAGAAAGACGAAGAGGATTATTATCCAAACTTTCCTCAAAAATTTCCAGATACACTTCCAAATCCATCCATACTCCTACACAAGAAGAAAAGGAAGGATTTCTAAAGGCGCAAAGGTTAGCATACAAATGTGTTACCGAAACGGAAAAGGAAATGCAAGAAGGTTGGACCGAGAAACAAGCAGTCAAACGAATGGAAACATTCTTAAAAGACCATGGAGTTAAAGTATTCCTACATCGTCCTTTTGCTTGGTTCGGGGAGCACGCAAGATTTGACGGTTACAAAAGATTCACTCAATTCCATCCAAGCAAAAGAAGATTACAAGCCAACGAATCTTTCATCTTGGATGTTTCTCCTGTTGTGGACGGATATATAGGTGACATTGGATATTCTTCTTCTTTGGATAAAAATCCCGAGTTGGATAATGGAATGAGATATCTATTAAAACTTAGGGCAGAACTTCCCAAATTATTTTCCTCTTCCATGAGTTCTTCCGAGATCTGGCATAAGATTGACCAAGATTCCAAACAGAATGGGTTCGATAATGTTCACTCTTTGTATCCATTTGCAGTTCTTGGTCATAGAGTTTATAAAGTTCATTTGCCTAATATTTCTTTTCCTGTATTGCCGATTAGTTTCGCAAGTTGGTTCAGTTTGCAAGGATCTTTAGAGTTCTTAAGTCATAAGGTTCTTCCTGAACTTCTCACTCCGGATCATGAAGGGGAAAAAACAGGTCTATGGGCGATAGAGCCTCATTTAGGAAGAGGGAAAACCGGTTTTAAATTCGAAGAGATCTTAGTTGTGGAAAAAGACAAGGCTTATTGGCTGGATGAAGAAGTTCCTCATGTTCAGAAATACGGAAAATTATTGGAAGCAGTATGAAACTAAATCATATAATTATAATATTATGTAATCTTGCCATTGCGGGTGCATGTAATCCTTCCGGGATTAAGATAGGGGAGCCTTATAAATTGGGAGATGTACCTTCTTCCATTTCAGAAGTTCAGGATAAACAAGATCCGTTCATAGGCGGATTAAAAGTGGAGATGACCGATTTACCTGGGCATGATGATCTAATTTTCGATCGTTCGAAAGGATTGGGATATGCTTCCGGAATGGATGGCTGGATCTGGAAACTTAATTTTAAAACCGGAAAAGCAGAACAATGGCTGAAACCGCCGGTCAACCCAGCCGGAATGCAATATTCAGATGAGAAAAAGAATAAAATTTTAGTATGTGCCTCCAGGCTAGGGGGAGAGACCTACGAAGAAATAAATAGAGTAGGGCTATACGAAGTAGATACTGAAAATAAGAATATAGATCCGATTATTTTAGATCTTCCTAAATTAAAAAAAGAAGAATTTGAAAAAGTATATTCTTTTTCGGAAATGCCTACTGTTTCCCTGAAAGATCTAAATTCTTCTAATTCAAGACCTTTTTCTTTATGCAACGATCTTGCGATATCCGAGGACGGAAATCGTATCTATATCACGGAACCTTTCGAAAGAGTGGATGCAGCTATGGGAAGTGGGGCTGTTCCTGAGGCAATCGGGCTTTATCCTCATGGAAAACTTTGGATGTTGGATAGAAGTAAAAATACGATCTCACTCGTGTTAAATGGATTCACTTTTGTGGATGGGATACTTCTAGAAAAAAGCGCCGGTGGAAAGGAAGAGTCCGTAGTATTTACGGAAACAACGAAGTTTAGGATTATCCGAGCTTTTTTATCGGGAAAAGATCAAGGGAGTTCGGTAATATTATTCGAAAATCTTCCAGGTCTTGCGGATGGACTCGAGAGAGACGAAAGCGGAAGGATCTGGGCCGGGATTATTAAAAGAAGATCGGGGCTTGTGAATTTTGTGCACAAAAATCCTTGGCTTAAGAGAGTGATCCTATCATTGCCTCAGAAAATTTTGCCTATATCCCATAATACAGGAATACTTGTAATCGATCCGAGTGGCAAAAAACCTCTCTATTATTCAATGCATGATGGCACTAAAATTAAGGACATTTCCGTTTCTGTTCCATTCGAAGATAGAGTGTATTTCCCTTCCTTCGATAAAACTTCAAGAGGGCTTTATTCTCTGCCTATATCTTCTTTGAAAATTAAGGAATTTTAATGAACTTCTACTGCGAGTAAAGTAACATCATCCTGGAATCCTCTCGGGCCTACAAAAATTTGTAGCTCCGAGATCAGATCTTCCGCTACTTCTTGGATGCCTGTATTTCTACTCAAAATGGATAAGACCCGGTTCTCTCCGAATTCCTTTTTTTCCTGATCGAACTCTTCGAAAATACCATCCGAAAAGAAGAAGATCCGATTTCCGGAAAGAAGAGGTACGGTCACATTTTTATAAGTAGCCTCTTTTTTCAGGCCTATGATCGGCCCTCTGGAATACAAATAGTCCGCGCCTTCTTGTTTTTGTTTTAGAACCTGAGGAGGATGCCCCGCTGAAGAATAATATAATACATTATTATTCAGATCTATATCAGCCAAAACTGCGGAGAATATGATATTAATACTTTTATATTTTTGGCAACAGGCTGCATTTAATAATTCTAATATACGGGACGGTTGGTCCTTAATAAACTTAATACTTTCAAATTCCGCTTTAATAGTCATTGTAAGTAGAGCCGCTTGCACTCCGTGACCTGTCGCATCTACCAAAAACAATCTGAAATACCCAGGTTCCAGTTCAAAAATATCGTAATAATCTCCTCCTATCTCGGACATGGGAAGGTAATAAGGATGGATGGATACATTCTTTCCGTTTAAATTGAGAGTAGGTAATGTTTTCTGCTGTAACTTTTTGGCAAGAGAAAGATCTCCCTTTAAAAGTTTCAAAGATTCGTTTAGGTTTTCCGTTCTTTCTACTACGATTTGTTCTAGATTTACATTCAGTTTTTTGAGTTCTTCTCCTAGATCTTCCGCAAGCACGAATCCTTTGGAGAACCGTGAGGCAAGTAATACACATTGGGAAAGAACCAATGCTAAAACCCCGTATGGAACCATGTAGAAAGAATCTATAAACTTATTCAGATATAAGACATCGTTCGCTACTGTGATCAAATTTACAACTAGGCTGAAAAAGCAGATTCTGGCTCCTTCTACTTTTTTGAAGGACATAAATGCCAATCTAAAAAATAGATAGGTCAAAATTCCTAACATCATTATTTCTAAAGAATTAATGAAGAAGGACATTGTGAATAATTTTGTCGGAAAGAATGCGGCTGAGAAAACTAAAAGTAAACTTAAGTAAAATATAATATTAAATACTTTGTCCTTTCTGAATTGTTCCTTGAATATGGATTGGACATACAAAATTGTCCCTGGCAAAAGTAAGAATAAGAATAATATTTCGCCCCTTACGGAAAACTCGTAATTTTTGAAAATGGGAAATACATTATAAAAGATCCTTTCTCCATAAAAAGAAACTCTAAGCGCGATACACAGGCAGAGTACAGCAAAGAATAGAGCGGAAGGGTCCCTTCTTCTCATTAAATAAAACGTAAAATGATATAATGACATCACGAACAAGGTTCCGAACGTGATTGAATCCAACATTGTCGCTCTTAAAGAAAGTTGTTGGATATCGGCTGTGTTTCCTAACTGGATTGGATTCCAGATCCCAGAGCCATTTGAATATTTATAATTCGAAACATGAATTAGTATCTCTAACTCCGGTTTGTCGGAGATAAAACTAAAAACACCCGGTTTATAACCTGGAGAATATTCTGATTCTTCTTTTCCTACATTTCCGCCTTTGGAGATCTCTTTTCCATTTATGAATAAAGTATAAGAGGAACTGATAGAAGAGATCTTAAGGCTCAATTGGGTATTCGATTCCGGCAATAATACTTTTACCCTATAACTTGCGAAACCATAACTCGGATATTTATGAGTGACGTTACGTCCTTTATCCCATTTTGCCGGGACTTTTATGTAAGAGATTGATGAGGATTGTTCTTTAGGATTTGTATCTGGAAGAAGCCTATCCCAATAAAATTCCCATTCTCCTTCCAGGCTGATATTTCCATCCGTTTGGAAATTCCATTGCCTAAGATCCAAGATACCTTGTATGACTTTTGGGCTTTCTTTTCCAGGCTGGCAGCCTAAAAAAAAGAAGAATAGTATAGATCCTAAGAGCCACTGCGATATTCTATTCTTGCTCAAAATTCGGATCTTCCTGCTGTGAAATTTCAATAGGCTTATGTTCTATATAGATTTCTGATAGCTAAAAATATTTAGATCGGATTTTTTTTAGGGAGAGAAACGCAGGTTAAACGTCTCGTTTTTTCGTCGAATGCCTGATGCGGTCCAGTATTTTAATCATAGAAGATAGGGAAGAAGAATATATATGGATCCGAACTCTATTGGGGGGGATCGAGTCCTTTACCCCTAACTGTACACGAGCCTTGGATTTTCAAGAAGCCTTGGAAAAGACTAAGACTGAATTTTTTGACGTTATATTATTCCAATACAATTCCCAAAGTAGTTTAGATATTCTGAAGAAGGCCCAGATCCTTCCCCCATTGATCGTGATCTCTGAAAATCTGGAAAATAGAGAAGTACTCAAAAATTCCAAGATCAATTTCTCTGATATATTGTTCAAAGAGAATGTGAACGTTGATCTTTTGGACCGTTCTATAAGACTCGTACTACAAGCTAAGACAACCGAAGAAAACATAAATCTTCTTAAGATAGGGATCGAGAGATCCAAAGATATTTTTCTGATCACGGAAGCGTCTCCTATAGATGAACCAGGACCGAAGATCGTATATGTCAACGGGGCTTTTGAACGGCTAACGGGTTATAAACGGGAAGAAGTATTGGGAAAAACTCCTAGGATCCTGCAAGGACCTAAAACGGACAGAGCAGTACTGGATCGGATCCGAAAAGCAATCTCAGAAGCTAAACCTTGTTTCGAAGAGATAATTAATTACGATAAAGATGGAAAAGAATATTGGATCGAGATGGATATCTTTCCTATCGTGAATGAACAAGGTATCGTCACTCATTTGATGGGGATAGAAAGGGATATCACGGAGAGACGAAATTCGGAAGAGAGGATCAGGCATTCCCAAAAGATGGAAGCTGTAGGGCAGCTTGCAGGTGGAATGGCTCATGACTTTAATAATTTATTAAATGTAATATTAGCAAATCTGGATCTTCTTGAAATGAAGTTGAAAGACTCCGAAGATCTGATGAAAAGGGTGAGATCTGCGCAGGACGCTATACAGAGAGGGGTCGAGATCAATAAAAGACTTCTTGCCTTTTCTAGAAAGCAGGCCTTGAATCCGGAACCATGCGACGTAAACCGGGTATTAAAGGATTTCCTTCCTATTCTAGACAGGATCAAAACTGAAAAAATAGAAATAGAATACGAGATTGCTGATGAGAAGACGGTTTGCGACATAGAAAAGACCGGATTAGAGAATGCAATACTCAATCTAGCGTTAAATGCACGGGATGCTATGCCCGAAGGTGGTAAAATATTTATTTCTACCGGATTTGTTCGTAATGGAGATACAAAAGGTCCCAAAATTTCCGGTTTGGAAGCAAAGGATTATTTTTTGGTCACTGTCACTGATACAGGGACAGGCATGGATGATATCACTAAGGCCCGTATTTTTGATCCTTTTTTTTCGACCAAGGGAGGAGGAAAAGGAACCGGTTTGGGATTGACCATGGTTTATGGTTTTGTAAAACAATCGAACGGTTTTTTAAAAGTTATCACTGCGCCGGAATATGGTTCCAGTTTTCTAATATTCTTGCCTTTGCATGAGCAGGCAAAGGACGAACAACTTATCGCGACCAAAAAGAAAACTTTGGTCATGGAAGAAAATCGAGAAACTGCTGAATTGGCTTGTGTATACTTAAAAGAACTGGGTTACGAACCTCATGTGAGTTCGGATATGAAACGATTGGCAAAATTTTTCTCAGGTGATCCGGAAATCTCTTTCGTATTGTTGGACCTCCAACTAGCGGATTCTAAAGGGATAGATCTGAAAAAAGAACTGGAAAGATTTGGTTCCGGAAAAATAATCGCTACTTCTTCGAGCCGAGGAGAAAGTTTAGAACTTCCTAATACTATTCCTCTGGTTCGAAAACCTTATACCAAAACCTCATTGAAAGAAGCGGTTCGCAATATCGGAGAAATTCTTCCATGACGGATTCAAGAAATTCTAAAAAACTTCTGATCCTGGACGACGAAGAAGAGATCGCAAAGATCTTGGGAGAGATCGCAGTAGATTGCGGTTTCGAAGTTTCATTATCTCATACGGCCCCTGATTTTTTAGATAAGGTAGATCCAAGTTTTGATTGTGTGATCTTGGATCTGATGATCCCAGGAATGGACGGGGTGGACGTGATCCGCTTCTTGTCCGAAAAAGATGTTCATCCTGACGTGATCCTGATCTCTGGTGCGGATAGAAGAACACTTCATAGCGCAGAGACATTGGCAGGGGAATACGGTCTGCATATCGCTGCAGTTATGGAAAAACCAATCCGAGTTTCCGATATCCGAAATACATTATCTGCAATTGCTGAAAAAGAATCTGATATTTCTTCTCGCACTAAAGCCGGTGGAAAAGGAAAATCAGGGCCAACATTCGAGAAGGAAGAAGTTTTAGACGCAGTCCGTTCCGATCAGTTCGTATTATTCTATCAACCCAAGTTTGACCTAAAAACAGGAAGGGTAGAAGGTTTCGAGGCTCTGGTAAGATGGAACCATCCTAAATTGGGGTTAGTGTTCCCGGATTCATTTTTACCTTTGATGGAAAAAGAAACTACCATCTTGAATTTAATGACGGAGAAAATTATAGATCTCGCGTTAGATGAAACAAGGATATGGCATACAAACGGACGAAAATTACGTGTAGCGGTTAACGTTTCTCCAGTGACTTTGACTGAGTTGGACTTTCCGGAGAGGATCCTTGCTAAAATTAAGAATAAAGGGATCCCACAAAGCCAATTCCAAATGGAGATCACGGAAACTGGCTTTTTAGAGAACATTCGTTTTACTCAGGATATTTTAACTAGACTTAGGATCAGAGGGATCGGCCTGTCTATCGATGATTTCGGCACAGGTTATTCTTCTCTAAAACAATTGCATAGATTTCCATTCACTGAACTGAAAATAGACAAATCCTTCGTTATGGATTCCCCAAGGGATAGGGAATCCTTGTTTATTTGTCAGGCTTCCGTTGATTTAGGGCATAAGTTAGGAATGAATGTTGTCGCAGAAGGAATAGAGACTGTAGAAGTGGAAAGATTGATGAAAGAAGCCGGTTGTGATGTGGGGCAGGGTTATTATTATTCTAAACCTGTTCATCCGGAAAAAATCCCAGAAATTCTTTCCAAATTCGGTTAACAATAGTACCCTTGGCAGAATGTCCTCGGGAAAGAGTAACAAACCATCGGAGCAAGCGGTTCCGGATCAAAATCCCGAAACAAATCTACAAACAAGCTCGGTATTGGATCATATACCTGACGCATTTATCCTCGCAGACCGCGAATGGAACCTAACGTATGTAAATGAAAAAGCTGAAGAAATCATACGTAGGCCGAAAGAAAGTCTGATCGGCAAAAATCTACTGAGAGATTTTCCGAGACTGTTTGGGACGGAGTTCGAGGCTCAATACAAAAAAGCAAAAGAGACAGGAGTTTCTTCCGTATTCGAAACATTCTTCGGACCATTCAATTCATGGATAGAAGTTAGGATTTATCCGAATCCTGAGGGATTTTTAGTTTATTATCTGGATATTACTCAGAGAAAAAAGAAAGAGATCTCGTGGGCAATCGGAGAAAGTTTGCTTTGGGACATCTCGACTTCTGACACTCTAAGTTCCGCATTTGGGAAAGTACTTAAAACCTTAATTAAGAATACTGCATGGACTTACGGACAGATCTGGAGATCCAAAGACAATACAGTATATATAAATGAAGAAGACCCGTATGTTTATGACTCCGATCTTCAACTTCTGTTCCGCAAAGAATCCATAAACAAATTTTTCAGTACGAAAGAAGGCATATTAAAGAAGGTCAGTGAATCCGGAGAATTATATTTTATACCGGATCTAGTAACAGACAAGGAATTAAAAAGAAAGGATGCGGCCATAGCAGCGGGTTTTCGTTCTTGGATCGGGATCCCTATACTTTCTCATGGAAGATTTTATGAAATAGAACTTCTTTCCGAAAGAGTTTTGAATCCGGAAGAAGCATACCTAGATTTACTTGGAGTTGTTTCAAAAAGATTCGCTGAGATAGTAAGTAGAAGGGTTGCAGATGAAGAAAGAAAGACACTGATAGCCTTTTCTTCCGAGATTATACTCACCATAGGTTTAGACTGTACAATCAGGGAAACAAATCCTGCCTTCCAAAAGATTTTAGGTTACGAGAGGAAATACGTAAAAAACAAAAGTTTGTTGGAATTCATACATCCGGACGATGTAGAGCGCACAAAGGCTAAGATAGCTTCAGGTGTTAGAGAAGGATTCGAAAATCGTTATATAACAAAATACGGGCAAGTCCGGTTTATCTATTGGCATATATCTCATTCTCATGAATCGGGAACTGTGTTTTGTTTTGGCAGGGATATTACAGAAGACAGATTGACCATTCAGAAATTGGAATCTTTTGCAGATCAATTGAATGTAAATCGTGAACAGTTATATAATGCACAAAAGCTTGCAAAGATGGGAAGTTGGACAATGGAGTTCGACGGAACAATAAGTTGGTCACCGGGCTTGTTCGAAATATTCGGTTTGGAACCGAGTGATTCTCCTCCTGGTTTCGAGGATTTTATCCAATTTATTCCTCAGGATGATCGAGGCCGTATCATCCAAAATTATGAAAAATTTCTTTCGCAAGGTATCTTTGAAGAAACTGAACTTCGTATCGTTTCGAAAGATGGAACAGAGAAATTTCTTTCTGTCAAAGGAGAAGGTTTACTAAACCGAAAAGGAGAATTCATAGGTGGAACCGGAACCATGCAGGATATTACCGAAGAGAAGGAATGGAATGCTTATCTTCGACAATTCCAGAAGATGGAAGCGGTCGGCCAACTTGCGGGAGGAATGGCTCACGATTTTAATAATCTTCTGAATATTATTTTAGCAAATTTGGATCTTTTAGAATTAAACCTTAGGGAAGCGCCTGAACTATTAAAAAGGGTGTTCTCTGCCCAAGACGCAGTTAGAAGGGGTGTCGAGCTCAACAGAAGAATATTAGCATTTTCGCGTAAACAGGCATTAAATCCTGAACAAGCAGACGTAAGTAATGTGATCTCTGATTTTGCAGACATACTCACTAGGATTAGAAACGATATAATCAGTATCGAATTCTGCCTAGAAGATTTTCCTATGATTTGTTCTTTCGAGAAGAATGGTTTGGAAAATGCACTTCTAAATCTTTGTTTGAATTCAAGAGATGCAATGCCTCATGGAGGAAAAATTTTAGTAAGTACAGGATTTTCTCCCGCAGGAAAAGAACATAGATCTATGATCCCAGGATTTGTGGAGATGGAAGACGCGTGTATTATTTCGGTCCGAGACGAAGGTTCCGGAATGGATGCTAAAGTATTAGAAAGATTATTTGAACCATTCTTTACCACCAAACAATCTGGAAAGGGAACCGGGCTTGGAATGCCGATGGTTTACGGATTTGTAAAGCAGTCCAACGGAATGGTTCATGTACATAGCGAGGTTGGAAAAGGTACCTGTATTGAAATTTTTCTACCCCTAAGTAAAAATCCAGAGATCAATGATGAAAATAGAAACGAAAAGATCTTGGTATTGGAGAGAAATTTAAAAGGACAAACCTACTTAACTGCTTTATTAAAAAGATTAGGATTTGAAATATTTCCAGCTTATGACTTACAAGAGGCAAAAACCATTTTGGAAAATTATCCTGAAATGTATGCTATCTTTGCAGAAGAGGAAATTTTATCCGAAAATCCAGCTTGGGAGAAGTTTAAAAATAAGGATCGAATCATTATAGTCTCTGAATGGAATTCCGAAACCGACTTTGATCCTTCTTTGAAAGTTTTAAAAAGACCTTATAATTGGACTAAGTTGAAAAAAATGTTAACTTAAAGAAAATATAAAGTATTTTTACGCCTGCTTTCAGACTTCCAACCAAATTACCACTGATCTTAGACTTTCCACCCTTTCTTCTATTATAATGTACCGGGACTTCTTTGATTTTAAATTTTTTCCGGATCGCTTTGATTTGCATTTCAAGATTCCATCCCCAAGTAGGATCTTGCAGATCCAAATCCAATAGGGATTGCCATTTTAGGACGCGAAACGGGCCTAGATCGGTGAATTTTACCCCATAGAATATTCGGATCAAAAAGCAAGAAAGCCAGTTCCCGAATTTCTGTAAGAAAGATAATGAGCCTGGTTCTGCATTTCCTAAAGTTCGAGAACCTATTACAAAATTCGTATTTGGATCTTGGGAGAATGGAGAAAATAGATCTTTTAAATTGTTTAGATCGTCTGAACCATCTGCATCCATGAATATAATAAATTCAGGAGTAATTTTTCTTTCCTGAAGATAATTGATCCCCGCTAAACATGCAGCCCCATAACCTCTTTTTGGTTCTTGGACCAAGATCACTCCTGCATCGATTGCAATTTGAGGAGTTAAGTCCTGGGAGCCATTGTCTAAAATCAAAATTTGTCCAGGCAGGATCCCAAATCCAAAAAGAGAATCCAAAACCTTGGGTAAGGATTCTTCTTCGTTTAGGGCAGGGATCAGAAATTTAGAATTTGCCCAAGGAGGTTTCAAAAGTTTTATTCTCCTCTTTTATTTTTAGAGATCCTGAAAAGTTCCTCAGGAGAATAGATTCTACTTTTTCCGGAATTTAGATCTATATCTTCTTTATGGATTAAGCTTGAGAAAGGGTAAAAATTTTCTATCTCTGAGATCTTTTTACGAAGATCCGGACCTACATTTTCACTATTTTTTCTCATATGTTCCGCATTCGATTCTTTCAATCGAGTATGATAAATTTCGAATACAATCTTAGACTGGCCTTCGATCCCTGTAAACAGATCCTTCCAAACTTTTGTTTCTCCGGGAAGGATACGTGTATCTGCAACGAGCCTTGCCTTAGGATACCATTCCCATTCTTGTCCGAATTTGATCTCTTTTGTGGAGATGGATTTACCTTTAGAGTCCAATACCGAAATTTTCAGAAGTATAAATCTTTCAGGATCGCCCGTTGGAATATTATGGGCTGCTTTTTCATTCGCAAGAGAAACTGAATATTCTAGATCAGTTCCTTTTTTATTCCATTGGAGCGGTTTTATCTTTAACCCTGTTTTATAACCTCCAGGGATTTGTTTCTCATAAAGTTCGAATTTTTTCGGAACTCCTCCTCCAATGAAGGAATGTTTATGAGAAGTTCTGATCGGAGTGTTTAGTTCCGATTTGACAAACTTACGCTGCAATTCTCCCATATGACAGGAACCGCAGGCGATCTTCCCGTGCGAATTCCCCTTTTGTTCCAGCTCAATCCCTGTTTTGAAAGCGCATACCAATTGATCGTCCAAAACATAATTTGCATTATGACAGTCTAGACATCGATTCCTCAATTTACCAGGATCAATCTTAATTGGATGAGGAGGTCGAGTATTTCCATTTGCGCCCAATACGTAGGAGTTCCCTTGTTCATCCAAACGAACATGGCATACTGCGCATGTAACTCCTTCCGCTTTCATTTTAGGATCAAAGTTAGGATTCGGTTCTTCTACAGGAGTCCTATAATCCCCGTTATTTAGATAATTAACCAGAGTTTCCCGTTGGTTTGCAACTGGAGTATGGCAGTTTAAACAAAGCCAACGTGGAGAAGAGGATTTAGAAAGTTCGGATTGGAACTGAAGATCAGAAAGAGCGTTTGCATGAGTAGATGTTTTCCATTCCGCATAAATTTCTACGTGGCATTTCCCGCAATTTTCTGCTCGAACTTCTCCCACTCCTGCAAGAGGCGGAAGATGAGGCAAAGGTTTGGACCAGGGAGCCTGAGAAAACACCTCGTCTACCGGAATCGGTTTATCTTTAGGTTTTGTAAAAATACAATAGAATAAACTAGCGGCTATGGATAAAGATAGAACCGCTAATATTGAACTTCTTCTTTTGTTTAGGAACATTATAAAAATATTATCTAGTTACTAAAGGATGGTTTTGATCCCCTTTAGATGACCATTCCCACATAGACCCTGCATAATTTTTTGCATTATAACCCAAAGAGACAAGAACGGAGGTCATCCAACCTGATCTGACCCCTCCAGTACAATAGGAGATCACGGTCTTATCTTTGGAAATCCCTAATTCGTATAATTTAGAAACAATTTTGGATTCACTTAATAAATATCCGTCTTTATCCAAGAATTGTTTATAATAGATCCACTTAGCTCCAGGAAGATGGCCCCCTCTGGATTCCCCGTAAGGAGTTTGGCCTAAAAACTCTCTTTCTTCTCTGGTATCTATGAATGCGAACTTTTTATCCGAAAGTTCGGATTGGATCAATTTTGAATCTGCAGACCAATTTTTATTTTCAGAAACGGAAACATTTATTTTAGAAAAGATTTCAGGACGATTTGGGACCGGAGAATTAGAAGCCTTCAGCAAAGCATTAATGCCTCCATCTACGATAAATGCTTTAGAGAAACCTAATGTTCTAAGAGACCATACAATCCTTCCTTCTTCTCCCCATCCTCCTGTAGGATCTCCGAATACCAATACGATCTTATTGGCATCCAATCCTTTTTTTCGTAAGAGTTCCTTCGCTTCGGAAGTATGGACTAAATTTCCTTGGTTAGGAAATTCTTTTTGAGAGATTTCCTGCCAACCTAAAGGAACTGACTTAGAGAATGTAGATACTTTGATCCCATCTCTCGCATCCACAAACACTGCACCTTGCCCGTGCAAATATAATGCTTCGGGTGCGCTGATAAACCATCCTCTGACTCCAGAAAGTTTTTCGGAGGCGAAAAGAGAGGAGGAAATTAGGAAAACTAAGGCGAAAGAGATTATGAGTTTCATTTGGGCTAACTTGATGAACGGCTTAAAATTCGTCAATAAGTAATACAAAAAATCCTATATAACAGAATATTTTTAATATTACAGACAAATGTCCTGTATTTTTAATGGTATTTAACAGTGAAAAGGGAAATGTACCTTGGGATTTGAAAGGAATAAAGAAAGAAGTAGCCAGATTCTAAACCGCGGAAACCTGATTTGGATCCTGGCTTCTTTTGTTTATCTATGTATTTTTCTCTTTTGGGAAATGAAGAACCAAGGAAGAAGTTTAACCGGAAGTATATACATTTTTGGTTTTTGCGGATTAAGTATTGTTTATGGATTTTTATTTCTTTCTAAAACATTTGAAACTCCCGGAAGATTAAGTTTTGCTTTAGGACTTCTTATTCGTATTGTTTTGATCTTTTCGACTCCGATTTTCGAGGACGATTGGGCACGTTATCTTTGGGATGGATGGATTAGTTTCGAAAAAGGAAGCCCTTATGGGATCACTCCGGAATCATTTTTTGGAGAACTGGATCCAACTAGAACTGAAATACTTTCCAGGATCAATCATCCAGATTGGCCCACAATTTATGGACCGGTATTAGAAATCTATTTTTATCTCGTTCATATTCTATTTCCTTGGAAGCTCTGGGCACTGAAACTTTTTCTTTTGGTTCCTGACATTCTTCTATTCTTCTTGATCAGAACTAAATATGGGACTCGAGCATCTTCTTTATATTTTTGGAATCCAATTCTGATCAAAGAGATCTTTTTAAATTCTCATCCTGATATTATAGGGATCTTTCTTCTATTTTATTCTTTTTATTTAGCGGAGAAGAGCAGGTTTCGTTTAGGCTTTTTTATTTGGGGGCTGAGTATTGCTGTAAAAGGATTCGGAGTATTCCTCTTTCCTTTTATATTCAAGTTGTATTGGGATAAAATTCGGAATTGGAAAAGAATAGGGATAGATATAACTTTTTCCATTTTAGGAATAATCTTAGCATATTTCCCTTTTCTGTTATTTTCCAAGGAAACAGATTTCACCGCTTTAAGCAGGTTTATAGGGAGTTTTACATTCTTTCCCTTGGGTTATAATATCCTTCATGACCTATTCGGAGAATTCTCTCGGACTTTCTGGGCACTTCCTGCGATTTTAAGTATATTATTCTTTTTGAATAAAAGATATTCTTCGGATTTGGAAGAGGAGGAGAGGATAGGGATTACATTCTTCTTATTCTTTTATTTTTCTCCGGTGGTAAATGCTTGGTATCTTCTTTGGATGTTCCCATTTTTACTTAAGGAATCCAAAGTTTTTTGGCCTTCTTGGGTGTTTTTATTCTTAGGGCAGCTTTCTTACCTGAACTACGCGAATCTGGGAGATTGGAAATCCGTATTAGAAAAAGGTTATTATGCGCATCCGAATTGGCTTTTAATTTTGATCGGCTTACTCTTTCTTCCCATCCTTCTTGTCTGGTATAGGGTCCGGTTTCCTTCTAAAATCAGCAATTCCCTCGAAAAACCATCTCTTTTGGGCTAAATCAGATTTTTTTCTCCTTTGAAAGAATTTTGGTTGTTATTTTGAACAGTATTTCCAATAAGTTGGATAAATTATTATTATAACTGTTCGGAATAAACAAAATTCCGGTTCAGTTGAGGAGAACCGAGTATGCCAACGATCGATCCGATTGAAAGAGGTCTGATCCAATCTATTGGGACCTTGGTTCGTAAGAGGAGACAAGAGTTAGGTCTTTCTCTTGGAAAACTTGCTGAGTTATCTCAGGTGAGTAGAGGAATGTTAAGCCTTGTGGAATCCGGAAAGGCTGCACCTTCTATTGCACTGTTATGGAAAATTTCAAAGGCGATTCGTTTACCTTTGTCCAGCCTCATGGAATTTTCTAAGGAAGAATTTCCTAAAATTTTTAGGAAAGAAGACTCTAGTGAAAATTCTGTAGAAGAGAATCAGTACGTGATCCGTCCTCTTCTCCATGAAGAAACTAGATTTCAAACTAGACTGTTTGAGATTAGACTTCTTCCTGGAGTAGCCAAAACCTTTATTACAAAAGTACAATCTAAGCAAAGGCAAAATTTGTTCCTACAGTCGGGCGCACTTCGTTTAAAGGTAGGAGGCAAATGGTTCGATCTGCAAGAAGGGGACAGTATGACCTTCTTGGGCAAGGATTTACAAGAACTTGCAAATTTAGGAGAGAAGGATTCATATCTGATCTGGTCCTCTTCTCTTTCCGACGATTGAAATAGATCCCCGACCGGCCTAACACACTTTGGGCAAAATCCCTTTTAATAAATATGAGAAGTGGACTTGATTTAATCAAGGGCTACTTCTCTCCATTTGAATCGAATACTTTATAAAAAGGTAATTTCGATTTTCTGAATATTCTGTTTTAACGGAAAATGTCGCATCTTAAAGTTACAAAAAGTATTTTCTATAGTCATTTTGTTTCCTGTTTTTAGGAGTTTATTCCGTTTTGTTTAAAAAATTGGTCTCTTATTATAATATATTGTTCAATTAATTGGATAATATGTTCGTTATATTGAAATAATCTTGGTAAAAACGGAGCCTTGTCTCGACTTTGTGCTTAGAGTCCGCTGTGGAATAAACAAGAGGGAACCCTGACCGGACCAGCAAAGGAGAACAAAATGAAAAATACGCTCATTCATACGAGCCTCCTGGCAATTGTGCTGGGATTATTCGGGAATTGTGGAGAGGGATCTTCTGACAGTTCCGCACTCGCGTTAGCTGCAATTGGAGGAGGAACTTCCAGTGTAAAAGTAGCAAGCGCTTCCGATCTAGCGATCGAGTCTGCAGATGATTATAATGATAACCGATACGGTCTTATTTCTGCAGATACTCTCAGAAGTTGGGTAAACGATTGGGCAAACAATAAGCCTGCGGGTATTACCGGAAACTTGGTGATCTATCAAACAAGCAAAGCCGGAGCGGATGCTAATAAAAGTTTAATTCTACCGAAGACTGGAGTAAAAGTATTCTTTGCAGTAGATGGAAACAATTCCGCTCTGTATTCCTGGAAAACTTTCAGAGAGACTAGAGACAACGGACTTATCTCTATACCAGGCGGAACTTCTACTACCGGGGGTTTTGGTCTTATTAGCGGTGCGAATATCGACGCTTGGTTCCAGACTTATGGAGTGGATCCTACTAAGGACTTAATCGTATTTGCAAGCGGTAGCGGGGACAACTACGGTTCGATAGGTCACCAACATTACTCATTAAGATATTGGGGTGTGGCTCACGAGCATCTCGCTATCCTGAATGGAACGATCAAAGGGCAATTTCCTGAAGCTGAATTAGGTAATGATACAGATGAATCTGTTCCTCCTTTGAATGGAACTTTCTCTGTTAAACAACTGAAAAATGTGGATAACAGAATTTTAACTTTGAGTATCGAAGATACGATCGAAGTTGCTAAGAATAACGGACATCATAGCGTGAAGGGACTTTCTTCCACAGTTTTGATATCTGATAACAGAACTAAGAATACTACTAATACGATCGGGTCTTATACTTCTTCTGCAGGATGGCAAGAGTTTGACGGTGCGGAAAATGCTACCGGAACTACAAAAACTTCCGGAGGAGCGATCGCTTTTGAAGGTCACTTGAAAGGTGCAGTCTTTGTTCCCCATTACAACGTAGTAGAACGTGCAAATCTTGATAACACCTATGCCTATGGTGCGTCTGCCGCAGGAACTTTCAATACTTTGAAATTTAAATCCAAAGCTGATGTTCAGGATATCTGGGACACTTATGGAACTACCGGTGGGCCTAACTCAGGCGCTCCTGCATATGTAGAAGGACAAACTATTCTTCAATATTGCAGAACAAACACAAGAACTCAGACAAGCGGTATTTCCACTCAGTTGATTTTGGGACGTCCTTCCGTGTTCTTGGAAGACGGATGGAGTATCTTTGGATTATTGGCTGGAAGCTTTCCATCTGGAAACTTTAACGACGACGTAACTGCGGGAGCTTCTACTTATCCATCAGTTCCGGCTAAATTCGCTCCCGATGTTCAGGGCGCGATAGAGTCAGGTGCGAGAGGATCCGGTTTAGGCGCTCACTATAACTCAGGCGTGAAAAAATCCACTGTGGATTATTTCCAAATCAATTCTTCTGCAACTACTACCAAGAAAGCGTTCGTAGAGGACTGGAATTACAAAAACCAATAACCACAACTTACATAAAAGGGCGGGGGACCCCCGCTCTTTTCAATTCTGTAACATAAAATAAAAAGAGGGAGTTACTGCTTTATGAAAACTTTATATATCTACGCGCTGATCGGCGCATTATTCTTCTCTTCTCTGGAAGTAGTTTGGGCCTCCGGTGGATTCGGCGGCGGGGGGGTTGCTGGACAAGCACTTCGCGGAAAGGAAAGGGAAAAGTTCAATCTAGGCAAGGCAATCTATAATGCAGAGGTCGCCTTAGACGCTAAAAAAGAAGATCTAGCAAAATCCCAGAAAAACCGTTTGGAATACCTACAAGGTTCTTTGCCTAACTCCGAAAAGGGAAGGGTGAATTTGGAGGATCTGGCAGGCAAATTATCCGAAGAACAGATTTCCGCTTTGGAATTTTTCGTAAGTATCCGCTTCAACGTGAAGTTGGAGGAGAAAAAGGATTAATCAGGGAATCATCATATAATGAAATTATTATTTAAGAAGGGAGTTTTTCTTCCCCTTCTATTTTTGGCCCAACCACTTTTTATTGGGGAATTATTTTCACAGACGGTTTGGGCCCCTTACCAAAGACAATTATGGGTTCGGACTACTGCAGTAAATTCGGTTTATAATTCAGCGTATGTGGGAAAATACCATAACACGTACGATGATGATGTTCGAATCAATGTAGGTGCTCTCGCTTTTGAATATGGGATCACTGATAGACTTACCGTGGACCTACAAACTGGTTTTGGTAAATTAGGAAGGGTCCAATTGATAGATCGTTATTTTGGTACCTTAACTTCTCCTGAACAACCGGATAAGTACGGGATCATAGATTCCAGAGCAGGTTTACGTTACAAGGTCCTAGATGAATATGATTATGACTCTATTTGGGTTCCAACTGTCAGCGTTAGGATTGGTGGGATCAAAAAAGGTGATTATGACAGAAACCCGCAGGCTTTAGGAGATGGAGCAAACGGCGCTGAAGTAAATATCTACTTAGGTAAAGACTTCAATGTTTGGGGGCTTGGTGCTTTAGGTGAATGGAGTTATAGAAGAAGAGAAAAGCCGGTACCAGATGATGTCCTTTATTACGGAGCGTTATACAAACGTTTCTGGGATTCGTTTATCTTCATAGTTGGAAGTAGAGGACAGATCGGGCAGGGAGGATATGCATTTGCGGATCCAAGAGGAACCCCTCCATTAAACTTGATCCAAGTAAATCCACCTTCCATAGCACCTTTTGGAACGGATTGGTATAACTATTATCTGGAACATGAAAGGCCTGCCTGGGGAAGAAAGGAAATCTATCATAACTTAGAAGTGAGTTTAGGTTATACGGATAAGTATGGGAATTACTATAACTTCTTTTATTCTCATACGTATGCCGGGTATAACACCGCAATCTTAAGAACCTTCGGGTTCCTGATCAATTTTCCATTTAACTTATAGATCGGAGGAGAATATGTTCGGTTTAAAAATTAGAAATTTAGGAATTTGTTTATTACTAATTCCTTTTTTGGAAGCCTGCGATGCTCCGGAGTATCTCACTCCGTATCAAAAGCTTGCTCTGGTGCAGCCTGTTGAGGTATTTAATACATCCCAACTTTTGTCCGTATCGAATGACGATTATAATGGTAATACATACGGACTTATAACTGCGCCCACTTTGGAATCTTGGAGATCGAATTGGGCATCAAACCGTCCTTCTGGGATTAGCGGAAGATTGATCATCTTTCAGATCAATGGAGGAGCGCTTTCAGGTTCTTATATAAGACCTGAGGAAGGTGTAAGAGTGTATGGGATCACTGCAACTTCTACGGATTATACATTTTTTGGTCAGACCAGATTTAACGGTCTGATCGATACCGAGACCATCGTTCCGGAAGGAGCGAATATCGATGCATTCTTGAAACGTTTCGGCGTAAATCCTGCGAGTGATCTGATCGTTCTTGCACAAGATGTTCCTACAGATGGAAACTTAATGTTAACACTACGTTCTTGGTATACACTGTATTATTGGGGAGTGGAGAAAACTCACTTAGCGGTTTTAAATGGAGCTGCATCCACAAAAATCACTGCATCTCAATTAACAGGCGGTTCTATATATACAATTCCTACATCCAGCGGGGCTGGAACTCTAGGAAGTTTGTATCGAGATCATACAATTTTGCAAGCGACGCTCGCGGATGTTTTTAATGCAGTCCAAGGTATCACTAGTCCGACATTCACGAATTCTACTCCTGCTCCTTCGGGTGGAAGTTTCATTATGGATGCTAGATCTTCTACTGAATACGACGGAACTGGAAGTACTGTAGGGCCTTCTAATCTTACCTGTGCGGATACTCCTAGCTGCTATACACCTTTTGAAGGACATGTTAAGGGTGCGAAAAACCTTCCTTTCGCGAATTTTATAAACGCAAATAAGGAGTTCCTACCTAAAACGGATCTTGCGAATCTTTTGAGTTCTAACGGATATACTTCAGGACAAACGATTATCGCATATTGTAGGACAAATGTAAGATCTTCCATCACAGGATTCGCCACTCTCGCAATTCTAGGATATCCCACGAGGTTTTACGATGGCTCCTGGGTAGAATGGGGATCACTCGCATATGATACTGGCGCGACTTGGTCCAACTTGAGCGCAGTTTCTCCTTGGAGAACAGATAGAGGAACAGTTTCGGAAGCAATTACGTATAACGTAGGAAAAGGCGGAATAGACGCCTCGAATATTTCCAGTTTAGGGGGATATTTTACTCCGGACCGCAACTTTGCAAAAGGTACGAACGATATCATAGATCAGGATAAAAAATATCTTTCTGGTTCTGCATCCTCCGGAGG
>NZ_NPEG01000006.1 GCF_002812045.1 Leptospira haakeii | reverse complement strand
AATCTCGCGGGTCACGCTACTCTATATGTTTTCAAAGATCTTTTAAGATCCCCTCAGGCTTCTTTCCCTCCCGGGCGAACTCCTTCAGGCGTAAAGACCATATTAATTACGTCACTCAACCGGTCAAATAACTTTTGTATTTATTTCTCCGACTTTTTCTCTTTTTTCAGATTTTTTAAACCCTGATTTTAGATGTAAATAGGCTGAACATAAGCTGAAAAACTTTAAAATAACAGCTCCCTTTTTATTCAACTTATGACCATTCTTCTGTCGCATAAATAGATTTCCAAGAGATGTGGATTTTATTATTCTGAGAATTATATAGAGAAGTTTGCTGGATTGGGAAAGTATTCTACGGACTTAAAGATAGGAGAATTCAATTGGGACCGGCAAAAGAATACATAGATCAATATTTAAAAGAAAACATTCTGCAATCGGAAACGATCCATAGAATGAAACATGTGATCCGTGAATTTAGTTTAAGAACTCCTAAAGTATTAGTTACTAAATGTATAGACGGAAGAGTTCATGGAAGTAAACTAAAAGGATATCCTGTTACTACGATACGTTTTGGTAGAACGGATGGGAATATTGTTTCTACTAACTTGAATAATTTTTGGTTCTGGAATCGTATCGATAGAGTTGTAAATGATGCGTTATGCAACACTCCGGGGATGCCTGCATTATTTATCGCGTACATGCACAGATCTGATATTCCTGGTTTAGGTTGTGCTGCTCACGGTGGAGATGAAGACGCCGCCCGTGCTGCTATTAAGAACCAGACGGACGCAGTCAGGAAAGTTTTTCCTAAAGAACAACTCTATGTGATCGAAGGGATTACAAATACGGATTTAATGTCCGAAACTTTGATATTTGATGATGGAACTATTATAGATTCTCAGGAAATAGTGGCAAATTTCGGATTTAACGAACCTTCTGAGATATTCCATTCTGCTTTTTTAAAGTATCAAATTAAGGATCCTGCAATTTCTAAAAATGTAGGATTTAAAACTCCGGAAGAATTGTTTTCCGGAAAGGTTCCTGATTTTTATGCAGACTTCCAAACTTCTCTTTCCCTTAAGTCTTTTTTGATCCGTGAAATATCCGCGATCATTTCAGCCGGGGAGATAGAGATCCAAAAATTGATACAGCCGGATCTATTTCATGCGGTTTACCAGAAACTTTCCGGAATTAAGGATCTACCTTCTACACTTCTTCCTAGTTTATTATACCAGATTATTTGGAACGTGGCTTATACATTAAACCAAAAACGTAAACTTTCTAAATTAGCCGCGGAAGAACGTTGGAAACATTTGGATCATGCTGAGGAGCTGATCTGTTACGGAGAAGGTTTTGAGTTATTGCAGAGAAATAAAGCAGTTCTGGTCAAAACGGGAAGAGGGGACGATACCGACGCGTTACTCGTTGCTAAAAAAGTTTTGGATAAGAACAGGCAAAATGACCCAAAGCCCTACCCTGCTATCGTTCATTTGAATGTAGAAGTTTCGGGAGAGCTTAGGAGTTGGGAAGATTTTAACGAGAACGTTTCTTCTCGTGTAAATACTATGGTCCGAAATTTAGAAGCAGTATTTCAGAACCAGGAAGTGGTCATCTTGACTACCTACTCATATTTGGATCAAAAAAGATTTTATCCGATCCATACAAAATTGGATCCAAGGATTTCGTATCCTACTGATGTGATCTCCGATATAAACGGAGAAGATAAATTTTCCGGGATTGGTTTAAAAACGAAGGAAGCATTTTACGCAGGCGAGATGATCATATCTACGTAAATGCTTCCGAATGAGATTTAAGATTTAGAGCGTCGTTCCGAAATGAATTTGGAAAGTTCTTCCCTAAAGGAGAACTTCTTTTTGCCCATCAGATAACGGAATGCGCTTACGATTACGTCCGGTCTAGGAGGATCTCCTCCAATAAATAGATCCGGTTCTTTCGGTAATTTCCCTCTTTGGAATAATCCTCCAGAAACAGCTTCAGTTCCGCAGGCGATCAATGCTTTCGGACCTGGGGTTGTATCCCAAGCAACTTGTAATGGGATTTCCATATTTGGTCCGACTGGACCAGCAAATACAACTGCATCAGAATGTTTGGGAGAAGCTACTACTCTTACCATGCTTGCTTCACTATCGAAAACCGCATTGAAACTTGCATTGATCTCCGCTTCCGTAGCGTTGTTCCCACTTGCTGCAACTTCTCTGTATTGAAATCCGGTATTTTTGGTGATTTTGCGGAATTGTTTTACGTTTTCCGAAACTTCTTCCTCGAAAGAGGCAGGAATCCCATCTATATAACGTACTTTTAATGCTTCTCTATCTACTGAATATACATGAACGAATCCTGAATTTTCCAATTGCCCGGCAGAAGCTTCTACACAGTGACCGCATTGTAGGCATGCACCATAATCAAACGTCACTTCTTTTGAAGAGGATACTTTTAATCCGCCTGTTGGACAAACCTTCTCGATGGATTTGTCCAAATGGAATCCTTTTTTAGGAGTAGGAACAGGGATACCTCTCGCATTCGGATTGGTCGGTCCCATCTTCTCAAAATTTAGATTTTTTGCCGGACGGAATATATTGATAATTTCCTGGATTTGTTTCATAGATCCACTCCCACATAACTGAGGTTGAAAGATTTATTATTCAGAGGAAAATCCCCGATATTCTCCCCTCTTACCGCAAGTTCCAAAGCATGCCAGTTCAGAACGGAAGGATCTCTAACATATGCTTCCGAAATATCTCCTGAAGAATTTAAAGAGAAGGAAATTAAAACAGGGCCTCTCCATCCTTCTGCGGTGCCGAAATATACTCCCGGTTTTGCTTTAGAAACTTTCGCTTTTTCAAAACTTTCGTAAACTTTATGAAAATTTTTTAATACTGGGATAGCCTTAGTCAACCAACGCCCGCTATTTTTTAATTCTTCATAACGAAGATAAAATCTTGCCCAGGCATCTCCTTTCATTTGGCCTGCATCCAGATCCAAATTGATGGATTCTCCTGCAAGAGAATAGCTGGAATCATGATGGCGAAGATCTCTAGAAAAGCCTGTACATTTTTCTACCATTCCCACAAAACCCAGATCTTTGAGTTGTTTATGAGTAAGCGTTCCACAGATCTGCAACCTTTCTCTGTTTGTGGATTTATTTGCAGCTCTTTCGAAATGACCAGCCACATCGGAAGTAACATCTTGGATCCTTTTTGCCAGAGCGTTTAATGAAGATTCTGTAAGTTCTTTTTTAAGTCTTACTTTTCCTGGGCTCAATGCACCTCTTCCGAAACGAGAACCGGTTAGAGCTTCCATCACTCCAAGAGGAACTCCTCTTTGCATAGCGCAAACACCCTGGAGCGGATAATATCCTACGTCACCCGCAATTGCCCCCATATCTCCGATATGAATGGCGATCCTTTCAATTTCTAAAAGAACGGTTCTTGCGAAGTTTACTTCTTCCGGAACTTGGATGCCGTGAGCTTCTTCGAATGCCTTACTGAATGCGATCGCATAAGCAACTGTGGAATCGCCTGAAATTGCCTCTGCATAAGGAGAGATGGAGTCCTTATTCTGGCCTTTCATTTTTTCTAAAAGGCCTCTTTTTTGGAAACCAAGGCGAATATCCAAATTTTGGATCTCTTCTCCTTCTACTATAAAGCGAAAATGTCCGGGTTCGATCACACCTGCATGGATCGGTCCAACTGCATGTGAATAAAAAGAAGTCGGTACGGGAACATTGATCCCTCTATATACCAAATCTTTGATACCGGATTTGGTCAGGAATTTTTCAAGAAGATGTTTTCTATCTTGTGACAGATACTTCTCATAATCCATAGAAGAATAATCTTCGGCTCCTTGGTTAGTGCCAAGACTATGTCTGAGGATCCAGATGGGATTGGAATGATCCTCGTATAAACTTTTTTCCGCGTTTTTAGAAAGAGTTTCTTTCTCTACTCCTTCTCGGGTCAGCCAGAAACGATGAGTTTGTTTCGTTTCCGAAGTGTGGAAAATTCCGGTAACGTTTTTCATAATACACCTTGTAATAACAGGTAAAATCCCCAGCAACCTGTGCTGAGAAGAAGTAGAAGTAGGAAAAATCCATTAGTCATTCTGATCCTAAGGATGGTAGAAAGATCTTTTGAAAAAGGTCTTCCTTTGATATTCAATAAAGGAGCCAGTTTATACAACATCACTCCAAAGAATATGATTCCTAAAATTGGGACCAGGATCACGAATGTTTTTCCACCTATCTGCCCTGCCTTGATCAGAATAATATCCGTCACGAAGATTGGCGATCCTGGCATAACGAATGCCAAGAAGAGAGCTAAGATGAATAGAGACAATGCAGGTTTGTTGATCGAGTCCGCTTGGATAATCTTGTGAAGTTCTCTTTTTCCTGCATCCATTCTCACAATTCCCATGCTGATGAATAAAAGTGATTTCACCACTAAGTTAGTCGCCATCATGAATAAGAAGGCGGTATCGTTTAAATCCATCCAAAGGAAAACCGCCAAGGCTCCAGTGTGGAAAAGAGCAACTTTTGCGGAAATTCTTCTGATATCATCACGATCGTATACTGCAAAGATACTTAAGAAAATTGTTAATATTCCTAAGACCAATAAACCATCGGCTCCGCTGAATGTATGAGGGAAAAGTTGGTGATCCAGATGTACGAAAGGTCTAAGCGCAAAACAAACTGAAACAGGAATGAATGAAGAAAGTAAAGAAGACACCTGAGTGGGACTTTCTCCATAAGTATCTTCTATCCAGACGTGATTTGGGAAAAGTCCGAGCTTAGCTGTGTATCCGAAGATTGCGAGCCAAAGACCGATTTCCACCCAAATGATCTCAGGATGGGAAGAGGAATTTGCCGCTAAAAATTCGATCGGCTGATTGATTACATGCAAAGAAGACCGAATGAGTATGATCCCCAAGAATGCGATACCTAATCCGAAAGAGTTGATCAGCAAAAATTTCCAAGCGATCGGAAATGATTTTGCAGTTCTACTGGAGGAGATAAGTAATGCGCCAACGAATGTGGTCGCTTCTATCAAGACCCATTGCAGAGTGGAGACTTCCTCGCTCCAATCACTTATGATCCAGACCGCAATATTGATTGCAGCACAAATAACAAGTAATATGGACCAAAATAGTAAATTGGTCTGGTTCTTAGTAGGAGCTAAAACATAAGTCAGAAAAATTAGGACGAAGACTCCTGCTCCGATCCCTAAAAGAATATCGAAGTTCATCTGGATGTTTCCCCCTTATATTGTTCGCTATTGATCCTGAGCGCGGCACCGGCTCCTATGATCAATACAGCATCCAAAAAGGATCCGAACTCGCTTCCTATCGGAACTCCCGATTTTAGAAGGAGTGTAAGTAAGAATGTTCCATTCTCAAAGATACTGAAACATGCGATTACGCCAATCCAGTTCCTTCTTACGATAAATCCGATCACTCCGATGTATATTAGGAGAAGGACATATAATAATCCGTATTGATGGGACTTCCCAAAGAATGCGGAGACTATATCCATAAAGAAGTAACAAGCCGCAGCGCCCGCAAACAGAAGTGCGAGTGTGGGAAGGTAACCTACTTTAGGAAAAGTTGATTCTGGGGAATGTATCCTTCTCGCTGTCCAAAAAAGGATGATAGGAGTTAAGATCCCTTTAAATACGATTACCATCGCAGCTAAGAAGATAGAGTGGAAACCGTCTCCACTTTCTTCTTGGTATAAAGGAAGAAGTAAAAGAAAACCTTGGATACCCAAAAGGATGACTACCCTCTTAAGCCTGTTTTCTAAAAGAATGACCACACCGGTCAGTAAAATGATAAGATAACTAAGGTCTGCGCTCATATTTATTTACCTAGTTTCAGGAGAATTCCCAAGATCAGCATGAAGATAAAATTCAGTCCGAGTAATTCCGGGATCCAAATCCATTTTCTTCGGGTGCTATTCGCTTCCCAGTAACCGATTAACGCGGAAAGAAGAATGGCCCCTCCGAAGGAAGCTAACTCTTTCCAGATCGGAACGGAGGAAACTCCTAAAAATACTTCCACATGTTCCAGTCCCAGTTTGGTAAGAAGTAAGAACAAAGAAGCAGTTTTGAATTGGTGAGCTAGTTCGAAAAATGCCCTAGTTCTTCCTGAAGCTTCTAATAACATTGCCTCGTGAACCATTGTAAGTTCTAAGTGAGTTCTTGGATCATCAAATGGTGGTTTGGCGAGTTCAGAAAGAACGATCAATGTTGCTCCCAAGAAGAACAGGATCGCAAAAGAAATATGTGCGAAGTTTTCGTGAAATACTACATTAGATTCTAATACTACAAGCACTAAGATCAGGATTGGTTCGCCGAAGATGAAAAGGAGAGTTTCTCTTGCTGCTCCCATTCCACCGAAAGAAGTTCCATTCTCTACCGCATAAGCCACAGTAGCAAATCGGATCATTCCTATCAAAAATGGGATCAGTAATAAGGAAGCCCATTCGAAAGAAACTAAGGACCATAAAACCAATCCGAAAGCAAAAGCGAATATCGCGGAACTCTCCGAAAAAAATCCAGAGAAAGGACCGTCTATCGGACTTTTCTTGATCATTCGGACAGTGTCATATAGGATCTGGAGAACAGGTGCACCTCTTCTGCCTTGGGCATAAGCCCTGATCTTTTGGAGAATACCTCCACATAAGAAAGGAAGAGATATAAAGGCTAAAATTTGGATCAGAATGCCCAATAAGAAAGTAGCTGTGACCATATGTCTCCCTCCGCAAGACGAACGATGATGATTACGATCAAGATTGTTAATACAGTAAAAGATGAATAAGTTAAGTCTACGGAGATGGATTCATCATCCGCTCCCCTGATCTTAGCTTTCAAAGAAGAAAGTATTCTTAATAGAATCTTAATGAACCCTTTGTCTAATCTGGAATTGCCCGCTTCGTCTGCAAAATATCTGCCTAAAGGAGCGGCTAGCGGATCGGAAAGAGCTGAACTCGCGATCGCCACTTCCGATCCGCCGAATAAGCCGCCACAATCCCACAGTTTTCTCTCTTTGATCTTATGTCTGAGTCCTAACAACCCTACGCTTAACAGTATGACTAGACCGATTACATTCAAGATACCGATCCCTCTAAACCAAGAGAAATCCAGCCATTCCACTCTCACTGCATAATAGTTTGTGAGACTTAGAATGATCAGAGGTGAAATTAGCACTAAGGCTCCGGTCAAAAATAAGGAAACATTGATCGTTGTATTCTTTCCATGGTCTTCGAAATTTGTGCGAGGTCTGGAAAGAACAAGTCCAAGGAAAAGTTTTAAGTGAGCCGCTGCTCCTACCGCTAAACCTGTGCAGACTAAAATGAGAAGTGGTAGAACAAGTGCTGCACTTGTATCAGTAACTTCTAAAACTGCGGATAATAATTTGATAAATGTTGATTCGGATAAAAAGCCTGTCGTTCCTGGAATCGCAAGAAAGCTCATTGTTCCGATTGCTGCTAAAAATGTAGGAATTCCACTAATCCTTCCCACGCCTGTATTTTCATCCGATTCCGATTTTCCGGATAATTTAGTAAGGTATCCGAAGAATAAGAACTGAAATGTTTTGCTGATACTATGATGTACCAAGGAGATTAGGAAAAGAACTCCGAATGCCTTACTAAGCATTCTTAAACTTTCTTGCTCACTGGATTGCCAATAAGCGGAGATAAGTAAGCTTAGCCACAAGAAGTTCATATTTTCCACCGTGCTATAAGCGATGGATTTTTTAACTTCTCTACTGAATAATGCGGTGATCCCTGCCCATAATACTCCGATGCCGGCGAGCGGTATCAGGATTGTTGCATAATGAGTTCCAGGTAAAAGTGGAAGAGCAAATTTAGAAAATAATACAAGAGGTAGATTCACTAATAAACCGGAATAAGCTGCAGAAGCGTGAGCAGGTGCTCCTGCATGTGCTTCCGGCAACCAGAAATGAACTCCGAAAAATGCTGACTTGATCAAAAGTCCCAAGATCAAGAAAAATAATCCGGACCTTGGATCATTCGAAAAGATCCAGAACGTAAAACAGAAGGCGCCAATCCCACCGGCAGCAACCAAGGCTACAAAACTTCGTATGGAGGCATCATTCCATTTGCCTCCGATATAAAGAAGAAAGGCGCTTATCGTGGACAATTCCCAGAAGAGGACCAGCCACAAACTTTTTCCTACCAGGTAACAAATTCCTGTACTTAGAAAAAAAACGGCGTAGCCAAAAATGACCAACGCCTTTCTTTCTTTTTCGTAACCGTATACATATACGGCTATGAAACTACCTAGTATCGCTTGGAGAGATAACCCAAGACCGATCGAACTATCTTTCCCGAAAAAATCTACTCCGAGCACATTTCCTATTAGAAACGGTGCAAGCAGAGAAGTTATGACGGATAGATAAGCCAATACTGTCATATGTGTTCCTTTTTTAGAAGCCTGCGTTTACTTGGAAGAAGAACATATGAGCCATAGAGGCTGTTCCGTTCGCTCCTGTCGCGACTCCTGTGTTCAAATGGAGACCTGCGGATTCTGTTCCGACAGCTTGAAGATTATAATGGTATAGAGCGTTTCTTTGATTCTTAACAGCATTACCCGCAGTCAAGATACCACCACCGATCCAGATCGAAACGTAATCGTTTAAAACGTACATCCAAGTTAAATCGAATTCGTTATAAATGTTTTTTCCTGTTCCGCCGACTTGGATTGTTGTTTGCCCAACACCATTACTTTCAGTAGAAGCCCCAGTGTTTGCAGAACCGTTGATTGCATACCAAGCATCTTGTGTCTGGACTTTGTTATTGATGATGTAAGCAGCGTAGAATGTTCCGTAATGGTCAGTCTTATACGAAAAATTGAAATTATAAGAACTTAAGTTTTTAGTATCAATATTCTCGGAGAGACCTGCTACGTTATTCCAATAAGGGAATACTCCAAAGCGTGGGTTTGTAAGAGTTTGGAAGGTGCCGTTACTTCCATCCGTGCGGTTTCTGTCCCCGGAAGCATAAGTATATTGGAAACCTGCTCTTAACTTTTCAAAAAAAGTATAACCGGTCTGGAAAACATGCATAGATCCGGAATATTTTTGTGCTTGGGTACCGTAGTTAGAAGTAGCAAGTCCAGCTACGTTTTGTTGCACATAAGAATTCAAAAGAGGATCTTTTACAGATCTTTCTCCAGTTGCTCCAGTTTGCCATGCGCTTTCTATTGCCCAATCCAAAGCTCCCCAGAATCCATCTTTAGGAAGATTATTATTCGCAGTTCTATTAGTGATCCTAAAACCAGTTGTGATTAGATCACTTTGTTGTTTTGCCCAAGAGTTATTATAAAGATCTAAATCTGATTTAGCTCCTGCAATCGCAGTCTTTTTTGTCAAAAGCCCGATCGAGTAAACATCAAGAGTAAACCAATCTTTTGCAGTTACAGAGTTATAGGTACCAACGATGTATTGATCAGGTTGTCCAGGATTTACTACAGTCGTCTTTTTAGTAACCGGGTCGGTAACACTAATAGGTGCATTAGCCGAAACTACTCCGTTCACTCCGTTCTGGTTTGCCGCAATCTTAGTCCCAAAGAAGTGGATCTTGTAATTGTCTTGATCGAACATGATACGAGCTCCGTCATAAGACAGACCGTTCATTGTCCAATTGGCCCCACCAAGTAATCTCTGGTCTCCGTAAGCTAAAATCTGTCTACCTAACTGAACCTTCGCATCTAAAGGGAGTTTTTTCAAAAGGATAAAAGCTTCTCGAAGAGTTGTTTGGCTAGGGATAGTTGCCCCGGAGCCTGCAGCAGGATTACTAGATGTAGTTGTTCCGGCTGCATCGAAAACGTTCGCACGAACGTCGCCAACACTTGCTGGAGTTTCTCCCCCCCAGACTCTTGCATCTTGGAAGGTAACTTTTGCAGAAAAATAAGGGCTCGGATCTATAATGAAGAAAACCTGAGAGGTTTGCATCGCCCTGGATGTATAACCCTTATTCGATTTATCGAATGCTAGGTTATATCTGTCCTCGTATCTAGGACGAACATACGCTCCTACCCTGATCCAGTCGTTTAACCATGCCTTTTTATGATTAGCGACTTTTTTTCCGAGTTCCGGTTCGAAGAATGTACTTCTTGTGAAATCAGGAGTCAAACCGCCCGATTTCATAGGTGATACATAACTATCTTCTTCCTCTGTAGCGGACTTTTGAGGAGTCGCGGTGACTGGTGTCGGGCTAGGTTCTGCCGTTACGGTTCCTTTATTAGCCGCTTGAGCAATTATGCTCTGGGAACCAACGGTTAAAAATAGTAGAATTAAACTGAATTTACCAATCGATCGGATTTGGTGGATTGTTTTAAAGAATCGAAACATTTTCATATGGTTCTCCGTGTTTTATTTGTCCCAAATATTAGAAATTACTTCTAATATTTAAAAACGGATACAAAAATCCCAGGTTTCGGGGATTGTCCAAAGAATTTTACGTTTTTTTATATTAAATAAAAATAAACCCTCCGAGAGAAACTCCCGGAGGGGAAAAATACCCTACATGATAGCTTTAACTAAGTAGTGATACAATGGGATCCCGAGGATAATATTGATCGGGAATACGATTGATAATGCCACCGTAAGATAGATGCTCGGATTTGCTTCCGGGATCATATCCTTCATTGCCGCTGGAACCGCGATATAAGAAGCGGAAGCACAAAGAACTACGAACATTAATGCATCTCCTTCCGGCATATGGATAACCTTAGTGAGAAGTAGTCCTATGCTCGCGTTGATCACCATTAATAGGATTGCAGCAGCAATGAGGAAGAAGCCTACGTGAGTAAGTTCTTTGAATCTTTTTGCCGCAGAAATTCCCATATCCAAAAGGAAGAATGTTAGGATTCCTTTAAATAGATCTTCCGTAAATGGTTTCTCAGCATTCCAGCCGCTATCTCCGGTCAAGTAACCTACGATCAAGGCACCTACTAAAAGATAGATAGAAGATCCAAATAACGCTTCATGAAGAAGAGCTTTCCAGTTAATGGATCCGCCACCGTTAGCTTTATTTTTAGAAAGTCTGTCTAAGATAACTGCGATTACGATCGCAGGAGATTCCATAAGAGCCATACCAGCTACGATAAAACCACCGTATTCGATATTCAAATTATGAAGATATGCACCTGCAGTTACGAATGTTACCGCACTGATCGATCCAAAAGATCCGGCCAAGGCAGCAGCGTTATGTTTCTCTAATTTGGTCTTAAGAATAAAATAAGCGTAGATCGGTACTAAAGTTGCCATGATGCTACATGCAAGAAGAGTTAATGCATGTTCGGAACTAAAAGGAGTCTTATAAAGTTCGTGGCCTCCCTTGAATCCGATCGCAAATAGTAAATACATCGAAAAGAATTTCGATAGAGCCTCAGGGATCACCAAATCCGATTTGAAGATGATGACTCCCATTCCTAAAAAGAAGAACAGTACCGGTGGGTTAAGTATGTTCTGTATAATCGCCGAATCTGCCATTTGGTTTTTCTCCTCGGGTTTTGTGTCCAGGTTTCCCGACTTTTTTGTTCTAATCCTTAATAAGGGACGAACTTATATAATACAAGACCTTCCAAACTTATAAAATTGGACACTAAAAAATTCTGATTTAGTAAAAATTTTCTAAGATTTAAACTATTGGACTTTTCATGCTTAAATTATCAGCAGAACATTTGGATTTTGAATAGATAATGACAGCCTGACATCATACTTTAGGGCTATTTTGCAAAAGGAGATTTACTTACTTTTTCTCCACAGATCTAATGAAGCTGGGATAAAAATCCTTCCTTCTCTTGTTTCGTTTTTGTCTTTGAAAGAATGCCTAAATCTTATAATCTTGAAATTCCAAGATTATAATTTTAGATAGCTGGGTTTAGGTTTTTGGAATTTCTTATAATTTTGAACTAAACTCGACCTAAGTATTGTTTTTGGTAAAAAATGGAATGACTGTGGAAAAATACCTGGTATCCTACCAGGAAAGGGATTCACTGGTATTAGGCTTAAATGAAACAATCCAGTCATAGGATCCGAAATTCCTTCCTTTCTAATATCTATTTTCGATTTCTGATTCTATTCTTCTTGGGTATCACTGGAGCAAATTTAAGCGCAGGGCCGATTCTTCCATCTGCAGATACCATTCGACTCACCCCTTCTTCCCCCGTGGAAAATATCAGTTCAAAAATGGAATATAGATACAGGGGATATCAGTTCCGACATTGTAAGCCGGAAACAATCTCCTCTCTCCATCAGTTGGAATGGCATCATAATACCGGAAATGTTTTACGTTTAAAAAGAAGTCAGTCTGGGAATTGGCTGAGGTTCAGGCTTGCAAATGATGGAAAAGAACAACTTCATAGGACCTTGGCCTTACTTTGGTTAAATGTTCCGGACGCAGAACTTTGTTCCGTGGATTCCAAAGGGAATTTCGAGGCGGGATTTGCCGGTTATGATCTGGATCCTATCTGGAACGATTTTATTTCTCCACTTCCTCATTTCAATATCCGTTTGGAGCCTAAAGAAGAACGGACCTTCTACCTTTATGTTTTGTCCAACGAAGACATCAATTATCCGGTTCGATTATTATCAGAAGATGATTATATGGTAATCGTAAGACTGAGGTCAGTCCTATTCCTAAGTGTGGGATTCGTGTTGTTTTTGGCCTTTGGTTATAATTTATACCTGTATTTTAAATCCAGAAAAATTTTGTTTTTGGCCTTACCTCTACACTTAACCGCCGTGGCGGCCACTCTGTATTTTTTACATGGAAAAGAATTCGCATCCATTGTCGGGAATGAAAATAACCTATTTCGTCATAATTATTTCCTATTTTTGGGAATTACACATATAGTCTTCTTCTTCTATTTGGCAGCTTGGAATAAGGAAAATTCAGGTGTAGTTTATAGATCTCCATTCTTCTGGTTGGTCTGTTTTGCCGGTATCTTATATCCTCTCATTCCCCTTTACCAATTCTGGTATGATCATAGGATCTTGGTCTTAGTACTCAATTACGGATGTATGTTATTCTATTTTGGAAAGACCCATATTTCTTCCATCCGGAATAATACCGTGTATGAAATGTTCTTTATCTCCGTTTGGGGGATCTTCCTCCTTCTGGATTTATATAAGACAATTTTTCATTTCGACTTTTATCCTTATAATAGAATGGCCGTGTTTGGGGTATTATACTACCTTCCTCCTTTGACAGTATTCGTATCATTATTATCCAGAGAGATATTGAGAAGAAAAGAAGAAGAAGGTTCTAATCGCAAAACCCATCTTTCTTCTTTGGATGTGAAAGATTTTGTGATTAAGATAGAAGCATTATTGGAAAAAGAAAAAATTTATCTGACCAAGTCTTTAAAAGAAGAACATATGGCGAAAGAACTTGGGATTACTATCCACCAGCTTTCTGAGTTGATCAACACTGAGTTTAAAACCAATTTCCCGTCTTTAATCAATCAGTATAGGGTAGAAGAAGCTAAGATACTATTGAATGAATTTCCGGATGAGAATACGACAGAAATAGGCGCGAAGGCAGGATTTAGTTCCAGATCAGCATTCTATCTAGAATTCAAAAAGTTAACCGGAACCAATCCAAACTCTTATCGTAAAGAAAGTAGCGGCAAACGCGCTTAGGCGTTTACCCTAAAGAAAATAACATCTCCGTCTTGGACGATATATTCTTTTCCTTCTATCTTTAGTTTACCTTCTTCTTTTACTTTGTTCGGACTTCCTGTTCTATCTAGATCTTCGAACTTCATTACTTCTGCTCGAACGAATCCCTTTTCGAAGTCTGAATGGATTACGGATGCAGCGATCGGTCCTGTGCTTCCCACACCGGTGGTCCAGGCTCTTGCCTCTACCTCTCCAGCTGTGAAGAATGTCACAAGCCCCAAAAGTTTATAGGCAGCTTGGATCATTCTATCCAATCCACTGCTTGTTTCTCCGATCTCACTTAAGAATTCTAACTGTTCTTCTTTGCTTAGGCCTGAAATTTCTTCTTCGAATTTTCCGCAGAGAGTGACTACTTCCGCTCCTTCTGCTTGGGCCATTTTTTTAACCGATTCTACGATCGGATTTTCTTTAGCAATTGCTGCCTTGTCTGTGATATTCGCCACATACAGAACTGGCTTGGAAGTGATTAGATTGAATGTTTTGACTAGTTTTTGTTCTTCCGGTTTGATATCAGCAAGCCTTGCCGGTTTTCCTTCTTTTAAAACCGCCATGATCTTATCTAAAACTGCTGTAGCTTCTTGTGCTTCTTTATTTCCAGCCTTCGCATTTCTGGAAATTTTTTGGTACTGTTTTTCTACGGATTCTAAATCCGCAAATATCAGCTCCATCGTGACTACTTGTGCATCTTCTACTGGATCAATTTTGCCGTGAACATGAGTGATATTCTCATCTTCGAATGCGCGGACAACATGGCAGATCGCATCTACTTCTCGGATATGAGAAAGAAATTTATTTCCAAGGCCTTCCCCTTGGCTTGCACCTTTTACAAGTCCTGCGATATCCACAAATTCCATGATAGCAGGAACTTTTTTTTGTGGTTTATAAAGTTCTACGAGCCTGTCCAGTCTTGTGTCCGGAACTTCTACAATTCCCTTGTTCGGTTCGATTGTACAAAACGGATAGTTTTGCATTTCGGCACCGGCCTTAGTCAATGCGTTAAATATGGTTGATTTTCCTACGTTTGGAAGTCCTACGATCCCGCAATTCAAGCTCATACAGTCAATTTTTGGAAGAAAGAGAATCTGTAAATTCGTTTAGATTTACAGTCTGAAATAAGAAGTCTTTATTCTAAGATCCAGGATTTGTTTGATTCTTTGGAATTTAAGGTTTGGACTTCTTCGTTAATCCTGATCAGTCTTCCATTCCTAAAAAATAACTCTAAAACGCTGATCTTTAAAGAATCAGGGGTTGCTCCACATCCAAAGCTGTACTCTCCATTAAAAAAACGCAAAGCTCTTGGAGAAGATAGAAGGACGATAGAAGGAAGAGTATCGGAAAGTTCTTTTTTGAAATTGGATAATCCTTCTGCGATTGGGTTCAGATCTTCTTTCGGTTTTTCGCTCGGATCTTGAGCGAGTAAAAAGTGGAATATCTGTGATTCGAACGTTTTAGAGAATTGAGTCTTGAAGTCCGTGATCCAAGTAGATGGATTTTTTTCATCTTCTTGTAATGATTCTATAGAAGGAGAATAGAATACGAAGTTTAGCCCTGCTTCTTCCTTTACTGTTAAGATCCCAGGTGGGATTACTGGTTTCGTTTTTGCGGAAACTTTAGGAGCCTTCTTCTTACCTTTTTTTTTCTTGGATGGAATTTTCTTTTTAGCGGCCGGAGACTTCTCTTCTTGTTTAGGACTAGTTTCTGTAGTTTGCTCTTCCGGTTTAGGGTCCTCTACCTTTGTCGGAGTTAATTTTTCCGGTTGCTCCGGAGTTGTTTTAGTTTCTACTGCAATGGCAGATTTCTTTTTCTGTTTTATAACCTTCTTCTTTTTAGCTTTTTTATTAGAAGGTTTTGGAATTTCTTTTTTAGGAAGGACAGAGTGGTGACCAGTGAATATGATCTCAGCACCCAGGCTTTTTTTTAGTCTTTCTACTTCGTCCGAGGTTTTAGGCAAATAAGGAGCAGAGACTAGTAGGATCGCCCCTCCTCCTTCTTGGATCTTTTGTTGTTTGTATCTTTTATACCAGAGACCCAAGGTTCTTTCGAAATCAAATGGAGTTTCTTTCGCTGATTGCAAAGGACAATAAACTACGAGTCCAATCGGAGAATCTTTTCTTTCCGAGGAAGAAGACTGAGTTTGTAGAGAAGGCCCTAAAAGAACTAGGACAACTAAAACAATCAGCGCACCGAATTTTTTAATCTCGAATTTTGGAATAAAATTCATTTGGGTAAGGAGTATTGAAAAACTTCTTTTCTTAAATTTTGAAAGTACTTTTGGAAAAGTTTTTGTTCTTTTTCTCTGAATTCTAATGTTCTGGGCTCGAATTTTGGATCCATTTTAGAGAGTTGAGAATCCATTTCGGTAAGATGTGATTCTTCTTCCTTGATGATTCCTTTTACGGATATTCCAGCATTCTTTTGGTCTAAAATTTGATCATAGGTTTCGTAAACCAATCCTGCTCTTTCTTCTATCAATTTTGTAACATATAGGTAGCAAAGAAACGATTTAGTATGTTTTGGAAAGTTTTCAGATCCAAAAGATCTCTCTACCGAAAGGTCCAATTTTTGGAAATAGGAAACTGCGGAAAAACCGCAGAGTAATGAATCCTTTTCGAAGTTTTGAGTGCCCTCAGGTTTTACTTTTAATGCTAATTTTTTAAAGTAAGCGGCATGTCTTGCTTCTTCAGAAGCATGTCTTAAAACCATTTCGGAGAGTAACGCTCCCGATTGGCTTGTATGAATTTTACGAGAGCCGATATGTTCCAAAAGAGAAAGAGTATTTAACCATTTAAAATGTAGTTCAGGAGAAGATACTATCTCTGTTAATAGAGAATCAATTTCTTCAGAAGAAATGTTTGGATTTGGCTTGGTATCCGTGTTTGGGATCATAGATACTAGGATTTCTTCGGGAGGTCAAAAAATCATCCATTTTCGTTTTGGTTCTAAAAAATCTGCTTTCTAACTAACAGTATTCTATAAGACTTCCTCTGATGGCTTCCAATACACTTGCTGCTCTAGGCAAATACGGTCGATTTATAAAATTCTCCCATACTTTATTCGCTCTTCCATTTGCAGGGATCGCATTTGTTCTGGCGATCTTACAAGAGCCTAGTCTTTCTCTTCTTGTAATGGGTCAAAAATTGGTTTTGATCTTGGTCTGTATGGTTGGCGCAAGGAGTGCCGCCATGGGATTTAATAGATGGGCTGATCGTAAGATCGATGCTAAAAATCCAAGGACAGCCAATCGAGAAATCCCAAGTGGTCAGATCTCAGATTTTATGGCAGTGATATTTGTCATAATATCTGCTCTTGTCTTTTTTATAGGGAGTTGGTTTTTAAATCCACTTTCCTTTTATCTTTCTTTTCCTACTCTATTTCTTCTATTAACTTATTCTTATACAAAACGTTTTACTTTTTTATGCCATTTTTATCTGGGATTAACGATCGGTCTTGCGCCTCTTGCAACTTGGATCGCCATTAGAGAGGAATTTTCCTGGATCGCAGGATTTTGGACTTTAGGACTCGCATTCAATTTGGCTGGATTCGATATCCTATATGCTTTGCAAGACAGGGAATTTGATAAAAAAGAAGGACTACATTCCGTTCCTGTTTATTTTGGAGAAAAGAATTCTTTTATAATATCAAGAATTTCTCATATTCTTTCTATTTCTTTTCTTTCCGTCGCTGCATGGTATGCAGGTTTTCAGGGAGCCTTCTGGGCGTTTTTAATATTCGTAGCTTATTTATTATTTAGAGAACAAAAGATTGCTTCCGAAAACAAGGACGGAAATTTTCCACCTAACTTTTATCAGATCCATTCATGGATTTCTCTGGTGATCTTTTTAGGAATTTTGGCAGAAACTGGTCCGAGTTTAATTTCTTTATTTTCCAGGTTTTAGAGATGAGTGAAGAAAAACCCTTAAAACTGGTACTTGCAATGGCTGGGGCAAGTGGTTCTATTTATGCTGCCAGATTTTTAAAAGCACTTATGGAAATTCCAGGAGAGACCTGGTTCGTTCCGAGCCCTGCTTCTATCAGAGTTTTTAAAGAAGAGTATGAGGCAAATGTTCAAACCGGAGAAGATGTCCTCGAGTTTGTGCGTAAAAAATGGAATCCTAAACAAGTTCATAAATTTCATCTTAGAAAATTTGAGGACATCGGAGCAGATATAGCTTCCGGTTCTAATATTTGGGATGGTATGGTTGTACTTCCTTGCTCAATGAAAACTGTTGCTGCGATCCGCACTGGGATCACTGAAAATTTAATTGAAAGAGCGGCTGACGTAACCTTGAAGGAAAGAAGAAAACTAATCTTAATTCCTAGAGAAACTCCTTATAATCGAATTCATTTGGAGAATATGTTAGCACTTCATGATGCAGGTGCGATCATTGCTCCTGCATCTCCCGGTTTTTACCAAATGCCCCAGAGTTTAGAAGACTTAGGAGATTTTATGGCTACTAGGATTTTCAGACTTTTAGGAAGGGAGATAGATCTTTACCCTCGTTGGAACCCATAATGAACTAACTGGAAAGATCCGGGACCGGCTGGTCCCGAATTTTTGAAGGATTAAACTGATTCTATTGCTTGGATCTTTTTATTTAGATCGGAAGCATCTTCGTATCTTTCGTAAGAGATAGCGTTGAATTTTTGCAGATACAATCCAACTAACTCTTCTCCGGTTTGGCCCGGAACTTCCAAGGCTTTTCGGAAATTATGAAGATCGAACTCAGGGTGTTTTCCCGAAAAAGTTTCTACCAATCTTTCCATATGAAGAAGAGACGCTTCTCTTGCGATTCCGCTTGAACGTCTTACTTTTAAAGAAAGATTTGCTAAGGCGTCCAGATAATCTCTAACACCTTCTGGTTCTTTTTCCTGAACAGGGAAAGATCCACCTTCTCTGTTCTTACATAGTTCCACATAGCGAATGACTACATTTTCAAAATGATCCATTCTTTCTTTAATATAAGAATTGGAATCCTCTTGGCCTGCAGGCATTTCGAAGTCTTTGATCTTCACCACGTCATACTTGTCGTAATGATCAGTGATGATCCTTTTTAAGTCCTCGTAACTGTCCAAGGAGACGGGAGGAAATGTTACAACTGGAAAGTTTTCTCCGATTCGGAGGAAACTAACCACTACGTTGGAAGCGATAATCTTGCCGCCCGGAAATAGCGGATTTTCTCCAACAACGTTGCAATATACTATGAGGTTTCCGGATGGATTCTTCTCTGTGCCTTTTTCGAACTTCACGGTTTGCCTCCCTCTGTCTCTGTACTAACTGACTGGCCCCAGAGTATTATTCCCACTTTTTTATCTCTTCAGCCAGGTTTTGGAGTATGTTTTTATAGGATTTTGCGATAATTCCGTCTGGTTCTTGAAAAACCAACGGTTTTCCAGCTTCTCCAGCGCTCATTACATCCATAGTAAGTGGGACCCCTCCCAGGAATTTTGTATCGGTAGAATCAGCTAATTTTTGACCTCCACCTTGAGAAAAAATCGCGGAAGCATGTCCACAATTTGGACACACAAATTCACTCATATTCTCCACAACACCTAGTATCGGTACTTTGACTTGTTGAAACATAGATGCGGCTCTATTTGCATCTAAAAGTGCTACTGTTTGTGGTGTAGTTACCAAAATTGCTCCGTCTAAATCTATAAGCTGAGCAAGAGATAATTGTACATCTCCTGTTCCCGGTGGAAGATCTATAAATAAGAAGTCTAGTTCTCCCCAGACGATATCATACAGAAACTGTTCTACCGCCTTTCCTAACATTGGACCCCGCCAAACTACTGGTTGTTTCTCTTCTATTAAAAAAGAGAAAGAGATGATCTTTAGTCCGTCTTTTTCTAATGGATAAATTTTATCTTCTTCTGCTTTGAGTGCGACCTTACCGTTGACCCCGAACATTTTTCCGATAGAAGGTCCGTAGATATCTGCATCCATCACTCCCACTTTGTATCCCATCGCAGCTGCTGCAGATGCGAGGTTCACTGTGACTGTGGATTTTCCTACCCCACCTTTTCCGGAGCCGATCGCGATTACCTTTTTAACACCAAGGATCTTATTTGAATCATCCAAGGTCATCCTAGGATCTACTTCAAACTTGATCTTTACTTTTCCGACTCCTTCTTTTTTAGAAAGTGTCTGACGGATCTGTGCTTCTAAGCCGATCTGTACTCTTCTGTCTTGGCTTGGAGTTTTGACTAGGATGCTTGTTTCTTCTTCTCCGATTTCTAAGGAACCGATCATTCCGAGAGACACTATGTCTTTTTTTAGCTCCGGATGTTTAATCTTTGTGAGTTCTCTTTGGATATCGATTGGTTGGAGTTTACCGGCCATTTGTTTCCTTTTCTTGGTATGAGATCGTTTGTGTTTCTGTAAATTCCCCTTCTTCATTAGAAAAAGAGAATCTTTTAATATTTAATTCGGTTTCGTTCCATTCCATCAGATGAAAACCACTTTGGTGTTTTTGATCTGAAATTCTGGTACTGGATGCGGAATTGATCACGTAATATGGTTTTTGTGGATCCGGATATTTGACCCAGTTTGTATGCACATGACCGTGCAAATAGGCTAGTGGCGGCCTTTTTTTCAGTAGTTCCGCGATTTCTTCCCTGTTTTTCATTTTATGACCGGAACTTTCCTGGCGTTCCGGAGGATTCCAGATGGGATGATGGCAGATTAGAATATACTGATCCAGTTTTTCTTTTTCCAAGTATTCTAATGTAGAATGTACTATATCTTCTTTCACATATCCGTACGCGTTTAATACGGAGAGTGGCATATTAGAGTCCCAGCCTACAAGAGCTAGTTTTCCTATTTTTTTGATCCGAAGATATCCGTTTTGTAGCGGAATACTTTCTCCCATCCAAGGTGAGAAAAATTTTTCGTAATAAGGAAGATCTGATCCTTCTTTCCCTGCAGCAATATCAGTATAACGATCATGATTTCCCGGGATCATAAACGTTTTATCCCCGAGTACAGGAGCTAGGATTTTTTTGGATTCGTCGTATTCTTTCCAATGCGAGACATTTGTGATGTCTCCGGAGATAACGATCGCATCTGGATTTAAGGATTTTACTTTTCGAACGATTGCATTCCAGAGAGAGATCGGATATTTTTTCCTACGCCGAAAGGTATAGTTTAAATATCCCGGGATCATCTTACCTTTCAGACTAGTGAAAGGAAGTGCTACAGGAAAATGCAGGTCCGATAGATGGACCAATTTCACTCGGAATCTTTCCTCCGGATCATTCCCAAAATTTCTCCTTTTTCGATGATGGAACCTTTCTCTCTGTCGATTCTTGCGAGTATTCCGTTAATTGGAGATTCCATTGGAAAAGAAGCTTTGTCTGTGACTAGTTCGCAGACTTCCGATCCTTCAATGATTTGATCTCCCAACTGAAAATTCCAACGAACTAGTTCAATTTTGTCGGTATCTCCCAAGTCTGGAGTGATTAGTTCGAAATCTTCGGTTTTTGATGCCATATCTCTAAAACCAGCTTGCCGTATAGAGTCCACAAGCCAACCTGTACTAAATTTTCTAAGTTCCCTCCTATGGCAAACCAGAAATCTGTCCTCAAAGGGGCTCAAATCCTCCAAAATATAGAAGAACTCAAGCAGAGACGATTCTTCCATTTAGAACTCAAAGGTCTGACTAAACCTACCAGAGATATTCTTTCCGAACTCGTTAACGGTCTTTTAGAAGAGATCGGTGCCAACCCTCTCGCTGCATTTCATCTTTTCAGCGGACTGATGGAGGCATTATTAAACGCGATCAAAGGAAATATCCGCCATATTATTTTCAGAGATGAACTTCTGAAAAAAATAGAAAAGCTTGGTGAGACTCAAGAAGAAGCAGAAGAACTACTTGAGATCATCATGGATACTTCTCCGCTACGTGATGCTATGCATCGATATGTGGTTCCGGATAAGATCAAAAAACAAGTACAGAGTATCCTTCAATTAGAAGATAGGATACGTGCTAAAAAGCAGATCTTAAAAGACGAAGAGAAAGAATTCCTCACGGATATACGTTTTAAACTTAAGAAAAACAGAATGCGAATTTCTGTTAAGATCAAAATCACCAAAGACGAGCTGAATTTCAGGATCCGTAACGATTCTCCGATCCATAATATGGATTTTGGAAGGATAGAAGAATCACGTATTCGTCATAAAGAATTATTCGACCAAGGAAATTCCGCAGATTTCTTCCGTCCCGAGTTCTTGGACGAAAAAGAAAGTGCGGGTTTTGGTATCGCTATGATCGACGAAGGTTATTATACTATGGGTCTGAATCCTTTGGATCTATTAACAATCACTTCCGGATCTAGAACTACTACCGTTTATATGAGATATCCTTTAACGGCACTGCGGGAAATGTCGTTTTAGAGAATATAACGACTTAGGTCTTTATCTTCTATAATTCCCTTTAGTTTCGACTCGACAGCGGCTTTGTTTATGGTTAGTTTTCGTTGGTCTTCCGGTAGATCCGGGCCTTCGAAACTTAGGTCTTCTAAGAGTCTTTCCATGATCGTATTCAATCTACGAGCGCCTATGTTTTCATGTTTTTCGTTCATGTCATAGGCGATCTTTGCGATCTCTTTGATTCCATCCGGCGCGAACTCTATTTTGATACCGTCAGTTTCTAATAATGCTTGGTACTGTTTTACTAATGAAGATCTAGGAGCTGTTAAGATTTTTTCAAAATCATCCATGGATAATTTTTCGAGTTCTACTCTGATCGGAAAACGTCCCTGTAATTCTGGGATTAGATCGGAAGGTTTAGACATATGGAATGCACCGGCAGCGATAAATAGGATATGATCCGTTACGATCGGGCCGATCTTTGTGTTTACAGTTGCACCTTCTACGATCGGAAGTAAGTCCCTTTGTACTCCTTCTCGTGAAACATCAGCCCCTGCTCTTCCTTCTCTGCTCGCGATCTTGTCTATCTCGTCTAAGAAGACGATTCCCATTTCTTCTACTCGTTTTTGAGCTTCTCTTTGCAACTTGTCAGGATCTAAAAGTTTTTCAGCTTCTGCTTCTTCTAAAATTTTGAGAGCATCCGGAATTGGTAGTTTTCTTTTTTTCTGTTTTTTAGGCATTAAATCGCCCAAAACATTTTGTATATGATTGTCTAGATCTTCCATATTTCCGGCACCGAATACTTGTAGCATTGGAAGTCCTTGTGGACCTGCTTGTGGAATATCTATCTCTATAATTTGTTCGTTTAGTTTCCCGGACTTGAGTTTCTTTCTCATAGTCTCTCTGGTTTCTAAAAATCTTTTTTCTCTCTCTTCGTCCGCTTCATTTGTGGAGAAGCCGATTGAAGGAGGATGAGGATCCGCGATAGAAGTTTTGGCTGGGAAAGGAAGTAGGATATCTAACAGAGCTTCTTCCGCTCTTTCTTTGGCTTTTGCCTCTACTTCTTTCCTGAATTCTTGTTTCACTAGGTTTAGAGAAACCATTGCAAGATCTCTAATGATACTTTCTACGTCTCGGCCTACATAACCTACTTCCGTAAATTTTGTACTTTCTACTTTTAAGAAAGGTGCACCGCAGAGTTTGGAAAGTCTTCTTGCGATTTCTGTTTTTCCTACTCCAGTGGGTCCGATCATGATAATGTTCTTAGGGTAAATTTCTTCTCTTAATTCGGGGTCTAGTTTTCTGCGTCTAGTCCTATTGCGAAGAGCAATTGCCACTGCTTTTTTGGCGTTCTTCTGTCCTATGATATGTTCGTCTAGTTTGGAAACGATTTGTCTGGGAGTGAGTTCATCATCCCCTAATTTGGTTTCATTCGTTTGGGAAAGGAATTCGCTCATTGTCCGATTTCCTCTACAATTATATTATGATTTGTGTATATACAAATATCTGCGGCTATATTCATGGCTTCTTTTACTATTTGAGAAGGTTCTAGGTTTGTATGATTATAGAGTGCTCTTGCTGCGGAGAGTGCATAATTTCCACCGGAACCGATTGCTAAAATTCCGTCGTCAGGCGAGATTACATCTCCCGTTCCAGAAACTAGAAAAGATTCGTCCTTATCTGCAACGATGAGCATTGCTTCTAATCTTCTAAGAGCTCTGTCAGATCTCCATTCTCTTGCAAGTTCGACTGCGGATCTGGAAAGACTTCCTCCGTATTCCTGCACTTTTTTTTCGAATAATTCGAATAAGGTAAATGCATCCGCTGCAGAACCTGCAAAGCCGGATACAATTTTGTCGGAATAAAGTTTACGAACTTTTCTCGCGGTATTCTTCATGACGGTGTTTCCGAAAGAAACCTGTCCGTCTCCTGCGATCGCTACCTTTCCGCCTTTGCGAACGCAGAGTATTGTGGTTGCATGTATTTTATTTGGATTTATCGAGTCTTGCATGTGGGTGAGCCTTTCGGTAGACCTCTTTGATCTTTTCCTTACTCACGCTCAGGTAAACCTGGGTGGTGGATAGAGAGGAATGCCCCAAAAGCTCTTGGACTGCGCGGATATCCGCGCCGGCATCAAGCAAGTCCGTTGCGAACGTGTGACGGAATTTGTGGGGGGTAATGGGTTTGTCCCATCCCATTCTTTTCCTTCTCTCGTTCAAAATATAACGAACCCCTCTGGTCGTCAGTTTATTTCCCTTTTGATTCAGAAAAATTTCATCAGATCTGGGACGAAATCTAGGACGCACATCTAAGTATTCATTTAGACTTTTGATGGCTTCTTTTCCTAAATATACGTATCTTTCCTTTCTTCTTTTACCAAGTACCTTTAAGATAGTATGGTCTGCGGATAATTGTACTAGAGTCGCATCGACTAATTCGAAAACCCTGAGTCCTGAAGAATATAAAACTTCTAAGATGGCTTTGTCTCTGATATTTAAGATCTCTGACGCGTTTTCATTTTCGTATTCGTAATCTAAAATACTTTCGGTTTCTTCTATCCTGAAATTTTTAGGGACTTGTTTTCTCGTTTTAGGAAAACTAACGGAAAGGATCGGATTTCCTGGAACCAAATTATCTTTTAATAATACTTTGTAGAATGTTCTAAGGCTGGATAATTTTCGGCTTTGGGTCCTTCTATCCAAACCTTGGTTTTTAGAAAGGAAAGCAAAATAAGAACGAACATCAACTGATTCTAATTGGTAGATTTCTATCTGTTCTTGTAGACAAAATTCAAAAAATGATTTCAGGTCTAGGAGATAAGCGTTGAGAGTGTTTTGGGAATAATTTTTTTCCACCCTCAGATATTCATAAAAACGAGAAGCGGCAGAATTCAGGATTTCAGAAGGAAATTGGGGAAGTTTGACCGCGTATTCGCTCACAGGTTTCTCCGGATAAAAATGCCCGGAGAAGTTTGCCTGCCCGGGATAGTTTATTTATCGGAGGCTTTCGAAAAAATGATCTGTCTTTCCCGGACCCAATCTTTTATTTTTTGTTTTGCCTGGTCGAATAATTCGGGCAATTTACTCATTTCTTCCTGGTTAAAATTGGATAGAACGTGTCCCGCTGTGAGCGCGCTGTCTCCAGGTTTTCCGACTCCGAATCTTAATCTGAAAAAATCTGGAGATCCTAGTTTTTCGGAGATATCCTTGATCCCATTATGGCCACCGTTTCCGCCACTCTGTTTGAATTTGAGTTTGGAGAATGGAAAGTCCACTTCATCATGAATGACTAAAATGTTTTCTGGAGGGATCCCGTTTTTGCGGGAGAGTTCCGAGACTGCTTTTCCGGAAAGATTCATGTATTCGAGCGGTTTGAGAAAATAATAAGAAACTCCGTCCTTGTCTAGTTTCCCTTTTGCTTCTTTGGAAGAATTGTTCAAATCCACTCCCCAGTCTTTGGCAATATCGTCCAAGACCAGAAAGCCAATATTATGACGGTTTCTTTCGTATTTTTGGCCTGGATTGCCCAGACCAACGATCATCAGTTTCAAGTTTGCCATGTAGGAAGAATTAAGTTCAGCATTTTTTCTGTAGCTAAAACTGCAGCTACTGTTTGGTCGCAGTGGATTCCCATAGTTTTGAAATTTTCTTCTTCATGATTTTCCAGGGCTTTATTCCAGGTAATCATTGTTTCCACGAGTGCATCCGTTTTTCCGCCGGGAGGAATTCGAACCTCGTAGTCTACGAGTCTAGGAATAGAAAGGCCAGCTTTGGAAGCAATACTAGTCAGAGCGGACATGAAAGCGTCGTAACCTCCGTCGCCTTCTCCTTCTTCAGAATATTTTTTACCATGATATTCTAATTCTACAATTGCTTTGGGACGAATTCCAATACCTGAATTGATCTTACATCCAGTGATCTTGATTGCTTGTACACTAGAATTCCCGGAAACGTCTGCGATGATAAATGGAAGATCTTCAGGTGTGATCGTTTTGTTTTGGTCACCTAGTTCTATTACTTTTTCTAAAACCTTTTTTTCTATCTCTGGAGAAAGTACTAGACCAAGTTGTTTTAGATTTTCGGAGATGCTTGCCTTTCCTGCAAGTTTACCAAGCGCATAACTTCTTTTTCTACCAAATCGTTCCGGTAGAATTGGGTTTGCATATAAATTCCCTTTTTTATCTCCGTCAGCGTGAACCCCTGCTGTTTGGGTGAATACATCTTCTCCCACTACTGGACGGTTTGCGGAGATCCTTTTTCCACTGAATACTTCTACCAAGCGGCTTGCTTCCGAGATTGATTTTTCATCCACATCTGTGCATATTCCCACTTTATCATGAAGTGCTGTGATCACAGCTTCGAGGGGAGAATTTCCTGCTCTTTCTCCAAGTCCATTTACGCTAACGTGTAAACCTTTTGCTCCTGCTTTGACCGCGAATAAACAATTTGCAACAGAAAGATCGTAATCGTTATGTCCATGGAATTCAAAATGTAGTTCTGGATGTTTCCCAGTAAGAAGGGAAATTCCTGAAAATGTCTCGTCTGGAGAAAGAACCCCCAATGTATCCGGGAGAAAAATTTTGCCTAATGGTTCTTTGGAAAGATGAGAAACAAAATCCAAAACATATTCTTTGCTGTTTAAATATCCATTGGACCAGTCTTCCAAATAAATATTCACTTCCAAACCATTCTTCTTAGCGTATTGGATGGTTTCGGATACTTCTTCAAAATGTTCTTTGGGAGTCTTTTTGAGCTGCCCTTCTAGATGTTTGAGAGAACCTTTAGTAAGTAGATTTAAGGTTTTAGCTCCGGAAGCAAGGATCCAATCCACACTTTTGTGAGAATCTACGAATCCTAAAATTTCGATCCGTTTTTCCAGACCTTCGGAAGCTGCCCAGGACATGATTCCACGGACACTTTCCAGTTCTCCCTGAGAGACCCGAGCGGATGCGATCTCCACTCTATCTACTTTCAGATTTTGTAATAGAAATTTTGCAATATTTAGTTTTTCGGAAGCGGAGAAACTTACACCTCTGGTCTGCTCTCCATCTCTGAGAGTTACATCCAGGATTTGGACTTTAGGCCTTGTGTTTCCCATTTATTTTAAATACTTTTTTAGATCTTCCGAGGATGGACCCATGATCTCCACAAGAGTGGAACCAGGGTTATTTGCCAGGTGAAGTCCCCCATCTTCTAAAATTTTTAGAAAGGAATGTGCTTGGATATAATCGTCGGTCATTTTTTTCAAAACTCCTTCGCCTATCCCATGTACAACTTCTACCAGGGTCTCCCCTTTCATGAATGCGGCTTGGATTTCCCGGTCCAAGAGCCGATATGCCTCTTCATATCTCATTTTGCGGATATAAATCGACTTGGGACCTTTCCGGTTTCCGTCCGAATGTTTCCCTCTCGCCATTCTGAGACCATCCTAGGCGGACCTTTTCTCTCGAAAACAAAGAAATTGGATTTTTGCTTTCCCTTTAGAAGCCCCATGTTAGAGTTTTCCTTTCCCAAAATGTTAAAAAGGAATCCTGCAAGCTTGTGACGGAAGAAACAGAACGCAAAATTTCCAAGAATACGGAAAAACGTAGGGCCGCGATTTGCGGAGGAACTCTCGGAAGAGAAAATCGTTATTATATCCGAGGCCAGGTAGTTGATATCTCCGTCAGCGAAGAAATGACGGATCCTAAAAAATGGGACCTTCTTACCGGCTTATTTCAAGGACAAGAAAAAGAGATCACTCCATTTTTAGACTACGGACTCGAGTCAGTACGTAAGCCTATCCTTGTTGCGGAAATTGTGGACCAGTCCGGAAAAGTGTTACATCGTTCTCCTGAGATCAGAGGAGACGAAAGTGGATTTTTCTTTCATGAGTTTACCTTTCCTTTAAGTCCTGGAAATTATACATTCCATATACATTTCCTGAAACCTGATTCTTACAGACAGTTTGGGAAAGACCTGGCCTATTTGAACACTCCAGGCAAACACGAGTTAGTTTCCCAAAGTTTGATCGGAATGGGAGCTTTACGTATTTTGCCTGAAGAATATACGGGGATCGTAACTACTTCTGATATAGACCAGACTTATCTTGCTACGGATATCCATTCCAATAAGGGAAAAATCTCCACATTATTCGAAACACCCGAGCAGAAATTACCTTTGCCGGGTATGCCTACATTATTCAAAGAATTGAGAGAAGCTACTAGTGATTCTCCTCTTTGTTTTATTTCTGCCAGTCCCCATTTTTTCAGAAGGACCCTACTTTCTACATTTAGGACACAAGGTGTAAAAACCGAATCACTTCACTTAAAGTATTTAGAAGGTACTTTGAAAGGAATGGTGGATAAGTTTTGGGACACTCTTTCGCATCCCACTAGATTTTTAACAGAAGGTCTTTGGGGAGCAGTAGAAAGGGTCCGTAAATTTGCCGGATCTTCTTTCCAAAGTTTATTCGATCAATTGGCGTATAAGCTTACAATCCTTCTTAGAGATAGAATCTATCTTCCTACAAACTCTAAAGAAATCTTGCTTGGGGATAATACTGAAAGCGATTATCTGATCTTTATTTTATATCAGTTCATTTTAACCGGAGCATTACAAGGCAAAGAATTAGAAGATTATTTGTATAAGTTGAATTTTTTAGGAAGAGATGCGATTACACGAGATAATGCAAAACTAATACGAGAACTTGCGGAAGAAAATCATAGGATCCATGGTGATATCAATCCGGTTCAATTGGTTCTAATCAATAAAACGGAACTTGGGCCCCCTTCTGATGAAATGAAATGGAATGTCAGAAGTGCTCTTCCTACCGGTTTAGATCCTTGGAAGACGGAAGGAATTGCACCTTATATTCCAACGGATGGTGCTTTAGGTTTTGCACTTGTGATGGTAGAAAGGGGAATTTTAGATCTTTCTTCTGTTTTAAAAATTTCTGGAGATATGGCCGGACAATGGTTCGAAGGAAAAGTGATAGATCCGAATGGTTTACTGGAGCTTGCTAAAAAATTAGAACTTCCTAAAGAAACTGATTCCATTCATAAAAAGTTTGTAAAAACTCTAAAAGAAGTTCTGGAAGCCTAGGCTTCCCTTCTTCTTTCGAAAAACTTTTTGTAGATTATAAATCCAAGAACTGCTGTTACTAAGAAGCCTGTAAAAATTTTATTATACAGAGCTAAAAATTCTAATACCTTCTCCCAATGAGATCCAAGGTAAAATCCTCCGTAGATCAATATCCCACACCAAATAGTGACTGCTAATGTGAATGCGGAAAAAAACAGAACAGGTTTCATATCCACCATTCCAGCGACTATAGAAACGAAAAATCGTATCCCTGCGGAGAATCTGGAGAAGATCACTACAACCAATCCATTTCTGGAAAACCAATCCAAGGTTTTTTGGATAGACTCTTCGTTGTACAGTTCCGATTTAAATGGGAAGTTTTTATTCTTCAGCCAATCCAATAGTTTATGGCCGAATGCATACATGACCCAGGCGCCTGCTAGATTTCCTACTAATGTGCTTGAGACCAGTTCCCAAAAACTTAAAGCACCTCTTGCGAGTAAAAATCCACCGAATGCGGTAACGGTATCTCCCGGCCAAGGAGGAAAAACGTTTTCGGTAAAATTGGAAAATGCGAAAAAAAACCAGACTAGGGCGCTGGGCAGACCGGATACCCAATCTAATAGAGTTTGGATATAAAAATCGAATCCGGTGAATTGCATCTAGAAAAGGATTGTCAAGGGGGAAGCGTTAGATTCAACTAAATTTCGTGGAAGGCCGTAGTTTCTCGCAAGTCCTCTGTTCGGTTCTAGTATTTTTACTGATCGGAAATCTTTCTCTTTTTGCTCAGGATACCAAATTACCCGATTTAATGAGTCCTGATCCTGTAAAAACCAAAAAGGTCAAAGATAGACCTAAAATTTTCAGGCATAACCAACTCACCATAGTGGAAAAGCCATACAAGGCTCCTTCTTCCATTCCTAGCAATTTTGTTCCGGATGATTCAGAGGTATTGTTTTTTACGGAATTAAAAGCGGATCGTCTGTTAGAGAATAAGGAAGCGGTTGTAGTTTTTAAAACTTCTCTTCCAAAAACTACCATGGAAAGATATTATGAATATCTGATTTCCAGTTTCGGTCATAAAATTTTACAGAGCCAAAAGTCTGAAGAGAAAAGTCTGTATCTAGTGGATATTCTTAGGCATAAGGTACTCGCCATCACTATTCATCCTGAAGAAAAAGGAAGTATCGTAAAATTATTCCAGAAAACCACGAATGGAGGATTTTAATGTCCCCGAAAGAAGGGCAGGAAACCAACCGAAAACTTTTCAACCTGATCCTAGGTATATTTTGTATTGGGACAGGCTTCCTACTCTTTGTAGTTTTAAGACCATATTTTTATTCCGCACTCGTTGCTTTGATCTTATACTTAGCCACTCGCAAACAATACAAACAATTGAGAAGATTGGTTGGTCCTAAGTTCGATCCATTGGCTCCTTACATTATGATCGGTTCCGTTTGTATGATCGTAATTTTACCCTCTTATTTTATGATCCGCACTTTGATCGAAGAATCCCTTTCCATCCTATTTAAGATCAGAATCTCTCTTTCTGAAGATAAGATCATAGATACGATCATGAGCCTGAATATACTTACTGATCTATTCACGGATAATCCATTTTTCTGGGTGAAACTTCCAGAAATTTACGGAGACTTTGCTAAAAATTATATAGATATATTGAACTTGGACAGCTTATACGCTGTTTTAAGTAATGCTTCTTCCTTTATTTTAGGTTCTATAGATCTTCCTGCCGGGATCATCATGAACCTATTCTTCTCACTTTTACTTCTATTCTTCTTCTACCAAGACGGAAGAAAGATAGAAAGATTCATTTTGGACAATTTACCATTCTCCACTGAGGTAGAAGAACAAGTAGGAAGAAAGATCGCTTCCGCTGTACAGACTGTATTCAAAGGAAATCTAATTGTTTCCATTATGCAGGGAGCTGGAGTTTATATTCTTCTTTTATTCGCAAAAATTTCGAATCCTTTCTTATATGCGAGTCTTGCAGCATTTTTCTCTTTAATTCCTGTGATTGGAACTTCGGTAGTTTGGCTGCCGATCGGGCTTTATTTGATGTTCATCGAGAATAATATCATTGGCGCGAGCTTATTTATGGTAATGGGCCTGACCTTGTATATCGTTTTGGAGAATGTTGTAAAACCTAAGATGTTAGACAAAAAACTTAGGATCCATCCTTTGTTGATATTTTTGTCCTTGATCGGAGGAATCCAAGAATTTGGGATCATGGGGCTGGTGCTTGGACCGGTTGCAGTCACAATGGTTGTGATCCTTTGGGACTTCTGGAAATTATACAGAAAAGATTTTTTCGCTAGTTAATTTCGGATGGAAGAAACAAAAACATATTCCGTTTCGGAAATCAATTCTATCGTTAAACAACTTCTAACTGGCCCGGATATTCTTAGGAATATCTGGATCCAAGGAGAAATTTCCAATTATTCAAAGTCTCACCAAGGTCATATTTATTTTAATTTAAAAGACCCAAAGTCCTTAATCGCCTGTACCTTTTTCTCTTATAGTAATGGAAGATATAAAGGAAAACCTTTGGAAAACGGAATGGAGATAAAAGCATTCGGTGCAATCTCTGTATACGAACCTCGCGGCCAATACAATTTAAATATTTCTAAAATAGAAGAGTTGGGACAAGGGGACCTTTTACTTCAGATAGAAGAACTGAAAAAAAAACTTGCTGCCCAGGGTGTTTTTGACCCGGAAAGAAAACGTAAACTCCCTGCATTTCCGTGGAGGATTGGTGTTGCTACTTCCCCCACCGGAGCGGCGATCGAAGACATTATTCGTATTTCTAAACAAAGATTTCCTAATATAGATATTTTGATCTCTCCTTGCCTTGTCCAAGGAGACGGAGCGCCTGAATCCATTATTTCTGCGATTAAACAATTAAATGATCCTAAGTGGGACGTGGATCTGATCATTGCAGGTCGAGGTGGGGGAAGTACAGAAGATCTGATGGCGTTCAACGACGAAAAAGTGGTACTTACGTTTGCACAAAGCCGTGTTCCTATTATTTCCGCGGTTGGTCACCAGATAGATTCAGTTCTTTCCGACTTGGCAGCCGACCATTTTGCACCCACTCCTACGGCCGCGGCAGAAATGGCTGTGCCAGAAATGGAACTTGTTGAATCAGGACTTATTGAATTCGAAATCCGACTTAAAACAGCTTTAAAAAACCAGGCAAACAATCTAAAAGAAAAGTTTCGGATACTGACCAATAAAAAAGCATTCTTAGATCCTAGGTCCATGTTGAACGATCGTATTTTACAACTGGATGAGATCAATTCCAGAATACATCTATTGGGTAAAAACTATCTGATGAGCGCCCAAAACAAATTTAGTCCTGTATCGACTGGATTGATTACTTCTTTTAAATCCCAGTTGGAAAGGAAGAAGAAGGAGTTCCAACTTCTCTCCGGAAAGCTGGAAGGATTTTCTCCCTTAGGGACTTTGAAAAGAGGATACTCCGTAGTTAGGAAGAAAGGAAAAAAAGTCGTTACATCTCCGGCACAATTGGAGAAAGAGGAAGAACTAGAGGTCATACTTGCGGAAGGTAGGATTCGGGTTTCTTACCAAGGTGAAATACAATGAGTAAAAAAACAGAAATCAGTTTTGAACAAGCATTAACCGAATTGGAGCAGATCGCTGAAAATTTGGAAAGAGGACAATTGACCCTAGAAGAATCCATTAAATCTTATGAGAGAGGAATGGAACTCAAGATCCTTTGCCAATCTATCCTTGCGGAAGCGGAAGGAAAAATTGAATATCTTTCTAAATCAGGAAGTGGAGAAACTCAGAAAAAGACCGCAAGTCCTAAGTCTGAAACTTCTTCAAGAGCTGCGACCCCTCCTGCGGACGATGATGAGTTATTTTAATAGAAATGTTTGATATAGTACCAAACAAAAATTGAAATAACTCCTAAATACGCAAAAAATTCAGTAAACCGATTTTCTAAAATTTTTCTCCAAACTTGTTTACCTAGATTCCATCGGATGATAAAACCGGAAATTCCTAGAATGGAAATCGGGATCCCGAATGGATGATATTCCCAGGACTGGGAAAAATCCCCTCTAAAAAAACATATCACTGATCTAGTCAGTCCGCAGCCTGGGCAATCCCAGCCTGTTAGATGTTTCCACCAACAGATAGTAAACCAGTGCTCCGATTCTGTATCCAATGGTAGCTGAAAGGAAATTAAGATGGTTAGAGTGATAAATACGATTAAAGATAGTGAAATAGCGAAAAATAATCGGAAGATAGGATTAGAAACCGGACCAGTTTTGGATCCGGTTTCTAATATTAAAAAATTATTAAGCTGATTTCGCAGCTGGTCCCACATATTTCGAATCAGAGAATGCTAATATCGGATATCCAATTCCAAAAATGAAAAGTACCGCATAACCTGCAGTCTTACCGAATGATTTAGCCAAATCGATAGCAACAAGAATGCTGATAATGATACCAACACAAGGGACGAAAAATAGGATAAACCACCAACCAGGTCTTCCAACGATTTCCATTAATACATAAAGGTTATAAATCGGAATGATCCCTGCCCAACCAGGTCTGCCTGCTTTTTCGAATATTTTCCAGAAGGAAAATAGGAATACTCCAAGGATCGCAATATAAACGATAGCGGTTATGACTAAACCGATTCCTGAACCTGAACTTTCTTCCATTCGTTTTGCTCCAAAAATAGAATCTGAGGAAGTATATTTTTAATTTCAGGAAAGCAAGAAGAAAATTTACGAAATTTTTAATTTCCCAAATAGACCGAATGGTTTAACCCGACTTACTGGACCGACAAAGTAATTGTTCCAGCATCCGTGACCGGAATGACCAAACAACGGGTGGAACCGTTTGTAGTATTTACTCCGGAATAGGATTCGGTCCCTATATTCTCACTTCTAACTTCTACCTGACTAAAATCCGTTGGGATCAGCACAGAGTTTTCTGTCCCGATCCACAAATCGGCTTCCCCACTTGTAAAACTAACGTTAAAGGTATTTGTTGCGCCATTTCCGGTAAAAGAATAGAAATAATAGTGATAACTTGCCCCGGAGAATGTTGCGGATCCCCCGGTAACGATAGTTGGGACTGCCGAGTCCGCACATCCTCCAGTCGGGACAGGAGTGAAACTGGCTCCGTAAGCCGAGTATAATAGACTAGCCGCAGTATCGTCCGTAGAAGTTGTATCTCCGTTTTTGGAGCATGCAAGGGTCAATAATAGGAATAAGGAAGGAGTAAAAGTTTTAAGGTTCAATAAAAGCCTCATGGAAATAAGCTCTTTTTATCTTAGAACCTATTATTCTTTTTTAGTTCCAAAGACCAAACTTTTTCTTTCGGATTATAGAAGAACAAAAAGGCCCGCTTTGTAGCGGGCCTTGGTTTAGTTACTGGATACTTCCGCTCCTATTTACCGCGTTCTGCCACATCGTAGTGAAGAAGTCTGCGGATCTATATACCGGTTCCAGATCGGAACGTTTAAGTCCCTGCTGTCTTAAGTCTTCAAAGAAGTCTGGCATGAGCCCTATATGAGACGCACCTTCCGTATTGAAGTCGAATGTCCTATTCCCGAATGAGTATTTTCCAAGAGAAGGAGAAGCCGCAAGAGTTGCCGCTAATCTAATGGAAGAGTCAGGAGAGAATGGATATCCCACTTTAGAAGCCTCCGGCTGTGCAATGACTGAAGTTCCTCCAGGACAAGCACGAGTTCCATAACGAGGTCCAGGCATATGAGCAAATCCGTTAAAATCTGTTCCGATAGCTATCCTTCCGTCATAAGCAGGATCACCTATTAGATTTTTGAGATATTGGTAAGATTGAGCGAATGTTTGGCTAGTTCCACCGCAAGCATGTGCGATATAAGAACCGTCGCTATTCTGTCTCCACTCACCTACTTCTTCCAGATTTCCTTGTCCAGTGATAAGCCCGATCATTCCACCTAAGGTGCTGATACGTTTGAGTGCTGCACCTGTTGGGTTTGCCTCGTGACGATTTCCTTTATTCGCCATATCATACACACCGGTGTGACCAGTTACGATTCCAGGATATGATTGTTGTTCAGCAAAAGTAATCGCTCCGTCCAAAGATTTTGCAGACATATGACCTACATCGATGATCATTCCTTTTTTCATCAACTCTCTTAAGACTTTTTGTCCGTAAGTGGTCAAGCCTGCAGTATTACAATCCTGTCCGTAGTGTTTACAGTCGTACTTAGTTCCACTTCCAAGGATATTGTAAAGACCTGCTCCACCGAATCCGTTGGTTTTCAAGTGGATCGGGAACACATAACGTAACCCCAAATCATACAATTCTTGTACGCCTTGGGTGATCATAGAATCGTTACAGTTACTTCCTGTACAATCTACTAGGTAATCTACTTCCGCTCCTAAGACTACTGCAAGTTTACCGCCAGAGATCACACTTTGTGCATCTGCAGGAGTTTTTACGATACGGAACCAACCTTGTCCTGGACCGCCACTTTGTGAGTCGATCCAAGCTTGCATATCATATACTGCTTGGGTTTGTCGGCGCAAAGTGTTCATATCATTCAAGTCGTAAACTGGATCAGTAGCGATCGCTATTCCTTTAATGATATCTGGAAGTCCGTTATCAGTAGCTCCAAACATATAGTCACCGTTTACTGCGAGTACTACCATGGCTCTCATCCCGCCTTCATAGGCGCGTTTGATCCATTCATAATACATGGTTTGGTGAGTGTAACTATTGTTCGCAGGCCAATAAGGGAAGCCAGCGTATCCTCTATTATCGTGACGAGCCGTTCCTAATAAGGCTCCGATGATATCATCTTGAACGATTGCTTCTACCCTAGAGTGTCCTGCCGAATGTCCTTCGTCAGAAGTGCTAGGACAATCTGCTAATGCAGTCGCAGCTGGCCCGAATGGAGATCCATGGAAGATCACTCCACCGAAGCCTAAATTTGCCATTGGGTGAGTGTGAAGATCCACATATCCGGGAAGAGTTCCGCTTCTCTTAAGAGAATCGTTAGCCCCTCTGTTATATGCTTGTGGAGCAGATTCACAACTTGAATCAGCTACGTACCATTCTCCCCACATACCTGTGGCTCCACCTGTATTCACACATCTATGAGGTGTGGTATAGGTTTTACCTGCGATTGTGATCGGCATCTTCGCGCAGGCTTCTTCCCAAGAACCTACTATATTCCATAAACGTGAAGAATACTTTCTTTTACCTGCATAAGAACCGGAGGACTGACAACCATCATTCTTATGAGTGTAGTTATAGATTCCACCTTCATCTGGAGCAGACCAGTTTGCTTCGCAAGAATCATCGATCAGATCGAATTCTCCCCACATATTGAATCCAGTGTTTTTGCAACGACTTGGTTTAGTGAATACTTGGCCATTAATGGTTGCTCCCATATTGGCACAGGTTGTTTCCCAACTTTGTCCTGATGGAATCCCATAAAGGATTGCTGAATATTGACGTTTCCCTGGAAAAATTGCAGTGCAACTATCCTTCTTAAATGTTCCCCAATATGGATCGCCGAAAACGGACGTGCTCATAGCAAAAACAGCTAAGAATACGACACCTAACGCACGACCTCGTAAAAGCCGAGTTTTCATACGTTTCTCTCCCTACTTACTAGTTTGTATGTTTTTTGTATTCTTCGGTTACGTTTTTCAGCTTTTTGCCGTACAGTTCTTTGCCGGCTAGTATCATTCTGCGTTTTTCGTCATCAAGGCGCTCTGGATATCTTTCTTCCATCAAGCGCAACAATTCCAATTGATCCTCTTGGAGTTTTATTTGCGCGGTATAATATTGATCGATTTCCTTGCGGGTCGCTTTTCCGGAGTAAATTTTTCCGTACAATGTAGCCCAGCTTTCTAAAAGTTCTTCCTGTGCTTTTTTTTCTCCAGCATCTTGGGGAGTCGCAACAGCCACCCAGTATAAATTGTCTGGGGTTTCACTCTTTAATAAGGCAGCAGAGACAACAGCATTGTCTTCGTTATAGTTAGAAGAAGTTCCCGGGCTGATAAACCCGGAGAACATAGAGAACCCTTCGGAAAAAATGTTTTTGGAAGAAGCTTGGGAAGCCCCCGCCTGACTTCTAGTAAAAATAAAAATAAGAACTACTATAACAAAAGCAGAAGAAATCAGTAATGCGTTTTTCTTAGATGGCATCGGCCGAACAGTATATTACATTATGCTCCTTTATGCAAATTCTTTGTAACTATTTATTAGAAAAATGTTATAAATATTTGGAAACATGCTCTAGTAATTTTTGCAAAGCAAAAGAAGAAGTAAAATCGATACTTAAGTCATAAAATTATAAACTAGAACAAGTAGTACTATGATAATTGCTTGTATTCTTGGAGATGAGTACATTCTTTTTTCAGGAATTTATGGCTTTTCTAATTCATCTTTTTGACAAAGTTTTTTCACTAGTTTTCCTAAATCGAATGATTGGACAAAAAAGGGAGTTTTTTAAAAGGGAAAGGGATAAATTTGGGAATATGCAGGCGTTACTTCGGTTTCTTTTCGGGCTCAATTATCGTTTTGCACTTAGGCAGTATAGAAAGGCAAAGATACTCTCTTCCGTAAACTTTGCTCCTGTATTCACAAGGAACGCATATCTCGAAATTTTGATCGTACTCAGATATGTGTATCTCATCCTTCCTATCATTATTTTACCTTTTGCATTCTATGATCTACTCGATGCATTTTCGGATGCTAAGGATAATTCATTCGTACTATTCGACTTGGTCTTTTATTCGGTTTTCCTTACAATGAATGTACTTTTGAATTCGGGCCGATTGCATAGAGCCGATCTGGATCGGATCAAATTGTTTTGTAGGATTGGGGTACTTCTTCTTTCCCTGACCGGGACATGTATCACTGTCGTTGTATTTCCTAGGCTGCCTGAAATTTCACTCTTCTCCACCGCGATGTTCAGTGTTGCGATCATGTTTAGGTTTCCGGATCATACCAAGTATTTTATCTACACGATCAACTATTCAATTCTATACGGTTTTATCTATTATACTGGGAATCGAGAACCTGTACTTATACAAAACCCTCTCGTGACCTTATTTTTGATCTTAATTTTTGATCGTGTGTCTTTTTTAACTTTGGCGAATACTTATCTCAAAACCCAAAGGATCATTCGTTTGAACGAAAGACTCAGGGAAGAAGATACAAATAAAAGTGATATGATCAGTATTGCAGTTCACGATTTAAAAAGTCCACTTTCTGGGATTATGAGTATTAGTACGATTCTTCGCAAAAACTTAAAATCATTTTCAGATAAGGAGAAGAAGGAGATCCTCACAGATATAGAAAGTTCTTCTCGAAAAATTCTAGGCCATATTGATGATCTTGTTGGAATTGCTGCTTCCGGCTTTGAGAATATTAAAATAGCTTATGATATTTTTAATATTAATTCGTATATTAGATCTACGATCCAAAACTTCGATTATCAGGCTTCTCTAAAACGTATTCAATTTCATACTAAATTTGATAAAGAAGATATAAAGATCCGTTCGGACAGAAAAGCGGTAGCTAGCATCTTGGATAATTTGGTCTCAAATGCGGTGAAATATTCTCCTCCAGGAGGTTCTATATTCATACATTCTAAACTGATCAAAGATAAGGGGGACTTCATACAGATCCAGATCAGCGATGAAGGAAAAGGATTTACCGACGAGGATAAAAAACTTTTATTCTCAAGATTCACTCGGCTCTCTGCTAAACCTACTGGCAATGAACCTTCTACCGGTGTGGGGCTTTATGCTGTTCATCGATTGGTAGAGCTATTAAATGCGAAGATCAGTTTGGATAGTAAACCTGGACAAGGGGCAACATTTACACTTCTGTTTTCTAGAACTAAAATTTCAGATTGACCATTTAAGAATTTTTTATAGAACTCGCTAAGCATGGTGAGAGCTGTTCTAGTTGAAGATGATAAGCTGATGGCAAGAACCATCCAGCATTATTGTAGAGAGGCATTCGGAAAAAGTCTAGTCTCTCTTAAAACATTCGATGAATTGACTCCAGCTCTCTATAGTATTAAGGAAAATCCTGTAGACCTTTTGCTTTTGGATATCAATCTGAAAGGGCAGTCAGGTTATGAGATATTAAAACTTCCTGAAAAAGATTCATTCTATACGATCGTGATTTCTTCTGATAAACAAAATGCGGTAACTGCATTTGATTTTGGTGTTTTGGACTTTGTGGCAAAGCCGTTTACTAGAGAAAGATTTATAGCAGCGATAGATCGTATGAAGGCAGCCTCTGCTTCTAAGGCGGATTCTATGCGCAAGAATAGTATCTCCTTAAAAAAAGACGGAATGATAGAAGTGATCCGATTTCAGGATATTCTATATTTAGAGGCATCTGGTAATTTTACGGAGATCCATCTTAAGTCTGGCAGAAAAGAACTGATACGTAAAACAATGGAGTCCGTTCTGGCGGAACTCAATTCTGATTTTTTCCGTTCTCATAGATCCTTTATTATCAATCTATCCGAAGTAAAAAAGATCTTACATGGAAAAGGAAACCATTTTAAAGTTCTTTTAGGCGACTCTGCAGAAGTTGCCTTATCCAGATCAAATTATAATTCCCTAAAAGATATGTTAGGTTAAAAAAAAGCCCGCAGGGTTTGGCGGGCTTAAGAAAAATCTATTTCGTTAGATTTCTTTATTGGATGCTCGCACCTCTTGTGACTGCGTTCTGCCACATAGTGGTGAAGAAGTCAGCCGAACGATAAACTGGTTCCAGATCGGAACGTTTAAGTCCTTGCTGTCTTAAATCTTCAAAGAAGTCAGGCATAAGCCCGATATGAGAAGCTCCTTCCGTATTGAAGTCGAATGTCCTGTTCCCAAATGTATATTTTCCAAGGGAAGGAAGAGCTGAAAGAGTTGCAGCTTTCCTAATGGAAGCATCCGGAGCAAATGGATATCCTACTTTAGCAGAATCAGGTTGAGCGATCGTAGATACTCCTCCTGGGCATGCACGAGTTCCATAACGAGGTCCTGGCATATGGGCGAATCCGTTAAAGTCGGTTCCGACTGAGATTCTTCCGTCATACGCTTGGTCTCCGATCAGGTTTCTAAGATACTGATAGGATTGTGCAAATGTCTGGGTGGTTCCTCCACAAGCATGGGAGATATAAGAGCCATCAGAGTTTTGTCTCCACTCTCCTACTTCATCCAGATTTCCTTGCCCTGGGATAAGTCCAATCATTCCACCTAATGCAATGATTCGTTTGAGTGCAGCTCCTGTTGGATTTGCCTCATGACGATTTCCTTTGTTCGCCATATCATACACGCCGGTGTGACCAGTAACAATACCTGGATAAGATTGTTGTTCTGCGTAAGTCAGAGCTCCTTCCAAGGATCTTGCGGACATGTGTCCCACGTCTATGATCATCCCTTTTTGCATTAGGGCTTTCATGATCTTAGGTCCGTAAGAAGTTAAACCTGCAGTATTACAATCTTGTCCGTAGTGTTTACAATCATACTTGGTTCCACTTCCAAGGATATTATAGAGACCTGCTCCACCGAACCCGTTGGTTTTTAAGTGGATTGGGAATATATAACGTAAACCTGCGTCATACATTGCTTGAACACCTTGAGTGATCATAGAGTCAGTACAAGTTGTGGTTGTACAATCTACTAAATAATCTACTTCTGCACCTAAAACCACTGCGAGTTTACCGGCAGCGATCACACTTTGTGCTTCAGAAGGAGATTTTACGATACGGAACCATCCGAGTCCCGCTCCACCACTCTTCTGATCGATCCAAGTTTGCATATCATATACTGCTTGGGTCTGACGACGTAAAGTGTTCATGTCGTTTAGATCATAAACTGGATCAGTTGCAATTGCGATACCTTTGATAATATCCGGAAGACCGTTATCAGTTGCTCCGAACATATAATCACCGTTTACAGCAAGGACAACCATAGTTCTCAAACCGCCTTCGTAGGCACGTTTGATCCACTCATAATACATTGTTTGGTGAGTGTAACTATTGTTTGCAGGCCAATAAGGGAAACTTGCGTATCCTCTATTATCATGTTTTGCTGTAGAAAGTAGAGCTCCAATAATATCATCTTGAACGATTGCTTCTACTCTGGAGTGTCCAGCGGAGTGGCCTTCGTTAGACATACTAGGGCAATCTGCGAGTGCAGTTGCTGGTTCTCCGTAAGGAGCACCATGGAAGATTACTCCTCCAAAACCTAAATGAGCCATTGGGTGAGTATGAAGATCCACATAACCAGAAAGAGTTCCAGTTCTTTTGAGAGAATCTTGAGCACCTCTTGCATACGCTTTTGGAGCGGACTCACAACTTGAATCTGCAACATACCATTCTCCCCACATTCCTGTGGTTCCGGTATTCACACATTTTGTTGGAGTTGTATAAGTTTTACCTGCGATTGTGATAGGCAATTGAGCACAAGCAGCTTCCCAAGTAATCCCTACTACGTTCCAAATACGGGAAGAATATTTTCTTTTCCCCGCGTACGTTCCAGAGGTTTGGCAACCGTCATTCTTATGAGTCCAGTTATATGCTCCGCCATCGTCTGTAGCAGACCAGTTTGCTTCGCAGGAGTCGTCGAGTACATCGAATTCTCCCCACATATTTAAACCGGTATTCTTACAACGACTAGGCTTCGTAAATACTTGGCCGTTAATGGTTGCTCCCATATTCGCGCAGGTAGTTTCCCAGCTCTGGCCCGAAGGGATCCCGTAAAGGATTGCTGAATACTGACGTTTGCCAGGGAAAATTGACGTACAGCTATCCTTCTTGAATGTTCCCCAATAAGGATCCGCAAACACGGATACACTTCCTGCGAAAAACATCGTACATACTACGAAGCCGCGTACGGATCTTCGTATTGACCGATAATTCATAATTCTCTCCAAATCTATTTTTGGTTTATGTGTTTTTCATATTCATCTTTTACGTTTTTTAACTTTTTAGCATATAGTTCTTTGCCGGCCAGAATCATTCTTCTCGAATCGTCATTCAAACGTTCCGGATATCGATCCTCCATGATCTTCAATAGTTCTAATTGATCTTCATGTAGTTTGATTTGAGCCGTAAAATACTCATCTATCTCTATGCGAGTTGCTTTATTGGAATAAATTTTTCCATAAAGAGCTGCCCAATCTTCTCTTAGCTCATTCTGGGCTTTCATTTCTGCCGCATCTCTTGGAGTTGCTACGGCTACCCAATATAAATTGTCAGGAGTTTCATTTCTCAAAAGAGAAGCAGGTATAAGTCCTTCTTCATCGTTGGAAGAAGATGAACCCAGGCCTAAAAAATTGGATAAAGAAGAGAATCTTTCGGAAAAGCCGCTTTTTCCGGAATGAGAATGGGCAGCTTCTGTGTCCTTAGAAGAGGACGGAAGCACTAAAAGGACAAATAAGCTTAAAATAAGGGTAGAAACGGCTATTAATGCTATTTTGCGTGGCATGCAAAGGAAGATACAAGTCTTTGATCAGCTGTGCAATGAGTTTGGGATGAAAGTGAATCTAAGTATGATGAATGGAAAAAATAATCATAATATATATATATCGATCGTTCTAAAACCTATCATCAAATTATATCGTTTGTTCGATAAAGAGTTTTATTTTTAGGATTATTTCGTTTAACAATATGGCTTATTGAATAATCTGTTTTAAACGTAACGCTTTTAAGAAAGAGAATATGGAAATGACATAGATTTTCAACAAAATCCTCTTGTCCCTCATGGGGAAATAAGAATGTCTGGCAGTTTGGGGAAATCTAGTCTGAGTTCGTTGCAAGAGGAGAAAATCTTTTTAAGGATCTTAGCTGAGAAGAGGTAGAAGTTGATTTAATTTTTTTCCTTAGGTCCAAAATAATTTTATGAACGTTTGTTTATCCCTCGATCGAGGGGGTATTCGATTATTTTCTGAAAATGTAATAATCTTTTAAGATAACTTTGTGGTAATTGAATATTTTCATTCCTCGAATGGCAAAACTATATAAAGGTTATTTAATGAATCATTTGTGCTTTCGTTTTTTTTTTAATTAGTATTACCTTATTCGCGGTAATTACGGGTTGTTCGGATGGTGGAGGACAAAATCTAGCTGGTCTTTTACTCTTGAATTCAGGATCAAGTTCTTCTTCCACAGGGTTTACAACTGGCCAAGAAGCTTCGGCGGTAATCGGGCAGAATAATTTAACTACAGGTGTTTCAAACAATGACGGCTCCGGAACCGCCGGAGGCTTTTCCTTATCCACAATAGGAGATGACTGTAATTCCGGAACTGGACCTAAGGGGACTCCCTTATTTTCCAACGGGAAACTTTTTGTTCCGGACACTGGAAACTGTAGAACTCTAGTCTTCAATTCCGTCCCTACGTCTAATTATCCAACTGCGAGTTTTGTTATCGGACAGACAAATGGTACTTCTTGGTCAAATACCGTCTCTGCCTCTGTATCAACTGGACCGGTGGATATCGCCACAGACGGGACCAAACTTTTGATCTCTGACCAGACCGCGAATCGAGTATTGGTGTACAATACCTTCCCCACTGCAAGCAATGCCTCGGCAAATGTTGTGATAGGACAAACAAATACTACAAATACTGCAAGTAATTCCACATCGCGGTCAACGTTTAGGCAGCATAAGGGCGGTCTTGCGGTGGCCGGAGGAAAAGTTTTGGTTTCCGATTACGATCGATGCGGTGTACTGATCTGGAATTCCATTCCGACTGCTGACGGAGCAAATGCGGACCTTGTACTTGGACAAGCGAATTTTACCAATACAGGCGGCATGCTTAGCTTAGAAGGTTGTTTAACTAGTAGAGGTGTATGGACCGATGGAACAAAATTGCTTGTGGTGGATTCTCTCTATCATAAGGTTTTTGTTTGGAATACCTTTCCTACATCCACTGGGCAGGCAGCGGATCTAGTCTTAGGAAGCGACGATCTTGATACTTATCCTGCTATATCCGGTTCAGGAAATAATTTATTAAATGGACCCACGTATGTAACTTCCGATGGGACTCGTATTTTTGTGACGGATTCAGGGAATAATCGGGTATTGATTTGGAATTCCTGGCCGACTGTTAGTGGCGCGGCCGCGGATGTAGTTCTAGGCCAGTCGAGCTTTAGCGGCACGAGCGCGAACACGACTGCGACAGGTTTGAAAAATCCTCAGGGAATCGCTTTGATCGATTCGAAGCAGCTCATCGTGACGGATACTGGAAATTACAGATATCTGATCTATAACGCGAAGTAGTTTAAACTTCACTAACGGGTCCTCGTTCTTCTAGCAGGACCCGCTTTTCTTCTTTAAAAATTCAGTTGAATGTAAAATTTTCTGAAAAAAGACTAAACAAATGTTGGCTTTTAGGGTCTATTGAATAGATCCTAAAAAAGTCATTCTTGTTAAGATTCGGAAAAAAGGAATAAAATTGGCTCCCCCTGCAGGGCTCGAACCTGCGACCCAGTGATTAACAGTCACTTGCTCTACCGACTGAGCTAAAGGGGAATTTGCGGTAGCAGAATCCAGTTTTTAGAATTGAGGCAGGTTGGCAATGAAAAATCTTCGAGACATAGGTATTTTTCTGAAGGAGACATAGAAGATTTTTCCGGCAAAACCGAACGGCTTTCGGAAAAAGTACTACCTGAAAATTTGAAAGCTATAGTAGCGTGACATAATCCAAAAACGCACTATATTTTGCCGGAGTTTCATTGAGGAGCAAGCTATGAAGCTAAATAAACATTTCACTTCACCTGAGAAGGGATTTTCTAAGGACTTAAACTGGGTTAAGAGGAATTCTAAGATCTCTAACCCTGACGGATCCGTTGTTTTCGAAGCTAAGGACATTCTTGTTCCGGACCAATGGTCTCAAGTTGCAGTAGATATTCTTGCCCAGAAGTATTTCAGACGCAAAGGAGTGCCAAAATACTTAAAAAAAGTAGATGAAAAAGGCATTCCAGAATGGTTACAGCGCTCTGAACCAGACACTGAAAAACTTTCTTCTTTAAAAGCAGAAGATCGTTTCGGTGGAGAGGCCTCAGCGCAGGAAGTATTTCACCGTTTAGCGGGCTGCTGGACCTATTGGGGATATAAATACGGTTATTTTTCAGACGAAGAAAGTGCTAAAACTTTCTACGAAGAAGTAGCATTCATGTTGGCTTCTCAAATGTCTGCTCCCAACTCCCCTCAATGGTTCAATACTGGATTACATTGGGCGTATGGGATCGATGGTAAATCCCAAGGACATTTCTATGTGGATCCTACCAGTGGAAAATTGGTAAAATCTTCTTCCGCATACGAACATCCACAACCTCATGCATGTTTTATTCAAAGTGTAGATGATGATCTAGTAAATGAAGGTGGTATCATGGATCTTTGGGTTCGTGAGGCTCGCCTATTCAAATACGGTTCTGGAACAGGAACCAACTTCTCTAACCTGAGAGCGGAAAATGAATCCCTTTCTGGCGGAGGAAAAAGTTCCGGTTTAATGAGTTTCTTAAAGATTGGAGACCGTGCTGCTGGTGCGATCAAATCCGGTGGAACCACTCGTCGTGCTGCTAAAATGGTATGTTTGGATGTAGATCATCCGGATATCGATCGTTTCGTAGATTGGAAAGTAGAAGAAGAGAAAAAAGTAGCTTCTCTTGTTACCGGATCCATTCTGAACAACAGACATCTAAATGCGATCATGAAAGCTTGTTACGAGATGGAGGGAGAGGATCGTTTCGAACCTAAAAAGAACTCCGCTCTTAAAAAAACTATCTTAGAAGCTAAGAAAGTTTTAATCCCTGATAATTATATCAAGAGAGTGATCGATCTTGCTAGACAAGGTTATAAAGAGCTCATTTTCGAAGAGTTAACCACAGACTGGCAATCAGAAGCATATAATACTGTTTCTGGACAGAACAGTAATAACTCAGTTCGTCTTCCGAATGAGTTCATGAATGCTGTAGAACAAGATCTTCCTTGGCATTTATATAACAGAACTGAAAAGGAAAAAGCTCTCAAAGAAAAAAGAGCTGCTAAACCTGCAAAAACCATTAGAGCAAGAGATCTTTGGGATAGAATTTCTTTTGCGGCTTGGTCTTCTGCTGACCCTGGAACTCAGTATCATACTACCATCAACGAATGGCATACTTGTCCTGAAGATGGAAACATTAACGCATCCAACCCATGTTCTGAATACATGTTCTTGGATAATACTGCATGTAACCTGGCATCTGCGAACTTACAGAAATTTGTAGATCCTGAAACTCTTGTTTTCGATGTAGAAAGTTTCCGTTATCTTTGCCGTCTTTGGACAATCATCCTTGAGATTTCCGTGACCATGGCTCAGTTCCCTTCCAGAGAGATCGCAGAACTTTCTTATAAGTTCAGAACTCTCGGACTTGGATATGCAAACCTTGGTTCAGCATTGATGATCATGGGAATTCCTTATGATTCTAAAGAAGCAATGGCGATCACTGGTGCCATCACTTCTATCATGCATATGACCGCTTATGCTACTTCTGCGGAAATGGCAAAAGAATTGGGGCCATTCCCTGGTTATGAGAAGAACAAAAAGCATATGCTTAGAGTTCTAAGAAACCACAAAAGAGCGGCATATAATGTTCCTTCCGAAGATTACGAAGGTCTGACTATCACTCCTGTAGGAATTGATCCTGCATACTGCCCTTCTTATCTTTTGAAAGCAGCTCAGGAAGATTCCGATAATGCGGTTTCTTTGGGAGAAGCTCACGGATACAGAAACGCACAAGTTACAGTGATTGCACCTACAGGGACTATCGGTCTTGTAATGGATTGTGATACTACTGGTATCGAGCCTGATTTCGCTCTGGTGAAATTCAAAAAATTAGCGGGTGGTGGTTATTTCAAAATTATCAACCAATCCGTTCCTCTGGCTCTTCGCAAATTGGGATACTCCCCTTCTGAAATCGAATCTATCGTGAATTATTGTAAGGGACATGCTACCTTAAACGGAGCTCCTGTAATCAATACCCAAAGCCTGAAAGAAAAAGGTTTCACGAACGAAATTTTGGAAAAAGTAGAAGCTTCTCTTCCTTACGCGTTTGATATTAATTTTGCATTTAATAAGTTTAACTTAGGTGAGAATTTCTTACAAAAGAACTTAGGGATCGCAAAAGAAACTTATGATTCTTTCACATTCAATTTGCTCGAACATTTAGGTTTCTCTAAAGATGAGATCAATAAAGCAAATGATTATGTTTGTGGAACAATGACCATCGAGAACGCTCCTTACTTAAAAGAGAAAGATTATCCTGTATTCGATTGTGCGAACAAATGTGGTAAATACGGAAAACGTTATCTTTCCTATGAGTCTCATATCCGCACAATGGCTGCTGCTCAGCCTTTTATCAGCGGTGCGATCTCTAAAACGATCAACCTTCCAGAAGATGCGACTATCGAAGATATCAAAAACGCATACTATATCTCTTGGAAGATGATGGTAAAAGCGAATGCTCTTTACCGTGACGGATCCAAACTTTCTCAGCCTTTGAACTCTGTATTGGAACTTCTAAACGGAATCGAGTTAGAAGAACAAGAAGAGATCGCGGAAGCTGCAGTTGCTAAAGATCCTTCTCAATTTGCGGAAAAGATCGTTTATAAGTATATTTCCCACAGACGCAAACTTCCTAACAGAAGAGCTGGTTATACTCAAAAAGCAGTTGTGGGTGGTCATAAAGTTTATTTAAGAACTGGTGAATACGAAGACGGACAACTCGGAGAGATCTTCGTGGATATGCACAAAGAAGGTGCAGCGTTCAGAAGTTTGATGAATGCATTCGCGATTTCCGTATCTTTAGGTCTACAACATGGAGTTCCATTAGAAGAGTTTGTGGATGCATTCACATTCTTCAAATTCGAACCGAATGGTATCGTTACCGGAAACAAACATATCAAAATGAGTACTTCCGTAATCGATTTCATCTTCAGAGAACTTGCGATCACTTACTTGGGAAGATACGATCTTGGTCAGGTAGCTCCTGAAGATCTAAGAGGAGACGAGATCGGATCCAGAAAATCTTCTGAGTCCATCCAACCTAAGGCGCCTGCTCAACCAGCAGCTTCTGCTGTAGTGGAAACTGCTCCTTCTTCTGAGCCGGAAACAATTTCTTATTCTCAGATGATGAGGACGGAAAAACCGAGTTCAGGGATTGCTTTGATGGAAGAGATCAAAATGGCAAGAATCAAAGGATATACCGGCGATTCTTGCACTGAGTGTGGGTCTTTCGAGATGGTAAGAAACGGTTCCTGTTTGAAATGTATGTCCTGCGGGGCAACCACTGGATGCTCTTGATCTAAAAGTTCCAAGCGTTCACGCAAATAATGAAGAAAACCTCGGGTAGCAAATTTGCTATTCGAGGTTTTTTATTATCTTTACTTAATACTGTTTTCTACCGGCTGTAAGATAAGTTTATTCGGAAAATTCAAATTTTGTTACACTAGATCCTTTATAACAATAGAATTCATAACTGACCGATTTCCTAAATCGAAAAACTTTTTCGAGCAGTACTTTATCATACTTTTGAATTATTGATTCGTATTTTAATTTCAATTGATCCGGTAGTTCTTGTGGCAGGATCGGTCTTTCGATTTCCAAACCTTCTTCCCATGAATATTCCAAAATAAAATCACTTTCTCTCCAACTTATCCTTGTTTCTTGTTCTCTAATTACCCAAGAGGAAGAAACGGAAATATGATCTTGATCAATGATCTTATTCACAGAATTAGAAAAAAGGAATATTCCTGCGATCACCATGGACATATATCCTATCCTTTTAAAAAGAAGATCACTTATATAGGGTAAGATATATTTAATGGAAAATGAGGATATGATAGAAGCAAACGCGATTGTAATCCCGAGATAAATTGCTGATTCAGAATAAAATCCTAAGCTTATATAAACTGCCAGTTTGAATAAATGAAGAAATAATTCGTTTGCTGCTCTTGTTGCGACTATCTCTTCTTTTTTAAGTCCGTAATTTAGGTAAAACCTATTGAACAATAATCCGATTGCTCCGGTAATCCCGGATACCAGGCCGGATAAAAAACCGAGTATGGCTAAGATAAAATTTGAGTATGGCTTCTCATTTAGCCTATGGTCTGTCTTTGATTTGAAAATTTCAGGAAGATTTGCTAAAAGAAGAAGTGAAACGGATAATTGTAGATATATCGGATTTAAAAACTTTATGAGCCAAGCGCCGAATAAAACTGCCGGTATCGAAAAAGGAACAAACCAATAAAATATCTTCCAATTTATATTTTTCTTAAATACTATAATCCTGGATGCCGAATTCGATGCTGTTCCTAAGGTTAATGCAAATGGAACGATTGAGGGGATTAATAAACTATTTAGTATGGGAATTAGGATTAAGCTAGCCCCTCCTCCACATATCGTACTGACCCAGAAAGCCAATATCGATCCGAAAAAAAGAAGGACCAGTGAAGGAGTCATTATAAGTTCAACTAATCAGGGAGCTGGACCTGCACCTGGTAAACCTGCTGGAGCGTTTAAGCCAGGGATCTTAAATTCCGGCCTTTGGAAAGTTCCAGTAATTGGGATACATTTCCCACTTCCACCTTTTTCTAAAAGATCCAATGCTCCCACAATAATCTGATTTTCTGCGGCAGAAGCAAAATTTCTTTCTAACTCGAAACAAGCTCTTAGATTCAATTGAGAACTGGGGAGTGAATCGGATAGTCGGAGGTTTCCGTGCAGATCCAATCTTGCGACGGAGGTATCTATAACAAACTCTTCGAACTCAACCATTCCTTGGTCAATTCTGGAAGTGATGAGTATTTTATTTATGAAGAAGTTTTCTATTTTTCCTACAAAAGGAATTTCAGGAAGATTCGGAAAGGATCCGAATTTTCCTTCCGGCATTTTAAGTGAAAATGTTCCGCCGAATCTACTGGCCGGGACAGAAAGAGAATCTAACTTTAAGTGGCCTTCTAATTCTCCTATATTACCCAAAGTTTGGCCGTCATAATCGATCTCTAATTCTTGTACTTCGAAATCACCGTTTACCTTTTTTCTTAATAAGGAAAAAAGGCCTGCCTTGATCTGAGCATCCTTGGATCTGATCTTGAATGTCTGGCCCATGATCTCCATAGATTTTACGGAAACTTTTCCGAGTAGGACCGAAACAGATAACTCGTTAAAAAATACGCTGCTTGGTTGTCCCGATGATGAATTCATTAGCTGGCGGACAATGTTTTCGTAAGGGAATAATAAGATCAAAAAAAGAAGAAAGGAACTGAGTCCGCTTCCGATCAGTATGAGTTTTTGTTTGAGGGAAAATCTGGGTGTATCTTCCTCCTCTTCTTCAGGAGGCAATTCCTCTAATTCCATCGTGAGGAATTCTTCTTCCTCGTTGGAGATTAATTCTTCCTCTTCTTCTATTTCTATCTTTTTTGCGCGAGCCATCTTACTTTCCGGGAGCGACACTATAAGCCGCAATTTTCATGTTCACGTCGTAGGTATTCTTGTCTTGGTAAGGTTTATTAGTTTGGAAATATTCCACCCTTGCGTTTACCTTATTACCCTTATCTATATCGTATAATACGGACATAACGTTTTCTAGAGGTACACCTCTTAAATTCACTTCGAAAACGATTACCTGGTATTTTCCTTTGTCGATTGCTTTTGCAGGGATAGGTCTCATCGTGGAAATTCTATCCTTTACTCCATTATCTGAAAAGATCCTTTCTAACTTTGCCGCGAATGCACTTTGATCATTCTCCCCTGTGTTCACATTTTCCAGTGATCTGAAAAATAAATAATCAGAGATTGTTTTATCTAACTGCGCGACTAGTCCGGGAGTATTGTTTACTGTTTCAGAAAGATCCGTTCTAAGCCTATAAATTTTACGGACTACTAAGAATATAAGCAGGACCAAAATAAGCCCGGCAGCAATCACTAATAAAAGTTTTTCCCTAGGTTGTAATTTTTGCCACATAGACGATCCCTCTTAATCGTTTTCTTCGATTTTAGAGGTCACCTCCATCTTAATTACAAAGGAAACTTTAAATGTTTTAAGTCCGAAATTCGGGCGGTTGCTATCTAATTTTACGTTTTTAAACATTGGAGAACGAGCTAAGGAGTCCTGTACTTTTCCGATTTCCGAGATCTCGTTTACCGCACCTTGGATAGAAACGGAACCATTATCATAAGTGATACTTTGAAATAAGAATGGTTGCATTCCAGGATCAGGGAACTTTAAGGAAATCTCATGTAGAACATCTAACACACTAGGTTTGGAAAGATACTTTCTATAAAGTTCCGTTTTTCTTTCCGCACCATCTCTTAGGCTTTTTGCAAATTCTATAGGATCTCTGTTAGAAGGGACACTGGAGCCGGTGCTGGATTTTACTTTTTCTGCCAGGATCTTATTGGCAGCGGCAAGTTTTCTTTTGTCGGAAATAATCCCTAAGAAGAATACTCCGATCAAAAGTACAAAAGAAACGGAACTTAAGATAATATGAGGTTTGAATATACTTATATCGAATAAGTTCTTATTAAGTCTTTTTACATAAGGAGTTTCTAAAAAATCTATTTTAGCTTTTTTAGATTGGATCAGATGATAAGCCATCCCGTAGCAGGTAGCGAATCTATCTGGGTCTGCGCTTAAAAAATCATATCTTCGGGCTTGGATCCCAAGGTTTTCACCTATAAAGGATTCCAGATCTCTAACCTTACTTCCTTCTCCGGAAAGATAAATTGCTTCCGGTCTTTCAGTTTCTTCTAATGAAAGGAAACTTCTGCGAACTTCTTCGCTTAAGGATGTGAAAAATTCCTGAGAGATAACAAATGCTTTTTTAATATCTGCTATTTTAAGTTTATATTCTTTTGCGAATAAGTTTAGACCATCTTCTGGAGAATGGAAAGGTTCAAATTGGATACTGGTCTTTAAGGCTTCCGCTTTATCTCTAGGAATTTTTAATGCTTTAGAAATTTCTTCAGTTAGAGTATCTCCTCCCACGGAAAGAAAACGTGTATGAGCGATCTTTCCGTCCTTGGTAACATTCAAGATGGATTTTTTCCCACCTATATCTAACTGCGCAACATTTGCAAATTGTATCTCTTTATGTAAATGTTTGGAAATAACAGAACCCAAACATACCGAATCCACGAAGATCCCTCGAAATACGAGGCTTGATTCCAGAAAAGGAGAAGCTAATGTATCAAACTCTGAGTGATGAGAAGTATAAGTAATTACGTCTGATTTTTCTTGGTCTATTCTCCAGACGGAACCGAGGACCTCTACGGTTTCCATAGGGAAAGGAACCCTACTTTCAATTTCGAAAGGGATCACTTCTCTCACCGCTTTTTCGGTGGTTAAAGGAATGGAGATCTCTCTTACAAAAAGTTTGTCTAAAGAGAGAGATAATACAATCGCATGTTCTTCCGCAAAATAAGTATTTATAAAACGAAGTACATTTGTTTCGTACTCCCTTTCTTCCATTCTGGAGATGGGCATGGTCTCTGCTCTGAGTAGAGTCAGGTTGCCTGCCACTCTCTGGAACAGAACACCCTTTACAGAATTTGTACCGTAATCTACGGTTAAAAACTTTTCGTATAAGAACATTAATCTTCTCTATAATATAGCATCAAGTTATTGGTCAGATCGAAAATTCCGGTAATCCTACGGACTATTTTCGGTCCTTTCATAACATCGGAACTTTTTTTACTATTATAGTTCCTTTCTACTTCCCCAACTGCAGTGATCCGAAATATTTCGCCTTTTGTTTTGATCCTTCCACCTGAAACATCGGTTCCTTCTCCTGCTAATTCTTTGTAGAGAGAAAGTCCTCCCACGGAAGGCACCTGGAACTCTGGGATAGTTTCCAGGTCCTTAATTTCTTTCAGGTAGCCGCCCTTTTTGATCTTCATTTTCATAATTTGAAGAACAGACTGGCGGTTCATAAAATCGGATAGAGACATTAAAACGAAGTACGGTGCGGCGTTCAAGTTGATTCTATCGTCATAGTTTCTCTGGAATGGAACAAATGCGGTCAGATTGTTTGCCAGAACGAAATCGGACTCCCCGATCAGACTTTTTTCCTCGTCGGACATAAAATCCTTGGAATATTTTTGTTCATAGTCCGGAGGTTTTTGGGAGCCATACACTATTTTAGGATCGAAACCTTTCACGGAGGTAAGCTCGGAAAGAGAATACATGTACGCGTTTTTGATCTTTCTTGGCGGGGTCAGTTTTTCATAATAGGAAATTTCGAAATTCCCCTGACTGTCGTCGTCCAGCCAATCTATCACCGGATTAAAAAGGTCCCTCTTCATTCCTAAACGTTCCAGAAGTCTTTGGGCCATTTCTTGGTTTCTTAAATTTAATTCTTTTGTGTCTGCATTGAAGATGGAATTTAAATTAATTTTTCCATCTTCTCCTTGGATCTTATAATAGATCCATCCACCTCCCATTGGAACTGGAGGCGGGTTAAGTCCTATCCCGGATTGGTATAATTGTTCTTCGGGGATTTTTCTAAGTGCTGCCAAGGCTCCTTGGAATCCTGCTTTTGCTAAAAGAGAAGCTTTGAATCCAGACATTTCTCCTTGGGAAATTTTATATTCTGCCATGGATCTTTCTGCAAAGTCCAAGGTGGTAGTTAGGGCAGCTACACCAATGCCCCCGACTAAGAGCATAACGATTGCCCCTCTTCTTCTGGAGAATCTTCTGCCTTTTAGACCAAGACCTGAATTCATTTCAGAAGCATCCCTGGGAAGGCGAGAGTTTCAAAACGTCTTTCCTTATTTCCCATATTCGCTATGATCTCTATTCGTATAAGACGAGGGATACTTTTCCTTTGGAAGGAATCCCATTCTTCTTCCCATTCTTTTCCTGTTTTGGAAAATTTAAAGGAGAGAGATTTTACATTATCCAACAATTCGTATTCTTGTCCGCCTACGAATGGATAACGATCTACTATCTCGTCTTCTCTTCTCATTAACTTATAATAATCTGTGCCGTCTTTTTGTTTTAGATAATATTCTACTTCTCTTACTTCCGGAAGTGCGACTTCTTCCGAGTTGGGATGGACTGCTGCGAATACTATAAAATGGTCCTTTGTACTTTCACCAGGATGTCTTGGTCCATCTTCCGATTTACGACCTTTTCTACTTACAAAGACCAGATTTTTTTCCGTTTGGAAATAGAATGCCATTGTCAAGGTACTTCGAATATTTTCGATAACAGAGATCGCTTTTTCTCTATCCACACCATCAGAGCCTGAAGTTGGACGGGTGACTTTTAAAATAGTTGCGTAAGTACCGAATACCATTCCGAGTAGAACACCAAGTAATGCTGCCACAATGGTTAATTCTATTAACGTAAATCCGGACCTTTTTCTTTTTCGAAGAAACTTAAGAAAAACTGAATGTTTTAAAAGCTTTCGCATATCAGTTCATCCTGGCCTTATAGGTTTCGATCGTGTACTGTTCTTTTACTGGGATTCCTTGGTTATCTCTTCCGCCCGTAGGATATTCTATCGTTACATAAATATGAAATACTGCGATAAGCCCGCCTGTAGCAGAACCTTGGTTATTACCTGTTCTTTTGGCGATGAGCTGATTCATGCTGGAGTTTGCGCCACCTAACAGATCCTCAGGTTTTTTGCCGCTATCTTTTCCTGCCATTTTCAGAAGATCTAAATTCTCCTCCTTGATGATGGTGGTAAATCTCCAGTCTTGGTAACCTGGAATATCTCCCGAACTAGTGTCCGCTTGTAGAATGGTGGCAGAATCTATCTGCGCCATTTTGATTTTTGCTAGGTGAGTTGCTTCTATCTGGAGTGCTGCAACTTTTTTGAGTCGTATTCCTTCTGAAACCACCATGAGTACATAAAGAAGCCAGCCTGCGGCAAGCGCAAACGCCAGGGTCATTTCTAAAATAGTAAAACCCTGTCTTTTCTTAAGAGGGTTTTTTCTTTTAAAACTTACTCGTGCCATATTGCTCGCTACGTTTGTATTCTTCCAATTGTTCCTTGGAGACTACAACTTCCCCGTCTTCTATTTCAGATTTTCCACCATAACGTTTGATGATGAGAGTCCTAGTGATCTCAGGATCCGGACCTAAGTGGATATAAAAATCTTCCGCCACTGCCATGGGAGAAAACGGAATTCTGATCTTTCCGGTATTATATCTATAACCTCTTCCATCCATCACATCTACGATTGCAGAAGAGCTTGGAAGTTCTCTATCTTGGAATACCGGGACTTCTTTCAGACCGGTCTCATCCCTTTCCATGTCTAGGATGGTATAAGTTTCGGTATCTACATTCAACTGAAGATAGACTGTTCTCTGGTTGATCTTTGCCCTACGAAAACAGAAGTTCACAACGTCATGTAATAACATCGCTTCTTCTTGGGCACCTGGTGTGAGTAAATTAACTAAAGAAGGAAGCACAAGAGCGAACATCACACCAATCAGGAATACTGCGACTCCCAATTCGATCAATGTGAAGCCGGAACGGATCCGGCCTTTCGCTCTCGGGCCCATTTGATTTATTTTTTAGCGCCGGATGCGGAAGAGAATTGAGCAGGATATTGTTCTTCTTTAGTGATATCGAAGTCCGAGTTTAAACCTTCTCCACCTTCTGCTTTATCCTGACCAAAAGTAATGATCTGGATCTCACCTGCTCCATCAAATCTGAGTTTGTATGGGTTTTTCCATGGATCTTTTATAGAATCTTTACTGCTTACCATTGGGATCCAGGTTTCAGGGATTTCTCCGTTAGTTGGTCTTTCCACTAATGCGGCTAAACCTTGCTCTTCGCTAGGATAACTTCCGAATTTAGAAGCGTATCTTTCCAAATGAAGTCTGAGTTCCTGTTTGTCTTTTTTGATCTTCATCTTTGCGGTCTCGAGGCTCACTCCACCGAAATCCACACTGACAAGAATGATAGTCATCAAAGCACCTAAAATGGCGACAACGATCGCTAATTCGATAAGAGTGAATCCTTTTCTCCGTTTGTTTCCCGTTTTCAAAGTCGGTTCTCCTATTTCTATTGTTATATACCTTGTAAATTCTGGGTCAAGCTGAACATCGGAACGATGATCGCCGCCATAATGATACCGATCGCAAAACCCATAAAAACGAGCATGAGTGGCTCGATTGCTTGGGTTGCATTTTTCAAAGCGGAATCCACTTCTTGGTCATAAATTTCCGCTAGCTTATTCAACATCTCAGGGACCCTGTCCGAAACTTCTCCGGCAGACATCATACCTAATACTAGTTGTGGCAATATCTCTGACCCTGTGAATGCAGCAGAAAGTTTCTCTCCTTCTCGAATTCTATCGCAAGCATTTCGTATTTCTTGTCCGAAAACGGAATGATTAACGATTTGTTCTACAATTTGGAGAGAAATAATCAGAGGCACTCTGTTCGTAAGAAGGATCCCAAGGTTCCTCGCAAAATTGGATATAAGTACTTTTTTATTGAGAGTTCGGATGATTGGGATCCTAAGAACGAACTTTTCCCATTTTTCCTTACCTTCCGGAGTGGATTTATAAAAGAAGAAGCCCACAACTCCAGCCCCAATCATAGGAAAGATCAAAAACCAATATCCGGTTAGAATTCTAGAACTTCCAATTACGATCTGAGTAATTAAAGGAAGTGTAGCGTTGAACTCTATGAATAGATGTTCGATCTGAGGAACAACTGTTGTAAGTAGAAATATGATAACGATTTGTAAAAGACAGAAAATAATTCCAGGATACACAAGCGCTGTTGTGACCTTACCTTTTAGTTGTAGGTTTTTTTCTTCCATCTCTGCAAGACGCATGAGTGCAGTTTCATAATCACCTGTTCTTTCTCCTACGGAAACAAGAGAAGGATACTGGTTTGGAAATACGTCCGGATGTTTTCTCATCGAATCGGATAAGGAACTTCCTTCAGTAATATCCGCCTGCATTGCGATCACTACTTTACGAAATACTTCGTGGTCAGTTTGTTCAATGATACTGGATAGAGATTTATCTAGAGGAATGCCTGCGCCCAAAAGAGTACCGAGCTGTCTGGAAAAAAGACCAATGATCTTTTTAGGAACTCTATAAAGAAGTTTTGCTAAGAATGGAAAAAGTTCTCTGTCCTTTCTTTCCGCATCTTCGGAAATTTGACGAACGTAAAAACCTTTGGATTTAAGTTTAGCTCTTGCAGATTGGATATTTGGGGCATCTATAATCCCCTTCTCTTCCTTTCCTTTTTTGTTAAACGCAGTATAAGTAAAAAGTGCCATGGAAGGAAAACTTAAGTAACTCTTAGAACTTCATCCGGGGTGGTAACTCCATCCAATACTTTTCGGATGCCATAATCTCTCATTGTAGCAAATCCGTTTTCTAAGGCGATATCATTGATCTTATTCGTATCAGATCCGGCTAGGATTGCATTTTTTATCGGAGTGCTAATGATCAGAAGTTCGTAAACCCCTGTTCTTCCCTTAAACCCGGTGTTCATACAATGAGAACAACCTTTGCCTTTGTATAAAACTCCACCTTTCAGATCCTTTTTAGCAATTCCTATGGATTCCAATTCCTGAGGTGTAGGCTTATAAGAAATTTTACATTCTTTGCATATAGTTCTTACGAGTCGTTGGGCCATAAATCCCAATACTGTAGAAGTAATAAGATAAGGTTCAATTCCCATATCCACAAGTCTTGTTGCGGCAGATGCGGCATCATTCGTGTGCAAGGTAGAGAATACTAAGTGACCTGTTAAGGATGCTTGGATCGCGATCCTCGCAGTTTCCTCATCCCGGATCTCCCCCACCATGATCACGTCCGGGTCCTGACGTAAAATAGCTCTGAGTCCTGTTGCAAATGTAAGCCCGATCTTCTCCTGCATTTGCATTTGGGAAACACCATCGATCTGGTATTCCACTGGATCTTCGCAGGTGATGATATTTCTTTCTTCAGTATTCAACTCAGTAAGAGCGGAATATAACGTGGTGGATTTTCCTGATCCTGTAGGACCAGTTACTAAGATAATACCGTGAGGTTCGTAAATAAGAGTACGAAGTGTTTTGACAAGATCCGGATAAAATCCCATTGTTTCCAGGGAATATTTCTGATCAGTTTTGTTCAAGAGACGCATAACGATACGTTCTCCGAACTGACAAGGAATTGTAGAAACCCGGATATCCACATCCTTTCCCGCAAGTCTGAGTTTGATCCTACCGTCTTGGGGTAATCTGTTCTCCGCAATGTTCAGGTTGGACATGATCTTAATACGAGAGGTGATACCAGCGTGATAAGATTTTGGAGGAGTTAATACGTTATGAAGGATACCATCTATCCTGTATCGAACCACTAGGCTTTTTTCGTATGGTTCTACGTGAATATCCGAAGCTCTCTCATTTACTGCCTGAGAAAGGATCACGTTCACCATCTTGATGATAGGAGCATCGTCTGAAAGATCGATTGTCTCGTTATCGAAACCTTCTGCAAGTTCCGAGAAGCTACCTTCCATTTCATTCAGAAGGTCTTTAGCTGCCGCAGAAGTGGTATCGAACTGAGAGTGAATAAGCCTCATCACTTCCGGTTCAGGTGCGAGTATGAATTCTATTTTAAATTCTTTTAATGCAGAACGAACATCGTCCATTGGGTGAAGATCCGTAGGATCCGACACCGCAATCTTAACGTTCTTCTTGTTTAGTTCAAAAGGGACTATTTTACTTTTTTGGATGAGCTTTAAAGGGATACGGTCGTAAACTTCTTCCATTCCCTTGAAATCCAGCTTTTCCCTGAATTCCATTTTGTAAAGCCTGGCCATCGCCTTGAGAACATCTACTTCTCCTGCGATCCCTTTTTTCTGAAGAATATGTCCTAGGGGTAAATGATTCTTTTTTTGTAGTTTGAGAGAGTCTTCCAGATCCTTGGCGGATATGACCCCGTCTTCTACGAGAATATCACCTAGAGTTTTCACTGTATTATTCTCCGCGTTCCTTGATGGTGGCTTCCTTGTTTAGAACCCTTTCCCTTTCAATTTCATATCTTTCTTGCTGTAACTTCTTCTTAACAGTCATCTTATCAGCAAGTTCACGATTATCCAAGATATGTGGAGTGATAAATACCATCAAATTGGTCTTTTTTAATTGTTCAGTAGTTCTACGGAAAATCCAGCCTAGATAAGGAATATCTCCAAGTAACGGGATCTTGATCAGACGTTTTTGTTTATCGTTGGAGATCAAACCCCCGATCACGATTGTTTGTCTATTATCTATAGTGATAGTAGTCTTCACTTCCCTTCTATTGAAGGTTGGGTTTCCTCCTGCAAGTGCGATGGAGGCGATATTTTTGATCTCTTGCAAAAGATCTAAAGTGATACGATTATTCTTATTCACGTGAGGAGTGAATTTTAACTTAATACCTGTAGGACGATATTCATAGTTATCCACTGTCACTGCGTTTGCACCACCCAAACCTGCGTTACGGCTTTGGGTCCTAACTGGAACGTCCTGTCCTACGTTGATTTCAGCTTCTTGGTTATCCAAGGTGAGAACTTGAGGAGCTGATAAAACATTGAAGTTCTCATTTCCTTGGTTGGCACTCAAGATCCCTAAGATCTGTTGAGCACCTGCTTGGACGAAACCAAGAGAGAATCCGGATAATGTATTCAGGTTAGGATTGATCCTACCACTGGAGTTAATGATATTTCCTTCTTTAGCAAGTCCTGAGTTGAACTGGCTATAAGGACCCTGTCCTTGGAATCTCCAGTCAATACCGAAGTCATTTGTATCAGTGGAAGAAAGTTCCACGATCAATACTTCTAATAAAACTTGTTTTCTTGCGGAATCTAAAACTCGGATAATTTTACGGATCTCATTCCATTCCGCTTCAGTAGCGGTAACGATCACAGAGTTGGATTCTTTATGAGCAACCGCTTTGATCTTTTCTACTTTAGGAGCTGGAGGAGGTGGTGCACCTGGTGCTCCGCTCGGGAGAGGTTGGTCCCCTACTACCGGATTATCTAACTTGATCAGAGTCGCCGCGATCTTTTCTGCTTCATTAAATTCTAATGTATAAATATGAACATCACCTGCAGAAGAAACTGCTCCAGGTGTGGATTCATCCGGTCGTACGTCTAACTCGTTTACTAAAGTGAGTAGTTTATTAATGTCTGCAGTAGAACCGGAAAGCACGATTGTATTTGTATTTCGATAAACGATAATATCAGTATTAGGAGAGGTTAATCTTTTTAAGATAGGTTCCAATTCTTCCGGTTTTACATTTTCTACCGGAATGATCTGGGTGATAATACGATTATCTAATGCTTCCGTCTCAGGGATAGGTTCCTTACCTACTCTCACATACGGAGATCTCGCAAGTGCATCCTTTAATTTTACTATAGTGATCAGATCCACTTCTTCTACGATCGCGAAGCCCATGGATTCCAAAACTGCCTTCATGAAAGGAAAAGCGTTTTTGATTGGGATTTCTTTTTGTGAGATGATTGTGATCTTCTTACCTTTTAAACTCTCATCCAAAAGAATGTTTTTCTTTAGGATCGCGCTCATCCCTTTTAGAAAATCATTAAGTTCAGTATCTCTCCAGTTAGCATAAAAGGTTTTTTCCTTTGTATCTTCCGCAGACGGGGTCGTACTTCTCTTAGTCCCTTTTTTGGAGGCTTGGGAGAGTAAACCCTCGTTCACCGAAAGAAGAAGTAAAAACGCGAATGTTGCGTTTCTCAAATATCTGGATCGTAAATCTGTTTTGCGCATTTAATCTTTAATTCCGGATGATGAATTCATAGGACAATATCTTGCCCATTCTCTCTACGTCTACGGATACTTTATCGGCAGTTTTCAAGGAATTCCATATTTCCATCATTTTCACCGTATCGTTTAAGGGCATTCCGTTTACCCGTCGCACCACGTCTCCGGTCCTAGCTCCCAAAGAATAAAAAATATGATCGCTGCCTATGCTGTATATTTTGTAGCCGGCGATCGTGTTATTTTCCAAATAAGGACCAAACTTTCCCTTATAAAGTTCAGCTACGTTAGCTAATTTCCTATTCACATCCTGTCTGGACAGAATTTTACGGACAGTATCAGCTGCAGGCGGTCCTCCTGGGACATCTGCCTGAGCTCCTAATTTGGCCCTGGCCTCTCCTGGTGTTTGGCCTATCTCTACTTTGAGAGATTGGCCTCCTTTTTCCAAGACAACATGGTTGAGAAGAATGGACTTTATTTTGTATCCTCCAACCGCTTCCCCCATCGCGAATTCTTCCGCGTTTTGTTTCCCTTTTTCTAGAATAGTCACTCGAGCAAAACTCCAGTGACCACTTAAGGTTCCAGTGACCCTCATTTCCTCACCTTCTCCAGTATCAGGAGGTGCTCCAGGATTTCCGTCCACTCCAGCAGGAGTTTCGCCGGGAGGAGGAGCTAAACTTCCCCTGAATAAAGAACCGGTTACCATCTCCTTGGACATTTCGATGGTAATAGAATTTTCAGCGACCGGCCTTCTCGGTGCCGAAGTGGAGGAACCTGTTTGCACATTCGGGGTCAGAAAAAGTAGGAGTATCCCTCTACAAAGATATGCCAGAGAGAAGGAGAAAAATATCACGACAGGGATCAGAACATAGAATGTATGTTTTCTGAATTCGATAAAAATTGCGTTCATTGCGCCCTTCGGATATTCTCAAGAAATCATTCTAAAAAAGCCGGACCTCACGTATGGGCCTCGGCTTTTTAAAAGATGATCGGTTATTAAAGTTTTGCTACTTTGCCTGGGTCTAGGTTCGTAACAATTTTTAAGGTTTTCCTAAGTGCCACCTCAGGATTAATCCTTTTTCCGTTATAGAACACCTCGAAATGGAGATGGGAACCTGTAGCGGAGCCTGTACGACCTACGGCACCTATGACCGTGCCGGCTTTCACTTTCGTTCCCTCTTCCACTGTAATTTTAGCGCAATGCGCATACATGGTTCTATAGCCGTTTGGATGATCTATGATGACTGAGTTTCCGTAACCGCCGTTAACTCCTGCAAAACTTACTACACCGTCTGCGGAAGCGAGTATTGGTGCTCCTTGAGGACCAGCCATATCTATTCCTGTATGGTAACCGCCTCCACCTGTGTGGAATGGGTCTTTTCTTTTACCGTATCTGGAAGAAAATCTAGCACCTAAAACTGGAGTGATGAATACTCTTTTATATTCTATCTTTTGGCGGGAAGCATTCCCTACTTTTACAGGAACACTTAAGCTTTGTCCTACTTTTAGAACGGAACCTTTGTTTAAACCGTTTGCTTCTGAAATTTTAGCAGCAGTGGTTTTTAAGGATTTAGCGATCCTGAATAAAGTATCCTTAGGTTTTACAATATAGGATTTTATAATAAAGCCGCTTTGGCTAATGATTTTAGAAGAAACGATTGGGTTGATGCTGATAAAAGAAGGAAGTTCCAGATTGGATTTATCCTTATTATAGCTGAGCGAAGAATATTTATCTTCTTCCCATTCTTCCGGGGATTGGGAGAATAATTGTTTGATCTTACGTTCTTCCTTATCAGTAAAGAAGGAAGAGTCCTTATTCGCGTAATCATTGATCGCGTTTTCGTAATTTTTAAGAGGATCGGCCGATAAAGCCGAGGCCACCATGGCGGATATAATGGGAAGGCAAAGAATCGTCCGTTTCACATATTTAATATCGGCCGCATCGGGCTGCCTTCTTGAACCTAGGGGGGAACGACGGCTACTTTTTCTTTTTATATTCCGTGAGCTCATTTGCAACGATCTTATCCAAATCCTCTATACTGATGGTCTTTTTCTCTAAATCATCGTTCACCTGATAAGCAATTAGCCTGCCGATAGCATGTTCCCTTTTCTGGTCTGCAGGGAAACATTTCACTTTAATCAGGGAAGGAGTCGATTCGACATAGATTCGGACCAACATTCCCTTCTTAAAAGTTTCGGTCATAGAGACTTTTGTGTCTTTTTTGAGGCTGTATATCTTATCTTGGTAATGCTCGTTGATCTCGAATAACTTCTCTTTTTTGATCAGTCTGGCACCGCACTGTATAGTAAATAGAGCCAGTAAAAAAGCGAAGAATCGCACCATTTCATGCATAACTTACTGAAGGTCCGGAAGTGATAAACTAGTTTTTAGAAAAAAAGCGCGAGGCCCGAATTTTTCCGCACCTGTCCAGGTTATGGAAACATGTAAACTGACCAAATTTCTGGGGGCCTCCCTGGAGGGAATACTTCCCTTTCCTGTATCCGTAGAGATCAATATCAAAAGAGGGATCCCAAGGTTCCTGATCATAGGACTTCCGAGTCCTTCTATTAAAGAATCCTCAGATAGGATCCGGATCGCTATTGAGAACAGTGGATTTGAATATTCTCTCCAGAATATCCTGGTTCATCTTGCACCTGCTGGCAGGAAAAAAGAAGGGACATACTTAGATCTGCCAATTGCGGCTGGGATTTTATATTTAACAGGGCAATTACCTTCGACTGAAAAACTAGAACGGTTTCTTTTCCTTGGCGAGCTGGGGCTGGATGGTTCTATAAAACCTCTGAAAGGAATTCTTCCTATACTTTCCGAACTGGAAAATGTTGGGTTTACAGCAGCAGTTGTTCCTTTTGGAAATAGAAAAGAAGCCTCCATACTCGGAAAATTTCCGATCTATTCGATCTCACATCTAAAAGATTTAGTCTCCTTGGCAAAAGGAGAGATTAAGCCTGAACCTAAGAGCGAGATAAAGATCAGATCAGAGATTCTACCCTGGAAATCTACATTTCATAAAAGTCAATTGCCTGCGATAAGAGCAATTCAGATAGCGAGTGCAGGATTTCATCATTGTTTATTGTCCGGTCCTCCCGGTGCCGGAAAAACAATGCTCGCGAAATTGGCTCACGGATTTTTTCCCAGGATCCAAGAGAAAGAAGGAATAGAATTATTAGGGATACGCTCTTTACAAGAGATACTTTCGAACATAGAAGTAGAAAGACCTTTTAGAAGTCCTCATCATACTACTTCCGATATCTCACTCGTAGGAGGTTCTAGTAGTTTAAGAATGGGAGAGGTTTCCCTAGCAGGAAATGGGATACTTTTCTTAGATGAACTCTCAGAATTCCATACTAGGAATTTGCAAGCGTTAAGGGAACCTATGGAAGAAGGGAAAATTACGATCTCACGGATCAGAGGTTCTATTACCTACCCTGCTTCTTTTTTATTTATAGGAGCGACTAACCCTTGTCCTTGTGGATATTACCAAACTTTAATAAAAGAATGTAATTGTAGCGTTGCAAGTATTAGAAACTATCAATCCACTTTTCACGGACCTTTTTTGGATCGGATTGAAATATTCTATCATCTAGGTTTTTCTAGAAATACGGATAGAGAGAAGGTTTCCATAAATCTAAAATCCATCCGAGATTCTATCCAATCTGCAGCAGACAGGCAGCGTAGGAGATTGTTCAGAGAAACAGGAAAACTCTATAACGGAAAATTAAGAGGAGAAGAAGTAGAAAGAATGATCCCTCTTTCTAAAGAATGTGAGGAGTATTTTTGGGGAGCAGCCAATAGACAAAAGTTCAGCGTTCGTAAGGTCGCTCATTTTAGGAAAGTGGCGAGGACGATTGCAGATCTGGAAGGTTCGGAGGATGTTCTTTTGAGGAATTTGGAGGAGGCCCTTGTTTTCCTGAATTCCGGATGGTCTCCGGAAAACAGGGCCGTAACCTAACTTGTTCTTTCGACGGTTTTATTTTTGTGGTTACTTTGACAGGAAATGCGAGAGTTCCATAGCGATCTTATCGATTGCGAAATCAATGTAGTTTTCGTCCTCGATCTTCTTCTTATAGTCCTCGAATTTCCGCTTCTTGATTGGAACTCCTCGTTTTCTCAGAATCACTGGGTCCGGTCCGAACGGGTCGGACCCGGCCAAGTTGCCGAGAATTTGGATGCTTTTCATAGTTACTTCCTTGTAACGATTTAAGGTCCTCATCCTTGAGAACCCGCAGACAATTCGAAAATCGACTCGTTTTTCAAATCGCTTAACGATTGTTTTAGAATAGATTAAGATAATATTTCAGTTCCCTTTTTTCAGTAATTAGGGCCAGTGAGAAAGAGACAAAATGATCTCTAAAGGAAACGTTTTTACTCAAATAATGTTGAGCTGCCGTTTTCATTCTTCGGATCTTGACTTGCGTGAATATTTCTAAGGGGTGAATCGGAGAAGTTTTACTCCAGTATTTCACTTCCGTAAAATAAAGGACGTTTTCTTTCTCGCTGATTATGTCGATTTCTCCTCTTCGGATCCTAAAATTCCTTTCTAAGATCCTATGACCTTGCTCTCGAAGCAGTTTTGAGGCAATATTTTCTCCTTCTTTTCCTTTGAGCACATTTTGTTTAGAGCCAAGTCCCATACAGAGACTTGTTTCGGAAAAGAAGAATGGAGAATATTTTTTGGATCTAAAAGTCTAAATCCAAAAAAAGATTAAGAGTTTGCGGTAGCTTCCTGAAGATCGAGCGCCTTGACGATAAACAGATGGTTTTCTTTTACAAGATCTACTAAGACCAGGTTTCTAACAAAGGTTCCATATTCATCTTTTATAATACGGATAGATGGCCTTAAAGGTTTGTCTGCATTTGCTGCCAGAACGATCCCTACTCTTTTGTCCGAAAGTTCCACACAAGAACCCACTGGATATAAGGAAACCTGATTCAAGAATGTACGCACAATTTTTAAGTCAAACTTACCTACATCCATACTGATCATAGATTTGATTGCCTCATGAGGAAGTACCCTTTGTCTATGAGGTCTGTTTGTAATTAGAGCTGAAAAATTATCCGCAATTGCATAAATCCTAGCATTCTCTTCGATTGCAGTTGCAGCGATCTTTTGAGGATAACCTTTTCCATCAAAACGTTCATGGTGTTGTAGAGCTACAACTGCCAAGCTGTTCTTAATTTTAATCCTTTGGGTCAGGACCTGGTATCCTATGATCGTATGCTTTAGTATAGATTTGTATTCTTCGTCAGTGAGTTGGTCCGTTTTTTCGGAAATGGTAGCAGGAACCTTTGTCATTCCCACATCCGCTACTAAACAAGAAATCGCAAGGTCCACCATTTTAGGACGAGAGAAGTCCAAAAGTTTTCCTATGATCAAAGCGTAGAATGTGGAAGTAGTAATCTGGTTATATAAATAATACCCAGGGTTATTCATTCCAAGGATCAGATAGGACAGATTATTATGAGTCCTTACAAAATCAGCTAACGCTTCTCCTTGTTCTCTCACTGGACCAAAATCGAATACTTTATCGTCCGCAACTTTTCTATAAACGTCTTGTACTAATGCGAAAGTATTTTTATATAGATTAGAAAATTGTACCTTAATACGGTTCAGGTTATCATAGATCCCCTTCAAAGGAAGAAGGTCTTCGTCTACGATTGTAGAGATGATAAAATCCTCTAATTGGGTCTCCAATCTTTCTGGATCCACATCTATGACTAGGATATCACCGTGTGTTAATACCTCAGTGATACCGAATCTTTTCAAACGTTCCAAGTCCGAATCAGTTATCGGAGTATTGGAAGTGATGAACAGATTTTCTTTGTCCAGATAAACGGGCTTTGTAAATCTCATACCCGGCTTCAATTCGGACACGTTCAATTTTTTCATTTTTTCAAATTCCCTTAATTTGCTTCCGCTTTTTGGCTGAGTACGAAAGCAAAAACACCCGCAACCGCTCTGTATAAATTTTCCGGAATTTCTTGTCCTACCGGTATCGGAGAAAGTGCCTCGGCCAAAGGAGCATCCTCCACTATAGGAACTCCGTGTCTCTTAGCCACACCCTTGATCTTTTCACCTAATAGACCTTCTCCCTTGGCTAGGATTTTTGGGCCTTTATTTTCGTTCGGTGTAAACTTTAGGGCGATTCCGAATTTCACGCAGTCCATTCCCTTCTCTGTAAAGAGGGTTTATATTGTATCCTGAGTTCTTGGAATCTAACTCCCGATTCTTCCAAGAACTGCATAAATTTTTTACGATTCCGACCTATATGCAAGTACAATTTAGAACTAGTATAAATAGCAGTTAGAACCAGGTCCGATGCATCTTCTTTTTTCCAGTGAAACCTATAGAGACTGGGACCGTCTTCCTTGGTCTCCATAAAGAGCACAAATATACGACCCGGATCGGTTCCACCCAAATACCCTTCCGCATTTCCTCCTTCCCATTCCCACTCGAAATAGGGAGTCTCCGATTTCCATTCGAAATGAGGAAAATAGCTTTTTAAGAAGGCCAAAATACTGTCTTCGGAAATAAGACCTTCTTCTTTATGTAGTACCTTCTCCAAAACTCCAGTGAGTCCTTTTTCCAAAGGAGAAAAAATTTTGGAATCATCCGTTTCTAACGTTAGTTTCCTTTCCTGTATTTTCCATTCGGAGTTACTTCCGGATAAGGTTCGAGATAAAAGTAATTGTTCACCTGTAAGAAGACTTGTTTTGGTTTCGGCTTCTAATGTTTCTCCTTTCCAGACAAGTTTTGCCTTTCCGTCTTTAGTACCTTCTTTCACCCAAACCCTGAAAAATGGAGCCTCTTTGGATTCTCCTTCGAAGAATTCCGGATTTTGGAGTTTGTTAGAAGATCCGACTAAGAATGAGATCTGATGTGATTCAGGCACTCTGTCCGTTTTTCGGACCTGAGGATTTTGGTTTTTATCGGTCGGATTGATGGGAGGGATCGGAAGCATGGAATTTTTTCGTGAAAGATCTTCTGTGGATTCTTGCTAGTCCTAAATTCCGAATTGCTTCTTCATGTCCCGCGCTTCCGTATCCTTTATGCCCCTCGAATCCATAACCTGGAAACTTAGAAGCGATCGCTTTCATAAAACGATCTCGTTTTACTTTTGCGATAATGGATGCGGCCGCGATACTTGCGATCCTGGAATCCCCTTTTTTATAATAGTAAGACTGGCGTTTTACCTCTTCCGATTCCTTGTATTTGGAAAAATTATAGTTTCCGTCTATTAAGAGCAGAAGTTTTCTTCCGGTACTTTCTATCGGAGCTTGGGAGCCCTTTCTATAACATTTCAGTATACCTTCTAATACTGCTCTGTTGATCCCGTAACGATCTATATAGGTATGAGATAAGAATGCATGGGCGACTCTGTGGGCGGTTTCCTGGATTTCTTGAAACAAAGATTCACGTTTTGATTCAGAGAGTTTTTTGGAATCGTTCAGTCCTTTTAAGATCTGGCCCGCATAGATTTTTTCCAAAATATCCGGCGCGAAGGAAACCATTCCTACTGATAGGGGGCCAGCGTAAGGACCTCGGCCTGCTTCATCTATCCCGCAAGGAAGAAACTCCGAAAAAAATTTCAATTCTTCCGGTTCGAAATTTGCGAGAGGCATTGGTTTTAAGGGAAAAGGTAAAAAGGAGAAGGAGAGAAACTGCGGCAGAGAATTCCGCCGCAATGATTAAAGGATCTTATTCTGCAGCAGGAGCAGCAGCTTTTGCTTCTTCCGCGGTTTGGCGTTTTCTATCTTCTGCTACTAAGATTTTTCCGCCTTTCAACTCGCGAATACGAGCAGATTTTCCGGAACGTTCTCTTAAGAAGAATAGTTTAGAACGACGAACCTTACCTTTACGTACTAGTTCAATTTTAGCAATACGAGGAGAATAAAGTGGGAATACTCTCTCAACACCTACATCGTAAGAGATCCTACGAACAGTGAAGGATTTTCCGTTTCCGCCATTGGAGATGGAGATCACAACTCCTTCGTAAACCTGGACCCTTTCCTTACCGGATTCTTGGATTTTATAATGGACCTTTACAGTATCCCCAACATTGAAATTCAGGGTACGATTTGCTTCTGTAGGAAGTCCGCCTTTTAAAAGTTCTTTCATAAATTCCTCGTAATATCAGGGTCGACTTTCTTTCGATTGGCATTGCGCCAAGATTCGATCGCCGCGTGGTTTCCGCCCAAGAGAATTTCAGGAACCTTCCAGCCATTGTAATCGGAAGGTTTCGTATATTGTGGATATTCTAAAATATCCCTTTCATTATGAGATTCTTCTTCCAGGCTCTCTCGGTCGCCTAAAAAGCCGGGCAAAAGCCTGGACACAGCATCTGTTATACAGAGGCTAGCCAAATCTCCGGCTGAAATTACATAATTTCCAAGGGACAGTTCTATGTCAACAAGATGCTCTGTTACCCTGTGATCCACTCCTTCATAATATCCTGATATAAGAGTGATAGGCTTTTCGAGCTTGGAAAGTTTCTCTGCAACGTTCTGATCGAATGGAATACCGGAGGGAGTTGTAAGAATTACGAGTCCTTTATCTTCTCCTAATGACTTTAAGGCCAGGTCGATTGGCTCTACTTTTAAAAGCATGCCTGGACCTCCGCCATAAGGAGTGTCGTCTACCTTGAGATGTTTATTATTGGAGAAGTCTCTAAGATGTACAATATTAACTGAGAATACTCCCTTCTGGATGGCCTTCTCCTGTAGTCCTTCGGAAAAGTAGGCCTGGACTTTAGTTGGGAATAAGGTAATAAAATTAAATTTCATTCCAGTCCTCGGGGTTTAGGACAACGATCAACCCTTCTTCTAAGATTACTTTTCCAACATGTTTTTGTACATAAGGAACTAAGATCTCTGAATCTTCTGCTTGAAAGACTAAAATAGAATGTGCCGGATTTTCTAGGATGTCTACCAATTCCCAACCAAGTTCTTTTCCATCTTCCGAAATCGCCTTCAAACCTTTCAGTTCGAATAGATAATATTCTTCGTTTTTAGATTTTGGAAAATGAGAACGATCGATATACAGTTTTCCGCCAGTTAAGGAGGAAGCTTCTTCCGGAGAATTGATACCTTCTAACTGTAAAAGTATCTTTCCTGATTGTATAGTGGCTTTAAGTATTTTTACGGAAACCGGTTCTCTAGAGGGAAATTCTAGAACGGCTTGGAGGGGAAATTTGAGTCCCGGAATGGAACTATCCTCTGCAACCAGTCGGACAAAACCCTTCAGTCCGAAGGGTTTTCCTAAATGTCCGGTTAGGATTCGAGTCTCAGTCAATAATTTCTAAGGAGAAATTTTTTCCGGCTTTAATGGAGGCTGCGGTTAAGATCGCTCTTAAGGACTTTGCGATCCTACCATTCTTGCCGATCACTTTCCCCACATCCTTCGGGGAAACCCGGAGTTCTAGGACGGTTTGTTCGTCGCCCTCGATTTCCTTAACGGAAATCTCCTCCGGATGATCTACTAGAGAAGTAACAATATAGCGGATCAGCTCTTCCATTACTTCTTCAGAGATTGTTTATATTCCGCCCAGATTCCCTCGTGTTTAATGAGGTTCAGAACGGTTCCGGTAGGTTGAGCACCTTTATTAAGCCAGCCTAAAACTTTCTCTTTATTCAGGGTCGTTTGGCCTTTCGCCTCTGCCGGGTGATAGTGTCCAAGAATATCGATAAATTTACCGTCTCTAGGGGAACGGGCATCTGCAGCCACGACCCGGTAGTGAGGGTTGTTTTTGGCTCCGGTTCTTTGTAGTCTGATCTTAACCAAAGTAAAATTCCTTCGAATAAATAAGGATGGCTTACCGCATGGGTTTGCCTAATACGCCATAATTTCCCGGAAAGCCCGGCTGTCAATATTTAATAAAAGACTTACTTTGTTAGGCTTTTTAAGCGGATACCGTTCTCGCTTGGGTCACCGGATTTGAATAAACCGGCACCCACCACACAGATGTCCACACCAGCTTGCGAGAGTTCTTTGATATTTGTATCATTGACTCCCCCATCTACTTCCAGCTCGATCGGATATGAAGAGATCAGAGACTTGACTTTTCTGATCTTGTCCATTCCCCCATCCACGAATTTCTGTCCGTAGAATCCAGGCTCCACAGTCATGATGAGTACTAGATCAATATAAGGTAGAAGTGTTTCTAACGCAGAAACTGGAGTCCCAGGGTTGAGAGAAACTCCAACTTTTGGTCCATTCTTCTTTATTTCTTGGGCTAAACGAATTGGGAAACGAGTAGTCTCTGCATGAAAAGTAATGCAGTAAGGATTTAGTTCATAGTATTTCGGGACATGATTCTCAGGCTTTTCCACCATTAGGTGAACGTCCAGTGGGATCTGGGTCATTGCTTTGATCTCTTTATTGACCGCTTCTCCGAAGCTGATCTGAGGCACAAAGTTTCCGTCCATCACGTCCATATGGACTAGGTCTATTCCTTCTTTTTTAAAATTAGGAACAGTATTTGCGAGTGCTGTAAGTTGGGTGGCTAGGATAGAAGCAGAGATTTTCAAAATTCGTTCTCGTAGTCTTTGGATTTTACTTTCGAACCTTTGTCGTCCAAAAGAACCAGTGTCACGTCTCCTGTTCTGTAAAAGACAGTCTGGATTTTTTCTCCCTCTTGGTAAGTAGTAGGAGCGCTGATTTCCACTTGTTTGGTTTCGTCGTTTTGATCTTTTACGATTAAAGAATAAGTCCCGTTTTCAGGAGCTTCATACACGAAACTTTCGTATCCGCTTTCTACCCTATCTTCCGGCTCGAAATAAAATACCTTAAATTTGTATTCATTTCCTATTTTTTGGACAGATTCAATCTTTCCGTTATCAGGGCGAAATTTGGTAATAACCACTTCTGCTTTGGAAGAAATTTTTGCTCTTACCAATGCTCTTTGCGCGAATGCAAAAGAATCACCAGGCTTAAAATCTAATCCTGCCTGAGGCTCCCCTTCTTTTTTCTTGGTAGAAGGTTTGGTAACCAGTAAGAATACTTTTTCACCTGCGGTGATATTTTTGCCAGCTTCCGGAATTTGATCAACTACAGTGTCAGGTTGTTCTCCTTCTTTCACTTCCACATAGGTGATCCCGCCAAGTGTTAGAGAAACGTAAGTTTCTCCCGAGAGAACTTTTTCCATGGAGTTTTTAGCGGAGACCAAACTTTGCCCTTTAAGGTTAGGCATATCGATTCGGTCTAAACCAATATTGACTGTAAGAGAAACTTTGGAACCTGCTTCCACTTCTCTTCCAGGACGAATGGATTGGTAGATAATAATTCCATCAGTTTTGTCCGGATAACGTTTTGACTCCAATCTGACTTTCAACTGGAGACGCATTAATTCGTTATGGACTTCGTTGTACGGTTTGCCTACCACATCAGGCATTACTACCATGGTGGAGCTTTTAGTACGAACGAATACAACTAAGAAGGCGGCTATGAAGAAGACTACTAAGCCGAATGCGATGAAAAAAAAGTAACCCCCGATAGGGAGATATTTAGAGCGGAGTTCTTCCTTGGTCACTCGAAACGATCCTCGTCCGAAATACGGAAACCGTTCATGAAATCTGCCACAGTCATTCTGTTTTTATTTTCCGGTTGAACGGAAAGGATTTCTAAGAAACGGCCATCTCCACACTGGAAAAGAAGGGCCTTTTTGTCCATTCGTTTCAATTTGCCTACCTGGATAGACGTTTCAGAAAAATCTACAGGTTTTGTTTTCCATAAAACTAAACGTTTGCCTCTGAAACTGCAATATCCGCCCAGATCCGGACTTAAAGCACGAATTCGATTATGTACTTCCATCGCTGAAAGTTTTAGATCCAGGATTCTATCTTCTGCCTGGATTTTAGTACAATAAGTTGCCTTGGAATGATCTTGAGGACTAGCCTCGAAAGATGAAGTTCTAGGCCCTTTTAAAAGTGGGATTAAACTTTGGATCCCTGCCTGGGTAATCTTTTCCATAAGAGATCCGGTATCATCTTCTAAATCCACAGTCACTTCTTGGATGCGAATAATATCTCCTTCATCCATTTTTTCCCCCAGATATTGGATGCTGATCCCGGATTTAGTATAACCTTTCCAAAGAGAAGTTTGGACTGGGGAAGCACCTCTCAAATCCGGAAGAATGGACCCATGTAGGTTGATGGAACCGAATTTAGGATGAGAAAAAATTTCTTTAGGAAGAATAGAACCGTATGCAAACACTACGTAAAGTTCTGCGTCGAACTTGGACAAGTTTTGAAGTGCTTCTTCCTTTTCCTTCTTTATGGATTCGTATTGGAATACGGGAAGATTTGCTGTAAGTGCTACTTCTTTTACAGGACTTGGAACGAGAGTTTTACTTCTTCCTTTAGGACGATCCGGATTTGTAACTACGAATTGTACTTGGATCTCAGGCTCTTGTAATAGCGCCTGCAATAGTTTGGCAGAAGGTTCCGGGGTTCCAAAAAATGCGATTTTCATCAGACAAGATCCAATGGATCAAAATCCAATTCCAGGTAAACGTTTTTAGAAATTTTAAGAGGTCTGATCTCTTTTTTTAGGATCTCTCTCCATTTATTCTGCACAGTCGTTTTGATTAGTATATGATTCCTGAAATTCGCATCTATTTTATAAAAAGGACAAGGAGCCGGACCTAAAACAACTGTGTTTGGTTCTGGTAAATACTTTTTCAAAACTTGATGAACTTCTTCGATCGTTTTGAGAGAAAGATTTTCATCCTTGGATCTGGATAAGATACGTACTAAACGAGAGAATGGCGGATAAAAAAGTTCCTCTCTTGTTTTGATCTCCGATTCATAAAATCGAATATAGTCTTGGTCCAATGCCATTCGGATGATCGGATGATCTACAGTATTTGTTTCGATCAAAACTTCTCCCGCTAGATCGGATCGCCCTGCTCTTCCCGCCACTTGGGTCAATAGAGAAAATACCCTTTCTCCAGCTCTGAAATCGGGAAGCCCCAAACCAATTCCTGCATTCAGAACTCCTACAAGAGTCACTCGGGCCGCATCTAAACCTTTGGAGATCATCTGTGTACCGGTGAGAATATCTATCTCTCCGTCCACCAATCTTCCGATCACGTCAGTAAGAACACTTTTATCCTGGATAGAATCTTGGTCTAAACGTTCTACTTTTGCCCCAGGGAAAGTTTCTAAAAGGAATTCTTCCAGTTTTTGGGTGCCCGTTCCCATCATTACAAGTTTTTCTCCCAGTTTAGATTCTAATCTTTGGAGAGAATCTGAAAATCCGCAGAGATGACAGATAACGGTACCTTTTTTATGATAACATAGATGAGATGTACAATTTGGACATGGGATATATGTTTTTTCTTTTTCTGAATAGATGAGAGGACTGTATCCTCTTCTGTTTAGAAGTAGAATGACTTGTTCTTTTTTATCCAACCTCTGCTTGATCGCAAATGTAAGTTCCGACCCAAGAAGTCTTGCGTCTTTTTTGTTTTCTTCGATCCGGACTGTAGGCGGTTTAGCTGTTCCAGGTCTTTTGGTAAGGACTTGCAGTCCAATCTTACCGGTTTTTGCTAGATGATACACTTCTAAAGAAGGAGTTGCTGATCCTAAAACTAATACCGCTTTATTCTGCCTGCATCTTTGTAATGCAACCTGTCTTGCATGATATCTTGGTGTGGAATGTTCTTTAAAAGAACCGTCATGTTCTTCGTCTATGATGACGAGTCCCAAATTTGAGATGGGTGCGAATACTGCGGATCTTGTTCCTACAGCGATCCTTTTTTTACCTTGTAGAAGGTCCGTATATGCTTTGAATCTTTCTGAGACCTTTAAGGCAGAATGTAATAATGCGATCTGTCCGGGAAAGACTGCTTCTAATTTGCGAATAATATGATAGGTAAGACCGATCTCAGGAACTAATAACAAAACTCCTTTGTTTGAGTTTTGTAGTATATCACGGATCAAATGTAGATATACTTCTGTTTTTCCGCTTCCGGTGATCCCGAATAAAAGATGGATAGAATCTTTTCCAAAATCCGATTTTATGTTTTGGTAAGCTCTTTCTTGTTCTTCGTTTAATTTAAACGGTTCGGAAGCGGAGATATTCTCGTTAAGTTTTACTTTAGAATGTCTTCTCCCGGAAGGGATCATCTTGTGGATACATTCCCCCAGAGAAGCAAGGTATTGTTCTTTTACCCAATATGCGAGCTCAATCTGCTCTTCGTTGATAACTGGAGTTTTGTCTATGACCCGATCTACTTGCAAAACTTCGTAGCTTGGTTCATTATGATGTAAGGATAATACGATCCCTTCTTCTTTTCTTCCTCTAAGTTTTGTTTCTACCCTCATTCCAACTTGAGTGCCTGGAGGTACCTCGTAGGTGAACGTGTCTTCTAAGATAGGAAGATCAAAGGCTAGTTCTGCGTATTGGATCAAATTTTTTCTTTAATCTCCTGATGAAAGATCCCAAGTTGAGATAGGATACTTTCTTTGACTTCTATTTCCTTCTTCTTAGCATCCTGGAATTCCGGAGAATCTGCCTTGCTGGACTTTCTTTTTTGTTCTACCGCCAAGATCGCTTCAGGAGATCGAAGCACTACCATCGGAGTCCCAGGTTGGAATTCCAAAGTTTTTCCCATTTGTTTGAGTGCTTCTTCTTTTCCAAAATATAGGGTTGCTGCGGCACCTAGAAGTATAATTCCTTGGATCCCTTCTTCTTGTATGGTTTCTAATACTTGGACTTTGCAGTTATGGGCTCTTCTTTTCCAATCTTCTTCATTAGATCTATCTTGGGAAAATAAACATCCTGGAAATTCTTGGAAATAGAACTCCTTCATCGTAAATCCGAATACTTTTTGGATCATTCTATCGAATACGTCTTCTGCTTCGTTTGTTCTGAAAATTTTTAAAGGAGAAGTTTTTACATAAGATTCTTTACCGGAAATAGTTTCCCCAGTATAATGAAGTACTAATATTTTCTTTCTGCCTCTGATGATAAAATGACGAACTGCGCTAAGTCGATCCGAACATAATTTACAGGAGAAGTTTCTGTCTTCTTTTTTAGGAGGGATCCTCATTTGGACCCCTGGTACAGAAGTCTCTTTTTCCTTTTTAGATCCTAAAGAAGACCAGGCCCAAGAATCTTTCCATTCCAGGTCCATATCTTGCGGATCTTTTTCACCCTGTCTGCGTATGATCGGGAATTCTCCATTTTGGACTAAAAATTTGAAGTCCTGAAGAATTCCTTTTAGTTCCTGAAATATTCCAGGCTTAGTCATGGATATCGTCCGCCTGTATTCCTAAGGATTTCATTTTTCTGTATAAATGAGATCTTTCTATTCCGAGAGCCTTGGAAGTTTTGGAAACATTTCCTTCGTTTGTCTGTAATGTTTTTAGAATATATTGTTTTTCGAATTCTTCTTTCGCCTTTTTGAAGTCCCCTTTTTCCACCAGATCATTCGCTTTTACGAAGCCAGTCATGGAGTCCTTCACGTCTTGAGCGCGGATAATATCGCTTACAGTCATGATACAAAGTCTTTCGATCACGTTCTTAAGTTCTCTGATATTCCCTGGCCAGAAATGGTTTTCTAAGATGGAAACCGCTTCCTTTTCTATAATTTTAGGAGTTAGATTATTTTCTGCGATTGTTTGTCTGACGTAATGATCTACAAGTAATGGAATATCGGATTTGCGATCTCTTAATGGAGGAATTACGATCGGGATCACATTCAATCTATAATAAAGATCTTCTCTGAATTTCCCTTCTTTAATTGCTTCTTCTACTGGGATGTTTGTAGCAGCGATCACCCTAACATCTACGGAAACTTGTTCTGTACTTCCCAATTTTTCAAATCTTTGTTCTTGTAGGATACGAAGAACTTTTGCCTGGGTGGACAAAGACATATCACATATCTCGTCCAAAAACAAGGTGCCTCCATTTGCAGCCTCGAATTTTCCGATCCTAGTGTCAGTTGCACCCGTAAAAGCACCTTTTACGTATCCGAAAAGTTCCGATTCTATTAAGTCTTCAGGAAGAGCAGCACAATTGACCTCTACGAACGGTTGGTCTTTCCTTTTAGAATTTTTGAATATAGTTTTGGCGACTAATTCTTTGCCCGTTCCATTTTCTCCATAAATAAAAACTCTAGCGTTTGTAGCAGCTGCTTGAGCTATGGAGAATTTCACTTTTTGGATTGCAGGAGAATTTCCTAAAATTTCATCAGATTCCAATTTGATTTCCGGAGCTTCTGACTTTTCGGAATATACAAGCGCTTCTTCTACTGCTTCTAATACTTTTGCGATGGACAATGGTTTTTCTAAGAAGTCTAATGCACCTTTTTTGGTAGCTTGTACTGCAAGTTCTATTGTTCCATGTCCAGAGATCATGACCACTGGGACTGTCGGATAAATTTTTTTGATCTCATCTAAGATGATTAATCCATCTTCATTTCCGAGCCACACATCTAATAAAACAAGGCTTGGCCTTTCTATCTTTAGATGTTTTAGGAAGTTTTTGCCGGAAGAAAATTGTTCCACTTCGTAATTCTCATCTTCCAAAATATCTTGGAGAGATTTGCGGATTTCCGGTTCATCGTCTACTATGAATATTCTCATCTAAGCTACGGGAAGTTCTATCCTAAATTTACATCCGCCTAATTCGGATGAGTCCACGGAAATATGACCGTTATGATCGATCACCGTTTTTTGAACGATTGCAAGCCCTATCCCGGAAACATGTTCGTCTTTAGTGGAATAATAAGGCTCGAAAATCTTAGGTCTGTATTCTTGAGAAATTCCGATCCCATTATCCTCTACAAGTAAAACCACTGATCGTCTCATGATCCTTTTTTCTAATACGGTAGAAATCCGGACTTTTCCTTGGGAAAATCCGGAGTCGCCGCTTTGCCTTCTCTTTTCTATGGCTTCCACCGCATTTTTGAAAAGATTGTTCATGATCCCTAAAAACAGTTTTTTGTCCAAAAAGATTTCAGGCAAATTTTTTGCGAAGTTGAGTTCAATTTGGATGCCTGGTGTGTGTTCGAAAAGTTTCGCACTTTCTAAGACTACCGGTTCCAAATGTTGGTTGATCAACCTAGGTGCAGGCATTCTTGCAAACTCAGAGAATTCGTTTACTAGATGTTCTAAAATTTTTACCTGACCGACTATGGTTTCGCTTCCCTTGGTTACGATCTCTTGGAATTCTTCAGGGACATCCGAGTTCAATTTTCTACGTATTCTTTCCGCAGAAAGTTGGATCGGAGTCAGAGGATTTTTAATTTCGTGAGCCATTCGCTGAGCTACTTCTTTCCAAGCTGCGATCCTTTGGGTATGCATTAGCTCTTCATTTTTGGATTTTAGATCTTTCACCATTTGGTTAAAAGATTCTACTAATGCACCGATCTCACCTCCCTCTGTTAGTGGAAGATTGATATCTGTATCTCCTAAGGAAACTTTTTGAGTAGCGTTGGCAAGATCTATGATAGGCCTTGAAATTTTCCTGGCAAATACAAGTGAGAAGAATATAGAAAGTAAAAATGCAAATACGGTCAATAATGTAATAGTAAGCCTGACTTCATAAGGAAGTTTTTCCTTTGTTAAGTCGGCAGTTATATAATTTTTTCTGGTATTGATAAAAGAATAAGCTCTGGACTCTTCTCCTTGAAAAACGCGTTTTCCTAATATCAAAAATTTTGCCGGATTAGATGAATCTATTTTAAGTAGGTAAAATCCTAAATTTTGATTTAATGCCAATCTTTCCGAAATGTTTTCTTCTTTCCCGAGGCTTGTAAATTCTTCCGGAGAAATCGTTAATTTTAAGGATCTATTCTCGAGTGTAGGAACATTATTCTCATACCATCCCACATAATAATTCGGATTAGAGATTAGATCTAATTCATTCGCACGGTTCGTAAGTAAGTTCGGATTTGGGTTTTGCCTTTGGACAAGATTCCTGAATAATTTAGCTTTTTCTAATAGGTTATTTTTTTCAAGATCCAATTCTTTTCTGACAAAATGATCTCCAGCTTCTAGAGCTTGGGCAATATCCAAACCGTAAAATCCTTCGAATACTCTTCCGATTACATTGGAGGTAAGCAAAAATACAGGGAAAGAAGGAAGCATTGCTATAAATAAAAAGGAAAGTGAAAGTCTATATCGGATGGAACTTTTAAGCCTTCCAGTTTCTAAATTCCTACGATTCCTATAAAAATAAGAAAGGATCAGGAATAGTACGACTAAAGGAACCGTATAATATACATAGATCAGTATTCGATCTACTATATCTATATTTTCCGAATTCCGAAAATGAATTAGCTCAGCCGCGAGTACTGCTAAAGAGATCACTCCGGATAAAATTAGGAAATCTCGAAGATAATATCGATTTTCCTCCTCGACCCGGAATGGAAACCATTTCATATCGCAAAATCGCCTTCCACTAGTTTGGCCAATGCATCTGCTGCTTCTTCTTCCCCAACACCTTCTGTTTTGATGGAAAATTCCTGGCCGGGTGCTAATGCCAACATCATGAGTCCCATGATACTTTTGCCGTTCACTTCCACTCCATCTTTGGAGACCAGGACTTCACAGGAATATTTTGCGGCACAATTCACAAAGACAGAGGCGGGACGGGCATGCATCCCTGCGCCGTTTTCGTTAATTTTGAGGTGGATTTCTTTCAACTTTTCCTTGCTGTAGATAAATATTTAGTTTTTGGCTGAATTCCGCCGCTGCATTCTTTCCTAGTTTTTTCAACCTTTGGTTCATTGCAGCGGTTTCTACGATGATAGGAATATTTCGTCCTGGACGAACCGGAAGTTTGATCAAAGGAATATTGACTCCGAGAACTTCTTCCGTTCTGTTTTCAAGCCCAGTACGATCGAATTCTTTTTCTTCAGTCCATTCTTCCAGATGAATGATCAATTCTATGAGTTTATGATCTCGAACTGATCCAATCCCGAATATATCCTTTATATTCAAAATTCCTAATCCTCTTATCTCCATATGGTGACGAAGAAGATCGGAACAAGTTCCGATTAGGTAACTTTCGGAGAGTCTTCTGATCTCGACCATATCGTCGGCGACTAGACGGTGCCCTCTTTCTATAAGTTCAAGAGCTGTTTCACTTTTTCCCACACCACTTTTACCGGATAGAAGTATCCCAATCCCGAATACTTCGATCAGAACTCCATGCCTCATGGTTCTAGGTGCGAGACTCCTATCTAAAATTTGAGAGATAAGAGTAATGAATTTATGGGTAGAAACATCCGAACCTAATAATGGAATATTCAAACGATCGCAGTATTCTACAAAAATAGGAGGAGGAACATTTCCATGGGTAAATATGATACAATTCAAATGAAAATGGAAAAAATCAGCGGCGAGTTTTTCCATATCCTCACCTTCTTTAGAGGTGATATACGCCCATTCTCCTTTTCCAAAAATTTGGATACGATCATGAGCAAAACTTTCATAAAATCCTGTGAGTGAAAGACCGGGCCTATTGATCTCGGAGCTATGGATCCGATTTTGGAGTCCGTTTTCTCCTGCGATTAGTTTTAAACCTAATTCAGGATGGTCTTTCAGAATATTGGATACATTGATTCCTGGAACGGACATGAGTTACCTTGCTTCCAGAGATTTTACTTTTTTTCTTTGGTTTGACGGTAGAATTTTCAGTATTTTTCGGTACTTTGCCACAGTTCTTCTGGCGATCTCTATCCCTTTACTTTCTATTTTTTCCACTATGTCCTGATCGGATAATGGGTTTTCGGGATCTTCTTCTTTTACTAGATTACGTATAATATCATGAATTGTTTTAGATGATTCCATTCCACCTTCGGAACTTTTGGATTTTAATCCGGAAGAGAAAAACCATTTTAATTCTAAAATTCCCCAGGAAGTTTGTACATACTTATTAGAAGTGATACGAGAGACTGTGGATTCGTGAAGGTCCAATCTTTCTGCGATATCTTTCAGAGTAAGAGGTTTTAAAAATCTCACTCCCTTGCGAAAAAATTCGGTTTGTAGTTCTATAATTGCTGAGACAACTCTATACAAGGTTTGTCTTCTTTGGTTTACTGATCGGATTAACCATTCTGCAGAATTTAGTTTTGTGGAGATATACTCCTTGTCGGAATCCTTAGCACCGGCTCCTTTTTTGAGCATTCCTTTGTATTCTTTATTGATTTTTAATTTAGGAAGCCACTCATCATTTAGTAATATACTAAACTCACCTTCTATTTCCCTGATAATAACGTCTGGAACAATATAATCCGGTTTTTGAGGAGTGTATAATGTTGCGGGGAACGGCTCCAGTTTTTTGATCTCGGCAGCCATTGCCTCTATGGATTCTACAGGAAGACCCATCTTCTTTGAGATCCCCTTATAATCCAGTTTTTCCAGATCTTTTAGATAGTTTTGGATAAGATCGTGTAAATTTTTATCTTCCGGTTTTAGGATCTTTGCTTGGATATATAATGTTTCCTGAATGCTTCCGGCACCTATTCCAAGTGGATCTAATTGATGGATCTGTTCTAAAACTTTTTTGATCGTTTTGGCGGAAACTCCTATTTCAGTGGCAAGTTCCGTTTGGGTTTGTGAAATAAACCCTCTATCGTCCAGCATAGAGATCAAAATTTCCGCGATCTCCATTTCTTTTCCTTTTAAGGAAGAGATCCTAAGTTGCCAGAGTAAATGATCTGAAAGTGATTGAGTATTCGGAGATGATTCGATGTATTTTTGGTTTCTGTCAGAAGCATCTGTGCCTCGATACTGAGGTTTGTCTAAACTGAAAGAATCCTGCCAACCCTGATCCGAGTTTTTAAGAAAGTCGTTCTTCTCTTTTCTTTTTAAATCATCTACTGAATAAAGTTCCGGGCTTTTACTTCTTTCAGAGCCGGGCTCTTCTTCTAGCATCGGATTTTCAATCAGTTCGGCACTGATCCTATCAGCGAGTTCCAAAGTAGACAAAGGCAAAAGCTCTATCGACTGACGCAAATCCTGCGTCATGACAAGCTTCTGTGTCTGCTTCTGTACTAACTGATGGTTCAGATTCACAGCTTGAAGTCCTCTCCTAGATACATTCTCTTCGCTTCTTTATCGTTCACGAGTTCTTTAGGAGTTCCCGCAATTAGTATCCGACCGCTATGCATGATATATGCTCTATCCGTGATCTTTAATGTTTCTCGAACATTATGGTCGGTGATTAAGATGCCTAGTCCCTTCTTCTTTAAACTATTTATAACAGTTTGAATATCTTTAACAGCTATAGGGTCAACCCCTGCGAACGGCTCGTCAAGAAGGATAAAATCCGGATTTGTGACTAAGGCTCTAGCGATTTCGCATCTTCTTCTTTCCCCGCCGGAAAGAGTAAAACCTTTTTGGTTAGCGACTCGCATAATTTGTAATTCTAACAGTAGTTCGTCTCTTCTGCGAATGATTTCTGATCTGGGAATGTTCAGAGTTTCTAAGATGGCTTCTAAATTTTCTGCGACTGTAAGTTTTCTGAAGATAGAAGCTTCTTGTGCAAGATAACCTACTCCAAGTTTTGCTCTAGTGTGCATTGGAGCTTCCGTTACGTCTTGGTCGTCTATGAATACATGACCCGAATCCGGTTTTACGAAACCGACAGACATATAGAAGGAAGTAGTTTTTCCGGCACCGTTCGGGCCTAGTAGACCTACTACTTCTCCTTTGCGAACATCGAAACTGACTCCATCTACAACCTTACGCTTATTGTATATTTTGATTAAGTTTTGGCACCGGATCCTTTGTCCCATTATGTAAGCCTAATTTCCTAAATGGACTCCTTCTGTCAGAATTGATCTTCCTTCTCTTGGATAAAAGACGATTTTTCCTGCTCTTAGGATCTTACCACTTCGATTAATCCTAGGATTTCCTTCTAAAAGTACGGATTCGTCGTTTTCAAAATAAGTGGCGTATTCTCCCTGCGCCTCTGTGGACTTGGATTTGATCCAGATATTTCCTCGGATCACTGTTTCTTTTTGGTCCAAGAAACGTTCAAACTCTTGAGCAGTGATTGTGCTTGTTACCTGATCGGAATTTTTGTCTAAAAATTCCATTTTACCTTCATCAGTTAGGTGAAGATAGTTCTCATTCCTAAAATAATCGAATACGTTACCCGAAAGAAGAAGATTATTCTCTCTATCATGCACTTTTATATTCTTTCTAGCCTTGATGATATGAGAATCTCTTCCTACTGATTCAATATTATCTGAAGTGATTTTCATATCCTTTCTTAAGACTGTTGCATTTCCACTGATCATAACCGTCCGGTCATTTTCTTCGTTCGGGCGACTTTCTATTTTATCCCCTTTTAGGATGGTGAGAACCGTTTGTTTTTTCTCATTTCCTTCCGGATCTTTTTTGGTCTCTTCAGAAGATTGGAATAGTACAGTGTTTTCTTCTAAAAGTATCCTGCTTTCATTTGTGTAGAAGGATAATTTTTTTCCACTCAGGTATCTGTTCTTGGAAATTAAGATCGGGTTAGGATCAGTAGTGATCAAATGTTCTGATTCTTTAAAAACCGCTTCCGCACAAAATATAGTAACTTCGGGATGATTTACGATCACTCCACCATGTAATTTAGTGATCTTAGTACTTAATTCTCTATCAATTTGTTTTGCAGATATAACTGTGGTTTTGCCGGTTTTATCCCGGAAACTAAGCCTTGGCCTTTCTTTGATATAGACCATTTCGGAGTATTTATCATATTCTCCTACACCTGCTCTCATCACCGTTCCGTTTTCCTGGTCTTCTATATGTACACCGTTCTTTAAAAAAGCCTTATAGGCTTCTTTTCCGAAAACCTCGATCCGGTTTGCGCCCAATTTAACTTTTTTATGCTGGATCCAGGCTCCACCCTCTAAACTGAATATTGTAACTTTGAGGCCTTGGACTTCTCTATCTTCTTGAGTTAATGCGTTTGCTCCCCAAAATGTAGGAAAACTTTCCTTACGCTTTGGATCTGCTTCTCCGATTCCCTGGAAACTTTTTGGATCTAATGTTTCCGCTGAAAATAAAAGCGGAGGTCTAGAGTGAGATCCCAAATGTATTGGGAGAAAAAATAATAGATAGAATAGAACTAGGATACGTTTCATTTTTCTTTAGGTGAAGAAGAATTGAGAGGATTAGAGCCGCCTTGTGTGATCGCACTCGGTCTTAAAATTGTGAACTTGTTCAGATCTTTGTCCGCTCTAAGACCGACTCCTCTAATATGAGTTCCATTTGCATCTATCACAACTTCCTCATTGGAACTGAGTTCTTTAGTTTCATCATTATAATCCAATGATTTTGCTCTCAGGGTCCTATGTTCTTCCGTTTTAAGAAGGATATTTCCGGTGAGTTTCATCAACTTTTTGACCTGATTGATCTCTCCCTTCTCTCCGGTAAGCCTGGACTTGAACTTTCCATCCTCATATTGGTCGAAATTGATCCCATACAGAACGTATCTTTTTTCGTCAGCGTAAAGATATGCTTCTTCCGCTTTCAATTTCCATAATATGGTTCCGTTCCCATCATATTGGTCTTTTGCAAAATTTTTGAAAGAAACAGTGGAGCCCTTTTCTTTTTCTTCTTCTACACGAGTGTATTTAGCATCCGATTTTCCACCGGAATAGAAGAAAAGAACTAGGAATAAAATCGCTAGTCCTACTCCAAGCCCCGGACCGTATTTTCTAGCGGTTTCCGGGTCTATTTTGAGTAGAGTGAGTATGCGGGAATACAAGGCTATATCGATTAGCGGTTTAGGATTTCCTGTTTTACGTAACGGTCTAAACCGACCAATTCCTTTAATAAGGATTTAATTTCAGAAAGAGGATACTGAGTGGTAGCGTCAGAAAGTGCCTTTGCAGGATCAGGGTGCACTTCCATAAAGATACCTTCTATCCCGAGAGCTACGGCACTTCTTGTCATACTTGGGATATATTCTCTTTGTCCTCCTGTAATATTTCCGGCTGCTCCAGGCAATTGTGCGGAGTGAGTAGCATCGAATACCACTGGAATATCATAACTATGTAATATAGGGACAGTTCTTCCGTCGAATACCAAATTCCCGTAACCGAATGTGGTCCCTCTTTCGGTAACCATATACTTTTCGGAACCGGATTCTTGGATTTTAGTTTTGATATGTCTACAATCAGAAGGAGCTAAAAATTGTCCTTTTTTGACATTCACCCATTTTCCGGTTTTAGCGGATTCTGCGATCAAGTCAGTTTGTCTGCTTAAGAATGCCGGGATTTGATACATATCGATCACATCTGCGAGAGGACCAACTTGAGTTGTCTCATGGATATCAGTTAACACAGGAACATTAAATTTTTTCTTAATATGTTCTAAGTGTTTGATCCCTTCCGTAAGTCCTGGGCCTCTATAAGAAGAAACAGAAGAACGATTTGCTTTGTCGAAACTACTTTTGAAAACATAAGGGATGCCGAGTTCTGTGGTGATCTCTAACATCTCTGCGCAGACTTTTTCGAGTAAGTCTCTATTTTCCATCACACAAGGACCTGCGATCAGGAAGAATGGATTCTTTCCTCCTATCTTCTTACCGCTTAAAAAATCCCTTTCTTGGGCAGTTTTATCGCTCATTATGCCTTCCTTGCAAATTTGACCGCAGCACGGATAAATCCGGCAAATAATGGATGCGGTTTTGTAGGTTTTCCAGTGAATTCAGGATGGAACTGAACGCCTATAAACCAAGGATGTTCCGGAATTTCTACAATTTCAATCAGGTTTTCATCCGGAGAAATACCAGAAAGGATCATTCCTTTCTCTTCGAATCTTTGTTTGTATTTGTTGGTAAACTCGAATCTATGTCTATGTCTCTCATAGATCAGCTCTTGTTTATATTCAGAAAAGGCCAAAGTGTTCTTTTTAATCTTACAAGGATAAGAACCTAAACGCATAGTTCCACCCATCTGATCAATATCCATCTGCTCTTCAATAAGGGAGATTACTGGATCTGGAGAGTCAGGTCTGAACTCAGTAGAGTTTGCATCTTTTAGGCCAAGGACATTTCTTGCGTATTCGATCACTGCACATTGCATACCTAAACAAATCCCGAAGAATGGAATTCCTTTGGTTCTTGCATATTGGATTGCCGCGATCTTACCTTCGATCCCTCTGTCCCCGAATCCACCTGGAACTAAAACACCATGTGCTGATTTTAAAACATCCTTCACATTCGTTTTATCCAGTTTTTCAGGATCTACTTTTATAAATTCTACGTTTGCTTCGTTCGCAATTCCACCATGGGATAAACTTTCGTAAACGGAACGATATGCATCATGAAGAGAAATATACTTTCCAACCACTGCTATTTGTACGGTTTGTTTTGCGGAGTGAAGACTTTTTATGATCTTCTCCCATTCCGTAAAATTAGATTTTCCAAGTTCCAGCCCTAATGTTTTTAGAACAACTTGATCCAATTTTTCTTCTTTATACATTTTAGGAATTTCGTAAATGGAAGTACTGATATCGGAAGCAGAGATTACATTTTCTTCTTTAACGTTACAGAAGGAGGAAATTTTCCCTTTCATTTCCTTTGGCATAGGTTGGTTCACACGACAGATCAAAATATCCGGTTGGATCCCTAACGCCAAAAGTTCTTTAACAGAGTGTTGAGTCGGTTTTGTTTTTGCTTCCCCTGCTACTGTGATGGTAGGAACTAAAGTAACATGGATAAATAAAACTTGAGAAGGACCGTGCTCGTATCTCATCTGACGGATCGCTTCTAAGAATGGAATGGACTCAATGTCTCCCACTGTTCCACCGATCTCGACGATCACAAAGTCAGTTGCATTTTCTCTTGCAAGAGTATAGATCCTATTTCGGATCTCATTAGTGATATGAGGAACAACCTGGACTGTTCTTCCCAGATAATCCCCTTTTCTTTCTCTTTGGATTACGGTATTATAAATTTGTCCTGTGGAGACCGAATTCTTACGAGTAAACTTGGACTTGGTAAATCTTTCGTAATATCCAAGATCCAAATCAGTTTCTGCGCCATCTTCGGTCACATACACTTCACCGTGCTGGTACGGGCTCATGGTCCCGGGATCAATATTGATATAAGGATCCATTTTTTGAAGAGAAACGGTGTAACCCCTACTTTCCAAAAGGCATCCAAGGGCTGCAGCGGATACACCCTTACCAAGGGAGGAACAAACACCTCCGGTCACGAAAATAAATTTAGTTTTGGACAAACCGAACTCCTACCTGCTGAACAGAGTTTTCTTCAGTCTCGGAAAATCCAACTCGGAATTTCGTAGAATTGAGAAGTAAATCTAGGGTTTTTGCCGAATGCGGCGGATCAGATCCGTACTGGAAAATCCGGGAACAAAGGGTAGAATTTTAACTTCTCCACCTAATTTGCGGACAAGTGGAGTCTCAGGAAGAGCTTCCAGATCATAATCTCCCCCTTTTACGTGAATATGAGGTGCTATCTGAGAGATCAGTTCCAAAGGAGTGTCTTCCGAAAACACACTGATATAATCCACAAAGGAAAGGCAGGAAAGAAGAAGTGCCCGATCTTCTTCCGGATTTACAGGACGTTCGGGACCTTTTAATCTTTTGACGGATGAATCTGAATTGATCCCAATCCAAAGAACATCACCCAAGTCCCTCGCTTGAGAGAGATAAGTAAGATGTCCTTTATGAACTAGATCGAATACACCATTGGTAAAAACGATTTTTTGGCTAGAACGGACCTTTTGTGAAACATTCTTAGCTTCGTGAAAAGGAATAATTTTCTCAATACAAGAAGAGAAAGAAGACTTCACTGAAAACTTCCTCTTTTCTCCAGAGCTTCTAAAAGTTCTTCTAAGGAAACAGTTTCAGCACCTAGTTTACCTACCACTACTCCTGCCGCTGCATTGGAAACGATAGCCGCTTCTAACTCACCTAAACCAGCTGCCAAAAAAGAAGTATAAACTGAGATCACAGTGTCACCTGCTCCAGTTACATCGAAAACCTCTTTAGCCACAGTAGGAATATGATAGGTTTTAGATTCGGAAGAAATATAAAGGCTCATTCCTTTTTCTCCACGAGTGATCATCATAGAAGGAGAATTTAAATTTTCCGCAATCTTCTTGGCTGCTTCTTCTACTTCTGCATTTGTTTCTAATTTTTTGCCGAGAGCCTTTCCTGCCTCATGATGATTCGGGGTCATTACAGTCGCTTTCTCATATTGGAAAAAATGAGACACTTGCGGATCCACCGTTACGATTTTTTTATGCTGGACTGCTATATCGATCGATTTGCGGATGAGACTTGCAGTTAAAGTTCCCTTATCATAATCGGAAAGAACAACTGCGTCCGCTTCTTGGATGATCTTGGAAAAACTTTCTAATAATTGTTTTTCTTCCGAATCGCTTAAAGGAAATGTTTCTTCTCTATCAATACGGCAAACTTGTTGGTGACCAGCGATTACTCTAGTTTTTAGGATCGTAGGAACTTTTTCGGAACGGATAATTGTGTTTTTAGAAGAGATTGTATTTTCTGTAGAAAGAAGATCATCCAAGGTTTTGGCGGCAGAGTCATTCCCCGCTCTACCAAGCACAAAGGATTGGACTCCTAAACGTGAAAGATTTTTTACAACATTTCCCGCTCCACCCAAAGTTGTTTTTTCGTTCCTTACCCAGACCACAGGAACGGGAGCCTCAGGAGAAATTCGATTCACTTCTCCGATCAGATACTCATCTAGGATAAGATCACCTATGACTATAATTTTAGTGGTTTTTAATTTAGAAGCCGCTTCCAAATATCGCTTTTTATCTAAGTAGTACAATTTTAAACCGGTCTTACAATTTGATTTGCGTTTTCACTTCAACAGGTTAGGATAAATCCTAGGTGTCAAGAACTACAATTCCGATCTTTCCTCTTCCTGAAGTCATCTTATTTCCAGGCACATTTCTCCCTCTTCATATTTTCGAGCCTAGATACAGGATGATGCTCGATTATTGTTCCGAGTCCGGAGAAGAAATGGCGATTGCTCCTATTAAAATGGAGCCAGGTAATTTAAAAAATCCTCAACCTGAAATTGAAACTGTTTTTGGTTGGGGTACAATCGTTCGAAGAGATCCACTTCCTGATGGAAGATCCAATATCCTACTCGAAGGTAAAGGTATCGCAAAACTGGAATCTTACGATACTATGGAACCTTTTCGGATCGGGATTGTGGAAAAAATAGAACCTGATTCCAAATATATCGAAGATAAAATATTCGTAGAGATCTTCGATCGTATCTTATATCTCACTAAACGTATTCTACTTTCAGAAGGTGCGAAAGAAGAATTGATCCTCCGAATGAACGATCTTTGGTCTCATCCTTTCCCTGTGGATTTTATCTCTTCTATCCTAAATTTTAATTTTAAGAAAAAGCAGGAAATCCTTTCCAGCACAGATCAAATTCTGAAAGCGCAACTTCTTGTTGGAATTGTAGAAGAAATGAATTTAGGGGAATGAGACACAGAGTTTGAAAGAGACGCAGAGTGGGTTTCACACAGAGGCACGAAGACACGGAGGTCTTTCTATTTAGCGTTATAAAATTTCTTTGTGACTCTGTGTCTTCGTGTGAAAAATTCCTTGTGGCCTCTCCTAAGCTCTGTGTCTTAATTTATAACTTTCTTAAATACTCTGCGTGATAGAACAAAACGATCGATCCACCATTTCATTCTGATCTTATCGATCACCACTCCTCTTGTGGAAGAAGCATGGGCAAATTCTTCTCCATTTAAAACCATTCCCACATGAGTTACTTTGGATTGGTTGGGAGAAGCGGAAAAGAAAATCAAATCTCCGGATCTCATTTCATTATGAGAAACTCCAGTTCCCATTTTGGTTTGCGCACTAGAAGCACGAGATACCATTTTTTCAGGAACACCTATACGACCATCTGTCAAAACTCTGAAAGTAAATCCTGAACAATCGGTTCCGGTTTTTGCAGCATTTGCCCATTTATAAGGAGTTCCCACCCATTCTTTCGCAACCTTTTGTAGAATTGCTGCAGATAAGGTTTCCCAACTTTCCTTTGCAGGTTTGTCCGGCTCCGTGGGTTCTCCGGGTTCAGGCAGATTCGGAACTAAAGGAGGATCAGGCAAAGGTTCGATTCTTGGTCTGTCTCCAATTACAATTCCACCTACCTCTTCCAAAGAGGTTTCCACCGCACGAGCAGATGCATATTTTTGAGCAGATGCTACCTTCTCACCTTCATGCAATTTTTTTAAATTAGAAAGAAGTATATAAGATGCTCCGTCCAATTTGGAATCGAGTACTGATTTAAAAGTGGTTTCCGTTTTAGCAAAAGGGATACTTCTACCCTTTGCAGGAAATTGAGTTAGAATTTTAGAGGCTAAACGGTTTTCCGGAAAATCTACGAGTTTACCTGCAATGAGTGCTCTTCCACCTGCGAGTACCGAAAATCCGTCCCATTTTTTTTCCATGGCGGCTTCTACAAAACGGTTTCTAACTTCTTCTCTGATTCCTGCTTTTTTGGTTTCTTTAAAGTATAAACCTATATAACTAAAATCTTCTTTGGACAACTCGCGTTTGGAAACGACTGGGATTGCATCTTCTGCTTCTTCAAATGTAAGTCCTTCTTTAACTGCAAAATCCAAGTTCACTATGAGTTCTGCCGTTTTTTCCGGGCTTACACCTTCCAAAATCGCCCAAGGAATTACGTTTTTAGTAATCTTCAGCACTTCTTTGCTTCCGGCTCTTTGTCCTAATTTTTGGAAAACAGAGTTTTTGATCAGAAGTGTTTGGGATTTGTCCCAATCCGATTTGAGCAGGTCCTCGAAAGGATCTGCAGATATTGAAACGGAGAATAAAAGAAGAAGGCTAGGTAAGATCCAAATTCTCATTTTACACCATGCATCCAAGATTCTAATTTTTTACGGAAGGAAAATAAACCGATCGCTGTGATTGTAGGTAGAATGAAGAAGATCAAGAAAAACCCCGATAAAGATTCTCTTCCTCCCATGAACCTAGTCAATTCGCCTGCGAGAACATGAGCGAAGAAATTCGCTAAAAACCAAAATCCCATCATCATGGAGGCAACTTTTACGGGAGCTAGTTTCGTAACTAGGGACAGACCAACGGGTGACACGAACAATTCCCCGATTGTTAAAAGTAGAATGGAAAGAATAATCCAAATAGAGGAAAACTTTTCAGTCGATCCAAAAGTTACTATGGAAAGAAGAAGGTAACCTAATCCCAAAATGATCAGCCCTAAACAGAACTTGGTTATAGTGGATATATGCTTTCCTGATTCTTCGAATATTTTCCATATCCAAGAAACAACAAGGGCCAAACTTACAACAAAAAGTGGATTTAAAGATTGGTAATTTGCAGCAGGGATTTCCCAACCTAAAATATTTCTGTCCACATACCTGTCGATGATCAGACTTAATGAAGAACCAATCTGCTCATAGGAAGCCCAGAATGTGATCGTAATTGCAGAGAAAACCATAATCGCAAAAATTCTTTCTCTATTTTGTTTAGGATCTTCCGGTTCAGAATCTAAATCGGATCTGTTTCCATTTGCTAAGAATGCGTCTGGATTTACTCTTCTTCCTAAAAATCCAAAAATGATAAGACCAATTAACATTCCAACAGCTGCGATCCCGAACCCATAATGCCAACCTTTGTATTCAGCAAGGTTGGCACAGGCCCAGGTCCCCAAGATTGCGCCAAGATTGATCCCAAAATAGAATATAGTAAAACCGGAATCTTTTAGTTCTGGTTTCCCTTCTAATTCGTAAATCCTTCCTACAACAGTGGAGATACAAGGTTTGAAAAAACCGTTTCCTGCGATTAGAAGTCCTAATCCCAGATAAAAAGTCCAAAGTCCGTTGAAGGCCAAGGATAGATGACCAAACATCATGAGAATTCCACCAAGGAAGATGGAACGTTTATATCCTAAAAATCGATCTGCGAGTAAGCCTCCCAGGATAGGAGTCAAATATACGAATCCATTATAAAAACCGTATATTCTGCCCGCTTGAGCGTCGGGCATCAGGAGTTCTTTAGTCAAAAAAAGAACAAGAAGTGCTCTCATTCCGTAAAAAGAAAATCTCTCCCACATTTCCACGAAGAAGAGAACATATAAACCCCTAGGATGGGTTATTTGCCTTTGGCTCTGGATTTCCATTCTGGTTCCGGGATCTTAGATTCAAAATTTGCGTATCTTGCGGCTACGAATAAATGATCAGAAAGTCTATTGAGGAATCTGAGATTTTCTGCAAAGACCTCATGACCTTCTTCTTTGTAATGCACCAGGTCTCTTTCTAATCTTCTGGCCAAGGTTCTGGCAACATGTAAAAAAGAAGAAGCAGGCGATCCGCCAGGTAATATGAAATTTTTTAAAGGAAGAAGTGAATCTTGCCAAAGATCTATCTCTTTCTCTAATTCAGAAATATCCTCTTCTAGGATACAGGAAGAATCATCCTTCTTCTTATATCCTGCAAGTTCGGACCCCAATTCAAAGAGTAAATTTTGGATTCTCTCTAATGAGTCCTTTAATTTGGAATCTTTTGTTAGGAAAGAAATTGCAACTCCTATTGCGGAGTTCAATTCGTCTGCGGTCCCGTATAATTCGACCCTGGGATCTGATTTGGAGACCCTGGTCCCGGAAGCCAAGGATGTGGTTCCGGAATCTCCCTTTTTGGTATAAATTTTCATGATTCGGCCTAAATTTAGGGGACAGAATCCGAAAAAGTTCTGAAAATTCCCGCAAGAAAAGCAGTTTTAACGGAAAAAAAGTTGCGAAATAGCTAAAGTGAATGGTAGAATGAGAGTAGATTTTCCCTCTTTTGGATTATCGTCGATTCTGACTTTAGTCTTTAGGAAAAATCGTAAAAAAAATCTCCCCACAAAAATAAGGGAGTGAAATTCGCAGTGGATATCCGGGTTGCCCGGGAGGCTCTCTCCTCCTAAAAGCCCGGCTCATGGTTTGGACGGATCCAAACTCTAGCTACAGGGAGGTTGTTGATGATTATCAATCACAACATCAGTGCTCTTCGTGCGAACAACGTACTGAAGACAGTTAATCACGACCTGGACAAAACTACAGAAAAATTATCAACCGGTATGAGGATCAATCGTGCCGGTGATGATGCATTGGGATTTGCTGTTTCCGAAAGGATGCGCACCCAGATACGTGGTCTTGCCCAAGCAGAAAGAAACGTAATGGATGGAGTTTCATTCATTCAGGTTACTGAAGGTAATCTAGAACAAGTGAATAATATTCTCCAAAGATTGAGAGAATTATCCATCCAAACTTCCAACGGGATTTACTCGGACGACGATCGTAAACTCGTTCAACTGGAAGTAGACCAACTCATCGAAGAAGTGGACAGGCTGGGTAAATCCGCCGAGTTCAATAAAATTCGTCCTTTGAGCGGAGCCTACTCTAAGGATTCTAAAAATCCGATCCAGTTGCATGTTGGACCGAATCAAAACGAGAAGCTGGAAATTTTCGTGGATGCCATGAATGCAGGCGCGCTTCAATTGGAAAGTAACGGGAAAAAGCAGACTCTGTCTACTCCTGCCTCTTCTAATGCGATGATCGGTATTCTGGACAATGCGATCCAAAAGGTGAATAAACAAAGATCCGATTTAGGAGCTTATTATAACCGTTTGGAAATTACAGCAGAAGGCCTGCAGTCAAACTATATCAATATGGTTTCTGCGGAAAGCCGAGTAAGGGACGCGGATATGGCGGAACATATCGTGGACTATACCAAAAATCAGATTTTAACCAAAAGTGGTGTCGCAATGCTTGCTCAGGCAAACATGAGACCGGAACAAGTGGTAAAACTTCTGAGTGAAAGATTCGGATAAAAGGAATTTGATTTTCTGAAAATTCGAAGAGACCCGTCCGAGAGGACGGGTTTTTTATTACGAAAATGGTTGGTTGAGTTTAGAACTTATCCGCTTGTGTTTTGTAAGCTGCAGCTTCTTTTTCACAATGGTCCGCTAATTTTTTGTATTTATCCTTCTCTGCAGCATCAGCGGTTGCCTTTCCACCATGGGATTGACCAGCTAAGGACTTGTATTTATCAGCCAGATCTTTATGGTCTTTGGCTTTTTTGTTAAAATATTCTTTTGCGATCTTTTTCAGATCCGGAGTGGTTGCTTCCGCAATAAGCAGATTGTCCAGTTCGGTAAATGCAGAGATATTACCTGCCAGGATCAGGGAAAATAGAATGGTAGCTAAGGTTTTTTTCATAAAAACTCCTAATATGTGCCGACTAAGTTTACGGGTACAGTGTTCGATAGTCAATATTAAATTGATAGAATTTAACTTAACATTATATGGAATGCGAAATGACTTAAATCAATTAAACTTAAGATTTTTTGAAAGTTCCTTTTTTTGCATCGCATTCTTTTTTCGTTAAGGAGATCCAGCCCTTCCCTTTGCAGGAGTTTTGTCCTGAACAAGAATTTCCGTTAGCATGACAGTCGCTTTTTCCCTTACAGGAATTGACTCCGTGACATTCTCCTTTTGTATTGTCCGAACCTGCATCCTGTTTTTCGGAATATACTTCTCCGGATAAAAACAGTCCCGAAAGAGCTGCTCCGATAATCAATTTTTTAGTAGTGTTGTTCATTTATTTGTTCCCTCTTGTTAAATGGATTTCGTTCTTTTTTTCTTGGTGATAGGAAGGATTGGAAGAATATCCCCCAGTTTCCCTTCCTTCCAGAGCATGTAAATAGGAGGATATACTAAAAGTTCCAGAATAAAACTGGTCACGAGGCCCCCTACCATAGGAGCCGCGATCCTTTTCATCACGTCCGAACCTGTGCTAGCGGACCACATGATAGGAAGAAGTCCCATCATTGCAGCAAGAACAGTCATAATTTTAGGTCGGATCCTATGTACAGCTCCGTGAATAATCGCTTCTATCAGATCTTCCCTAGTTCTTAATCTTCCTTTTTTCTTAGCGTCCTCATAGGAAAGATCCAGATACAGAAGCATGAACACTCCTGTCTCCGCATCCAGTCCCATGAGTGCGATCATTCCCACCCAAACAGCGACTGAGATCTGGTAATCTAAGATGTAAAGAAGTCCAACTGCTCCTATTAATGAGAATGGCACTGCCAGAAGCACAATTGACGTTTTAATATAGGATTTGGTATTGAAATACAATAATAAAAATATAATGAAGATTGTCAAAGGTAGAATGTACATCATTCTTTCCCTCACACGTATCATATTTTCATACTGCCCACTCCATACTATTGAATATCCAGGAGGAAGTAGGATGGACTCTGAGACCTTTTTCTTTGCCTTGTCTACAAAACCTCCAATATCTGAGGTAGAAGGGTCCACATATACATAACCCGCTAAAAATCCATTCTCATCCCGGATCATAGATGGACCGGTTTTTGCGCCTATACTTGCAATTTCTGAAATAGGAATATGACCGAATTCTTTTGTGGGAACCAAAATGGTTTTGATCTTCTCCAAGGAATCTCGCAACTCGCGAGGATAGCGTACATTTACTGAAAAACGTTCTCTACCTTCGATGGTTTGGGTGATTGGTTCTCCGCCAATAGCTGCCACTATGATCTGCTGAGCGGTCTCCACTGAAATATTATATCTTGCTAATTTTTCCCTTCTTAAATTAAGATCTAGAAAATAGCCGCCTGCGGTTCTTTCCGCAAATACACTTCGAACATTTTTATCCGTTTTTAGAAGTGCCTCTATTTTGATCCCAATGGATTCAATTTCCTCGAGAGAAGAGCCTAAGATCTTAATTCCGATAGGAGTTCTCATCCCAGTACTCAGCATATCGATGCGAGTTTTAATCGGCATGGTCCAGGCATTTGTGGCACCTGGAAATTGCATCTCCTTGTTCATCTTCTCCACTAACTCGTCCTTAGTTAGCCTCTCGGATATAAAAGGAAGAAATGGATATTGGAAGATCCTTGGAAAGTTGGAATAAAATCTATCCGCCTTTCTCCATTCATCCTGTGGTTTGAGAAGTATCACAGTTTCCATCATGGAGAATGGAGCTGGATCCGTAGCTGTATCCGACCGTCCTGCTTTTCCAAAAACACGTTTCACCTCTGGAAAACTTTTCAGTTTTTTATCCATAGCGATCATTAGTTTTTCAGCTTCCGCTACCGAGATCCCGGGTAAGGTAGTTGGCATATAAAGAAAAGATTCCTCATAGAGTTGAGGCATAAATTCCGAACCCAAGCTAAAATATACAGGAATGGTTAGGACCACCAAAGTGAATGCGGAGACTATAATTGTCATAGGTCTATGAAGAACATAACGACAAGCCGGTTCATAAAATCTGAATAATATTTTACTGACTGGATGTTTTTCTTCCGGATAATATTTTCCTACAAGCATCGTAGTCGCTATTTTGGAGAAAAGAGCGTTCTTGAATTGGAAAGGCTCCATTCTTGTGAATAACATTCTGACAGCAGGATCTAAAGTGATGGCTAAGAACGCAGCTACTGCCATCGCTATATTTTTGGAATATGCTAACGGACGAAATAACCTTCCCTCTTGGTCCACAAGCGTGAATATAGGGAAGAATGCTACAGCTATCACAAGCAGCGAAAAAAATACGGAAGGTCCAACTTCCAATAGTGCTTCTAAGCGGACTGCATGATAGTCCCCTATTCTTCCTCCTGCTTCCCATTCTTCTAATTTTTTGTAAGCGTTCTCAACCTCTACAATTGCCCCATCCACGAGCACTCCTATTGAGATTGCCATTCCCGCCAAGGACATGATATTCGCATTTATATCCAATAGATTCATTGGAATGAATGCGATGATTACAGAAATTGGGATCGTAAGGATCGGAATAATGGCAGAAGGAAAATGCCATAGAAAAATGAGTATCACGATCGAGACTATGATCATCTCTTCTACCAATTTGAACTTCAAATTGCTGATAGCGTGTTCAATCAATTCTGATCTATCATAGGTGGTGATTAGCTCTGCACCTTTTGGAAGGTTCTTTTTTATTTCTTCCAATTTGGTTTTCACTCTTTCTATAACGGAAAGAGCGTTTTCTCCATGACGCATGACTATTGTGCCTGCGACTACATCCCCTTCTCCATCTAAATCAGCGATCCCTCGTCGAATATCCGGTCCGAATTGGACGGAGGCTACGTTTTTCAGAAGTACCGGAGTCCCATTAATATCGGTAGAAAGTGGAATATTTTCGATATCTGTTAGAGAGGAAAGATATCCCCTCCCTCTCACCATATATTCTGCGCCGGAAATTTCCAGTAGTCGTCCACCGGTTTCCTGATTACTTTCCCTGACTTTCTGGATAACGGTTTCGAAATCTACATTATAAGATCTTAATGCATTCGGATGGATGGTGATCTGGTATTGTTTCTTAAATCCACCTATTCCAGCTACTTCGGAAACTCCCGGAACGGAATTTAATAAGTATTTGAGATGAAAATCCTGATAGGTTCTCAAATCTACGAGTGAGTTATTACCAGTTTGATCAATTAAAGCATATTGGTATACCCATCCAACTGCACTCGCATCCGGACCTAATTCGGTTTTTACACCCGCAGGAAGTAGAGGTTGGATCCTGGAGAGATACTCTAATACCCTCGATCGAGCCCAATAGATATCAGTACCATCTTGGAAAATGACATATACATAAGAAAAACCGAAATCTGAGAACCCTCTGACTACCTTGATCTTAGGTGCACCTAAAAGAGAAGTGATGATTGGATAAGTAACTTGATCTTCCATGATATCCGGACTTCTGTCCCAGCGAGAATACACAATCACCTGAGTGTCTGAAAGATCCGGAATTGCATCCAAAGGAATAGTTTTCATGGAAACATAAGATGCGACAAGTATTGCCAATGTAACTAGAAGGACTAAAAACTTGTTTTCTGCGGAAAATCGAATGATATACTGAATCATATTCGTTTCCTTAATGAAGATGTGAAGAGTCAGAACCAAATCTGATCTTCGCTTCCGAATCGATCAAAAAAGTGGACTCAGTCACAACTCTTTGTTCTTCTTTCAAACCGGACAAAATTTCAACCCAAGGTTCTATATTCTTACCAGTCTGTACTGAAACCGCTTGGAATCTATCCGGGGCAGTTTGTACGTAAGCAATCTTTTGTTTTCCCGTATCTAAAATTGCGGAAGTCGGAACTGATAATACCTTCGGAAGAGAAACTTCTATCATCGCGTCTCCAAACATCTGGGGTTTTAAAAGTTGCCCTGGATCCGAAACCTCGCTCCTTAATCTAAGTGTGCGGTTATTCTTATCCAAAATCACATCTATACTTTTGATCTTTCCGATAAATTCTTTCTCAGGATAAACATCCGTTTTGAATTTTATAGGAAGTCCAACTTTAGCCGTAGTAAAATCTGATTCATAGATCTGAGAATAGATATGCGCCCTACCCGATTTTCCTCCTAAGATCAACTCGGATGGATCTCTTGCTCCGGAAGTCCAAATTCTAATCTGATCCTGGCTTAAACCCAATTGTCTAAGTCTTAACTGCAAATTTCTAAGGATTTCTGGAGAAAGAAATTCAGAAGAACGAGCTGCTTCTTTATATTCACTCAATGCAGAATATAATTCCGGATCATAAGCAACACTAGAATAAGCGCTGATTTTTTTTGTCAGGTTCCTTCTGCTCACTAACTCCGTTTTGATACCAATGGATTGTTGTTTTTCGAAGGAGAGAATTAACTCTTTGGAATTCTTCTCTGAAGTAGTTTCGGATAAGTGAGAAGAATGATCCTCTTCCTTTGATTCGTATGCTGCAGTCGTATGATCCTTATGCTCGGAAGGATTTTCCTTTTTGACCAAGTCCATATTACAAATAGGACAATTACCGGGACGATCGGAAGTGTAATGAGGATGCATCGGACAATAGTAGATATCCTTTTTAGAAGAACAGTCCGCTATTAAGGCCAAAAGAATTAGAATGGCCAAAAGTTTTCCGAGTAATCCTACAAATGAAGAAATAGAAAGATCATTTAGCTTCATAGGTGATCTCCCCGCAATTTTTCATTTTGGAATTGTATGGATTTTTGATCTCTTTACCCGAAGCTAGCCATTTTTTCTTGAGCATTGGGCAATAGAAAACGGAAATTCCGGATTTATCATGATGGCCAACAATCGATTCCAGCTCATTGGATAAACGTTCAAATAGTTCTCTCTTTTTAGAAAGATCTAAAGTTTTACCCAATTCTTCAGCAATTGGGAGCGCTTTTTTGAATTTTTCAGTATCTTTCTTGTGATCCGCATTCTCTTTCAGAAGTTGGACTAATTTTTGAACATCCAAATTTCCAGGTGTTTCTGAATAGATAGAAGAATGGATCTTACCTACTTCTCTTAAAACAAAAGTCTCCTTTCCTTCATGAGAGAATAGATTTCCTGAAGTCAGGATGAAAATTAAAAATAGATAATGTAATTTTTTCATAGGTTTATCCTCAGTTATGTTTATCATGCTCCGGAGTTTTATTATCCCTATAGATGAAACTCAGTAATTTTAACGTGTTCAGAATAGATTCGTTTTTGCGTTCTTTTAGATCTTCTAACCGAATTTTTGTGTTTAGGATTTCAGTTTGAGCAAGAAGTGTATCTTGCACATTTACTTTTCCGGAAGCATACTGAAAGGAACCGGCTCTTGCGGATTTTTCCAGTTCAGGGATCAGTCTTTTTTCTACCAAACGGATCTGATTGGAAACACCTTTGATGTAGGCGAGATTTCTATTTAGTTCAGAAAACATTTGCACTCTTGTTTTTTCGACAGAGTCCTTACCCACTTCTGCCAGATGTTCTGTTTCTCCCGTGATGGAATTCCATTTTAGAGCAGACCAAACCGGAACTCTCATATTCATTCCAAAACTGAAAAGATCTCCTCTATACTCCGTGGTATCCATAAGCCCATAATTTAAAGGTCCTTGGTCTAAGGCGAAAGTTTGGGATCTACGTTTCATGTAGGAGAAAAAAACTTCTGTTTGAGGAGCTAACGAATACTTTGTAAGTTTTGCTTGTTCCTTTAAACGTTTTTCTTCCTCTGCTTGTATCTTATATTCCGGAGAATCCTCAATCAATTGGGCTTGTGCAGTTAACAATGCTTCTAACTCTTCATTTTTATTCTCTAAAAAAGAATCCAAATCTATAGAGTATAGATCGGAGAAGGTAACTTTGTCGGAAATTTGGTAGTATTCGAGCTGAGACTTCAAGTCTTTCAACTGGGTCGTATATTCGGTTTCTTTCTCGATAGCTTCCGTTTTGGCAACTGTCGCCTTTAATACTCCTGATAAAGTATTCTCACCATATGAATATGAATTTTCACTAATGGACTTTTGTGCGCCGAGTAAAGTTAATATTCTTTCGTTGATGGCCTTCTTTTTTTCTGAATATTTGTATTTGTTCAATCGGCTGAAAAAATCCCCTAAGATCCGATTCACTCCAGCTATATAGGCAAAATTCGATTCTGTTTGCATTAGCTTGGAGATTTTTTTTTCAGTGCTCAATTTTCCCGGGAAAGGAAACTCTTGAGAGATGGATAATTCTATCCCGGTCATTGTGGGAGTGTCCAGCGCTCGATCAGAAGTGGAATACCCTCCTCGAGTTGGATAATTTCTGAAGGCTACCCCTATTTTAGGATCAGGTAATATACCAGTTGCATCAGAATGAGATTTATGAGCCTGAGAAAGTCCAGCTAATGATTTGGATTCAGGATGTTCTTTGACTAAAACATTCAAGATCTCTTCCAGGCTCTTTTTTTCCGCGTTTATCGCAGATGAAAAAAATGTATAAATTGATATTAAGACAATAAGTCTCGCGTTCATATTTCCTCCTAAAGATTAAAGAAAGAAAATATGAATTAAATAAGAAATACTTGGAGAGTGCTTAAACTAAGAGAATGTGAAGACGGGATCGGAATATAAGAATCGTCCAGAATGACGTTTTCTAATACAATCTGTGGTGAATTGAGTTCGGAGATAAATAGGAAGATCAGGACTTTATTTAATCCTAATTTTTCCCAATCTAAAAGTTTAGAAAGGTCCAAAGAAACGACGCTGTTCTCTTTAGGACAACATTCATTGGAAGATGACTCGCTCTTTTGCTCCGATTTTTCGGTTCTATGACAAGGAGGAAGTTGGGAAGTTTCCTTCTGTTTTTCGAGATAAGACATACTTACCGGACAATTTCCGGTTAGGTTATAAACGGACACGCAAGCGATTTGGAGAAGAAACCCTATCGCCAATACGGAACCGATTGCCTTTTTAGATCCTAAGCTCATTATCTTTCTCTATCTGACTGTATTAATTACGTAAAAGTCAAGAAAAAAAGGGAGAAGATCTTTATTGTTGGAAGAATGGATTGCTCAGAATGATCGCAGTTGGATAGACCACCTGAACTCTCACATACAGGTCAGTAGGTTTTAATCTATAGGAGCCTTTATTCTGATAAGAAGTATGAGAAAGAATTTCTGAATTCTGTCCAATGAAGTCTACACTGATCGGAGTATCTTCAAAATCGAAGTGGATCTCATTTTCCGAATTCAGGCCTATAGCTCCTAATTTAGGTTCAGCTAAACTTCTTTCCATCTTGCGAACACAAAGATAATTCCCTTCTTTCAGGGAACGAAGGACTTCTTTTTCATCTAGACTATCAGTGTTTACAAGAAGGTATCTCATTAAAGATTCTCCTTCTTGTTTATAAATTTCGGAACTTAGATCTCTCCAATTTGGAATTCCAGAAGTTCTAACTCTCAAATACTCATCCCTAGGAAGATAATGAAGATCATCTGAAGCCATACAAAAGGAAGGATGTTTCTCACTTAATACTTTATCCCAAAATTTAGGAATATCTCCGAATGGACTCATCACTTCCAATGCATCGTATTCTTTTAATTGAGATAGAAGTTTTATCGGAAATGATTCATTCAAAAGTGGATGGTTAATCACTACAAATCCATTTTTGGATTCGATTCTATCGATTACCCATTGTAAATTTTCCGGATCGGCGTAAAGAGGAAATAGATCATAACTTGCATCTTCCAAACCTAACACACTAAAATGTCTTTTTCTAAGATTGGTTCCCCATTCGAATCCTTTGATTTGAGCAAGTTTTGGGGAATTTGGACTGGTTACCCTTTCGTAATCGGTGAAACCTAAAATTTTATAACCATTTGCAGCATAGACTGTCTCTATCTCTTCCGGAGAATTCCTGCCGGGAGTGAACCAGGTGCGGTTCGTGTGTAAATGAATTCCAGCTTTTTGGAGTTTGAGTTTGGTATTTCTTTTATAAGGATTGGAATATTTTTCCCAATTCATCGAGGATCTAAAAGTATCCGCTCTAAAAATCGCCCAAGTGAGCAAATTTCCGAGTAATAATGCCCCGAGAAAGATAGAAACTAAGAAGATTATCGTACTTCTTTTCATTCTAGTGCTAGTACATAGATGAGGCTTTAAGCGAAAACTAGAATTCCGAGTTTAGAATGTTACAACTTGTATACGATTTCAAATATAGAATGTTTCGGATTAATCGATCTGTAACAGAGAAGATACAAATTCTGGATGATTCTTCGGTCGCACCTGGACGAACTCTATTTTAGAATGAAACCATTCCCTCTTGTATTGGTTCTTCCTGCATACAACGAAGAACTTACTATTGAAAAAACCGTCTTAGAATTTTATAAAGAGATCCCGAATGCATATTTTGTGATCGTAGATAATAATTCAAAGGACAAGACTTCTGAGATCTCCAAAAACGTTTTAGCGGAACACTCCATTTCGGGAGAAGTGTTATTCGAAGCAAGACAAGGAAAGGCAAATGCAGTTAGAACTGCATTCACAAAGATTGATGCGGAACTTTATATCATGTGTGATGCGGACACGACCTACCCTGCTTCTAAAATTCATTCTATGATCCAAACTTTGAAGGAAAAAGATTTAGACATGCTCGTAGGAGATCGTCTGAGCGAAGGAGATTATGGAAGAGAGAATAAGAGAAGGTTTCATTCCACAGGAAATAAACTTGTTCTAACATTGATTAACTTTCTATTTGGAACGAAACTCAAAGACCCAATGAGTGGTTATAGGGTATTCTCTCGTAGATTTGTGAAAAATTATCCGATCCTTTCTTCCGGTTTCGAGATAGAAATAGAAATGACCTTACACGCCTTAGACAAAAGGTTTCGCCTGGAAGAGATCTCAGTTCCGTATAAAGATAGACCCGCAGGGAGTTTTTCTAAACTGAATACTATCCGAGATGGATATAAAGTGGTGAAAAATATATTATGGATCTTTAAAGATTATAAACCTATGCACTTCTTCGGATTCTTTTCTGTCGTTTCCGGAATTTTGTCTTTGGTAGCGGGAACTCCTCCTGTAATAGATTATGTAGAATACAGATATGTGTATCATGTTCCCTTGGCAGTGCTTGCAACTGGACTAATGTTATTTTCCTGGATCCAAATAGCGATTGGACTCGTTTTGCATACAGTTTCAAAAATCCAGAGAACTAATTTTGAATTGAGATTGATCCGATTCGGAATGGAAATCCCATCTCGAAACCAGATGATCATTCCGACTGTCTCACAACGATCTTCAGGAAGTGAGAAAACGATCGTAAGTGGGAATATCTAAACTTTGTAGGAATTCCTACAAGGGTAAGGATCGCCCCCACCCTGAATCTTGGGTGGTGGGGAGAGGCCCGTGGGAGAAACCCGCCATCCCTATATCACAAAAAAGGCAATCTAGCAATCTAAATCTTTCATCTAAAAAATTGGAACGCAGATTCCGAATTCCGCCTACCCTTTCCCACTCAGAACTTGTATTTGCTATTTACTTTGGTGAAGAATCCAAAAGTACAATCCCACTTTCTGCAGCTACTTCTTGAAAATTTCTTTGAGGATGAGTTAATACTAATTCCAAAACGCTATTTCGATTGCAGATTATAGAAAGTCTTTCATTAGAATCCAATAAAAATGTTTCATCTTTAAACTTATAACTTCCCATCAGATAGATTTTCTTCTCTCGGTAAAACATAGGATAGAAGGAAAGGTATTTATAATATACGATCCGATTTCCGGAAATCTCTGCTTTATCGTAAAGACGGAGATTTCCATCTTGTAGAAAGGAAATGATCTTAGGAGTGATCGTCGATGATAGAACTCCAACAAAGATCAGCATAGAGATCCAAGTAGACGCCAAGAAAAGATCCTTTCCTTCTTCTTTCCCCTTTTTGAATTGTTGTAATCCTATGAAACCAATAAGAATTCCTATAATAAGAACCAATCCAGAAGAAGAATCCCAGAAATTGAAAACAGGTAATAATTCCTTTCCGACTCCCATCGTGGAACTGGAATATTCTGAGATTTGTGGTAGAAGTAGAAATATTAGACCTATGATTAACCCGATTCCTAAAAAGAAAAATGCAAAAGTTTTTGATTTTAAGATCTCCGGTTTTTCTAAGATCAAATAAGAAATAAAAAATGATAAAGGAAAATAGATAGAAGAAGAATAGTGAGGAAGTTTAGTTTGTACTATAGAAAATATCAGCAAAACGACTCCTAACCAAATTATAAAATACCGAGAGATCCTGGAAATTTTCGGATTGGTAAACATTCTCCAGTTCTTTGCTCCTGGAAATAGAAATACAGTCCAAGGGAAGAATCCTATGAACATTACGATAAAATGATAAAACCAAGGACCTGTATGAGATTCTAAAGACTTTGTTAGCAGTTTCTTTTGAAAATCGAAGAACTGGATTAAGAATTCATTCCCATATAAGATAAAATTCGTTAGGTAATAAAAACTTAATACAGCAATAGAAACAACTACGAATAGAATAAAATCAAAGATTCGAATCTTAAAATTTCGATCTAAGAGTCGATTTGCGCCAAATACAAAAAGTGGAATTGCCAAACCTAACGGACCTTTTGTCAAAACAGCAATCCCGCCAAAAAATCCTGCAGATAAGATCCAGATCGCCCTAGACTGAAAGTCCCCCTTCTCCTTTGTTTCATATAAATATAAGGAAAGAATAGATGCTAATATGAATGTATTAAATAAATGATCTATATAAGCGGTTCTGGAAAGTAGAAGAGGCAAAAGAGAGGCTGAATATAAAAAAGCCCAAACGTATCCGAATCTTTTAGAATGTAAAAGTGATCCGAATCTAACTAAGATCAAAAAGGAAAGGATCCCGCTAAAAACAGAAGGAAGCCTGGTTGAAAATTCTGAAAGTCCAAAAACTTTATAAAATAGATTTGCAACCCAAAAGAAGAATGGAGGTTTTTCGCTGAATGGCTGCCCATTAACTTGGATCCTGAAGTATTCTCCGGTCTCCAGCATGGACTTGGAAGCTGCACCATAAATATTCTCATCCCAATCAATAAGAGAAAAGCTACCTAAACCAAAAAGTAATAAGCCCAAATATATAAGAATTGTCAGAGGTAAAAACCAATTTCGCATCAACAAACGAATCTTCCTTGGAAGTGCTAACTTCCTTATTCCAAAGAAAGAAACATATCAACCTACGCATTCTAAAACTAAAGATCAAGATTCGCGTTCAGTTACAAATTGGATAAAAATTCGGATTTGCGATAAAGTTTTCGGCTTTTGTTTTTATTTCTATCAATAGGCTTCAATTCTAACGGTACAAATTTTGCGCTTTATGTTAAGAGGATAAAAAAAAGCCTAACTTTCGCTTACGAGAAGTTAGGCTTCAGAGTCGTACGGCGATTTATAATAAATATAAATCCGTGGTCCCGTCGAAAGAACCAACATTAGCTTAAAGCCAGCTCCCCTGCCGGAATACTACTTAAGTCAAACCGGCAGGTTAGCTATTGAATTACTTCAATAGCTGGAGCACGGTTTGAGGTTTCATGTTCGCCTGAGCGAGCATCGCAGTAGCAGCCTGAGTCAGAATTTGATATCTGGTAAAGCTGGTCATTTGCTCAGCCATATCAGTATCACGAATTCTTGATTCAGCCGCTTGGATATTCTCGTAAGCGTTCATCAAGCCCTTAGCAGCATGTTCCAGACGGTTGTAATAAGCTCCCAAGTCTGCTCTTTGTTTAGAAATTAATCTAAGAGCATCGTCAGCAAGACCGATTACGGAGTTCGCTTTTCCCGCCGTAGAAAGAGAGATGAAAGTCAGAACGGTCGGGTTTCTTAATCCCAGAGCCGCAGTGTTCATCGTTTCGATATACACTCTTTCTCTTTGGTGCATGTTAGCACCCATATGGAACCACATACTTGCAGTCGGGTTCAAACGAGCGAAAGCTCCAGTAAGGAGTTTCATTTTGTTGAACTCGGCCTGAGAAGCAATCCTGTCGATCTCGTCGACCAACTGAGATACTTCTACTTGTATTTGTTGACGGTCTTCTTCGGTATAAATACCGTTCGCAGCTTGCACAGCAAGCACGCGGATCCTTTGGACAACTTCATGGGTTTCTTGCAGATACCCTTCTGCTGTTTGGATCAAAGACATACCGTCTTCAGTGTTTTGTTCCGCCCTGCGTAAACCTCCGACCTGTGTCCTCATTTTTTCAGACACGGCCAAACCGGATGCATCATCACCTGCACGGTTGATTCTCATACCGGAAGACAACTTTTCGATGTCTTTGTTCATGCTTTCGCTATTGAACTTCAAAGTTCTGTGAGCGAAGATGGCACTGATATTGTGGTTAATAATCATTCGGTTCCTCCTTGAATCCGAATCTCTCCGAAGAGAGAATTTGATTTTCCTAGAGGTCTTCCTTGACCTCTTCCCCTTGAAAATCGGGAAGATCCTGAAATTGGAAGAGATACTTTTTTCTCCCAAAAGCAGATAAAAGATCCCTTCCTTCTGAAAGTGTATATGTCGCTTTTGGGCTATTGGAGAAGGTTTTAGCACGAAAATGCTTGCCTCTTTCGGGAGGCGCCAGAGTCTGAAAGCAGATGCTTGAAAAAATCTATCTAGCGAATCCCCGCGGTTTCTGTGCCGGAGTCAAATACGCAATTTCCTATGTGGAACAGGTCCAATCCAATTCGGAAGAACAGATCTATGTCCGCAAAGAAATCGTCCATAACCGCAGAGTCGTGGAAGATATGAAAAAAAGAGGCATTAAGTTCATTAACGAATTAGGTGAAGCACCAGACGGATCCACAGTAGTATTCTCCGCTCATGGAGTTTCTCCAGAAGTGGTAGAAGAAGCAAAGCGTAGAGGAATGAAGATCGGAGACGCCACCTGCCCTCTGGTCACTCGAGTTCACAGAAAAGCGCGCAGATATAAAGACTCTCATCAAATCATCTATATTGGGCACCAAGGGCATGACGAAGCAATAGGAACCATGGGAGAAGCCCAGATGTTCCTCGTGGAATCACCTGAGGATGTCCAAAAATTGATCGGAAAATTGGATATAAACAAACCGATCACCTATCTTATGCAAACCACTTTATCCGTGGCAGACACCAAACTAGTGGTGGAGAAGATTGCGGAATTATTCCCGAGCGTTGAACATCCAGCAAAGGATGATATCTGTTATGCAACTACGGAAAGACAAGAAGCAGTTTCTTCCATGATGGAAGCGATCGACGCAATGATGGTAATTGGCGCGGATAATAGTTCTAATTCGCTTCGACTTCTTCAATTGGCCCAAAAATCCAAACCTTCCTCTTTCAAAGTCAGCTCCTTGGAAGAATTAAACAAAGATTATATAGCTAATTCAGAGATCAAAATTCTGGGAATCACCGCTGGTGCCTCTACTCCTCAGATATTAGTAGATGAGATTATATCTAAACTTATACAATTCTACCCGAAAGCAGTTTTGGATCTTTTCCCTGACTCTAGGGAGGATTCCATGAGCTTTAAATTGCCTGCGAATCTTCTGATGTAGTCACTACGACAATTTGATTATGTCTCAAATTTGACTAATTTGAGTGATTTCCGTTCGAATAAGTCATTTTTGTGGAATTTTCTGCTAAAATGGTTGAATTAAGTTTATTTTCACGTAAATTTTCTGGCCTATATGGTCGGGGAAGATCTGCGGTTCGACACAGAAATCGGACTTTTTCAAATTATCGTTTCCCAAACTTCGGACGCAATTCTCGTTACAGACGCTGTTCTAAATGAGAACGGGCCATCTATTGTTTTTGTAAATCCAGCATTCTGTGAGCTGACAGGATATAGCGCCGAAGAATTGATTGGGGGTTCTCCCAAAGTTCTATTCGGAAAAGAAACGGACAGAAGAATATTACAAAATCTTAAAAATTGTCTATTGCGCGGCGACTCGTATTCTTCTTCTACAATTAACTATAAAAAAGACGGAACGAAATATTATTCTGAATGGAAAGTGTCTCCGGTCAAAGATCAAGACGGAAATATTACAAATTTATTATCTATTCAAAGGGATATCAGTGAAAAAATAATAAGAGAAGAATTAACTGCAAAAAGACTCAGATCAGAGATGGGGCTTACGGCTGCTTCACAGATCTTATTGAATACAACTCATGAAAGTTTTACAATAGAGAGAGCAATAGAACATTTTTTAGTTTTGGTAGAAGCTGAAAGAATCTATCTATATAAGAAGACCGCTAATCCAGATGTATTAGCATTACAAGCAGAGATTAAGAGCCCTTATTCAAGTGCAACTCTTGCAGAGACTCATCCTGAAATTTCACTTTCTTCTAAATTTGCCCGATGGAAACCTTACCTACTTCGGAATGATATCATTGAGTTTCGAACTTCGGATCTCCTTGATTCTGAAAAGTCATTTTACCAAGGAAGAAGGACAGATACAATTTTTCTATTTCCGATCCGAATGTCGGGAGATTGGTTTGGATTTTTGGGAATGGAATTCTTCGAACACGAATCCGGTCCGGAGGAACAGTTCACCTTTCGTACATTTGTAGATCTGCTTGGATTTTATCTAGAAAGAATGTCCATATTGGATGAACTAAAGATCCATAAAGAAAACTTAGAAGAAACTGTAGTCAGGCGAACAAAGGAACTTTCCGTCCAAAAAGAAAAAGCAGAAGCAGCGAGCACGGCTAAAAGTGATTTTCTTGCCAATATGAGCCATGAGCTTCGCACACCACTGAATGCTATCATTGGGCTTTCCAAATTAATCAAGATAGAAGATGAAAATTCTAACGATAAAAGATATTTGGACTTAATCCATAAATCGGGATTACACTTATTAGGTTTAATTAATGATATTTTAGAACTTTCTAAACTGAACGCTGGAAAGTCTTCCTTTTACTTTTCTGAAATGGATCTTCGAAAGGAATTAGAGCAGGTAGTTGAATTTTTAGAACCTGAACTTATAAGGAAGTATATACATTTAGTTTGGAGTGATCCGGATGAATTCACTTGTATGATCTGGGGAGATCCTAAACGAATTCGACAAATCTTCTTAAACCTGGTTAGTAACGCAGTTAAATTTACAGCCGAGCAAGGATCCATCTATCTTTCCATTAAAAAAGAAGGAAAAGATTGGGTTATCGAGATCACGGATACTGGGATCGGTATACCTGAAGCGGAACAGAAAAAAATTTTTGATGCGTTCTATCAGGTAAGAAATTCCAGATCTAGAGATACGGAAGGAACGGGTCTTGGGCTTTCCATTGTTCGAAAACTAGTAGAGGCACATGGCGGAAGTATCAGGGTCAAAAGCCAACAAGGGATAGGAACTTCTTTTTATCTGAACCTTCCTATATTGGAGCAAACTCCTAAACAATCTAAACCAAGGAAAAATTTCGCGGGGGCTTATCCTGATAAATTAAAAAATTTCTGCTTTATACAATTAGAATTATCGAACCAGAAAAACGCAGAACTCCTTACTCATTTTTTTAAAAAACAAAATCAACCACTACTGTTCAAAGAACTTAAAAAAGATAAGAGAATTGTTCTGTTCCAAGATTCAAATTCTCCTTTAAAGAATAAAATATCAGAAATTTGGAAAACAGTACTGATCCTCCCGGAAGAGACTCAAGATTTTGAAAAAAAATATTCCAAGGAGAATTTTGACTTCGTTCTTTCACAACCAATTTCCTTGGACGAGCTTAAATTAGTATTAGAAGAATTGGCGGATCAAATCAATGACTAACTCTACGAGTTCTGCAATCAGGAATAAACAGGAGAGAAAGAGTGTCGTCCGAGATCCTATACTTATAGTCGAGGATAAGTTAGAAAATACACTAATGCTCGAAGCTCTTTGCGACGAGTTCGGGATCCAATATCAATCCGCTTCCAATGGAGAAGAGGCTTTGGAAATGGCCAAAGCAAATAAATATTCATTCTATATTGTGGATCTTATGATGCCGGTGATGGATGGTCCTACTTTTATCCAGAGATTGAAGGAATTCCAACCGGACGCAACCGTTCTAGTTCAAACTGCTCTCGATTCCACGGACACTGTGATCGAAGTGATGAAACTAGGTGTATTCGATTATATAATTAAACCGATTCTTCCTGACCAATTCCATAAGGCTCTAAGTAAAGCTGTTGATTATCGTTTTTTAAAGGCGAGCGAAGCCGCTATTTTAGAAGCAGAAAGTTTAAAGCTCAGAAATCAATTGGAATGGCTAACTTATAAGGAAACAAGAAGGAAAGCAGGAGACGAATCTTGGGAGAAATCTTCCATACATTCTTTGCAAACTTCCCTATCCCAAGGATCAGGGATTGGGGCGATTATCAGTCTTCTGGATATGATTAAGACTGAAATGAAGGAGGAAGGAGATAATTATCTAATTAATAAAAGTATGATGAACCTGGTAATCGAGAATCAGGAGATTACCAAAAACCTGCTTAAGGGACTTACTCAATTATTGGAGATTATCAATCGAAATCTAGAAAAGAAGAAGATCAAAGCATCTGAAATTGTGGAGAAGATTAAACATTCCAGCGAGTTCATTCTACCCTATTTAGAAAAGAAAGGGCTCAGACTTTCTCTGCCAATTTTGAAAAAGGAAGTGGAATTGGATATTGAACCAGATCTGTTCCTTCTCGCCTTGGAAGAGGTGATCTTAAACGCATACAAATATTGCGCTCCTAAAACCTCCTTAGAGGTATTTACCAGTATTAATCAAGGTTATTTCTGCGTTGTGGTAAAGAACATTGTAGATGAAAAACCTTATGGAGGTGTGGATGAGAAACATGAAAATCTTGTTCTACAACCGTTCTTCCGAATCCACCCACCTGTAGAAAGTGTCTCCCATTTAGAAAGATTTGGTCTTGGTTTAGGGCTCACTGCTGTGGATCAAATCCTTAGAAAGCATAACGGTCTATTCTTTATTCATAATGCAAAAGATCATACCGGAGAACAGGTCCGTCTTTGTGTGATGAGCGAATTACTATTACCCATTCAGTGATAATGACAAGAAGGAGAATATGAAAAAAATCTTAATCGTGGATGATTCAGCCGTGTTTCGAAAGATACTTACTCTCCATCTTTCTCAGGCTTCTTTTTCCGTAATAGAAGCGGAAGATGGACTACAAGGTTTGGAGAAGTTAAAGGAAGGCAAAGTGGATTTGGTGGTAAGCGATATGAATATGCCAAACATGAACGGTATATCTTTCGTAAAGGCCATTAAGGAAGATTCTAACCATAAATTTGTCCCGATCATTATGCTTACGACTGAATCCCAAGACGAGTTGAAGACCGAAGGTTTAAAGGCCGGTGCTAAAGCTTGGCTTACTAAACCTTTTTCTCCGGAAGAACTTCTAAAAACGATCCAGGTTTTACTAGTATAATCAGGTAAATTTTATGTCTTTGGAAATTAAAGTATCTGAATTAGGCCAAAAGAATTCCAGACCGATATTTCATTTGGATCTTTCCGGAGAAGCTTCTATTTATTATGCTTCCGATTGGAAATCCAGATTACAATCTCTTTTGGATAAAAACCCTATCCGAATAGAGATAGATACTTCCGCTTTGGAAAAGGTGGATTCTAGCTTTGTTCAGTCTTTAATATTTCTAAAAAAAGATTCCTTATTTAAATCCTGGGATCTTGCTATCTTAAACCATCCAAATTGTTTATTAGAATTTTATGATCTATATGGTCTGATCGGATTTTTCCAAGACCGCATCCGGATTTCCAAAAAAGATTCCTCATCCTTTAAATTTTCTTATGGATTGGAGAAGGTGTAATGGATCTTTCAGAGATCAAAGAAGCATTCATACAAGAATCTTTGGAGTTACTATCCGGAGCAGAATTACACCTTCTGCGCATGGAAAAAGGGGAATTCGACGAAGAAGCAATTCATTCTATGTTCCGCTCCGTTCATACGGTAAAAGGAACTGCTGGAATGTTTGGCTACGAATCTATAGAAGAATGTTCTCACGAGTTGGAGACATTACTGGATTTGGCTAGATCGGGAAAAACAGAGTTAGACCCGGCTAAAATAGACTTTTTACTAAGAGCGATAGACCATTTAAAAAGAATTGTAGAAGATCCAATTCCCGGAAAAAATTTAAACACAGAATTAGAAGCGGAACAGGTTAAGATCATAAGTGAGGCCCAGGGGTTTACCGGCAAACCTTCTGAGAAAAAAGAAATCAGGAATTCTGGGAGTGGTTTAGATCAAACTAAAGATACCTCCGAAAAGCAAGGTAACGTTAACTCCGATTGGCAGATCACATTCTTTCCGGGTGAAAATATTTTTAAAGATGGAATGGATCCTTTTTCATTCTTAAAATACCTTAGAACGATTGGCGAGATCCAATACTTATATGTTTATAAAACGAAAATACCCGATTGGAATAGTTGGGATTCGGAAAGTTGTTATTTAGGTTACGAGGTCCAGCTCAAATCAAGTTCGAATAAGAAGGATTTAGAATCCGTCTTTTCATTTGTAAAAGACTCTTCCTTTTTAAGACTGATTCCTCCAAATTCTTCAGAAGAAATATTTCATACGATCGCAAATGAGGTCCCTTGCGAAAAGGGAGAATATTATAAAGCGTTGGAATTACAGGGTCTTCGCCTTCAGTCACCAATCACCATACATTCTACGGAAACTTCTAAAGAACAAAGTTCTTCCAAAAAGCCCGAAGGTGAAAAAGTACAAACAAATCAAATCGTACCTAAACTAATACGTATAGACTCAGCGAAAGTAGACCAATTAGTGAATCTTGTAGGAGAGTTGATTATCTCGGAAGCAAGTCTGGGTCGTTTGCTTATCGATAAAGAAGATTCAGACTTAAACGAGTCTGCAGAGTTATTATCGAGACTAGTAGGAGAGATTAGAGAGACTGCGATGGCTCTTAGAATGGTGCCTATCGGAGAACTTTTTGAAAAGTATAGAAGAACTGTTAGAGACATTTCTTTGGAACTTGGAAAGGAGGTTGATTTTGAAATTTTGGGTGGAGAAACCGAGCTTGATCGTTCAGTGATCGAAAAAATAAACGACCCTATTGTTCATATACTTAGAAATGCACTGGATCATGGAATTGAACCCAGCCAAGAAAGGGCTTCCGTTGGAAAACCTCAAAAAGGAAAATTAAAGATCCAGGCTTCTCATTCAACAGGAAGTATTTCAATCGAGATCTCTGACGATGGTAAAGGGATCAATCATGAAAGAATAAGACAGAAGGCAATCGAAAAAGGTTTAATAGATCCAGCTCAAGTATTAAACGAACAAGAAATTTTTAATCTTATTTTCCAACCTGGATTTTCCACAGCAGAATCAGTCACAAGCCTTTCAGGTCGTGGTGTTGGAATGGATGTTGTACTTCGCAATATAGAATCTTTAAGAGGATCCGTGAATGTACAATCCGAATTTGGAAAAGGTTGTATATTCTCTATTAGACTTCCTCTCACACTTGCGATTATAGACGGATTCTTAGTTAGATCCTGTGATTCTTACTTTGTGGTACCAATGGATTGGGTAAGAGAGACAATGGAGTCGGAGCTCCAACTTCTTCCGGAAGAAATTTCAGGTTCTATAAACTTAAGAGGAGAAGTTCTCCCTATTCTACATCTAGGAAGATTTTTGGGACTTCCTGATCCGGATGAAGGAAGAAAGAATGTTCTCGTTTTAGAACATGACGGCAGGAATTTCGGGATCCTAGTAAATGATCTACTAGGTGAGATCCAATCAGTAATCAAACCTTTGAATGAAATTTTCAAAGGAATCCAATGTATTAGCGGGACCTCCGTTTTGGGGACTGGAAAGATCGCGTTCATTCTGGACGTGCCTGGACTTCATTCATTGCTAAAAATCCAAAGAACTAATTTGAAAGATAGAACATTCGCTCGTTAAGTGATTCGATAATAAAGGAAATAATTAATTTATAGAATAGGTAAATCGTATGGGACAGGGTAAATTAAAACTAAGTGTTGTTGTTTGGTCTTTGTTGTTAGGAATAATTCTTACATTTGGATCAGCTGGTTGGAGTTATTTGTACGATCATGGATTTGAATCCGGGTCCTCTGATAAAATTTCGGTTTCTTCCGAAACAATATCTTCGGAATTAAAGGATTATGAATCCCGTTTGTATTCCTTATTTCTTCCCGGTTTAAGCAAAGAGTCCATTTCTTCTAAATTAGAAGATCTTAAAACGATCCAAAACGAGATCTCATCTAATCTGAAAGGATTTTCTTCCGGCGCAAAAAATCCGGAAGATCTACAACAATTCCAAAAAGATCTAGAGTCCCTCCAAGAAAGTATCATAGCGGCAAAGGGGATTTTGGGGATTCAGGCCAAGGATACGAAAGAAAATTTTTTAAATCAAGTTTCCGAAAATTCTCTGCCTAAATTGGAAAAATTGAAATCCGATTGGAGTAAGACAAGATCGTCGCTTTCTATTCCTGTCCAGAAAGAAGTTCCTGTATATTTTCATTTCCTATTCGCTATATTCGGGACTCTTCTCTTGCCTGCTCTTGTGATTTACCTAAAACCATTCTCTTCCGGTAGTCTCGTTTCTAACGTTCAGTCCGATTCCGGAGAATTTATTCGAATCAAAACAGCTTTAGATAATGTAACCACAAATATCATGATGGCGGATCAAAATTTAAAAGTCACCTATATGAACAAAGCTATCCGCAAAATGTTCGGGAATGCGGAAGAAGATATTAAGAAACAATTGGGACAATTTAGATTAGAGGCCCTTATGGGTTCGAATATCGATAATTTCCACAAAAATCCGGCTCACCAAAGAGGACTCCTAAAAGATCTTAATCAAACATTCCGCTCAACTATCGAGATCGGCGGAAGAAGTTTCGATCTAATTGCAAATCCAATACTAACCGAGTCCGGAGATAGATTAGGAACTGTGGTGGAATGGGCGGATGTAACCGAACAAAAGAAAATGTTGGAAGTCCGACGCCAGGAGAATGAAGAGCTGACCCGTATCAAAGTCGCTTTGGATAATACAAGTACAAATATTATGATCGCTGATACTCATCTGAATATCAAATATATGAACAAAGCGATTGTGAAAATGTTTGAGATAGGTGAAACGGATATCAGAAAACAACTTACTAATTTTCATTTGAATAAACTACTAGGATCGAATATAGACTCTTATCATAAAAATCCTGCTCACCAAAGAGGAATACTCGCTTCTTTCACAAATACTTTCAAATCTAGTATCGAGATTGGTGGAAGAAGTTTCGATTTAATTGCGAATCCGATTCTTACAGACAATGGAGACAGATTAGGCGCGGTTGTTGAATGGTCTGACGTAACTGAACAGAAAAAAGTTGCGGAAGCTCGTAAATTGGAAAATGAGGAACTTACTCGTATCAAGGTCGCATTAGACAATACTTCCACCAATGTGATGATCGCTGATAATGATTTTAACATCAAGTATATGAATAAAGCAGTATATAAGATGTTCCAAAACAGCGAAGGAGATATTAGAAAACAATTAGCTTCTTTCAATTTACAAAGTTTACTTGGAACGAATATCGATACTTTCCATAAAAACCCTGCCCACCAAAGAAATCTTGTCGGTAACTTGAATAGCACCTACGAATCTTCGATCGTGATCAGTGGTAGAACATTTAATCTAATAGCGAATCCTATCTTGAGTGCCGAAGGGCAAAGATTAGGAGCAGTTGTGGAATGGTCTGATATAACAGGAGAACTTGCAGTCCAAAAAGAAATTGAAGAGATAGTAGGTGCCGCAGCAAAAGGAGATTTTAAAACCAGGGTCCGATTAGAAGGAAAAGACGGTTTCTTTAAAAATTTAGGAGAAGGTATCAATTCTTTCCTGCAAGTCAGTGAAACCGGATTAAACGAAGTTGTAGATGCATTGCAAAGATTAGCGAACGGGGATCTGACTTCTAAAATAGAAAACGAGTATTTCGGGACATTTGGAAAACTGAAAGAGTACGGAAATACTACAGTAGATAAACTGAATGAGATCATGGGTGATATTGTCATGAAGGCAGGAAGCCTCGTAGGTTCAGCTGGAGAAGTTTCTTCTACTGCAAATTCGCTTAGTCAGGGTGCATCCGAACAAGCTGCTTCTGTAGAACAAACCACTTCTTCTTTGGAAGAAATGACTGCTTCTATTGATCAAAACGCTAGCAATTCCAAACAAACTGAACAGATCGCTAGCCAGTCCTCCAAAGATGCTGAAGATGGAGGTAAATCAGTAACTGAAACTGTAACTGCGATGAAACAGATTGCAGAAAAAATTTCGATCATAGAGGATATTGCTTATCAAACCAATCTACTTGCTCTTAACGCAGCGATCGAAGCTGCGAGAGCGGGAGAACATGGAAGAGGATTTGCAGTAGTAGCTTCTGAGGTTAGGAAGTTAGCAGAAAGAAGTCAGAAGTCAGCCAATGAGATCTCTGGCCTTGCCGTATCCTCGGTAGCAATCGCAGAAAAAGCGGGAAAACTCATTAATGAGATTGTTCCGAATATTAGAAAAACTGCAGATTTAGTACAAGAGATCACAGCTTCCAGTGAAGAACAAGCTTCCGGAGTAATTGAAATTAATAAGGCAATGGGACAGTTGGATCAGGTTTCTCAGCAAAATGCATCTGCTTCCGAAGAATTAGCTGCGATCGCGGAAGAGATGAATAGCCAAGCGGAATCTCTTAGAGAATCGGTACTATTCTTTAGATTAAGCAAAGAATCGCAAGGAAGAGAAACTACTGGGAATGGATCCAAAAGTTTAGCGGCAGTGAGGACTGTAAGTATTCCGGACAAACCTAAGTTCGAAAAATACTGAGGTATATACGTTGAGCACCTTCGAAGATAACCAGTATTTAACTTTCAAGATCGGAGAGGAAACTTTCGGGATAGGACTTCTTAACGTAAAAGAGATCTTAGAATACACCCATGTGACCACGGTCCCTATGATGCCTTCCTTTATTCCAGGGGTAATCAATCTAAGGGGGAATGTGGTTCCAGTCTTGGATGTATGCGATAAGTTTTTTAGAAAGAAACATTCTCCGGATAAAAGGACATGTATCGTGATAGTAGAAGTCCCCGAATCTGTAAACGGTGCCAGGATGGATATCGGTCTTATCGTAGAAGCTGTATACGAAGTGTTAAGTATACCTTCTTCCGAAATTGAACCTCCTCCAACATTCGGTTCCAGAATACGTGTGGATTTTTTAGCGGGTATGGCAAGACAAGCGAGTGGATTCATTCTTTTACTCAATCTTCTTCGTTTATTGACTGTAGAAGAATTGACCGCATTAGAGGAAACAAAAGAAGAAGCGGTTAACGCAGTCTCTGCGGGTTAAAAATGGAACCCGAGATCGTTAAGGATATTTTTCTCCAGCCTGGAGGTTTTTATTGGGGAGAGAATGGTACTAGGATCCGCACATTATTAGGTTCCTGCGTTGCATTATGTTTTTGGCATCCTTATTCTAAAGTAGGAGGAATGGCTCATATAATGTTGCCTAAACGACCTTCTCATATTCCGGAACCCCATCCAAAATACGCGGACGATGCATTGGAATCCTTTCTAAAACAATTCCAAAAATTGGGGGAAAGACCGGGTAGATTCGTGTGTAAAATTTTTGGCGGAGCATCCATGTTTTCTCCGGAAGAGGATAAACTTGAAGAAGTGAAAAAGATTGTAGAAATAGGTGAAAAAAATGTGGAATCAGTCCTTGATTTAGTTCGCAAAGCGAATATTGACCTAACAGCTTCCAATATCGGAGGTAAATCCCATCGAAAAATATATTTCTCACTCTGGGACGGAGAGGTGTATATGGAAAATCCAAAAAATTAGTATAACATGATATACGTATATATTATAGACGATTCTGCAGTGGTCAGATCCGTACTAAAACAAGTCCTTGAAATGAATTCTGATATTAGGGTAATTGGGTCTTCTCCTGATCCAGTTTTTGCGTTAGAAAAATTGGGAAAGTCTGAAAGATGGCCTGATGTGATCGTTCTGGACATAGAAATGCCAAGAATGGACGGGATCAGCTTTCTAAAAAAGATCATGCACACCCACCCTACTCCTATTTTGATCTGTTCATCTCTCGCTGAAGAATCTTCCGAGACAGCTTGGGTCGCATTAAAAGAAGGAGCAGTCGGGATTGTGACTAAACCAAAGATCGGCTTAAAAGATTTTTTAGAAGATTCGGCAGTTTATTTGGGAGAATGTATCCGCTCTGCATCCATTTCTAAATTGAAACACCAAATTTCGGCCCCTTCTCCCAAAACAAACGGACTGGATTTTACTAAAATTGCAACTACTGATAGGATCGTGGCTATCGGGACTTCTACTGGTGGAACGATCGCATTGGAAGACATACTTACTTCTCTTCCTGCAAATAGCCCGGGAATAGTGATCGTGCAACATATGCCTGAAAAATTTACGGAAGCATTTGCAAATCGTTTAGATAAGATATGCAAGATCACTGTAAAAGAAGCTAAAGATGGAGATCGGATCCAGGAAGGGACCGCACTCATCGCTCCTGGGAATAAACATATGGAAGTGGTAGGAAGTGGAGCTCAATTTATAGTAAGGATCACGGATGGTCCATTAGTAAATCGTCATAGACCTTCTGTGGATGTATTATTTCATTCTGTAGCAAAACATGTAGGACGTAATGCCAAAGCGTTTTTACTTACGGGAATGGGATCTGATGGAGCAGCAGGACTTTTAGAGATCAGACAAGCAGGTGGCAGAACAATCGCTCAGGATGAGGCAAGTTCAGTCGTATTCGGTATGCCAAGGGAAGCGATAGAAAGAGGAGCTGCGGAAAAAATACTTTCCTTAGGGGATGTTCCCTCCGAGATTCTCTCTCAGTAAAAATTAAGATTATTGTAAAACGCCCGAGGTAATAGTAGGAGGTTTTAGATAAATTAACGCTTTGTAAGTGTTCAAGGAAGTACCAAATTTGGTATTCGCAACTGCAGCAGTTGTATTTTCCCCCGAATTTACTATCGCATTAAAAATATCCGAATAATCAAAAGACGGTTGGTATTGTTTCAATAGTGCGGCTGTCCCGGTAACGTATGCAGTGGACATGGATGTTCCGCTGAGAACGTTGTAAGAGGAGTTGGTAGATTTTGCCCATCTAATAGAAAGCGCTTTAACGATTGTACTTGTTGGGACAGTAGCATCGGAATCAGTAGACATTCTTATACCTATGGAACAGGTAGACGTAGTACAAAACGTTAGATCTCCTATATAATTTTCGAAAGTATTTGCAGGAGATTGGAACGGTCTTTTTATCGTAACTCCGTCTTGGATCGGATTTCCTCCATTTGGATCCGCCAAAAATTCCAAAAAGTCCCCCGCATCGGCTACCTGGAACTTTACTCTTGCTTGCAGCTGAGCTTCATTATATTCGGACAGATCGAAAGTTTTGTAAACATAGGAATTTGTATTTGGAAGTATTGAATAAGAGCCACAACCTCCCGGGAATCCGAAACCGGGACCGTTGGAATTAAAAATTTCACTATAACAAACGCCTGTATCCGGCAAATATCCCCAATCGTTGGAAGAATTTCCGGAATATGTCCAACCGGTACTTGCGTCTGCCGTAATATTTCCGGTTAAGATCACATTATATGAACTTAATATATTCGTTCCGGGAGCCAAAATATCCACCCCCCGATTGGCAGTAGATGCGGAATTGTCGTAGTTGGAAAAATTAGCGATGGATCCTTTTTGGTCTGCAGATCCTACGCAGATTATATTAGGACTGGAATACTCGCAAGGAAATCTATTATTAGTGCTTAAATTGATCCCTTGGCTTCCTGCAGCGACGATAAATAGAACGTCATTATTGATGCCTGCATTACTGATTGCCGCGGCCATTGAAGGATCGTTTGCTGGTCCATCCAAGGACATATTGATGATCTTTGCACCGTTATTAATTGCGAAATTCAATCCGGCAGAAACTGAAGCACTAGTTCCATTTCCATACTGGTCCAAAACCCGAACAGACATGATCTTTGCAGACCAACAGACACCGGCAATTCCCTTTAAATTATCTCCCTGAGCGGCAATTATCCCCGCGACATGAGTTCCATGGCCTGTGTAATCCATAGGAGAATCGTCTAAATCGATAAAATCGTAACCGTATTTACAATACTTTGTGCCAGCCCAGTAATTACCAACACAACTGGAACTCTCCCATGTGGTCGAACTAAGTTCTTCGTGATCATAATTTACCCCGCTATCAATCACTGCGATCACAGTAGAGGAACAATCAGTCGATAAATTCCAAGCATCTTCCAAACCTAGATCGTAACCCTGACCGGACGGTGGATTATTTAAGGAGTATAGATCATCGATTAATTTTGTAATCGTTTGCCCCGTATTTTTTGCTGCCCATTGTTGGCCATAATTCGGATCGTTAGGAGGGACCGAATTCATTCTGTAAATATAATTCGGCTGTACATATTCCACACCGGGAAGATCTTTATACTTTTCAACTGCTGAATATACGGATTCTCCATCCTGCAATTTTACCAGAATATGAGCTGTATCGGTTAAGGTCGCCTTTTGAGATCCTCCTAAACTTTTCAAACTATAAAGCCGGCTATTCATTCCGATATTCGATTTGAATTTTACGATTATCTCTCCCTCCACTATCTTACCGTCTGAAGAAACGTTTATTTTAGAGGTGTTTATAGATTCAAAATACGATTTGGTTTTTCCGATTCCTATTGGAAAGTCCTCACCGAACAAAACTCCGAAAGTGAAAATCGAGAGGATCGTAATTAAAGTTGAAAAGAAGATCTTTAATTTAACATTCATATGCTTTCTCTATACGTTATGGTCCGGGAGAAGTTACCGTAAGGGTAAACGCGGTTGAAAAGTTTGCCGCAGTATTTAATTGGGAATAAGCTTTGACTCGGAAATAATATGTACCCGCAGAACTTAATGTTGCAGTGACAGAATTAGGAGCATAAGGACCGGAAACGTAAGGCACCGTTAAACAACTAACTCCGGTTTCCATCGCAGTGTTAAATGAAGAAGTTTTTTTATAGCATAAAATATAACCTCCTCCGGTTTGATGAACCCCTTTTTCTTTAGAGCTTGACCAACTTAAAAGCACGTCCCTTTTTCCACCTAGTCCTGATAGCTCGACCGTATTATTGGAAGTATTTCCGGAAGCTCCGTTCGTACTACTGATCGTCAAAGTTGCCGTTTGATTGCCTATACTAATCGGATTAAAAGTTACGGTAAATGTGGCAGCGGGATCTGTTCCACTGTTTTTGGCCAAACTTAGTGAGCTTATGGAAGACACTGTGAAATTTGTGCTATCGGAAACAGTTGCTCCGCTGATATTCAATGTAGTCCCTATATCTCCGACATTCTTAATAATAAAGGTCTTACTTGAGGAAGAAGAGTTGGGAAATATACTTCCGAAATTAAAAGAATGGAGACCGGGCAAGGTCGCATTCTCCGTTACGGAAGAATTATTTACGTAGGTAATCTCAATCTTTGGAACCGGAGTTGGAGTTCCTGTTCCTTCTAGTAGGACTCTAAAGACAGGTATATTCGGGTCATCAGTATATATTTGTGCTATGGCGTTTCTAACTGTAGTATTGTTCGGATTGAATCTGATTGTAAAGGTAGTAGATTCGTTCGGTGCTAAAGTTGTCTTGGAAGGTTGAGTAACCGAAAAATACGCATTATCACTGCCTTGGGCATCGATGGGATTGATTAGGTTCAGATTCAAATTCCCTGTATTTTTCACCGTAAACGTCTTAGGCGTACTTTGTGTATTCTCTTGAGTGGAAAAACTTTGCCGAGATCCGGACGAGTTATCCGTAAGAATTGTGGATGAGATTTTTACCTCAATTCTAGGTGCGGGCGCCGGGATACTTGTGCCGGTAAGTTTTAGGGAATAATTCCCGACGACAGGATCGTCCGAATTAATCGTAAACATTCCAGTCTTAACTCCTAGAGTATTGTCGGGGGAAAATTGAATTTCAAATTCCTTGTAATCGCCCGGTTCCAAAGTGGATGTAAGATTAGAAGCGATTAGAAGGAATTCACTAGAATTGGTTCCGATAATTGAACCATCGCCGATATTTACGACAGAGCTCCCTTGGTTTACCAGTCTAAATTGGATCGATTGTCCTTGGGTATTTCGAATTACGTTTCCCAAAACGAATGTTGATCCTGAGGGATATTCCTTTCCGGATTCCTTTAGCACAATACCGTGCACGGAAGGACTATCCGAAGATGGGAAAAAGAAAAAAGGAGACTTACCTTCTCCCGTACAGCTGAAAAATATGAATAAAAAATAAATTAGTAAAAGTTGAATTTTAAGAAACATTCTAAAGTGACGTTAGTTATCTACTGTAGAAAGATATTCGAAAAGCTGGAATTTCCGCCATTAAAATATCGATTTTAGATGCCAAACCGATAAAATTAGAAAGGTTTAAATTATCTCTTAAGTGATTTATATAAAATGGGATAAAAATTCGGAAGGAAAATCTCTCGCTTCCGAAATAAATGGAAACGAGAGATTGTTTGCGATTAAAGTAGAGAGAAAGTTACCTTATTCTTTCTATCTTGGATCTCTTCTGGAGTTTCGATCTTAACAATCTCATCCGGAACGATCTTGAAGATAGTTTGTCCTTTTTGAATGATCTTTCCATCACTGTCTTTCAATACTACATTCTTAATAGTACCAGAGAATGGAGCAGTGATCTTATTGAACATCTTCATTACTTCTACAATGAATAAAGGTTGGCCAGCTTTGAAATGTTCACCTTCTTGCACCATTGGAGGAAGATCAGGAGCTTCTTTGGAATAGAACATTCCACCCATTGGGGAAACGATTTCATCCGAACTTGCTTTAGGAGCCGGTGCCAAAAATTTAATGAATGCATCTCTTGTGTCTGCCTTCTTAAATTCTTCAGGAATTACCGGCTCTAAGTTCTCATCTACACCGAGTTTATAGAAGCCTGATTTGTTTCCAAGGTTCGGAATAATTTTAAGTAAATCTAATCCGATTTGGAAACCTTTATGTGAAGAGATCGCATTTGCCCAAACTGAAGCATCCACACCTGCAGGGGCTTTTCCTGCGAATACAGAATCCCAATCAGCGGAATCGGCTTTTTTCCCTATTAGTTTTTCCAGTTCTTTATAAAATGCTAATGCAGATTGTAAAACTTGTTGGTCATGATCCCAGATCTGTTCTGAAGGAGATTGGTGTAATTCTCCTTCCATATGCAGATAATAGTATAGATCGGAAAGAATATGGATCGGATTTCGTGCCCAAACCACTTGATCTTTTTCGATTTTCCAGGAAACATTCTCATGATAACCTAAAAATCCTGCTAAAACGTGAGCGTCCGCAAGTAATTCGCCAAGAGGTCTTGTGATCAGAGTGAGTTTGCGAGAAAGAACTTTTTTCCCTTCTGCAGGAGCATTAGAAAGAGCTTTTGTCCAAGCAACTTCCAGATCAATGTCTTTGCCTAGGCTTTCAAGTGCGCCTACTGCGGCAAGATAAGAGATCATAAACGCTGTAGATGGTTTGAATAAAGGATCTTTTCCTAAAATCCAATGGATCAGACCGTAATGAACAAGCAAATTGGTCTGTAGATCCTGGCCTCTAAGCTCGGTCTTTCTTAGGATATTTCCGAGTTTACGAAGGTTATCTTCTCTACTAGTTCCATAAGTGATCAAAAGTGCGATATTGGAATCGTAAGCACCGGCTACTTTATAATGTACGAATAAACCAGTATCAGGGTTTCTAACTGAAATTCCTTGATCATCTCTGATCTCTTCCGGTAAAGGTTTAGACCAGTTTAGGATAACTCCACCTGCGTGAGGCTGGATCGCCTTATTGGTAGCGTTGATTCGAACTTCTGCACCGGAAATATTTCTAACTATACGTTCTGGTTTAGGTAGTCTTTTTCCGTGAAGAGCAATAAGTGCCATTGCCTCGATCAAACTGTCTACGATAAAGAATTCGGATTTGTTTTCAGGATTGGTGAATTTCAAAGAGTATACCATCTCAGTAACTCTATGTTCTACCTGTATCCTGGTGTTCATCTCCATGAAGAAGTGGTTGGTCCCTTCTACAATCAGCTCGAAAGTGGAAACACTGTTAAGTGCAACTGCTTGTCCGAATCTTTCAGATTGCTCTTCCATTTCTCTTAAAACTTGAAGATCCGCTTTCATGATCTCCGCTTTTTTAGGAGAAGTTTTTTCAAGAATAGCGATCTCGTTTTGTAGAAGTTCCTGAGTAAGGGAAATCTCCAGAAGTTTTTGCTCGTGCATCTGAACGGAACAGTCCCTTCCGCCTAAAGCCAAACACCATTCTCCGTTACCAATCAACTGGATCTCATTGTGTCTGGTTTTTTCGATATTTAATTCTATCAAAAAGTTTCTATTAGAACCTGGAGCAGTTACTTTAGATTCTGATAATATCTCTTGAACTGCGGTTTTTACTTCTTCCGGTTTGGAAACTACCCTTTGGCCTTTTCCACCGCCACCACCCACGTATTTAAAACGGATACGGTTACTTGGGTATTTTTTCCAGATCTCTGCAGTTTCAATTTCCGCCTGAGCTTGTAATTCAGGGATGGTTACTAATTCTACGATCTTTTCGTAACCTGCGTATAATAATGCTTCTGCGTTTTCCTCTATAGAGATAGAAGAATCGTAAGTATAATTTAATCCTTTCTCTTTCGCTAGAGCAACTAACGCTTTTTCGTCTTTTGCTTTTTTAAGAAGACAAGTTGCAGAGATAGTATCCACACCCGGGGTCACGGAAACATTCAGTTTACGAGCAAGTTTTTTTGCCTCGTCCTTAGAACCTGCTTGGTGAGCCACATGAGAAGAAGGCCCCATAAATGTAATTCCGCTCTCTTCGATTGCCTCGATGAACTCGGAGTCTTCTGCCATAAATCCGTAACCTGCAAAGATATGAGTGTATCCGTTATCTTTTGCGATTTGGATGATTTGTTTGATCCTTGCAGCCTTTTCTTCCGCACCTGCTCCCATATAATCTGGAACTCTGTGGATATTAGAAGGAAATCTAAAATCTCTAAGTTCAGGGGCGAGTGCCATCGAATAAACGACCGAATCTTTTTCTGAAAGTAAGATACCGTATTCCCTGATTCCAATCTGGTCGAAAATTTCCATTGCTTCTTTTCGAACCGGGCCTCGGCAAACGATCAAACATTTGATCGTCTCTAAGGAGAAAGAATGGATCCAAGGAGAAGTAGATTCGCGAAATGTAATGCGCCGATTTTGGTAGTCGATCATCTGTGTTTACTCGAATTCCCTTTGAGGTCCGGACATTGGTCCAGGTTTGTAGTGTCGGATTAAATAATCTAAATTTTTGAACAGGATGTTTCTGGTGGTTCCAGGAAGAACGATCCTAGAAACCGAACCTAAGGACAATGCTTCCTTAGGATTCATGAGTTCTTTCTCATATTTTTGAGAGAGAAGTTGAAGTTTTTTATCCCTGGTCGCAGCGGCATCCTTTTCAGATGCACCATTCTTCAGACTTTCCTTATATTCTTTTTGGATAGCGGTGATCTCGTCTTTGTAAACGTAATCCTTACCTGCAGGTCCCATTACTGCAATTCTTGCAGTAGGAAGTGCAAATACCATGTCGGCACCGGTATGGTAAGAGTTAAAACTTGCGTAAGCTCCGCCGAATGCGTTTCTGATGATAAGGGTTAATCTTGGAGTGCGGATATCGATGATCGAATCTAAAAGTTTTCTTCCTTCTAAAACGATACCGTTTTGTTCCTGCTCTTTTCCAGGTAAGAAACCAGTAGTATCTTCTAAGAATACCAAAGGAATATTATACACGTTACAGAAGCGGATAAATCTTGTACCTTTTCTTGCCGCACCGATATCTATCTGACCGGAAGAAACTGCAGAGTTATTCGCAACAAATCCCACCACATGTCCGCCCAATCTACCGAAAGCGGTAACTAAGTTTCTGGATCTTTGAGGTTGGATCTCGAAATACTGACCATGATCACAAATATTCTGGATATATAATGTGATATCGAATGGAGTATTCATCCCAGTAGGAGAATTGAATGTCTTTTTGAATAAGATCTCTTCTTCGTAAATGAATCTGTCCGTAGGATCTGAAGTTGGATGGAAAGGAGCAGCACTTGAACTATTATCAGGAAGATAAGATAGAAGTCTGAGTGCAGTTCTTAAAGCTCCTAACTCATCATTAGTAACTAGATCAACTACCCCGCTTTGTCCATGGACTTTTGGTCCTCCCAGATCGTCAGCGCTGATGTCCTCACCTAAAACCGATTTAACAACCCCGGGTCCTGTCAGACCAAAGAATGTATTCTCCGGTTGGATCATGAAGGAACCTTGTCTTGGAAGATAAGCTCCACCACCCGCGTTAAATCCAAACATTAACATTAAGCTTGGAACAACACCGCTGATCTTTCTGAGCGCTGTGAATGCTTCGGAGTATCCGTCCAAACCACCTACTCCTGCAGGAACATATGCACCTGCTGAGTCGTTCATTCCGATCAGAGGAATACCGTGTTCACCCGCCATATAGATGAGTCTTGCGAGTTTGTTTCCGTTAGTAGCATCCATGGACCCCGCTCTAAGAGTGAAGTCATGTCCGTAGATTGCTACGTCCCTTCCGTTAATATTTAAAATACCTGTGATTAAGGAAGCCCCATCTAAATTTTTTCCCCAGTTTTGGTAGAGAATATTGGGCTCTGAATCGGTAAGGACTTTGATCCTTTCCCAAACAGTCATTCTTCCTTTAGAATGTTGTACTAGGATCCGATCCGTTCCTCCGCCTTGCAGAGGTTTTTCCAATAACTCTTTGCCCATTGCATTGGCATCGTCGTAAATACTGGAAACGGGTTGGGATTCCGATGGATCAGAAGATTGAAACGGATTATTTATAGAGTACGCTTGTTCCGACATACGGTACACAGTTTTTAAAGAAAGGCCAGGGAGGAAAGCCAAAAACCGTGGTTTGGTAAAAGGATTTATTGGAGGCTAGAATCTACAGTATCATAAATCTTAAAAAGTGAATCCATATCTATGATCTCGAAAACCTTACGAACTGCTGGTCTTAAAGCCGCAAGTTTGAGTTGGATCTCTCTTTCCTTGCAAACTCTTAAGGAACCAACAATAACTCTTAAACCTGCGGAAGAAACGAACTCCACATTGGACATATCTAAGACGATATTGGGCTCTGTGGCTTTACGGATATGATCCATGAACGCCTGTTCGATCCTATGGGTATTATGAACGTCCATATTCCCGATAAGATGGATCACTCTAGAGTTCCCTTTTATTTCTACCGTCAGTTCCATTTTGCCCTCATAGTTCAGCGGAAAAATTTCTGGAGGGTAAGTATGTTTCTTCCCTCTTCCATTTTATAATCTACCACGTCCATTAATGTCTCAATCAGATACACACCGAATCCGCCTTTTCTTTTTCCGGTGAGGTTTTCCTCTATGGACGGGTCTTTCACATTCGTTCTGTCGAATCCTTTCCCGGAATCAGTCAGGACGATCGTGATAGAATCTTCAGTGAACCTAATTTTACAATCGAATTTCGGATTTCTGAGCAGAGTATCCTTATAACCGTGCATTACGATATTTGTAGCCGCCTCATCCCCCGCCAAAAGAATATCATCTCTTAAGAAATCAGGCAAATTCCTAACTTTGATCGCGTCATAAATAAATTCTCGGAAGATAGGGATCTGACCGGTATTCGCGTCAAAAGTCCTGAAAAATTGAAAATCATTATTGTACTTCAATAGAAGTACAGTGAAATCGTCGAAAGGTTCTTTTCCAGAGGAGAAGGCACGAATTGTGGCATACAATTCTTCCACAATTTTTTGGGCAGGAAGATGTTTTCTGGATTTGATCTCTTCGATCATTCTTTCCAGACCGAATTCATTTCCTTGAGCGTCTTTTTCTTCTACAGCTCCGTCCGTATAGAGAACAAAAATATCTCCCGGCTTGACTGTAAAATTTCCACCCTTGTATTTTGCAGTCGGGATTACACCCAAAGGAGGTCCCTGTCCTTTTAATAATTCGTAAGAACCGTCTTCTTTGATCCAGACCTGATCATTATGACCAGCAGATGCATATTCTATCGTAAACAAAGAAGGATTATAATGGATGAAGAATGCGGTGACAAACATTCCGAAATGAGAATCTTCGAAAATTAACTCATTTCCTTGTCTTAAAATCTCTTCCGGACTTAGATCATGATTTCTAGCAAGAGTTCTGATGATAGAAGAGCTCATCGCCATAAAAAGAGCTGCAGGCAAACTTTTTCCGGAAACATCCGCGATCAAAAATGAATACTGACCATCACTGTACTGGTAATAATCATAAAAATCCCCCGACACATCTTTTGCCGGAACGGAAAGAATTCCCAGATCAAAATTAGAATGAAATACTTTTTCAGAAGGAAGAATATTCTGTTGGATCTTCCGGGTAATTTCCATCTCTTGTTGGATCGCTTTTTTCTCCAACATCTCGTTTCTTAAACGGAAAGCTTCGAAGCCCTTTGTAAACTGGGAGGCCATGGTCTGTAATAATCGAAAGTCCGAGTCCTGATAAGAAAGTTTATCCTTTCTATCTGCAACAGTCAAGGCCCCGTAAGGTTCTCCACTAGACAAGAATAATGGAACGATAATATAAGAACCTTTTAAATATCTTCTATCCAATTCATGAGGGAACGGTTGGTCCAAAATATCCCTTTTTAGGACAGGAAGACCTTCTTTTATACTAGATAAGACCTGGGTCCCGGAAATTTCCTCTTCTACAACCCTATCTATTTTTTCCGATTTTCCATCATAATAAGCGCAGTTGATAAAATTTTTTTTAGATAGACTGTATAAGAAAATACCAGCAACACTCGCATCCAACTCTCTAATGATCAGTCGGATAGACTTTCTGACTAGGCCTAATCGATTCGTAGAAAGACTAACTGCTTGGGATAGATCAAAAAGGGACTCTAACTCGGAGACCTTTTTACGAAGATCCTTGTTTGCATTCTCTAGGTTTTGTAGAAGCCCGGTCTTTTGGATGGCTAAAGCGGAAGTCCCTGAAAAGCTTAGGAAAAGTTCAAGATCTTCTCCAGTAAACTTTTCTCTATCTACAGTATTGATCGCTTCAATTACTCCGATAACTTCGTCGTTTGCAACTAAAGGAGCCGCCATAATATTTCGAGTAGTGAATTGAGAAGCCTTATCTACTTCTTTATAAACTCGATCATCATTTTGGGCATCATTGATGATCATCGGTTTACGTTCTCGAACCACGAGTCCTGCCACACCTTTTCCAACGGGGACCTGCATCTTTGTAACAGCTTCGCTCTTTTCGCCAAGGACCGTGTGAAAGTATAAATACTCTTTGGATTCATCCAAAAGAAGAACACTACAAGCTTCCGTTCTAAATACTGTCTTAGAAGAAAGCATGATTGCTTCTAATAATTGGGAAAGATCTAAGGATGAATTGATAAGACCAGAAACACGTATTACTTCCGTAAGTAAGAAGTCGAAACGTTCTGATTGTCTTTTTGCCTGAGCAGCTTCTAATACTAACTGAGTGGTAGCTAGTAAGGAAAGAGTGACTAAGGAAGCATCGCCCGATACATGCGACTCTTTTAATAATCTTCCAACTGTTTTACATGTCGTACGAAGAAGTTCGAAATCAGTTTTAGAAAAACGATCTGCGGTTGTTTTACCTTGCAAAACTAAGACTGCATAACTTGCTCGATTAGCTTTTAAGCTAGAATCAAGATCATCCACTTTCAATCGAACTACTAAAAGTGGATAACTGCTAGGTGATTTTGCCCAAGGAGGTGTTTTACCTCTTTCTAAAAGTAGATCTTTTCCGGATTGTGAGAATGCCCAGTGAGCGGCTTCGATCAGTTCTTTTTCATTACGACCGGAGATCTGTCGTATATTTGCAGACTCTGTTGTGGAAAATATACCGCCTAGATCTGCATGAGTGAGTGCAATCGCCTCCCTCAGAAAACTATCAAAGATAGAGGAGACCCCTAAACCTTCTTCTAGAAAGAAGGAACCGTCACTTCGACTTCTAAGTAGGGTCTCCTGTTTTTTTATCTGGGTCAAGGTCGGAAATTAGGATTGGAATTTAAGGGACTCTTCCCTTAATCTTTTATTAGCGTGTTCAAGTTCTTTAATACGATTCATTGCGGAAATTAATTCGTCTCTGGATAAGTTAGTCACGATTGAAGTTGCATCAAAAGCTTCTTTAACATCTTTTAATTCTTGTCCGGAGTACTGGATGATTGTCTCATACATACGAATGATCTCATCCGCATTTTCCAATTCCTGCTCATTCAATCTCAAAACTTTTTCATAACCTTTGATGATATCGTTTTGGATTTTTATTTTTTTCTGTAGCTCCTCGACGGAATCGCTCATCCGATTGCTCCTAAAATAATATATATTGACAGCATGCCCGAGGAGACCAATTTGGAATCGAAGGGGATGTAGCTCAGTTGGGAGAGCATTTGAATGGCATTCAAAAGGTCGGGGGTTCGATTCCCCTCGTCTCCACCACTCTCAGCCGAACCTAATAGATAGTTTCCTTTCCTAATCACTGTCAAGACTAATGCGAGAGAATCATTGGACTTTTACCAGCCGGGGAAATCCCAAAAAAGACGAGGTGCTTTGGCTTCGGGACCCCTTACATTCTTTCGACCGATCCTTTAGCCCGGAACTTTCTTCTGACTATTATCTCACTGTGGCAGAAGGTCCCGAAAAATTCTCCGGATTTTCAAATAGCGATATTGTGGATTTTCTACAGAAAAGAAAGAAGAAACAAATTCTAATTGCGGAAGGATTTTCCGCGAGATTGATCTGGCCACTTCTTACCCAACCGAATGAAAAAATACTTTCTGCATTTCTGATCTTCCCGAACCCTCTTCCGGTATCCGGCTATTCAGCTTCGATTTTAGAAAAAACGGATTGGTTTTTACGGAATTTAACACAGATCCCTAAGTTCTTTTTGGACCCATTCGGTTTAGAAAAGCTTTGGAACGGATTGGAAAAGGATGACCTATACTCCCAAAAAGCAAAATGTCCTGTTGGTATCCTTCTTCCTAGAACAATCGGACCTTTGGAAAGCCAAGCCGAAATATTACAAAACATTTCCGTTGGAACTTCAGTGTTTAGATGGGAAGCTCAAAATCCAAGATTTTCAGAACCGACCACTGGAATGCTGTCTAAAATCCTAGAACCATTCTTAAAATCTGGTGGGCAAAAACCGGTGAAGGATAGCTCTAGGACAAGGTTCTGAAAAATGTCAGTACGTAAAATTCTCAAAATCGGTGATCCACTTCTAAGAAAGACCAGCGACGATGTTCATCCGGACGAGCTGGGGACCAAAGAGTTCAAAAAGTTGATCCGGGACATGTTCGATACAATGAGACATGCAGATGGAGTTGGCCTTGCTGCTCCTCAGATCGGTATCATGAAGAAGATCGTGGTAGTAGGCTCCGATCCCGAAGATGATAGTCCATCCAGAGTTCCGGAAAGGATACTGATCAATCCAGAGATCAAACCGATCACTGATTCAGTAGACGGTAACTGGGAAGGATGTCTTTCTGTTCCCGGCATGAGAGGTTATGTAGAAAGACCTAATAAGATCCAATTGAAATGGATGGATGAAAAAGGAAATACCCACGACGAAACCATCGAGGGATATTCCGCAATCGTATACCAACATGAATGCGATCACCTACACGGAGTTTTGTACGTAGATAGATTAAAGAGTACAAAAATGTTCGGGTTCAATGATTCCATGGAACTAAGCGGTCCAATCCTGGACTAAAAAATCTTCTCCCCTAACCTTTTAAGCAGAATACACCTATGAAAAGTATCATCGAATATTTCCTTTCGAAAAGTATCTTCGTAAATTTACTCACCGTTCTAATCATTCTTTCCGGAAGTTTTCTTGCCGTTAAAATGAATAGAGAAGCGTTCCCGAATATCAACTTTGATATAGTTTCTATCTCTACTTTGTATCTGGGTGCTTCTCCCCAAGAGGTGGAAAAGTTAGTCACAAATCCTTTGGAAAAAGCGATCAAAGAAGTGGATGGGATTAAAGAATATAGATCCGCTTCTATCGAAGGTAGATCCGGAATCGTGATCACTTTGGATCCAGATACTAAGGATACTCAAAAGGTGGTGGACGATATTAAATCCGCCATAGACCGGGTAGAAGATCTTCCTGAAGAAGTAGAAGATCCTATTGTAACAGAGATCACAACTGCAAGGACTCCGGTGATCGAGGTTTCTATCACATTAAAAGATGATGATGGATCTGTCGAGGCAGAGAAGAAGTTACGTGCTCAAGCAAAAATAGTAGAACAAGCACTTTTAGATATTTCGGGAGTTGCTAAGGTTTCTCGTAGGGGTTGGAGAGAAACCGAGATGCAAGTGGATATTCTTCCAAATAGTTTATTCGGTTTTTATCTCACTGGCCAAGATGTAATAGGTGCATTAAGAAATCGCAACGTAAATGTTCCCGGTGGAAATATCACTGGTCTGGATAAGGAGATTATTCTTAGGACTATCGGAGAATTCGATACTCCTGAGGAGATTTCCAAAGTACATGTTAGAGGAAATGAGATCGGAAATGCGATACGTATCCAAGACATAGCAAGGGTGACGGAAGGTTTAAGAGAAGCGGATTATATTGAGAATGTAAACGGGACCAAAACCGTAGCTCTTACAGTTCTAAAAAGACAAAGTGCAGATGCAATCAAGGTAGTGGACAGTGTAAAATCCACTGTAGAAAAATTCCGTAAAGGTTCTCCCGAATTCCAATACGCATTCGTAAATGATCTTTCTAAATATATCAGACGTAGATTAAACGTTTTAATCTCAAACGCTGCATTCGGGATGATCTTAGTTACTGGATCTCTATTCTTCTTTTTAGGATGGAGAGTGGCCCTTATGACCGCACTTGGGATTCCGGTGTCTTTCGGTGCTACCTTCTTCATTATGGATCAATTTGGCCTGACCTTAAATTTGATCTCTATGTTCGGACTAGTCTTGGTCGTTGGTATCCTTGTGGATGATGCGATCATCATCTGTGAGAACGTATATAGATATATTGAGGAAGGACTTCCTCCTTACGAGGCTACTCTAAAAGGGACCTTGGAAGTAGTTTCTCCAGTGACTGCTACTGTTACTACAACAATCGCGGCATTCGCCCCACTACTATTCATGCCAGGGATTTTCGGTAAGTTCGTATTCAGTATTCCACTTGTTGTGATAATCGCACTTTGCGCTTCTCTTGCGGAAGCATTCTTTATTCTTCCAAACCACTTGTATGATATCAATAAGGGTGGAGTAAAAGTGGGAGAGATTAAAGAGGAGTCCGGATGGTTCTCTAAATTTAGGAATACTAAGTATGTCCCTGCACTTAGATTCGCATTGAATAATCCGTGGAAGATGACAATTGGGCTTGTTTCTTTATTGATTGCGAGTTTTATAATACAGATTTTATTCTCTAAATTTAAATTATTTCCAGGTTCAGTAGATCAGTTCTACGTAAAGGTTACTGCAAAAACCGGGGCGAGCTTAAACGAGACCTATCGTTATTTAGAGGTGATCGAAAAGGAGATCGCAAAAGTTCCCGGGGAAGATCTGGAAAATTATGCAACTCGCGTAGGGATCATCCAAGCTAATCCGAATGATCCTTTCACCAAAAGAGGAAAACATTACGGAATGGTAATGGCCTATCTAACTGCGGAAGAGAACCGTAAAAAATGTCATAAGACAGACGATATAATACAAAAACTCAGAAGAAAAACTCTTTGGTTACTCAATGAAACTTCTCGCAAAATTGAAGAAGAGAAGATCCAAAAAGAAGCGGAAGAAACCAAAAACCCTTGTGATATCCCAGAGCCTACGGTGATCCCTGAAGAATTTGAATCTCTTAGAGGAAAACTGATCGCTCTAGAATATGAAAAAGTATCCGGAGGACCTCCAGTAGGAAAACCGGTTGCGATCGAGATAAGAGGAGATAGTTACGATACTCTTCTTAAAATTGCGGCAGAATACAAAGGTGTATTAGAAAGAGTAAGAGGAGTCACTGATATAGCTGACGACTTCAACGAAGGAAAAGACGAGGTCCGAATTAGGGTAAGCGAATCATTAGCTTCCACTGCCGGAGTTTCCGTATTCAGAGTTGCTCAAGCAATCAATACTGCTTTCCAAGGAACTGTTGCCACAAAGATCAAAAGAACGGACGAGGAAGTAGAAGTAAAAGTACGTTTTCCGGAATCCTACAGAAAGTCTGTGGACAGTTTGAACCATGTATATGTTTCGAATTCTATCGGAAAAATGATCCCAGTATCTCGACTGGTAACAATGCAAAGGCTCCCGGGTGTTTCTAATATCAATCACTTGGACGGAAAACGTTTAATAACTGTCTCCGCGAATTTAGCAGGCGGAAAACAAGCAAACTCCAGGGAAGCAAATGCTTTCGCTAAAAAAATAGCCGAAGAAGAAAAGATCATAGATAAGTACCCGGGTTATATTGTCCGTTTCGGCGGAGAGAATAAAGATACAGAGGAATCCATGGGATCCTTGGGATTTCTATTCTTAATGGCCCTACTCATAATGTACATCATCATCGCTTCTCAATTCGGATCTTTGATGCAACCTCTCGTGATAGGAAGTGCCATCCCCTTCTCCTTTATTGGAGTAATCTTGGCATTTGTGAGTCATGGAGAATATTTCGGATTTTTGGCAATGCTTGGAATTGTAGGTCTTGCAGGAGTTGTAGTAAACGACTCAATTGTACTTGTGGACTTCGCAAACACACTTCGCAGAGAAAATCCGAATAAGAACATTAAGGAAATCCTAATAGATACAGGAAACTTAAGGCTAAGAGCTGTGACCTTAACAACTGTAACCACAGTTTTAGGACTTTTACCTACTGCATACGGGATCGGAGGATATGATCCATTCCTAGTTCCAATGGCTTTGGCATTCGGTTGGGGACTCGCATTTGCTAGTATCATTACACTTCTGATGGTACCTGTGTTTTATCTTCATCTATACAATTTCCAAAATTGGTTCTCATCAAAAACGAAACAATTTCAGGCATGGTTAGATCAGTTTTTCGGCAAGAAAAAAGGATCACATAGAGGAGCTGTCTATTTCCCAAGCCCTGAATTTTCCAGTGAGCCAGATCCGGTTATTACGAATAATAAAGGTAAAAAGAAGAAGTAAATAGATCAAAACGAAAAGTAGGAATTAATCCTGCTTTTCGTTCAATACTTCCGGAACGGTTACGAATTTATAACCTTTGTTTAACATCGCCTGGATAAAATCAGGTAGAATATAGATAAGTTTTTCGGATTGTCTAGGCGAACCCAAGTGCATCAAAATAATTGCACCGTTCATCCCATTTTTGTCAGCAGCTTCCCAGCGATATAAAAAGTCCAACATCTCTTCTTTCGTTTTATAATGAGGATTTTGAACTAGTTTTGTTTTTCCGGTCGCGGAATCCTTTTTGGTTATGTATTTCTTATACACAAAGTCAGGTACATCCAGAGAACCTACAGTATTATTACTCCAGAAAATATGATTTTCATAACCTTGTGTGGCATATACATCTAAGATGATCTGGTCCACTGCGCCATATGGTAATCTATAATATTTGGTAAGAGTAAGCCCAGTAATCGTTTTAAACTTATCCTCAACGGAAGTTAATTCTTCCAAAAGAAGATTAAAATCCGGGATCTCATCAGCCACATAACTTAGAAGCGCTCTTTTTCTAAGAGAAGGTTCTTTTAAACTTCTTGGTAAATTGAAATGGCTCCAGGTATGATTTCCAAAAACCACTCTACCGTCCAAAGCTGCCAGTTTTTTAAGATAAACTAAATTGGTTTTGGAGAATAGAGATCCCCCTTTTTTAGCGGGATTCTCATTGGAAACGAATAGAGTTACCTTAATCGGGAACCGCATCATAAATTCGTAAAGTATTTGAAGATCTTCCCCAGTCCCCAAATCGAAAGTAAGGGAGATTTCCTTAAAATTAGGATTTCCCCTGCTTATGTTTTTACCTGTTCCGGGTTTAGGAATAACCGCCTGTAAAGAACTTAAGTTTTTATTAACTTCTTCACTTAAATCACCATCAGGAACATCATCCAAGATCGATGATTTAAAACGGAGTACTTCCTCTTCTCTTTGTTGTTCTTCTAATCGTAAACTTGTGATGTCTTCAGAAAGAACAGAGATGACTTCATTCTGTTTTTGGACTGTATTTTGGAGAGAATCCAATCTTCTCGCTAAAGCAAAAACGGTGGTTATGCTCAGGATTAAGAAAAAGAATACGGAAGAACCGATCCGGATCTGACGAAATTTCTTTTCCAGGACTTCGGATTCTACTTCGTTGTCCTGGATTTCCTTAATCGTCTTAGATAGTACTGTGGATTCTTCTTCGCTGAGCATGTTCTGATTTCGGTCAACTGACCAGACGGATGAATTTTCCTTTTTTGCCTTGGCGAATCAAGTATTCTGCGTTTTTGCTTACAGTAAATTTTTCATCCGAAAGTTTCTCTTCGTCGACATAAATCCCCCCGGACTTGATCAACCTTCTCGCTTCGGAGGTAGAAGGAACGAAACCCAGTTTGGCGAGAACCCAGATCAGCTGTGGAGTTTCGGATTCTTGGAAAAATTCGGGGCCTAACTTTGTTTCCGGAATATTCTCAGGGATAGCCCTTGCTTTCGGATTGTGGACCTTATTCCATTCTTCAATTGCTTCCGAATTTGCTTCCGGAGAAGAAAACTGATCCATTATTAATTTTGCAAGTTCCGTTTTAACTTCTTTAGGATGAAGTCCTCCGGACTCGATACCTTTTTTACGTTCGGAAACGGATTCCATAGGAAGATCTGTAAGTAATTCGAAATAATTCCACATCAGATCATCCGAAATGGACATTAATTTTCCGAACATATCGATCGGTTCTTCCGTAATCCCTACGTAATTTCCGAGAGACTTGGACATTTTTTTAACCCCGTCCAGACCTACAAGAAGTGGAAGGGTGATCACACATTGTGCCTCTTTTCCGTACTCTCTCTGTAATTCCCTCCCTACAAGAAGGTTGAATTTTTGGTCCGTTCCACCAAGTTCCACATCGGCTTCCATTTCGACCGAGTCATAACCTTGTACAAGTGGATAGAGGAACTCGATCAGAGAGATAGATTGTCCGCCCTTGTATCTTTTGCTGAAATCATCTCTTTCTAAAATTTGTGCTACACTGTATTTAGAAGTCAGGACCAGAACATCTTCGAAATTCATTCCGGAACACCAACGGGAATTATAAACGATCTTGGTCTTCTCTTTATCTAAAACCTTGAAAACTTGGCTTTGGTAAGTTTCCGAGTTTTTCAGCACTTCTTCTTTAGAGAGTCTTTTTCTGGTTTCGGATTTGCCTGTAGGATCTCCGATCATCGCGGTAAAATCCCCTAGAAGAAAATTCACCTCGTGACCCAGTTCCTGGAAATGCCTCAATTTTCTAAGTAAAACGAAATGCCCCAAGTGCAGGTCTGGAGCTGTCGGGTCGAAACCGGCTTTGATTTTTAAGGACTTTTTTTTAGTAAGTTTTGAGGTAAGTTCCTCTTCACTGATCAGGTCGACTGTCCCGCGTCGTATCAATTCGATTTGTTTTTTAGGTTCCATTTGGCTCTTTTATTGCAATTTCACCCACCGAAATCAGCCTGTAAAGCAGGAAGACCTTGTACATGCAAAAACACGATCGCAAAAGCCGGTTTGAAAAATTAAAAGAAGAACAATTCGACCTCCTGATTTTGGGGGGCGGAGCCACTGGAGCCGGGGCCGCATTGGACGCGAGCCTCAGAGGACTGAAAGTGGCACTCTTGGAAAAATCGGATTTTGCCTCCGGAACATCTTCTCGTTCCACAAAATTAATACACGGAGGGGTTCGTTACCTCGCCCAATTTCATTTCAAACTCATACACGAGGCACTCACCGAAAGACAAAGACTTTTGGACAATGCACCTCACTTGGTCAAACCGCTTCCATTCATTCTCCCCACATACAAACTGTACGAAAAACCGTATTACAGTATTGGAATGACAATGTACGATATTCTGGCTTGGAAAGGAAATCTACCTTCTCATAAAAGAGTTTCTAAGGAAGAAGTAGAAAAGGATTTTCCTGCTCTCCAAACCAAGGGCTTAACAGGCGGAATTTTATATTACGATTCTCAGTTTAACGATGCAAGACTGAATGTAAACATAGCACGTGCCGCTTCTAAAGAAGGCGCTTTAGTACTGAACCAAACAGAACTTTTATCCTTCCAGAAGAAGGACGGCAAAATTGTAGGCGGAAAAGTAAAGGATCTCTTAAGCGGGGAAACTTATAATGTAAAAGCAAAAGTTGTGGTAAATGCAACCGGGCCTTGGGTGGACGATATTCGTTTAAAGGATGATCCAAGAACCTATCGTGTGCTTTCTCCAAGTCAAGGTATCCATTTAGTTTTCAAAAAAGAGACCATTCCTTGCAATACAGCCCTTATCATTCCTAAAACAAAAGACGGACGAGTAGTCTTTATCATTCCTTGGGAAGACCATGTGATCCTAGGAACTACAGATACTCCAATTCATGAAGTCAGTCAAGATCCGCTTCCTTTGGAGTCAGAGGTAGAATTCCTACTTCAGACGGGATCCGATTATTTAGCCTCACCACTCCAAAGAAAAGATATAATCTCAGTATTTTCCGGGATCAGACCTCTTATCTCGCCAGAAGGAAACCAAGATACAAAGAGCATTTCGAGAGAAGAAGTGATCTTAGTCTCCTCTTCCGGGCTTATTACTATGGGGGGAGGAAAATGGTCCACGTACAGAAAAATGTCCGAAGACCTGATCGATAGAGTTTTGAAAGAAGGCGGATTAGAAGAATTCGGATCTAGCCGAACTGCAAAATATGCATTCCCTGGAAAAGTAGGCTATTCGCCAAACTTATACAAAGAGATTCAGAAAATGTATAAGGTAAATGAAGAATCTGCAAAACGCCTCCAGAACTTTTATGGTGGAGAAGTGTTTGTCATCCTAGGTAAAAAACCAACCCAGCTTTTGAAAGGTATAGAATATTTCCAAGAAGAAGTGGAATGGTTTGCAAAAGAAGAATTTGCACTCACAGTGACGGACGTTCTTGCAAGAAGGTTCCGTATCCAATTCTTAGATCTAAAACTTTCTGCTAAATTAGCAACGCCAGTTTCAAAGATCTTGGCTAAACAATTAGGTTGGAAAGAATCTTACAGAAAAGAAAAAGAGTCCGAGGCACTTGAACTCATCGAGTCCCTGAAAGCAACATACGAAGCAAAGGCTAAGTAAAAATTACTTCACACGAAGCTCACAAAGAACACAAAGTCTTTTGTGAGCCGCAGCTCAATCCTTCGTGATCTTCGTGCCTTTGTGCGAAACGCTCTAAAAATTTTAATCGATATAATCTCTCAGTTTTTTAGAACGAGATGGGTGACGTAGTCTTCGAAGTGCTTTTGCTTCGATCTGACGGATCCTTTCCCTAGTTACCTTGAACTGATAACCAACCTCTTCCAGGGTTTGAGGATATCCATCATCCAAGCCGAAACGCATGCGGATCACTTTCTGCTCCCTTGCAGGAAGAGTATGAAGAACCTGACGGATCTGTTCTGCCAAAATACTGGAAGCTGCAGAATTTACTGGAGATTCCACATCCTTGTCCTCGATAAAATCACCTAGTTCAGAATCTTCTTCAGAACCTACGGGGATCTCGAGAGAGATTGGCTCTCTTGCTACGTTTTTAACCGCTTTTACTTTTTGAACAGGCCAACCTAAACGTTCTGCAATCTCTTCGTTGGAAGGATCACGACCAAATTCCTGAACGAACAGACGAGTTTCACGGATCACCTTGTTCACTTGTTCGATCATGTGAACCGGAACACGGATCGTTCTTGCTTGGTCTGAAATTGCGCGGGTAATTGCCTGACGGATCCACCAAGTAGCATAAGTGGAGAATTTATATCCTTTCTTATACTCGAATTTATCCACTGCCTTGATTAGACCGATATTTCCTTCTTGGATCAAATCAAAGAAATGCATTCCTCGGTTCGCATAACGTTTCGCGATGGAGACCACAAGTCTTAAGTTTGCTTTTACAAGTTCCTTTTTGGCCTGAGCGATCTCTCTCTCACCTTTGATGATCTTTTCGCCCCAGTCTTTTATCTCTTGAACAGAAGAACCTGCTTCTTGTTCCATACGGCGAAGTTTACGCTCATTATTACGAATATCTTTGATGACTTCGCGAACCTCGTCTATAGAGACTCCCATCATCTTTTCGATATCTTCTAACTTCTCGTTTTTCTCGATGAAGCGGTTGAAAGCTTTGATATCTTTTACGTCGTAACCATATTGAGCTTTGATCTTTAAGAAATGACGATCGATCTCCTTGATCCTGAAGACCATAGATTTGATCTTTTGGGAAATTTTCTGGATCTCTTTTTGAGAAACTCCAAGTTCCCTTACAGCAGTATCAATGATACCTTTAGAAATATCAATTTTCTCTTTGAACTCTTTGAACTTTTTAGAGTTCTCAGAATATTTGCGGATCCTGGATTGAGCTTCTTGTAAAACTTTTTCCTGTTCTTGGATAACGGAGATGTTCTTGAAGAATAGTTCTTCTAACTTTTTCGCTTCTTCCGCGTTCATCGCGTACATCTTGTCTACTCGGACAAGATCGTACACCTTAGTCTTCTTACTTCGGATCTTAGGAAGAAGTTTGATGAAGTTCGCTCTAAGGATAGAAGAACCTAAGATAGTCTCTTCGATTATCTTCTCGCCCTTCTCAATTTTTTTAGCGAGGAATACTTCCGTTTCTCCGGAGATCAGATTTACTTTTCCGATCTCTTTTAAATACAAACGAATCGGGTCTTCGGAACCACCTGCAGAAGATGCTGTTTCTTTCTTTTTGCGAGCAGGTTTTACCGGAAGAGCCGGATCATCTTTAGGCAGGATGGAAGTAGCCGGCTCCAAAGATTTACGAGTATATTCTTCTACGATCTCTATTCCCATCTCATGAAGAAGAGTAAATACGTCGTCAATCTTCTCTGAGTTTAAGATCTTATCCGGAAGTATCTCATTAATCTCGTCGTAGGAAATTTCGCTATTTGCTTTTCCTATCGCGATGATCTTCTGCACTTCCGGCATGCTTTGTAGATTTTCCATTCTGCGGTCCCCTATCTATCTTACGCCCGAGTTTTCATTACGGATAAATTCCAATAATTTTGCTTTCTCGGTCTTATAATATGCCAGTTTTGTAAAATGTTCGGGATCATCCATAGGCGAACCCGAATCTAACTCTTCCATTCTCTTATCGATCACGAAAAGTTTCTGTTGATTTAATAATCCTTTAAATACCTTCACGGAATCTTCAGGACTCATGTCCGCTTCTGAGATCAGAAAAGGAGCTATGGATTCCTTAAATTCGTTTGGGATCTCTGAAGAAATAACGGAAGCAGGAGAAACTTCTTCTTCGCTTGCGTATCTCGTATATATAAAGTCCCATAAAAACGCACTTTTAGAGTCCAAGAATTCCAATCCGGATAATTCTTCGGAAAAACGGAATAAATGATTAGCCTTCACGAGTAAGGCAATGATCTCTCTTTCGCATTTTTCAGCCGGATTCGGGCCAGATACTCGTTTGGCGGATTTATCCTTATTATTATCGGACTTAGGGTTGGCAAACTTGGCTCCTCCACCCTTATAATCTCGCAAAACTGCATCCATACTGATCCCGAGCCTTCTTGCCCCTAAACCCAGAAAAAACTCCTTATCGGAGTCTCGATTAAACCCTTTCAGGAATTGGTATAGATTGTCCAAAGCTCTTCTTTTCTTTTCAGGAAGAGCTCGAGAATCCGCCTTATCTAAAAGTTCCTCAACCACGAAGGAGGAAGCTGGGATCTGATTTTCCAAAAGTTTATGCAATTCTTGGCGATTCAATTCCTTGGAAAGATCGAAAGGATCCTTTCCTTCCGGCAATAATATAACAAAACAATCCAAGCCTTCTTTCAGGCAAAGTTCCGCTGCATGAAGCGCACCTTTTCTACCTGCAGAATCTCCGTCCAAAACCAGAAGGAATTTGTCGGAGAATTTTTTCATGGTCCGGATATGATTTTCGGTCACAGCGGTTCCCATGCATGCAACGGTATTTTCCAGCCCCTTATCTACGAGACCGATCACATCCAAATATCCCTCCACTAAAATTGAGGTCCTGGACTTTTGGATGGATTCTTTTGCCTGGTGAAGATGATAAAATGTTCTTCCTTTATCAAATATGGAAGAAGCTGGACTGTTCACGTATTTAGACTCTTTTCCCGGGCCTAAAATTCGTCCTGAAAATGCGATTACTCTGCCAGAAAGATCAAAAACAGGGAACATGATCCGATCTCTGAAAAAATCATAAGGTTCCTTACCTTTTTCAGATTCACGGATTAGGCCCACTTCTAAGGCGGCCTTGATCTCTTCTTTTGTATTAAAAACTTTTCCGGCCAAATGATTAAATCCACCAGGGGCATATCCCAGCTGGAATGATTTTTGGATCTCTTCTCCCAGACCCCGAGAATTCAAATATTCTCTTGCTGCAAGACCTTGCGGCCCTCTCAAATTTTCTTGGAAGAAAAGTAGGGCCTTCTTATTTACTTTATATAGAAGTTCAGTTCTTTCTACTTCTTCTTTTGCTTTTTCCTGGATCGGAATGCCTGAATATTCGGAAAGGATCTCTTTCGCTCTTTGGAAATCCACTCTTTCGTAACTCATTACGAATTGGAATAGATCTCCGGATGCCTTACATCCAAAACAATGATAGAATTGTTTATCTACGGAAACATTAAAAGAAGGAGATTTTTCTTGGTGGAATGGACATAGGCCCACCATGTTTCTCCCTCTTTTTTGTAAGGGCACAAATCGACTGATAAAACTTTCGATGGGAACTTCCCTACGAATACGGTCGATAAATTCCCTTTGGAACTGCAAGATAAGCCCGCTTAGGAGAGTTTAGATTTTACGATCGCAGAAACCTTTGATCCGTCTATGTTCGCGCCTTTAAACTCAGCCATAACTTTCCCCATGACCTTTCCGATGTCTTTAGGTCCGGAAGCTCCGAGTTCTATGACGAATTTTTCTACAGCGGCGATGATTTGATCCTCAGGCACATCAGGTGGAAGATATGATTTTAAGACTTCAGCCTCACCCTTTTCTTTCTCCGCGAGATCATTACGATTTGCTTTTTCATACATCTGAATTGCATCCGTACGTTTTACATAGCCACGTTTGATCAAAACGATGACTTGTTCATCGCTTAATTCTTGGGCTCCGTTTTTCGTAAGCTCGTATTGAATATCAGCCTTGAGTAGGCGTAAAGTGGAGAGAAGAGGCTCCTGTTTTGCTTTCATAGCCTCTTTCAGGTCGGTATTAATTTTTAATTGCAGGGACATGCCCGTTCCCCTATCTCTTAGGAACCTAAGACCGGGAATTAACCGCGGTCTTTACGGGAGAAGAGACGTTTTTTCTTTTCTAACTTACGTTTTGCGGATTCTAAAGCCTTTTTCTTTTTGATGCTTGGCTTTTCGTAGAATTCACGTCTTTTGATCTCGCTCATGATTCCGGCGTTAGCGCAATCTCTCTTAAAACGTTTGAGAGCGGATTCGATGGACTCGCCTTCCTTTACAATGATTCCTACCATTCGGTGGAGTTCTCCTGTTTGGATTGTTTTAGGACCGGATAAACAATATCGCAAAAAAACGATACCGACCACTGAAAAGATCAGAGGTCCGGAGTCTGGGGACAAAGTACCCCGTATTTACTAATTTCTGTTGACCGGGTTGGAAGTCAAGGTCATTTGGCCAGTTTTCAGTCTCTAAACTTGGAAAACCCCAAAATGACCTTACATGGTCAAAATGGAGGTCCAGTTATACCCGTATAGACCAAGTATGACTCCGATTCCCACTCCATAAATCAAATGCCCGAAAACATGGGCAGCTGCAACGCTGATCCCGGCTTCTCTAAACTGTTCCATCGGGTGATTTCTCGCTACTAATACCACCAGAAGGAAACCTACCAAATATCCATGGAAGAATCCCACTGCCCCGCCTGTTACAATAGAAGCGATCAAAATATGAGGAGCCAGGCTGATTAGGAACGCATACGGAAATGCAAATATAATCCCTACGATAATATGAGTGATTATCCCCGGGACCAAAGCCCTACTCATATCCTTTGTGAAAAAACTTCCTACGGCTCGGATCATATCTGCATTTACAGATCCTGCATAGTGAATCGACCACATGGAAAGAGACATACAAATGGTTCCGACAAAACCGGCCATGAAGACCAATCCTATTGCTTCCATAATTCCTCCAGCTCGCGGAGGAGAATTGTAGTCTAAAAAATTAAGTCGGACAAGAACTAAAGAGTGTTTTAAGCGGCAAAAAAATCCGCTTTTTGGATGGAAGAAATTTCAATTTCTGCTTCTATTCCGAAATCACCGTTTTTGATCACCACGTCGCCGTTCATTTTTCTATTTTTGTCCAGCTCAATCACGGTTCCATCTTTTAGGGTGAGAATGATATCTATTCCACGGTAATTGATATAACGTTCCAAGGTTGCCTTAAATTGTTTTGCCCTGTCTTTCATCTTCTCCCCCAATACGTTTCAATTTACGGTACAACCGTTCATTTTCTCGATAGAGTTTTTTTTTAGAAATGGGCTTTAAGAAGTTTTTCGTAAACCGGCTGGAAGGAATCTAAAGGTTCAGTGATCTCTAAAAAGCGGATCTCATAGTCAATGATCAGATGATTGACTTGGAAGATCACTTCGTCGAATCTACTTTTTACAATATCCAATCTACAATCCGGACAAAATGTTAAAAAGGACCTGGAATTTAAAACATACAATTTATCGTAAGGGCGAAGATGGGCCTGGATAACTGATTTTAATTCTTCTACAATTTCCCCTGATTTTTGTTCTCCCAATAATTTGAAATACTGGGAAAGATCTTGGAAATAAAAATGGGTTAAAACCATTTCTGTGCTGAGTGAATTTTTAACATCACGCAAGAACTGGTTCGTAAATTCTTCGAACACGTCCGGGATAGGCTGCTTTTGATCCGTTGTTTCCATCTCTATTAGAAATATCGACCTGATACCCATCTAAAAACCGCTTTTTTCAGGCTTGTCAACCTGCCCAGGAGCGATTTTATATCCGGTAGAGCTAAAAAGCAAAAAGGAGAAACCGCTGTGAGCGCCCACCCTACCCAATTAATGAGTCTTTCCCAATATTTGATCGAGGAACAACTCAAACTTCCCCAAGCAACAGGGGATTTTACTGCACTCATGAGCCATCTCGTATACGCTGCAAAAGTTGTTTCTAGAGAAGTAAGAAAAGCCGGTCTTTTAGAAAACATCTTAGGAGCAACTGACCAAACTAACGTCCAGGGCGAAACAGTAATGAAACTGGACGAATACGCGGACAAAATTTTTACTCACACTCTCACTCGTTGCGGACACTTATGCGTGATGGGAAGTGAAGAGCAGGAAGACATTATCACTATTCCTACAGGTTATAAGATCGGAAAATATACGATCGCTATAGATCCTTTGGATGGTTCTTCTAATATTGATGCAAACGTTTCTATCGGTACTATTTTTTCAGTTCATTTGAGAATTTCTCCTCAAGGAACTCCTGGAACCAAAGAAGATCTTTTGCAAAAAGGATCTAAACAAAGAGCTGCAGGATATATCGTTTACGGATCTTCTACCATGCTTGTTCTTTGTGTTGGAAAGGGAGTCTCCGGTTTTACATTAGATCCTTCTTGTGGGGAATTTATCCTATCTCACCCGGAAATGAAAATGCCTGAGTCTGGCGGGATCTATTCCATTAACGAAGGTAACTATGACTATTGGTCGGACGAAGTGAAAAATTATATCCGAAACATTAAGTCAATCGAAGGCGGGCGCAAACCTCAGTCTCTGCGTTATATTGGTTCCCTTGTTGCAGACTTCCACAGAAACCTTTTAAAAGGCGGGATCTTCCTATACCCAAATGATACGAAATCATCTAAATATCCAAAAGGTAAACTTAGACTTTTATACGAAGTTGCACCTATGGCGTTGATCGCTGAGCAAGCTGGTGGAATGGCAGTAACTGTAGAAGGCAAAAGGATTCTGGATCTTCAGCCAGAAGAGCTGCATGAAAGAACCACATTCGTAGTTGGTTCTAAAAAAGAAGTAGAACATTTCCTTACCTTTATAAAAAAATAATATACTTTCGCGGGCTTTCTTTATCTGCTTCGCAGGCAGAAGGTCCGCAATTCACTAACCTTCTCCTTCTTTCCGCTCCTCTTCTCTTTTAAATTTTCCCTCAAAAACCCTTCAAAAATAAGTAATTAAATCCTACTTATATTTTTAGCCATCTCTTACTTTGCACCAAGAAGACTTACATATCGCTTTTCATTCTTCTTATATATTATGTTTTAATAATAAATAAAAATATCATAATTTTATTTTAGCGCTTGCTACAATAATTTGGGCAGATAATCTGCAGGCATTGAAATATAAAACAAGGTATTTTGAAAGAATGAAGATAGTGAAAAATTGGATCAAACCTTCTGTAGCTGTGGTTTTAACCGCAGGATACTTAGCGAGTTGTTCCCCGAATCAATCCAACTTAAGCGGTTTATTAGGCTTTTTAGCAGGTTCCGGCACTTCTAAACATATAGAAGAAACAGGCCCAGGAGCGGCTAAAATTGCAAGTGCAGGCGATTTATATACAGAACCTTCTTACGGAAAGGCCCTTTCATCTTCTAGCAAAGAAGCGATCACTCCTTTTCCAGCGGGTATCCCGGTTCCGGATTCTAAGAATGGCCATTATGCTTGTACTACTACCAAGTGGGGGGCTTCCGAAATTAGAAGTCTTGTTGATAGAGCAATTCTGAACCAAGGCTCAGAGGTGATTTATCCAGGTGCAGTATTGCAAGGTAAGTTTTTGGAAGCAGGAGGTTATACTCCGGTTACCATTCCAAGATCAGGTGGAAAAATTTTCCTTACTGGTTTAAAACTTTCTCCAAATGCGATCTACTCTAAGGAATTGCCTCAGGTTAGCGCATCTAATATCCAACAAGGGATCCAAGATATTCTATCTACAGATGTGGTAGGAACTGCAGCGGATGCTTCTTTCAGCGTTGAGCAAGTTTATAATGAAAATCATCTTTTATTCAATCTTGGATTGGATGCTCGTTTCTCTGATGTTGGTCTGAAAGTCAGCCTCGGAATAGATAATTTGGGTAAAAAGAACTATATTTTGATGAAGTTCACTCAGAAATTCTATGACGTAAACTTCGAAGATCCTACACTTTCTACTTCAGTTTTCAGAGATGGAGCCAATTTCCAAGATCCTGAAGGACAAATTGAGGCAAATAATCCACCATTATATGTTTCTAAAGTATCTTACGGAAGAGCGGTCTATTTCCTTTTGGAATCTGAATACACAGCTCTCCAAGTTAAAACAGCATTGGAAGTCGCTTGGGATCCAGGAATTCTTTCCGCGGTTTCTCCTGTTCCTCCGATCGGTGGCGAGGTTTCAGTAACTCACGAGCAGGTCTTAGACAGAACCAGAATTGCCTACTTCGTAAGAGGTGGAAATGCAGGTTTAGCTTTAGCTCCGATCAGCGCAGCTGACTCCGCGACTCCAGGAAGTATGTACCAAGCGATCCGAAATTTCTTAGCAAATCCGGAGGCTGCAAATTATTCAGCAGCTAACCCTGGAGTTCCAATCGCCTATACTTTAAACTATCTGAAAGACAGATCTGTAGCTAAGATGAGTTACACCACAGTGTACGACCAAAGGGATTGTGAGGCAACTTATTCCGAAAATCCTCAGGTATTCACTGCAAAACTTGGGAAAGTGGATGATAAGGTTCGTTTCCTAATGGACGGACAAGAGTTCTTTTCCACAAATCCGGAAGCGGATGTTTATACTGGACCGGAGATCAATTTGAATAATGCGATGAGTGTCGGCTCCGAGCATGAATTCACTGTGGAATTGTATAACTCGAATTGTTTCGGAACCGCTTTGGATATAGAACTAAAATTGAATGGAACAGTATTAAGAACCCGTAATCTAAGCAGAAGTATCAGTACTTGCGGAAAGCAGTTAACTTATAAATACAAGTTGAACAAGATTACCGGTGCTTGGTCCATTATAGAAGAGAACGAAACAGCAGAAATGTAATCACTATTAACCGATCTTTCAGGCTTCTTCTCTGCGCGGGGAAGAAGCCTTTTCTTTTTAATGAGTATGATTTTTGTGAAATTCCCAGGCGCTTGTTACTATATCTTCTATCTTTGCAAATTTAGGATCCCAACCTAAAACCTTTTTGGCTTTAGTATTATCCGCAATCAATTTAGCAGGATCTCCTTCTCTTCTGTGGCCGATCTTGTAAGGGATTTGAACTCCGGAGACCTTCTCCACGGTTTTAATAATTTCTAAAATAGAAAATCCTTGTCCCGTGCCTAAATTAAAGAAGTCAGAAACTCCACCTTTTTTCAGATATTCCAATCCTAGATGATGAGCCTGAGCTAAATCCATCACATGGATATAATCTCGGACTGCTGTCCCATCCGGAGTATCATAATCATTTCCGTTCACTGTAAGTGAATCCCTTCTTCCTAATGCTTTTTCGATCACGATAGGAAGTAAATGGGTTTCAGGATCATGCTCTTCTCCAATATCCAGATCGGAACCGGAAGCATTAAAGTAACGAAGTGCTACAAATTTTAGATCATATGCGTGAGAATAGTCCGTTAAAATTTTTTCGATCATCAGTTTGGATTGACCATAGGGATTGATCGGATCTTGGGGAGTCGTTTCTAAAATCGGAACTTCAGTAACCGCGCCATAAGTAGCACAGGTAGAAGAGAATATGAAGTAGTTAACCCCATGATTTCTCATCGCTTCCAAAAGTTGGAGAGTTCCCATCACATTATTAATGTAATATTTTTGGGGATCAGTAACCGATTCTCCCACATATGCTAATGCTGCAAAATGAATGACTGCTTCGAATTCGTGTTCTGAAAATACACGATCCAGGTCCGCTTTATTTAATAGATCTCCTTTAAAAAACTTCCCCCATTTAACTGCTTTCTCATGACCGTTAGAAAGGTTATCGAATACAACAGTTTCCAAGCCTAATTTATGGAGATATTTATTCATATGGGAGCCGATATATCCAGCTCCACCGGTGATCAGTATTTTTTTCATAAAGCTTTTACATGTATTTCAGGAGGATCGAAATTGTAAAAGGGAATTTGAATGCCTATTAAGTATCATCTCCCTTCTTAAAGGAAGAGCTAGTTAAAGATTCTTTCAGACTTATAAAGTCAGATAGAATAAAGATGATCGTAATAAAGGATAAAATTGCTTCGAAAATTACAAGGATCTCGGCTTCAGTACTTTCCGGGACAATCTTGATAATCCCAATATTCGTGAAGATCATTAAGCTAAAATATACAAATTTAAAACATAGAGAAGAATAATCTAAATTTAGGGGAATTCCTGAAAATGAACTCGTGTCCGTTTTATAAATACAAAGATAATCAAAACCGAAAGACAAAACGATTACGCTGATATTGAATGCTATGAACACTAGAAATTCATAGTATTTCAGATCTAATCCTGAAAATTCAGAGATCCTTCTGAAACCTTTTATAAAAAAGTAACAAGATTTAAAACCTGCGAGGGTTAATATAAGATATTTTATCTCCAGGCCTGAAAATTCAATTTCGTCCAGATAGATCAGAAGTATTCCCAAAGACAGAATAAATATATATTCTATAGATGTTTTGAATATAGTTTTGATGATATAACGATCAATTTTCATAATCACTTCAACTTCCGATATTACTGATATTTATCATTACGTTAGAATGAATCTCTGTCTGTCCAATCATTGACAAAGACTTAAAATAGAAGAATATTTTTAACAGAGATACAGTCAATAGGTGTTCATTATGAAATTTATAAATTCAAATTTTTGGGACAGAGCAATCAGGGTAATACTCGGAACTTCCTTGATTACCTGGGCATTTTATATAGAAGATTTGTATAAGCTGGCAATTTTTGCAGTCGGCTTTGTGATACTTGCAACTGGGATTGTGGGTTGTGTCCAATTTATACCTTATTCGGTTGGAATACGCGTACTCATTCTAAAAAATCTTAAACTTATAGGGTCTTAGAAAAATATTGCAAACGAGATCGGTTCTATACTAAATATATTCTATGCCCTCTACCAAGGAGATTGTTTATAAAGGTTTAAGTTTTCAGGAAGCCTCCGAACTTCTCCATAAGTTCGGACCAAACGAATCTAAACTAAGAAAAACATCTTTTTGGAGGACTACCCTTTCCATTCTTTCCGAACCAATGCTCTCTTTGTTATTGGCTTGCGGATTTATCTATGCGCTCTTAGGGGATTTAGAAGAAGCGATCACCCTTTCCATTGCGGTAATCGCGGTAATTTCTCTCACAATTTTTCAAAAGAATAAGTCTGAAAAAGCATTAGAATCTCTCAGAAAACTTTCTCCATTAAGAGCCAAGGTGATCAGAGCAGGAAAAAAGATGGAGATAGATTCTGCGTTCATCGTGCCCGGAGATCTGGTTTTTTTATCAGAAGGAGATAAGGTCCCTGCTGATGGATATTTAATAGATGGTTTAAATTTACATTCAGACGAATCTCTATTAACCGGAGAATCCATCCCGGTTTTAAAAGAAGAGACAAATCCAAACAACTTAGGACCTTATTCTGAATCCCAAAAACTTTATTCCGGAACAAAGGTAGTCTCAGGAGAGGGGATTTTTAAAGTATTATTCACCGGAGACTCCACTTCTATTGGGACAATCGGAAAAGAAATGGGAGAAATTTCCGAATCAGAAAGCCCTCTCCAAAAGGAAGCTAAAAGATTTACTACATTCTTCTTTTTAGGAGCCTTAGTAGTTGCTGTTTTTCTAATCTATGGTCTTGGAATACGAAATGGAAATTGGATGCAGTCTGTTTTGGCTGCACTTACATTTTTAATGGCAGTATTACCGGAAGAAATACCTGTCGTCCTTAGTATTTTCTTTTCCTTAGGAGCTTGGAGAATTTCCAAAAGTGGAGTTTTAACAAGAAAACTGAACTCCATTGAATCATTAGGAGCAGCAACAGTATTATGTGTGGATAAAACAGGAACTTTAACTGAAAACCAAATGAAAGTTAAAGGTCTGGTTTCTTCCGAAGAGAATAGTTTATTCGAATTTAAAACTCCGAATATTGCAGAAGAATTCCATTTACTTTTAAAATTTTCTATCCTTGCTTCAAAAAAAGATCCTTTCGACCCGATGGAAAAAGCAATCCGTGAATTAGGTATCAATCTTCTATACGATACGGAACATCTTCATGCAGACTGGACCTTAGAAAAGGAATATCCACTTTCTCCTAAACTACTTGCGCTCAGTTACGCATGGAATTCAGAAGAACCTGGAATATTTGTGATCGGAACCAAAGGTGCTCCAGAAGCGATTTTTGACTTATGCCATTTTTCGAAAGAAAGAACTAATAAATGGGAAAAGATCACAGAAAGTTATTCTTTGCAGGGATACAGAGCAATAGGGGTCGCAAGGTCCAGAATTGTAAATTCTTCTCTTCCAGAAAACCAACACGATTTAGAATTCGAATTTTTAGGACTGATCTTATTAGAAGATCCAATCCGAGAAACTGTGCCCTCTTCTGTTTCGGAATGTATACAAGCAGGGATCAGAGTTATTATCATCACGGGAGACCATGCAGGAACTGCAAAGGCGGTGGCTTATAAAATCGGATTAGAAGGTTATAAAGAGAGTATCACCGGAGATGAGTTAGAAAAACTTAACGAAGATGAATTGGAGTCTAAATTAGATACGGTAGGTATTTTTTCAAGGATCAAACCGGCACAGAAATTAAAGATAGTAAGGGCATTCCAAAGAAAAGGAGAAATAGTCGCCATGACGGGAGATGGAGTAAATGACGCTCTTGCTCTGCAAGCGGCTCATATAGGGATCTCCATGGGAAAAAGAGGAACAGATGTAGCAAGAGAAGCATCCGATCTTGTACTGCTCGATGATAATTTTTCCTCCATAGTAAAGTCGGTATTTTTAGGAAGAAGGATCTATGAGAATATACAAAAGAGTATTTCTTATATTCTATCCGTTCATATCCCTATCATAGGAATGTCTTTGCTTCCCGCTTTCACCGGTGATCCTATTTTCTTTTTTCCTGCACATATCTTAGTCTTAGAGCTGATTATAGATCCAACCTGTTCCATTGTTTTTGAGTCGTTGGATCTGGAAAAAGGAGATCGTTATTCCAGTCCAAGACGAAAAAGTTCTAGTTTAATAAGTTTCTCAGGATTTACTTTATCGTTTTCTCAAGGGGCCGGCGTTCTAGGAGTATTATTAGCATCTTATTTTTGGCTAAAACACCAAGGTCATAACGAAAATCAAATCAGATCTTTCGGTTTTATCTTTTTAGTCGTATCCAATTTCAGTTTAATGCTGACAAACTTGACTCATAAAGGAGGATTTATCTCCATTCTGAGATCTTTACATTCCAGCGTTTTCTGGATTTTCCTTTTAGCTGCAGCCGCGCTGATCTCAAGTTTCCAATTTGAATTCAGTCTTCGGTTATTCGGATTTGAAACAATACCTTCCGATTGGGTATTTTTCTCTATCGGATTAGGATTGGTATCCGGCCTTATTTGGGAAATCAGAAAGAACCGTTTTTTTGCTTGAGAACTCTATAAAGAAGACACAATCTACTTTTAGAATCCTCTTTTATGAACGTTGAGATATTTTTACCTAGTAAAGATTTACAACCGTATATTCGCCAATTCCTGATCATTGAGAGCGAACACGGAATGCAGAACAAAATTCTGCCTGGATCGTCTTTAGTCATTTCATTTAGGATCTCAGGAAAGATTGCTCACAAGTATAATGATCAAGAGAATGTTCTTCCGATGTCCGGGATCACCGGACTTAGACGTATACCTAGATTAATCGAATATTCTAAAAATGCCTCTACTTTATTAGTGATCTTTAAAGAAGGCGGAGCCGCAAATTTTATTAAAGAACCTCTTCATAACTTATTCGAACTGAATCTGTCTTTGGACAATTTGATCTCATCCAAGAAAATTTCGGAAATGGAAGAAAAACTTTTCAAAGCAAATACGAATCCGGAAAAAATCTCTATAGTGGAAAATTTCCTGATCTCGGAATGGACCGGATCTAAAGAGGACAATTTAATCTTAGATTCTATCCGAAAGATCAGAAAATCCAAAGGAAATCTGAAAATAGCGGATTTGCTGAAAGGAATGCCTATTAGTAGGGATTCCTATGAAAAAAGATTTAGGGAAACAATTGGGATAAGCCCCAAACAATTTTCCGTCCTGGTTAGAATGAGAAACTTTATAGATTCATATTCTTCTCAGACCAGTTTAACGGAAGCTGCACAAGATGCTGGATACTTTGACCAGGCCCATTTTATCAGAGAATTCAAAACTTTCACAGACACGACGCCGAAACAGTTTTTTAAACTATCCACACCTTACTGGTAGAATCCTGAATTTTTACAATTTTTGATCCTTTGGATAGAGTATTCTACTCTTAAGAAGGAGAGCAAAAATGCAAAAAGTATTGATCGATACGTTTATCGTACCCAAAAAATCAGAGTTAGAATTTTTCAATCGAGTTAAGGTAAATCGGAACTTGATTAAGAACCTTCCCGGCTTTATACAAGACTCGGCATATATTCGCGAGAATGGTAAGGACGAGATCCAATTTGTAACGATAGCAGTTTGGGAAAATGAAGAAGCAATTTTGAATGCAAAAAAGGAAGTGCTAACATCATATCAAAAAGAAGGTTTTGATATGCCTGGAATGTTAGAAAGACTTGGGATATCTATCGAGCGCGAGATTTTCGATCCATCGAAAACGTAAGATATATAGATTCAGAAGAACGGAAAATGGTTCTCAGCTCTTCTGAATATCAATCTTCAATTATTGATCTTATTTTTAATAGCTGGAACGGTTTGCAAATAAGCAAATATAGCGGAAAGATCTTCCTCGGTCATTCCTGCATACATAGTCCAAGGCATGATCGTTTGGAATTCACCCTTTTTTATTGAATGAGGTTTATATTTAGGAAGTTCCATGTTCTTAAATCTTTTAACAAACTGAGACTCCGTCCAATTCCCAAGTCCTGTTTCTTTATCGGGAGTAAGATTTGCAGAAACAATTTTAGTTCCGTTTCCTAAAGGAAATTCAAATCCACCGGCAAGTTCCATTCCAGCGACCGGTTTTCCCTTATCTTGTTTTGTATGACATTCAGTACAAGCGGCAGCAACAAATAGATATTTTCCGTAAGAAACCTTATCGCTTTTATCCGGAAGTTTTCCGAATTTTGCAGGATTAGGTATTGTTCTTAAGATCAAGTTAAATGGAAAATCAGGCGAAGAATTAGGATTTTTCTTTTCGATCGGTTCCAAACTTCTTAAATAAGAAATGATAGAAATTAGATCTTCTTTGTCCATCTGCCCATATGCAGGGTGAGGCATAACTGGAAATAAGGCATTTCCTTCCTTGTTAATTCCACTGGAAATCGCTCTTAAAATTTCCCCGTCTGTCCATTTACCTAATGCGCTTGGAGTAATATTCGGTGCAACAAAAGAGCCGGGGAATCCAAGCTTTTGATCAAAAACTTCTCCACCTTCTCCCAATGTTTTAGGGATCAATGGTCCGGAAAATTTAGACCATTCTCGAATGGAATGGCAATCCATACATGCAGATACATGGTTTGCTAGGTATTTTCCTCTTTGTATACGTTCAGGATTATTTCCTACAGAAATTTCCGGAGCCGGTTCTGCATTTGGAAATTTAAAATATAAAAATCCAATCACCGATATCGGTACAAGGATGATTAATACTCCAATAAGCTTCAAAATTCTTTTCATTCACAGTTCCTTTATTTTTTTAAATCAATCAACAGATTTATGACACTGTTATGATTACTTTACCAGCAGCGTGGCCTTGTTCAACGTATTGGATAGCTTGCGGAACTTCTTCCAATTTATATCGTTTATCAATTACCGATTTAATCTTACTTGATCCCATTAGTTCAGATAAAAAAATAAGATCCTTTTGATTCGGCTCGGAAGAAGCAGCAATAATCTTTTGTCTACCTGTTAGAGAAACGAAAGGTCCCAAAAGTAAGGCTTGGAATAATTGAGCAGATCCTCCTCCAGCCATTACATATCTTCCTTTTGGATTTAAAGCACTTTTATATTCTGAAAGAGAACGGTATCCATTCACGCCAACTATTAGGTCGTATTTTTTTCCGTTTTGGATAAAGTCTTCCTTGGTATAGTCAATTACCTGATCGGCTCCGAGTGACATTGCCTGCCCAATTTTAGAAGTGCTACAGACCGCTGTAACGTACGCCCCGAAATACTTTGCAAGCTGTATCGCAAATGTTCCAACACCTCCTGATGCTCCGTTTATCAGAACATTTTGCCCTGCTTCTATCTTACCGAAATCTCGGATAGAATGTAAAGCGGTCATTCCAGCCAAAGGTAAAGCAACTATATCATCGAAAGATATATTAGAAGGTTTTAAAACAAACTCATCTTCTTTACCACATTTGTATTCAGCAAAGGCGCCAAAGCCGCTTGCAAAAACATCTCCGAAAACTTCGTCACCAGGACGGAACTTAGTTATTCTCTTTCCTACTGCTTCCACAGTTCCGGCAACATCTGCGCCTAATATCGAAATTTTTTTAGGTTTGAAAAGGCCGGCGTAAAAGCGAACTAAAAAAGGATCCGCTTTCATCATGCGCCAATCAGCAGCATTCACGGAAGCGGTTTTGACTTTTAGAAGGACCTCATTTGCCTTTGGCGTAGGTTTTTGCACTTCTTTATATTGAAGTACATCAGAAGATCCATACTTCTCGTATATAATTGCTTTCATTAGATATATTTATACCCAGGAATCTATTGATTCGGACACAATGTAGAGAAAGAAATTGATAAGAGAATTTACCTCTTCTTAACTTCACCTTTGAGTTCTTCTTTTACGGTATCTCTAGTTGTATTAGATTTATTTTCTAATTTGATAGTATAATGGATCTGATACTTTGTAACTACAGGTTTCTCTTCGGAATGTTCCATGGACCAGCGAGTCACATCATTTTGGATAATTTTCGCTAGATTGTTAATCCTTGGAACTCTTGTATTAAAACGAATTGTTTCAACAGCGCCGGTATTTCCGTTTAGGATCACTAAGATGATCCCATCATCATTAAAATTGATCCTATTATATTTTACTAATTCTTCGCTGATAAGTGCGTCTCCGCCCTTATCCACTTTTCTGCGAATGTATTTAGAACCTCTGATCTGGCGAACCTGATAAGACTCGCTTGTAATATGCACTCTGAAATATTCAGCGCTGTCTTTAGATGGACCTTGGAAAGAAATAGGATCAGTAGTGCTGATCTTCACTTCTCTACCTTCTTCGTCTATGATGTCCTCGCTGTCTCCTGCCGGATTAGGAAGGACTTCTCCTTTAGGAGTTTCCGGAGTATGGGATGTCGGTCCTCCGGAGCTGATACAAGAAATAAATGATAAACAATATAGAACCGCAAAACCGGCTAAAAAAGTTCGGAAAACCGAAACACGAAACATTGGCTTCTCCTATCCAAGGAAATTTATTATTTTATGCGATATATTCCAACTATACCAAATATTGCAAGAATAGTGTGGCAAGCCCCAAGAAACAGAAGAAGCCAAAGGTATCCGTTGTCATCGTAACAAAAATGGAAGATGCGATCGCTGGATCTATTTTTAGAAGTTTTAGACCCATGGGAACGCAGGCACCTACCAAAGCAGCCACGATCAAATTCGCAAGCATAGCTAAAAATATAACAAATCCGAGCACAGGTTTACCGAAGAAAAAATAAACCGCGAGTCCGGTAATCGAGCCGATCGTGATCCCGTTTATTAATCCGATCAAACTTTCCTTTCGGAATGCAGTCGTCCAATTGGAAGCGCTCAAGTCCCCTGTAGCGATATTTCGGACTACCACAGTGATAGATTGTGTTCCAGCATTTCCGCCCATACCAGCTACTATAGGCATTAAAGCAGCCAGGAAAACCAAGGACTGGATTGTATCTTCAAAAAAAGAAACCATGGTAGAAGCAAGGGTTGCAGTTCCCAAATTAAATACCAACCATACCAGCCTTCTTCGGATAGAATCCCAGATAGAAGTGTTTAATCTCTCTTCTTCCGAAACCCCTGCCATCCTCAAGATGTCTTCAGAGGCTTCTTCCTGGACGATATCCAAAATATCGTCTACTGTGATCCTGCCGATGATTCGGTCCAGATCATCCACTACTGCCGCGGAAACTAAGTCGTATTTTCGGAATATACGGGCCACTTCTTCCTGGTCCGTATCATAATGAATGGAGAATACTTCTTCCTTTACGAGCCTACTCGCCTTTTGATTAAGAGGTGCGAGGAATAGATCTTTTAGTCTGATAAATCCTTTTAGGTGATTTTCCTCGTCAGTTACATAGAGAAGATAGATATCATCCGTCTCTTTAGCGACCCTTCTTAATTTGATGATGGCTTTTCGGACAGTGTCCGTCTCGTAGGCGGAAGCGAACTCAGTCGTCATCAAACGACCTGCGGTATATTCCCTAAAATTCAATTGTTTTCGGATCTGAGAAGAATCTTCCCTATCCAAGGAATTCAGAATTTCTTCCGCCTTGTCCTTTGGGATCTCGGAGATCAGATTTGTAACATCATCCGGCTCCAGATTTTCGACAATAGGAGAGATCTCCTTCATATTCAGACGGGATATTAAATCCGCCTGTAAATCCTCATCGAACTCGACTAGGATCTCGGACTGCTGTTCAGAATCACAAAGTTTAAATACGTAAAATGCCTCGTCTATATCCAGTTTTTCCAGGACTTCGGCGATATCGGCAGGGTGATTGGAAGAAGTAAAACTGAGTAGGAACTTATTGTCCTTTTGTTCTACCTTTTCTAGGAAGGAATCCATCCAGTCCGCAGATTGCGGGTTTGCCTTCAGGGAAGAAGTTTCCTTAGTGCTATTTGTTTCGTCCATGCGGCGTCCCTCCCCCTATGACAGAATCCTGATGGAATTTATCGGTTCAATGAATTTACTGATTTTTGGTACAAGAGTTTTTCATTTGACTGGGGGCTTGCAGCCTTAGAATAGAACCTAGTTTTCCTTATCTGACTATGAAACCTTTTTTTTTCCGACTTACTACCTTTCTTCTAATCCTATTTTCTTTGCCGATATTTTCGGACGCATTTTATTTCCCTTGGGAATACAATAAGCTCTATAATGAGAATGCAACTCTCAGAATCGAGTTAGACTCCCTCAGGCTCCGTTACAGAAACGAGACTGAAAACGCCAAAAAAGAAAAACTTAGCCTGGACGCCAGGATCCAGAATTTGGAAGAGCAACTCGCGGGCGAAAAATCCTTCCGAGAAAAAGACAGGGAACTTGCCGCAGAACTGATCCGTGCCCTTGAAAATCAAATCGCACTTCTAAAAGCAAAAAGTGGAAATAAAGAAAAAGAACTGATCGAAGAAAATGAAAAGCAGTCCAAAAAATACCAGGATCTGATCTCAGAATTAAAGTCCGAATTAGAAAAAGAAAGACTTGGCTGCATCCGCAGAATGGATGAACTCAAAAGGGAATACGAATCCAAAATTGCAACCTTAGAAGCAAGGATCAAAGAGTTAGAAGATAGTCTTTCTAAACTCAAAAACCTAAACGAGGACCAAAAAAGAGAATTAAATCGTCTGGCAGAACAGGCGAACGAACTCGAATCTAAACTTTCAGGTGAGATTGCTAAAGGACAGATCCGAGTAAAACGTTTTCATAATAGGCTCGTTATCAACATAGATGATCAAATCTCTTTCGATTCCGGCTCCGCAGATTTAAAAAAGCAGATCTTTCCTGCTTTGGATAAGATCAAAGAAATTTTGGTCAAATATCCAGGTAACCTAATTATTGTAGAAGGTCATACGGATAATATTCCAATACGTAACAAAAAGTTTAACGATAACTGGCAATTGTCTGCTGAAAGAGCTCTTTCTGTAGTTCGGTTTTTGTTAGATAATAAAAACCTAGACGCAAGGAATTTCTCCGTTGCAGGCTATGGGGAACACCAACCGATCGTTTCAAACGATACTCCTGAAAATCGTTCTTTGAATAGAAGAGTGGATATCGTTTTAGAACCTCAAAGCGGCAAGAGTCACTAAGGCTTCTTTCAACTTTGAAAAAAGATACTAATTCATCTTCTAATTTAGAACCTTTTGCGAGACAAGCAATCCTTCGTCCTAAAAGAAGGGATACATTAAGAAGTCTACTTTTTGCATTCTTTCTTTCTATAGGCATCTTTTCCTGGGAGATATTCGGTTCCGCTCAAAGCAAAAGTTTGGCACTTCTTGCTGACGCGGGACATGTAATCTCAGATTCATTTGCGTTTCTATTAAGTATATTTGCAGTTTTAGTCTCTGACAAAAAACCGAATGCTAAAATGAATTTCGGCTTCTTCCGGGTAGAAGTTTTTGCAGCATTTTTAAATTCAATTCTGATCTCTGGGATTTCGATTTTTATAATATATGAAGCTGTCCAGAGATTCCGCCATCAGGAAGAAATTGTTACCGAGTCCATGCTTGTTTTCAGTTTGGGGACTATCGGATTAAATCTGATCTCTGTTTGGCTTTTAAAAAGAATTTCATCAGACAATATCAATCTAAGAACCGCTTATCTTCATGTTTTGAATGATCTATTCGGTACAATCGCGGTTTTAGTGGGTGCAATCCTAATTCGTCTATTTGCTTGGACCTGGATTGATCCACTTCTCAGTTTGGTTCTTTCTATTTTTATCTTAAGAGCTGCAGCTGTGATCCTAAAAGAAAGTCTGATGATCCTTCTGGAGTCTTCTCCAACTTTCGATGAATGGGATCACTTAAAAAAGGATCTATTACAAATCAAAGGAGTGGATTCTCTTCTTTCTGCCCATACATGGACCCTGACTAAAGGGATCCATGCTTGCGCATTTAGGGTCCAAATCACTAAAGAATCCGATTCTAAGAAAATTCTAAAAGAAGCATACGAACTTTTGAGAGGAGAATGGAAATTCGAACAGATCTATCTACAATTAGAAGATCCTTCTACCACTCATACGATCGATGGGATTATCGCAAAAACTTTACACGATATCGATTCGGAAGAATGGGGACATCATCATCACACCCACGATCATCCGGCTCATCATCATTAGAGATTTCCGAACTTTCTCCAGCTTTTGGACTGCTTAAGTCTGTTCTTAATATAAACAGGACTCCTAGCTGGATGAATTGTGCAGAATAAGCCTAGATCAGGATATTCTTTCTTATAGTCGAAGTTCGGAATAGATTCTAAGATAGAAATACATTCATCTAGGATTGCTTCGTATCCGTAAGGATGATCTTCTTCTATTTTATAACTAGGATCCTTGTCTTTTTTGTCGGAGATCTCTAAACATTTCCCATATAGAAGTCCGCTTAGATCCCAGAGTTTTCCTAAAACGGAAAATCTTTCTCTGGATTCACTTCCTTGGCTTAAGTCGGAAACAATTTTACGAATGGCTCCGCAGAATAGGACCGCAGCTGATAACATTTCAGAAAGATGGATATCAGCTCCCAGTTTAGTATAATCTTCTATAAAATGATAATGAGAAGGTATTTTGAAATTTTCACCGGTGATCTTGCAATGAGTTGCTTCTCTGGCAACATCCAGATACACTTCCTCGATTTTTAGACCCGGAAAATCTCTGGGAATAAAAAAGACCCCGAAACGATTTAGATCTTCTTCCTTGGCTACGACTAGATAACCTTCTGCATCAGCGCCGTTAGTTACAAATCCTTTATGAAAATTTAATTCTATTTCTCCATTTGGAAGAACCTTTGCGGTAGATTTCAGATTGGTGAGTTTTCCCATCCATCCTGGTTCACTCACTCCAAGCCCTAAAATCCCGAGACCGCTTACTAACCTGTCTTGTAGTTCGGATGCTAATTTCCTGGCTTCTTCCTTGATAGAGGCGCCTTCTTCGGAACCGATTACTAATTTTAGGATTTTTCCGGCCACATTTGTTTGGGCCATCAACCCTACCCCCACCCCTATACCATGAGGGAAAGAAGGGATTAATATTAACTTTTCGTGAAATGATCTGAACCCACCGTCTTTTAGTGCATTTAATAATCCTGCCTTTGCTATGTCCGGCAAAGAAGATTTGTAAACGGATCTAAATTCTCCCGGAGGAAAGGAAGAAAGTTTTTCTCTTAATTCTTTCATCATTTGAGGATGTGCTAACCCGCCTTCTTCCCTGGATTTCCTAGAACTTTTTTCAGATATTGACCTGTAAAAGATTCTTTGACCTTTGCGACCTCTGCCGGAGTTCCTTCAGCGATAATTTTTCCGCCACCGTCTCCTCCTTCCGGTCCTAAATCTATGATCCAATCCGCTTGTTTGATTACATCCAAATTGTGTTCAATGACTATCATGGAATTTCCACGGTCTACAAGTGTATGCAAAACAGTCATCAAATGTCTAACATCTTCAAAATGAAGTCCCGTAGTTGGTTCATCTAGGATATATAATGTTTTTCCTGTAGGTCTTTTGGATAGTTCAGTTGCAAGTTTTATCCTTTGTGCTTCTCCGCCAGAGAATGTAGTAGCGGGCTGGCCCAACTTAATATAGCCTAGACCAACTTCGTCCAAGGTCTCGAGTTTCCTTTTTAAGGCTGGGATATTCTCAAAGAATGGAATAGAATCCTCAACTGTCATTTCCAGGATCTCGTAGATATTTTTACCTTTATAACGTACTTCTAATGTTTCTTGGTTATAACGTTTTCCTTTACAAACATCACAGGTTACATACACGTCCGGAAGGAAGTGCATCTCAATTTTTAAGATACCATCTCCCTCACAGGTTTCGCATCTGCCTCCGCTCACATTAAAACTAAATCTTCCTGGGTTATAACCTCTGAGTTTAGATTCCTCCAACTGAGCGAACATATCACGTACTACAGTGAAAAGTCCCGTATAGGTCGCAGGATTAGATCTTGGGGTCCTTCCGATCGGGGACTGATCTATATTGATGATTTTATCTATTTCTTCCAGACCGGTGATCTTCTCATGTTTTCCCCAGACGGTTCTCATTTTCATTACTTTATGAGCCGCTGCGTTGTATAAGATATCGTTGATCAAAGTGGATTTTCCCGAACCGGAAACACCTGTTACTACGATCAGTTTTCCAAGTGGGATCTCAACACTTACGTTTTTAAGATTATTCTCTTTTGCGTTTACGATCTTAAGTTTTTTCCCATTTCCTGGTCGTACAGTTTTAGGAACCGGAATAAATTCTTTTCCGGATAAAAACCTACCTGTAAGTGAGTTTTTGTTTTTAGAAACTTCTTCAGGGGTTCCGGAACAAACAATTGTTCCACCGTGAACACCAGCGCCCGGTCCCATATCAATGAGCCAGTCGGCTTCTTCCATAGTTTCCTGGTCATGTTCTACTACTAAAACGGTATTCCCTAGATCTCTCAGTTCTTTAAGAGTATTGACTAATTTTGTATTATCTCTTTGGTGAAGACCGATAGAAGGTTCATCTAAAATATATAATACACCTTGCAGCCTGGATCCGATTTGGGTAGCAAGTCTAATCCTTTGAGCTTCTCCACCGGAAAGAGTCCCGGCAGCACGCTCTAAACTTAAGTATCCAACACCAACATCATTCAAGAATGTAAGTCTTTGTTGGATTTCCTTTAAGATTGGTCTTGCAATTACCTCTTCACTTCCTTTAGGTTTCATTGATTTTACGAAGTCCAAACCCTTCTCCACGCTGAATGCGGAAAATTTATCGATAGTTAAACCGTTTACCTCCACATGAAGGCTTACAGGTTTTAGGCGTTTTCCTTCGCAGGCAGGGCAATGATGATTCGTCATATATGCTTCGAGTTGCTGACGTCTTGCCTCTGAACCTTCTTTATATCTTCTTTTTAAATTTGGGATCACACCTTCGAATTCTCTACTGAACTCATAGTGGGATTTTTCATTTCTGAAATCGTAATCTATTTTTAGATTTTTGTCCCCGTAAAGGATCGTATCCCTAACTTTTTTAGGAAGATCCTTCCAAGGAATATTATAATCGAATTTTAATTTTTTAGCCAAAGAGTGAACTGTAGTTAAAAACCAATAACTATTACTCTTAGCTCCTGCCCAAGCTTCGATACAACCTTCGACTAGAGATAGTTCCGAATCTGTAATTAAAAGATCTTCGTCGAATTCTAAAAGGCTTCCTAACCCGTCACAGGTCTCACATGCACCAAACGGAGAGTTAAAAGAAAATAATCTAGGAGAAAGTTCAGGTAAAGATTCTTCCGGGTGATTCGGACAGGAAAGTTTTTGGGAGAATGTATGGTCCTTCTTCCCGTCGTCCATGAGAAGAATTCCCTCAGATTGTTTAAGAGCTGTTTCGACGGAGTCAGTTAAACGAGAACGTATTCCGTCCTTGATCACAAGTCGATCTACTACTATCTCAATCGTTGCCTTAAAACTTTTTTTAAGAATGATCTCTTCGTCTAAAGTTTTGATCTCACCGTTCAGGCGAATTCTATTAAAGCCGTCTTTTCTGATCTTCTCCAGAACATCCTTATGCTCTCCCTTCTTCCCGGAAACTATAGGAGCTAAAATTTGTATTTTAGTTCCTTCCGGAAAATTTAGTATCCTTTCCGTGATTTGATCGATGGAAAGAGATTGGATTGGAGTTCCACAAATAGGACAATGAGGTTTCCCCACTCTCGCGTATAGAAGACGCAGATAATCATAGATCTCTGTTACAGTTCCTACAGTGGATCTTGGGTTACGATGTGTGGTTTTTTGCTCTATAGAAATTGCAGGAGAAAGTCCTTCGATCAGATCCAGGTCCGGTTTTTCCATCTGACCCAAAAATTGCCTAGCGTAAGCAGAGAGACTTTCAACATATCTTCTCTGTCCTTCCGCATAGATAGTATCGAAAGCAAGAGAAGATTTACCGGAACCTGAAAGCCCGGTAATGACCACGAGTTTATCCCGTGGAATATCCACATTGATATTCTTAAGATTATGCTCCCGAGCTCCTCGGATGCGGATATGATCCAAACGAATAACCCTCTCTTAGGTTTCAGATAAATTCTGCAAAGCCAGGCTGAAAAGCGGTTTTCCTTCCGTAATTTTACGTTTTCCGGAATAAATGTCCGTTTTACTTTGGTCGCCAAAAGGAATTTCCAATGTTTAGAATTCTATTCTCTCTTGTATTTTTGCCGATCCGGATTTTGTTCCAAGGATTTAGGATCTTGTCCTGGATCATCCGCAAGGGAGATCATTTCTATTTAGAAATTCCTTCTTCATTCTCCTTTGATAAAAAATCTTTTTTTGTCAAACTATTGGTCCCGAAAGAAGAAGCTCCTTTCTTGGTAGATTTTTTACTAGGATTAAAGGCCTTAACAAAGGTCCCAGGTTTGAAAAAAGTTTCTTTCCATATTTCCAATCCAGAGTATGGATTCGGAGAAGTTTGGAATATTTGTGAAGCAATCCAGATATTAAACGAAAAAGGAATTGAGACTTCCGGTTTTTGTTTAGGTGGAGGAACTAAAGCATTACTATTACTTTCTCAGTGCAAAAAAAGATACTCTTCTTCTGCCTCCGAATTTTTTCCTATACTTCCTTCCGCAGAACCTTATTTTTTCGGAGGTGCGGCTAAAAAGTTCGGTGTAGGCGTAGAAGCTTATGCAAGTGGTGCATTCAAATCATTCGGAGAAACATTCCAAAGAACATCTTTCTCCGCTCCTGCTCGAAAAAACTTAGAAGCTTTACTCACTGATTATAAAGAACTACTTTCAACGGGGTTTAAGAATTCTTCAAACTTAGATCTGAAAGTATTAGAAGAGCCAATCATCAGTTCTGAAAAATTAAAAAAGATCGGCTTTATCACAGAATTTGTAGAAGAAGACGAGTTTGAAGAAAATTATCTATTCGAAAATTATATAAAAGAGAAGGAAACGGATAAGCCTAAATATAGAAAACTAAGCTCTAAAGGTTTCAAACTATATCATAAAAAATCCAATTTTACTCTTATCTCCAAATCAATTCCGATAGTTGCAGTTCTGCCGGTACAGGGAAATATTCTACCCGATTTAGGAAGAGAAGAAGATTTCAGATCCAGACAAGTTTCTTTCAGATACTACCAAGAAATTTTTAAAGATTTAAAAGAAGATCCAAAGGTGGCAGCAGTCGTATTGGAAATGAACTCACCAGGAGGAAGCGCACTCGTTTCCGAACTTCTTTACAGAGAGATCAAAAAACTTGCGAAAGAAAAACCTGTTATCACATATGTATTGAATGTCGCCGCTTCCGGTGGTTATTATCTATCCTGTGCCACTCAAAAAATCCATGGAACACCTTATTCTATTGTTGGTTCCATTGGTGCAGTGATGATGAGATTCGAATTAAAAAAGCTCTACGATAAATTCGGAGTCCAAAAAGAAAGAATAGGATTTTACCCACATAGAGATATTCTTTCCGAATACGGAAAACTTTCTCCTAAGTCGGAACAATTTTTAAGAAAAGAAGTATTAAGATCCAGGGATTTATTCTATAACCGAGTGATAGAATCTAGAAAAACCAGTTTCCAAGAATTAGAAAAAAGTTATGGAGAAGGTCGTATTTTCTCTGGAGAAACCTTCCGCAAATCCGGTTTTCTGGATTCTTGTGATTCCTTCTTAGATATATTGCAGGATCTGAAAGAAGAACTCAAATCCAAGAAGATAGATGTGCGTTATTTACCTGGGACCTATAGCTGGAAGGATCTAGTACAGGATCTAAAACCCGGAATGCAGTTTTCTAAATTTTCTTTCTTTTCTAAGTTAAACGCGGAGAAAAAACAAAATCCGTTGGAAGTCCTACATCTTTCCGAGATTGCACAAGAATTATCTAAGATATAATTCTAATCTTGCGCCTTCAGAATCCTATTTAAGAGCGCTTCTTTACCGGAGGCGTTTGCAGGCGGAAAGCAGAAAATTTTAGAAATTCCTAATCGATCACAATCTCTAAAGAATGAGTATAAATTTTTCATATACTCTGAGTTGTTTCTCAGATCCAGAGCAAATTTCCAACCTCTTGTAAGACTTATTCCTATGGCAGCAGATTCTCTATCTGGAGTTTGGTTTTCTGTGAATATTACCTTTGCCTTAGGAGAATAATGTTTATATTTTACTCCAGGACTAGAAGGAGTTTCTCCTTCTTTCAATTCACTATAATCTTCTAGATCAGGAACATGTTTTTGTAATTCTTCCCAGCCAAAATATCCAGGCCGAAGAATTTTAGGTGGAGAAATTGAAAAATCCACAACAGTGGATTCTAAACCTATCTCAGGTTCCGGTCCTTTTAAGATCAGATCCACTAATCCATCAAACTCGGAGATCGCATCATCTAATCTTGTGATAGAAGGTTGTCCTGAAAGATTTGCAGAAGGAGCGGAAACTGGTCCTCCAAAATAAGAAAGCATTTCTAAAGTTTTTGGATTAGAAGGAACTCTTACTGCAATCGTAGTCAGTCCCGTGGAAAAAACAGACTTATCTATCTTCTTTAAAACTAAACTTAAGGCCCCAGGCATACATTGCCTGATCAGGATCCTTGCACTCTCTGGAACTTCTCCAATGTCCGGAATGAGAGCCGGATTTCCCAAATGAACAATTAGAGGATTGTCCGCAGGACGATTTTTAATTTTATAAATTTCTAAACAAGAGGAAAGATTCCGAGAATCCGCACCGAGACCATAAACTGTCTCGGTGGGAAATAAAACGATCCCCCCCTCTTTCAGAACTTTAGCTGCGAGAGAAGGATCTTCTGTGATGATTGTAACTTTATTTTTTGACAAGATCCTGTGTGTTCTTAGCTTCTTCCTGACCTTCTTCCGGAGGCGCCTGTTTTACATCAGGGTTCGGAGTTTCAGGCATTTTTTTTGCCTTTGGAACAGGTGGAAGTTTATTAGTCACAAGTAATTCTAAATAATCGTTGATACCCGGATCATTATCAGATAATAGCTGCCAGAAAGAGAATCCACCAATATCATAAGATCTTAATAGAGTCATTTTTTCTTCGAAAGCTTTTCTGTTCATGAAGAATGCAACACGATCACAACCTTCCGACTTATACCAGATACTTGGATCTTCGTAGGTTTTACCTTGGTGAACCCAGCTAAACTTGGAAAGATTTGTCCACGAATCCGAATTCTTATTATCTGCTAACACTTGGGTGATATTTGTAGGTTGTTTGGTCACACCTAATTGTTGGCGCTTTAATGCATCTGACCAATATACAGCCTTGATCTTTGCATTACAATTTAGAGCCCAATCATATCCGTAAGTTGGGATTGCCATATACAATTTTTTAGAAGGAACTCTTTCTTTTGCATAAGTGATGATATTTCTGATCCAAACGTTTGGAGCTTGAGGTCCAGGTCCTGGGTTTCTATACTTACGAGGATGAAGTTCGTAAGCCATAACCTTTACACGATCCGCATGTTTTGCTAAGAAGGCGTAATCGTGTGTCATTGGACCTCTCCAATTCTCAGCAAAATCCATATTAATTTTTTCTTTTAAACCCTTACATACTTTTAGGCCGGTTTTTTTAGCGGCAGTTTTAGGGTGAACAGCTACAGAAAGAAGTTTGCCACGTTTGTGGATTTCTTTGGAAAGAATAACAATGAATTCTTCGAACTTCTCTTTTTTCTCGCAGCTCATTCCTTCATAATCTATATCAATACCGTCAAAACCGTAAGTATCTACTTCGTATAGAATATTCTGGATATGTTTGTCTCTGATATCATTACGTCCGTTCAGACCGATATTCTCAGAGATCTTTTCATTCTTATTTTCCCAACGGAAAATAGTAGGAATGATCTTAACTTTTGGATTTAAAGATCTAAGTTCTGCAACACGTGCGTGTTTTTGAGCGGATCCCCAAAGAGAATAAAGATCTCCGTTATTAGTCTCTCTTCCTTTAAATCCATAGATAAATGGATGGATCTCATTATATAGATGAACTGTACGTTTCATCGCCTCGTAATCTGAAAACCAGGTAGACGCTCTAAAAGCAGGATCTTCTTCAATTTCAGACGCTGAAGAACTAACGGTGCTTGAAGTCCCGTCTGATTCGGAAGAAATACTGTTGGAATTCCACCATTTCTTCCAAGATTCCCAGGCCCCATCTGTAGGAGCAAGGTCAGATTTGAGAGTAGTATTTTGGAATGCTACCTGTTCTGTTCCAGTTTGGGCAGAAGCAGTTTTAGGATCCGCCTTTAGGGCTTGGAGTCCTAGATAAAAAGAAATTCCGGAAAGCAAAAACCAAGTCAGGCTCACTAGGCTTGTTTGCCAGAGAGGCTGCTTTTTAGCTTGGTATGGGACTGGGCGGATCAAGTCCTCTGGGGTGTAAGGTTCATCGTTTGGATTCATTTGAGCTCTATATATTTATCGAATCGCGGGGGCCAAAAGTAAAGCACCGACTGTCTTCCAGTGATTTATAGTTGATCTGTCTGTCAAACGTTTGTAGGAATCCTATCTGTTCTTTGATTGACAGAGACTTAATTCGCAAGATTTTTCCTCAGATGCAGTTTCACCGACCTTTCAAACTATTTTTCGTTTTAGGTTCCATCTTCATAACCTTCTTATTAATGGCAGAGGTGACTGGCTCTAAATGGTTCCAAGTAGCAATCGGAAGTAAGGCCTTAACCATGACCTTAGGTGTAATTCCATTTCCGATCACATTTATAGTAACGGACCTTTTAAATGAGTATTATGGAAGAAGAGGTGTAAGATACCTAACCCTCGTTGGGATGGTAATGATCGTTTTGGCATTCTTCCTTCTTCAATTGGATATGGCTATTCCTGCGGCAGGAAATTCGCCAGTAGATGATCATTCCTTTCAGGTGGTATTCTTTAATACAGGGCAAGTGATCACAGGCTCTATCGTGGCTTACCTAATCGGACAGCTTGTGGACATCCAAGTCTTCCATTTAATCCGGAAGAAGACCAAAAACAAACTTCTTTGGCTGAGAGCCACCGGCTCCACAATTTTCTCACAACTGCTGGATTCTTATGTCGTTATCTTTGTTGCCTATTGGGGAACTTACGATTTCCAAACACTGAATTCTATTTCTTACACGAACTTCTTCTATAAGATCTTTATTGCGATCGGGATCACTCCTTTGATCTACCTCGCCCATTATTGGATCGAAAAATATCTAGGAGAAGATGCTCATAAAATGGCAGAAGCAGCTCTCAAAGAAGGCAAAGAAGAAGTTCAGCCTTACCCGGGATAGCGGTTCACACAGAGTTAAAAGGATGTACGGGTTTTGGAATTCACTATAATTCTTTATTTATTTCTCTGCGACTCCGTGCCTCTGTGTGTCAATTTTAGAGTTTTAAATATCGCACAGAGGCACAAAGACACGGAGAGCTTGTTTTTATTACCAATATAACCAGAGCCGATTCTGCCAAGGATCTAGATAAGAAGAATACTTAGTCGTTTCCGACTCCTTCTGAAATCCGGAGCTTAACAGTTTGATTTCGAAAAATATGACCTGGGTCTTTACAATCTTCCAAACTAGGGTTCCTGGAGTTACGGGACATTCTTCTGTTTCTTTACTAAAGATCACTCTTTGGTTTTCTGAAAAAAGAATTTCCGCATGACCGGGACTAGATACCTGGACTTCTCCGCCAAAAAGTTCAGAGTAAAGTTTCGCTGACTTAGAACAATCTTCCGCTTTTAAGCTGGTACCAAAGAAACTGAGAGAGTCTTTCTCCATAATCTGGTCTAATCTCCGAAAGCCAAAACCGGGTATTTATTAGGTTTACGGCCCGATTCAGACTATAATTTTGGAGTTAGGGAAGTTTTCCAAGCATATGAACTCAAATTTGGATTTTGTTCGGATTTTCGATACCACGCTCCGAGACGGGGAACAATGCCCAGGCGCGGCAATGAGCGAGAATGAGAAGATAGAGATCGCACTCCAACTCGCTAAAATGAATGTGGATGTGATCGAAGCAGGTTTCCCGGTTTCTTCCCCGGTCCAATTCCAGGCAGTCCAAAGAATTTCCAGAGAGATCGAAGGCCCGATCATCGCAGCTCTTGCAAGAGCAGTTCGTCCAGACTTAGAAGCAGCTGCAAAAGCAATCATACCGGCTAAAAAAAGAAGAATTCATACTTTTATCGCGTCTTCCCCCATTCATATGAAATTCAAACTTGGCAAGGATCCTTCCGAGGTTTTGAAAATGGCTGTAGAAGCAGTCAAGATCTGCAGAGACCATGTGGATGATGTGGAATTTTCTCCGGAAGATGCTACTCGTTCCGAGCCTGAGTTCCTAAGAGAACTTTGTGAAGCTGTGATTGAAGCCGGTGCGACCACGATCAATATCCCGGACACCGTAGGATATACAACACCATACGAATATGGAGAATTATTCAAATTTCTCATCCAAAATGTAAAAGGAAGTGAGAAGGCAATTTTCTCCGCGCATTGTCATAATGATCTAGGGCTTGCTACTTCTAATAGCCTTGCCGCCATTCTAAACGGAGCAAGACAGGTAGAATGTACCGTAAATGGAATCGGAGAAAGAGCCGGTAATACAGCCATGGAAGAAGTGGTAATGGCCCTTCGTACGCGTAAGGATAAATTCGGAATACAAACCAATATCCAAACGGAAGAAATTGCAAAAGCTTCTTATCTTGTAAAAACGATCACTGGGATGGTGGTACAACCTAACAAAGCAGTTGTAGGTGCAAACGCATTCGCTCATGAATCAGGAATCCACCAAGATGGCGTTTTGAAAAATAGGGAAACCTATGAGATCATGACTCCTGAAAGTGTCGGGATCCAATCCAACCGAATGGTACTCGGAAGACATAGCGGAAGAGCGGGATTTAAAGATAGGATCGTTCGTTTAGGCTTCAGCCCTCATCCGGAAGAATTAGAAGCAGCATACCAAAGATTTTTGGAAATAGCAGATCGTAAAAAGGAAATTTTCGACGAGGATATTCGCGCATTATTCGCTGATGAATCCAGAAAATCTTCCAACGATAAATATGTATTAGAAAGTTTTCATGTAACCACTGGAACTAAAAGTACACCTACTGCAAGTATCCGACTTTCTATCGAAGGAAATCTAAAAGAAGAATCCGCAACAGGAGACGGTCCAGTAGATTCTATCTTCAAAGCAATCCAGAAGGCCACTATAAGTGGTGATGTGGAACTTATTAAGCTTGTGATCTCTCCAGTAACAGAAGGACAGGACGCATTGGCAGAAGCTTCCGTTACTTTAGAAAAACATGGAGAAAGAGTCGTCGGAAAAGCAAGTTCCACTGATATTATTGAGGCTTGTTCTCAAGCGTATATCTCCGCATTAAATCGTTTTTCAATGAATTGAAATTTTTGCCGAATCATGTTCGGTATCTATTTTCAAAATTCCTAGAAAAACCGTTGCCTTTTCTAAATTCAGGTAAAATCCTTTCTCAGTAGAACGAGTGTTCTACTCAAATAAAAAGAAAGGTGAACTGTGTGTCTTCTTTAGATATTTCCCCAATCTTTCGCCCGATAAACATCGGAGCCGAAACTATTTCGAATCGTATCATTATGGGATCCATGCACTTGGGTTTAGAAGGAATGCCCAAAACTGCTGATAGAATGGCTGCATTCTATGGCAAAAGATTCGAAGGAGGAGTTGGACTCATTACCACCGGCGGGATCTCGGTGAATGCAGAAGGGAAAGGTTCTAATATATTTTTCGATTTCCAAAAGGAAGAAGACTGCCAAGAACTTGAAAAAGTCGCTTCTGTTCTTAAACCAATGGGAATTTTCTGCGCACAATTATTCCATGCTGGAAGATACGCCTACCATAGAGAACTCGTTGCTCCGTCTGCGCTACGCGCACCTATCAATCGATTCATACCAAAAGAACTTTCAACGGAAGATGCTTGGAGAACTATCCGAGATTTCGGATCTTCCGCATTACGTGCTAAACAAGTGGGTTTTAGAGCCGTAGAAGTGATGGCTTCCGAAGGATATTTAGTAAACCAATTTTTCTCAGAAGTGACTAACAAAAGATCGGATGAGTTTGGCGGTTCACCAGAAAATCGTAGAAGATTTGCAATAGAAACAATGAAAGAAGTCCGCAAACAAGTGGGTCCAGGATTTCCAGTCATCGTAAGAATGTCAGGGATCGATTTGATCCCGGGCAACCCAACCTTCGAAGAAGTAATCGCACTTGCAACTGAACTTAAAGAAGCGGGAGCAGATGCACTCAATATAGGAATCGGATGGCATGAGTCTAGAATCCCTACAATCTCTCAGTTAGTTCCAAGAGGTGCTTGGGCAAAGATCGCAGGGAAAATAAAGACTGCAGTTCCGGGAATTCCAATCATCGCTTCCAACAGGATCAATATGCCTGAAACAATCATCCAAGTATTGAACGCTGGAGAAGCGGATATCGTGAGCATGGCAAGGCCATTCTTAGCAGATGCAGAAATCGTTAATAAGATCAAAGAAAACCAAACAGAAAGAGTGAATACTTGTGTAGCTTGTAACCAAGCTTGTTTGGACCATACTTTCAAAGAAGAAATGGTCTCTTGTTTGGTAAACCCTTCTGCAAACAGAGAACTGGATTGGAAATCTCTTCCTCAGGCCAAAAAACAAAGAGTTGTAGTAGTTGGTTCCGGACCAGGGGGAATGGAATCCGCAAGAGTTGCCGCTTTACGTGGCCACGAAGTAATTCTCTTAGAGGCTTCTGGAAAACTAGGTGGCCAATTAAATCTTGCAGCAGCCATCCCTGGTAAATTCGAATTTTTTGAAACGATCCGTTATTTCAAAAATGAACTTCCTCGTTTAAAAGTGGATATTCGTCTGAATACAAAAGCGGATCTCAAGATGTTGGATGATCTGAAACCGGATGCAGTGATTTTTGCAACTGGAGTTCTTCCTAGAAATTTAAATCTTCCCGGCTTAGACAAAAAACCACATGCAAGTTATGTTGAGTTCCTGAATGGAACATTCAAACCAGGTTCCAATGTTGCTATTATCGGTGGCGGTGGAATCGGTGTGGATGTTGCTCATAAACTTACTGAGGAGAAGGATCCGGATATTCCTACTTACTTCGAAAAGTACAATGTGAATTCTTATACACAAGCTGTGATCCAACCGGAAACCGCACATAGGAAAGTTTCTATTCTCAGAAGGAATGGAAAAGTAGGAGCAGGTCTTGGAGCAACCACCTCTTGGGCACTTCTACAAGAATTACAATCCAAAGGAGTGGATTTCCTTTCTTCTCTTACCTATAAAGAAGTAACAGATAAAGGTCTTGTGATTGAGACTAAAAAAGAAGGGGCAAAAACTTTAGAGTGCGATTCTATCATTCTTTGCGCAGGACAAACAAGTGATGCTTCTTTGTATGAGACTTTTAGCAAGGAAAGAAGTGGAATTCCTTCTTATTTGATAGGTGGAGCAAAAGATGCTTCCGGAATAGATGCTAAGCGCGCTATGTTAGAAGGTTATTTGGCTGCTTCTAAGATCGGAACAGAACAAAACTAAAAAAGTACAACCAATCTAATAGATTTCATACCCGTTTTTTCGGAGGCAGGTATGAAATCAAAATTAGGAATCTGCATATTTTCAGTTCTACTCAGTATTGGAACGAATACATTCTTCCATTCTCTGGAATACCAAGATTGGATTTATTCAAATATATTCCCTTCAAACAATCAAAAGGATCCGTGCGAATCTTTAATTTTCCTAGAACAAGATTGGGAAGTTTCTGAACTTTCCGGTAAGAAGATCAGGAACTTTTCTTTACCCAGGAATCTTTCAGACTTAGGCCATTCTAGTCTTCTAATCTCTAAATCGATCTATTTTTCGGAACTTCCCGATTGTGAACTTTCACTTCTTCTTGGAAAAACCTCGGAAGGTACAAAATTATTTTGGAATCGTGTACTTCTTTCAGAAAGATCCGAAAAGGAGAACAAATTTGAGTTTAGCTACGATAAGAAGAAGGTTTATAATTCCCTTCCTATCAAAAATGAGAACAGGATTGAAATCTTAGTTTCAGAATATTTCGAAAGCGAATTAGGGGTATTAGAGGGAATCCCGAGTATCGGGAATTCGAAGTATATTTTACAAAAACATTATAAATTTCAGATCTATTATCTAATCCTGATCTCTACATTTCTACTATTAGGAATGTATTTAGTCTTTCTTTCCCTACAAGAGAGACAATTGGAATCCCATTCTTATTTTGGAATATTTCTTATCCTATTCTTTCTATTTTCATTTTTTAGCTCGGAATGGAAATTCGAATTGGAATTGGATTTTTTATTTTGCAAGAAGGTGGAATATATTTCTCTTAGCCTTCTATTTCCATTTTTCACATTCTTCTTTTCAAAATTTTGCAGGGATAGGCATCACCCTTTTGAATTTCCACTATTCTTATGGGCTGGATTTGTATCCTTCCTATTTATCTATTCCTCCAATCCTTTAGAACTGGATAAATTAAATCGAACATTGCTACAACCCTCTTGGATTGTATATCTTTGGATCTTATTTAGATGTATTAAAGCCAGATTAACTGAACAAGATGGCGCGGGCTTTTTAGGATCGATCTGTTTTTTATTATTTTCTATCCTTTTGGATATTATATCCGCTCGGGCATGGATTGTATTTCCAAGAAGTTCTGAATATTCCGTTTTAGGCTTTATACTATTCTGTTCCTTCAGGGTTTCGGGAAGATTTGTAGAAATGAAAAATCGCTTAGAAAGTTGGAATGAAGATCTACAAGAAGAAGTTACCTTAAAAACGAAAGAACTTTCTGAAAGTTTAATGAACGTTCGTAGCTTAAAGGAAAATCAGGACGGAGATTATTTCTTAATGAGCATTCTACAGTCTTCTTTTCAAAATAGTTCTCGGAATTTCGGAGATTTTGAAATCGAGACCATGGTCTCCCAATTTAAAAAATTCGAATTCAAATCCAAGCCAGGAGAGATTGGAGGGGATATTATTTGCTTAGAAGAGATCCTGATCGGAGAAAGGAAATTCTTAGCAATTCTAAACGTGGATGCAATGGGAAAATCTCTACAAGGAGCAACGGGCGCACTACTCTCCTCTTCCATGTTTAAGTCTCATATCGATTCTTCCGCATCCGGATTTTATACTCCCGAGACATGGATCGTTTCCTTATATAGAAAGATCCATGGATTATTCCAGGGTTTTGACGGAAATCTGTATGCAACCGGGGTTTTGGCAGTTTTGGATCCAGAAAATTCCTGTATCTTCTTTTTGAATGCTGGCCATCCAATATCTATTCTTCTTAGAAACAATATTTCAGGATTTATAGAGACGGATACTTCTTACAAGATGGGAATTCCTTTTTTAAAGGAAATTCCGAAAGTATATTGTATTTCTCTAAAGGAGAATGATTCAATTCTTTTCGGTTCTGACGGAAGAGAAGATCTTAGATCCAGAACGTTAAATGGTGAGATCCATTCATTTTCTGAACCATTTTTATTAGAAGTTTCGAATACGAATGCAGATCTTGTTCTACTAAAGAATAGAATGTCTGAATACGGAGATTATATAGACGATTTAAGTTTAGTACGTATCTTCAGAAGAGTAAATCCTCAAAAAAAATCCAGGGATCTATGGAAAGAGACTTCTAAAAGAAAGAATCTACAAAAAGGTATTCTTATATGGAAGAATGGAGATAAAAAAATCGCATGTTCCTTTTTCTCCAAACTAAGCGCAGATGATCCTAAAGACAAGGATCTGGCTTATATCACCGCATGGGCTTATTGGAAAACAGGAGAATTGGAGAAGGCCAAAACATATTCCGAAAAACTGTTGTATAGAGATCCTAAAAACCATCAGAATCTTGTACTATTAGCAAAAATTTATTTTCAACTAGGGATTAAGGATGTTATACTTCTAGACTTACTGGAGGATACCGGGTTCGACGTGCAAAGAATGTTCCGTCCAACAGATTATTTTAAAAAGGTTTCATAAAACATTCTAGAAACATCGCTAAACTAAGGTCCGTTTTGTGGCTCAGAAATGCCAAAACTATTCTTTCCCGTTGACTTTTTGCGGGTATGTTTCTTAATGGAAACCACATTTTCCTCTGGTTTCTAGAGGAGTTATCCAAAATGAAAGTATACTCAGCCGACAGAGTGCCGAACTCAGCAGATTATAATTTATATGTAACCGAAGGAAGTGCCAAAACCAGGCTTAGTTTATTCGAACCTGATCTTCCCGGGTATTTCGAATTAGCTGAAAATGATAAAGTTCTAAAGTCTTTGGCATATACAGTTCTTCTAAACTACACCCAAGATAGAGAATTCGCTCTAAGGAATACAAATCGATTCCTGAATTTTCTAAGTGATATTGTTCATAGGGATTCATGGTTCTTCCTAGCCAATCGAGTTGAACAGTTTATTAAAGATGTAGAGAATTTCGGAGTCGAAATTTCCTACGACTTTTGACTTAGCCTCAAAAATCTGATTGTCCTAGGATCTTCCAAGAATATACTAACTTAAATCACGTGCCGGAACTTCCCTCCCTTACCCGTCAAGGGGCCTTTACCCGGTTGGAGCAATAAATGAACCCAAGAGTAGTGACTTTTCACTATAAATTAACAGATAAAGAAGGAAACGAAATCGATTCTTCTCAAGGAAGCCATCCTCTCTCTTATCTGGAAGGAACCGGACAGATCATTGCCGGTCTAGAAGACGAAATCAAAGGTATGAATGCAGGGGATAAAAAAGTAATCTCCGTTAATGCTGATAAAGCTTATGGCCAAAAAAACCCTGAATTGGTTTTCGATGTGCCTAAAAGCCAATTCCCAGAAGGGGAAGAATTGAGCGTTGGAATGATGTTCCAAACCGACGAGCCGGATACTGTTTATACGATTACTGATATCAAGGGAGAGTCTGTGATCGTGGACGGAAACCACCCATTAGCTGGGGTGGATCTGATTTTCGATGTTCAAATCGTAAATATCAGAACAGCAACCGACGAGGAAGTGAGTCATGGACATGTTCACGGTGAGGGGGGACATCACCACCACTAATCTCAATAATGGCGTCCTTAGAGTCACTTAACGAAAAACAAAAGGAAGCTATCGAGACCCTAAACGGCCCGGTTTTAGTGATCGCCGGTGCCGGTACGGGAAAAACAAAAACAATCGTCCACAGACTTTCCAAATTAGTCGAATCAGGCATCCCTGCCGAAAACATACTACTTCTAACATTTACACGTAAAGCTTCCAAAGAAATGCTCTCTAGAGCTGTGTCACTTTTAGATAAAAGATGCGCTCGAGTTCATGGAGGAACATTCCATTCTTTCGGAAGTCATATTCTCAGAAAATACGCTCCCGTTCTTGGATTCTCCTCTCAGTTCTCCGTTTTAGATGAATCAGATACTTCAGATATATTCCAACTTTTACGTACAGAAGGAGAATATGCAAAGCAGAAGTCCAGGTTCCCTTCTAACGATACATTGATCTCTCTCCATTCTTCTATCATCAATCGAGGAAAACTTTTAGAAGAATTATTAGAGGCAGAATATCCCAAGTTTTTGGACCAAGAATCCGCTATTCGTAAAATTTTTCAGGAGTATGCGGATTATAAAAAACAAAGATCTTTATTGGATTATGATGATCTACTGACTTATACAAGAGATCTTCTGAATAAGAATGAAACCGTCCGAAAAAAAGTCTCAGAACAATACCAATATATCATGGTGGATGAATTTCAGGATACGAACCAAATCCAAGCTCATATCGCATGTCTACTTGCATTAGATCATGAAAACATTCTGGTGGTAGGAGATGATGCACAAAGTGTGTATTCTTTCCGTGGAGCGGATGTAAATGGAATATTCAATTTTCCGAAATTATTCCCTAAAACCAAAACAATCTATCTAGAAAGAAATTACAGAAGTACTCCATCTATCTTAAATCTGGCAAATGTGGTGTTAGCTAATTTTAGGGAAAAATATGAAAAGTATCTATATACCAAAAATGAAGACTTCCAAAAACCTGCACTCGTCGGTTATGCCGACGAATTAGAAGAAGCAGAAGGAATTGCCGATTTAATCTTAGAAAGAAGAGAAGATGGAATCCCATTAAAGGATATTGCCGTTCTATTTAGGTCTGGATGGAATTCGAACCAATTGGAATTAGTTCTTTCTCAGAGAAATATTCCATTCTTAAAATTCGGCGGCAAAAAGTTCGTAGAAAGCGCACATGCAAAGGATTATCTTTCTCTTCTAAAAATTAAGGAGAATAAGACAGACTCCGTTTCTTGGCTAAGAGTTTTATTACTTCTTCCTGGGATTGGAGCCGCAAAAGCAAGATCCATTTTGACGGATTTGGAAAAGTCCAGCGGAAATCTGGAAAGGATCGTTTCGGAATCCAAAGGTGCCACCGCTTCTCATTTAAAAGAATTAAATCATCTTATTAACGATCCTGAAAAAGACTTAAAAAAACTTTTAGGAAGTTATATGGATTATTATTCTCCTCTGCTCGAAAAAAGATATGATGATTCCAAAAGAAGATTAGAAGATCTGAATGCATTCTTAACACTTTCCCAAAAATATGAAACCTTGCATGAGTTTTTAGTGGATATGAGTTTAGAAGGACCCAGCCGCAGCTTAGACAAAATTTCTCCTGAGGAAGAAGACGAAAGATTGGTATTATCTACAGTTCATTCTTCCAAAGGATTGGAATTTGATACCGTTATTTTATTGAATGTATCAGAAGGTTCTTTTCCATCCGGAAGAGGCGAAAAAAACTTAGAGGAAGAAAGAAGATTATTTTATGTGGGGATCACGAGGGCCAAAAAAAAATTGGTTCTCACCTACCCTCAAATCTCCCAACAAAAAAATTCACAATACTTCAATCGAGTTTCCAGATTTATAGAAGAAATCAGAGAACCGGAAAAAGTTTTAGATAAAAGTTTCATTAATAAAAAAGAAGAAGTTACGGGTCCTTCTTCTTCCCAAAATCCTCAAAACCAGAACGATTCAGATGCTAGAAAAAGAATTAGAGAGTTTTTCGGTTCCTGACCCTATTCCGGCCAGGAATTGGGAAGAATATCTGATCTCTATTTGGGATTCTCTGAAGATCAGGTCCCGGCGATTTAAAGAAAGCCATGTCCGTTCAGTAGAACTGAAATTTTATCCTTATAGAAATGGAAACCATTCCATCTCCTTTCATAACGGAATCCTATCCGCTAAATTTCACACTTCTTTAATGGGTGCCAGAGAAGAGATTATCTTCGCCTTTATTTCATTACTCATTTCTAAATTATTGGGACTCAAACCGAAACAGGCTTGGAAAGAAGAAGTTGCAGAATTTCTAAACTCCCTCCCCGAATCGGGATCTACAAATTTCAAAAAACTGAAAGAAAACGGGATCGCTTACGATCTAAAGCTCATTTTAGACAAAATTTCTTCTTTATATTTCCCTAAAATTGATACAAAAATTTTATCTATCGGCTGGGCAGATCGCCTAGGAAGGCGAAGATTGGGTAGTTACGAAAAACGGAATATGAATATACGTATTAGCCCGATTTTGGACCATAAAGAGGTTCCAATTTACGTTTTGGAGCATGTGGTACATCACGAAATTCTACATCATATTCTTCCAAGCAGAATAAAAAACGGCCATAACTCGATCCATAGTCCTGAATTTAAACGTAAGGAAAAAGAATACGTTAGATACAGAGAGGCCATAAATTGGTTGAAAATGGAATATCCTAAGTTTCTAATGAAACACCAAAAAGAAATCGGCCATAGGCTTAGATCAGAGTTTTACGGATAAATTTTATGCATCCGAACCATTTCGAAACAGTATATATTCGCAAAAATATAATAGAAGAAGAACTTTCAAAACTTCTAAAAGAGTTTTCCGGCTTAAGTTATAAATCCCTATCAGATTACGATAAGGGTGTTTATGACGGATACACCCAAGCAGTTACGGAAGTACTTAGAAAAATACAAAGTAAAAGATAAGATAGATACGCAGTCTCAAAATCCTGGATTATCGCGTTTCAGTTTCGGGTCTTTCGTTTATTCCGGATTTTCTACTGCTCATTGCTTTTTGTCATCTCGCCCAAATAATGATTTTCTTTTCTGAAATTTGTTCTATAGATCGGATATGTCTTTCGCAAAGAAAGTACTCTTAATTTCTATTTTTCTTTTTTGCTCAAATACGATCTTGTATTCCTCTCCGTATGTTTATAACGATTTTTCCGGATGGTCGCAGACCAATCCTTTAACGCCGGATTATTCCAATTATTCTCCCAGATTTTATAATCAGGAAACTTCTACTTTAAATACCGTTGAATCAAAGGATTTGCAGAAAGAAAAGGAACGTGTGGAATTACGCCGTTCTATGTTAGATTGGCACCAGGGTTTAGGCCTTTTAACCTGGGGATTCTGGCTGGCTACCAACTTGGTAGGAGAACAGGCACTCTCTAATTTAAAAAGAGAGTATGAACCTTATGCAAATTTTTTGCTCATCTCTGATCCGCAAAAAAATTTACTTTTATATACTGCACTCATGAAAGCTTCTCCTTGGGATTCCGAGTCTTCCGGGAGTATGCATTCCGCTTTAGCCGGAACAACTTTTGCTTTGTATACAATCACTGCAGGTCTCGCATTCTTCTCCCCTTCCAAAAGTTTAGAAAGAGAACCAGGACTTAATACGATATTCACCCATAAAGCAATGATCTGGATCCATTTACCCGCAATGCTTGCACTCCCATTTATAGGAGAAAGGATCTCTAAAGAAGGTCCAAGTGCCGCAAATGAAATGAGAGCAGTCGGCTGGGCAGGTTTCGGAGCATTTAGTGTTTCTATCGCAGTTTTTTATTTTTAAGGAGTAATTACGTGTCTTACCTTTTACGTTTTTTGATTTTGTTCTTATTTAGCGTTTCTTCTATCTTTACAGAAGAATTAAAACTACAAGAATCGAATATCAGTTTTATAGCAATCCACCCGTTCAAAACAGTGAATGGAAAATGTTTCGGAACTACCGTTAGCCCTATGACATTAACTCAAGGCGCAAACGGTTTACAAGTCCCTAAACTTATAAAAATTGAGATCCCTATTTCACAGATCAAGTCTGGGGATGAGAATAGAGACGAACATATCATCGAATCCTTAGGATATCCTACAGTTACAAATATCAGTTTCTCAAGTACATCCATTACCGCAAAAGAAAACGAATGGACTATCACAGGAAACCTAACAGTCAAAGGAAAAACAAAAACGATTCAATCTATTGCAACCATTCAAAAGGAAGGACAAGAAACCATTCTTTCCGGTAAATTCCAAGTTTTAATGAGCGATTTTGATGTAGAAAGACCTAGTTTGTTATTTGCCACTGCCAAGGATCAGGTCAGCATCGAATATAAGTTCGTCTTAAAACCTTAATTACCTTTTACCTAAAAGTTCTCGTATCCCGTCTTCTAATCCATCTACACTTAAAAAAAACATAGGAAATACTTTTTTGAGTTCGTAGATGGTAGGAGCATCCCAATATCTTTTGGGTTCTGGATTCATCCAAATTGTGTTAGCGAAATGGGACTTGATCCTTTTAAAACTATCTAATCCGGATTCAGGATGTTCCGGCAATTTAGATTCCTGCCTAAACCTAGAATGATAGAATCCATAAGCAGGATCCAAAAGTTCATAAGGAGCCATGTACGCGTCTCCTACTATGATTAATTTGGTATCATCTTTATGTTTTCTAAACAAATTTTTTAAAGGAACCGGATATCTTAGATCTCCCTTAGGATACACAGAATCGTAAACGGAATTATGAAAATAATAATGCCCGAACTCCTTAAAATGATTCATCTGGTGGGCGGCAGAAAAAAGTTTACTTACTCTTTCCGCATAAGGAGTCATACTCCCACCAGTATCCATTAAAAGTAATACTTTGATCCCATTCTTTCTAGTACGATCAAATACAAGCTCAGGATCTCCCGCATTCCTACAAGTTGCGTCCACGGTTTTCGGAAGATGGAATTCAGGGATTCCTTCCTTTCTCAGGTTCCTAAGTTTTTTAAGTGCGATCTTGATCTGACGAACATCCAATTGTTCATCGGTTCTATAGTCCTTATACTTCCTTTCCATGGCTTGGAAAATAGCGGACTTTCCACCCCCTTCTCCGCCGATGCGGACCCCGCCAGGATTTGCTCCTGAATGTCCAAATGGAGAACTTCCTCCAGTTCCGATCCATTTATTCCCGCCATGATGTTCCCCTTTTTGGTTTTGGAGCCTGTCCAAAAACTCTTTCCAGAGTTCTTCAGGAGGGATCATTCCTGGCGGAAGTTTATTCGGATTTTCGAATATATTAGAAAGCCAATCCATCATTTCCTTACGGAAAGATTCTTTGAGAACTCCTCTTTCTCCGAATAACTCGGTGAATACAAGATCAAACGCGTCGTAATATTTTACGTCTTTAACTAGGCAGAGTCTGGAAACTCTATAGAATTCGTTCAAAGAAAGAAATGTTTTGCTTCGGGTAAGGGCATCAGTTGCTTTTATAAAATCAAGCAACTCCACAGTGGAGATCGGAACTCCAGATGATTTCAGTCTGTAGAAAAAAGGAAAAAACAAGTTCCTTATCTGAACAATTTCAGATCCTCTTCATTCTTTACAAGAGCACCTATATAAGGAATTCTTCCATCTTCCGGAAGTTTTGCTCCCATATGGATTAGAATTTGGATCCAATCCAGTAGTTCGCTAGTGCCCGGCTTTTTTTTCATATCGTCCATTGTGCGGATCACATAGAAGGATTCGAGTGCTCTTTTCAAAAGAGAAGATTCAATCTTAGGAAAATGAGAAGATACTATATCAGCCATAAAAGCAGGTTCAGGAAAATCTATATAATGAAAAATACATCTTCTTAAAAATGCAGCCGGAAGTTCTTTTTCGTTATTGGAAGTGATTAATGTTAAAGGCCTATTGATTGCCTTTATCTTACGACCGGTTTCCTGAATCACAAATTCCATTCTATCCAATTCTAAGAGTAAATCGTTAGGGAATTCAATATCAGCCTTATCTATTTCATCGATCAATACAACGGAAGGTTCTGTAGCAGAGAATGCTTCTCCAAGCGCACCCAATCGGATATAATTTTCGATATTACGGACCTTCTCCTTATCTTCCGTAAATCTAGAATCGTTTAACCTAGAAACTGCATCATAAAAATATAATCCTTCTTTTGCAAGAGAGGTGGATTTTACGTGCCAGGAATATAATTTCTTATTAGTCTTGAAGGATAGATAATCCGCTAAAAGTGATTTCCCTGTTCCTGGTTCCCCCTTTAATAATAAAGGTCTTGCAGTGATCTCAGCGACTTGGACCGCCTCCTCTAATTCTTTAGAGAGTAAGTATGTTTCAGGCTTATTTCTTTCTTCCGACATGATCAACCTGCTACGTGAATTTCTGAGATCAAAACATCAGGGACCTTGATAGATGAGTAACTGTCAGAATATTCATTGGAAATCCCCTGGATTTTATGAAGTAGATCGAAATAGTTTGTGTTCATTGTGATACGATCCACTGCATGTTCCGGTTTTCCATTTTTATAATAGATCCCTTGAATCCCGATTGAAATTTCTCCGGAAACAGCACTACAACCTGCCCCACCTTCCAACTTAGTTACGAAAATACAATGTGAATCGGAAGCCAATAGTTCATCTCTGCTCTTAGTACCCAATGGAACGATCATATTGGAAAAAGAAGTACCTGCTCTTCCAGAATAGGAACGAATACCGTGGCCGGTAGGTAATACATTGTCTTTTTTGGCGGATTCTAAATTGTACAGATATGATCTAAGAACGCCATTTTCTAAAACTTTGGTCCGGGCAGTTGTAGGAATTCCTTCCGCATCCACCAAACGAGATCCAGGATAATCCGGAGTGTGGGCTTCACAATAAATACTTAATATAGGAGATGCGACCTCATTCCCAAGTTTCCCGACTAAACGAGAAGATCCTTTTTGGACCGCGTCTGCAAAATAAGGAGAGGAGAACATTCCGAAAATCTGAGGACTGATACGATTTCCTAAAACAATCGTATACACTCCGCTGGGAAGTGGTTTCGCTCCTAAAAGTTCTGTTCCTCGATGAGCGGCTTCCTTTGCGATATAGGATGGGTCGAATTGGGAAATATCCCTACCAGAGCGGTAATAACTTCCCATCTTCTTGATATCACCTTCGGCGACTACAAGCCCTGTTCCGAGATATGCAACATTTGATTCTTTTTTAACAAATACACCTTTCGAGTTTGCGATCAAACTTTGGGTGGAACTTTTTCCCACACCAACATGTGGAACATTCTCCACCCTTTTATCCGACTCCCAAGAAGCATGATCCAAAGAAAGACCAAGCTCCCTCATCCATGCAAAATCCAATTTTTCTAATGCAGGATTATAATGTTTTAAATCCACTTCTGCCAATGGTTTTGGTCCGGGAAGTTCCATATCCAGAGGATCTGTGATCTCAGTTTGGTCCATTGCATCTCTTACCATTTGGGAAAGAGCTTCTTTACTAAAACGTTCGCTATAGGAATATCCAGGACGGGAATTATTCAGAACACGAATACCAACCCCTCTAGAACGGGAAGTTTCAGTAGAAACAATCCTACCTTTAAATACTTCTATCCCAATATCTTCTGAGTCGGTAGCGATCAGGTCGAAGGAATCGATTCCATATCGTTTCCCTTCTTCTAATACGAATCCGGCGGCTTGCTCCAAATCCATTATCTTCCCCCCACTAGAATCTCATCTACTTTCAGCGAAGGTTGTCCTACCGTTACAGGGATTGAACCGGAAGAAGCACCGCAGGTCCCTGCGGCCAATTCTAGATCTTTTCCTACCATTGAAATTTTCGGAAGAATTTCGTGGCCCTTGCCTATCAAAGTGGCTCCTCTTACAGGTTCCGAAATTTTTCCATTTCGGATCACATAACCTTCTTCTACTGCAAAATTGAATTCTCCAGTAGCCGGGTTTACGGAACCGCCACCCATACGTTTTGCATAAAGCCCAAAATCTACCGAGGCAAACATCTCATCCAAAGAATCTTTTCCAGCTTCGATATAAGTGTTTCTCATTCTGGAAACTGGAGCGTATTGATAAGATTCTCTTCTTCCGCTTCCAGTTCTAGGGGATCCTGTCTCCATAGATCCGATCCTATCTGCAAGATAGGCTTTCAGAATTCCGTTTTCTATCAGAAGTGTTTTTTGTGTAGGCATTCCCTCATCATCTATTTTCAAAGAACCGTATTGTTCTTCAATGGTTCCATCATCGTAAGCTGTAAGGCAAGACTGTGCGATTGGCTCACCTAGTTTTCCCACAAACGGAGAAGATTTTTTACGGATGGCTTCAGTTTCTAAAGGATGACCACATGCTTCGTGGAAAATTACTCCGCCGAAACCGTTGCCCATTACCACAGGCATTTTTTTACCTTCTATATAACCTGCATCCAGCATGAAAAGAGCTCTTTCGCCTGCTTTTCTTGCGATATCTTCTACAGCGAGTCCTTCGAAAAATTCGAATCCCTTTAAAGCGCCAGGAGATTCACTTGCTACGAATCTTTCTCCCTTATTTTCCGCTGTTACAGAAAGGAAAAATCTACTTCTAACTCTTAAATCTTCTACCCAAAGTCCTTCTGAGTTTGCGATCAGAACATTTGTAACTATATCGGAAGCGCTAACTCCTACTTGTATGATCTTAGAAGAAACTTTTCTAGCGACTGTGTCCGCTGTTTGTAGGAGTTCCAACCTTCTAAATGGAGGAACTTTTCTAGGGTCATGTATATTTTTAGAAAAAGAATATTTAGAAACATCTCCAGGAAGTGTGAATGTTCCAGAGCCATTTCCTACTTCGCCGCGAGAATCGGCTAATAAGTGAATTAAAGAAAGTAAATGTTGTTGGTCATCATTACTTGTATAGGCATATAAAACATCAGTTCCATATACCAATCTGATCCCGATCCCATAATCGGTTGCTGCAAGTGATTGTTCTATTTTTTGATCTCTGAGTGAAATGGAAGAATTTCTGGATTCTTCTTCATAAATTTCTACAAAGTCCGCTTTTCTTTTTTTACCCGCGTCGATCAGGGTTTCTATATTGGATTGATTCATAACCTTTTACTTTAGACAGAAATTTTTTGATAATAACGGAAGGAAAAAGGATCATTCGAATTTAGGGAATGGTATCCCGACCGGAGCCGAAGCCAATCCTTCTAATGCTAATCGAATATACTCAGGTCCTTTGATATCTTCGTATCTAGGAACCAAATGAAAATGCATATGAGCCACTTTTTCTGCAACTAAGAGTGTATATATTTTAGGAGGGGAATACTTCTTCTGTATCCAATCAGTTGCAAATTGAAGAGTCTCTCCTAAGTCCTTGAATTCTTTAGGGTCCCAGTCTGAATATTTTTCTCTATGGGAAATTGGTTCTATATACAGATAACCTGGGATTTTTTTATCTTCAGGCGCGTGACGAATGATAAAAGAAGAATTTTGGTGAATTAAACCTGGGATCTTTGCCCCGCGCAACACGGAGCATATGGGGCATTCTGGAGAAACGACTAAAGTTTTATGGGCCATTACACCCCGCTGCCCTGGGAAAGATAGGATTTGTATTTTTCGTAAACCCTAAAGATATAATCCTTATCTGAACAAAAACGGATAATACATCTATAGAAATGATATCTTTCCAGATCCTTTCTTTCTCCGTTCTCATCCACCTTATGTTCTTTTAAAAGAGACTTTAACATTCCTAAAAATAAGGATCTTTCCTTCTGGTTATAACCTTCTTGGGAATAGCGTACGCCTTCGAGAATATTTACGAACTTTTCGGCAGATGTTTGGAATGCATCTGGAGAGGCTAGGAACTCGGACTTTTCCTCAGGTGAAAAAGTGGAGAGATAATCATGGAATAATGTGAGTTGTATCGCCTCTACCAAGGACTGGGTTCTAGCCTTTGTTTCGGTATAAAAAGGAGTTCGGATGCTATATTCCACAAAGTCTTGCCAGGAAGATTTGGTGGTTTGTATTTTATGTAGTTCTAACAGGCTCATATATTTTTAAAGCTTTTCAGTTTGGGGTTTTCGATTATGGTTTGAGTATTACAGGATAAAAGCCGCCTATGTCAAAGGTTTTCCGATTCTTCTTTTTGCTTTTCTTTCTCTCCTATCCCTTAAGCCTTACTGCTTCCGAAAAGTCTCCGGAGGAGTTATTAAATTGGTTTTTAGAATGGTCCGGACATCCGATTTTAACGGAAGAAAGGATAGTTCGTAATATAACTGCCGAATATATTGCGGAGTTAAAAAAAGACTCTGAACAAAGTTTAGAATTGTTTCTAAAAAGTGATCTAAAACCTGACAGAAGACAAAGCCAAAAACAAGGTATAGATAAACTTAGAAAAGATCTAGAAAGCCTGGAAAGGTTCGAAGGGGTGCAGATCAAATTTTCAGGAAAAGAATGGGAAACCCTATTTTATAATAAGGGAAATTTCCCTGATTCCTATTACGAATTCGAAGCCGGTCCGGTTTCCATTAGATACATATTTCGTAATCTAATATACCGCCCTTTGCCTAAATGGGGAGAATTAAAACTACAAGGAAGTTTTCTACTCTTCTCCGAATCAGGAGCGCTGCTATTATACAAAATTACCCCAGACTTTCCAATCAAGGATCTGGACATCAGAGAAGTCCGTACATTCTTCGAAGAAAATAAAAAACATGCCGAAAATGTGAAAAACTTCTCCGAAAACAAAACGGAACTATTCTATTTTCCTAATCATAATCTGGCCCCATTCTATATATTACTTCTCTCTAAAATACTACTGGTAATCTCTTCTTTCATTATATTTATATTATATGCTGGAAGGTTCTGGAGATTCCTTATAGAACAAACTCGTAGAAGTCAAAAGGCAGAAGCCTCGTTTTTAGCGGCTAAGAATAAGGCAGAGAAAGGATTTTTGTCCGATTAGGCCTTGTTTTTTCGGGCCTATTTTACTACAACCATATTTACTATACAAATATTTGCACTTTTTTCACACCTCTTCTAATTTTTTGGGTGACATAAGAGAAGTTTCGTCGGAAACTTTTCCCAGGGAATCCGAAGGTTTTTTAGATCCGACCTGGAATTTGTCCGGGACTAAGAGTATCCTTCGTATTAGAAAAGATTGGATTCCCATTAAAAAAGTACACGCAGTTTTATCTGAGGGGGAACCGGGTCTTGGCAAGAGAAGGAGCTAAAGAGTCCATGAAGAAGCAAAAAGAAGAAGCGTTGGACGATTCTAAACGTCAGGCGATTGATCAGGCAATGACCCAGATCGAAAAACAATTCGGTAAGGGTTCTATTATGCGTTTAGGAGCAGCATCCGCAAGTGTAATTGCTCCTGTGATCCCAACTGGGTCCTTAGATTTGGATATTGCCCTCGGTATCGGTGGTTATCCATTAGGAAGGATCGTAGAGATCTATGGTCCGGAGTCTTCCGGTAAAACCACCCTAACCCTTTCTGCAATTGCCGAATGCCAAAAGAAAGGCGGAGTAGCTGCATTTATCGATGCAGAACATGCCTTAGACCCTGCTTACGCAAAAAAGCTGGGAGTTAACCTTGAGGAACTATTAGTTTCTCAGCCGGACAATGGCGAAGAAGCATTAGAAATTTGTGAATCTTTAGTCCGAAGTAACGCGATCGATATCGTGGTTGTGGATTCGGTTGCGGCCTTGGTTCCTAAGGCAGAGATCGAAGGAGATATGGGAGACTCTCATATGGGGCTGCAAGCAAGACTTATGTCCCAAGCACTTCGTAAACTGACTGGAACCATTTCTAAATCCAAAACGGTTGTGGTATTCATCAACCAGATCCGTATGAAAATCGGTGTTATGTTTGGTTCTCCAGAAACAACCACAGGTGGAAACGCATTAAAGTTTTATAGTACAGTTCGTTTGGACATACGTAAAATAGAAACCTTAAAAGAGAAGGAAGAAGCCACTGGGAACAGGGTACGTGTAAAAGTTGTAAAAAACAAAATGGCACCACCTTTCCGTCAGGCTGAATTCGACATAATCTTTAACTCAGGAATTAGTCGAGAAAGTTCTCTCGTTGACTTGGCTGTAAAACACGACATTATTAGCAAATCCGGGGCCTGGTATTCCTATAATACGGAAAAGATAGGCCAAGGAAAAGAAGCAGCTAAAGAATACCTGAAATCAAATCCAGAGATCGCATTCCAAATAGAAAATATGGTAAGAGATCTAAACGGATTACCCCCTTTAGCACCTGACGGCAAACTACCACCTGCTCAGCCGTCGGAAGAAGTCCAAAAAGCAGCAGGCTAATATTACTACTGGCTTTCTTTTTAGAAACCATTGACCGCCGGATGAAAACTCATCCGGCGTTTTTTTATTCCAAGCCTAATCCCGGTTTTTAGGATTGTTTCAAACGCTAGTCAAAAGGAAAATACATGTCAGAGATCAGCATAATCGGAGCAGGCGGATTTACAGGGAAAGAGTTATTAGGACTACTTGCCCGCCATCCAAAATACAAAGCTGTGCATGTTACTAGCGATAAACTTGCAGGCAAATCTCTTTCAGAAGTTTTTCCTGATTTGGTTTCGCCTAAGGATCTTGTTTTTAAAAAACATGAAGACGAGGTTCCAAAAGGTTCACTAGTAGTCCTTGCAGTTCCAAACGATGCTGCTTTGGAGTTAGCTCCTAAATTCTTGGAGAAAGGTCATAAGGTGATCGATCTTTCCGGGGTGTATCGTCTTCATAACCAAGAAAAATTCGAAACCAATTATAAATTAAAACATACTAGCTTCCATTTAACAGCAAAAGCAGTATTCGGTATTCCGGAAATTTTCAGAGAAAAACTGAAAGGTGCCGACTTTGTTTCCAATCCCGGCTGTTTCTCCACTTCGGTTATATTAGCTTTGTATCTTTTAGGAAATCTCAGAAAGGATATCAAACCAAGAATAATAGCCGATTGTAAATCGGGGATCAGCGGCGCGGGAGGAAGAGTAGAAGACGGGGGATTTTCCTTTAATGGTGTGTATGAAAACTTCAGAGCTTATAAAATTTTAAGCCACCAACATGAACCGGAAATCCAAGAGTATTGTTTTGTCGGATCAGGGTTATCTGAACCGGAAATTTTATTTGTACCTCATTTACTTCCTGTGTATAGAGGGATCTTATCTACGATCTATCTGGAAGCAAATTCTGAAAATTTACCAATCTTTGAAACTTTGACCGAAAATTCTAAATCAGAACCGTTTATTCGGATCAGAAAAACTCCGGAAGAGATTGATCTTGCGAAAATACAACATACAAACTTCTTAGATATTAGCATAAGACAAAGAGGAAAGAATATCACGATCGTTTCCGCTCTGGACAATCTAATGAAGGGAGCTGCAAGTCAGGCATTACAGAATATAAACTTAATGTTAAATGAGCCGGAAACTCTGGGCCTACTTTCTTAATCTATATGGAAAAAAGAAGTATCTATCATCTTGTCAGAGACTCTTGTATCCATTATAAAGATAGGCCTTTCCAATGGATCTGGGATGAAAAATCAAAATCATTCTCTGGGATTTCGTATTCGGAATGGTTTCTGAATCTGGAAAATCTTTCCGGCTTTTTTAGACAGAAAAATCTCGCAAAAGGTGATAAGGTAGGCTTATTCTGTGATAATAGGACAGAATGGGCCTTATGCTCCTTCTCCGTAATGTGTTCAGGCGGAGCAGATGTTCCAAGAGGATGTGATGCAAGCGAAGAAGAGATATTCTATATCTTAGATCACACAGAATCCAAGATCACATTCATAGAAAAAGAACAGGTTCTGGTCAAACTGGGAAATGTATTAAATAGATTAAAACATCTAGAAACCGTAATACTTATAGAGTCTGAAGAAAACTTTGTTTCCTTAGCAAAATTAAAAGCGGCTTATCCTAAAATCGAATTTATAGATCTGGAAACTGCAATCGCCCAAGGAAGATCTTGGGTTGAAAAGAAGGGAAAATCACTTCTTCATTCAATCGGCGAATCTTTAACAGAAAATGATACTGCAACAATCATTTATACTTCAGGGACCACTGGAGTTCCAAAAGGTGTAGTATTAAAACATAGGTCTTTTACTTGGACGATCGATCAGTTGCAACAATTTGTGCCCGCAAATTATTCAGACAGAGTTGTGGTGTTCCTTCCTCCTTGGCATATTGCAGAAAGGATTTTAGAAACAGCTCTTCTTTCTTGGGGCGCCTCACTCGCCTGCTCCAATGTTTCTCAGCTGACTCGCGACTTCGAGATCATCAAACCTACAGTTCTTGTTTCTGTCCCAAGAGTTTGGGAAGCGTTGTATCGCAGGATTTGGGATAAGGTTTCCAAATCTTCTCCTGCTAAACTTGCAGTTTTCAAAATAGCAGTCCGTATCGCAGAAACTTATAATTCCCTTTTAGATACTGTCACTGGAAATTATTCGGAAACTGAAGAATCGAATAAGGAGGAAAGATTAACCGACACAGTGGTTTCTACCTTACTTCTTCCTATATTTTATTTTTTGAATATTTTAGCTCAAAAGGTGCTCGCACCTGTGAGAGCTCTTTTCGGTGGACAACTTAAGTTTGCATTTTGTGGCGCTGGAGCAATGCCTCCTAAGATCCAGTTTTTCTTTCGTTCTATGGGAATTCCTATTATAGAAACGTATGGAATGACTGAAACAACGGGAATGGGAGCGTTAGGGAGTTTTCCAATTCCAAAGACCGGATCAATCGGTCCAGTGTTTCCCGGGGCACATATCAAATTGGTAAATGAGCAGAATGTTGTAGTTTCCAAACCTGGAGACAAAGGGATCGCTTGGCATAAGGGCCCACATGTAACCGCAGGTTATTATAAAAATGCGGAACTCTCCCAATCCAATTTTTCAGACGGATGGTTTAACTCGGGGGACTTATTTGTTTGGACCAAAACAGGCGAATTAAAATTTGCAGGTAGAGCAAAAGATACGATCGTTCTTTCTTCCGGAGAGAATGTGGAGCCTGAACCTATAGAAGGAAAAATTTTAGAAACCGGTTGGGTGTTAACTGCAGTAGTTATAGGCCAGGATCAAAAGTTTCTGGCGGTTTTAATCGTTCCGGATTTTGCCAAAATCAGAGATCATTTTTCTTCCCAAGGAATTCGTCTTTCTAACGATAACTCAGCCCTAGTCCAAGATCAAAAAGTTCTGAAATTTTATAAGGATCTGCTCAAGAATACGATCTCAGAAAAGAACGGTTTCAAAAATTTCGAAAAAATAAGCGAGTTTCGCCTATTAGATAAAGAGTTCGAAAAAGGAAAAGAACTCACCGAAACCATGAAAGTGAAAAGAAATAAGGTTGCAGAACTCCATGAGCATCTGATAAAAACGATCTTTCTTTAATCAGATGAGCGACCTTAAAATCCAGGACATCCTTTTCTGCGCGGCATTCGCAGGGGAAATCGACAAACTCAAATCGGATCCAAGAATCCACACCTTCGAAGCGGGAATTGGAGAATTGGAAGCTGCAATCAATCTCCAAAAATATCTTTCAGATCCTTCTAACTGGAAACCTAAGGCGGTTTTTGGGATAGGTTCGGCAGGAGTTTATAACTGGATCCCCAGAAAGGATTGGGAAGGTAAATTTGGAATTTCGAAAGTATTCGCAAACTACCAGATCGCATTCTTGGACAAAAAGGTCAGACTTCCTGAAAGTATGACTTTCAAATACGAATTCCCCGATTTACAATTCCCATTTGATGGGAACGATTTTGTAGAGTCCGCAACCAACGGTACAGGCTCAGTTACATTAGAAGATCTAAGCCCTCGTGCTTTAGAAAGGATTAAGGGAGAAAGTTTGGGCTTCGAGAATATGGAAGCATTCGGTCTTGCGAAAGTATGCAATCTATTTAATATTCCTTTCGGAACAATATTCGCACTTACGAATAAAGTGGGACCGAAAGGAAGTGAAGAATGGAAACTTTCCTGGAGAAAACATTCAGACAGGCTCCAGGAAAAGATTCTAAGTTATCTCTAATTATTTTTCCGCTGGGAAGAATAATTTACGGATATCCCCGATCGCGGCTTCCGTTTCTAATTCTCCTTTCTTAATGATTTCCTTATATTTTCCGAAATCGGTAAACGCAAATTCTTCGATATGTAAATTGATAAAAAGATCCATTTTCTCTTTTCTCAATTTTGTGATCTCTCTTCCCTCTAATGTGATCGCTCTTGCCATGATTTTTAGAATTGGTGGATAAGTAATATCTTCCCAAAGATTTTTGAAAAAAGACTTTCCGGTCACTTTTCTATCTTCTAAAAGTCTAACAATCCCCTCGTCTCGCAACGGAGAAACGTTTACAGATAAGATCACATCTGCACCTTTCCTTCTGATCAGGTTTTCTGGAACATTATTGATCACTCCACCATCAATCAAAAGATGATCACCTTTGAATACTGGAGGGAACATACCAGGCAAACTCATTGCTGCAGCTAGAGCTTCCCAGACGGGCCCCTGATCCATTACATATTCTTGTCCGCTATGAAGGTCCACTGCAGAAGTTGCAAATGGGATTTTTAGATCTTCTATCAATTGGGTACCGAATGCATCCTTTAACATCCGGAGCATTCTTTTTCCTTTGAAGAAGGAAATAAGTGGAATGGTTGGATCGAATGGTTTTTCTATTCCACCGAAAAACTTACCGATCATTTTGAAGATGGAATCTGTGCTTTCCCCTCTTGCGTAAAGTGCTCCTATCACAGCTCCGAAAGAGGAACCGCTTACAAAATCAAAACGGATCCCTTCTCTTTCTAAAACTTTTAGAAGTCCTACGTGAGCGAGTGCTCTGGCTCCTCCTCCACCAAGCGCAAGTCCTCTGGTCCTCGACACTAAGTACCTTGCAAAAGTTTCTCCCTTATAAAATATCTTTTGGTTTGCGGACTCTTCATGTTTTCTTAATCCATTTTCGGAAACGATGATCCGCGAAGTCCTTCCCGAAAAATTCCGTATCCTTGGTTCCCAATAACCCAAGATCTCATTTTTCTGCTTCAGATTTCTTTCCGGCTTTTCTTCCCAAAAAACGATCTGATCACATTGTTGCACAAGCTTATCCAACTCAGGTTGGATCTCCGGATTTTTAAAATAGAGATGTAGTATAGAAGACTTCTTTCTAAGTCCCGCGATTGTTCGGATCATCTCAGAAACGGATTTTCCTTTGAATGTGTCCATTCTCAAAAGAGAAACATGTCCTTCGTGGGACTTCCTACCGTTATCTACGATGGACTCCAAATGTATTTTAAAATCTTCTACCTCTTCTATAGGTATATGACATACAAGCCTTCTCGGAGAATGTATTTGGCTAGAAGAATCTTCCATTACCTCTCTCATTCTCATTCCCATGAGCCTCATCAAATTTTGGGAAAGTACTCTTTCTTTTGCGGCTAATTTTAAGAAATATTCTCCGTCCAAAACATATAACTGTGTATCCAGGATAGCGGTTGCAGAACCTGTATGTGCCGTTCTCGTAAGAACGCTATTTTCAGCAAACACGTCACCTTCTCCCAAGTAACGAACTGTTTTGCCTGCCTCCCCCAAGGTCATCATTACTTCTCCGTGCCGGATTATGTAAAGTTCCTTGGAGATCTCCCCCTTATAATAAATGACAGTATGATTGTGGACATGCCTCTCTTCAATGTGGCCGTAAAGTAAGACTAGTAATTTTCTCGGGAGACCCTTGAACAAGGGGATAGACGCTAAAAATTGCAACGCTTCCGGAGGTACTATTTTTTTCATGCGGGCAAAATCCTAACCTGGGAAATTTATTTTGTAAAGCGGAACTAGATCGTAACTCTGGTATTAGCCGACGGACCGACAATAGGAAATCCTCTTGATTTTTGGTCTATCGCGTAAATTCTAGCTCCGATGAAGTTAGAATCGGCCAAAGTGGTTGAGATATTCAAAAATTCCGTCACGGACTGGCATAAAGAGGAAGCTCTTTCTCCAAATCCATTCCCTCAATCCTCCCTTGAGTTCCTATTTTACCAAAAAAACCAGATAGATACTATTCAATGGCATGTGGAAGACGAGATCAGAAGGCCTGATCTCCCTGACAAGGAGCTTGTCCAGTTCAAAAGAAAAATAGACGCTTTGAATCAGGAAAGAACTGACCTTGTAGAGCAGATTGACGATCAGATTTCTGCTATGTACAAGTCCGTGGAAAAAAAGCCGAATGCCAGAATGAACTCTGAAACGCCCGCTTGGCTAATAGACAGGATGAGTATCCTGGAACTCAAAATTTATCATATGAAAGAACAAACGGAAAGAAAGGATGTGAGCCCTGAACATATCCAAACCTGCCAAAACAAACTAAATGTTTTGCTGGAGCAAAGAACCGATCTTTCCAAATGTCTGGATGAACTTCTGGACGATTTATCTAAAGGAGATAAATTCTATAAGGTTTATAGGCAGATGAAAATGTATAACGACAAAAATCTGAACCCATCCTTATATACAAAACAAGCATGAATCTTTTGGTGCTAAGATTCTCAGCGATGGGAGATGTTGCCTTGATGGCCCCGGCTTTGATTGCCGTCGCCGCCAAGTATACGAATATACAACTCACTGTTGTAACCAGAGGGAACTATGCTCCCTTCTTCTATAATATCCCGAATGTTCATGTGATCGGGATCAATCTCAAAAAGTATAAAGGTCTCTCAGGATTATATCGTTTATTCAAAGAATTAAATAAATTAGGTCCTTATGAAAAGATCGTCGATCTACATTCCAGTGTTAGGTCCCGTTTTATTAGTTTTTTCTTTTGGATCAGAGGAGTTTCCGTTTTTAGGATCATCAAAGGAAGAAGGGAAAAGATGCGTCAAATACGCAAGACTCGAAAAGTTTTGCGTAAACTTCCCCACACTGTAGACAGATATCTTAAAGTTTTTGAAAAAGCGGGATTTCCAGCGACCGTTCGCAAAGGTCCTTGGATCAATGTGGACCCTGAATCCAAAATTTACGCAAAAGACTTCCTTCTTGCCAGAAAAATAGATAAAAAGGAAGGTCTCTGGGTGGGTTATGCACCTTTTGCCGGCCATAAGCTAAAAGAATGGCCGATGGAAAAAAGCCTAGAATTACTCAAACTATTAAAGGAAGAATTCCCCAATATTAGAATATTCTTATTTGGTTCCTCTCAAGAAGCGGTTCAAATGGAAGAATGGAGAAATGGGGACCAGTCCATGACAATCGTTTCCGGTGGTAAACTTGGAATACGAGGTGAGTTAGGTATCATGGAAAGAATGGACGTGATCATCGGAATGGATTCTTCCAATATCCATATTGCAGCACTTCTGAAACGTCCTGTGATTGCACTATTCGGAACCACTCACCCACTATCCGGATTTGCACCTTTCGGTCAGGAAGATACTGGAGTTTTACAAATAGACGATTTACCTTGTAGGCCTTGCAGTATCTACGGAAATACTACTTGTTATCGAAAAGATTTTGCCTGTATGGAAAGAATTACTCCAGAAGACGTTGTCAAACGGATCAACGTCATCAAGAATATTAATACACTTTTTTGATCAGCCCATAATCCCGAAAGGATTCAAAGAGAAGATCGTATTTAATATGGATCTTTTCTTTTTCTTATTCTTTTGTTCAGCGACCGATTTATATACTTCTTCCATTCTATCCACACACGCTTTCATTTCATGGCTTTGTGAGATTTTTAAGGATTCCTTGGAGAAGGAAGCATACATAGCAGGATCTTCTAAGATCCGAACTGTTTTTTCTGCAATATCCCTTACATCAAATGGTTTCGCGATAAATCCGTTTACACCGTCATGAATCAGTTCCGGGATCGCAAATGAATCCACACCTACTGCAGGAAGACCACAGGCTACCGATTCCAAGATCACAAGCCCTTGCGTTTCCATCGTAGAAGCGGTCAAGAATAGATCGTAATTCGGATAGTGATTTGGAAGTTCAGCCCTATCAATAAAACCAGTAAACGTAATTGCTTGGTCTATACCTAATTTTTGGGCCTGAACCTTAAGAGAGGCCAAAGCAGGCCCGTCTCCAATGATTGTTAGAGTGGCAGATGGGATCTTCTCTATGATCAGTTTGAAAGAGTTTATGATAACATCGCAATTTTTCTCGTAGGAGATCCTACCAACATGTAGAAGTTTAGGGCCCTCTGAAAGAGTTTTAGGACTTCCTTTAAACTGAGAAAGATCCAATCCGTTAGAGATAACTGCTACAGGTTTTTTTAATCCGAACTCTTCCAATTGTTTTTTGATCAGGTGAGAAGGAGAAATGATCAGATCACAACGATCGTATAAATTATTCGTAATTTTCAGAATGATCTTTTTACGGATATTGAACTTGTCGAATTTTTCGAACTTCACCAAGTCCTTTATTTTGATCTTTTTATTCAACTTTCCAATTCTCATAAAAAGTTTGTCCAGTTTAAGAAGGCGATAAAAAGAAAGATACATGTCCTGCTCGGACATCAATGTATGATACGTTCCTATACTTGGGATCCCGTATTTTTCGGTGGCATTGATCCCGTAGACGCCCATGAGTCCCGGAGTGTGGATATGCACTAGATCGGGCTGGAATTCTTTGATCGCTCTTTTGATCTTAGAAGGAGAAGGTAAAACAACTTTGATATCAGGGTAACTAGGCAGGTATCCGCTTCTGAATCTTTCCAAACGGATATGATCCCCCATTTTATCAAAATCACCTTCTCCATAACGTGGACAACAAATCAAAAATTCATGTCCTCTTTCGGCGAGGGCTTCCGCAAAATTTCTCATTGAAATAGCGACCCCGTCTATTTTGGGTAAAAAGGTGTCCGAAAAATAAAGAATCTTCATCTAGGTTCCTAATGCGGAACCAATCTCCTCCACAATATGGATTTTACCACTCCATTACAGAAATCTATGTGAAAAATAATCGAATTTACAAAGAATAGATCGGTGAGATTATTTCCAGAATCCAAATGAAAGAGTTTTTGAAAAAGGCACATCTATTCTGTTTACTCGCAACCATTCCTTCCATCGGGATTTCGGTCAGTCTCAGCCAGGGATTTCTGGTGCTTTCCTTTTTTTTCGGAATAACGGACCAATTAAAATCGGGAAATTGGAAGGAAGTCCTACCGAATCATCCTGTTTCTAAAATTTCCATTTCTCTTTTCCTATGGTATGGAATCGTATTCTTAATCCATCTAGTTTTCGATAATTCCGCTGGATATGCGAAGGCTGCTTGGAATGGAGAACTAAAAGACTTCTTCCTATTTTTTGGATTAATCTCTGTAGGATTTACTACAAAGGAAGATTTGCCTAAAATATATAAAGCACTCTTCTGGCTTTTTTTACTCTTGGTGTTTACAGGAGTTGCAGGAGGTTTTACTCCCGTCCGGCTTTCCAGACTTATCAGCGATCTTTACAAAACTTCCAGTAGTTATAAATTTACACATCCTTTAGGTTCTATTTCCTCCATACCTCTTTATATCTCTATAGGTTTAATGAATACCCATTTGACTTTTGGAGGATTACTACAATTTTTCTCCGCTTTTGCTGTATTCGGATTTCTTAGAACTCTAATCCAAGGGGATAAAAAGAAGATACTGATCGCAGGCGTTCTACTTTTTTTATACAGCTTAGTATTCTTATTAAACCAAGCAAGATCCAGTATGATCGGAGCCGGTGTGAGTATCTTTTTTGCGGGAGTCCATTTATTCTTTATCAGAAAAGAATTTTCAAAATCCTTTCTGATCAAAGGAGCTTCCTTCATTTTAGGACTCTTATTCTTGATTGGACTCGTGCTTACATTTAGTCCCGCAGGAAAGAAGGTCATCGGACCACTTTTCGGAAAAGAAAAACATACAGACTCAGGAAGAACATTCATCTGGGATTCTAGTTTTCCACTTATCCAAGAACATCCGATCATTGGAGTAGGCCCAGGAAATTATAATAAAGAGATCGAAAAAGTAAGAATTGAACATTCAGAAACATACTCCGAACTCTCCTATTTTTACGAAGTCACACAAAGGGGACATGCTCATAACGATTATTTCCATTTGGCTTCCGTGTTTGGTATCCCTGCAGTATTGCTCTATTTGGGATTAGGGGGAATTCTAATCGCTTATCTATTTCAATCTAAGCAGGACTTTCAGAGACTAGTATTCTATTATGGGCTGATCGGATTTTTTGTTTCAGGACTATTCCAGTGTTATTTCCAGGATGATGAAGTAGTTATCCTTTTCTGGATTTTATTAGGCCTTTTTGTAAAAGGAGAAGTCCTAATATCAAAGGGCGACAACGCATAAGTTTTTTCTCCTTTGATTTGGGAGTCCCTGCTCTGCAAAAAAAGATAAATCTGATTTAGGATATTGATCCGAAAAGATCGAACCTACTCTATAATTATAAACTGCGAACAGGATCTGCTCTGGCCAGTTTATATTATAATTAACTGATTTATAACAGAAATACAGACCAAAATCCTCATATTCAACTAGGGCCACACCAGAATTCGAACTTACACTTTCAGAAAGATAATATACCCCATCTTCAAATGAAACTCCTAGTTTCCTGGGAAGTTTTCCTCTTTCCAAGATCCAAACACGTTGGGGTAAATTTTCGGAGATAAGTCCGTCTAACTCAGATTCATTTGGAAAGATCCAGGCCCCTACCGACCCTAAAAAATAGTCCGGTCTCAAAAACTGAGAAGATTTTAAAATCGCAGATTGGAACTCATTCATCAGATCCGATTTAGGAGTAGAAAATCCGAAATCTCCGGATCTGGAGAAAGACTGAATTCCAAGACTTTCTGCTTCAGTTTTCGGAAATTCACTTTTCCCCCCAAAATGACGAGAGCTAATAGATTCATAGTCTGTGATAGACTTACATACTTCTTCTTTCCACCTATAGAAATTATTCCAACGAAACCAAATAAACCCGATCTCTAAAAATGAATCCTCAGGTTGAATTTGAGATCTACAAATCTGATCTGTATCAGGATTAAAACTATAAGTGTTACTGATTTTAAGCAGCGAATTTGAACTAGATACTTCTATACGTTTCGATTTATTATTTATATTCTTCCATTCTTGTTTGAATTCTTTAGCAATTCTAGAATTCTTCATTCGAATAAGAACCTCTCGATTAGAATCTCTTGCACTCAGAGAATAATTATAAGATCCAGTTAGAACTTCTATATCATCTAAGATCATAGTTTTATGATGGAGAAGTCCTCCTTTACCGATCGTAGGATCATCTAAGATATCCTCGTTTCCGTCCTCCATGATCTCAATTCCTGGAATACCTGAGAGAAGTTTTCCTTCAGGATCCACGGGTCGATCATAGATTCCGCTGATAAATTTGTGATTGGCACGAGTAAAGCCAGAACTTAAAACCGGATCATAATGATCGAAGATAAGATATCGAATAGAATCTTTCGAAGAAAGAACAGAATCCAAAAGTCGGTTTTGGATCAAATTTCCTTCCAAAGGAGAATTCCAAAATTCTAATTCGCCAATTTTTAGAACAGGAAAAGGATACTCTTCCTTCAAGAAAGACTGAAAGTTTTCCCATTCTTTTTTATTCAATTTGAATTCCAAATATCCATTATGATCCTGCTCCAAACCATAATTGGTAAAATTTCCTGTTCCGATAAACACCAATGACTGGTCGGAAACCAAAACCTTGGTATGTTGCAAGCCTGTTCCTTTCCAATATTTTAAAAAAGGCAGAATAGAAATTGGATATGTTTTTCCCCATTCTCCCATAAGTTCCAAACGAACTCCTCTTCTATCTGCTTGTATGAGCTCTGATTCTATTTCGGGATCAGAGAATGAATAAATATGCATATAGATGGAATCTTTAGTTTCTCGGATAATCCTCAGAATTTCATCTCGCACCATTCTCTTTTTACCGACCGGAACAAATCTACCTGGATAAGAAAAAAATATCTTTGGATATAATTCATCTTCCCAGAAAATAGAAACATCTTCTTCAGTTCTTTCACAGGAATAAAAGCAAAGAAGTGTAAATAAGAGTATAAACTTATTCATTTCCAAACTCCTCCTATACGAAAGAGCATGTACCATTGTTTTAGCCCTGTTGTTTCGTCAGATTCAAAACCTCCAAGATCCAATTCAATCTTTGAAGAATCATCTTCTAAGGGAGACCAAGAAATACTTACACCTGCTTCTCTTAGGAATCTGTTTTGTATATTCCGGGAAGAAATTGTCCAAAGACCGGAGGAAGAATTTTCTTCTTTCAAAAATCCTATATAAGTAAAATGGATCCCGGGTGAAATTCCAAAGAACTTTCCTTCCGCTTTCCAACCGAATAAGTTTGCAGGTCTTTTACCAGGAAAATTGGTCTCTTCTCTTTCTAATCCTTTGTCTGTGATCCAAGTGGAGGGATAAAATCCCCATACCTGTTGTAAGATAGGATTTGAAATGGGAGAAGCTCCCATTCCGATAAAGCCCAATTCTAAAATTTCACCTTGAGAAGATCTTTTCTCTCGATCAGGCAGAAAGGCAAAGATGGAAATTTTGCCGTATGTATTATAAAATCCTAAATCAAACCTCAAGGCTTCACCGCTGATCTGGATTGATCTTTCCGGTCGAGAAGGATGGTATCCTGTTTTATCGATTCCTCTTGAAAGGAAGAAATCACCGGAAATATAAAAATACTTCCAGAGAAATCCAAGTCCGAGTTTCCATTCTACTAGGTAATCTCTATCTCCCTCTATACTTTCAGATTTGGATTCCTTTGTATCAGAGCCAAACCTTCCCCAGTTTCCCAAAGAAAGATATCTCACTCTAAATTTATATATAAGACGGTCTTCCTTGTTTCCGGTCAGACTTATGCCAGCTCTATATCTGGATTGGGAAAAGACCGCCGTATCCTTTTCAGAGATCAGCTCTTCTCTTGCTTGTTTAGGAAGGAATAACTCTCTCCCCTGCAATTTCAACCATTGGTTTTCTAATAAGGGGAATCCTCTGTATAGATCCAAAAAATCAAATCTAATCTTGATACGATCCAATTCGGTTTCCGCAAATAGTCCTTCTACTCCGTCTTTCCAAGAAGACCAGGCAGGAAATTCTTCGAAATCAGACTTTCTCCCCGCTCCCCATAAGAATCCTTTATAAAAAATTCCAAAGTATGAGTCCCTTCCAGGTAGGAATATGAGGCCTGAATTAGGAGTACTAATCAGAGTCCATTCTAAATTTGTGTGGAATTTATCTTTATACTTTTCAAATTTAAAACCTAATACAGCAGGAGAAGTTAACGCTGAAATTTTATAACTTTCTTTCTCTTCTAAGATCCGTCCTTGGGTTCTAAATAAGATCCATTGAAAATAGATCTCCAAAGTAGGATTTGGAACTTCTTCTGAAGATATGAGTTGGGCATATAAAAATAGAAATAAGAAGAAAACTTTTTTCATGAGTAAACTTCTTATTCTGAGATTCCAGGATGGGCATCTGTCAGAACACAACTCGGATCTCTAAATGGATTTCCTGAGTATAAACTGACTGACCAAACCCGCGTGCCTGATTCCAATTTAGAATAAGCGGATTTTCGAATCTTGTTTCGAGTATCGTTTACTCCTGGGCCCGAAGAACTGTATTGGAATTCATCCCAAAGCTCTCCAGTAAACGGATCATAAATTTTAAGTATATTTGATCCGGAAGAAGGTAAGCTAAAACTTGTATCTTTCCAAAATTCTGTTTGAGGAAAACAGATAGATTTTCCGGAAGAAAGTAAACTTAAACCTTCTTTATCTAAAGGTAGCAGAATAGAAACTATAGCTCCATTACCTTGGATGATTTCTAAAAATGTAGATTCGGGAGAATTTTCAGTAACAGATACGAATTCAAGAAATCTATCTTTTGAGATTGGATCTACACCTTGGTAAGAACCCATCCAAGAAATTTCCGAAAACCCAGCCTTACTTACAACCTGTGATCTTTGACAAAATTTCCGAGCTGCAGAAGTCCTGGGATTTTCTCTAACTATAGCTGATTGTAATAAGAAAGACTTAGAACCATTGTTTAAGTATGGATCTGCCGAATTAGGATGAAGAAAAGCCTGTCCATCCTCAAAACAAATACTTACGGTTTCCCCGTTCGTTTTTTGGAGTATTATACGAGTCGGAATTCCTTTAGGAGTTCTGAAGATCCCATCCCAGAGAACCTTCTCCTTACCTTCCGAATTTGATATGGAAACAAGATCGTTCGCACCGACTGATTTAAAAATAGAAAAAGAATAGGAAGAATTTCTTAAGAGAAAAGGAAGATTTCCAATGCTGAGTATTTCCCCTTCGGAAATTTTTTTATAGATCCGGATCGGAAAAAGATTTTTTCCCCAGCTAATTTTCAGAGAAGAAGGATCACAAATTAACCTTCCTTTATAGATCAGATCTAAATATTTCCAATTTTCTTGAAGAATACCATTATGCAATAAACCGTTCGGATTTAATTCTTCTAATTCAAAATCATTTGGATCACAGGCATCCCGATTCACAGCACCAGAGATTTGATTCTCTCCGGGATCCATGCAGAACTTTGAATTAGTTTCGCATTCGGAGAATGAATTTCCTCTCCAAGAGTAATAAGTTTCGCCGAATAAATAACCGCTTCCAGGAAGATTAAACTCGAGGGACCGGTCTATCCGCTTGAGTAAAATTTTACCGGTTTTTTTTAGATCTCCCCATTTGATTCCTGAAAGAGTAATATGTTCTAACGATGTAGCATCTTCTGCATAAATTCGAGTTTCCTGACCAGAAATAAAGCCAGTTGTTTGAGGAAGTGAAACATTGTTCCCAAATAAACTAAATTCCAATCCTTCTTCACAGATTGGGAAAATATTTGGATTATAGACCTCAATCCATCGTCCTAAACTCGAATTTGTTTCTCCGAAAATTTCAGTGATAATTGGAACGGAAGAAATGCAGCTTTCTAATCCAATTTGATTTTTAACTCTAATTAAATTTTGGATCTCCTTTTCTAAACTTGATGATTTAAAGGAAAACCCGAGATAAACTTCCGATTCTTCCAAGGGAGGAAGAACTAAAATTGCAATCCCATTCGAAAATGTGAATATACTAAAATTTTTAAAATGGTTTTTAAGATTAAAATTGCTCCTATCCCAAGCCATAGTTCCAGCATTTAACGATTTTAGTTTTCGGTCTCCGACAAGAGCAAATTTAGAACCTTCTACTTTTTTCCTAATCCCAGAAAATGGATAGGTCCCTATTTTATACTCAGAGTCATCCGAAAGTGTAGAACCGAATTCAGAAACCAGTGATCCTTCTCTCCAGGCGGAAAGAACCTGCTCAAATTCCGAAATTCCTGTATTTGCAATGCAGATCTGAATACTAAAATTAGGATCTTCTCCGGAGATAAAACAAGTTCGACCATTCTCTTGGATCAGATCTGAAATGAGCCTAGGGTATTCTGCACGAATAGGATCATATTGGAATTGAACAGATCTTTCTATATCTTCCCAAAATAATTCCGATCTAGAGTCTTGCTTACAGGAAGCCGAAATAAAAAATATGATTAAGCCTAAGGCAAGTAGTATTGTTCGCATTTTTCCCTCCAGAGCTACTTGTCCGGGGAAAAACTTATTAATTGCGATTTTTAGGAATTAGAGTTGGAATTTTCCGGAATTACAATTCCGCTTTTTTCTGTGTTTTGGTTTGCGGTAGAATGAAAATAATTAAAAATTTTCTCCGCTAATGCTTCTCCTATACCAGGAACCTTCATTAGCTCCACAATATTGGCATCTTCTATTTTTTTCTGACCGGAGAATGATTGAAGTAATAGTTTACTTCTTTTTAAACCAATGTCCGGAACTTCACGAATAAGACCAGTTAGAGCTTCTCGGTTCCTTCTGGAACGATGATGTTCCACTCCGAATCTATGAGCCTCATCGCGAAGATGGCGAAGTAATCTCATCCCGGGAGAGTTCATATCGAAACTATAAGGAGAACTTTCTCCAGGAAAATAGATCTCTTCCCTTTTTTTAGCAAGTCCTACCATAGGAAGATTTGCAGCGCCGGCTTCTACTGCTGCCTCGCAAGCTTTTCCAAGCTGTGTAGGACCTCCATCAATTACGATCAGATCGGGCATCACACCATCTTCATTGATGATCCTTTGTAACCTTCTGGAAATTACCTCATGCATCATTCCAGGATCGTTAATCCCTTCGTAGCCTCTGATATTATATTTCCTGTAACCTTGTTTGAATGGTTTTCCTTCTACGAACATCACGCCACTTGCCACTGGAAAAGAACCTTGGAAATGGGAAATATCATAACATTCTATGATATGAGGAGGCTCCTTAAGTTGGAACATATCTTGTATTTCTTTTAAGGCTACAGTTTGGTCTTTATAATGAGTTGCGAGAAGTCTTTCAGTAAGCCCAAGTTCCGCGTTTTTTTCTGCTATCTTTAAGAGGGACTTTTTCTCTCCTGCTTTAGGAAATCTTAATTTAGGTCGGAAACCTGTTTTCTCCTGTAAGAAGTCGAGCACGGTCTCCCCTTCTTCTTTTAAACCGAAAGGAACTACTATACTAGCTGGGATCATTCCGGCTCCCATATAATAATCTCGGAAGAAGGAGGATAATATTTCCTCTTCCGTTGAATTTTGCACACCTTGCAAAGGAAAAGATTTTTTATTATCTAAAAGCCCGCCTCGAACTTCCATGAGGACAACTTGTCCCTCATCTTCTTTACGAGCAAATGCGATCACATCTTCGTCGCCGCCATCCATACTTACAACAGTTTGTTTTTGCCGGAAGATCTGTAATCTGCCCAACATATCTCTGTATCTGGCTGCGATCTCGAATTCCAATTTCCCGGAATACTCGTCCATACGTTTGGTGAGTTCGTTTGCAAGGATCTCTTTTTTACCTTCTAAAAATTGGATGATCTGATTTACAATTACAGCATATTCATCTTCGGGGACTGTTCCTTGGCAGGGACCAAGACATCTTCCCATTTGGAAATTCAAACAAGGGCGTTTAGGTTTAGGAAGTGGAAGTTTTTGGCGAACTTTTCTAATAGGAAAAATGCGAAGGATCACATCTAAAATTTCACGAGTAGTCCTTACATCCGTAAAAGGACCGAAGTATCTATCTCCATTATCCTTTATTTTACGGGTAATAAACACCATTGGATAAGGTTCTGAAAGTGAAACGCAGATATACGGATATTTTTTATCATCCTTTAAACGGACATTGTATCTAGGATTATGTTTTTTGATCAGAGTAGCTTCTAATATTAAAGCTTCTTTTTCCGTGGAAGTTGCAAACCAATCCAGATCAAAAATTTCTCTCTGTAGATGTCTAGTTTTTAGATCTGTTTGTTTTTCTTTTAAATAATTACGGATCCGTTTATCTAAATTTTTAGCCTTACCGACATAGATCACCTCTCCTTCTGAATTCTTCCATAGATAACATCCAGGAGAACCGGTCAGGTTTTTGAGCTTTTCTACAATCAGAGTATGATTGACTACTTCAGGCATGGTTCAATATTCTTCGCCCCAATCATTTTCAGGAGAGGTTTTTCTTCTTAGACCTGCCAAAGTTTTGGAAGCGACCTTTCTTTTGGCCTTTCTAGCCTTATCCGCCTTGGCTTTTCTGATCTTTGCAAGTTTAGGATCTTCTATTTTAGAAGCTTCAAAAATTTCGGCCTCGATTTTATCACATAGAAGAATTCTCGCCTTATATCTGTTTAAACCTTGGGTGCGATGGATGGAACATTTAATTTCGAGGCCAGTCTTTTTATAGAGTAATCGGACGGCAGTCGAAACTTTATTTACATTCTGTCCCCCCTTGCCTCCACTTCTTACAAAAGTTTCTTCCAAATCGGATTCTTTGATCCCAAGCTTTCGCATTCTGGAAAGAAGAAGGTTCGCTTTTTCCGGAGAAACCGGGAATAGAACGGCCATTTATCTTTTTAAAAATTCTTCCGGATCGAATTGACTGAAATAAGGGAATGGTTTTCCGGAATCATCCAAACATACATAGGTCACCCTACAATCTATGATCTCCCTTATTTCTTTTTTCTTCTGATTTTTTGCAATGGCAGCACTTCGGATGGTGATCGAACTTTTTCCCACTTTTTCTATTTTGGAAAAAATTTGAATGATCTCACCAAGTAGTCCTGGGCTCTTGAAGATAACATTATCCATTGTCACTGTAACAAGATTAGAATATCCAATTTTTTCGATTACGAACATTGCACAACCTTCGTCTATCCAAGCAAGCATCTGCCCACCAAAAAGAAAACCGTGTTGGTTTAAGTCTCTAGACATGACTATATGTTGAGTGCTTAATTCCATTCCTTGGATTTTTTCATCTAAAAATACTTCTGAGTTCATTTTGGCCTCTTTATTCTTTTGGTGAAGTGGAAGAAGGACATTCTTTTCTGAGAATACATGTCTCGCAGAATGTCTTATGTGCCTTACAATATTTTCTTCCTAAAAATATAAAATACAAGGACAGATCCATCCAATATTCCGGCTGAATATTTTGCATTAGATCCTTCTCCACTTTTACAGGATCTGTTTGTTTGGTAATGCCTAACTTTTTAGAAACTCTTTTTACATGAGTATCCACCACGAATCCTTCCGAAATATGATGGATCTCATTTAATACGACGTTTGCGGTTTTTCTTCCTATACCAGGAAGTTTGATCAGTTCCTTGATACTTTTTGGCAATTTGCTATCATATTCGTTAAGAAGAAGGTTCGCAAATCCGGAAACTGACTTCGCTTTATTCTTATAAAAGCCCGTAGAATATATTAGCTTTTCTATCTTCTTTAAAGGAGCAGAAGCAAGAGATTCCAGAGTTGGAAACTCTTTGAAAAGAATAGGAGTAACCTGGTTGACTCTTTCGTCAGTACACTGAGCGGAAAGAATTACCGAGATCGCAAATTCGTAGTCTTTGGAATATTGGAGAGGAGAATTTACGTCCCCGAATTCCTTCCTGAGAAGGAAGTAAATTCGAGAAACATATTCAGGGGTCGGGGAAAAAGAAGGACTAGATTGCCTTTTTTTGGATTCCGACGTATTTTTTGGGAGCAAGTGCTTTTAGTGATTCGCCGTTATCTTTGATCGCTGCTTTGATCCCTTTCTTTTTCAGGGTTCTTAAAGCACGAGTAGAGATACGAACGGTTACCCAACGATTCTCATCTTCTAAGAAGATACGTTTTTTGATTAGGTTGATTTTCCAGTTTCTACGGGTTTTAAGGTGAGAGTGGGAAACATTGTTTCCGGATATCGTTCCTTTCCCAGTCACAACACATTTTCTGGCCATACTGCGACCATATTTTTCTATAAGTTGCTTATGTCAAGGAATCCAAAAAGATTTGGGAAAAATCCTAAAATTTCTCCCCTTTTTAAGATCAATCTCCATCCAAAGGGACCTTCTTCTTTAATGTTTCGAGAACATCCTCAGGAGTATCACAATAAGTGATCAGGTTCAGATCGTCAGGGTCTATGAGTCCGTATTCTTTCATATTTTCTAAATGGAATATATCATTCCAGAATTTGGTCCCATATAAAATGACCGGGATCTTTCGATTATTGCGACCTGTTTGGATAAGAGTCAAGGTCTCGAATAATTCATCCACTGTTCCAAAACCTCCAGGGAAAGCCACTACCCCCATGGATAATCTAAGGAACCAAAGTTTTCGCATGAAAAAATAATGAAATTCTACGCTCACTTCTGGGTCCACATAAGGATTCACGAATTGTTCAAAAGGAAGTCTGATATTCAAACCAAGGCTTGGGCCACCCGCTTCTTTGGCTCCTCGGTTCGCTGCTTCCATAATACCAGGTCCACCACCTGTGCAAACCGCCATTCTTCTGGTGTCTTTTGAAATTTCTTTTCCCCAAGAAGTGATGAGGCTTGCGGTTTTTCTGGCTGCCTCGTAATAAACGGACATCTCTTTTTGTTTCTGGAATAATTTCTTTTCTGATTCGGAGAGATCTTTTGTTTCTTTCTCTCTACATTCTTCCGGACTTAAGATCCGAGCGGATCCGAATAAACAAATTGTGTCCTGGATCTTTCCTTCTCTAAAAAGGGATTGAGGATAATCAATCTCCGCAAGAACCCTTAGATGGAACGCATCTATGGATTTTAAAAATTCTTCATGCTCTAAGGACGTTCTTCCCATATTTCTTTCCTTTTTTTAGGGGAAGTTAGGCTTGCCTTTCCCAACTCTATCTACTAACCTATCTCCAAGAATGATCGGACTAAGAAGTTTAAAAGAAAAAATTTTCTCCTGGTTTCGGTCCTCCTTTTTCCACCTTTCCATCAAATTGGAAGCGGGAAAGATCAGACTCCAAAAAGGACTGGATCCTTACGTTTCAGCAGAGTCCGATTCTAGGTTTTTTCGCAATTTAAACGGAAAGGAATCTGCCACTACCGAAGACTGGTCAGAGAACCTACCGCCCTTCTCCTTTACTGAAACAGAAACGGAGGAAATTTTTCCGAACGCAAAAAGAAAATTCCATAGAGTCCGAAAACATAGGGTTTCTATTTGGTCTTTATTATTTTTCCTTCCTTGGAAATCCAAGATCCAAGAATCAGAACCTTCTTTCAGAGCATTTCATCCCGGAGAAAATTTATTCCAAGAGGAAGTGAGCAAAAAGGTCCGCAAAAAGGAAAATTTCCACCTACGGAACAAACCGTATTTTTGGGAAGTTTGGTTTCCTCAAACAAGCACTCTTACACTTTCTCCATTCGTAATTTGGGAGACCTCAGTTCCTTCCGATCTGTTCCAAGATTGTTTGCCTGAATCTGTTCTTCCGGTAGGTGAACCTGGAAAATGGAAAGTGCGTATCCAATCTATGAGAGTTCTTTCTCACCAAATAGGAAATTTATATGAAGATACTTTCCCAAGTCCTAACAGAGTATACAGAACTGAAGTCTGGGTTTATGGACATATGAAAGAACAAGAAATAGATCCGGAAAAACCCTTGCTGTTTCCTCTTGGAGTTTGGATCTCACCAGACTTATTAAAAGTAGAAGATCCCAGACTCAGACAAGGATTATCTTTCCGAACCGGAGAAACTTATTGGAAAATCCAAGGAGAAAATTTAAAAATAGGGATCAGAGGTTTGGAATGGGACTGGAAACCTGCTAAGGAAAATTCCCAGTTCGAAAGTATATTAGAAAGTCCTCATGTATTTTTAGGAAAATCCTATTTCACATTGGAGTCTGGGTCTTTTACGAGAGACAGACAAATCGCTTATTTATTCAAAAGAGCGATCACTTCTGATCCTAAATTGCTCCAACGTTCCAGACCTAAACGAAACCTTTCTTCTGTTTCTCCAAATCCTAACCGGATATAACCTTCCGTTTCAAAATCCGCAGAAGGTAAAACAAATACTCCAACTTTTTCATATAGAAGATCTGCGAATTTTCTGGATTCTAAACCTGTTTGCAATTTTGCAAAACCGACTACCCCACCTCTTGGCTCTTTAAAACTTACAATTCCTGGGAGTTTGCCTTCTTGCGTTGCATGTGCGAAGTTACGTATATTCGCACACAAAGTTTCTTTGATCTTACTTTGCAAAGGTTTACGATTTTGTAAAAGTTTCAAAGCCAGAAATTCCGAAATTGGAGAAACAGTATGGGTAAGATAGTCCTTCATCGACCTTGCTTTCTGGATCCAATCTTTAGGACCAATTAACCAACCGATCCTAAGTCCCATTACACCAAAACATTTCGTGATAGAACCTGTAGAAATTGAATTTTCACAAAGTCCAAAACCGCTCCAACCTAAGTCCTCTTCTTCAGAAAGAAATCTATAATGTTCATCGAATAATATCCAATTCGGAAAATTCGAAGTGAGTCTCTGTAAGTCATTTTTATCTTCTTCTTCAGCGATAATCCCCGTCGGATTATGAGGATGATTGAATATAATTAGTTTAGGAGAATTTTGAAAAAGATTGTTTAGATTCTCTTTTCCAAATCCCAACTCTTTACTTTCTAATCTGGGAAGAAGGTCCACTTTTTGTAGATTTGCACCAAGAGATTTTGGGACTTCATACAATGCTTGAAACGCAGGCCAAAATAAAGAAGTCAAATCCCCTTTTTGCAAAAGAAGATGGAATGCGATGAATAGAGCTTCTCCAGTTCCGGTTGTCACCAGAACCTGATCTGGAGAAACATTAGAATAAAGTTTTGAAATTTCTTCTCTTAGATCTTTTCTTCCTGAATTGGGAGAGTCTGCTAAGGAAAGTTTTCCTAGTTCTCTCCAATCTAAATTTAGATATTCCGTAAGCTGATCCAGATGCAGATTCCGGATCCCACTTTCTCCCAGATTGCAGGGAGCTTCCGTCCTAAATTTTTCCAGACGATCTTCGATAAAAAATTCTCGTAAACCCACAAAATACCTAATTTTCGACCTTGATATAAGGATTGTTTAAAGTCGCGATTTTTTTTTCACACAGAGTTAAAAAGACTAATCCCTCCGTGTCTTTGTGTCTC
>NZ_NPEG01000005.1 GCF_002812045.1 Leptospira haakeii | reverse complement strand
TTCAGAAAGTGCCAAGTCAGGGCGGCCATGTAATTCGCAGACCTCTTGGAAAATCGGCCGGACCGCAGCAATTTTATCCGATTTTGCCCAATCTTTCCAGGCAGGTAATTCTAACTTATTTTCGGCCAAAAGAGAACGAAAATATAAAAACTCTTCTATTGATTTTTTGCCTGAGTTTTCTAAAAAAATAAGACGGGATTTTCCGGACTTTCTCTGAGAATATTCGAACAAGATTCTTTGTTGGGCCAAAGAATAATTCTCCGAATTTTCTAAAATTAAAGTCCCAGACTCGGCCATTTTTTCCCAATCGATTAAGGCCTTTTCTAATTTGGATGCCTGCTCCGGAAGGATCGAAACCGTTAAAATTGGCCTGCCGGGAAACTCCCTTTTTTGGATCCATTTTGCTAAGGTTTTTTTCCCGGAAGAAGCAGGGCCCGAAATACAAATGCTTCCAGATTCCTTGAATTTTTCTAACTGGGAATTTTTCCCATGTCCTAATCTGAAAATCAGCTCCCCCAATGGATCCGGACTCAGGTCCTCTGAGAGTTTATAAACTGCAGAAGGTTCCGATTCTTTTTTCAAAAGCCGGGCCACCTTTTGGCAGATTAAATGTAAGAGTAAAATTTGTTTTTCTTCCGCTTGGTTTGGAAGTTCTATCAGAAAGAACCCGAACATTCTTCCATCCAGCAACACCGGGGATAATAAACATCCCAGGGAATCATTTCGAAACAATTCCACTTCTTCTGATCTAGGCAAAAAGAATGGAGATTTACTTCCTTCTAAACGGCTCCGAATCTGAGAACCCTTGGTTAAAAAAGGATAGAAGAATCCATCTTCTCCATATCCCCAAGAACCCGCTTCTTCCAAGGAAGAAGGATCTGATTCGGAAACTAAAGTGGCCAATCCGGCCAAACCATCGATTAATCTTAAACATTCCGGAAATGCAAGAGGTAGCAATATCCTAAGTTCTTTAGGATTTGGATTCCCCCATATAAATTCTTCCGGAGCGGATAGCATAGAAGGGAAAATGTTTAAAATTAAGCATGGTGTCAACCATGTACCTGGACTTTCTTTCGAATGTCGGACATCCGACATTCGGGTCCGATTTTTCTGCAATTTTTAGAAAATTTAAGAATTAGTTTGAATGCTTCTCCCCTTCTTCTTACATGGAAATATAGTGTTGGCTTCGGTCCCGAAGTTGACTTTTTAATTTTTATTTTTGTTTAAATTCCCCCTTTATTCTCTCGATTTCTGAGGGTAGATGTAAGGACGGGATGTCGGACATCCGACAATTGAGATACAAGGGAACAGAATGATTGTAGTATCTATCGCAAACCAAAAGGGAGGAGAAGGTAAAACCACTACCTCTCTGAATTTAGCTTGGGGTCTCGCCAGAAGAGGTAAAAAAACTCTGCTGATCGATATCGATCCTCAGGCAAATTCTACAGGGATTTTCCTGAATCCGGAAGGGTTAGAAAAATCCATGCATAATATTTTCCAATCCAAAGCGAAGATTAGAGAAGTTATGGTTAAGACCGAGGTGGAAAATTTAAATATTGCTCCTTCTCGACTGACCCTTGCAGAGGCCGAAACAATTGCCGCAATTGTGGACGCGCCTTATATCCTAAGAGACGCTCTTGCTGATCTGGAAAAGGAAATTGATTTTTGCGTAATCGATTGTCCGCCTAGCCTTTCTATTTTTACCATCAATGCTCTTGTTGCTTCCAACTATGTGATCATTCCTCTCCAGGCGGAAAAATTTTCCGTGGATGGAATTTTAGGACTCCAACAAACAATTACTAGTATTAAAAAAAGGATTAACCCTAGTTTGGAAATCATGGGGGCGCTGGTCACTCAGCTAAAACCCCAGACACTTCTCACTAAAACGATCATCCCGGTTCTTACTAAATATTTTAGGATTTTTGATAATAGTATTTCTGACGGAGTCGCTGTGGGTGAATCTCACCTGGCAAGAAAATCAGTCTATGAATACAATAAATCTAGCCGCCAGGCCCAGGAATACGAAGGCTTCATTGAGGAATTTTTGAATGAGCTCAAAAAGTAAAAGACTAGGCTCTCTTGCAGACGTTTTCCAGGCGGAAAAATTAGAAGGTACGATTCGCAAGATCCGCCTGGATAAGATCCGCCCTTCCGAAAGCCAGCCCAGACAAGAGAGAAAAAAAGGTGTAGAAGAACTTGCCCAGAGTTTGGACAAGGACGGACTCCTTCAACCTATCCTAGTTACCAAAAAAGCGGATGAGGAATTTTATACAATTATTGCCGGAGAAAGAAGATACCATGCGGCTAGTCTTCTCAAATGGCCGGAAGTAGAATGTAAAATTTTAGATAAGGACGCGAAGGAAACTTTCCGGCTAGCAATTATTGAAAATTTACAAAGAGAAAATTTATCTCCTTATGAAGAGATAGAAGCGATGACCCATCTCAAAACTTCCTTCTCTTATACTGACCTGGAACTTGGGAACCTGTTCGGGAAAAGTAGAAGTTATATGACCGAACTTTTGGGAATTTCCTCTCTTTCCAAAGAAGATCTAAAGGTCTGCAAAGACGCTGGAATAGAATCCAAAAACCTTTTAGTACAAGCTGCCTCTGCAGCCAAAAAAGGTACCTTAAAAGATTTTCTTGAAAAATTCAATTCAGGCGAATTGAAAACCGTAAAAGACGCAAAAACTTTTAACCGAGCAGAAGAAGGTGGATTATTCTCTCCCGGACAAATTGGAACCAAAGTTGGATCCGAAAAACCGGCAGTTTCACCCTCCCCTTATAAGATCGTAAAAAAAGGCACAAGCGTCATCATCTCCACCGAAGACGAAGATTTTCTTTCAGAACTCCACAAGTTCGTTAAGAAAGAAATTTCTAAAAAATTCGGAAAATAAGATCCGATCCCTTCATAGAAATCCGTTAACGAATATTGTTAAACGAAATGAAATAGTACAAACATGTACTTAGCAAAAGATTTTATGGGACTTGGGCTGAAAAAATCGGGAATGAGTTGACGGAGCTGAAAAAAGCCCCAATATGTGACATAATATTCTAAACGGAAATGTAGTACTTTCTCCCAACCCGGAAGAGAGAAGGAAGAAACATTGCCGTCGGTCTGAGATAAAAAAACTCCCCTGGTTTGCCCAGGGGCCGGACCTTCCCGAAGGAATGTTGTTGGATGAGACATAAGTAACCTTATGTCGGATAAATGTCAACTACCTTCGAACCTTTTTGCTTAAAATTAATTTTTTTGCCTCCGGGGCAAAAGAGGATCCAAGGTATGGGCGAGCATTTTCCATATATAAAATTCCTCTCGGATATCATTGATTCCGGGGTTTGGGCCACTTTATCCCCAGCCGCGAAGACTCTTTATCTCGTCCTGCTTAAATTTAGTGACCAGACCTTTAAGCCGGTCTGGCCTAGTAATGAAAGTTTGATCCGACTCACTGGCTTAAAAACGAAAAAATCCATCAATGAAGGAAAGAAAGACCTAGTAAGAGCAGGCCTCCTTCAATTTGTTCCTGGGACCGGGCATAAAAATTCCACTTACTATTTTTGTTTCAACTACCCCGGTTCCAGAATTCCACCTCAGGGGGTTATTTTTGGAAACCCCGGAGGGGGACTGGGATCGGCCCCAGGGGTGTTGGCAGGTAGCCCGGAGGGGGGTCAAACTGGAAACCCAAACAATATAAATATAACCATCCATAATACCCAAAACCAAAAACCTAGTTTAGAAAAGAAAGAGTTGAGTTTAGATTCTTTAAGAGAACGTTACGGAGACGGTATCCTGTCCGAGGCAATGGAAATTGCGAAGGCACAAGGACTAGGAGATAATTTACATTATATAAGAGGAATTTGCAAAAATCTGTCCGGAAATAAACGGCCGAATTTTGAGCATGCCTCCCCTATCCAGTCTCAGGGCCCGGGACATTCTTCAGGAAAAGAAGCTTCTTGGATTGGATTTCTAGAATGGTGTAAAGGGAATCTTTCTAGAAGCAGCGTGGAAGTACTTGAGAAAATTCAAGTGGAACCGGATGGGAAGACTCTTTTAGTGAAGGACCCACTTCCCGAGACACTAAGGATGATCATTACAAAGTACTTCACAGACAAAATCCACCCCTCGATACTGGTTATATTTTCTGCAAAAGCCGAAGAAAACCGGGTACATGTTTAAAAGGACCACGTTAAAGCTCTTATGAATGAAGAATCCATCCGGATCAGCCATCCTCGACAAGTTAAAGTAAACGAAATTAAAACCAAAGGTACGTTCGAATTTAAGGAAGGAGGACTTCGTTCTTATTCCGAGCAGTTGGACCATCCTGGTGTCGGAGTCTTGACCTTAATTTTAAATCCAGGCTCTAGTTTTAATCAGATCAAATTACATCAGTCGGAACAATCCGGCACATTCTTCCCCGACTCTTTTAAATTCGAAATTTCTTTGGATGGAAAAGTTTGGGAACCGATCCTGCAAGAAACCGGTTTCAGAAGATTGAATAAAAAAGTGGGACAATGGAACTTCTCCTTGGTCCGCGCTAATTTTCTAAAATTGGTCAGTAAGGTTTCTGAAAAAGAAGGAGCCAAATTCAAAGTTTCTATCGGCGCTTTGGAAGTTGGGATTTCGGGAGTCACTAAATTAGAAGTGAGTTCCGAAAAGGACAGATTCTGGGTAAAAGAAAATCTAATCGATGAAAGACCTGATTATGGCTGGTCTTCTGTGGAATCAAATCAACCTAAGGAAGAATTTTTCCTGATGGATCTTGGCTCTATCAGTAGAGTGAATGAGTTGAGAGTTCTTACGCCGAAGGATGGTCATTTACCTTTCCCTGAAACTTTTACAGTATATTATAGCGAAGATGATCTGACCTGGAATCAACTTTTGGAAGAGAACCAATTCTTATCCGAATTGGGAACTTGGTACCAGTGGAGATTTTTACCTACGAATATTCGCTTTTTGAAATTCGTTTCCCGCCCTCGTAAAATCCAAAACAAAGAAAAATATTCCACAAGCATTGTAGAAGTAGAATTATACGCAGCTCCATACTTGAGCGAGCTCACTCATAAACCTACCGCAGAACCTTTACCTTACGCAACTGTTCTTAGGTCCGGGCTTGTGAGACTTGCAATTGACGGAGAAACTTCTGAAGGTGCCGCAGTTCAGGCAAATGACAGAAGGTTGAGAGATGGTTCCACCGAGTATAAAGGTATCGTAGAGCTTGCTTCTGATGGAGAAGATAAGGAAGGCGTTGTTGTTCAAGGTAACGACAGAAGATTGAAACATTCTACCGAGGCTTCTTACGGTCTGGTGCGTTTGGCTGCGAACGGCGAAAATCGGGCAGATAGAGTCGTGCAAGGGAACGATGATCGTTTAAAACCTTCTTCTACCCAAAGTTTTGGCATTGTGGAACTTGCGGAGAATGGTGAGACCAAGGAAGGCACTGTTGTTCAGGGAAATGATGATCGTTTAAAACATGCGACTAATCAAAAATTCGGTTTGGTCCAATTGGCCCCTCCTGGTGATGCAAGTCCTGGGAAAGTAGTTACTTCCGATGATCCTAGGCTGAGACATGCTACTACGGAAAATACAGGTATTTTAAGATTTGCTTCCAATGGAGAAGAGTCTGCAGATGCAGCAGTCCAAGGAAATGATAAGAGATTAAAAATTTCCACACCTCAATCTTATGGGATTGTGAAGTTGGCTCGTTCCGGTGAAGCAAAAGAAGGTGCAGTTGTACAAGGCGATGATGAAAGACTGCGTAACGCTAGTACTGAATATCCCGGTATAGTAACTGTTGCACCTAAAGGAAAATCCATCCCTGGTCATGTGGTTTCTTCTGACGATCCTAGATTATCCGATGCAAGGCTGCCTCTTCCGCACACTCATGATTACGCTCCTAAAGAGCATGATTTCAGTTCTCACACTGGATATTTAAGATTAAAGGGTTCCGTAGAAGCTCCTTACGCAAATATCTCCCCTCCTCCTGAAAATGCAGGACTTGCATATGCAAGAAATGAGAGCGAAAAAGGCGCAGGTATTGTAGGTTCCGGTAGATTCTCCGGTATCCTAGGCTTTGGAGAAAAATTCGGGGTCAGAGGTGATAGCGCTTCCGGAGAAAAAGATTCTGCAGGTATTTTAGGTCTGGCCAAAAGAGGATTTGGTGGATGGTTCCATTCTAGATCCGGGCACGCGGTTTATGCGAGTGGCAAAGGGATTCCGAGCCTGAACGAAACAGGTTCAGGTAAAGCGATCTTGGCAGAAGGTGATTCTGATTTCCTTGGGACGGTGTATCTCCAAACCGGAAAAGGTACTGATTGTATCGCTAAATTTTTTCCTGTCCAGTCTTCCGATGTGATTGCGGAAGGAGATCTTCTTGCAATGGGAGAAGATGGTAAACTTCATAAATCCAGACAACCAAACGCTACGAATATAGTAGGCGTCGCAGTAAAATCTGCAGCATTGGTATTGGGAGATAAACCTCAAGCGGAAGGACAATGGCTAGTTGCAATTGCAGGAGTGGTACTTGCGAATGTAGAAGCCCAATCTTATCCTGTACAGCCTGGTGACCTATTATGTTCTGGTCTTACCGGAGGCCATGCGGTCAGAGTTGCTCCTGAAAATTTAAAGCCAGGTGTGCTTGTGGCAAAATCCCTGGGCTTACAAAGAAACGGCAGAGGGCCTATTCAAGTCCTACTCTGCTGCAGCTAAAAAATTCCCCATTTTGTGGGGATAGGTTAGAATGAAAAAGATATTAGAAATTTATAAAACGGCAAAAACGCCGGTGTACTCTTTCGAGTTTTTCCCACCTAAAACTCCGGAAGGAGAAGTGAAATTATTCGAAGCTGTGGGCGAATTGTCCAAGGTGGATCCTGGTTATATCACCGTGACTTACGGGGCGGGAGGGTCCACTCGCGAAAAGACGATTCGTATCACTTCCGAATTGGCCAAAAAATTTTCACTCCCTGCCGCGGCACATTTTACCTGTGTGGGTGGAAATAAGGATGAGATCCGAGTTATATTAAAACAAATCTCCGAATCGGGGATTGAAAATTTAATGGCGCTTCGAGGAGATCCTCCTAAGGGAGAAGAGGCCTTTAAAAAGGTAGAGGGTGGATTTGGTTACGCAAGTGAACTTATCTCTTTTATCAAAGAAGAAGGTTTCGATTTTTGTATGGGCGCCGCTTGTTATCCTGAAAAACATCCGGAAGCAACAAGTTTAGAATCCGATGTGGATAATCTAAAACGTAAAGTGGATTCGGGTGCTTCTTACCTGGTTTCTCAATTATTCTTTAAAAATTCTAACTTTGAATCTTTCCTAAATTTGATCCGCAAAAAAGGGATTAATGTGCCTGTGATCCCAGGGATCATGCCTATCACTTCTTTTGCTCAGATCGAAAGATTTAGGTCAATGGCTGCCTGTGAATTTCCTGACAAATTAGTTTCCGATTTGGAAAAAGTGAAAGATCAGCCAGAAGAATTTTATAAAAGAAGTGTCGACTTCTCCGTAAACCAATGCCGTGAGCTGGTTAAAATGGGAGCTCCTGGAATTCATCTTTATACTCTGAACCAATCTCCTGCGAGTTTGGATATAGTTAGAGAACTGAAAAATTAAAGGAATAAGTCCTTCTCTTTTTCGGCTGGAAGTAATCCGGTCTCGAGGGCTTTTTGTTGTAATAAACGAATTGCCCTTTCCCCTTCTTTCCCTAAACTTTTAGAAAATTCGTTCACATACAGATCTATATGTGCATCCGCCACTTCTCTCGTTGTGGTTTGAGAATGTTTTAAGATATAGTCGTACATACCTTCTCTGTTTTGGTAAGCGAGAGAAAGGCTTTCCTTAATCGCCGAATCCAGGTCATGTTTTGTCTGAGAAGAAAGATCTCTGCGAATCGCGATACATCCAAGTGGGATATGTGCACCTGTTGTGCCTTCCCACCATTCTCCTAAATCTTCTACCTTGGCTAATCCTCTTGATTCATAAGTGAATCTTTCTTCGTGGATGACGATCCCGAAATCAGCCTCTCCATTTTTCACCTTATCTAAGATGAGATCATAGCGTGTGGGAACCGGCGTAAAATCCCCTTTTAAATATAGATGTGTAAGTAAGTTGGCGGTGGTCCAAAGCCCAGGTACCAAAATTTTTTTTCCGTTAGGAGTTCCTACCGAGGCTCCCGCTTTTTTGACGATGATCGGGCCACAGTTCCTGCCAAGCGCAGACCCGCTGTCCAAAAGAGAATATTTGTCTGCCACATGGAATAGAGCCGCGAATGAAATTTTCGTGGCTTGGAATTTTCCTTTGTCTGCGAATTGGTTCAGTTGTTCTACATCGTATAGTTCTTCTTTGATGGAAAATGGTGCTTTGGTTTTTCCGGAGATAAGATGATAGAAGATGAATGTGTCGTTCGGACAGGGAGAATATGCCAGACTGAGTTCCATTCTTCCAGGCAATCAGTTTTGATTCTTTTGGAAACGAAAAAAGGAGGTGGAAGGAACTCCTGCCCTCAGGTCTATTGGAAAAGAATCGCAGGCACACTTGGATATTATCTCGAATTCTCATAAATTTCCAAAATTGGAAGGGCTTCTCCCCTTTCATACGATTGCTATGGATCTGGACGGAACACTTCTGGATTCTAGGGCTTCTATCTCCAGCTTGAATCATTATGTTTTACAGTCTGCATTGGATCAGGGAGTTGGTCTGATCATCGCTACGGGTAGAAGGTTCTCCTCTGCACTTCCATATGCTCAGGAATTCCGCGGGAATGTAACTGTGGTGGCCAATAATGGGCAGGTGCTCCGGAGTTCTCCGAATGGAGAAAGAATTTCGGAAACATATATTTCCGAAAAAGCAACATTTGCTGTTTTATCTTTAGGAAAGAAGAAGGGCTACTCCCCCCTCCTTCACGTAGACCGCTTCGAAGAAGGAATCGATATTTTAATCGAATCTCCGATCACGGATGAAAAGTATCATAATTATTCAGGCGGAGATATCGCGAGAACAAAGGTGGTTTCAGATCTTCTGAAACATTCTTCCGATCAAGCACTCGTAGTATGTTATCTTTCTTTAATGAAAGAGGAATTGGTTGAGTTAGAAAAGGAACTTCTTTCCTTGCCCGAGTCTTCTGAATACAGGACGGTGATCACTAAAATTCCGGGAGTGTCTTATTGTCTGGAAGTTTTGGAGAAGGGAGTTTCCAAGTGGACAGCAATCCAATCATACTTAAAAATTTCTGGTTTGGATGAGACGGGAGTTATTTCTTTCGGGGACGAATTGAATGATAGAGAGATGCTTTTTCATTCGGGTTATGGATTTGCGATGAAAAATGCAGTGCAGAGTTTGAAAGAAGGCGCTTCTTATATCACTAAATATTCGAATAATGAAGATGGGATAGCGATGACTCTTTTGGAATTATCAGTGCTTTCGTTTAGATAAGGCTTTTTGATTTTTATCAATCTTTACTTCGCAAGCGGAGCAGGCAGCCTCGTAACAACCGAAACTTGTCTCTGTTCTTTGGGTTTTGCTAAATAAACTTTTAATGGAAGAAACGAGCGGAAAGCTCAAATAAACCGCTGCAGAGCCAACTACTAGATAAACAATTTTATCTTGGAAGCCTATGTCCCAAACCATAAGGTCATTTTGAAATTCGTTCTCAACACATGCAAGAGGAATATTTTTCGGATCTCTCTGACAGTATTTTGACAAATAAGGCCCTGAATCAGGTATGATCGAAGATAGATGTGGTCCACATTACAAGTTTTTCACTCTGAATCTTCCGACAGGGATTTATTGTCTCTGCCTGACGCATTTTCTTGGAAGACTTGTATGCGCACGGTTCTTGTTTCAGATTCCAGGATCCATCCTCATCCGGAAAATCTTCCTGCTCATTGGGAAAGTAAATCCGGTTACGAAGCGTATAGACTTCTTCTCGAAATTATCTCCGGTTTAAAATCTAAATTGTTCGGAGAGACAGAAGTTCTCTCTCAGTTCAGACAAAGATTCCAAGAATTACCTGATCGTGCTTTCGGAGAGTATCTGGCAAAACTCAGAGACAATCTGATTGAAGATTGTAGAACTCTTCGCTCCGGTTATTTGCAAAATTTAGGAGAACAATCTTATGGTGGTTTGGCGGATAAATATTTATCCGGAGCTTTCAATCCTCCTAAAGAGATTGTACTTTTTGGGACCGGACAACTTGCGGAAAAAATCCTACCTTGGCTTTCTCATTCAAATAGAAAAACTAAGATTGTAGGACGTAATCTCCATCGTTTGGAATTTTTATCTTCTGTTTCCGGTTCTTCTTCTCATTTAATGGAAGACTGGTCCCCGAATGGAGAAGCTTGGGTGATCGCAGCACCTATGGATTGTTCCGTTTGGATGGATAAATTGACTCCGGGAAATCTGGTCCTGGATTTTAGAGAAGAACCTCTGGAAGAATCTTGGCCCTCAGATATCGTATATATTTCCTTTGCAGAAATGCTTTCTTCCTTGAAAGAAACGGAAGAAAGAACTAGAAAAGTAAAGGAAGAATTAAAATCCGTTTTAGACGAGCTTTTAGAAGAAAGAGAACTGGAAGCTCATCAATTTGTATTCGGTTGGGATGACCTACCTTGTCCGACGTTTTAAGAATCGGTTCCCGAAAAAGTTCCCTCGCAAAATTACAGACCTGCCTCGTACAAGATCAATTGCATAAATTGTATCCTGAGTTGGAGCTCCAACTTTTTTTCAAAGAAGCAAGTGGCGACCAAGATTTAACCACTCCACTTTGGAAAATGGGCAGCAGGGGTGTTTTTACCCAAGACCTAACCAAGGAACTCGTCCAAGGAAATGTGGATGTAGTCGTTCACTCCTTCAAAGATTTGGATCTGGAAGGACATGAAGGCACTGAAATTTTAATGGTCCTCCCTCGCGCAGACCAAAGAGACGTTTTACTTTTCAAAAGGTCTTCTTATGAGAAGCCTCCTAAAGAAATTAAGATCCATTCCTCTAGTCCAAGAAGAGAATATAATCTTTCTGCATTTCTTCCGAGCGCACTCCCCTCTCGTCTTCAAAATTTACCGATCAGTTTTCATCCTGTAAGAGGAAATGTGCAGACAAGACTTCGTAAATGGAAATCCGACCCTGAGGTTTCCGGGATTGTAGTGGCCAAGGCTGCGCTGGATCGACTTCTTTCTGAAAACTTTTCTTTTTCATCTACGGAAGAATATTCAGAAGTTAGAAAAGAAATTAGATCCGCGATCTCGAATGAACTGTTTATGGTTCTGCCTTTATCGAAAAATCCGAATGCACCTGCGCAAGGAGCGCTTGCTGCAGAGTTCAGAAAAGGTGACGAGAAGACTAGAAAACTTTTACTTCCACTTTCGGATCATAAAGAAGAGGCAGCGGTTTTAGAAGAGAGAAAAATTCTCTCTTATTTCGGTGGAGGCTGCCACCAGAAGATCGGGGTTTCTGTGATCTTAGGAGGCCCAGCGGATTTTCTATTCGTTCGAGGAAAAACGGATTCTGGGTTAGAGTTAGATGCTTTTGATCGTTGGAACGGAGAGGAATTGCCTCTACCTTCTTCATTGGATCTTGTATTTCCTAAACCAAGGCAGGGCTTTAGGATGAAACGTTCCCCTGTGCAGGTTTCCGTTCCGAAAGAAAAGTTTTGGTTTGTGTCTCGTGCGGACTCATTGCCTAAGGATTGGGAATTGCCGGGACTTGAGACGATCTTTATCGTAGCAGGTGCAAAAACCTGGGAAAAATTAGCATCTCGTGATGTTTGGGTGAACGGCTCCACTGACGGTTTGGGTGAAGAAGACGCAAAGGAAATTGTTAGTTTTTATGAATCCAATCCTGACTTCATTAAACTTACTCATGAGGAAAGTGATATTATAGAAGGTGTATGGAGAAGGTTCGTAACTTACAAAGTGGACTTTGACTCGGAACAGCCTGATCTTTCCGAATATTCTCATTTTTTCTGGATGAGTGCTTCTCAATTTGATAGAGCGTATAAAAAGAATTCGGAAATCGGATCTCGCATTCATTCTTGCGGGACCGGAGCAACGTATAAATATATTAGAAAAACATTAGGTTCGAATGCGAAAATTTTTGCATTTCCGAACTTTGAATCCTGGGAAAGAGCCTGTAAGGGTGAGACTCCGGATTTTCTTACAAAAAGAGGTGCAGTATGAGTTCCGAGAGTTTGTTGGGTTTGAGAAGAAATCGTCTCAATGCCCCGCTCAGAAATTTGGTATCTTCGGAGAGTTTGAATCCTAAAAAACTGGTCCAGCCAATCTTCGTCACGGAAAGCCTGAAATCTCCTGAAAAAATGTCCTCTTTACCTGGAGTATTCCGTGATAGTCAGGATTCTATTTTATCTCAAATAGAATCTGATTTGAAGAATGGAGTGGAACATTTCCTTCTGTTTTTGGTTCCTGAAAAAAAATCGGATGATTCTATTCCGAAATCATTTTATAAAAATGTAATTGGTACTATCAAATCCAAATTTCCGGAAACTTTTCTTTGGGTGGATACTTGCCTTTGTTCTTTGACCACTCATGGTCATTGTGGGCTTTTAGATCCTAGGGGTAGAATAGACAATATAAGTTCCGTCAAAAGACTTTCTGAGTTGGCGCTCTGTTACGCCGAGTCGGGTGCGGACGGCATCTCCCCTTCCGATATGATGGACGGAAGAATTAGAAGTCACAGAAATATTCTAGACTCTAACGGTTTCCAACATGTTCCGATCATGAGTTATTCCACAAAATTCAAGAGCCATTTTTATGGCCCATTTAGGGAAGCTGCTGAGTCTGCTCCCGGTCATGGAGATCGTTCTTCTTACCAGATTGATGTGAGAAATAGAGAAGATTCTATTCTTTCATCAATAAGGGACACGGAAGAAGGCGCAGATCTTCTGATGGTCAAGCCAGGCATAACTTCTATCGATCTGATCTTACCAATCAAAGAACAAACAGGATTGCCTGTTGGCGCTTACCAAGTGAGCGGAGAATATGCATCTATTGCAATGCTTGCAGAAAATGGATTTTGTAAATTCGAAGATGCACTTAAGGAAACCTGGCAAGTGTTTTCCAGAGCGGGTGCATCTTATTTGATCACTTATGCTGCAAGAAGAGGAAAGGAGATTTTAGGCTGATGTTTCCAAGTTCTAAGGAACTTTTTGAAAGAGCAAAAAAAGTAGCACCGGGTGGAGTACATTCTCCGGTCAGATCCTTTCGTTCCGTGGGAGGAGACCCTGTATTCTTCCAATCCGGAAGAGGTGCTAAACTTACGGATGTTTCCGGAAAAGAATATATAGATTATTGTTTAAGTTTTGGTCCCTTGATCTTGGGCCATAGAGACGAAGATGTCCAAAAAATAGTTTCTGAAACCGCAGAACTTGCCTGGAGTTTCGGAGCTGCTGAACCTTATTCATTAGAACTTGCAGAATGGATCGTGTCTAAGATCCCTTGGGTGGAAAAGATCAGATTCGTGAATAGCGGAACTGAAGCAGTAATGAGCGCGCTACGTGTGGCCCGCGCTGCAACGGGTAGAGACAAAATCCTAAAATTCGACGGATGTTATCATGGTCATTTAGATGCATTGCTTGTAAAAGCAGGCTCTGGTCTTGCGGGAGAATCTTCTTCAGATAGCGCAGGAATTGGTTCGGAGCTGATCAAAAATACTTTGGTCCTTCCTTTGGATGATGAAAAATCAGTTGAGGAACTTTTTGCAAAAGAAGGCAAAAATATCGCTGCATTAGTGATAGAGCCTCTTCCTGCAAATTACGGTTTATTAATACAAAGAAAAGAATACTTATCCAAGATCGTAGAGATTGCGAGAAAACACGGAAGTCTTATACTTTTCGACGAGGTGATTAGCGGCTTTCGAGTCGGATTAACAGGCATGAGTGGAGAATTGGGAATTGCGCCTGATTTAGTGACTTATGGTAAGATTATTGGCGGAGGATTCCCGGTAGGTGCTTACGCAGGAAGGGCTGAACTTTTAGATCTGGTTGCTCCTCAAGGACCTGTATACCAAGCAGGAACATTAAGCGCTAGTCCTTTCGGAATGAGGGCCGGTCTGTCTACATTAGTAAAATGTGAAAAAGATAATGTGTGGAACGTTTTAGAGAACCGCACTAAAACTTTTGTTTCCGGAATGGTTTCCATTTTGAGGGAAAGGGATCCAGAGGGAGATTGGGACTCCAGTGTTCATTCTTCTTTGTTTTGGTTCCATAAAAAGTCTCCCTCCCCTATCCGGACTGTGGATAAAATTCCTGCAGGCCATAAAGAAGGTTTTGCGAAAGTTTTTCATGCACTCCTTGCAGAAGGAATTTATTTGGCGCCCTCCGGTTACGAAGTCGGTTTTTTGAGTTATGCCCATTCCGAAAAAATACTTTCTGAAACTCTGGAGAAAGCGGATACCGCATTAAAAAAATTGAAAGTATGAAGGTCTTCGATTCCAAAAAGATTGTTTTACCGGTTATCTGGGTTGTGACCACGGTCTCGCTCGGTGTGTGGTGGCTTTTTTTAGGGTTAAGACAAAATAGAATGGCGACTGAACTTGCCGCTCGTTTGGGATCTCAGATCGATTTTGATTTTTTGGAAAAATTAGAAAGACAAAGTGCCATGATCAAGATGGAAGGTACCTTCTTTCTGTTCTTGTTGGTAAGCGGTGGAGCAACCTTGGTTTGGCTGACTTTCCGGGAAGAAAAAAGAAATAAACTCATACATGACTTTTTTTCCACTGTAACACATGAGATGAAAACTCCTTTAGCAAGTCTCAGGCTACAAGCGGAGAGCTTGTTGGAAGAAGGTGTGGATGCAGGTAAAGACAAACTTCTTCATAGATTATTAAAAGACTCGGATCGTATAGAATCTCAGATGAATAAGGCATTGTACCTGGCAAGTCTCATGAGATCGGAAGGATTATATTTAGAAGAGTTGGATCTTCGCCACTGGGAAGAAAGTCTAAGAGAAGAGTGGTCCGAGTTGGACATTCAGACGGAATGGAAAGAAACCAAAGTGTTAGCAGATAGAAGAGCACTCGAAAGTATTTTTAGAAATCTTTTGGAAAACTCTGTGCAACATGGAGGAGCCACTAAGGTAAAAATCCTTTCAGAACTAATTTCCGGAGATAGGATCAAATTCAGATTTGAAGACAACGGAAAAGGTTTCTCCGGTGATTTTAAATTATTAGGAAGATTATTCTTAAGGCATACAAGCACTAGCGGCACTGGAGTAGGATTATATATCGCTGAAAAATTGGCCGGAAGAATGGGGGGAAACTTCTCCGTTCGAAATTCTGAGTCAGGAGGATTTTTGGCAGAACTTGTTCTCCCCTCTTATCCTTCTCAAAGGAGAAACGGTTTATGAAAGCGAAATTATTATTAGTAGAAGATGATCGTTCTTTGGGTGAAACTTTAAAGGAACGTTTGGAGAAAGAAGGATATGAAATGGTCTGGACCGTTTCCGCTCAGTCTGCAAAAGTTTTAGCAGCAGAATCCAAACCAGATCTGATACTTTTAGATGTTCGTCTACCTGATGGAGACGGATTCGAATTGGCGGAAGAATTAAAATCCAGAAAAGACTGCCCCCCATTCCTATTCTTAACTGCACATTCAGGAGCGCCGGAACGTTTGAGAGGATTCGAACTAGGCGCAGAAGAGTTCATACCTAAACCATTCCATTTAAAGGAATTATTAATTAGGGTCAAACATGTATTAGAATCTCATAAACATTCCATAAAACAGGCTAAATATTCTTACGAAGGTTATCTTTTGGATTTTTACGGATACTGTATTCTTACTCCATCCAAAGAAGAGATCCATCTTTCCAAAAGAGACTGTGCTCTCTTGAACTTTTTGGTAGAGGAAAGAGGAAGAACTGTCAGCCGAGATGAGATCCTAGATCGCCTCTGGGGAGAGGAAAAATTCCCTACAAATAGAACTATAGATAATTCCATTGTTAGATTACGCCAAGCCTTCGGAGATAGAGGTGAGGATGCGATTCGTTCCGTGAGAGGGGTCGGTTACCAATGGATCGGAGACTTAAAAAATGTCTAATACTAGATTTCAAGCTGCACTTAAACTTCAGCCACAGGCCACTCCTCCTATTTGGATGATGCGTCAGGCCGGTCGTTATCATTGGCATTACCAAAATTTAAGAAAAAAACATTCTTTCGAAGAGTTATGTAAAGTCCCAGAACTTGCTGCGGAAGTCGCTTTTGGTCCTGTGGATGATTTCGATTTTGACACTGCAATTTTATTCTCTGATATTCTTTTTCCTTTAGAAGCTTTCGGAATGGGTTTACGTTTCGGAGATGAGGGGCCTAAACTTGGCTGGCATCTTTCCACATTAGAAGATTTGAATAAGTTTTACCCTTTGGAGCAGGCGGTGGAATTTATGGGATTTCAAAAGGATGCAGTAATCCAGACAAGAAAAAAAATCCCTAAAGATAAATCCTTGATCGGATTTGTCGGGGGGCCTTGGACCTTATTCTGTTATGCTACCCAAGGAAAACATGATGGGAATCTAATACTTCCTAAAATTTCAGTGAAGCTTAGAGAAGGCTTTTACGAGAAGATCCTTGCTTTATTAAAGGAAAACATACGCCTACAACTAGAAGGTGGTGCAGAAATCGTAATGATCTTTGATACCGCAGCCGGAGATGCTTCTCCTGTGTTCTTCCAAGAGGCGATATTGCCTACCATAAACGTTTTGGTAGAGGCGTTCCCTGGTAAGATCGGTTATTATGCCAAAAATCTTGCCCCAGGTTCTTTACAATCTTTGAGAGAAGTTTCCGGTCTAACTGGATTCGGTATGGATCATAGAACAGACATCGTTGGCTTCTTAGGAAATGGCTCCCACTTTGTGCAGGGCAATTTTGATCAGGCATTATTATTCATGGAGTCTGGAGAATTTAAGAAATACTTAAATAGTTGGATCCGACCATTTTTGGATCTGGCCCCGGAGAAAAGAGCAGGATGGGTATGCGGTTTAGGACATGGAGTCCTGCCAAAAACCCCGGAAGCGAATATTAGAACTTTCGTAAGTACGATACGTGAGGCATTCGTATGAGTTCCAAATCTGATCTAATTAGAAAATATGATGTTCCTGCGCCTAGATATACTAGTTACCCTACTGTGCCTTATTGGGAAGACAATCCTACACGAGAAGAATGGATAGATGCACTTCGTAGAAGGTTGGTTCCTGACGATTCTTCCGTAGCGTTATATATTCATATTCCATTTTGTGAGACTCTCTGTTCTTTTTGCGGATGTAATACTTCTATCACTAAAAACCATTCTGTAGAAGATCCTTATGTGGAAACAGTTCTACAGGAATTCAGGAAATACCAGGAAGAACTTCCTGAGTTGACTAAGCGTGAGTTAAGAGAGCTACATTTAGGCGGAGGATCTCCTACTTATCTTTCAGAATCTAATTTGGAAAGTTTATTAAAACCAATTTTAGATTCTTGGAATGTGGCCGATTCTCCTGAATTCTCCTTAGAAGTAGATCCAAGAAGGACAAGACTTTCGCAATTAGAAGTTTTAGCTAAATACGGATTTAGAAGGATCAGTTTAGGTGTCCAAGACTTCGATCCGGAAGTACAAAGATTAGTAAATCGTATTCAGCCTTATGAATTGACTGCCGCGATTACTCATGGTTCTCGCAAATTAGGATATAATTCGGTAAACTTCGATCTGATCTATGGACTTCCTAAACAAACCAAAGAAAGTATGAAGGAAACGATCCGGAAAACTTTGGAACTTAGACCTGATCGGATCGCTTTCTACAGTTATGCTCATGTCCCTTGGATAAAGGCGGCACAAAGATTATTCACAGAAGATGATCTTCCTAAGGGAGAAGAGAAAAGAGAACTCTACGAAATCGGAAGAGAACTTTTCTTAAGTGCAGGATATAAAGAAATTGGAATGGACCATTTTGCTTTGGAGTCCGATTCGTTGCACGCCGCTTATCAAAACGGTAATCTTCATCGAAATTTTATGGGTTATACCACCAAGTCCACTGACCTACTTTTGGGATTAGGCGTGTCTGCAATTTCGGATAGTTGGGATTGTTTCTATCAGAACGAAAAGATCCTGAAAAAATACCAAAGAAAAATTTCGGAAAACGGACAGGCAATACTCAGGGGACATAAATTGAATTCTGAAGATCTGATCCAAAGAGAACTCATTCTAAAACTTTCTACTTTAGGGAAAGTAGAGGTTCCGGATCCGATTTTTGAAGAGGTTCGCCTCTATTTGGCCAGTATGGAAGACGATAATTTAATAGAGTGGAAAGGAAAAACCCTTGTTTTAACAGACCTGGGAAAACCTTTCTTAAGGAATGCATGCACAGGTCTGGACATGCGTTTGAGAAGAAAAAGTCCTGAAACCAAGGTATTTTCTCAGTCTATTTGACCCTCCTGCTGAAATATTCGGGTCTTATAGCTGTTTCTTCCCTTAGAAAGGATTCATTTGGAAATTAATTTCTTTTCGTCCAATACTTTGGGGACTTTAGTGGCGTAACACTTTTTCTGTTTGAAATGTTATCTTTGCATTTAAAAAAAATCATTCCGATCCTATTGATCGTTTTTGCTCCTGTTGGCATTTTTCCTGTTACTGTTCTATTGAGAGAAGGTGGAAAGGTAAAAGGAGATATTATCACCCAAAACCAACATTCCGTTCTTCTCCAAACAGAATCAGGAAAACGTAAAGTAGATAAGGATCTTATCCTTAAGATACTTTTCCAAGACATAAACGACGACGAAGAAGAGAAGATCCGTAAAGAAGAAGAGGACAAACTCGCTTCTGACAAAAAAGAGCAAGAAGACAAAGAAGCTGCTCAGAGACAATTAGAAGAAGACAAACAGAAAGAAGAGGATCTGAAAAAACAGGCAGCTGCGGATGAAGAAGCTCGCCGCTTGGAAGAACTTCGTAAACAAGAGGCAAGACGTCCTTTAAATGCTCTCTGGAGATCTGCGGCAGTACCTGGTTGGGGCCAATATTATACTGATAGAAAGTTCCAGTCACTTCTCTACCCTACCCTATTTGCTATGACTGCATTTGTCGCTTATGACAAATTCAGAGTGTATAGAACTTCCGTAAGAGAATACGGAGATCTTGGAAATCCATATACAAGAGAAAGCCTTACGCTTGCTGCAATTGGCCAAGCCCAAGCGGCAGTTACTCCATCTTTGTCCCCGGTTGATGCATATCTTGCGAATCAAAGTAGTCAAGTTCAGTTAAAAAGAGAAGAAGCAGACAAAAACTTCAGAGAATACCAAGGCGCCTTATATGTGTTAGGTGGGATTTATATCTTGAACCTACTTGATTCGTATTTTTTTGCAAATTCTGTCAAATCTGTGGTCCAGTTTTCAGACGGCCAAAGCAAGGGGATGGTAATCTCAGCTATGCCTTCCAGCGTAGGAGCAGGAAGTGGATTTTCCAGTAACGGAACCTTCTCCGGATTGGAAACTAAATATACGATGGGTTACAGATTCGATTTCTGAACTTGATAAAAACTTTTCCTCGTTTTGAAAGAAAATCTAGGATTTTATTGCCAATAGTTTCTATCCCATTACTTTGTATCCGTGGCGAAATGGGTTCCGGATCATATAGTAATTGGTGCAGGGTTTACTGGCCTTCTGCATGCATTCCTTTCCTTAGAAAAAGGTGAGTCCGTATTAGTACTTGAAAAAAAAGAAAGTGCTGGCGGTCTTATCCGTTCCGTTCGCACTGAATACGGGATCGTAGAAAGGGCGGCAAATGGGATCTTAAATTGTTGGGAGTTGGAAAGTCTTTCTTCCCGTTTAGGATTGGATATTCTACTCTCCAATCCTGCATCTAAAAAACGTTATATATTCTCGGATGGAAAGATGAGAAGAATGCCGCTTTCCGTTTTCGAAATGATCTCTCTTGCATTCTCGGTATTGACTGTTCCTTCGCAACCTATCCCAGGTGAATCGATCTACCAATGGGGAAAAAGAGTATTGGGAGAAAAAACACTTAGTAAAGTCGTAGAACCTGCATTAGGCGGGATATACGCCGGTGATCTGGATGCAATGTCTGCCGAACTTGTTCTCGGAAAATTTTTACCGGAGCAAGCTCCTCTCTGGAAAAACATTCTACATCTTCGAAATTCTAGAAAAGATAAACCAAAACTTCTTCCGGGAAGAAGAGGAACTGTAAGTTTTAAAGGTGGCATTGGGACTTTACTTGGAGCTTTAGAAGCAAGAGTATCTACTCAAGGAAAGATCAAGTATAATCAGGATATTTCCGGCTTAAGAGAATTGAGAGCGACTTATCCTAAGTCCAAAATCACGATTGCAACCAATCTCGGTACTGCATTAAAACTTCTGAAATCAGAATATAAAGAATTCAAATCCTACCAAGGAATGTTGGACACTTTGCCTATAGTAAGTGTGACCCGTTTCGGAAAAGATTCTATCTTGAATGGTAAAAAAGGGTTCGGAGTATTATTCCCCAAAGATCATAAAAGTTTTTCTTCCGAATTAGGGATTAGATCCAGAGGGATCTTGTTTAACGACTTTATATTTGCTGGTAGGACCTCCGATGGGGTCCATTCTGAAACTTTTATTATGGGTGGCGCGGGAGACAGGGAAATTTCTTCCAAAACCGAAGAAGAGATCATTTCAGTTGTAGAAGAAGATCGTAAAAAACTATTTTCCGAAAGTGGAATACCTTTAAATCATTATGTGACTGTTTGGAAAGATGCACTTCCTGTATACGGACCTCAGCTTCATGCGTTCAATCGTGATTTGGATAGAGTCCTTCCTCCTGAGATCCGAGTAGAAGGGAATTTCAGGAACGGGATCGGTTTAAAGTCCATTCTGGAACGGGCCTTCTACTTGTATAACTCGGGTCTTTCGGCTTAATCAGCGGGCAAATTTATTTATTAGGATTTCTTTAAGTTCGTCTAGATCTTTTTTGACCCAATTAGAATCTTCTTCGAATTTTTCAGGTGTCATTCCTTCTGTTTGGAATAATGTAAAAATCAGTTCACTTCCCTCTCCGTTTTCTATGATCCTGAGCGGGTTATAAGAAATATTTTCAGGGCTAAATATCACATAGTGGTCCAAGATCCCGTATGGATTTTTATCAGTAAATTTTGCGGTTAGTTTTCCCATAGGAGAATCGATGGACCATTCTCCATTTCCCATAGGAGAAATAGATTTACATAAACCGGAGGCCCATTCTGGAAAATTTTTAGGCTCCGAGAGATATTCATAAGATGTCTTTTGGGAAACTGGGATAGTGACACTAATATGTTTTGTGTTCTTTGTCTTAATCATATGTTTACTTTGAGAGTTGATCTATCTTCTTTTGGATACTGATCTTGGCCTGGGAAGTTTTCGCGATTGAAAGCGCTTTACGAAAGTTTTCTTCAGACTTAGATCTATCTATATCTAAATAAAGTTCTCCCAAAAGAGCAAAATAAAAATGATTTTCCCTCAGGTCTAATTTTTCAGCCTCGATAATTGCTTCTTTTTTCCCATTTGCCTTTGAAAGAGCGTATGTTCTATTCAAAGCGGCAATCGGAGAATATTGTAACTGAAGTAGACGATTGTATAACTGTAAAATATTTTCCCATTTTTCTTTTGTGTCTTCCTTTTGCGTATGCCAATATGCAATTCCAGCTTCCAAATGATATTTTGTAAGTTTGGTTCCACTGGCTCCTTTGTTCAGAAAAATTTCTCCCTTTTTGATCAGCTCATAATTCCAAAGATTTGTGTCTTGGTCTTGGTATAGGATCTGTTCTCCATTTTCGTTTTGTCTTGCTTCGAATCTAGAAGTATGAAAACACATTAATGAAAGAAGTGCATATACTTGTGGTTTATTAGTGATTTGGTTCTCCACAAGCATACTGCAGAGACGGATCGCTTCCAAACAAAGATCTTTGCGTAAAGTTTTGTTTTGGCTGATGGAATAATACCCTTCGTTAAATAATAAATAGATCGTAGAAAGTACCGGATCCAATCGTTCTTCAATCTCTTCCGGTTTTGGGAGTTGGATTGAGATCTTTTCTTCTCTTAATTTTTCTTTAGCTCTAAACAACCGTTTGTTGATCGTTTCTTTATTTGTTAAGAAGGCATCGGCTATTTCTTCTATCCCGAATCCGCACAAGATTCTCAGAGAAAGTCCAACCTGAGCTTCTGGAGAGATAGAAGGATGGCATACCGTGAACATCATACTGAGTTGGCTATCGTATATATTCTCCGGAGAAAGATCTATTTCAGATTCCAGAGTTTCCGGTTGTGATTTGGTAAGTTCCGGTAGGATTTTATTTTGAAAGACCGAGTTTCTTTGTAGATAATTTTTCGCTTTATTCTTTGCCACTGCATACAGCCAAGCGGTCGGGTTTTCAGGATTTCCTTTGATTCCCCAAGTCTCAGTGGCTGTTAGGAAAGTCTCGCTTGCTATCTCTTCTGCGATTTCTATCCTTTCGAAACCTATATGTTTGCAAAGAACGGAGACTATTTTAGTGTATTCATTCCTGAATAAATGGGGCAATATCTCCGGGCTTTGCATAAATTTATGAGCCGATTATGTGTCGGTTAACGTGTGTTGTCCACGCCCACTACTTTCCTGACTTCCACGCTATTTCCTGGTCCATTTAGAATAGGACATTCTTTTGCGATATTAGTAGCTTCTTCAAAATTATTGGCCCTGATCGTAATAAAGCCTGCTATGGACTCTTTTGTTTCGGCGAATGGTCCATCAGTGATGATCTGTCCTGATTTGATAACTTTGCCTTCTGTGGATAGTCCCGTTCCACCTACGAATTTATTTTGGGCAGCAATTCCTCCTACCCAGTCCTGGTACATTTTCATGTATACTTGCATTTGTTCCGGAGAAGGTTGCGCATCTTTTGTGATCAAATCCAATCGCATTAAGATTAAGTATTCGTCCATATTTCTGTCCTATAGAAGATGATTTTATCTCTAGATCAATTGAGTTTTGGAAAATTGGACAGTGTTTAAGAAAAATTTAGGCTTGATCGTCTGACCTATTGATAACAATCGCAAGCCACTTTTTCTTTCTTAGGATTCCACCCGCCCGACGCCTTGCAGATACAATTTAACTGCATACCTTGCTGCGCAGAATACTTGGCTTCGAAAACGAATTTTGCTAACGCCTCTAAAAATGCCGGGTATGTGCCTGGAGCTGGGATCCTATAATATTCGGAGATCCCATTTTGAAGAGCGTGGTCTCTGATCTGAACTCCAATTTCTTCCAATGTTTCGAGATGATCGCTAATGAAGCTGATTGGATAAACTGCGATCCTTTTAGTTCCATTCTGCCCCAACTCTTGTATCTTGTCTAAGGTGTTTGGAGTGGTCCATTTGCTAGGACCTACCCTACTCTGGTAAGATAAATGTATTTTTCCTTTATAACCTTTTTCTCTTAAGAGTGAGGTGAGTGCTGTTACATTCTCTTCGATTTCTTTCGTATAGACGTCGCCCTTTTTAATTAAACGAAGAGGGATCCCGTGAGCACTGAAAACTATATCCAGGTTTTGCCAATCTGGGACTGCTTCTTGATTGATATGAAGAAAATCTTTTTCGGAAAGTTTTCCTTGGAAAAAATCCAAGACCAAGTCTCGGATGGATTCTAAATATTCTTTTCTGTCTGAAAATGGTCTTACCCAGTGTGGATTCGAGGCAGGGCAGTAACCTAATTGTTTTTCCATGAGCATTGCTGTGGAAAGAACTGTGGATCTGGAAAAATGAGGAAATAATGGAAGAAGCACCACTCCTTCTTTAGGGTCTGTCCATTCGGAAGGAAGTTCTCTGATGTCCGGATATCCGCAGCACATTGTTGTTTTGACTTCCCATTTTTCTCCGGACTCTTCTAAAAGTTTTTTTAAACCTTCTGCTTGTTTTTCGGTTTCGGAAACAAGAGGGGAGCCTCCTCCGAATCCCATGGAAGCATACGTCTCTTCTACTTTTTTAGCTCTTGTCTCTGCGATTTTTCTAGCAAGCCTGATCCTTAGGAATTCAGGAATTGGCAGATCGAATACTAAAGGGTCTTCGAATAGATCTTTCAGAAATTTCGGGATTTCTTCGGCGTTTCTGGGTCCGCCCAAGTTGATGAGTAAAAGTCTGTTTTTCATAAAAAATGGCTCACTTGGAATTCGACGGAATATTGTTTTGTGCTCAGATAGTTCCTATATCTTCCTGAATAGTTAGAAATAATATCCTCTCTGCTCAAGCCTCCTTGGGTTTGGAAACTTCCTTCTCCGTACAATCTATGCTCCGTTAATTTTAGGAAAAATAACCAAGAGGGTAGGATATATCCTGCTCCTAAATTTGTCTCTATTCCGAAACCGGAAGAATCTCCTATGAAGTTTAAATTTCTTTGGTAATGATAATCCCTGAAATGTGAATACCAAACATTTCCAAGGAGACTTGCTTCTAACATCCAAGTACCGTTTGAATATCTATAACCGAATCCGAGCGGGACTTCCCAGGTAGAAATGGAATAACTGAGACCTATTCCGATAGGGCGGTAGGTTACCGGCGCAGTCGCAATCCATTGAGTCACATCGTAGAGATAATATTTATAAAATGTATAATAAGCTCCGCCTGTAAGATAAAAGCCCGAGCCTGGTTTTCTGGGATCAGGATTTGCCCCGCCGAAATATTTTCTGCCAAGGAGTCCGATCCGATCGTCTTTCATTTTCAGTTTCCCTCTTCCGTCCGCAAAGTTTTGGGTTCCTGTGAATGTATAAGGTGTATCGGAAAAACTTGCGTTCGCGAAATCGATCTTTGTCCCCTTCTCCCTGCTTATGCTGCCAAGAAAAAAGTCCTCGTCCCTGCCTTCTCCTGTTCTTTGGTTCTTAAATGTCGTCCTGTATTCCAGGTTGATCTCCCAGGTTTCCCACCAATGTTTTAAACCGATCCCGCCGTATTGGAATTCTCTGTTATAGGTGATCCTTGATCCCGCTTTTAGTCCTGATAAGTTCGGGAACTTTGTGCCTGATTCGAAAATATGTTGGCCTCCATTTTCTCCTATAAGTCCTGTGATAGAACTTCTGGTCAGTAGTTCGGATAGAAGTGCCTGTATTTTGCTCTGAGGCGCCGCTGTTCCGGGCAGACTTGTTTCCGATCTTATTTCCTTGGGAGATTCAGGCTCTTGTGCGAGTATATTGGCCGTGGCAAATAGGCAGAATAGTAAGATTATAATTCGAATCTGAATTTTCATTTCATCCTAGAATAGGGGTGAAATGATTTCATCCCCTGTGAATTCCTTTTCCGAGAAGAGACCTTAGCATTCTCCCCTCCCCTATCGTTTCAATTCGGTTTTTTCGCTCTTAAGCTAATATGAGACATAGGTTTTCTTGACAAATTCGGTCTGGGCGAGGATCTATTATCAGGGTCAAGGTTTGAAGTGAAAGCCAAGGTTTTAAGTGTAGAAGAAGTCCTCTCCGAATACGTTTTAAGTTCGGAAGATGAGTTTCTGGAGAAGGCGGAAAAATGGTCCCTGCCCAAAGACAATAAGGGCAAATATAAAACTGAAGTTTTGGACAAGTACTTCTCCAAAAAAACGAAACACTCCTATGAGTCTGTGATCATTGCGGTTTCCAATCAAAAAGGTGGAGAAGGTAAAACCACGGTTTCGATCTGCCTCGCGGAAGCATTGGCAAAGGCAGGCAAAAAAGTTTTACTTCTGGATTGGGATGCTCAGGCAAATATCACCCAGTTATATGTCGGCCAGGCGGATAAATCTGTCTTTCATTCTTTAGGTTATAAAGAAGAATCTAAAGTAGATATTTCTGAAATTATTGTGAACCTTGCTCCCGGTTTGGATCTGGTTCCTTCTTCCATTCACTTGGCGAATTTTACTACTCCATATGAGAGGGACGATTTCGATCTTTTAAAAGAAGCACTATTGCCGATCCGTTCTTCTTACGAGTATATTATTATAGATTGTCCTCCTTCTCTTGGTTTGATCTTGGAGAATGCTTTGATAGCGGCCGATCTTGTTTTGGTTCCGATACAGACTCGTGCTTTTAGTGTCCAGGGGCTGAAAGATCTTCATGGTACGATCGAGAAAATCCGAAAAAAAGCAAATCCTGGTCTTGGACTTTTGGGCGCGGTGTTGAATCAGTATGAGGATTCGAGGGCACTTTCCGGGCTTGCTGAGACTGTCCGAAAATATTTTCCGGTGTTTGATTCGGTTGTATATAGAAGAGAGGCAATACCTCAGTCCCAGGCAAAACGTAAACTTTTATCCGAATATGATCCTAAAGCGATGCAGATGTTTTCTACCTTGGCGGAAGAAGTAATGAGGAGAGCAAATGGCAAAAAGATCTGATTTTGCAGGGCTGGATTTATTAACAGCTTTTGGTGGGGATGAATCACTCAAAAAGGAAATCCTTCTTTCTGATATTATAACTAATCCGGATCAACCTAGGGTTTTCGGGAAAGAAGATGTGAGTGATCTTGTGGAGTCTATGAAACGTTTAGGTTTGATAGAGCCAATAGTTGTTCGCAAATTAGGTAAGAAGTTTCAGATCGTAGCTGGAGAAAGAAGATTTCAGGCTGCAAAACTGATCGGATGGAAATCAATCCCGGTCGTTGAGACAGAAGCTTCCGAAGACAGATGTTATGAGATCGCCTTGGCTGAGAACGAAAAGCGAAAAAGTTTAAATCCTTGGGAAGTCGGAAGAGCGATCCAGTTCCTGCGCAAAGAAAGGAAAAAAACCGCAGAAGAAGTCGGGAAAATTTTAGGTTATACAGAAAGGTATGTGAAACAGTTAAGCTCCATTGCAAGATTGGACCAGAAATCTGTTTCAGAATTGCTTAAAAGTGGAAGTGATCTTTCGGTTAAAAACTTGGAAACCCTCCTCAAAAAGAAGGAAGGCCGGGGGGGTGAAACGATTTCACCCCGCAAACCTGGGGAAAGGGTCACACTGGATCTTAAACCTTTGACAGTTAAAAATAGAGAATCTTTCTTGAGAGAACTTTCTAGCCTTAAGAAAAAATACGGATTGAGCTAAGGCGTTTTTTTTCTCGTTGGAGAAAAGTAGCGGCTCCAAAACCTGTTCTCATACGACAGTTCGGGCGGATTTTATTTATCATCGCCCGGGTTTCTTAATAAAGGAATAGAATGAAAATTGGAATCATTGTTGGCTCCCAACAAAAAGTATCTCAGTCCGCTAAAGTAGGTGAATTTTTAAATTCTAAATTGAAAGAAATGTCCGTGGAGACTTGGACATTGGATCTGGGGAAAAATCCTCTTCCTCTCTATGATTCTACTCAAACAAATGATAATAAGGTTTGGACAGATCTTTGGAAACCTATTGATGAAAATCTAAAAAGTTCTGAAGGTTTTATCATTATCACTCCTGAGTATGGCGGGATGGCGAGTCCAGCTATCAAAAATTTCTTCCTTCATGCGGGACTTGTTCAACTAGGTCATAAACCTGGACTTCTTGTTTCCGTTTCTTCTGGTAGAGGCGGGGCTTTCCCGATCAATGAGATGAGAGCAAGTAGTTATAAAAATACCAAGATCTGTTATATCCCTGAACAATTGATCTTTAGAGATGTGGAACATCTGATCAATGGAGGGGAGCCTGTTTCTCCGGAAGATAGTTTCATTAGAGAAAGGAGCGGGTTTGCTTTAAAAATCTTAGTAGCGTATGCGGATGCTCTTTCTGAGATCCGTGAGTCTGGTGTAGTCCAGGATCCAAGATTTAAGAACGGAATGTCCTGATTTTAAATTCCTTTTTGAGAATGGGACCAACTTCAGTTTGTATTGGAAATCTATAATGTGACATAATCCAACGATGGTTTGGTGCCGATATACAAAGAGGGGAGGGGAGTTCCTTCCTTCCGGAATTGGCTCAAAGATTGTCTTTTCTAACCCGATGATATATTCTGGAGGCTGTTGGAATTAACGCCTCCAGTTAGGAAACGTAAAGTTTCGAAGTCAGATAAGGACGGACCGGATTTTTAGATATCTCGGTCTAAATCGAAAGTTAGGAATTCATGAATAAAATAAATATCCAGGCCGGCCAAATTATTTTCAGAGAAGGCGAGTTGAACAACTCGATGTATATAATCACCTCTGGGACTGTTGAAATATTTTTTACTCATAAAAACTCGGCCACTCGTTTGGCTTTGATGAAAAAGGGAGATTTTTTCGGTGAGATGGCTCTGTTTAGGGCTAAGCCGAGAACTGCAACTGCAAGAGCAGTAATGGATACAGAAATGGTAGCGGTTGAATCCAAACAACAGTTGGAAAGATACCTTATCGCGAATCCTGAGTTTGCAGCTAAGATGGTGAGAATTTTAGCCGATCGTTTGGCGAATACGAACGAACTTTTGATCTCTAAATTGAACGAAATTACTACGAAAGAAATCGAATATCAGATAGAAGATACCTGATCAGGTATACGTAATGCGGTCTTTGCCAGCCGCTTTTGCTTCGTAAAGTTTTGCGTCTGTGAGCGAGTATAATCTATTACTCTCGTCCGCGTCCGTCGGATATTCTGCCACTCCTCCGGATACTGTGACTTCTATGCCGAAATCGTTTTTAGAGGAATTCCTTAAATAAGTCCTGAATCTTTCGATGGCTACTTTCGCGTTTTCTTTGCTGGTTTCCGGTAAGATGACTGCAAATTCTTCTCCTCCGACCCTGCAGCTGATGTCCTCTGTTCTGAAGGCATACATCAAGGTTCCAGCTACCAGTTTTAAGATATCGTCTCCGAAAGAATGCCCTTTTGTATCGTTAATTTTCTTAAAATTGTCCAGGTCGAATAGGAATAGGCAGAAACTTCTTTTATATCTTTTACTTCTGGTGATCTCTTTGTTTAAGACTAGGTTGAAATATCTTCTATTATAGATCCCTGTCCCTTCGTCTATAACTGCATTCAGGATAATCTCTTCGAAGGAATAGATGTCCACGATCTTAGGGTTTTCGATAAGACGGTTCTTTAAATAAATATAATCTAGAAGGGCTACTACGAAGTTCATACTTCTGCCCAATTGTTTGCTCAGTCCCTCTGCGTGTGCATAGATCTCTTTCCAAAGGGATCTGGCTTCGGATTCCGGTAAATCCAGGTTTGCTATAATTCTAAAAAAGTCGGAGTAGAAATAATCATCCTTCTTCCCCATCTCTTCGAATTTATTTGCGAGGCTGGGAAGTGGAGCTTCCTTATCGTTAACTATCTCTAAGATTGCATTTTTTCTTTCTGAATTGATTTGGCCCAGGCCCTTGAACCTGTCCCTCATTTCTATAAGTTCGTTCCTGGCTAGATTAGCCGTGGTTTCGTGAGCATTAAGGGTTTGCTCGGCTGTAAGTAATTCTACTTCTCCCAGCTTGGAAACTCTTTCATAGAGCTCCAGTAGTTCCTTGAGTTTTTGGATTTCCTCGTCTTTTTCTTTTAGTTCTTCTTGTATATTTCGCATTTTGATTCGGGGTTATAGTCCAAGATCCGTGGTAGGAACTCCTAACTTTCCGGTTTGTTATGGAATACTGGTAAAATAATTCTTTTCCACCCTAGGGGTAAACCAATTTAATGAATTACTTGGCGGTTTCATCTATGTCCAAAGGTCCTCATAAGAAAAAAGTTATTATCACAGGAGCTAGCTCAGGTATCGGCAGAGAGCTTGCTTTATTATACGGAAAGCAAGGTCATGATCTGGCTATCACTTCCAGAAGGAAAAATGTTTTAGAGGATATCGCAAAAGAGATCCGCTCATATAATAAAGGTGGCAAGGTGATTTTAGCCTCCTTGGATGTTTCCGAATCAGCGGATAATTTTAAAGTCCTTCCTAAACTAGCTAAGGAACTTGGCGGGGTAGATCTGTTCATTGCGAACGCCGGAATTTCTACCAACTCTTCTTTCGGTCAAAAAAGTTTTGAAGCGGATAAGAAGGTGATAGATACAAATTTGATCGGTCTTATGGCCGGTATCTCTGCTTTACAATCCATCTTCAGAGAACAGAAAAAAGGTCAGATCGTAGGAATTTCTTCCGTTGCTTCTTTTAGGGGCCTTCCTGGTTCGGCAAGTTATTCTACTTCTAAGGCAGCTGTTTCTACTTATCTAGAAGCGCTACGGGGAGAAGTTCGAAAATTCGGCGTGAAGGTTACCGTTATTCACCCTGGATTTATAGATACTCCGATCAATCAGAAGTTGGAAACCCGCCCTTTTCTTGTTTCCGTAGAAAAAGGTGCTAAAAAAATTTACAATAGGATAGAGTCAGGAGTTCGATCTGCTACTGTACCATGGTTTCCTTGGGCAATGATCGGAGTTCTGATGAGATCTCTTCCTGAGTTCTTATGGGAGAAGATCGGGCCTAGATAAAGGTTTTTGAATATGGTAGGAACTCCAGATCCTTCGAATATCTACAAGGTCCTTTTCGTATGTTTGGGGAATATCTGCAGATCCCCGGCGGCGGAAGGTGCATTCGTGGATCTTTTAGAGAAGAGGGGACTTTCTTCTCTATTCGAAGTGGATTCCTGCGGAACTTCTCGTTATCATATTGGAGAACTTGCCGATCCCAGGACTAGGCAAACGGCCCGCAAAAAAGGAATAGAGCTTACCCATAAGGCGAGACAATTTAAAAAATCCGATTTTGAATATTACGATTTTATTTTAGCGATGGACAGATCCAATAATAAGGATCTGGGAATACTCGCTTCGAATGAAGAAGAAAGAAAGAAGATTCATTTGTTCAGAAAGTTCCAAAAGGGCCAAGGAAAAGATTCAGAGGTACCTGATCCATATTATGGAACTTTAAAGGACTTCGAAGAAGTCCACCAGATCGTTTCCGAAGCTTCGGAAGGATTTCTGGAATACGTTTTGAGTAAAAATGGAGTAAAGAATGCCTAAGGGTGAAAAAAAGAAAGTAGTAGTAATCGGAGTAGGTTTCGGCGGATTGCAGGCGATCAAAAAATTATCCAAAGAAGAAGATTTAGAAATCATCGCAATCGATAAAAAGAATCATCATTTGTTCCAACCTTTATTATACCAAGTGGCCACTGCAGTATTGAGCCCTGCGGATATAGCAATTCCTACCAGATCTCTTATCGGGGACAAAAAAAACGTTACAGTTTATTTGGGAGAAGTGGAGAAGGTAGATATCCAAGCAAAAAAAGTCTTTTTCCAAGGACATTCAGAAGATTATGATTATCTAATATTGGCTGCGGGAGCTAAATCCGGCTATTTCGGGAATGACCATTGGAAAAAATATTCGATCGGTTTGAAATCACTGAAAGATGCTCTTTCTATTAGGACAAAAATTTTAACTTCTTTTGAGCAGGCAGAACTTGCGGGGGATCCCGAGGTAGCTAAAAAACATTTAAATTATGTAATTATCGGTGGAGGTCCCACGGGCGTGGAACTTGCGGGTTCTATCGCGGAACTTTCTCATGAGATCGTTAGAAATGAATTCCATACAATTGATCCCGCTTTGGCAAAAATCACTTTGATCGAAGCTTCTCCAAGACTTCTTGCTGCATTCGCTCCTAAGTTAAGTGAATTTGCAAAGATGCGTTTAGAAAAGAGGGGGGTAGAGGTTCTAACAGGAACCAAAGTTTTGGAGATAGATCAGAACGGAGTCAAGATAGAAGGTAGAACAATTCCTTCTTCTACAGTGATCTGGGCTGCAGGAGTTCAGGCAAATTCTATTGGAGCATCTTTAGGAGCTCCTACGGATAGAATGGGAAGAGTAATGGTGGACGAGTTCTGTAACGTAGAAGGCCATCCCGAAGTTTTTGTAATAGGTGATATTGCTAATTATTCCAAAGGTTTAGAGAAACCTTTGCCTGGTGTTTCTCCGGTTGCGATGCAGCAGGGAAGATATGTTGCTTCTCTTATTAGGGGAGATCTGAAATCTAAAAAAAGAAAACCTTTCCATTATTTGGACAAGGGAAGTATGGCGACTATCGGAAGACAAGACGCAGTTGCCCAGGTTGGGAATTTTAGGTTGAGAGGATTTTTCGGATGGTTTGTTTGGTTATTCATCCATATTTTCTATCAGGTCGGATTTAAAAATAAGATCTCCATCTTCATTACTTGGGTTTGGTCTTATATTACATTTCGTGCAGAAGCAAGATTGATCCAAGACGAGATTGAATCCAACTCAGTCGGGTCTTCTACGCCGAATTAAAGTCGAAAATAATCCTTGAATAGGTCGTACATAATAAAAGAATAAGCTCGATGCGGACTGATCTTTGGAAAGGCAAAACAATCGTAATTACCGGAGGCTCTTCCGGAATAGGGGAAGCTTTATTAGAAAGTTTATCCCGGATCCCTTGCAAGATTATCAATCTTTCCAGATCAGAGCCGGAGCTTGTTCGTAAAATTTCTAAGAAAAAAGAAAAACGTGCTGCGGAAATTTTCCATATCCAAGCGGATCTTTCTTCGGAAAAAGAGATCAACAAAGCAGTCTCTAAATTGGCGAAACTTGCTGATGGCGTCGATGTTCTTTTTAATAACGCAGGCATAACCGCTCATTCTAGATTCGATCAAACTCAGATAGAGGCATTCCGAAAGGCGTTTGACGTGAACTTTTTCGGTCCTGTTTTTCTTACAATGAGGCTTCTTCCTTTTCTGAAAAAGAATAAGGGAGCGGTCATGGTAACATCTACAGTCAGCGGTTTATATGGAGTTCCTGCAAGGAGTGCTTACTCTTCTTCCAAATCTGCGTTACACGCTGTTATGGAATCTGCGCGTATCGAACTCTCCGAAGAAGGTCTTAGATTTATCATATTCTGTCCTCCTTATACCAAAACAAAATTAAGAGCAAATGGTATAGACGGAGACGGCCAGATATTGGGAGAATCTCATTATTCCGGCAAAAGTAAAACTCCAGAAGAAGTTGCAGAGAAGATGATCCTTTCTATTGAAGATCCAAACTCAAGACTTGTTGTGATGGATAAAAGTGGGTTCTTTATGAAATGGATGAGGAATATTTCTCCTTCCTTTTTAGAAAAGGTATTATACAAAAAACTTTATAAGGACTTTCATTAAAGGACTTAGATCTATATGGAAACTAGAAGCATCATTAAAGAATTTAAATATGATTTTCCTTTGGAAAAAGTTTGGAGTGCTGTTACTGTTAACGAGGAGTTAATCCATTGGTTGGCGGATAAGGTAACAGGACGTCCTAAACTTGGCGGTACTTTCTCTTGGACTTGGAATTTAGGCCCGGAAGGAGAACTTACTTCTACAGGTATTTATAAAAAGATCGTTCCTTTCCAAGAGTTAATACTCCAATGGCAAGATCATCCGGCAGGTGATATAGAGCTCAAACTAGAGTTCGAAAAAGATGGTGATGATTCTACTGTTCTGAAACTCACCAACTCAGGATATCCGTTGGGAGAAAAATTCGATTATTGGATAGAAGCTGCTTCCGAAGGCTGGGACGAAGAAAGTATGCATTTACTCCAATACCTCAGGAAGAACTAAAATATCTCTTTAGTGTGGGATTATGTTTTTACTTTCCGCTTGAACTCTCGGGTCCTTAAAAAAATATGACATTAGGGCCCCAATTATAGGGTGTTCGCGGTCTTTTCTCCATAAGAGGCCAAGGCTGCGAGCTGCTTTTCAAGGCGGTATACAGTGAACTTACCAGAACTAGATCCTTATTTTCAAAGTCTTACGGATATCACAGATACGATTTCGATCTTAAACTCTCCATACGAGTCCGAATTCGATTCAGATATCTCTAAGATGGAAAACTTTTTAAATGAGATCCAATCCAAAGATTGGCTCGCAACAGAAAAAGAATACTTTAACTTATTCACCAGCCACTTTTCCTTTCATATCAAAATAGTAGAAGAGATCGTTCGTGAAGCCAGAGAGATCTTGGATCCTGAGCGTCGTATACATGTAAAACGTTTGGTAGGATATTGCAAAACAACCGAAGAATGGTTGGCAGACCTTCAAAAACGCCGCAGAGCTACCGAAACTCTCGCAACTGCTTGATATAATCTATTGACATCCCCGGTCAGCCGGGGAGTCTTGAGTTCGTGTCAGAGAACGAACTCCAATCGAAAGAAAAAATTAATTTTTTCACCCATCCTTTTCTCTTTTATCCCGTACTTCTTTTTATATTCATATTCGCTCTAGATAAAATTTTCTTTTTGGATAAGGTCAGAGACTACGTAAAAGTAGAATTAACCTATATCTATTATGACGTTAAACAAGATCTTCTAAAAGAGATGATCTCAAAGTTCGGCAAGAACGCAGAGAAGAAGTCCGACAAAAAGTTAGTACTTCTTATGGGCTCTTCCAGAATGTTATACTTCAAAAATGAAGAGATCCTGGACTTCTATCCTGACTGGGAAGTGTATAATCTTTCTTCTGCAGTAACTACTCCCGCGTATTATCTATATTTTTTGGAAAGGTTATTTGAAGCAGGTGTAAAACCAGACTTTCTAGTATTGGAAGCGGATCCTTTTCAATTTAATGCGAATAGTACTACATTCAAAAAATCGAATTTAGCGAATAGTTTCGATCTTAGATTTGTTCTTTCCAATGCCTGGGATCTAGGTAAGGAGAATGTGAACTATTATCTTGGGAATTATTTTTTCGGAGTTAGTAAGAACAAACCTTATCTCACTAACGTTTATGCTCACCTAGCCAGTAAAAAATTTGAGAAAGCAGATCTAATTAAAAAGCTGACTGTTGATTCTTTACATAGAGATAAAGGAAATGCGATCTCTCCCGCTGGTGGTTTTATGGAGAAAGATTTCGGCAAATTAGAAGCGAGCTCTGTTCGCACAATCGGTTGGATCTATCCTAAATATTCTCCTTCCGAGATGCAATTCTCCTTTTACGAAAAGATCCTAGATAAAGTGAAAGTCGAGGGAGTTCCTACCTTAGTGGTCCGTCCTGAAGTTTCTCTCCCATTGGAAAATCTTCTAAAAGAACTGAATATCCCGGCTCCATGGTGGGAACGGATCCGTCCTATCAACCAAAAGTTCGGAATTCCTATCATAGATATGGCCGAAGTATCCGACTACGACTGTAATACCTTTGCGGACAGCGGTCATATGGCGGTGGACTGTTATCGTCCATTCTTACGCTTCTTAAGAATGAGATATCCTGGAGAGTAATCCTCTTCTTTCTATATATTTCGCCGGGGAAAGGAGGTTGACGAGAAGAATTGTCTGCCTTAATTTTGCTTCGTTAGATTTTCCCCAAAAGGCGAACCCATGAAAAAAATTATATCTACAGCGGTTTCAATTTCTCTTTTGATCGGTTGTTCTTCTGCGAGTGTCGTTGAGAACAAGGGCAAAAATGTCGAGTTCCAAATTTTAGAGCCGAATATCAGAATAGAAAAATTCAAAGAAACATTCAATATAAAGGCAGAAGGTCCGGTCAATCTGGACTGTTCCGGTAAACCTTGTACTCCGGACCAAGCGAGCGCATTAACTCCTGATCAGATCAAAAAACTAAAACGTAACGGCTCCTGGAAAGAATACGTAGAAAAGGAAGATCTTCAAAAAAATAAATTCTCTGTACTGACCCGCGTAGGTGATTACAAAGACGATAAAAGAGAAGGTATCTGGAAAACATTATACGAAACAGGAGAAACTTTAAGAGAAACTCCTTATGTTGCCGGAGTAAAAGAAGGCGAAGAGAAAAAGCTCGCTAAAGACGGAACCCAACTTGAAAGCACAATTTATAAAGCTGACAAGAAGAATGGACCATACTGGTCTAAAACTGATAAAGGGATCTTAAGCGACGAAGGAACTTACGCAGACGATAAAAAAGTAGGGACCTGGAAAGACTTCTATAACGAAGACGGAGCTAAAAAATCCGTAATCGAATTCAAAGACGGTAAAAAAAGCGGTAAAGAAACGAATTATCATAAGGACGGGAACACTGTCTCTTCCGAAGGAAACAATTCGGATGATCTAAAAACGGGTTATTGGAAAAACTATTACGATACTGGAACTCCTCAGTCCGAAGGTAACTACGCTCCAAAAGGTACCGGTGCAGATAGAAAATCCCTTCGAATAGGAGCTTGGAAAGAATATTACAAAAACGGAAAAGTATTTGCAGAAGGACAGAGAGATCATACCCGTAAGGGAGATTGGACCTTCTATTGGAGTACTGGGAATCCTGCGTATAAAGGAACCATGATGAATGAAATGATGATGAGTTCCGCAGAAGTATATGATAAGGACGGAACGATACTCGGAAAAGGAAAACTTCTTTTCGATCTTCTTCTTATGGATGAAAAAACGGACGAGCTAAAGGCAAAATACAAGCCTGATTTCCCGTTTGCATATTATAAAAATGGCAAGAAGTCCTTTGAGATCGCTGCAAACGGTACTGCGGTCGAGTATGACGAGTCCGGAGCAAAGATCGGACAAGGTCCGATTATGCCTGGGACAAACCAAAAAAACGATTGTTGGACTACTGCTCAGGGTAAAAAATATTACGTGAACGGTAGAGAAAATCCTAAAATGGGAGAGTTACAAGGCTGTAAGTGATCTTTAGCTTTAAGTAACTCGGTTTCTTAAGTATAAAAGCTCGGGGGGAATGAACTCCGAGCTTGCAATATTTAGAAAGGCTTTTCTCACTAGAAAATTCTTCTCCGAACTGTGTTGGAATTCCAACATGGATCCAGAACGGAAAAAGGGAATCCTCGCCTTGGAAAAAATTATCACAAATAACGATCTAAAAAAAATCAGCCTAGGAATACTGGTCGCTGCTCCTCTATTCTTCCTATTAGGATATTTTCTTCGAGGATGTAGTTCTGTAAACCGTCAGGCAAAGGTAACTTATAGCGGCTCCTTCACAGAAGGGACCTTAGTTTCATTAAATTCTAAAAATGTAATATTGCAAGACCCCGATTTTTCGATCCCTCTGGAAACAGTGGAAAAGATAGAATTTCTGGAAGATCCCCAAAGTTTAAATCCAAACCAGGTACCTTTGAGTGACTCTGAAAAATCCTTCGTAGGGACTTATAAAATACAGATCGGGACTCATAAGGGTGTATTGAGTATCTTTCCTCGAAAGACCGGAGGAATTGGAGCTACTTTACGTTTTACGAATTGGGGGAAAGGATCAAATGAGATCCTGACCGGTATCCGGGTCGCAGGTAAGTCGATTCGATTTGTAAGATCTTGTGCAGGAGCAAGATGTTCAGAGATAGGAAGTAATGTTCCTTTTACTCAAACGTATAGTGGAGACTTGGACGGTAAAAAAATCCAAGGGGCATACCAAGGCACAAATAGTTCCGGCCGCTGGATTGCGGAACGTTAATAGGAAATATTATGGAATCCATCGCCAAAGATCGTGAGAACACCCCTTTATCTGAATCAGATATCCATTTTGCAAAAGATACATTAGACAGGATTCGCCAGGAATTGACCGGAGAGATTACCGGCCAAGAAGCAGTAGTTAAAAATCTGCTTATTTCTTTGGCCTGTCAAGGTCACGTTTTATTGGAAGGAATGCCTGGACTAGCAAAAACACTTTTGGCCAAATCCTTATCTTCTGCATTAGATTTGGATTTTAAAAGAGTACAATTCACGCCAGACCTTCTTCCTGCAGACTTGATCGGAACAGTCGTGTTCAATCCTAAAAATGGAGAATTCACCACACGTAAGGGGCCAATCTTTACTGGAGTATTACTTGCGGACGAGATCAATAGGGCTCCGGCAAAAGTGCAATCGGCTCTTTTGGAATGTATGGAAGAAAGAACAGTCACCATAGGAGAGAACACTTTTCCTTTAGAGAGACCTTTTTTGGTGCTGGCTACTGAGAACCCGATAGACCAAGACGGGACTTATCCGTTGCCGGAAGCACAGATGGACCGTTTTTTTATGAAGGTTCTTGTGGATTATCCTGATATGGATGAGGAGCTTGCGATCCTTGAGCAACATGGTAAACTTGCAGCCGGTCCGAAACGTATTAAAAAAACTGCAACTGCTAAAGACGTGTTAAAGATCTCTTCACTTGTAGATAGGGTCCATGTGGAACCTAAATTAAAAAGTTATATAGTTCGTTTAGTGCGAAATACTCGTCCGGAAGAAAAGACTGTGCCGGATCTTCTACCTTATGTAAAACATGGTGCTTCTCCTAGAGCGAGTTTGAGTTTACTGAAAGCATCCAAAGCGAAAGCTTTATGGGAAGGAAGAGATTATGTTGCTCCGGAAGATGTGAAGGCAGTTCTTCCTGAGATACTTCGCCATAGAATTTTACTTACATTCGAAGCAATTTCTGAGGACGTAGGGATTGAGTCAGTGGTCCGGATCGTTTCGGACGCGACCCAGGTGCTCTGATCTAATCGACTAAAATGTTCCGTAAAGAATACCAAAACCTGATCCAACTTTTGGATTTTAAGGAGAGAGGATTTTCTCTTCGGAATAGACAAGGTACTGCCTCAAGCTCCAGAAAGGGTAGGGGAGTGGACTTCAAGGATGTTCGCCCGTATGCTGTTGGCGACGACACAAGGCTCATCGATTGGAATGTAACCTCTAGATTCGGAGAGTTGCATGTAAGAGAATTCTACGAAGAGAAAGAAAGACTCGGAGTTTTTTTCTTAGATGTTTCCGAGTCAATGGATTGGAGTAGTTCAGAATGGACTAAGTCGGAGAATGCTTTCCAGGTTTTAGCTCTATTAGTTTTACTTTATGTACGAAAAGGAAATTTAGCTAAGATCTTACTATATTCTGATCGATTGGAATGGGAAACTGGTTATATCCGAAACACTGAAGAGGCTCTTTCCGCATTAGAAAAAGTCCGATCTTATCCTCATCGAAAACTGAAAACGGATCCTAAACTTCCATTTATACTCCTAAAGAATAGGATCAGAAGATACACAGATTCTTATATACTTTCCGATTTTCACGGGCTCCCTTCTTTAAAAAAACTCACAGGTCTCAGAAAATTCCATACTTTGCATGCGATACGATTTAAAGATCGTTTGGAAGAAAATGCTCCTAGAGGATTTTTCCAATTTTTCTTATTAAAAGACCCTGAAACAGACGCGACCCCTACTCCCGTAGGTGGAAGTATTAAGAAAAATCTGGAATTCTTATTTAAGTCCAGGTGTTTGGAACTAGAAGGAAAAGATACGGATCCGAACAAACTTCTTGAATACTGGAGGAGTATGTCATGAAGGCGGGGAGTAACCGTCTAAGATCTTTGGATCGTATTCAGTTTTTCTACTATTCATTTTACTTATCTCTGCTACTCTTCGCAGTTCCTTCCTTTGCCTGGAAAGAAGATTGGGAACCTAAGGAAGTAGGGATCGGAGAACAGGCAGAATATCTGTTGGAGTTCCAACAGGGAGAAGTCCAGGAACCGGAAATACCTTCTAAAGGAATGTATCCTGATCCGGATTCTCCGGATCTTCCTTTATTCGAAGTGATCTCGTCCGAGGTTTCGGATACAAAGATCAAATTGAGTGTTGCATATTATACTTCCGGAAAATTTTCTCTTCCCATTATTTGGAAGGATAGGAACGGAAAAGAATTCCGTTCCGAAGTTGTTCTGACTGTTCGTTCTTCTTTAGGGGAGAAGGACAAAACTCCCGAGGAGATATTGCCACCTCTTGAATTTTCGGGGAAATACGGCTGGAAATTAGCGGCAATCCTCGCCGGTTTAGCCGCATTAGGTTTGGGAATTTTTTACGCATGGTATCTGAACCAAACCGCATCTAAAAGGACTATGGACGCACTCGTAGAAGCTGATCCATGGGTTCAGAAAATCCTAATATACGAAAGTAAATTGGACGAGATCATCAATTCTCCTCCGGTATTCGCCAGAGTCTTTTATAGGGTTCTTTCCGGATATATCCGAGAGAATATGTCCAAAAAGATGAATGCTCCATTCGCACATTTAACTGAGGCGGAATTATTCCAACGTATTTATGATTCGTTCGGATTGGAAGAAGAGGAAGTTCAAAACTGGGAGAATACTTTCCGTAAGGCGCAATATTCCGGAGAAGAAGTCGAGATCTCTTCTGGTGAAGCATTGAAGGCATGGGATTATTGGAAGGAGGCGCTTTCCAAATGACGGAATGGGAATCTCCATATTATCTTTTTCTAATTATTCCGATCTGGGTTTGGACTTTCTATTCATATTGGAAAAAAGAAGCGGCCTTAGGTATAGAACTTAGGATTCCTGGGAAGGTTCAATCTGCAACGTTCTCCTTAAAACGATTTCTGTCTTCTGTGACACCATTAATCCGGCCAATTGTATTGACATTGTTCGTGATCGCGGCCGCAGGTCCCGGAAAAAGATATAGATTCCTTCCGGATGAGACCAAGGGAGTGGATATCATTTTGGCATTAGATGTCTCCGGTTCCATGTCCAAGAGTAGGGACTTTTTGCCAGAGACTCGTCTTGGAGTTTCCAAAAAATTACTCAAAGAGTTTATTAGAAAAAGAGAAAACGATCGCTTGGGTTTAGTGGTATTTGCAGGAGGAGCTTATCTACAATCTCCTTTGACAAGCGACAGAGAAGTATTAGAAGAAATATTAAGCCAAGCAGAAGAAGAAACAGTCCCTGAACAAGGAACTGCTATAGGCGATGCGCTTATCCTCTCTTGTTATAGATTGCGTAGGTCGCCTGCAAAATCTAAAGTGATCGTACTTATAACGGATGGTGCCTCTAATACCGGACGTATAGATCCAGTAACGGCGACCGAGATCGCAAAAGGTGTAGGAGTTAAAATTTATTCCATCGGTATAGGAAAGGAAGACCAATCTTACGAAGTAAATTTTGAAATTTTGGATATACTTTCTAAGAGAACAGGAGGAGTATTTTATAGGGCGGAAGATATCAGCGAGTTAAGAGAAGTTCTAGCTTCCATTGACTCTTTGGAAAAAGATCTTTTGATCCTCCCTCCGGAAGAAGTTAGAGAATCGGAGTCCTTAATTTTTCTAACTTACGCGCTTGCGTTATTGGGTTTGGATCTACTTGTTCGATCTTGGGTGTTTCGGTATTACGTATGAGCGAAACTTTTTTAGAATCTTTCTGGATCTCGCTTGGACTGATCTTCTTTGCTTATTCTTTATTTAAGCTTGTATTTTATTTTTATTGGAACCGCTGGAAAAAAACCTATCCTGGCTTGCCGAGAGAATCAAAGGTTCCTGCTTTTTATATAGTACTTACAAGAATCTTGTTACTCGCTTCCGTATTTTATCTCTCTTATTTTGCTTATCAAAGAACTGAATCAACCAAGTCTAAGGAAGAGGAAGTCTCCAAAGGTGTGGACTTTCTATTTTTGGTGGATGTAAGTCTCTCTATGCAGTCTGTGGATACTCGTCCTTCTAGGATTATTAGAGCGAAGGAAACAATTTTGAGACTTCTTCCTCAGTTGAACGGGAACAGATTCGGTATGATCGTTTTTGCTGCTTCTCCATTTGTATATTGTCCTATGACTTCCGATGCTCGTGCATTTTCGGAGTATGTAAGAGGTTTGGATGTGGATATAGTTGGAGACAGAGGGACAGATCTGAAGTCCGCGTTTAGAAAAGCGGAAGAAGTTTTGAATTCCAATCAGGTTTTAAGAAATCGTATTTTGGTCTTGATCTCTGATGGGGAAGATATGGATTCTCCGGGAATTGTGAAATTTCCCGCGGAGGTTTGGGTTTGGTCCGTTGGAACTCCAACCGGAGGACCTATCGGATATTCTGAAGACGGATCTCGCGTATATGGTTTCTTAACAAAAGACGGATCCTTGGCTCCTTATGAAAATTCACCGGGTGTTATTATCTCTAAATCCAATCCCGGGTTTTTAAAAGAATTAGCTTCTGCAAATGAAGGCAGATTTTTGTCCTTGGATTCTGAAAGTCCTGAGATCTCTGATATAAAATCGTGGATCGGTTCCATGGAAAAAAATACAGGGCAAAGAATTCGTAATTTGAGAAGGGCAGAAGGTGCTAAAAAGTTTTTAATACCTGCGCTTCTACTTTTATTATTCGATTTTTTTGTATTAGAGTTCTGGGGAAAATTTTTGATCAGAATTTCCAAAAAAGTCGCTCCTGCTTTATTGATTCTGTTTTCACTTTGGGGAAGAGATGTTTACTCTTTTGAATTGGATCCAGGCGGAAATCGGATCAAGGAAGGCAAAAATTCCTACGAACAAGGTGATTATAAAAATTCTTTAGAAAGATATAAAGAAGCGGATCCATATTTTCCGGAAGATCCTAGATTGGAATTTAATCGAGGAGATTGTGAATACAGGTCCGGAAATTTAGATAAGGCAATACGTCATTTCGAAAAGTCGGCGGATTCAAAAGATTCGACTTTAAGAGCACAATCTCATTTTAATTTAGGAAATTCTTATTTAAAGTTGGGAGATCGTAAAAAAGCGGCGGAACATTATCTTCGATCCTTAAAAGAAAATCCTAATTTAGAATCCGCCAAAAAGAACTTAGAGTGGTTACGCAAACTCCCTCCCCCGGAAGGAAAAGAAGGTTCCGAAAACAAAGAAAGTGCATCTGAGGAAAAAGAAGATAAGTCTTCCGCATCTAAACAAGGTCCCAAGGGAAAGGAAAAATCGGATAAACAATCCAAGTCAGGGACAGGAAAGGACCAGAAAGATAAAAACAAATCAAAGATGGAAGATGAATTGGATCGGATCATGGAGTCCATGGATTTGGATTCGGTAAAAAGAAGAAGTCCAGGTTCTAGGAATAAAGAGGTGTTCTGGTGAAACGTTTCCTTCTTCTTTTATTATTGGGAGCTTTTCCATTATTCGCACAAGGGTCCAAATTTTATCTCAGCCAAACTAGGGCAGATCTGGGAGATGCAGTATTTATCATTTTAGAAACAGAAGGTGGTGCCCAGGTCCGTTTAATAGAAAAGGAATTTAATGGCCAAGGGATAAAAGCAGTCTATTGGGGAACTGAAGAAAATACCAGCATAGTAAACTTCAAAGTATATCGCAAAAAACTAATTAAGTATAGACTAACGGTCTCTGCGCCTGGGCGCTTTTCTGTTCCTGAAATAGAAATAGAAGTAGACGGGCAAAAAGTGGAATCAGGGATGATGGCCTTGGAAATTTCTCCCAGAAGTTCCACGGCCAATAAATCTTCCGGATTTTTTTCCAATCGTTACTTTTTCAGCGAAGAAACGGAAGGTCCTGAAGACGGAGACTTGAAAGTATTATTCAGAACAAACAAGGACCAAGTTTGGGTAGGGGAGCCTATTTTAGGATTTTTCACCTTATATTACAGAAACGCGATACGTCCTTATATAGACCGGGATTTTTCCAGCTCCATCGAATTTCCTTATTTCAGGAGTGAGGCTCTTTCCGGAATCAATCTTTTAATCCCGGAACAGGTAATTTACGAAGGATTAGAATTTGAGACTGCGGTTTATAATAAGGAAACCTTTATTCTGACACCATTGAGGAAAGGGGAATATTCCTTAGGCTCTACTGTATTTCATTTGGAAGGAAGGCAACAGTCATTCTTTCATATGAGAAGTATTAAGACTGTCCCGAGTAAAATTTTCGTAAAGGATCTACCTTCTCCTTCTCCCTCTGAATTTAAAGGAGCGATCGGTAATTTTAAAATAGGTTTAGAAGAATATCCTAAGGCGGCATTTTTAGGGGAACCTTTTCAGTTTAAGTTAACTATTTCAGGGAATGGAAATTTATCTTCTATTAAAGATCCTTTATTGAGTGTATGCGATTCTCCTTGTTATCCTGAGATCACTTACTTGCAAACAAGACAACAAAGAGATTTCAGAGAGCTTGGTCCGGGAGAATTCGGATTTTATCTAAATCATTCTTACCATTATTCTGTTCTTCCTAAAAAAGAAGGTGTTTGGAAACCGGAGGATCTGAAATTTACTTTTTTCAATCCTAGTTCCGGAAGATACGAATCGGTTTCTCTTCGTTTTCCTGGTTTGGAGATCGGGCCTCCTAGACCGAAACAGGAGATTACCAATGAAAATACGGGAAATAAGGGAGGATCTTTTTTATTAGTGTCCGTTCTTCTTTCCTTCGTATTTGTGGGAGTAGGCACGTTTTGTGTTCTGACACTGCGTAAGAAGTATCAAGCTGAAGCAATATTGAAACGACTTGACCTCTGGATAGGTTCCAAAAGAGGTTTTGTTTTGAAACATTCCGTGATGACCAAGGGATTGCCTGAAGAAGAAGCAAGTCTTCTCGCAGGTTGGAAGTCCGACACGGCCCCATTGACTGAAACCTATAAAAGTTTGGGACCTTCTTCCAAAACAACTCTGATTAGGATCTCAAATTGGTTGTCTGATAAATTGAAAGAGGAGGGATCCGAATGAGCGAAGAAGTAAAAGGTAGGATTTCCGTAGAAACGGAGAATATTTTCCCTATCATTAAAAAATGGTTATATTCTGAAAAAGATATATTCTTAAGAGAGTTGGTTTCCAACGCGTGTGATGCGATTGCTAAACTTAGAAAAATCTCCTTGAACGAGGAATTCGAAGGAGGGACTGACTATAGGATCGATTTGGACTTCGACCAAGAGGCCAGGACCTTAACAATTCAAGATAACGGGATCGGCATGACCGACGAAGAAGTGAACCGTTATATCAACCAGATCGCATTTTCCGGTGCCGAAGAATTCGTAAAAAAATACCAATCAGAAGGGGACAAGCCTGAGATCATAGGCCATTTCGGTTTAGGGTTCTATTCCAGCTTTATGGTTTCTTCCAAGGTAAAAATAGAAACCAAGTCGTACAAGAAAGGAAGTGTTCCCGTAGTTTGGGAAAGTGAATCAGGTACCGAGTTTTCCCTAAAACAAGGGGATAGATCCGAAAGAGGGACCAAGATCAGTTTATATCTGGACGGAGACTCGGGAGAATATCTAGATTCTTGGAAACTGAAAGAGTTAGTTCGTAAATACTGCGACTTTCTTCCTGTCCCGATCTATGTAAAAGAAGAGAAGGCGAATAAGCAGACTCCATTATGGAGCGAACAACCTTCTTCCGTTAAAAAAGAACAGTATGATGAGTTCTATCAGTATCTATTTCCTTTTGCAGGAGAACCTCTGTTTCATGTTCACTTAAATGTGGATTATCCTTTTAGGCTGCAGGGAATTCTGTATTTCCCAAGACTTAAACATGAGTTAGATGCAAATCGGATGGGGATCAAACTCTATTGTAATCATGTATTTGTATCGGATGAAGCAAAAGAGTTAGTGCCTCAATTTTTAACCGTTCTTCAAGGAACTCTGGACATTCCGGATCTTCCTTTGAATGTCTCCAGATCTTACCTACAAAATGATCCTTTGGTAAAAAAGATCTCTTCTCATATCGTCAAAAAAGTTTCAGACAAATTACAAGAAGAATGGACCAAAAACCCGGAAGAATTCCGCAAGAACTGGGATGAAATTTCCCTATTCGTAAAATACGGAATGATGACGGATGAGAAATTTTATGAGTCCGCAAAAGATCTGATATTCTTCCGATCATCTAACGGTGATTTAACGAAACTGGAAGAATATGTAGAAAGAAATAAAGAAAAGAACTCGGGCAAAGTATATTATGCGGGAGAAGCTGAACTTTCTTCCGTGTATATGGACCTTCTTAAATCCCAAGGACTGGAAGCTTTACTTGTAGATTCCCGTATAGACAATCATTTCCTACAGTTTTTAGAAGGTAAAAATCCAGATTGGAAATTTCAAAGAGTGGATTCTGAACTGGCGGACCAAGTTTTGGATAAGGATGCAAGTCCTGATCTTGCAGACCAAGATAACAAAACTACTGAAGATAGACTTAAGGAAATTTTTACTAAGGCTATTGCAAGAGAAGGTGTAGAGATCAAAACGGAGGCTTTGAAGTCTGAAGATATTCCTTCCGTGATTTTATTGCCGGAACACCTAAGACGTTTAGCGGAGATGGGTCAGATGTATGGGCAGAAGCCCGGGGATTTCCTAAAGAATCATACTCTTCTTCTGAACCGCCAATCTAAATTGGTCAAAAACATACTTGGTCTTTCTAAAGGTGTACATCCGGAGAAGGCGGAAAAATTAGCCCGTTCTGTGTACGATCTTGCATTGTTAGGCGCAAAGCTAGTTGGAGAGGATGAATTGAGTGATCTGATCCGCCGCCAAAGGGATCTGCTGGAAGATCTTTCCTCGGATTAATTCCGAAAAAAAAGGAGGGAAATCGGAGATCGTACCGATATTTTTATTGGTACCGGTATGCGGACACCGATTTTCCTAATTTTGATCATTTCTGTTTTATTACCTTTTGGGGCCCTATATTCGCAAGATACGGGGAAAGGGAAACCTGTCGAAACCGAAGGAGAAGTCCATAGTGACTTAAAGTCGTTGGACAAGGAGTACTTTGAATATTATTTCAAAACTCTTCCAAATACGGATATTATAGAAAAAGAGAAATTAGAATATAATTTGATCCGTTCTCTAAAATTCGAATTAAAAAAGGTCGATCCGGAAAAAATGAGTCCGGAAGAATTGAAAAAGGTCAATTCGAGTTCGGTGCGTTACGAAAGGGTGTTCGAGGATTCTATTTGGATGCGGGGTATACGCAAACAAATGGGCCATATACGTTTTAAAGAGTATATGTATGTGATCGTGTATAACAAATATTATTGTTTTATTTCTTATGAAATGAACCCTTCCAGATATATTCAAACTCCGTTTCAAGTTCAATTGATCTTTAAAAGAGATAGTAATTATAATACTACTCTACCTCAGCCTTAAACGTTCTGAAGTAAAGACTGACTAAAACCAGTCCGAAAGAGAACAAGATCCCAAATAATAAAAAGTCCTGCATAAAGCCGAAACCTGGAGGTGGGGCAGTATTTCCCACAATCCTTCCTAGGATCTTTGTTTTTCCGAAACTATTCCAAACTAAGGTGCGGACCTGAACCGTATCTCCCACTCTCATTCTTCTATTGGTGGTTTGATCTACTTCTTCAGTGACCTCGTGTTTTTTGCCTTGTTCGTCGGGCACCAAATAGGTGTACACATTTACGGTTCTGCCTAACTTATTGAGCTTTGTATTTTCTACCAGAACACCGAACTCTTTGTTTCCCGGAAGAGATAAGTTTTTATAGATCGATTCTAAACTTTTGTTTTCCCAATAAACTGCGACGGAAAGAGGAAGAAAGAACGCAAGAGAGATCCAGCCCATGATAAAAAGGATTTTATAGAATGGGGTAGAGTTCGTTTTCATTCTGAAGCTTTATCATCTTTTTCGATAGGGATTATTACAACCAAGTTTCCTTTTTCTGTAGGAAGAAAAAACGAATGGTCCAAAGAGTCAGGTGCATTATTTTTAGGATATGAAGGTATCTAGATCGGACTTTTTAAAATACATGGGAAAAGGAATGCTTGCTTTGACTGCAGTCCGGACTTTGGATCTACTTTCGGAATCTACAAAAGAGCCTTCTAAAAAAGTACAGTCCACACATACTTCTTCTCCCAAAACAAAAAAGGATATTTCTTCCAAAATTCCGGGAAGTAATTTTAAACCTCTAAAGCCTAACACTCAGGACGATCTAATTTTAGCGGCCGGTTTTACGTACGATCTGATCGCAGTTTATGGAGATAAGATCAATTCTAGGGGGGACACTTTCGGTTATGCTGCTGATTTTAACTGCTTCTTTCAATTTCCGAATGATCCAAACTCGGCACTTCTTTGGACCAATCACGAATACTTAAACGAATTAGAATATTATGTAACCGGTTATGATTATAACCAAAAAGGTCCGAATAATAGAACGCCGGAACAGATCGAAAAATATCTGTACTCATTAGGCGGTTCAGTGATCGGACTGCGTAAATCCAAGGGGGCCTGGGTATTAGATCCTGAATCTAAATACGGAAGAAGGATAAATGGAAGGTCGGAATTCCAACTGAAAGGACCTGTGGCAGGTTCTGAAACGATCTCAGGTAAAACAAAAGTATATGGGACATTCGCAAATTGTTCGGGTGGACAAACATTATGGAATACGGTTCTTTCTTGCGAAGAGAATTATGAAATGGTGGTAGAAGATTGTAAGCTGGAAGATTCAAAGGAATACGGTTGGATCATAGAAATAGATCCTTTTGATCCTTCTTCCACACCGGTAAAACATACTGCACTTGGGAGGTTTTCACACGAGAACGCCGCATTAACTGTTTCTCCTTCCGGAAAGTTAGTCGTGTATATGGGAGATGACTCTAAGGACCAATGTGTATATAAGTTTATCTCTGAAAAAAATTACGATCCTAAAAAGGGAAAATTAAACTCCGAACTTTTGGAACAAGGGACTTTATACGTAGGTAATTTCGAAAAATGTGTATGGGTTCCGTTAGATCTGGAAAAAAATCCGAATCTTAAAAATGCAAAAGATAAAGAAGGAAATCCTAAATTTAAGACGCAAGCAGATGTGTTAGTATCATGTAGAGATGCTGCAAAAGCCGCAGGTGGAACCCCGATGGATAGACCGGAAGACTTGGAAGTCCATCCATTAGATAAATCTGTTTTTGTATCATTTACCAATAACGATTCTCATGGAAATTTTTACGGACAGATAGTTCGTATCAAAGAAGAAAATTCGGATGCTGAATCCGTTCGTTTCGAATTCGAAGTGTTTGTTGCTGGGGGAGGGAAGAGTGGATTTTCTTCTCCCGATAATTTGGCTTTTGATTCTTCCGGAAATCTTTGGATGGTGAGCGATATGACTACACGTTTACTCGGTAAATCCATCTTCAAAAAATTCGGGAATAACGGAATGTTCTTTATTCCTACAAGCGGAGAAGATGCGGGAAAAGCTTTCCAATTTGCTTCCGCTCCAATCGGTGCGGAACTAACAGGTCCATGGTTTACACCCGACGAAGAGTTTTTATTCTTATCTGTGCAACATCCAGGAGAAGATACAAGGGATTACGATGTTCCTACAAGTCGCTGGCCTAGAAAAACGAAGGGAGATATTCCTAGGCCAGGAGTGGTCGCGATTAGAAGAGCTTAGTTTGATCAAAACTTTCGCTTAAGTATCCGCTCTAACTTATCTTTAGGAGGAGTCATTTGTTTGGTTTCTTCCTCGGAAGGAGTTAATTGTTTCTCCGCTTTTCCGGTTGTGATGCCGTTGCAAGGATCTTGTTGATTCGCAGGTTGAGCTTTGATTGCTCGAATCCAAGAACACGCGATTTTTAAATACCCTTTCGAGCTAGGATGGATTCCATCAGCAGAGTAATCGGGCCCCGGTTGCAGCGTGTGATGCATGTCTACGAGAGCCATTCTGGCTCGGCTGGATGGAGGAAGATTGTACCAATTATTCACTATGTAGTTATTATATTTAAAAATAACTTTATTAACGGTTTCGCTACCTGCAAGAGGAGGAGCTACCTTAATGATCTGGGCAACGAATATATAGGTTTTCGGATTATTGTTGAGTAAGGCATCTAACATTTTAAACAAATTCTGACCGGTTGTCGTCGCAAGTTGATCAATCTGAGCGTCTGTCGGATTTTGGATTTTTAATATTGGCCACATATCGTTTGTTCCGGCATGAACTAAAGTGATGTCGGAAAAACTAACTCTACCGGCAATCGGTGTAAGGTCTTCCACTGTCCATCCTGGGTAGCCATCGTGGGTCTGGGTGTTTACGAGCCATTGCTGAAAATAAGAGCCCCCACTTTGGTAACCTTCAGTAGTAAATACGAGTCCGTCTCCGTTTAGTGAAAGTAAAGTCAGCCATCCGCGATAACCGCCGCCTTTTATTCCGGGAGGCATACATATGTATTGATAGATTTCATACATTGGGCATTGCCAATCATTCGTAAATCCGATACCGTATGTAATCGAATCGCCGAAAGGTCGAATTAAAACAGGATTTGTTAATTTATAGGGAGCAGGCTGAGCGCCTACTGTCATGGAGTAGAATAGGCAGATCATTATGAACTGCCATGTAAAAAACTTTTTGATTTTCATTATTTATCGAATACACCTTCGTATTTTTGTGCTGCCGCGCATCTGATTGCCTGAAATGGGCGCAATTGGAAGGTAATTTATAATATTATTATTTTCTGTTTGTCAATATATTTTCCGATGCCCGTGTTTCATAACGTGCATATTGGACAATTTTTAGGACATTCCTTGAAAGGGAATTTAGGGTGAATGGGCGAGTTCTCAACTCAAGGAGCAGTCAAGGTTTAGTTTTTAAGGCAAGCAGCGATTGCGTCTTCTTCTTTTTCGAAATGAGCAAAGGGTTTCCAAAGACCTAATAGATTGAAGATCTGAATGACTTTCTCTCCGGCTTCTGTAAGTAGAAGTTTTTTACCTTCTCCAGTAAGCCTGTTCTTTAATTCGAAGATTGCACGAATTCCGGAACTGGAAACATATTTAAGATCGGATAGGTTTAGAACAGTATTGTTTGCATGACTTACATCCAATACTTTTTCCTTAAATAGAGGGAAGGTGGATTCGTCTAGTCGGCCGGAAACCAAATACACTCTGATTTCTTTGCCAGCATCTTGTTCTAGAATTTTCAAACTATCCATGTTTTTGCACCACCACCCGCAATCTTTCCGGAGAAACGGAAAAATCCGCTTTGGCCCCGGGAGGGAAATCGTAAATACGTTCCGCCAAGGAATCGATAGAGATCCCCCCGCGCATTTCGGATATCAGACGGAAAGAATTGCGAACCGTGAAGTGATCCAGCTTGTACTGGAAACTTTCCTTCTTACGCAACTCTCTACAGTACACTTTGAAATAGGGCTCCTGCTTGTCAAAGCTTACGTCTTTATTTTCGCAAGACATAACCCAACCTGTAGAACCCGCTCCGGTATACACCAGAAGGCCCGAACATTTCTGTTCTTCTGAGACTTGCTCGTGAGAGATCAGAAATCTACTCGTTAAATCGGGACTATTATTACGGATAGAGATTTCGCTGATCCCTTGGAATGTTTCAATGGCTTTGCCGTTCGGGTATTCGATCCTAACATTGATCCTGGGCCATTCTTCTATTAATATATTTTCCCAATTATGGGAGACCGCCTTTGAGATATCGGAGGTATGAAAGGATAGAAGGGCACCTACTGAAGTTTCAGGATCCGAATTACAGCCTAGAACTAAATTGTCCAAGGCATGATGCGCAACATAGGTGAAATGATTATCTCCACCTAACGCGATCACCAAATCATAATCCACAATATTGATATTTTCTAATTCTTCTCGAAAGATAAACTTTCCATTCGGGAAAGTAAGTTTTAATTCTTCTCTGCTTTGGACCTGTCTTTGATGGGAATTATAGATCCGAGAGAAGGAATCATTTTGGATTTCTGCTACTCTTTTGAATTCATCCAGAGAGCCGTAACTCTCCAGATCTAATTCGTATTTTGTTCTTTTGATAACTACCAGAACAGATTTGATTTTTTTTCGCATTTCCGCCGACATGGATTACCAATTTGGACGGATCTAGGTCTCCTAGAAAACGAAAAAAATCAAACCAATGCGGGTTCCGAAGAATTATTTGCCTTAGGATCCGAGTCTGCCAGGATCAATTTTAGAACGGATATAGTAGCTCTGAACTTCATTCGATTTCCGGTAAGTCTGTACAGAGCCACCAAATGTTTTAAGTTCCTAATATTTTCAGGTTCTCTTGATCTGAGTTTTTCCGCAAATTCCAAAGACTTCCAATAATCCTTAGTTTTTCTAAGGCAATAGGAAAGATAGAAGATATACTCGTTGTCGAATGGGATCTTGGAAAGATAGGCTTCCGTATATTTTGCCCCTTCTTCGAATTCTTTTGCATTGATACAGATTCTTGCCATTTGTTTATAAAGAGCAGGATCAGAATCATCTATCGCTAATGCTTGAACAAAAACTTCCTTGGTTTTTTCGGTATTTCCTTTTTTATATTCTTTGATACCGATCTGAAGTAGTCTGTTGTATTCTTCCGAAATTGCTTTTGTGCGAGAAGAAGAAACTTCTGCTTCCTTATAACCTATACTCAAAAGACTTAGATCGTCCGAAATTTCTCCTGCGGCACTGATCAATCTTTCTAGATCTTCCAGATTTCCGCCGGAAAGTTCTACAAATCTTAAGAATAAGTTCTCATCCTCGTTCATTACAGGCTCGGGAGAATTCGGGTCATAAAGAAGAATATCATCTCTTCCGTCGGATCCTAAGAAGATCTTATCCCCAGCTTCCAATTTATCAACTCTTACCAAAGGTTCAGTTGTATTTTCCGAAAAACCAAGTTTGCGAATAGGGAAGTCGGAATCCAAGAAGCCTGCTTTTGCATCCCTATATAATACCATATTAGGATGTTCTGCATTAATAGAATATAAAGCTCCCGTTTCTTCATCCAGAAGGCAGAGTAATGCGGAGACGAGCATAGTACCGTCGAATGTAACGAATACGTTTTGTAATTCCGTATAACAGTCTTTCAGCCATTTTTCAGGAGTTTTTTTCTGGTTACTTCTGGAGAGTTGGGTTCTTGTTACGATTGCCTTGAATACCGTTCCCATTACGAGTGCGCCACCGGCTCCTTGTATGGATTTACCCATTGCATCCGAGTTCATGATGCTCAGATATTTTTTGCCGTATAATGTGATCTCGCTGATGGAAACTAAATCTCCACCGATATCCGCTTCTCTTTTTCTGAATACGAAAGTTTTCTTTTGTCTTAAGATACCGCTGATCTTAGTATTTGAACTTTCATACTTAGTAGTGGCAAGAGGGCGAAGTAATAGGGAAGTCAGATAATAATCCCCGTCTTGTTTTTCTTTTAACGCGCGAAGATCATCCAGAGTTTCCTGTAATTCTTTGGTCTTCTCTTCCACCTTCTTTTCCAAGAACATTTGGTGGTCCAAAAGGTCCTTCTTCATTTCGATGAAAACTTCCGCCATTTCTCCCAATTCGTCGGAACGATTTAAGTCCACAATTTTGGATTCGTCCTCATTTGGGTTCTGCATTGCGAAGTTAAGCGCCTTAACAGCGTCTATAATATCTCTGGAGAATCTATAAGATGCGAATAAAATACCGCCGAAAACTGCAAGAGCGATCAACCCGCAATACAACCAAAGGTTTCTAGTAGATTCGTAAAGTTCAGTTTCATCTATCAAAAGAACAAAATCTAATTTAAGATTACTTAATCCTTGGTTTTCATAAGGGACTTGAGTGAGATAATAATGTCTTCCTTCCAAAGTGAATCTGGAAATCCCTGATAGATCCTTCGGTTTTCTATCTCCTAAATATTTGGAGATTGTAACGTCCGAAAATGAGATCAGTTTTTCTTTTTCATAAATGGCAAGATGAACATCTTCGGAACCTGTGATAGTTTGGATAAACTTATCATCCACCACCTGGCCGACCATCATGATCCCGCCGTTTTTGAGCGGGGCAGTGACCCTAAGACCAAGGCCGCTATGACCGATCTCTAAGGTAGAAGCAATTCTACCTTGCAGTGCTTCTTGTACGATCTTCTGCCCTGACTTATCATCTCCATAATCCGCCGGTCTATGGAATCTAAAATAAACATGTCCTGTCTTATCGTGGATCTCGAAGATGGAAAGACCATACTGGGACATGATCCCTTTGATATATTCCAGGTTGGCTTGAAGAATCCCTCTGTTCCCCAAACCGTTTTCTAAAATAGAAAGAGTCTTTTGGTTTCTTTCTATTTCTTTGAGAAGAAGTCGGATGACTTCTTCCTTATGTTTGAGTTCCTTCCTGAACTCAAGTGAGCGGTCTAATGCTCGTTTGTCCTGAGGTTCATTTTTAACTTGGTCAATCATTTGGATGAATGTGATTGCCAGAATAAGTACTAACAGAAGCTGACTTGCTCCCAGAATGAGAAAAATTTTTTGTCTAAAACTCATAAATTGTTCCGGAAATGGAATCTCCCTAGATCGGGAAGGCGCGCTTTGTATTTTTAGCCTTTTTCTCTTTTTAAAAAAGAGACCCAAAACTTACACTGGGAAGATCCCATTCGTACTAAGGTTTCGTGAAATTCAGGTTACAAAAATATCCGCCTAATTGTGAAAAGGCGCTGAGTTTAGAGGGGCACAGGGGTCTTTTCGCACAGAGGCACAAAGTCACGAAAGGGTTAAATATATTTAAAATGAACCTACAAAGCATAAAAATTTCTCTCTGTGCCTTCGTGTCTCTGTGTGACCAAATCTCTCTATCTCTCTCAAACTCTGTGCCTCTATAAACTTGACCAGAATACGGTCGGTGGAGACCCTAACAAGATGGAAGATCAGGAACCTAAAAAACAGGGATTTCCGTTTCACCCTCTGGAGGACTTCGTATTAGGAGAGGTCCTTGGTCGGACCTTAATCAAATTAGGACATTCTAAAGAAGAAGTGGATAAGGCGATTTTATCTCATCTGCCTGCCGGACAGTTAGAATTCCTTTTTACTCCGAACGCAAAGAAACAACTTCTATTACAAAGTATGCCGGTAGAACTCAGAAGTTTTCTGGAAGCGGGAAAAGAAAAAGAAGTTTTAGACATCTTCCGTAAAACAATTCAGGTAGAAGGTAGACTGGACCTGGCATTGGAACTTTTGGAGTGGATCTGTACCGGATTCGAAAAGGAAGAATTAGTCCGTTCCTTATTCCAATTGGTATTGAACGGCAAAATAGAATTAAGCCCGGAATTTTATCCTCTCTTAATGGAAGAATATGACAAAGAGATGAGAGGTGACTTGGACAGGATCCGAGAAGAATAAAAAAGCCGCCTGTTTCCAAGCGGCTTACAAAACTCACTAAGTTAAAAAATCTTAAGCTACATCAGCCAAAGGAGAAGGTGCCGTACCAGAAAGTTCTTTTCTTCCTTTCTCGGTCCACACAGCTCTCTGGATGGTGATGATTCCCATAAAATGTAGTACCTTCATCATTTGGTAAGTAAGGTCCAACTCGAACCAACGGAACGCGAAGTTTGGAGAGTTCGGGTGAGCATGGTGATTGTTTTGATACAATTCTCCCATGATCAAGAAGTCCACGGGAAGGGTGTTTTTGGAATTGTCCGGATTTTTTGCGTGGTTGCGGTAACCATACATATGTCCACACCAGTTTACAACTGCGCCATGAGTTGGTCCCATTAGATAATGGATCGGTAATAAAGCATATAACCAAACTGCATCTGCAGGAACGAAAGCCATATAGAAGAGAGTATAGCCGGTTCCGAAGAATAAACGAATATACCAAGAGTCTGCAAAACGATCGAACCAAGGGATTTCCGGATAATTTCCTCTGAAATCCTTCTCCACTTCTTCTTTACGATCTAAAATATTTTCGTAAACGACTGCGGTGGTCCACATCATATCCAAAAATCCTTTAGAAGCTACAGGAGAATGAGGATCTTTTTCGGTGTCGCTGTATGCATGGTGTCTTCTGTGAAGGATTGCATAAGCTCTCGGATTAAGGAAAGAAGAACCTTGCACAACAAAAGTAAAGAAATAGAAGAACTTTTCCCAGAAACGATTCAGTTTGAACATCTGGTGAGCAGAATAACGATGTAAGTAGAACGATTGAACGAAAGCGGCTAAAATCCAGTGTGCCGCAAAAAAACTTAGAATGATTGCCATGGAGGGCTCCCTTTTTTTCTAAATGATACGAGTCAATTTGGGAGGGTAGGTTGCAAAAAATGTGAGGGGGGATTTGAGATTTGGTGGCTATTATGGTCACATTAGAAGGGACTCCCCCGCAAAAATGGCAGATTTTTGCAGGGACCCGGCTATTATAATGTAGGCAGATCTACTTTTTCAAATTCGGAATATTCGGTTTCTTAAATGCGGCTCTACTTCTGGTTCCGCCTTCTTTTTCTAAAAACTCCGCAATCTCTTTACGCTCATAAGCAAGAGCCATGGATAGAGGAGTATAACCTTCTGCCTGAGCATTGATGGATGCTTTTTTACGAACGAGTTCCTTCACTACATTCGGAAGATCGAATACGATAGCAAGATGGATAGGTTTCCAGCCTAAATAATCCGCATTTGGATCCGCACCTTTTTCGAGAGACTCCAAGGATTTATTCTCATTCTTATCATACAGGCTTGAGATCAAAATACGATTTTGTTTTAGTCTCTCTTCTTCCGTAATTTTAGTTTCGGTATCAGTGTTTGAATTTTCGGATCTTAAAACATTGGAAGGATCTCCTGCAAATGCGTAATCATAAACAGGTTTAGAACTAGGAGGTTTAGTATGATAATATAAAGAAGCTCCGGAAGAACGAGGATGAGAAATTTTAGTTACTTCTTGAGGATTTGTTTGGCTGAAATAAACATCCCCATAGTTTTTATTCGTAAATAATAATGCTAAAATTGTCTGAGCCGTCCAAGGAGCCCAGGTAGCGTAATATCCTTTGAATCCTGTTTCTAAAAAAGGAGAAGAATACATGGAGATCCTTTTTTTAGTTTCTTCGTCCCGGATCACGCCCATATCGTAGGCCATATTTCCGGCAGTAAAACAAGCTCCTAAAAATAGGACGATTGCGCCTGGTGCAGGTTTAAGTTCCGAAGAAATTTGTTCGTTGGAAACGAATTCTTTTCCTAAATAAAATCCACCCACTGATCTTTGGTCATAAGGAGGTTGGTCCAAATTGGTTCCGACACCATGCCCGGCGTATAAAACTATATTCGCATTTTGTGATGCTTCTTTAATTCCGGACCAAGGATTATTAGGCGGATAGAACTCGCTTACGGAAACACCTCTATCTTTTAAAACTTTTACAAGTCCTTTGATATTATTTACGTATTCTCTGGTTTTTGGGCCTTCATTCCCATCCACTTCTCCGACTATGGCTACAGCTTTTAAACCTGAACCCGAAATAGTAGGGGAGGGGAGTTCCGCTCTTTTTTTGATCCCGGAAAAATTTTCACCGATTGCTGTTTTTGGATGGGCCTGTTGTGCTGCAAGAGGTTGTAGATTGAAAGAAAATAGTAAAAGGACTGAACATCTTAGCAGATAGGATTTATCAATAAATTTCATCCGCAAAACCCTATATGGATTTTAGCGGATGTCAAGACAGAAGTAGTAAATATTAGAATGAAAATTATAGAATGAATTTAATCTAAAATACGGATTGCGGGCAAATTACCAATTTTAAATCTTTCTTTTTCATTTTTGGAAATGAATGTTTCTAAACGATCTAAAACTTTCAAGTTACACATTTCCGAAAAATTCTCCATTTCACCTTCGAAAACTATATATTTGATCTTATGTTTTAAGATGTTTTCAATGATCCTGGATTGAAATATTTCATGATGTTCTTTAAATTTATCAGAAGGGATCGTGAGGTCGGTGTGAAACCAAAGAGCGGGAAAGAAGGATTGTTTTCCTGATAAACCTAAGAGGATAGTCATATCACCCAGATATAAAATATTGTCCGGATTTTTTTGGGAAAAATTTAAAAAAGAATTATAGTCGGAGTACGAGATTTTTTTCTCATAGATGGCCGGCAATTTCCATTTAAGATCGAAATATCCCAGCGAGATCTTTGTCTCCGAATGCTCGTACATCATATCATTTGCCATACGAGTACGATTCACATTGGTATGGAATTCACGAGCTATTAAAAAGGCTAAAATCAGGAATATAAAATAGAACGGATACTTTGTAGTATTTGTATTCGCCAAACAAATGAATGCAAAGAAAAAGAAAAATTGGATAAATCCGATTTGTGGCTGGTTTTTACTGACCGTCGAATAGAAAACTGCAGAAAAAAAGAACAAACCTCCTAAAAGGATTTGGGATAAATATTTTTTCCTATTTATTTGCTCATTTTGTTCGTTTCTTACCTTCCAAGTCGTATAAAGAATTACACATAAGGAAATTATTAGAAGGTAAAACAATTTTACTGAATATTTAGAAGGATCGAAGATTAAAATATAATCGAACAGAAACTTTAATATAAAAAGTAAAGAACCTATACTCGCGCTTCCATTTGGTTGAGAAAGCGCCTGTATCCCCGAAAATCTATCTTGGCCTGTACCTAAAGTGATTTGGAATAAATAGAAGAACTCTTCTCTCCAATCTATTCCAAAAATTAAGTTTATTAGAAGAACAAATAAAGAAATACCAATGATTGTCACTATGCTATAAAGTAAGAATTTTTTAATATCCTTCCTTTGTAAGCGGATCATTAATACGGGGATGCCGAATATAAGCAATGCGGCGGGTATTTGTTTGCTTAAAAACCCTAAAAAGAATGAAACAAAAATCGCTACGATGTAGATCAATCTAACGTTTTGTACAGCTAAACTTGTTAGAAATAATGCTAATACTGAAAAGAAAAAAGAATGCGTTTCAATAAACGGAAAACCGACAGGTGGGTAAAATAGAATAACGGATAAAAAAGCAAGTAGAGTTGATAATAATACATTACCTCCTTCTTTCCGGAACCAGATATAAGAAATCGCTCCTAATAATCCGTTAAATAACGAAGAGTGAATTAAATAAGAAATCCAATTCACTCCGAAAATCGAGAAAAGGAAAGCTTGGATTAACGAAGGTGTTGTTCCGGCAGGAGCGGAAAAGTCTTTGAAGGGTATTTGCCCGTTCAATATTCTCCACCCGCCATCGAATACGATGGAACCGTCTAAAGGTTGAAATCCGATCAAAGCAAAATATAAATTATAAAAAAAACCAAATATAAGAATAGAAGATGGAATAAGTATATTTGAAAAGGAAGGGTTCCAGGATTCGATAGTTGTATTTGTTCGAATCAATTTCTCTTTTAGAAAATCGATTCGGCTTTGTGCCCAAGAACTTGTCATTTACACTTTTCCTTTGAAATAATCGTATTATCCGGAGGATTGAGAGAATTATTTATATTTTTTTTCGATTTCAGTTTTCGCGTATGTTTCAACTTCTTCGAAAGATCCTTTTGGATTAAAATGAGTTTGGGCTAGGATATTCAGTCCGAAATTCCCATACTCAGTTTTGATCCATTTCTCGATCTGGATCTTGGTTTCCACAGATCTTTTCGTATTAGGTTTACTTTTCAAAACAAAATCTAATAGTTCTTGGATCCCTTTTTTAGTTTTTACACTGGTTAGGAAAATGGGGGGGATACTTCCTCCAGGGACAATGTCTCTCAAAAACTCGAGAGTAGTGGAAAGAGTATGATAACTTGCCCTGGCAAGATTTTCTTCATCACATTTGTTTAATATGAATGCGTCAGGGACTTCCATGATCCCACTTTTCATAAATTGGATCTGGTCTCCGCCTAAAGGAACCATGACTAGAAAGGAAAGATCCGCCAGTTTAGAAACTTCTATCTCGTTTTGGCCGATCCCGACTGTTTCCACAAATATAAGATCGAAAAAGCAGCGTAGTAGTCGGATTACGTGATAAGTGTAAGGATTCAACCCTCCCAATTCTAATTGGCTAGGCTGGGATCTGAAAAAAATCCTCTTCTCTCTTACCGGTAGAGAAAGTCTGGTCCTATCTCCAAGTAAAGATCCTCCGCTGATATGACTGGAAGGATCTATGGCAACTACTGCCATTTTTTTGTCTGGGACTGTTTGTAAGAAGTTTGTGGAGATCTCTCCTAAGAGAGAGGATTTTCCTGCTCCAGGAGTTCCAGTAAATCCGATGGTGACTGATTTGTCTCCATTAAAGCCGGCGTTTTCTAATTCTTTGAATAGAACTTTACGAAATTCGAATGAATCCGGTCTTTCCAATTCGCTGATCAGCTTCGCAAGAGGATATTTTTCCCCTTGGGAAGCTTCTTGGATCAGTTCTTTGAGTTCCTTTTCTGCAAACCGTACGGTCATGCCTTAAACGGAAGCTGGGATCTTTGCGGATACGATGTCTATGATTCGGTCCATTACATCCATTAGATCATAATCTTTAGGTGTGAAGATAGCTTTCACTCCGATAGAATGTAGTTTTTCGAAATCCGGTTGAGGGATAATTCCTCCAAAGACCACAGGTATATCCGCTTTATAATGTTTTAATTCCGCGAATATTTGCTCTGCAAGTTCCACATGGGATCCGGAAAGTATGGATACTCCGATCACATTTGCGTTTTCTTCTACGGCAGATTGTACGATTTCTTCCGGAGTAAGTCTGATCCCAGAATAGATCACATCGAATCCGGCGTGTTTTGCGGAAACTGCGATCATCTCCGCGCCGTTTGAATGACCGTCTAACCCAGGTTTACCGACTACTATCTTAGGTCTCGCACCAGTTGCTTTTTGGAATTTCTCTACTTTGTTTCTGACATTAGCTACTTTGTCAGATTCCAAATTGAGTTTTTGTCCTTCTACTCCGGTGGATGGACGATATTCTCCGAATATTTTTCTGAGTGTATCTGCCCATTCTCCTGTAGTCACAAGAGCCTTAGCACATTCTACGGAAGCGAACATCAGGTTTTTTCCGTTTTTAGCGTCGTCTTCTAGTCTTGCTAAAGTTTCTGCTACCTTCTTCGCATCTCTTCTTGATTTTACATCAGAGAGTACTTTAAGAGTTTGCTCTGCAGATTTGGGATCTACTTTGAAAATCCCTCCGTCAGGATCGTTGGTAAGAGGGGAGGGGATCCCATCTTTCCATTTATTTTTTCCTACGATGATTAGTTCGTCGTTATTGATCTTAGCGAGTCTTTCTGCTTGGGATTTTACGAGTTGGGCTTTCATATAACCGTTCTCGATCGCTTTAATAGCTCCACCCATTTCTTTGATCTTTTGGATCTCTTTGTTTGCGTTTTCGATCAGATCTTTTACTTTACTTTCTACAACTCTGGAACCTTCGAATAGGTCCGGATATTCGAGTAAATCCGTTTCGTAAGCGAGAACTTGTTGTAAACGAAGTGACCATTGTTGGTCCCAAGGGCGAGGAAGTGAAAGTGCTTCGTTCCAAGCCGGAAGTTGGAGAGCTCTACATCTTGCATCTCTACTTAAGGTAACTCCTAAAGCTTCGATCAAAATTCTCCATGCGTTGTTTTCAGGTTGCTCTTCCGTTAGTCCGAGGGAATTTACTTGGACTCCGTAACGGAAACGACGATATTTTTCGTTTTTAACTTGATAGATCCCTACAGTTATCTCTTCCCACATATCGGAGAAGGCGCGCATCTTACACATTTCTTCGATGAATCTGATACCTGCATTTACAAAGAAGGAGATCCTACCAACGCATTGTTCGAATTCTTCGTGAGTGAAACAGTTTCTTTCCTTCACTGCATCTAAGATGGCCATTCCTGTTGCGAGTGCGAACGCCAACTCTTGTACAGGAGTTGCTCCTGCTTCTTGCAAATGGTAAGAACAAATATTGGATGGGTTCCATTTCGGAATTCTTTTCAAACAATATTCATACATATCCACGATGATTCTGATGGAATGTTCAGGTGGGAAAATATAAGTCCCGCGAGCCAGGTATTCTTTGATTATGTCGTTTTGAGTGGTTCCCTGGAGTTTAGAAACATCTTCTCCTCTTTCTTCCGCCAAAGCCACGTATAGCGAAAGTAACCACATGGAAGTACCATTGATGGTCATGGAAGTGTTCATTTCTTCGATTGGGATCTGATCGAAAAGGATCCGGAAGTCCTCGAGAGTGTTGATTGGAACTCCTACTTTTCCGATTTCCGGCCTTGCAATAGCATGATCTGAGCTATAACCGCATTGTGTGGGAAGATCAAAGGCGATGGAAAGGCCCGTTTGACCCTTTGCCAGGTTTTTTCTAAAGAGTTCGTTGGACTCCTTTGCGTTTGTATGACCCGCGTAAGTTCTAAAAATCCAAGCCGGCTCTTTGCTAGGATTTCCGGTCTTATCGTAAAGGATATGGTCTTTTTTTTCCATCTTCTTGCCCTCGGAATATGCCTCTTAGTTTAGTTCAAAATGTGTTGGTATAATTTCACCTAAATTTTTAACGTAGCTCCGAAATCCGTAGGAGAAGAATTCCGCCGCATGGACTTGGAAAGAAACAGAAAAGCAAACCCCGCGCTCATTTCACTCTCGACTCTGTTTCTCACCGGTCTACTGACCCTTCTCTATTCTTGGCATGGTGACCCGTCCAACGGAGAAAGTTTCCGGACACTGGCAGAATTACGCTCTCTTTCGGAAGACGGAAAATTTTTCTCCTTTCGCGAACCTTTTCCATTTTTGCTTTTATCCTTTTGGAAATCGATCTTCGGTTTGAATTATATACCTGCTTATCTCTCTTTCGGAGCATTTTTCCTGAGTTTAGGGATCCATCTTTGCGCTTACATAATGGAAAGAGAGACTTGGAAACTGAATCATTATCTGTTCTGTTATTTAGCTGCGATCAATCCTTTCTCTTATTTAGTTCCTCTGAATATGTTGGGAGAGTTAGTTAGCTTTTCGTTTTTATTAGTTCTATTTCTTTCCTTCCGAATGGAAACAGTAGTGGATCTTTTGATCTTAGTTTCCTGTACAGTGCTTGGGTTTTTCTCTCATTTTACTTTTTTCCTGATCGGATTTACGATCTTCGTGATCAAGGCAGGAACTGTAGGTATTAGAGAGAAGAAGAAGCAACAATCCGTATTTTTCAAAAGAAGGAATCTACCTAAACTTTTTCTATTCGGCTATCTTTCCGTTCTTGTACTCGGAATTATCCTATTAGGAAATCTTAATTTTTACGGGGCTCATTCTTTTGGATTTATGGGCCAAGCGGTTTGGAAATATCTTTTAGGTTTTGGATCTTTCATTTTAATTCTGTTTGTAGCTAATTTTTTACTTCGTTCCGAAAAAGAATTAAATTCACTTCCTGCTTCTATCGGAATATTTGCTTTGATCGCTATCTCCGGATATTTTACGATTCGCCCTATTTTAGGAGTGGATAAAATAAAGTTAAACTCTCTTGCTAAAGACGTAACATCTTTAAAAGGAAGATTGATCGTAGATCAGGATGAAAGGATATATGTTTCTCCTGAAACTTCCGCTTATTTGTATTTTATCTCTAAACAAAAGACTCACTTCACTTCTTATCCTGAAATAAGAGAAAAAGATTATATTCTTTTATCTGAAGTTTGGGCAGTTGACAGGAAACTTTTACAAAGAGAAGTAAAAGCGAAGAATACTCCTTATCTATTTTTATCCGGAGAAAGAGTACTGATCAATGGATTCCTATGGAAAAGAATACAGACTGATCCTAGTTTAAAAACTTTAAAAGCCAGATCTATAGAAGCTAAATCGGAACTTTCCGATCAAAAAGGTTATGATGACCTGAAAGCATTCTTCATATCTTGGCTTTCTTCCTCCAAGGCCCCTGATGTATGAGTAAAAAACCGCAAGACTCCGATTATATCGCTTACGGAGCTAACGGTCTACCATTCGAAACTTCCTACTGGGATGAGATTTATGGAAGCGGGAAGGATGTAGATGCTTCTTTCAACGCGAAAGAACATGCAAAATACATAAAATCCGTTTTTGATCTGATGCAGGTCCATCCTAGAAGTATCGCCGACTTCGGTTTTGGGAAGGCGCTTCTCCTAAAAGAATTCGTAAAAATATTCCAACCGAATCGTGTATTTGCTGTAGATCCTTCCGAAGAAATGATAGATGCGATTGCAAAACAGAAATGGATCCGTTCTTATAATCTTTCTTTTTTGCATTCTACTATCCAGGACCTGGAGTTGAAACATATCCAACTCCCTCCATTTACCCTTGGTATTTGTAATTCAGTGGTTCAGTATATAGAAGATAAACATCTGCCTAAGGTTTTTGAAAAACTACATAAGATCGTAAACTATCTCTATTTTACGGTTCCTACCAAAAACGATTACACAAGAATGAAAAAAGAGATCTACTTTACGGATCCTTATGCCCATCAAAGAACCAAAAAGTATTATGAAAAACTAATTCGCCCTTATTTTAGAAGAGTTGCATTCAATCTTTTGGAGAGCAGGATCACGAAAGAAAGCCCGTTTTGCGACGAACTGTTTGTGGATGATTAAGGTAAAATATTAAGTTTCGATCATATACGTCTCTTTTGAAAGAAGTGCACTTGCGCTCCCTGTGAGTATCCGAAGCGGAAAACCATTGAAGTGTAACTTAAGTGCTAAGCCAAAAATTGGATTATATGTCACTAAAAGGCCGATAAAGCCAAATATTCGAATAGAGTTTTATTCTCCGATCGATACCATGTGCCAAACGATGTCTGTAATTTAGCCTGAAGCGAATATGGAAATTGTGAAAGAAAAGGAAATAGATAGATTTGCAAGGGAAGAGTTCTATTCCCAAAATTATAGGATAGCCTCATATTTTTTCGGGATAGTTTGTGCGATCACCATCTGGGGAGCTATCCTAGAATACCTTCGATCCAATTTTCTATTACTTAACTTGGATCTGATCTCCGCCTTTATTTGTTTGTTTAGTCTGGGAGTGATACGATTTTACTCCGAAAATTATTTCAGAAAGAACTTAATCGTATTCGGTGGACTTTTCATTTTATTAGTTTTGGAAGTAGAGACACAGTTCCACGATAACGAATATTATTTTTACGATAATAATATGTGGATCACCAACCAAGTGATCCTCTTTTTGGTGAGCCTGTTCTTTAACGGAAGGCCAATCTTCTATACGATCTATTCTTTTTCAGTCGTAACATTTTATATTCTTAGGATCTTTCCGGAAGGAAGCGGATATTTTTCCGACAGGACTTTGTGGGTGCAGCTCAGCAATATGAGCGCTCTCCAATTGTTTATTTGTTTATGTAATACCTGGTGGTACGGATATAGAATTGAACATCTAAAGAAGACCAAAAAACTTCAAGAAAGATTGTACGACGAAAGAGAAGCAATCACTAGAGACCTTCATGATTATCTTGGAGCAAAAGTAACCGATCTAAATCTTTTAGTTCGCTCCATCCAGGGTTATAAAAATGGAGATACGGACGCACTTCTTCAGCTAGAAAAATTATCCGAGGATATTTTTAAAGGGATCAGAGAGATCACTGCAAGTATCGCAGACGTTAAGCTGATCTCAGAAGATATCTGGAGTGGCATAAGGGTATTATTATTGAGAAGGTATGGAAACGCCGGAAGAAAAGTTAGATTTACTCGAGAAGGAGAAGAAGATTTTAATATAGATACTGAAAAGGCGGAACAAATTTTAGGAATAGTAACGGAGATATGTTCCAACGATCTAAAATACGGCTCTGGGACTTCTCATTGGATCTTTTCTCCCGGAAAAGATTCTATAGAGATATCAATTCGAACCCGCACAAATTTTCAAGAGATGAGGATTGGCTCCAAGGGAAATAAAACCATCCAATTCAGGACCTCCGTTATCAACGGAGAATGGAAAGAAAATCTAGAAAATCGGGATTTTAAAGGACTTCTGGAGATTCCGATCCGTCAATTACGGAGAATTTGATTCGTGAAATTATACAAAATTGCGATCTTAGAAGATGATCCTGCATTTGCGAGCCAGTGCAAAGAAAGATTAAAAAAAATGGATAGAGTTACTAAGGTAGAAGTTTATAATTCTGCCGAGGAATTTCCTAAAGAAGGGGATCTTCCTTATGACTTAGTATTCGTGGATATAGATCTTCCTGGTAAAAGTGGTTTGGATTTTATTTTAGAAAGACACTCAACCGATTCCAAAACAAACTACGCGATTTTATCCGCATTTGAATCCGAAGAAGCATTATTCAAGGCTTTAAAGGCAGGGGCAATTGGATATATATTAAAAAAAGATGTAGGAGATATCCAAGAAAAAGCGGAAATTCTATTAGAAGGAGGAGGTATACTTTCTCCAGGACTTGCTGCCAGAGTCATCCATTCTTTCCGTAAAACTTCTCAAAAGGAAGTAGAAGTTTTGTCTAATCGAGAAAAAAAAGTGTTGGATATGATCGTAGACGGAAAAAAAACCAAGGAGATCGCAACTTCTTTAGGCACTAAAGAAGGAACTGTGAGAGTGCAGATCAAAAGTATATTCAGAAAATTGCATGTAAATTCTAGATTGGAATTAGTAAGGAAATTTTCTTAAACTATCAGAAGTTTATCTTTCTTTACCTTTTTGGATCTATGGTAAAAATGATCGAAGAGTTATGGGATTTTTATATCATTTCACATTTTTCAGTAGCTGTTTGGCATTTTTTTGTGCAATCGCTCAGATTCGCCATTCCGAACCTTCTGAAAAAAGAAATATAGTTGCCTGGGAATTTTTTATAATAGGATCTTTTTTAATCCATTACCCTTATGTTCATTCTCCGCTTTTTGTAAAATTTCCCTACTTATATTCTTTTCATCTTCCTATTTTACTTTGGCTTGGACCACTTTTATCTAGATCTCTTTTGCTTTTTATGGAAGAAGATATTCCGAAATATTTGTCTTCTAGATTACATTACCTTCCTGGTATAATTTCCATTTTTTTGTATTTACCCTTATTTTTAGAAAGTCCTGAAGAAAAGATCAGGATTGCCCAGAATTATATCCGGCCTTTTCCATACAATTGGGGTCCATTTCTTTCCATTCTTCATTTGGGGGTTTATATAATTTTAACGATTCGATTTTTGTTTAGGGATTTTAGATTTAGAAAATTCTGGGAAACTAAAAGTTTAAGAATCGTTATTCTATTATTGTCAGGAAGCTGTTTATCCGCTCTGGGAGGGGTTTTAATTTCCTTCGGAGATATAGAGGTCGGCTATTTTGTGACTTATTTCTTTTTATCTTTATTAGTTCCCTGCATTTTGATCTTACAACTTCGGTATCCGACCTTGTTCGAAGATGTAAAACAAATTATCCGAGAAGAAAGAAAATATAAAACTAGCCAGCTCGGAAAATTAGACTTGGAACAAATTAAAGTGAATTTGAAAGACTTATTCGAGACCAAAGAAATATACTTGGATGATCAAATCTCCTTAAGTTCCGTTTCCGAAGAATTGAAAATTTCAAAACATCAACTTTCAGAATATATGAACACTCAAGAGAACCGATCTTTTAGTGAATTTGTAAATGAATTTAGATTAGATCATTCTATTCTTTTAATGAAAGAAAAACCAGACTGGCCAGTTCTAAAAATTGCTTTCGAATCCGGATTTCAATCCAAATCAGCGTTTCATGATGCTTTTAAAAAAAGATTCAAACTAAGTCCTTCCGAATACAGGAAAAAGAAAACTTCGGTTTGATCATCCTGGACTTGAAAACTGATCCGGTTTTATCAAACCGGACGACTTAAATCTAAAAAACTCGTATCCTGAGACAGTGATGTTTCACGAATGAGGTTATGTATGGAATCAGTGGTGATTTTCTTTGCTAAATTAAATGTTTGGCAGAAGGCACTTATTCTTTTGATAGAGTTTGCATTCTTTTGGTCCTTGGAATCTGCTTTCGGTATTTTTAAAACAGGAAAATATAAACATGCAAAGATCAATTTGTTCTTTTGGGCATGGACTTTGGGGATTAATTTAATTTTTGCGGGTTTGATTACTGGAGCAAGTGTATTTGTAGAAAAATATAGGTTAGGATTATTGTATCTATTTGAATTACCTTTTTATCTTAAAATAATATTTTCTTTTGTTCTTACGGATTTAATTGCTGTCTATTTTCATCATAGATTGGCTCATAAAATTCCGGCGTTTTGGAAATTACATATAGTTCATCATTCGGATACTCAGATGGACTTTACGACTTCATTACGTCATCATCCTTTAGAAGCGCTGATACGAGTAGGATTTACGATTTTAGCTGTGATCCTTGTAGGAGTTCCAACAGAAAGCCTGGTGTTTTATCAAGCTGTTACTTTTTTATTCTCTCAATGGATCCATTCCGACAGTGTTTTGCCTGAGTTTTGGGAAAAGGCAATTTCTAAAATATTCATTACCCCCGGTTTACATAAGGTACATCATCATAAAACTCTTCCTTGGACGGATTCGAATTACGGGACTGTGTTTTCCTTTTGGGATCGAATTTTTGGCACGATCCGATTCAAATCCGAAATTGAATTCGGAGTAGATGTTCTTCCAGATTCAGAAGAAAGAGAAAAGAGTCTGATCCGACTTCTGCTTCTTCCTTTTAGAACGGAAAAGGAGGGGTACATTGATAGAAGTGGACGTAATCAGAATATTTCCGCCTGGAACCCAAAGGAAAATATGCAGAATTATTAATATGTTTTGGAGAAATCTAGACACACTAGATTTCTCATTTTACTTTTTCCCACCAAGATTCGGAAATCAGATCCTTTTGTAAATCCAGCCATTCTCCCGGTTTAGGTGTCGCCAAACGAACCCCATTTTGATCCGCTCCTTGTTTCGTTCTTAGAATAGGTTCATCCCAAGAATGAATTGCAAGGTTGAAAGTTGCCCAATGCACAGGAAGCATAGTTTTGCCTTTTAGATCTAAATGAGCTTGGACAGCACTTTCAGGGTTCATATGAATTCCTTCCCAGGTCCAATCATAGGCTCCCACTTTTATGGAAGTAAGATCGAAAGGTCCCAACTTCTTACCGATCTCGGAGAAATGAGGGGAATAACCTGTATCCCCGCTATGGAAAAATTTATGTTTAGGTCCGATCAGGCTCCATGAAGACCAGAGCGTGGACTTGCCATTGAATACACCTCGTCCGGAATAATGAACCGCCGGTGTGCAGATGATTTCAATATTCTTAATATTCCCTTTCTCCCACCAATCCAATTCTATGATCTGATTTTCCGGAATTCCCCAGGATTCCAAATGAGCACCAATACCTAAAGGTACGAAATATTTTGTGCCCTTCTTTGCCAAAAATTGAGCAACATTCATATCCAGATGATCGTAATGATCGTGGGAGATCACAACAGCGTCTATATTAGGAAGTTCTGATAGTTCTATAGGTAAAGGAAAAAGTCTTCCAGGTCCAATACTTTCGAAAGGAGAAACTTTCCCTGAAAATACAGGATCCGTAAAGATACGTATCCCGTCTATCTCGACCAATACGGAAGAATGCCCAAACCAGATTGCCCTGAGCCCCGGCGACACAGGATTTGAAAAAGTTTTCAAGTCGGGTTTCTGAACAGGAATTGGGGCAGGGGGGATCCTGACTTCCGAGCCAAAAAGTTGTCTTTTTAGAATGCCAATATAATCTCCGGAGCTAAGCATAGGAACGAAAGGATCATTTTCGAACTTACCACCATGAAACATCTTAGAAGTTTTCATTCTTTCTAGCCTGGTTCCGCTAGGATTTCCTCCGAAGGAACTCAAACAAGCTGTTTGGCATAAAACCAATAAGAATAAACCGAATAGAGCGAAAGAAGTGTATACCGTGACTTTCTGTGCTTTTTTACCGAACATAAAAACTCTCTTTGTGGGAGATCCTACAAGATCTTATTTTCTAATTTTTTAAAATCAGAAAATTTGAGTTAGCAGACTTTTTTGGGAAGAAGTTTGACAAGATTTTCAGCGAAACTATGATCTGGGCCCTTGTATAAATTACATCCGTCCCGGTAGATTTGGTATGCAAACTTATTTAGAAACTCCTCCTGAATGTTTTTCTCATCTAAAGGATTATCCTTTTTCCCCTCATTATATTTCCGTAGGAGAATTCAAAATGCATTATGTGGACGAGGGTCCTAATAATGCAAAAGAAACGATTTTATTATTACATGGGGAACCAAGTTGGTCTTATCTTTATAGAAAAATGATTCTTCCTTTATCAGAAAAAGGTTATAGAGTGATCGCACCTGATCTTATCGGTTTTGGAAAATCGGATAAGCCGATTGATCCGAAAATTTATACATATAAGAACCATGTGGAATGGCTGAAAAATTTTATTATCGGTTTAGATTTACAAAATATCACCCTCTTCTGCCAAGACTGGGGAGGGTTATTAGGTTTAAGAGCGGTAGCTGAATTGGATTCTCGTTTTGCGAGAGTATGCGCTGCGAATACTTTTTTACCTACCGGAGATATTCCTCCTAAAGATGATTTTTTTAAATGGCTTCGTTTTTCCCAAGAGGTGAGTAAACTTCCTGTAGGAAAGATCATCCAAAACGGATGTGTAACTAAATTGAGTACTGATATTATTCATGCATATGATTCTCCTTATCCGGATGAATCTTATAAAGCGGGAGCTCGAAAATTCCCGACTCTTGTTCCGATATCTCCTGATAATCCCGAGACAGAAAGAAATCGCCAAGCTTGGATGTTTTATAAAAATTTCAAAAAACCTTTTATTACGATGTTTAGCGATTCGGATCCTATCACAAAAGGTGGGGATATATTTTTTAGACGGACTATTCCAGGCGCAAAAGGGCAGAAGCATACAGTGATCCAAGGTGCAGGGCATTTCCTTCAAGAAGAGAAGGGTGAACTACTTGCGGAACTTCTCTCCGAATTTATCCAGAACAATCAATAAATTCAGGCTTTCTGTTTAATCGATTTTGCATATTCTGTAACTATCTTTAAGAAGTTCGGATTTTCTAAAAATTCTTTGAATAAATCGAATTCCTTTTTTAAGTTTTCGTAAAGATTACCTTGGAAGAAATTATTTGAGATCTCTTTTTCCGCTCGGATCAGCTTAGGATCCCATTGAGAGAGTTTCTCCAAGACTTTTAAACCTTTTGCAATTGAATCACCTTCTGTTACTATTTCATCTATAATTCCTAATTCTAATGCGTCTTGGGAACGTAGAGGATCTCCAAGTAATGTTAGGGATAATGCTTTTGTAGGACCAACTTTTCGAGCCAGAGTGGTAATTAAAGGAGGACCTCCGAATCGAATTTCTGGTCGGAATAGGAATGTTTTCTTTTCTGAAAGAATATAATCTCCGGAAAGTGCTAGATCAAAACCTCCGGCAGAACAAAAACCTTTTAATACGGAGACTAGAGGTTTTGGAAAAGAATAAAGTTCATAATGATATTCTAAAATACGATGCTTAAAAGAACCTAGTTTTGTTTCGACTACTTCTTCTAAATCATACCCGCTACAGAAGTTTTTGCCATTTGCTCCTAAAAGTATTCCTCTGATCTTAGGATCTTTTTTGGATTCTGAAAAAGCGTATTCTAATTCGTCTCTTATCCTTATATTCAACGCATTATTGGATTCCGGGCGGTTCAATAATACGATCAGTAATCCATCTCTATTCTCTACACTTAGATGTTTGTAATCCATAGTGAGCCTTGATAAGGCTTATTTCTAAAAATTCAAATGAAAATGGATTCTTTTTTTGCGTAAATTCGGTAACCTTTTTGGTTCGGAGTAGAAACTAAAGGAAATGAAAGGAGCTCGCTATGTTATCTAAGATCCGATTTTTTGCTTTAATTTTAGCTGCACTAACTCTTGGAATGAGATTTGCTCATGTGATGGAAGCAGCACCCAAATTGCATTGGGAAGCTGAATTATATTTTCAAGTACAGACTAGTTTGTATAAGTATTTTGCGATTATTGGTCCAATCGTTCAGATAGGTTCCATTCTTCTTATTTTTACAATTGCATATCTTTCTAAAGGTACAAAGTCTTTCCGTTATACGATCTTGAGTGCATTCTCCTTTATTTTTTCTTTAGGAGTTTGGTTCTTTTTTGTGGCACCTGCCGCTTCTCAAATCAAAGAATGGACAGTTACTAATACAATTCCAGAACATTGGAATAGTATTAGATCCGCATGGCAGTTCGGGCAAGTCGGAGCATTTAGTTTTGATTTGATCGCATTTTGCCTTTTGGTAAGTTCCATTCTTTTTACAACAGAAGATTCTATTCAAAAATCTTAATCAAAGGAATAGCTGGCCCCTAATAATATCGCAGGGATATCCGATCTCAATGAATGTTTGAACTCATTTACTCGGATATCATCTTTTGAAAATACCGCATGGTTGAAGTTCCAATCTGCGGAACCTCCATTATAAACTCTCACAGGAAGATAATATAAAAGTGTAAAATCGAATTTCCACTTTCCGGTCGAGTATCCGAATCCACCCGAGACAAGATCTTGGACCATGATGCCTGCTTGGAGTGCGTTTGTTCCTTCTGATCTTAAAACCCCAGAGTTATGCCTTGCACCTAATCTATAAGTCCAATCGTTTACGATCCATTCTCCTCCGATTCCTAAAGCCCAAGAATCATGATAACTTAAATTTTGAGGGATCACATTTGTTTGTCCGAATGCGGTTGGGAAAACCGGGGCAGCTAATGTTTGTTTATAAGTAGAAGTATAAGAAGCATAATTATAATATAATGCGTCTACTCCTATTTTGAACGTATCTGTTCCATAAGAAAAACCTAAACCATGTCTTTCTGGAACCGCAAATGTTGCGGAAACTCCGGTACGACTCGGATAAGAACCGACCTGCATACTTCCGTCCAAAGGGATTTTTGCGGAAGTTTGGTAAGAATAAGCGATTTTTAATGTATCAGTGATCTGATAAGTGGTTCCGAATATTCCGCCTAAAGCATACGCATTTTTACTTTTATAATCAAAACCTTGGCCAGGGACTTCGATATTTCCCGTAATATCATGAAACTTTTGGAATGCGATCTGCCTGGAATAAATTCCTTCTACTCCTAACGCTATTGAGAGTCCGCCGATCTTATATGAGAGTGCATGAGTGGATTTGACTAGATAGAAAGTAGAAGAATAACTTTCCTGTATTCTTCTGGAATCTCCGATCGGACTCGGGAGTTTCATCCCTGACCAATCGTTCAAACTTTGGCCGTTAGGTGTGATCCTTGTGAGCCCGGAAACTTCTCCATTTCCGCCTCCAGGTATATAAATTCCTCCTCCGTATGTCCATTTTTCACTGATTGGAATTCTGATAGCGAAATAAGGAAGCGGGGCGAGCACGTTATAGGATTCAGAGTTTTCGTAAGAAAGATTTGGGTCCGGATCTGAGAACTTGTCTTTGTATACTGTACGGATGTACGGTAAAGAAATTCCGAATTCCAACTCTTTTCGGTTTTTGAGACTTAAGTTAGCTGGATTGGTCCCTATGTCCATAGGAGATCCACCAATCGCTAAATTTACTCCTCCCATACCTCCGTATCTCGCATTATGTGAAGGTTGAAAAAGTCCAACAGCTTCTAACTTGGGCGTTAGGAAAGAAATTATAGCTAAAAAAAACAGGGAGATTTTTTTATATACTCTAGATCCAAAAAGCATGCTTCAAGGAATTCGTTACGGTTTTTTTTACAAGTGCTTTCTTTTTAAAATTCAAAATATAAAACTGGCGCATTCCTGATACAAGGTTAGGCTTTAGAATGAATTCGAGCGAGTTACGCGCATTACGAAAAGAAACTGATCCGTTGGCGGATGAAATAGTCACAAAATATTTTACTGAATCCGCCTTTGATAGAGAAAAAACGATGCTCTTTTTTGATGCGCTTTCCAGGAATTCGGATCCAATTCCTGCCGGTTTACCGGACTATCTTGAAAAATATTTTTATGAGACGGAAGATCTTCCTTCTTGGGCGGATAAAAGTAAGATAGCAAAAGGAGAGCAGCTATTTACCCTTTATGGTCCTCAGATCTTAATGATGCTTTGTGTTAAGTCTCTTCCCATGGCATACTCTTGTGGAGATGGGGCACAGGTACTTTACAAAACTGGAAGATTAATAGAACAGAATGGTGTAATAGACGGAGTTAATCGAAGATTGATGGAAACAACTCAGTTTGTTATCTCTGTTGCTCAAGAAAATGGACTGGGACCTCAAGGGAAAGGGATTCGCACCGCTCAAAAAGTAAGATTAATGCACGCATCTATTAGATATTTTCTTGGAAAAGGAAAAGACTGGGACCCTGCTTGGGGACAACCGATCAACCAAGAAGATATGGCGGGAACTCTACAATCTTTTTCAAGTTTAGTGGTAGAAGGTCTTGGTCAATCCTCTTTAAAACTCAGCCAGGAAGAAAAAGACGCCTACATTCATCTATGGAGAGTAGTTGGACATTTTATTGGAGTAAAACCTGAACTTTGTCCGGAAGGATATGATGTCGCACATTCTTTAGGCGAGTCGATATTTAATGATCAACAAAAACCTTCGGATGCAGGCAAGATACTTGCAAAATCCCTGCTGGACTTTATGGAGTATATGCTTCCGGGAAATTTATTCGATAATCTTCCATTATTTTTTCTGCAAACATATATGGGACAAAAAACAAGTGAAGTGCTTGGGTTAGGATGGCCTCCTAAAAATCCTTTGGGTTATTTTATGGAAAAGATCTTTAAGGATATAGACTCTCATGTAGATGACGATGAAGGTTTCGGCAAGTTAGTCGCTTATTTTGCTTCCAAACTTCTTTTTTCTATGGATCATTTTTATTACGGCGGAAAAAAAGCCAGGTTCTGGATCCCGCCTTCATTAAGAGAGAATTGGAGACTATAAAGGATGAGTTTTTGGCAGACCTTAGCGACGGATCCGGAGTATTTCGGACGTTATACGCTTATTGAGAATATTTTCCTGCTACTAGGTGTAGTTTTTTGGGCCTATATGTATGCAGTTCTTTTAATAGAACCATTTAAGAAAAAATTCGTCGAGATGCCCGTTTTTATCGCCTGTGGGAACATTATTTGGGAATTATTATGGGGCTTTTGCTTCAAAGAGCCAATGGGCGCGATATTACTTTGGGGCTATAGACTTGGATTCGTATTGGACATAGTGATTTTCTATCAGGTAATCCGATTCGGTAAAAAACAAATTTCCTTGCCAATGACGGACAAGGGATATAAATTCCTTTTGGGCATTTTGGTGGTGTCTTGGGGGCTATTGATCTATACTTTCTATAAGGGAGGTTATGATCTATTTACCGGATCTAATTCGGCTTATATCTTGAGCCTGATCATTTCGGTAATGTATCCGATCCTTTTCTTAAAAACTGGAGATCCGAACATGTTCTCCTATCCTGTTTCTTGGGCAAAGTTTTTAGGCAACGGATTCTTTACAATCTTCATCTTTCTATACTTTCCGGATAAGTACTTTGTTCAAGTACTGAGCGGGCTTGGAACTATAGCAGACATTTATTATGTTTGGATCTTTACACGCCAAAAGTATTCGCCCTCTAAAGTGTGAACTTTAGAATTTAGTTCGGGTGAGGTTTCGAGGCCATAGGTTTCGAAAAAGATAAAATTGGAAACTACTCAGGATTTGTCCACAGACAGAGTTCCTTATGAATTAGGGGAATTATTGTACGAGGACAGTTTTTCTCAAACATATAGAGGAAAATTCGGCAGGACCAGAGAACCAAAGATCATTCGAGTACAAAGACCGGAGGGGAGAGAAACCTCTTCGGTGTACTTCTTGAATGAATTCGAATTGGGAAAATTGGTTAGCGATCCTGGTATTCTCAAACCGGAAGATATGTTTGAAAATTCCGATGGTATCTGTTTGGTGTACGAAAATATTCCTTCTAAACTTCTCCACCAAAGTTTGGCAGAATCGATTTCACTAGAAACCTTTTTAGAAATAGCATTAGCGATCACTGAGAATCTTGCAAAATTACATTCTTTCGGAATTGTTCATAATCAAATTTCTCCGAGAGCATTTTTTTATAACCCGGATACAGGAGAGACAAAACTTGCTTGGTTGGGTGGAGCTTCTCTTCTTCTTTCCGAGAAGGGAAGTTATGCGCCTCTCAGATATACATTCGATATCTTACCATATTGTTCTCCCGAGAATACAGGAAGGCTGAATCGTCCGGTCGATTTCAGATCGGATGCATATTCTTTAGGAGCTTTATTCTATAAGATAATTTCCGGAACTCCTCCATTCGAAACGGAAGATCCATTAGAGATGGTCCATTATCATATCGCAAGATCTCCCGTTTCCCTAGTGAAGAAGAGGGAAGATGTTCCTACTGCAATCTCCACTTTGGTGGACAAATTGCTCTCTAAGATGCCGGAAGAGAGATACTTCTCTTTGGAGAACCTTATACATGATCTAAAGAGTATTAAGGATTCTTTAAAGTCCAAACGTAAATTATCCGAGTTTGTTCCGGGAGTTTATGAAAGAAAGGTAGGCTTTCGGGATTCTCCTCGTATCTATGATAGGGATAGAGAAAGAAAAGAGATCGAATCCGGAATAGTAAATGTAACTAACGGAAGAAGGTCCGCAATATTCATCGGAGGTAAATCGGGTACTGGAAAAACTGCTCTAGTAGAAGATGCGATCACTTATCTGGATATTTATTCCGTAGTTCTATTGCGCGGTAAATTCGAAGAAGATAAAAAAGAGATCCCCTATTACGCATTTCGCCAGATCATGGATGATCTTTTAAGGAGGATTCTCCAGAAAAAAGAAGAAGAGATCATTCTACTTAAGAATTTTATAAAGGAAACTTTAGGGGATAATATAGAGATCCTAACGCAATTTTTACCTGATCTAGGAAAAACTTTAGGAATAGAAATACCTGCAAAAACAAATAAAAGACAGAAGGATGAAAAGATCCTATTTGCAGTCGCTCTCAGATTTTTAACTCTTTGTTTTGATCGAAAAAATCCCGCTATCATTCTAGTGGATGATCTGCAATGGGCGGATTCTGCTTCCATTGCGTTACTTGAATTTATATTGAGCAGTGAAGATTGGGAAGGATTATTATTTGTCCTTACCAGTCGTTCAGAAGACGCAGACTTCTTCCCGAATGTGAATGTAAAACAAGGTTCCCCGGGTTTAGATTTGAAAGAGATACGCCTTTCTCCTCTGAACGAGCATAGTGTTTTTAAATATGTGTCTGATAGTATTCATGTTTCTGCGGAAGATGCGAATAGGCTTGCGGAAGTTTTGGTTTCTAAAACCGGAGGAAATCCTTTATTTTTGCATCAATTCTTGAGATCCTTATATGAAGAAGGATGTCTGAGTTTCGATCCAAAAACTGCCTATCATCGAGTGGATTGGGACCGGCTTTTGCAAAGGACGGTTACGGATAACGTTTTAGACTTATTCTTAGACAAGGTCGGTAAACTCCCGGATGAAACCTTGGAGGTTTTGAGAGTAGGAGCCTGTATCGGCGCAAAATTCGATTTGAAAGATATGTACGATTTTTTCAGGACTAGACCTGGAGTTTTGTCTAGAGGAATTCGAGAAGCGGTTAGAGAAGGGATCGTATTTTATAGAGAATCGGGAAACATGTTGTTCCCGGCATTACAGTATATTTCTCAAAGAAGGATAGAAGAGTCCGGAATGTATTCTTCTCTTTCGAATGTTCAATTCCATTTTTCACATGATAGAATGATCCAAAGTATTTTGGATGCAACGGACTCCGCAGAAAAAGCAAGAATCCATAATACACTTGCGAAATTATTAATAGAACGTGAAAAATCTTCAGGCGGGTCCGAACAAATCCTAGATATTGCAAATCATCTTCTGCGTTCCAAGGAATTATACACAAACGGACAAGAGAATGAGGACTTCTTCCATTATACGATACTCGCAGGTAATTCCGCAAAATCCGGCGCTGCTTACGAATCTTCCTATTCTTTTTTCAGCTTACTTGCATCTCAACTTAAAGACTCTTATTGGCAGAAGGATAGAAAGAATGCGATCCATATCTTAAAGTCCCTTGCTGAATCCGCATATTATTTATCCAGGAGAGAAGAGGCGGAGAAGATAGTATCCGATCTACTTTCCAAACTCAATAGTCCATCCGAAAAAGCAGACGTTTATCTAATGCAACTGGAAGTGATGAACGTTTATAACGATTTGGATTCTGCTTCCAAGATCGGGATCAAAGCATTACAATCTCTTGGAATAGGTTTTAAAGAGAAGCCGGGGTTTTTGGCAGTATTCGGTGAAGTACTAAAGATGGTCTTTTACAGCAGAGGAAGATCTCCTGAAAAATTGGTAAATGCAAAAGATAGCAAAGATCCATATAAAACAGAAGCCTTAAACATTTTAGTGAACCTTCTGAATTACGGAAAACATATGGATATGAAGGTGATGGCTTACATTTATTTAAAGCTGATCAACCTTACCCTAAAAGAAGGAAATGCTCCATTTAGCTTTTTCGGTTACGCCGGATTTGGTTCTATCCTTCTTTCCATCAATGGGAATTTCCAGCAATCCATGAGATATTGGACGCTGGCGGAAAAGATATTAAAAAAGTTTAAATCAGATGAACTTTACGGAAGATTCGTATTCGGTCGTACCATTCTTTTAGATTATTTTATGTATCCTTTCCGTTCCATAGTGGACTATACGGAAGAAGCATTTCATAAATGTATGCAGTACGGAGATTATCTCTGGGCCGCATTTGCACTTTTTTCTCAGAACACAAACCAATTATACTCCTCTGAAAATTCGATTTCCTATAGGGAAAAGATTAGAGAAAATCTAGATAGAGGCTCTAAACTAAATTACGATATTCTAATGATTATGCTTCATTCATCAGATTCATATCTGGATCGTTTGGAAGGAAAATCTACCGAAACAGTAAGATACAAAGACAATTTATACACGGATCAGGAATTCGAATCCAGAGTTTTGGAATCTGCAGGAAATGGAACTGCTAATTCTTGGTATGCGACTTTATTTGGATCTTTGGCATATCTCTCCGGTTATTATTTAGAAGCTGAGAGAATTTTTAAAAAGTACCATCCTGATCTTGAAAAATCCAGGATCATGTTTATCTATTCGGAATATAGATTTTATAGGTCTTTAGGGCTTCTGAAATTACGTAAGAGGAAGTTAAAGATAACTGAAAAATTTTTCTTCAGATATTCTTTATATTTATTTAAACTTTGGTCAAGGATCTATCCGCCTAGTTTCCAATTATTCTATTTTGTATTGGCAGGGCTTTACGAAGATTACGCAGGAAGAAATGAGAATGCATCCAAGTACTTTGATATGGCTATGCAGCAGGTAGAGTCAGAACCTAACGATTTTAGAAAGGCTGTCGTATACCAACATGTAGCAGAATGGAGTTTAACGCAAGGTAGGACCTCCTACGGAAAGTTTTTAATGCAAAATGCAGTTCGACTCTACGGATCTTGGGGAGCAAAATCTATCGTAAATTTACTCCGGGATGAATACGGAGAATTACTTCGTCCTCAAGGGACTCCAAAACGTTCTGTGGAAAAAATTTTAGCAGATTCTATGCTTTCCACATCTTTCAGTTTGGATTTAAGGACTGTGCTTAAGGCTTCTCAAAGTATTTCAGGAGTAATTGAGCTAGGTGAATTATTACGACAGCTTATCCGTACTATTATGGAAAATGCTGCGGCGACCAGGGGTTTCTTAATTCTTCCTCAAAACAAAGAGCTGTTTTTGATGGCAGGCTCAGATATAGAAGAGCCTGGATTTTTACCTAAGCCTATCTCTCTGGATGAGGCAGGACATTTACTTCCTTTGGAAGTAGTATATTTCTGTTTTCGTTCCGGGCAGAAGGTTTTGATTTCAGATGCAGCTAAGGACTCGTTTTATTCGGTAAATCCTTATATTAAAAGAAGTAAGCCCAAATCTTTATTATGTATGCCGATCACAAAACAAGGAAGAACATTATGTGTTCTTTATTTAGAGAATCGGCTTACCGCAGGGATCTTCGATGAGCATAGATTGGAAATTCTGGAGATACTCTCTGCTCAGGCTGCAATTTCATTAGAGAATGCAAAATTATATGAGGATATCACTCGTATGAACTCCGAACTGGAAAGAAAAGTAAACGAAAGAACGGAGGAGTTGGCTAGATCACTTTCCATTATCCGAAAGGATATGTTGTATTCCCAAAAGATCCAAAGAAGTATCCTTCCTGAATTAAAAAGTATTCCGGGTATGAGATATTCTGTCAATTACCTGCCTATGGATGAGGTAGGAGGTGACTTCTATGATATATGCAGATTGAGTAATGGAAAATATAGATTTTTCTTGGCGGATGCAACTGGTCACGGAGTCCAAGCGGCACTGGTTACGATGGCGATCAAGGGAGAATACGAGAGCTTAAAATCCTCTTTGGAAAAGCCGGGAGAAATACTTTCCGGATTAAATAATTCTATTTTAAATAAATATAAAACACTCTATTTTACCGGAGCGATCTGTGATGTGGATCTATCCGAGAAAAAAGTATATTTTGCCTCCGCAGGTCATATCTCTCAATTTTTAGTGCGCTCTTATCAAACGGAAGAAATGCCTAAGACAGGTGCTATTTTAGGGTTTGTAAAAGATTATCCATATAGAACCGAAGAATATAAAATAGAATCCGGAGCTAGGATCTTTCTCTTTTCGGATGGGATCTACGAACAGTTCGATGAGGACAAATTAGAATACGGAGAGGAAAGGTTTTTGCATTCGATTAGATCTAATGCTCAATTTGAACCTCAGATCCAGGCAGAACGGATACTTTCAGATCTCCAAAATTTCATTTCTAAAAGTTCGATCCAGGATGATATCACTCTTTTGATCTTGGATATAGATTGATCATCTTTCTTATTAACGCTTGCGTTTTGATTCTCTGAATTTCAAGTTCACAATTAAGAAGTTTTTTGTTAGGACATTCTGAATTGCTCGGCCTTTTCGTAATTTTATATATCTTTGTTACTATTCTGATCGGGGCATTTGCGTCTAGATATATCAATAGTTCCCAAGACTATGTTTTAGCGGGAAGAAGACTTCCTCTAGTACTCGCATCTTCCGCTTTATTTGCTACTTGGTTCGGCTCGGAAACTTTGATGGGAGCTTCTTCCAAGTTTGTGGACGGAGGGATCCTGGCTGTGATCGAGGATCCTTTCGGAGCAGCACTTTGCCTTTTTTTAGTAGGTATATTTTTCGCTAAGCCATTGTATCGAATGAATATTCTCACCTTCGGTGATTTATACAAAAATCGTTTTGGTCGAAAGGTAGAATTTCTTTCCGCATTATTTATGATCCCTTCTTATTTCGGTTGGATCGCGGCTCAGTTAGTCGCAATGGGTATAGTTATCCATTCTTTATTCGGATTCGATATGTATGTAGGGATATTATTGGCTTCCGTTGTTGTGTTGATCTACACGTACATCGGAGGGATGTGGGCGATCTCCATTACGGATTTTTTACAGACCATTTTAATCATAGTCGGGCTTTTAGTTTTAGTTTGGGATCTGCAAAGTAAGGCGGGTGGATTCCAAACTGTGATTGCGACGGCGAAGCCTGGATTTTTTTCTTTCTTCCCTCCATTAGAAACAGAAGCGGTTCTCGCATACATTGCGGCTTGGATGACAATAGGATTAGGTTCTATTCCCCAGCAGGATATTTTCCAAAGAGTAATGTCTTCTAAATCTGAAAAGGTCGCCGTATATTCTTCTTTTTTGGGGGGAGGAATGTATCTGACTGTAGCATTTCTTCCTTTGCTCGCGGGATATTTCGCAAGAAGAGTATATCCTGAGATCGCGGCCGGCGACAATCAGATGATACTTCCACATGTTGTATTAGTACATTCTACTTTATTTATACAGATCTTATTTTTTGGGGCTTTACTTTCCGCAATCTTAAGCACTGCTTCTGGTGCGATCTTGGCTCCCGCTTCCGTTTTAGGGGAAAATTTAATCCGACCTACTTTGAAAGATCCTTCTGAAAAACTATTATTAAGAGTAATGCGTTCTTCCGTATTGATCGTCACGATTGTTTCTACTGGAATGGCATTGAGTGAAACGAATATTTATCAGTTAGTTGCTGATTCTTCTTCCATTAGTTTAGTTTCTCTTTTTGTTCCTTTAGTTGCTGCCATTTTTTGGAAAGAGGCAAATGCAACCGGCGCGGTTTATGCTATGTTCTCTGGGATGATCGTTTGGCTATCCCTGAAATTTTTCGGCCCCGGATGGTTGCCGCCGACTATTCCGGCTTTAGGGGTCAGCTTTTTAGGCCAATATTTGGGAAAATATATTAAAATTTCTTTATTTGAGCCGAAGCTGGAATTAAGCGGAGACTCTGTTTCTTCCGGCGGCCTTTGATTCGTATAATTTCTTATCTGCCGCTTTTAGGAAATCTTCAGGAGTTTCATCACTTTCTCTTGAAGCAACACCTATACTTACTGTGATTGTCCAAGGGATTTCTTCGAAGGTTTCGGTTTCTATTCGGGCTCGGATCCTTTCAGCTACAAATTTAGCTCCTTCTACGTTAGTATTAGAAAGTACTACGCAGAATTCCTCTCCACCATAACGTGCAGCTACATCACAATCTCTTACTAATCCGGACAATAATCTACCGATTGTTGCGAGTAACTTATCTCCCACTTGGTGCCCTAAGGAATCATTTGCCTTTTTGAAATGGTCTAAATCGAGCAAAAGGACTGACAAAGGAAAATCATATCTTTTAGAAGCGGCCATAAGAGTGCTTAAGGATTCCATTAAATGTCTTCTATTGAAAAGGCCAGTTAGGGAATCTTTATGCGATAATTCTTTTAGATTTTTATTAGATTCTTCCAATTGTAGCTGCAGAAGATTACTTTTTAATCTGGTACCTTCTACATTGATAGCTGCTCCTACGCTTGCAATGGAGAATGCGATGATTGGAGTTAGGACAGAGGAACTCAGTTCTCTCTCTATCATGTAATTATAACCGATCGAGAAAAAAATTACGTTGATAAGAACAATTATCACGTAAGTCGAAAAACTTGCCCTTAGGAAAAGTGGAAGAAGAAGTAATCCGAAACAAAAAGCGGAATAATCGGAAGTATGATACTGATCGACTAAAGTCGCAAAAGTTGTTGTGAAAGTTAGAATGCCCACATAGCCGATCATTGCGAAGTAAGAGAGTTTTTTACCTTTTATGTCCTTTAAGGCTAGAACCGCTAACATCAAACTTGAGAATAATGCAGAACTTCCAAAACTTATGCTGTAAAGGAATTGAAGATGTCCTCCATCAGGGGTTCCCGGTGAAAGCGTATTTTGAGTTAAAAGAATGCAAGAAACTATAAGAGCGAAAATACTCAGGATCCTGATGGACTTGTCATTGTCAAAGGTCCGAAGTTTACGGATTTCTCCGGATTTCGAATAAGAAAAGTCTTCTGAAAGATATCTTCTGATCTTCATAATAGATATTCAGATAGACGGATGAAGATTTGGGTTTATACGCTTTTGAAAAAGGAAGTGAAAAATCCGAGTAACAAAAATCGGAAAATTATTTATCTAGCGTGGAAATAAACTCGGGTGTCGATTCGTCATTCAAATCCGCTTTAAAATCGCCTTTCTATTTTGTTCAGAAATTTATTGAACTCGATTCTAGGCGATCAGTCCGGATTTATTTAGGCTCCAAACTTTGTAAGAAGAATTTTATATGAGCAAAATTAGGATCTTCTAAAAAATTATCTCTTTATAACTCGCCTAAAAAACCTTGGTAAGTATATGGAATCCGTTGCTTCACTTCCTAAAATAAAAATAGTTCGTCATGAATTATTCCTAATCCTGCTTCTTGCGAGTATTCAATTCACGAATATCATGGATTTTATGATCATGTTCCCGCTTCAGGATTATTTTTTGAAGCAATTCCAGATTGATACTGCGATGTTTTCCTTAGTGCTTTCTTCTTACTCTTTTGCTGCTGCAATTGCGGCTTTGGTTGGAGCTAACTTTATAGATCGTTTCAACCGTAAGTCTGCTGCTATCTTTTTATATGTAGGCTTTTTGGTAGGAACTGCGCTTTGCGCGGTTGCTCATACATATTCATTTCTTCTTTTTGCAAGGATTGTTGCGGGGATTTTTGGAGGAATGGTTAGTGGAGTTATTCTTTCTATCATAGGTGATGTTTTCCCGATCGAAAAGAGAGGGAAGGCTATGGGAGGGGTAATGGGTGCATTCTCTGCCGCTTCCGTTTTAGGAGTTCCTTCCGGTATACGGATAGCTATGACCTCAGGTTGGAATTATACATTTGCATTTATCGTGGTATTAGGCCTTCCGATCCTGGTTCTTGCTGTTCTATATTTACCTAGTCTTCCTTCTAAAATGGAAAAACAGAAGGTAGCGGATTTCAGCCAACTGATTGGTGTGCTTTCTAAAAGGGATCATTTGGTCGCTCTGGCGTTTTTTATGAGCGTGATCTTGGGTGGATTTACTGTCGTAACTTCGATAGCTGTCTATATGGAAAGGAATATGGGTTTCACAAAGACCCAGGTTAGCCATATCTATGAGATCGGTGGGATCTGTACTTTTGTTTCTTCTTGGATCGTAGGGTTCTTGTCGGATAAGTTTGGAAAGCATAAGGTATTTCTGATCTTAGTTCTTCTTGCTTTACTTCCTATTCTTGCGATTACCCATTTGCCTAAGGATTTGCCGGTGTACATGGCTCTCGGAGTTACGACAGTTTTCATGGTACTGGTATCCGGTCGGGTTATTCCTTCGATGGCGATGTTAACTTCTGCTATTCGACCTGAGGTTAGGGGAAGTTTCATGTCCGTGAATTCTAGCTTACAGAGTGTGGCTACAGGTATAGGAGCACTTCTTGCTGGAGCGATCTTGATCCAATTGCCGAATGGAACTTTCGAAAGATTTGATATAGTAGGTTATTTCGCGGTAGGTTTTAATCTTCTCGCTCTCTATCTATCCAGAAAGGTGAAAATAGTTTCCTAAGTTACGTTTAGGAAACTTGTTTCTGAAATCCGTAAAAAAATACGGACATTTCTTGACTTTTTAATGCGACAGAATACTGTCTGGCCACACGTTAAAGGAGGTGGTTTAGTTGAGTAGCGACAGTTGCAGCAAGAAAATGACCTGTGAGGTGGCTGAGCAATAGCCCAGGCCCCTGCAAAAAGGCCCTCTTGGACCTATTGCAATACCATCAGACCACTGGCCTTTCTGAGTTCCGAGAATTGGTCACTTTCGGGCATTTAGCATAGCTAGACGCAGACACTCAGGAGGTTTTAATTTCTTCCTTTTTAGATGTTACTGAAGGTTCGGGGGAATTCCCTGATGCTAATTCCGTAGTAACTTCGACATCAATTCCAAAATTCAATCTTTCTCCCAAATCTTAAGCCTATATTAGCTAACTATACTTGCTCTAAGACGAACTCGTGTGAAATCGTCGAAGATACTACAAACTTCCAAATCAATATTCCGTCTTGAAATTTACCTGAGGAACCTAAGACTGACTTCGGCAGGATCATATTTGGAATGAAGCGGGCTTTAGTATTATCCGGCGGGGGCGCACGTGGCGCATATCATGCCGGGGTCCTAAAATATTTGGAAGAAATCGGATTCAAACCGGATGTAGTCTGCGGAACTTCCGTGGGAGCGATCACAGCCTCTGCATTAGGCTGCGGAATGAATGCAGCAAGGATCATAGACCTTTGGAAATCCATTGAAATCCAGAAGGTGATGAAATATTCTATCTGGAACGATTTTCTGGACCTAATCTTTCGTAGATTTTCTCCATTAGCGGACACAACCCCCTTAAAATATTTACTCTATTCTCAATTAGATTTTCGTAATATGAGAAAGAATCCGATGGAGATTATCATCACAGCGGTAAATATACTGACCGCAGAACTTGTTTTTTTCGGGAACAAAGATATAGATATAGAACATGTGATGGCTTCTTCTGCCATACCTTTGATCTTTCCTTGGCAATATGTGGATGGAAAACCTCATTGGGATGGAGGAGTGATGGCGAATGTCCCGATCCTTCCCGCCGTAGAAAGAGGCGCAAAAGAGATAGTAGTAGTATTGTTGTCTCCTGTGGGAGGAGTGAATATGGGGCTTCCACGCAACAGAAGGGACGGTTTAGAGAGGGTGTTCGAACTTTCTTTGATTGGATCTTTCCAGACTATTATGGCAAACTTACAATATCAAAAGAAACAAAAGGATAATAAGAAGAAGGGATTCACTAAATCATTATTATCTTTCTCAGAACCCGAAAAAACGGATTATAAGATAAGAGTGATCGGGCCGCGGACTTCTCTCGGTTTTGGAAGTATATTAAATTTCTCTCAAGTGCAAGCGGACTATCTGATCAGCCGCGGATATGAAGACGCAAAAATCCAATTCGGGGAAGATTAAGATCCAATGCTGGAAATCAAGGTAGAAGACGGAAATTTTATAGATTCAGAAGGATATATTCTTCAGTTAAGAGGAGTGAATCTTTCCGGAAGTTCTAAACTTCCATTCAAACCGGATGGAACTACACATTTTGATCAGTCTTTGACATTTCACGATCATAGAAAAGTTTCCTTCGTCGGAAGACCTTTAGAAGAGAAGGAAGCTGCAGAACATTTAGATCGTTTGAAGAAGTGGGGATTTAACTTTCTTCGCTTTCTTGTTACTTGGGAAGCAGTGGAACATTTGGGCCCAGGAAAATACGATCAGGCATATTTAGATTATATTGAAAGAATGGTGGCACTCGCCGACAAGAAAGGGTTCTACGTTTTTATAGATCCTCACCAAGATGTTTGGTCCAGATTTACAGGAGGGGACGGAGCTCCCGGTTGGACTTTGGAAGAAGTCGGAATGAATATAGAGAACATTAAAGATTCCGATACTGCAATTGTTCATCATTTTCAAGGTAGGAATTATAGAAGAATGTCCTGGCCTTTAAATTACCAAAAGTATGCCTGTGCTACAATGTTCTCATTATTCTTTGGGGGAAAAACATTCGCGCCTAAATTATCTATTCATGGTAAAAATGTAGAAACCTTTTTACAAGATCATTATATAGAAGCAATGTGTAGAATTGCGAAGAAAGTCGCTAAATACAAAAACGTATTAGGATTTGATTCTTTGAATGAACCTTCTCCTGGATGGATCGGTAAAAAGAATATTGGAGAATTTTCCGGACTTGGTTTTGGTAAAGTTCTGACTACTTCTCCTTTTCAAGAAATGTTTTTGTCTGAAGGAAGAACTGTAAGAGCAAATAATGCTTATATGCTTGGATTTACCGGATTCAATTTAGGAAAAACCAAATTAAATCTTAAGTCTGTTCCTCTTTGGCAGGAAGGAAAATATTGTATTTGGAGACAACATGGAGTTTGGGATTACGACCCGAATGGCGCTCCTATGTTACTTCGTCCTGATTATTTCAATAAGTATAGAGGAAGAAAAATCGAATTCTATCCTGAATTCATGCTTCCTTTTATCAAAAGATTCAAGACCAGAATTCAATCCGTTCAGAAAAAATTCTCCATCTTCGTGGAATCGGACCCGGGAAGTTTAGAATTGGACTGGGACGAAAAACCAAAAAAGGGAGAAGGAACTGTAATCAACGCGACTCATTGGTATGATGTTTCCGTTTTGATGTTCAAACGTTTTATTCCTTGGTTCGGAGTTCATATCTTCAAACAAATCCCAATATTCGGAAAGAAGAATGTAGAGAAGGCTTACGAAGACACGATCAGAATGATCAAAGAAGTTTCTATCAAAAAGATGAATAACTGTCCTACGGTGATTGGAGAAACAGGGATCCCAATGGACATGAATGGCCGTTTGGCGTTCCGAACAAAAAATTATTCTCACTTGGAAGCTTCTCTAGATCGTATTATAACTTCTATCGAGAAAAATTTCGTACATTATACACTTTGGAATTATACTCCTGATAATACTCACAGTTTAGGAGATAGATGGAATGAAGAAGACCTTTCTCTTTATTCTTTGGACACTCCTAAAAGTATAGATGAAGATGGGGGAAGGGCAGTCAGAGCCTTCTCCAGGCCTTATCCGATCCGAACCAAAGGAAATCCGGAAGCGATCAGTTTCGATATGGAAAAATCCATGTTCAAATATTCTTTCAGAAAAGAAGGAGATGAAATTCCAATAGCAGAAATTTTTCTTCCTGAAATACATTACGGAAAAGGATTTGATGTACTGGTAAACGCGGGAAGCTGGAAGTATGACTCCAAAAAAAGGATACTCACTTTCAAGGGAGAAAAGTCCGTTTCGTATTACGGCATAACTATTTTTCCAACTAAAAAATAACTTTTCTATAGAATGGGAATCGTTAGAATGGCCTTCGTCGTTAAACTGTCGGAATTCTCCAACGTTTTGGAATTTTTCGATTTTATCTAGTTAGAGATTCGACTCGGGCTAATATTAGCGACATAGAATTAAAAATTCGCAGAGGTCTTTGCATGAAAAACACGTTTTTTTCGATCCTTACGATTCTAATTTTTGCAGGTCTTATTTCTTGCGGCGGAGCTAAAGTGAGCCAAGCAGAATGTGATCCAGTTGTAAACGAATTGATTTCCAATCTTGCTGTTGGTCAAACTCCTGAGCAAGCAGAGAAACTGAAAGCTATGCAAGGTCAAATTTCCGGCCACCTACTCAAAGAGTGTATGACTGGAAAATACGATCTTACTTGTTTAAAATCTTCTAAATCACTTGCAGCTCTTGCTACTTGTAAGAAGTAATTTCTAATAATAGAGGGCCGGAAAATACTCCGGCTCTTTATCACCTACCTAATCTTCTTTTATCAAAAAGAAACCTTTTTCTTCAGAATAACATCCATGTTCCCTGTACAGTCCAGAAGGATAAAAATGTATCCTTTGAGCATACCTGTATCTACTAGAAACACATCGAAGGCAAACATCCCAGCGAATTGCCCAGTCACACTCTTCTTTTCTGAAAGCGGGGAGAACTCTTAGGAGAGGTTTTGATTCAGGAGTTTCATTCGGGAAGGAGGCCTCTGGGGATGGATGGAGGAGGGGCGTGTATAGGATGGTCGAAGTTACTACAAAAAGGATTAAGACTTGAAGGGCACGACTCATTCGAAACTGGATTCTTGGGTGGTAGATACGAATTCTATCGGTTCGATTGAGAAGGATCTGGAGTGTTTGAATGGATAAAATTATGTCACATTCTTAATTGGTGTATTTTATGAAATGTAGTATCTTCGACAGGTGAATATGATCAATTCTTCTCTCGTCGAAGTTACTACAAAACCCTATCTCACATCCCGATTGCGAAACCAATTCCCCGAACTAGGTTCGATCTACATCAGCGCTCTCCTTCTCTAAATTGGGAGAGCAGAAAAAATGTAAACCTTCCTACAAATTTTTCTCATTCATGTAAAAAAGTCTGACACGATATGTTATCAATATCAAAGCCCATTCGCGAAGAGGAGAAAAGGGTATAGTTTAGAACAGCCGCCGGAAATTACTTGAATTAAGCGTTTCGAGTTGGAATCTTTGTGTAATGGCATCCCGAAAAGATTTTATGGAGACCCTGTACCGGGAATCCAACGGGAGAATTTTTGATTTCTTGTATAAGTATACCGGAAATCCAGAAACTGCCTCAGACCTCATGCAGGATACGTTTCTTAATTTTTTTAAGAAGTATTCCAATTCCGACTTAAACAAAGAACAAGCCCTAAAGCTGTTATATACGATCGCAAGAAATCGGTCGATTAACTATGCAAAGAAGTTCTCTACGGTGAAAGAATCCGGAACGGACGATATGGGAACTTATAGAGAAGAAGGACAAAGTTTCGAAAGAAAAACGGAACTTTCCGACTTGGAGTCCAGATTAATGGATTGTTTGGACGAATTAGAAGAAGGAGAAAGATACGCTTTAGTATTAAAGAATATAGAAAAATATACGTTGGCTGATATTGCGGACATCATGGGGATCTCGATTGCAACTGCATCAAGATTGGTTGTGAAGGCGACCGGAAAGCTCGTAGAGATCGCAAAAAATAAACAAATTCTGCCGATGGAATAATACTAAGAAGACTGTTGAAGGGAAGAATGGACGAAAATTTCGAACACAAAATTAGGAAGGCGATCGAAGGTGAGAAGAACGAATACAGTTCTTCTATCGATAAATTATCCGATATGCTTTCCAAATCTTGGGTTTCCCCTCCGTCCAATATATCTTTCGAAGAAATTTACGAAAAGGCCCAAGCTTCTAAGGTTATCAGCTTTAAAAAACCGGTATTATATACTATTGCTTCTGTAGCTGCGATTTTAATCGGAGCATTTACGTTTCTTATTTTACAAAATCCTAAAGTTGCTCCGGTACAGGATGAACTTGGAATATCCGTAACTAAAATTATCGGAAAAGGATACTTATTCTCTTCTGATTCCGAAAAACTTCTAGCCTTAAACGAAGGCGAATCTGTCGGTTCGGGCCAGATCTTAAAGACTGAACCCGGATCTAAACTTTTCCTGAGCATTGCAAAGGGAGAAGGTATGATCTTGGAAGAATCTACAGAGCTCGAGATCATGAAAGAAGGAAAACAATCTTTCCGGCTTCGTAATGGAAGCATCTTAGTTCATCTACACAAGAACCTCAAAAAAGATGAGTTCAGGATCGTAACTGAAACAGGTTTGGTAGAAGTCAGAGGAACAAAATTCGAAGTAAGAGAAAGTTTGAAAGAAGGAACCATAGTCTCCGTGTTAGAGGGTAGGGTAGCCACAAAGAGTGTCAGCGAACCGAACCGTGGAGAGCAAGTTTTACAGCCAGGCCAAAAGATTCGCCTGGAGGCAAAGGGTTTTCAGCGAACTTTCCTATCTTCAGCTGAGCATAAAGACCTTGGGTCTAAATTTTCAGAACTTCATGTAGATGAGATTGCAAGAAGTTCTGAAAAATCCTTCTCCAATAAAGATGATCTGTTTAACGAATACCAAAGATTGGAAAGGGTCTTACTCTCCAATGGTGAGACGTTAGAAGGCGTGATCGTCGACATGGACGAAAATTTTATGTATTTGCAAACTCTTGAGAAGGAAATAAAAATCCAAAGAGATTCAGTTATGGAAGTGATTCAACTTCGCTAAAAACGAATTATTTTTGACATGTGGAGAATTTTAAAGAAATTCTACCAAAGAAGGCTAATTCCCATGTCTGAAGAAACAGCACAACCCTCCGCAAAGACCCCTCGTTATAAAAGACATCTTGCCAATTATCTGATAGATAAGGACTTCCAATTAAGGTTCTTCTTAAATTTCTCTTTATTGTTTATCTTCGGGTTACTTCTTACTTTAGGATTTTTATTTTGGATCCATTCTACCAAATACGACAAAGGAGTCGTTTTCAGACTTCGCCAAGACACCGTTAAAGTATATCAGAAGGGTTTTGAAGTCGTTAATGGAGAAGAGAAGGACAAGTTCGTGGAGAAGGAACTTGCTCTTCCGGATTACGATCATGGTTTGGATCTTTTTTCGATCCAATTTAAAGGAATTCTACTATTCTCTATGCTGTATCTTCTGCTTTCCGCGATCTTTGTCTTGGTCTATTCCCATAAAATGGCCGGGCCGATCTATAATATTAAGAAGAATCTAAAATTGCTACTGGAAGGCAAAGACGTAGACAAGATCAGGATTCGAAGTGGTGACGAGTTCCAGGATCTTGCAGATCTTCTGAATGAATTGATCGATAAAAAGATCCACGGCAAGAAAAATTAATAGGAGGGGTTTTGTCGTATCTTCGACTTATCTTCGTTTTCTAAATTTGAATAGCCAATTTAGGGCACTCTTGAAACATGCGGAACGTGTATGAAGGAAATACTCGTTCCGGAAACTTCTCATATATTATATAATTCCGATTCGAGAAAAATGGATAAGCTTTCAGATGAAAGCGTTAACCTCGTATTAACCTCACCTCCTTATCCCATGGTAGAAATGTGGGATGATCTCTTCAAAAGTTGGGATAAAAATACCAAGAATGCTCTTGCCAAAAATTTGGGAAACGAGGCCTTCGAGGCAATGCATTTGCAATTGGACAAGGTCTGGGGAGAATGCTTTCGAGTCTTGAAGGAAGGCGGGACACTGCTTATCAATATAGGAGATGCTACTAGAAGTATTGGGGGAGAATTTAGCTTATTTTCGAACCACTCTAGGATTTTGCAAGCTTGTCGTAACTTCGGCTTTACTTCTTTGCCAGATATACTCTGGAGAAAGCAAACTAATTCCCCAACTAAGTTTATGGGTTCCGGAATGTATCCAGTAGGTGCCTACGTTACCTACGAGCATGAGTATATTTTAATCCTTCGGAAAGGGGGACTGAGGAAATATTCTAAATCTGAGACGGAGATCCGACGAAATAGTGCCTTTTTCTGGGAAGAAAGAAATGTCTGGTTTTCAGATGTATGGGACTTGAAGGGGGAAAGGCAGATTTTCAAAGATGTCGGAGCTTCACGGGAACGGACTGCGGCATTTCCTCTCGATTTTGCCTATCGATTAGTGAATATGTTTTCCATAAAGGGCGATACAGTCTTGGACCCATTTTTAGGAACAGGTACTACATCATTAGCGGCTCTTCTTTCCGCTCGAAACAGTGTTGGGTATGATGTGGATCAGGGAATTCTTGAAATTGCGAGAAAGAAGCTACTTGCCGCAGTGAATGTTTCGTCGAAGATACTACAAAATAGACTACAAAGTCATCTTGATTTCATTTCGGATCGGAAAAAACAGAAGAAAGAGATTTCACATAAGAATAAATACTATGGATTTCCAGTGATTACTTCTCAAGAGACAGAATTGACCTTTGAATCAGTAGAATCTTCACTCGAAAGTGAAGATTTCTCTTTGAAAGCTCGTTATTCTCAATTTAATCTGCAAAATTCTTCCAAAAAGTAAGTTTCAAATTGTTGCTATTCTAATGGATATAGTAGATCTTATTACAGCTTTATTGAATAAATTAGTGTGACAGGAAAACCCTCTTATGAAAAACCGAGCGCTTGTATTTGCCTTCATCATTTTCTCTACTTTAATTTCTTTGCCATCTTCTTTATTCGCTGAAGAAGAAATTGCGATCGTGCTTTTCATTGTGGGAGAGGTTTCCGGAACCCAAGATGGAAAAAAGGTAAGTCTCAAAAAAAATTCGATCTTAAAAAAGCAGGATGAGCTTGAAACGAAAGAGGGGAAGGTCGACCTTCAAATTGGTCCTTCTGTTGTTGTTCGTGTCGCAGCCTTCACGAAAGTTAAAATTGCTGAGCTGAGTTCCGACAAAAAGTCGAATAAATCGAAATTGGAACTTGTTTCCGGTAAGGTATTCGCTCGGGTAGATAAAGGATCCAAAAAAGAAGATTTTACAATCATAGCGCCTTCTTACAACGCTGGTGTTCGAGGAACACAATTTGTAGTTTGCGAAGAGAATGAAGTTCAGCGTAAAGAAAATCCAGATCACGAAGACTCCGACGTACCAAATGGAATTTTTGTGAAAGAAGGAGAAGTCGGAGTTACTACAGAAAATGGAAAGAACTTCCCACTAAAACGAGATGAGGAAGCTGTCGTATCTCCTCAAGGTCTTCTAAAGCAGCCATTGGAAGAATTTATGCGCGAGAAAATGAAGATTTTAGATGGCTTCAAAAAGATTATGGAAGAGAATTACAAAATTCTTCGAGACCAAAAACTTCAGAATCAGGAGTTATTAAATCAGACTAAACAAGATATATAATTTATCCTGCTGTAGTAACTTCTACAAAATAAGAAAAATAAAAATCCTCACTCACTAGCTTAAACTTGGGAAACGGGAAGAGTATGAATTCTACCGTTTTCCAAAATGAAAAACTTAAACGAAAAGCAAAGATTGTTAAACATCCTTATCCTTCTACGACATTGATTCCAGAAAGGTTGTGGAGAAAAGTGCCTGTTGATTGCAAACGAAACTTTCCGCGATACTTGCGACGTTTGCAAGAAAAGTATGGTTTGTTGCTCCAGTCCCAGAGATATATGAGAAGAAATCCGCTTAGAACTTCTTTTCAGGCGAAAGGCCAAAACCTGGTTCGTCACAGTTATCGTCCGAGAGAAGAAAATTACCAAGAACTAAGAAATGTAGCTCTCGCGCACGGTGTTTCTATGAATTATATAATCGTGTTAATGATTCATTGGGAATCACTTGAAGTGGACGAAAGAATTCTCTCTCACTTTTGGCGAAATCGACAGCCTCCTACTTCAAGAATTATAGATATTCGTCGTATTTTGAATTTGGAAACCAAAGAGGTCAGGATCATTTTAGTAGGATGGCCTCGAAAATTTACCCTTGAAAGGGGATCTCCAAAGTGGAGTTAGCCCTGGTATGATTTGGCTTTGCTTATAAGACATAATTATGGAAAGAAATGTGATGATTTTTGCTTGAAGAAATCAAGATATCTTGATATCTTGTGAGAAGGCTTTGAAAATGTCGTTAAAGGATATATCTTTAGAAAGAGAATCTGTCGAAACTTACACGGATTCAATGCTTGTTGCGCCTTCTGCATTAAAAGGGGCGTTTCAGGACCGAGATATTCTGCTCGCGATAAAGGCATTGTCTGATGAAACCCGAATTCGGGTTCTTCGAATACTCTCGATTGCTCCTCTAAATGTTCAGGAAATAACAGAAGTTCTGGATATGGGCCAATCCAGGATTTCTAGGCATTTAAAGATATTGGCAGATGCCGGATTTTTGACATCTCAACGTGAAGGCTCTTGGGTGTATTACAGCCCTAAGGTTTCAAATGATGATTCGCAGGATTTTTCTGCAAGATTTCATACACTTCTTCTGGATTTTGAAAAGAGTCTTCCTTATTCGGAACAAGATTTAGTTAAGACTAAGGATATTCTCAAGCAGAGAGACTTGAAAAGATCAAAATACTTCGATGATGTGGCCCAAAATTGGGAAAGCATTCAAAGCGATGTTCTGGATCCGGTTTTATATCGGAATAAGATCCTAGATTTACTTCCGGAACATTCTCGTCGGATCTTAGACCTTGGATGTGGTCCTGGTGGTTTAATTCCTTACTTATTAATGAAGAGCCAGGAAGTTATCGGGATCGATTCTTCGGAAAGAATGATTAAAGAGGCGAAGAGTTCCTTTTTAAATAATTCCCAAGTCCATTTGCTTACATCTGAGATTGAAACTTTGCCTGAAAATTTGATTCAGTCTGCAGATTCAGTCGTAGCTTCGATGGTCCTACACCACCTTTCCAATCCCCCTCAGGCTATGAAAGAAATACATAAAGTTCTAAAAGACGATGGCGTTTTCATCATCGTAGATCTGAAGAAACATAACCAAGAAATCATGCGCGATAATTTCGCCGACTTATGGCTCGGATTCGAGTCGGAACTTCTCACAGATTGGCTAGACCACACAGGTTTCAGCCTTGAATCCATTGAAGAAGTAGAATCTCAGAAATACTTCAAAGTATTAATAATTAAAGCTAAGAAAAGAGGAGGACTTTAATGTCCGCTACAATACAAGAAAAAGGTTTAAAATATAAGGTTAAAGACATTTCACTCGCGGACTGGGGTCGCGAAGAAATCATTCTGGCTGAAAAAGAAATGCCGGGTCTAATGTCCTTACGTAAAGAATATAAGGGAAAACAACCTCTGAAAGGTGCGCGTATCGCGGGTTCCCTTCACATGACTATCCAAACTGCAGTTCTGATCGAAACTCTGACTGAGCTTGGAGCAGAAGTTCGTTGGTCTTCTTGTAATATCTTCTCCACTCAAGACCATGCAGCAGCTGCTATCGCAAAAACCGGCGTTCCTGTGTTTGCTTGGAAAGGCGAAACAGAAGAAGAATATTGGTGGTGTGTAGAACAGACGATCTTTTTCGACGGTGGAAAAGGTCCGAACATGATCTTGGACGACGGTGGTGACCTGACCATGTATATTCATGAGAAATATCCTCAACTTCTCGCGGAGATCAAAGGAGTTTCTGAAGAAACTACTACAGGTGTAAAAGGTCTCGAGAAACTCCTCAAAAAAGGAGAATTAAAACTTCCTGCGATCAATGTAAACGATTCCGTTACTAAATCTAAATTCGACAACTTATACGGTTGTAGAGAATCATTAGCAGACGGTATCAAACGTGCAACTGACGTGATGCTTGCTGGAAAAGTGGCTCTTGTTTGTGGATACGGAGACGTTGGAAAAGGTTCTGCGGCTTCTTTACGCAATTTTGGAGCTCGCGTGATCGTTACTGAGATCGATCCTATCTGTGCTCTTCAGGCAGTAATGGAAGGATACCAAGTTCTAAGGGTAGAAGATGCGATCGAATTTACTGATATTGTAGTAACTGCGACCGGAAACGACGACATTATTTCCCTTGAACACATGAAAGCAATGAAAGACGGCGCGATTCTTTGCAATATTGGACACTTCGACACTGAGATCCAAATGTCCAGATTGAACGCTGAGAAAGGTGTAGTGAAGAAGGAAATCAAACCTCAGGTAGACAAATACACTTTCGAGAATGGTAGATCAATTATCGTTCTTGCAGAGGGTCGTTTAGTGAACCTTGGTTGCGCAACCGGTCACCCATCTTTCGTAATGTCCTGTTCTTTCACGAACCAAGTATTGGCTCAGATCGAACTTTGGAACAATAAGTACGAGATCGGCGTCTATAGATTACCTAAAAAATTAGATGAGAAAGTTGCAGCGTTACATTTGGAGCAATTAGGAGTCCGCCTAACTACATTAAACGCTAAACAAGCTGAGTATATCGGAGTGCCGGTAGAAGGTCCGTTTAAACCGGAACACTATCGTTATTAATCGATAAAGGAGAGGTTGTGGCATACGTAGTAACTGAGCCCTGCGTAGGATGTAAAATTACTTACTGTGCCGCTTCCTGTCCTGTAGAAGCTTTCCGAGAAGGAAAGGATTACTTAGTCATAGATCCGGACGTTTGCATCAATTGTAATGATTGTTTGAGAGAATGTCCGGTGAATGCCATCTTCCCGGAGGATGAGGTGCCGGTGATATGGAAAGATTGGATCGTTTTGAACGCAAAAGAATCAAAAACGTTACCAATGATCAACGATCTTAAAAAGCCTCTTTTAGATAAACACTGCAATATTAAAGAATTATGAAACATAAATTTCCCACATATACAAACCCGAAAGCACAAGAACTTCTAAAGTTATTGGAAGAAAGGATACTAGTTCTTGATGGTGCAATGGGGACCATGATCCAAAGATATGGTCTTGGGGAAGAAGACTTCCGGGATGAACGCCTCAAAGACCATCCTTCTGCGCTGAAGGGGAATAATGATTTACTCGTGATCACTAAACCTGAAGTGATCGAAGAAATACATTATAAGTTTTTGGAAGCAGGGGCGAATATATTAGAAACGAATACATTCAGCTCCAACAGAATTTCTCAAGCGGATTATAATGCAGAATCCTATGTAGATGAATTAAACAGAAAAGCAGTTAAGGTTGCTCGTTCTGCAATGGAAAGGTTCGCCCAAACCCATCCTGACCAACCATTATTTCTTGCTGGATCTATAGGACCTACAACCAGAACAGCTTCTCTTTCTCCGGATGTAAATAATCCTGCATTCCGCGCAGTAACCTTTGACGAATTAGTAGAAACATTTTACGAACAAGTCAGAGCGTTAGTGGAAGAAGGAGTCGATATTCTACTTTCCGAAACAAACATCGATACTTTAAATCTAAAGGCGATTATTGTAGCTATTGAAAACGTATTCAAAGATTTGAATGTACGAATTCCTGTATCTCTTTCCGTTACTATTACTGACGCCTCCGGAAGGACTTTGTCAGGGCAGACGATTGAGGCATTCTACAATTCTATCTATCATGCGAATCCTCTTTCTGTAGGAATCAATTGTGCCTTGGGTGCAGGGGAGATGAGACCCTATATAGAAGAATTATCCAGGATCTCGGGTTGTTATATCAGTTGTTATCCGAATGCTGGATTGCCTAACGCGTTCGGAGGATATGACCAGACTCCAGAAGAATTCGGGAATTTTTTGAACGATTTCTCTAACCAAGGTTGGCTGAATATTGCGGGAGGATGTTGTGGAACTACTCCTGCTCACATTAAAGAAGGTGCCAAAGCCGTCCAAGGTAAAAAGCCTAGGATCATACCGGAAATAGAAGGAAAGACCAGATTATCCGGATTAGAACCTTTGAATATAGATGAGACAACCGGTTTCGTCTTAATTGGAGAAAGAACTAACGTAACAGGTTCTCCTAAATTTAAAAAATTGATCTTAGAAGGAAACTTTGAAGAAGCAGTGTCAGTTGCTTTACAGCAGGTAGAAGCAGGTGCTAACGTAATAGATATAAATTTCGACGAGGCTCTTTTAGATGGAGAGGCCTCCATGAAAGAGTTTCTGAATTTGATTGCGGTGGAACCGGATATCGCAAAGGTCCCTTTTATGGTAGACAGTTCCAAATGGTCCGTTTTGGAAACTGGATTAAAATGTATCCAAGGAAAACCGATCGTAAACTCCATCTCCTTAAAAGAAGGAGAAGAAAAGTTTTTACAACAGGCAAAAACGATTAAGATGTACGGTGCTTCTGTCATCGTAATGGCTTTTGATGAACAAGGCCAAGCTGCTACTAAAGACGATAAGGTCCGAATTTGTAAAAGAGCTTATGATCTATTAGTGGAGAAGGCGGACTTCTCCCCGTTTGATATCATCTTTGATCCGAACATTCTCACTGTCGGAACTGGAATAGATGAACATAATAACTATGCAGTCGATTTTATAGAAGCGATCAAAGAGATCAAAGTTGTTTGCCCAGGTGCAAAGATCAGCGGTGGTTTAAGTAATATCTCCTTCTCTTTCCGCGGAAATAATCCAGTAAGAGAAGCAATGCACTCCGCATTTTTATTCTATGCGATCAAGGCCGGAATGGATATGGCGATCGTAAATGCAGGTATGCTTGCAGTTTATGAAGAAATTCCTAAGGATCTTTTAGAAAGAGTAGAGGACGTTCTCCTGAATAGAAGACCGGATGCTACCGAAAGATTAATCGATTTTGCTGAATCAGTTAAGTCGGGAGAGAAGGCTGAGAAAAAAGAAGAAGCCTGGAGAGACGGGACAGTAGAGCAAAGATTAGAATATTCTTTAGTAAAAGGAATCGTAGAATATATAGACCAGGATACGGAAGAAGCAAGGCTTAAATATGACCGACCTCTTCAGGTGATCGAAGGTCCTTTAATGGACGGAATGAGAGTTGTGGGCGATCTGTTTGGATCCGGAAAAATGTTCCTTCCTCAAGTTGTTAAAAGTGCAAGGGTGATGAAAAAATCAGTATCTTATCTTCTCCCTTTCATGGAAGAAGATAACAGCAAAGATGCTCAGGCTTCCACAAAACAAAAATTCCTAATAGCTACAGTGAAAGGTGACGTTCATGATATCGGTAAAAATATCGTGGCCGTTGTGCTTGCTTGTAATAACTATGAAGTGATTGACCTTGGAGTGATGGTCCCTTGTGAGAAAATTTTAGAAGAAGCAAGAAAAGAGAAAGTAGATATCATTGGATTGTCTGGTCTCATTACTCCTTCTCTAGATGAGATGGTTCATGTCGCTTCTGAAATGAAAAGGACAGGTTTCGATATTCCTTTATTGATTGGAGGAGCTACTACAAGTTCAGCTCATACTTCCGTAAAAATTTCGGAAAAATATGACCAACCTGTGGTCCACGTAATTGATGCTTCCAGAGTCGTGAACGTAGTCGCAAAACTTTTGAGTCCTTCTTTGAAACCGGATTATATAAAACAGATTAAAGAAGAACAAAAGATCCAAAGGGAAATTTATTTTAATACTAGAAGTGATCGTAAACTTGTTTCTATCGAAGACGCTAGAGAAAATAAATACGTTACCGATTGGAATGTGACTAAGGTAACTAAACCGAATTTTGTAGGAGTTCGAGTTTTTGATAACGAGATCTCCTTGGAGGAATTGGTTCCTTATATTGACTGGTCTCCATTCTTCCAAGCTTGGGAATTAAAAGGACGTTATCCTTCTATTCTTGAAAGTGAAACTTACGGTAAACAAGCCAAAGAATTATTCAAAGACGCTCAAAAATTATTAGAAGATATCATTTCTAATAAAAGATATACAACCCGAGGAGTAATCGGTGTCTTCCCCGCGAATAGTGTAGGCGACGATATTGAAGTTTACGAGGATGAAATGAGAACAAATATTAAAACTGTTTTCCATACTCTTCGCCAGCAGATCAGCAAAGAAGAAAAAGATGAACCTAATTATTGTTTGGCGGACTATATAGCTCCTAAAGAAAGCGGAGTTGCGGATTATATCGGCGGTTTTGCAGTTACCGCGGGCCATGGAGTAGAGGCGTTTGCTTCTATCTTCGACTCTAACCTGGACGACTATAATTCCATCATGGCAAAGGCCTTGGGCGATCGTTTTGCAGAAGCTTTTGCTGAATATATGCACCTTAAGATCCGAAAAGAGATTTGGGGTTATGTTGCCGATGAAAATCTTTCTACCGAAGAATTGATCCGGGAACGTTATCAGGGGATTCGTCCTGCTGCGGGTTACCCTGCAAGTCCGGATCATACTGAAAAGAGAACCTTATTCGATCTATTAGAAGTGGAGAAGAATACAGGGATCACCCTCACGGAACATTTTGCAATGATGCCAGCGAGTTCAGTAAGTGGTTTATATTTTGCTCATCCGGATGCGAAATATTTTGCAGTGGCGAAGATCAATAAGGATCAAATCCAGGAGTATGCAAAGAGGAAAGGAATGACCGTTTCCGATGTGGAAAAATGGCTTTCTCCGAATTTGGCTTATGACCCCCAAGAGGCGGTTTCGAGAGTCTAACCTTTAATGAAACGATTTGTCGAAGTTACTACAAATCCGGTTCATTCTGAATACCAGGATGAATCGGGGCCTGGAACGGAGTTTCCATTCCATCCTTGGTTGGCATCTAAGATTAGGGAGAAGTTAGGAAGGGAAGATCTACGCCTGAAACTAAGCGAGATCAGTTGTGAGGATATTGCCTGCCCAGTAATGGAGACTAGGATCGAAGTCATAGATACTACGTCCGGCAAAACTACTACTTTATTGAGATTTGGCAGAAAGAAAGAGCAAATTAACAAGCTAGATCTGCAACTTTCCTTTCAGAAAATGCAAATTCTGTAGTAACTTCGACTAAATCTACACCTGAATCCAGATTCCTGACCCAAATCCCGTCGAAGTTACTACAAACCCTTAATTCAAAACAAATCCAGAAATCACCTTCTCGAAGTTTGCCTTCTCTTTCTCGAATTGGCTCTCCAAAGTAAAGGTAGAGAACTGAACAGAACCGAAATTTCCGCTAGCTAAAAAGGAATAAAAAATAAATCTAAGACCTTTAATCTGAGCGGTATAAGTGACGATTTTTCCCGCGACTCCGTTTACGGAGCAATCTTCAATATTAATGATCCTTGCATCCGGATCTGTTTTAACTACATTCAATAAAACTAATTCAGGAAATGACTCTAAGGGAATTTCTAAACCTTCATAGATTACCATTGCATTTCCGGTTCTCGCTTGGTTTATAAAATGAAATTCTGCGAATTCATGGCTTTCGGTCACGCTTGTCCAAAGAGTAGAGTTATAATAAACGGAATATATTCCTGATTTACTTTTGATCAGGCTTGTTTGGTCGGTTCCTTTGAGAATAGATCTACCTATATCCGATTTTTTAGCAGAATCTTTTTTTGGCTCAGGTGCGTATTGCCAGGTGAAGTTTTCTTTGAGAACTATCTTCTTTCCCGTTTTAGTATAAACTACTTCATCGGCGAATGTAGCGGTGGCGGCGCAGAATAAGATTAGCAACTTGATTTTTTTCATAGGACTTTCTCCTGGCTTTGAAAAATTTACTGAGGATAGGCGAGATTATATTAGGAAAACTTGATTTTTATTTTTGTAAACTAGGGGAGCTATCCGAAAATTTATATTTCACTCCGAGCATACCTTGGATTTCCGGAGTGAGTAATCCATCTGTATTCGGGAAAGGTTGGTGCAGAGGTAAACGTACTAAACCTTCAAAGCTTAAGTTCTTTGTGGAGATGGAAAATCCAGGGTTTACATAATACTCATAACCTTGTTGCCATCCTTTGAAGGCCTGCGGGGTTTCGATCTGTAAAAGACTTCTATCATTGAATCTTTTGATTCCCGAAACTTGCAGAAAAAAATCCATTTTATTCAAGTTACTTGAATTAGAGATTAATGAGTAACTGATACCGATAGATGATTTCGCAGATTCAGGGATCGCCAAACCTACGTTATTTCCTGCCATTCTCCAGCCTAAATCCATTTGGATCCCAGCTCTTCCAAGCAAATATCCGAAGAGTAAATTTCCAGCTTGGTTGTCTAAACCTCTGGAAAGATTGGAACCTAAACCAGGCATAACAGAAGAAGTGGCTCTTACGTCTGTCAAACCATCGAACGCTCTTCTTTCAGTATTAGCTCCTACATAGGCCTCGGATTTATTGTCCTTGTTTTGGCTCATGCTCATTGCCATTACAAAAACTTCTTCTCTCCCGAGTGAAGGATATAGAGCGAAAAATTCTCTCTTTTGTAAAAGTATCCTAGGTTGGTTTGGTAATTTATTAGGAAGCCCAGGGATAGAATTAAAAGATGCTGATGTAGATTCGGTCGGGATATATTCCTGAAACACTTTCATTTCATAAGGATATTTGAATGTAAGAGAAGAGAAAAATTGGACCTTATGTTCTTCCTTTTCAACTTTGTCCCCGGATGTTTCCTTTTGGGAAAATAGGGTCGTATTTTTGGAAAAGTTGTCGAAAGAATCCCAGAAAAAAGTAGAACTGTTTTCTCCGTATATTACGGACAAGCTTGCTACAAAAGGAAAAATCACCTGCAAGAGGGCCGGGAAGGTCTTTCTAAGGAGCGAGCGCTTACGTTTAGGAAGAGATTTGGAATCATATGTCATCTTCTCGGTTCTCATCCTATATTTATTGATATATGACGGAATATTCTTCCTTGCCAATGAAAATTCCGTCATATTTACCAAAAAATAAGACCTTATATAATTTACTTGGAATCGGTAAAAATGAACACAAAGATCAGAAATTTCGGACCTTGCAAAATTGAAAGTCCAGCCGCTTACGAATATTACACCGGAGACGAATCCAAGGTGGTTTTTAAGACAGTATTCGAAACGGAAGAAAGCTGGAAGGAATATATAGGAGAAGGTGCCGAATTTTTCGAACAAGCGGGTCCCAGAAAGAATATCTACTTCGACCCAAAAGAAGTGACTGCTGGGATTGTAACCTGCGGTGGGTTATGTCCAGGGATCAATGACGTGATTCGAGGGATCGTAATGGAATTAAATTATAGATACGGGGTCAAACGTATCCTTGGATTTCCTTATGGCTACCAGGGCCTTGTCAAAAAATTTGATCACAAGCCAATCGAGCTGAATCCGGAAAACGTCGCCCATATTGGGAGGGACGGAGGGACCATTCTCGCCTCTTCCAGAGGAAACCAAAATGCTTCTGATATGGTAGACAGGCTTTCTTTGTATGGAGTGAAGATGTTATTCTGTATCGGGGGAGATGGGACCCTAAGAGGAGCCAAAGAGATTGTAAGCGAGATAGACAGAAGGGGAGAAGAGATCTCCGTTATTGGAGTTCCTAAAACGATAGATAACGATATCAACTATGTGCAAAAAACTTTCGGATTTTCCACTGCCTTCTCCAAAGCGATGGAAGCTGTGGAATGTGCGCATGTGGAAGCAAAAGGTGCGCCGAACGGTATCGGTGTAGTAAAGTTAATGGGAAGACATTCCGGTTTTATTGCAGTGAACGCAGCTCTCGCTTCTCAAAACGTAAACTATTGTTTAATACCTGAAGTGGATTTTGATCTGAAGGGAAAAGGTTCCTTCTTAGATGTTCTGAAAAATAGGATACAGACCAGAGAACATGCAGTTATCATAGTGGCAGAAGGAGCTGGGCAAAAGTTTTTCGGTAAAACGGAAGAAAGAGACGCATCCGGAAATCTTAAGTTAGGCGATATAGGCGTTTATCTTAAAAATTCCATCCAAGACTTTTTCAAAGCGGAGAAAATAGAAGTGAATGTGAAATATATAGATCCGAGCTATATCATTCGTTCCATTCCTGCAAATCCTGAGGATTCTATTTTCTGTGGATTTTTGGCACAGAATGCAGTACATGCTGCAATGGCAGGTAAGACTGATATAGTGATCGGAATGTGGAATAATGTGTTCACTCATCTTCCGATTGATATTGCTATCCAAGAAAGAAAAGTGCTTCAACCTACTAAAAGTACTTTGTGGAGAACATTATTGGCTTCAACAGGACAGCCCGCTCATATGGTGGCAGAATAGTATTATAGCCGGAGAAGTTCCGAGATTAAATAGATATCAGGATGATCGGATTATATAATTCTAATTGAGTCTGACCATTACTAAAGTGTAATCGTCATGAGGATCTGCTTCTCCTCTGAATGCGTCGGTAGTATCTAAGATCAGCTCTTTTAGATTTTCTACCGGCATGTCGCCGTTTCTTTCTATTAGTTTTGCGAGATTTTCCAAAGAATACATTTCTCCGTCTTTGTTCGTGGTCTCGCTTACACCATCAGTGTAAAGGACTAGAAGATCTCCGGGCTGGTATTCCACTTCATGTTCTTCTATCTCTGATTCTTTGATGCCTAGAGGCATTCCTTTTCCGGAGAGAAGTAGTACCTTCTTCTCCTTAGCTTTATATAATAACTGCTCATTATGGCCAGCGCTAGAATAGCGGATTCTTTTTTTGAGCATATTGATACGGGTCAGCATCACGGTAACGAACATAAAATAACCGGACTTCTCCTGGATGATCCGATTTGCTCCCATGAGACTGATACTTGTGGAAGAGTTACGCGCTACTTCCCCCGCTATAATCGTCTTGGAAAATTCCATAAAGAGTGCGGCAGCGATCCCTTTTCCGGAAACGTCCGCGATTAAGATACTTACTTCATCAGGATTATGATAGATCAGATCATAAAAGTCTCCACCGATCTCCTTGGATGCGGTATAGGAAGTTTCAATCTCCAAAAGATGCATCTTCTTAGGAATGTTAGGTAAAGAGTTGATCTGTATCTGAGAAGCAATTTGCATATCTCTTCGGATAGAGGTTAACTTTTCTTTTTGGTTTTTTGCCAAAAGACTATTATAAGCCTCAGCGATCTGGTTGGAGATTGTGCTTAAGATAGAAAGATCCTGATGAGAAAAACTGTCTCCGCTCATCTTATCTGCAGCATTCAAAACGCCTATGATTGTCCCATCCTGACGGATCGGAACAGAGACGAATGATCTGGTCTTATAACGATTCGGTGTGAGAAGGTTCGGATTAATATCCGTTTGTCCTTGTACTAAGATTGCTTTTCCTAGGGACAAAATTTCATTCAAGATCCCTCGGGACTCATCGACTAGGTGGGATTCTTCTTCTAAGCTGAAACCGATGGATTTAGAAAGTTCGAATGCTTTTGTTCTAGGATTTTGGAAGATTAAAGAAACTCTTTCTGCTCCTAAAACATCGGAAATAGAGTTTACTGTAAGATTTAAAAACTGATCTAATTCGCTGATATTAGAGATTGCCTGACTGATCTGATAAAGACAGTCTAGTTCTCTTGCTCGGTCTTTTAAGTCGCGGATTAACCTTCTGTTTCTGATGGCGATCGCAGCAAGGTCGGAAAGATATTCTAATATTTTAATATCTTTATTTGTGAATTCGGGCCTTTCTAAAGAGTTTACTGCTTCCAGAACTCCTTGGATCTCACCTTGTGCCTTCATTGGAACGCAGATCAGGTTCTTTGTCGTGAATCCAACAGCATCGTCTATGTTTCTATAAATTCTTGGATCGTTTGCTGCATCATTTACGATGACCGGCTCGAGACTTTCTAACACCATTCCAGCGATCCCTTTTCCTCTAGGGACTTTTAATTCAGTGAGGGATTCTCCCTTATCACCTTTTGCAACTTGGAATACTAGACAATCTTCGTCCGGATCATAGAGTAGAAGGGAACATCCTTCCGTATTGAGCACATCTTTTGTGGTCTCTATGATAATTCCCAAAAGTTCTTCCAGATCATCGGTGGAGTTGATCCTGGCGGTAATGTCTGAAATAAGAGCTAAGGAGAGCTGTTTGAAACTCATTTGGTCCGGGAATACTTCTATTTTTGAAAGATTTTCAAATCGGGAGGGCTTATTCCAGCCCAAATCCTACTCCTGTCAAGGAGATTCGGAATTTCCTTTTATTCGATCAAGGAACCGATCCCTTGATCAGTAAAGATTTCGATCAGAATAGAATGGGGGACTCTTCCGTCAATAATATGAGTCCTTCTCACTCCTTGATCGATCGCGGAAAGACAACATTCCACTTTAGGGATCATTCCTCCGGTGATATCTCCTTTTCGAATATAATCTTTTACTAAGGCCCTGTTCAAACCTGTTACAAGTTTTCCGTCGATCAGGATCCCGCTCGTGTCTGTAAGAAGGATCAGCTTCTCCGCTTTAAGAGCTCCTGCCAATTCTCCTGCAAAAGTATCTGCGTTGATATTTAATGATTCTCCAGTTTCAGATTCGGCCACTGGAGAAATGACTGGGATAAAACCTTTTTCTTGGAGAGATAGAATGACTGTAGGATCTATTTTGTCGATCTTACCCACAAGACCTACATCGACTAGCTCGGATTTTTTTCCTTCTACATCTATTTCTATTTTTGTCTTAGAAGCGACCGCTAGATTTCCGTCTTTTCCGGAAAGTCCTACTGCATTTCCGCCTTCTTTATTGATCATGGATACGATCTGTTTATTTACTTTTCCTGTGAGGACCATCTCCACCACGTCCATGGTCTCCTCGTTTGTGACTCTATGCCCGTGAACGAATTCAGTCGGAATATTCAAACTATCTAAGAGTCTATTGATCTCCGGCCCGCCTCCGTGAACGATGATCGGATGGATGCCTACGTATTTTAGAAGAACGATATCTTTTGCAAAAGATTCCTTTAAGTCGGCCTTCGCCATTGCGGCTCCACCATACTTGATCACCACAGTTTTCCCGGAGTATTTTGTAATATAGGGAAGGGCCTCCAGAATATTGTTGACCCTCTCAAAGGAATGTTCCATACCAAACAGAGAAATCGTTCCCCGCTTGTACGTCGATTCAGAAATGTTTACAATTTTAATCACTGGAGGAAGTGGAGGCCTTGGCCGAGCACTTGTTTCCGAATTAGGAAATTCTGGATATAAGATCCTAAATTGGGATCTGGTTTCTCCCGATAAACTTCATCCAAATGAAATATTCCAAAAAATAGATCTGACTTCTTCAGATGAATTGGAGAATGCCTGCAAAAACGTCCAATCTGAGACTTCTTCCATCCGAGGATTTATACATTGTGCGGGTTATGGTGGTCCTTATCATAAGATCACCCAAGTTTCTTTAGAAGAATGGGACAGGATCTTTTCCATCAATCTTCGCTCTGCTTTTCAAATTACAAAATTTTTACTTCCAATTTTCAGCTCACAAGAATTCGGAAGATTCGTTTATATAGCTTCTTCTTTGTCAGTGCAAGGAAGTGCATTGTCTGTGGCTTATTCTTCTTCCAAACATGGGATCATAGGGTTTATGAAATCTATCGCTGCCGAATGGGGAGAGAAGGGAATAACATCTAACGCAGTGAGTCCAGGTTATATGGAAACCAAGATGGGGATCCAAGAAGATCAGGTGGATGACCATCGCAAAAAGATAATAGAGATGACACCTGTTAAAAAAATCGCTTCTCCGGAAGAGATTGCAAGAGTGGTTACTTTTTTAATTTCTTCCGAGTCGGGTTATATCAACGGCGCGAACTGGACTGTTGACGGAGGAATTACTTCGATTTAGTCTTTTTAGAAGAAGGTTTCGAAGTTTTAGATTCTTTTCCCAAATTCAAAAATACTTCTCTCAATTCTTTAACTGAATCCTTTGCCTTTTCATCGATCCATAGTTCATTTCCGGAAGGAGAAGAGTCAAATTTGATCTTTCTTTTTAAGATTTTACCTCTTCTGGAAAGAAGAAGGTCTGCTTTTTTTCCAGGCTGATACTGGTTTAATAATTCTTTAAAGTTGCCCGGAAGAATTCTTCTATCATCCAAAGCGATCCATTCATCACCTAAATTGATATCCGTTTCTTTTACTGATTTGGAGAGAAGGATTTTACTTACGATCATTCTCCCTTTTTCTTCCTTTACCCTAAACCCTGATTCTATTTTAGGTTTGGAGGCGGTTCTTTCGACTCCGATCAAATGTAGATAATTTTCTACAGGAATTCGTTTCGGTTCTACGATATAAGGTTCGAACTCCAGTTTTAGGTCCAGGCCGGTAACCTTCTTCGCAGTTTGAAAAAATTCAGCTTTGGTAAATCCTCTTTTTTTCTCCTGATGATATTGCTTATTCAATCCAGTCATAATATCCACCAAGGATTTTTTGCCCTTGGTTTCTTTCAGAATATAAAGATGCATGCTTAAAGATAGAATGGCACCTTTTGTATAATAAGAGATCCCAGTATTCAAAAAATTTGGATCGAATGGACGATTATAATATTTAGTCCAAGCAGTAAAACTGGAATCCTCTAAGCTCATCCAGGATTCGCCTAGTGATTCTTCCAGTTCTTGTATATCTTTCCAAAGTTTATTTAAATATTGTTGAGGAGAGTAAATTCCGCAAAGAAGTAGAAAATATGCATCGAAGAAGCTCGTAATCCCTTCTGCGATCCATAATTCTTTTGTTAAGTTCGGCTTTTGGTAATCGAAAGGGCCAAGCGCGATCGGACGAATTCTTTTCACATTCCAATGATGGAAGTATTCATGAGATAAAAGTTCTAGAAGAGTTCTATAATTATCAGGATTAGACCATCCATTCGGATCGAATTGGTTGATGCTACAATTGAGATGTTCCAACCCGCCGTATAGATTATCACTCATATCCAGAACGAATAAATAATACTTATTTTCCGTTCCAGCCATCAGTTTAATCTGAGTTTCTACAATGGTTGCCAGATCTTTGGAGATCTTCTTCTTATCTTTTGTTTCTATATCTCCCAGGATAACTAGATCGAATTCACATCCTTCTACATTAAAACTGATCTGTTTTTCATTGGTAAGAAGAATAGGGCAGTCGAAAAATTCGTCGAAGTTTTTCGCTTTCCAGGTTTGTTTGGAACCTTCCTTCTTCTTTAATCCTGTATAACAAAAACGAAAAGGTGATAAATTCTTCCAGCTAAGTTCGGGTTCTAAATCGAGTCTATCTTTAGGATATAAGAATGTTGCAGGAGGATGAACTAAAATAAAATCACTAGTGAAATAATTGGTTCTTACAGTATGTTCGAACCCATATACTAGATAAGAAATTTTGAATGTTTCTCCTTTGGAGGAAACTTTCCAAGTATCTAGATCTATTTGTTCGAGATTCCAGCCAGGTTTGGACTGTATAAATTGGACTTGGTGGATGGATTTGGAATAGTCTCGGATCTTATAAGAGCCAGGGGACCAATTCGGAATACAAAGAAATGTTTCCTCTTTGTCAGGGTGGACTTCCATTTCCACCTTTAATAAATGTCTATGCGGTTGGTATGTATCTAGAGTATATTTTACGATCACGCCTTAGGCACCGGCCTCTTTTAAGATCTCCTCTAATGTCTCTGCGACTGTTTTAGTGGGATCTACTTTTCTCCATACTTTGCGGATGGTTCCATCAGGTCCTACCAAAAAGCTATCTCTAGAAAGCCCCTTGAATACTCTACCTTGCCATTCTTGGTCTCCGTAAACTCCTAAGGGGCCGCTCAAGGTTTGTTTTGGATCGGATAGAAGAGGGAAACTCAAATTGAATTTGTCAATAAATTGTTTATGACTATCCAAAGAATCTGAGCTGATACCATAGACCTTTGCTCCGGCCTGGGTGAACTTTTCCAGATTATCTCTATAAGAGCAGGCTTGTTTTGTACAACCCGGGGTATCGTCTTTTGGATAAAAATACAATAAGGTCCAAGAACCGCTTGAGTCTTTCGGTAGATTTACGGTGTTTCCTGCAGAGCTAGATAAACTTACTTCCGGTAATTTTTTGCCTTCCCATGAGTCGGACATAAAGTTTTCCTCCTATTTTCCCTTCCGGATAGTTTCTACCGAAAACATTTTTGGGAAAAGGAAAAAATCCGTTAAAAAAGTTGAAATCTCGCAGTTTTTCTCATCCAATTACTGCTGTCGAATAACGCATGGTGCAAAAACAAAAATTTCCGGCTTTACCTTTCAAATCTCTAATCTTCATTTCTTTTTTCTTATTCTCTTTTTACTCTCTGGGTTCTCAGGAAAACGAACCTATTCCGGGTTGGAAGGACTTGGATCTAAAAAGATTAGAATGGGAATCCGTACAAGGATTTAAACCCGAATTCAAATCCGGTTTCGAGTCTAGCGAGCCAGGATATCTAAAAATAGAAAAATTCCCGATCGTTCTAAACCAACTCTATAAAACTCCGGTATCGGACAAGGTCCAAGAGTTTACCATTCAGACAAAATTCAATTTAGGTTTTGATCCTAAGGCCCAGGTTTTCTTGAGTCCGATCCGACTATATTTGAATTTTATAGGAGAGAACTGGGAAATTTACCTAAACGGTCATCTCCTCCAAAAAGAGATCCATTTGGATTCGAATGGGAAAATGCAGATCCGAAAAACTCTTCGGGATATGGAAGTGCAAGTTGACTCCAGTATTTTACAAGCGGGAGAAAACAAATTGGTATTCCGTATGTTGGGAGATGCACCTGCACTTCATCTTTCGGAAGAAGAATATCCTGTACTTTCTCCAGTGTTCACACCTACGAATGTGGATCTTGGATTTTATCTGGATGGAGATTATACCTTAGGGGTTGAATACGATTTTTCCAAGAAGATCGGGATCTTGATCAATTTAAGTTTAAATACGATCTATATCTTTTTCGGACTTTATCACCTTCTCATTTTTTCCAAAAGAAGAACGGACAAATATAATCTGTACTTCGGGATCTTTTCTATCTCGATGGCGGTTTACTCTTTGAGTAGATCCACGATCATTTTTGATTTTATACAAGATAGTACTTGGATTACAAGAATCGAATACGGTTCGGTATCCTTGCTAGCACCGTTGTTTTTACTATTTCTGCATGATTATTTTTATGGATCCACTTTGCCGAATAAGGCGATCCTTGCGATCTCCGGATGGAGTTTTGGTATCTTCTTCTTTTCCTTCTTTGCTCCATTTCAATATTTGATGATCAGTTTGAGGGCATGGCAGATCTCCATTCTACCTTCTCTTATTTATCTATTATACTTCATGGGAAAAGCCGTTTATCTCCGAAAGAAAGACGCTTCTCTCATGGCGATCAGTATGTTCATCATTGTATTCATTTCAGGTTACGATGTTTTGGACTCTATGTTTTTCCAATCAGGGATCAGATTCACACAGTTTGCTTATCTTTTATTTGTAATTTCTTTAACTACAATTCTTGCAAATCGATTTATAGACCTATATAAACAATCTGAAGATTTGAACATTGAGCTTAGCCATCAAAAACTGGAATTGGCAAGGCAGAAGAATGCATTCTTCCGTTTCGTTCCGATGCAATTCTTAAGTGTGCTTGGAAAAGATTCAGCTGTAGATGTAAAATTAGGCGATTCTGCTTTAAGGGAAATGAGTGTCCTATTCACTGATATTCGTTCTTTTACTACTATCTCTGAGAAGATGACACCTGAAGAAAATTTCAGATTTATCAACGGCTATCTTGCTAAGATGGAACCTCTGATCCAAAAGTACGAAGGTTTCGTGGATAAGTTTATGGGAGATGCGATCCTTGCTTTATTCTCCGCAGAAAGAGTAATCCATTCTGAGAATAATTGGGAAGGTAAGTCTGCCGCGGATAGAGCAGTTCTAACAGCCATTGACATGAGAAGAAGGGTCCGAGAACTTGAAGAAGAAGTTAAGGGTAATCACGGACATGTAAAAGGTGTTCGTATCGGTATTGGCATTAATACCGGAAATCTGATGCTCGGAACAGTAGGATCTTCTGATAGACTAGATACAACTGTGATAGGCGACACAGTCAACGTTGCATCTCGTTTGGAAAGTCTTACGAATTTGTATAAGGCGGATATATTAATCACTCAAAATACTTTGTCTAGTCTTACGATCACAGACGAACTTGCGATCCGAGAAGTGGACTCAGTAGTGGTTAAAGGGAAAAGCCAACCGATTATTATCTATGAAATTTATGAATCAGACGATCCTCATATCCGCAAACTGAAAGATGCGACTTTAGCTTTGATCTCCAGAGGGATTATCTTGTATAAGGTAGGAAATTTTAAAGAAGCTCTTCAGAATTTCGAGCAAGCCTTAAAAGTTTATCCGGAAGATATAGTAGCGATTTTATATAGAAAACGTTGCCAGGAATATATAGAAGCTCCTCCAGTTGGGAATTGGGTCGGAGTACAACATCTTTTGGAAAAGTAGAAGATCGTTTTTCGCTTTCCATAAGAACTGAGGATCTTGAGAATAGGCACCTTATGATTTCTTATCCGGTGTACAAACTCATTCATATCCTTGGCATTTTATTCTTATTCTCCGCATACGGTGGTCTAGCGCTTCACGTATTAGGTGGAGGCACAAAAGAGAACGCTCCTAAAAAATTGATCGCTTCCGCTCATGGAATTGGTATGACACTCATTCTTTTGGGCGGATTTGGAATGTTAGCGAGAATTGGACTTCTGACTAGTTTTCCTGGTTGGGTAATTGCTAAAATTGCAATTTGGTTGATCTTTGGTGGACTATTGACTGCTTATTATAAAAAGCCAGAATTCGCAAAAATACTTTGGTTTGGTCTCCCGGTGCTCGGTACATTCTCAGCTTATTTAGCATTGTATAAACCGTTTTAAGTTTTTATAAAAAAGTTTTATCAGAGTTCCGTTTCATCTTCTGAGAATGGGGCTACAAAAATAAATAGGAAGGGATGAACTTATGGCAAAGGTAAATATTTCTAAATCAGTCAAAAAACCATCTTCAAAAAAAGATACTAGCATAAAACCAATCAAAGATTTTTTAGGCTCTCGCAGTCTTCCTGCTCCAGTGGATCGTTTGGAAGATGTTCGCAAAAGAGCGAGAAGATTTAGAGATAAATTTTTATCGGGGCCACAAGTAGTATATTATAAATCCTTTGATTTGGTTCGAGTGCCGTATCCTACTAAATATGCTTTATTAAATGCGTTTAGTCTTCCAACGCCGTTTTTGCATATAATCAACCGATTGTTTATCATCCAATACAAAACATCAGAAGGAATTAAAACTCTTCTTTTCTCTCCTTCCGATGTGGATGCAAATTCAGAGACCCCGTTTTTCAAAAGGCTTTCCCAAAGTTTTGGCCCTTTTCAGAATATAGGAAGAAAGATCATGGCTCCAACCTTGAATACTGTTGAGGAATGTTTGAAACAAGTAGGACTTCCCCCGGAGAAGGTGGATTATATTTCTTTCGATCATTTGCATACTCAGGATCTGCGCAAATGGTTGGGAGCAAATGGACAGCCTGGATATTTTCCAAATGCAAAACTTTTAGTCATGAAAGAAGAATGGGATTCTATCCAAGGACTTCTTCCTCCTCAGTCCGATTGGTATTGTCCAAACGGTTCCGGCGGAATTTCTATGGATCGAGTTGTTCTTTTAGATTCGGATACCGAACTGGGCGGGGGAGTTGCTTTGATCAGGACTCCTGGACATACTTATGGAAACCATAGTTTAGTCGCAAATACTCCTGAAGGAATTTTTGTAACTAGTGAGAATGGTGTAAGTGCGGACAATTATAATCCACTCAAATCTAGTATCCCTGGTGTGCGTAAATATGCTAAAAATACTGGAATGGAAGTGATCTTAAACGGAAATACTTTGGAGATCGGTCTTGATCAGTATATTTCCATGGTTTTAGAAAAAGAGATTGCTGGTCCTTCTTTGCGAAATCCTGAATTTTATAATGTGATGCCTTCTTCTGAAATGAGTGGGTTCTGGCTTTTCCCTGGAACGAGTCCTACTTTCTCATTCGGACAATTAGAATTCGGTAATATTATTACCCATTAGGAAACATACATGAATATACTCATCACTGGTGCAAGCGGTGGTTTAGGCAAAAATCTGGCGGAGAAAGCTTATGCTCTCGGCCATAATTTACTTCTTACAAATTTGAGTGAAAAAGTTTTAAAAGATTACATCACTAAACAAAAGTTTGATAAGAATAGGGTTTTGATCTCAAAGTTAGATATAACTTCTCCTTCCGATTGGAAGAAGGTCATGGATCTTGCTTATAAAAAATGGGGCAAACTGGATATTCTAATGAATGTGGCAGGTTACCTTCTCCCTGGTTATATAGAAAATGTAAGTCCAAAAGATATAGATATGCATATAGACATTAATGCAAAGGGTTTGATGTACGGAACTAGAGAAGCTTCTATCCGAATGATTGCACAAGGCGGAGGGCATATTATAAATATTGCATCTTTGGCGGGTGTTGCTCCAATTCCTGGGATTTCTCTTTATTCTACTTCTAAATTTGCAGTCAGAGGATTTTCCTTGGCAGTCGCCCAAGAATTAAGACCTAAAAAAGTATTCGTAAGTGTGGTTTGCCCGGATGCGATCCAAACACCAATGCTTGATCTTCAAAAAGATTATGAAGAAGCTTCCATGACATTCTCCGGGAATAGATATCTCAAAACGGAAGAAGTAACTGATATTATCTTTAATAAAGTGATTCCAAATAAACCTATGGAAGTTTTGATCCCTGGCTCGAGAGGATTTTTGGCAAAGGTAGGAAGTTTCCTGCCCGGTCTAAATGCATTGCTCAGTCCTTCTCTTATGGGCAAAGGAAAGAAAAAACAGAAGACCTACAAAAAGAATTAAGGTGGACCTTTCTTATTTTTTCAATTTGGCCGGGGTCACAGTGTTTGCGGTGTCCGGTGCTTTGGCCGCTGCGGAAAAAAAGACCTATCACGCTGATGCATTCAGCGTGTTTTTCACCGGCTTTATCACTGCAATTGGTGGTGGAACCTTAAGAGATATTACACTCGGAAATTATCCAGTCTCATGGGTTTCTGATTCAAATGTTCTTTGGGCGATATTTGCCGGCTTTGCGATCACATTCATATTTCCTAGACTCTTGATTAGAATGAAAACTGGGATTTTCTTTTTCGATACAGTCGGGATCGGGATCTACACTGTTATTGGAACCAGGATCTCATTACTCAGTGGAGTAAATCCCTTTGCAGCTGCAATCCTAGGAATGGTATCTGCGGTTTTCGGTGGAGTGATCCGAGATACTCTAATCAACGAAGTGCCGATGATTTTCCGAAGAGAAATTTATGCAACTGCATGTTTGGCAGGAGCAATCTTGTATATTGTATTAGATAAATTCGAAGTGAACGGAAGTTTAAACACTGCCGTCTCCGCCTTACTTGTGATACTTATTAGAATGATCGCAGTACGATTTAATCTATCTCTTCCTAAATTCCGTTTGCCTGAATAGTCTAATATTCTAAAATCCGATCTGGTTTTTCGAAGGAGAATCTTGGATGTATAGAAAAGGGTCTAATCATGGATTACTTTGGATTTTTGCAGTCGCACTTTTACTGATCGTTTATATCAAACCGAAAGATAACGGGGCCACATACACTTCTTATTTTAAGGATCTAAATTCCGAACTCAAACAAAATGGTCCCGGAAAACCGATCGTCCTTCTCGATCTAGATCGTTTGGATTCTAATCTAAAACTTCTAAAAGAAAAGATCAAACCTCCTTTATCTTATAGAGTGGTCGTAAAGTCTCTTCCTTCTTTGGATCTACTTAAATATATCGTAAACACAACAGGTTCCAGAAGACTGATGGTATTTCATTCCGGAGACATCATCATGTTATTGAATGATCCAGAATTCCAAAAATTTGATATTCTTTTGGGAAAACCTATGCCGATCGCAGCTTTGGAGAATATATATTCTAAAACAAAAAAAGAGAATTTCCAAAATGTACAATGGCTGGTAGATACTTCTACTCGCGTCAGTCAATACTTAGAATTTGCAAAGAAGAAGGATATAAAATTAAAACTAAGTTTGGAGATCGATATAGGATTGCACAGAGGAGGATTTTTAAAACCCGAGGATTCTCTTACTCCGTTGGAACTACTAGAAACGAATCCTAAAAACCTAGAACTTTCCGGATATATGGGATACGAACCGCATGTCGCTTCTGTTCCTGTGACCTTTGGTGATAAGATCTCGGCGATGGAAAAATCTCTCCAAAATTCATTGGATAAATATTCTAATTTTATAAAACTAGGAAAAGAGAAGTTCCCGAATTTATTCCAAAAGGAACTAGTGTTCAATGGAGGAGGGAGTAAAACTTACAGTTTTTATCAAAAAAATCCGGGAGTAGTGAATGATGTGTCCCTGGGTTCTGCTTTGGTAAAACCTACAGACTTCGATGTAGAAAGTTTAGAAGAACATAGTCCTGCAGTTTATATCGCCACTCCAGTTTTGAAAAAACTAGAGGGAACCAAAATCCCATTTTTAGAATCTTTATCTTTCCTATTTCCACTTTGGAATCCAAACCAAGAAGTGACTTACTTTATCTATGGTGGCGCATTCTCTGCCAAAAAAGAATCTCCTAAGGGACTCGAAGATAATTCTCTATTTGGTACAAGTACCAACCAAAGTATCTTAAATGGGTCCAAGGCAACTTCCTTAGAGCCCGATGATCATGTATTCTTTAGGCCTACACAAAGTGAAAAGGTAATGGCAGAAATGGGAGAAATACATTTAGTTCGTTCGGGCAAATTGATCGGTACCTGGAAAACCTTTATCAATTAAGATAGGATTACTAATTCCTAAAGTAGCACTCGGAAACTACTCATTCTATGAAAGCACAAACTCTTTCGAATGGAACTATGGCAGGTTATGCTTCCGCAGAAGTGGGGATCACCGCTGTGGAAACCATGGCCCAGATCTATCTTCTGGATTTTTATGTTTCTACAGTTGGATTAAAACCTTCTTTATTCGGTTTGGCTATGTTGATCGCCATCTTATGGGATGCTATCAGTGATCCTATTATGGGATATATCTCGGATCGAACTAGTTTCACAAATGGACGACGACGTCCTTATATTTTAGTCGGGGGATTTTTACTTGGGTTAGGAATTACCATTCTTTTCACTCCTCCTAAGTTGGAAACACAAGGTCTTAAGTTTTTATACCTGGTAATCGCTTACTTTCTCACGAATACATTTATGACAATGATTGCAGTTCCTCATATTAGTTTGGGAGGTGAGATCAGCCATACATCTGGAGAAAGGAATAAAGTTTTTGGTTGGAGATTATTTTTTGCGAATCTAGGTCTTTTATCTGGGTTACTTCTTCCTGCGATTTGGGTTTCTTTAGGAAAAGATGGATTTGATTCCAGGAGTTTTTCTTCAATGAGTGTCTGGATCTTATTATGCTTTGTATCTTATTTTTCTTACATTTTTACAAAGGGAAAAGATTTTCCTTACCAAAGATCCGAAACAAAATCGAATTCTGTCGGAAAGAATATCTTATCCTTTTTCCGATCTGCAAGTTTTATATTAAAAAACCGTTATTTTCTTCCTTTACTTTTAGCATTTATAGTCGCTACCGCTGCAAGGACTTTGAATTCTTCCTTGGGCCTTTTGTATTATAAAGAAAGATTATTGCTTGAAGACTCTCAAGTGGTGGTACGTATCCTTCTTCCTTTTGTATTTTTTCTTACCATCTCTATTCCACTTTGGGTGTACTTAGCAAAAAGATTCGGGAAGAAAGGGCCTGCATTTTGGGGAAGTTTCCTACTTGGAGTTATGACAATCGTCTTATATCCTATCTTGCCCCAAGGATCTTATGAGGCTCCGTTGATTGCCGCATTTCTTGGCGGGATATTTGCAGGGTCCATTCTTCTTTTCGATTCGTTGGTGGCAGATGTAGTTGATTATGACGAACTTCTGACAGGAGAAAAAAGAGAAGGTGCCTATTTCGGATTCTGGAAGATGGCAACCAAGATCATTCGAGCCATAGGATTTGCCTTTTTAGGATTTCTATTGGAAACGATCGGATACCAAGCTGGAGCACAGGCACAGGACCCAGAGCTTGGTTGGAGATTAACTTTGATATTTGGGCCTATTGTAGGAAGCCTTTTTGTTATAGCATCTTTGATCTTTACTAGAATGGGTCTAACTTCAGAAGTTCATGCAAAGATACAGGAACTTCTATCAAGAAAAAGGAATATTCGTAAAAGAAGAAATTCCGGCACTCCGGCCGGATAAGTTTCAGTATTTGTACTTCTTCTTAATTTCTTTCAAAGCGTCTTGGATATGTTTTTGTCTGACCTGAGGCCTTAGGTTTTTGCGGATCGGAAGATAACTTTCCGTGGTCGCAAGACTTTTATGACCTAAAAACTCTCTAATATCTTCCAGACTTTTGCCTTCTGCCAATTGGTGGATTGCTCTACTATGTCTGAGAGTGAACAAGGTAACCTGTGCCTTGATCCCTGCATACTTTGCCAGATCTCCTACTAAACGTTCTACGTTTCTGGAAGTCAAATGAGTGCCTTGGTATTTACCTGGGAACAAATAGGAGGACTTCTCGGTTCCAACTTCCTTTTCGAACTTCTTCAAGATCTTTTGTAATTCTCCATCCATCAAAACGGTTCTGTTTTGAGTTGGAATAGGGGAGTCCACTTTGATCGTTTTTTTAGAAAGATCGAATTGACCCCATTTCAAACGAATGATCTCTCCCACTCGTAGGCCGGCATAATATGCTAACGCACAGAGAAGATGGGATCTAGGAGACTCTGATGCAGTCTCTAAAAGAAGTGAAATCTCTTTTTGGTTCAGGACCTTAGGGGTTTTGTACTCCCTTGCAGGTCTTCTAAAGTCTTCGAATACGTTCATATCCAGAACTTCTTCAAAAAACATTTTTAAAGAACTGATGTTTATCTGGATCGTGGAAGATGAAACCTTCTTCTTCCTTAAATATTCTATGTATTTTTCGATATCTTTCGTAACTACTTTTTCCGCGGGTTTGTCCGCGAACAAAAGAAAGTCCAAATTATATCTTAGGTAAGTGTATTCGGTCGCCTTTTTATAATTTCTTTGCCGAATTACCTTTACTAGTTTCTCGAAGGAAGATTTATTCTTCTTCGGGACCTCCGTATCTATCATCTCGGACCTCTAGTGCTAACTGTATCATTTTTATATTTTGTTTATCCGGATGTCCTAAAAGTCCGAACTTCGCGATTTGTTGGAGTTCCAACATCGGGTTTGAACTATTTAGAATAATATTTTTGTTATCCGGTTATAACGAAGATTCTAATTCCATTAGAAAGTCGTAAAGATATTTATAATTTTCATAATATCTTATGAATTTGGGCGTTTAAGGAAAGGGCAGAACGCCCTATTTGTATTAGACCCAGCCGGATCTGCGTAGGATTTCCTCGCAGACTTCTTCCGCATTGCGGTCATCTAAGGCAATCTGGATATCTGAATGAGCCCTGTATTGCGGTAGTCTGGATTCCAAAATTGTTTTATAAGAAAGAACGCTACTTAAAGGAGGACGAGTGGGATCATTCTGGATTTTTTCTACCAAGTATTCGGATTTTCTGGAAAGAGAGATCACAAATGCGGTTTCTTTGAGTATATTTGTCTTTCTTTCACTTACAATCTCCTTACCTGATTCGTCTTGGTCGAATAAGATCCCACCACCACAATCCAAGATCAGATTTTGAGAGCCGGAAACTTGCTTTAAGATTTGGAATTCTAGGTCACGGAAAGGTTTCCAATTTCCTGAATTTGATTTTACGAAGTCTGGAATAGATACTCCACCTGTCAGGTAGACAGCTATCATGTCGGTAGAGATTACCGGTTTGCCTGTGAGTTTGGAAAGTTTACGGGAGATTTTAGATTTTCCGACACCTCTAGGGCCGATCAGGGCGATATTTTTCAAACCGAGATCAACTCTTCGATATGTTTAGCCATCTCCGGTAAAAGAGTGTAGTACATTTGTAGATCTCCCTCTGTCACGCCTACGTTCTGTAAGGCTTTAGTAGAGAGTGGAATTTTCAAACCGCCTATGTCAATTCCCATTCCACCTAGGATCACGATACAATTCGCGATATGTATGATAGAAACTATTTCAGGGAACTGTGTGGCCTTTTCAGGTTCAGTATAATGTCTGGCTACTTCTATCAATTCCTCTGGGAAATTCCATTTAGCTAGAAGTTTTGCTCCGGCTTCTTGGTGAGTGTATCCGAAAAACTTAGCTTCCAAGTCCGTATAAGGTCCTTGGTAGGTTTGTAATTCGGTTCTGAATTGTACGAGTACGGTAGGAAAGAAATCTGCGAGTATTACTTTTCCGATATTATGGAGAAGTCCCGCAGTAAATACTACGTCCTTATCCACTTTTAGTTTTTTCTGGACTGCGATCCTTTTTGCAAGTTCCGCCACAATTAAAGAATGGATCCAGTTGGATTCTCCATCGACCTGATAACCTTTCAGTTCTTTTTTCAGAATACCTTTGGTTTCATTTAGAAGAATGATTTCCTGTACTGTTTTAATTCCAAGAGTCATCAAGGATTCTTGCACGGTTTTTACAGGTTTAGCAGGACGGAAATATGCAGAGTTGGAAAGTTTGATTACTGCAGCTGTAAGTCCAGGATCTTTAGAAATTTCCTTGGCCAGGTCTGCGATGGCTACGTCCGGTTTTCCTGCCAACTCCATTACTTTACTTACTACGGAGGAGATTTTAGGAAGCTGGGCTTCGTTTTCAAAAAGTTGATCTATCTTTTCTTTCATTCCGTTACCTGACCTTATAAAGGTACTTTTCGAATCCGCCCTTCTTTAAAAGGATCCTGCCATCATCCAAATAGAGACTAATCGTTCTGCCTTCATGGCCACCGACGTCTTCCACTAGTAACGTTATTTTTTCTTTATCTAAAAATTCTTTTGCGACACTTACATTCAAGTCGCCAATGTTCTGCAAGAAACTTGAGTTCATTCCCTTGAACATAGAAGCTCCTCCGAATAGACGAGCGTAATATTCTCCCTTACCGCAACCTAACTCCGTCATTCTTTTCACCAATTCCGGAAGGGCAGTCTCTGCATACTTATGGGGATTTTTGGAGGAATCTTTTCCGGAAGGGTCTTTGGCGAGCATGATATGAGCCATAGCTCCTACCTTCTTTTCCGGAGAGTAAAAAACGACTCCGATACAGGAACCTAATGTGGTGCGGATCATGGAAGGGGACTGGCCGCCTTGGATATCCGCAATCCCGACGTTTATAGTTTTTACGTCTTTATTGAGCATACTTTCTGTCAGTAATAACCGGGTAGTATTTTAGGATCATCCAAGTTCCTTCAAATCTTTTTTCCCGGAAAATTTTCCGGACCGGAATCGAATTATGTGACGATTTTACCTTCTAAAAATCTCGTGGGAATTCCCACTCTTTTTGGAAAAATAGAGTTTCATATCATCCAGCTTAAAGGAAACTGTATGTAAAGAAAGGAAATCGACCCTCTTGCAAACAATCGCCTCCTCAGAACCGATCCGCACCTTGGAATTAAACGGTTCCCAGATCACTATTTTGGGAACGGCTCATATCAGCCAAAAAAGTATAGATGAAGTTGAAAGGATTATCCAAGAAGAAAAACCGGACACGGTCTGTGTGGAACTTTGTGCTTCCAGGATGAGATCCGTTCAAGATCCGGATCATTGGAAAAAATTAGATATTTTCAAAGTGTTTAAGGAAAGGAAGATGTGGCTCCTGCTTTCCAGCCTAATCCTTTCTTCTTTCCAGAAAAAGTTAGGCTATGGAAATATTCGTCCCGGTGACGAAATGAGAAAGGCGATCGAAGAAGGAAATAAGATCCACGCTAAGATCGTACCAGTCGACCGTGAGATTTCCACTACTCTTAAAAGAGCTTGGTGGAATGTGGGCTTCTGGAGTAGGATGATGTTATTTTCCACTTTGGTAAGTTCACTCATCGTTAAGGAAGAGATCTCTCCTGAAAAAATAGAAGAGATGAAATCTGACGACGTTCTCAAGGATCTATTCTCTCAACTTCCTTCCAGATACCAATCCGTTAAAAATGTGATCATAGATGAAAGAGATGCGTATCTAGCTCAAAGGATTAGACAACAAGCTGCAGTAGGTAAGAAAATTTTCGCGGTAGTTGGCGCAGGACACTTAGAAGGTATCGTAAAACATATCGTGGAAGATAAGGATATCGATCATTTGGATGTCCAACCTGTTAAAGGTTTCTGGGATAGAGTTCGTCCTTTATTATTTCCTGCGATCATTATCTCCGCATTCACCGCACTTTATTGGTTCGGAGGAAAAGAAGAAGGCCAGGAATTCTTAATCAGATGGATCTTGGTTAAGGGAACACTCGCTGCAATCGGTGCGATCATCGCACTTGCACATCCTGTCTCCATCCTTCTTGCATTTATCGCAGCTCCTATCGGGAATTTTAATCCGATCATCAAACCTGGTTGGGTAGCAGCTTTATCCGAATCCTGGTTTAGAAAACCGTTGGTAGAAGATTTCGAAAGATTGGGAGAAGATACTGAAACTTTCAGCGGATATTGGAAGAATAAAGTAACTCGTATCTTCTTAGTATTTATGCTCCCTCAGATCGGAAGTAGCATCGGAACATTTATAGTATCTAAACAGATTTTTGATAAAATGTTAAAATTTGTAGGCGCTTTTTTCTAAAATTTGCATACGATTTGTAGCCCATGCGAAAGGAAATCAAGACTCGATCTATAATCTTCTCTAGTTTTCTTTTGATCATCTTCTCTTTTTCAATTTGGGGAGAAGGTCAGGTTTATGAAAAAAAGGACCGATTTTTTCTGGAAGAGAAGATGGATGGCTCTTCTCTTCTTCCTTATCTCTCCGTTTACCAAGATGAAACCGGTAAAAAGTCTTTTAAAGAAGTATTAAAAATATTCGATCAAGGTGGATCTGAGAAAATATCGCAAAACAGTTTAGGATATTCTAAATCTGCTATCTGGGTTCGTCTTCGCACAGAGAACCAAACTGAGAAAGTTGTAGATTGGATCTTAGAAATAGATTATCCTCTTTTAGATTTTGTGGACCTTTATGCTGGGAGAACCTCCGATTCTGCGGCCAACCATTCGGGAGATCTAAGGGAATTCGGCACTCGTCCAATCGACCATAGGAATTTTGCGTATCCTTTTTCGGATGAGCCTGGATCCAAAAGAGAGATCTATTTTAGGATCGCAAGTTCTAGCTCCATTCTACTGCCGTTTTTGACATTTTCGAAAAATGAATTTATAGAACATACCTCCACGGAGCAGCTTGCGCTTGGGTTATATTACGGCTCCATGTTGATCATGGTGGTTTATAATCTATTTCTGCTATTTTCCACTAAAGATAAAAGTTATCTATATTATGTTATTTATATATTAACTTATATACTCTTTCAGTTTACATTGAACGGGCTCTCTTTTCAATATTTGTGGAGAAGTTCCGTTCTATGGGCAAATTATAGTCTGCCGTTTTCTATATTTTCTGTGATTCTAACGGCAGGTGCATTCAGTAGATCCTTTTTGAATGCTCCTGAATATACTCCTAAGACCTCTAAATTATATTATCTACTTTTTGCTCTTAGTTTTGGTGGAATGATCTCCACATTATTCATTTGGGAATATAGAACAGCGATCATGAGCAGTTTAGTTCTAATGTTCTTTACATTAGGATTTTTAATTTCCAATGGAATACAATGTCTACTGGCAGGAAGAAGAGAGGCAAAATACTTCTTATTCGCTTGGTCTTCTTTTTTATTTTTCAGCTTTTTATTCGGCCTAAAATCTTTCGGAATACTTCCGAATAACTTTTTCACTTTGTGGGGAATACAAGTAGGCTCTGTGATGGAAGTGAGCCTTTTATCCTTAGGACTTGCTGATAGGATCAAAAGATTATCCGATCAATTGAAACAAAGAGTAGAAGAACTCGGGAATATACGGAACTACGCAGAAGAATCCGAGGCAAAATACAGAAGTTTATTCGAAGTAGAAGAGGACTTCCTATTTTCCTTAGACCAAAACTGGAATATTCTCGCGGCGAACAGATCGGTCTCTAAACATATTGGATTCAAACCGCAGGAAGTGATCGGCAAAAATTTTATGGAGCTGATCTACAAGGCTGGAGAGCTACAAGACGCGTACAAGAAACTTTACGTATTAGAAAAATTGGAAGAACTTGCTTCCGAGGGAAAACCTGTTCGATTCTTAGGGGAATTTCTACAAAAATATTTAAGAGAACCTAAAGAATTACAGGTCCAATTTCAGATCTTGGAATATGAGGGCCAAAGAGAAATTTTAGGAAGAGCTTACGAACCGGACCAAGATTTAATGTCTAGGTATGTGGATGACGAGAAGACTGTCTACACTGCGAATAATTATTTGCAAAACGCAGAACTTTTAAGCCAAAGAATGACTGCAAACTTATACAGATTTGTGGATCCAAGCACGATTACTGCAATGAGGAATTGTCTTAGAGAAATGATCATCAATGCAATTGAACATGGGAACCTGAATATCAGTTTTGATGAAAAAACCAGGGCAATGTCGGAAGGAAATTATTTCAGATTCGTTCAAGAAAGGCAAAAAGACCCTTATTATAAATCCAAAAAAGTAAAAGTAGAATATTCCCTTTCCAGAGATAGGATCGGTATCAGGATCACGGACGAAGGAAAGGGATTTAACCATGCTAGATTACAAAAAGCCAGTATGGAAAAGTTGAATTCGGAAGGGGTTACTCATGGACGAGGCCTCACGCTTACTTTAGCCACATTCGATCTGGTGAAATTTAATAGCACCGGAAACCAAGTTACATTAGTTAAATATTTTTAATATAGGCGGGAAAATGAAAATTCGGATCTTCCTATTTACAGTTATAATTTTATTAGGTTCCTGCGTTTCTTTGGGAGAACTAAAAAAGAAAGCGAAAGATCCGAATGCGGCAGTCGCAACTATCGCTTCCGAACTTAGATACCAATTTTTGTCTTCTCTCAAAGCTCAGGGTGGTAAACTTCCTGCAAGACTCGCTATCTTAAATATAATCAACGAAGATGGGGCCAATTCCCAGTTAGGAAAACTAATCACTGACAGACTCGGAAAAGAATTATTCGATCCTAAAACATTCCAATTGCTGGAAAGAGATAGATTAAATCGTGTCATAGGAGAACAAGATTTCCAGGCGAGCGGGCTAGTGTTAAATGATCAGATCGTTTCTATAGGAAAACTTTCCGGAGCGGAATATTTGGCTTTAGGTCAGTTGGTTTTCCAAGACCAGGAATTTTTGCTAAATATCAGGATCGTTTCACTGGGTGGGGTGATCTGTGCCACTGCGGATATAGTGTTCGATTCGGATAACGAGACCTATTCCAAATATAAGGAATCCGTTAAGTAATTACTTGAAGAATACTTGCTGGTTCCTAATCTGTCTGTAAGTTTATGAAAGCCATCTTTCGTTTCCTGGCATTAAGCATTTTTCTTTTTTCCGTAACCAATTTGTATTCGGAGGTGCCTAAACATTCCGAGATGGATAAGACACTTCTTGCCACTTGGAATAAAACTTTTCCGGTGCCTTATACAAAGATCCTAAAGCGAGACCTTGCCGAAAAAGGGGTTTTGTATTATAGAAAGAACTCCAAAAGATCTGTGTATATCTACTCTTATTCTGTGTTCTTGCCTTTATATGTGGAACAGAATGAGAAACCTGTAAAAAAGGACGATAACGGAAGAGAAGTAAAATTAAAACTGATCTATGATCCTTCTTCTAAAGATGAAAAATATACAATTGAATTGGGTGAGTTTGACGAAATGTACGATGCGAAAGGAATTATAAGATGGATTCGATGATTGCAGAATCTGAAAAATTGGTTAGAGAAAAAATGTTGGGAGAAGGACTCTCTCAAGAGTTTATCTCCGATTTTATTTCCAAGATCCAAGAAGTTCGCAATGGTGAAACCGGGATCGTAAAATGGGAAGAAGTAGGGGATCTGGACCCGAGCAAAGACGAGATCTCTTTAGAGAAGATTGAATCAGAATATCCAGGTGATCCTAAATTCTTAAAAGAATTGGTAGTGATCAAATTGAACGGAGGCCTTGGGACCAGCATGGGGCTTTCCGGACCGAAATCTTTGATAGAGATCAAGGATGGAATGAGCTTCTTAGAAGTGGTCTGCAAACAGGTAGAGTACATCCGACAAAAATATAATTTAGATATTCCTCTCATTCTGATGGATAGTTTCAGCACTCAGGATGAAAGCCAAGCAGAGCTGAAAAAGATCAAATTTTCTCAAAATTATCCTACAAGTTTTTTACAACATAAGGTACCAAGACTAGTCGTTCCTGAATTAAAACCTTTGGAAATTTCTAAAGGGAATTCGGAAGAATGGTGTCCTCCTGGTCATGGAGATATTTGGTTCACACTTCTGGAAACAGGACTATTAGATCGACTTATAGAAAACGGATATAAGGTAGCATTCGTTTCTAACGGAGATAATTTAGGTGCGACTGTTCATCCCGGAATATTAGAATATATTCTGAAAGAAAATCTGGACTTCTGCATGGAGATGACTCCTAAAACACTCGCTGATAAAAAAGGCGGAGCGATTTTTAGAAGGGTTGTAGGCGGGGAAAAAAGGAACTTACAATTATTAGAAACTGCTCAGGTGCCTTCCGATCATATGCATGAGTTCGAGGGCCTGGGTAAATTTAGAACATTCTCCACTAATAATCTATGGATTAGATTAGATATACTAAAAGAAAAATTACTCGAAGGTTCTTTCAAACTATCTTTGATCGTAAATCCTAAAAAGGTAGAAGGTAAGGAGGTCCTACAGTTAGAGACTGCGATGGGGTCTGCCATCCAAAACTTCTCCAATACAAAAGGCCTCATCATTCCACGAGATCGTTTTGCCCCTGTAAAAAAATGTGAAGACTATCTAGTCAGACGTTCTGATGCATATTCTTTAAATCCGGATTTTTCTGTGACTATGTCGGAGGAAAGAAAGAAGGCAGGACTCGGAGAATTAGTTATCTCCTTAGATGAAACATATTATAAGAAAGTAAGAGATTTTACTGATCGTATACAAATGATTCCTTCTTTAGTGCGCTGCACCTCCTTGAAAGTAGAAGGAGATATTTTGTTTGATAAGAAAGTAATTATAGAAGGAGATGTTATATTAGTAAACCCCGGACCAGGACAAAGAAAATTGTCCGAATTAGGTGTGGACCGAATCTCGAACGATAGTTTACGTTTCCGCTTTACATAAAACAACAGTCGTTTAAAATCCAGTCCACGGGCTTTCGAGTTTGTAAGCCCACCCTATGCCGATTAATGTCGCAAACGAAATGACCGATGCTTATAACTTAAAATTAAGATCCTTCGATATGGGGGATCTAGAACAGTTTAAGACGGTATTCATCAATGAAAATCGAGGAAAGCCAATCTTCCTCCTCAGATTTCAAAATATTTCCACAGTTTCCCTAGTAGAATTCATACAATTAATCCCTCAGAGGATCTCTGACATAGAGCCGTCTCATCGTGAATTATTTCGTTATTATGCCTATGGTGATAAAAAGAACCTATTGATAGGAGTAGCTCCTTTAGATAATTCGGGGCCTATCAGTCTCGCTAATTTTGATGCTGCCATGGGAAGATTCCATGACCAAGCAATTCGAACCGGAGCTCTCAATTTTGATTTCGGGATCGGAAGAACTCAGTGTAATTTTATTTCCTATGTAGAAGAGATCTTTAGAGAGCTGGAGACTTCTTCTTTAAAAAATCTAAAAGACAATTTAGTTCGTTGGAGCTGGACTTATCTGAATCGTGTAAACGATTACTTTGCTAGCGAACGCGCAGATGCGGTTATCCAGCCAATCATTCATTATAATCATAGGGACCATACATTTTCCATGAAAGGTGGAGAAGTTTTCGTGGGTGGAGAGGCATACGCAGGCTACGCGGATCTTATTCGTGATATTCCTCATGACCAAGATCTGAACAGAATAGAACTTCTGATCTTAGAGAAGTTGATCATGTCCTGCAACGGTTCTCCTGGTCTTCTGAAATTTAATATTTCTCCTCAAACTTTAATCGATACGTTCGATACGGATGAGAAGGTTACACGTTTTCATGAACTTCTTCTGAAACAAAACTTGAATCCTCAAAATGTTCGTATGGAGTTGATCGAAAAACCTTACGAAGAAGGTGAGGCAACTCTCAAGTCCGTATGCAGAAGATTCTGGAATTTCGGGATCAGTTTTGCTGCAGACGACTTCGGAGTAAAAAGCCAAAGTCACCAAGTCGTTTTGGACTTAGGGGAGATGATCAAAGAATTTAAACTGGATCCAATTAGTTTCAAATTCAAAGCAGACCAGGATTTGACTAAATTTTTGGATAACCTTGCATTTATAGATTATTGCAGAAGACTTTCGGATAACAGGGAAGCAATCATCACTGCGGAAGCATTAGAAGATATTGATTCTTTAAACTTCTTAATCACTCACCAAGTGTACTATTTCCAAGCCAACCTATTCTGTAAAAAAATCTGGATCCAAGATTATCAGGAACGTTTTAAAGAAATGCAAAAACTTCCTGAAACAGCAGTCACTAAGGTTTTAAGTTCTCCCGAGCTTACCCAAAGATTAAAAGAAGTCGGGAATATTTTTGTTCTAGCTAAAGAAGTAGATCTGTTTTAATTTGTTGGAATTCCAACATGGGCCGTGGTTTCCCCACCCTTGTTCTGGGTGGGGGCCGGTGCGGTGGTACCAAGAAAAACTTTCGATAAAATGAAGCGTGTCGATTTGGTCTAAGACCTCGTTTGACCTTCGGTCACCAACTCAAGCAGATCTTTCACCGACTTCGCATGTAGGAGCTCCTACAAGCTTTCTATTACTCCTTCAAGAAGTTTAAAGTCGCCTTCTGATTGATAATCCCATTATCTTTCAGAGTTACCTGCAGAGCATCTCCCGCATTTTCGATCTCAATTCGGAACTTGCCTTCTTTGTCGATGATTGGACTATTTTCTATGTATCGTCCTTCGAAAATTTTCTGCTTATTGAACTTCACGACGTAGTTCACATTATCTTGGCTTTCAATTTCGAGGAGAACTTGGTTCACACCTTTGGAACCATCCCAAGACATCGCAGTCCAAGGTCCTTTAAATTTTTCTAAACTGGAATCTCCCCCGAATGAGCGCATTACCTTGGCCGGTTTTGCCTGGGAAAGAACCGCCGAGACTGGAGTGGCCTTATCACTTTCTCCTCCCAAATCCGTTTTGGAAGTTACTGAGTATAGATACAAAATTTCTTTTTCAGGAACATCCGCAGTAAAGTTCGTGGTCTTTTCATTTGTTCCGGCAACGAAATCCCAAGAAGAAACGCCTCTTTTTTTACGATACACATAGTATTCGTTGGCTCCTTTTACAGAGTCCCACTTCAAGGAAATTTTTCCTGTTTTAGAATCGAGTGTTCCTTTCAAATTCGTAGGGGTAGGAAGTTTTGCGGCTCTATGTTTGTTCGGATCTATGTATCCATAAGCGTAATCGGAGAATGGTCCGGATTGTCCGTCCTTATTCACTGCTGCAACAGCATAGAATGCATACTGGCCATTGAGTTTTTCGTCAATGAATGCTTCTTTTGCTTCTTCTCCAATTTTTGACCAAGCACCACCGCCGAATAATCCGCTCACATCATAACGATAGACCAGATATTTAGAAGCACCTGAAACCTTCTGCCATTGTACTTCTATTTTGCTATTATATAATCCTTTAGTAGCGGTAAGCCCGAAAGGTTTAGAAGGTTTTGCCTCTGCCTTCATTGTAAATCCTGAAACTGCGTCGGAAGCATCTCCAGTTTTACCATTACTAATTGCAGCTATCACATAGAACTCAGTCACTCCGTTCTTAGTGGCAGCATTATCAGTGTAGTTTGTATTTTTTACTCTTCCAACGGAGAGATATTTTTTCTGGTTGGAGTTCCACTTATATACGTAGTAGTCAGTAACACCGCTTATGGATTCCCAATCTAGATCGATCTTGTTTGGATATTGTCCTTGACTTGCTTTGACTCCTACAACTTTCGGAGGAGCTTTAACTTCTTCCGTTTTTGCATAACCAATCGCTTCTCCATCTGACAAATCAGAAGAATCAGTATCAGTTAGGGTAGCGACCTTATAAGAATAAGCGATATCCTTTTGGACTCCGTCGTCCGTGAATCCATTTGTTTGGGAAAGTCCCACCTTAGAAAAAGAAGAATCTCCCGGACCCTTTCTATGGATCTCATATCCGATCGCAAGCGGAACGGATGCCCAAGTTAAAAGTACTTTGTCCGAAAAGGAACCTTGAGTCGCTGCGATCTCTTTTGGAGCGATTGGTTTTACTTTTTCAGGCGGGACCGGTTTTACATCCGTTGCAGGTGTGGTAGTAGTGGTTGTGTTCGTCGTGGTTGCAGGTGCAACATCATCTACAAGAACAAAAGCGGATTGGCAAACCTTAGTGAACCATCTGTAATCAATATAACCGTAACCATTGTCTCCCCATTGAGTGGACCAAGAGTTGATGAACTTGAATGCTCCCTTGGAATCATCATAACCTACGATTGCGATCGCATGTCCCCCGTAGGTTTTACCGACTCCTTCTTTATAAATTTCTTTTCCTTTTAAATTCATAAAGTTTTCATAAACTATAATTCCGGCAACGACAGGTCTTCCGAGAGCGAGTTGGTTTTTCAATTCATTTGGGTCTGTTTGTCTGATCCTTAAGAATTCTTTTGCTTTATAAGAAGATGCCGTATTAAAAGCATCTTGAGGAGGGCGTGTCAAATAGTCTCTTTCGTTATAAGGCATAGAAGACCAAGGAGCTGCCCCTTTTTCCACGACTATACGCATTGCATCTGAAATCAAAGAACCGTTGTCTCTTCCACCATTGATTTGGTTATAGATGAATGCAGGTGAGAAAATATTGGAATAGTTCGGACTTCCGGAAGAGTCGCTTAACTTCCAACCTCTGTCTTTTCTTTCCATATATTCCTGAAAAGATTTGGTAGCATAAGCAGTGGACCATGCCACACAAGAACTTTGTTGTCCTTGGTCACCTACAGGAGGCATATACTGGGACAAATCCACAGAAGAAGAAAGTCCTCTATGAGAGATCCTGTTCGGATTAGCTTCTTTAAAAGATGCTAAAAGTTCCGCAGGTTCTTGTTTCATTCCCAGGCCGGGAGGAGTCTGAGAGAATAGGCCGCCAGCGGAGAGTAAAAGTAATAGAGCGGATAATAAACGTAAATTCGGTTTCATCTATTTGTCCTTTAGTTCTTAGTTAAAGATAAAATATTTTCTTCTAGTTGTTTGTTGTATTCACGGAATGCATAAGGATGCGGCTCGTATAGACTGATCACTTCGGTTTCCATTCCTTTGCTATCCTTTACCTTTTTCTTAATTAGAAAAAGTATATAGTCTCCTTCTTGAGGAGCGGCTTTAAGCCATTTCCCGAATAGTTCGGGAAATATTAAGAAGGCGATATCGAATTTTTGCGGGAGTTCTTTCCCACCCTTTAAGGATTTTAGAATTTCTACATTTGCCGTAACGGAAATGGAATTAGAGGAGATCTTACTTTCTTTCACATTGGAAAGTTTCGCCAGAGCGATAAAGTTAGAAGAATTCACCTGAGATTCCAGACTAGGAGGTGGTGTTAATGCTGAAATCGGTGAGAAAAATAATAGGATCAGTACGAATAGGACCGATACGAAACGTTTTTGCATTTGGAATAACTCCGGAAACAATTTGTTAACGCGGCTTTCCACTCTACTTCTGATCTGGGACCTTTTTCAAGAATTTTCCTTTCAAAATGAAATTTAGAATATTCCAATTTTTGGAAAATAATTTACAAGAGGAGGTATTTTGCAGGATTTTAGGGAACTTATTTTGCTCGGACGAGTAGGGAAGGCAGATCTATCGAATCCGGTTTCTCCGGGATTTTAGGAAAGATCCCTCTGATCTTAGGAGAATCATCTACCCAGATGAGTGCAGTCTTAAATTTTACATTTCCACTATCAGGTTGGATATATGCTTGGATCCCGAACGATCTGGCTAGTTCCAATGCTGCACTTGAGTTTGCAGGTTTGAGTAAAAGTATCTTCTCACTTAGTTTTCCGAATCTATCTTTTAGATCTTTGTATTCGTCTTTTTCCGGAGTTAAACTGATAAACACAAATTGAGAATCAATAGGTGCTGATCTATCAAACCAATTTAGGAATATCTCCACTTCGTCTAAGTTGTTTTTAGAAGAATCTAAAAATCCGAAATATAAGAAACTTTGTTTGCCTGAGAAAATGGACTTTAGGGGAATATTTTCTTGTTTATCCGCGAGGATTACCGTTTCTTCAGGGAGATCTTTCTCTGCCTGGATCATTCCAGGATCGGAATGAGAAAAGAAGAACACTATGATCAGACTGGCAACTACACCAGTCATAAAAAATTTCCAAGCCCCGGATTCCATCTCTAGTTACAATGGACGAAAACTAAACGGAAATCCGCAGCTATATTCTTAGAATATAGCCTTGAATATATAAGGAATCTTATTCAGAAAAATATTTCCTTTGTGTAAAATATGGAAATATTTAGGCGGTTTAAATCGTCAAGATTAGTTATCGTCCAGCTCGAAATGGACTGGGACCCTATGATTCATACGAGTAGGTCTTCCCTTTGCATAACCAGGGCTCCAACGAGCTAATCGAATTACTTTAACTGCTGCTTCTTCGAAACCATATCCGCGAATGGAAGATTTGATTACCTTTGCATTGATCAAATTTCCTTTTTCGTCTACTTGTACTTCCAAGTAGATCATTGCATCGGAGATTCCTTGTGCACGTGCATTCTCAGGAAAATAATCTCTCAAAGAAAAATCAATGATTGGAGTGGGGGCTTTGTCTCCGTAAAAAGCGAATAAGAATCCGTCTTTGTCAGTACCTTCTCCGCTGATCTCGTTTTCTTTGATCTCGTTCGGGTCCGGATCTTTTCCTTCTTCGTTGGCACCTTCTACCCATTCGTTTGGATCTTTATGAGTAGGAGAAGTTTCTCCTCCGAGTAATTCCGGAGGAATATCTTGGATATCAACTTCTACGTTCATCTCCAATTGTTCAGAATCTACGAATTCCTTTTCTTTGTGAGTGATGTAGTAGTAAGTTAAGAATAAAAATAGGTGAAAAGCAAGTGATCCGTAAACACAAATCTCCCAAAGAGAAAGTTCTTTGAGTTTTTGGATTACATCAGTCTTTACTTTTTCCAGAGTAGGATTCATTTCTCCGGATCACCTTTTAACAGATAATGCGATTTGGTGCACGCCAGCTTTTTTGATCTTTCCCATAGTCTCTGCTATTTTTCCGTAAGGAAGGGAAGAATCAGCGGATAACGTGATTCTCATATTCGGACGGATCTTAGTCTCTCTTTGCAGTTGAGCTTCTAATCTAGGAAAATCTGTTTCATTTCCTTCTAAGAAAATTTTTCCGTCTTTAGATAATGCCACCTGAACGGTTTTGGCAAGATTCGCATCCACCGCGTCCGCTTTAGGAAGATTGATATTGATGGATTCTTTTTTTAAGAAGTTCGCAGTAACCATAAAGATCACCAAAAGAACCAAAATTACGTCCACCATCGGAGTGATATTAATACTGCCGATTTCTTCTCCGTCTCCGGAAGAACTTTGACCTGCCATAAATTCTCCTTTCTAGAAATCCTCGGTTTAACCTTTCCGAGACAGGCTTGCTAAAAATTCTTTGGAAAGAATTTCCAGATTGGATTGGATGATTTTCAATTTTCTGGTGAAGTAGTTATTCGCCATTACCACCGGGATGGCGACGGCAAGACCTACCGCAGTTGCGAGTAGAGCTTGTGAAATGGTTCTCATTACCACTTCTCCGGCTGCGTTCCCCAAAGTTCCTAATTTATAGAATGCGCTGATTACTCCGAATACTGTTCCTAATAGTCCGATAAATGGAGCATTGTTTCCTAATGTATTAAGAATAGAAAGTCTGGTTTCGAAACCGACTCTTTCTCCAATCATCTTTCCTTCCATCAATTCACCCAGGCTTTCTTTTCCACCCTTGGAATGTTCTGAGGAGAAGTCCGCAAATCTCGCGTAAACATTCTCTGGATAATTTTCTGAAAACTTAGGAGCCCCTGAAAGTTCTCCTTTTCTTGCAGTTTGGATGATTTCAGGTAATACGAAGGCGGAGTCTTTCGTGTTTTTAACGAATATGATCGCTCTTTCTACTACAACGGCTACTGCAAGAACACTCGCGATCGCCATGATCACAAAGATCGCTGTTTCCATGTACCCGATAGCAATTTCAAAACTCATTTTATAATTCCTTCTTAATTTCTGTTTTTTTGTCTGATACGATCCCAGTCATTCTGTTTTTGTTCCGAAATTTCGGACTTAAAGTTCTGGTTCTGGTGAATAAAGTTCTTTGCAATTTCTAACACAATTTAAGGTTTCTATCCCGGAATTAGAAATGATTTCGGAACCTTCTCCGCTGCAATCGTTTTCAGATCCGACCCTGGACCAATAGGCCTCGTTACAATTAAAAATACATTCTTGGACTTTGGAATTTAAACCGGACATCTGCTCTTGGGCTAATACTTGGCTGCAATATGATTCGTAACTCTTAGCAGTTCCTCCGGAGAAGAGTCCGGAAATTTCAACTTCTCCACTTCCATTCAAATCTTGGGAAGTTTTTAAACAATCTTCTGCTTCTTGCATGGAAGACTTACAGGCTGCAGATGGATTTGCAGAATAATTTAAGAGAGATTGTAAGACCAAAGTGCTTTCGTTAGACGCTTCCGGAGAATATTGGGAACAGTATGAGAATATAACTAGGGCGGACAATATTCCGAACCAGTGTGTATAAACTTTTCCTATACTCCGGACCTGCATTAGAACTTAACCTCGATACCTACGTTGAAGAATGGAATGATCACACCGCCTGGCAAAGGAATTGTTCCAAATGTCGGGCTAGGACTTGGGTTCGTTTTGGAATAAGGTTTCGTATTATCGAAATCTTCTCCACCCACGTTCTCTCTTAGGTATACGTTTACTATCTCCAGGAAGGTATTCACATACCCCCATTCATAATTGAAAAATCTATCGAAACGGATGTCAAGTCGATGATAAGGCTTTAATCTTCGACTATTGATATATTCTCCAAGGGCCGGGTTATTGGCGTATTGAGGCACCCAATAGGTTTGGCCATTTGCAGGGTTACTGAACCTTCCCCCGTCATCCCCTACAATAGGCGTAAACGGCCTACTTGTCAGGTAGGACCATCTTGCACCGAACTGCCACTCTTGGCTCCACCTCCAACCGAAGACCATATTGATTACATGGGTCCTATCGTAGTCGTATAATGTCTCTTTAGAATTCTTATAAAACTCTGCGGCGATTTGGGTCTCTTGAGCGTTTAAAGGAGCCGAGCCTGGGTCAGGCGTGAATATATTATTATTTCTGAATGTTTGGGACCAAGTGTAGGTAATCCAACCGAACCAGTTCCTTGTGCCTGGGCGTGAGTTCTTACGAAGTACTAATTCGTAACCTCTGGACCAACCGGTTCCACTATTGGAGTAGTTCAGTTTTTTGTTTGTGATAAAAGGTTGAGCGATCCTGGAATATGGGTCCGGATTTGTTCCGATCGGTTCTGTAATATAAGGGTCATCCACGATCAAGCTGGAGTATTCTTGTTTAAAGATCTCTCCTTTGATCTGGTAATCACCTTCTAATAGTTGTTCAATCCCTCCACCGTACTTGAATACCTTTTCGAAATCCAAGTGTGGGTTCCCACTATCCTTATTAAACCTGGTATCTAAAGGGAAGCGGAAGAAATTACCTCCACCTCCAAAGATGGTAGTTCCTTTTCCTATACCTTCAAATTTATAAGATGCCTGAGCTCTAGGCCCGAATGCGCTATTATTTACGTACGGAATATAATCGTAACGTGCTCCCGGTTCAATATGCAAATTTCCTAAACGGATCTTGGTGGTTAGATAACCGTTATAATAAGCTCCCTTCGCAGTGATATTCGTAGGGATAGTAGTAAAGTCAGGGCTTTGGGTATCATAAGGGTTCGGACTTAAATTGTTCGGATCTGATTGTATGATGCTGGAACCTGTAGAATAATAATTTAATAGCCTGTATTCTGTTCCGAACTCAGCGCTAAAATATTTACTCGGATCCCAGAAAGCATCCTGGCGCACACCGTTATATGCACCGCTTGCTCTATTCTTTCCTTGGATAGAACCGAAGGACACGTTAAAGTCGGTGAACGGATCATAACTGATCAGAGTTACACGATTGGAGAATGTATCTATCGGTTTCCAAGTATAACGTAATGCTTGTGTCCTAAATCCTTGTCCTGAGGAAATACTTGCTCCTGCAAATGCAGCAGTAGCATCATTCGCAGGGTCATTTTGGTATTTTGCAGGAAGATTCGCTGCAAAATCATCTTTAGAATAAAATGAATGAAAAGATACTTGGTGATGCTCGTTAAAATTATGAACGAATTTAACCTGAGAGTCTACGAATCTTGGAAGTCTTAAACCTTCCGGAAAGTCAGCGCCCAAGGCGGAAGTTAAACCTTGTACAAATCTGTCTAAGTATCCCACACGAGCAGAAGCAATCAGATAACCTTTTCCGCCGAAAGTAGGGCTCATATAACTGATACTACTGGACCAAGCGGAGATGATCAGATTTTTCTGAGACTTGTCCACCTTATCTACTGTATCGATATGAATGACCCCGCCCAATGCGTTATTGAAGTTTGCGGGGAATACACCCGTATAAACATCAATAGATTTGATCAGGTTGGCGTTTACTACAGCGCTCAATCCGTCGAAGTGGAACGGATATAGAATAGGAAGATCATCCACTAAATATAAGTTTGAGTTCGGATCAGAACCCCGGATCACATAATTGTTCGCTCCACCACCGAATGCTGCGGAAGGAACCACACCTGGAATTGTTTCCAATGCGCGTAATGGTTCCCCAAAGGTTCCAGGCATCCTCTTGATCTCTTCGTATTTGATCGTGGTTCTAGAAAGAATAGGTTTATCTCTTTCTGCGGCAACTGTGATTGTACCCTTAGGGACCTTTCCTTTCGGAGATCCTACAGATGCATCAGGACCTCCATCCGTATAAAGAGTAACTGTTTGGCCGGAAGCTTCTACGTTACCTTTGATATCCTGCATATCTTCTACTTTTAAGATACGGAAGGTATAAATTCCTGGAGAAGGTACTACGGCATCGAAATAGCCTTCTGCATCTGTTCTATAGATCTTTTTGGTTTCGAAAAGTAAAACTTGTGTTTTAGCTTCTCCTTGGTTTTTTTGTCTGGAGAATAACCTAGCTTTAAAAGTTACTTCTGCAAATAAATCCAACGGGGCGATTGCCGCGAGAAAAGCGATTTTGATCAGGACTTTTTTTAACTTCATGGCAATTTAGGATCCACAAATACGTCTTTAAAATTCAAATACCAAGGGATCTCTCCCGCAGGTTTATCATAATAGATCCAAAGACAAACTGCCGGATAGGATATGAAAGGGCAGTCCGCTTTTGTGATCGCAATACTACAAAGATCTAGGTTCCTTCTTTGTACATCTCCAATCGCAACTGGAAAATGTGGCGGAATAGGATCTCCGCATTTTTTGGAAAGATACTCTGTTGCAGCATAAATTTGGCTGTTTGCGTCTCCCTGAGGAACAGTATCTTCCCGAACACAATCTACCAAAAGAATACAAAAGAAGCTGAAAGCAAATACGCGGGTTTTCATCTTTTACCCGCCTCGTTCGGAGTTGTAGAAGAAGGAGAACCGATCACAGTACCTTTTACTTTTAGTACACTGATTGTACCAACTGGGAAAAATAGATGAGTCTCATGCCAGTATTTTACTTTGATCAAACTTTTCCCTCCCGGGATCTTTTGAACCGCTTCACTAAGTGCATAATCCATATTTAATGGATTGGTGACCGGGATGAGTCCGAATAAAAAGAAAACGGAACTTTCTCCGCTAGAAACTCCTAATTCCATATAATCTTTGGAACGAATGATACTAGCAGAGTCAATGAGTTGAGTACTAGTTACTCTGCCGCCCACATCAGCTCTATTAAAAGAACCTGAGCATGAGTACAACGTAAAAAATAAAAAACAAAACAGAATGATAGATCTGAGAAGAATCATACAATTTTGAATTAGCGTGTTTTCTTTTTAAGATCCGGGATCTCGTCTTCGAATTTGATCGCTTCTGCAGAGATATGAAGACGGTTTACAGTTAAAAATACGAAGATGGATTTATCTGTCCAGTAGCGGACATTGATCAAAGCATCAGCCTCTTTTTCCTTAGTTAATTCCTCTAATAGTCGATCAATAGGAGGTTCGCCTAAAGGGATCCCAATGATTGCGATATCAAAGGTATACCAGTATTTTGTTCCTTCTACCGGAGAGATCACTTTATACTTTTTATCCGCTACCGGAACAGTGCTTGTTGCAAGTCCAGCGCTAGAAGTAGCACAAGAGATGATAGAAGCGGCTAACAGAAGAGATAAGATTAGTCCGGAAATGCGAGATTTCATGTTTTTTCCTTTTCCAATACCGACTCTGGTCTAAGTCAATTTCTTGCCAAAGCAGAGGCGTTGCACGATTGAAGTTCAATCTTTTGTATCCACCATCAATCTCCCAAAAGACATATTTTCCAAGAAAAAAAATTCCATTCGGAACTAGAATCGGGATGATGTGGTCGGGACAAATATCGTTTAGGAAGGAGAATATATTACAAAACCGTGATTCTTTGGTTTCGTCGAATGATTAAATTTGATTGCCTTCGTTCTTATAATACTTCACAAGTTTACGAGCGGTTTGGTAAGAACCTGCCAGTCCCTGGGTTACAAGTTCTTCGGCCTTACGGAAATCATTTCCTAACTTAGAAAAGAAATCATCTAATAACATGGATTGAACTGATTCATGTAACCAATGTTTGGCTTGTTCTTTTCTTTTTTTATCTAAGTAACCTTTATCTTTGATAGCTTGTATAAAGTTTAAAATTTCAGTCCAGATCTCGGAGATACCTTCTCCGGTAACTGCCGAGCATGTTCTAACTTCGGTTTTTATTCCTGATTCATGAGAAGGGAGAAAATGAACTGCGGAAATTGTCTCCGCTTTTGCACGATTTGCTCTGGCAGTATTTTCCCCATCCGCTTTGGTGATCGCGATCAGGTCCGCCATTTCCATGATCCCACGTTTGATTCCTTGTAGTTCATCTCCCGCTCCCGCTATTAAAAGAAGAAGGAATATATCCACCATGGAATTGACTGCAGTCTCTGATTGTCCAACACCAACTGTTTCTACAAGGATCGTGTCGAAGCCTGCTGCTTCGCAAAGAAAGATGGTCTCTCTAGTTTTACGTGCGACCCCGCCTAATGAATCTCCGGACGGAGAAGGGCGAATGAATGCTTCCTTTTTACGGGAAAGAATTTCCATTCTGGTCTTGTCTCCCAAAATGGATCCTTTAGATAATTGTGATGTAGGATCTACTGCAAGAACTGCGATCTTTCTACCTTGTTCTATCAGATGATTTCCGAAAGATTCGATAAACGTACTTTTACCTACACCTGGGATTCCAGTGATACCAACTCGGATACTTTTACCTGAATGAGGTAAACATTTTTCTAATATAGCCTCTGCCAATTCTTGGTGAGAAGGTAAGGTACTCTCTACTAAAGTAATTGCTCTACTTAATAGAACTATATCTCCTGAGAGAATTCCTTGGGAAAAAGTTTCTGCATCCGGAAGGCTCTTCTTTTTAATAGAGCCTCGGATTTGGGCTTCTTCTTTTCCCTCGGTCTCGGGCATAGTAAGATTAACCTTCTACACTCTTGATCAGAAGTTCTAGGATTTCTGCACCTGCTTTGGAGATCTTAGTTCCAGGTCCGAAGATCCCGTTCACTCCGGACTTATACAAGAAATCATAATCTTGCTGAGGAATAACTCCTCCTGCGATGACTAGGATATCTTCTCTTCCTAATTTTTTGAGTTCTTGGATTACCTGAGGAACTAAGGTTTTATGACCTGCTGCAAGACTTGAAACTCCAAGCACATGCACATCGTTCTCAATGGCTTGTTTTGCTGCTTCTCCAGGAGTTTGGAATAGGGGGCCTATATCGACGTCGAAGCCCATATCCGCAAAACTTGTGGAGATTACTTTTGCACCTCTATCATGTCCGTCTTGTCCCATCTTAGCGACCATGATCCTAGGCTGTCTTCCTTCTAACTTTGCGAATTTTGCGGAGAGTTCTTTTGCCTTTTTGAAATCCGGATCGTCCATGATTTCCTCCGAGTACACCCCTTTGATCATATGAGTGACGGATTTATATCTGCCGAATATTTTCTCCATAGCGAAAGAGATCTCGCCAAGAGTTGCTCTTTTTCTAGCAGCATCTACGGCAAGTGCAAGCAGGTTTCCATTTCCTGTTTTAGCACATTCAGTGATTGCTTCCAATGCTACAGTAACCGCTGCATTATCTCTGTTCTTCTTGAGTTCGTTTAGTTTACGGATCTGAGATTCTCTCACCGCAGTGTTATCGATATCTAGAATATCCAAAGGATTTTCTTTAGAAGGGCGATAACGATTGATACCTACGATCACATCTCTACCGGAGTCGATCCTTGCCTGTTTACGGGCAGCGGCTTCTTCTATCCTCATTTTAGGAATTCCGGTTTCGATCGCTTTTGCAATACCGCCCAGTTTTTCCACTTCTTGGATAAGTTCCCAAGCTCTTTCAGCAAGTTGAGAAGTTAATGATTCAATATAGAAAGAGCCACCCCAAGGATCCACAACTCTGTGGATATTTGTTTCTTCTTGTAAATAGATCTGAGTGTTTCTTGCAATCCTTGCGGAGAAGTCAGTAGGCAATGCAATCGCTTCGTCGAGTGCATTTGTATGCAAAGACTGAGTATGACCAAGGGCTGCAGCAAGAGCTTCTATACATGTTCTTCCTACGTTATTAAAAGGATCCTGTTCAGTTAAACTCCAACCAGAAGTTTGGCAATGAGTTCGAAGAGCTAAGGATTTGTTACTCTTAGGGTTAAATGTTTTTACAAGTTTTGCCCAAAGAAGTCTTCCTGCTCTCATCTTAGCGATTTCCATAAAATGGTTCATACCAATCGCCCAGAAGAAGGAAAGACGAGGAGCAAAACTATCTACGTCCATTCCTGCCTTAATACCAGTGCGTAGGTATTCCAACCCATCCGCCAATGTATAAGCGAGTTCTATATCCGCAGTAGCTCCTGCTTCCTGCATATGATAGCCGGAGATGGAGATTGAATTGAACTTAGGCATGAAGTCAGTGGTATATTTGAAAATATCAGCGATAATTTTCATAGAAGGTTCAGGAGGATAAATGTAAGTGTTCCGTACCATGAACTCTTTTAGAATATCATTCTGGATGGTACCTGAAAGTTGTTCCGGTTTTACTCCCTGTTCTTCTGCAGCGACGATATAAAAAGCGAGCGTCGGAATAACAGCTCCATTCATTGTCATGGAAACTGACATCTGATCCAAAGGGATCTGGTCGAAGAGTATCTTCATATCCAGAACCGAATCGATCGCCACTCCCGCTTTTCCTACGTCTCCTAAAACTCTTTCATGATCTGAGTCGTATCCTCTGTGAGTTGCTAAGTCGAATGCAACAGAAAGACCTTTTTGTCCTGCTGCTAGGTTTCTACGATAGAATGCGTTTGATTCTTCGGCGGTGGAAAATCCTGCATACTGACGGATTGTCCAAGGTTGTTGGACATACATAGTAGAGTAAGGTCCTCTCAAAAATGGAGGAATTCCTGCTGCATAATCTAAATGTTCCAAGGACTCAACGTCTTTAGGAACGTATACCGGCTTGACAGGAACTTTTTCTGGAGTATTCCAAATCGTTTCTTCTAATTTAGAAAGTCCTAATTCGTCCAAAGCCTCTTTGGACCAGGATTCGAATTTAGTATCTCCTGTTACCGGAGTTCTGTTAGGGGAAAATGTAGGTCTTTTCATTGGATTCCCACCCTTTTTTGAAGATCGGAAAGTGTTTCTAATAGATTGGATCGAACATGTAGGAATCCGTTCACACCTAAGGATTCCAATTCAGGGATAATTTCCTTTGGATAACCGGCCACATAAACAAGCGGTTTAGATTTTAATTTAGGAAGAATATCCTTCACATAAGATGTTACTTCTTCGTCGGAACTACAGAAGACTATCATTTGAGGATTTTCTTTTTGGATGCCAGCAATCGCTTCTTCGGAAGTTTCGTAACTTCCCGGGTCGATTACATTAAATCCAGCACATCCTAAGAAGTTCAAAGAGAAGATCGCTCTTGCCTTCTTCATTTTTAGGTCTCCCAAAGGAAGAAGAAGTACTTTTACAGAAGTTTTGTTTTTGGTTTCGTAACTTTCCGTTTTCATCCGGATCTCTTCGATTGCATCTCCTGCGAAAAATTCAGGAAGTGCAGTCACTTTGAGCTCGTCAGAAGCAGGAGGGAGAGAGGTAGACTTGATATTCTTATTTAGATCTTTGTTTTGGATCTTATCTTTAGAATTAGGATATTGGTTGGTTCCCAGGAAGATCTCTTTACGAGTAGAGTAATTTTCTTCCTTCTTCTTTTTGGATTCTAAGATGGAAGATTGGATCTTGCCGGATTTCAGGCATTCTAAGAATCCGCCGTCCTTCTCCACTTCTGTAAATAATTTCCAAGCTTGCTCGGTGATTTGGTCGGTGATAGTTTCTATATAATAAGAACCGGAAGAAGGATCAGCAACCTTATCCAAATAAGATTCGTGTTTTAAGAGTAATTGCACATTTCTTGCAATCCTAAGAGAGAAGGAATCCGCAGGTTGTAATAGATGATCAAATGGAAGAACATTGATAATCTCGGCACCACCGATCGCAGCGGAAATTGCCTCAGTGGTTCCTCTCAAAATATTATTATGAAGATCATAGATCCCGTAATTATACCTTGCGGTTTCCGCTTCTATAAACGGAAGAGAAGCTTCTCCCTTATCAGAAGAATAAGAAGAAAATATTTCAGCCCATAAAGTTCTTGCCGCTCTGAACTTTGCGATCTCTAAGAAATAATCAGGACCGATCGTAAATTGGAAAATTGTCTGAGAATTTACTACTTCAGGAGAAACACCTAATTCTCCCAAACGATACAAGTATTCTGAACCAAGCGCCAGAGTATAAGCAAGCTCTTGAACAATTGTAGAACCGCTATCTCTAAACGTGGAAGAATGGACTGTAAGTGCGCGGAAATTTTTCCATTTGCCCGCAAGTTCTGTCAGGATCGGCTTCAGAGTTTCCGGGCTATGACCACCTGAATGACCTTGCCTTGCGAGAATTCTGTACGGATCGTAACCTAGTCCACCGACTAGAGTTTTGTTTTTAGGAAGCCAGGAATAAAGTTCTGGGGATTTTTCTTCCGCTACAAAATGAAGAGTGATCTCGTTTAGAGGTAGATCTTCCAATAAGAAAGCCAGATCCTTTTCATTTTTAATTTGGATCCCTTTTCTGCCGGAACCAACATCTGCAAGCACAAGGCCCAATGCAGAAACTCCGTTAGAGATGGCTTCAACTGCTAATTCTTTAGCGGTTTTTAGATCACTAGTATCGATATCTTGTCGAATACTCCAGTCATTTGTAAGTTTGCGAGTGGATCTAAGATAAGGAAATTTTCCGGGAAGATTGGAAAGGAGCCATTCCTTTCCTTTTAGATTTTCTTTTCTATAAAACGGCTGGATCTTAAATCCTTCTTGGGTTTCCCAAACCAGTTTTTTTTCGAAGTCCGCACCTTTCAGATCCTTTTGGATTAGGTTCGTCCATTCTTCGGTGGAAACCGGTGGAAATTCGGAGAAAAGTTTTTCTGATGCCATTCGATTTGCCGTCAGGCTCCTTTTTTTTTCGTTTTAAGATAATGAGGAATAGAAGCGAGTATGGAAAGTGTAAGAGTTCCAATGATCACTATCAAAGAGATCTCGATAGATACATGGATCACTCTTCCGAAAACGTATCCTGAAAATGCAGGAAGAAGAAGTTTTACACCCACAAATGCAAGTAGGATAGAGACTCCTTTTTTCAAATACACAAACAGTTCCATTACTCCACCGAGTAAGAAGAATAAAGATCTGAGTCCTAATATCGCGAATACGTTAGAAGTATAGATAATAAAACTATCTTGGGTAATGGAGAAGATTGCAGGAATAGAATCGATTGCAAAAAGAATATCGCTGAATTCCACAACGATCAAGATCAAGAATGTGGAAGTAAAAAGGGTCTTTCCATGTTCTTTTACCAAAAATTTTTCCGGATGGAATGTTTTGGACATTGGAAGAATTTTACGAGCATACTTCAAAAGTTTCATTTCTTCCGGATCGAAATCCTCTTCTTCGTCGTGGAAGAACATTTTCCAAGCGGAGTAGAGGAGTAAGAATCCGAAAAGATAAAGTATCCATTCAAATCTGGAGACTAGCTCCGCACCTGAGAAGATCATTGCTGCTCTGAAGATCAATGCACCTATGATTCCCCATTTTAAGATCATGGGTTGGTACTGGGATTGTATCCTGAACTTTCCAAAGATCATGATGAATACGAAAAGATTATCCACAGAAAGTGAATATTCTAGAAGATATCCGGCTAAGAATTCCAGGGTTTTTTGTTTTGCAAGTCCCGGGTTAGTCGGATCTTCGTGAAAAATATAAACTAAAAGAGAAAAACTGAAAGCAAGAGTTACCCAGAACAAAGTCCAGTATCCCGACTCTCTGAGAGAGAGTTTATGGGCTCTTTTATTCATTACGAATAGGTCCAAATAAATCAAAAGGCCTACTACAACGGAAAAAATAAGAAAAAGTGTAGAATCTTTTTGGCTAAACGAGATCATCGCAGCTTCCGAGGCCCTATTTGGGCCTTTGAAAGACAGGTTCCTCGGTTTGGTCTGGAAGACAATCCCAAATCACCGGGTGTTTAGAGATTAGGAGCTCTTAATGATTTATATTATATTCCCGATTTTGGCCCTTGTTCATTTGGGAGTTCTATTTTTAGGCTCGGACATATTTCTAGTTCGTTTGATTTCCAAAATTGTTCCCATTCTATATTTAATTGCGTTAAGTGTGGGAGAGGCTAGATGGAAAACCCGCGCAGGAATTTGGCTCGGGATCGGTTTGGTATTTTCACTCGGAGGAGATACTATTCTAGCTTTTCCGGACAAATATTTTGTTTTCGGTTTGGGCAGTTTCCTGATCGCTCAGGTAGCGTATTCCGTTAGTTTTTCTTGGGGAAATCCAGTACATTTTCTTAGATTGGTTCCATACGTAATTTTTGGTGCGTCTTATTTTTATTGGCTTCTTCCTGGGATTGCGCCTGCCTTGACTATTCCTGTAGCGGTTTACGTTTCCGCAATTTGTGTGATGGGTTGGAGATCTGCAGCTAGAGAAGTTTCTTCCAGAGACAGATGGCTTGGAATTTTAGGAGCGATCAGTTTTATAATTTCCGATTCAATCATCGCACTCGGACAATTCACTCCGAACAAACTTCCATTCCACGGAGTTTGGGTGATGTCTACTTACTATTTAGCTCAATTTTTAATCTTCCTTTCTCAAGAAGAAGAGGAATAAAATAGAAAAAATATTATTGAACCGACTTGAAAATCCCCTAGAATTGTCGCGACCGGAGTATGCAGAATGAGTATTAAACCTTTAAAAGAAACTACATTTTTGGAAGCTGTTGCAGCTGCGATCCAGCATGAGAAGGACTACTTCGAATTTTATATGGATACGTATGAAAAACTTCCTCCGGGAAGAACTAGGGAATTATTCGAAAGACTTGCGGAAGAAGTAGATGAACATATTAAGTTTATCACTGAGATCTATCAAGTAGCAGAAGGCGCAGAACTTCCGAACCTCAAACAATTGGCTGCTATCCATAAATTCCACCAAAGTACTCTCCAAAAAATCATGAATAAGGTGGAACGAACTATCACTGGTTCCGGTTCTAAGGACGCTCACGAGGCGTTAGAGCTCGCAATCAGGGAAGCTGAGAATTCCGTGGCATTCTACGAAAAGCTCACCACTAAATTCGAAGATTCGAATATTAAATTATTGTTTTCTAAGCTCATGGATTATAGCCATAATTACCAATCTTTGTTAGAAGCTGAGTTGAATACATTCGACCAGACCCGTTCTGCAGGAGGAGCATACTTCTGGGACGAACAGGCAGAAGAAGTAGCTAAAGCAGTAGGAAATTCTAAGCCGAGCGGTAAAAGTTCTAAAGGTCTAAAACCTTCTAAACCTGTCAAAAAAGCTGCGGCTAAAAAAGTAGTGAAGAAGGCTGCTCCTAAAAAAGCAAAAGTTGTAGCTAAGAAAAAAACTGCCGCCAAAAAAGCAGCTCCTAAGAAAAAGGCAGCCAAAAAGAAAAAGTAAGAACTAAAAAACCGGGAAACATTCGATTCCCGGTTTTGCATTCTCGGGCTTAAGAGTTTAAACCTTTTGGATATGTTCTTAAAAAAGAAGTTTTCCCTCCTAAGGATAGATCCAATCTGGCCTCGAGATGAAAACGAATCCTAGTCCGGACTGGACCAAACTACAACATTTGTACCCGGTAAATCGGGAAATGATCTGGTTAAACAATTGTGGGACCACTCCTGCAAACACGGACACCTTACATGCAGTCAATGAATACCTGCAAGGTTACGCTGCCAAAGGCGGCAGTACTGAAGTACGTAAATATCCAACTGTTAAAAAAGTGATCCGCACCATTCTCGCGGAATTATTAGGTGTCGAAGCGGAAGAACTTTCTTTAATTCATCATACAAACGAAGGGATCGGATTTATTTCCCTGGGTCTTAAACTCAAAGTGGGAGATCGTATCCTTCTTCTGGAAAACGAATATCCTTCTAATATTTATCCTTGGGAGCATTGGAAAGAAAAAGGAGTTTCCATTTCTTTTGTCCCAATGGCAGAAACTCCGGACGGATTTTTAGAAAACTTAAAATCTTCTATCACACCTGATGTAAAAGTAGTGAGCCTTTCTGCAGTACATTGGTGCACTGGAATGCCTTTCCCGTTAGAGGAGATCGGAAGTTTTCTCGCGGAAAAAGGAATTGAATTTGTTCTGGATGGTGCCCAAGGAGTCGGACTTCTTCCTGTAAGACCTAGAGAAATGGGGATTTCTTATATGGCTTTCCCGGCTTGGAAATGGTTACTCGGGCCTTTAGGACTTGGGGTTTTATACATTGCTAAGGAAAAGTTAGAAGGTCTGAATTTCCCGTTCAAGGGAACCGGCTCCGTAGTAAATGATGAAGTCTATTTACCTTATAGAGAAGAGTTAAAAGGCACGGATCGATACGAAATTTCCACAGTGAATTTTATTGATTGGGTCTATTTCCAATCCACATTAGAAATGCTTCATAAAGTTGGTTTCCATAATTCTATGGAAAGGATCTATGAACTCGCAGATTATCTTTCTGATAAACTGAGGGATGCAGGTTGGAAACTTGCATCTGATCATTTTCCAGATTTTAAAACCGGGATCGTGGTCGCAGAAAAAGAAGGACTCTCCATGGAAAATGTAGTTTCCAACCTCAAAAAGAACGGAGTTATGTGTGCACTTCGTTTAGGAAGGGTTCGATTCTCTCCACATATTTATCTGGCCAAAGAACAATTGGACAGGGTAGTGGATCTAGTCTCGAGATAAGAACTTGGCTTCACTTTTTGAAAAGGCAGCTTTATTATTCCCACTCTGGGTCATTTGTGGTGTGACATTCAGTTGGTTTTTTCCATCGGTACTTCATGGATTTAAGGGACCTTGGATCACATACAGCCTAGGGCTGACAATGCTCGGAATGGGGATCAGCCTAAGAATGGAAGATTTTACTAGAGTATTCAAGGCTCCTAAACCAATCTTAATCGGAGTGATCGGTCAATATACGATCATGCCTTTGACCGGCTGGTTTTTGGGGAACTTCTTCCAACTCCCTGCTCCTTTAGCAGTAGGTATCATAGTAGTTTCCTGTTGCCCAGGAGGAGTTGCTTCTAATGTAGTTTCCTTTTTAGCAAGAGGCGACCTGGCGTTGTCAGTTACAATGACTGCGATTTCCACGGTTCTATCCGTGATCATGACTCCTCTTCTCACATTATTTTTAGTGGGGAATAGTGTGGGTGCAAATGCTTCCGGTTTATTTTTTGATACAGTACAAGTAGTGATCCTTCCTGTGATCCTAGGAATTTTATTAAATCGTTATACTCCTAAATTTGCGGAGAAGGTGAAAATCGTTTCTCCTTTAATCGCAGTCATACTGATCACACTCATCGTTGCTTCTATCATAGGCTCCGGAAAAGAAGCAGTGATTAGTTCAGGACTTCATTTAATTTCTTCCGTATTTCTGCTCCATATCTCCGGATATTTTTTCGGATACTGGGCGGCTTACTTTGGGACCAAATCTTTTGTAGTAGCTCGTACAGTTTCCATAGAAGTGGGGATGCAAAACAGCGGATTGGGAGCGGTTCTGTCTCGGAACAATTTTTCAGATCCTTTGGTGGCGATTCCGGCAGCAATTTCCAGTTTTGTGCATTCTTTGATTGGAAGTGTTCTGGCGGGTATTTGGAGAAGGTCCGTTCCGCAGGAAGAAAGGGAAAAATCGCTAATTTCAGCCGATCTTCCTTGATTTTTGGCCGTTCTTTTTTTTTATAGCATAATCAGTCCGAATAGTGTAAACTGAGCGGCCATTATTTTGGTCTAAACTCGGTTCATTCCTGTTCAGACCAATCTTAGCTAAGAGTATCATCCGTCATGAGAGAGATCATTAAGCTTTCTTGCCAAGTTTGTAAGAAAAATTCTTACTTCCAAACCAAGAACAAAAAGGCGAAATCCGAGAAATTGGTAACGAAAAAATTCTGTAAATTTTGCCGTGCCCACGTCGAACATAAGGAATCTAAGGTATAATTCCGAATCCAGATGGTGACTAAAAAAGCTGCATACGACAAAAAGGTCCTGAGTGAAATATCGGACCTTCTTTTAGAGAGAAAAAACTCTCTATTGGAGAAGTATGCGAAGTGGGAAGATAATAGCAAACCTTCCGGCCTGAAAGAAATGGGAGATATCGCAGATATCGCGTCGGAAATCAACGAAGAGATGTTGAGTTCCGTTCTAACCGAGTCAGAGATCGAGACCATCCGAGAAATCGACGTGGCTCTCGAGAAAATTGAGGACGGTTCCTACGGCATATGCGAGGGGACTGGCAAAAAAATTCCTTTAGCCAGACTGAAGGCAATTCCTTGGACTCGTTATACTGTAGAATACGCTGAGGCTGTTTCCAAACACAAGGCTTCCGGCAAAAAAGGTCCACTTTCGGCTACATTGACCGGGACCTATAAAATTCCGTCAGATCCAGATTCTCTGGACGATTAATTCTTCGCGCCTCATTCGACCTATTTTTTTGGATTGAAATCTACTCGTTTTCGGCGAGCATTTCCAATTCGTGCCAAATCTTTTCGCCCGATTGAGGCCTCTTAAAACTCCTACCTTTCTTACACTGATCTTAACAGTGATCTTGTCCTACCTATTGCTACGCTGGACACTTGTAGTAAGAGATCCGGATGGAAACCTCGGAATTGTATGGATCCAGTTTCTGGCTGGATTACTTCCGAACCTTCATCATAGAAAATCAGGTAGAATGTTCACTGCAGCTTTTGCATTACTTTCTCCCGGATTATTGCTTTATGGAGAAGGTGGATATTTATATTTATCCGCTTTATTTGCCGGAGCGATTTTTGGGATTTTCCTAAGACAATATATCTCCACTTTTTACGGACACCCTGCGAACGATGACGATCCAGTATTAAGATATTTTTATATAAACCGTCCTTATAAAAATTCTCTCGAATTCACAAAAAATCCTAGAACCGCATTTTTGATCTTAGCGGTATTTTTGCTTTTAGATAGGCTACTTGCATATTTTGGAACAGATCCTTTGACTTCTTGGATCTTGCAGGATACTGAATATTCTTCCGGGATCTCTTCAAAGTATGCGTTCGCATTGAGCTTGGATAGTATAGGTTCATGGTTATCCGCATTCTTATACTTCTTCGCAGAGGAAACAAGTTCTCATGATACCGATCCTCCTGGAAAACATTGGAGAACAGGGATCACTGCAGGTTTTACTGCGAATTTAATTTTGGGCGCTATCCAGGGACTTGCTCCTTCTACCGATTTTCCTTTTACTGCAGGAAATGCAGAAACATTCGGAGTCTCTGCATTCTTTCCGGATGCTTCTTCTTTTGGAATAGGGATGCCGATATTATTCGGATTTTTCTTCTATCAGATCCATAGTAGAAACTGGAGAATCTCGTCTAGAGTTCTATTAAGTTTAGCTGTATTTATTGCACTCGGGCTTGCCGGAAAATACCAAAGTTCTGGCTATTGGCTTCTGATTATTTTCCAAACTACATTAGTGATCGGGCTTACTTACCAAAGAGGATTTAGAAATCCGATCTGGAAATATTCTTTTATTCCATTTGTTGTGCTTGGAACAATCTCCGTTTTGGCTGGAGTATTCTTTATAGGTGGGATGGATTGGTCCTTCACTCCTTGGCAATTAATCAGAGAGGATACGTCTAACGCATGGACTAAGGGAAAAACATTCTCCAAAATGTTGGAAATTTTCTGGAAGGATGGATGGGTCCAAACCTTGTCCGCATGGAATTGGTTTAAAGAAGCTCCAGTATTCGGGCAGGGATTCGGCGGATTTGCACTTCATTGGATCGAATCCGGGCCTAGAGGGGCTTATCCTCCAAACGGAACCCAGGACTTTGCATTAACTTCTTGGGTATTCTTACTTTCAGAAGGTGGGATCTTATTCTTTCTTCTGTTCTTTGTTTGGATTGGTTTGGAGTCATTTACCAGAACTTCTTATTGGTTTTTACCGCTTCTATTCTTTCCAGTCACTTTCTATGAGCCTTGGACAAGCGGTGCAGGTATATTAGGTTTTCTTTTAATATGGTTATTAAGCGCCTCGGGACCTTCTACCCGAACCCTGCCTAAATGGTGGATGGTGCCTGCATTCAATCTAGTTTGTTTATTATTCGGTTTAGGATTAACTGCGAAAGCGTTCATCCGACAATCTTCTCAATTACAAGGGCCCGAATTCAGATACGAAGAAAGAAAGACCTACCAACTTTCCGCAAAGACAAAATTCCAAGAGAAGGCAGGGGGAAGATATCATTCTTTCCGTTCCGGGACTTCTTGGATATTGGGCGATAAAGGAAATATCAGTTTTCGAATTACTTTGGACGAGGCTCCCAAGGCAGGAAAGCCGGTATATATTCGTTGGATCTTCTCTGATCAGAATGGAGTGGAATTACAATCCAGAAGTACTCCTTTAAATACTACAGTAAACCAAGTAGATTTAGGAGTTCCTGCAGGAGCCAAAACTTTAACTGCGAAGGTGATGAGGATTTCTTGGTACCAAGCCGGTCCGTCCGAGTTCTATATCGGGACGGATGATTTTGACGGTTTAAATCGGATTCGTTAGAATTATAGAATGTCTGTCTTAGTCGTATTTGATATAGACGGAACCTTAACCGACACTGTCACTTTACACAGAAAGGCTTTTCATGAGGTCCTGATTTCTTTTGAACTTCCTGGCTTAAGTCAGGAAGTGAAAGAATATAAACATCATACGGATTCGAATATATTCAAAGAGATTTATACCTCTTTCAGAGATGATTGGACTGATGAGATCTCTAAAAAATTCGAAGAAGAATTAGCCCGAAACATAAAAAAGAAATTTCAAAACAGAATTTCGGAAATTTCAGGAGCGAGAGTTTTTTTAGAAAAACTAAGATCGGAAGAGATCCCTTTTGCTTATGCAACCGGATCTTTTTACGAACCTGCATTCTTAAAATTAAAAGATTGTGATCTCCCATTGGATGCTCCTCTTGCAACTGCATCTTCCTTTTATGAGAGAGAATCCATCGTTCAGTCCGCAATAGAAGAATCCAGTAAGAAATATTCTAAACAATTTTCCAAAACAATTTGTTTCGGTGACGGAATATGGGATTCCAAGACAGCTCGAAACTTAGGTCTCGAATTTATAGGTATTACGGAAGATCACGAACTTCTTTCGGAATGGAAAAAGCAGAAGATCCAACATGTATTTCGGGATTATTCGGATTATCTTTCCGTTCTTTCTGCAGTTTTAAGTTTTTATCCCGGAAAACGCATCTAATGTGTTTCTATACTGTTGTTTTATCCGAATAAACCATCTCCAGGTTAAAAGTCCCCAGGGGATTTTAGGGAATCTATACAGCGCACCACTTTCATGATTTGGATCTTCTGGTCTGAAATTTTTCCAGACTGGAATAACAGGTATCTTCTCAAAATTTCTTCCAGCTATATAAAATGATACTGTGGTTTCTTTATTTAGCTCCGGCTCTCGGATTACCGGTGAATAAAAACCTTTTCTGGAAAGTGAATAGGCAAGACTCGGTTCCTCGTCTCCTTCCGGCCCCAAGTTTACGGAAAGGAATAATGGAATTTTTAAAATTCTCTCTCGGAAGAAAGAAGGGTTGATCATACCTCTAAGCAGGAATAAAAATCCAAGCCAAGCGGGGTATTCCATGAATAGAGTGATAAATTCTAAAGAACTAATGTTTGCTAAATAGAATGGGATCCATTCCGGGACAAATAGATAGAAGTTTAGACAGAAGATAGGAACTCCAAAAAGTAAAACTGAGATAAATGATCTAATCGTAGAAAGATCTCTTAATAATGGGATTTCTTTTATACTCTCTTTTGATTGGGCCGCTCTTAACCAAGAATCATATCTGGAAAATTTACGGATCATGGAATAATCATCGACATATAGATTTTCTGCCTGTAATAACTCGAATGGAAGAGTCACTTCTGCTTGGACCACGAGTAATTCTAAGGTCAAAAAGGAGAGTCCCAAAATTAAAGGAATATAAACTGTGCCCAATCCTCCTTGTATCAGTAAGAAGTTATAAAACCCGTGAAGAATTATTAAAAAGGAGAATGCAGAGATCAGATCTAATCCGGAAAGATTCCCTTTCCTGGATTGAAGAAATTTTAAAATAAAAAATCCTAATATACCTCCTGAAAAAGTATGGAGCGGCAAAGAAGTCCCGGATCTGAGCAGGCCTTGCCAGAAATCCAATCTAAAAGAATAGAATACATTTTCTATACAACCGAAAGAAGCTCCTAAAGTAAGACCGAAATACAATCCGTCCGCAAGATTGGAGGAATTTTTCATCTGCTTTAAGAATAGAAAGATAAGGATAGCTTTGGAAGTTTCTTCCGGGATTGCTCCTATAAGCATTGCCTTGGAGAACGCGGAATAATTTTCGAATAGATCGAATACTCCTACTTCCCAAGCAAGAGCGATCCCAGTCGCGATCATTCCATAAAAGAACGCAAATGTTGTGAATGTACTTCCTTGTCCGGAGTAGTAGGTCTTACGGTAAAAGTCCCAATAAAACCATGCGGCGAGAATCGCAGAAATTGGTTTGCCTAATAAGATCCAGTTTTCCATTCGCTTAAATAAAAAAGGCGCCGCCCGACAATTTTAAGCGACGCCTTTCAATCCGCAATATTTGTTAAGCGGGTGTTTGTATTTTACACGACTAAACTTTGTTTTTTTCTCAGGAAATAAACCGCGATCCCGCCTGCGATGACTAATCCCAGCGCATAGAAGATGGCGAATTTTTTAACAGAAAGAAACAGATAACCTAGTAAGTTACTATCACTTGGAACAGGGAATACTTTTGATTCGTTGGTCACATCATAGTACCAAGTTTTGTATTCTTTTCCTCCGGAAGACACCCAAAGGTTGAACTCAGAGTATCCTGTTTCGGAAGGTTTTCTAATATCATAATTTTCGTAAGGATATTTCCAAGTGCCCGGCACTAAGATCGCCCAAGGGAATCCAGTATTGTCCAAATACTTATCCGTTCCATTATTGTTTTTATACAATCCAGGGAAATGGATCTCTTGTTTTGTATTGATCACATACGCGAACAGATCGTAAGGGAAGGATCCCAATTTTGCCCTTTCTACAGGAGCATTGAAAACGATCTCCACGGTTGCGATAAATCCAGGTTTGAATACATCTCCAGGGTGGGCGTTCTGTCCACGAATGGTTTTGTTGGAATCTTCAAAGATCTGATAACCTGATTTTAGGCTCGCAGCACTAACGTTTACAGTATTAGTCGCGACCTCAACTTTTCCATTTGCTTGAGTAAGTTTATAAGTTAAAGAAGCTCCTACATCAACAGGTAATTTAATATACAATTGGTGTCTATAGCCGGCACCTTTTGCTACGTGTTGGTAAATTCCTCTTAATCTTACGATCTTTCCGGAAGAGTTTAGATCTTCTTCATTTTTGAATTGGATTACATAGTCGTTAAAGTCTGCATCGCCTGGAGAAGGATAAAGATCCTCGAATGCAACAGTAAATACTCCCTCAGCAGGATAAGAAACTTCTGTGGAACGGGTCGCATCATGCGGATAAATATCGGTTTCGTCAGGAATTCCATCTCCGTCTGTATCTACAATCTGAGTGCTTGGAAGATTGACTTCATATCTGATCGTTCTATTGATCCCAAGGACAGATTCTAAACTAATAAATTGAGAAATGGATTCTCCTCCGATCGAAATATCTATAGTGATATTTCCAACGGAAGTCGGAACAGTCAGCGTTCCGGTTACTTTTCCGGAAGAGTCTGAAACACCTTGGAATAGTATATTATTATTCTCATCATATACTAGGACAGTAGCTCCAGAAACCACGTTGGACTTTTTATCCAATACGGTAAGGTTCAGAGGAATATTGATCGTAGTATTATAGTTAAAAGTAGAATCTCCCTTCGGATCTTCTACCACTACTACAGCTACAGTAGGAGTTCCCGAAGAATCGTTAGCTCCCGATCCACTATTAGAACCATTATTCGTATTATCAGAAGAAGATCCTGAGTTTCCTGTATTCGAGGATCCATTGGAATCTCCTCCAGCGGAAGAACTTGAAGAACCGCTGGATGAGCTACCAGAACCGGAATCGCTATTGGAAGCTGAATTATCTCCTGAACTGGAGTTAGAAGACGAATTGGAACCCGAATCAGAAGACCCAGAGTTACTACTTCCACTTGCAGTATCAGAAGGAGAAGAACTAGATCCAGAATTGGAATCATTAGAACTTCCTGAATTTCCGGAAGAAGAAGATCCAGATGTATTAGAAGAATCTGAAGTATTCGAACCGTTTGAATTGGAAGAAGTTTGGTCAGAAGACCCGCTTGAACCGGAGGATCCGCTATTTGAACTTCCGCTTCCTGAATTAGAATTGGAATCCGATGGAGTAGTGGTGGAACCTCCGCCATTATTAGTATTGTCTGCAGGTGGGGTTACAGGATTTCCGGAACCATCTCCTGGAACAAATACTACCCCAGGGCTACCGCTGTTTCCTGGAACTCCTCCGGTTGCGGTGTGTTGGCTACCTAAGAAAAAAAACGGTAGTAATAAGCCATTTTTCTTATGGCCACAGTTATAAACGAACCCGGCAATCATCGCCAAGGCTAGGAACTTTTTCATGAAGGGTCTCCCCACTCTAATCTCTTTACCTTAGAAGACGGGGTGAAAAGGATTGGTACTACGGTCTATTAGGTTTTTTTCCTATATGGAGAACGCTATTCCCGAATACAAAATTGGTATATTTGACTTTTTCAAAACCTGTTTGTTCCAATTTGGATTTTAAACCTTCTTGGTCAGGGTAATAAAGAGAAGAGACCGGTAAATAATCGAACATCTCATTTTTGCCTCCCCAAAGTACATAACCGAAAAGAGGAACGATCCTGAAAAAATAAAAATCAGCGAATGCTTTTATAAACGGATTTTTAACCTTTCCTACGTCCAGGTTTGCAAATACTCCACCTGGCTTAAGTACTCTATAAATTTCTGATAAAGCCTTGTCTAGATCGTTCACATTTCTTAAACCGAAACCGATGCTGACCGCGTCCAGACTTTCACTTTTGATCTGAGACAGATTGGTGGCATCTCCCCATTCTATTTTTACTCTGCCTTGGTTGATCGGTGTTTCAAGTCTAGTCTTTGCGACTTCTAACATGTTTTCGGAGAAGTCCAAGCTCAGTAAAGATTCCACTCTTTGGGACCTTTCTAGACGAATAGAGATGTCTCCAGTTCCACAACATAGATCTAAAACTCGAATTGGCCCTTTGGTCTCAGCTTCGATCTCTTCGACCAATTTATTCTTCCAAGATCTATGTAAGAAAAAACTACTACAATCGTTGAAACGATCGTACTTGGAAGCGATCCTGTTGAAATTTACTCGAACGAAATCCGCCTTCGTATCTGAAGAAGGCATTTGAAAAGAGGCCATTTCCCTTAGGATTTTGACGAATCTCTAGGGCGCAAGAGCGATTTGGATTTTTGTTCGGATGACAGAAACTAGAAGTTCCCGTATTTTGGAGAAACGATGAAAGATCTAAGCTTTCTACAAGGATTGGATTGGGTTTCCAGCCTGATCATTTTTCTTTCCGTTTGGAATCTCGGAACCTTTATCCATGTATGGAGTATTCTTCCTAAAAGAAAAGAATCCTTAAAACAAAACTTCTTAGCTGAAAACAATCCCTCCATCTGGGAAGAAAAACTATCAGAAGTATTATTTCCGATTGAGACCAAACTTTCCTGGATGAAACATCTGGCAGGAATTTCTACAATGCTTGGACTTTTAGGAACAGTTCTCGGGATCTCCGAAGCATTCTCTTCTTTGCAAGAAGCAGGGACAGTTAGTTTGGATGCATTCGCAGGCGGGATCAAACTTGCACTCGTGACTACGATTTTAGGGTTATTCGTGGCCATTCCTTCCTTATTCGGATTCCAATTTTTAAAACATAGATTATTGGACTTGGAAAGAGAAGCCTTATCCTGGTTAAAGATCCCTCCTAGATAAATACAAATGAGAAAGTCGATTTTAAAGGAAGAAGATCCAGGAATAGACCTGACCAGTTTTATAGATGTAGTATTTATACTTCTAGTTTTCGTGATGTTAGCGGTCAGCTTCCGAAAAGAGATCCGATCTATTCCATTGGAACTTCCTAAAGTAGGACAGGGAGAAGATCCGAAAGGTGAAAGAGTGGAATTTGCACTTCTACCGGACGGTTCCTATCGGATCGGAGAAGAAAAAGTCCAAAGAGCAGTTTTAGAAGAGAAATTAAGGCATGGACTTGTGAAAGAAAAAGAAGTCCGTTTTTTCGCAGATAAAACCGCAAACTATGAAGAGATCGTAAAATTATTAGATTTGTTAACTAGGTCTGGGGCTTCTTCTCTGGAACTTGCTGTCCAGGGACAGAAATAATATTAAGGATCTTTTAACTTAGGATTGTTCTTATGACGATCCTTGTCTCGTGTAGTGTTCTTTTCCAAGGTGGCCTTAAAAGCTTCTTCCATTGAAATTCCCATTTGGTTTGCCAAACAGGTTAGGACAAAAAGTATATCCCCTAGTTCCTTGGATAGGCCTTCCGGATCTTCTCCCTTTTTGAAAGATTGATCACCGTATTTTCTTGCGACCAAGCGGGAGAATTCTCCTACTTCTTCCATTAGGATTGCTAGGTTTGTAAGTTCAGAAAAATATTTAACCCCGATGGTTTTGATCCAATCGTCTACAGTCTTTTGGGCCTCGTCGAAGTTCATTTCTTTTTAGGAAGATTTCCCTTTTCCTGCAAAAATTCCACCAGAAATCTAGTAGGCTCCGCATAACATCCACCACTGAGATGATGCGGATCTATGAATTTTTGGCATTTCATTCTGGAACGATATTCTTCCATATCTAGTACCAAAGTTTCCGGGTATTCTTGGATAAGTTTATTTCTTAAATCAATCCACTCTTGGAAGAATGGGGCCGATCTGACTTTTTCAGAAAATGTAGAATATAATAAAGGAGTCCATAAAACTACTTTAATATGATTTTCTCTCGCAGTATTTAAAAAATTCCTAAGAAAGTATTCTTGTACTTTAGAACTTTTGAAATTTTTATAAGACTCGTTAAAAATTCTCTCTGATTCCGATCCCAATTTATCTTCAGGGGTGTTGGCGAGAAGCCCGTTCGGGATCCCACCTTTAAACTTATCAGATTCATTGATCAGAATATCTCGAATGAATACAAGTTGTTGTACTTCACTTGGATTTTTGATCCTAGAAAAAGCTTCTTTAAATCTTGGAGGAAATACGGAAGTTCGGAATACTTTTGCTTTTAAAAAACTATCCCATTCATTCGTAGAGAATATATTCCAATATCTTAGGAAAAACGGAAAATCATAAGAATAACGTAATGGATATCTATTTGCGAAGTCCGTTCCTGAGTCGGGATAATATTCTAAAATTGCATAGTCTAAAGGGATTTTCCTAGAAAGCAGTTTTTCCAAAGTGAAATTATGGAAAGAATAAGGTGCGGAAGGTCCCGAAAGGTTGTATACGATTAGGCCCGGGCTTTCTTTTTCAAATTCTTCGAGTGAGAATTCTCCCATATGGGAAGTTCCGAAAAACGTAAGCACCTTTTGATCTTCTTTTTTAGAATCGGTTTCTTTCTTCATCGTAGAAAGAACCTTATCTTTCATATTATAAAAATAATATTCTGCTCCCGTTTCCGTATAAGGCCTGATTTTCTCCGAGGAAAGAAGTCGGTCCCAGACTAGGAGTAGGGCAGCGATCCCAAGAGGGATCCAAAGAATTTTGCGATATAACAAAGGAATTCTTTTCATAATCTAAAATGCAAAGTAAATGAAGTCTTGCCCTTTGCCCGCGTAATTCCCGAAAATCAAAGCTCCGATTAATAGGAAGGCAAGTAAAAGTTTGGTTCTATTTCTTTGGAACCAAAGAGGATAGCGCGCTGGAGCTTCCGCCGAATGGAAAATAAATCCACCTATAATATAAGGAATTACTAAATTGAAAGATAGAGTATTTACCTGTTCCGGGCGAATATGATAGAACCAACTTTCGAAAAAGTAAAAAGAATCGCTTATATTAATAGTTCGGAAGAACACACCTGCAAGGGTAAATAAAGTATAGGTCCAAATGATCCGAATCCCCGTGAAAAATTTTCCGGATTCCGGTAGGGTCCTGATTCCTTTTCTTTCAAAGGTCCTTTCTACAAACAGGAACAGTCCATGAGAAAGTCCCCAAGCTAAGAAAGTCCAATTGGCTCCATGCCATAGTCCACCCAAAGCAAATGTGATTGTTTGGTTGATATTCGTTCTGGCCTCTGAGCCTCTACTTCCGCCTAAAGGGATATAGATATAATCCTTAAGCCAGGTTCCAAGGGTGATATGCCATTTTCTCCAAAGCTCGTGGATATTTTTACTGAAGAATGGAGCGTTGAAGTTTCTTGGAATATTAAATCCAAATAATAAAGCACAACCTTTTGCTACGTCTGTATAACCGGAGAAGTCCGAATATACCTGCCAAGTGAATCCGATTGTAGCTAAGAGTAAGGAGCCGCTTCCATATTCCCTAGGCCTTAAGAATACAGGATCGATTAAACCGCCCAAATTATCTGCAATTAAGATCTTCTTACATGCGCCGAGCCCAATTAGGAATAGTCCCGTAAAAATTGCAGTTTTATGAATTCTTAAATTTTCCAGTCTAGGGAAAAAATCTTTAGCCCTCATGATAGGTCCCGCAACCAATTGAGGGAAAAATAATAAGAACAAAGTAAAATGGAAGAAATTAGGAAGTTCTTCCATTTTACCACGATACACATCTATCACGAATGCCATTACCTGGAATGTGTAAAAGCTGATCGCTAAAGGAAGAATGATCCTAAAGGAGAACGTGCTTGTATTAAACAAGGATAAGTTTGTGACGTAGAAAAGATTGTCCGAAACAAAATAGAAATATTTGAATATTCCTAAATTGATCAGGTCGATCAAGACTATGATCGTAAGAAGTTTTTTGCTTTTTGTTTTTGCAATCGGCTTTAGGAAAAGATAATTTAAGAATATGATTCCTAATAGATGTAAAAGAAAGGGCGGATTCCAGGAAGCATAGAATACTAAGGATGCAATTAATAGGATCCATTCTCTGTATTTCCGGCTATCCCAGGACCAGTACAGAACATAAACGATCAGGAAGAATACAAAAAATAAAGTGGAGGTAAAGATCATCTTTATTTCCGGCTTAGTCCGAGAATAGAAGGTAAGTCGGCTGCGAATATTGCGGAAAATTTTTCCATTCCGGCCTTATTCAAATGGATCAGATCGTAATAATAATCCCCATTATTTTGCCCGTCCAAGCTAGCTTGGTAATCCAGTAGAGGAGTTGCCGGATCGATCTTTTGGATCTCTTCTTCCCAGATACGATTTCTGTCCGGACTTCTCCAATTTTTAATGATCTCACTATAAGGCGCGATCACTCCTATGATCTTGATCTTTTGTCCATTCTCCAAACCAACTTGGCGAATATCATTATGCAGGATTTTTAATCTATGAAAGTAGTTCTTCACTTCTTTGGTCTTTTCTACTTTCACTGGAGTTCTTTCTCCTAAAGCGCAGGTATCCCAAATCGCCTTTTTATGAAATTGATCCGAACCTTCGGGAGCAGCGATACCATTTCCGGGATTAGTGATTTTCATACAGGATTTGATATCTTTCACTTCCGGGAACATGCTTATACTTGGAAGATTCGTATTCTCATGAGGCCAAGGAGTGAGTTTGGCTTCTTTTTTTCTTCTGCCAATATCCTTGAGTCGTTTGGAAGGATCTAGAATAAAGTCACGGATATCTCTTCTGTATGCGATACTCTTGAATGCCAAAAAGCCAAGATCATCATAACGCACATTATAATTGAATTCGTAGATTAAAGGGAATGCCAACCTTCTATCCAACTCTCCTAACATCGCAAGAGTATGGATTTGTAGATCTGCCTGGTCTACCCAAGGCGTAGAGATCTCGAGTATATGTAAAACGGTATGTACTTTGGGGAATTTGGGAAGAAGGTTACGTACAAGCGCGTCTTGGACCACTAACTCGGTTCCTTCCATTGCGATGGATTGGATCTTTTCTCCATAAGGTTCCAGAGTTTCGTTTAAAGTTTTGAGAGAAAGCCCTTGGTGAGCCACAGAAGTTCCAAGAAGTAGTATCGTAGGTTCGAATTCAGCCTTCTTCTCCAAAACATAGTCTGTGTTTCGGATAACGTTTGCCGCAAAAGATCCTTTTTTAAGATAAGGCCTATAAACTCCTGTTTGTAGGCATAGATCGAATAAAGCCAATACTAAAATTGGAATCCAAAAACTTCTCTGACGGATCAAACTGATATATGGATTCATATTTGCCTCAGAAATCGAAATACAGGAAGTTTTGGCCTCCTGCTCCGAAGAACAGAATGATAAATAGATTTGCTGTAACGAATACCCCGAACTTTCTCTTGTTTTCAATAATTGTTTCTATTGGGTTTCGGGAGAAATAATAGGAAAGAATGAAACAGATCACGAGCAATATTCCGTAATCATAATTTACGAATGTTTTGACTGAATATACCCCGCCAGGAACGGCGAATACAAGCGATTTCATCATTTCCCAGGAAGCCTGCATCGTTTTCGCACGGAACAAAATGAATCCGAAGGAAAGGCAAAACATAGTGAAAACTCTCGCACCTATATCGTAACTCAAACCACCTTTTTCGTTTAGCCAGGCGGCAATCTTGGTTTTGGAATATTCTCTATGAATGCCTAACATGACACCTTGCCAAAGCCCCCAACAAACGAAGTGATAAGCTGCCCCGTGCCAAATACCTGCGAATAACCAGGTAATAAAAAGGTTTCTGTATCCTTTTAAAACTCCTACCCTAGAGCCGCCAAGAGGAATATAAATATAGTCCCTGATCCAAGTGGAGAAGGAGATATGCCAACGAGACCAATGGTCTGCGATATTTCTGGCAACCATCGGAAAATTGAAGTTCGGATCGAATTTATAACCGAAAAGTCTTGCTGTTCCTATCGCAATATCGGTATAACCTGCAAAGTCGAAATAGATCTGCCAACCAAAAGCCATTGCTCCCACCCAGATCTCGGCAGGGTTTAGAATTTTATAATTATTGAATGTAAAGTCTACCACCTTTGCTAAGTTATCTGCGAATACTATCTTTCTGGTAAATCCCATTAAGATCTGAGCAAAGGCGATCTGCACGTCTTCTGCAGTAACCTTAGGAGTATCATCTAAGTCCCTGAAGAAAGTATGAGCACGAACGATCGGTCCTGCTACCAATTGGGGGAAGAAGGAAACATAAAGTGCAAAATCCAAGAAGGACTTACGAGCTTCCAGGTTCCTGCGAAACACATCTATGGTATAACTCATAGACTGGAATGTATAAAATGAAATACCGACAGGTAGAATGATCTTTAGATGTTCTATCTTAAGAGGCTCACCTGTGGAGATCTGGTTGAATAGATCTGCAAAAACTTCTAATAAGAAATTCGTATATTTGAAATAAGCTAAGATACCAAGATTTGTGATCAAAGAAGCGATCAAACAAAGTCTTCTGAATTGTTCAGAGACTCCTTCTTTGCTCATTATTCTTCCTGCAACGTAATCCACGATCATGGAAACGATCAGAATGATAATGTATAAGTTAATATTAAAATTACAGAAGGATAAATCGATCCAGTTCTCGTACCATGTAGAGGTCCTGATATCGTTGCAAACTATAGAAGCGGGATGCCAAGCATTATAAAAGTAGAGGCTGGCAAGAAGAAGGAAAACTCTTTGGTATGTACCTTTTAAGATTTTTGCTAGGATCAAAACGATCGGCAAAAATACGAGAAAATGGGCTGAATTGAACAGCATTCGTTCGTTTATCCTCGACTCCTGTGCAGTTTTTTGGACTGAGAGAAACCCACAAGCACTTATTTATTCGTTTCGATACACCGGTTCAGGAGTAATATGCTCATACTTATCTTCTATCCCTTCTATAAAACTTTTGTGTGATCTTTCTGATCTAGGAAGAGTAGAATAAGTGAAATTAACTAAAAAAAGTAAGCTCACATACGAGAAAAAAATAATATGAGAGATGGATCTTATTCCAAATCTGAAGTTCTCAAATTCTAAAGAACGAAATACTAAGGCGGCAAAGATCAGAAGTCCTATCACGGAAGAGACCCAAAATTCGAAAAAATAACCTTCCCACCAAGTGTAGAATACAAAAGAAGGGATGAGCCAAAAGAATAGAAGAATGAGTTCTGTTTTGTAAGACTTCCAAAGGCGGATCCAATTTAAGAATGCCAAAAATAAGATCCCGATCCAAAATCCTAGATTTAAATTATAAGGGAAACTTTTGAGAGATATGAGATCGTTTGCGTTGATCCTGAGTCCATTCTTCACGCCTTCGAAATTTAGGAATGCATCTCCAATCCCTCTATAAAAATTCATGATATAATTTTTAGGACCAGGAGCTGCTCCCCATTTTTCCTGAGAGGCATATAAGAATAACCAGTTCGCGAAATTTTTTTCGCTCTCGATTGGGGCGGTTAAATTCCTTTCTAAAAGTATAAATCCGACATACAAATAAGAGAGTGTAAGAATTAGTATAACTGAGAATAAATATACGAAGATCAATTTTAGTTTATAAGAATATTCGAAACTTCTCCCTCTCCATTTATTCGCGAGAAGAACGGAAATAGGCACGAATGTCAGAAAAATTGTATCTGATTGGTGGTAGTAAACATTCCAAACTTGTAAAAAGCCTGCGATGTACAGTTTTCCGGGAGACCAACCATTCTTGGAATTCCAAACACAGAGTAAAAACAGTGCAGTGGTAAAACAGGAATGAATTAATGGGGTATCATTGTGTTGGGCATAAAACCAAAACCCTTGGGAACAATGAACTGCAAGTCCTAAAAGAATCGCACCAACCATGTCCTTATATAATCTCCAATAAGAGAGCATGAGTATAAAAATGAAGAAGGATGCGACTACTAAAACCCTAAGCCTGAGTCCGAACATTGCAGAGTCAGGCCCATGAAACCAATACCAAAATTTTAAGTACAATAATCCCGTACTTTCGAAACCGATATGATGAGGATTGAAGAATACTTTCCAGTATTTATTAGTAACTATATTATGAGTGTATACGATCGAATCCCAATCGTAATGTCTGGATAAAAATCTAAGATCGAATAAAAATAATGTTCCGGTAAAACAAACCAGGAATAGAAAGCCTGCCCAAATAGAAGGAGAACGAAATATATTCTCTGCTTTTTTAAGGAACTCCAGGCTTTCTAGAGAACGTTTGAACATTAAACGGATCTAAATACGGAAGATAAAAAATCTTGATTACTTTTAGAAAAGAAATAAGGAGATTCCGCAAGTACTGAATTTTCGGTTTCGGAAAGATGAATTCTAAAAGATAATTTTTCCAAACCTAAGAGTGAACGAAACCATCCTGATTTATGATGGATCTGTAAACCGGTTTGATCTGGATTCCAACGAATTGTTTCTTTTCCTAAAAATCCCCATTTTGTAACTGCGAGTCTATTTTCTTCCGTAATGAAAGTTTGGAAGAGATTTTTGCGCAAAAAACGAACCAGATCCAAAAAGAAAGCAAATGCGATATAAGAGATCACAAAAAGTGCAGTATAATCGTATAATCTTTTATCAGTTAAAAGAGAAAGTTTTAGCACTTTGGTAATTTGTAGTAGTTCTACAAATTTGAAAATCCAAGTCGAAACTAAAGTCCTTAAAGGGAATAGATAAAATAAAAATATTCCGTAAACCAAGATTGCAAAGAAAGGAGGTATATAATTAATCCTTAATGTGCTTTTTTTGATCCTGGAGGATCTGATTTCAGGTTCGGAGTTCTCCCAATTCCACCATACGGATTTGGATATATCGGATTTGTTCATACTTTGAGGGCCTAGGAGTTTTTCTTTCTGGATTTCCAAAGTTCTACGAGTGAGTTTTCGACTAGTTTTGCAGTCGAATCCCAAGACCAATCGTTTCTACTCGGCTTTCTGCCATAGATCCCTTTTTTGCCGGTCAAGGAAAGTGCGTTTTTCCAAGCCTCTAAATTCTTAGGGGAAACGAAAGAATCGGTAAACTCGTCTAAAACCTCGTGAAATACAGGAATATCCGAAACGATACAAGGTTTGTTTTCTCGAATGGCTTCCAACAAAGGTAAACCAAAACCTTCATGCAAAGAAGGGAAAATAAAATAAGAACAATTTTTATAAAGCCAACCCAGCTTAGAATCATCCGGATTTTCTATAAAATACACGCCGTCCTTCTCCAAATCTCCTTCTTTTAAAAGAGCGGTTAGACCTTCTGATTTCCAACCAAGTCTTCCTGCAAGAACGAGAGGATAGGGGAAGTTCGGTTCTTCTTTTTTTAAGGAAAGATAAGCTTCTACAAGAGTGTTTAAATTTTTTCTGGGTTCTAATGTTCCGACGGAGAATAAAAAATTTTTAGGCAGGGTCTTTTCCGGTGCAGAAACAGATCCAAAACCTTGGACTCCCGGATATACTACTTCTAATTTTGGTTCTAATTCGGGTAAAAAGTTCAGAATATCATTCTTTGTATTCTGAGAAAGACATAGAACCTTATCCGCTTTTTTTAAAGTGATCGGTGACATGATCTTATGCTGCCAATAATTTGCAGTGGTCATCGTCTCAGGTGCGGATTTAAAATTTAGATCATGATAATTTACTAAAGTAGGGATTTTTAATCCGAATGCCGGAAGTAATTGTAATGTTCCCCAAAACAGATCTATTCTATGTTTTTTTACCAAAGACGGTATGGTAAAGTTTAGCCACAGAACTCCCGGAAGTTTACTCGGGATAAAAGTAGGAGTGAGTCCTATCAGATGATTAAAAACCGGATGAATTGGTTTATTTGAATAAAGATAATATTCTAAAGGAGAATCTGGGCGCAAAAGTCTTTCTAAAACTTCTGCAAGGTATCTAGAATTTCCGGTGATCCCGTAAGACAACGGCCTCGCATCTACGGCGACTCTCGGCTTATATTTTAAATTTTCCTTTTTTAGCATATTGTTCAAAATTACTAACTAGTTCTATCCGAATAGAAAGTGCATACATATTGTATTAAAGAGGTATATAATAAGAAGGAGAACATCAGTATTACTTCTTCCGCGATATTCCCTATAAAACTTCTGTTTAAGAGTAATACCAATATGGATATGGAAATAAAGATCGTAGCAGATCTATATTCTATTAGTTTTGATTTCCATTTTTCCCAGATAAGTAGCGGTTGCCCTTGTTCCGGCCAAAGTTTGGAGAGAACAAATGCTGTTGGGAATAATAAGAAAACGAATGCATGTATCCAGGAAATTCCGCTAAAAATTATAGAAAAGAAAAATAGCCCGGATAGAACAAATCCTTCCGAAGCCCCTTTGTAAACTCTATACAAATAAGGACCCGCAATTCCTAAGCTTAAAGTTGCCGAGATGATCTTAACCTGACTTACAGTTAAAGTTATAAATGGCATTCCGAATCTTGCCTGATTTAGCAAATCGGAATATGATAAAAAGTATTTAGCTAGGGTGGAATTCAAACTCTGGTTATTCTTCCAAGCGCGTAGAGCAGGAGACTTTAGATATTTATCTAAAACCAAATCGTACCAGGTTTGGTTCATCTTCCAAGTAAACTCTGGATTGTACAATGCTGGCAATGCGATCCAACCTAAAGCAAAGATAATCGTGTAAACGATCACCATCGGTCTTTTTTTGTATAAGAAATAGAATAAGAAAGCAGCAGGAGTGATCTTGATCACGATTGCGAGTGCTAAAACAAGTCCGGACAGCCAATCTTTTTTTACTGATACGGAGACCAAGATCAATAATAAGAGCAGGAACCCCACTTGGTTATTGTTTTGGTGATTTTCTACAAATCTAAGAGATAAAAGTAAAACCGCAGATAAGAATAGAAAAGATTTTTCTCTTCCTAAAAGTTTTCCGATCAATAAGAGGCTTAAGATCAGAGCTATAAAATTGACGGTGAAAAATATCCCGGAGGCGACTCCAAAAGGAAGACCTGAAATCGGGATGAGTAAGAATGCAAAAGTTGGCGGATAAATGTAAGAGCCTACATTCTCTATTTTCGCTTTGACCCTAAAGAACACTTCTGGATCGAATATTTGGTCTATTTTTAATTTGCCGCTTTCAAATTCTTTAACCACTTCAGACAGAGCGTCTAGGCTATATAAGTCCTTACTTTGTTTAAAGTTACGGGAGGCTTCATAATAGTCCGAAAAATCGGAAGATTGGTCCGTGCGGCTGAACCCGTTTACGTAAAGAAAAGCTAAGAATAGAAAGAATACTAAAACAGGGCCGGATTTTTTGAGGTCGATCCGCATTCAGGTACTCTTTTCTGTCCGCCTGAAAAAGCCAAGAAATTAAAAATCGGTTCCCGAATTCTTCGGATCGGATTCATTGGAAGAATGGAATTCCAAGATCTATCCGATTTTGATTTCGAACTTCCCGAAGACCAGATCGCGAAATTTCCTGCAGCTAAAAGAGATAAGAGTAGGCTACTTGTTTTAGGAAGGACCCAGAATTTCTTAAAAGAAGAAACAGAGTTTTCAAAGATACTCGGCTATCTCAAAGAAGGAGATGTACTAGTAGCGAATGCAACTAGAGTCTCCAAGCGAAGAGTGTTCCTAATTACTAAAACAGGAAGAAGACATGAGGCAATGTTTCTTTCCGAGACCGAACCTGGGGTTTGGAAAACTCTCACTAGAAATTCCAAAAAACTGAAGTTAGGAGATACAGTTTCAGATGAGGAGACCGGAAAATACCTTTTTTCAGTTGGACGAAAAGAAGAAGAATTTACCTTCTTTCAAGCCGAAACCCCTCTCAACGAAAACTCATTTGAGATAATAGGCCGTACTCCGATCCCTCCTTATTTCAAAAGAGAAAGTACATCCGAAGATGATGTTCGCTACCAAACTGTGTATTCTAAAAATTTAGGTTCCGTTGCAGCTCCTACGGCGGGTTTACATTTCACATCCGAACTCTTAGAAGAACTGAAAAATCGAAACATAGAATTTTTAAAACTAGAATTGAAAGTTGGTTATGGAACTTTCCAGTCCTTGAACGAAGATCATTTCACGAATAAGAAATTACATGAAGAAGAATTCGAACTTCCTCTTGAAACTAAAAATATTTTGGATTCGGCTAAGAAGGACGGTAAAAGGATTATTTCTGTAGGCACTACGACACTTAGAGCCTTGGAATCTGCTTATGATCCAAAAACCAAAACTTTCAAATCAGGAGAAGGTAAAACTAGACTGTTTTTACAGCCGGAAGATTCTATTTTAAGCTGCGAAGGATTGATCACTAATTTTCATCTTCCTCAAAGTAGCTTACTTTTATTAGTAAGCGCGTTTGCAGAAAAAGAAAAAATACTGAATGCATACAAATTCGCCGTAGAACAAAAGTTTCGTTTCTTTTCCTACGGAGATTCCATGCTGATTTTGGATCCTGAAAAAATCTGATCCTTACTTATTTAATTGAGGAATTCTAAGCCGAAACGGAAAATGGGAAAGGTGTTAAAAAAGGTTCTCCCTTCTCAAACTGAAATCAGATTTAAAGCGGCAAAGCCGGCCAAATTGAACGGACTGCCAGACTTTTTAGTATTTCATAAGGAAGAGGTGAGAACGTTCCGCCAAGCTTTGGGGAATCCGGGACTCTTCCGACATATTCTAATCACCGGCCCAGAGATAGAAGCAAACCTTCTACAATTTGGGCAATATTTGGAAGAGATCGTAAAAGACCAGCCTGTAGTCGCAGAACCAAATCCCACTTTATTATCTCTGGCAGGTTTTCCTTTTGAAAACAAGTATAGACCTGGAAAAATTTCAGAAGCAAACGGCGGACTATTACTTCTTCCGATCAAACCATTTGTAGAAGACCCGGATCTTTATTATTTTCTGAAAGGTGTACTTCTAACCGGTAAGATAGATTTTCTTTCTCTTCCGGAAGGATCCGATTCCACTAATATCAATCGATTTCATCCAAGTATAGATTCCAGATTCAGACTTATTTTAGTAGGAGAAGAAACTGAAGTGGATTCTATCTCCCAAATAGACGCTGACTTTTACGGAAGTTTTGATTTTAAGATCCATATGCCCTACGAGATCAGTTTAGAAAAATCTTGGCTTCCGGTTTTTTCGGGACTGCTTAAATCTTGGGAGAAGCCAGGGTATCCTCCTTTGGACCAAGCAGCTTTGGATTCACTTCTGGAACTTGCACTCAGATGGAACGATAGCCAGACTAGACTTTCTTTACATCTTTCGGAACTTCGTTCCTTTGTGAGAGAAGTATTAGCATTTAATAATAAGGGTAAGAAGTCTGTGGGAAGGGCAGAGATAGAAGCAGGCCCTTCACTCATCCAAAAAAGAACCGCTATCCATAAAAGAAAATATATCGAGAATATAAAGGAAGGTCTTATCTCAGTTCCACTGAAAGGAAAAAAGACAGGGCGGATCAACGGACTTTCTGTAATTCTATTGCAGTCATCTCTTTTGGATTTCGGACAGGTAAACCAAGTATCCGCCAGAGTTTCTTTGGGTTCCGGAAATCTAATCAATATAGAAAGAGAAGTAAATCTTTCCGGCAGTCTTCATGATAAGGGAGTATTTATCCTTCAATCTTATATCAAAGGAATGTTTTCCCATACCCAATCTTTTGGTTTGGATGCTTCTATTTTATTTGAACAAAATAGCTCTCCAATTGATGGGGACTCGGCAAGCTGTGCGGAACTTTTGGCACTTCTTTCTGCACTTTCCGGTTTGGAGATACCTTGTAATATTGCAGTGACCGGTGCTCTTTCCCAGTATGGGGATATTCTTCCAGTGGGTTCAGTAAATACTAAGATCCAAGCCTGGTTTGATGTGATCCGGCTCACTGGTTCTACTCGTGAAAAATACAAAATTTATATCCCTAAAGATAATATGAGGGACCTGAATCTTCCACGGGAGATCCGGGAAAGTATGAAAAAGGGGAATTTCCAGATATTCTCCTGCTCACATGTAGAAGATCTGATCCCGGATATTTTCGGGGTTCCAGCCGGTAGGATCTCCAAATCAGGAAAATATCCGAACGACTCACTTTTTAGAATCATAGAAGAACGAATCGATCGCAAACGAGACGGGGAAGAAAACTAAAATTCTCCGTGAACTTTGTGGTCTCCGTGCGCAAATTAAGCTGTAAAAGAACGTTTCGCACAGAGGCACGAAGCACACAGAGAGCTTAGACCAGATTCCAATATCTTCCCGTTCTTTCACATCCTTTGTGTGAGACCAATTATAGCTCAAAAGCCTGATTTTTTCTCAGAATTCCTCTAATCAGTCTCCCCCGAAATGACCGATACTTTATATACAGTCATGAAACGCGGGGCAAACATCAATATTGAGTCCTCTCTACTGGTAACCTTGGTTGCTAGTATGGGATTTTTAGTCAGTTTGGGAATCGCCCCAGTGAGGACCGGAGGCTTTTTAAGCGACGAACCGGTCTTAAGAGAACTCATCCCCGACCAATTTACTTGGGAACCAAGCTCGGAACAAATCCGAGATCTGCCAGAGAGAGAGGGAGAAACCGGACCAAGCTTGGTTTAATTTCTTGCTCAGCTTCCAGGTCTGAAAATCCTATCAAGAAAGACCGGGAGTGTTCGATGTTCGGCAAAAGTTTAGATAATCTAAAACAAATGAACCAGATGCGGGTTCGTATGAAAAAATTGGAGAAGGAACTGGAGGCTTTAACCTTCGAGGGAAAATCCAAGAACGAATTAGTGGTCTGCATTACCGATGGTAAACAAACAGTGCAAGAGATCCGTATCGAAGATTCTTTACTTGCTAAGAATGATAAAAAATTACTTCAAAAAAGTATAAAGCAGGCTGTGAACCAATCAATGGAAGCGGCACAAAAAGTTGCAGAAGAAAGAATGGGAGAATTTAAATCTCTTCTTTCCGGAATGCCTTGATTACGGACCTTTATATTCACTAAAAATTTTCTGTTTCGTCCGATTCCGAGAGAGTTTAAAAAATTCATGAGGGCAAATCGGACGAGAATCATTAGATTCCGGAAGAACGATTGCTTCTTCTCCACCCTCGTCGTCATTTTCAGCAATTCCTAAAGAAATCGAAATATCCCCCGTCCTTTTCATCTCTGTATTGATCTGCAGAGAATATAGGCTCCCCTCTATATTCTTTTTTAATAATACTAATCTTCCGATGGCATTGACATTGGAACGATCCGCTTTTACGAATTGGATCTGCCCTGGATTTAATTCTCCTAACGGAGTGATCTCAGGTATTCTGAGTGGATCGTATAATTTTCTGAGAACATCCCCATCAGTTCCCGCAGCAGGGAAAGGGAAAGATTGGATTGTTTTAGTGATATCTTGTAAAAACCCGGAAGCGCCGTTTGTATCCGTTCCGGATTGCGCAAACTCTGGAGAGACATCTCCTAAGGATTGCCATAAGAATGCAGGATAAATTTTCATGAAGATAGCAGAGCCATCTGTTCCGAGCGCATTTTTGACTTCTTGAGAAGAATTTAGATAATTATCCGAGTTTGTTTTGAATAGATGGAATAATCCTGTTGCATCCGAAGCTCTATAACCCTTAGGACCTTGGACTCCGGTTCTGAAAAATGAATTTCTGGAATCCGCATCACTCCCTGAAATCATATATAAATATTTCATAAAGGAATAGGCGAATGCATAGTCTACAAGTGAGTTAAATTTAGAACTTCCAAATATACTATTTCCGTTTACACCTCTGGAACATGAGCTTGAATTCCTACCTCTATAACAATTGATCCTGTTAATCTGAGGAGAATAACCCGCGATATCTGCCGCTACTTCGCTCGTCCCTTCGTTGATCCAAGCCTCGTCTCTTCCTCCGCCTTGGCTCATGATCCTGGCTTCATACTGGAATCGGATTAAATGTTGGTATTCGTGGGCGAGTGTTGCTAAGAATGTATCGGGTTTTCCTTGGGTAAGGTCCGAGTTACGGACTGTAACCAGTTCCACCCCGTCCATATACACTATATTCGCATAATTAGAACGGACCGCATAACCGGAATTATCCGGAAAATAATCCACCGGATCGAAAAATCCTGCCACAAAAGAAGAACCTGTTTGGCTTCCGTCATGGATATCCGATACGATTACCGCAACTTTTCCATCTCCGTCCAGATCATCTGAAAATCCGAATGCTTCGCCTAATTTAGGATAAATTTTAGAATCGAATTCCTGGGAGATATATTGGTAATCTAAAGAGGATTCTAAACCGCTAGTTACATAGATATTAACGTGAGTGCCAGAAGCAACCTTAGTCGTTTGTACACAGTTGGAGCTATTTGTTACAAGATTACGGATCCAGAATGTATTATTGCCGCCGCAGGAACTAGATACTTTGGCTAAGGAAAGTAGATCGTTGATATTAGGTTCTGTTTTATCTTGTGTGCCAAGTGCGTCGTTGCTAACTATACAGTCAGAAAGTAAGAATATCAAACAAACTGAAAGTACAAACGTATATAAAGATCTGCCTATTGGCATACAAAGGGACTTCCAAAAACCGTCTCCGGTCGAAACCTTCATGATCTTTCCTGCCGAAAAAGGAAACTAGCTTTACGCCTTGATCCTTTTTGTTAAGGTCAATAATTATTCAGGGTCGAATGGGAGCAAGGATCATTGACTAAAAAGGTTCCGAAGATTTGGAAATTTTTTTCCAAAAAATTTCAATATATCGTAATTATTTCGTTAGGATATAATTGCGGATTTCGTCCTTCTCCCTTACAAAAAGATCCGATCTCAGGTCCACAAATTCCGGCATTCGATTCTATTCCGAATAGCGGAGAATATTTTTCCGAGATCAAAAAAATCCCAACCGGGTTTTATATCCGACAGGTTTATCTAAATCATTCCAACAAAAAAGAAATGTTGATCAGCCAACTAACAGTAAGTGAATCTAAAAATTGGGAAGAGACAAGGTTTGAGGGGAAACTAAATTTAGACGAGTCCGGAAAATTTTTTAGATTTCGTCCAAGACTTTGTAGGATGTTCACAAGTAAAAATCCAGGAGCTCGTTGGACTTTAACTAGAGCTTACGAATGTGATCATTTCGAATTTCTAATATGGAAATCAGGTCCGGAAGATATCCGTTTAACTCCAGGCCCGGAAGGAGAAGAAGAGGGGATCCTACTTAAAAAATCCAAATCTTCTAATATTTCCCAAATTTCTGCGATCATACTTAAAAAGGATTCTAGTATTACAAGTATTTGGGGGATTCGTCTTTCCAGAGTGAGAAAGGGCGCTAAAGCTATATTAGAAAAACAAGATGGAAGTAAAACAGAACTGAATACTTTGAAAACCGTGGAGACCACTGGAGAGATCAAAACTGAAAGGTCTAGTCGTTCGGAACCGGGAGATATGATTTTATACACAAATCCAGGAGAAGCAAAACCTCTCGCCCTATAGTCCGCTATGCGGGCTTCAGGAGCGAAGCGACTATAGATTAATCTAATCCATTCTCCGAATTCAAGATCCTACGCAGGCCAGGAATAATTTTTACATAGGGTTGGACTTTTCTAAAATCAGAAATTTCTTTCGCAGATACATCTGAACCATCCAGTTGTAAATGGATCAGATTTGTAAGACCGTATAGAGGACTTAAATCCTTTATTTGGGTACCACCCAGGTATAATTCCATTAGTTTTGAACAATTCTCTAAAGGCCTAAGATCTGTGATCTTAGTATGTTTTAGCTGCAAATGCCTCACACTGCAGCCCGGTCCCAAAAATCCCAAATTAGAAATTTTAGAATCGGTTAGTTCTATTCGAGTGAGCCTGTTCCAATACAAATAATTTTTCAGATCCTTGTCTGCGATTTCTGTTTGGTTCAACACCAAACTGTCCAACTTTGTAAAACGATTTAAAGGAGAAAGATCTTTTACAGAAGATCCAGATAGCTGAATATATCTAAGTTTAGGAAGATCAGGCAAACCTTCTAGAGACTTCACATCTTTAGAATTTAATTCTAGGATCTCTAATCTAGAGAATGGAGTCAGGTCTTCCCAAGTAGGATTATCTTCGAATCCCAACCATCGAATTTCTTTAGGATATTTACCTAAGATCTCACCTTCGGAATTTCTTACTGAGATAAGATGATTCGATTGAGAACAGGCGAATAAGAAAAAGAGGACTAGGAAAATTTTCCTCATTAGATCGAATCTATTTGGATTCAATAAAGAAGAAAACCAAAAATTCGAATTCAGAATTTCGAAAACACAATTCGGTTCGTATGTCGGGACTCCTACAAGCGTTTTAAAAGCGGATTTATCGGGTTGACATATGCTTCCTTTTTGGAGCAGGATAAGATTCGAAGCCGATCTGAATGGAAGAAGATAAAAAATCCGCCTCTCGAAACACCAAGCAAAAGGGCGAGATCTTGAGAGTCATCCGTGACGCGAAAGGTCCTCTTTCGGTAAAGGAAATCCACGATATCTCCAAAAAATCCATACAGAATATTGGGATCGCAACCGTTTATCGGTCAGTGAACCATTTGCTGGAATCAGGTTCGATCCACGAGATTCAATTGCCTGGGGAATCTTCACGTTTCGAGATCAGTCATCTGGATCATCACCACCATTTCCACTGTAAGGTTTGTGACCGCGTGTTTGATGTGGAGATCTGTCCTTTCCCTATGGAAAATCTGCCTAAGGGATTTACATTAGATTCTCATGAAATTATTTTATACGGCATTTGTTCCGAATGTAATACCTCCTCCAAATGAATCAAAAAAAACTAAAATTTAAAATACTATATTTAAGCATTCTATTTATCGCATTATTCTCCTTTATCGATCGTATCGTGCTGGAGAATTTACTTTTTGGATTTCCGAACGAGCTAGAATGGGATACTTCCCCTTGGTTCAACTTTTTGGAAAAAAGAAGAAGGATCGAATTCTCAGAAAACGAAAAAGGTACGCTGATTGTTGGAAGTAGTGTGGCGCTATATTCTTCTCTTCCTGAAAGAATGAATGAGAGACTAAAAGACAAATCAATTCGTACGGAATTTTATTCTCATCCTGCTTTGACACCTTCCGATTTTTATTTTTATAAGGAAGATATAGCTTCTAAAAAGCCCAAACTTGTATTTTTCGTTCTAAATCCGGCAGATCTTCAATTGGATTTCCTGATCACGGAAAAAGAAAGCGAAGCTAGACTCGCTCAATACAAACAAAATCTTCTCTATCAAGAAAAGTCCATCATTGGCTTTCAGAATTTAGAATATTCTGAAAAAGCATTGGATGATGTTTCTGCAAAAACAAGACACCAAAATAGGATGATCTATCCTGCCCAATATCTAAGAGAGAAGTATCAGGATATTTTGAAAACTGGCAAATCCGCGGTTTTATCCCTTCTTTCCAGATCTTTGTTCTTAGTGATCCGATATCGTAGTTTTTTATATGATCCGATGGATGCTTGGATAGAAAACCATCTCAGAAGTGGAAGATCCTACCATTATTACACTGGAATAATTCCAGAAGAAGGTATCTATCTAAGAGGATGGGCCAAACCTGAATTTTCAATCGATTGTGAATTGAAAAACGGGATTTTCGAACAGAGCGTGTTCTTCCAAGAGAAAGATACCAATTTAAAAATTTGGGGGGAAGGTAAACCGATCTTATTCGATAAAACTTTCCCTAAATCTGGCTGGCATACGATCAAATTCGCTGTTCCGGAAAAATCCGATCGAACTAAACTCAGAATTGCTTCCGATAAAAAGATCTCTTCTTTACAAGTGGATTCCAGGATTTTTGGAACAGAAGAAATTTATGGGATCCGACTTTCTCAAAACTTTTGCAGAAACGAGATCAGAAAACATATCTCTTATATTCGAATTCCAGGTTTAGATGATTCTAGACTTTCTAAAATGGATGATACTATTTATTCAAAGGATTATACGGAAAGGATCTACGGATACAAGGGAGAAAGTTCCAAAATGTCCAGGCTTGTCACTCTTAGAATGGCAAAGATCAAATTAGCTTCTTCTCCCAAATTTTTTACTTGGTCTGAATTGGAATATTTGAAAAAAGCAATTGAGTATTTAGAATCACAAGGAATTCAAGTGGTCCTGGTAAATTCTCCCGAAAATCCTATTGAGAGAGAAGTATATGAATCCAGTCCTTGGTACAAAGGATATATTTCCTATTTGGAAAATTTAGGAAAAACCAAATATCATTTTAAAAATGCAGTTTTTGATTTTGAAGATAAAAAATCCTTCTTGGATCCTCACCATTTGACCTATCAGGCTTCCGAAAAATCCTCAGATCTGTATGCTGATTGGATTTTAGAAACATTAACGGAAAAGTAGATGTTCCGATTCTTATCTAAATTTTTACCGAATGATAAGCTAAAAGCAGAGTGGATCAGTGTTTTAGGAAATCCTAAACTAGTTACCGTTTTTTTTATCGTTCTATATTCCTTTTCCTCATTTTGTGTGTGGAAAAAATACTCTTGGAGTCCAAGCTCCCAAGTAAATTTTGGAAAAGAATTTGCAGACCAAAACAAAGAACAAACTCCTCCAGGTGCGATTGTATTCTTAGGAGAGGAGGGGAACCTTGGTGCAGGTTATGACGGGCAGATCTTTTATTATTATTCTAGGATGTTGTCCGGTTTTAGTTTAGATTGGCCGAATGGTTTCGAGACTAGCTTTCGTGCACCTAGGATAGGGTATCCACTTTTAGTTTCCCCGTTCGGTTGGTTCGGGATGAATGCAACCATCATAGGGATGTACATTCTGAATTTAGGGATCTTCTATCTTTCTTATCTTGCGATCCGAGATTTATTGCCCGACTCTAAAAAATACCTAAGCGCGTTCTATCTAGTTTCTCCATTTGCTTTGGGGAGTTATATCTTACTTGTATCCGACACAGTGATGATGGGCCTAAGCGTGCTTGCATATTGGTCTTTTATCAGAAAAAGATTTATAACCTTCTCTTTACTCGCTGGCCTTGCGATACTCACGAAAGAACAGGCAATCTTTTTGTTTTTCCCATTGGGACTCAGTGCATTATTCCAAAAGGATCTAAAAAGGAGTATTTGGGTGGTTTCTTCTTTGATCCTACCTGCGGCCTGGAGTATCTATCTAAGGACCCAATTCCCGGATTGGACACCGGGAAGTTTGGGCCATTTTTTCGATCCATTCGGAGGGCTTTTAGGCTATTTCGGGGAACTCCAACAGGCCTTGGTTTCAGGAGATAGAAATCTTATCCTACTGATCAAAAAATTCTCCAGATTCCCTTTGGTACTTCTTCTTTTATCCGGAACCTATCTGTTATTTAGGGGCGATTGGAGGAAGGGATTGGTCTTTAGGTTAGGTTTTGGAATTCTTTTATTAACTACCTATGCGGGGGGTTATATTCTCTATTGGGCCACCTACGAGAATGTTTCCAGAATGTTCACATTCAGCCTTCCTTTATTAATTTTTTGGGAAAAAGAAGATGATACACTCCCTAGTGGAACATATTGGGCCCTAATAGGCATCATTCTAGTTTCGTTTTTAATAAAATTGGCATTCGTTTCCAAACCTTTGCGCCACTTGGTCTGGTGATCCGGCCCCTATCCATATTCCCGTTTTTTTGCAAACAAGTCGGTAAAAATTTTCTTAGACTTGATTCTTCTTATAAAAGAATTAGAATGGTCTTATTGTAGGTCCGCTGTTCAGAAATCCGCACGTGTCATTGTAATCAGATCGGTGAAATCCGAGCTTTGCTTCTCTTAGAAACCCTGCTATCCGCGATTTTACCATCATTCAAATCAATCCCGCTGTTCTTAAAGAGTGTCATGGTCTTATGGAAGGCGAATTGGTCTCCGTTTGCGAGTCGGAAGCTGCCTAAATTTTTTGTTCGAGGAAAGCATGCAGAATCGCAAACTCTTTGTAGGAAATCTTAATTACTCCGTTCGCCAGCAGGAAATCAGTGACCTGTTCGCAAACTACGGAGAAGTAGCATACGCGAAAGTAATTGAAGGTAAAGGATTCGGATTCGTGGAAATGGCTAGCGAGGAGCAAGCCGAAAACGCGAAGAACAGTCTAAACGGAACCGAGTTCAAAGGTAGAACTTTGAATATCGATATCGCGAAACCTCAGACTTTCAACAAACCAAGAAGACATTAAGATCTTTCTCGGGGAAGGAAACTTCCCCGAGTTTCTCCTACATATCTCCATATTCCAAAAGAGTAGAATATGGATCTCCTTCCAGACCTAAAAGTTCCGCAAACGCCGTTTCGGTGGTTTTCCCTTCTTTCTTTTTCTCCAATACGGATAGCCTAAAAGTTTCTCCTTTTTCTTTCAGGATCTTTTCTTCTATCACCATATGCAGATAGGAGATTTGCTCTCGGGGAAGAAGGTTTTGAGCCACGATCTCCACTTTTTCAGATCCTAATCGGAATCTACAAATGATAGAAGATACATTCCCCAAAACTTTTTCTGAAATTTGGAAATTTGGATAAGAAGAAAACGACTCTAAAACTTTTAGAATAGAAGGTCTTAACTCGCAGATAATATCGATGTCAGAGTGGGGAAGGTCCACACCGATTGGAATGGAACCAACGAACTCAGGAGAGAATTCGGAAAGGATTTCGAGAACTTTATGATCTTTTAGGAGTGAAGTACAATCCGAAAATCGGTTTGTCATTCAGGTAAAGTAGGCGATTAAACGCCTACTTCTTCCTCTGCGTCCTCGTTTTCTTCTTCAACGTTTAGAAGTTCCATGAGTTCTTTATAAGCCCTGTCTTTTTCTACAACGCCTGTTTTCTTGATCGCTTTTTTGAGAACATCGTCCCATTTTTTCTGGGGAAGGATCACTTGCATCTCTTCCAAAACTTCCAGAATATTGATATCGTCTTTTGTATTAAAGATCTCAGTCGCGTCATAACGGAATAGCCCGGAAAGCTGATCGATAAAATCTCCGACTCCGTTTCCGCCTCCGCGTTTATCTAGGGCCTCTTGTTTTTTTTGCGCTTTGCGGAGATCTCTTTCTCGTCTCTCCAATTCGGTCCGTTTCATAAGAACCCTCTCTTATCGGCTATACCTGCCATATTTTCGAAACCAGCTCACGGGCAAAGAAAAAACCCTAAAGAATTCTGGTAGAAAACCTCAAGTAAGCTGCCGATCTGGCGTAAGTTTAGGTTCGATTCGCAAAAATCCCCTTTTAAAAACGGGGGAGTTCCGTAGAACCACTCCAAACTTTCATTCCTATAGAATTAGACCGGGACTAAATGAAAATTCTTTCCGCAAGACTGCAGTTTTGCGGCCTTTTTTGTACGAACGTTTGTAAAAAAAGAAGAAGGAGTCTTTTTAACGAGGACCCATTGAGGACTTAGGGATCCTATATTCTTTTTGGATCCTTTGGTTAGCAGCGCTCAGACTTTCTTTATCCAAAACAACATCAGTCCCATCATCTAATAAAATCGTAATATATCTGGATTTGGATGATTTTACTTCATTAGAAATATCTTGGATGGATTGAACAGGCTTACCGTTTACTTGATCCACTAATCTTCCGGAAACTTCATGATAACCTTGGTTGGATTCATCCGGAATCACTTGGGAAAGTAATACAAATTTACCTTCTTTTTTGTCCCCTGTAGAAAACTTATGATAATCGAAAGTGTATAGAAGTTTACGATCTACTTTAGATCTCCAATCTTTTCCCCATTCTAGTAAATAACCTTCCGAAAGTTCTACGAATAGAAAACCACCGTCGAAATAATATTCGGATTTAGATCCAAGATTTCTATGAGGGATACGGATAGAAGAATAAGGAAATGGTTTTAAGGTAAGTTGGACTTCTTCCTCTTTGCCGGATCTGATAATTTTAACGGGGATTTGTTTTCCGATTTGGTAACCGAATTCATCTCCTAAATGAGCGATATAAGATAAAACCTGTTTACCGTACTTTGGATGATGGAAATATCCTTTTGAGTCTATCTTCTTGCCGCCGAACTCAAGGATTACATCACCTATCTTTAATATTCCGTCTGCGGAACTATCAGGTAAAATTTCAGCTACCAAGATCCCTTGATCTTTTGTTTTCAGGGAATAATAATCCTTAGTGGCCTTGTCCATGATAGGCCTATATCTAAAGCCCTTAAAAGGGATCTCGGTTTTACCAAAATTTCCCAAAAATTTGCTGATCAAAAAGGAAGGAATTGCTCTACCAGAGTTCTTATCTCCGGAGAAGTCGAAAAGTATTCCACTTACTTTTCCTTTTTCTAATAGAACTTCTCCATTCCCATTTAATGTTTCGGTGGAGTTCACATCCAATACAGGAAGTTCTACCATTCCCTGCGGATATTGGTCCAGGTCCATACTGATTAAAGCGCCTGAAGCGGACTGGATAGAACCGGAATTGTCCAATTGGTAGATGGAAACCTGCCTAGGATAGTTTACTTCTTTTTGGAATTCAAAGGGTGTTAGATCTTTGAAGAAATTCTCTTCTTCAATTTTTAGAAGTGCTAGATCGGATTCCGAATCTTGTCTTGAAACAGTTGCCTTTGTTTCCGCATATGAGGAATGTTTTTTAACTTCTATTAATGTGGAGTGGGTGAGTAGATGTGCAGGTAATAAGATCTTTTCTCCGGGCACTACGATCCCGACACCTCTTCTTACCTTTGGATTTTTCTTTTTCCAAGGGTTAAAATAATCAGGTTCTTGGTAAGAGATCTTTACTTGAACTATACTCTTTTTGTATTCTTCTTCAACCTTTGCCTGGGATGCGATCCCGTTCAATTCTGCTTTTGGAGAAGGTTTCGGTTTTTTCGCGGATAATCCGGAGTTAAAAACACAAATACTTATAATGACTAGAAAGATCTTGGATTTCACGTATTACTCCAAACCGTAGGTGCTTTTGATCTGGGAATCCGCTTTTTGGGCTTCCTCTCTATCCAAGATCAACGGAAGATCTATATTCAAAAATTTTAATTTCAAGAATTTGGATTTGGATTCTCCAATTATCCTCTTTAGGTCGGTGAGGCTATTGATCGGTTCTCCGTTTACTGATTCCAAGACCAGGTTCAGGAAATAATCGGAAGAAGAATTTACCGGATGGGCCAATTTTCTGTATAGGACCACATCTGCTTTTTTAGTCCTGCCTATCCCATCTTCTATAAAATAATCGTATCTGTATAAAAACTGGCTGCCACCGGAAGTGCTTCCACTTCTACTCCAAGCACCCAGAAGATCTCTGGTCATCTCTTGGAATAATAATCCACCGATCATGGAATAATCGAAAGGATTATCATATCGATTTCTCATAAAATCGAAATCAGGCATTCTTTTGGCTTTAAATTCGACATCGATCAGTTTGCCGTTACGGAATACCTTGAATCGGATCGGTTCCCCGGAATATTTATCATCTACAGTTTCCGTAAAATCCACTCGGGCGTCTTTATCGAGGGTGATTGTACCGTTTCTTCCGATTGAGAGACCATCTATCTCTGTCAGATAATCTCCTTCTTTCAGATATCCATCGGCAGAACCGTTAGGAAGAATTCTAGTTACGAATACACCTTCTAAACCTTCCGGAATACCTTTTGCTTTTCTAAGAGAAGTATTAAAAGAATTGAATGTTCCGATCCCAAGTTCCACATATCCGTCGTATTTTCCGTCTTCTATATCTTTCAGAAAATGACGGATTACTTTAGTAGGGATGAGATAACCGATATTCTCCCCTTTGGTAGCGACCTGGAAAGCGACCCCAACCACCTTATTGTTTTGGATCGCAGGTCCACCGGAGTTTCCCGGGTTGATCGCAGCGTCTACTTGCAAAACTAAATGGCTGTCTACGGAAGAATGTTCGTATTTGGATTGTTCTTTTCTGGAAACGATCCCTCTAGTTACGGAGACCTTATTTCCTCCGATCGGATATCCTACTACGATAAGAGAAGAATTCAGTTCCGGAATTTCTCCGAGACTTAAATCGGTCGAATCCTTATAAAATTCCGGATCTTCCGCTTCAAGAACCGCTAAGTCGCAGTCATGTGCAACATGTAGAATCTTGACCCTATACCATTCCGTCTGATTATATCTCTGTACCTGAACGTACTTTGCATTCGAGATTACATGAGCATTTGTTAATATTCTTTTGTTTCCGATCAGGAACCCGGTCCCTGAGCTTGCACGGACTCCATCAGTCGCCCACGGAGTGAATGCGCTGAATGCTTGGGAATAAACTTTGATCTGCACGACTGCTTTTCGCACATGATCAAAATCACTTTTTTCTTCAGAGAAAAGTGGAAAATGAAGAGAGAATACTAGTACAATCAGACCGGATTTCAGGATCTGCATGAGATTCTTAATGTCCTTCGAATTCGCAGATTGAGAATACGTTTACACCTAGATCTTTACTTAATTTTGTTGCTCCGCCAAGATCAGGAAGGTCGATAATGACTCCCACTTCAGGAACTTCTGCGCCTAACTTTTGTAATAACTGAACTGCTGCGATCATTGTTCCACCAGTTGCGATCAGATCATCCATAAGTAGAATTCTATCTCCAGGGACCACAGAATCCTTATGGATCTCGATTACGTCTTTTCCATATTCTAGATCATACTCTTGGGAAACTGTTTCAGAAGGAAGTTTTCCTTTTTTACGGATCGGAATGAATCCGACTCCTAGTTGGAATGCGAGAGGTGCACCTATGATAAAACCTCTTGCTTCGATTCCGGCAACTTTAGTGATTCCTTTACCTGTGTACCGGTCCACGAAAGTGCCTATGGTAAGAGCTAATCCTTCCGGATCTAATAATAGGGAAGTGATGTCTCTGAATAGGATTCCTTTGCGGGGATAATCCGGGATCGTGCGAATTTTGCTTTTAACTATGGACATGGGCTCGAAGTCCAATTCCATTTTCCGGAAAGGAACTAACAATTCTTTTTTCAATGGGTAATGGGAGCGGCCTCCAGAAAAGAAGGCCGCGAATTTAGGTTAGTATGCTTTTGCTCTAAGAGCAGCAATTCTTTCTTCTAGAGGAGGGTGGGTTGCAAATAAGGAAGCAAGTCCTCCCGCTCTATTTGAAATTTTCAAAGCGGCGATGGTTTCCCCTCTTTGATCGATCGGATCTCTATTGAAAGCGACTTTTAATCTTTCTAAAGCGGAGATCATGCTGGATCTTCCCGCCAATTTTGCTCCGCCCGCGTCAGCGCGGAACTCTCTGGCTCTGGAAACGTAAGCTACAACTATGGAACCCAGAAGTCCGAAAACTACCATAAGCAATTGTCTGATCATGAACTCCATGAAGAATCCACCGCTGGATCCTCTATCATCATTACGATTCAATTGAGAAACGATCACCTTACTTACAATCCAAGAGAAGAAGATCACGAATGAGTTGATCACTCCTTGCACCAAAGTCATGGTTACCATGTCTCCGTTGGCTACGTGAGAAAGTTCGTGTCCTAAAACTCCGTCCAATTCTTCGCTATCCATTCCGTTCAAAAGTCCGGTGGAAACAGCGACTAATGCGCTACTTCTGCTAGGACCTGTAGCGAATGCGTTGATCTCAGGAGATTCGTAATAACCGACTTCCGGCATAGGTAGTCCCGCTGCCTGGGCCAATCTTTGCACTCTAGTTAAAAGATCTCTTTGCCATCCGGATGCGTTTCTAGGATCGATCACTTGGACTCCCATGGAGGCCTTTACCATAAACTTGGAAAGCAGCAAAGAAATGAATGCGCCTCCCATACCCCAGATCGCAGCGAATAAAAGGGTAGTAGCGTAAGGTACTCCGGACTTAGCTAAATAAACATCTAGTCCGGTAAGTCTGAGTATTAATCCGATCGTGAAAATTACCGCGATATTGGTAAGCGCGAATAATCCAAATCTACGAAAAAGCGCCATAGGCGAACAGTTCTCCTTTTTAGAAGTTTTTTAGGCCTCGGTAACTCCGTGCCCGCCGGTCTCCTAAATTCCGGTAAATAGTTAGACCGCTCTAGGTTCCTTCTTTAAGAAAGAAGCGAGAAGAAAAAGTCCCGCAAGTAATAAATATGCCCAAACAAATGGACCCAGGTTTAGCTGAAAAGAGTTCAAAATTGCGTTTCCAGCCAAGGAATAAGAATGTATAAATCCTGTTCCAGCAAGGAGTGCGCCGATCAAGCTGGCGATAATTGCCTTCTTAAAATCTCTATCGATTACAAATGTTGCGATCGCTGCCCAAACCATGGAAGAAAGTAAAAATCCCTGGGATAAACTCAAAAGCCCACCGAGAGAATAAGGGAAAATTGGCTGATCTAACGGTACTGTAGAAAGCCAGATATTTTGGGTTTTAGAAGCTGCCTCTGTTCCTTCTATCGCTTTTGCAAGAATTGGAGCTGCATAATTGAATGCACTTTGGATCATCAAAACTCCCCAGCCCGCAAGTGCAGGAAGAAGCCCAAGTACAACTGCTGGTGCATGTCTAGTAGGTGTAGCTTCGAATGCCTGTGCACCGATTACGATACCGATCCAAAGTACGATCGCCATTCCTGCTTCGACCGGAATCAGTGCACAAACAAAACTGACTAATCCGAAGAACGCAATTAATGTCATGAAAATTCCGTTTAAGCTGGAGTAACCGGATCTTGCACCGAGAGCCTTCCAACCTGGATGACCGATATAAATTGTAGTCGGGAAAGGAGATCCAAATAAAGAACCGACGATCGTTCCAACACCGTTCATCATAAGAGAATTTCTGGTATTGTATTTATCTCCGGCGGCTTCCGCAGATTCTATGTTTTGTAAGGAACCGATTACGTTAAAAATTCCCATAGGCAAGATCACGGATAAATATTCTCTGATACCAATTTGGTTCCAAGCTTCGAATAGATCTCCTCCGCTCCATACTGGGAAATTAAATCCAAAGTCGATAGAGGAGTGTAATGCGGCTCCATCCATCATTTGTTTTCCAGTGAGATGAGGAAGATACCAAGCAAGCAAGGTCCCTACGATAACTGAGATGAGCCCGCCTGGGATCTTAAATGGAAAAACAACTCTTCCGAAATATTGTAGAAGTATAATTCCGAATGGAACAAATGCAACAAGCGGGTTTAAGAATGTTCGGACCAAAAAGTCCATGGAGATAAATGTAAGTGCAATTCCTGCGAGCGCAGAGAGGAGTGCGGCTCTTGGAGTTGCCTTGCGGATCTTCTCCGCAACAAATGCTCCAAAAAATTCGATCAAACCAGAGACGAAACTTGCAAGAAGCCCTATAGACCAAGCAGCTTTATAACTGTTCGTTTTTTGGTAAACTGGGAACATTACAAAAAAGACGAATGCGAATAAGGAAACAGTATTGATTCCGTAAGGTAATGCGGTTACATCACTTCTGTTTTCAGAGATTGATAGTTGTCTTGCTTGCCAAGCGTAGAATAAATTTCCAACTAAGAGGGAAATTGCAGCTCCAGGGATCACTACTCTGAATACGAAATCCTGAGGCATTCCACAGAATCCGATACATAAAGCTACCAGAACCAAAATTTGGATCAGGTTATCAATCATCAGTCCGAAAAATCCGTCCAGATCTCCGGCAACAAACCATTTGTATTTGCTCATTTCTTTGTTTTACTCCCGAAGTCTACTTGGATTACATTATCTTTTCGTTTTGAAGTACCAGATTCAGGATCGGAAACTTCTTCTTTGGTTTCTGCCGGAGTCAAGTTCTCTTTTTTAGGAGGAATATCCGGTTTACCTAAATAAATTCTCATTTGAGTAACTGTTTGTTGGGACTTGTCGAAATATCTGAAGATTCCGTCCCAAGGAAGAAAGACTTGTTCCCAGGTATAGCCGAACTGTAGTTCTGCGTAGACCCATTCTTCTTCTATTTTAATGTCCCTTGCTGCGCGGGGTCCTATCACTAGGATGATACCTGATTCAGGTTCTTCTCCCACGAGTCCTCTTTTTCCGATTTTCAAATCAGGATGAGGCATTACGTGTACATAGAAGGTGCCGAACCTTTCCCAGTACACTGAAAAGAGTTGTTTTTTGAATTCTCGAAGTGCCTGTATGTCTTCTAAATTCGGACTATCCATCATTTTTCAACTTACGCGAGGTTTCCTCGCTGATATATTCTTTATGTATTTTATACTCAGGCACGAGCGTCTTAAAAGAAGAGAATATCTCATCTTCTCGATCCGATTTTGCTGCTTCTAATAAAGAGTTAAATCTGGCCTGGAAGCTGCTAGGATCTCCTTCCTCTAAAGGGGCTGCAATCCTGATTTTAGGATGATGTGTTTTTTTGATCCCTTCTAGATCTAACAGCAGTTCTTCGAATAGTTTTTCTCCCGGTCTTAAACCTGTGAATACAATTGGAATATCTGTATAAGGCCTGAATCCAGAAAGCCGGATCATGTCTTCTGCAAGATTTAGGATCCGGATCGGTTCTCCCATATCTAAGAGAAAAATTTCTTCCTTCTCCCCCATAGCTGCGGCTTGTAAAACCAATTGTGTTGCTTCCGGGATTGTCATAAAATAACGGATAATATCAGGATGGGTTACCGTAACTGGACCACCATTGCTGATCTGTTCCCTGAATCTAGGAATGACCGAACCGCTGGAGCCTAATACGTTACCAAATCTTACTGTAATAAATTTTGTTTTGGTCCCTTGAGAGATCGCTTGCAGATACAACTCAGCAACTCTCTTGGAAGCACCCATTATGTTTACTGGATTGACTGCCTTGTCTGTGGAAATTAAAACAAAACGTTCGGTCCCATAAATTCTAGAAATATCCGCTAAGTTTTTGGTCCCTAGTACATTATTTAAAACTGCTTCGGACGGATTGATCTCCATCATGGGTACATGTTTGTAAGCTGCGGAATGAAATACCACTTGGGGACGATCGGTTTCAAAAACGGAGCCTATCCTCAATGGATTTTTAATATCTGCGATCACCGCTCTGAATTGGATCCCACTGTCTTTAAAAACTTTTCTGAGTTCGTAATCGATCTCGTACAAAGGAGTTTCTGCGGAATCGAGTAGGATCATTTTTGCTGGATGAAATACTGCAACTTGTCTGCATAATTCGCTTCCGATAGAGCCGCCTGCGCCGGTGATAAGCACAGTTTTACCGGCAATATAAGAACGGATAGATTCTATCTCTAGATCTACTACTGGACGACCTAGAACGTCTTCGACCCGGATCTCTCTTAATTGTTGCACTTTAGGCGGATCAAAAAAAAGAGAGCCCAAAGAAGGAAGGATCTTAAAATCCACATTTTCGGATTCGAAACTTTTGATAAGTTTACCTATCTGTTTTCCGTCCGGATTGCTGAATGCAATAAGTACCTTTTTGATTTCCAGAGAACGGATTAAAGATTCTGCCTGGTCGATTTTTCCGAGTACCGGTACACCTTGGATATGTGCTCCAATCTTGGATTCATCATCGTCCAAGAGGCCCAAGGGGAGAAGGTTCAGATCATTATGCCTTCTTAACTCGGTAAGAAGTGTAGCTCCCGTTTTTCCGGCGCCTAGGATGAGTGTAGGAATTCCATCGCCTTGTTTTTTGCGCAGAATGTACTGATCTCTCACTAGTCTCCAAGAAAGGCTGCGAATACACAAAAATCCCAAAAGAAGAAGTGTATCTATTACGGGTATCATTCTGGAAAGATGTTCGAATCCGTTGTAAAATAAGAGTGCGGTATTCGAGATCAGTGAAGAAAGAATGGTGGTCTTGATAATTTCCACTAAGTCGTGGATAGAAGCATAAGCCCAAATCGATCTATAAATATTCGAAAATAGAAATACTAGAGAACGACAGACCACTACGATTAAAAGTGGAATGAAAAAGTCGTTAGGTTCCTGTAGAAATACAGTGGATTCGAAACGAATCAGGTGGGCTAAAAAATAGGAGAGGATCATGAAGCTTAAATCCAAAGGGAAAAGAAGGCTTCGACGATTCCATTGACCCATTAAGTAAAAAAAATGTCGCTGGTGAGGAAAAGTCCAATCTTTTTGAGTTTTTTAGGTTGCTTAAAAACCCGATCTGATTCGAAACTTTAAAGGGCTTTTATTCTAGTGAAAGAATTGATCGTCAATTTACAAGGCAAACTGGATTCTTTACTCGGAAACACTTTCCGAGAAAAAACGGATCCTTTACTCCGAGGCGAGCCTCATAAAATTCTACTGGATGCCAGAGACCTGCAAGTCTGGGATGAGAGCGGTTTACTTTCTCTCAAAAATTCTTCTCTCACTCATTTAAGTTCCCAATATGCTGCCTGCGGATTGTCCGAAAGTCTGATGGGAGATTGGAACCGACTTGGGCTACGAGAAAAAATCCCTTATTTCAAAACTAGAGAAGAAGCAAAATATTATCTAGTCTCCGGTCAAAATTTAGATCGGAATTTTGAACCTAACGAAAGCACTACGGCCTGTCCCGCTTGCCTCCAGATTTTGAGAGTGCAGGGAAAAGGAAATTATCGTTGTCCGTCCTGCGACCATACCTTCTACCTGACCGCAGACTATAGAACGGCTAGTTACGAAAAATTATTCTAATCCATTCGGAAATAAATTTCCAAATTTTATAGGCTTGCCAGAAAAAATTCGGACTGGTGCTGTTACTATTATATGGGTACACAGACTTCTGACAAGCGTGGTTTCGGGCAAAAAATCCTAGATCTTACTCTAGTTCTTCCGAGACTATTTTATTCGGGGATACGAGCAAAACTCGCATGGTTTACCGGAAGTCTGATTGTTCTGACAATTCTAATACTTTCCATTATTTATGTAAGGCAACAAACCGAGATTCTCACGGATAGTTATGATAGGGAAGCCGCTATTTCCAGAAAATATATCTCTTCTCTCGTTCTGGAGTTGGACAATATTTCCCAAAGTTTAATCCGGATCGAAGAATTTAGGGACAGAGTCAGCAAACAAACAGAAGCATTAAAAAAATATAAAACGACCAAGACTGTAGTCCAAGAGAAGAAGGTTTCCTTTTTCGGGATCAAGACTAGTCTATTCGGTGCCTTAGGGAAAAATACGGTCCGTAAAACTTTGGATACGTATTATTCCGCTTATCTCTCTAAAGACGATATACAAGTTTTAGAAAAGAATATCCGTGTCCAGCTTCAGCACGGCGGAGAAGAAGTAGTCAGCGATAAAGAATTTGCGCGCCTCCAAGCAATGGCTAAAAAATTCGTATTTGCGGATAGAGAGGCGGGGCTTATTAGAAAACGTCTAGGCGAATTAAAAGAAAATCAAGAAAAACCGGATCATACGGAAATCTCCGCCGCCGAAGAAGAACTACGTAAAAAATTAATTTTAGCACGAAAGCTTAGATCTGATTTAGATGAGAATATAGTCTCCATACTTGCAGATTCCAAAAAAAGAAAGATTAAAGAATTAGGATTGGATACAGGCAGATTTAGGATCCAAACATTTCCTGTTTCAGGTATCATTCCGGGAGAAGCTTCCGAGCCTACATTAGATACTAAAATTTTCGATTCAGAATCTTCTTTAAACCAAGCACCAATGGAAGAAAATTTGGAAGAAGGTTTAAAATCTGCACTCAGTTCTCTTTTAGAAGGAGCTGGAGTTTTAGGAGAAATTCGTCCTACTTCTTTCCAACAAAATGGATTGGAACTACAGGCTTTATATTCTCCTCATTTTAGAAATCCGGCTTCTACGGAAAGAGCCAAACTTTTAGAATCTAGAAGAAATACACTTGGACCTTGGACAAATTATTTAAGAGAAGAACAAGACATTTTAACAGAAATTTCTAAAATCCCTCCAATCTTAGAGACTAGACTCAAGGAATTAAAGGAGAAAAAACCTCCTATTCCTCCGTTTAAAGACAAAGAATTTAAGAAACAATATACACAATACGCTGCCTTAGTCCGTAAAAGAAATTTATTATATGCAACTTATCTTCGGAACAATCCTCCTAAAGAAGAGGAAGAACTGGAAGTGGAATCTTTTGGTTTTATTAGAGATTCCGCTTTAGAAGATCAGATCTTACTCAGATTTAGACCGGATGGTTCCGATTATGGGAAATCTGTTCAATCGGAAGAAGGAAAAGAAACTTTCCACAAACGTTGGAATTCCGTCAGAGAGTGGATCTATTCTGGAGAAAGTGAAACTCCTACTGCAAAATTAAAAGCTCAATTTCCGGATGGGATCATTGGAAACAGTAGAACGGAAGCTGAACAGATCCTTTGGAAATTAGACTCAACACCTTTAATTTCAGAAGTTTCGGAAGATCTTCCTACAGTTGTGTTGGCTTCCAATTTTTCAGGAGTGATCCGAACCGTAGTAGATAGAACGGAAGGTTTGGAATCCATTCGCCGTAATAGAGACAGGGCAGTAATTTCCGCATTAGGGATTTGTGGATTTTCCATTTTCTTAGCCGTGTTTATCTCGGGTTTCGTGGTCACGAAGATCAAACGTTTGATCAGAAACGCGGAACAAGTAGGAAAAGGAAATCTAAACGTAGAATTCGAACAGGGTGGAAGCGACGAATTCGGAAATCTTTCCGTCGCACTCAACCAAATGGTGACCGGTCTTAGAGAAAGAGAGAAGATCAAAGGTATCCTTGGAAGTATGATCGATCCAGTGGTGATCGGAGAGGCAATGAAGGATCTTGCCGCCCTCAAAAGAGGTACTGAAAAAAGGGTAACAGCATTCTTCTCAGATGTAGCAGGATTTTCTAATATTAGCGAAAAGTTAAGTTCTGTAGAATTATCCGAACTTCTGAACGAATATCTTTCCGCAATGACTTTGATTTTAAAAGATCACGACGGAGTTTTGGATAAGTATATTGGGGATGCAATCGTAGGTATTTTTAATGCACCCGTAGATGTAGAAGGCCACTGCTTGAAAGCAACTCGTGCTTCCATCAAGATGTTGGACAAACTGGAAGAATTACGATCCGGTTGGAAGAAGGGCCAAAAATATATTCCTGACGCAAGAGATATGCAGATTCGGATCGGTTTGAATACCGGACTTGCCAAAGTCGGATTTATGGGAACGGATGCTCTCGCGTCTTATACGATGATGGGAGATACAGTAAACCTAGCGGCTCGTTTGGAAGCTGCAGGTAAAGATTATGGAGTTTCCATTTTGGTTTCCGATTCAGTTCATTCCGAAATTAAAGATTCTATTTTTACCAGAAAACTAGATCTAGTTCGAGTAAAAGGTAAAAATGAGCCGGTAATCTTATATGAAGCGATCTCAGAATTGAAAGGTGTCGCCTCTGCCAAAAAAGAGATCATCGGTTTATATGAAGAAGGTTTAACATTATACTTGGATCGTAAATGGGAAGCTGCCACTAAGAAGTTTAAGGAATCCGAAAAAGCAAAAGGTAAGGACGATAAAGCAGTCCAGTTACTTGTAGAAAGATGTAATGAGTATAAAAAAACTCCACCTCCAACTTCTTGGGACGGAGTTTATACTAGAGATCATAAGTAATCTAAACTAGTTTAAAACCTGTTAATCTTTCAAAACGGTTTCGGAGAGAATATTCTAGAAGTTTTCCTTCCGAAACCAGAAATGCGGAACGTTTTGCTCTAGTGATCGCAGTATATAAAATTTCCTTTTTGAAAAGTTCCAAGGAAACTTCTTCCGTATTTAGATCCGCTGGATCCGGAGGATATATAATAAAAATAGAATCATATTCTGAACCTTGGGATTTGTGGACTGTTATTGCAAACGCAGGTTCATGAGGAGGAAGAGTATCCAAAGCGAAGTCTCTGATCTCTCCTTCTATAAAAAATAATGCCCTTAATTCGCTTCCTCCATTCGGAGTTTGGATTTCTAAAACAAGACCTGTGTCTCCATTATAAACTCCTCTCACTCTATCGTTTTTTGTAATGAGTATAGGGAGTCCTGAAAAATAAGTTTTGGTCCCAATTTGGACTAAGTTTCCTTTTTTATGATGTAAAATAAGTTCCGTTAATTCTTTATTGATGTATTCACTTCCGAAAATCCCATTCCTAAGAATTGTAAGTATCTTAAATCGATTTAAGTCCTTGTTTAAATATTCTTTTAGTTCCTGAGGAGAATTCGGATTGGGAAGTTTAGAAAAAATAGGTAAAATCCTATCTTCTGCAGTTCTTTTTAAAAATTCCTTCCATTCTTTTTTATAATTTAATGTGATCTGATAAAAACCCTTTAGATCTTCCTTTGTAGAACTTGGAAAAATTGTATCTAACTGTATAGTTTTAGGAAGATTCTCTTGGAATTCAGACAAAGAAACATTCTCTCTTACACAAAGTTCTGCCGCTTTAGAAATAGAAGAAAATTCCTCTTCTTGTCTATGGCTTATTCTCAATTCTATTAGATTTTCAGAATTTAGTTTCTTTAAAGACTTAACTAGGTCGGATAAAACTGCTCCGGCTTCCACACTAGGTAACTGATTTGGGTCGCCTAAAAGTATAAATCTGAAATTTTCCGTTTCGAAAGGTAAGGCTTCTATCAATCTGTACATCATATGCAGATCCACCATAGATACCTCGTCCAAGATAATAACTCGATGGGGGAGTGGAAAATTTTTGCCGTATTTATAATTCCTTTTTCTAGGATTATATTCTAAAAGTCTATGTAATGTGGAAGTTGGGATTTCAAAAATAGAATCATCCAATTCATTTTTCGTGCGAAGATTCGAGATCGTATTTTCTAAGGATTCTTTTAGTCTTTGAGCTGCTCTTCCAGTAGGTGCCGCAAGTCCGATCTGTTTTTGATTATAACCCAATCGTAAGAGTCCACGGATCACATTGGCCACTACAGTGGTTTTTCCCGTACCTGGTCCACCGGTTAGAACAAAAAATCGATATCTAAGTGCTTTTTCTAAGGCTTCTTTTTGTTCTCCTTCTCCACAAAGTATATATTCTTTATTCCCTCTTTTAATCGATAGTGGGTTGGAAGAAATGAGTTCTTTTAAAACTTCTTGTACTTTTTCGGGTTTAGTCGTGACAGCGGTTTTGAGTAGGGTTTCAAAACCTTTCTCAACTGTGGTTAATTGATTAAATACTTTAGAAAAATATAATAAATTGTCCCTTTTTTTGAATAGTATTTCCGAAATCTCATCTTTTCCAGAGAATGGGATCGCCAGATTTCCTGTTTTGGATGCTTGGATTAAGGATAAGTTCCACGAGAATAACACCTCGTAAGGGATTTCCTTTACATAAGTCGAAAATTCCTTAGTAAGAAATCCTGCATATTCTTGATCTAAAATTGTTTCGAGGGATTCTTCTTTCATTCTTTTTCCGCCGAAATTCTGTTTTTCAGATCCAAGGTTTCTTTTATTTTTTCCTTAGAAACTTTCACGAATTCAATATCTATATCTTGGTAAAAAATCCCTCTTCCTGGCTTGTTCGGATCTGTTCCTCGCAGAAATACGAAATACATTCCGCCTAAAAGTTTAGGATCGTATTCTTTTCCATATTTAAATCTCAACCAATCATCCAGAACTACGGAATAGATTGCCATCTGCAAAGAATAAGATTCCTGAATTTTTTCTTTCAAATGAGATTCCGAATAAGGATCTTCTCCGAAATTGGAAGAAAGAAGGTTGGACTTCCAATCTAAGATCCAATATTTATCTTCGGAACGGAATATTAGATCTAGGGTTCCTTTTAATAAGTCGGAAGTACCGGTTTGTTCGGGGATTTTTAAAAAGAAATCCACCTCATGTTTTCTTTCAGATATAGAAATTTCTGAAAGTGATGTCTTTTCTTTCGAATGAGACAGTGGAGTTCTAAGAGTATTCCAAAACAATTCGGAGATTTTTTTGGCAAATAGTTCCAATTGTTCGAAGCTATTTCCGTATCCGTAAGATTTTAAAATATTAATATACGATTTTAAGATGTTTTCAGGGATTTGTTTTGCAGATTTTGCATTTTTATAAATATTAAAATCTTCCGTTTCCAGAAGTTGGTGAAGTAAATTCCCCATTTTATTGGAAGAAGGGAGTTCTTCTTCTTTAGATTCCTCAGGTGTCTCGTCTGTTTTGAATGTTTTTGTTTCAGAGACCTGGAATCCTAATCCTTCCGAAATAAAAAATGAATCCAAGGAAGAATAACTTTCTAAGAAAATTTTTCTTTTTTCCGCTTTGTCGGGCCAAATTTCTACGGAACGTAAAATTTCAGATCCTTCTTCTTTTATTGGAATAGTTGTTAATCCGGTAATTGTTTTGTGATCTCTAATCCATTCCTGCACATATTCTCCATCTTCATTCTCCCAGAATTTTGCCACGGAAGAATCTTTCGGAAATTCAGAAACAGCTGCATGGAATGATTTTCGGAATAATTCCAAAGGACGTTTTGGGTCAGGTTCTGCGAGTAACGGAAAATAAAATTTGTACATTGCCCGAGTCAAGGCTACGTAATAAAGTCTTTTGTCTTCGTTGATCGTGTTGAAGACTGAAATTTCCTCTTTATTATTTTCCAGATCTATAATACGTTTTTCATCTTCCCTATATTCCGAGAATTTTTTTCTTTGTGTGCCCCATCCTGAAAATCCTCCGAATAAAAATACAACCGGAAATTCTAATCCTTTACAAGAATGAATGGTGAAAATTTTGACCCTGTCTTCTTCCGAATCCTTTTCTAAATAATCCTTTTCATCTTCTTTAGAAACCATCTTGGATTCTAAATAGGTGATTAACTCTCCTAAGGTTTGGTCCGATTTGGATGCTTTTTCAGTTAAGAAGAAAAATATTTGTTTGAAGTTTGTAATCTTTCTTTCCCAGTCCTGCCTAGATTCTTCAGTGAGGGGAGAAGCCAATTTACTTTCAGTTAAGATAGATCCGAATAAACCGGGGAAATCTTTTTTACGAGAGAATTTCCTCCAGGTTTCTAAAAGTCTTTTTTCTCCGGACTCGATCGGGTATTCTTCGTAATTTTGCAGATTTTCAGGACGAACACAGAATAGATCGGATATTAGCAATTTATAAAATGAATCCCTGCTTCCTTCTTCATTTAAACATCGAAGGATCTCCCTGACTCGGATTGCCTCAGATGATCCGAATAGACCGGTTTGTTTAGGATAAGTATGAGGGATTCCTCTTGTCTTAAATTGCCTTTTTAAAAATTCGGAATCGTTTTCTCCTCGGACTAAAACTGAAATATCCGACCAGCTCAACTTTTCAGGAGAAGAACTTCCTTCTTTTTTAATATAGATCTCGGACTTTTCGGAAACCAGATGAAGTATCTCTTCCGCTAAAAACCGGGAATATTGGTCCTTTAATCGATCTGCATTACTTTCTTTAGAGAGAGAGAATACATTTAAAGCGGCACGATTACTTTTATCTGAATATAAAATCGCCTTTCCTGGAATTTCAGGAGATTTTACATTCACGTATTCTATCGGTAAAAACCCAGTTTCTCCAATCGGAAACCATTCTCCTTTCTTACTTCCGAAAATGGAATTATAAGAAGAAATGAGTTCAGGTAAAGATCTACGATTTGTGTCTAGCTCCGGATAAACGATAGAAGAATCCGCAAATTTCCCGTCGGTATCGAATTCTCTCTTTGCAGATAGATAAGTCCCTAAATCCGCTCCTCTAAAACCGTAGATAGACTGCTTTGCATCTCCGATCAAAAAAAGTTTCCCTTCCGTTTCGGAGATATTGGATTTTTCTAAGAACAATATTCTGAAAATATTATATTGATCCGGATCGGTGTCTTGAAATTCGTCTATAATCCCGAATCGAAAACGTTTTCTTAATTCAGAGACTAATGCCGGATTTTTTTCCAAGGAATTAGAAAGTCCTAAGATCATATCACCATAGGTAATCGAGTTTTCTTCCTCTTTGATCTTAACCGAATCTTCTGCGATATCTTCTGCTAGGGAAATTAAGAAAGAAAAAAGAGAAGATTCTAAAACACTTAGATTTAGAGCAAGTTTACGGATTTTTTCTCTTTCTAATGTATAAGAGAGATATCCTGATTCACCTGTTACTGTTTTTAATTCTTCGTCGGAAAGAAGAATGGATTCTATCCCGGAACTTTCGCCTCTTTTTAGATCCAAGATCTTTTTGAGGGCGAGTGTAAAAGGGAAAGGAGAAAATGGTTCGGAAGAATCGATCAGATCTTTTAAAGAATCCCGAAATTCAATCTGTCGAGCGGAAAGTGCTTTGTACTTATTCGCGTTGATCTTCTTTTTAAAAGAATCCTGAAATTCTAAAAATTTAGGAAGAACGGACTGTATTTCCAAAAATACATTTTTAATAGAACTGATCTCCGGAAATTTTTGAGGCCGGGGAAGTAGTTGGATCGAATCTGGAGAAGAAACCTTCTTCACCGCAAGACTGGATACAAAATTCTCCCAAGTAGTTCCTTGGAATCCATCATTATAAAAACGATTTGCCTGGGAGAGTATGAAGGGCAAAAGTTCTTTAGGATACTTTCCGTTGAACTCGTTACGCATTCTTCGATACAGCGCCTTAGAAACGGCGGAAAACTCTTCTACAAGTTCCGAATTTTCGGAACTACCTGATTCCAGAGAATATTCTTTTATGATCTTATGTGCAAATCCGTGAATCGTGGAAATATAAGCCTGGTCTAAACGAGAAGCCTGGTTCAAAAAATAATCCAGTTCTTTGGATTCTTCTTCATTTGGAGATTCTATTTTCTCTAATTTGAGGATAGTATTTTTTAGCTCTGCTCGGATTCTACCTTTTAGTTCTGATGCCGCCTTATCTGTATAAGTAAGTACTAATATAGATTCTATTCCGAAAGGAGATTTATCTGAACCCAAAGAAGTCCTAAAAGAATCTTTTAATATTTTCAAAACTAAAAATACGATTGTATGGGTTTTTCCTGTTCCGGCGGAAGCACCTATAAAACCGTTTTTTGTAATATCAATTTGGTCTGCAAAAGAATTGCTTACCGATTCCAGTTTACCTTTCTGCATAAAAAACCTTCTCCAACGGATGATAGAGTTTTAGGCAGAGATAAAAATCTTTTTCATTTATGTAGTTTTGGGAGTAGGGCAAAAGCCGGATGATCTCATCCAAATAAATTTCAGGATCATACTGAACTGACTCTTGTGCCCAGATTTTATATTCTTTCGAATATAAATCTAATTCTTTAGGATCGTTTAGATCGATTTCCGTTCTATCAGGAAAATCTTCCCAGATCCCGGGAGAAACTAAAGAGATGGATTTATTATAAAATTCCTGCACCAGATCGGAGAGGAATTTTTTGCGATATATTTCTTCTCCTTCTCGATTCATATTCAGTATGGTTGGTTTGTCCCCATATCCGAATATTACGGTTACAGATCTTGGGGTAGTTTTAGAAGGAATCTGATCCAATAAAGATTGGATCAAAAATGGTTCGATTAAGTTCTTTAACTTTTTCTTAGAATTCGGATATACCAAAATAAGAGTAAGTGAATCGTCTGGTTCTTTTTTTAGGAAAACATCTTCTTTTAAACCGTTTATACTAATTCTACGTCCATTCGAAATTTCTAATGGAATGACCGGCAAAGAGAGCAAGTTCCCTTTTTTAGGAGATACTCCGAACGTAAAACCGGATAAAATTTCCGAATCTGAAAGTATTTCGGAAACTGCTTCCGAAATTTTTCCTACCTTTTCTGATTTAGTTAAAAATTCCGTATCCCCGTAAATTCCCCTTGGGATATTTCCTCTCTTTTCCCAGATCGAAAAAAGCCCGTCCAAAGAATTCCGGAGTTCTTTTTCAGTCTTTTTCATAGAATAAGACCATAACTCTTTCATAAATTTGAAATTATCAGAAATACGGAAAGGTTCCTCTGTTGCAGTTTCGGATTCTGAAATTTCTTCCGAATATAATCCGAACCTTCTTTGCAAATGATAAGAAAGAGGGGACTTCGCAAATCGGACCAGATCATTCCAATCTATAGTTTCCGGATCTGGAATTTCCTTTTTTGCGGAAGGACTGTCCTGAAAATTCCCGAGAACCGTTTTACGATAATATTCCTTATCTTCTTCTTTTCCATAGAGAAGAGAAGAAGAAAGATCGAAACTTTTACGGAACTTCTCTGAAAACTTTGCTGAAGCAGATTCTTTTTGGATAAAGTATTCTTTGCTATGTTTGTTTAAAGGGATTTTGATCCTGACAGAAGTTTCCGTAGCTAATATATTCTCTTTCAAGGCTTGTTCTAGTAAAAGTAAGGAAGAAGAAGGGGCAATACTTTCATCTTTTGTAATATCTTCCGCAACGAATGATAGAATCAGACTTTGTTCTGCGGAGAGTACTGTTTCATATAATAGAGATTGGTTTAAACCTCTCACATTTATATCTCCCTCTCTGGGAGCAAAATGTCTTAGATTGAATGCGGACGTATCGTCTGTTCCGGGGAATAAACCTTCTCCCAATCCTAAAATGTATACATGTCGGAATGGGATCGGGCGCATCGGCTGCAAAGAAGATACGGTGATTCCTCCTGTTAAATATTGACCTTTTCGAACCTGGATCTCGCCTCCGGTTTGTTTGAAAAATGCCTCTAAAAATTTAAGCCTATCTTTAAAATTTTTAGGATCCCAACCCACAGATCGCAATTCATATAATGAATCTATAATATTTTGCTCTAATTCCACTTCGGTCGGATCGGAAGAAGGAGATGAAAATAATTCTCTTAGTAGACCGGACAGTGAATCTAAAATTTTTTCTCCCGAGGTTTTCTGATCTGAGACCAGAGTGGAAAATTCTTCCAATAAGAAAGATACTCGTTTCCATATCCCTATCCAAACGGATATAGAAGAACCTGATCCGGAGTCAAAAGGTGAGACAGGAAGATCTTCCTCTTCTTCCGCAGACAGTATGTTTCCTGCTGCTAATCGTAAAAAACCTTTCCTGAATGAAAACGCAAGTGGCTGATCTTCAGCTAAAGAATCGTCTTGGTATAATTCCAAGTCTTCGGAAAATTTTGCCCATTCTTCTACCCAGGATGGTTCTAGTTCCCATCTGAATTGGAAGCATGGGTTTCTTAGTAATTTGAAAATATCTGCTCTGGATCTTTCTTTCGAGAGTAATGTAAATAAAGAAAGTATTCCGCTTATATAGGCACTTGTCTCTGAGGCTAGAACATCTCGTATACTATAGGGGAGTGTCTTTATAGAATTGCCGGACTTCTCCGTAAGTTTTGCTTGGATCCCCCCTTCAAATACGAACTCTAAGGCTGGTCTGTATTCGGAAAGATCGGAACAAAATATCCCAAAATCGGTTAATTTGGTTTCTTTAGATTCTGATAAGATAGAGAGAATATGATGGAATATTGCTTCTACTTCTCGGACTTTTCCAGGTGCTTCTAAAATTTGCAAACTTTCGTCCGGAAGAAGTCGAGATGAAGTTTTATATTCTGATCGTCCAAGATATTCTTTGAACTCTGATAAAACTGTCTTCGTTTGTTTTTCTTTTTTATCAGAATATAAAAATTCTGCTCCGGAGATTTCCCAAGATCTTTTTAAGGAACGAAATGAGTTCGCCCAGTTCCTACAGATCTGATTTCTTTCCGTTCCAGTTACAGGTTCTCCATCTGGAACTCCGAATTGAAAAACTTCTAAATGAATTTCAGGGAGAAGGTTTTGAAAAATAGAAATATAGGTACTTGAAAGTTGAGACAACGCGAATAGATACACATTCTTTGGAGAATGTTTTTTTGCCTTGGACTCAAAGCCGAGATTTCGCATTGAATATTGGATTAAAGTTTCTTTAGAAGGATCAGAATTTGTAAGATAAGAATAAAGTTCTTTCTGAAAGAAAAAAATTTCCGACTGGGTGGCGACTTCTTCCCAGATATCTTCTCCCGGCAATCTTAGAAGTGAATATTTATCACCTAACCAATTTCGGATCCAGTCCTGTCTGTGAAGTTCGTAATCCTTAAAATATTTTGCCAAACGTCCTGACAGATCCAAGAGCCTTACAGGATCTGGAGTTTTTCTTCCGGAAGGCAAAAGATAATTTTTAAGGATTGGATACTTTTGTAGAAATTCCTGATCTCGGAGCAAGGTCTCGTAGATTTGGAATTTTCTGGACTCTCCTTGGAGGAATGGCCTGGATTTTGGATCGATCTCAGGAGAAAATTTTTCGAGAAGTAATTCTTCTAAAAACTTTTCCAAGAACAAAAATCTAATATTGAATACCACGCCGAACCTCTGGACAAGATCCAGGTTCAACCAAGTCTCCATACTCTTGTTCGGGATGATTACCGTCGGAGAATATAATCCTTCCTGCCTCGAGATTTCGTCTCTCAAGGATCCGGATAATGCTTCGGATAAATCCGCAAGATTGTCGGAACTATGTACTCGTATGCTCATCTTCGATCGGTTCTACCAAAAATTCAGAAATTACGGACCGGTAAAACAAAGTTTTGGTCCGAGAGGGGAGCTCTTATAGGCATATAAATCGCCAATTGGAACTATTTCATCTAATGAGACATAATGCTGATTATCGGAAGTTGGGGAAGTGGATGCTGATTTTACGCCATTGCAGCCATGCACTCATTCTCGGAGGCTTTGCGAACCTTCGCCCTTGCGTCGGCAGAATGTCTAGGATTTTGTAGTCACTTCGACAAACCTCTTTCCGGGGTCCTTCGCGTTGTCATGTTGATGTTATACAGAAGTCTTGATCAATATGAAGAAGATCAAATTCAATTGTATACAATAGAGATTGTGCAGTATACCAAAAAGGCTTCTGTGACAGCTTGTAGAAGTGCCTAGTTGGAGAATAATACGGACTTACATTTTTCTCCCAAAAGATTTTTGTTCTCTTGGAGGCAACGAATAACAGCTGTTCCTCGATTGGAGCAGTACTTCTCCTTATCTTCTTTACATGCTTCCATTCTAAGTTTTGCTTTCTCCCTGACCTCCTGTAGTAATTCTCTACAGTCTTCGGTAAGATTTTCCTCATTCTTCTTCAAGCAAGATAGAACATCTCCTTTGGGACTTTCCTTACAGTATTTTTCTTTGTCAGCGCGACATTGGTCTACATGATGTGGGTGATTCGGTCCTTCTTCATGAGAGCTAACGGAAAAATTGAATAAGTAAAAAAGGCACAAATAAGCCGTAACTACTCTAATTCTGCCTTTATTTGAAGTTTTGAATAACATGATGACTAACCTTAATTGAGACCCTAACCATTTTTGCTGGTTTCTTTTTTTCTGAAAGATAGAATTCTATCTGAAGCGAAAAACCAAAGTCTAATAGATGTTAGAAAGAAGAAGGAGGTAACGGTTACTATTCGTCGTAACTGAGACAGAAAAACGTAAATGTTTCAGACTTCGATTAATAATAATGAATCGTACACAGACTTTCTATCATGTGATATTTCTGTATGAGTACGAGGTCATGCTAACGGCTTCCTGTAGTCCTTAGAGGGACAAACTTTGGAAGAGCGTTTGAGTCTCTGCGTTGCTTAGTATACTTTAAAGGAGGTTTTGCGAATCTCTTCTGCATAGCCCGACCAGACGAAGAAGCTTTTTGTTTTTTCCTACCGTAATTTGAAAAAGAGTTTCGGTATTGGTCCAGGTAAGGAACACTATCCACCGACTAAAAAATAAAATAACACCTGACGGTGCATTAGAAATCGCAAGGCAAGGACATGGATTACGAAAAGGAAAAAAAGAAACTCCTCTCTGCGAAAACGCCAGAGCAGTACATTGAATTTTCCATTAAATCAAGACTAGAAGGACCTAAGAAATCCAGTATTACCACAGAATGGTTAAATAAATCCGGTTATACAATAGATGACATAAAATATGCAAGGAATAGGCATCCTTTTTGGAGAGAGAAAAGAAACAAAGGCTCTTACGAAAGAAACAGTCGTCGTCTAGAATACCATAACTATTATAAGACGGACGAGAAGATCGTTTGGGACGATGCCAAACTTTCCAAGTTTTACGACCTGAATCAGGAAGGAAATGCGGATCATGAGTTGGCTAGACTTTTCAAAACTTCCATTCCTGCTGTGAATCATATTCGCAGAAAGTTCCGTTTTTCCACCATTCTACTGGAGCTGGAAAAAAAGAAACCTAACAAGGCTGCAGTTATCAAACTAAGCGGTCATTCAGAGTCTGTTCTGAAACGTTTGATTAAGGAAAAAGGAAAAAGATAAACTTCCTGCCCGTCGATCTTTCTGAAAGACGGGCCTTGTCAATAAATTTCAATAGAAAACTTCCTAAAAGTCCTACCTCAAGACAAGATCCCAGATCCATTTTATAAACTTTTACTATACTTCATATTTTAGTAAAAAGTTGCGCGTCATGTGCCAGAGAGAATCTTGGAACTGATCGTCCATGTATAAACAAATCAGCCGTATTTCCATTCTATTTGTTCTTAGTATCTTCACTTCTTCCTTACTTTCTGCGGGACCTGTTCATGAATTTTTAAGTTCAGACGGTAAATCCAAAAAGAACCAAGAGGAAGAAGAAGCTCCAAGACCTTCCGCTCCTAAAAGAGAAATTCCTAGATCGGAAGAAACTTCTTCGCCTTCTCCTAAAATAGAAGCGAAGGTTAAAAAAGAGAAAGAGGAATCTGTGGCTTCTGCGGAACCTTCTTCCCGTAAATCTAAACGTCTAGAACGTAGGAAAAAAGGAAAAACCAAGGTTTCTAAAAAGGAAAAGCAGGATATTAAAGAGAAGGAAAAAGAGACAACTTCTAAGAAGTACGAAAATTCTCTTCCTGGAGTTTCAGGACTTCCTCCAAAAACGGAGTACGATACTAAAAACCAAAGTTCAAATGCCGAATTAGGCCATGGAAAAGGGATCCCAGTTTTATGTTATCATCACTTGGTTGGAAACCAAGATCCGATGGGTGGATATAATTTAGATCCTAGCCTTTTGGAAGAACAATTTAAGTATCTCAAGTCTCTAGGCTACCAAACCATTAGCCTGGACCAATTCTACCAATACCAACAAGGAAAGGCTGGTTCTGACTTCCCTACCCGCCCAGTTCTTTTAACATTTGATGATGGCTCTTTGACTCATAGAGATGTGCTCGTTCCTCTGCTCAAAAAATATGGAATGAGAGCTTCTGTTTTTATTTACCCGACTGTGATCTCCAATCCTAGATATAAATTTTATCTAAGCTGGGCCCAATTGAAAGAGGCTTTGGACAGTGGAGTTTTAGATATAGGTTCTCATACAGTATACCATCCTAAATTACCTGCAATGTCTAGAGCCGAGATTAGGAGCCAACTCAAGGATTCTAAAGCAACTCTTGAAGCTAAGACCGGCAGAAAGATCCAAGACCTCGCTTATCCATTCGGATTATTCGACGTACGAGTGATAGAAGAAGCAAAGGCTGCTGGTTATAGAATGGCATTCACAGTAAACCCTGGGAAGAATGTTCCGGGAACTTACGCTTATACAATCCATAGATCCTTGGTGACATGGGGAATGTCTCAATCTAGGTTCAATTCTATTCTAAGTGCTTCTCCGCCTGTTAAGATCAAATTGGGAGTTCTGGATGGTTCTTGGGTCAAACCTGGAGATACTTTTCCCGTTATAGTAGAAGGTCTAGACCCTAAGTCGGTGGCAATCAAGATCAGCGGAAAAGAAGGTATTATTCAAAGAAAGTCGGATACGGAATATATCATTAGAATTCCTGAATTCAAAAAGACTACTTATCCTGCTATGACTGTGATTGGCAAAACCACTTCCGGGAAGAGAAGTGAAACTCAATTTTTATTCGTAAATAGAAAAGAGTTTAAAAAAGATCCCGACTAAATATTACTTTCTGAGAAATTTTTAGGTTTCCGGAAGTTCTAAAGTTATATTTTATCTAGAAGAACCGTCAAAATCGTATCGTTTCCGCGAAAGTTTTTTGACATCTCTAGGTAGGTAAGAATATTTTCGGTATGCCAAAAGATTCCGAGACATTCGAAAAAATCGAAATATCCAGAACTCGGAATCGCCTTTCCCTTGTTTTATGGACGGCGTTGCTTTCTCTCGCCCTCCCCTATTCTTACTTTGCGGATCCTATACCGGAACAGGGTCCTGTACTTCGTTTAGATTCTCATTCTGCAGGTAAAATCCCGCTTAGAGCAGAAATCTCCTATTTCAAGGACACAGAAGGAACCCTTACCTGGGAAGATATCTCCGCTACAGATTCCGAAGTTGAGTTCAAAAAGAATACGGATAGAATGCCAAACTTCGGTTATGATCCTTCTCCTTATTGGCTTAAATTCTCTGTAGAAGCCGAAGAATCCCTTTCAGAAGAGCGTTTTCTTACCTTAGAATATCCTCATATAGATTATGTTGATGTGTATTGGAAAGACTCTAAAGGGAGAGAAGGTGAATTCCATACTGGAGACATGCTCCCATTTAAGGAAAGACCTATCGTTGAGAGATACTTTGTATTTCCTTTAACCTTAGAAGACAAGGGAAAGATAGAAGTGTTTATCCGAGTTAAGACGGAAGGATCTCTCACTCTTCCTCTTCATTTGGTTACTAAATCTAATCTGGAACATTCCTCTAGGATCTCATTACTCATTGATGGTATCTATTTTGGTGCCCTGGGAGTGATGGTATTCTATAATTTCTTCCTGTTTTTGGGCATTCGAGAAAAAACATATATATATTATGTAATTCTAATTTTTGCAGTGACCTACTTTTTGGTGATGAGTTCCGGATTCGGTTATTGGTTCTTGTTCCCAAATTCTCCTAAATTTGTGAATTCTTCCTTTATCATGGCGACTTGTCTCGCAATGATATTTTTGGGCCTATTTGCAGAGGAATATCTACAGACTAGGGATACGTATCCGGTCCTTCATATATTCATTCGAGGACTGACAATTATTTGGGGGCTCGTGGCCATTCTCCCCGCATTTGTATCTTTAAGATACTTAATGCCCCTTACATCGATCCTTCCTATTCCGGAAATATTGATACTGATGATCATCTCTTTAGTTCAAAGCGTTCGAAGGGATAGAAAGGCCAGAATTTTCTTAAGTGCATGGATGTTCAGTTTAATTGGAGTATTCATATTTTCACTAAATCGACTGGGTCTTTTTGATTCAGAAGAGATAGCCTCCGGAATGCTGAAAATTGGCGTTTTGAGTAACGTTATTCTTCTTTCCTTGGGACTTGTAGATAGAATCAATACCTTCCAAAAGGAAAAAGAGGAATATAAGGAAAGAGCAGACAAACTATTTGAACTTTCTCTAATGGATCCTCTTACCGGAGTGGCAAACAGAAGGTTTTTTGACCAAGAATTAGAAAGAGAATGGAACCGTTCTGTCAGAACTGAAAGACCACTTTCCCTCTTAATGATAGATGTGGACTTTTTCAAGGCGTATAACGATACCTATGGTCACTTAAAAGGGGATCAGGTACTTTTCCAAGTAGCCCAATCATTGAAAGAATGTTTAAACCGCTCTTCCGATATGATCGCTAGATATGGAGGAGAGGAATTTTCAGTTATTCTTCCTGACACACCTGTCGAAGGTGCTATAGTAGTTGCCTTAAACATGTTACAGACAGTCGAAGATATGGGGATACCTCATTCAGAGAGCACCTTCACAAGGGTCACCGTTTCTATAGGTGTATCCAGCAATACTGATCGTGATATCCATTCTTACCAAGAATTGTTGGGATTAGCGGATAAAAACCTATACGATTCCAAGGCATTCGGTCGAAATCATATACGTCATTGACCCTTTCTTAAACAATTGTTCGAGAAAGACATTCGGGAAAATCATGAAAATTTAATTTTTCCTGGACCCTCGGCCTAGTCGGGATTAAAATCGGTCCCCGCATGGAACCTCTCAAACTCCCCTTTCTAAATTCTCAGACATTATATTGGACTTTAAAGTCTGCTACAGATACTTTTAAAGAGCATCCTGCTCAATTTTTTAAACCGGATGGTAAAACTTATAAATCCATAAACTTTAAAGAGTTAGGAAATATAGTTACTAGGATAGGTTTGGGTCTTGTATCTATTGGAGTTAAAAAAGGAGAGAATGTAGGTTTGATCGCTGATTCCGGGCATCGTTGGATTTGGGCGAGTATGGGGATTACAAATATCGGAAGTGTAGATGTACCTAGAGGAACCGACTCTACTCTTGAAGATCTGATTTATATCTTAAACCATTCAAAGGCAGAAGTTTGTTTTGCAGGAAATTCAGAAGTGGTCCGTAAAATCAGTTCTGCTTCCTCTTCATTTCCTCATTTAAAAACAGTCATTCTATTCGAATCTTCTCATCATCCCGAACAAAGACATCCATTCAAACTTTTGCATTTAGATGATCTAATTTCTTTAGGAGACAGATGGATCCAAGAAAAAGGAGAATTAGAGTTTCATTCCAGAGGAGAATCCATCCAAGAGTCTGATCTTGCTACTATCGTTTACACTTCCGGGACTACTGGTCGTCCAAAAGGAGTGATGCTAACTCATAGAAACATAGTGTTTAACGTAAACATGTCTTTGGCATTGGATGATGTTCGTATTACTCCAGAAGATAGGACCATGGCTTATCTTCCTCCTTGGCATATTGCAGAAAGGCTTATCGAGACTGCATGTGTTCGAGCAGGAGCCTCAGAAGCGTTCACTTCTATTTCAAGTTTGGGTCAGGATCTGCAGGATATCAAACCTACTTTCCTACTTTCTGTGCCTAGAGTTTGGGAAAGTTTTTACAATAAGGTCCAGGACAAACTGAAAGACGCCTCTCCCGTTGCTAAATTAATCTTCAAAAGTTTTCAATCCGTAGCAAATTCTTATTATAAATATAAGAGTAGACTTTTAGGTCTTGAGTTTGCGTTAAAACCTAGATCATTCTTCGGAGAAGTTTTTCATAGAATAAGCGGGCTATTCGGAACATTCTTCTGGTTCGTGCCGAATATATTGGCTCAATTAGTATTTTCTAAAATACGAAAAAGTTTGGGCGGAAAATTGAAATTTGCGATTTCAGGAGCTGGAGCACTTCCTGAATACATAGATAGATTTTTTAATTCTATAGGGATCCCTATCTTAGAAGGATACGGAATGACTGAAACAAGCGGAGCTTCTACAAGAAGAAGGCTCAATAAGATCACAGTTGGAACTCTAGGAAAATGTATCCCCGGAGTAGAGATCAAGATCTTAGATGAGAAGGGAGAAGAAATCCACGAACCTGGAGTGAAAGGGATCGCTTGGCATAAGGGCGGCCATATCATGCAGGGATACTATTTGGATCCTGAAAAAACTGCAGAGACTATGAAGGACGGCTGGTTAAATTCAGGGGACCTTCTTCTTTGGACCTCTCAAGGAGAATTAAAATACGCAGGAAGGGCCAAGGACACAATCGTACTTTTAGGCGGAGAAAATTTAGAGCCAGAGCCGATCGAATTCGCTCTCACTCAAAGTGAGTTGATCCTACAGGCAATGATAGTGGGACATGACCAAAAAACGTTAAGTGCTCTTTTAGTCCCGGATTGGGAAGTTCTGGATAAACAGCTACGAGACTGGAAATCCAAATTATTACAAGAAATTGCCGACCCAAATTCTGATCCAGACGTCAGAGAATTGTTCAAAAAAGAAATTAAAGAGAGAGTTTCCTCTAAAAACGGTTTTAAAAATTTCGAAAAAGTATCTAATTTTTACCTCCTTCCTAAGAAATTCGAACCTGGAGACGAGTTGACCATGACTATGAAGGTAAAAAGGAACGTTGTCTCGGATAAATATAAGAACCAAATAAATGAATTATTCAGATAAATCCGAATTCGGCGTAACGAATCTAAGAAAAGATCGAATCCAAGATAAAGGAGATTTTATGCCGGTTTTGACCCAAACAGTAAAGAATCGATTGTCCACGATACTTTCCGTTTTTTCGGCTCTTGTATTTTTGCAGACCTTATTTTTTAAATTCACAGGACAGGACGAGTCCGTACATATCTTTTCCACCTTAGGAATAGAACCTTGGGGAAGGATCGGAACTGGTTCAGTCGAATTTTTTGTAGCAGCACTTTTGATCTTCCCAGCGTCCAGGTTCGTAGGAGCCTTAGTTGGCTTCGGACTAATGATTGGAGCAGTATTATCCCACCTCTTATTTTTAGGGATAGTAGTAGATGATGACGGAGGTTTATTATTTGCAATGGCAGTGAGTGTACTTGTCTCCTGCATCATTATACTAAATCTAGAATGGGACCATCGACCTCCTACCTAGTTCCAGAATTTTCAAAAATTCTTTCACATTCTTATCTTTAAAAAAGGAACGATTACTCTAAACCTAGGTTCCAATTTTGAAGATAAGAAAAATATGAAAGTCCGATATCCATTTTTTACACTTCTATTTTTTCTGTTTTCCCAGTCCATAAATGCCGAATCCATAAAGTTAGTCAAAAAGAAGAAAGCCAGGCAAAGACAAACGGAAACCTCCGAAAAAAATCCAAATTCTCAGCAAGAACTACAAGAACATATCCTGACTACTATGGGATTCGGAAAAGGACTCTCTTTCGAAACCTCGGATAAACAAAATTTCCTAAATATGAGGGTTCGTTTCCAAGAAAGAGCTACTGAAACGATTCGGCAAGAAGAAGGAGAAAAACAAACCGAAGGTTTAGAATTCCAAGCCAGAAGAGCAAGGCTTGTTTTTTCGGGGAATTTTTTAGGCAAAGACTGGCAATATTATGTTCAATTATCTTTTTCTAATCTAGATATGGAAGAAGACAGGCCTGTCCCATTAAGAGATGCTTCTATATCTTATACAAAATTTAATAACGCAAATATTAAACTGGGGCAAATGAAAGTGCCCTATAATCGTCAAAGATTCATTTCGGACGGTTTGCAAGAATTTGTGGATAGAACAGTTTCAAATGAAGAATTGAATCTGGACAGAGATGTTGGGGTTTTGGTCTCTTCTTCCAATCTATTTGGATGGAATTGTTTAGGATATTCGGCGGGAGTTTTTGGGGGAGAAGGAAGAAATAGAAGTTCCAATACAAGCGGAGTACTGACTGCAGGAAAACTTACCTATTATCCTTTAGGAGTTTTTTCTGATAACGGAGAACCGGATCTGGAACATTCTGCAAAACCGAAACTTGCTCTCTCTGCGGCAGGTGCAAATAACCAAAATACAAATCGTGAACTTTCTACTCATGGAGACACTTATCAATTTGCAAGATTCGATTATACGAATGCCGGAGCAGAGTTTTTATTCCAATGGAAAGGCCTTTCAGCTTCCGGAGAATATCTGACTAGAAAGGCAAACTCCCCTTTTATGGAAAAAGAGATCGGGAACCGAACCCTAACGGAATATTCCAGATCCGTAAAGGGAGGATTCTTCCAACTAGGTTATCTTTTTAAGAATAATCTAGGAGTGGCGCTTAGATATTCAGAATATAGACCTTGGGGAAAAACAGATCCAAAACTTACTTATTCGAGAGAAAGAGGCGTTGCGGTTTCCTATTATCTCAAAGATCATAATTTGAAAATACAAGCCGATTACGCATATTTGGAAGGGGGATATGTGGATAGTTTAGGCTCTCATAGGATCCGAGCCCAGATACAGGTATTTTTATAAAGGACCAGGAAAAGTTTTTGGAAAAAATGTAATCGTTTTTTCATCTCAGAATATTTTTAGAAAGGCCATCCGAGTCTCGAATCCGTTGACAATCTTGCAGGATTTCATCTTATGGAAGTAAGGTATCGTTCTACTAGATGAAATTTCGAAGAGGAAGACTTTACGACGCGTTTTTCATTTCGGACATCCATTATCTTCTGAATAAGAAGATAAAATCCCATAAGCACAAAGAGCTCTTCCAATTACTGGATCATCTGAACAAAAAAGAAGTAAAATTCGATAATCTGTACCTTGTAGGGGACATTATCGAAAACTGGTTTTTCAGCGCGGACAGAAGATTACAAAGAGTAAAAGGCAAAAAAAGATTTAATAAACTATTTGAACGTTTGGATAGACTCTCTTCCGGGAACGGTAAAAAATATTATATCGTCGGGAATCACGACACTACTTCTTACCTGATGAGGCTTACCCCTAAGGTAGAACATTATCTGGTCGAAAGAGGTTGGATTATCTGCGAAAAGGCGGAAAATGAAACTCTTATAGCAATCCACGGACACCAAGGGCAGTACAATAAATTTACCTGGATGGGCTCCATTCTTGTCTTAAGAATTCTTCATGTGTTCGCATCTGCACTCCCCGCATTATTCAAATTTTCCGAAAACTTCTATCATAAACATCTAAATAGGCAAGATCCAAGCACTGTAGAAGAGACATTACATTATTACCAAAAACTTTCCAAGCTTACCCACCAAGATAAGAAGGTTTTGATCTCAGGTCACACACACGATTTTTTATGTATCCCTAAAATGAATATAATCAATACCGGAGACTGGGTGAAGAGTAATAGTTTCGTAATCCAGGATGGTAAAAAATTTTCCGGAATTCGGATGACTGCCAGAAAAGAATTCAAAAAAGAATTCGTCTTACATGTTTGATTGTTTTCGGATATTGTCGCATCACTTAAAGCTTCGAATCTAAATCCATAAAAACTAATTTGCAATTTCTTGCCTGTCGGCTATACTTCGGCGCATGTCCGAAGAACTATTGATAGAATATCTAAACCTGATAGATGAACACGCTTGGCTTTTCTGGTCGGGAGTTGTTTTTCTTTTTTTATTCTGCGTTTTTATCCACGATATATTCCAGAAAAAGCATACGATCAAGCATAACTTCCCTATTGTTGGTCATATCAGATATCTATTCGAAAAAATAGGTCCGGAACTCAGACAATATTGGGTGGCAAACGATAAGGAGGAGATGCCTTTTAATAGGGCGGAAAGATCCTGGGTTTACGCCACAGCAAAGATGCAAAATAATAATTTCGGTTTTGGAACCACCGAATTATTATACGATGCGGGTTACCCTATCATCAAACATTCCGCCTTCCCTTTCTCGGATAGCAAGGCAAAGTTTATAGAAGGTGACAGTTCTATGATCCCTTCTCTCAAAGTAATGGGAGAATTCAGAAACAGAAAAAAATTATATAGACCTGCATCGGTTGTAAACATCTCTGCAATGTCTTATGGATCTTTAGGAGAAAGAGCTGTCTCTTCGTTAGACAAGGGAGCAAAGATCGCACGTTGTTATCATAATACGGGAGAAGGTGGACTTTCTCCTTATCATAACTTCGGTGCAGACGTTGTGTGGCAATTAGGTACAGGATATTTCGGTGCAAGAGATGAAAATGGGAAATTCTCCTTAGATCATTTCCTAAAACGTTTGGACGCAAATCCAAACGTAAGGGCTATAGAGATCAAACTTTCTCAGGGTGCAAAACCTGGAAAAGGAGGGATCTTACCTGGAGCAAAAGTCACCAAAGAGATCGCTGAGATCAGAGGGATCAAACCAGGACAGGATTGTATTTCTCCTAATGCGCATTCCGAATTTGACGATGTAAAAAGCCTGATAGACTTTATAGAAAAATTAGCATCCGCTTCGGGACTCCCGATAGGGATCAAAAGTGCAGTGGGAGAATCTAAATTTTGGGAGGAACTTGCGAGTAGAATGAAGGAAACAGGCCAAGGTCCTGACTTCATCACAATCGACGGAGGAGAAGGAGGAACGGGAGCGGCACCATTAACTTTTACCGATCACGTTTCCCTTCCTTTTAAGGTAGGGTTTGCTAGAGTATATAAGATTTTTCAAAAGTACGAGATCGCTGACAGAGTTGTCTGGATTGGTAGCGGAAAATTAGGTTTTCCAGATAGGGCCATAGTTGCATTCGCGATGGGTTGTGATCTCATCCATGTGGCAAGAGAGGCTATGATGTCTATCGGTTGTATTCAAGCCCAAAAATGTCATACCGGCCATTGCCCTGCAGGAGTAGCCACTCAGAGTAAATGGTTACAAGCAGGTTTGGATGTGGAATTAAAAGCAAAACGTGCAGCAAACTATATCAAAGGGTTTAGAAAAGAATTATTATCCGTCGCTCACGCATGTGGGTATGAACATCCTCTTCAATTCACTGGGAACGATATAGAGATCGGCGCGGGTCAAAATAGATTCAGGACCCTGACTGAAGTTTTAGAATACGAAAGAACTCCTATAAAATTCACCACTATGATGGATTATACGAGTAATATCACTGCACTCGGTTAGTTTTTAAATCGCTTGCATTAGGTCGGGTCTCTGTAAATATTTGCGGGACCCGAATGAAACTGATCTTATCTTTTTTTCAAAATTTCTGGAACTTTCTTCGCTCTCCTAAGGAAGAACTTCAAAAAAAAGCGATCTTCCCCGGATATCCGATCTTATTTGTTAAAACTTCCATCCCGATCTTGATCGGATATTTTTTCGCACATCTTTCTTTCAAGGCGCTAGGACTACAGTATGTTTTCCTTGGTGGCTCCATTCTAAATATGCTGACCAGAGTTATCCTGCCCGATTTGTTCTTCGGGACTTTGTATGCATTACTCTTTACTATAATTTTTCTATGCGCAGGGACAGGAATACTTTGGGCAATTTCCAGGATTTTTTCATACCCTTTCGATACAAATAGAGGTTTAGAATTAAGTTCTAAATTAGCACATTCATTTTTGATCTTGGGACTTCTGATTTTCTTAGGGTTTACGGGAATTTTCGGGTCTATTGTATATTTAATATTTTTTATATACTTTTCCTTCTTGGTCATTCTATCTCTATTTTATGGGATAGGAGCAGGGCAAAGAATCAGTATCATTTCAGGTTTAATTATAGGCTTGATCTCATATGGTATTTTTTTCTTAAAAGATGATACACAAATGGACAATCTTACTATTCCTACCCAGCCCGAAACAATGACTCCGGAAGAAGAAAGAGAGAAAATACAGGAAGCGGAAGATATAATCCAAAAATTAGAAGCAGCTCGTAAAGAAAAAGGCTATAACAACTAGCATATTCAAAAAGGATAAATAATGGCAAGAGTTCAACTGGATCTGCCCGAAAAACTGGCTTGGTCCACCAGCTTAAATATCAGGATTTACGATACAAATTTTGCAGCACATTTGGCTCATGATAAAGTGGTTTCTCTTTTACATGAATCCAGAGCGAGATTATTCAAAGAGAAAGGATTTTCTGAACTAGATGTAAACGGCTACGGGATCATCCTAACCGATCTAGTAGTAGAATATAAGGCAGAGGCTTTTTTCGGAGATCAAGTCCGAGTAGAGATTGGAGCCGGAGATTTTAGTGCAAAAGGTTGTGATCTATATTATAGAATGATCCATACGGATGGACCTATCAACGGCAAAATCGTATGTAACGCAAAAACAGGATTGGTGTTCATGGATTATTCGACTAGAACAGTTAGTAATATACCGGAAATTTTTAAATCCTGGTTTTAAAGGACAGATTAAAGAAAAATATATTTTTCTAATGAACTGCTCGACTGATAGCAATGTGCCGATTTGTTAATTTGGTTTTTTCTTTTTGTCCGAATGGTAAGTCAGCGCGAAAGAGATACATTGTTTTAATTCTTTTTCGGGGAGTTTAGAACTTTCAGAAAATATAATACTTCTATTTCCTTCAAAATGGAATGTTTTAGGGTATAATTTTCTGAATCTTGCGATCAGATCCGTTTGGCAATGAAAGAACATCGCATATTCGTTCGAATCCCCTTTTAAGACATCTATACGGATCGTAGTCCCACTTTTGGATTCAGGAGTGGTATAACTGGGTTGTCCCCATTTTAAGACTTCTTCTATCCTACCTACTTCTTGGATCTCTTTCGCGGTTTCAAATATAAGTTCTCTCAAACGGAATAATTTTTCTCGGACCGAGGGAGAATATTCTGAGAATGTTTCCGCCACATCCGAATTATTGAATTTTTGTAACTGATTCTTTTTCTGAGCCATAAGTTCTGTTTATTTCTTTGCTGTAGGAGTTCCTACAGAGGAATATTACTACCTTATTATGTAGGAATTTCAATATCCGATCTTGACCTTTTGTGCTTTTTATCGAATTGAAATATAAATTTCAGAAACAGGATTTTGAGGATCCCAAAATCTTTCGTCAAAAACCTCAAAATCATCTTCTGATCCTCTTTCATATTCACTATTCGCAAGCCAGGTGCCATAAATATATTTCCAGGCATTCAGTAGCTTTTCAGTAGTATTTCCAGGAACGGTGAATAACATATATTTGGAGGCGGTTAAGATTTGTTTTGTAAAACCAGAAGGAACCGAGACTTCAGGGTTTACTTCTGCACCTACGAAAAAATCAAAATTCTCTTCTAAGTCCCAATTTGAATAAACGCCTTGGACTTTTTTTAGATCTGTTCTTTCAGGTATCTGATCAAATAACCCTTCTTGAAAGGACTCTGTCCAGATCCTGGGAATATCTTGAGTACTTTGTTCCTTTTGCATTGTAGTTCTATGTTTTTTGCCTATGAGGACTACTCTATTTCGGACCACAGTTTTGAATTCAATTCCGGTCCCGTCATAAATTGTTTTGAATTTATCTTCATTAATATTAATTTTTTCAAATATAAGATGATGTTCTATCTTTCTGTATTCGGAAGGAGTTGTGCCGAAATCTTTTTTGAATTCTCTTAGGAAAGTTTCAGGCGTTTCGTATCCAAATTCAAAAGCAATATCTATAACCTTTGATTTTGTTAGGATCAGCTTTTGTGCCGCTTCCGAAAGTCTTCTTTTTCGGATATATGAATACACAGAATATCCGGTCATATATCTGAATATTCTCTGGAAATGCCAAAGAGAACTGAACGAATTCTCCGAGACATCCTTTACGGAGATATTGTTCTTAAGATTTTTTTCTATGAAGCTCAGAGCAGAATCTATTTTGTCGTAGTGGTTTATCATAGTTAGAAATTCTAAACACTAACTGCGCATGCTTGCGCACATCTGATCCCATCCATAGCCGCGGAAACGATCCCACCTGCATATCCGGCTCCTTCTCCGCAAGGATATAAACCTTTGATACGAATATGTTCCAAAGTTTCAGGATCCCTAGGAATACTAACCGGAGAAGAAGTTCTGGTCTCAGGAGCATGAACCACCGCTTCGTTAGTCAGATACCCTTTCATGGATTTATTAAATTCTTTGAATCCGTTTTGTAATGCTTTCATTACAAATTTAGGAAGAACGAGAGAAAGATCTGCAGAGATAATCCCAGGAGGATAGGAAGTTTTAGGAAGATCAGAAGAAATTTTCCCTTCTACAAAATCTGCGAGTCTAGTAGCGGGTGCAGTTTGGGTCTTTCCACCCGCAATCCAAGCCTTTTGTTCTATTTCTTTTTGGAATTCCATCGCTGCTAATGGTCCAAACTTTTGGAAAGGTAAAAAGTCTTCTTGTCGTAGTTCCACTACTATTCCTGAATTTGCAGTAGGTCTCGCCCTTCTGGATGAGGACCATCCATTCGTTACAACCTCTCCCGGTTTAGTAGCACATGCAGCGATCACTCCTCCAGGGCACATACAAAAAGAATACACTCCCCTTCCATGGATCTGTTTTACAACACTATAAGGAGAAGGAGGAAGAAAAGGTCCTCGATCTTCACAGCTATATTGAATAGAATCTATTAAGGATTGTTTATGTTCTACCCTGATACCTACTGCAAGAGGTTTTAAATGGATCTCTATCCCTTTATGATGGAGTAATTCAAATATATCTCTAGCAGAATGTCCTGTAGCTAAAATGACTTTATCGGAGAGAAAACGATCTCCATTTTTGGTGACAACACCCTTGATGGAATTTCCTTCCAAGATTAGATCAGTTACTCTTTGGTTGAAATAAACTTCTCCGCCTCTTTCCTGGATTGTTTCTCTCATTCTACGAACGATACTAGGAAGTTTATTGGTCCCTATATGAGGATGAGCCTCTATTAGAATATTAGGATTTGCTCCGAAACCTACGAGTAGCTCCAGAATACGCCGGATATTCCCTCTTTTTTTGGATCTAGTATACAGTTTACCGTCGGAATAAGTGCCTGCCCCACCTTCTCCGAAACAATAATTGGAATCCTCATCCACAATATGATGTGCATTTATATTTTGAAGATCTTTAGGTCTTGATTTAACGTCCTTTCCTCTTTCCAGAACGATAGGTTTCAAACCCGATTGGATCAGTTCCAAGGCTGAGAATAAACCGGCGGGTCCAGCTCCTATTACGATTACTTCTTTGGAATTTTTTACGTTTGGATAATCAGGCAGATGGATCTGCTCTGCCACAAACTCTTCGTTAATATAAACTCGGACTTTGAGGTTTACAAAGACAGTTTTTTGTCTGGCATCAATAGAATGATTTAAGACCTCGATATGTTTAATATCCGACAAAGAGATCTTTTTGGACTTGGAAATATATTCTGTAAGCCGAGCCGATTGTTCAGCGATCTCAGGCAAAAGCCTAAGTTCTAATTCTTGGGTCATAGTTCAGGACCAAAAGTTTTAGGATTTGTATGTAATGGAGTTAAAAAAGAGAGTAAGATTGAGGCAAGGAATTTTAAGAATGGTTTGGAATAAATGGAAACGCTTTTGCAACGAAAACGAAGATTCCGGGGGAAGATTAAAATTAGAATCGCAAAAATCCTAGATTTATCACTAAGTTGGTAAACCAGGCAGATCCTTGAAAGTAACTGACCGACAAAAGAAAAAATTCTTAAAGTCTCTTAAACAGGCAAGGATTGAAGCTGGGTTCACTCAATCGGAAGTCGCCCAACAAATTGGAGCCAGTCAAAGTTTCATTTCCAAATTAGAATCAGGAAGTATATCTCTAGAAGTCGAGATATTTTTAAAGTTATATCAATTGTATGATAAACCTGCGATCTATTTTTTCTCCGCATTCTCTCAAAAATAAAAACCTATTTGGGGACTTCTCCTCTATTCTTAATAAACTTTTGGATAATCTCCAATTGGGAATCAGAGACGAATAGATCGATCGCATCATTCGCGCTGTACAATCTATACTGAAGTGATTTCGCTGAAAGAATATCGTTCTCCATTTCCTTTGTAAAAGTCAATCTACCGGAAAGAATATTAGAAGTTAAGGTAGAAGTCCTAGTACTAGTCATAGGAACCGCGCCGTAACCATATCCAAAACCGATTCCTGGTCCCATACCTGTAGGAACCTGAGTACGAACGGTTACTTGATTTGCGGAATAATTTGAATCGGATAAAAGTAGTTTTGTAGACTTACGATCAATTTTAATATAAGCTTCCGGACCTAAGGAGGCAAGAGTTTCAGAGCCTTGGAGTCTTATAATCAGAACGATTTGTGAAATCACACCATTCTTAATTTCTTTCGCGTATTGACCGCCATAAGCGTAAACGTTTTTATTTGGGTTATCCACCTTTGCTTCATGGTCCATATCCATTTTGACTACGGTGATATCTCTAAAAGGATCTTGGATAACTTGTATCGTAGTGCCACAACCGGCACATAAAAATAGAAAGGTGAATATTAAAGATTTATACTTCAAATTGGAAGAACAGTCACGATATAAATTTCCCTAACCCGGATAATCTAGATCGTGACTTCCTTATTTATTTCTGCCAGGGAGTTAATTCTCTCAATTTAGGGAATCTGAGATAAAGTCCTGCCCATAGAATAATTCCCAGATAGGTAGGAAATAAAATATGAGAACCTAAAGGATTTAAGACACGAACATGAGTAGCAACAGCTCCACCTAAATAACCTGTGAGCAAAGTTGCTCCTAAAACTGCAGTTCTAGGAAAAGCATATAACAAGGTGCTAACGATCAAGACCGTTCCTAAGTACGGCATTACTTCCGGTGGATAGCCGAGTTTGGCTCCTTCTGCCTGAGCTTCCGGTGGCATTTTATCTAAGAAAAATTTTAATACTCCGTCAAAAAGCAAAAAAAGAACAACTAGTCCGCTGAGTACTCGACCGGTCCAGAGTTGGCCTTTCGAAACGTTTTCAGATCCCATTCTATATTTCCTCCAAATGAGAGGGCAATTCTGGGATCTTTAGTCGAAAAGTTCAAGAACTATTACAAGAATTTTAAATTCGACTTTGTAATAATCGGATCTTTGTCGCAAAGTCGACCACCTCGCAAATGAGAATTATTGGAAATTATTTCTTTTTCGTTTTTTTGGGGACCTTCTTCTTATATTCCCCTACTCTAAATTTTACGATCTTACGGACCAAAGTAAAAGGTAAAGGTTGGTCGATCGGAAATTGAACGGAACCTTTTGCATTTTTGTATTTATCAATCTCTTTCTTAAATTTAGCGATACCGCTTGCTCCCGGATAAAAACCGATATGATTTTTATAAGCAGCAAAATGTACCAGATTACCGTTCAAATAGAAAGTTGGGATTTGATAACTAATCTTCTCACTTGCTTCCGGAGCTTCTTCTTGGATCACTTTTCGGAGTTCCTGAAGAAGTGACTGAACTTCTTTCGGAAAAGTTTTGATGTACTCGTCAATCGATTTGAATGTGCTTTTTGTGTTATCCATTTTTAAACCTGAAAAAGTTCGCCCTGTAGAAGGTCCCTTCAATCAAATTTAGTTTTTCTTAATGATCAATATCCCTGCGAGATAACTTGTAGGAATATAAGCCCCGACTAAATCCAGCACATTAAACCAAGCGGGAGCCGGAAGCATTAGGACATTTGCAGTTCCACCCACAAGAAAGAAAGCTCCAATCACTAAAGCAAATTTGAGTTTATGATTCGTCGCAATGAAAGCCGCCACCAACGCCCCCACGAATGTTCCAAGAGCATGCGCTAAGAAAGGAAAGATAAAATGTTTAGGTTGGAATAAATGAATAGATGCTTTTAAACCTTCCATGGTAGTCACATCGGCACCTTCCGGAGGAGGAATAATACTCCCACTGATCGTGATAAGTCCCATATTCACTATACTTCCAAGGAGAAGTCCTGCAATCACGGCAAAGGTATTTTTAAGATATGGATTCATAATCTAATAGCCCACCTCGAAGAAATAAATGATTTAAACGGTAAATAGAAACAATGCAAGTGCAAATTTACACTTCTTTCCTTTGAAACCGACTTTTAAACGCCTCGAAATGGCCTCTAATTTTATTAAACTAATTGGTTTAATATTTGACAATCTAAACCGGGGACAAAATTATTCAACTAAATGGTTGGATTTCATAAAAATGAACAAAGGCTGGATCGGGTATTCGCGGCACTCGCGGATAGCTCGAGAAGGCAAATGCTTGCAAAATTGCGAAAGAGGCCTCTTACCATTTCGGAATTGGCAGAACCTTTTTCTATGTCCTTTGCTGGAGTTGCTAAACATATAGATGTGCTAACATCTGCCGGGTTAGTTCGTAAAGTGCGGGACCAGGAAGATGGTCGTAGCTTCCGACTTGAACTGCAAAACCAATCTCTTATGGAAGCTTCTACTTGGCTTGCATATCATCAGGAATTCTGGACCAACAAACTCGATAGACTCGAATCCTTTATAGAGGAGCAAGACCATGACAAACCAGGTCGTAAAAATAGAAAAAAGAATTAATGCAGAACCAATTAGATTATTTAAGGCCTGGTTAAAGGCAGAAGAATTTTCCAGTTGGTTTTTGCCCGGGAATTCTATCGGGATCGAATCCGCCATATTAGATCCACGTCCTGGTGGTCGATTTAAGATCAATATGTTACATGAAGGCAAAGTGCTGCCGCATGAAGGCGAATATCAAGTCATAGAAGAACCGAAAAAATTAGTATTTACTTGGAGATCACACGCAACTGGCGGCTTGAATACATTAGTCACAGTTACTTTCGATCCATTGGAAGAAGGATCTTCAGGTTCAAACAAGAAGCCACAAACACTCATAACGTTAATGCATGAACGTTTAATCGGAGAAGATGCTTCCACATCCCATAAAGCAGGATGGACTCATATTCTTGACAGCCTAGAGAAATGGCAGGTTGGAAAAGAATAATACTGCACTTTTATCGGCGATTCGCCGGAAAGGAAAAAGAAACAACAAACGTAAGGAGAATAAGATGAACGGAATCTATCATAAGATAGGCGTTCGCGCAGATGCTGCGGACGTCATTAAGGCGCTGACGACTAAGGCGGGACTTTCAGGGTGGTGGACTAGACAAGTAGAAGGACCATTTACAGGTGGGACTTCTGGTGTAGGAGAACCTATACATTTTGATTTTGGAATAGCGGGAATCGACATGAGAGTACAAGAACTTTCATCACAACATGTTCGTTGGGAATGTACATCAGGACCAGAAGATTGGATCGGCTCTCATATTGATTTTAAATTAAATCCAGGCACTGCGCCAGACGGAGCGGCATTGACTCTTATTTATTTCGGACACCGCGATTGGAAAATAGAAAGTGATTTTACTGCGCATTGTAGTATGAAATGGGCAGTTTTCTTACTTAGTTTAAGGGACTTGATTGAAACCGGTGCTGGCAAACCAGCGCCGGATGATATTAAGATTGATGATTTTAATTAAAAGTTTATGCGCGGGGTTACTGGATAACGTCGCGCAGCTTTAGTAAAATTATTTTAATCTTTCGAGAACACCTTTTCGTTTTACTATATTTTTATAATCCCACTGGATTTTCTTAGATTTATTCACCCAACGTTTTAAATCTTTTTTATTTATTTGATCTGGGCTAGTATAACGAATTTCAGCAGCTTTAAACGTTCCTTCCGGTTCTAAACCTTCTTCATCGAATGATTGTCCGCTCCAAAAGAGCAATCGAATACAATTTTTAAGTTTACTATAACCTACAATCGGATTCCCATCCAAAAACCAAACCGGATGAGCATGCCAAATTTTATTTTCTGCCTTAGGAAGATGAAGACTAATTTCTTGGAAAAGAATATCACAAACCTCTTTTTCAATTTTGGTCTGTGAATTATTATATTTTTGGACTTCTTTATTCATGTGATTATAGTATAAGTAAAAAATTCCCAGCTGCTTTGTTTTGCTCCTACTTTATTATATAAAGCCTGAGCATTTAAATTATCCGGAGCAGTAACCCATTGTAGTCTTGCTGCCCCCTGAGACTTTGCGTACATCGCACAGTGAACAATTAGTGATTCTCCAATTCCGTTCTTTCTATATTCAACTAAAGTGAAAAGATCATTCATAATAGCAACTTTGCTTACAATGCTAGATGCATAAGAAAAATATATAGTGGCGAAACCTACTATTCGACCACCTTTTCTGAAGCCGAATAAACATCCTAAATTACTACCTTCTCCGAATTGAGAAAAGAATTTTCTATTCTTTTCATCATTGATGGATTCTATTTTATAGAACTCTTGGTATTTACGGATTAAAGGAAGAACTTCATCTATATTTTTATTCGAAATAGTCTCAATGCTGCTCATTTGGCTTATACTTTGGATTAATTATTTTTTACGAGATTTTAGACCTTGTTGGACTATTTCTACAAGTCTTTTAGGAGCGACTCCACAATAAGAAACCATTAACATATCTTTAAATAAAGCTAAATCAGTCGATTTCATTTCAACGCAGGTCCAACCTTGCTGTCCCCATTTATTTTCTATAGGATAAACGGAACCCTTAGATGCCGCTGAGAAGAAGTCTTGGTCGTGCTGATCAAATTTGAGAACGATCTTTTTATTCTCCTGATCAACCGTTGCAAAAATTTTCTTACTCACTCTGAAAGAAATTTTTTCAAAATGAGGCTCTTCTTTTGCTTCCGGAAGAGCTAAGGCGAGTTTTCTTACTTTATCTAAGGATATCATACGGAAAATGCTTTCCCATGGAGAATAGTCTATTAGATTCCCTAAAATGGACTCCAAACAAATCACTATTCAATCTACTATTGCGGCAGACATAAAGAAAGCCTGGGACTACTACACCAATCCACAACATATTATCAAATGGAATTTTGCAACTGACGACTGGCAATGTCCTTGGGCAAAAAATGATATGAGGCCTGGTGGAAAATATAGCGCGAGAATGGAAGCTAAGGATGGAAGTTTTGGCTTCGAGTTTGAAGCAATTTACGACACAGTCGTTGATCAGAAAAATTTCGCTTATACTATGGGAGATGGCAGAAAGGCGACCGTTAACTTTGAGAATAAAGATAACAAAACTCTTGTGACAGTAAGTTTTGATCCCGAATCACAAAACCCGGTTGAAATGCAAAGAGGTGGTTGGCAGGCAATACTTGATAACTTCAAGAAATATACAGAAGCTAATTAAAAGAATTTTGGAATAGAAGATCCGATCGCTGCAAGTCCACCGGCAATGAGAGCTGCTGGAATCCAATTATCTATTAGAAACTTGGGCTTGCCGCGATTTTTGAGCAATTTTATATCCATCTTACGTGCAAGATCTTGAGCGGCATTCAAAGCATGATCCGGAAATTCTTGAGAGGACCCAATCTCGAAAATTCTCCCTTCACTACAAACAAAGAAATGATATCGCTCCGATATAGATAAATCAGCAGTCAGTACTTTAGAAGGAATAACACCTAACGAATCGATTAAACCTGAAAAAGTACGAAGTCCTTTTTTTAGAATAAAACTTTTTTCATCTATATTGATCGAACATTCTCTTTTCCAAATTCTTGCCAGAAATAAAAGGAGAACGCCAATAATAATATAGGCGATACACAAAGTGAATGGATGACTAGTTGGCTTTTTATAAAAAATAAGATCAAATAATCCTGCAATAATAAGCATTGCACCTGTGCAAATTGGAAACGGGCATAACGGATGATCCCATACAATCCGGACTTTTTGTAGAACGGGATTATATTCAGCATGTTTGCTTACAAGTGCAAGACGTTCTTGTAAAAAATCCTGCACCAAAATCTGGTCCACATTTCCAGCCGGCTGACCTGCTCTCATCGCCTTTAATGTTTGAAAAAGTATTTGAACATTTTCAATCGCATCTGGGATTAAAATTCCACCTTTAGGATGTCCTAATAAAATTCCGCGAGAAAATGTATCGTATTGGAACGAAGATAAATCATAAGAGGCGCCCTCGAAAATTGCTGTCCCATTGGAAAAAACAGAAATTTGAAAACCCGAAAGGATAACTCTGTAATCTTTCCAATAAACCGAAACTGTAAGATATCTGAAGTAGATTGTGACAATGGCTGTAAATACCATTATGACAATCATAACTATCGGAAGGAATAATTCACCCTTCCCAATAGCGTACATGAACAAGACCAGTGGAATGCTGACGCCTAAAAAAATTAAAGGCAATTGTACAAATACAGTTCGGCGATCCTTATTTACTGCAGCATTTGGATATCGAAAAGTCTGCAAAGTATTCTCCCGCTTATCCGTGACTCAGGTAATGGTCAGGAGCGATTGTTATTGACCGGCTGGCGGTTGCCAGAGTTCCACTTTGTTTCCTTCCGGATCCATGACCCAACCGAATATTCCATATTCCGATTCTTCTACCTTCTCTAGAACTTGACAACCTTCTTCCCGAAGTGCTTTCAATAGTCCATGAAGATCTTCCACTCGATAGTTCACCATAAACGTGGAATTACTCGGAGCGAAATAAGATCCATCTCCAATGGACCAAGCAGTTGTACCATTTGTAGGATTACCCGATGCATCAACCCAACGAAAAGCTGCACCACCCCAAGACTGGACATCTATTCCAAGATGAGTTTTGTACCAGGAACCTAATTTGGCAGGATCCTTTGCGCTGAAGAAGATCCCACCAATACCTGTAACTCGTTTCATAAATGACCTCCAAACTAATGAGTTTTTCCGATGCTATACATGATGGTTTAAAATAGCGAACTAAATGCTATTGACGTGTATGAAATTTTTGCTTCAATAATTGCGTTGAAATAGACCTTATAAGGAATATTCCCATGAGAAAAATTATCGTGCTCGAATTTCTCACTCTTGATGGAGTTATACAAGGCCCGGGTGGCCAAGAAGAAGATACTAGCGGTGGCTTCAAGTATAGTGGATGGCAAGCTCCGATCTTTGATGATCTTACAGGAACTGTCATGCAGAAGCAGATGAACCTTCCGTTTGATCTACTATTAGGTCGTAAGACCTTTGACATTTGGGAGCCCTATTGGCCTAAACATTCCGATTTTTGGCCTCCTATCATGTCTGTAACTAAGTATGTTGCCTCTAATACCAGAACTACTAGTGAATGGAAACCTTCCGTGTTTTTAAACGGAGATATTGTGGAAAAAATCAATAAACTCAAAAAAGAAGAAGGCCCAGATTTACACGTATACGGAAGTGCAAATTTAGTTCAGACACTTATGAAGCATGATTTGATCGATGAGTTTTGGTTAAAGATATATCCACTAACGTTGGGTAGCGGGAAACGATTGTTTGTAGATGGCACAATCCCAGCAATGTTCAAGGTGACTGAAAGCCAAATCACTTCAAATGGGGTCATTATTGCAAATTACAAGCGTGCCGGAGAAGTTAAAACAGGAAATTTCTAAGGCGCGCACTATCTTCTATATTCATTTTTTGATACTCAAAGAAATAGCGTGATTGCCAGTTTTGAGATACAATAGCTTGCTTACTGGAAGGAGCTTCCCAAGGAGGATAGATCCTAAATCCTCTTTTGCCTTCTTTTTTAGAAGTGATAATTCCGTTTTCAATAAGAAGGCTTTTACTAAAAACAAAATGTCCAATTCTATTCGATTTTCTAACTTCAATGATAATAAGATCAATATCATCGTTTTTATCGAAAGGTATAGTGACCCCTTTTTTATCTCTTTTCCAAAGAGTAACAAACAATCCAATTTTTTTAGGAGTAATTTTCGCTAATCTAAAAATAGCTTGTTTCTTATTTAACTCAAAGAATGCGGCATTATAATCGGAACTTTCCTTTTCTATCTGAAAATTTTTGATTTCTATATTACAGTTTTTAGAGAATAAGAGATTAACTTTCGTTAAACTCGCAGGAAGAACCATTTTATTCGACATTCAGATTATAACGACCAAGACTTATTTATTTTTTCAATTGGGCTAATAGTGAAATAAGATGTTTTCGGTCAATAGCAGACATACCTCGATATAAACGAGCATTCATCTTTCTACCCGCTCGGATAATTTTCAAACGTGTATTTTTCCCCGATGTGGTTAGCCGAACCTGGGACTCTCTTGCATCAAGGGATGAACGCTCCTGAATTGCAAGATTTAAATCGACCAGTTTTTGCACTAAAGGGGTAACGCTAGACTGGTCTCTAAAAATCTGTCTCGCTATTTCTTTCATAGATTGAGGTTGATCGCTTTTAAGCGCGCAGAGAACTGCACCCATCGCAGGAGTAATATTCGTTAGCCCAAAACGCAGATAATCTTTCTTCACTTCGTCAATAATTTGATCTCGTAACGCAGTAACCAGGACTAACAATCTATCTTGTTTCATTCTTCTCCTGTTCTCCCTCGCCTTCTTAATGAACAGTTCTATATATACCAAAAATTACTTTGAATACCAAGCAATATTATTCCGAACAAAAGAATTTCTACAATTTATTATTTACAACAGAGATTTCCAATTTTCTTCCTTAAGTTAGAATTTTTAAAAAGCTTTGAATACCAAGCATTTTTGGGAGAACCATTGCATACAAATAATATATTCACACGGATCGTTTGTCTAATATTCGCATTAATTTCTTACATGATCTATCTTTTTAGTATGATCGCTTTTGTTTTACGTTTATTAGATATCACCCAATTCTTCGAGAGCATTGGATCCCAATTAGAAATAGGACTTATTGGGTCTATTTGTTTAGACACAGCATTAATCCTAATATTTGGGGTCCCTCACAGTGTCATGGCCAGAGAGAAGTTCAAAAAATATTTACGACGAGTAGTTCCAATGGCTATTGAAAGAAGTTTTTATGTTTTCATAGTCAGTATCACTTTAATCATTCTTTCATGTTTTTGGCAGCCTATCGATTTTGAGATCTGGAATTTTAAAACTAATTCCGGAGAGTATATAGCATATTCTATTTTTTTAATCGGATTTATCTTGGCAGTCGTTTCTACCTTTCAGATAGATCACTTTGAACTGTTTGGCCTAAAACAAGCCTGGAATTTTTTAATAAAAACCGAAGAGCATACACCCGAATTCGTTACACCTTCATTATACAAATTAGTACGTCATCCGATGATGTTCGGAATAATTTTGCTCATATGGAGTACACCGCTGATGAACCTATGCCATCTTATTCTCTCCATAGGTATGACTCTTTACATTATCATTGGAACATTCTTAGAAGAAAAAGATTTAATCCGCACTTTTGGTGAAAAGTATCTGCAATATAAACGAGAAGTTCCGATGCTATTACCTTTCTTTACATTCAATCAAAAGGTTACGAAAAAATAAACGGAGCATAACATGAAAGTTGATAATATAATACTGTCTAAAAGATTTTGCGGCCCCCCAAAAACGGGTAATGGAGGTTTTACTGCGGGCATTCTCGTTGAAGCTGTAGGAACTAACTCGGCGGAGATACGTTTACTTAACCCGACTCCTGTTGAGTCGTCCATCATTTTGGAATCTGAAAAAGGGAAACAAGGTGCAATTTACGATAACTCAAAGAAAACATTCGCAACTCTAAAATCAATCGAGGACAAAGATTTTCCAGATTATAAATTGCCAATAGTTCCCGATCTGGAAGATGCAAAAAAGATCTCCACTTTTTATCCAGGATTTACAACTCACCCATTTCCCACATGTTTTGTATGTGGTACCAAACGAGAAGTAAACGATGGAATGCGGATATTTGTCGGCCCTGCTCCCGAACAAATTGGATTTGAAAACCTAATGGTAGGACACTGGTTACCGGACGGAACAATTTCAGCGACAAATGGTTTTGTTAGAGATGCAGTAATATGGGGAGCTTTGGACTGTCCTGGCGGATTTTCAGCTGTGTTAGATGAGCCGCAATTAATCGTACTAAGTAAAATACGCGGTAAGATTATAGAGCGTCCAAAAATTGGTGAAAACAGTATAGTAATGAGTTGGCGTTTGCAGAAGATGTCAAGAGCGTTCAAGGTTATGACAGCTATCTTCAAATCTGACTCAAAAAGATTAATGGCAATTGCTGAAGCACTTTGGTTAGCACCTAAGAATTGGGACAATACTAATCAGCATTGGTAAAACTTACTGCACTTTCTGGTTATTATTCTATCAGTTAAAAAAGAGAGATAATTGAATCGAATAAAGACTACGGTAGTTAGAGAAAGCCGTATTATTTAATCAGAATAATTCAAAGTATGATTCTTATAATTAAAATCCACTTTAGGGCCAAGAGGCCTAATTATAACTGACTACAGTAATCAATTCCGCTGAATTAAACATATCAACAGGAGAAATTACCGGTTCAGAGTAAGGAATATTATTCCCATATCGTTTCTTCATTAAATACTGCACCTTTGACGATGATAGATCAAAATCTTTCAGCGTTTTCAGATTACCTAATTTCTTACCGGTAAATTTATCATACAATTTCCAAATTAATTCTGTACAATAAATACGATCATCTTGCCAGCCGAAGTAAATATCATAGTGTCGTCCCAACAAAGAATCGCCATATTGTTTCATTTCTTGTATCGTACTATTAGTTAATATTTTTTCGCGATCTTTAAGACGCTTGATAATATAGTGGTTTTTCTGACCTCTTTTAATGAAAGAAGCCAAAGGAGTAATTCTTACAGGCTCAACAGCTTCAAGAACCTTATAGTCATTACCATATTTAAAAATGATTCCGACATGCGTGTATCGTGATTTAGTCGCTGCTTTAATTGCTTTAGCTTGTTCGGAATTTGATTCATGGAATATAATATCCCCTTCCATTAAATCGGAAGACTTAATCTGCTCAGCTTTCAAATTCCAGAAAGACATAAAAATAATTGCTATTAGGAAAAGTGACTTATTCATTTTTTCTTCTTTAATTATTTTTTAGGTAATTACATTTAACTCCATATTAGCGATTAGTTGTCGTTTTGTTTATCGGTTCATAATAAAGAATAACTGCACCACCACTAAACGATCGGGTCTTTATGAGTTTCAGCGTAATTTTTTCACTGATGTCTTTAAATAACGGCAAGCCACTTCCCGCGATAACTGGGTGAATACAAAGTTGATACTCGTCTATTAAATTAAGTTTTGTCAAAGCTACAATCAAGCTTGGACTGCATGCAAATACATCTTTTCCCGATTGTTGTTTGAGTTCCAAAACTTCTTTCTCAAGGTCTTTACTTGCTAATTTCGCACTTTTCCAATCTAAATTTTCCAGTGTGCGGGAAAAAACAATCTTTGGGATTTCGTCTATTGCGACGGCAAAATCGTCCATCGCTTTATCGCCTGTGGGATTTTCCAGCACGGTTCGCCAAAATTCCATTAGCTGGTAGGTTATCCTGCCATATAAAGCAGCGCCGCCACTTCTCAACAAGTCCGCATAATGTTGATGTATTTCTTCGTCAGGCACACCTGAAGTATGATCACAAAACCCATCAATCGTCATATTAATTGCTGCAATTAACTTTCTCATGTGGTCCTTTTTATCATTCGCCTTTGTAGGCCTTTTCGAGTTCGATTATATTCAACTTACCCATCTTAAGCATAGCAGCGCCAACCCGATCCGCTTTAACTGTGTCCGGATCACGCATCATGATGTCTAGACTTTCCGGCATAATCTGCCACGTTACGCCGTATTTATCTTTAAGCCATCCGCAAGCAATTTCTTCGCCGCCTTTGGATAATGCTTCCCATAACTTATCAATTTCTTCTTGAGTTTTGCAGTTTACCGCTATTGAGATGGCCTCAGTAAAAGTAAACATCGGACCACCATTTAACGCAGTAAAGTTTTGGCCATTCAGCTCAAAGTCTATTGCTGATAAATCTCTAGGCTTCTTTCCTGCTGCTTTCGCCACTGACTCTGTAAGATATGATGTGTTTGTTATTTTCGCATTTTGAAAGAGCGATACATAAAGATCTACCGCTTCTTTTGCCTGATCGTTAAACCAAAGAAAAGTTACAATCTTCTGCATTTAAACTCCTTAGCTAGATTGCTAGTAGCTAAGATAATATTAATGACTATTCAATTTATCATAGTCAAGTTGATAATTAATATAATTTTACCTTGCTAATGACCAAAGCTCGGTGACGTTCTGCCCGCAGCCCGAGTTTATATAAACGACTTAGCTTTCATTTTTATATTATGTATGTTGAAAGGTTTATCTACTAACGGTACTTCGCAGTAATTGTATTCGGAGATAACCATGAAAAGAATGGCAAAAGCGCTGCCAAATATGCAAGCAAGAGTTTGTACAGAGAATTCAACTGGAAACCTGAAAATCGCGTAGCGGGTGTCAAGAACAACAAACAATTTACCTCACGACACGCCGCGAGTATCCGGGCGAACCACCATTCAGATAATGCTAATGGAGCACGAACTGGATTAGGAGGAGCTACTAGTGAAAAGTTCTCCCAGCCTACTTCCATAGCTTCGCGATATATTAGGCTCAGGTTCGCATTACTTGGTTTGACTAAGACGCGTCCTGAAGAATCAATACTAATACGTGCAACAAAAATAATTTTCATTATGAAGGAACCCTGCGAGTATATAATGTCCGGTTACCAATCAAGCCTAGAACGAGGACGCACAAGCAATCCAAAATGTAATGCTATAGGCAATAGTTAGTCGCCGTTCATATCTAACGGATTACTTTTGCGAGGGGTCTGCTCCTTCTGTAATTTGCGATATTCTTCAGGAGTGATTCTTCGCCATTTTTTCTCGGCATTACTATCTTTATCTATAAAATATAATGTGTATATGCATCCAGAAGTAACGAAGTGAAACAGAAAAAGACACAGAATTAAAAGTCGTCGTGAATACATCAGTGAACCTCTCCAAGAAGTTCCATCAATGCCGGAAACAGTTTGTGGAAATAATCTTCAATCGCCAATTCAAAACTCTGCTGCCGATAAAAACCCATACCAATGGAAAGTTGATCATGAACCGTACTTATTCTACGGCGATAGATACCGTGCCCAGGAATATTAACGATTACCTCAGAATCAATAGCTGTGTAGTAAGAAATGGCCCAGAAGCCAATTTCTGGCTCATTGAAGAATGTCTTTAAATAAATCTCGATCGACGGGGCATTACCGTCGTCGATTTCAGCCGCCACAAACCCAGCATTATTAAGCTCTTCCATGAGAATTGTTTGAAGAATTAAGGAAGGTTGTTTGGCTGTATAAACATTTGCAGTTACCATACCGAAACCATTCTTTTTTACACCTTGGCTTTTGAAGGATGTGCGGTCTGCAATATCATGCACTTTGATAACGATCTGACGAGAAAGTTTGTTATTAAATAATGGGCGACGCGGAATCGGATCTACGGTTACGTCGGTGAAGGCACAATTACTTGTAATAGGCAAAATTATACAAGCGAATGCTATAAATAAAAAAGATTTCATTTTAAACTCCCAAAACTGATATGAGGCATGGTCTGGAATGGCGCCTAACGACCAAGGTGCTCCGACGTTTCGCAAGTCCGCAAGCACTTGGCGCGAGGCTTGCTATGCAAGACGAGTGACAAAGCGAAATGTGCCGAAGGCCAAGCGAGAGTTGCGTAGCAATCTCGAAGCGATGCGTCAGAGCCGATAGTTAGTCGCAGTTTTTAAAGTTATAAAAGCGCATATCGAATAATCACAAATCTTGAGATATTTAAATCTCTTTATTCTTCAAGCTCAAAGTAAAAATGACGCGGCTCTATAGACGGATAATCAAATTCCTTGATAACTTCCTTATAATTTGGACATTTTAAATGAACCCTATATTTTGATTCTTTCGACCAAGTTATTGTGAAATGCTCTAAAATTCCATCTTCTATATAAACTTTTGCTCGATAAATAATCTTTTCAGGATTAGGAGTGAATGCCACTCCTTTAATCTTAAGTAAATTGAAATATATATCACATTCACCAGTGAATTTTGATAAATATGATTTTGAATTAATTTTGTTTCTAATAAAAACATTATTTTCAATTCTTAAAATGCCATCGCAAGAGAGCAACAAACTGATTGAAGCAATTGTAATTCCTTTATTCGCCCAACTCTTTTTCGCCAAGAATTTCCGATTTTGATAAAATTTTCTAAGCACTGATTAAAACCACGCTCACTAATGATTTCCAAAGTTGTAAGTCGAGTGCAATAAAGTTTATCATTTTATTTAGAGTAGATCTGTTAAAAATTGCGACTAACGACCAAGGCTTGACGACGTTTCGCGAGTCCGAAGGACTTGGCATGAGGCTTGCCATGCAAGACGAGTGACAAAGCGAAATGTGCCGGAGGCCGAGCGAGAGTGCGTAGCATCTCGAAGCGCTGCGTCCAGAACCGATAGTTAGGCGAAGGTTGGCAAATTAAAACAATAAAATCAAACGTTTATTCAAGAACCTAATGCAAATTCAATAACTTAAATAAAGAAACTGAATCTTTAGCTATTAAAACCTTACGATCCATAAAATCACCATCTCGGTCCTTTAATTCCTTATTAGTTTGAAGATCGTAAACTGATTTTAACTCTCTAATTTTTCTAAAACTATTATCAAAGTATAAACGCTTTTCAACTCTCACATTGCCATAAAAGGTAGAGAGAATTGAAAATATGAAAGCCATCTTATGATTTTCATAGAAATAATATTCCGTTGTATGAACCCAATCTCCAGAAGGTGTAGTTTCCTCTATTAATATCGAAGATATTTTATCTTGTTCCTTGAATAATCTAAGAAAACTTAACACATCATTGTCTTTCTTAGAATTTTTATCTAATCTTTCCCAGTTAGATAGACTCTTTTTATCTTCATCCCAATATTTAACATATTCAATTGAATTATTTGAATTTGTCTTCTGAAACTCTTGCGCGCTTTTATAAACTTCTCTTATTCTTAAGATTTCACTCGATTCAGAATATGCGGAAAAGCTAAAAAGAAAAAGCAACAATACGAATATATTTCTCATCATTTTCTTTGTAAAATTCATTCTTGCCAACTTTCGCCTAACGACCAAGGTGCTCCGACGTTCGCAACGGCACGAGTTTGCTTAGCAAACGAAGTGACGGAGGCGAATGTGGCGAAGCCCGAGCGAGAGTTGCGAAGCAGCCTTGAGCGGAGCGGAGGCACCGCAAGTTAGGCGACGTCCGATCCAAACACGGTGCATTCAATTAGTTGCATTTTACTAATTCTGCAAATTGCCCCTACAGCAAAATCCTGCTATCAGATGCTCAATCCCCGCTCCGAATACGGCACCAGATAGAACATTTCTATTAAATCTAATTACCTGGATGAAACTCAAATCTCGGCACCTGAACATCAAAGGAGCGGACAAAACCTATGGAAAAATTCACTTAGGCTTTATTAAAGAATATTTAACCCTAAAATAAAAAAGAAAGAAGTTATCGGATGTTCGCCTAACGAACAAGGCTTGACGACGTTTTGTGACGGCACGAGTTTGCGCATGCAAACGAAGTGACGGAAACAAAATGTGCCGAAGGCCAAGCGAGAGTTGCGAAGCAATCTCGAAGCGATGCGTCAGAGCCGATAGTTATACGCAGGTGCGTTGTTTAATTTTTTTCTATAATATTAAAAATATACAAAAAAATAAAGATGATATCGATGGCGTTCCCAACTAAATTATCCAGGATATTGACTCACTTTTAATAGTGATCTGCATGCTTTCATACTGATCAGAGTTATCATATAAGTGTAGTTCTAAGCTTTCTTCAAACTGAATAATAATAGTATAGTTGTCAGGAATTAGAAAATTGATTACATTTAGATTGAAAAGTTCTATGAATCCTTTTTCTGGCCAAACGCCTTCTTGCCAAAGCGCAATTACTTTCTTGTCTTTAAATAGCTTAATTGGAGATTGAACTGCAAAATGAACATCCCCGAGATCGAATTGAAAGTCATATTTACCGATATGTATTTGGCTGATAGCTTGGCCAATTATCTTTGATAAATCTAGATTTTTCGGTATTTGATACATTCTGATTATCCAGTCAGTCGATTTAAATTCGAGTAAAGATTGCAGACAGATTCTATGTAATCTATTTTAGTAAGACTCCAAATATAGTCATAAGCAAAATTCAATTCTTGCAGCTATTTCATATTTACTATTTCGAAAAAAATTTAAGCACTTGCGTATAACGACCAAGGTGTTCCGACGTTTGCGCGCTGAGCGAAGCGAAGACAGGCACGAGAATTGCTCTGCAATTCGAGTGACTGAGCAAATGTGGCGAAGCCCGAGTGAGAGGTGCGAAGCAGCCTCGAACGGAGCGGAAGCACCGATAGTTAGGCGAAGTGTGGTCAGTAAGGCCTACTTATTTATAATTTCCGATTTTTCTATCCTTCCGTTCGAATTACGATCAATTTCAGATCTAATTTCTTTTCCTAATTCATCAAAATAGACAGTTTTATCGAATCTATTATCGTGATCTGTATCAAAACGCTCTGCAGTTTTTAATCCATTAACGTCATACGCTATAGAGTGATCGAAATTTTCCGAGGGGATGTCATGGAAATAATGAACTTCTATTTTTCCATTAATATCATAAAACTTATTACTAACCTGCTGACCGTCTTCACCGTAGCATATCCATGAACTCAATTTATCATTCTCTTTGTAATATGAAAGAATACAGTTTTCAACATTATCATATTCAGAATAGACATATAGATCAGAATTTAAATCTAAATTCAAAGAATTATACTTTGCTTTTATATCAAAGTAGCTTATTAGTAAAGCAACTATACCAACAATTAATAGTGAAATGGTCAAAATACTTGTATTTCCGAAATTCTGATTTTTTATTTTCGAGTTATCAATATTATCATTCGAATAGTGAGTCAACTTAGAGGATCTTTGTATAATTTCTAATAACTCTTCAGTCAATGGAAGCTTTAACAAATAAAGTGCAGATAATAAATCTTTCTCAGAAACACATAACTCTATTAGTGCATCATTTTCTGGTAATGCAAATTTTAGAGCATTCAATTCCCCTCCTTTAACGAAAGAGTTAATTTCTTCATTATCAAGAACTGACCTAAATAACTCTATCTCTTGGTAATTATTTGATTTGTATATTGTTATCAATTTTATTCCTCTTTATATATTATTGGACCGCATTTCGGCTAACGACCAAGGCTTGACGACGTTTCGCGAGTTCGTTAGGACTTGGCGCGAGACTTGCTACTGCAAGGCGAGTGACAAAGCGAAATGTGCCGAAGGCTAAGCGAGGGTCGCTTGCGAACCCGAAGCGAAGCGTCAGAGCCGATAGTTAGCCGACGTCGAGCACCTACTTGCGAGGATTTGAACTATCTTTTAACCAAGTCGATAGATTGGTTTCATCTATGCTTCCATCTGCAACTCGCAGCATAATCGATACGACTTCTTCTTCTGGCACTTCTATACTATACCCATTTAATCCGAGAAATACGTACGTTGTC
>NZ_NPEG01000039.1 GCF_002812045.1 Leptospira haakeii | reverse complement strand
GCTGGGGCTACAATTCCTAAAGTACTTCTGGAAAAGTATAATTTCCATGAAGGAGATACTGTCTTTCTTTTGGAAACTGAAGCAGGCATTCTTCTGTCTCCATATGATCCTGATTTTGAAGAGGCGATGGACATTTACCAAGAAGGCTCTAAAAAATACCGTAATGCTTTAAGAGAATTGGCTAAATGAAGAAAGAGCCTAGATGGTTAAATAAGAAAATCGTCGAAGCAATTCATTTAGATCAAGTTAAACAGCATGGTGGATCTCAGGGGATCCGAGACCAAGGGCTTCTGGAATCGGCTCTTGATCGCCCTAAGAATAAATGGGTATATGACTCTTCCTCAAGTATTTTTGATTTAGCAGCTTCATTATGTATAGGAATAGCCAAGAATCATCCGTTCATTGATGGGAATAAACGTGTCGCTTACATGACAACGTACGTATTTCTCGGATTAAATGGGTATAGTATAGAAGTGCCAGAAGAAGAAGTCGTATCGATTATGCT
>NZ_NPEG01000004.1 GCF_002812045.1 Leptospira haakeii | reverse complement strand
CACTGCTTTGTAAGCGCCGGTGGAAAAGTAATCTCTAATGGTAAGAGGGCAGCGGAACTTTTGGGCAAATTGGACCCCCAAGATTCCCAGAAATTATTCTCCAGGATACGCGAAAAGAGCCAATCGTTTGCCGAAAATATTAATAAGCATTTCTTCCGAATGGAAGACCTGATGGATCTAAGCCGTGAAGCCCTAAACAAGTTTATGGGAGAGATCCATCCAATCGTGACCGCGACTGCTTTCAAAGGCACGGAACCGGAAACGAAACAGGTCTTATTGGAAAGGTTGGACCCAAGTCTCGCCTCCTCCATCCGATTGGAAGAAGATTCTATGGGCCCGGTTTCCCTCGCAGAGATTGAAACCGCTCAGAACGGACTACTTGAAATTTTTAAGGAATCCGTAGAATCAGGAAGAATCAAGTTCCGGAGAAAGAACTAATATGGCAAAGCTCGTCTTCAAACCTATCCAGATCGCCGACATGCAAGACCAGGTCGAGCTACAGATTCCGGATAAATATAAAAAATTCCATAGGGACGAAGACGCAGAAGAGTTCGAAGTCGACCAAGAAGGAAATATTATAGAGCAATACCAAGGCCCTTCTATCGAAGAGATCGAGGCAGAGCTCAACCGTTACAAAGAAGAAACGGAAGAAAATATCAAAACAATGCTCGAGGACTCCCGCCGCAAGTCGGAGGAGATCGAGGAAGAGGGCCGTAAAAAAGCCTTCCAAATGATCCAGGATTCCAAAGAGAAGATCAAACTCGAAGAGGATTCAGGTAAAGCCAAAGCGGAACAGATCTTGGAAAGAGCCAAGATGGAAGCCGAAAGAATGATCAAAGAAGCCGAGATGAAAACGGCAGAGATCGAACATGAGGCTTATCTAAAAGGATTCGAAGCAGGACGAGAAGTAGGTTTCAGAAAAGGACAAGGAGAAGTCCGACGCCTAATCGACCGCTTAGGAACCATCGTCGGTAAAGCAATCGATATTCGTGCGGAACTCATCCAAGCTTCCGAGAAGCAGATGGTGGAGATGATCCTGATCATCGCACGTAAGATCATCAAAGACGAGATCATTGAACGTAAAGAAATCGTACTCAATAATATTAGAGAAGCCCTGAAACGTATCAAGGACAGAGACCGTGTGGATATCCGAGTCAACTTTGCAGACTTGGAAATCACCACTGCCCACAAAGACGAACTTATTAAACTTATGGAATCTCTTCGCAAGGTCAATATCTACGAAGACTCTCGCGTCGACAGAGGCGGGGTCATCATCGAAACAGATGTTGGAGCTATCGATGCAAGGATCTCCACTCAGCTCAAAGAAATCGAAGAAGCAATTCGAAATGCGGAGCCGATCTAATCTAACATTCACGTCCAAACTTAGTCTCCTACCCGGCCGCCGAAATCATAGGCGGTCGGGTCAGGGGGGTTTTCTTTGTAGGCACTTCGACAAACTTCGCTCTTCTTCCAAATGTGACATAATTCAGTTATATTCTCATTATCACTTGACTCCGGGCAAAATCCCAGGGACAGTATCCGGTATCTAAAGAGCTAAGATCATGATAGAGAAGAAGTTTCACGAAAAGGTAGACGTCATCTCCAAGTATTTCCTGATCTTGGACCGCACGGAGACTATCCGCAAATCCGGAAGAGTCGTTCGTGTTTCCGGAAACGTAATTTATTCAGAAGGACCTCCTGACTCCAAAATCGGAGAGATCATGGAAGTCCAAAAGGCAGGAACAGAAGGTTACCTGCAATGCGAGATCGTCGGTTTCGAAAATCATGTATATACGCTGATGCCTCTCGGCCCTGTAGAAGGAGTATATCCTGATGCTTTCGTGTTTTCTTCAGGAAGAAGTTTGAATGTTCCTGTGGGAAGAGAATTACTAGGCCGGGTACTGAACGGTGTAGGACGTCCAATTGACAAAAAAGGACTCATCATCACTTCCGAAGAAAAATCTCCCGAGGGAGAAAGTATCAATCCACTGGATAGACCAGTGATCCGGGACATTCTACTTACAGGCGTAAGGGCCATAGACGGAATTTTAACAGTAGGTAGAGGACAAAGATTAGGGATCTTCTCCGGATCAGGTGTAGGAAAGTCCAGCTTACTCGGTATGATCGCAAGGTTTACCAACGCAGATGTAAACGTGATCGCACTCGTTGGGGAACGAGGTAGAGAGGTGAACGAATTTTTAGAGAGAGACCTAGGGAAAGAAGGTCTCGCAAGATCTGTAGTATTTGCCGCAACCTCCGACGCACCTAAGATGGAACAGGTAAACTGTGCCCTACTCGCCACTTCCGTTGCGGAATATTTCAGAGAACAAGGACTTCATGTAAACTTAATGATGGACTCCTTAACCAGATTTGCACATGCAAATAGGGAAATTTCAGTCTCTAACCACGAACCTCCGATCACTAGGGGATTTAGTTCATCTGTTTTTACTAAATTAGCAAAACTTGTAGAACGTTCAGGTACTTCTAAATCTGGGGGAAGTATCACCGGATTTTATACGATCCTAACGGACACAGACGAGATGGAAGATCCTATCGCGGATGCAGTCCGAGGTTATATAGACGGTCATATTATTCTTTCTCGCAAAATGGCGGAAAGAAACCATTATCCTGCAATCGATGTCCCAGCTTCACTCTCCAGGGTAATGCAATCTATAGTAGAGGAAGACCAGTTCATGAGAGCTGGTATGATCAGAGAATTGATCTCCACTTATAATTCAGTGGAAGAATTGATCTTATTGAATGCATATGTAAGAGGATCCGATCCAAAAGTGGATCTTGCCATCCGTAAAAAAGATAAGATAGATTCTTATCTAAAACAAAGGCTTATGGAAAGAAGTCTTTTCCCACAAACAGTCAGCGGCTTAAGAGATATCTTAAAAGAAGAAAGAGAAGAAGAGGAATTTTAATCTATGAAAAGATTCCAATTCAGACTCGAACCGGTACTTCGTTTGAAGAAGATTAAAGAGGACCAAAAACTCAAAGAACTTTCTGAACTCGTGGCAGAAGTCAATCAACGTCAATCGGAAATAGATTCCAATGACGCAAGGATACATTCTTTATCTTCTACCACACTGTCGGGAAGCACAGATCTAAGAGAATATTCATATTTACAAACTTACATGAGACAACTTCTAACTCGAAATACCGAGTTAGAGAATGAAATACGTTCTTTCGATGAGCCTGTTGAGAAAAAAAGAACGGAAGTCTCAGAGGCAAGAAAAGAGAAGAAGGTACTGGAACTTCTAAAAGAAAACCGCTTCAAAGAGTATATGCACTCCTATAGAAAAGCGGAAAAAATCCAGGCAGAAGAGCAATTTTTAGCAGATCTTTATAGGAAAACTAGGGAGGAAATTTATGGGGATGATAGATCTAAACGGGATCCGAAAGTATTTACCTATGATACGGGAGGCGTCGAGCGCACCGGTACAGAAGATGCGGGACTTTCTGAACTCAGAAAACTTTACGAGCGTTATAAAAAGTGATCTCCCCTTTTTAGAAGTACGAAAAACGGTAGAATCTTCCGATCCTTTAATCGGGAGCATGGTAAATCTCCAAGATAAAATTTCGAATTTAGAAAACAAGGCAGGAGCATTGGAAGAAAGAATTTCAGGCTCCAGGCTGGACATCCGGGTATAAAAAGTGGCAAGTTTAACCGACAAAGCAAGAGCAGTATATCTAGTACTTCTGATCTTCTTCCTAGTGTTGATCGGATTTTTTGCGTTTCATTATTTTCAGATCATAGACGCTGCCGAAATTTTTCCTTTTTTAAGAACAGAACCGGGACTCGTAAATGCGGACTCCGAATCCCCTTCCGAATTAGAGAAGTTGGAATTCCGCAAAGAAATGGAAAGACTCGCTAAGGATAGAGACGAGATCTCCCAAAAAGAAGAAGAACTCAAAAAAGAAAAAGAGCGTCTGGAAGCGGAACTTGAGAAAATCGAGGAACTCAAACGAGGTCTTACTTCCAAGGAGAACGAACTCAAGTCTTCCGAATCCGAAAGGAATAGTAGAGGGAAATTGGTTAAGGTTATGGCGGAGAAGGTGGCAAATATGCCTCCTGATAACGCAGTGCAGATGCTTACCAATTGGCCGGACAAAGACATCATAGACGTATTCATTCAAATGGACAAGGACGCGGAACAGGACGGTAGACAAACAATCACCACCTATCTTCTCACCTTGTTCCCTGCAGAGCGCAGGGCGAATATTACGAACAAATGGTTGTCCAGGTCAGATGTGATCAAGGCTCCTGAATCCAATTCCGAGTCGGAAGAACTTTAAAATTATGAAAAAGAAAACGATTTTATTTCTTTCAATATTAGTAATTTCTACTGGATCAAGTTACTCAAAAAGCAAAAAGACTTCCGCTCCTGCAAAACCAAAATACGTTTCTGGCGAAGAGTTAGTCAATAACCCGGGAAAAGCCGTCGGGGAAACTGTCCGAGTTGCCGGAACGGTAACCCACGTATTATACAAAGGAAATTCCATCCGATTCGTGGTCCACTTCTCCGGAAAACCTGTAGTTTTGGATTCTGACGATTACAGTTTAATGAATAGAGTATCCGTTGGTTCTTATGTAGAAGTCTGTGGGTTTTATCTGAAAAATAAAAAGTTAGAGTTGGATGGAAAAAGAACGGACATGCCGTCCATCGTGATAGAACAGACTTACTGCACGAATTAGTTTCGCGCAGAGTTCCGAGTTTTCCTCTACTTCTTCTTTAAGAAACTTTCTAGTCTTTCTTTTGCGTTTTTTCTAATATTCGCGTAGAAGAAATGAAAATCTCCAGTATGTAAATTCCCATCTTTTCCTAAATTGGGAGTTCTGGATATCTCAGGTTCGTGGATCCATAAAACTCCTGAATTACATTTAGCGTCCGCAACTCCTGGGAGTAGTTGATCAAAACTTCGGTTCACACTTCCTAAATTTTCCGACTTTGGAGAAACTTCTTCATCGTGTTTCCAACTTAAAGGATTCACACAAACGGTTTCTTTTCCATATCTGTCCAATAATCTTCCTGGAGAATTTCCCCAAATATAGGAATTCCAACCCACTACACATCCTGTCTCTTTAGGCCCTGAACAAACAGGCAAACCCGTCTCCTCTTGTTTGAAAGGAAATCCAATAGAATAACTTACTACTAGGCTTTTCTTATATTCCGGATTAGTGGAAATCACTTCCTTAAGTAAACGAACAGAATGTCTGGTACCCTGGCTATGAGAAGCGATGATATAAGGGCGACCCTTATTCCAATTTTTCATATAATATAAAAAGGAAGCTTTCACATCTTGAAATGCAAAATCTAATGCAGCCTCTCCTTCAGGAGCATCTTTTGTAAAAACAAAAAATGCAGCTTGTCTATATCTGGGAGCGTAGACCTTACAACATTCATTGAATGCACTTGCTTGGGTTTTGATCGGATGTTTATCAGTTCTTTCGTTTAAACTTTCATCCTTTAAATCTCCGTTCCAATATTTAGGACGAAGAAGTAAGGTAGTTGGATGGATGTAAAAAGTATCCGCTTCCGCTAAAGATTGATTTTCTTTTAAACCTGAATTTTCAGGAACAAGATCTGCATTATCCTTTTTATCAGGAAGTGCGGCCCAAAATTCGGACTTAGAATAATCAGGTGAAATTAAATTTTTACTCTCCTCAAAATCCTTTCTTGGTTTGATAAGAAACATACATTGAAAACTAAAAAGAGCTATTACGGAAATAAAAATGGAAGTATGTAAGAATTTCATATTATTCGATCCTTGGCTCAGAATAAGAAAGCAATGAATAGTTCAGGTTTCCATATTTTACAGAAATTCTTAAAATAAAATTTCTTCCAAACGAGAGAGTGCATGCTCCAGTTTATCGTTCACTATAATATGATCGAACTCATCTTTATGAGCCAACTCTTCCTTTCCGTTCTTAATACGTTTCAGAATACTTTCCTCTGAATCGGTTCCTCTTCCACGTAGTCGTTTTTCCCATTCTTCTTCATTCGGAGGAAGTATAAAAATTGTGATCGCTTCTTTTCCGAGTTTTTGTTTTACTTGAGCGGCACCCTGCACATCCAGATCCATGATCACTGACTTGCCGGCTGACATACATCGGTTTACGAATATTGCGGGAGTTCCGTAATAATTATCATGGACCTTGGCCCATTCTAAAAACTCTCCCTTATCGATCCCGGATTCGAATTCTTCTTTGGTTAAGAAAAAATACGTTACTCCTTCCTTGTCACCGGGACGTGGTGTCCTCGTAGTACAAGAAACAGAAAAAGCCAAATCGGGGTGTTTGGCTCGGATCATTTGGATAAGTGTGGATTTGCCTCCTCCTGCTACGGAGGATAGAACGATTAGTTTGGGAGATTTCAGTCCTTTTCTTCCTCTTCTTCTGCGATAGAATTATCCCTACTTTCTATCCTTCTTGTGAGGGCTTCTACTCTTAAGTTGGAAAGGATCAAATGATTGGAGTCAGTGATTATGATGGACCTGGTCTTTTTTCCCTGAGTCGCGTCTACCAAACTGTTATTACTTTTGGCTTCGTTTCGGATCCTTTTAGCAGATGCTGAATCCGAATGAATGATACCTACGATCTTGGAAACCATAACTATATTTCCAAAACCAACGTTCAAGACGCTAAATTGGGACATTAGGTCCTCCTATTTCTCTCCAACCTAAATCTTTCTATAATGTCCACCTCACCGGTGGCGAGATCCAAGGCTTCGGAGATTTCCTCATGGGAGTATCCTTTTTTCAAGAGGAAAACTACCTTCTCAATTTTACTCGCCCCTTCTCCCAGGTCTTTTAGCGCCGTTTCGGAGGAAATTTTTACGGAATCCTGTTTTTGCGGAACGTAACCCGTCATTTTTCTTTCCAGGATCTTTCCGAAGTTCTCTTCCACTGGAATTTTATTGTCTGTTCTTTTGGATTTAGAACTCGCTTTTTTAGGATCTAATTCAGGTGTATAATCAGGTTCTGCCTTTAGAGAACCTCCGCTAATATCTTCCGGAAATTCAATTTTATTTTCTTCAAATGGATCTCCATCCAAAGAAATATCAAATGTAGAACTTGGATTGTACATCGGCTGAGGAGTTCTGGTTGGAGAAATTTCAGACATCAATTCTTGAGAATCTTTCCAACCCATTACGTTCTTAATCGTTTTGCCGAAGTTTTTCAAAATCCCTAAAGTCCCGGATTCTTCGTCTGGATTAGAGGCATTTTCTTTTCGGGAATTTTTTTTCTCCGGATCCAGGAATGGTTTTGGATTTTCTGGGGAATAATTTTCTCTTAGATTTTGTCTATAAAGTCTACCTACACCCTCTCCTGCTTTTGCAGCAAGTTCCTGTTTTCTATTCTCTAATGATTCGGTCGGAGTAGTTTTAAGTTCTTTTTGTTTTTCTCGAATTAGAGTCAGATATTCGTTCTTAAATTTTTCCTCATCGGAAATTTGGATCTCTTCTTGATGAGTTAAGATAGAAGGAACGCTAGTTTCTAATTCTTCTTCTACCGTTTCGAATTCTAATATCGGTTCGGAATAAACATTCTGTTTTTCTGTTTTTTTCCCTTCATTGGAAAGTATTCTTTCAGGAAGGGATTCTAATTTTTGGAGAATAGATTTGTATTTATCCTCCAAAGAATCGGAACGTTGTACCAAAATTTTATAAGCTTGGATCTTGGAATTTAAAAGTTCGATTTGGCTTTCGGTTTCCGTTTGGATCTCGTCTACGAGGGTTCGGATCTCTTCATTGATACGACGGATCATATGAGAGCGTATCCTCTTCGTTACTTGCGCGGACACACCGACGTACAAGCCTATGGCTATAATAATATTTAAGAATAGGACTGTGAATAGTTCCATCGCACAAGCGTCCTTTTCGAGGAGATTTCCAACAACATTCCTCTGGAAGCCGGCATGTTTTTATTAAGCTATATAGTCCACTGTGGAACGAGTAGGTGTCCGAATTTCGGTTTTTCTACCGCTCTTATCATAGGAGAAAATTCTCTCCTTACCACCCTCGGGTTTTGGCCCTTTAAAAGAACGGATTTCCTTTTCTATTTCTCCGATCCTTTGGGTGTATGAGTTACGAAGTCTTTCTCTATATTCCGGAGATAAAGAAAAAGTCTCGGTGTACATCTGCACCGCATACTTTTTATCTATAGAATACTCTCGGACCGATTTTTCGTTTTGGGCGATTACGTTCGAAAGAGTATGTGGGTTCTCCACCATAGTCCTTCGGACCAGATCGTTCGCAGCACCGTATCCGGAAAGAGGTTCGTTCAGCCTCATATCCTTTATTTTCCTCTAGATCTGTTTTTTCTCCAGTCTTTTTTATCCGGTTCAGGATCTTGGTACGGCAATTGTCGGATAACCCCGTTCTCTTCCACAAAGGTCTTATGTTTGATCTCGTTACGGGTCTTGAAGTCGGCACTTTTGATCTTGATGGTAACCCCACCAAATAGGGTCTTTTCGACACTGATCTTACCGTTTGCAGCTCTTTCTTCTATATATGCCTTGAGGTTCTGGATCTCATTTTCGTATTCTCGGACCCGGATCTCCAGTTTTTCGGTAGCCTTGCTGGTTTTAACCAACTGTTGCTCATGGTCTTGGGTGAAAGAAGCAGGGTCATTCTCCTTTCTTGCCTTGAGGGTCTTAAGACTTTTGGAGATCTGTTCGAACTTGTCCTGGTTTTCGGCCAGTTTTTCTTCATATTCGGAGATCTGTTTTAATACCTTAGGATCTGTTCCTACTATAAGTTCGGTTGCAGGGTTTGCAGAAGATCCAATGACCTTTGCAGCAATCGTATCGGAAGCACGGATCGTACCTCCTACAATCTGTCCCCTCTTACCATTAGAGATTACTTTTCCACCGGCGCTTACAAAGCAGTGAAGAATTCCTTCCTGCACAACGACGTCTTTTTCTGTGACTACGGTCGCGTTCTGGATAAACTTTGCGATTACGTTTCCGCCTGTGGATTCAATACGAGCCTCGTCTCTTCCGGAAACACCTTGGCGGATAATAATATCTCCGTCAGCTTCCACATTTGCTTTTTGGACGGTGCCGTAGATCTCGATGTTTCCTGCGGCCTTGACCGAGTAATTGTCTTCTACGTTTCCTGTGATGATCACTGAGCCTAAGAATGTAACGTTACCGGTTTTAATTCCAACATCGCCGTTGACTCTGTAAACCGTTTCGACAGAGAGCCTGCCACTTGCATAGACTACTTGCCCATTCACTTCCGCAGTGAGTTTGGTTCTGTCTTCGGAGAGGATCGTGCCCTTTCCTTGTTTGAGTTCCGTATCTAAACCGTCTTTTGCAGGTAGAAGTTCGTTGAATAATGTACGACCGTATTTCCCTCTTTCTGCAGGAATCTTTTCCGCCAGAAGTTGCCCTACCACAACGTTCTCGATCAGGTCCATATCCTTATAGTCAACTTTTCCGGATTCATCTTCTCTGAAGACTACCTTCTTGCTAATACGAACATGATAGATAACCTGAGCGTTCTTTCCATTAACAGGAGGATCACCTTCTGCAGCAGTGAAAGGTTGGTTATAGAATTCATCTTCTAATCTTTTTTGGATTTCTTCTTCTTTAACTCCGTATTTAATACCTGCGTTCTTGAGATAATTGACAACGTCTTTTACTTCAAGATCTCTTCCGCCCGGTTTTGGAGGAATAAAAGTGATCTTTGCTCTCATCTTATCTGGAGCAATATCCAATACCATTTTACCCTCGGCACCCTGCCTAGGTTTCATATTGGAAATATAGATCGGTTCTCCCTTGGTTTCTTTTACAATCTTACGGATCTGGTTATCATCTACTTCGTTTATTCCTCGAACAGATAACCTGCGAGAAACTTCCGAAAGTTCGATTGCTTTTCCATCACCTGAAGGTGGATAGATTGTAAGATAAGTTCCGTTTCTGAAAATTTGAACGACTGCTTTTCCATCTCTGTCCTTAGGTTGTAAGAACTCTTTTAGATCTTTGGAAACTAATTTGCCAGATCCACCTGTGAGTTTTTTGTCTAACTCTGAGAGTTCATCTAAGAAAGTATCTTCAGGAAGGATGGATGCTCTGATATGCCAAGGTTCCGAGCCGAAAAGTTTTTTCTTTCCGCGTTTGATTACGATATAGTCCAGTTCATGTGATTTTCTTTTGAGATGAGATGCTGCCAATTGAAGACATTTTTCCAATGTAGGAGCTATAACTTCTACCTGCTCGTTTTGGAGCTTGTCTAGTTCTTTGGATTGGTCTTTTAGAAAGGATGTAAGACTCAAAAGAAACTCCTCCTTGCAGCCGGGTCATTGGGTCCGGGGTTTTGAAAATCGGATTCCCCGGAGAAGGGGTGGCCTGAGACCTTGGCTCAGGCCAGGGGAAAGCTTTCCCCTGCATCGCAACCCTTAGGAACGCGATGCAAGTTCCGAGCTTCGCGTTTTATTTCTTACTAATAACCGATTTCACTTTTCCTAATTTACTACGAAGTCTTGCTACAGCTCTCGTGTGAAGTTGTGAAATCCTGGACTCAGTTACTTCCAATACTTCTCCGATCTCTTTTAATGTTAGATCTTCGTAATAATAAAGAACGATTACTTTTTTTTCTTTGTCAGGAAGTGTTTTGATCGCTTCCACGATCACATTTTTGATCTCTTCTTTTTCGATGATGGTATCCGGATTCATGTTCATCGGAGATTCTAATGTCTCCATGAAAGAAACCTCGTCGTTCTCATCACCAAGGAACCAAATATCATTTAAAGAGACGAGTGACGTTCCGCTGATCTTAGTAAGAAGTGAGTTGAACTCCTCGACGGAGATACCCATTTCTTTTGCGATCGCCTCATCTTCTACGTGAGCGCCCTCTTTGTTCTCGAGCATCCCGATAATTTGCTCCAACTGTTTCGCTTTTTGGCGAATAGAGCGAGGGATCCAGTCGATGGAACGAAGTTCGTCGAAGATAGAACCTCTAATACGAGTCATTGCATAGGTTTTAAATTTGATCTGTCTATCTGGATCGAATTTTTCGATCGCATCTAAAAGACCAAACACGCCGTATGAAACTAGATCATCGAACTCAACGTTCTGAGGCATGCCGATCGCAATACGACCAGCCACGTGTTTGACGAGAGGAGAATATTTTTCTACAAGATAACTGCGAATATTTTGATCTTTAGTAGCCCGATAGGACTTCCAAAGTTCGGTTTCATCCGTATTATTGTATTTATCGAAAAGTTTGGACATAACTACGGAATGGGCTGGTCCTCTGCTTAAGAGTGTCGTGGACCAAACCGATTTGCAATAGCATTTTTTGTCTCAAAAACGGGAAATCAAGCAGTTTTTTGTCTCATTGGGTTTCTGGGCGGAAATCGGGCATTTTCAGCGTGTTGGAGTTCCAACAAATCAAGAATGCGGTCGAAAAGATTTTTACTATTTTTCCTGGCTGCCGTCGTCTTTCGCGAGCATCGTACGAATCGCTTCCGCCATCAACTTAGGCTCATTTTTGATCGCAATATTTTCCACGATGATGTGATCTCCGAATTTATCCGCTTTTTTACGAGGGATTCCACTCGCAGCGGCCCGGATTTCGTCTGCGCTACCTGGAGAATCAAAATGAGGGGTAGAAGTATCCATATCCGCATGTCCCGAATGAGAATGGCGGTCCCCACCCTCTAGGCCATCTTCTTCTCCGGAGGAATGAGCGCCTGTGAAATTACCAAGCAGCTCTAAAAACTCCGGAACCTTGGAAGCCAAAACGGAATACACCCCGAATCCGAAAACAGCCATACCGACTGTGGATAAAAAGGTAATGAATGCAATATGGCCGAAATAATTTCCAACCATGATGCCGCAGACCAGACTTATGATGAGTCCTAAAAAGGAGAAAAAAGCGAGGAAACCAATTTGTAGGTTCACTCTTCCTCGCTCTGTTGTTTTTCCCTAACATCCACGAAATTGAAGAATTTTTTGAAGAAGCCGGTGATCCCGGAATCATCTCCACCTTCCATTTCCTGGTTAAGAAGAGAATATGTGATCCGATTCAAACAAGCTGCTGCCTTGCTCTTAGGTGAATGGATAATATACGGTTTTTGTTCCCGGATACTTTTTTCGACTTCGTCGTCTTGGAAGATAAATCCTAAATTTTCGACTCTTACTTCTAAGAATTGACCGGAAATATCGATCACACGGTCTGCAACCTTCTTCCCTTCGATAGCGGAACGTACACGGTTCACGACCATCTTTAGATTTTTATCTCTACTTTGGGAAACGATCGCTTTGATCAATCCATAAGAGTCAGTGATTGCAGTAGGTTCCGGTGTAGTAACTACGATCACATCGTCCGCAGGCAATGTGAGTCCGATCACGTTTGAGCTAATCCCTGCCCCCGTGTCTATGATCATATAATCATAGGAGTCCAGATCGGCGAATCCTTTGATCAAATTATTTCTTTGGGTATCGTTCAGGTTAGCAAGTTGAGAATAACCACTTGCACCCGCTATGATATCCACCCCTTCCGGAGCTTGGATGATAATGTCCTTTAAACTTTTATGTCCCTTGACTACATGATACAAATTGTATTTAGGGATGATCCCTAAGATCACATTCACGTTAGCAAGTCCTAGGTCTCCGTCGAATACTAGAACCTTCTGTCCTGCCTTAGCCATAGAGATGGCAAGGTTTACGGAGATAGTACTTTTACCGACCCCACCCTTTCCGGAAGCGATCGCTATAATCTTAGTCATAGGTTTGGTTGAAGACACGAGTTTCAAACTCGTATTACCCTCGGTAAGTTTCCGCAACTGAGTCGCTTGGTCCATCCTAACCTCTTTCTCTGGGACTTAGGTTTTCTACCGAAACCTTAAGCGGAGAATACTTCTCCACGGATCTCGATGAGTTTTTCCGGATTTACTGCGCATTCAGCGAGTTGGTGTTTTTCCGCTGGGATCATATCGAAGGGAACTTCTTGGCCAACACTTAAATGGGTAAAACCCTTATTAAGTGTATCGGCTAGTTCCAGAAATCCACCCAAAAATTCCGCTTCGTCCAGTTTAGTTAATAAAATTCTACGGAAACCAAGGGGCTCGTAGGCTTTCATTACGGAGTGGGTGTGATGATACGAAGATGTGGCGGATAATACAAGGATATTTTCAACGTTGTCCCTTTCTCCGAAAGCGGAAAGGTATCCATACATTTTGCTAAGCTGGTCCACATTACGATGGCTATAACCCGCAGTATCTATTAAGATCAGCTCGGATCCGTCTCTTGCCAGAGTCTCCTGAAAACGTTTCAGATCTTTTACCGCATAAAAAGGCATTTCCATGGTATCAGCGTAGCGTTTTAACTGCTCGATTGCAGCGATCCTGTAGTTGTCAGTTGTATACAATGATACCGATTTTCCCATATGAAGATGGTACTTAGCGGCTAGTTTTGCAATGCTAGTAGTTTTTCCACTGCCCGTAGGCCCCACAAAGAAGACTACTTTTCTTTGTCCTCTTCTGGTTCCCTTAAAAATATCCGGCTCTACCTGCACTCTTTCGGAAAGAACTTCTACAATTTTCTCCTGAACTGAAACGGTACGAGAACGATCCAAAGGAGAAAGTCTTTGCTCTGCTTGGGAAATAATTTCTTCCGCATATGCCTCGCTCATCCCTTCTTTAACGAGCTTATCCCTCATTTTAAGGATATTAGAATCCTGCTCTTTGCGGACCTGTCTGGAAATTTTAGGCTCGAATTCTTTTGAAAAAGAAAGTCCCAAATTTTCTTCGGATTCTATTTCTTCAGAAGTGACTTCTATCAGTTCTTTTGGTAAAGAAGAAACTCTTGGGCGAGAAGTTCTTTCTTCCCAGCTAGGCAATTCTTCCAGATTTCTTCTTTTTTCAGAGCCAAGGGTGGACTTTTGTTTGAGTAGTTCTTTTAGATCTTGGAGTTTTTTCTCCACCTTCTCTCTGGAACTTGCCTTTTCTGGGATTCCAACTTGGATCTCCACGACCTTACGAGCCATGAGTCCTGTTCCGAATACACCACCCTCGGTAAGAATTCTATGTTCGATGACATGGGCTTCCGGGCCGTATTTCATCTTCATCTGCATTAGGCAATCCTGTAGATCCTTGCCCCTAATCTTTGCGAAATCCATGTTATCCTCCTGTTTTTTCGATTACAATATTACGTTTTACTAAACCACTTCTGCGGGTTCCGCCGCCTGGGCCTGAGCTATTCTGAGTTCACCTGCGATCACTGTCGGAACGGAAGAATGCACTTCTTCTAATGCGAGAACTGCAAAGTTCCTAGGTGGGAATTCTTTCGCTAAGAAATACGCGAAAGGCATTCTTACTTCTCTATTCACCACATAGATCGGGAACCCTCTTCCTTCTTGGACCCTACGATTCATATCCGCTACTGATTCTAAAAGTCTTCTTTGGAAATCCGGAGGAAGGACCAAAATATCTCTTCCTTCTAAACGATCCTGAGCAAGTGATTTGTTCAATCTATCGAGCACCCGGCCTTCCACCACTATGACCTGGAGTTTTCCATCTACCATATAATCTTTTACGATCGTATTGGAGATAGATTGTCTTACAAATTCCGTAAGAACATAAGGATTCGGATACTTGCCCATTTTGTTTGCGACTGTTTCCAAAATTGGAACAAGGTTGCGGATCCCCAAACCTTCTCTGAGAAGATTTTGAAGAACTTGTTGGAGCATTCCCAAATTCCCAGGCTTGTCGGCTTCCAACTCTTGGATAAGCGTTGGGTATTGAGACCTGTAATGATCCAGAAGTTTTTTGACTTCTTCTCTTCCTAACAAACTGGAAGCATGAGTCGCAAGTAATTCTCTTAAATATGTGATGATAACTGTAGAAGAGTCTACTACGATAAAACCTTTTGACTCCGCATCTCCTTTCGAATCCGCAGAGATCCATTTTGCAGTTCTTCCATAAGCAGGTTCCATAAAAGATTCTCCTTCGATAGAAGAAAGATCCTGGCTTTCTGCAGAAGGCATGGCCATCAGTTTTTCAGGACGGATTGTGCTGGAACCAACTTCAACTCCATTGATCTTAATTGTAAATTGATCCGGAGGAATTTCCAAATTATCTAATATACGGATTGGAGGGATAACTATCCCGCTTTCACGAGCAAACTTTCCTCTTAAGTTTGAAATTTGGTCCATCAATGTTCCACCCTGAGAAGCGTCTACTAATGGCACCAAATGATAACCGAATTCGATTTCGATCGGTTCGATCCTAAGTTCGTCGTAATAATCTCTAGGTTTGCGATCTCCAACCGCTTCTTTTTCCTTCTTCTCCAAAACCTCGAGCTGTTCTTGGACTGTTCTTTCAAGAGAGTATGCAAGATAAGCAAGTCCTCCCGAGAGAAGCACCATCGGAATAAATGGTAAACCTGGAATAAATGCGCCTAACCCCATAGAGGCCGCGACTACATATAATACTTTAGAGTTTGCAAATAACTGTGTCTTGAATTGTTTTGCAAGATCCGATTCAGAACCGGAACGAGTAACAATGATACCTGTAGCAACAGTGGTAAGAAGTGCCGGGATCTGGGAAACAAGCCCATCACCAATTGTGAACTTTCCGTAAGTTTCGACTGCGGCTACGAATGATTCACCACGGATACTTGCACCGATGACAACTCCTCCGATCAAATTGATCGCAGTGATGATCAATCCCGCTCTTACGTCCCCTTGGACGAACTTACTCGCTCCATCCATGGAACCGTAGAAGTCCACTTCCGCTTCTATCTTCTTTCTTCTTTTACGAGCTTCTGCCTCGTTTATATTTCCAGTAGAAAGTTCCATATCGATTGCCATTTGTTTACCTGGCAATGCGTCCAACGTGAACCTTGCAGCAACTTCGGAGATACGGGTCGCACCTTTAGTGATCACGAGAACCTGTACGAGCACTAAGATTATGAAGATAATAAATCCAACTACGTATTTACTTAAACCGGATTCACTTCCTACTATGAATGAACCAAATGCATCTATGATCGCACTATTTACCCCAGGACCTTTTGACAAAATTTGTCTCGTAGTAGAAACGTTTAGCGCCAATCGATAGATCGTTGTTATAAGCAGTAAGCTAGGAAAAACAGAAAACTCAGACGGTTCCTTAATAGACAAAGAAGTCATAACGATGAGTAAACTTAAAGCCAAGCTGAATAGTATCAGGATATCTAATATGAATCCGGGTAAAGGAACAACAAGCATCCCAACGATAGCAACTGCTCCCGCACCCAGGATGAAGTCGGATTGTGTGTACCATTTCTTATCCATAATATTCTCCTAGGTTTAAGAAGCGTTTCGGAACGCTTTCCGGAAAGATTCGAGTTTCGTAAAGATCACACTGAGTGCGGTATAAAACTTAGCAGGAACTTCCTGTCCAATTTCCACCTCGTCATAAAGTGTTCTTGCCATTGGGCGGTCTTCTACTGTAGCGATATCATTCGCCTTAGCCACCCGGATAATACGTAATGCGAAATCATCTACACCCTTTGCGATCACAACGGGTGCCCTGTGTTTGTTGGGCTTATACTCTAATGCCACTGCAAAGTGAGTCGGGTTTGTAATGATCACATCTGCCTTGGGAACTTCTGCCAGCATCTTGCTCTTTTTTATCTGGTCCCTTGCCATTTGTCTTCTTCTGGCCTGTAAAGAAGGGTCTCCATCCTGTTCCTTCATTTCTCTTTTAGATTCGGAAGGAGTCATTTTGAGTGCTTCTTCATATTCATATCTTTGGAAGAAGTAATCCCCGACGCTGATCGCAAGAAGTAGAATCCCCACTACTATAAAAATTTTGAATGCTGTATAGGTGATTAATGCTACTGATTCTTCAAGGCCCATATTCCCGAGCATCAGTATCTTGAAAAAATCCTTCTCTATTACAAAATAAGAAACCCAAGCAATTGCAGCTACTTTGACTAAGGATTTTCCTAAACTGAATAATGTTTGGCGATTCGGAAGTACCTTTTTGAAATTAGGGCGTATCCTTCCGAAATTGAAAGCCAATGCACGAGGTGCGAATAGAAATCCAGTTTGAACAACGTTACCAACGATTGCAGCAACTACCGTAATTCCCATCAAAGGAAGAAGTAACTGAGTAATATCCACGAGAGCATTATTCAGAAGTTCACTTATTGCCTCGGAGCTAATCACATTCGCAGAACGTATTCCGAAAAAATATTTTCTCAAAAGATAATAGGATCTCATGAAAAAATATTCTCCCATGAGATACATTAAAACAATACCTGCTAATAGAACGATCGCAGAAGCAACTTCGGGGCTTTTAGGAACATTTCCTTTTTCTCTTTCTTCCCTTCTTCTTCTTTCGCTGGCTGGTTGTGTACGTCCCTCGTCCTCTGCTGCGAATAATTGCAGGTCGATTCGGAAAGGAGTTATCACTGGAGCAGGTACAACTTTCGCTGGTACCGCATGTTGGAATTCCAATATGCGCTCCAAACGGATAATTCGTATTGCGTGTAGGAACTCCAACATTGCAGTTTTAGAAAAGATGCCCATTAGTTTGGCCAGCCTTTCAGCATTAAGTTCATTTTCTCGAAGGAAAGTTGGAAAGCATTGTCCATCTGAGTGATCAGGAATGGAACAATCAAGATCATGACCACAAGGCCAATTGCGATCTTAATTGGAAAGCTAAGTTGCAGAATATTCAACTGAGGGGCTGCTTTTCCCATTAATGCTTCGGAAACAGTGACTAAAAATAAAACCCCGAGGATCGGCAGAGAAATTTTAAAAGCGACTAGGAACATAGCCCCGATCGCCTCTTCCATCGCTTTGTAAAGTCCGTCTTGTATCTCTGGCACAAGTTTCAAAACTTGCACCTTCTCAAAAGAATATACCAAACTTTCGAATAGAAAACGATAAGCTCCCAAGGATAAGAACAGAAGCATACCCAACATATTCTTAAGAGTACTGATCACGGGAAGACTTGTTTGAGAGATTGGGTCCAAAATCTCGGCATAACCGAAACCAAGTTGGACGTTAAAAAATTCTCCCGCCATTTGGAATGAGGAGAATACCAAACTCACCAAAAATCCCATCAGAATACCAATGAGAACCTCGGCCATCACGACTAAACCATAATCGGCCATATTACCTGGGATTGGAGGAACAAAGGATGCACTTACCGGAAATAAAATTACTGCGATTAGAAAACCAAGAGTCATCCTTTGCGGAAAAGTAATGGAGGCAAACGAGAACACAGGAGCCACAGATAGAAGCCCCACGATCCTTGCCAGGATCAGAAGAAACACTTGGAAATTTCCAATAAAGTATTCCATTTTTCTAATCTAAAACTTCTCTATCATCAGGAAAAGATCCCTGGTATAATCTGTCATTGTCTGGAGCATCCAGCCAGCAAAGATCACGATCACTGCAAAAATAGATAATAACTTAGGAACAAAAGCGATCGTAGGCTCTTGGATAGAAGTTGTGGTTTGTAAAATACCGATGATCAATCCTACTACCATTGCAGTCAGCAAAATGGGAGAAGAAAGTTTAAGAGTCACAAACAGCGCGTCCCTGATCAGAGTGATTGCATCTACTTCCGTCATTTATAACTCCTTACGAGCTCGTAGACGATTAAATTCCAACCATCCACAAGAACAAATAAGATCAATTTAAACGGCAAACTCACCATCACTGGAGGAAGCATATTCAGACCCATGGAGAGAAGTGCGGAAGCGACTACAAGATCCACTACAATAAATGGAATAAAAATGATGATCCCGATCCAAAAGGCTTTCTTTATCTCTGAAAGCATGAACGCAGGGATAAGAACGTAATTCGGAACATCATCGAATGATTCCACATTCTCTACTTTTCCGATCTTTAAGAATAGAGCCACATCCTTGGCTCCACTCGTTCCGATCTGCCTCATCATAAATTCCCGAAGAGGTATCATGGACTTATCAAAAAATTCGTTTGTGTCTATCTTACCTTCCATGTACGGATTTAAACCTTTCTCGTACACTATATTCAAGGTGGGCGCCATGATGAAAAAAGTCATAAATAACGCAAGCCCCACCATTACCTGGTTAGGCGGAAGGTTTTGGATAGAAAGTGCCCTTCTCACAAAATCTAAAACGATTACTATCTTAGTGAAAGAAGTCAGGGACATCACAATGGCAGGAGCCAAAGAAAGAATTGTCACTAGGAACAAGATCATCAAAGAAAGGCTTGTCTCTCTAGGACCTTTTGCCTCGTTCACATTGATATTCAGATTTGGGATAGGAATCCTAGGCGCATTTGCTTGAGCAAAAGTATCTTCAGGGATCGCAATGATCAAAACAGCAAAAAGAAGAACTCCTGAAAGTATCTTCCACATAACTCTATTATGTCTCATACCCTCAGAAAACTTTTTCCCAGCCTTTTTAGCGAACCCCTCTCCCACTTTTCCCCCTAGTTCAAATCGAATAATCCGTTCTCCAGATTATTCCTTTCCTTCTTAATTTCGTCTAACTTCTCTTTGAGTTTTCTCTGCTTCTCTTTTCTTTCACCAGGAGTCTGTCGAAGTGTTTGTTCTTCATCTTCCGATTTTCCGGTCAGACGAATATTCAAATCTTTTAATTGTTCCAGAGCGGTGACCAAAAAACCACCTTCAGGAGGTTTGAATTCGTCTCTCATTCTCTGGAGCCTTGCCTTAGTCTCCGTATCAGTAATCTCGGAAATTAAATTAATACCGTTATCCGCCACACCCAGCACGAAAATTTGTCCAGTCACTTCTACAATCTGAAGCTGTTTATTCGTACCAAGATTCAAACTTCCGAGAAGATTCATTTCTCCTCTAACAGGAAGAGAACCTTCTCTAGATTTTGCGAGAGTCCTTAAAACCCAATACGCGGCTCCACAAAGAATTCCTAATACAAGGACGATCCTAAATAAGATCCCTGCAAGACTCGGCCCATCCGAAACAGGCTTATATCTTTCTTCCACTGGATTCGGGACTGACTCAGCAGTCGTTTCCTTCTTCTCTTCTTGTTTAGGCGCAGAAGTTGCAGAAGATTCCGGGGCCTTTTTATCAGAAGTGCCCAATTCTCTCTTGAGAACTTCGTCCATTTGTTCTCTTTCGGAACCTTGGGAATATAATCCTCCGGCAATACCCGATAAAATACAAAAGACTCCGAACGCCAAAGCGAGGGAGCCGAATCCTGAAAAAAACGAATGGATCTTTTGAAAAATTCGGCTCATCCGCCTCCCGACTCCGGCTTGATCCTATCGGCCGGACTTACGATATCCGTTACACGTACACCGAAGTTTTCGTCGATGACCACGACCTCTCCCTTCGCAATCAACTTACCATTCACCAAAAGGTCCACAGGCTCACCTGCCAACTTGTCCAACTCGATGATGGAACCTTCACCCAAACCTAAGATATCTTTAATATACATCTTAGTTCTTCCGAGTTCCACGGTCACAGACATTTGAACGTCCATGAGAAGGTTTAGATTCGGAGTTCCTTGAGCGCCGCTTGCGGTAGCAAGATTCGGAAAGGAGACACCTTTCATTCCTACTTGGGAAATTCCGCCGCCGCCCATTCCGCCTTGGTAGCCACCGCCACCATAATCGCCTCCCCCTCCTCCTCCAGACCTTTTGGAAAGAGAGAGAATATCATTCGCCATAGATAAAGAAAGAAGGAACTGAACTCTAAAGGAAGGAAGTCCTTCTATTGCTAAGTTGAAGAAGGTCCGCACCAGCGGATCACCTTCTGGAAGTACCAAAGCAGCAGGAGAAGTTACATGTCTAGTTTCTGCTGGAGAACCATTCACCCCACCGCCGGTCTTAGCAGCGATCTGAGACTGAAGAGCTCCCATGATGGGAGTCAAACTATCTCTTAGTGTTTGGAGTTGGCCTTCGTCGAGACCGCCCGAATCGAAACCGCCCATCATCATGTTAGCAATACGAGCTGCATTATCTGCGCCCATCGCAAGAACAACTCTTCCATTCAGATTTCCCGAATAGGTAGAATATAATAAAAACGTGTTGGACTTAAGTTCTGCTTCCACATCCTTCCGGGATTTTGCCTCGGAGGTAGGATTCATGAAATTAGAAGTTTTAGAAAGAATGGCCGCTAAGGTATTCCCTGCAGTCATAAAACAATGAGAAAGAAAATCAGACAGAAGGTCCCTGTCTACCGGAGAAAGACCGGCAGCTTCTTTGGAGCCGCCTCCGGCAGCCATGCTGCTGCCTGGATCAAATGAATCGTTTGCACCCGCTAAAAGGGCGTCTATTTCTTCCTGGGAAAGGGATCCTTCACCCATATTGGGCACTCTCTCTTAGTTTTGGATTAGGAGACATAATAAAAAGAAATTTGTCGACCCTTTTTTTTCTTGCTCAGAAAATCGGTGGGAAAAAGGCCGGGAACTACTTGATAAGATCCGACTTTAGATGCAAAAACAAGTATATTTTAAGGAAGAGGTCCTAAAGGTTCCAATGTTTCGATTTGAAAAGAAGAAAGATCGACATATTGAGAGGCATTTCCATGGATATCGATGCCTACAAGCCTTTTGCAAAATAGCGTGAATACTGCACGCCATTCCGTTTTCAGAATCTAAGCTTTCGCTTGTAGAAATTTATCCACTCTGTGATCTCCGTGCCTTTGTGCGAACCCCCTCTTGCACTTTCCAAACCCCAGACCAGTCCTCTGATACCAGATTTTTTCCATTTTTTGCGTATATTGGGCTTGACTGGCGATTAAAGCTGCCGTATTTTACCAAATGGTAAATTAACTAAATGGTTAAATATAGCACAGAATCTGAGCGGCTTAATAATACATTCTCTGCCTTGGCGGACCCAACGAGGAGGGAGATCCTTCTCTATCTGGTCTCGGGAGAAGCAACCGTTAAGGAACTTGCGGAGCCTTTTAATATGAGTCTGCCTGGAATTTCCAAACACCTTAAGGTTTTGGAAAAGGCCGGGCTGATTGAAAGAAGTAAAGAGGCCCAATGGAGACCTTGTAAGATCCGACCGGACGGCCTAAAGGAAGCGTCAGGTTGGCTCGATCATTACAAACATTTCTGGGAAGAAAGTTTGGATCGTTTGGATGCGTATCTGCAACAACTCCAAGCTAAAAACAAAAATCCGGAAGGTCCGGACACACAAACGTAACCTTTTGTTATAGAAAGAGAAATATTATAAATATATAAAATAAGGGACTTTAAATGTCTGAAAAGATAGAAAACAAAACCAAAGCAACTAAAAAGGAATGGATAGGCTTAGCCGTAATCGCACTTCCTTGTTTGCTATACGCAATGGATTTAACGGTTCTTTATCTAGCGGCCCCTCAATTGTCCGCGGATCTGAACCCAACCCCTTCTCAACAATTATGGATCATGGATATCTACGGCTTCTTAGTCGCCGGTTTCTTAGTGATCATGGGAAATCTAGGAGATAGAATAGGTCGTCGAAAACTTCTTCTATATGGAGCAGCATCGTTCGGAGTTGCATCCGTTCTTGCAGCATTTTCTCCTAGTTCCGAAATTTTGATCCTAACTCGTGCAATCTTAGGGATCACGGCGGCAACTTTGGCTCCTTCTACCCTATCATTAATCCGTAATATGTTTCTGGATCCGGAAGAAAGAACTTTCGCAATCGGTATTTGGGGAATGAGTTTCTCTTTAGGTGGAGCGATCGGTCCTCTTGCGGGTGGGGTTCTATTGGAATATTTCTGGTGGGGTTCCGTTTTCTTGATGAGTGTTCCGGTTATGATTCTTCTTCTAATCGTTGGGCCTAAACTTCTTCCTGAATTCAAAGATCCTAATGCTGGCAAAATGGATATCCCAAGTGCGATCCTATCCTTAATATCGGTTCTTTCTATCATCTATGGTTTGAAGCAGATCGCGGAGAATGGCTGGGGAACAGTCCCGATTCTTACCATCGTAACAGGTTTAGCGATCGGAGCGGTCTTTATTAAAAGGCAAACCACTTTACAAGATCCAATGATAGATCTTGAGTTATTCAAACTTCCCGCATTCACTGCTGCAGTCGTCGGAAATACTATGACCATCTTCGTAGGTTTGGGAGCTTTCTTATTTATTTCCCAATACTTACAATTGGTCTTAGGACTTTCTCCCTTGGAAGCTGGGCTTTGGACTCTTCCTGGAGCATTAGGTAATATTATAGGATCTCTTACGATCCATATGATTGTTCGTATTATGCGTCCATTATATGTAATGTTAAGCGGACTTGTGTTGCTCGCGATCGGTATGTATTTATACACTCTGATCAATACCGAAAACGGGATCTGGATGATTATCGCAGGATCTCTTATCATGTCTTTCGGGATCTGCGCAGTTGTGATCTTAGGAACGGATATCATCGTTGGTTCTGCGCCGCCAGAAAGAGCGGGAGCTGCGGCCTCTATTTCAGAAACTGCGGCTGAATTTGGTGGGGTTCTAGGAATCGCAGTACTTGGAAGTATAGGTGTTGCGATTTTCAAATCCAGGATCAATTCGATTGAACTTCCAGGACTTACTCCTGAGCAATTGCAAAGTTCTCATAATACTTTAGCTTCTGCAGTAGCTATAGCAAAAGAACTTCCGGAACCGAGCAGGCAGATTCTGCTTAGTACTGCCCAAGGTGCATTCACTGATTCTTTACATTTTGTTTCTTTCTTGGGTGTGGGGATCTCTATTGCTTTGGCTTTTGTGATCTTCTTCATTTTAAAGGATAAAAAAGAACCGGAAGCGACTGCTGAAACGGCAGAATTAGAAAAAGCGACAAGATAATATTAATATAAGGAAAATAGAATGAAGGCAGAAGTTTCAGTTGTTGGAAAAGAAATTATAGGGGTTAAAACTTTTGATGCCCCAAGAGAATTAGTTTGGAGTGCCTGGACAGACCCTAAACAAGTTGCGATTTGGTGGGGACCGAACGGCTTTACGAATACAATTCATGAAATGAGCGTAAAACCGGGAGGAGTCTGGAGATTTACAATGCATGGTCCGGATGGAGTAGATTATCCGAACCGAGTAGAGTTCATAGAAGTGGTTAAACCTGAAAAATTGGTCTATGATCACGGAGACGATTCCAATCCGAAACAATTCCATGTGATCGTTCGCTTCGAAGAAGAAGGTTCCAAAACCAAACTTACCATGAGAACTATCTTCTCCAGCGAAGATGATATTAAAAAAGTCGCAGACTACGCATTGGATGGACTCAGAGAAACTCTGGGACGTCTGCAAGAATTCCTGGTAAAAAACTAAGATGTTTGCGCCAGTTCCTAAATATTTTCGAATATAATAATTTTTTAAAAAGCGGAGAAGAAGTTTGTGAACGAGATCAAACAACCTGAATTTAAAGAGATGGTATTAACTAGGACTCTAAATGCACCAAGAGATCTGGTTTGGAAGGCTTGGACAGATCCGAATATGGTATCTCAGTGGTGGGGTCCTCATGGTTTTACGGCTCCTCTCTGCCAATTGGATCTTCGTCCAGGCGGAGAGATCCTCATCCATATGAGAGATCCGGAAGGAGGGATCAATCCAATGAATGGTACTTATAAGGAGATCGTCGCTTTAGAAAAGATCGTATTCTCATCTTATATCGCATTCGAGATGGATGGCAAAAAACCCGCGGCGGAAATCCAAATCACTATTCTATTCGCGGACAAAGGTTCTCAAACGGAACTTCAGGTGCGTGCGCTTCCTATAAAAGTGGATCCTGAACTCTATCCTGCAGTGGAAGGTATGGAAGAAGGTTGGACCCAAACATTGGATAAACTTACTGCAATTTTTGCTTAATTGATCTTAGAGAGAAATTTATGAACCAAGATAATCCTAAAGAAATCGTAAGCACAAGAGTTGTAAATTTTCAAAGAGAGAAAGTTTTCAAGGCTTGGACAGACCCGGAACAATTAAAGAACTGGTGGGGACCAAAAGGTTTTAAGAACACTTTCGAGATCTTTGATCAAAGGCCGGGCGGAGAATGGAAATTTATCATGCACGGTCCTGATGGAACGGATTACCCGAATCGAAGCGTATTTCAAGAAATCGTAGAACCGGAAAAGATAGTATTCGATCATTTATCTGGCCCGATTTTCAAAGTGACTACAACATTCGAATCAATCGGAGAAAAGACAAAATTAGTTTTCAGAATGTTGTTCGAAACTGCTGAAGAATGTGAGCAGATCAAAGTTTATGCAGTGGATGGGAACGAACAAAATTTCGATCGTTTAGAAGAACTTCTGGCAAAGGTTTAATTACCCTGGATGGGAAATAAAAAATAAACATTAAGGAAACAGAATATGAAAGTAAATCCGTTGCAAATACTAAGTTTTTGGATCATCATCTTTCCTTTCCAAAAAAGGAAAAGAGCCGGAGCTTAAGATGGACCCGAAAGTGGGAGGTTACTCCCACTATTTTCATAAACCTCCCGATAAAGAAAAGATCCGAACTAAAAAATCTCAGGACGATATTTTTTATAAAAAAAAGATCTTCTTTACGGCTCTATTCTCTGTTCCGGAGGAAAAGAAAGAAATAAGTCGATTTTGGGAAGAGGCTTTCGAAAGATTAGCGGAATTTCTCCGCAGGATCCAAGGGTCCTGATATTAGAATATTATTAAAATTTAAAGGAAATATTGGATGAATTTAGACATTTTTAAAAACGAAACTTTAAATATCAAAGCTGATTTAGCAATCTTAGTAGCAAGAGTTGTTTGCGGATATGCGTTTATACTGCATGGCTGGGGAAAAATACAAGACCCTTTCCATTGGATGGGGCCTGATTCCTCGGTGCCTGCTATTTTTCAATTTTTGGCTGCGCTTTCAGAATTCGGCGGAGGGATCGCTTGGGTAATCGGTCTTCTGACAAGGCTCGCCTCCTTCGGGATCGTTTGCACTATGATCGTGGCCGCCTATTTTCATTCTGTGATCTTGGGGGACTCTTTTATCAATCTGACCGGTGGAAGATCCTACGAATTGGCAGGAGTATTTTTTACGATATCTTTGGTATTTTTGACAGTAGGCGCAGGAAGATTCTCTTTAGATCAAAAAATCTTTGGAAGTAAATCCAAGTAGATTAAATCCTATCCCTAAGAGCGATTTTGCTCTTGGGGATTTCTTTCGTGATAGATTATATCCGCAAAATTTTAGACGCGAGAGTTTACGATGTCGCGGTCCATACTCCTTTGGATCCTATGATCAGAATGAGCCAAAGATTAAATTCTTCGGTCCTATTAAAAAGGGAAGACCTCCAACCAATATTCTCCTTTAAAATAAGAGGAGCATACAATCTAATTTCCAGGCTTTCCACTGACGAAAAAAGAACCGGAGTCATCTGCGCTTCTGCAGGAAATCATGCGCAAGGAGTTGCGCTCTCCGCTCAAAAATTAGGAATCAAGGCTATCATTGTGATGCCTATTACTACCCCATCCATAAAAATAGAAGCGGTCCAATATTTTGGAGCAGATATCGTTCTTCATGGAGATACTTTCGACGAAGCGTATTCCCATGCTAGGAAATTAGAAAAGGAGAAGGGACTAAAATTCATTCATCCTTACGACGATCCGGATGTGATCGCGGGACAAGGAACAGTCGGTTTAGAAATTTTGCAGCAGTATCCGGATCCAATCGAAGCCATTTTTATTCCAATAGGAGGCGGAGGTTTAGCCGCAGGAGTTTCTTCTTATATTAAATTTTTAAGACCAGAGATCAAAGTTATCGGAGTAGAACCTTCAGACGCAGCTTCGATGAAAGAGGCAATCTCTGCTGGTAAAAGAGTTATCTTAGATAGAGTTGGATTATTTGCAGACGGGGTCGCAGTCAGACAAGCAGGAGAAGAAACATTCAAAGTATGCAAAGAACTTTTAGACGATGTATTAGTAGCAAACACGGATGAAATCTGTGCAGCAGTCAAAGATATATTCGAGGATATGAGAGTGATCGCGGAACCTGCTGGTGCATTGTCTCTTGCAGGATTAAAATCTTATGCAAACAAAAATCCGAATCGAACCGGAGCGCTTATAGCGATCAATAGCGGCGCGAACATGAATTTTGATAGGCTCAGACATGTTGCGGAAAGAGCGGAAATCGGGGAATCCAGGGAAATTTTGCTCGGAGTCACTATCCCTGAAAAAACCGGAAGTTATTTAAAATTCGTTCAGACTTTAGGGAATAAGATCATCACCGAGTTCAATTATAGATATGCTACTGACAAACAAGCACATGTATTTGTGGGTTTAAAACTGAAAGGTGCTCATTCTGAAAAAGAAAAAGTAATCTCTGAATTAGAATCATTGGGTTATGAAGTTTTAGATATCAGCGCGAATGAAACTGCTAAGATCCATATTCGTTATATGGTGGGTGGAAGAGTTTCCGAACTTAAAGATGAGATTATCCTTAGATGTGAATTCCCGGAACGCCCGGGTGCCTTGTTAAAATTTCTGGAATCAGTCGGAACCAATTGGAATATTACATTATTCCATTATAGAAATCACGGGGCTGATTATGGAAGAGTATTGGTAGGATTCCAGGTTCCTTCTTCCGACAGAGAAGGTTTTAGAGAAAGGCTTAAAAGTTTAGGTTATCCTTATGAAGAAGAAACGGATAATCCTGCCTATAAAATGTTTTTGCACAATGTTTGATTAAAGAAAGAAACCTATAATCAGTGATAATTTTTTAGGTATCCACCCTGAAATAGGCTTTTTTGACCATTTTTTGGACATCGTATCTTTGGCCAGGATCTTCCCCCAAGCAAAAAAACATGATGCCATACATTACGTTTTCTTTAAATAATGTAATATGTAGAATATGGAGATTACTTCCCTTATCTTTATAATAAACTCTGAATGCGGGACGACTTGCCACTTCTAATTCCCCGAATTCGATAATCCTGCCATTCCCTTTTTTAATAGAGTCAATGACTCCCATTTGGAAATCCCTATTTAAGGCACCATGGTCCACAGATTCAGTTAATTCTTTTCGAGTGATTAGGACACTTGCGGACTCATTATAATCTTTTGCCGCAAAAATCCCTCCAGCAAATGGTTCCATAGGAAACCAATCGAAGGGAATTGTCAGGTTCAGGGGGGAATTCGGCTCCTTCTTCTTTTCGGGCGAGAGAGAAGCGAATACTGAAAATATCAGAAAGACAAAGAGGACCCGATTCAAGAATTTTAAGATCACCCTTTTGTCTCCCTCCATTAGGCCTTTTATTAATTTCGGCTTTGGAAAGGGCATATTTTAGTTAGAAAGACTAGTTCGAGACAGAATCAGGGAATTCCCAGATCCCCAGGTTCTCCCTGAGCGTACAATCTGAGAGAATCGAAGCTGTAAATGCCCGTATTATGATAATCTCCCCAAACTAAATTGATCGCGTATCTTCCCACCTTGGAAAAAGACAATAATTTTGCCTCTTTAATCCCGCCAGTAGCCGCGCCTATTTTTCCGCCATGGCCTCCCTTACAAACCACGCAAGGGCATCTTTTTCTGAGTTCCAATAGAGGAAATTCGGAGATAACTCCGTCTTTCCATTCTATTTTTAGAATATTCTCATCGAATTCTATAGTTTCTGGTGTAGTAGCTTTTAAACTAAGACTCATATTATCTAGGAAGTTTTAAAACCTGTTTTCTGAAAGTCCCGATCGTGGTTCCATAAGTCACTTTTTCGTTCAGAGGAAGTTCCGCAAAATCGAAAGTATCTCTTTCAAGGATCAAGATCACTGTTGAACCCATTTCAAATCTACCTAGTTCCGCGCCTTTTTCGATCATGATTGAAACGTCTTTATAATCTTCTTCTTTAGTAGTTCGAATAAGAGTATTCGTGATGATCTTTTTATCATACGTCACACGAATACGACCTACGTTAGAAGCGCCCACTTTGATCACCGCTACGAGTCCGAATTCAGTCTGTAAGAATGTGATCAATCTTTCGTTCTTAGGAAAAAGACCTCTGATCCCGAAAACCGCCAATTCGTTTACTGGGAATAGTTTTCCGGGTTCATAATAATATCCTAATATTCTACCGTATGCAGGAGAATGGATCCTATGATAATCCTGAGGAGAAAGATAGAATGTGATATATTTTCCGTTCTGGAATTTGGAAAGATACTTATCTCCCCCTAACAATTCTTTCAGATTATAATCCACACCTTTTGCCTGTAGAATCACCTGATCGTTGATATCCCCAAAACCTGTGATCCTTGCATCCACAGGGGAAACAAGAGCATTCTCTGCAGAATCTATGATCCTTGCTCCTGCTTTTAAGGCTCTGGTAAAAAATTGGTTTAATGAATTATATTCTTGGATCTCCAACTCAGCTTCGTTCAAATTGATCTTATATGCTTTTGCGAATGCCTTTAAGATTGGGATCATGATGAACCTAGGCAGTCTCAAAGAAGCCAAGATCCCGAATAATAAAGAAACCAAGTTTTTAGGTAAGATGGAAAGAAGAAGGAGGTAAAAATCCTTAAAGATTTCGTAATGTGCTCCACCCTCCAGGAATTTTCTGAGTTCTCCTTGAGCAACTTTAGCCAAAAGAACCAAACTGATTAATACAGGAACAGCAGTGATAAGCGCGAGCCCATAGCCGATACCGAAAACTTGTAATAAAAAATCTTCTCCGTATTGAACGTAAGCATATGCGGAGCCTAGTAGGGAAGCTATGAATAAGATCCTATAGGCGTTTGCAAATTTTTCGCCAAAGATATATCTCGCATTCTGTTCACCGGTATAAAACCATCCGGAGATCGCAACTATAGAGAATAATAAGAAGGATATTATTAGAGCCAGTCTTGCGGGATCCGTGGGACCGTTTATTAAAACGTATAAGAAATTTTTAACAGACTCAAGATCCTTAACTCCGAAGGAAAATAATGCATAGATCACCAAAGTGGAGATCACAAAACCTTCGAAGAATGTGGCAAGCATGCTCACGATTCCCTGTTTTGCAGCGGAATCAGTACGAACCACACCTGCTACTCCTGCGCTTTTTCCGATCCCAGTTTCAGTGGATAAGAAAAACATCCCTGTTCCGGTGCTGAAAATCCTTGCGAGAGAAAATCCGCCTCCAAGTAGTAAGGAGAATGGCTGCATCGCTTCTTTAAATACAGATTCTAAGAAAAAGTAAAAATTGCCCAGATGATCCCTGAACAATAGAACATAACTTAAGAAAAACAGAATGAGGCCAATCGGAGCAATATAAGAAGAAACTTTTCCGATCCTTCTGATCCCGCCTAATACCACGAATACTACTATGATGGAAACTAAAAACGGAACCGTCATCCCTTGGATATCTAGTCCATTCTGCGCTAAGAAGGAAGCTCCTAAAATAGGGACCGCACTTCCCATCGAAAGTACTGTTAACAAACATGCCAAAGAAAAAGCGATAGCAAGCCATCTAGCTCTCAGTGCTTTTTCTATAAAATACATCGGGCCTGAAAGGTATCTTCCACTTTCCAATTTGATCCTGAATCGGATCGCAAGTGTAGAAGAAACGAAACGAAGCGGCATGATCAGAAAACTAGAAAGCCAGATCCAAAGTAAAACTCCTGGGCCCGCTAATACTAAAGCTAATGCTGATCCAAGCACCGCTCCAGGAAGTAAGGACGAACCTGTTCCTGCATATAACGCTTGAGAATGTACCAAACGTCCTCGGGAACCTTTATAGTCCATGTTCCCGGAAAAAATTTTAATCGCTAAAAATAAAAAACGGATTTGTGGAAACTTTAAGCGGAATGTTAGGTATAACCCGATGAAGAGTAAAAAATAAAAATATGGTTTTAGAAGATCCAAATCCAAGAACGGAAATAGTTTAGTTGTTAGCATTCCAATCCATCTTTTCCTTAAAAATAAAGGCTTTTAGAATTATTGGCCCGAAATTTTCTGCTCGTATGCCGGGCTCCAACACAGTTTTCACGCATCCAGTCCCAAAACCACTCCTTTTTGAAAAGCGGTCGGGGCCTAAAGGCAGAAGAGCAAGTTTCTATTCTATCATCCTGACTGGGTTACTGTTCGGAATGATTTCCCTGGGTGCAGAAGAAAATGTTATAACCACGCCTAAACTGAAGGAAATGCCGGAAAACAGAGCTCCCGAAACTCCAGACACCTGGGAATTCGGTGCCAGATTCGGTTTTGGAATGAGAGGACCGAATAGATTCGATCAGAATTTAAACGGTTTTAGTTCCAACTTGAATCCTCTAGTCGCCAGCCAAACAAAACAGGAAAACACAAGAGGAAGTATCCAAGGAGAATTTTTAGCCAGGACCAGGCTAAGCGAAAATTTTAAGGTCGGGATAATAGGCGGATATAGATACTACGATCCATTTCATCTCACTAATCTTACCTCTGAACCCTTTTATACTAAATTGAATTTTGAAATGGAAAGTTTTTATGTTTTAGGGATGGTCTGGCAAGAAGGTAGACTGAACAGATATTTCCGTTGGGAAACAGGGTTAGGACTCGGGATCACAAGAGCATTATGGATAACGAAAGGTTACGCCACCGACGGAAAAGAATATTACCAACAAAATGGAAATATGAGAGGAAGCGGACTTGAATTTCGATTAGAAGGTTCCTTGATCCATCCAATCAATGAAAGAGTAAGTTTAAGTTTCGGGACTTATTTGGCCTGGATCAATATCACCTCATTTGACGGTTCCTTTAACGGAGATACTGCCTCATTTTATATAAGACAGGATGGAAGGCTTTCCCCTCTTACGGAATCAACAAACCAAGACAATATACTACTCTCTAACCAATATTCCAGAAAGTTGGATATGCAGTCCGCATATGGCGGACTGTTTTTTGGTGTGAACTATAAATTATAAAATTCTAATTCTTATTTAGCGACCGGAAGAATCAAATCAGGATGTTTAGGAGAATTGATATATTTAGACTCTGTCACTTTTTCCTTCATCTTCTTTAATGTTTCATAAGGAATATCTACCACCACAAAATTCGCGATAGAGGTAGGGATACTTCCACCAGGATCACTTAGTATCTGGTAGGTAACTTCTATTTCGTCTCCTACTGGAACAAATTTCCAAAAACCTTTAAGCTCTCCTCTAACGAGCCCTTTCTTCTCGGCAACTATATTTGCAACAGGTCGGATTGAATAAGTTACCGCTCCAGTAGTTTTGTCCTGACTAAAAACGGTATGGATCACAAAGTCTCGATCGTCCACCGGCCAAGGAGCGCCATTCTGAATATAAATATACTTCTCTCTTGTATTTAAAACTTTAACCGCTTCCGCATGTTTACAATTTTTAAACCAAGTAACGTAATTAGGATTATCTTCCATTAAAGAGATCACAGTATTCAGATCTGCTTTAAGTTTTGTTTTTCCGCGAAATTCTTTTAATTCAGAACCTTCCACTGCTCTGGTATGGACAGTGATCCCATTTTTATCCTTCTCCAAATCCCAAGAAAATAATCGCATAGGAATTAAAAGAAATAGTATCAGATATACATGTTTCATAAGAATGATCAAACCTCTCGGCGGCGACCTATAACCGAAGCAATGATCTAATCATCTCTATGATCAAAGCAACTGTAAAATTCGGTTACATAATATAAGTTAGGAAATATTAATCAATATCTAAGGAACTAGGTTCTCTTTTGTATTTGAGAGGTTTTTGGAGGTATTTGATTAAAAGGACTCTATTTCCTTTATCGTTAAATTTCACCACATCAAAAACTTTTCGAGTCATCATGATCCCACGGCCATGAGTATAACTTTCCTCATTCAGTTTTTCTCCGTCTAAATTTAACATCTTCTTAAAATCAAAACCGTCTCCTTCGTCTTCTATCTCGAAGCCGATCCGTTTTGAATTTAAGGAATAAGCCACTTTTACATTTCTCGCACCGTAAAAAGCTTCCCTCTGCCTTTTTTGGATGAACTCCATATAATTTCCGGACTTCATAGCGTCTGTTTTCTCATCAAAGCTGATGCCTAAGTTTCCATGTTCGATTGCATTGATCAGAACTTCCCTAAGGCAAGTACGAATCGCAGTAATCACTTCGGATCCGGTAAATTGGCTCAGATTAGAAGTAAGCTGCCTACTCAGGATATCCGCATTTCTGAGATAATTATTCACAGTAAAATGCATACTTTCGGAGATCAGAAAGCGAGACAAAATGTCTTCGGAAATCTCAGAAACTTTACCTAATACCTTTCTTCCTGCCTCACTCTCAAAAGATTGAAGACGGATTTTTACCGGCTTAGGTTCCATTACATATTTCTGTTTGAATTCAGAATGGAATTCTACCGTCTTTCTGGTTCTTAAATGTTCCTCTAACTTCTCTTTTGCGAGAAGAAGTACGATAGATCCTTCTTGAGTGTCCAGAGTATAGATTAGATCCAGAAAGTTTTTACCTTCTACTTCTGCAGGTTTATAACCCGTTAGTCTGGAAAGAGTACGGTTTGCATCCTTAATATTCCCTTCTTGGTCCAATGTAAGAAGAAGTTCTTCCGCTCCTTCGAACAAATTCCTAAACCTGAGTTCGGATTGTTCGATTGCATGTTTTGCCTCATTCAGATCATCCACCTTAGAAGAAAGATCTTTGGACAGATCATTAACCCTATCAGCAAGGGCTAATGCTAAAAGTAGAATATGCATTGCAGTTCCGATCTCAACTCCCCAATAAGCCAAAGAGATCGTATGAGGAATGATACCCGAAAAACGTAAAGTAAATACGAATGCACCGGCAACGAGCGCAATCCAAGCGCCTAAAAAGAAAAGTGCAGACCTTAAATTCCTTGAAAATCCTTGGAAACCCAGAAACAAGATGGCAGTCAATGTGATCGTAGATAAAAATACATAAAGTGCTAATGCAAATCCGAATGGGAAAAAATATCCGACTACTACAAGTATATAAGATAAAATTGATATTCCTTTCAAAACCTTATTGGAGTTCGGATAATTCTTAGGAGCATCGAAATAAAGTCGGATAAAATCCGCAGTGGTCCCCGAAACCAAAAAGGTAAAAGAAGTGATGATATGACTTGCCCAAACTATGGAGTTTGGCCAGAAAAATTGAAAAGAATATCCATGAAGTGACCATTGCGCGAGCACTCCTGCGCCCACATATCCGAAAAATGCTAAGTACGTTTTTTCCTTTGTGGATAAGAACAAAAATAGATTATATAATGCCATCACCAAAAGAGATCCGAAATAGATCCCGAGTAATATCTGCTCATTGCTTATATTAGAGAAAAAATCCTCTGACTTATATGCGAACGCAGCAAAGTTTATCGAACTTTTAGTTTGGATCTTTAAATAAACAGTGTCCTTCTCTCCCGCTTTTAACTCCAAAGGAAAACTAGGAAATCTATATTGGATAGGCCTTTCCCCAAAAGGAACTCTGTCCCCTCCACGGAACAAAACCTTGTCCCCTTTGGATGCTAGATATAATTCTGCCTTGTCCAATTGGCTATAATGGATTTCCAAAATCCAGGAAACTGAATGAGAAGATTTGTTTTCAAGAGGGATCTTGAACCAATGAGCCTTGTCCGAATATCCTAAACTCGCGGAAGAAAGAGGGTAAAACTCCTTCTTTTGCATTTTTTCGAAGCCGGTTTCCTCTTCTTCGTCAACCCAAACCTCCGCATAGGAGACCAAAGAAATCCCATCATAAGGTAAAGAAGAAGGATCGAACGCAAAAATCGGATCGAAAACGGAAAAGGTCAAAAGAATGAACGAGAGTTTACAAAAAACTCTCCATGGTAAAAAATTCTGGATGTCCAAAAAACCTTTCACTCTTTCTAAAAAACCGGAGGGAAAAGTTTGACCGTACCGGATCGGCAAGCAAGTCAAAATTCTCCCCTCGGAGACTAAAAGAGGATTTTAGCCTTTTTTGTTTTTGGAAGCCGCATCTTTTATAAGTCCTGCGGCAATTTCGTTCCTTTGGATCTGGCTTGTGCCTTCGTAGATCTGAAGTATTTTAGCGTCCCTATAAAATTTTTCCACCGGGTATTCTTTGGTGTATCCATATCCGCCGAAAATTTGCACTGCGTCTGACGCAACTTGGACGGAAGAATCGGATGCATAACATTTTGCCATTGCGGAAAATTTCGCAGCATCCTTATGGAAAGTTTCCGCATAAACTCCCGCCTTGTAAGTCAAAAGTCTGGATCCTTCTATCTTGATAGCCATATCGGCAAGCATATGTTGGATTGCTTGGAAAGAGGCGATTGTAGTTCCAAACTGTTCTCTTTCTCTAGCATATTCGATTGCAGCATCGAATGCACCTTGCATCAAACCGACTGCTCCTGCTGCAACTGCCGGTCTGGAAAGTATAAGAGTCTTGAATGCGTGTAAGAATCCCATATTCTCTTTTCCACCCAAAAGATTTTCTTCGGGGATTTCGCAGTCTTCCATTATAAGTTGTCTTGTTTCAGAACATCTGATCCCCAACTTATCTTCCTTCTTTCCGAAAGAAAATCCTTTGGTTCCTTTTTCTATGATAAAACAAGAAATCCCTCTTGGGCCTCTGTCCTTATCAGTCATTGCAAACACAGTATAAATATCAGCTTGGCCTGCACTGCTAATCCATTGTTTTGTGCCGTTCAAAACATAACGGTCGCCTTTTTTTACTGCTGTAGTTGCCATTGCAGGAACATCTGAACCTGCTCCCGGTTCTGATAAACCGAATGCAGCAGTTTTTTCTCCTGAAGCAAGAAGAGGAAGCCACTTGTCTTTTTGAGCCTTGGTCCCTCCCACATCGATAGGTAGAGCCCCTAATTTCGTGGAAGTAAATGCAGTATTCACTCCTAAACATCCCCAGGAAACTTCTTCAGCGAGGACGATCCCTCCCATCATTCCGTAACCTAGTCCGCCATGTTCTTCGTCGAACAATGCCTGGTATAATCCAGCTTCTTTAAATTTTTGTAAAATAGCTTTCGGATACTCGTTGTTTTCGTCGTAGTGCATTCTGTTCGGAACAACTTCCTTTCTGACTACGTCCCTGACCAGTTCTCTGAGTTGTTGTAATTCCTCTGGTAATTCGAATTGAAGCGATGAATTCAAGCTTGCCTCCCAATGATATTCTATTTCAAATTCGGATTTTGATTCCTAGGCAATCTTTAGAAGAAGGTATAGATTGATCAAGCGAAGCTTTTCACCTCGCTCGCTATAATGTGGATTGTTTGTTACACGAACTAAAGGATAGAATCTAAAATACTATTTTAAATTCCAAACCAGAACACCTAATAAAACGAATTTTAGAACTTCCCATTTTTCCATCTTAGTTCTTCCATTCCATACAAGACCTAAACTTAAAAACGCAAAGAAGAACCAAAGACCAAAGCCTGAATACAAAGCCAAAGATATCTTTCCCAATTTTATAAGTTTCAATAGATAGACGGAAAGCCCTGCAAGAACAACAAACTGCAAGACCCCATATACTTTTCTGGAATTAGAAATGGTCGGATCAAATTTTGTATAGGTGGATCTGTTTATTTCCGGGACCTTCTTCTCCCCTCCTAATGAATCAGGTCTCCAGTCCGGTTTTTTGATAAGAAGAAGAAGTTTATCTTTCCAACTAAGCGTTGCCTTCACTAAATTCCAGAGAGAAATATATACATGCAGATTTGCCCAAATAGGATTGAATGTAGGAAGAGGTTCTGTTAATCCGTAGATCGGTTCCTTCTTTTCTTCAGCGTATGTTCCAAACCAACGATCCCAAAGGATGAGAATGCCTCCATGGTTCTTATCCAAATATTCCGGATCTCTTCCGTGATGAACTCTATGATGAGAAGGAGTCAGAAGTATTTTTTCCATCCAACCCAACTTACCGATCAATCTAGTATGGACCCAGAATTGGTAGATCTTCAAGATCCCGTGGCAAATAAAAAACATCCACCAAGGAATCCCAAGAAGAGCCAGAGGAAGATTAAAAGCATACTCGAAAATCCTTTGGAACATGGATTGTCTAAGTGCAACAGTTAGATTAAATTCCTCGCTGGAATGATGGGTCACATGGCAGGCCCATAGAAAATGGATTTCATGAGTTGCCCTATGGAACCAATAATAAATAAAATCCACTGCAAGCAGAACAAATGTCCATGCAAGAAACGATTCTAGGTTGAATTGCCAACCCTCAGCGGTTTTCACCAAAGGAGAAGAAGACGGAAATTCCCCTAAATGAAAAAGACTTTGGACAGAATAATATATTCTAATTTTATCATATAGCAGAATGGCTACTAAAGTGATTATAACCCCAGTGAAAGAGTATAAAATCCCGGTTGCCAGATCAGAAACGGAATCATTCCATCTATAGACTGATTTCCTTCTTCCCCATATAAATTCTATTAAGGCAAGTCCCAAGAAAAAAGGAACCGCCTTGTCCAAAATCGTTTCTTGCATATCCCACACTCTTACTATTTATCTAGTTTACTGTATTTAGAAATTTTGCCAATTTACGGACCAAAAACCTAGGAGAGATCCTAACGGATTGTGCCATTACCTTGTTCGCTACTCCGGAAATCACTACAGCCTTACCCGCTTTTACTCCTTGATAACCTACCTTTGCTACGTAAGCAGCATCTGCTTTAGGAACAAGACCACTATTTAGGATCGCAGATTTATCCATCTCCGCTCTTTTGAAAAATTCGGTCTTAGTTGGCCCAGGGCATAAACAAGTAACATTCACACCGTCTTTACGAACTTCTTCTGCAAGTCCTTCCGAGAAGAATAGAACGTAAGCCTTGGATGCATAATAATTTGTCATCATAGGACCCGGTTGGAAAGCAGCAGTAGAGGCCACATTTAAAATTTTTCCGGCATGTCTTTCTCTCATATCCTTCAAGAACAAATGAGTTAATTCTACTAGAGAAGTCACATTAACTTGGATAAGATCCAATTCTTCTTTCAGATCCAAAGAATGGAATTTTCCGTTTGTTCCAAAACCTGCGTTATTCACTAAAAGATCCACGATCGCTTTTTTCTTCTTGGCGAAGTCGTAAATTTTTTTAGGAGTTTTTGGATCGGATAAATCTGCAGAAAGAACTTCTACATTCGCCCCCAGACTTTCCATTTCCTTTTTCACTGAGTTCAAAGTTTTGAGATTTCTTGCTACGAGTATAAGATCGTAACCGTCTTTTGCGGCCAATTTAGAAATTTCGTAACCGATACCTACGCTTGCTCCGGTAATTAATGCTGTTTTTTTCATGATCTATAAGATTCCTTTTCGAAAGAGTATAATCGCTTTTTTCGCTGCCAATTTTAGATTTAGATTTCCTTTCAGGAAAGTAGAAATTGGAAATTCGTACAAGTTCCCTTTCTTTCTTATCTGCCATGAAAAAGACTTTACCAGCCCGCTTCCGATTGAATGATCCTAACCCTTATGATAAAACTACACGGTTATCCGATCAGCAATTATACGAATAAGGTCAAATTGGCACTTTTAGAAAAAGGTTTGGAGTTCGAAGAAATTCGCACCCCATTCTCCCAAGACGAGGAGTTCCTACAAAAAAGCCCAATGGGAAAAATCCCTTACTTAGAAGTAGATGGAAAATATCTGGTAGAGTCCCAAGCAATTCTCGAATTTTTAGATGATGCTTATCCAAATACCAAACGTTTGATCCCGGCCGATCCATTCGAAGCTGCGGAAGTTAGAACAATTATATCATTCATCGAAAATTATATAGATATCCCAGCTCGCAGATTGTACGAGTCCATCGTAGAAGGAAAAACGATCCCGCCGGAAACTGTGGAACTCACAAGGCTCTCTATCCAAAAAGGAGCGAGAGCACTTTCCAGATTGGCTAAATTTTCTCCTTATATTGCAGGCAAAGAATTTACTGCAGCAGATTGTTCTGCGTTCGCCACCTTTCAGATCATAAACGATCATATTGCTGATTGGATATCTCCAAATCCACTTTTCGAAATTCCGGGATTACAAGCATATCTGGATATGATGATGCAGAATCCGAATGCCGCAAAGGTGGACAAACCAAAGTCAGTCGTAATGAAAGCTTTAAAAAGACTCCGTAAATAGAGCGGATCTAAATCGAAGATTTTGTGCGCCGCGTTTTTCCCTGAGAAAAATTCGGATCAAACCTAGTTGCAAAAAATCTGGTTGACTGGTTCGGTTCGCAAATTAACCTGCTGGTGTCTTTATGGAAGCAGAGAAAGTCATTTCGGTCCCTATCAAAGAACTTCCTCACTTAAAAGTGATCCTAGCCGGATGGTATAATTTTTTAAAGGATAGTTACGATCAGAAAACGATAGACGCAAACGCCTTTAAAGATTCTTTAAAGACGAATGTGGTCTATAATATTGATTCCGACCAAGTAGAATTACTACTTTCAGGCACGGAGCAATTACTTCAAAACTTCCGCAAAAAACTTTCTTAGTCTATTTAGGCTACTAAATCATAGAGTTTTAATAAAGCATCTGGTTCTGGATCTCTTCCTAGAAAACGTTTGAATAGTACCATCGCGTTTTCGGAACCTCCTTTTTCCAAAACCTCAGTTCTGTATTTCAAAGCAAGATCCGTATCAAAAATTCCTTTGGATCTAAATGCAAAAAACGCGTCCGCCGCTAAAAGTTCCGCCCATTTATAACTATAATAACCTGCCGCGTATCCTCCGGAGAAAATATGGCCGAAACCATTCTGGAACTTGTTATATCCAGGCGGGAAAAGAACACTTACTTCTTTCCGAACAGTATCCAGAATATTCTGTACTTCCTCCTCCGAATATTTCTGGAGATGGATCCTTATATCGAAAATTCCGAATTCTAATTGTCGGACCACTCCCATCGCAGCCAAAAAGTTTTTAGTATCTTTCAATTTTTGGGCCAATTCTTTCGGGATAGGTTTTCCTGTTTCATAATGGAATGCGAAGAAGTCCAAAACCTCAGGCTCATAGGCAAAATTTTCCAAAAACTGAGAAGGAAATTCCACTGCGTCCCATTCTACTCCATTGATACCGCTCACAGGAGGCTCTTCTATTTTTGCACAAAGGTGATGGAGTGCATGCCCCATCTCATGGAAAAATGTTACCACATCCGAATGGTTTAAAAGAGAAGGAGCCGAATCCTTAGAAGGAGGAAAATTACAAACCACGAATGCAGAAGGAAGGATCGTCTTACCTGAAAGCCTATTTCTAGTTTCCCAATGATTCATCCAGGCTCCGCCCTGTTTGTCCTTTCTCGCTTCCAAGTCCAAGTAGAGTCTTGCGATAATTTCGGAGCCGTTTTTTACATGATAAACTTCCGTTTTAGGATCCCAGATGGGAGCGTTCGTCTTCTCGAATTGGACTCCTAAAAGTTTTTCCAAAAAGGAGAAGGTTCCTTTTACCACAGTATTCTTTTCGAAATAAGGACGGGTCTGTTCTTCATCAAAATCATAGTCCTTCTTCTTTAATTTTTCAGAAACATAAGCACTGTCGAATGCTTTGAAGTCCGGAATTCCAAGTGTTTCCGCGAATTTCTTTAGTTTTGAGATTTCCTTCTCCGCAACTGGCTTTGCTAGTTTTCCAATTTTTTGTAAGAAGTCCAATACTTGCTCAGGAGAATCCGCAACCTTAGTTGCCAAAGAAGATTCCGCATAATTTTTATATCCGAGTAATTTTGCAGATTCATCACGGAGAGCCAGGATCTCTTCTAAAATTTTACCGTTTCCTGGTGCACGAGTTACATACGCTTTATATAATTCTTCTCTTTTAGAACGATTACTTCCATAAGTCATATAACAATTATAACTTGGGAATTGGAGAGTAAAAGTATAAGTCCCATCCTCGTTCCTGTACAATGCTTTGTCCGATTCCGGGATCTCTTTCACATCTTCTTCCGATTCGATTTTCATTTCGAAAGAATTTGTAGAATCTAAAAGATTTTGGGAGAATTGGTTGGAAAGATCGGACAACCTAAGTTGGATCTCTTGTAGACGATTTTTTTTATCTTCCGGAAGCCCTACTCCACCTAGTTTAAATTGTAAGATCGCATCTTCTAAGACCTTGTTCTTAGGTCTGTCTAAATTAGATTTTTCTTTCTCATAAATCTGAGAGTATAATTTGAATAATTCTTCGTTCTGCCCTAGTTCAGTATAAAATTCTGTAATCTCAGGAAGGATCTCAGTATAATGTTCTTGGGTTTCTTCGCTGTTCTTAACACTATTTAGGTGGGACAGTACAGTAAACTCTTCCTGTAATTCCTCCATAGAATCGTTCAGAGGTCGTATTACGGACTCGTAATTTACATCCTTTTTCTGCAAAACTTCTTCCAAAACCTTTTTAGTGGTTTGGATCTTTTCTCTCACCTTCTCTTTTTGGACAGAAAGTGCAATTTGGGGAAATTCTCTGAATAGAACTGTTGAACTCATCGATTCCAGACTTTCCCTTCCCGAATGGAAAAGCACCTATTTTCCATCTTGACAAGATTGAAAAACTGATTTGAATTCCCCCATTCCGGCCCTCTCATGAAATCATATCTTCTCATCCCGCTATTCCTTCTTTATTTGGGCTGCACGAGCCCCCCGTTACCTGTATTCCCAACCACAGAAGGTATCTGCCCTAAGTCGGATCTATTCGTTTTGTCCCAACCTGAGATAGATGTGCAGACTGGAAATGATCTAGTAGGGATCTATTGTAAGGCGAATATTACACCGATCGGATTTGAATGGGAGATCAGTCTGGTGTTTAGAGACGAGATACATCCAAGCACCTGGAAGGATTTTTTCTATAGGATCTACAGAAGGATCCGTTACGGCAGGGCCTACGACATCGAATCATTTTTAGTCCGACTAGAACCTGATGGTAAAACTTTCCAATTGGATCTGAAGAATGTTTACTCGGGGGATCAAATCTTTCAAGAAGACCCTGTCGTTCATAAGGATAGAATACTCTCTTCTTCTCTTTTGGAAAATCGGAACTCACTGCCTATTCTTTATGTAAACACCTGGAATCATATGTTTGGGGAGAAGGATAATAATCCGGAGCTTTCCAAACAAGAGATCCAAATTTCCGAGTTTCGTTTCGGATCCAGAACCCAACTGGACGGGTATTTCGGGACTTATTGATAGGAAAAAGCCTTTTCCGACCGGAGGATCTCAAAATCCTGGAAGAAACTAAAAACGAAGCAGGAGTTCACAATATGGCTAAAATCCCTACTTCCCCCTTCGCGGAACTAGGTCCCAAAACTCCGGTGGAAACCGGAACCGTAAAACGGGGTATTTACGGTAGATATCTGGAAGAATTTACAGAAGGTGCAATTTTCGAACATCCAAGAGAACTGACAATCGATCGTTCTTTTGCACAAGAGTTTGCTACCACTTTTATGGAAGCAAATCCACTTTATCTTTCTGCTCCTTATGCACAAGCTCACGGATTCAAGGATCTATTAGTTTCTCCTTTGATGGTGTTCAACGTGGCACTTTCTTTAGGAGTTCAAAACGATTCAGAAAAAGCGCTCGCGAACCTTGGATACTATGATGTTCAATTCCTGAAACCTGTATATCCTGGAGATACTCTTTCTGCTAAAACCAAAATTATCAAAATTGATGATAAGGGAGCTGATAAGCCGGGGATCGTTCATGTAAGAACAATCTGTTTAAATCAAAACAGAGAACTAGTTCTTCAGTATGAAAGAAAGATCATGATTTATCATTCCAACGGAAAACCTAAAGGAACTCCGAAACCAGTGATCAAAGAAGCTTTCTTCCCTGAGACTGATAGCCCTGTGATCGAACTTCCTGAGTTAAAATTCCCGAAAGGTTTCGAGACCGCTACTTGGACGGATACTTATTTCGAAAATTTCGCGGCAGGTCAGATCTATATCCACCAAAATGGAAGAACTATCACCGACGAACATTTCCCTTGGACTTACAGAGTTGGAAATACCCACCCGCTTCATTACGACAAACTTTACTCTTCCGGAATTTCCGGACCAATGGGCGGAGAGCCTGTCGTTTACGGAGGATTAGTGTTCGCATGGTTATGTGGACTTTCTTCCAGAGACGTGACTGAGAATGTTATCTGGGATCTTGGATTCACAGAAGGATATCATACTCAACCTTCTTTTAGCGGAGACACTGTGACTGCGATCACTAGAGTTCTTTCCGTAAAAGATAGAGGAACGGAGTTCGGAATTCCTGCGGGAGAAGTCCATCTTCAATTCATCGGTCTGAAAAACATCAAGGCAAACGATGCCTTTGAAAAATTCGGAGCGGATCTATTCTTGAAAGAGAACGATAAGAAAAAACACGGTAAGGAAAAACTTCCTGAGAAAATTTTCGAAATCGAAAGAAAGATCTTAATTAAGAAAAAATAAGACTTCTTTTTTAAGAATCTTAAAATGAAAGCTCGGGGTTTCCCCGGGCTTTTTTATTTCGCACAGAGGCACGAAGTTCACAAAGTTTTTTTATGCTAAAGCCATAACTTCACGGTCTTCACGCCTTTGCCTGCTAACCGCTCCGTGTTCTTTGTGTGCTTCGTGTGAAAACCGTAGCTAAAAATTAACCTTCTAGGGTTGCGCTCATGGAACCTTTAGATGCTGGTAGAAGTGGATCCGGTCCATAATTTAAAATTAGATCCTGGATATGTTCTGCGTGTTCTAATTCGCCTGCAAACACTACTGTCTTTTTCTGAGCGTCTACTTCTACAGCGTGACTAAAGGCTTGCTCCGGAGTCATCTTACAAACATCCATAAGCATCATGATTACATATTCGTAGGTATGTTCGTTATCATCCCATAAAACCACTCTCCAGGGTCCGCCGATTTGCACCGGATCTTCTGTGGTGGTTTCTTCTATTGAGGGGGAGTTAGGCATGGCACGAAAAACTTATACCCGGCAAAACACCGGGTTGTTTGTTATTTGGATTGGACTGCTTTTTTCGCCAGTTCCACTATGTTTTTAGATCTGAGCCCAAAATAATCCAGAAGTCCAGACCAAGTACCGGATTTACCGAAACTGTCTTTCATTCCTAATTTCAGAACTCGAACCGGATGCTCTTCGGATAAGAATTCGCTTACTGCAGAACCTAATCCGCCGATCACATTATGCTCTTCGCAAGTTACAACTGCACCGCAAAGTTTAGCATATTTCAATATAGCTTCTTTATCGATAGGTTTGATTGTAGCCATGTTCAAAAGAGTTGCCTGGATACCTTCAGCTTCCAGTTCTTTTACTGCGATCATTGCCTCGTTCACCAGAACTCCGTTTGCGATGATAAGAACATCTTTACCTTCTCTCATCACTTCCGCTTTTCCGATCTCGAATTTATAATTTTCTCTTTCGATCAAAGGAAGATTAGGACGGCCTACTCTTACATAAACCGGTCCTTTATAATCTGCAATTGCATGGATGATCTGTTTAGTTTCGTTATAATCGGAAGGACAGATCACTACCATTTCAGGAATGGCTCTCATAGTGGCAAAATCTTCGATACATTGGTGAGAAGCTCCGTCCTCACCCACAGTAATTCCACCGTGGGAAGCTACCAACTTTACGTTTAAGAAAGGATAAACTATACTATTACGTACTACTTCCCAGGCTCTTCCGGATAAGAACATCGCGAAAGAAGAAGCAAATGGAATGTAACCAGCAAGAGCAAGCCCGGCTGCATGTCCCACTAAATTCTGTTCAGCAACTCCTACGTTAAAAAAACGATCCGGAAATGCTTTTGCGAATTTATTGGTTTTAGTAGAACCGGAAAGATCCGCGTCTAGTACTACGATATCGGAACGCCCTGCACCTAACTCGTGCAATGCGTCTCCATAACCGTCTCTGGTTGCTTTTTGATCTGCGCTAGATGCGGATACTGCTCCCATTAACCTTTCAATGCTCCTGCTTTATCAGTTCTTTCCCAGGTGAATGTTTCCCCACTTCTTCCGAAATGTCCGTAAGCAGCGGTTTCCCTGTATTTTCTTCCTTTCTCCAATAATTGTAAGGACTCGGTGATCCCTCTTGGAGTCAGTTTGAAGTTTGCTTTAATTCTTTTTACGATTTCTTCTTCGGAAAGTTTACCTGTCCCAAAAGTGTCAACATGGACCGAAACAGGCTCAGCAACACCGATCGCATATGCCAACTGCACCTCACACTGAGAAGCAAGTCCTGCTGCTACGATATTTTTCGCGATATATCTTCCCATATAAGCCGCCGAACGGTCTACTTTGGATGGATCTTTTCCAGAGAATGCTCCACCACCATGTCTTCCATAACCGCCGTAAGTATCCACGATGATCTTACGTCCTGTCAGACCGGTATCTCCGTGTGGTCCACCAATGATGAACTGTCCAGTTGGGTTGATAAAATACTTAGTATCTTTCAAGAAGTTAGCTGGTATAACCTTCTTAATACATTCTTCAATTACGGATTCTTCGATCTGCTTATGAGAAACTTCAGGAGCGTGTTGGGTAGAGATAACTACTGTATCAATCCGAGAAGGTTTTCCGTTTTTGTATTCTACAGTAACCTGGGATTTTGCATCCGGACGTAACCATTTCAATTTACCGTTATGACGTAATCCGGACAAATGTCTAACTAACTCGTGAGAGTAATAGATTGGCATAGGCATTAGTTCAGGAGTTTCGTCGATAGCGAATCCGAACATCAAACCTTGGTCACCAGCTCCTTGCTCTTTAAAAAGACCTTCTCCCTCGGTAACACCTTGAGAAATGTCAGGACTTTGAGCATGGATATGAGAAGAAACTACAGCGAACTCTGCGTCAAAACCTAGGGAAACATCGTTGTATCCGATATCCTTGATCACATTTCTTGCGATCTCAACCGCGTCGATTTTTCCCTTGCTAGTTACTTCTCCCGCAACCACAACGAGGTTGGTAGTCACTAAAGTTTCGCAAGCTACCCTGGATTTAGGATCCTGAGCTAAATAAGCGTCTAGAATTGCGTCGGAAATTTGGTCACAAACCTTGTCCGGGTGTCCTTCCGATACGGATTCCGAGGTAAAGATGAAGTCTTGAAGGGACATTCGATTGTAATTCCTGTTAAAATTAATTCGAAGGGGAGAATCTTCCCCGCCTAAAACTATAAACCTATGCAAGTCGTCACTGTCAAGTGAATCCGACCCAACCTTTTCCAATCCCAGAAGGGTTCTTTAGGAAATTTAGTCAAAACTTCCGAAATTGGTTTGTAGGATTTATACGGTGAAAAAAGCATTTCTTAGATGAAAATTCGGGTCTCCGATATTAAGGTAAAGAACCGCATTCGTAAAGATTTAGGCGACTTACATGGTCTCAAATCTTCCATACAAAACTTAGGGCTTTTGCATCCGATCATTATCGACCTGGACAATAAATTAGTCTCTGGCGAAAGACGCCTGGAATGTGTGAAACTTCTGGGCTGGGAATATGTTGATGTTCGAATCGTAGATGTACGAAGTAAAAAAGAAAGAGTTTTGATCGAAGCCGAAGAAAACAATGTACGGCTACCATTTACCCCAGAAGAACAAGAAAGGGCTCAAAAGCTATTAAGAAGGTATTCCCATACCGGGATCCTTGGTAGATTGTTTGCCTGGTTATTGGATCTTTGGGAATGGTTTTGGTCCTGGCTTTTCAAAAACTAAACTAAACCACCTATCCATCATCCCCTCGTTCAAAACGTTTCTGTTAAGAGACCTGGAAATTTTTTTACTTATCAAATGGAACTTGTTATATGATCCGGTTGAGATGTAAAATTACTGCTTTGTAAAAATTTTGCACCGCAAAAGAAGAGTAGGAAACAAAAATTTATTAATTAGATTTACAAAAAGGAATCTCTTCTCTATCTTGAGCAATCCATACCAAGGAGATCTCTCGAATGAAAAAATCTTCGATCCTTATAATCTCCACCGCTATAATGGTCAGCTTTGCTGCATGTATCGGTGGACTTCCCGGCCTACAAAGTAATTTCTCGGTCGGTGAGCAAGACATTCCAGGAGTAGGAGTTAAGAAGCTTTTTGCACCTTATTCTGAAACTGTGAACTATTGGGGATACATCAAACCAGGACAAGCCGCTGACGCAGTAGTAAACGGAAAGAAATCATATTTCCTTTATATTTGGGTTCCAGCAGCAATCGTTGAATTAGGTGTTCGTCTAATTTCCCCTACCGGAGAAATTGGTGAGCCATCTAGCAGCGACTTCCAAAGTGAGGCTTTCAAAGCTGCAACTCCAGAAGAAAAAAGCATGCCGAACTGGTTCGATACTTGGATCCGCGTAGAGCGCTTAGCAGCTATTATGCCGAACCAAATCGAAGGAGCAGCTAAAGGAAAAGCTCTTCAAAATCTTGGCGACAATGATGATGGAGACGATACTTACAATGAAGAGCGTCACAACAAGTACAACTCTTTACTTCGTATCCAAATTCCTAATATTCCAAAAAGCTTAGATGAACTTAAAAACATCGACACTAAAAAACTTTTAGTTCGCGGTTTATACAGAGTTACTTTCACTACTTACAAAGTAGGCGAAGTTAAAGGTTCTTTCGTAGCAACTGTTGGAGTTCTTGGCCCTCCAGGTGTTCCAGGTCTTTCTCCTATTCTTCACGCAAACCCAGCTGAATTGCAAAAATTAGCTGTTGATGCAGAAGAAAAATTGAAAGCTGCAATCGCAGGAGACAAGAAGTAATCCTTCTTATCCAGCTTTGCTGAAAAGCCGAAAGCCGTCGGGTTAAACCGGCGGCTTTTTTTATACCTCCTAGTTATATTTATTTCGCACGGAGGCACGGGGTTCACCAAAGTTTCAAAATTCTAATTCCTTACAGATCGTATATTCAATTCTTCGCATAAAATTCTTCGTGATCTCTGTGTTCTTTGTGCGAACCCTTCCTCTCTTTGCCTCCCAAAACAAATATTGTTAGTTCTCTCAAAAAAACAAAGCTTCTCAATTTTTCCCTTTTCATTTCATATCCGTAAAATAAGGCTTCCTTAAGAAACGTAATTACACTGAACAAAAGTTCATTTTATTCGGAGAATATCCATGCTCGAAAATAATTATTTCTTAGAGAATGAAGACTTAAAACAATATTTCGAATCCTTAATAGACTGGGAAGAAGTAGTAGAAGCTTTCGAACAAGGTTTTTCAGACAAAAAAGAATATGAAAAAAACGGAAAAGAAGAGTTTTCATTAGCTCCGGGAAGTAAAGAAGAAGCCATCGAATTTTATAGATCGGTATTAGAATCTGCAGGAGAGATCGCAGGAAAAGAAGTGGCCCCCTTTGCCCAAAAAATGGATGCAGAAGGTTTAATATACGAAAAAGGTAAAGTTACATTTCCAAAGGAAATGATAAACGCAGTCAATCAGGTTAAAGAAGCTGGAATTCTCCCCTATTCTATCGGACGGAAACATGGTGGATTGGGACTACCTTGTACAGTACAAGCTATGCTGATGGAAATATTTTCCAGAGCCGATGGCTCACTTGCGATCGCTTTAGGATGTATGAACCTTGCGGAAACGATAGAAAGATTCGGCTCGGAGGAAATGGTAGAAACTTACGTACCTAAAATGGCAGCCGGAGAACTATGTGGTGCAATGGCACTCACAGAACCGAATTACGGATCAGATCTTCCTAATTTACAAACAAAAGCGATCAAGGGAGAAGACGGTGTCTGGAGAATTACTGGTGCCAAAAGGTTTATTACTCATGGCTGCGGGTTCGATGATAAACCTTCTATCATTCTTACATTAGCTAGAACGGGAAGTCCCACCAGTGGGGCAAGAGGACTTTCCTTCTTTATAGTAAAAAGTGAAGATGTTGAGATCGCAGGAATAGAGAAAAAAATGGGACTACATTGTTCTCCCACATGCGAGGTAGTGTACGAGAATACTCCCGGCATCTTAATCGGAGAAGAAGGTTACGGACTTGTAAAATATTCCATGGCAATGATGAACGGAGCAAGACTTTCCATCGCAGGACAGGCAATGGGAATCGGAGCCGCAGCCTATTACGAAGCTAAAAAATACGCGGATGAAAGAGAACAATTCGGTAAGAAGATCAAAAACATCCCAGCTGTGAAGAAGATGTTGGATCTAATGGACAGAGAAATCATAGCGATGCGCTCCATTTTGCAAGAAGCTTCCAGATCTATAGATCTATATCACTGGAAATCCGAAAAAATGAAAGAATCCGGCATCGATGAGAGGGAGATCAAAAAGGACGAAAGTATAAAAAAATGGGAAAAACTCGCCAATTTATTCACTCCATTATCCAAATATTATATTACAGAACAGGCAAATAAGATCGCATTCGACGCACTCCAAATTCATGGAGGAGCTGGATATACTTATGATTACGATATTTCCAGGATCTATAGAGATGTGAGAATCACTAATATTTACGAAGGAACCACACAATTGCAGGTTGTGGCAGCCATCGGAGGAATTGTCACGGGTTTGGGAACAAAAGGTATTTTAAGACAATATCTGGACGAAGAAATGAGTAATATCTCCCCCTCTAGAGAACTAATAGAAAATCGCAAAAAATTAGAAGAATCCCATCTAATTTATACATCTTTAGAAAATGGAATATCCAAGGACGAGGTTGCTTTCGAACTAGTAGAATCCGCAACCAGAGTTATCATAGGAGTGATCTTAGAAAGAAGTTTAAATAAGCTACAAGGCGACGCTAAGGAAGTAAGAGCAAACTTAGTCTGTGCTTATAACTTAGATAGCCTTGCTTTATTAGAATATAATAAAATACGTATAGAGAATAAAAATAGCCCTGCCTTAGTTTAGAGCCCTTTTACGTTTCCAGTTTTCGATATGCTGATAAATACGAAGCGGATAGATCAAAAATCTATCCAAGAACATCATTAGAGTAAATATTTTAGAAGGAAGAACCTTCTTCTTATTCCATTGAATTCCGGAAATAACCGCACTTGCAACTTGTTTCGGAGTCTGAGAAGGAAAAGGCACCGGCACCTTTTTGCCGGCAGAGTCGAAAAAATTCGTTCGAGTGGCGATCGGATAAACGACCATCAGCCTATGCGGTTTCTTCAATTCGAACTGAAACGCTTCTGCAAAAGAATGTACTGCCGCTTTGGTTGCCGAATATAATGCATAACCTGGGATCGAAAGAAAACTCATAGCAGAAGCAGTGATGATATAATAAACAGGATTGGAATATTCCGCCTGGACCTTTTGTAATCCATAGATAGTGGAAAAAACATTTGTTTGAAAAATTTTCTCCATACGTTTCCAATCCGGTTTTTTAATCTCCTCATAGTATGCAAAACCTGCGTTTGCATAAAAGATATCAATACCGCCCAAAACCTTTTCAGCTTCCTTAAAAATTTTATCTACATTCTCGGAAGAGGAAACATCACATTTGAATTTTTTTACTCGATCATCGGAAATATCCAGACGAGACGGATCCAAATCCACAGCAAGGACCTTTACTCCATCGAATTCCAAAAACTTGATCAAAGTTTCTTTTCCGATCCCGGAGGCAGCTCCCGTAATTACTATACGTTTTCCTCGAATATCCATCTTTCATCCCCTACGTGAATCGAAGGTGAAACTAATTTGCCTATCGTATTTGAAAAGCAAAATATCCGATCAAGATCAATGAATGTAAACAATTGTTCACAAAAACAAAATCCAATCGATTCTTATCGACGTAATACTTTTTATGATATCCACATCTTTCTATAAATTATTCTGCTTCAGATAAAGAGTTGTAGGAAAAAATTTCTTTCCATACAAAATATGTTCAGAAGAATCGTTTCGTCTTATTCTTTTGTATTCCATAAAGATCCGGAACATTCCAGGATAATCGAGATGACTCAGAGATATTTTTATCGCCTTTTCGAGGCGATTCACAAAAAGATTTCCTATACCTTTTCCATCGTAGCATTCTCTTTAGCGGGTGGTTGGTTTGGAGCGGTTTATGCTTTTTTCTTCGGATCTGCGACCATTCCGATGTTTTCCCTTCAAACCCATTATATAATCGTCCTTTGTTTTGTTTTCGCGACCTTGCTTGTAACTATATTACATGGTGTACAATATGGATTGCTTGCTCCAATAGGTATTTCGGGAATCGAACCACATATCAGAAGGATCAACAAAACACTAAATCCTACTCATTCTATACGTAGGAACTCCTCAGAAGAATTGGATGTGATTTTATCCGATCTGATCCATTTGCCTATGCATAATATGATATCTGCATTCTGCTACGGGAGTTTTGTCCTTCTCACTAGCGTTATTCCCTACTTGTTATTTGATTATAATTTGAAAGAACTTTTATATATATTCTTAGGATGGCTTGCTGCTGTTTTTGTATATTGTGGTTTTAGTTATATAATCACAGACTATATAACCGGACCTAAACGGGTCATGTTGAAGAAGGTTCTGCTAAGTAGATCTTATTCTTCTAATTTCCCTCCCGGATTCTTAGGTCTTAAAGGAAAATTCGGGTTCTTACTTTCTTTAGTATTATTATCTCTAACAATATTAGCGGTTTATGTAGGCCTCAGACCTGATTCATATTTAGAGATCGCATTCTTTATCGGATTAACTTTTTTTGCAGCAACCACACTAATTATTTTGTATTTCCAATCTATTTCCACTACCTTAGAGCAAATTGGAAAATCAGCGAATGATCTTGCAGCTGGAGGCCCCGGAAAACTTCCTTTGGTCTCGATTGATCGAGAATTTTTAGGTTTTGCAAAAGATTTTGCGAAGGCCACAGGCGAGATCGGTAGGATCAGAGAGCATCTCCAGTCATTAGTGGAAGAAAAAACTTCTGAACTCAGAGAAACATTGCGTACTGTTGAAGAACTTAAACAACAACAGGACGGAGATTATTTTCTTACTTCACTTTTAATCAAACCTTTAGGCATAAATCGAACCAGCGGAAGAAAGGCAAAGGTTGATTTTCTAATTAAACAAAAGAAGAATTTCGTATTTAAAGGAAAAGAAAGCGAGATAGGCGGAGACATTTGTATCGCGCAAGAAATCCTTTTAAGAGGAAAGGAATACACTGTATTCTTGAACGCGGATGCAATGGGGAAATCTCTACAAGGAGCAGGAGGCGTTCTCGTTTTAGGAGCGGCATTCCACTCTATTTTACAAAGAACTTTAACAAATGAAAACACCTATTCCCTGTACGCTGAAAAATGGATCAAAAACGCATTTACAGAATTGCATAAATTATTCCAGGGATTCGACGGGAGCATGTTAGTCTCCATGGTCTTGGGAGTTTTAGACGAAGAAGCAGGTATATTATACTATATTAATGCAGAACATCCTTGGTCCGTTCTATACAGAGATGGAAAAGCTTCCTTTTTAGAGGAAAGTTTGCAATATAGAAAATTAGGTACTCCAGGAATGGAAGGAAGTTTAAGTGTAAAAATATTCAGACTCCAACCTGCTGATATTTTAGTGATCGGTTCCGACGGAAGAGATGATTTGGAAATCATTTCCGACTCCGGAGATAAAACCATGAATAAGGATGAATCCTTATTCTTGCGGGTTGTAGAATCTTCCGAAGGGAATTTACAAACGATAGCTTCCAACTTAGAGAACCAAGGACGTATTACAGACGATCTTTCTCTTTTGCGAATAGAATATGATCCAGGCAAATCCTTGAATAAAACAAAGGCAGGAAAGGGAGTCCATAATCTGAGCAAGAAAGCGAGAGAGTTTTTAAGAAACAAAAATATCCCGGAAGCAATTCTTACTATCGAAGAAGCCTTAAACCTTTCTCCAGAAAACCAAATATTAAAGAGAGATTTGATCAGGCTCCATTATAAAAATGGAAATTACCAGGAGGCTTGTTCTCTTATGGATTCCTATGTGGAGGAAAATCCGGGGGATACGGATATAATCTACTCCGCATCTTTCTGTTTCAAAAAGATCGGAAATTACAATCGCTCTTTAGAGCTTGCGGAAAGGATCCAACTTCGTAATCCGGGGATCCCTGCAAATCTAGCTCATATAGCTGACTTAAATCTAAAATTAGGAAGGCACGAAAAAGCAATTAACTTCGCCAAACTAAGTCTTGAATTAGATCCTCAAAATGAAAATGCTTCCGAGATCGTTAAAAAATTAAACGGGAAATCCTAATCGGAAACTATATTAAGTTTTCTATATTCGCTCTTGCGGAAGAAGATCCTAATGCTGCAATTTTATCCGATTCTATAATATGATTTCCTTTTTTACCGGACCAAGCTAGGTTCAACATGGATTTAGCAACGGTCTTTGCATGAATGGATCTATATTTTTTCAAGGGACCAAAAAGCAGAGGGTTTATCAGAAAAGCAAGCTTAGACCCGATCTTCTCCCCTAACCTGAATTCTTTTCTATCTCCTTCTAAAAGAGAAGGCCTGAAAATTCCGAAAGTTTCGAAACCAAGTGTGGAAATTTTCGCTTCTACTTCCCCTTTTACCTGATTATAAAATACGAAAGAATTTGGATCAGCTCCTAGCGCGGTTACTATAAAGAAAGATTTTACACCCTTCTCCTTTGCTGCTTTAGCAAAACTGGATGGGTATTCTAAATCCACTTTTTTAAAATTTTCCTTAGAACCTGCTTTGCCGATCGTAGTTCCCAAAGTGCAAAATGCATCCGTAACACCTTGAGGGAATTCTAAGGTCTTATCCCAATCAGTAAGTATTAATTCCAATTTGGAATGAGTCCATTCCAAAGGTTTTCGGACCAAAAGATAGACCTTATCCCAGGACGGATCTATCAATAATTCTTGTATAAGTTCCCCACCTACCAGTCCAGTCCCACCCGCAATGATCGCAATTCTATTGTTCATTCTTCCATCCTGTTCTAGCCCAGATCGGATCGATCTTGGTTTTGTATAAAAGTTCCACCGATTCGGTTTTTTATTTTAGAATTATAACATTCCTTTTGTTAATCGATTCAGTCGAAAACAATAAGAAACGATTGAAGCAAAAATGGAAAGGAGTATTTTAGGGAGCTATGCCTATCAAAGATTATCTACCTAAGTTTCTTTGTAATATACTGGAAATAACAGATCGAAGCAAAATGGACGATTCGGTCCGTAAGGTTTTAGAAAACGAAGAAATCATAGGCGCCTATGTATCCAACGCCTTCCGATATCTGCTTCTAATATTTTTCGCGGCTCAGTTGGCCTTAAACTGGAAAAGTGGAGACGCACTAGTTAACGGGATCGCATTTGCAATTTTCACTGCAGTTACGATTGGACACACATACGTAATCCGGACCTGCACTCATTGGGCGATTAAAGGTTTTTCTTATCTTGCATTAGTCTCGGATTTTTTCGTGATCAGTTCTTTATTATTATATTATACTCTTCACGAAAACTCATTTGATCTTGGATTTGCGATCAAAAATCCTATCATGAATTTTTTATTCTTCCCTCTTGCATTTTCATTGATCCAATTCAGATTAAGATATGTTGTCTTAAGTGTAATCTTATTTTATCTGGTTTATTTTGGGATCTTCTCCTATGCATTAATCTACGACAAAATGGTATTTGCGAAAGATTGGGGAGATTATGTGATGGGGCCGAATGTCCTAGTCACTGATGCGCTATTCGGAAGACCTATGGTCTATCTAATTTTGGCATTTTTCTTTTCTTTCGGGATCTTAAGAACCCTCATCATGATCAGAAGAATTGGAGAAGGAGAAGCCCAAAGATCCTTATTATCGCGCTACTTCTCCCCCGGAATGGTAGAAGAAATGATGACCAACCCCAACGTATTGGAGGGAAGAAGACAAACTGCTACAATATTATTTACCGATATCCGAAACTTCACGGCTCTTTCCGAGAATATGGATCCATTAGAACTGAGCAGATTCCTTTCCTCTATTAGAGAAACATTAACTGATTGTGTTTTTGAATTTGGTGGGACCTTGGATAAATATATTGGCGACGCAGTCATGGCCACATTCGGAACTCCTTATCCTTCCGCTGATCCTGCATCCGATGCGATCCGCGCGCTACAATGCGGACAGAAGATGTTGGAAAAATTAGGGGAATTCAATAAGGCCAGAGAATCAAAAGGGTTGGAGCCAGTACGGATCGGAATTGGTATCCATACGGGAGAAGTTTTCTCCGGAAATATTGAAACAAGTAGAAGAGCGGAATTCACAGTAATAGGAGACGCAGTCAACACTGCTTCCAGAATCGAATCCCTTACTAAAAACTTCGGAAAAGAATTATTGGTCTCGGAAGAAACCTGGAAACTTGCAGGTGCAAATTTCAGGGGAGAGACACTTCCACCAGTGCAAGTAAAAGGAAAAGAAAAACTGGTAACTGTGGTTGCAGTAGGGACCTAACAGTTCAGCTTGCGTTAGGTTCTATTTGAAAAATATCAACTACTCGGTGCATTCGGATTGTTTGTCCGCTTAACATAAGGCTCATCTTCTGTAGGTCCTCCAACAGAGATCCGATCCGGACTGCACCATCCTCTAACTCGCAAAAAAAGTCCCTCATCTTGTTCAATTCTGAATAACGTTTTTCCATATCTCCTGCGACTGATTCGCTCATATTGGCCACTCCCTGGATGGAAGTTTCCAGTTCATCCGATCTGGAAGAATAATCGCGCACAGAATCGAAGGCTCCTTTCATAGTTTTGGAAAGTTCCGGTATCTGTATTAAGATAGATTTAAATGAGTCGACTGTTTCGGATAAGGACTGTAAGGAACCGGTCACAGTCTCCCAAATCTCTTGTAGATATTTATTTGCCTGTTTTGCATTCGAAGCCGTTTTTTCGGAAAGAACCGATATCTGTTCCGCAACCACTGCAAATCCTTTATCTCCACCTCTTGCGGATTCGATAGAAGCGTTGATCGACAACATTCCAAGTTGTTCCGCAATTTTTTGAAGAATCACTACAAGCTCTTCCACTTTTTTGGCGGAACCGTTCAGGCCTTGCATACTTTTTACTGTCCTTTCCAAAGTTCTCTCACCGGTGAAAGCAATGGATTGTATGGACTCGCTTATCTTGCCTGAGGTCAAAATATCCGTCTGTAGTTCCCTCATTCCTTGGGACATTTCTTCGGACATTCTTCTCATTTCGGAAGACCTTCTTCTTTCTTCTCGAACTAAATCCAAAACCGCCTTTAAGGATGATTCCAATATGTCGGAAGTTTCCCGAACAAGTGCGGTTCTTTCCTTTTGTTTTTCGATCTCTTTGGTGATGGCCAGGGTGGAATTTTCTAAGAGCCCGGATTCGTTTTCTATCTTATCCGAATTTTCTTTTACCACTCCGATGATCTGGGTTAAACTCAAAAGTAAACGATTGAATAATTCAGCGACAGCTCCGGATTCCACTCCCGGATCCACATCTATTCTTTTTCTCAAGTCCTTGGAATCTGCGACGTATTTCATCGCGTTCATCAAGTCTAGCCAAACTGTTTTAGCACCGTGTTCAGATTCATTCAATCCTCTATCCTCTTCTTCCGAAGATACACGGATTGAAATAGTGAACTTCATTAAGAAGAATAAAATAAGTCCCATGCTGAAAGCCCAAATCGCACAAACTGCTACACCAGTAAGTTGAGCTTGCCATTGATTCCAACTGCGTAAGGACTCTTCTTGTGCAAATAAACTTACAGCCAAGGTCCCCCAAATTCCCCCAACTCCATGAACAGGGAATGCACTCACTACATCATCTAACTTTAGAAAATTCTCCATGATCCAAACTGCAACTTCTGCAAGTATACCTGCGATCAATCCGATAATTAAAGAAGAAGCTGGACTCACTGCATCACAACCTGCAGTAATTGCGACTAACCCAGCAAGGACTCCGTTGATTGCACCTCCTACATGAGGAACACCTTTTGTGATATAGTCGAATATGATGGCTGCACTACATCCCGCGCAAGCAGCAAGACTGGTATTTACTATAATTTTTGGAACAGCGTCAGTGAGAGCGAGTGTACTTCCGCCGTTGAAGCCAAACCAACCAAACCATAAGATGAAAGTTCCTAAAACGGAAAAAGGAAGATTATGACCATACAATTCCCTTGGTTTTCCATCCGAATCAAAACGATCTTTTCTGGGCCCGAGTACGATCACTCCTGCAAGAGATACCCAAGCACCAACTGAATGTACGACTGAACTTCCGGCAAAATCATGAAAGCCTGATTGGCTTAACCAACCTCCTCCCCAAGCCCAATGACCAAAAACAGGATAGATGAATAAGGAAACAAAAAGGGAACAGACTAAATATGCTTGGAACCGAATCCTCTCTGCAACTGCACCGGATACGATAGTCGCGGCTGTTCCCATAAAGGTAACTTGAAACAGGAAGAAGGCAAATTCTTTGCCAGTGGTAAGACCCTCTAAAAGAAATAGGTCCTTACCGATCCAGCCATTGAAGCTAGTCCCGTACATCAAACCATAACCGATCAAAAAGAAACAAATTGTTCCTACAACGTAATCGAGCAGGTTTTTAATTGCGACATTGATCGAATTTTTAGATCGAACTAATCCTGATTCTAAAAGCAAAAAGCCAGCTTGCATAAAAAAGACAAGAGCGGAGGCGAAAATCACCCATAGGGTGTCTACATTCTTTGCTAATTCTTTGGCGGCGGGAAGAACGGGATCCAATCAGAGAACCTCTCTTCGTTCTAAGAATGAGCCTATGTATTGATTAATTATAGATTGAGAAAGAAAAAAACGTAAGCCGACAATAATTTATAACGTTACTTAATAAGCGAATTAAACCTACACCGCTTCAGTAACAAACGAGTATCCCTCAAATGGGGTAATCGTAACGAAATCGCAGGTAACGTGAAAATTACTACGCTGCGATTCCGAAATATAGATAACTTACTTCACTCCTGCCTTTTGCAGTTCTTTACCGAGTTGTCCGGTAATCGTGCAAAAATACATTCTCCAGTCGCTTACGAAAGATTTGAACGGATAAATAAACGTAGCGGGGCGGTTTTTTTCTAAGAAGAAATGCCCTATCCACGCGAAAAAGTATCCGCTAAACAATGCTCCCAGTAAGTACCAAGCATTCATATAGAAGATTGCGGAAACGATAAACACTAGAGCGCATGTGGTTCCGATAAAATGGAATACACGGTTCATTTTGTTTGAATGTTCTCTCAAGTAGAATGGCCAGAATTCCTGCAGGGTTTCGTATTTTTTATTTTCAGTCATCTTTCTCCCTCCGGAACTACATAATACGGCAAGGAAAAAGAATCCGCAACAACTTCTCTTCCCTTTATAATAACGGCTGTTATTTAAAGAGTTGGAGTTCCGAAAAACCTTCGAGGGATTTGATATATTCCAAATACGGTTTCATTTTGAATTTTTTAGAAGTGGAATCCGAGGACATATAGCGAATATTTCCGAGCACTGCTCTTTCCGGGGACCAAGGTCGGTCAAACGCACCAAAACACCATAGGATTCCCGTATAAGAATTCGGATCCCTTCCATCATACGCATATTTATGATTCAAATCTTCTAATATACGAAATGCTTCTTCGGGTGAAGAAGACCATTCTATCACTTTTTTACCCCAAAGCATTCTGAGATAATTTTGGATGGTTCCCGTAAGAACTAATTCTTTCTGAGCTGCATTCCAGATAGGGTCATGAGTCATAGCATTTTCGAATTGTTCTTTAGTATATGTATATTCTCTCCTATCTCCTCTATGCGCTTCTAAAGAAAGTTTTGCCCAATTCGGAAGAATGGCAAGATCCTTTCTAAAACTTGGTTCCTTATAGAATAAAAGATAACCGAGTTCTCTCCAAGTTAAAAGTTCGTCTAAAAATGAATTTATATTTGAGTTTGGATGAAAGAAACCTTCATTCTTTCCTCTATAAGAATGATTTAATGTATCTGGACTCCAATCTATCTTTGGATCAGATTCTAAAACCGCAGTGACGATTTCATCTATTGAGATCATTCCGAAATGTAAATAAGGAGAAAGAGAAGAAGCCTTCATTCTATCGGGAGGTCTCGGTTCACTTCTTTCTTCCGAATAAAATGGAAGTCCTTCTTTTAGGAATTTTTTAAGAAGTTTGAGCCCTTCTTTTCGCCCCCCAGTCTTACCTGGAACAGGAAGAACATTTGGAAACTGAGAATTCATTTTTTCCAGGTACGAAGAGATGTCTTCCTTCTCCCCTGAAAATAGGAATTTCGGCTTTTTTAAATGATCAGAACTTGGAATTCCTTTTGGATTCGGTTTTGGACTAGATCTATGAACATAAGATTCCACAAACCTATCATGAAGTTTAGGTCTCAATACCCTAGCGTATCCGAATGATTTTTCATAAGAAGCAAGTGGAGTGATAGAATTAGAATCCACGAGCAATAGTTTACAATTTAGGGTCTCTGAAAGTTTCTGAGCATGTAGTGGAAGAAAAAAACAAGGAAAATCATCCGTAATCACAATAGAAGATTTTTCTAAAATACTCGGGATGATCTCCGAAAGAGAATGCCTCTTTGTTTCTACAAAAGGCCAATATGTAAGACCGATACGGGTTGCGTCTTTTACAGTATCACAAATTCCTTCTAAAAGAAATTGTTGGAGCCTAGGAGAACTCCATTCGAAATCCATCATGACGGATTCAAAGATGACCAAAGGTTTCCCAAATTTTTTAGAAAGATGAATGGAATAATCCAAAGAATGATTCCAAGCCAACCTTCGATTCGCTCGAATCCAATAGAGAATATATTCTCCTTCTTCCAAGACGGGCTTCTTATTTCCTTCCCGGACTCTGATTAAATTTTTCTCTGAGAACAAATGATCTTATCCTATTCGATTTTTTTCGCACAAAGACACAAAGGACACGGAGAAATTTTGAAAGCTTGATCGAATCGTTTACATTCTATAAGCGAAATACTTCGTGATCTTTGTGTTCTCCGTGCGAACCCTTAATTCTCAATTCGCTCTTAGACTTCTTCCTTTAAAAAACGGGAAATGAAAAATTCGAGGGTTTAAGCGGATTTTAACGAATATTTTAGCACTCTATTGCCCAAAGTGCTTGACCGCCCACCCCTGTTTCGGATTTCCTGGAATTTATATTCAAGCACTCATTTATTTCAAGTGCTAAAAGGAGAAAGTCATGGCGATTAAACCGCTAGGTGACCGTGTTCTGGTCGAGCCTAAACAAGACGCTGAAGAAAAAATCGGCAGCATCTTCGTTCCTGATACGGCTAAAGAAAAACCGCAAGAGGGAAAAGTTGTAGAAGTAGGAAGCGGACGTTATGAAGACGGAAAGCTTATACCACTAGAAGTTAAAGCTGGTGATGTCGTTCTATACGGCAAATATTCCGGAACTGAAATTAAATCCGAAGGTAAAGAATACTTAATCATCCGCGAAAGCGACATTCTTGCCATCGTGAAAAAGTAATAGGCCGAGGAAATAAAAATGGCAAAAATTATCGAGTATGATGAAACAGCTAGACGTAAACTTTTAGAAGGCGTCAACAAACTAGCGAACGCTGTAAAAGTTACCCTTGGTCCTAAGGGAAGAAACGTAGTAATCGACAAAAAATTCGGATCTCCAACCATCACTAAGGACGGAGTTACCGTAGCAAAAGAAATCGAACTAGAAGATGCTATCGAGAACATGGGCGCTCAGATGGTAAAAGAAGTTTCCACAAAGACGAATGACGTTGCTGGAGACGGAACTACCACCGCGACTATTCTCGCTCAATCTATCGTTAACGAAGGATTGAAAAACGTTACCGCTGGTGCAAACCCTATGGCACTTAAACACGGTATCGATAAAGCAGTTAATGCAGCAGTAGAAAGTATCAAAAAACGTTCGGTTAAGATCGAAAACAAAAAAGATATCGCTAACGTTGCGACTATCTCCGCAAACAACGACAAGGATATAGGAAATCTGATCGCAGATGCTATGGACAAAGTCGGAAAAGACGGAGTTATCACTGTAGAAGAAGCAAAATCTATCGAAACCACTTTAGACGTGGTAGAAGGTATGCAATTCGACCGTGGATACGTTTCTCCTTATATGGTAACCGATCCTGAAGCAATGATCGCTACTTTAAGTGATCCATATATCCTGATCTACGACAAAAAGATCTCTTCTATGAGAGACCTTCTTCCTGTATTGGAAAAAGTTGCTCAAGCTGGAAGACCTTTAGTGATCATCGCAGAAGAAGTAGAAGGAGAAGCATTAGCTACTATCGTAGTAAACACTCTTCGTAAAACTATCTCTTGTGTTGCTGTTAAAGCTCCTGGATTCGGAGATCGTCGTAAAGCGATGTTAGAAGATATCGCAATCCTTACCGGTGGACAAGTGATTTCCGAAGACCTCGGAATGAAACTGGAAAACGCAACAGTTCAACAACTGGGACGCGCTAAAAAAGTTACTGTGGATAAAGAAAACACCACCATCATCGAAGGACAAGGTGCTTCTAAAGATATCCAAGGCCGTGTAGGTCAGATCAAAAAACAGATCGAAGATACTACTTCCGAGTACGATCGTGAAAAACTACAAGAGCGCCTAGCAAAACTTGCTGGCGGTGTTGCAGTGATTCATGTTGGTGCAGCTACAGAAGTAGAAATGAAAGAGAAAAAACACCGTGTAGAAGACGCACTTTCAGCTACTCGCGCAGCAGTAGAAGAAGGAATCGTTCCTGGTGGTGGATTAACTCTTCTAAAAGCTCAAGAAGCAGTTGCGGGTCTTAAATTAGAAGGCGACGAAGCTACTGGAGCAAAAATCATCTTCCGCGCACTAGAAGAACCGATCCGTATGATCACTTCTAACGCTGGTCTGGAAGGATCCGTAATAGTAGAGCAAGCAAAAAGTAAAAAAGGAAACGAAGGTTTCAACGCTCTTACTATGGTTTGGGAAGACCTACTACAAGCTGGAGTCGTTGACCCTGCTAAAGTAGTTCGTTCCGCACTCCAAAACGCTGCTTCTATCGGATCAATGTTGTTAACTACAGAAGTTACAATCACCGACAAACCTGAAAAAGACGGCGGCGGAATGCCTCCTATGGGTGGAATGGGCGGTATGGGAGGAATGGGCGGCATGATGTAATGTGCCTCTCTTCCTTTCGGAAAGTTAAAAGCCGAGGAGAAATCCTCGGCTTTTTTTATAACTTGATGCTGAATATTCTATCGATCTCTTTCCCTTCCTTGGTGACCGTATGACTATATAATAAATGTAGAATAGAGTATTTGCTATATTTGGTCTTGGTCTCGTATTCCCAATCCCAAAGAAGGCCCCCCATTCCAGGGATCGCTAAAATTCCCATCGCATGTAAGCCGTTCATATTATTCCCGTACTGTCTATAATAGAATAATCCAGGACCGACAAGCATCAGATCTTCTTCTTTGGAAATTTTTTGATTTCGATAATACAATAATCCCAAACCAAGCATATCGAATCTTCCGTCTTTTTCGGAAGAGAAATATCCTAAAACCGGAGGGATCAAAGTTGCGGTTCCGGATGCATCCGAATGATAATAATAGACCGGTAAAAAATTTGCCAGAGTTTCGCCAGGAACTGATTTCCAACGCAACCAGAGGAAATTCGTATCCGAATAATCAGGACTTCTTTCATATCCACCCAAGAGTCCGCCAAAGATCGCAACTTTCGTTCTTTGTTCTTCCAATTCCGTATGGATCATACCCAAGAAGAAGTTTAAATTTCTTCTTTTTTGATAATTCTCGTAGTTCGTATCGAAAATTCCCGCAAATCCCCAGCGATCCCAATCAGTATCCTTATAACTATAAAAGCCGAATGCAAACCAGAATCTGGACTCTCTACTTTTCCTATAAAATGCGAGAGGAGCCAAACCGTATGCGGTACGTTCCGAATTGTCCAAATAAAAAGCGGGACCGACTACTAATCTTTCTAAACCGGAATTTCCTGATTTATAATCGGTAATTAACAAAAAGTTTAAGTGTTTTTCCTTTTTGAAAGGATCGCTATCCGATTCGAATCTATATACCGGAAAAAGATAAGATTTAAAATACGTACTAGTCGTCTCTTCCTTCTTTAAATCCTTAACTGTATGTAATGTATTCGAAAAAAGGAAGAATGCCGTAAAATCCCTCCATTGATCCACAACCTTATCCGTACTATTCTGTTTAAGAGAGACGGATTCGTATTTGGAATAATCGATCAATTTCAGAAAGGTCACTTCCCTTTTGGAATTTTCCCGATTTTCCAAAGTTTGTTTTTCAGAATATGTATATAAGAGCGGGATCGGTAAAAAGTAAAAAGAAGAACTAGTTTCTAAAGTTTTGCTTCCATAAGAAGATTTCTCCTCGGCTTTTAACTTTCCGAAAGGATTTGCGTTAAATGAGTTCCAACTTCCCGCTTGGAATTCGGTTCTATCCGAATAATACAAAAGTCCCCAGGTAACTCTTTCTTTAAGCAGATTCGGGATATTTTTTTCCTTATTAGAATAGAAAGGATAGATCGCAAAAGAACTTTCTTGATTAGAACCCGAGCCGCTTAAAAAACCTAATATATTCCATCCCGAGCGATCTTCTTTTTTATAACCGGAATAAAGAATAGGAATGGTAGTATAACTTTCGATCGTTTTTTCTCCCTCCTTTTCTGATCCGGAAAAATAGAAAGGAAATATATAAAAAGAATTAGATATCCTTTCACCTTTTTTCTCGGTAGAAGAAGATACTAACCCAAGGAAATTACCTTTCGAGACGGAGGGGGAAGATTCGCTATAATATCCTAAGACAAAAAGTGTGCTTTCCGAGGTGTTTCGTTTATAGTAAATCGTAGGAAAAAATAAAAAGTCTACCTTAGTTGCCTGTTCCGAAGTTTCGGAAGCACCTTTATATCTGGAATAATAGTAGAATGGAGTGAGAAGAGAAGACGATTCTTCACCATTCAATTCTCTCTTATTAGAATAAGCGGATAATAAAGTATAAAACTTGGATACATATGCCTCTTCAGATGGAAGTTTGATCTTAGAACCATAACTCAAATAAAATGGTATTAAGAGATTATATGATTTTTCTTGGAATAGATCCTGATTCTGGCTGGATTCAGAACCAGAATGATATAGAAATAACGGCAAAAGTAATGAATGAAAAGCTTTGGTGGTAATATTTCCTTCTACGATCCTCTTTTTATAATACAAAGGAGAGATTGTGCGAGAATAATCTTTAGACTCATCATGGGCAACTAAAGGAAAGATCCTAAATCCCCAAGAATCCGGTGAAGTATAAAATCTAGTAATCGGCCATAGAATAGAATAATCTCTAAGTTCCCCCTGTTTTCCTCTCAAGAAACCGAACAGCAGATAAGATTCTTGGAAATTTTCCTTTTGTTCCTGTCTTCCATAGAAAGGAAATAAAACAAAATAAGATTCATCCGCAATCCTACTCCAAAAGAATAGAGGAGCGGCATACACCTTATCCGACGTTTTTTCAGACCAAGAAAACCAACTTAAAGGGAGTAACCTGAAATGTCGCCTGTCGTCTCCCCTTTCATAACTGAAAATTCCGAATAAAGCACTGACACCCCAGAAAGAACGGACCTTCTCTCGAGTTAATCTATTGTATTGGCCCAAACCTTCTTTTTCTTCCCAAGAATTTTTAACGGAAATATTCTTAACAGGTAAATCGGATGTGGCGACTTCAGCAGGGTGATTTTCTTTCCAAAATTGTAATTCCTCTTTGTTTACGGAGGTTCTTGTGGAAATGCTAAATAAACTATAGAACAAAGAAATATCCGCGTCTAGATAATAATCTTTTTCAGTAGCCCCGACTCCGGCTGCTCCCGAAAAACTTCCTAATGTTTTAGAGGAAGAATAGGCTAATTTTAACTCTAAAGTTTTATCCGCTTCATAATAGTTTAGCCAAAGGGGAAGAAACATATCCCCCTTGCTCCGCGAATTGTTCCAATTCCAATAGAGGGGAAACCAAGTGGAGAATTCTTCCTTACGGACCTTATCCACATTCGAAAACCATAATAAAGGCCAAATCCAGGTATTATCCTTTTCTGCAGAACGATTCCAATAATGAAAAAGACCGAAATGAGTATAGATATCTTCGTCCTTTCCAAAACGGAAATAGAATGGTAAAACTAAGCGAAAACTATCCCTTTTATAGAAGTAGAATGGAAATCCATAACTATATTTTGCATCTCCGACCTTGTCAAAACCTCTACCTACAAGCCCAAGAACATTCCAATAAGAATATTCGTTAGTACTATTCGAAAAATAAAACGGATATATCCTCCTCCTAGATTCCTGGTCGGTGTCATATCTTTCATATAATGTAACTAAGGAATATTTTTCGAACTTTGTTTTATATTCTTTTGAATAAGACAAAGGAGTTATGAGTTCTTTATATTCGGAAGTATCATTCCATTGGAAAACAGGCAAAAGTGTATAACTTTCGGACTTATTACCTTGCCAAGAGTCCCTATAAAAATACCAGAATGGGAATAAGATCCATCTTTCATATTGATCACCGATCTCACTTTTTCTAGAATAGAACGGACCTACCCAAGTTCTAGTCTTATTCCAATAAGTGAATAACGGAATGATCCAAGTATATTCATTCCCTGGCTGATTCCCCTTCGCCCATAAAGGAATAAAATGAAAATAATCTTGAGACTTATAGAACCAAAGAGGGAAGAAAAACCCGTGCTGAAATTTCCCTTGATCATTCCAAGAAAGATAAGTATTTATAAAATAATTCTGAGAGGCTTCTTTTTCTTTATTTCGATAAAAAAGAAACCAAGGAAACAAAGTGGTAGTTTTGGAAACATCCGAAGAATAATAAAAAATCGGAGTAACAATCTTTGACTCATCCGGTTTAAACGAATGATAATAGACCGGGAAAAATAAAAATTTAGAGGATCCGCTCCAATCTTTCGTATAATAAAAATTTAAAGCATAAAAGTCCAGGTCTGTCGCTGTTCGATTATAATAGAATGGAGGCAAGATCCCGAATTTGCTAGTCCCATTATCGAAATATGCAGGGAACAGATAAAAATATTCGTTTTTCTTATGGAACATCAGAGGAAAAAGATAAGAGGACGAATAATCTCCTTTTTCATTGGAACTCCAACCACTGATCAATGCTATATTTGTATCGGACTTACCTCCCTTCTCCCATTTCCTGCTGAATAAGATCGGAATATTCGCATTATAATTCTGTAATTCACCGTTATGATAATTACGATTCAGGAAAAGAGCCAAGTAGTAGGAAAATTTTTCCTCTTCTTTTCCGCCTCCCCCTAATTGAGGAGTTTCCCTCCAAGTTTGGCCGAAAAGTGGAGTAAAAAAGGAACCTTCCTGACTCGAATTCCAAGAATTGTAAGAGAATAGAGGAAAAATGGTAAAATGAAAATCTTCCTTATCAGAATAAGAATTATATAATGTACTATAGAAAAAGATCGGAAAAAAAGTTAAATTGAATTTTCTTTTACCGGAGCCCCAATACACCAAAGGAAGAATGGAACCGTAAGAAGACTCTTTATCTTCTCCCCAATGAAAGATCAAAAAATGATTCCAGTCATCTCCATTAATTCTATTCCTGAAAAACAAGAACGGGACCGCGAAATAAAAGGATTCTTCCTTGCCGCTTTCAATTGTTTTACTTCTTCCAAACAAAGGGAGAAAAGAAGGAAAGGATATCCAACTCTCCGAAAATTTTTCTCCTCTGGATTCGAAAGAGTTATAATGAAATAAGGAATAGTTTACTTCGGAATCCGACTGAGAGTCCTGGATGCGCTGTGCATAATAGATCGGGAAAAGATAAGATTTGTAAGATTTGTTTTCTTTTGCAGATATATGATCAAATAAAGGAAAAAAACTAGTCTGCTTAAATTTGGGATAATCAGTATAAGTATAAAGAACTAGCAGATTTAATGAATAATGAGGCCCCCAGTTCTCAATACTCGCGAATGGGGAAATTTTGAAAGTATATTTATCTTCTTTATCACTTCCTAATATAGGTTTCTTCTCGGAAGTGAGGGTGTCAAAATAATCGGTTGCCTGAATTTCAAAAGAAAAACAAATCAAAAGAACCGGAAAAAATAAAAAAGCTCCTCCGATTTTAGTATAAAAATTTTTCAGAAAATTTCTAATCATAAACTTCTAGAAGTTTTAACTTACTTTTTTCTCCTCGGAGAATTTTTACCTTAGAAGGAGCCAGTCCCAATTCTTCACCGCAGATCTATCGGGCAAAATTACTTCTTACGAAATATTTTTCCAGCTATTAACCTTATCTCTTCTATACCTAAAAGCAGACTAATCAGGAAAAAAATTGCCATCCCCGGAAGAATAGCGGCACAAAGTGAGATCCTGGAAGAATTCGCATAACTTAAGCCTTTTTCGGAGAGAAAACCTAAAGCCCAAGGATGGATTATTTCTTTATAAAAAAATAAAAATGCCGCCATCGCTAAAAGTGGCAGGATCAATTTTGCAATTTTGGAAATAAAACCTTCCCAAGGAAAAGCGACTTCATGCTTTTTTAAATAACCCGAAAGTAAGGTCCAAGTTACTACAGTTGATACGGCGGAAGACAATGCGATTGCAGAATGTTTCAGAAAGAAAATTAATGAAAAGTTTAAAGTCAGATTCAAAACAAAAGTGAATGCTTGGACTCTCAAAGGAGTTTTAGTATCTTGGAATGCATAATACGTAGAGATCAAAACCTTATTCATGCTATAAAATGGTACCGCTACTGAATAAAATACCAAAGGTAAAATCGTAGTTTCCGTAGCTAAATGATCCCATCTTCCTCCATAATATATGGAATCCAAAATTGGTCCGGCTAAAATGCCAATTCCTAAGGCAGCAGGCGCAGTCAGAAAACCTGCGAATCCTAAAACCCCCAACATTTCCTTAGGAACCTCAGAATGTTTGTTTTGTTTTAGGGAAGAAAGTAACGCAGGTAAAGTTGTGGTGGCAAGTGCGACTCCGATAATTCCGGTAGGAAGTTGCACCAACCTCTGTGCGTAATCCAAACTAACGACTGCACCCAAACCTGGATTTGTATTCTGCACATAGTTTGCTAAAAATATATCCACTAAAAGCCCGAGCTGGTAAAAACCGCCTCCGACCGCTGCAGGTAACATCAGTTTAAATATTTTTGAAATGGCAGGATGTTTATAATTCCAAGAGAATATCGGACCTTCTCCATTTTTGGAAACGTACCAGGCTTGGACAACTAATTGTATGATTCCTCCTCCTACGATCGCAAAACAAAGGACTCTCACCTTGGTCAAAAGTTCCCATTCTACAAAGGGAAAAATCCCAAGGAACACTGTGAGATAACTTAAATTCAGAATGATGGGAGAAAGAGATGGAACAAAAAATCTATTTTTGACGTTGGATATCGCCATATAGATTGAAGACAAACTCGCAGTGACAATTAAGAAAAAGAGTATATAGGTAAGTTCTATTACAAGGCCGGAATATTCAGCAGTTCCTCCTACCAGAATTGGAAGTGCGAATGGAGAAAACGTAAATACGATAACTACGAAGCTTAGAAGAATTACAAAAAGAAAACTTAATACGGCTCCACTCATCTTTCGAGCGGCGACTACTCCGTCCTTCTCCGCATCTGAATATAATGGCATGAAGGATTGAGAAAGAGTCCCTTCTGCCAATAGGTTGCGGAACATATTAGGCAATCTATAAGCTACAGAAAATGCGGAGGCCACTGTGCCTGTCCCGAAAGACACGGCCATAAAATGGTCTCGGAACACTCCTAAAATTCTGGAAACGAGGGTGTAAAAAGAAAGAGCGAAACTTCTTCTGGCTGCTTGGGACAAGAGATCCTACGTGGTCGGTGTTTCCGACGTATTGAAACTAACCTAATAGTTTCTCTAAGTATCGAACTCCGCCGGTGCGACTTACGTCAAACTGAATTCCGCAATTAGGACATTGATGACGGCCAAGAGTTTTAATCCTAAGTCTTGCCCTACAAGACTCACAATATAATATTCTCTCTTGGATGTGTCTCGCCTGCTCTAAAGAATGATCCAGATCCTTTCCGATCTTAGTTTTCTCAACAGGTTCTTGCCCAGGTATAGGAACAGTGCTGATCTCAGGAACATATACATCCGACTTAGTTAACGAAGAAGAGGGACTTGAATAAAACTGTACAGGTTTAGTTTGTCTGAGAGAAGAAACACTTTCCGATCTCTCCGATAAAGTCCTTCTATCCTCTATCTTCAAAGAAGAAAGCCAAACTTCCGCTTCTTTTTCATGTGCGAAGAAGTTCTGGCCTTTATTCAAACCGAATAATCCTAAAACCAATAAACTTTCTTCGTTCCAGTCACTGAATGCAATATTTCCACCGAATTTTTCGAAGAAGTTTTTCAATTCTACGAGCGCAGAAATCCCATCTTCTTCTATATATTCCACAAAACGAGAATTGACTAGAACAAGTCTCTCTCCTTCTTCCCAGCGAGTTTTGATAAAACGTACCAGATCGAATGCAGAATAAGAATCCAGAACTCCCTTAGGAGTTACCTTCAATATATGTCCTTGTTTTGTAGTATGAATTTCCAAAAAAGTTTATCCTAGATAAATAGCGTCTATAATTTCCGCTTTCTCTCGATTGACTGCTTGCGCAGTAGAAGGAGCAGATAACACTGGGGTCGCTGCCGGAACATGGCTCTCAGAAACAGGCGCGGTGTTTTGGCTTGTGTAAGAAGGAGTAGGAGAAACATTTTCTCTCCAACGGATAGGCCCCTGAGTTTGTGCAAAGTCGACCTTCTCCCATAAAGGAGGAGCAGAAGGATCCGCAATATACTTTCCGTCCTGAGTAAAAGAAGTACGAACACTTTTAATAAGCAAATGAGAAAATCCTAATATAAGAGCGCAGATAAGAGCGATGATCGCGTTATTCTGCAAGGTCCACCAGAAAAGTTCTGTCTGTATCTTTACAAAATGTGCAAAGTTCCCTCTTTCATATTTCATATGAAGAGAAGCCACTCTTTCCAATTTTTCAGGATGATATACAGCCATTGAAAGAAGAACACTTGGCTCCGTAATTTCAGGGAAATAAGGAGAAACGATCTGCATCAGTTTATCATTCTGGTATGTATTCTTTTCTCCCAAGAGGATAGGAGTCCCGATCTGCCATTTTCTCAAATGATGTGCAGCGGTATAATTAGTGGATAAAAACTTAGGTTCGGGTTTTCTTTTTGCTCTCTGATCGGACACATAATCTTCGTTCGACGATGCAAGAACTACTCCTGAATCATCAGTCATGCTGATCTCGGAAATGATAAATCCTTCTTTATCTCCAGAAGTCACTTTCACAAGTCTTGTGAATGCAAAGTTCAGATCTTCTAATCTATCTTTACTTAATTTTCCTTCGCTGGATTTAGAAATGGCACCGATCGTATCTCTGGCTCTTTGGTCCGAAAGATTTTTGATCTGCTCAAAAGAAGCAAGAGAAGACTCCAGAAAAGACCATGCAGAGGCTCCGGCAGCGATCCCTTCGCAAACCAAAAGTGCTAAAACGAAAAATAGAATATGTTTGAAAATTTGCACCTGAGAACCTCTCTTCTTTTAAAAATCGGCCGATTTCGGCTTTTTTCTAAAGAATAAAAATCCTTTTAGGTGCTGATCTTGTCTCGAATCGGCTTTAAATGTTCCAGAAATTTGGACTGAAAAGCCAGGATCCATTCCTTCTTCTTATCTTGCCCGCTTCCGAGTCCCAACTGAGAGACTGAAATCATGGATTTCCAGTCTTGTCCGCAGGGATGAATACACTGGAAGGCAGAAAAATCATTAGAAACGTTCAGTGCGATCCCATAACTGGTAAACCAAGACTTGAACAAAACTCCCATAGAAAGAATTTTACGATTGGGAGAAGTAGAAAGGTAAAGCCCGGGAGCGTGGGGATTTTTTACAAGATCCAGATCCCAAACTTTCTTAGTGGAATAAATAGCAGATTCAAGGACCCCATCCAGAAATTCCGAGATGGAAATTTCCCTTTTTTTTAAGTCCAAATGTACATAGGTAACGATCTGTCCGGGCTCATGAGCGGTATAATCCCCTCCTCTTTTTATGTATTGGAGAGAGATTCCGTGTTCGGAAAGGAAGTCCTCATTTCGGAGAAGATTGTCGATATTATAATTGATCCCCCCGGTTATCGTAAGAGGGTGTTCCAAAAATAGAATCGATTCCCTTCTATTTTCCCGGGACTTTTCCTGGAAGAGGACGTAATCTTCATACGGAAGGGGATTTTTCAGGGAAAAAGCCTGCACACACGTATTATTTATGGAAAAGCTGCTCGAAGTCATCTCCTTTATACTCCAAAGATCTCCGCGAGGAAGAAATCGCCAGGAACTTGCAAAATTGGTCTATCTTTCCGATGGTGTGTTCTTCCAAAAATATGCCAAAGTGATTACTGAGCAGAAATATATCCATCTGGAAGATTCTCCTTATCCGATGGAACTAAATCAGGCACTTCTTCACCTGAAAGAAAATCGTCTAATAGATGTACTCCCAAAATTGACCGAGACTGGGATTTCGGGTTATTTGCTAACTTGGGTCGGAACAGAGCATGAGGATGAGATAGACCTGAATCGTCAGGAAAAAAGGATCCTTCGCAAAGTTCTGGAAAATTTCAAAGGAAGTGTTTACGACGAAAATAGAGTGTATCCGAATTTATATGAGAATTACGTGATAACTCCGCTTTTTTCGGAAATTAAGTTTAGCAAAGAAACTATTAACACTAAAATCCATTTCTTTAAGAGAAAAACGCTTTTGAATATCTCGGGCAAAATATTTAAGGTACTTTTTAGCGAGTAAACACGAATGCTCATCACTGTTTGTAAAGGTAAAATCCATAGAGCCACCGTAACCGACGCCGACCTCAATTATGAGGGAAGCCTGACGGTAGATATGGATTTGGTAGATGCCGCTGGAATGTTTCCTTACGAAAAAGTTTCTGTTGTGAATGTAAACAATGGATCCAGATTCGAGACATATCTGATCGAAGGCAAAAGAGGTTCTGGAGAGATCTGTTTGAACGGAGCCGCTGCCCGTCTCGGAATGAAAGGAGACAAGGTAATTATCATTTCCTACGGCTCCTTGGAAGAAAAGGACCTGCCAAAAGGTTATAAACCACAAGTCGTTCTTGTAGACGACAAGAACCATATCAAAAAAGCCTAATCCCTTAGGCTTTTCTTAAACTTTTAATCCGCTGGACTAAATTTCCTATTTTAGATAGAGTCGATCCGTTCTCCTCCCGAGGCAGAATTCTTCTCATTTTTTTAAGGAAAAGGAGAAGGAACGGCTAAGTTTCGGGGCTTTTAAGTCGATATTCAATATGAAGAACCGTACTGGGACATTAAATCGCATGAAATCCGTCGCAAAATTTTCTTTTATCCTATTATTCTTAATTTTGGGAAATGGCATTTCCGGCCAAAACAATGCTGAGAAGGAAAGCAAAGGTTCCGAAGGTGTGGAATTTTATCCACTCGCGTATTACGATGATAGGCTCTTAGTCAAAGAAGTTTCCTTCTTCCGTAGACATGCAGATAACGGAAAAGGCGAGTTCATGGACGTAATGGTTGAACTCGAGAATAGAGACTTCGACGCGGCGAACTTCTCCATTTATATTTTAGCAGTAAACGAAACTCCTCTTTCTAGGGTAGATGATCGCAGAGAACTGGTTCCATTCCCTAAATGGAGACAATACGATTTGGAAGAAGAAACAAAAGTAGTAAACTTCCAGAACCTGGTTCCAGTAAAACTAGACAGTAAAAATGTTTGGGGAGAGAAAAAATACGGAGAAGTAAAGAAGAGCTATGATGAAAAGATCGCGAGAGGAGAAAAAGTAAAATTCCCTAACCCGAATCTGGATACTCTAGTTCATTATCTTACTAATAATCCTAAGGATGCACTTCCTATCGTTCTTTACGGAGAAGAAGGTCCTGCAAAAGACAAAGTTCTAATCAGTAATTTCGTGCCTCAAACTGCAGAAGATCTGCAAAAACAAAAGCATGATACTTTAAGCAAACATACTTATACAGTATACAATGCTAAGTATAAATCCACGATCTTCTCTCACCACTACACTGAGTATCGTCCTGGATATTTTACTTTTAACAAGGTTGTGGTTCTGATCTTCAATCCTCAAAAAGAGAAGAACAAACTAGTCTATCGTAAGATCATAGACATCAACGGGTTGAAATTGGTGAACTAAGACTTAAAGTCGCAGAATCAAGTCTGTATAATAAAAAAGGACCCGAAAAAGGGTCCTTTTTTTGTGCTCAGGGACTTTGACCGGACCCGGGTCGACGGTAACGATCTATACTGCCCGGAACGAATCTTGTGGTCCATTGTCCTCGGTCGATGTTTTTCTCCACCCAACCCTTGCCATGATCCCATCTTCCATCCGATATAAAATCGAAAAAGTAAGAGGAGTTCATATAACGGTAGGAGTCCATGATATCTAAGATATCTCGACTCTCCGAGTCCTCAGGAGCCTCTTCGAAGAAGAAGTTGCTATCCATTCGCCTCTACCATGAATCTTTCCATCCAAATGTCCATCTTTATTTAGCTAATGAGAAAATAATCTGGGAAGGTCTCATTCTAAGATTCGTTCCCTGATACTTTAGACTCCGGCTCCTCCCTGTTCCCCTCCCTTTGTTTGGAAATGGAATAGAGAAAAGGCAGAAATCCCTGGTTTTTTTCCGAATTGAACTCATGTCTCAAAAACTTGGATCGGGTCTTTCTATAGGATTGTTTGGTTTGCCTAAACTTCTCCGCCTCGTCCAAAAGCCCATCCAATCGATTTTCCAGAAAAAATCTAAGTTCTTCCTGTAAATCTTCTCCGATTTTTTCGGATCCTTGTTCTGAATTTTTTGGCTCCTTCTCCATTTCCGGCCCCCATATGATATTTTAGGTTTTCCCCGGACAAACAGGTGCCCAATCCGAAGAATGGAGCGCATTTTTTTTCTTGCGACAAGGGAGTTTAGACCCAAATTTGAGGGAATGCTAAATCCGACGGAACTCACTGAAACCCTTGTCTCAGGAAAAGATATCGAACTGGAATATAGATTTATTTCGGACGAGGACCACCAGCAGATCTATCTTCTGCTTCTTCAGGTTTTGGGAAACCTGGATAGGTTATTTCTCACAGAAGTAGTTTCTACCATTCTGAAAGAACTTTTGATGAACGCTAATAAGGCGAATGCCAAGAGGCTTTTCTTTCTTACAGAGGGACTGAACATCAACGAAACATCTCATTATAATAAAGGGATGAAACGTTTTCTGGAAGATATCATTCATAAATGGGATGAGCAGGAGAAGGTACTCAAAGGTTCTAATTTATCCGTTCGCCTTCGTGCAAAGATCATGAACCAGAACCTGATCTTTTTGATTGAAAACGATTCGGCACTCCTTCCTCAAGAATCGGAAAGGATCAAAGCAAGATTAGAATCCGCAAGTAAGTTTAACGATCTATCGGATGCATTTCTTTCCATGGCGGACAGCCAAGAGAGTGCCGGCCTTGGGCTTGTTCTCATACAGTTATTATTAAAAAACTCAGGAATAGGTTCTGATAAATTTAAGATAGAAACTGATGGTAAGATCACGAGAGCCACCTTAGTGATCCCTAAACAAATTGTTCCTTTGGATGTTGCCACTAAACTGAAGGACAGAATTTTGTCAGAAGTAGATGGTCTTCCTCCTCTTCCCCACACTCTTACACGGATCATAAACCTTTGTAATAATCCTGACTCAGATTTAGGTGTAATTGCAAACGAAATAGAAAGAAATCCAGCTATCAGTGCGGATCTTTTAAAACTTTCAAACTCAGCCGGTTTCGCGAGTAGGAATAAAGTAAATACGATCGTCCAAGCTGTTAAGGTTGTGGGACTGAAGAACGTCCGAAATCTTTTGTATGTCTCTGGTGTACGAAAGATCATGGAAGGAAGATATTCCAAACTACAAGAAGTATGGAATCATTCCAACCTCGCGAGCTTTTTCGCGAGACAGGTTTCTCAAAGAGCGGGACTCGGAAAACTTTCCGATATCGCAGCAGTCGGTGCCTTACTCCATGATTTAGGAAAATTCATTTTGCTTTCGTTGGATCCAACATTATTCAAACGTTTGGCATCTTATCAAAAGAATAGGGACCTATCCAATTCCACGATCCTTGAAGAAATTTCAACAGGTATTTCTCATCCGACCCTGGGAGCTATGCTCGCTAGAAAATGGGATTTCCCTCCGGACCTTGTTCATATGATCGAATTTCATCATAGAGCCTTCATGGCGACTAACACTATTTATACGGATTTAGTTGATTCCGTATACGTGGCAAATATGATGTGCGATTATCTGGATAAAAAGACCAGCTATTACGCAGCTGACTCGAGTATACTAAAGAAATTCCAGTTAGATGATAAGGCAAAGTTCGAAGAGACCTGCGAAAAATTAGCAAAGGCCTACGAGATCGCGAATGAAGAAAACTGAATCCAATAATCTACTCAATTTACACGGAATTAAGTTTTATAGATCCGGGACTCCTATTCTAGATGGGATCGATTTTCAAATCAATTCCGGAGAACATTGGGTTCTGTTAGGCCGTAATGGTGCAGGCAAAACTACACTTGTAAATTTGATCTATGGTTCTGTATGGCCTACAGCAGGTAGGATCAATCTTTTCGGAGAAACATTCGGCGAAACTCCTCTACAGATCTTGAGAAATAAGATTGGGATCTTGGATTCTTCCCAACAAGAAAGCGCACTCCAAAAAAGTCTTACTGTTTACGATGTGCTTCTTACCGGTTTTTTTCATACCATAGGCTTTTACAGGGAATCCAATGCCTGGGAAGAAAAAGAAGCGGAGCGAATTTTAGAGGAGAACGGTTTCGGAGCTAAAAGAAACCAGTTATTCCGCACCCTATCTTCCGGCGAAAAGAAAAAGATACTCTTCCTAAGAGCAATGTGCACTTCTCCTGAATTTGTGATCTTAGATGAGCCTTGTTCCGGATTAGATCTAACTGCAAGAGAAGAATTCATAGACTTCTTGGATGAATATAAGAAGAATCGAAACTTCACATCTATTTATATTACCCACAGGATCGACGAAATCCCTCCATTTTACGAACACGCGGCTCTTTTGAAATCTGGCAAAATTTTATTCTCAGGTGAGATCACAGAAGCGTTCACTTCTGCAAGACTTTCAGATCTATACGATCGTAAAGTAGAAGCGGAAAATAAAAATGGCACCTGGGTCGCTGTCACTGAAAGAAAATAATTAAATATATTCCGCGTAGTCGCATTGCGGAAAACGAGAACAGATATAATATTCCTTTTTCTTTGAGGACTTTTTCCTAACTCTCTCTCCCTCTTTACATACAGGGCAAATTCCGTATTTAGGGGTTTTTGGTTTTTCCTTTAGCTGTTTATTAATTGCAGTTACATTCGTTTTCTTTAATTGAGAATCCAAAATGGAATAGAATTCGGAAAGAACCTTGGACCTGCTTTCTTCTCCGGAAGCAATAGAGTCCAATTTTTGTTCCATTTCGGAAGTGAATTTTTCTCTGAATAGATCTGCAAATGCTGCCTGCAAGAATGCATTCACTTTTTCTCCCAGAGTCTCTGAATATAATTTTCCTTTTTCGGAGTATACGTATTTTCTTTTGTATAAAGTTTCCAGTATAGAAGCAAAAGTGGAAGGTCTACCAATTCCTTCTTTTTCCAATTTGGATACAAGACTTGCCTCAGTATATCTAGGAGGAGGTTCTGTGGTTTTTTCTTGGACCTCCCAAGGATCGGGAGTCAGGGTTTCTCCTTTTTTCCAATTGGGAAGAATGTCTGTGCTTACATTATAGATCTTTTTATAACCGGGATCGATAGTAAAAAGTTTTTCTCCTTCCCAAAGTTCTCCTCCTCCATTCGCAACAAACTCTAATCTTTTCCAAGTTTCCGGTTTCATTTGAGAAGCGATTGCTCGTTTCCAGATCAGTTCGTATAATTTTTTAGAATCCTTACTTAGATTACGATCTGCCACTTCGAATACAAAAGAAGGTTCTAAAAAAACATCAACTGGTCGGATTGCTTCGTGTGCATCCTGTGATTTTCCTTTCGTTTTTTTGAGCCTGTAAGTTTGGGATTTATCTGAAACGAATTCTTTTCCGAATTTAGAGGAGATCTTTTTACGGATTGAGTTTATTGTGTCTTCACCGATCCGGACCGAATCGGTTCTCATATAAGTGATCAGTCCTTGGGATTTTCCTTTTCCGAGATCCGTTCCCTCGTATAATTCCTGCGCAAGTTTCATTGTTTTGGATGCGGAAAATTTTAAAACTCTAAACGCTTCCTGTTGTAAACTAGCAGTGGTAAAAGGAGGCGGAGGTAATGTTTCTCCTAGCTTCTCCTTTTTTTCGGTGATCTGTAAAACTTTCGTTTTTCTTAATATAGAATCTAAAAATTCGGACGCTTCTTTTTGGGTAGTAAATGGGTCTTTTTTAGGATAAAAAATGATCCTTTCATTTTCTCCGGGTCCATAAAATACTGTAGCAGAGACAGTCCAGGTCGTTACTGGAATGAAGCTGCGTATCTCTTCTTCTCTTTCACAGATCCATTTCAGGGCGACTGATTGTACTCTTCCTGCGGACAAACCTTCTCCGCTTACTGCTCTCCATAAAAATGGGCTCACCTTGTATCCGATCAACCTATCTAAGATCCTTCTTGCTTTTTGAGAATCTACTAGGTCCAGATCGATCTCATCAGGTTCTGAGATTGCCTGTAAAATTTTGTCCTTCTGGATTTCTTGGAATCGAATTCGGGAGATCTTTGCCTTCTTCCCTAATTTTTGGGCAAGAATATATCCGATAAACTCTCCTTCTCTATCCGGGTCAGTCGCTATGAGTATGGAAGAATGAAACTTTGCTTCTTTTAAGATAGAAGATAGGATTTTCTTTTTACCTTTGAGAGGAACATACTCAGGTTCGAAATCTTTTTCAATTTTGATCCCGATACGATCCGGAGGAAGATCTAAAATATGCCCGAAGGTGGCGAGCACCTTATACTCTTTTCCTAAATAGGAAGAAATCGTTTTGACTTTGGTAGGAGATTCTACGAGTACTAGAACAGACATTTCGGAACGGACCGGAAATCCGGCCCTTCCGTATTTTTCTAATGTGGTCCTAACTCTTCAATCAAATATCCATTCGGATAAGTAGGGTTATTTCTTTTGGTCACGTAATAAGGAGTTTTTCTAGGCGGCCAAAAATATCGTAAGAAGAATGCTCTGAATTTAAAAATGGAATAAGTAAATACGGCAACGATCGGATTTGCTTTCGGAAATCCCATAGCCTCCCTAAGAGGTTTGTCCATAAGAGAATACACCGCATGATAGACTAAATATTCCAAACCGGGAATTTTAGGGATTCTAGCAGAAGCGATCTTCATTGTGGCAAGTGCTACCTGCTCCGAATCTTTAGTGCGATGGAATTTTTCCTTTTCGAAACGAAGATTGAACTCCAACATTTCTTCGTAAGTTTCCGGAATATTTTTGATATTCATCATTTTTCCGATCCGTTTCCAAAGATAGAAGTTGGCTAACCTTTCTTTTTCAGTGCTCTTTCTCCAGCCGAACTTTTGATTCCAACGATCCGGCTCGAATATAAAAGTTGTAAGTGTATATAAAAAATCTTCGTTCTTGATATCGTATTCTTTATGGATCTGGTTCAGCCTTCTCATGGCTTCTCTTCCTCTTTCGCTATCCAGTCCATTTTCTATAAATTCTGCCAGGATCAACGCGGTATCGTCGTATCTTTTCTGTCCTGCGGATTCGAATCGTTTGGTTGTATTTAATATTTTGGAAATAGAAGGAATTGCAAATGTCCTGAAGAAAGAAATAGCGAGCGAGATCTCCACATCCTGAGGGAAATCATAACTTCCAGAAAGAAATACGATCTTCTGCGCATCCTTCTCAGCATCTAATTCATTAATTTGTTTTAATATTCTCAAACGGTTGAACATTTGTTTACTTTTTCCTTTGATACCGAACTTTCTATTATATCACTTTTTCGCACAGATGTTCGATTAAATTCGAAACGCAAGTATTTTATTTGGATACTTTTATAACAAACAAAGAAGGCATAAAAAAATCCCGACGTTACCCGCCGGGATTTTCAGAAGATCAGATTTGATCTGGATCTTAGCCGTTAGAAGGAACTGGGAAAAGTCCTTCAATAGAAAGATATCTTTCTCCGGTGTCGTAATTGAATGTAAGAACTGTAGCTCCCTCAGGAAGTTCAGGAAGTTTTTTAGCAACCGCTGCAAGAGCCGCACCGGAAGATACTCCTAAGAAAATCCCTTCTTCTTTTGCTGCACGAAGTGCATATTGGAAAGCCTCGTCCTTAGAAACTTGGATCACTCCGTCTAGTAGATCAGTGTGTAAGTTTTTAGGAATGAATCCAGCTCCAATTCCTTGGATCGGGTGTGGTCCAGGTTTTCCTCCGGAAATTACTGGAGAAGCTTCCGGCTCAACTGCGAATACCTTAGTTTTAGGGAACTTCTCCTTTAAAACTTTAGCAACTCCAGTGATATGTCCACCTGTTCCTACTCCTGTGATAAGAGCGTCCACTCCGTTAGGGAAATCTTTTAAGATCTCTGCTGCAGTAGTTTCAATGTGTACTTGAATGTTTGCTTCGTTCTCGAACTGTTGAGGCATCCAAGCTTTTGGATTTTCAGAAACCAGTTGTTTTGCTCTTTCGATTGCTCCAGGCATTCCTTTTTCACGAGGAGTTAAGTCGAATTCAGCGCCATAAGCAGCCATAATTCTTCTTCTTTCAACACTCATAGACTCAGGCATTACAAGGATCAAACGGTATCCTTTTACTGCTGCAACAAGAGCTAAACCGATACCGGTGTTTCCGGAAGTCGGTTCGATGATTACTGTATCCTTAGTGAGTTTTCCGCTTTTTTCAGCGTCCTCGATCATAGAAAGCGCGATACGATCCTTGATAGAACCGCCTGGATTGCTACGCTCTAATTTAGAATATACATTGTATTTGGATCCAAAGAGTCGGTTGATTTTTACATGTGGAGTATTACCGATCGTCTCTAAGATATTATTTGCTTTCATTAGGAATTCCTACCTCTGCAGCTGGATTTTTGTGAACTTGTCAATATATTAAACATCTTTTTCAATATATCAAATGCGATCAATGAAAAAAGATCAAAACTGTCTGGATATTTCTAAGAAGATCTAAACTTCTTTCAAGACAATTCCGGAGAGAAAGGCTTCTGTTTCCGGTCCAAAGGAAAGTCCTAACCCTTTATAAACAGCATAAATACTGGAAATATGCACGTTTGAATCACCAGGTGTGGCAGCATATCCTCTCACTTCTTTTCCATTCACTTCCAAAGCAGAAAGAGGGAATACTGCATGAGAGAAAATTCTACCGTATAATCCCCTATCTCTTCCGGAAGAGAAGATCGAATTTGTGGAAACAAGCTCAGTGCTACTTAAGAATGGATCATTATTGATCTTAGAAACCAACCAGTCTTTACTAATTTCTCTTTTTAAGCGGAGATGAAAACGGATCAAGTGCATATAGGGAGAATTGATCGTTACGGAAGAAGATCCCAATTTGATCTTAAATCCAAGATCTGAATATACCTCGTTCAATAATCTACCATGATGGGTACCTGTCTCAGATTCAGGAAGAACAAGTAAAGGCCCTGTTACGTGAGGATCATTTTTTGCCATGTCCGCATCTCTACGGATCACAAAAAAATCAGCCTCTTCCAATATATTTGTTAACTCTTGCGGTTTTTCCGAGTAGAAGGGTCTAAGTATTCCGGCTAACGTATGGGTATTACATGTAGAAACATGTATAAATTTAGGAGGATTTTTTTCCAAAAGTGGAGCACTTTCCGGATACAGGAACTGAGGCCCGAAAGAATGTTCACTTCCTTGGGCGATAAAAATTTTTATCTGCTCGTAAATTGATTCGGAATATTCAGATTTTCTTTTATCTGCTACTCCAGGCGGAGAAGAATCACAAACCACCTGAGACTGGGATAATGCATCCTCTTTCGAGATCCATTCCGGAAAAAAATTCCGAACCCCGTTCGAACCATCGTCTACTATAATCCCACCTTTTTCGAGTAGGGAGAGTATCTGAGGTATTTCCGATTTTTGTAATTTATACGGTTCTACAAATACTTGGAAACCGCCAAATTTATTCTTTAATAATAATAACAAAGAAGCCAGAGGCCAACCTATGACCCCTGTACCTCTTAGATATACTCCCGGAATTTTTGTTTCGCCCACATAGTAAAGTATTCAGCATATTCCTTAAACGTATAGGAAAATTTTGAAAAATTAAACTATGCTAATCCTATAGGAAAAATCATCCAGATAATTGTTCTTATAGGAAACGTAATTTGCAGCGGTTCTCTCGATCAGATTCCTTTCTTCTTCCGTAATATCTCTTACGATCTTTGCAGGAGATCCCATCACCATTGCCCCTGGTGGGATAATCTTTCCCGGGGTCACCATAGCACCTGCGGCCACAAAGGAATATTCACCTAGCTCCACCCCATCCATGATGATCGCACCCATTCCAACGAATGAATTACTTTTGAGCTTACATCCGTGAAGAACAGCCCGATGGCCCACGGAAACATTGTCTCCAATTTCAACAGGATGGGTGTTTCTGGAAACATGGACAACCGTCATGTCCTGTATGTTTACATTATCCCCGATACGAATATAATTCACATCTCCCCGTATCAATGTTTGGAACCAGATAGAGGAATCTTTTCCGATCACTACATCCCCTACGACCAAAGAACCCGGAGCTAAGAATACTCCGTCTTTGAAGATAGGACGTTTACCCATGTATTCTAATATATTTCCGGACAGATTTACTTCTTGCATATATTTTCCCTCAATCGCGGTTCAATTCTAAGGCTTTTCAAAAAGAGAACAAGTGCAAAATTTTCAAACTTTTCTTTACAATAAAAATTTCTATAAAAACATTCTCGCAATATATGAATTTTTTAAGAAAGAATGGAATCTGGCTCTTTGCTATTTTACTGATCGGAGCCGTTTTTTCTAGCGTAAATTATCTAAAGCCAAAATATTCATTTAATTGGGACTCACATAATAAATTAGTCCAATCCTATTCTTTACTTCAAAATAAGTTCCAATCCGAAGAACTATTTTATCCGGGAAAGGAATTCGATCCTGACTATAAATATTTTCCAGCTCAGGATAACGTTTTTTTAAAATTAGATCAAAGACATTTAAGCGCTTTCCCAGTTTTTTTTGCTGCAATTTCCTCTTTATGGCTCTGGGTTTTCGGATTTTCTGCTCTTCCCTATTTAAGTGCGATCGGATTGTTATTTTCCCTATTGCTTCTTTATAAGAAATGGAAATTCTCTAAGTTCTCATTGGCAATTGCGGGATTAGGAACATTCGCCTGGATCTTAAGTGTAGAATATTCCGAGCATAGCTTTTTTATGCTTTCCGCCTTATGCGCTCTCACATTCGCCTTAAGAGGAAAAAACTCTTCGGTGAAATTTATCTTATCCGGGATCTTTTGCGGAATCTCTGTTTGGTTCAGGCATGAAGGTTTAGTTTACTGCGCGTCTCTTGCATTCTGGATCCTTTTTGCCGGAAACAAAAAAGGATCATTCAAACAATCCATTTCCGAATTCCTATTTTTCAGTTTGGGAGCAGGGATTTCAGTCGGAGTTTTCTTTTTATTTAATTTTATAGACTATGGGCATGTTCTCGGACCCAGATTCCTAATTAATGAATCCGGCCTGAATGTTTCTTATACAACTAGATTAGAATGGGCTAAGACCTTATTATTTTTCGGAACATTTAAATTAGGATATTTCGGGTATATGCCCGCAGCTCTACTTCTTTTTCCCATTTTAATTGTAGGTTGGAAAAATTTATCTTCCAGAAACAGAATCCTCTTAGGATCCACGTTAAGTTATATATTTTTAGTTTTACTTATTATTCCGAACGATGGGTTTAATAATTGGGGACCTAGATTTTTCGGACCTGCCGTATTTCCTTTTGCTATCTTATTCTCTAAATATTATTATTTCCTAAAGAAGAGAAAAAAGCTTAATTTTATCCGCATTCTATTTTTGGCATGTATACTATTCTCTTTCCTATGCGGTTTAATCGGTTTAAAATATGTGAAAGAAGGACGCAAACAACAGGAAACGAATAATTTAGCTTTGCATTCTACAAATTCCGAAATCTGGATTTTTTCGGATGATTCTCTGGCATATATTGCTGGCTCTGATTATTTTAATAAAATAATTTTCAGGGTCTATTTAGCGGAAGACTTACCCAAATTTTTATCCGATCTTTCCAAATTTTATCCCGGCAAAAAGGTAGCATTGATCCAAGCAAACGATAAAATTTTCGGAGAAAAAGTAAAAAATACGATCAAAGAAAATACCAAATTTGCATACGGGATCGGCAAGATGATCTGGGAAAAAGAATCCTTTGAATCAGCAGTACATTCTAACCTGGATAACCGGGAAGAATTAGCTAAAGCAAGTTTGAAATTTAGTATTGGAAATTTAAAACTTAGATAAGGATATAAAATATAGTAGAGCCAAAATCTATTTTGACCTTTTGGAACTACATTCTTACCTTAGCCTATAATGTTCTCATTTAAGAAAGAGTTTGGAGAGAAGGAGAAAAAATTTGATCGAAAAAAATTCGTTCAGATCTTCTCCATCTCCGCTATAGTCGGATTTTTATTGGCGACTGCACTTCGGATCTGGTTTATATTTCCATTCGTTCCGGAAACAGAAGAAATGTCTCCTGCTCTTCCCAAAGGAAAAAGAATTTATATCTCCCGATTCGTTCGAGACTCTTCTTTGTTTTTAGGTGATGTGGTCCTGGTTGCACATCCGACACAAAAAGGTAAAGTAGCCCTGGTCCGTATTATGGGAAAATCAGGGGATCAAATCTCTATAAAGGATAAGGTTCTTTATAGGAACGGAATCTCCGAGGCCCAGGATAAATCTGACTTCTCCTTACAATTCAAAGACGCAAGACCCGCCTTTTCCGGAACGTATTCTAACCGGGACAATCTTTCTAACCTAACTATAGAAGATCGAAATTACTTTCTCCTATGCGATAATCGGGATGATTGTGTGGATTCCAGGGATTTCGGCCCTTTACCTTTCGAAAAGATCATAGGCAAGGTATTCTAAGCTCCTGCCTCCTTTTATCATTAGAATCCATCCTAAAATTCACGAAAAAACGGATTTTCAGGATGGTTTTGTTCTAAAAACATGTATTTGAAGAGCTTACGGCTCCTGTTTTATCAAATAACATTAAGGAAATAAAGGGAAGAAAATGACAAGAATCGCTATCAACGGTTTTGGCCGAATCGGTCGCTTGGTATTCCGTTCCGGGATCAAAGACCCAAATATTGAATTTGTAGCAATTAACGACCTAGTAACTCCGGACAACCTAGGATATCTTTTAAAATACGATTCTACTCATGGACGTTTTAACGGGACCGTGGAGCATACTGAAGACGCACTTATCGTAGACGGCAAAAAAGTTCTTTGTGTATCCGAAAGGGATCCTGAAAAACTCCCCTGGAAAGATCTGAAAGTGGACTATGTGATCGAATCTACCGGTTTATTCACTGATAGAGTCGGCGCTGAAAAACATATCAAAGCCGGAGCTAAAAAAGTAGTGATCTCTGCTCCAGCAAAAGATAAGGACATCCCTACTTTCGTTATGGGAGTGAATAACGAGAAATACGATCCAAGCAAGGATCATGTTGTTTCTAACGCTTCCTGTACTACTAACTGTCTTGCTCCAATTACTAAAGTGGTCCTGGACAATTTCGGAATCGAAGAAGGTCTTATGACCACTATCCACGCTACTACCGCTACTCAACCTACTGTTGACGGTCCTTCTAAAAAAGACTGGAGAGGCGGAAGAGGAGCGATGCAAAACATCATTCCAGCTTCTACCGGTGCTGCAAAAGCGGTTGGTCTTTGTATTCCTGAAGTAAACGGAAAACTAACTGGTATGTCTTTCAGAGTTCCGACTCCGGATGTTTCCGTTGTGGACTTAACTGTTAGGACTACTAAAGAAACCAGCCTAAAAGAAATTTCTGCAAAAATGAAAGAAGCTTCTGAAGGTGCAATGAAAGGTATCCTAGGTTATACGGACGAGATGGTTGTTTCTAACGACTTCTTAAGTTCTACCCTTTCTTCTATCTTTGACGCGGATGCTTGTATCGAGTTGAATTCCAGATTCTTTAAACTGGTTTCCTGGTATGATAACGAGATGGGTTACTCTAACAGAGTTCTAGACCTGATCCGTTATATGGCTAAAAAAGGTTAATCGATGCAATTACCCAGACTCGAAAACGAGGACGTCAAGGGGAAACGAGTTTTTCTGAGGGTCGATTTTAACGTCCCTCTGGATAACGGAAAAGTTTCCGACAAGACAAGAATTGAAAAGACCCTTCCTACCATTGAATTATTGGTAAAAAAAGGTGCCAGGGTGGTGATCGCAAGTCACCTTGGCCGCCCAAAAGGTAAACCGGATCCTCAGTATTCTATGGAACCTGTTTACGAAGTTTTTAAAGGTTTAGTTAAAACTTCCGTAATATTCTCCAAAGACGTAATCGGAGAGAATGCGGTAAAACTTTCCAAAGAGCTTAAAGATGGAGAAATCCTGGTTCTGGAAAATTTACGTTTTCATAAAGAAGAAGAGGAGAACGCTCCGGCATTCGCCAAAAGTCTGGCAGCTCTCGCTGACGTTTATGTAAACGATGCATTCGGCGCGGCTCATAGAGCTCATGCTTCTACGGAAGGAATTGCACATCTTCTACCTTCTTTTGCAGGTTTGTTGATGTATAAAGAGATCACCGAACTTTCTTCCCTTCTTTCCCGTCCAGCAAAACCTTTCGTTGCTATCATCGGAGGTTCCAAGGTCTCTTCTAAGATCAGTGTGATCAAAAACCTGATCGAAAAAGTGGATCATATCTTGATCGGCGGAGGAATGGCTTATACATTCTTGAAATCCAGAGCAATTCCGGTAGGAAACTCCCTTATTGAAAAAGATTTCGAAGTGGAAGCTTTCCAACTGATAGAAAGAGCCGGAGTCGCGGGTGTGGATTTCCAACTTCCTGTTGATCATGTGATCGGTGATAAATTCTCTGCTGATGCAAAAACCAAAACCGTAGACAAGATGGGAATTTTAGACGGTTGGATGGGAATGGATATCGGCCCTAAGACGATCGCAAATTACGAAAAAGTAATTAAGAATGCGGCGACCATCGTTTGGAACGGTCCTATGGGAGTTTTCGAATTCGATAAATTCGCACCAGGAACCATGGCGATCGCAAAAGCGGTTTCCAAGTCCAAAGCCAGAACTGTAGTAGGTGGAGGAGATTCCATCGCGGCTATCAATAAGGCTAAGGTGGAAGATAAGATCACTCATGTTTCTACTGGAGGAGGAGCCTCCTTAGAATTTTTAGAAGGTAAAAAACTCCCTGGAGTTGTTGCTCTTCTAAATCAATAATCTAACGACAAAGGAAATATATATGCGCCCTAAAATTATCGCCGGTAACTGGAAAATGAATCTTTCCGAAAAGGAAGCATTGGCACTCGCAAGCGGCCTAAAGGAAAAGTCTTCTTCTCTTCCCGATAATAAAAAGGCGGTTGTATTTCCTTCTTCTATTCATCTGGCCGCAGTTGCTCGAATATTAGAAAATTCGAAAATTGCGGTCGGTGCGCAGAATATCTACCCTGCTCCTCTCACTGCTATGACCGGTGAAACCGGACCTGACCAACTTTCAGAACTAGGAATCAAATTTGCACTCGTAGGCCACTCCGAAAGAAGACAATTCTTGGGAGAAACAAGCGTATTCTGTAACCAAAAGATCTCTTATCTTACAAAACATGGTTTTACCGCTGTGTATTGTGTGGGAGAAACTTTGGCTGAAAGAGAATCTGGAAATACTTTCGAGGTTCTGAAAAAACAGATCCAAGAAGGTTTAGGTTCTATTGAAAGCGACCAGTTCTCTCGTATCTGGGTAGCTTACGAACCTGTTTGGGCGATCGGAACCGGTAAAGTAGCAACTCCTGCTCAAGCACAAGAAGCCCATGCATTTATCAGAAAAGAAATTTCCGGATTATTCCAAAATGGGAAAACAATCGCGGATGTGACACCTATCCTTTATGGCGGCTCGGTAAAAGCCGATAACGTGAAGGAACTACTATCCCAAGCGGATATCGATGGAGGGCTCGTAGGCGGGGCCAGCCAGAAGCTGGAAAGTTTCTTAGCTTTATTCTAATCTTATTCCTACCGTCATAGAGTCGTTTAAGGAAACTACTAAACGGCTTGTCAGCCTAGGGCTTGGCGGTAGTTTGGATTTAAAGCGGATTATTTCGCCAAAAAACATACCTTTTTACCTTTAGGAATTCGACTCATGGGCTTTATCACCGGAACCATCCTTGTTCTTTTCGTTTTCGTCAGTCTATTTCTGATCCTTCTTGTCATGATCCAAACAGGCAAAGGAGGAATGGGTGGAGTTCTTGGTGGAGGAGCAAGCCAATCCGTTTTTGGTTCTTCTACTGCGGATGTTTTGACTAAAGCAACCAGAGTTGCTGGACTTCTTTTTTTGGCTCTGTCTCTGATTCTTTCTTTCCTTTTTGCGAAGACTAGCGGATACAATACCACTCCAACACCTGAGATCCTTCCTCCACCTGCTGCGGAAGAGGCCCAGGGCAACCAAGGAGGGACAAATGCCCAAGAATCCGCGCCTACTAACGCACCAAACACAGCAGCTCCGGAGCAACCTAAGCCTTAATTTTTATTCCTCTTCGAAGGCGGCTTTTCAGGCCGTCTTCGTTCTGATCCTTCTTCTTTCCTCTCTCTCCATAAATTCTCAAAGCCAGGATGGGACAAAATCCCAGAACAATTCCACCTCTTCTTCTACCCAAATGTTGAACCAGCGTATCTTACGTGCTTATGAAAGCCTAAGTGTCGCAAGAGAACTTTTGAAATTCGAAAGAATGGAAGCTTTGCCAATCGGAACGTTGGTGACTTGGGTGGGAAATTATCCAAACCGCAAAGGAGTAAAGATCACTAAGTTCTCGGTAACCCAATCTACTACTCCTGGCGGGATAGAAAAAGCGGAAGAGAAGTCCATTCTACTGGAATTTAACGGATCCACTCTTTCAAAGGTGGTTTCTGAAATTAAAACCGCAAATTATTCTGCAGAAGACACCATCATGATCCGGATGACGGACACCACTCCTTTGGATAATAATGTGGATGATCTGGTTATTTATGCGGATAAGAACGGTAAAGAGGCGGAATATCCTCTGAATTACCTACCTGATGAGGGGGTAAACCGGGATAGATCCGAGTTTAAGAAAGAATTTTACTTAAAGCTGATCGAGGATTTTTTCGTGCATGTTCTAAGGCTCCAAGAAATGCAGTCTCAACATTCTTCCAGAAATCAAAAAAAATTACTGCAAAGTTATAAAGAATCCCTAGAATATTGATCCGGATGTCATCCCTAATGGAAAACCTCCACGAAAGAGCGGAGGAACTCCAAGCTATTTTGGACGGAATCACTGAGCCCCTAGTTTTAATAGACTCGGGCTTCAGGGTTCGTCGTGTAAACAAGGCCACTCTTGAATTTTCGAGTGAGCCTGACTTCCCTTCTACACTGGGCAGAAAATGTTACGAGGTTCTGTACAATCGTTCTGCAGTTTGCCCTTACTGTCCGATGAAGGATCATCATGAAAATGAACCAGACTTCGATGCTCAATTTGAAGGAAAGGGAGAAGTTGGACGTGAGATATTTCACGTAGCCAACGACCAAAAAGAAACCTTATACTTGGATTTTTTCCCGATTCGTAAAGACGGAAGTATTGTCTCCATAGTGGAGAAGATCAGCAATATCACTCGTATCAAAGAAAAAGAAGAAGAGAACCTTAGAATACGTAACCTCGCTTCTCTCGGTATTTTTATTTCAGGTGTGGCTCATGAGTTGAATAACCCACTTACAGGTATGAGCCTCACTCTTCAAAACCTGATGAATAATTTATCCAGCATGGATCCGACTTTTTTCCGTAAAAGATTGGAGATGATCAAAGAAGATCTTACACGTGCTGCGATGATCGTTTTGGATGTAATCAGTTTTGCTAAACCGGATAAGTTAGTTACTACCACCGCTGACATTCATGAAACCATAATGAAAGCAAAGGACTCAGTGACTTGGGTTTATCCTGTTCTTTCTAAAAATACAGAATGGGAAATTTTAAGTGAACCTGGTATGACCTTCCAATTTAATCCCGTCAAAATGGAGAGGTTGTTTATTAATCTTTTCAAAAACTCTCTACAAGCTTACGATTATGGAGAAGGTAAGATTAAAGTAGAAGTCAGACGCACTCGTAATATGATGCATATTTTCGTGGAAGATACCGCAGGAGGAATTCCTGAAGATATGCTGGATAAAATTTTTTCTCCATTCTTTTCCAAAAACAAGTCAGGGATCGGAACCGGCCTCGGACTTTCTATCTGCCATTCCATCGTAAGAGAACATTCGGGAGAGTTAACTGTTCGTTCTTATGATAGAAGGACCAGATTTAAAATTTCTCTTCCATTAGTACAACCAAAAGGAAACTAAATTGTCCAATCATCGTATCTTAGTAGTAGAAGATATACACTCCATCCGGGAGGCGGTAAAAGATATCCTGGTCAGAGATTACGAAGTTTTCGATGCAGAAAATTACGATGAAGCAGTCAAAATTCTTTCTAATGAGCATGTGGACCTAGTTATCACCGATATTCGTATGCCCGGAAAATCAGGATTGGATCTGATCAAGACAATTCAAAAGGAATATCCCTCAGTCCAGTATTCCTTGATGACTGCTTACAATATTAACGATTACATAAATTTCGCCTACCAACATGATATCTGGAATATCATTCCTAAGTATTCCTTCTTAGATATTAACCTGATCACTGTGATGGTTAAAAAACTCCTCTATAAAGATATTTTCGGAGTAGAAAAATATTTCGGCCCAGACTTCAAGATTTTAGAAAGTGAGGGAGAAGAAGTTTTCTTAGTTCCTCCTGAGAATGGGATCGTATTTCGTAAGATCAGCTCCGACAAGGATCGAAATTATATCTGTAATCGTGTAGGCTCATTTTTGATCGAAAAAGGAGCTCCTAATGCAGTTCATCAAATTTTAGAAGAGCTTACTTCCAACGCGATGATCCGGGCTCCAAGGGACTCTAAGGGAAATTCTAAATATCAGTATGAACTTCCTTCTAGAGATCTTCTAGTTCCATTAGAACATATACAACTTGCAGAAACCGATTATTTTGAGATTGGTTATGGGATTGCGGAGAATTCTTATATTGTAGTAGTTCGAGATCATTTCGGTTCTTTGAACAAAAAAGAAATTTTGAAACGTTTAGACAGACATATCACTGTGGATAGCCCTACTGGCCTTCCTGCTGGTCTTGCGGATTCTCATGGACGTGGTCTGTATATTTGTAGAGAGATCTCCGACCAGTTGATATTTAATATTGAGAAGGACACAAGAACTGAAATTATCGCGTTGTTAGATAAGCAAACCAATAAAGGTTATAAATCGCTTTCTATTTACGAGGTTTGATTTTTTCGCACAGAGTTCACTGAGGACATGGAGTTTTATAATACAGAGTGCTTCAAAGAGTAATGCGTATTCTATTAAAATTCCTGTAAACTTAATTCAAAGATAAAATCTCCATCGCGTAGAAGTTCCTACAAATCCGACTTATACTCGGTGTTCTCCGTGGACTCTGTGCGAACTGAAACTTATCTTTCCAGTTCCCTATAAAGAACGATATCGTTTCCGCCTTCTAAGAAAGCCTCTCCGTTACGACCGGAAGAATAAAAACGAAACGGTTTCTCTCCGGTGCGGATCTTTTCTTCTTTTAGGATATAACCCTCTTCATCTAAGAAGAATAAATTTCCTTCCCATTCGCCAGCAAACCAAGTTCCGGAATTGAATACGGTTTGGTAAACTGCCTGCGCTTTAGTTCGATTTTTTTCGAAGATCACTTTTCCGGATTTGGAATATAAGGTCAGTTTATCGGAGAAACCAGCAAGCACTCCACCGTTATCTGAGACGGCGAGATTTACTTTATAAGGGATCACTCTGCCAAGATTCCATTCTTCCGATTCGGATCCGTCTCTGTCATATACTCGGATAAAGTCTCTATTGTTTTTCAAAAAATGAACTGCGATTTTCTGTCCGTTAGCAGAGACGGAAAGACTTTTTGCAAATACAGGTTCCTTCTCCCCTAATTTAGCCTCGAAAAGTTTTTCTCCCTTTCCATCTAAAAGGAATAATTCTCCGCCAGAAAATAGGACTGCAGTTTCTCCATTAGAAATTCCTTTTGGAGCAAAGGAGATGTCGGTCAAAAATCTACCGTCCAATTTTTTAGCACCTAAAGAGTTTCCGTTAATATCGGAAACTAAAACTTGGTTATTGTCTCCGGATAAAAATAGAACTAGATTTCCATCTGGATGTATCCTAGGGTAACTTTTATAATCCTTGGTCCAAAGTAGTTCTCCTGCTTCTGAAAAAAACTCCACGGAACTTCCGATCTTTTTGTAAGCCAAATATCCCTTGGCCCTGAGTGGGTATTCTATCCGAAGTGAATCGTCTGTCGGAATGGATTCTCCCCAAGGGATTCTAATATAGGAAGTTTTCGTTTTGTATCCGTTGATCGTTCTTTCCGGATCAAAATCACTGCGAGGATCGGGAAAACTAGCAAGCTTAGATTCCTTATTCCAGTACCAGGTTTTTTGTATGGTTCTTGCTGACTCGTATGGATTCCCTAAAAAATAATAAAATCCGATAAAGAATACTAAACTTAGGGTCAAAATCCTAGAGATCATACGAGTTTCCTCAATCGATTATACATTAGATAAAGAGAAGTTGCGGCCACCACTTCTCGGAAAAGCTCTCTCTTAAAAGGTAGAAAGAGTTCCTTCACTTCCGTTTTTTCGCCCCTGATATGGGTTCCTATAAATACAGTCCCGATTTTTTTTGTAGGAGTTCCACCTCCGGGGCCCGCGATACCGGTAATGCTAATCGCAAGGTCCGTTCCGAGAAGTTTTGCTCCATTATCCGCCATCTCTATTGCGGTTTCTTCACTTACTGCACCGTGAGCTTCTAGGGTTTCTTTTTTGACCCCAACAATATTTTCTTTGATCAGGTTGGAATAACTGACCACAGATCCTAAAAAATACTCAGAAGAACCTGCTCGATCGGTAAGTATTTTTGCAGCGAGTCCACCAGTACAACTTTCAATCGTTCCTAAGGTAAGTTTTCTCTCGGAAAGAAGTTTAGGAAATTCTTCGAATAAGTCCCCTGTACAAAGTCCGCGATATTTTTCTTTAGTCTTTTGGATCAATTCTTCTACTAAATTTTTGTCTTCGGATTGATAAGTAACTCGGATAAATCCTTTTTTAGCAGCCACTCCCCAAACTGCTTTACCGTTCTTTAATTCCTCAATCCCCTCTATAAATTCCTGCTGGAATAAGGACTCACTCATTCCCCATATAAATAAAAAATCTGAGTATAGTTCTCCCGACTGGAATTGTTTCTGGATAAGAGGAACTAATTCCTCTTTGAACATGGTCACCATTTCGGAAGGGACACCAGGCATACAAGCCAGGTAAGCGCCTGGTTGGAGTTCCGACCAGAACCCAGGAGCAATTCCGACAGAATTATTCAAAACGGTAGAATTAGATGGAATAGAAACCTGTCTTAATGCTGTGGTCAATGCCTCTTGGAATCCTTTGCCACGAAGCCTATACAATGCTTGTAGCCTATCATGAGCTTTTTCATTCAACACAGGTTTAGAAGAAGTGAGTTCACATACAACTTCTAGAGTATAATCATCCTCAGTAGGTCCAAGACCGCCTGTCATCACAAGAAGGACTGGATTTTCTTTGGAAGCCCCGGAAGCTAAATTTTTTAGCTCATCTCGGATCAGTTTAGGATCATCAGGCAATACCAGGAATTTTTGAGTAGAATACCCAAACCCAAAAAGTTCATTAGCGATCCAGGAAGAATTTGTGTCTTGGCTTCTTCCCGCAGTCAGTTCTGAACCTGTGGAAATGACTGTGACTCGAGGCGGATTCACTCTTCTTTCTCCAATCTTTCCGGGGCAGAAACGCCAAGCAATGCCAGACCTTCTGCGAGTACTACACGAACTGCCTGGCAAATTCTCGCGAGTCCCAATCTTGTAGACTCATCCGAATCCTTTAGTCTATTATTTTTAGCTATATAGAATTGAGTGAATGCTCTTGCAAGATTTTGAAGATAATTTGCGATCCTATGAGGTTCCAAAGTCGCTGCTGCATCCAAAACTTCTTCCGGAAAACGAGAGATCCAAAAAAGAAGTCTTTTTCTCTCTTCTGTCATTTCAAGATTTTCTAATGCTTTTGGATCAGAGTTAGTGCCAACTTCTCTAAAGATGGAACAAACCCTCGCATGAGCATATTGGAGATAGAATACTGGATTCTTGTCAGATTCATCCTTTGCTAGATCCAGATCGAAATCGAGAGGAGAATCCAAAGATCTCATTGTGAAAAAATAACGAGCTACGTCTTTTGCATGTTTTCCCAAATAACCCAGAAGATCTTCCATCGTCTGGAATTCTCCTGCACGTTTACTCATCTTCATCTTCTGGCCAGCCATAAGAAGATTGACTTGTTGAGCGATAATCACTTGGAAATTTTCTTTAGGATAACCTAATGCTTGGACAGCACCTGCAAGTCTTGCGATATATCCATGATGGTCCGGTCCCCAGATATCTATGATCTTTTCATAACCTCTGGAAATTTTATCATTATGATAAGCTATATCTGCGAGAAGGTATGTAGGACGTCCATCATCCCGAACCACAACACGATTTTTATCGTCTCCGTAATCTTCGGATTTAAAGATCTGTTTACCTTCTTCTTCGAAAATTTTGCCGGATTTTTTTAAGTTTTCAAGCACTCCTAAAACTTTTCCGGATTCGTGAAGTGTTGTTTCGGAAAAAAATCTATCAAAACCTACACCGAATAGATCCAAATCTTTCTTTTGCCAGATCAAATTGGATTCCACTGTCCAACGGGAACATTTTTCTGCGAGAGCGGAATATTCCTTTTTTTCGAGATGGGACTTGATCTCTTTTTCAGTATGGCGATTTTCTAATAGTTGTTTTGCGATGATATTGAGGTAATCTCCCCTATACCCTTCCGCAGGGATCACATTTTGATTGAGTAAATCTTCGATAGATCTTCCGTCTTCTGCATTTTCTTGGACAGAAGAAGTTTCTCCCAAAGTTTCCCGGATACGTACCATTGTGGAAACTCCAAGTAAAAACACCTGGTTTCCATAATCGTTTACATAAAATTCCTTATCTACCGAATGACCGACAGCTTTGAGTAGATTTGCAAATGCTTCTCCGGTAGCTGCAGCCCTTGCCGATACTATATTTAAAGGTCCGGTCGGATTCGCGCTTACGAATTCCAAATTTATTTTTTTAGGATTTTCTAATTTAGGAAATAGTTCTTTTTTCTGGACAGTGTTTTCCAGGAATCGGATCAGGAAAGAAGGAGAGATCCGAAAATTCACAAAACCAGGAGGAGTAAAATCCACCTTCTCAAATAGATCCGTTTTAACTTGCAGGTAACTCACAAGAAGAGCTGCAGAATCCAAAGGTTTTTTGCACAGGAGTTTAGAATTTTCCAAAGCAAAAGAAGTAGAATAATCTCCGAAGGATTCTTCTCTGGAATATTCTATTCGGATCCGTAAATCAGCGAAGGAAACGTTAGGCGCTTCTTTTTCGCAATAGAGTTTTACTCCTTCCTTTAAAGCTTCTAAAACGAGTTGTTTAAGAGTTTCCGTTTCTTTCATTCTGAATTTTGTAGTAGTTCCTATTTTTTAAGGGAGTTATCATCCCAATCCGGAAACAGACGTTTGTTTCCGATCAGTTTCCAACTTTTATCCAGGGCCCCAAGGACCAGATTTTTCTCCCTCAGGATACATTCAAGATATTGGCATCTGGAGGACTCAATTATTACGGGGCGAGGTGGAATGTCCTTCTTACCCCATCTTTCTTGAAGAATGATCAAGAAAATCAGACCTACAGTGTAGATAAATAAAAATGCTGTTTTAAAAAGTTTATCCAAGATTTTCCCCTAAGGATTCGTACAACATAGGTTCCGATTTGAGTCTTTTTCCTAGAAGAGGTTTTAAGGCCCGGTTGCTTAAGCTATCCGCCTCCTTCAGGAGTTCAAGGGAAATCTTTTTGTCTTTCAGGTCCCTGTATCTCAATGCAAGGCAATCTTGGACAAATAATACGAGTCCATACTTGTCCGGTTTAGGATTTCCACAATCCCCACAGACTATTTCGAAATGAGTTTCATCCAAACTACAGGCTTGGATCTCTGAAAGATTTTTTCCACAGCTTGCGCATTCCATTTCCTTGGATAAAAATCCACCCACATATAATAACTTCAGTTTGAAAAAAGGTAAAAATACCGGTTTGTAACCGTCTTCATCCAATTCCTTTAAAGCACCCAGAAGAAGTTTATATTCCATCGGATGAGAACCACCTTCCGTCAAAAACGAAGAAACAAGTTCCACCAAATAGGAGACTAAAACTGTTCCTGAATATCCGGTCTTCGCCTTGTCGAATCTTCTGATTAACCCGATCTCTTTTACGTTAAACGTTTCTCTTCCTTGGGTATAATAATAATCTAATACAGTAAGAGATCCGGGTTCCACTGCTGCGATAGGTCTTGTTTTACTTTTTTTGATCCCCTTAACCCGAAAACTTCCCACTTCTCCTTCTTCCGGCAGAAGTCGTAAAAATGCATCACCTTCCGGAAGGATGCGGCTTTCCATCACGATTCCAGTGGTTTTTTTTAAGGCCCCAGGACCAGATCCAGACATAGATCCTCCTTCTCCTTCATTAGAGCCTCGTCTTCTTCTCCTCGTTCATGATCGTAACCGATTAAATGTAAAAAACCATGCACGAATAATCTGAAAAATTCGTCTTCTTCGCTATGGCCTATACTCTTTGCTTGGGCCTTACATGTATCCCAAGAGATCACAATTTCTCCTAAACTCAGGATAGGTCCGAAGTTTTCTTTTTTGTTAGGGGGAAGTTCCCAAGGGATCAAATCAAAACTTAAAGGAAAGGAAAGAACATCGGTCGCATAATCTTTTCCTCTTCTAACTCGATTCAATTCCTGAATGGATTCGTCATCAGTTAAAACCAAAGACAAATGAGTATTTACATTAGGAAAAGAGAATGTACTTAAAATTTTCCACCGAGATCCCAGAGAAGATTCGGAAAGCCAAGAAGGAAGAGAATTCGGATCGAAATCCGAAGAGAACTCAAACAATTCAATGACTCTTAGGGGCGTGTTTCCCCAAAATATTTTTGTTCTTCTCCTCTAAAGCTTTTGTATCCTCAGGTTTAGGATATTTAGGTCTAGAGTGAAGACTAGAAAGAAGAACCTCTTTGAAAGAATATTTTACTACCTCCAGATCTCCCAAGGTAAGACCACATTCATCTAATTGGTTCTCTGCTAATTTTCCGTTCACGATCTTTGTGATGAGTGCATCCAAAGCTTCCGGAGTTACTTCTTCCAAAGATCTACTAGCAGCTTCCAAACTATCCGCAATCATCACGATCGCAGTTTCTTTTCTCTGAGGTTTAGGGCCAGGATATTGAAAGTCTGCTTTTTTCAGCTTTTTCTTTTGAGAAGGAGAAAGTTCAGCAAGTGCCTTATGATAGAAAAACGCCATGGTAGAAGTTCCATGATGTTCCGGAATAAAATCGATCACTTCTCTAGGAAGCCTCGCCTTCTTCGCCATCTCTATTCCGTCCAAGACATGATCGATTACGATCTTAGCGGCTTTTGCAGGATTATTTTTATCGATGTTTTCCTTTTTAGGGATCAAGTGCTGGTTCTCTACGAAAAATCCTGCATTCGGGATCTTACCGATATCGTGGAAATACACACCTACTCTAGTCAAAAGCCAATCCAATTCCAGATTTTGGGCCGCTCTTTCTGACATAGCGGCCACCAAAAATGTATGTGTATAAGTAGAAGGTGCCTTTGTTAGCAAATCCTGCAGCAATGGGTGGCCGGTATCTGCAAGTTCCAACAACTTAAATCTAGTAGGTATATTAAATACGTACTCATAGATAGGAAGAAGCAGCTGAGTCAAAGTGGAACAGACGAATCCATTCACTAAACATAATAAATATAATCTGAATATATTCGATTCCCAAAGGTCTCTCAAATGAGAACCGGACGGGACCGCCACCCAATAATTCCTGGAATCGAATAAATATCCGGAAGAAGAGATCAGCATCTGGACCAAGGCCATATAGAAGCCTGCCTTGATAAAATCGATCCTCTTTCTCATTTTTCTTCCATATGTTGCCGCGACAACGGTCATCACAAAAGCAAGTATGAAAGAAGTAGGATTATATCTAGAAGCTGCAAATACGAAGAAGGATAAGAAAAACCCAATCGCGATCGATAATTGTTCGTCATAGATCATGGACAAGATCAGACAAACCATTCCGGTCGGGATCACAAGGGCGAAGTAAAATACGGAATCATAACTATTCTCAAAACTGAAGAATGCCTTAGATGCCAAGTAAGCCCATAACACCAAGGACCAGATCAATGTGAATACGATCACGTTACTCGATACGTCATTCAAACGTTTCGGATTATACTTCTTCAAGAACGCATAAACTATAATTACAAAAATGGATTGGATCAGAAGAATAGATATGATGGATGCAATATTTGCACGAGTGGCATATCTATTTACTATTAGCAATTTCTGGTAAATATCAGGAGTAATAATCTCTCCCGCTTTTACAATAGTTTCTCCCGCATTGATCCTGCTACTAACAGGTTCAGTCCTATCCATGACGGCTTGTTTTTGATTTTTGGTTTCTTCCGCATTGTATGTACAAGCCGGATTGGAATACACATAAGTCAGAGCAAGTTTTTGGATCACAGAAAGAAGCTGAGGATCTGTGGCCTGTAACTTCTCCGCAGCCAAACGATTTAAAGTATCTATAGTAGCACTATCCCTATATAGATACATACGAGGGATCACAAGTGCCCCCTCTACGGAAGAGATCTGTTCCTTATTTCCGCTAGCACCGGAATTACGGACTCTTGCTTCCGCGGATCGGATCGCAGAATAATCTCCGGGCTGATCTCTCAAAATACAAAAATTAGAAAAAACTAAATTACTATATTGTTGGACCAAGTCCCTAACCCTGGACTTGCCAGGAGTCTTAAGTAGGAGTTCCAGCTCTTCCTTGGATCTATTTTTCCATCTTGGAACGGCTGCCAACAATTCTGCAGAAGTTTTTACTTCTCCGGTTGGTTTCGGTTCCCTATACTTCTCCATATCCTCTTGGATAGCAGGACGGATCACATCTATTAGAACTCTATAATCTCTATCAAAAAAATTCGGGGCAGATTGAAAGGCCTTAAATTTTTTGGCCTTGGTCTTTTCTTCGTCTTCGTAAACGATATCTTTGGTGGAGACAACTTTATCCAAAGCATTTTTGCCTTCCGAATAAGGACCGTCTTGAGAAAGATTAATTTTATCCTGACCGAAAAATGGGATCGCAAGCATCCAAGTCACGATGATCAATGTAATCGCCGTAAGGATTACCTGGAATTTTCTCACGAAAGAAATCGGACGGATCTTGGTCAAGGTATCCGTGATCCAAGCCATCCCTCTTTCTAAAAGTGATCCCAAAGGAAACATTACAATTCCTCGAACTTCCTCACGATGGTTTCAACCAAAGGATGTCGGGTGATATCTTCTTTTCCGAAAAATACCTGACCAATTCCTTCGGTTTGTCTGAACAAGTTTACCACACGATCGAAACCTGATCTACCATGTTCTAAGTCGATTTGGGTCACGTCCCCGGAGATACACATCCTGGAATTTCGGCCCAAACGGGTCATAATCATTTTAAGCTGAGCAAGAGTACAGTTTTGGGCCTCGTCCAAAATAATAAAACTTTTGGAAAGAGTCCGACCTCTCATAAAAGCGACAGGTGCAATCTCAATTTTAGTAAGTGCTATATATTCTTGGGTTTTTTCAAAGCCGATACATTCGTTTAAAGCGTCGTAAACCGGGCGAAGATATGGATCCACTTTTTGATTCAGATCTCCGGGTAAAAATCCAAGATTCTCCCCGGCTTCTACAGCAGGTCTTGTGAGAACGATCTTATCCACGATCCCATTCTGTAAAAATCTACAAGCCATTGCGACTGATAAGAATGTTTTTCCAGTTCCGGCAGGACCGATCCCGAATGTGATCAGATTATTTAAGAAAGATTGAATATACTTTTCCTGGTTTTTAGTCCTGGAATAAAGATGTTTGCCCTTGTATGTAGTGAGAATTTTTTCGTTAGGTTTGAAGGGTTCGTCATCCGACTTACGCTCTTCCTTCTTCTTTTCCCGAGTGGCTTGTTTGAGAAGATAACCGAAATCAAAGGAATCCGTAAAATCACGGTCCGGTCTGTCCCGATAATTTGTTTCCAATAATCTGAAAAAATCTAAGGCAAACTCTACCTTTGTAGGAATTCCTTCTACCTGGAAACCGTTCCCTCTTGGGATTAGATCGATCTCCAATTGTTTTTCCAAATTTCTGACACCTGTATCGTTGATCCCGCAGATCTTACGATACAGGTCTTGGTTTTCGAAAGTAAATTGTTCTTTCCTGATACGATTAAACCTTTATCAACCTAAGCTTCAATTCTTGGAGCTGTTTCTCTTCCACTTCAGACGGACATTCGCTCATCAAACAAACACCCTTCTGTGTTTTAGGGAATGCGATCACATCTCTGATGGATTTTCCGCCAGTCAACAGCATCATGATCCTATCAATACCAAATGCGATCCCTCCATGAGGAGGTGCCCCATATTCCAAGGCCTCCAATAAGAAGCCGAATTTCTCTTTAGCTTCCTCAGGTCCGATCCCCAAAGTGGAGAAGACTCGAGTCTGCACATCCTTGGAATGGATACGAATGGAACCTCCACCGATCTCCACACCATTCAGCACCAGATCATAGGCTTTTGCGAGTGCATTTCCCGCTTCTTTTTGGAGCCTTTCTTCGGAAGAAAAAATTTCCAAACTGGAATCTCCAGGAGAAGTGAACGGGTGGTGTAAGGAATCCCAGCGTTTGCTGTCCTTGTTCCACTCGAACATCGGAAAGTCCACGATCCAGGAAATATGAAAGCTTCCTTCCGCAGGTTTGTCAAATCTTTCCGAAAGTTTCAGTCGTAGAGCGCCTAGAGAATGATTTACGATTTCTCTTTCGTCCGCTCCGAAAAAGACCATATCTCCTTCTTTTGAGCCGACTATACTTGCAATTTTTGAAAGAGCTTCCGGAGTGAATCGTTTTGTAATAGTAGATTCTAAACCTTCTGCCCCATGTTTCATGTAAGCAAGGCCTTTCGCTTTATAATCTCTGTTCAACCAAGCAGTCAGATCTTCTATCTCTTTTCTGGAAATTACAGAACCACCAGGAACACAGACTGCTTTTACTACTCCGCCATTTGCGACAGCACCAGCAAAGACTTGGAAATCTGAATCTTTTACGATTTCAGAAACATCTACAAGTTTCATTCCAAAACGAAGATCCGGTTTATCGGAACCGTATTCTTCCATGGCTTGTTTATAAGGCATTCTAGAGAATGGACCCTTAAAATCCAGAGAGAACACATCCTTCATAATTTTGGAAAATAGACCTTCGATCTCTGAGAGGATCTCTTCTTGGGAAACAAAGGAGAATTCCATATCCAACTGAGTGAACTCAGGTTGTCTATCAGCTCTTAGGTCCTCATCTCTGAAACATTTTACGATCTGAAAATATCTCTCCATTCCTCCAACCATCAGGATCTGTTTAAAGATCTGAGGAGATTGAGGAAGAGCGTAGAATGAATTCGGGTTAAGGCGAGAAGGAACCAAAAAGTCACGTGCTCCTTCGGGAGTGGACTTGTTCAGGATTGGAGTTTCAATCTCTACGAATTTGCGGGAGTTTAGATAATTACGAATTGCGAATACAAACTCATGACGTTTTATCATTCTGTTTTTGAGTTCGTCTCTTCTGAAATCCAAGTATCTGTATTTGAGTCTGTTTTCTTCAGAAATCTCTTCGAACTCATCTAAGGAGAATGGAGGAGTTTTTGCCGAGTTCAGGATAATGAGTTGGTCTACAACAAGTTCAATCGTCCCGGTTTTCATTTTGGGATTGATACTTTCCGCATCCCTTTTTTTAAGTTTACCTTGGACTGCGATCACATACTCGGAGCGGATCTTTTCCGCAGAAGCAAAGTTCTCACCCAGGATTTCTTTACGTAATACAACTTGTAGGATCCCCGTTCTATCGCGGAGATCCACAAAGATGACCCCGCCTTGGTCCCGGAATCGGAAAGACCAACCGAATAAAGTGAGAGTTTTTCCTTCTTGGGCGTCAGTTACTTCTCCCGCCCAGGCTCTTGATCTATAACCTTCTAAAATCCAATCTTCCAAAGAATCCAGTTCCTTATTATATTCTATGAGTGCGTATCCCTTTGTTCGGTTAACACCGGAAAGGGATATTCGTTCTAAATTCGGTCTTTCCGAATCTACACGTTATCAAATCTGGAAAGTTCAGGTCGGAAGGCAAGTGGAAAAGAACCGGTTGGTCCGGACCTGTTTTTGGCGATGATGATCTCCGCCATCCCCTTCATCCTAGGATCTTCCTCTTCGTCCTTTCCCTTCTCTCCGCGATAGATGAATGTAACAATATCCGCATCCTGCTCGATCGCACCAGACTCTCTTAAGTCCGCAAGTTGAGGTCTTTGGTCCTTGGATCTTTGCTCGATGGAACGGTTCATCTGAGAAAGAGCGATAACAGGACATCTAGCTTCTTTAGCCATCTGCTTAAGCGCCCTAGAAATCGAGGAAACCTCTTGTTGTCTTCCCCCGTCCCTGTTTTTGGGATCGTTCATGAGCTGTAGATAGTCCACAATGATAAGCCCAAGAGTTTCGTTGGTCAGAAGTTTACGAACCCTTCCCTTAAAATCATCCACGCTCAGTGCACCTGAGTCATCTATATAAATTGGGGAAGAAGTTACCTTAATAATTGCATCAATCAGCTTGGGAGCATCCGACTTGGTAACTTCAGAACGTTTTAATTTGTTCGATTCAACCTGAGCATAAGAACATACTAGTTTAAGTAGGAGTTCCATTCTACTCATCTCTAAGGAGAAGATTACCACAGGTCGATTGTGGATCAACGCTACATTGGATGCAATATTCAGAGCTAAGGTGGTCTTACCGTTACCAGGTCTTGCAGCCAAAACCATCATCTCGTATTCTTTCAAGCCGGAAGTCATCTCATCGAACTGAGTAAAATTAGTTCTGAGACCCTTGATCTGGCCTCTACTCTCCATAATATCTTTGATATATTCAGAAAGTGCTGCCTTATCCCCAGAAACAGGAAGAAGTCCTTTAACATCTGCAGATCTAGAAACATCTGTAAGACTTTGTTCGATCTGATTGAATACCGATTCGTTTTCGCCCGGTTCTTTCTGGATCAGCTCCAGAGCGTTCATTAATAATTTAGAATATTTTCTTCTTTCGGAAAGACGTTTGATCCTTTCCGCATAATAACCCAGTGGATGGGAAACTACGGAATCCTTGTAGAGAGAATAAATGTATTCGTATTCTCTTTCTGGATCTTTGAGTAGAGAGTTTTCTTTTAAGAAGTTTAGGACGGAGACCGGATCTACTGCAGTCCTCTTGTCCACAAGGTCAAGAATTGCCTTATAAATTCTTCTGTTTGTATCTTGGTAAAAATCCTCAGGAACGAGAGGAATATCGATTAGGTTATCCGCTCCTTTAAGAAGCAGAAATCCGAGAAAAGATTTCTCGGATTCCAATTCAAACAAGGAGTCGGATTGCATTCTTGTTCCGGATTACGCTTCGGTAGAAACGACTTCCTCTTTCTTCACATGAACTGTGATAGTTGGGAGGATACCTTCTGCAAGACGCACTTTTAATTTAAAGGAACCTAGGTTACGGATAGGCTCTGGGAATTCGATTTTGCGCTTGTCTACTTCGAATCCTGCGGTTTTTAACAAAGCTGCTACATCAGCAGGAGTTACCGCTCCAAAAAGTTTATCCCCGCCTCCGGTTTTAACGGAAATTTCGAATTCTTTTCCGTTTAATCCAGAAGATACAGATTCCATATCTTTCTTGCGTTTGTCTTTTTTAAGATCTGCAAGTTTCTTTTGATGAAGAGCCATTTTGGTCTTACCTTCAGAAGCTCTTACAGCAAGTCTTTGAGGGAAAAGAAAATTACGAGCGAAACCGTCCGCAACTTCCTTTACGTCTCCCGCATCTCCTAAGTTAGAAACATCTTTTTGTAATATTACTCTCATTAGTTTCTCCTTAGTTTACTTTGAACGGTAGAAGGCCGATGCTACGAGCTTTGCGGATTTCTCTAGCAAGAATCCTTTGATACTTTGCAGAAGTTCCGGTAATTCTTCTTGGAATGATCTTACCACGGTTAGTGATAAATCTTTCCAAAAGTTCGGTGTTCTTATAATTAATTTGTTTAGCAAGTTCAGGGTCTGCAGTAAAACGGCAAACTTTCTTCTTATACTTGTTTTGTTTTTTAGGGGGGCGGCCTCCATCTTGATCTAAAGGCATGCCCTCAGCAGTCATTTCCTGCTTTGTTTCTTCTTGTACTTCGTTATCTGACATGAGTTTTGTCCTCGTTAAAAAGGTATATCGTCGTCCATTGCAGAACTTCCCATATCATCTTGAGCAGATGAATAAGAAGAAGATCCGCTATTAGCGGAAGAGCCGTACTCTCCGCTTCCATTCTCCCTTGCACCGCCTATCATCTGGAAATTTTCCACAACGATACGAATGCGGGAGGCCTTCTTGCCTTCCATGGTTTCCCAGGTGTCCTGCTTAAGGCGTCCCTCGATCACGAGTTGTTTGCCTTTCTTGCAGTATTGCTGGATGATATCCGCGCCTTTTCCCCAAGCCTCGCAGTCGAAAAAATGAGTTTCCTCTTTTTTCTCTCCGCCGGTTACATAAGTGCGACCGTTAGCTAAGGAAAAATTCACAAGAGAAGTCCCGTTCACGGTTTTGAATTCCGGATCACGGGTCAGGCGCCCAACAAGGGTCACCCGATTGATATCGTTAGCCATTGAGGCGGACGATCATAGAGCGCAGTAAATTTTGGTTCAGACCAAAGTCACGCTCTACCTTTTCTAAGGCGGATTGTTCTGCATTCACTTTGAAGTGAGTGAATATTCCGTAGTCTTGGTGTTGGATTGGATGCCAAAGTTTCTTTTGACCCCATTCTTCTTCTGCGGTCACGTTGATGGAATGCTTTTTGAAGATCTCTAGGACCTCAGTTTTAGCTACTTCCTTCGCGGTTGAACGCGTGATTGTAGTAATCTCGTAGTTTCTCAAAAGTTTCTCCTATGGGAAAATGCCCGTCTGCGCAAATGCGGCGAGCAGAAGAACCGAATTTTGTCCTATTTTCGGCTTTAGGGGCAAGGGGTCAAGTGGAATAGATTTGGGCGTCTTAGCTCTCAAAAAGGCGCTAAGATGTAATTCGAATCAATATTCCGCTGATCTTTCTTATTTCTAATTTTCATTTTCCAAGTCCATTCACTGACTCTCCAAACAATACAAAGGAATGTCTTTTCTATCCTGTGGCTCCACATTTCATGAATTTTGCTTTCATTTTCATGAAATATGGCTACCGTATTCCGGGAGACTCGGAATATGGCAAACTTACAAGTCAGGGATATAGACGACAGACTCTACGAAGCATTAAAAAGGAGGGCCGAAATGGAACACAGATCCGTAAGCCAAGAAGTAGTTCTTCTAATCGAGAACTATCTAGCACATGACAATAAAGAATCCGAACGTAAGACCTTAGATTTTTTAGAATTATCTGGCTCTTGGGTAGATGAAAGAAGTGCAGATAAGATCGCAAAGGACATACGCTCCTCTCGAACTAAAAACACATTAGGGAAAGATGCAGATGAGCTATTTGATTGATACGGATATCATCATCTATAGCTTAAAGGAAGATCCAATCGTTCGGCAAAATTTTTTGGATCGTAAGAACTCCATCAAATCGGTTTCCGTAATCACTTATGGAGAATTAATCTTTGGAGCCCAGAAATCTATCTACAAGGAAAGAAATCTAGCAACGGTCCGAAGAATTGCCGAACTTTTTCCAGTGATAGAACTGACCGAAGGAATTATGGAAACTTATGGAGAACTCAAAGCTACTCAACAGAAAAAAGGAAATACGGTAGAAGACTTTGATCTACTCATCGGATCTACTGCTCTGTATTTGAACTATACCTTAATTACGAATAACGAAAGGCATTTCCAAAAAATTCCAGGATTGAGAATAGAAAACTGGACTCACTTAGCTTAATCCAGTTCCACCCAAGCTCTATCCCCATCGATCCGAACCTTAGTCCCCAAGTCTTGAGAAAGGACTGCGATTTCCTTTAAAAAATTCTCGGCTTCTTTTCCTTCAAGAGGCCTGACCAAATGATCCTCGTTTTGGAATTTTCCGAAAATCGGAACGAGTTCGATATTGATCAATTTACTTTTTTTAATATGGAGTATTACGATTAAGTTATGGTTTAAATAGGCGTTCCTACTTCCAAAGATCAAATTTCCTAAAGAATAAAATATGATCGTATTTCCTATCTTCTCGATACCTTGAGGAATATGAGGATGATGCCCTACTATAATGTCCAATCCACCATCAGCCAAAGTTTTTGCGATTTTTCTCTGCTCTATAGTTGGAAAGGGAGAATATTCCACTCCCCAATGAATAGAAAGCACCCTAAATTGTTTTCCGGGAGAAACCGTTTTAGATTTTTTATCTCTTTTAGAAGTTCGGGACGAATTCGGTTGTAATTTTTCGATTCGGATTTTTTTGATGATCAGTTCGGGATCCAAAGGCATAACACCTGGAGTTTGCCCTGCATAATGAGATCTACCTTCCGCTACATTGGTGGCAGAATAAATTCTAAGATAAGTATCCTTCCCTTCCCAGATCCAAGGACGAAAAGCGAACTCTAAATTTTTCCCCGCACCTATAGAAGCGATCTTTCTATTTTCTAAAAATTTGAGAGTTTCCTCTAATCCCTCCGGACCATGATCCATCGCGTGATTATTACCTAAAGAAACAAGGTCTACTCCTAAAAAACTCATAGTTTCTAGATCAGACTCTTTTGCTTGGAAAACATAAGCCTTACCATGATCCCAACTTTTTTCGGATACAACAGGAGTTTCTAAATTTAAAACTCTTAGGTCTGCAGTTTCAAAAACAGACTTAAGGCCTTTGACTGGGGCTAATTCTCCTTTGGACTTGATCGTGTCCCGGATCCCCCAATTAAACATGACGTCTCCGCCTAATAGCACTTTTACAACTTCGGGATCTTCTTCTTTTCCAAATAACTTTTCTATTTGGGTTTCGATCTTATCAACTATACTAGTCTGTGATTCCGAAGGTTTTTCTGAGCCGGAAGAATTCTCAGGAACTCCGGCGCAGGCGAACAAGAGTAAAAACGGAAAAATGAGAAGGACCGAAATCGATAAAATGAAATGTTTTCGGAAAAACAACATGTTTCGGGACAGTTTTAGGCCCCGATTCGTTTTCGGAAATAAAATACTGAAAAAAGAAAAACCTTTAGGGAGATTCTTTTGAAATGAATAAGCTGTCGATTCCGTTGGCAGGATCAATTATATTCAAAAGACAGGAAGTATAACCGACTACAAAAAAAGAATCATTCAATCCAAGAACTACGTCTTGGGCTCGGACCTCACATTTTGTTGTTTCTTCCATATATTTCAAATTCGACCAGACTAAATTCCCATCTGTGTCGAATTTCGCTGCGAAGGCATTATTTATAGAATTGGTGAAAAGTATTTTTACAGCAGAAATTGTTCCGGCAATATATGAATTACCGTTTGGATCTACGGTAATTCCAAAACCTTGGGTCTCCGCTCTGAAAAAACCGGAATAATCTGGATTTCCAATAAGTCTGGTCCATAGTTTATTTCCATCCTTATCATATTTTACTATAAAAGTATCAGTAGTTCCAATCGGAGTTTGACCATCCAGTTCACCTGATGCACTACCTACTATGTAAATATTTCTGTCTGGATCTATGCTGACATCATTCGCAACTGAAATTTGATCAGTAACGCCCAATAAGCGGGCCCAAAGTTTATTTCCATCCGAATCATATTTAATTAGAAGTGCATCCTCTATCCCAATTTGGGTTTGATCATCGAAACCACCTTGGGCAGCACCTACAAAATAAATCTCGCCATTCGAATCGATTGTTAAATCTCCCGCAATCGATTCGATATTGTCCGGACCTGTATTACGCGCCGTTCTCGCCCATATCTGGTTTCCGTTCGGATCATATTTCACCATAAATAAACCGTTATGTTCAGCCGTGTTTTTTTCACCGAAGAAGGTACCTGCGTTCGTAGTTCCTACTACATAAATATTCCCGAATTGATCGGAAGAAATTCCTCTTCCTGCAGAAGTACCTTGGTGGAAATCGGTGTTACTCCCTCCACCGATCATTCTGGTCCATTTTTTATTCCCGTCCTTATCGTATTTTGATAAATAAGCATCTTGGTAGCCGATTTTATTCTGCCCATCTAATATCTCTACGACTGTCATTCCTGTACTTAAAACATTTCCATCTTTGTCGGACTTTATCGCAAGACCATAGGTACTTCCTTTCGAAAAGTCTTTTGGACCTCCACCTAAATGCCTGGTCCAAAGTCGATTTCCTTCTTCATCATGTTTGGTGATATAAGAATCCAACTTGCCAAGCATCGGCTGCCCGCCGAAATTCCCTTCCGTAAATCCTGTAGCGATTATATTTCCGTCGGGATCTATACTCGCTCCTGATGCAAAAGTTAAACTGCCAAAAACTCCAAAGAATTTCGGCCAAGGTTTTGTAGGTGAGGAAGGAACGTTATTCTCTGCGGATCCTCCAAAGAGCAAAGCCAGTTCCGACGGAATGGATTGATCGGGAGATGAACAGGAAAGTATATTTAAAACTATAAAAAGGATAGAGAAAGAGTATCTTCTTACGGCAAAGCTCATGCCTTAAGTAACATTCTCTACACCGAAATTTCGAATCCTTTTCACCTAACGTAGGATAGATTCATTCCCCATTTTTTAGCATCCATTCCAAATTAGGAGCAATCAGCGGATGAATTTTAGAAATCTATTATTTAAAGAAAAGAAACCCGAAAAGAACAAGGACCAATCCCAAAAGCCCGATCCTGACACCCACTTTGGCCATATCCTTGATCTCAAAACCACCCACTGCATAAGCCACCGCATTTGGAGGTGTAGAAACAGGTAAGGACATTGCCAAAGAAGCGCCTAACGCTGATCCTAAAACTAATTGTATCGCATAAGATTCATTGCCAGGCAATAACAAAGTGGCCACAGGAAGAGCCAAAGGAACCAGAAGATTTGCTGTAGCAGTATTGGATAAAAATGTAGAAAGAAAAAGTCCGATCGAAAAGAAAATCCCAAGCACCCAAAGACTTTCTCCCGGGCCTGCTTGTTTACCGATTAGTTCTCCGAACCAGGCCCCCGCGCCACTTTTTTCTATCCCAGTTCCGAGAGCGATCCCGCCTGCAACTAAGATCAGAACATCCCATTCCAAAGAACGTAAATCATTGGATTCTAATATTCCGAAAGCAGTAAAAAGAAGAAGAGGGAATAGAGCTATAACTCCTGCAGGAATCCCGTGAAATGATTCACTCAACCATAGAAGTACAGTAATCAAAAATCCAAATAAAACAAATCTCAGTTTTTTCTCGGAACCTTCATCTGAGATAGTTTCATAACGAAGAGAAAGAGTTAAACCCTCACTTGCAGGAAACGCGCGAAGAAGCCAAAACCATGCTGCAAAAAGTAGAATGATCAAAAGTGGAACTGCCACAAGCATCCAAGTCCCAAAGGAAATAAAGTCTCCATATCCCTGGTTTTTCAAATTTGCGAATGCGATCACATTCGGAGGAGATCCGATCGGCGTTCCAATCCCCCCTAAATTTGCAGCAAATGGAATTCCGATCAGAACTGCTTTCCTAAATTTTTCATCCTTATCCAAAACCATAAGCAATGGAAATACCAAAGCAATCATCAAAGATGCCGTGGCGGTATTACTCATCCAGAGTGAGATGGTTGCAGTGATACACATGAGTCCGAGTAATACAAACTTAGGAGAAGTTCCAAAATAAGGAAGAACTCGATTGGCCAACCAACGATCCACACCTACTTTTACACAGGACTTGGCCAATGCAAAACTTCCTAAAAACAATACTACGGCAGAATCAGCAAGTGATGCCAAGAATGCTGCTGGCGGAGTCGGCTTTCCAGGACCGGCATATTGTTTCAAAAATTCCCATTTACCAGGATTAGAAAAAAGAATGATCTCTGAAAAAATGATCAGGATAGAAGTAGCATGACCCGGGATAATTTCAAAAATCCATAATCCTGCAGCGATCAAAAATATAAAAAACATACCTCCGACCGAAGCAGGAACATAACCGTAAAAGGAAAATAAAGGAGGGACGCAAGCAAGTAGTATGGAAAAAATAAAACCGATGTATTTCAATTTCATGTATGTTCTAAAAACCTAATATTCTAATTATAGTTATTATTCAAAAATAATTGTTCTATTCTGAAAGATCATCACTCTATCTTCCAAAAGTAAACGGAGAGCCTTTGATAAAACTACCTTCTCTAAATCTCTTCCGTATAAGACCAAACGTTCCGGAGAATAACCATGATCCACATGACAAACATCCTGGACTAGGATCGGCCCCTCATCTAAATTTTCAGTCACGATATGAGCAGTTCCACCTATGATCTTTACTCCGCGCTTATACGCTTGCTCGTATGGTTTTGCTCCTACAAATGCAGGTAAAAACGAATGATGGATATTCAATATACGATGTTCCCATTTTTTCACGAATTCAGGAGTAAGTATCCTCATATATTTCGCAAGAACGATCCAATCCGGTTGGAGTTCCTTCAGGTAGGAATCTAATTGGTTTTCATGTTCTTCCCTACTCAATCCTTCGCTAGAAATACAATGAAAAGGAAGTTTAAAATCCCGGACCAAGTCTCCCAAAATTTCGTGATTAGAAACTACACCCAAAAGTTCCATGGGTAATTCTCCGTATCTCCAACGAAGCAGAATATCCCCCAAACAATGAGGCTCTTTTGTTGCGAGTAAAACTACCTTGGGAAATTTTGGATTGGATAAAGTAAGCTTTGCATCTTTCGGAAGTATCTTTGCAAGTTCGGAAATAAGACCTTCTTCTTTTGAACTGTTCTCAAGAGAGTATTCAGTTCTCATGAAGAATACCTTCTCTAATGGTTCCACGAACTCTTGGTTTCCTACTATATTCGCACCTATATTAGCTAAAAAACCTGTGATCCTGTGGATCAGTCCCGCCTCGTCTTTACAACGGATTAAAAGTATTCTGTTCTTTTTCAGATTGGGTTCCGGATTCAAAATTTCTCCTTTCTGGTTTGAAAGAATTACCTAAGAAGTCTAAAATTTCGGCTAATCTTCCTTCCGAACCAGAAAAGGAATATCTTCTTTTTTCCTCCCAAAAGCCTGTTTTGCGCCAGAATGATCCGGATAGGCGCCTTTTTCTTATTTAGCACTCTGTTCAAAAAAGTGCCAATTTTTCGAAAAAAGAATGGAACCTTTTTGAATATTTAGCACTCTAAGTATTAAAGTGCTAAATACGCCCAGGAGGCAATAATGAGAACCCCAAATTTTTTTAGCGAAGTCAGAAGAATTCAAAATAGATTCCATAATTTATTCGATCCAGTCTCGGAAGGCGGACAGGTATATCCTGCGCTAAACGTATATACAGACCAAGACAGGATCACAGTTACTGCCGAGGTTCCAGGCCTTTCTCCGGAAGACTTGGACATCACAGTGGCTCATAACCTTCTAACCATCTCAGGTGAATGGAAGGAATACACACAAGACAAACCTCGCAGGATAGAAAGAGCCAGAGGTAAATTCCAGCGCAGGTTAGAGCTTCCTGTTGCGATAGATTCGGAAAAGGTAGAAGCATCCGTAAAAGACGGAGTTTTAACTTTAGTACTTCCGATCCTCGAGAGCGAAAAACCAAGAAAGATCCGTATAGAAGCAAAGGCATAAGGAGAAAAAAATGAGCGTATCAGAATTACTAAAAACAGAAGAAAAAGTAGCAGCAGAACAAGAGAAGGCTCAGAGGCCTAAATCGACCTACACTCCTGCTACCGATCTTTATTCAAATGAAGAAGAACATCTTCTTGTCTTAGATCTTCCTGGAGTAAAAGAATCCGATCTTGAAATTTCTCTGGAGAAAGATGAACTCAGGATCTCTGCGAAGACTAATATTTCTGAACCAAAAGGAAGTTTAAGATATTCGGAATATGGAACTGGAGATTATAAAAGGACCTTCCTTGTATCAGAACCTGTGGAAGAAGATAAAATTTCCGCAGTTCTCAAAAACGGGGTTTTACAACTCAAACTCCCTAGAAAGAAACCTTTGAGTAAAAAGATAGAGGTCAAAACTAACTAATTGTTTTTCAGCAAATCCTTACTTGATAACCGGGTTTTCAGCCCGGTTTTTTTTTGCCTCCATTCTTCCATTCGGTTTTCCTGGATTTATGAGGACTTTTCTATTACTCACTCTTTCCAATTTATTCATGACCTTTGCTTGGTACGGTCATCTGAAGTTCTTCAAGGACTTCCCCATTTGGAAAACAATCCTGATCTCTTGGGGAATAGCATTTTTTGAGTATTGCCTGATGGTTCCGGCAAATCGGATTGGATATGCAGAAGATGGATTAAGTGGTTTCCAGCTCAAAATTTTACAAGAAGTGATCACGATCACCGTATTCGTAGGATTTGCGATCCTTGTATTAAAAGAAAAAATGAAATGGAACCACGCGGTCAGTTTTTTTCTGGTAATACTTGCTGTAGTATTCGCTTTTTATGATAAAGAATGAAGGTTTTGAGAAGATAAGATAACAGGGGATTATATTTTGCTAGTTTATTAACAAACCTGAATAAAATTTACAATAATTCCCTGATCTCTTTCGCAAGTTCTTCTCCCTTGATTCCAGTAGGGTAAGCTCTTAGTACATTTCCGGTTCTATCAACCAGATATATAAAGAGAGTATGATCCATTCCATATTCTCCATTTCCTTGAGGAATTTGGGTCTTTTGGGAGAATACTCCGAATCCTTTCTGTAACTCTCCAATCTGATCTTTTCCACCAGTTAAGGCCACGAGTTCTTTTCCAGGAAAATGAGAAATATATTTTCTTAATACTTCCGGAGTATCTCTTTCTGGATCGATTGTGATAAACACAGGAGTAATATCTTTGGAATCATCTTTTAAAGAAATGAATGCGTTCTCTATGTCATTCAATGCCATCGGGCACATATCAGGACAATGGGAAAATCCAAAATAAACTACGAACAAATTCCCAGGTAATTCTGCCGGGCGAACAAACTTCCCATCCGTATCTTTTAAGATAGAAGTTTTCCATTCCGCTACTGGAGCCTCGGATGCAAATCTTGAAGAAGGTTTCTTCTTCATATAATACCCGACGCCGAAACCGACTCCAAGAATCAATAGAGAATAGATTATATTTTTATAATTCGATTTTAAAAAATTCATACTGCTACGATCCAACCCATTGCCCCTCTGTCAGCCATATGGGTCTGGTGAGGATGGAACATATACCTTCCCCTTTTAGTAAGAGTAAATTCTACAATTGCTCTTTCCGTTTGGCCCAGAGTGATCACATCCGTATGTTCATCAGGTACAAGTTTGGTCCCGGTCCTATACACATCGAATGTTTGGGAATGAAGATGGAAAGAAGCAACAGGATCATGTTCAGTCATATTTGCTATATACAATCTTACTTTTTTACCGACAGGAACTTTGATCGGGAAACGATCATAATATCCTGCGATACCGTTCCAGGCATAAATATCGTTACGACCGGTTTCATTCAGATCCCAACCAGCAAGTATCAACATAAATTCTAATGCAGGAGGTCTTCCGCCAGGAGGATCTACTATGAATCCACCATACAAACCTTTGGACATATGACTCGCCAAAGGAGGAACATGACAATGGTAAGGATGAAAACCGATTGGGCCTGCAGTGATCTTATATATTCTTTCTGCACCTGGAGCAATTGGTTCCCAACCATCCTGCTGAGGATCATGAGTTCCATGAAAATGAACCGAGTGAGGATGATTGGAATGGTTCCTAAAAAGAAGTTCCATCTCCTGACCAAGTCTTGCACGTATTACTTTTCCAGGAACAACGCCATCAAAGGTCCAGGCATCCACAACTGTGTTATGAGCCACAGTCAATGGCATTTCTATAATATTAACTTCGGAACGGAACTTGGCGCCGGAAGGAGCCTGGGGAATAGAAGTATTCAATTCCATCCTAGATAAGAACGCGGCATCCGCGAACATCGGAGGATGGATCATACTTCCGTAGGAATTCCCACCTATAGATCCAGGCAGTCGGATAGAAGGATTCGGAGTAGAAGAAATCTGCCCAGGAACAGAAGATCCTGTCCTACAAAGTGGATCTTCTTTTTTACCCGAGGTAATTCCGGCGATCCCGGTACCCGCTGCGAGTCCGGCACCGCCTATTCCTAACCAACGAAGGAAATCCTTCCGATTCATATTACCTTTCCGTTTATTAAAATCTTGCGATCGTAGAGATCAGAAGTGTCAAAACCAAAAGGCCGATCCCTCCATACACAAGACTGTTCTTTGCCCAAGATGGGATCTTAGAACCGCCTATTATATGATAGGCTCCTGCCCCAAATAGAGGGACAAGAATGATCGCCGCAGTCCATAAACTTCCTTTTTTAGGATCTACATCGTCTCTTTTAGACAAGTCGATCAGGGCTAAAGGAGCCCAGAGAGCGAATAAAATGTAGAAAATATAGTATCCGTAAAAATTGAAAAGTAAGGTAAAAAATCCGGGATCGTAAAATTGAGCAGTTTCCATAAATAACTCCTTAATATATTCTAAAAATTTAATGTATCAATTTCCTGAGATCAACCCGCTCCCACGTTCCCCACAATGGTGAATCCAAGGTAGAGAATGAAGGCCAGAGAAGCTCCAAATCCGGCAAACACAAGAGTGAACCTCAAGTATTTTGGATAAGAAGATTTGCCTGAAAGAAGATAAGCTCCTCCTCCAATATAAGGCACTAAGGAAACGAATGCCAACCATACGTATTTGCCAGGGCTAATTTCCGATTTAGAAACCAGATCATAAACACTTAAGCTGACTAAACATACGTAAAGAAGAAGTGGAAGCAAATATCCAAACCAGCGGAAAATCACTATTTGGAAATCCAAAGGTTTAGGCACAGAGAATCCACCCAGAACGTCTCCGAACTTAGGTTTTCTTTCTGCGAGGATCTTAGCTGCTTCTTCCGGAAGTTTTACCTTATCCAAATCCAAACCGAAATCTTCGAAAGGATGAATAGCAGGTTTGATCGGAGCCGAAACTCCACCAGGAATATTTGTTTGAGGAGCAGGTACAGGTTGGTTCTTCCAATCTCCGCTCGGATAAATTCCGTGAGTCGCATCCACCATCAATGAAAGTGCATTATATGCAGTGAAAATTTCTCCGCCCATTGGGATTCTGATCCCTGAACCGCAAGAATTCGTTTTTTCTAATAAAGGAGGAACAGAGGTTTGGAATTTATTATTTGAGAAACAGTTTCCAATACTGATCGGTCCGGCAAGAGTCAAGTCTCCAAAACCGGAAGAATGTACAATGTTTCCTTCCACAATATTTCTATGGGAAAACCAAAAATTCTCATCCAGATTCGGGAAGATTGCAATCCCGTGATTATCATGTCCGATCACAACGTTATTTTTGATCACATTATGCAAACCACCTGCGATCAAGATCCCTGTTCCGTAAGTAGGATATTCCAGAGGTTTGATTGGAGCGGTCAGGTTATTATTATCATAGATTAAATTCCCAATAATATAAGTCTCCCTCTCCGGAGGAAGAAGTTCCCTATCCAAGGAATTTGGTCCTAAACCAACGATATTATTTCTCCAGATTGAACTGATGATATATAATTCTCCACCAGCGTTCGTTCCGGAATAACCCAAGGCGCTATTCTCGGAGATCACATCATAGAGGATCGCTTTACAAGGATAACATTGGCCTACATAAATCCCAGCATCAGGAGATCCAGAAGCATAAGAATGTTCTAATACTCCGTTCACTGAATCGAAAGCATAAATTCCGTAGTCACCGTTATTATAAGCGGTTAGATAAGAACCTCTATATCCTTTTACACCTGTCCAAAAGAATCCGTTTAAGGTTGCGTTCCTTGCAGTCATATTTTCCACTGCAACGCCATTTGCTCCCACCACGATCACACCGTTCGCTCTTTGGAACTGACCGTCTAAGATTACTTTGTTTCGATCTGTTCCTCTTAAGGTAAGAGAAGGAGTAGTAACTACTACTTCTTCGTAATATACACCTTCGTCTATTAGGATCAGATCTCCAGGAGAGGCAGCGTCCACTGCGTTTTGGATAGTAGGATACATTTGTGGAACCTTACGAGTCGTTCCTGAAAATTTTTCAGCGACCTTCCAGTCCTTACCAGCTCTTGCAGCTGGGTTATAAGCGGCATTTCCTACTACTATATCCGCAACCATTCCACTTTTTCCGTCAGGAGAAGCGTGGAAACTGCAGTAATAAGGAAATACTCCTTCCTTAGGATAACTGATCTTTACCTTGGCGCCTCTTGGCATCACGATATTACCGAAACTTTTTTCGGTAGACCAAGACTTATCCACTGCAATCGCATTATGAGGATTAGCCCCAGAATTTATAAATTCGATCTGACCGCCGATTGGAATCTTTTGCATAGGGGGAGAAAATGCATTATCCACCATTACCACATGGGCAAAACCTTCTGTTGTCTCTCCCTCTTTGCCACTGCAAGAAGAAGCGAAGGCTCCCATCAAAATTCCCAGGACCAATAGTCCTATAAAGGGAATATACCTTTCTTTTAAATGGAATTTAGGCATCGGAACTCCTCTCCTCATATTCGAAGTATCTCGGAATTTCACCCGAGACATGCCTTTTAAAAATGTGAGCTTTTGCTCACTTTTTCAGTATTTTCGCATATCACTACAACGACACAAGCATTTTTCTAAGAATTATAATCGAGCAGATGTTATAGAAAGCTTCTTCTTATTAAAAGCCAAAAAGTGTTCAGGATAATTCTTTTTTAAATTCAGGATCTTTTCCTGCCAGGCCCCAACCCGTCCATCCTGTGACTAAAGAAAACAAAGGAGAAAGTAAATTTAAGAATGCGTAAGGAAGATATACAAGTGTAGGAACTCCCAATGCAGTAGCCATAAAGGAACCGCAGGAATTCCAAGGGACTAAAGCGGAAGTCATAGTTCCGGAATCCTCCAAACATCTGGAAAGATTTCTAGGGTCTAGTCCTTTTCTATAATAGGCCTCTTTGAACATTTTACCTGGGACCACAATCGCAAGATATTGGTCCGCGCAAAATAAATTGGTCCCCATACATGTGAATACTGTAGCTGCGAATAAGGATCCTCTTGCCTTAGCCCAGTTTAAAACCTTCTCCGCTAAAACTTGGGTCATTCCACCACCTTCCATGATCCCAGCATAGAACATGGCAGAGATAATCAGCCAAACTGTGGAGAGCATAGAAGACATTCCACCTCTGGATAATAATCCATCTACAACTGTATGTCCGGTCTTGACCTTTGTTCCCTCAGATGCCGCGGAGACCAAATTTTTAAAAGCGGCAGAAGCAGCATCCTGGAAGTTTAAAGAATTTGTATATATATTGGACTGAGTCAGGACAAAACAGACTCCACCGCTCAAGATCCCGATAAAGATAGAAGGAATTGCAGATACCCTAAAATAGATGAGAAAGAATGTAAGAAGTGGTGGAAGAAGTAGAACCCAAGAAATTTGGAATTCCGCTTTTAAAGCGGAGATTACAGGTCCCGTTGCAGTTTCCGTCTCACCTTGGCTTCCACCCCAACCTAAAAATCCGAATGCCAAAAGACAGATCCCGAATGCAGGTAAAGTTGTCCGAGCCATATTACGTATATGTGATAGAAGAGAAACTCCAGTGATGGAGGATGCAAGATTTGTAGTTTCCGAAAATGGAGAAAGTTTGTCTCCGAAGTAAGCTCCTGAAACTACGGCCCCTGCTACCATTCCCAATGGTTTTCCGAGTCCCGCCCCTACTCCGATCAATGCGACACCGATCGTTCCCGCGGTGGACCAAGAACTTCCAGTGGCCAAAGAAACTACTGAGGATAAGATCAAAGCAGATGGTAAAAATATCTCTGGTTTTAATAATTCCAGCCCCCATACTATGAGTGCAGGAACGATCCCGGAACGGATCCAAATTCCGATCAATGCACCTATTAAAAGTAAAATGAGTATTGGCTGTAAAACATTTCGAAGAGAATCTAAAACCGTGTCTTCTATCTTCTCCCAAGAAATTCCCCTAAGCCTGGAAATTCCCGCAGAGATTGCACCAGCGCTAAATAATAAAATTTGAGCAGGCCCCTCAGCAATACCACTTCCGAATAAATATCCTGCAGTACTTAAAGAGAGGATCAAAAATCCCAGAGGAAATAAGGAGATCCAAAATCCTGGTTTTTCGTTCATTCCGGAAAATCCTCCGGTAAATTAGATCGTATCTTTGTTTTCATCTCAGTAAACGGATGAATGAACTTTAAAGAACTGGCATGTAAAGCCTGTCTATTCATCCCAAGTTTAGCAATCAGGTCCGGCTCTTTTCCTTCTATAAATTCCAGAAATGCTCTTTCATCCTTACCGTAAATTTTATCTCCGAGTAAAGGAAATCCTAAAGAATATAATGTGGCTCTGATTTGATGAAGTCTTCCTGTTTTCGGAAAACAGTACACTTTAGAGAAGGGCGTCCCCTGAAACGTACCTTCTCCAATTTTTCGAAAATTAGTTTCGCAGGTTTCCAGATCCTCTCCCTGAGTTTCTAATTTTCGAAACGAATCCTCGTAGACAAATTTTCTTTTTTTACGGATCAAAGAAGAAGGGTCCGATATCAAATATCCTTTCGCCCTAACGGAACTCGGAAAATTTCCCCAAACATAGGAGATATACGTTTTGTTTATTTTCCTTTTAGAAAATAACTCGGCTAATTTAGAGGCTGCTTCCGAATCTTTCCCAAAAACAACTACTCCAGAAGTCTCTCTATCCAACCTGTGAATGGTATACATTTTTTCGAAACGGGGATCTTCTTCTAATAGGTCGGTGAGATTATTCTTCCTATATCGTCCTGCACTATGTATTGGTATATCTCCCGGCTTTTCTACAGCGATATAACGAGAGTCTTCGAATAAAATTTTGAAATTAGTTTGGACAGGAGGTTCAAAACTTTCTCCAGGTAGATAAAGTATCTCATCTCCCTCTTTGATTGTATAAGAAGGTTTTGCAACTTTTCCTTGGACAAGTATTTTACCTTCTTCTAATATTTTTCTCCAATTGGATCTGGATTGATAAGTAAATCTGGAAGCAAGAAATACGTCTAGTCTAGTGCCCGCCTCGTCTTTCCCGATCTTTGTTTTGAGGCCTTCCTGTGTAGAAGAATTAGACAGACTCTTCTTCTCCTTCAAAACCCATATCAGGCACTTCTTCCGAAACTGTTTCCATTTCAGAAGCAGATTCCTCTTCCGAAGGAGAAGGCAAATCTTGGGCAGTCGATTCCGGTGCTTGGGAACCTTCTCCCGGCCCTAATCTGGAATCTACGAATTGGTTTAACATTTCTTCTTCCTTAGAATTTAAATTAAAGAATTGTAAACCTATGCGGAACATCTTATCGGTGTTTGTGATATTTCGGATAACCGCGCGATAAGTTCCTCTTAATTCCTGGTTCAATTGTACATCGCAGAGTAATATTTCTCCCACGGCAAAACTTCTGGAAAAGAAAATGGATTGAGGATGGAAAAATCCAAGTCCACTTCTGCTAATGTCTTCTGCCATACATCTTTCCTTAGATTCCTGGAAAAATCCGGAAGCGATCACATCTCTGGAAATTGCGGCAGCAAATAATGTGATCTTATTATAATCTTCCGTATCCATAGGTTTGTCCGAAAGAACCTGTACATAACCAAGCGGAGTATAATTTTTATAACGTATTAGAACTGAAATTTCGGAAACAAACCTGGACTCTATCTTGTTCAATGTTAGAAGTTTTAGATATTCTTCGATTGGAACAAAATTTTGTCCTGCTCCGCCGGAACTTCTCTCCAAACGATTGGTTACAAAAATGGATTGTTCGAAATTGTACATGATCCTAAGCCTGTTATCCATTCTATCTGAAAAATAGATCAAAGAATCAGGATAGGTTTCCTTCATTTTTTTTGCATGCTTCTGAAGGATAGTCTCTACTATCTTATCAATAAAACCTAATGAACGCCTTAAGTGAAGTTGGTTGATTATATTGGTGAGAATGATCGGCTCTCCACCTCCGCCTTCCAGTTCCACCCTACCTTGCGCACGTTTCGCCTCGCTGACTTTTACAGCTTGGATCCTAAGTAATTCTAAACCGTTGCCGGCATTTCTTTGGACTACGGTAAAAACACCGTGGAAAAAATGATTATTATGAGTGAGAAATAGGATCCGAGTCTTCTCTCCGTCCGATTTTCCAGGAAGGGAAGCCAGAAGATATAGACCGTCTTTGATCCCTACAATTTTTGCAGGATAAGATCTACCTTTAATTTCTACAGAAACAGGCAGTCTCGCAAACAATGTTTGGAGGATTTTAGTCAGAGCCTCTGTTTCTTTGACTGTCCTATCCAAACTTTCCTCCTAAAGGAGCCCTTTTCCTTTGGCAAGGAATCCGAGTTTAACGGCTCCCTCGTTTAGGGAAAGGAAATTACTGGTTCCAAGGAATTTTCCGGATCATTCTTTTTGCATTATATTCTACTAATACGTTGTGAGGATGCCGGGAGACCTTTTGTGAAATTATATCAAAAGTCTGGCAAAAATAAAAATCTAAGGTTGAATTTAAGAAGCAGTTTCTTCCTTTTTTCTGAAAATAAATTCTTTCCTAATTTCGGAAATTCGGGAAACTCCTACCGTATTCATTGCCTGTGCCAAACCTTCTGTGTATTGGCCCACTAAAAAGCGGACTCCGGCCACTCCTCCGCCCACCGCGGAAATCGCCATAGGTCTTCCAATTAGAACATTATTCGCACCTAGTGCATGCATTTTGAAAACGTCTGCACCACTTCTCACTCCTCCATCCACGGAGATCGGAAAATTAGGGCCTAATGCTTCTCGGATCAAAGGAAGGACTCTTGCAGTCCCAGGCATATCGTCCAACACCCTACCACCATGGTTAGAAACAACGATCGCATCCGCTCCTGCTTCTTTCGCAAGAATTGCATCTTCTGGACTCATCACACCTTTTAAAATAAAAGGAAGTTTTGTATAAGAACGTATTTTAGAAAGAGCATCCACTCCTCTTGTAACAGAAGGAATTTTTTTCTGGACCAGAGTTTTGAAATTCACCGCATCTATGTCCATACCAAGGGCAAGAACTCCCTGGGCTTCTGCTTCTTGGAATCTTTCTTTGATCAAACCTTCGTCTTCTCTAGGTTTACAAATAAGAATACCTTTACCTTCTACTTTTTTGAGAGCTTCCAAGATGATCAGATATTTTTCCGGACTTGCGCCATCACCTAACCATGCTAAGCTGCCGGAAGCCAAACATCCTTCCAGTAAAACCGCAGCCAAAGTATACTCATCCATGGCTCCGCTCATATTAGTGATCGCACCTGTCATGGGCGCACACATGAAAGAAGTGGATAATTTTTGTCCTAAAAATTCGCTCTCAGTGCTCGCTTGAACATTCTCTCTGATATATCTGGGTAGAATAGAATATTCTTCCAATGCCTTTGTATTGTCTTGGAAGCTGAGCATTCTTCCAACACCACCCATGCCCGGAACTCCAGATGCGCAATCTGTTCCGTCACAAACTTTACAGACCCAACAGATCTCTTTTCCAAAACGGATTCTTGCATTAGCCGCAATTTCTTTTTCGGAAATAGAATATAATTCATCACAAGTAAATTGAATCGTTTCTAATACTTTGGAGAATACACTCTCTGCTTGGCTTAAATTCTCCGCAGAGATGATCACATGCCCTGTTTTTTCAATATTATTCGTGGGCTCAGGTATTATATCCCCCACCTTGTGTAATAGATAGATATCGGTTACACCTTCTATCTTCTTTGCTTCTTCCAATCCATCGATTGCAAGAAGTTTTCCTTTAGGTGCAAGTAATGCTCTTTCGATAGAAACTCTATGAAATAATGGCTCTAAATTATCAGGCTCTTCTCCAAGCGCAATTAAGATGGCAGCTCGATTCAGATTGATACCGCTGGACAACGGAAAAGTAAAAGCGGACATGAATCCGCCGGAAAGTCTTGCAGCAATCTCTCCCACTTTCACACCGGTAGGAGTTACCTTTATATCTCCTTTGCCTGCACCTCTTCGGATCCCGAGTGCCTGCATTCCTCGGAACATCACATCCTCTATTTCTTTTTGAATCTCAGGCGAAAGAGCAGAAGGCATATTATGGCCCATCTCTATAAAATAAGGTTCTCTTTCTATGATACGGTCCGCAAGACCTGTGATCATATATTTTCCGTCCCATGCAAGTGCATCCACGGAAACTTCAGGACCAGGCATATATTCTTCTAGGATCATCTCACCAGTCGGTGAATATTTTTTAGCATGTTTAAATGCAGCCTGTAGCTCTTCTCTATTATTTACTTTTACAACTCCACGGGCTCCCATATTATCCGCAGGTTTCATAACCAAAGGGAATTGTAGGAATTCCAACGCGTCACGAGTGTCTTGTATACTCCAGACTGGAGCAAATCCGGGAATAGGAACCCCTGCTTTTTTCAGGCGTTCTCTCATCTTTACCTTATTGGATGCGGCTTCCGCGTCCACGAAACGAATGCCAGGAAGGTCTAACGCGTTAGCAACTGCGGCAACAGTCATACTCGCATCTGTTCCTGCAGTGATAACACCGTCTATCTTAGTAGTTGCAGATAATTTTTTGGCCTCTCTCACCATTCCTTCTATGTCCTTTGTGGACATGACCATAGGAAGATCGCAAATTTTCAGACCTGGTGCTTCCGGATTCATATCCGCCACCACTGTCCTGAGAAGCATCGTTTTTGCGGTTTGGATGATGGGAACCTGAAGAAGTCCTCCGCCAATGATTAGGATCGTCTTACCTGCGATTTTTTTACTCACGGAAGAACGCTTACTCCTAGTTCCGAATTTTCTAAGACAGTAAGATCCGATTTTTCGTAAGTAGTCACACTTCCTTTTCGGATGATCCCACCTGCGAGTAAATAATCTGAATCATTTGGATAGAAGACCGCAGATTGCCCTGGGGCTACACCTTTCACTTCTTCTAGAGGAAACACTTCTATAAAGTTTTCGTTACGTACTACTTTTGCTCTGATAGGACGGGAACGATATCTGACTTGCACCCTACATTCCGAACTTTCTGTTTCTAAAACAGGAGCCCAGGCTTGTAGGTTCAGATCTTCCACAATAAAAGATTCCACAAAGGTTTGTCTCTCTTCTGCCAAAACAACCGTTCCGTCATCTTGGATAGAGATTACATATAAAGGTGCCTTCCAAGCAATGCCTAGACCTTTTCTTTGTCCTATGGTGAAGTTTTCCTTTCCAGAATGTTCTCCAATTACTTGTCCGTCTTGTAATTTGAAAACTCCAGGAGTGAAATTAATATTTTTCTTAGCTAAAAACTTTCTATAATCGTTCTCAGGAATAAAACAGATTTCTTGGGATTCAGCTTTTTCAGCAACTGGAAGTCCCATTCTTCTTGCGATCTCTCTCACTTCAGGTTTGGTCATTCCACCCAAAGGAAAAACTGTATTTTTTAAATTCTCTTGGGACAAACCATATAAATAATATGCCTGGTTCTTATTCATGTCCTGAGCATTGGACACAGCATATCTTCCGTCTATCTCTACGATATTCGCATAATGTCCGGTAGCTATTTTATCAATTCCTAATGCAGATGCCTTCTCGAATAAGGCACCAAATTTCACGAAAGTATTACATTCCACACAAGGATTCGGGGTTTTTCCTTCCTTGTAATCATTTACAAATCTGTCTATGACCTTCTCTTGGAAAAGTTTCTCCATCTTGATCACATAAAAAGGGATATTTAAGGAAAGACCAACATCTCTCGCGTCCCTTATATCTTCAGGAGAACAACAGGATTTTTTAGTGGTATCGCAGGCAGGTGCCTCATATTCCCAGGTGCGCAGGTTGACACCGATCACTTCGTAACCTTCTTCCATGAGTAGGCCTGCAGTGACAGCACTGTCTACCCCTCCACTCATCGCTACTATGATCTTACCCTTACTCATTTCCCAGGACCGATTCCTTTCCTACTATACCAATAAGACTCCTTTTTGTGTCCAAAAGAATTCGATAGTTTTCCATCCAATTCCGGCCCAAGATCCCGACGATCCCTCTTCGGTGGTCCGAATGTAAAGCGTCAGGGGGAATTCCTCCAGGAAAGACCTCCAATTCAGGTGTGCAGAAGCCGATTCCTTCGGAATCGTTTTTCACAAAAACAGGACAAAAAGGCCGAAGTGTTCTGATCTTTGCCTGTAGTCGGCCTCCGCCAAAGTTGAATACTGTGGCTTCTTTTCCTTCTACATATTCCGTGGAATGATCCGACTTGATCGTGTCCCAGTCTAGAACGCTGTATTCTGCCCCAGTATCCAAGATCCAAGATTCTTTTCTGGTTCCAGGTGGACGAAGAAGCACCGCAGAAGGCTGACCGGACTTCAAAAACATGGGAAATAAATTTTCTTCCAAAAAACCGGGAGCAGGACTGGAGGTAGAAGATCTCCAAAGAGAAATTCTATCAGGTAAATCAAGAACTACAACTGAACCTAAGAATGCATTCATTCCTAAGATCCCATCCACTCTAAGTTCTTTAGGGAATACATGAGAATAAAATTCCACAGATTCGAAAGGACGAATCCCTCCGATGAATAAATCGTTCTTGATCGTTCTTCTGACCGACTGGACGGAACCTCCGGGAAAGCTAGCGCTCAAAACTCTTTTAGTAGAATTTTCAGGTACATGGTCTTCGGAGAGGAAGGAAACAAATGCACCTGTATCAATCAAAAATCTAAGTGGTTCTCTATCCTTGTCCAAGGAGAGATAAATTACAGGAAGATGGTCCACTTCTTTGAGAGGAAGTCTGATCCAAATTCCTCCTGCATCTTTTTCGTAACGAATATAACCGGAGAATAAATTCCGAAAATCGAAAGTAGTACATCCTGCTACATAAAACAAGAATGTTCCTAGGACAATCCTGGATAGAATAGTTCTTTTTTTGAATGTACGATTTGGAAGAAAAAGCATCGCCAATGTTCGAAAACCCGATTAGGATTTCAAATTTAAGGAAAAAATCGATTCTTTTTTATTTGGAAAAAATTTGGAAAAGCGAACTCATCCGAGTTCGCTTTAGAATTAGAGTAGTTTTTTGATACAGCGAGAATTCGGACAGCGAGTGTAATCGATTACACAGTCTCTGTATTCTATTCCTGTCTGAACATCCTTCGCTTTATATTCTATAAAGCAGGAATAAGGAGAAAAATCGAACTCTTCTCTTCCTAAAGCACGGTTACGGATACGTTTTCCGAGCTCCGCCTCTTCGATCTGGCTAATATAATAATGGTCCAGCTCAAGTTGTTTTTCCATGATAGAGGTTTCGGTCGAATTTTGGAATTCGATAAGCCCGAAATACCTCAGAAAATTGGAAAAAACTAGTTCTGGACGGGGATTTGGAAGGAAATGGTCCTGTTTTTACCTGAGTGTTTTGCCTCGTAAAGCGCCTTATCCGCCCTTTCTATCAGGTCCTTATTGTTTCGGTCGCTTGTCCAAAACTCGGAAACTCCTATAGAAAGAGTGACTTGGAAATCAGGACCTCCGTTCGGATTCGGGATAGAAGCAGTTTCTACCGCCTTTCTCAAACGTTCTCCCATTTCAAAGCCACGCTTTAAGTCCGCTCCAGGCATAACTAAGCAGAATTCCTCTCCACCATATCTGGCAGCGATATCATGTTTACCTGCGCATTGGATCAGTCTTGCGGCAACTTCAATCAATACCTGGTCCCCTGCTTGGTGCCCATGAGTATCATTGAATTTTTTGAAATTGTCCACATCAGTAAATAGAAGAGCAAGATTCGTTCTTTTTTTACGGCAACGTTCCATCTCTTCTTTCAGTTTAGTTTGGAAGTAATGATGTACTTTCAAACCAGTCATCATATCTACGGTAGCAAGTTCGTATAGACGGGAATTCTCTACTGCAATTCCTGCAAGTGTGGAAAGAGTTGTGAGAAAGTCTCTGTCCTCTTCCATCCATTCTCCCATAGTGATCTTTTCACCCAAGAGAAGGAGTCCGTTCACTTTTCCTTTTGCGTTCAAAGGAATGATCAGGTCTCCGCCGATTCTTCTTAAAAATTCCAGTTCAGGACTTAAGCCCATAGACTCTTCAACTTGATCAGGAGTCATTGCCTTAAGTTTGGTCTCTAAAAAAGTAACTAAAGGTGCATCTGTTTTGATCTTAAATCCCGCGTCATCTTCTGCGAGATCGAATCCTTTAAAACTCGGCTCCAATTCGAAATAATTAGAGTCAGCTTCCGGTGCTAAAAAGATAGCCGCGCTCAAAGTTTGAAGTTGAGCTAAACAAATATTTAAAATAGCATCAATTAGATACTTATAATCCAGTGTGGAATTAAGAGCCTTACTGATCTCGAGAAGTTGTTTCTGATCATAGATCTTCTTCTCATAATATTCGATCATCAATGGATCATTGTCTTTTCCGATCAACTGTGGAATCTCCCAATACAAAATTGAAAAGATAATTAATTTCGCTAATCCGTTTCTTCACCTACGGACTCTGAACATTTTCCGTGAAGTCGATCCGCGAGAGGTAGTAGCATCAAAAAGCTTTCCTCGGGGAAATCAAACTCTTTTTACTTTTTCATTTGACTTTCAGCCTGGGCTCAGGAAACATGGTTTTAGACGCCGCGCGGTGGAGCAGCCGGTAGCTCGTTGGGCTCATAACCCAAAGGTCACAGGTTCGAATCCTGTCCGCGCTAGAGCGTTTTACATCAAATCATTATCCTCAAAAGTAGACAAAGAGACGTTTAATTTCTACCTTTTCTACTCTTTCCTTATAAAAAAGAAACAAATCTCTTATCTGATAATCCTTTCTATTTAGTTTCCAAGCTCTTTAGAACGTTCCGTTGCTCTTTTCACTGCGGAGATAATAGCAAACGGGAACTTATTCTTCTCCAACTCTTCTAAACCTGCAATGGTTGTTCCGCCTGGAGAAGTTACTTTGTTTTTCAAAACTTCCGGATGAGTATCAGGATTCTTTTCCAATTCTTTTGCAAGTAATTCAGCGCCACCTATCACGGTTTGTATGGAGAGTTCCAATGCTTGAGAGTATGTCAAACCGGAGGCAACTCCACCTTCTGCCAAACTTTGTATAAACCTAAGTACATAGGCAGGGCCGGAACCGGAGAGTCCCGTCACAGCATCTAACAGTTCTTCTTTGGAAAGTTCCAAACAATAAGAGATGGGTGAGAATATTTCTTTCAGACTTTCGTATAGTTCCTTATCCCCATAATATCCTAACGCGCCCTTTCCTACCATAATAGGGAGATTTGGCATTATACGGACCACCTTGGATCCGGCAGGAGCAGAAGAAGAAAGTACCTTTGTATCAATGCCCGCTGCAACGGATAGAATTGCCTTAGGAGCCTCTAAGGACCTAAGAGTTTTAGAAACCTCTGCGGGTTTTACCGCTACTATAATTAGGTCTGCTTTCTTTTGGAAGGAGGACCAATCCGATTCCAAAACCATTCCTTCCGCTTTTTTAGGATCTAGATACGGATCGAAACCGATCACATCAATTTTTCTAGATAGGAGAGAACGGAATATCGCTCCTCCCATATTCCCGCAGCCTATGATACCAATCTTATTATATTTCATGTTCTTTCTCCGAATATTGCGGTCCCGATCCTAAGATAATCGCTACCTTCTTCCAATGCAATCCTGTAATCGCCCGACATTCCCATAGATAGTTTACCTTGGGGCAAAAATTCTTTTCGTATATTAGCGATCTCTCTGAACACTTTTCGTGTTTCTTCAGAATCTCCTGAACTTGGGCCCATGGTCATAAATCCTTCTAACACACAAAACTCTGAGCTGAGAGTTTCTTTTTTGCGGAGAAGTTCCAAAACTTCTTCTTTTGAGAATCCTGATTTTGAATCTTCTTCCGTTAGATTGACTTGTAGGAAGTAACGTATCTTCCAGCGGTCCTGGTCCATTCTCCTTCTCAATTCTTCTAGGATCTTTTCGGAACCTACTCCATGCACGAATGAATATAGCCCTGCATACTTTCGGATATGGGAAGATTGAACCGGGCCTATATGATGTAGTATAAAATCTTTTTCCGGTTTTCCCAAGTCGGAAAATTTTTCTATCCCTTCTTGGACTCTATTTTCTCCGAAATGGATCACTCCTCCGGAGATCGCTTCTTGTACTTTTTCTTTTGGTTGGAATTTGGAAACAGAAATGAGCGTAGGAGCTCCTATAGGTTTCAGGGACTCCAATTCTTGTACTATAGATCTATAATTTTCAGCAACACCCACGCCTAATCGGCCTTGGACTTTTTTTTCAGACCGGAGACTTCTTGTTCTAGGATTTCCACACGTTTACGTAAGGAGACCTTGCTCTTCTTCTTAGGAGATCCGTTTTTCATTCCTAATTTTCTTTCTAAACGCCCCACTCTTTTTTCCAAAGAACTGATCTTAGCATTTACGGAAGAATGAGCCACTCTTCTTTTCTTATACTTCTTAGAATGACGTTTTTCTTTTTTAAGTTTAGGACCGTCGTCGTATTCTACTAAACTTTCGTCCCTTTGTTTTGTTCTAGGACGCTCCATTTCCTCTCTTTTAGGAAGATCGGAAGTTTCAGTAACCTTTGTCTCAGGCTTTTCGGAAGTTTTTGTGGAGAGACTATCCTTCTTCTCCTTTCCTAAACCAGGAACCTCATAGTCTTTTGGCAAAGGTTGGGAAGAAGGTTCAGTAACCGAATCCTTAGGTTTGGAAAAATCTGAGTCAAAGTTTTGGTTCGGAGAAGATAGATCTTTTCCGTCAGGTACTTCTTCCGGAGTAAGGATGGTCCTCTCCGGTTGGGACTTCTCCTCTACTTGGACATTTTTGTCCTTATACCAAGCGGAGATACGATCCCTTTCCACATATAAATAAAATGCAAGAGATCCAAGTAGCAGGATTAGAAGTCCGCTCAGTAGGATTTTGAGAATATCCCGGTTCATAAAATACCTTTTAGAATTATCGGCGCAGAAAACCAGAGAATTCGGCAAAAAACCCGGCTTCTTATTGGGAGATCCACAAAATCTACCGAAAGATCTAGAGTGATCCGGTCCCTTCTATTCTGCTTTTGCCTAAGTTTATGGATCCTTCCTAAACCGACCTGGGCACCTCCGGTCAAAAGAGACCAAGACGAGGCGAGCAGAGTACTTCAATTAGAAAAAGTACTAGTCGATTGGAAGCATTACAATCTTTTTCTAGTAGATTCGTTCGAAGGAGAAAGACCTTGGGAAATTTATAGAGGAGTTTCCTTCTTAAACAGGATAGACTATGTTTCCCAAGTCCCGGACTCCCAAGCATTCGTTAAAGAAAGAGAATTATACAAAACCTCTCCCAAAGAAGAATACAGATCCATGATGGTCCAAACATTCTTCGAAAATCCTAAACATGAACATTTGGAGATCAGACCTAAGGAACCGATCCGACTACCGATTGGAATTCCAATGCGTGTATTTTTCTGGGCTTATTCCAATAATCATAATGTTGTCCTGGAGTTGGTATTCCATCAGAAAAAATCCAAAGAGATCGTTTTAGAATTGGGAGATCTGAAGTTCGATGGTTGGAAAAGGATAGAGACTCAAATTGCAGTCCCTGCAAAAAATATCAGGTTAAACCAATCTCTTCGTTTTCCTTTGGAACTGGTTTCTATTCGGATCAAACCGAACCCTTTCCAACCCAAAGGTGAATTTTATTTTTATATGGATCGTTTAGGGATACTCATAGATAGCAGAGAAGAATCTTATCCTGGTGCAGATGTCAAAGACAATTGGGGTACTGCTCTGTAAGGAATTCCTTTAGCTCTCCCGGTTTTTTAGGATTAAACTTAAAAGCATTCCAATTCATATAACCCGCAACTTCCACATTTGTTGGATTATCATCTACAAACACATAATCTTTTCCAGGGAAATCAGTCTCTATCCATTGGTAATATTCTTGAGCAGGTTTTCTTACACCCATCTCGCAGGAAAAATACAAAGCATCCAAAGAATGTAATAACTCACCTATCTCTGGGAATTTCAGGATCTCTTTGTACCAAATTGAATAATTACTGGCAAGGATCACGGAAAATCCTTTGGACTTCAGGCTTTTTACTATTTCCAAAGTTTCAGAAATCGGATTGATCTTGGAAAACATCTTCTCCTTTAAATCCTTGGGATGAGGAAGTCCCTTGTCCTTATGAGAATCCAAATAAAATCTCTGGAAAAAATCCTCTTCTTCGATTCTTCCCATTTCAAAATCTAAGAAGGCTTGCTTTTCCCGACCGTTCTTAAAATCTTCCCAATGTTCTCTGGGTAAAAGTTCTTTTAAGGCCAAATGGAATGGGTCCTGGATTAGGGTATCCATTAGGTCGAATACAAAAAGAGGAGATCTCATACCACTATGCTAATAACGTATCAGATTTTGACGATCCTTCTTTGGCCCTGGATTTTCGTTTTCTCACTTTTGATCCCGAGCGCAAAAAATTTTCTTAAAAGCAGAAAAGAAGATAAAAGAAGAATACTCTCCTACCCTTTTGCACCCAAAGCGCAAAAAGTAGTTTGGTTACACGCGGCATCCGTTGGAGAACTGGACCAATGTAAGGCCCTTGCTCTAGTATATAAGAAGAAGGAGCCGGAAACTTTTATTCTACAAAGTGTATTCTCAGATTCAGTCAGAGATTCTAGTCTGGAAGCATTCCCGGCAGATCTGAAATTTCGTCTTCCCTTGGATTTTCCTTGGAGTTATGATTTTATCTTAGATAAATTCTCTCCTCAAGTTTTAGTATGTATGGCCTGGGATCGTTGGCCCAATTTACTTCAGGCTGCTAAAAGAAGAAGGATCCAAACCGTCCTTGCTTCCGCAGTTATCACTCCCCCGAAAGGATTTCTAAAGAGAAAGTTCTACAAGGCAGCATTTTCCTTATTCGATAAAATCCTAACCTCTCATTCTTCCGGAGAAGAAAAGTTCAAAGAATTACTAGGAGAGAAAAAACATATTAAAACACTTGGAGATTCCAGATTCGATTCTGTGATCCAAAAAATAGAAACAAGCCAAAGAGAATTTAAAAGGCCAAAAAATTATCCTTTCTCTCAAGTGTTTCTACTCGCTTCTACTTACGAGCCTTGCGAAAAATTACTTCTTCCACTTCTGAAAGAACCTGCTCTCAAAAATACTTCCTTCTGGATCTTTCCACATAAAACGGATCCATCGAGGATTACTCAGTTGGAATCCGAGATCAAATCATTCACTTCCGACTATACTCTATATTCTAGAACTGAATTTGATTCTATTTCCTCTAGAGTGATCTTATTCGATGTGCTTGGGATTTTGGCACATGCATATAGAGCCGCAGACTTTGCATACATAGGCGGAGCCTTACATAATAGAGTGCATAATGTTTTAGAGCCCGCATACTTCGGACTTCCACTTTTAAGCGGTCCGAGGATAACTCATGCACCTGAAGCAATAGAACTGAATCATAGAGGTGGATTATTCATCATCCGTACGAAGGAAGAAGTTTTAGAAATACTGCAATTAAACTCTGAAAGAAAAGAGGCTATTCGTTTCTCCAATCGCCAGTTTGTGGAAACAGGTAGAGGAGCGGCAGAAAGGATTTACTCGGAGATAAGAACCTAGGTTCACACAAAGGCACGAAGAGCACAAAGGGATTTAGGAGTCCTAAACAAAAAATCCTTTCCTCCCACTGATAATGGAGGATACTAGGAAGGAAATGTCCTTCTACCGTTGTACAGCAGTAAGTTTAAAAACGACCGCCCTGGATTTTAAGGGAAATCGAGAGAAGATTCTAACAGCCATTCAGGCCAATGAAAATTCTTCTCTGATCCTTTTTCCGGAACTTTGTATTTCAGGATATGGTTGCGAGGACACTTTTTATTTTCCTTGGGTTTGGGAACAATCTTGGAAAAGCCTTCTTGAGATCGCAAAAGTAACTTCCGGTAAAACAGTCATCGTAGGACTTCCATTTTTCCAAAGTCCCTATCTATTCAATGTGACCGCAGTTTTGCAAAATGGCAAAATACTTGGACTCGTTCCTAAACAAAACCTGGCACAAACAGGTGTACATTATGAAAACAGATGGTTCACCAAAGGAGAAGAATCCAGAAATTATGCGATCACTCCCGACGGATCGGAACTTCCTTTTGGTTCCCTACTTTTTGAAAGTGCTGATTTCAATTTCGGAATCGAGATTTGTGAAGACTCTTGGGTCCAAACTAGACCTGGGCAATACCTGGTAGAAGCAGGAGCGGATCTAATCCTATCTCCTGGAGCTTCTCATTTCGCTTTGGGAAAACAAGAGATCCGTAAAAAAATGTTCTCTGAGTCTTCTCGTAATTCTTCCACTGCAATTCTTTATGCAAATTTAAATGGGAATGAATCAGGCCGTTTGATCTTCGAGGGCGGATGTATGGGCATCCTGGACGGAAACGTAAAACAAGAAGGCCCAAAACTTCATTTTACGGATTTTGAAAGTACCCATTTGGACCTGGATTCGACCGAACTTAGATCCAATCGTGCAAGAAACTTCAGATCTTCCGGCACAAGAGAATTTAGATCCAGAGGGAAAGGTCTGCAAAGAATAGAAATACTTCCTCTTAAAACCCAAAAGGATTTTAATAATTCCGTTCAAGTTTCCAAATCGGATCTATTCCAAGATTTCACAAGGGCAACATCTCTCGGCCTATTCGATTATCTGATTAAATCCAAAACAAAAGGTTATACATTATCTCTTTCAGGCGGAGCAGATAGTGCCGCATGTGCACTTCTTATAAAAGCAGGAATTCTATTCTCTGAGAAAGAATTAGGACCTAAATATTTGGAATCCTTAGGATTAGATCCTAAAAATCTATTATTCACACTTTTCCAAGGAACTGAAAATAATTCAGAACAAACCAAAAATTCTGCAAAACAACTTTCGGAAGAATTAGGTTTTACTCATTCAGAAATTACAATGGATTCTGAAGTGAAATCCATGCTGGAAAAAATTTCTGCAGTGAAAGGACTCGTTCCAAACTGGAAGGATCATAATCTTGCACTCCAAAATATACAAGCAAGAGTAAGGTCCCCTCTTATCTGGTTACTTGCAAACTTGAACGGACATCTTCTTCTTTCTACAGGAAACAGAAGTGAGGCAAGTGTAGGATATACTACAATGGACGGAGACTCTTCCGGTTCCGTTGCCCCACTTACAGGTGTGAGTAAAGAATTTGTACTTTCTTGGTTAAAGAATGTGTTTGAAGGAAAAGATATCATTCTTCCTAAGATAAATGCACTCGAAGGTATTTTGAATTCGAAACCTACTGCGGAATTAAAACCGCTTTCTGAAAAACAAGAAGATGAGAAGGATCTAATGCCTTATCCTCTTCTCCAAAAATTAGAAAGGAATTTTGTATTCTTAGGAAAATCTCCTGACAATCTTTTAGAGTCTCAGGAATGGTCCGATACAAAAGAGGCAGAAGAAGGCAAAAAGAAATTTTTGAAATTATTTTCTGCAAGCCAATGGAAAAGAGAAAGGCTCCCACCTTCTTTCCATTTGGATGAATACGGTTTGGATCCTAAATCCAGTTTCCGTTTTCCTATCTTAAGCGAGATCTCTTTTTAAAGGCCCGCTTGTTCGTAAGCCCTTTGTTTATCCTTCTGTACTTGTTCCAATTGTTGGATCATAGTTTGCTGGATAGTCTCTAACTTCTTCTCTTGTTCAGGGTCTCCTGACCCTTTTTGAAGATCCACCAAGTATTTTACGATCTCCAATCTGTCCTTGGATTGTTTTTCCATATAATCGTAATAAGTTACTGTTTGGTCCTTAGAAGCGGTACGACTTAAAACTGCACGAGTAGCTTCGGATACTCTTTGTTCGAAAACTTTTCTTTGTTCTTTTTCCGCTGGAGTCATGCGGCTAGGAAGAAGTGAGTTATTTGGAAACTTCTCCTTAAGTTGCGCGAACCTTTCCATCTCTTCGTTCGTGTATGGTTTTCCAGTCTGAGGATTTACTGGGTTATTCGAATCTGAAACAGGTGCTCCCGGTTTATTTTCCGAAGAAGGTTCCCCCGCTTCCGGTTCACGATATTCTGCTTTTCCGGCTTTATAAAAATCGGAGTTGGAATCGAATAAAGATGGATCCGCACCTGTTTTTCCATAACCGGAACGTCCCGAAGTGGATCCCGATCCCCCACCGAAAATACTCGCGAGTGCTTCGGCCTCACTTTGTTTATTTTTGGTGTCAGATCCATCATCGTCGGTCCAAAATGAGACCACCAATAATAAGATGAAGAATACTATAAAAACGACTGAAATTAATAATGTTCGAACTCTAGTCACGATGAGGAAGCCCCATTTTTTTTTAGTTGTAAGACCACTCCAAGGTCGAATTCTATCCTTGTGGGTTGTAAATTTAGAATCCAACAGAGCCTAAAGACAGGCAACCTAAAAACCCCTGCCGTTCAGGCGGTTTTATTCTCGTTTTTTTTATTTTTCGCCTCATGCGGAACGAATACTGAGGTGACACAATCGCCTTTTGTTTTCCTAACTCCAGTGGGAGTTCCTCAAATTTTTTCCATCACTGCTAAGTACGATAATCTGGGTACCCATAGGCCCGAGTACGATCTGAAGTATTATATCACGAATATGGAACCTCAGTTTGTAGGTTATAATCTTTATATTACTTTTGCCATTCCTTCTGCGGGAGAAACTCTCAGTAACGCAAATTTGTATTTAGAAAACGGGGTCCAACCTTCTTTTCCTCAATTGGCAATCCAAGCTTCTACTTCTAATGTAGTAACTCAGACCATAGAAAATTACCAACCGTTCTCTCCTGTGCAGATGTTCCAGAAATGTGAGGTTTATACCTTCACATTGAGAGCATTATTGAATACAGGGATCACTTCTAATATGTCCTCTCCGGTCACTAGATGTAGTTCGATTTATCCGGATCATTGTGGAACCAATACTAGTTGTAATCCTACTGCATGCACTGTGGCGAGTTGTTCTAGTTCTACCCAATCTCTTTGCCCTGTCGGAACCGCTTGTAATCCCTGCACTAAGGGTGTTGCTGCGACAGGTTGCGCCTGCCCTGCGGGACAATCTCCGCCGGGTTGCAATCTATGAGCGAGGCTTCTAACTCTAAGTTTAGCATTCGACCTGGTGTAGCATACGTAGTTGCCACTCCTATAGGAAACTTAGAAGATATCACTTTTAGAGCAGTACAAGTCCTCAAGCAGGTGGATGTAATCTATTGCGAAAATTCTTCTCATAGCAGAAGACTTTTACAGACCTACGAAATTCCTACCCTCGCTCGAACCTTATATAAAGACCAAGGTTCCGAACCTTATAAAGGTATTATAGAAGATCTTAAATCAGGAAAGACATTGGCTCTAGTTTCAGATGCAGGAACTCCGGGAGTCTCAGATCCCGGTTCCCAGCTCGTCCGGATTTTGAGAGAAGAGAACATTCAGATCGTTCCGATCCCTGGAGCAAGTGCGCTTACCTCTATGCTTTCTGTTTCAGGTTGGCAAGTACAACCTTCCCTATTCTTAGGTTTTTTATCCGAGAAGAAGGGCAAAAAAAGAAACCAACTCAAAGAATGGGAAAACTTCGAAGGAGTACTTACCATCTTCGAATCTGTTCATAGAATAAGAGATACACTCTCCGCGATCCGGGAAATTTTTCCAAATTCCCCTATTCTTCTAGGGAGAGAATTGACCAAAATTCATGAGGAAATCCTGAAAATAGAACCTGTTCAGGCCCTCGAATCCCTGAAATTCCCGGAAAAGGGCGAATTTGTAGTATTAATCTATACAAATCCTAAAAAAATGCTTAACGGACGTGTCGGAGATGCCGATACTTTGGAGTGAGAGGGAAAACCCATGACTATCGATAAAATAGGCGGCATTGGCGGAGGATCTTACGAGCCACGTAAGTCGACTCCTGTACGCAAATCTGAATCTAAAGAATCATTCGACAATATTTCTATTTCCGACACTGCTAAACAAAAGGCTTCGGAAGCTCGTATCCAAGCGGAAGTGCAAACGATAGCACAAAAGATCGTAGCAAGTCCAGTGGATTCTGAACGCTCAACCAAGCTGAAAGAAGTTAAGGAAAAACTTAAGAACGGAGATTACGATAATCTCAGCCCTGAGATCTTGAACGCAGTTGCTGATCGTATCGCAGAATCTTTTTTAGGCCGTTAATCCAAACTTAAATCCGGAATTGTTTCCCTTGGATTCCGGATTTTTCATACTTCCTCTCAATTAAAAGGGAGAACGACACACAATGCCGATACTCCCCGACTGGATCAATTTTAGTTTTCCCACCAAAATCCATTTTGAAGTCGATTGCGGCTTTAAAATGGGTAACTTCGTTAAGAACATAGGCAATCGTGCAGTCATTCTTTCCACTCAAAGTGAGTTGGAGAATATGGACGAGTTCTCCATCATCAAAACTTCTTTAGAGAAACATATAGACGGCGTTATTCTCTACGACAATATAGAGAAGGAACCTACATTAAAAGAACTGGATACTGCCGCTTACTTTGCCAGGATCTCAAACGCAAATTGTATCATAGGTTACGGTTCTTACGAAAGTTTAAACACCGCTAAGTTAGTTGCACTTCTCGCAAATAACGATGCTTTCGCAGAAGATGTTTTTATTCTGAAAAAAAATCTTAGGCTTAAAAAACCTGTCCCTCTTATTTTAATCCCCACTCATCCGGTGATGGGATTAGAATGTTCCCCTACCGCCACAGTGTATATGGATGACGATAGGACCGTTCGTTATTTTTCTAACGAGTTTCTTTTCCCGGAAATGGTGATCGCTGACGCTAAGATCAGTAGTTTTATGACTTCTGCGGACGTTGCAAAAGTTGGGGTGGGAATTTTAGCGGCCGCGGTAGATAGTATTCTTTCTAAATATTCAAATGAACTTACAAACTCTTCTTCTTTAAGAGCGATCGAGATCATTTATAAAAACTTGGTACCTGCGATCAGAGATCCCAAGAACCTGCAGTATAAAAACGCGATCTTCGGTGCGAGTTTACTTGTGGGAATGTCCCATTCTTCCAGTTCATTAGGACTTTGTTATGCACTTTCCTTGGCTGCTTCTAACCTGACAAACCTGGATGTTTTCCAAGCAATGTCCATTCTTCTTCCCCATGTGATGGAATACAACCTCACCTCCTCGGCAGGTAAGTATGTGATGATCGCAAAAGCCTTGGACGAGGATATCACCAATATTTCAGTGATCGAGGCTGCCATCAAAGCTGTAGAAGGGATCCGTAAAATTTATATAGAACTAAAGATCCCTCAAAGGCTTTCTGAATATGAGGTTCGTAAGATAGATCTACCAGGGATCGCAAGTCTTGCTTCTTCCTTTCCTTTCTTGGATTCCTTGCCTAGGGAACTTCCTAAAAACGAGATCGAAACCATTTTAGTAGCCGCGTTCTAAGCCGCAAAAAAAGCGGTTTATGTCTTCGAAAAACATTTGAAAGGCCTGGTTAGGGTCCGAGAATGGAGACTCATGAGCGAAGAATCCATAGACACGATTATCGGGGAAGACATCCAATTCCGAGGCAAACTACGTTTCAATAACGCACTGAAGATCAAGGGCCAATTCAAGGGTACCATTGAGACCACAGGCTCTTTGATTGTGGGAGAAACCGGAAGAGTCGAGGCCGATATCGAAACAGGAACCCTGGAAATCGAGGGAGATCTAAAAGGAAATATCAGCGCTGCATCTAAAGTTTCCGTCCGCAAGACAGGCAAATTAGTAGGAGATGTTCGCACCCCGGATCTTGAAATAGAATCAGGGGCAAAATTCAGCGGGAATTGCATAATGTAATTATGCCCCAGCATGGACCGGATTTTTATAACCTACCAAATTCTTCCATCCAAGGCCTAACCCCCCTCCAGTCCCATGTGTTCGGGACAAAATTCGGAGGGGTTTCTGATCCTTCTAAGATCCTTACCCAAAATATTTCAGATCTTCCTTCTCCGTTTTTATTACCGGATATGGATGAATCTATTCGCATTCTTCAAACTGCAGTTAAAGAAAGTAAATCCATTTTACTCTATGGAGATAGGGATAGCGACGGTGTTTGTTCCACAAGCCTACTCGCCAATTTTTTAAGAGGCATACATCCGGGAAAGCTCACTGTCAAAACTTCCAGCGAAGAAGATTACGGGCTTTGTGAACCTGCGATGAAATATGTGAGAGAGGTCAAACCTGATCTACTCGTAACACTTGATTTTGGAACAAGCAATAGTTCAGAAATAGAAGAATTGAATGGAGAAGGAATGCAGGTAATTGTCCTGGACCATCACGAGATCCCGGAAAGGATACCTTCTTCTTGTAAACTTATCTCTCCTAAAAGAGGAGATTCCCTTTACCCTACGGAAAAAATTTGCACTTCCGTAATTTCCTGGAAACTGATCACTGCATGGCTTTATTCTACATTAGAAAATTATAATTCCTTGGTTTGGATTCCTGATGGAGAAACATTTTTTAGCGGATCTCTCGTAAAAAACGGGATCAAACTTTTCCAAGGGGATAAGTCGGAAGCAGAAAAACGTTTTTCCGGGAGTTTTATAGACTGGCCTAACACTTCCAAAACTCAGTATCCGGAAAGGGAAGTTTTTTATTCTCAAATTTCTTCTTCTCCCGCGATCTGGGAACAGGTTTTGAAAAATCTGGATCTTGCTTCTATCGGGACGATCACGGACATGATGCCTCTTGTTGGTGAAAATAGAATCATAGTAAAAGAAGGTTGTTATACTCTACAGAAGATCAAAACGGGAGAATTTTCACATCGTCCCGGTTTGGAAAAACTTTTCTCTCAATTGGATCTAGATAAGAAGAAGGTACTCTCCAGAGATTTGGGATGGAGCATCGGTCCTGCATTGAACGCTGCAGGTAGAATGCAAAAAACGGAAGCAGCACTTGGGCTTCTTCTTTCCAACTCGGATAAGGAAGCGGAATCCTTGGCAACGGACCTTCTCAAATTAAACGAAGAAAGAAGAGAAAGGACCAAAAGAAATTTATTCAGGGTAGAAGGTTTTCTAAAAAGAAAAAGAGAAAGAACAGAAAGGCCCATTCTTTTCTGTTATGAACCTGATTTTGAACCTGGAGTTTCCGGAATCGTAGCCACAAGACTTGTAGAACAATACAAAAGACCTGTTGTATTCATTGCACCCGACCATGGACATGCAAAAGGAAGTGTAAGAGCATACGGACGTGAGAATGTTCTAAATCTTCTGAAAAAAGCAGAGAATGTCTTTCACCAATTCGGGGGCCATAAAGAAGCCGGAGGATTTTCTCTTTCCATAGATCAAATCCCGAAACTTGCAGAAATTCTTTTCCAGGAAGCGGGAAGTTGGTTGGAATCGGAAAATATTACCGGCGTTCATGAAGAGACCAAAAGTTTAGTGAGTCTGAGACCCCAAGAATTAAGAGAAAATTTATATACCGAGCTTGGGCTATTCGAACCTTTCGGAATGGAAAACCCTGCTCCATTACTTTCTATAAAAGGTGCAAAAATACTTTCTTATCGTCCTTTATCAGAAGGTAAACATGCAAGGTTCAAAATTTTAGCATCTTCCGAATCCATACAATGTATTATTTGGAATAAAGCGGAAGAGTTCTCTCAAGTATTAAGAGAAAAAGGTGAATTAGATCTTTGGGGTAGTTTGGAAGAGAACACTTTCAGAGGAAAGACCAACCTTCAGTTCGTGGTCCAATCCTTCGAGTAGATCAATCCGATTCGGTTTCAGAATTTTCGGAATTTGATTCGGGCTGTTGTTTAGACTGTTCCCCGTTTTGGCGACCGCCCTTTCTATTACGATCTTTAAATCTACCGCCGCCGCTTTCTCTTTCTTTACGGTTTCGGTTTGGACGTCCGCTTTGCTGTCCACCTTCCCTTCTTCCGCCGCCGCCACCGATACTATTCGGCAGGACCGGTCTTTTACGAAGAGAGATTTCCCAGAAGAATGCAGACTGTAGGGCCTTGTCATTATTGTCCGCGATCGCATTGATCTTATAAACGTAAAACGCGTCGTAGAAGAAATCTTTCTTACGGAAGAAATTATTCTGAGTGGCTTTATCGTCTTCGATATGAGTAAATCTTTCCTGAGAAGCAAATACCTTGATCAGTCTTTCCTTATCTTTTTTAGGAGTTCCTAATCTCTGGAAAATCGGCTCCAAAGCTAGTTTTAAAGAAGCAACTAAATGCCCCCCACTCTTCTTAGTTAAAGAATCTTCCGCAAGGTCGGAGAATAAAAGTGCATAAAATATTTGAGGAGTAAGCTCCTCTCTTTCGGAAAGAAGTTTATCCGCGATAGCCAAACGTTTTCCGATTCTAGTCTCCAGGAACTTGTCCCCGAAGTCCGGATTTTTTTTGCGTTCTCTTTCGAATGCTTCTTTGAGAAGAACTTCTAAAAGAGAATTTTGGGCCATCCCCTGGAAAATAAGAGAAGTTCTCCAGGTGCGGAAAATTTTATTATATTCTTCCAGCATACGGGAAGAAGAAGCCTTTTCCAACTCGTGAACATTCTTCTTAATAGATTTGGAAGTTCCCTTATCTATTTTAAGACCTAGAAGTACCGCAAACTTTACCGCGCGCAACATTCTAACCGGATCTTCTCTAAAAGAAATATCCGGATTTCCGATCACTCTGAGTTGTCTGCTTTGGATATCCTCATATCCGCCTACATAATCCACGATGGAATCATTACGGATATCATAGTATAACGCGTTGATTGTGAAGTCTCTTCTGGCGGCGTCTTCTTGAGGAGTACCGAATTTGTTGTCGCGTTTGATCAGATAATCCTGATCTTCTACATGTTTTTCGAAACGATGCTCGGGAAGAGATCGAAAAGTACTTACCTCGATCACCTTTCCCTTGAAGAGAATATGAACGATCTTAAATCTACGACCGATGATACGACAGTTATTAAAGATTTTTTTAATTTGATTCGGAGTCGCGTTGGTGACCACGTCGAAATCTTTCGGCTTGCGTCCCAAAAGAAGATCACGAACTCCCCCACCCACGATATAGGCCTTGTATCCAAATTTGTGGAGACGGTGGATGATTTTTACCGCATCTTCGTCGATCATGGTCTTACGGACCGGATGCGAATCTCGATAGAACCTCCGTCCCTCCGGATAAATAAGAATGTCGTCGACGGATCCTATTTTTTTCTTGAAGAGATTGGACAGAAATTTCATATGATGGGATAGTTAAGTCCTATAATCCCTGTCGGACCCCTACCTGCAAGTAAAAATCTATGAACAACGAGGCAAAGTTCGAAGACCGCCCCAGAGCCGCAGAAAGGCTGAAGATCAAGTATCTTCGCCTTCGTTCTTCTTGGCTAAAAATCAAAGAAAAAGGCTCACGCAAAATTTCTTTCCTACTCGTACCTCATGATCACGAAGCTGTACTGAACGTAGAGCTAAGTGTTTTTATGGCCGCGTTTTTAGGAGTGCTTTCTGTCCTACTTTTTCTGTTAGCGAGTGCATTCGTGGTCTATATGAACTTCTTTTTTGTACCAAATAGGGAGTTGATCAGAGAGACTGACAATAATGTTGGGTTATTTCTTTATTATAACTCTCTTCTCAAAGACGCTAAGAAAGAAATTTCCGGATTAGAAAAAAAGACAGAACAGCTAAACCTAGTCGCTTGGGAAGAAGTTCCCTGGAAAAGAATTCTCACATTTGATTATGTACCTGAGTTTAGCTTAAAGAAAAACGTTCCGGAATCTTCGACTAACATGGATCTATATTCAGATACTGTCGAAGGTTTCGCAGAAAGAAATATTGAATTATACAAGATCAAACATGCATTCCAAAATGCATTCGATTACTTGGAAGAAAGAGAATCTATTTTATACGCGATGCCTAGAGGCCGTCCTTTAAAACCTGGAGTAGGATTTGTGACTTCTACTTTTGGAGGAAGGGTGGATCCATTCGGTCTAGTAGAGATGGGAGAATTCCACTCTGGTATTGACTTTGCTGCGGGCGAAGGAATTCCTATCTACGCAACAGCTCCAGGTATAATAGAAGATAATGGACAGTCTGCCGGTGGGCTCGGAAAAAGTATCCGTATCAATCATTTGAACGGATTTTATACTGTGTATGGGCATTGCTCCGTGGTCTTCGTAGAAAAAGGACAGTTAGTCACAAGAGGCCAACATATAGGCAATGTAGGGTCCACAGGAAAGGCCACAGGCCCCCACGTTCATTATGAGGTCCATATAGGTTATGATCCACCTATGGATCCGGCAGAATTCGTAAATATGGAATAATTTTTAATCTCTCCGAAACTTTCCCGATTCGGGGAACGAATATAAGGGAAAAAAGATCCAAAGAAGGAACCATGTATAAAGTCATAGATATTCCCGGACTAGTACCTTTCGTCCAGAAATACATCAGCAGCGGTTGGGAAGGAATTTCCACATTCAGCATTTTAGTAGTCATCGCCTTTTTAGCGGCTTCTTATTTTTTACCTAAGGAATTAGAAAGAAAACATCTGGAACCTGCTCATGCAGATTGGCTTTTGATCTTAGGAGTTTTTGGAACATTCGTAGGCGCTAAGATATTTTTTATCTTCGAGATCTGGGACCAAATATTCGTAGATACCCCAGGCTTCGACGGAATATACCTCTATCCACTCACCCACTTCGATGGATTCCCTGGTCGTCCAGGACTTTGGTCCAGTTTATTTTCCGGAAGTGGTTTGGTATTTTACGGAGGATTCCTTTTCGGGATCTTATTCATTAGCTTATACATGATCCAAAACAAATTGGATGTAAAAGCTTACCTGGACGCTACAATTCCAAGTATGGCATTGGGTTATGCAATAGGTAGATTAGGATGTTTTGTTTCCGGAGATGGTTGTTACGGATTTGCAACTCATTCAGACATTCCAGTTTTAACATTCACCTACTGGCCAACAAGTGCAGTTCCAAGTGGCGTTCCTGTCTGGAATACTCCAGTTATGGAATCAGCAGTATCCTTCTTGTTTTTTGTTTACTTCCAAAAATGGGCAAGATTCCAAAACTTCAAAAAATTCAGCTTAGGTGCTCAGTATCTAATCCTACACGGATTTGCAAGATTAGCGATAGAGTTCTTAAGAGTAAATAAGGCAGTGATTCCATTCTTTGATCCTCCTGTTCAATCGAACATCCCAGGAGCAAATGGAGAAACTACTACCTTCTTAAATGGATATTACTGGCATGGATTTTCCCAATCTCAGTACGTATCAATTGCGATCATACTGGTAGGAGTATATTTCTTAGTGAAATGGAAACTCTGGGAAAAAGAACCAGTCCCAGCTTAAGAGAAATTCTCTGCGCCTCATTCACCTGAGGCGTGGATATTCTCCCCTTTGATCGTTCTGATCATATCTGCAGTATTCAAATAATTCGTAGTTTTAAAAAGGACCTTCCCATCCGAAGAGAAGATCACAAAGAATGGAAGTCCAATTTTCAATTCAGGGAATCTAGGATCATTCTCATATATTAGAAAATCCTTATCATCATCCTTGATCTTTAAAAGGATAGTTTTACCTAATGCCTGATTCAAATTCTGATCGGCAATGGTCAACTCTTCGAAAGCCTTACAATTAGAACACCAATCTGCATAAAAATCCACAAATACTAAACGATCTTCTGTTCGAGCAGTCTCGAATGCAGTATCAGAAATTCTATGCCACTCCAAATTTCCATGTTCTTCTACAAGATCCTTCTTGATCCCGCCTGGAACAACACCCCAACCTGCAAGTCGGATTAGGATAGCGCTAGAACAAATTAGTCCGGTAAGAATTAATGCCTTCTTCATTCTTTCTGTACGAAGATATGATGCCGGTTGGTAATAATATGCTGTGGCTAAAACTCCAAGAGCGGCGGCCAAGATCCCAAGACTCAAATCAGCAGGAACGGACCATAACTGCATTGCCTTATTATAATAAGACCATGCAAAATAGAAGACCACAAATCCTAAAACGATCTGTATCCATCTGGTCCATCTACCTCCACGAGGAAGAGAAAGCCCAAACACTCCTAAAAATAAAAACGGTAATCCTAAACCAAGTCCGAACAACGCCATCTTAAATGCAGAAACTGCTAAAGAATAAACACTGATACTTTGGACCCCGGCAGTCACTTGGATGAGAATCGCAACTACGATCGGCCCCACGCAAGGAGAAGATAAAAAGCCTGCTCCCATTCCCAAAAGGAAGGTCCCCTTCCAGCCTTGGCAGCCTTTCCATTCTTTCACTGGAAAAATCGGTAAATGCAAAATTCCTAATGAAGCAAGTCCCAATAGAAAAATAATTACGGCTAAAAATAGATTTGTTCCCGGAAATCTTAGAACAGTATTAAACGCTCCACCTGAAACTCCAGCCACAAGACCGAAACAAAAATACATGGAAGCCAGCCCTGCATAATACACCAGAGGATGGAACATTTTGTTCGTGGCGGTTTCTCCCCTTGCTTTTATGATCCCGACAGTGATTGGATATAAAGGATAAACGCAAGGAAGAAGGCTCGCACATAATCCTCCCAAGACTAGGAAGATCGCAGAATTAAATCCGAACTCAGAACCTGAAATTCCGGTTTCCAGCCATCTGTTTAGAGAAGACAGCCAGGATTCGGAGACTGCCTGAGATTGGGCCTGTAACGAGCTAGTTAGGAAAAAGAAGAATATTAGAAGTCCGGCTCTTAGGCCAAACATTGAGGAGAGAAGGATCCGAATTTTCTTCATGAGATGGACGATTAGACCCAAACAGGATTTGTCTTTCTCCTAAGATTCATTATCGGCTCCATAACCTCGAAACCAAGTTGCGATTTCTAAAAGTATGGTCAATCCTGAATTCCCGGAAGGACACCCTTAGATTTGGTCCGTACTTGTTTGGACGAAGCGGAAAGGTAGAAAGGACAGAAAAAGCCCGGCCCTTTTCTAAAAAAAGACCGGGTTTAAGACGGACAACTACTTCAGATGGCGAACTGAAGAGTGAGTGAGAAATAGGTACTATTTCGATCGAAATTGAATTGTTTTTGGTTTTTGATCGCGTCTCCCGCGTAAAGAACAGTGGCTCCTGCCCAAATCGAGAAGTAATCATTGATCTTCTTGATATAAATCAGATCATATTCCAGTAAAAGCCTGTGCCCAGGTTGCCAATTTTTCAGGAAAGGATTATTGCCGACGTTTTCAGTACTTCCAGCAACAGTCTTATTCCCGACAAAATTTCCGTTCGCATCATATCCCGTGCTTCCTGTAACTGCGTTTCTATTACCGTCATACCATGCGTCTTGGACTTTATCCTTGCGAATATCGTAAATTGCGAAAATGAACCTTCCCCAGGTTTCATCATAGTATTGGATATGAATGGAAGAAGTTCTTACGTTTGCCCAAAAGGCAGCGTTTGCAATACCGTTTCCTGAGTCGAAATAAGGGAATCCACCGGATCTTGTAGCGAATAAAGGATCCCAAGTTGCAGATTTTCCATCAGTTCTGTTCGGGTCGCCGGAAGCTCTTGCGAATTGAACTCCCACACGGAAACCTTTGTAGGTATAGCCTGTTTGAGCCAAGAAGAAGGAAGCGTCATGCTGAACTGTTTCCTTGTAGGCGGCATGTTTGTTTGCGCCGGTTCCAATGGTAGTATTCAGAGTATCCCAAGAAGCGTTTATTGTCTGACCGGTGCTTCCTGTTTGGGCTGCATATTCTAAACCCCAGTCCCAAGATTTTCCTGCAGGAAGACTACGACCGGAAGCAGTTCTATTGCTCAAACGAAAACCTGTGGTGAATAGATTATCTCTACCGTTTGTTCTTAAATTTGGATCTACGAGAGGACCGGAAGCTGTAGTAGTATTATATTTTTTGATAACACCGATCTCATACAGATCCACCACTAATTCTTCGGAAGGTTTCCAGGAATTATATAAGAAAGCAAGGTAAGTATCATTAAGCGCACTTGCCCCACTGACTTTCTGGCTATTTGCGGTTACAAATCCGTTAGGACCATTACTCTCTTCCGCAAGAACAGTATAACCTGCATGTGTAGACCATGTTTTGGTATCAAATGCAACTCTTACCCCATCGAAAGAGTTACCGATCTGACTATCATTCCGGGCACCGATGATCCTGGAATCTCCGTAAGAGAAAACCTGACGACCTAAATACATTTTTGTATAAGGAAGGAAATCTTTCCAGATCACATAAGCTTCTCGGACATCCGTATTATTTTTTACCGGGATCTGGCTTCCGGGAGCATACGCTGTCCCGATAGAATTCGTAAATGAAGTAGGACCATATCCTGTTCCACTTGGATCTTTATATTGCCCATAAAGACGAGTGTCTTGGATGGTTAATTTCACCGCGAAAGATTCATTTATATCCAAAAGAGTCCAGAACTGGCTATTTTGGGTAACGTAGTTTTTAGAATCACTTGTAGACTTATCAAAATCTTGGTTATTAAAATTTTCAAATCTAGGGCGGATCTGTATACCGAAACGAAGGTTATCTGTAATCCAAAGATTCGGATTCTTTTTAACTGAATCCTGGTGTTCCGGAGTTAAAAGTAAGGTACCAAGTAATTCTCCGTCTAATTTACCTTTCCAAGGACTTTTATATGGAGGAGCAGGAGGTTTTTCCTTCTCCTTATCTTTGTCCTTAGCATCTGCATTACTAGTCGTAGTTGCCGCAGGAGTTTGGGTAGAAGGAGCAGTATTTTTTTCTTCTGCAACAGACTTGGTTGGAGTAATCTCCGCCTGTGTCACTGTCTCCTGTTTAGGAGGCTCCACACCTTGGGCCCATAGGGTTCCCAATCCGAAAAGTCCGAAGGACAAAAAGAGTCGGACTGGCAAGAGTGAATTTTTTTTGTTCCGACTCGGTCGGCTTGTAACTGTATTTTTTAACATATGGGGAGTCCCTTATTTTGGATTAAAATCCAATATAGCGGATATAAATTAGAGTTTAACAGATTCTGTAAACAATTTATTTGATATTTTCCAGGATTTTTTGGTCCTCAGTCGCTTTTTTAAATTAAAAACCCTTATTCTATATGACGATTTGTCATTTCCTCTGCTAAAGTAGAATCTTCCGAGACTTCTTTTCCATCCAGGATTGCGCAGAAAGACCGATAGAATAAGATAGAATGCAGAAAAGAATAAGGCACATAACGCGGGTCTGGATACTCATTTTTCTGCTATTCTCCCCTACATTACAAAATTTGAACCCAATCCCTGTCTCCATCAGCACAGAACCGGACTTGGATTATAATTACGAATACGAGAAGAATGGTGTATATACCAAGTTTTCAGACTGGGTCCCCTATAAACTCCATAAATGGGAGCCAAAGTTTTTAGAAGATTATTACGAGATGTATGGTCTCAAACTTCATTATAAAGAGAATGAACTCAGACGGAATATATTCTTCTTAAAAGCCGGATTACAAAAGAGATTCCGCCATCCAAGAAATGCACTCTGTAGAGTAACTAACGAAGAAGAATATCATAAATATAGACTTCTGATCTTTATGCACATGAATCTGCAGATTATGCGGTCCTATATGAGGATCGCTTCTCAATTCGACAAAAGGCATTTATATTTTTATAATTTAGATTTTGCCCACGAGTTGAAACAATCCTTCGAAGTAGCCGATTCATTTTACAAAGAAGCTATTCCCTATTGGGAAGCTTCCAGAAAATACGCAGACCAAGCTTCAGAGATAGATTATGATCTGGATTTAGGCACGATCGAAACGGAAAGATACGAGATCATTACCGGCAAATTAGACTTTGGACAAATAATCTCCGATCATAGAGAAAGGCTGACAAAAAAAAGAGAAACTGTGGGGGCGTATTTGGCAAAATACCCGGAAGCAGATAAGCCAAACCTGGATCAGATCCCTTAAAATTAGTCATAGTTCTTCAAAACAAAAAGTATCGATCCTAAACTTTAAAGCCGAATCAATTCCCAGTTGTTTTCTTTAATCTTTTGATCAACAAACTCTGATGAACTTAAATAGATTGTTAGGACTTTAATAGATTCATTGAGCGGAATCCATAGCAGATTTACAGACTGTACGCTTGCAATTTCTTCCGCAGAGATATAAGGAAAAAAATTCCTTAAAACCACTTCCTTATTTATCTTTAAACGAGGTATTCTTGAGCTTATAACAGCTGCCTCAACAGGAAATTGACCTTCAAAATCATCCGTGAGATTAATTACCGGATGACCAATGATTAAATTGACTTGTTGTTCCTTTAGATAGTTTATCTTAGAAAATCTCTTGTGACCACTCTTCATATATTCTGCGGCAAGGAATTTATCAGGATTTCGAACATTAGAATCCATTAAACCTAGCATATCTAACGTATAAAGTTTTGAATAATAAGGAATAACACCTGCGGGTGTTAAAGCAATTTTGACTTGCGAATTTCCAAAATATTCCTGGAATTTTTTACCGATCAAACTCCAATTTTCATATGGAGATTTCAAATGCCTTTCCAGCATACGAGTAGTTTCAACTGTTGAAAAATTCGAGATGGGCTCCGGAAAGAATCTATCTTGTAATCTGAAATAATAGGAAGAAATACTAGTAACAATTAGCATCGAGCCTATCAATAAACCGGCCTTTGCTTGTTCTCGATAAATAAGGAACAAAGCCAATACTATTGGTGGGAGAATAGGTATTATGAATCGAAATTCCATAAAATCCCCTCCAACCCAGAGTATATATAAAGAGATCAATCCAACCAAGAGTCCGATATAACCTAAAAAGGAATAAAATTTGAAATTCGATTTATAAAACGCGAATAGGATCCCTAAAATTAAAAATGGGCCAAGAGAATATATAGATAAGAATATTTGAAAATATTCCAATCCCGCTATGAAAGTATCCGCATTTTTACCGCCTACTTTGGCGTTAAATGTATTCGGTAAAATATTACCGTAATAGCTCAATTTCCATAATAACCAAGCACCGACAATCAATGCGAAAGGAATAGAAATTAAGGCTAAAAATCGAATCAACTCACCTTTTTGATTCCTTACTTTATAAAGTAAAAAAAGTCCCGTAGCCACAGCTACTAAACCTGCATCCATTCGAGTAAGGACCAATAATGCAAGGGCAATACTCATTAGAATCAAAGATAAAGCCGAATACTTAGATTGATCATAAATCTTTAATGTAATATAAGAAACGATGCTGATCAAAAAAGTAATTAACGAAGTTTCGAGCCCCCCCGTCGCATACGAAGAAAAAGAGTAATTAAAACCTAATAAAAAGAGAAAGCCTATTATATAAAATTCATTGGATTTGAATAAGGACTTAGCGATCCTAAACCAGACCAATAAGGTCCCTAAATAGAAAAATAGACCCAATTGAATGGAAAACTTTTCAGGAGGTATTCCAAGCGAGATTCCTAGAGAAACTAATAACATCCAAAGAAAGTTAGTGTATCCTTCTAGATATTCTCCGGGATTGAATACTATTCCAAGTCCATTTATAAAATTTTCCGAATACCGAAAAGTTATGAATGCATCGTCTTGTAAAAATTTATTTAAATACGCAAAGTAAGTGGACCATACTATAATGATAAACGGTGCTACTTTAAGAAATATTTCCTTGAATCTATTCAGCTTGAATTCTTTCAAAAAATTGTTATTCATTACAGAACATCCATTAAGTAAAATCACCTATTATAGGATGTCTATACTTTTAGTTTTATCACATTTGTCAAGATGTCAAGGACGGGGTAATCGAAATGAAATCCCCTTCTCAAATAAAAAACCCCGAGAAATCTCGGGGTTTTTTAATCCATACTGAATTCTTACGATTAGCAAGAATAAGTAGTAAGGAACTCGAATGGGTGAGGACGTCCTTCCCAAGGCCAAATTTCGGTTTCGAATTTGTAAGCTTTGTAGGTTTGGATGAACTCTTCGGTAAATACATTTCCTTTTTTGAAAATTTCTTTACCTGCCAACATATGCTCAACTGCTTCTCTAAGAGTGTGAGGCATTTGTTGGATTCCCTTCTCGCGGATCTCGTCCAGAGAAAGTTCGAACAAGTCTTCTTCCCGAGGTGGTCCCGGATCGATCTTGTTCTGGATTCCATCAAGTCCTGCCATAAGCAATGCAGCAAATGCAAGGTAAGGGTTCGCAGAAGAATCTGGGAAGCGGAACTCAACACGTTTAGCTTTTTCACCGCTAACGAACGGAATTCTCGCGCAAGCGGAACGGTTCTGAGCAGAGTAAGCTAAGATCGCAGGAGCTTCGAATCCTGGAAGAAGTCTTTTGTAAGAGTTAGTAGAAGCGTTAGTGAAAGCTGCTACGGTTTTTCCGTGCTTCAATACACCACCGGTATAGTTAAGAGCTAATTCGCTCAAACCTTGGTATCCGTTTCCTGCAAACAGGTTTTTGCCGTCTTTCCAAATAGATTGGTGGCAGTGCATACCGTTACCGTTGTCTCCGTAAAGAGGTTTAGGCATGAAGGTTGCAGTTTTTCCCCATTTATGAGCTACGTTCTTAACAACATATTTCAGTTTTTGAACGTTATCTGCCGCTTCTATAAGAGTTCCGAATTTAACTCCGATCTCTCCTTGAGCCTGAGCAACCTCGTGGTGAACCACGAAAGTTTCCATTCCGATCTTATGAAGAGTTTTAACGATGTCAGCACGAAGATCCACTTGTGAATCCACAGGAGCTACTGGGAAGTAACCACCTTTGGTTCCTGGACGGTGTCCAGTGTTGATGGAACCTGGCATGTCAGTGTGAGAGTTCCAAATACCTTCGGAAGATTCTAATTCATAATACTGAATATTGATCGCGTCTCTTACTTTCAAACCGTCGAAAAGGAAAAATTCATTTTCTGGTCCGAAATAAACAGTGTCGCCGATCCCGGTATCTTTCAGGTATTTCACCGCATTTTTAGCGATGGAACGAGGGCATTTTTCGTAAGCTTGGTTTTTATAGATGTCCCAAACGTCGCAGAATACTACAAGAGTAGGATCTGCAGTGAACGGATCCAAAAAGATGGAAGTTGGGTCAGGGATCAACTGCATGTCCGATTTGTGGATCGGCTGCCAAGCAGGGATGGAAGAACCGTCAAAAGGAAGTCCTTTTAGAGTGTCTTCTTCTACTGAATCTACGTGGTAAGAAACGTGGTGCCAAGCTCCTTTAATATCCGTAAAACGGAAATCGTAGAAAAGAACCTTGTTCGCTTTTGCGAAAGCGATCACTTCTGCGGCATTTTTCGCCATTGATACTTATCTCCTATATGTTTGTACTAGGGGTCTCTAATTCGCACGCGAAAAGCGTGTCCTGCTTAAGCTTATGCAAAAGATGTGCCAAATCCTAATACCCATCTTGCAAGTATCTTCCTTCCCAATAAAAAAAGGATGAGCCCCTTGAAAAGCAGTCCATGCTCAGGCTAAAAATCCTTGAACCTGAGGCAATCAGTAAAAAACTCCGATTGAATGGATTCGATAGAATTTTCAAACCTAAGGTTTTGGATCTATCTGTCCTTTGTCTTGCGCTAGTTTGGTACACTACGCTCAAAATATAATCATGGGAGAAACCATGCAGACCCTTGCCAAATGGCCCAGTCCATCAGAGCTATCTTTTTCAGATGGGAGAGATACCCAAACAGGAATTCCAGAACCAAAAGAATATTTTCAAACTGTGTTGGCATGGGCAAAGGAGAATGGAGCAGAAGAATACTTTTTAGTTCCGCTGGAAGAATGGGTTCCTTCTTCGAAACTGCTTTCTACACTCCCCTCTTATCCGATCCGCACCCAAGTAGATATTCTCGATTCAGTTACCTTCTCCTATTTAATTCCTCCGGTATTATTCGGAAAAAAAATATGCTTTTGGACTTCAGAAGGAGCTAGCTTAACCGACTCTTATATTCATGTTTTAGAAAAAATCGAAAGATCCGAAGAGCAACTCAGCAAAATTTTCGGAATAAATATCCACTCTATCCCTGAAATCATTTGGAAAGAAGAAGAGAAACATTCGAATTCTCTACTCTTAGAAAGAAAATTATGGGGAAAAAAAGAAAATGGAAAAAGATACTCCTCTTCTTTCTCTTTAGCCAAAGCGTTTTTTGTAGGATCTTTGACAGATATCAGAGAAATTCACGAATACGAATTAGTATTTGGATCTTCTTCAGAGTTAGAAGAAACAATCCAAAAATTCTTATATAAAAGAGCAGATTCCAAATACTTCTCCCTTTTATCCTCTTTGGGAAAAATTGAATCCGAGAAGGGATTCGTTTTTAAACCCAAGATCCATTTTTCATTCGGACTACAACTTTTAATACTCGCCTGCGTTATTGCAGAAGCTTATGAGGAATTAGTTTCTCGTTGGATCCAAGAAAGGCCGCAAGTAAAAGATGCGTTGAGCAAATTAGAAGAATGGACTGGGAAAGAATTTCATCCCAAAACTGAAGCAGGAATGGAAGCGATCTTTGAAGAAAGAGTCGTTCATTTATTGGATAAATATTCAGGTAGAACGGACAGATTCCTTCTAAAAAGATTAGAACAAGAATATTCACATTCTCAAAAAGATTTATCAGAACATTTCCAACTCAGGAAGAAGGAGTTAGAGGAAAAACTGATCCCCGACCTTCTCTCTCAAGTAGAATCTCATTCTAAACTTTCCTTTCCGGAAGAATTAAAAACGGAGTGGGAAAATTTAGGAAAAACATTACAGATTCGTCTAGAAAATCTTCTATTAGAAAGAAAAAATTTACCAAATCCGGAGCAAAAAGGGAACGGAAAAACGCCCGAAAGCTGGAACATTCTAATCGGGCAAAGGTCAGATTAAAGAATATAAGGCCAGTTTATCCTAGGAAGGTTTCGAATCTCCCGGAGAGAAATCTTTGACAATGCCGGTATTTCAAAAAAAATGACCGGTAAATACCTTTCAAAGGTATTTCCTAGGAATAACGGCGACGTAGCTCAGCTGGTTAGAGCAACGGAATCATAATCCGCAGGTCCGGGGTTCGAATCCCTGCGTCGCTAGGTCCTTTGGAGAAAACACACCAATGAAAAAAACAATCCTCGCAACCCTAATCTTGCTAGCTACGGTTTTCACCGGATTCTCCTCCGTTTCCGCTCAAAGCCAAGCATGCAACCAGATCTGTGATTTTTACACAACCTGCGTAGAAGGGCAAAAAAAGCTTAGCGCTGCAGATAAACAAAAAGTGGGAGCCGGTTGTTTAAATACCTGCCGCAAAAATTATGCAGCAGTTACTTCTTGTTATGAAACTCATTCAGGCCAATGTACACCTTTTAATAGCTGCTTAATGGACAGTTACAAAGGTAAAAAATAATCATTAACCAATTCGATCGGGTACCTGAAAAAATGCCCGATCGAAATCCTTAAATACCGGATCGAGTCCCTTCTTCTTTAACATCTCAGTAAATTCTTCGATCTTTCTAGAATCCTCTATTTCGAATTGTTTTAATTCTTCTCCACCTGAATAACCTCCAGGATCTGTTCTGGATTCCACAGACATATGTGTGATCGGCATTCCTGCTAGATGATTTCTCATTCGAATAGATTCTCTTGTGGATTGAATAAGTCCGCTGTCCGGTAAAAAAAGCCGAAGCGCGAATAAAAATCGAACATACTCTCTGTCAGACACAAAAATTGTCTTATCGAACTCACCTTCTGCCGGTCTCATCCGTGGAAGAGAAATTTGGATAGTAGTTCTCCAATATTTTTTGGAAAGATAATGTGCATGTTCAGCAAGACGGAACATTTCTCCATAAGGATCCGAAAGTCCAAGAAGTGCACCTACTCCGATACGCCTGAAACCGGCCAGGCCTCCCCTGTCAGGTGCATCCAGCCTGTATCTCATATTCTTTTTCATCCCTCGAAGATGATACTTGGCATAAACCTCCGGATCATAGGTCTCTTGGTAGACTACTAAACCTTCTACCCCTTCCCCAATCAATACCTCGTATTTTTCTCGGTCCATCGGATAAATTTCTATGGAGATGGAATCAAAATAGGATTTTAAGATACGAACTGAAGATCTGAGATATTCTAAATTTGTGATGGAATAGTCTTCTCCAGTTAGGATAAGAAGATGTCGAATTCCCTTGGAATGTAGGACTTCCGACTCGGCACGGATTTCGGATTCGTTTAAAGTTTTTCTCGGGATCTTATTTTCAAAACTGAATCCGCAATAAATGCAAGAAGACCTGCACTCATTGGAAAGATACATCGGCATATAGAGAGAAATTGTATTACCGAATCTTTTTTGGGTCCAGCCTAAGGAAAGTTCCGCCATTTTTTCCAAATAAGAATCAGCAGATGGATGTATTAAAGAGAGATATTCTTCGAAATTGAGTGCTTTTCCAGAATGGGAAATATGTAGTGCAGATTCTATATCTAATTTAGATTTAGATAATACTCTTTCCTTCGCTTCTGAGAAGGAGATTTGGTCAAATAACTCCGTGTACATTTCTAGATTCTTCTTCTAAAAATCCTGTGAGCGGACTGGACGCGGACGCTTTTGGGGATGTGGATATTCCGAAATTGGAGTATAATCTGGAGATCCTTCCTGCTTCTGTTGCCAATTTGAAGGCGTATGCTGTTTTTGCGGGATCTTTTGCAATCGCGATTGCAGTATTGACGAGTACTGCGTCTGCTCCAAGTTCCATTGCTTGCGCGGCATGAGAAGGTAGTCCGAGTCCTGCATCTACGACCACCGGTACATTGGATTGTTCAATGATAATTTCTAAATTTGCCAAGGTGCGGATCCCTTGGTTGGTCCCAATTGGAGAACCTAAAGGCATTACTGTAGCACAACCTGCTTCTTCTAAATGTTTACATAAAATTGGATCTGCGTTGATATAAGGTAGGACATTAAATCCTTCTTTTACTAAGATCTTTGCGGCCTTTAAAGTCTCGATAGGATCAGGAAGAAGGTAAACTGGATCAGGGGTCACTTCAAGTTTTACCCAATTTCCCCCGCCGAGTTCACGAGAAAGTCTCGCTAGGCGGACAGCTTCTTCTGCATCCCTTGCACCACTTGTATTAGGTAAAAGCAATATTCTTTCTCGGTCAATTCTCGAAAGAATATCGTCTTCTTGTGAATTCAGATCCACTCTGCGCAAAGCAACAGTCACCACTTCCGTTTCCGAAGAACGGATCGCCTGCTCCAAAGCAGCACCGGAAGAGAACTTGCCAGTGCCTAAAAACAGCCTGGATTTGAACCTTCTGCCTGCGATGATTAGATCGTCTGATTCCGCCACAATTCCAGATTATACTGCTTCGGTCGCTCTTCCAGCAAAATCTCTGGCTTCATCCAGTCTCAAGCTGATAATTTTGGAAATCCCAGGCTCTTCGTTTGTGACTCCGAAAATGGAATTTGCCCGATGTATCGTAGACTGTGCGTGAGTGATCACCACGAACTGGGACTTGTCCTTGAACTTATCCAAGATCTGGCAGAAACGAAGTTTATTCGCTTCGTCGAGGGCCGCATCTATCTCATCCAAGAAACAGAATGGAGAAGGTTTTACCATATAAATCGCAAACAAGAGTGCTATCGCAGTTAGTGATTTTTCTCCACCGGAAAGTAGTCTCAGGTTTTGAACATGTTTGCCAGGAGGTTCTGCCATGATCTCGATACCTGCGTTTAAGCTGTCCTCTCCGTCCACGAGTTCCAGCATCGCTTTTCCACCGTTGAACAAAGTGGAGAATGTTTCCTGGAAGTTTTCTCTGATCCTTTCGAATGTTTCTCTAAAAAGTTTTTCAGACTCTTCGTTGATGTTTTTCAGGATCTCTGTGATATCATTTTTAGATCTTTCTATATCTTCTTTTTGAGTACGATGATGTTCGTAGATCTCTTTTACGTTTCTATATTCTTCGATAGAAAGAGGATTAATGGAACCAAGCATTTGGATGTCGGATTTCAAACGTTTAAGTTTAGTCTCACTTTCCCCTTTTTCAGGTTTTCTATCCTTAAACTCGTCAGCAAGTTCTTGCTCAGAAATAGAATAATCATTGTACAATTCTTCTGAGAAAGACTCCAGTTGGACCTTATAAACAGAAACTGCCTTTTCCTTTTCGGTTAAGATAGGGAATAAGTTCTTATAGTCCTCTTGATTTTTCTGGATCTCGTTTTTAAGACCTTGGATCTCTTTTACAATATTTCGAAGTGCTTCTTTTTCAGAATCGAGTGCACGGCTCATTTCCAAAAATTCGTTGTATCTGTTCTCGATCTGTTGTTCCAGTTCGATCACTTCTTTTTCGAATTCTGTTTTTTTAGCGCCTAGAGTTTTAATGGATTCTTGAGCGGCCAGAATTCTCTTTTGGGTTTCTTCTATCCTTACAGAAAGTGACTTTGCGGATTCTAACTTCGAATTCTTTTCGGAATTTAATTCTAAAATTCGTTTTTCTAAATATACGATCTTCTCACGGATATTCTCCGCTTCTTCTCTCAATGACTCGATTGATAATCCGGATTCTTTGATAGAACGTGTCAGATTTTCGTTCTCTAAGATCAGATCTTCTATCTCTTGGTCTAATCCTTCTTTTTGGGATAAAAATCCATCTCTATCAAATAATAAGGTACGGATACTATCTTCTAAGGAGAAATATTCCCCCAATTGAGATCTAAACTTTTCAGTTTCCAATTTCCCGGCAAGGTAAGAGATCTTGTTTTTAGTCTCTTCTCCTGTATAAGAATCCAATGCGGATTTCAGTTCCGATTCTACAGAATGGATCCTGTCCGCTTCTCCCAGTAGGAGTTCCTTCAGGCGGTTTCTTTCTTCCTCTGTGGATTGGGCTTCTTTTTTGCGGGATTCCAATTGCGAGATCAGATCAAAAATAACTTCTTTTAATCTTTCTCGGAGCTCCACATGTCGTTTGTCATTGGACTGGATCCGAGTTTCCTTGTCTTGGATGGAAGTATTCTCCGCTTCTATCTTCGATTCGATCTCTGTTTTATTTTTACGAAGATCTTCGATCCCTAACTCCAGGGATTTACTTTCTCCTTCTAGATCGATCGCTTCTTTTTCTAATTTTTCTTTATCGATCTGTAGAAGGCTTTGGGCAGACTCTTCTTTCGTTAAGGATTCTCTAATATCAGAAATTCGATCAGAATAATCTAGGATAATACCCTTATTGCTCTCAACCTTATCTTTTTGGATCTGTGTTTGGGTGAGATGATCCAAAAGTTTTTTGTCGATCTCGGCAACCTTCTTCTCCAAGTCGGACTTATGATGATCCAGCTCTTCGATCCTTCCTGTTTCGGCTGAAATCATTTCTAAAAGAACTCGGTTCTTTTCTTTGATCTCTTTTAATTCATTCTCAGAAGTCTCATGTTTTCTAGTTAAGGTAGAGAATTTGATATATCGGATGATCTTATCGGTTTCATCCAACTCTTGTTTGAGTTTGAAATACTCTTCTGCCTTCTCGGCTTGTTTTTCCTTAACTTCCATCTCCTTCTTCATCGTATTCATAATATCTTGGATACGAAGAAGGTTTTGGTTCGTGTCGGAAAGTTTTTTAAGAGCCTCTTGTCTTTCCATCTTAAATCTGGAAATACCTGCGGCCTCTTCGAAGATCAGTCTTCTCTCTTCCGGTTTAGAGTGAAGGATACGATCCACTTTTCCCTGTTCCATGATAGAATAACTTGATTTTCCGATACCTGTATCGAGTAGGATCTTTTCGATCTCTTTACGTTGTACACGAGAATCGTTTATTAGATATTCGTTATTTCCATCCGCATATAATCTGCGGGTCAATTTGATGGTTGGATAATCCATCTTGATAAGTTTGGAAGAATTATCAAAAACTACGCTGACTTCCGCGAAACCGGCAGGCTTACGAGCTTCGGAACCGTGGAAGATAACATCGTCCATCTTATCACCACGAAGACCTTTGGCGGATTTTTCGCCAAAGACCCATTTTAAAGCGTCGACTATATTCGATTTTCCGGAACCGTTAGGTCCTACAACTGCGGTAAATCCCGGATCGAGAAGAACTTCTGTCTCGTCCGCAAAGGTCTTGAATCCAACAATATTCAGGCTTTTGAGATACATATGTATTTTTGTGTTTCTTTGGGAAATTGATTGCAAGTGACCAGAATCGGGCGGACTCTGGAATGCTTAGGAGTATTATGTCTCACGATCTCCCGGAAAAAACAAGAGAAATATTCGGGAAAAAACCCTATCTCAGCCTGTATTTCCAAAATCCTCCAACTGAGATGTTGGAGTTCCGACTTGAGGCTGCCAAAAACCAAAATGAGTTTTTTCTCTCCAAAAAAGGGAGAGCCTTGGCAAGTGCAGTTGCGCCTCTTACACAAGCAAAACGCCAAGTTGATTCGGTTTCTATCCAATCCACGGATTTGGTCGCAGTTTTAGGGCTCGGTAACCCACATTTGATCCGAGAGGTAGAATCCAAATTAGAACCGGGACAAATTTTATTACTCATAGATAAAGACAGGGATCTACTCTTTCCACTTTGGGAAGACTGGTTGGAACCAGTTATGGAAGTTCCAGGAAGACATTTATTCTTGGGAGAAAATTCACTTTCTCTTCTTTGGAATTATTTGGAGTCCCTTCCTGTAGAAAGAGTTTCAGGCATCAGGATACTTAGGAACGCGGCAAGTGTTTCTCTGGAAGAAATGTTTTATGCCGAAACCGATATAAGACTTCGAAAAATTTTGTCTTCTAAGATGAGCGATCTACTCACCAAATTCGAGTTCGAAAGAATTTGGGTTAGGAACTCTCTTGTAAATACTGCAAACTTTTTATCACCACCAAGTCCTCGGACTAAAATAGAATCCCTAAAGGAAAAATTTAACGGGACACCTTCCCTACTCGTTTCCGCAGGACCGAACCTGCGCAGACAATGTGAATGGATCAAAAGTATACGAGATAAAGTTTTCGTGATGTCCTGTGATACTTCCCTTAAGGTCCTTCTTAAATATGGGATCATACCCGATGGAGTAATGACATTAGATGCACAAACTCATTCGGTATTCCATTTTTTGGGAGAAGATACATCGCCGATCCCTTTATTCGCGGACCTGGTCAGTTCCCCTCCTATATTAAGAAATTTGAAATTCAAGTCAATAGTGCATAGTATCACTGCAAAGTATTTAGTCGATGCTTCTGGAGAATTAAAAAGAGAAGCGACTGCGGGAAGTTCTAGTGCAGAATCTTTACTTGGCCCAATCGGCGACGTTCAATCCGGGGGAAGTGTTGCTACGACTGCATTTGACCTACTTAGAAGTCTCGGATGTAAACCGTGCTTTTTAGTAGGACAGGATTTGGCTTATTCAGGAAGAGAGATCCATTCTACGGGAACACACCATAATGAAAAATGGCTCACCTTAATTACCAGAAAAACAAGTTTAGAAAAAATTAATGAAGCAGTAGTCCGAAAAAGAGACACTAGATACGTTCCATCCGTAACAGGTGGAGAAGTGCTAACGGACTATGTGTTGGACTTATACAGACATTGGTTTGAAGAATCTTCCAATTCCTTGGACTTTCCAGTCTATAATGTAAACACCCAAGGTGCAAAAATAGAAAACGCAGAAAACATAGGACCGGAAGAAGCGACAAAAATCCTAAACGGGTTCAAAAATCATGAATACTTCTGGAAAGAATTCCCCGCCTGGAAACCTGAATGGATCCAGGAAACCTTAGTAGGATCGCCCACAGAATTCAAAAAAGAATTATTAGAAACAATAGATAAGATCAAAAATGAATTTTCCAAACCGGAAAAAAAAGAAAAACCTTATACAGATCTACTCTCTCTTTTCAGAGACACGTTAGGCAAATGGGAAGATCTAAGATATTTGATCCGAAAAACGGAAGTTTATATCCTTCGCCATAAAGATAAGTTGGACGAGGAAAGAAAAAAGCAGTTATTCCTGGGAGCTATTCTAAAAGAATTCACAATGCTTCGTAGAAAACTTCTGGCTGGAGAAAATTAGGAAGAAATTTAATCAGTATAAATAGATACTAGCAATCATGGAAATCCCAGGCAAAGAATTCTATAATAGACTCGATATAGATTCCGTTTTATCAGCGGTAGAAGATGCCGGATTTTCAGTTTCAGGACATTGCCTCGCATTAAACAGTTTAGAAAATAGAGTGTATGATGTCGGCCTAGAAGAAGGCGGAAGACTCGTAGTAAAATTCTACCGCCCTGGACGATGGACTCTTAATCAAATATTAGAAGAACATTCATTTCTAAAAGAGTTGGAAGAAGGAGAGATCCCGGTCGTCGCTCCCTTACCTTTGGAAAACGGAATCACAGTTAGAGAAACAAAAGGAATTTATTATACGATCTGGCCTCTCCAAAAAGGAAGATTGGTAGAAGAGTTGGACAAAAACAATTTGATCCAAACCGGAAGACTACTCGCCAGGATCCATAATATTGGAGCCTCTAAACAATCAAAACATAGGATAGAATATAATCTCAAAAATTTCGGTGAAGAACCTTTACGTTTTTTGAAAGAGAAGGATTTCCTACCTACCCATCTTTGGAAAAGATACGAGGATGCTTGTTATCAGATTTTCAATTCGTTCTCCGAAGCTTCCAAGGATATGCCATTCCATAGGATCCACGGAGATTGCCATAAAGGAAATTTAATACAAACTGCAGACGGACTTTGTTTTATAGACTTCGATGATTTTGTTACCGGACCTGCAGTCCAAGATTTTTGGATGCTTCTTCCTTTTGGAGACTCTGCTTCCGAATATGAAAGAGAGGTTTTTTTAGAAGGCTACCGAGAATTTCGCGAATTTCGCTCCTCTTGGTTCGATCTAGTAGAACCTTTGCGAGGTTTACGATATATTCATTATTCTGCATGGATCGCAAAACGTTGGGAAGATCCTTCTTTCCCGAATGCGTTTCCTCATTTCGGAACGGAAGAATATTGGGAAAGGGAAACCCAGGATCTGGAAAGATTGGGTTCGGATCTTCCTTTATCTACCGAAGAAGCTGGTAGGAACTCCTTTCAAAAAACGGAAGAATCTGAGCTTACGAATAAGGACTTTTTCTGGGATATGGAGGACTAACAACCTGTCCAATATCTGGTTCCAAGAGGAATGAAAGAATCTCGATCTAACAGAAAAATTTTTTCTTCGAAACTCTCCCCATGAGAGTTTATATCTTCTATCCAAATTTCCGGTATTCCATTAGAATCCATATCTGTGATTTTATAAAAGAATCGTCCTATACTTTCTGAACTTTTATCAAACAAAAAAGAAATAAGTTTCTCTCGACCGTCTTTTATAAGGACAATTAGAAATAAAGAATAATGACGTCTAACCTCTCCGGTAAATATTGCTTCAATAGTAGAGAATAAGTATGTTTTGTCGGGGAGTATCCAAGCAGCGGTATGACAATGCTCCCCCTCGCATTTCAATGGTCTTACTGTTCCTTTTTTTATCTCTTCAATACTCGAGTATTTTGAAAGATCATTGGAAATTCTATTCAGTATCTGTATATACTTCTCATCTGTTACACCATTCTGAATTTCCCCATCCGGAAATTTTGGGTAGATATCTCCTCCAAATACCAAGTCTTGCGTCGAATTAATTTCAGATTCTTGCAATCCAATCTTAGAATTGTATTCGTAACCGAACCAACAACCAGTTTCCCCATCATACTGCTCTCCAAGCCTTCTCGCATTTCCTAATTCTAAAACCTGCCCCTTAGATTTAGATAAATACTTTAACCTCTCTTTGGATCCTACTTTGTACTGTTTGTATTTTTTCCTTTCCCAAGAACCAAAAGAAATGATCTCCCCTTGGTGTATGAATAGATCCAGTATCAACCCTAAATTCTCTCCTGGCTTCGGTTTCTCATTATCTCTTCCCTTACGTAGACGAGCAGATACTGAGTAAATTTCGCCAATCCCTTCGTTGGGTAAAAGTTTTGCAGAAATCGAATCCTGACGGATCCAGGCCTGTTCCCCAAATTCATTTTGGACAAGTACCCAACCGTATAAATTCCTACGAATATCGGATAAGGTTTCGAGTATTTTAACTTTTTGACCTTTAGAAAATTTTAATATTATAAGGGATTGCAAGTTAGGGGTTTCATACCCGTTTCCATCTTTTCCGGCATAATAAGTGTTTAGTTTAGAAAATTCAATTTTCCGAAGTTCACTTTCCGGTATTGATTTTAAAGTTATACAATCTGAAAGAAAAAATAAGAAGAAGATGAATACTGCTCTTGGATACATCGATTTAAGAAAGTATAGAGCCTCATTTTGCGAACCAAGACAAAATAAACTACGAAATTCGCTATCCAGGCGATTCTGCTAAAATTATTTTTTGAGATTGACTCTCAAACCTAAAATTAGAGATTTGTCATAGTATTGTCAGGAGAAACCCCATGAGCCTAGCCCAAGCATTAAGAGACGGAACCTCCGAATCTCATACCATCGCGGAAAATAACGCATTCATTCGCTGCTTTATGAAAGGAGTATTGGAGCCCAAAAGTTACGCCAAACATTTGGAATCTTTTTATTTCGTTTATGCAGCAATGGAAGAAGAGCTGGAAAATAAAAAAGACCATCCAATCGTAGGAAAGATCAGATTCCCTGAATTATATAGAAAAGGAATGATCGAAAAAGACCTGGCACATTTTTTCCAACCAGGACATTCTCCAAAGGCCACTTCAGCTACGGAAACTTATGTAAAACATATTAGAGAAATCGCAAATACTTCTCCTGAATTATTAGTAGCTCATAGTTATGTTCGTTATTTAGGTGATCTTTCCGGCGGACAGATCTTAAAAAGAGTAGCAGCTAAAGCTTTAGGCATTGAAGGAACATCCGGTCTGGACTTTTATGAGTTTCCTGAAATTTCTAGCCCGAAAGATTTTAAGGATAAATATAGAAATACCTTGGATTCTCTTCCTCTCTCAGATTCTGAAAAAGAAAAAATCGTCCAAGAGGCAAATGAAGTTTTCAAACTGAATGGAAAAATTTTCGATGAGTTGGAAGAAACCTTGATCTCCTCCATAGGCAAAGCCAAATTCGAAGAAGTTCTAGCAAGTCCTGCGAGGCACTGATTTTTGTTAAAAGTATCTGCCAAAAAAGAATCCTCCTCCCTGGGGGCGGATTCTTTTCCCTGGATCACATTATCCTTTATCTTCTTGGCCATGCTTCCGGTTACGATGATCGTACCGGTATATAAAGAAATCGTTAAAGATAGATTGGGTGGTACCGGATACGGAGTCGCATGGTTCCAAAGTTCGGCAATGCTCGGTTCTTTTCTATTTTCCCCTATCGCCGGCTGGCTTTCCGACAAACTCGGCACCAGAAAAAAGCTGATCGGGATCTTTGCTATTATAGACGCTGTATTACTCGCTTCTCTACCATTCATGCCGAATATTTCTTTTCTTTTTGCAATTCGGTTTTTAGAAGGAGGAGCACATATTTTTGTGATAGGTCTACTTCTTACTTGTATTTCAGACAGGGAGAAGGACCAAACATCTAATTTTTACAATAAAGGAATTTTATTCGGATTAGGTGGAACACTTCTCACATTAGGAGGAGGAGTCGGCCAGTCTCTTGGATTTTTAGGAAATAAAAATCCGCTTCTACCCTTTTTTGTAGGTGGAGCTATTCTTTTCGTTTTAGGGCTTTTATCTTTTTTCTTTTTAGAAGAAGGTAATCTCAAAAAATTAGAATGGGAAGGTTGGAAAAAAACAAAAACAGCCTTAGCATATTCTCCCTTATTGCTCGTTCCGATAGCTTTCCATTTTGTGGATCGATTTACCGTAGGTTATTTTTTAAGTTCCTTAAATTTACATCTAAGGGAAGACCTTGGATTCTCCCCAGGACAAGTAGGTGGACTCTTCGGAGTTATGTTCCTGCTAATGAGTGTATTATCTCTTCCTGCTGCACTCCTTTCAAAAAGATGGAATTCTATCACTCTAGTTTGGATCGGTTCTTTCATTTACGGAATTGCACAAGCGAGCACCGGCTTTCTGAATACTTCCTCCGGACTATACTTATCTATGATCGCTTGTGGAATAGGTGCAGGGATAATGTATGTGCCTGCAATGAGACTTGCATCCTCACTTGCACCCAGCGGTTTTAATGCAAGTGTCATGACTGTATTCACGGGCCTCGGATCCTTGGGATTTCTTTTAGGACCTCTGGTCTCTATCTCCGTCCAGGAATCTGTCAGTCATACATACGACAAAACCTTGGGTTTGGAATTTACAGGGATCTTATACGGAGCCCTGGAAGTTTTACTAGTTTTAGGCACCCTCCCCCTATTATCTAAAATTTTAGAGAAAGAAAAAAGACTTGATTAATGCGACCGATTGGTCGTATTAATTTTGTATGAGAATCAGCGCAGAATCCGCTAAGGAGAAGAGACATACTCTTATCCTAAAAGGGGTCGATCGTTTTCGCAAATTCGGATATTCCGCAACAGGTATCCAGGAAATCGCGGACGAGGCGGAAATCCCAAAGGCTTCCTTTTATAATTACTTTCCGACCAAACAAAACTTTGCCTCAGAAGTATTAGAATATTATTCTGAAAATGCAATCTTATGGAATGAACAGATCCTTCAAAAAACAAAGGAAGATCCGATTTATTCTCTTTTAAATTTATATAAAGAAAGGATTAAGTTGGAGAAAAAACTTCTGAAAGAAGGTGTTTCCTGCTTAGTCAATGTTTTTGGTCAAGAACTAGGATATTCTGAAACATCTCTCCAAAAACCTCTCAAAAATTATTTCGATTCCGCCCTGGATCAATTGGCTTTCGTAATCCAAAAAATACGATCATTCAAAAAATTGAATATCACTAGCTCGGATAAAGAATTCGCTTTGTTTCTGGAATCTTCATGGAGAGGCGCTCTACTAGTAGGTAGAGCGGTCGGTTCGCTTGAGCCGGCAGAAAACTTTTATAAATTTCTAATACAAATTTTGGACCATAAGGAATAAGACATGCAAATTGCGGAAACACAAACGATCAGACAAGGTCATAAACATTCTTTAAACGTAAGATGGGATGAGCTGGATGCAAATAGACATGTGAATAATAAAAACTATCAGGGTTATTTGGATGAGGCCAGAATGAAAGCCATGAGAGATTGGGGAGCTCCCATGGAAGAATTTGCGGACAAAGGTTTTGGCCCTGTGATCTTAAATTTAAATCTGAAATTTATAAAAGAAATCTCTTATCCGGAAGAGATTACAATCGAGTCTGATCTTATTTTGACTTCTCCTACAAGAGCTGTATTCGAACAGAAAATACTTTTGTCGAATGGAAAGCTTGCCTGCCAAGCTAGCACAGAATGGACATTACTTGATCTGAATCGAAAACGTCCTGCTAAGTTTATGGATGTTCTTTAAGAAATAAAACTTCCCCCGCTTATTTAATGTAGCGAGGGAAGTAGTACGAATCAAGGACCGGTATACGGTAGAGAGTAAGTGTAAAATCCCTTATAATAGAACCTATTGTAGTAAATTTCAAAACTATCTATACGCCAAGGCCAATTATTCTCTGCCTCACACTGAGCTTGCCCTTCTGCCTCAGTAACTCCAGAGCGAAAACAATTTCCGGTAGGAAACAAAATGCCAGCCCAGAACACATAATAAGCTCGATTGAAATTTCCTCTTACATCATAATATTGGAACTTAGCTTCATACGAAATATATTCGGAACCAACGGAATCTGACGGAGCCGGAGGTTGTTGAGGATAAGGTGAATAAGGAGTTGTTACCCCCCAAGAAGTATCCACGCTTTGTACGGGAACTTCGACCATCTTTAAAGTACGAATCTTAAAATCGTCAAGGGCAATCGTATATTGAGTCCCGCCAAAATATACCGGAGGAGTAATACAACCTGGATAAGTTTCCGCAAGCTCAACGTTTACTCTAGTATTTCCAGGCTTAACTGGAGCAAAAAATTGAAATATAGGCATCCCGTTTTGGTAACTAAAACTTACCGGAGTTGTCGCAGTATCATTTGGAAACGGAAGCCCAGAAGCATATTGAGCAGTGCTAGTAAAATTCTGTACTGGAGTAATACCTGGACAACCTGCCCAGGTTGGAGAATTTACTATGAATGCAAATCCTATTTGTTCACCCGAAGGATAAAAACCTGCGCCCTCAAAAAATGACTGTCCTGGTAAAGTTCTGAGACGACGAATTTTTCCGTAAGATGGTATAAAACTTAATTGGGCCCTATTCATCTTATGAATCGCTTCTATACTCAAACCAAAGGAAGAAGTTATGTTTATCCTATCTTTCAGCACAAATTTCGGAGCACCATTTTGCCCTTGCAGAATCGCATAGGTCAAAAAGTCCCCAGTCTGGGTTGCCGCATAAAGAAATCTGTATCCAGGATCTACATCTATCCAAGACACATCTAATTCGGATAACGTGAACTCGCTCAGAATTGTACTTTGAGTTCTTCTAACGATCCTATTTTCAACTGGCATACTTGCCTTTGTTAATACAAAAAATTTTTTCAAAGAGGAATTCGGATCATTTTCAGTAGCGGCCATTGTAACCGCTCTTGCTCTATATCCTGCCGGAACATCAACAACTTTCGCCCTTTCTTTCAAATTTCCTTTATCACGAAACATTCTTAATTGCCCGGAAACAGGATCCGAAGCGTCTGCGTAAATATGGAATACTGGATCTTCATAATGGCCGAAATATTTCATATCTTGAATATAAGAAGATAGATATGTTTCATTGTCCGTATACCTTGCATTTGAAGTTCCTTCAGCGATTAGCTCCGGAATCAACAGCCTATAAAGCCCCGCAGCAGCCAGCATAAATAATTCCCTACCTGTGGAATCCACGCGAATTTGATCTGGCTTTATGCTACCCATTCCCTTTCTTTGTGCTTCAGCTAATACGCCAGTGGAAGAGTTAAAGTTATATTCAATATATGTAGTAGCACCAGCTTCAGGCCCAAGATCAGTTATTAAGTATAATTTTTTTCCATCCACGGATACATCTATCGCGGATTTATGTGATACGGAAGGCGCAGTTCTAGGATAAGAAATCTGTAAACTGTATTGCCCGGAAAATATATCGTATTTCCAAATTTCTAAACTATCCGTAGATGGGGCAGTATTCGTTCGATTCAAGAAAAGATAATCTTTTTCTTTTGGAGAAAAGGCCATCGAATCATAATTCCCCACTATCTTCTGCCGGATTGAAATTTTTCCGTCAGATGGAGAAATAGATAAAATATTTATCTCGCCGACGGACTTGTTCCGAACGAAAACCAAATCGGGATCTAATACATCTTTTGCGAAAATAAAACTATCGCCTGCTAATGGACTAATATTCCCCGCTTTGTCCTTACCCCAAACGACAAAATACTTAGCCTTTCTATTAGGCTCACTTGTAATGTATGTAGGTTTCTGAAAAGTCCATAAATTAGAAAACGGATGTGGTGGATTAGGCACCGCAGTAAAGGGCTTATCCTGAGTGGCTTCTTGGGTAAAATATTTAACAACTTCAGGAGTCGCAGTTTCCTCCAGCAATATATCCACATGGCTGTTTTGGTATTCTAAACCAATTGCAGATTCTTTCTTTATAACAATAAGATTTGGTGGAGTTCTATCCGGATTTGCAGGATCCTCTCCCGCAGTAATCTCATCTCCATCGGAAACACCATCCCCATCAGTATCTGCGGAGTTAGGATTACTAAAATAAGAAGCCCCCGATTGAAAGTATTGGCTCAAATCAAAACTAACTTCTGCCAAATCCGATAATCCATCTCCATCAGTATCCGTTCCGGTACTTGTTGAGATACTCGCGACTCCATTATAAACGCCATCTTCATTCAAAGCAAAAACGGAATAATAGTAAGTAGTATTAGGAGAAAGTCCGGTATCCAAATAGGATTCCGTTGTAAGCTCCGAGCCCCCAGGTGCATTTCCCGCTCCTAAACTTGCTGGCGCCAGAGTTTGAGAACGACGAATCAATACGTTCTTTAAAGCAGGGTCTTGTGGATTATCCCAATGTAATAAAATCCTGTCGCTACCTGGAAAAACTTTTAAACCTGTTACAGAAGGAGGAATATTCGCAGGAGGAATAGAACATAAGGAAGAAGCAGGAGATAAGAACCCTTGCGACCCAGCCGGTTTGATGATCACCCAGTATGTAGATTGAATTCCTCCGGCTATAGTCCCCCTTTTATTGCCGGGAAGTACCACTCTTTCTCCCGCCAAGTATATTCTATTACTCTTATATACTTTATACCCGGAAGCACCAGGAACAAGATCCGGATCCAATCCTGTGTCCGTAGTAAATACATATTTTCCATTTAAAAGAATATAATCTGAATTAAGCCAATCCGCATCCTGAGAAGTATCCGAAGGAGTTGCACCTCCTCTAGTATCATACAATATATATACTTCAAGATTCTTGGGCGCGTTGAAGGATATATATTCATTTCCTTGGAAATTTTTGTGAATTGCCGCGCTTCCACAACCTCCTGCCCCGCCCTGGCAGGTTGATATTCCGAGTGCTCCTTCGAAACCTAATTCTCTAAAAGCTCCCTCGTTCGTCTTAACTGTATAAACACGGTCTTGATAATATTGAAAACCTTCTCCGATTAAACTAAATTTAGCTTGAGATACTGAACTATCATCTAAAACACCTTGGAGATCCAAGCTAGAGCTATCCGCAGCGATACAAGCTGGCGGAACAGGAAGACCGGAGGGGCTTGCTAAGGGCATTGCGGTCAAAATGAAAGGAGTAAAATGATCTGTAGTAACGGTTATTGTGGAAGTTTCCGCATCCCAAACATGACCGGGTACTAGTATCCATTTTTTTGTTACATGATCTTGGTAGAATATCGCAAATTCTTCGGAAAGGCCTGAGCTGCGAAGTGTATTTCGATCCACCTTATATTTTAGCGTGGCAGCTTTTTTAAAATGAAATCTTTTACCTAAAGTCGAAATCAAATCCCCATTCTTATCTTTGAATTCCAGATAAATATCATGTACATTACCGATCGGTACGGAATTTTTTCCTATCAAAGTAGGAGTCTCACTCTGAGGTCTTTCCGAAATTCTCAAACTACTTGAATTTATCTCCTCAGGCAATTGCACAGAGGGCGCGAAACTTGCGAGTATTGGAAGAGGAAATTTATCTTCTTTCTTAAATAAATCCCATGCTCCCGAACAAGAAATCGAAAAAGTTCCGATTAACAATAGGCATAACGATCGAATTTTCATGAATGCTCCAGATCTTTTCATAAATCTTTTTTTATATTCTATAAATTGGATAATAAAAACAGACACATAACTTGTCTTTTTTCGAAGGAAGCTCGCGAATATCCTGCAAATTTTTCATTTAAACTTTATTAAACTCTGTAAATCCGCATACCCCGTTTGAGATAAACCAAACCTATAGATATTATAGATCCTAAGTTTAAGTGCGCATAAATCGCAATAGGCGGGAGCATATTCAATTTTTTTGCATTACTTTTTACATAAATAATTGAGATAAAAACCGGGTTCTGAATTTAATCCTAATTAACCCAAACGTCATTCGCTTTTGATAAAGCAAGTCGAGGTATTTCTTTTGAGATATATTAATTGTTGGATCTTACTTTGCGTATTTTTACTAAATTCTTCTGTATATTCTAAAGACACGGATCAAACGGTGGAAGGCTACACTCTTTCTAAAATTAGGATTACAAACGTTTCGGTAAACTCGGCTACAGCAAATAATGCGATGAGTCTTATAAATATCAGGGCAATGAACCAAGTAAATTCAGGCTCAAACGAATTCGTAAAACCTAATATTTCAAATTTCCAGGGACAGGGAATAGAATGGGAAACAGATATTAGACATAGCAATTTTATTAGGACAAATTATTTCATGTCCTATGCAAACTTACACTCCGGAAGCAATCACCTAAACGACTTAGCAACCTTAAATTTTCAGCCGTTTTCCGGTTCTCCTGTAAGTATAACCGATATGTCTTTCAAAACTTATTCAAATAATAAGCTGATTACATCCAGGGTTGCTTTTTTGACGGATTTTTTCTTTTTCGAAAACTCCTCAAACAAATATTTAGAGAATTTTGCTTTTCGTATAGGTATAGAAGCCTATGGAAATACATTCAGCACTTCTTCAAAACCTTATCCGTATGTCGGAGTTTCCAACGGAGCACCCTATTCCGGAATAGATGCCATAGACCAAGAGAAGATCAAATTGTCGGAAACTTTTGGAAATGCAGTGATCGGATTGAATTATAAACTCAATCTATCCCCATTATCGAGCTTCGATTTCGGTTTCGAATATTTTAAAAGTTTCGGAAACGATTCCAAGTATGAAAACCAATATCTCTCTATGACCATAACATCTTTGGGAACATATTTACCAATTGCTTCCAAAGCAACCGGGCTCGTAAAAAGTGAATTAGAAGGATTTCGAGCTGCCTTAGGATATAAGTATTATATTAACGAAATTTCCTTTTTTAGGGTCTCATTCGCATACCAAGATTCTACACAAAAAGTTAAGGATGCTGACGTACCATCCTCCTCGAGCATACTTTCAACAAACGATATCTCTCTGCTTATATGGGCTTTAGCGTCTCCGCCTATGGGTCCTTTCCCGAATTCCAGAGACACAAGATCTCAATTCGGAATCGAATTCGGATACAAATATTAAGAACGGAGTCGTATAAATTTTGGAACCAAGAAAATTTAATGAATTGCCGGAAAGTTTCCCAAAATTCCAGGAGAAAGAGAACAAGATGAGTCTCGAAAAAAAATTATCTTACTTTAAAATATATTTTGGAATGCTAATATTATTTTGTTTAAATGTCTCGGTCCTAAATTGCGCATCTGCCCCGGCGTATAAGGAAGTAAATGAATCCGTTAAATATTTATTAAACGACGCGGAACGTCTCATCCAAGAAAAAAAATATGGAGAAGCTTCGGAATCCTTGCGAGCAGTCTTTAGGATGTATCCGGAAAATGCGAAAGCGGAAATTCTCTGGGAAAAATTACCTGAAGTTTGGCAAAGAAGGACCAAATATGATAATGCACTCGGTCAAGGCTTTTCCAAAAGATCTCCCGAAGAGAGTGGCTTTTTCGAGAGACTAGCCTGGTACATTCCAGATCGTCTATTAGATTTATTAGATATATTTAGTTTAAATATATCTGTCGGCCCTCAAATCGGTGTAAGTAGCTGGAATACCCGCGCGATCCAAACAACTTTATACGCAGGAAGAACTGTATCCTTCGGTTGGTCGCAAAAAAGAAACCTAGGAATTTCGGAAGAATCTTCCGCCGAATATGCATTTTTAGGTTTCGGGGGAGCTGCAATTCATGGAAGAAGGATAGGAACTGGAAGAAGAGCCTATGCAGGTACTTGGAACGGTTTCTTCGTACATATGCCAAACAATCCTCTTTATATAAATTATCGGGACTATTGGAGTAACGGCGGTAAAGTAGGATTTGTTTTGATCGGAGCCGAAGTAGAACTCCATTATACAGAAATAGCAGATTTCTTTGCGGGTCTCTTTTTTGTCGATTTTATGGGGGACGATTTCGCTACAACGAATTCAATTCATTTTAATAGAGAGCAAGAAGATCATTTATATCGGGTGATCAATGCCGCAGACAGATATAATGAAAAACAAATAGGCGAATTCCGGAACGCTTTCCCTGAACCGGAGAAAATAATAGAAACCGAAAATCAGGATATACAACTCATAGTGCCAAAAGGAAAAAATAAAAAACCGAATTAAATCGGTATTTAATCTTAATAGCAAAAAGAAAGGGATTCGAATTATATAGAATAAGCATCATGGTAATTCGATCCCTTTTTTTTCTTACCATCATATTTTCTAGTTATGGATGTATTTATAGATCCATGACGTCCTTACCTACAACCCCGAAACAGATTCAAATCGATTCGATAAAGCCAGTGAGACTGCAGGTTTTCTTAGCAGGAGATCGATGTATAGAGCTTTGTAAGAAGGAAGATAAATCTCCGAATTGTAATGGTAATACAAACAGTTGCAAATCTTGGATAAAGGACTGGATGCCGGCAGATTTTGCAGCCGGAAGCGAAGTAAGTTCCGTATTTAAGTATTACCCACCTAGAAAGAAATGGTTTATAGAACAAATCTCAAACATTTCAACGGAGTTATGTAAGGCCAAAAAAAATTTGAATTGTTTTTACAATTCACCGGACCCGTCAGACGACCAAAATTATTCCTCCACGCTAACCGTCAAAATCGGTGGGTTTCCTCGTAAAATACATTGGTCCTTATATCTATCTTCCTTTTCTCTTTTAGTGTTTCCCGGATTTTTTAAGGAAGAATGGAATATGGAAATTTCAAGAACAGATCTAAAAAATCGAGTCGAACAAATACATATCCCTTCAACTGAAATCAAACATTGGTTCGGATGGCCTTTTATTTTTTGGGGTCCCACTTTTGCGATCTCCGATGAAAAAGTATTTACCGAGATCATAGAATATTCTCTTCACTATAATACTGCGCCAAGCCCATGATTGGATCCAAACTTTACTTATATTAAATATATTTAATTATATTAAACAATTTCTAGTCAAAATAGCATTCGACAACAGATTCCATTTGATATAACAAATGCTTCATTCGATATAACGAATATGGAGCAAGTAATCGGTAAAGAAACTGAGATTTTACCTTTCTTTCAGCCGATCTTGTCAGTAGAAGATGGGCAAATTTTCGCTCACGAGGTTTTGGCTCGCAAAAAAACTGCAGATGGTATTGTTTCTGCCGGTTATTTATTCTCTGCCGAAACCGGTCTTTCGGATTCTGAATTAGGGGATTTAGAAGAAGGCCTCTGGAGAAAAGCATTAGAAAAACTTAAAATTCATCCGGACCAATCCAAATTATTTCTGAACATTTCCCCAAATCGACTTTATAGGGAATTGGAGAATGAAAGAATTGATTCCTTTAGATTATTACGTTTAGCCAGAGAATATGGAATAGAGCCGAATCGTATTATTTTAGAAGTCACTGAAGAGGAATTTTCGGGAAGTCTAGACTCATTAAGAATTGCAGTGGACCTTCTCCGCGCGTACGGATTTAAGATCGCATTGGACGATTTAGGATCGGAGGCTTCCGGTATAGAAAGAGTAGGACTTCTCCGTCCGGACTTTTTAAAATTAGATCTAAGATTAATCAGAGCATCTTCTCGTTCTCCATCGGTCCGAAAAGTATTAGAACATATACGAGATCTTGCATTCTCCTTAGGAGCTTCTGTTCTATATGAAGGTCTAGAAACCCAGGAAGAATTATACTTCGCCTTAGAAGGTGGAGCCAGATTCTTGCAGGGATTTTTACTTTTAAGACCTGGGGCAGAACTTTCTACGGGCAAGGAACCTTCTTTATCTATCAAAGAAATGGTGAAATTTTTTCATCAAAAAAAGATGGAAGCACTTAAACAAGAGTTGAGTTTTGAGAATAAGATCAGACTGACTTTAGGGGAACTTCTGAACCCTTTCCCTATATTACAAATAGCTAATCGATATCTGATCGATGCTTATACCGTTTTCCAATCTTCTAAAGAGATCCATAGGGTTTATATCACTGATTCTAAAGGAACTCAATTATCTCCCTATTATATGAGAACCGGTGAGGATTCATTCAGGGAAACAAGCCATGGGATCGGTAAAAATTGGTCTTATCTTCCTTATTTTTATAGGCAACTTAGAGATTCTATGAGAAAGCCTGATGATTGGGGAATGAGCGAACGATATTTTGATAGCGATGCGGTAAAAGATCTGATCGTTTTTAGCAGAGAAGTGGGATCTGGCGCTTATGTATTTTTAGACGTGACCGCTCCTCGCCTGTACTAAAAAACGGTTTCAATGAGTGGTATTGAAAATCAAATCCTGCAAGATATTTATAGGGCATCTTCCGAAGGAGGATTTCTTACTATACGGGATTTAGAACTGAACACTTCTCTTACCGAATGGAATCTGAGACCTCATTTAGAAGATTTGAAAGAGGCGAGTCTGATAGTGGAGCACCCGGAAGGTTTCCAGGTGGCTCCTAAAGGCAGACATTTTTATAAAAGTAACTGGGGTTAATTCGGAACGTCTAGTTCTTCTTCTGTTGATAAAACTTCTTCTTTTTTTCCCTGAGTTCTATTCAGTATGACCACAGAGGAGATCGCAAATATTCCACCGAGCAATGTACTCAATTTAGGTTCTTCTCCCAAAAAGATCCAACTCCCCAAAAGTGCGGTCACAGGAACTAAGAATATAAAGGAACTCGCAGTTCTGGATCCCAATCTACTGGATGCATAAAAATATACAGTGGTCCCGAAAGTCGTAGATATTACGGAAAGATAAAGTAGTTGGACCCAGAAATTCCAATTATTATCCATTACTCCGCCTAGATCATATGGGAATGCAAGAAATAGATCCAGCACCGTTCCGATACTGAACACGTAAAAGCTGTACACCATCGGAGACATTCTTTGCCCCGTGCTATGGCTATTCATACTTAGAATTGCCCAACTAAATGCACAGAGTAGAAAGTAAACATTCCCTGATTGGAAGAGTAGAGTCCAATCTCCTTCCCAAATTTTCAAGAGCAAGAACCCGCCCGTTAACCCTATCAATAAACCTATAAATTCTTTTCCGGAAGGAAGTTTTCTTTGGAATGTATGAACCAAAATATAAGTGAAGATCGGATTCATTGTAGTAACCAATACTCCACCGGCTCCGGCCAAACCTTGGCTAAGTCCTAATAGGAAGAATTGATTGTATATTGTATATAATACAGCGCCTATCGCAACTTGTAGTAATCCTTTTTTATCAGGTAAGGCAATGGATTCTTTTCTCAAGATCAATACTGGAACTAAAGAAAGTGCTGTGGCTAAAAATCTCCAGAACACAATTACGATCGGAGGTTCTGTCCCCACGATTGATTTTGCAGAAGGCCAAGCGAATCCCCAGCTCACCATAGCAATCACGAGTAGGATAAAGAATTTTATAGATTGATTTTGGAACATTCCTAGTTCTGCCTCATTACCAGTTTTTTTGTTCTATCTTTGAAGAGGAGTATAATAAAAAACCCGGCCTTAGTGCCGGGTTTTCCTTTCGACTTTAGTCTGTATCTGAAAGATCATGCATTTAGATCGATTAGATAACCCCTGCGAGTAATTTGATCATCGGTATTTACGCCTACCTTGGCGAGACTCTTCGGTGCTGTAACAACAGTATCCATGTTGCTAAGCGGATGAAGACGATCCGGCATATTACGGATAGTGAATTCGGATTGGGAGAATTGTTGGGCTGCTCGGTTATTGCTTCCGGCTGCATTGATTTCTTGTAACATAACTGCGAATCCTATTTTTACAAAATTTAGACCATTCGGTAAGTTTTGTAAAGAAAGAAATTTCGGAAGAAAATGGCGTCTTTAGCCGCGTTTGTAGGAGCCCCTACAGGGCCTCACCTTCCCAGCGAGGATAGGACATCTCTTCTTCCTCTTCCGGGATAGAAGAACCTGCCTCGTCCTCGAGTAATGTGAATCCTCTTGGCTCTCCTATGAACTCGGGAAAATATTCGAAGAACAATTTACCTGCTATAATCCTTTTTGCAGCAGGATAATTTTGTTTGAATGTATCTGAGAAGTCCAATTCGGGCAATTGGTGGAATTGGATCCTATCTTCAAAATTGATAAAGTCTTGTTTTGAGAATCCAATATTTCGAGATACGATCTCGTCCTTGAGTAAAATCCAATCCAGCTTGAATCTCATTCGATATCCTTGGAATGCGGATGATCTTTGGATCAGATTTACGATCCTCATCAAAGGATATTCCATATTATAATATGGAGTAAGATAGATCATCAGGTATCTTTGGGAAAAACCGAGAGGTTCCCAAACATTTTCGGGAGAGATATTATTATCACCGTCGAATCTTAACTCTTCTAACATGGAGTGAAGAGCAGGAGCGTTCTTTTTTTCGGTATAAAATTCCTGGATAGCGATCTCTCCGAATTCCCCGTAATAGAGCCATTTGTACAGGTCTTGGATCTCTGCCAAAGGGTGAGCTTGCAAGAATCGATTCAGACTCTCGATCTTCTCTTCTCTGGTACGGTTTTCGTCTATCTCCTTGTGAATCATAAACCTTAAGGGAGATTTTTAGATCGGCTCAGCTCCAAATTCAAGCCTAAAACTGATCTTTCGGAATTTTAGAAAAAGTTTATTCTTGGTTTTTATACTTCTCTTTATCGGAAGCAAACTCTTGGCCTTTGATCAATCGGATCAAATTAGTCCTATGTAAAATCAAGATCGTAGAACTGATACATACAATTGCCCAAAAAATGGGAGTATTAAAACTTTTACCGTCTATTAAAGAAAGTAGATAATACGAAATAGGTAAAGTGATTGCTCCACCGATTGATCCAATCGATACGAAGCCGAAAATCTTTTTCAAACTTAAGAATACGATTAAGGTAATAAGAGTCGGCCCTGGTGCAAGCACTGCAAATACTCCGAAGCTTGTGGCAACGCCCTTCCCGCCTTTAAATTTTAAAAAGGGAGAAAACATATGACCGAGGACTGCTACGACTCCGCAAAAAAGGGAAAGTAACTCTTGGGATTCCCCGTAGATCAATCGGATCGTAAATGGGAAAACCGCACCTTTAGCAATGTCTAAAAGTAAAACCGGAAGTCCGATCTTCCATCCAAGCATACGGGTTACATTGGTTGCACCGATATTACCGCTTCCTTTTTGTCTGATATCTATTCCTTTAAATTTAGCGGCCAAAAACCCAAAAGGAATTGAGCCTATAAGAAAAGAGCCAGGTAAGAAGAGTATATATAATTCGTTCATTTTCTATCAGATCTCAATTCTAAACGGATCGGGATCCCTTTCAGATTATATTTCTCTGTCAGCTTCTTCTTTATAAATGTTATTAGATTGGATTTGAAATAATCCACATGATTCACGAATAAGATGAGATGGAACGGAGAAACAGAAACTTGTGTACAATACAACATCTTAGGAGGTTTATTTGCGGAGAAGGACCTACCTGCTTCCGCCATCCATGCCCTAAGAGATTGGTTTAATTCTGAGGTAGAGATTTTTTTCTTAGAACGGGACGCAAGATCGATGGTCATTTCCATCATCTTATGGATCCTCTGTTTTTCTTTAGCACTTAAGGTGATGATCTGTATTTCTTTTAAAAGAGGGAATCTGGAATATAAACGTTCTTGGTAATTTTTAAAGGAATCATTATCCTTATCTTCTATTGCGTCCCATTTATTTACGGCGAGTAAGAATGGTTTTCCTTCTTCTTGGAGCATTCCTACGATCTTTTTATCGAATTCCCCGAAACCTTTAAGCGCATCCAAAAGATGAATGACAACATCAGAATTCTGGATGGTTCTTTTTGTTCTTTGGTAAGAATAAAATTCCAAGGCTTCTGCCTTATCCGATTTTCTGCGGATACCAGCAGTATCTGTGATACGGATCTTTTTGCCCTCAAATGTAACAGTTGTATCTACTGAGTCTCGAGTAGTTCCGGCAACCTCGCTCACAACTGCTCTATCATATCCACAAAGTGCATTTAATAAACTGGATTTTCCTGCGTTTGGTTTTCCTACGATTGCAAGACTGAAGTCTTCAGCACTAGCTGTAGAGGTAGTTTCGCCTTCTTCAGAAGTCTGGAGTCTTCTTTTTGCAGTTGGAAGTAAGAATGCAATTTTTTCTAAAAGAAGAGGAAGGTTTCTTCTTCCTATAGCAGAAATCGGTAGGATTTCCGACAAACCCATCTTATAAAAAGAATCCAGATCTTCTTCATCTTCCGGATGATCCACTTTGTTCACGCAGTATAATACTGGGATCTGAGTTAGCTCAGGATCCTTTCTGAATTTATCAATAAGCCTGGAATCGTAAGAAGTGACCTCGTGCAGATCTAAAAGAAAAACTACAAGGTCGGATTCTGCAACTTGTCTGAAAGCATTTTCAAGAACTGCTTCTTCCAAACTTTCAGGTCTTTCTATATCCAGACCTGGAGTATCGGCCAGGATAAAATCCAGTCCCTTCTCCGGATTTAAAACACGAGCACGAAGAACGTCACGTGTCACACCAGGATAATCTTCTGTGATCGCTAATTTCTTTTTGAGAAGTGCGTTGAATAATGTGGACTTACCAACATTCTGGCGTCCTACGATACTTATAATCGGAACTCTTTTTTTAGAGGACATTTAGGAGTAATTCTTGGTCTTCATCGCTCTCGCGATTTCCAGTTTTGCGTCGCTTTTTTTCATATCTTCCCGTTTATCATAGAGTTTTTTAGGTTTTCCTAATGCTAACTCTACCTTAGCCCAACGGTTATCCTTGAAATATACTTTAGTTGCGACGAGCACCAATCCTTTTTCTTTGATCTGTTTATCTAACTTATCTATCTCTTTTCTATTCAGTAGAAGTTTACGTGGTCTGATATCCGGGTGATTGGAATATCCTCCGTTCTTGTATGGAGTGATAGAAAAACTATCCAAGTAAACTTCTCCGTTTTTTATCTTAGCAAATGCATCAGTGAGGTTTGCTTTTTTTTCTCGGAGACTTTTAACTTCTGATCCGGACAAAACTATGCCTGCTTCGATGAATGAGATCAATTCGAAGTTAAACTTGGCTTTTTTATTTACCAGAGGTTGAGGGCTATTGTCTTTTTCCTTCTTCGTTGCCATAGTTCCCAGGCGCGGAGATACCCGCGCTTGCCGTTATCGGGAAGAATGGTGAGTTAGGATCAATCTTCCCAGTTCTGCTCCGATTAAATTCGGCATATTATAAAAGTTTTCGGAAGTGATTTGGATAGAATCCGGAAATAAATGCTCCGCAATATATCTGCGTCCCAGTCCCACACCCAAAAACACGTAATTTTTATTCGAATGTTTAAGGATCTCCGCCTTTAGACGTTTATTGTCTCGGGATTGGATCTCTTGTTCGATCTCCGTTTTACCCCTTTGTCCCCTAAAGTCCGAAATCATAACCAGTATTTTCGTCTGGGCCTCCGGGGAAAAGTAGGATTCTATCTGTTCTAAGAGTTGGTATTCTTCAATCGAATCCCCTTGCCAGTCCGATCGAAGAGAATCGAACATCTCCTCTTCCTTTTTGGAATCAAAGTATTCGTCCATTCGTTTCACTTGAACCAAATCGATCCTGTCTTTTCGGTTCATTCTATCCGAATAAGCTGTTACGGAGAAGTTTACGTCATGTTCATCCAGGATATGAGCACTGGAGAGCATTGCGGATAATGTAGCGACAGAATATTCGAAGTTGAAGATCCTACGGGACTTGGAAACCAGGAAGGCGACTTCTACACCTTTTAGTTTTTCTTCGTCCTTATCTATCGTAGTCTTATCGAATACCTTAGAGTCCCCTTTTCCGGAGAGAAATGAGATATATTTTCGAGTGTCGATCCTGGAACCTTCACTTCTATACATCCGGTTGATGTCTATTTCCGGATCAAAAAGTCTTTCCAGATTCAGTTCCACTTCTTCCAAACTGCGTCCGAACACTTCCTTAAATTCTTTGATACTTGTTTGGATTGTATATTCCCAAAGTATCCTACGTTTTGCTAAGAATGCTTTGTATAATTCTTCGGTGCGATAACCCCAGGCACCACCTCCACCCGCGGGTTCACCTTGGCCCATGTTTCCTCTGGTCTCTTGTCCGTACCAGGCGTCAGGCCCTTCTTTTCTTTGGCCACCTGTTTCAGGAGTATTGATCTCCAGGCCTTCTCTTAATTCTCTTCCTGAGTTTTTGAGTTCTGCTTTTCCAGTAAGAGGTTCTCTCTTATGTAATTCAGGATCCCACCAGCGTTTCTTTTCGATTTCGGTAGAAGGGGTCAGAGTTTTTTTTTTCTTATCCTCCAAGGTTTGGAAGAAGTCCGATACAATCTCGATCCCTGATAAAGAGAATTCTAAAATTCTCTCCAACTCTTTTCTTTCTCCAGGATCTGAAACCTGGTTAGAGTAAGCGATCTTTCCACCTCTAAAAGCGATCTCACGCAGACCATCTTTTCCGAGAGATTCATCTGCATAACGTAGGATATGATCCTTCCATTGTAGAAGATTAGAAAGCCCGAATGTATAAGGCATTAAATTCGCAGAACCGATCGTTCTTTTTTTGGAAAGATCCTTAATCTTGATATGGAACTCCGCCATTTTAGAAACAAGGCCTCCTTCAGGCAGATAGAAGTTTAAAATTTCCTGCAATGTCGCATTATCTTCTAATTCCGGAAACAGAACTGAAGTAAACCTGTTACGGAATGCTCTGGAAATTGTAGGAGTAGACTTGGTCTTTCTGAATAATTTAAGTGCGAAGATACGAGAATCTTCCTTTAAAGAAAGTGGCATATCTTCAGAACTTTCAGGAGGAAGAACAAGTGCTCTTGCATCATCCGTAAGCATATTCAGTTTTTCTACTAATTCCGCACCTGCCGCTTCCAGGTTTGTGATCAGGATATTTCCACCTTCTCTAATACCCTTAGTAAGTGGGCCGTCCACCCAACCTACTTGGGAACCTGCGATCGGTTTTAATGCACCAATAATATCAGCAGTATGGATCCCTTTACAAAGATGAACTGCCTCCAAAGGAACACCGCTAATCTCAGTAAATAAAGGTAGAATGAGCTGAGGATCTTGCTCTTCCGAATATTCTATCAAAACGTTTTCTTTGAATTGAACTGCAGAGTAAACCTTCTCGGCAAACTCTCTTAGTTTCAAAGGCATTGGAACGGAAGAAAGAATTTCTTTTGCAGTATTCTCATTCGTTACATGAATTTCCTTATCGTTACAAAATAAGGATCCTTTATGCACTTCGAACTTAGGCTCAGGAAGATTCGGTTTGGCCTTAAGCCCAGTTTCTTTAAGTAGAAGTTCAATTTGAGAATTACGATCTTCTTCTTTGCGGAATGGTTCTACATAAAAATTCCATAATTCCCTAAATCTAAGCTCGGGCTGGTCCGCCTTTAAAGCAAGGATACGATTACAAAGTTTTTTAAGATTTCGGATATTGAAGTGATATTTTTCTAAATCACCTTTTCCTAAATTACCCGAAACCACTTTGGTCTCGGTCTCTAGGGAAATACGGATACAGGATTTGAGAATATCAGTGTTCATATTCGGATATAATTTTCCCAAAATGAACAGGATCTCGTCAGGAGTATGAGGATCTATAAATACAGTAGAATAATATCTGGTGATATCGAAAGGAAGAGGCTTACGTCCCTCGAATCCTTCGGAGGGGTTTTGGGTTCCAATAAAATTAAAACCTTCTGCACCATGGATACGAGTTCCATCACCTTCGATCAGTTCCAAATAATTGGATTCATAAACTGTGGAAAAACGTTTGATGATATGAGGTGGGCAAAGGTTCATCTCATCCGCCACAAAACTTGCGCCACTTCTAACTGCAGAAGTTAAGGGGCCATCTCCCCAAGCGAAACCTTTTCCATCCAAAAGTAAACGATAAGAACCGATCAGATCTTCCGGAAGAGTATCTTCGTTAAAACTAAATCTTGCAGTAGGATGATTTCTTTTGAAGTTAATATAATAGATAAGTGCGTTTTTACCCACCCCGGCATCTCCTACAAGTAGCACTGGACGAGATTCCAGAAGAGGATACAGGATATTTTGTAAATTCCTAACTGTGGAATCCGTTTCCACTAAATCGGAACCGAGAGAGCCGGAATTATTTCCTAATTTAGACTTAGGTACTTTGATGCCAGCGATTGAAATTGTATCCATGTCCCCAAGATCCGGAAAGCGGAATTCCGAGGCAATCTCATTTCGTTATTTCTGAGAACGATTGGTTGGGAACTCCAACTGTTACACACAGAGACGCAGAGGTAGAAGAGCCTCGGAGTTCCTTTCACACAGAGTCACGAAGCCACGGAGGTTTGAAAATTTGGAACAATGTAGGAACTCCAACACCACGCTACTTTGTGCCTTTGTGTCTTTGTGTGAACCGAACTCTGAATCTCTCTAAAACTTAGTGGCCTCTCTGCGAAAAAAAATACTCTTCTAAACCAATTTCCGTTTGTTCGCGGGACGGGTTTCACATTAGCGTATTTATATGAGCCAGAGTACCCTTGATTATGTACTAGCGCAAAGAATCCAAGGTTTGGATTCCTCAGCCATCCGAAAAGCATTCGAACTTGCCGGGACCTTAAAAGACCCGATCAACCTTTCTATTGGACAACCTCATTTTCCTTGTCCTCCAAATATTGTAGAAGCTGGAGTCAAAGCTTTACGCGACGGAAAAACTGCTTATACATTAACGGCAGGAATTCCCGAACTGAAAGAAGCTCTCTCCCAAAAATACAAACAAGAAAACGGGATCGATTATGCAAGTCCGGACCGTCTTTTAGTTACTTCAGGGATCAGCTCTGCATTCTTATTACTTTTCAATTCTCTTTTGAACGAAGGAGATGAGTGCCTTGTAGTAACTCCTCACTTCTTGATGTATCCCGCTTATATCAAAATTTATGGCGGGAAGATGAACACAATTTCGGAAGATTTTCAGCCGGAAGATCTGAATGTATTCAAAGACAAGAAGTTGAAGATCATTATCTTCTCCACTCCTTCCAATCCGACTGGGACCGTTTTAACTAAAAAACAATTAACTGCACTTGCGGAACTCGCAGAAAAAACGGGAGCTTATTTGATCTCGGATGAGATCTACGAGAAGTTCGATTATGATAAGTCTTTCTTATCCGTTGGATCCTTTTACGAAAAAGCGATAACTCTCTCCGGGTTTTCCAAAACATATAGTATGACAGGACTTAGATTAGCATCTATAGTTGCTCCTGCTCCTATCATAAAAACTTTAACTACCTTACAACAATACACATTAGTTTGCGCACCTTCCGTGACCCAATGGATGGGGATAGAAGCACTTAAAACCGATATGCAACCTTATATAGATGACTATAAGGAAAAAAGGGATTATGTTTACGAAAACCTAAAAGACCATTACCAGCTAAAAAAAAGCGGGGGTGCGTTTTACTTCTTCTTAAAAATAAAGGAGAAGGATGATGATTTTATCGTAAAAGCAGTAAAAGAAAAAGGCCTGATCCTAGTGCCTGGTTATATATTCGTAGATTCGAAAGAATATATCCGTATCAGCTTTGCTTCCGAATGGGAGAATCTGAAACGAGGGATCCAGGCATTAAAAGAACTGGCTTCTTAAGAGAAAATTTTGGCGGAGTACTATTCCGAATTCCCATATTTGATCCTTTTCATATGGATTGGAGGCGTTTTAGTCTCCTTTTCTATGGGAAGTTTTTATTCTACCCTAGCCTATAGAATCCTCAGATTCTATTACGGAAAAGAAAGAAAGATTGGTTCTAAACTTTTCAGACTTAAGAAAATCTTAATAGAACCTTCTGCCTGCGAATCCTGTGGAACCCAAATAAAAGGCGCTTCGATCATTCCAGTATTCGGATATTGGATCTCCAAAAAAGAATGTGGGAACTGTAAAACTCCAATCAATCCATTGTATTCTCTATGTGAGGTAGTATTCGGATTATTATTCGTAGTCTCCTTTCTTCTTTCCGGAAAATTACTCGGAAGTTTTGCATTTGTAGCCTTATGCGGGCATCTACTAGTCGCTGCAAGCACCGACTTTAAGAAGTTCTCCTTGGATTATGAAAATTTGCCTTTTATCATTCTGTTTGGGGCATTGGCAAATTATCTTTTATTCGATTCTGTTCCTGGAAAAGCGGAGTTGATCGTTTATGTTTCCTTTTCTGCCGTATTCTTCTTAATTTATTTTATATTTCCTGCGAGTATGGGATTTGCGGACGCGATATTCGCTCCAACATTCGCATTTTTAAGCATGCACCCTTGGTGGATCTTCTTTTTAAATTCTTCGTATGGGATCGCGATCATTATCACAATCCTGAAAAGAAAAAAAGGAGAAAGTTTAAGACAAGTCCCGATCCCGATGGGAGTTTATTTTTCGATCGGACTGGTATTGACATTTCTGGGTAGAATGCTTTCAAATTCAGGTTTACTTCCTAACTGGGCAGATCTCATTCTATAAGAAATATGGAAAATAAGATCTCTGATATCCGTAACGAATACAGTAAAGCCTCTCTGGATGAAAAAGATATCGGCGATTCCCCTATCGATTTTTTTAAGACCTGGTTTGATCAAGCAGTCCATTCAGAAGTAAGAGAACCTACTGCGATGACATTGGCGACCGTTCGTAAAGACGGAATGCCAGACGCAAGGATCGTTCTACTCAAAGGGATCGATAAAGACGGATTCCAATTTTATACTAATTATACAAGCGCCAAGGGAAAAGAATTGGATTCAAATCCGAATGCATGCCTTGTATTTTTTTGGGCAGAATTAGAAAGACAGGTCCGTATCAGAGGAAAGATCTCCAAGGTCTCCAGAAAAAATTCGGAAGAATATTTTCACTCCAGACCGTTCGCAAGCCAAATAGGTGCCCTCGCTTCTTCCCAAAGTGATCCGGTAGACGACAGATCTATTTTAGATAAACATTATGAAGAACTGAAATTAAAATACGAAGGTAAAACTGTTCCTCTACCGGAAAACTGGGGAGGATATATATTAGAAGCTTTTGAAATAGAATTTTGGCAGGGACGAAGAAGCCGCTTACATGATCGGATCTTATTCCGAAAAGAAAGCGGCTCTTGGGTAAAAACCAGACTACAACCTTAGTTTAGTCCTAATAAATGCCCCATTCTCATTTTTTTAGTGAATAGATAATGGTGGTTATTCCCAGTAGGTTTGATCTCTATAGGAACTCGATCCGTAACTTCCAGACCATAACCTTCTAAGCCTACGATCTTACGAGGGTTATTCGTAAGCAGTTTCATTTTACCTACACCTATATCTTTCAGGATCTGAGCGCCCACTCCGTATTCCCGAAGGTCAGGAGCAAATCCTAACTTCTCGTTAGCCTCTACAGTATCCAAACCTTGGTCCTGCATATTATAAGCTTTGAGTTTATTGATAAGGCCTATCCCTCTACCTTCTTGTCTCATATAGAGAAGAATTCCCTTCCCTTCTTGAGCAATCATAGAAAGAGCCGAATGGAGTTGAGGTCCACAATCACAACGGCCGCTTCCGAAAATATCCCCGGTAAAACACTCGGAATGTACGCGGACCATTATAGGTTCGTTCTTATCAATTTTACCTTTCACTAATGCAACATGGACTTTATCGTCAATGATGGTAGAATAAGCCCTAACAGAAAAATCTCCATACTCGGTAGGAAGAGTTGTCTCCACTTCTAAATGAATTAGATTTTCTTTTTTCCTTCTGTAACGGATCAGATCTTCGATCGTGTAAATATTAAGTCCGTGTTTTTCTGCGAATTTTTCAAGATCAGGAAGACGGGACATGGTTCCATCGTCGTTCATGATCTCGCAGATCACTGCCGCAGGATAAAGTCCTGCAAGTTTGGAAAGATCTACAGATGCTTCCGTATGACCCGCTCTTCTGAGAACTCCGCCCGAAACCGCTTGTAAAGGAAATAAATGACCTGGTTTCATCAAGTCACCTGGAGTGGTTTTAGGATCTATAAGTACTTGGATTGTAGTCGCTCTGTCCTGGGCAGAAATCCCAGTAGTCGTTCCATTTTTAGCGTCTACGGAAACTGTGAATGCGGTCCCGTGTTTATCTCCCAAACTTAGGTCGTCCACCATTCTGTTCAGACCTAATTGTCTAAGTCTGTCTCCCTCCATAGGAAAACAAATTAGGCCCCTCCCGTAAGTGGCCATAAAATTCACCTTTTCTTTGTCAGTGAATTGGGCGGCACAAACCAGATCCCCCTCGTTTTCCCGATCTTCGGAATCCACGAGAATGATCATCTTCCCCGCTTTTATATCTTCGATTGCCTGTTCAATGGAGCCGATCATGATTCCACCTCATTTCTTGGACTGTTTTTTTTCCATGATAAATCCTGGCCAACTCGGAAAAGTGAGACTGATAGTTGGTAATTCGAACCAAGGATACCGCTTGGGGAATAAGAAGAAGTTTCGCGCAGAGGCCACGGAGAGCACCGAGGGGTAAAGCTGGAAAGCCCCAACTCCAACTCTTTCTCTCCGTAAACTCTGTGTTCTCCGTGCGAAACCCTTATTTATATGTACCGAGTTGTTCTAGGTATCTTGCGATTAGGTCTACTTCTAAATTTACCTTGGCTCCGACCTTCCAAGCTTCGGAAGCGTTGGTGACAATAAGAGTTTCCGGGATCAAAACCAATTCGAATTCACCGGGTTTGGAATCCACAATTGTGAGAGAAATTCCGTCCACAGTCACGCTACCCCGGACCGCGAAATATTTGGTAAATGTTGGATCATGAGAAATTATGAATCTTCTTACTTTTCCGGAATCTTTTTCTTCAGAAAGAAGAATGGTACCTGTTAGATCCACATGCCCGGTAACAAAATGACCTCCCATTCTTGTATGCGGTTGGACTGATCTTTCTAAATTGATCTTTGTCCCTACTTGGAAACTGCCGAAATTGGTGAGTTCTAAAGTTTTGTAAGAAGAATAAAATTCGAATTTGTTTCCGCTCTCTTGGAAGGAAGTAACTGTGTGACAGGCTCCGTTGACCGAAATAGAGTCCCCATTTTTTAGATCCGGATCTTTCCAAACGGCGGTTACCTTAAATATTTTACCGTCCCCAGTGTCTTGGATGGATTCAATTTTTCCGGTAGTCTCTATTAATCCTGTGAACATCTTCCCAACTCCCAAAGATCAGAACCAAGTTCTGCCTTCCATTCCATGGAAAATTTTTCCATCCATTCAGGCAAGATTCCTTTTGTAAAAGAAACAACATTCGATCTGATTTGTAAGATCGCATCGTCTTCCGAAAGTATGGAAGAAAATAGTTTGTATAGAAAATTTCCACCTTCTACGAGTGCAGTGTTGATCTCCCAAGAATGTAAAACTTCTAAAATTTTGGAAATGTCCAAGAAGTTCACCTTCTCCAATGGAAACTTAGAAAGGCTTTCCAATATATTCAAGAATTTCGGATCATAAGATTTTTTCTCATCTAAAAAGAATGCAGAATTCTTTTTTCCAATCCTTTCGTTGAGAAGGTTTTGTTTTTCCAAAAAAATTGGACTGATCGAATTTTGATCCGGTAAAAAGAAAATTCTAAGCGGCTGGTAATCTTTCTCTTTTTCTTTATGGATCTGAAAGACCTCAGGATTTGGAGAATATTCCAAAACATTGGAGACCAATCCCGAAAATCCTCTGTAGGAACTCCTAGCAGTATTTAAATTTCCAGCTTCGTTCAAAATTTTTGCTGCGATCTTTGGCAAAGAAGAAGGTACTCTAAAATCTAAACCTGGATCGTCTACTCGTACGGTATTCGGCCCGACTAAGATCGCATCTACCTTTGCTCTTAGGATAGAAAGGAATGTATCCGATTCGGAAGAAGATATTTTCTCTCTGAGACCTTCTCCTGAACTGAAATAACCTTCTTTGCTGAGAGAAGTTTTGAGTAAAAAAGCAGGTCTTCTTTTTTCTATCCTAGATCTAAAACCAAACAAGAATTGAGAGGAGATTTCGGCTAACTCGACATTTTCGATAACCTGAACTCCGATCTCTGATAATTTATTCAAACCCGAATGAGAAGAAACCAAAGGATTCGGGTCCTTCCATCCATATTCCAATCGAACAGGCTTTTCTTTTAAGAACAGATCAATACAAGGAGGAGTTTTACCAAAATGAGTGCAAGGCTCTAAGGTAACGTAAGCATTATGGTCGGGGAGTTTTCCGTCCGGGAATTTTTCTCGAAGCAAACGATATGCTTCTCTTTCTGCGTGATTTTCCCCGGTCTTTTGCGTGGAAGCAGAAGATAAAATTTCGCCGGTGATTGCGTCTTCTAAAACGCAGGCCACCGGAGGATTCGGACTGGAATATCCGGTGGAGACAAAGGAATAGCGAGTCAATTCCTCCCGAATTCGATCCGGGAGGAAACCACTCAAGAGCGTTTCCACCTCTTACTCAGAGAATCATAGATATCTACGAGTGGTGCTGCAATAAACACGGAGGAGAATGTTCCGAGTATAATCCCGAAAGTAAGAACATAAGCGAAATCGTATAATTCCACTGCTCCACCAATGATGATCGCAACTACTGAAATCAAGGTCGCAACAGAAGTATTGAAAGTCCTAGAAAGTGTTTGGTTGATCGAAAGGTTAATCACTTTAGAAAATGTATCTCTAAGATTTCCAGCATTTTCGCGGATCCTATCGAATACCACAATCGTATCGTTGATTGAATATCCGAGTAATGTCAAAAGAGCAGCGATAATAGGAACGCTCGGTTTAATTTGGAAAAATCCGATAAACGCGATCGTGATCACCAAGTCATGAATTAGAGCTAAGATTGCCCCTAATGCGAACTTGAATTGGAAACGGAAGCTTAGATATATCATGATAAAGAAAAGAGTTAAACCCAATAGAGAAATCCCCGTAGAAGTTAACTCAGCCCCTACAACGGAACCTACTTGATTCGCGGAAAGGATTTTCTTTTTTTCTAATTTAAAGTCTTCTTGCAAAAGACCAATCAATGCATCGATCGCAGAAGCTTGTTGCGCTTCTACACTATCTTTACCTTTTCTTTCTATATAAAGTTGTTTGATCTGGTCAACGGAACCAAGACCTATATCGATTTGGTAATCGTTTTTATCCTTATCCATTAGGACCAAAACAGCTTCTAAATTTTTTGCGGAGAAATATTCCTCCAAATTTTTACGTTCTACATTTTCCGGGAATTCTACAACGGCTCTCAAACCACCGTCGAAATCCAAAGAAGTAGCGAATCCTCCGTATTTTCCGAAGGTAACTCCAAACCCGACAGCTATCAGGATGGCAGAGAAAGAAATGGATACGTATTTATATTTTATAAAATCAAACATTTTTGGACTCCAGTTTTTTGAATCCGATCCGGAGTTTACGAACTCCAAATTTGTTTACCAATAGATCCATGATCATTCTACTCAAGAACAAGGAAGTAAACAGGGAAGTGATGATACCCCAACAAAGAGTGATCGCAAATCCTTTGATCGGTCCGTTTCCAAGTTTGATCATCAAGATACCCGAGATCAAAGTGGTCACGTTACTGTCCATAATCGTCCAGAAAGCGTTATCGAATCCTTGAGCAACCGCGGCGGACACATGTTTTCCGGAGGCCAATTCTTCCTTAATCCTTTCGTAGATAATAACGTTAGCGTCTACCGCCATACCTACTGTGAGGATGATCCCCGCAAAACCAGGTAAGGTCAAAGTGAATCCCATCAAGGAAAGAAGTGCCATAAGCACGATCACGTTCACAAGAAGTGCGATATCCGCAACCAGTCCGGACAGCCTATAGATGATCAACATGAACACGATCACGAGGGCGAAGCCTAAAAGAACCGCTTTTAATCCTACTTCGATGGACTCGATCCCTAAAGTAGGACCTATAAATCTCATTTCCAAAACGTTTAACGGAATCGGAAGCGCACCCTCACTGATCACGTTTGCAAGGTCTGTAGCTTCTTTTTGTCCGAATTCGCCGTCGATCTGAGCGTTACCACCTGCGATAGGACTACGAATTACAGGATCAGAGATAACTTTGTCTCCCCAAACGATCGCGAGTTGTCTTCCTACGTTTTTAGAAGTAATATCAAAAAATTTCTCAGCACCTTGAGAAGTTAAGGAGAAGGAAACGTAATAAGAAAGTCTATTTTGGTCGTAACTCTCACGAGCGTTTCTCATATCTTTTCCATCGAGAGAGATAGCTCTTTCCAGAACTACAAACTCTCTAGGAAGTAAAGACGCCTTAGGGTTATTTGCTCTGGACCATTTTACGTATAATTTATACTTTTCGGGTATATTATACTTCTTCTCCATAGCTGCCAGGAATTTGTCCTGCTCGTCTTTTCCTAGTTTCTGTTTAACGATATTCTGGAATTTTACGATCTCGGTTTCTTCCCTTCTGCCGTCGTTCATGAGTTTCATTTCTTCTAACTCAATCGCGTCGTGGTAAGTTCCCCTGGAATTTGCATTGGAATCAGAAGGCTCTCTCAATCTGTATTCCACAGTTTCAGTGTTTCTGATAATGTCTAGGATCTGAGATGAGTTGCTCACACCTGGTAAGGAAACCTCGATAGAATCTTGGTCCTTCTGGATACGCACCTGAGGTTCAGTCAAGTTTTGGTTGGTCAGACGGTTGTCGATGATCAACTTCGCTTTTTCCAACTCGGCAAGTTTTCTGCTAGGAGTTAATTCGAAATAACTTTCGATCTCTTTCAGTTTGTCTTGAGCTTCTTTTCTTTCTTTTTCGGAAAGACTAGCATCGCTTTTTTTACGAGTAAGCTCTTCGATTTCTTTTGTATAAGAATCTTTTAATTTAGATGTATAGTCGTCGAAATCACCTTTCAAAACGACTCTCATTCCACCTTGTAAGTCCAATCCAAGACGAATCGCCAAGGGTCTTCCACCGAAAATATACTCTTCTACCCAAGTTGGTCTAAGTTTATTTTTTGGCTCTAAGATCAGCTCTTGGTTTTCCTGAGAAAGTTGGTTGATCTTCGCGGAAGTGATAAATCTTCCTTTGACTAGATAATAATCCTGATCCGGAAAAACATTAGGATCAGGTTCGATCTGCCAGTCGCTTTTCGGGTTATAATCGGTTTTCCATCTTTCCGCAAAATTAGAAAGAACTTCTTTGCGGGTTTCTTCAGGTAATTCTTTAAATTCTTTTCTTACTGCGAGTTCCAATTCCCTTTCGGCGAAGTTTGGATAAAGAAGCGTCAATGAAGACGCTACTACCAATATTGGAACAAAAATCCATTGGACAGATTTCAAATTCGGACTCCTAGTCTCTTCTCACTTTATTGATGGTCACAGGGGAACGCCGAGTGACGCGTGCGCCTTTGGCTCTGAATTGATATAAAGCAAAAGCAAGTATGATTGCAATTATGATAATCGCCTTTTTATGTTCAGAGAAAAATCCTGCGATAGCTCCCTGTTCTTTTTGTTCTGCGGCCTTTCTTTTCTCTTCTTCTTTTTTCTTATCGTCTCCGAGTTTCAGGATCTCTCCCAACTTCTCTCTGATAGAAATATCTTCTTTAGGCAAAGAAGAAGCACTAGCATTAAACCCAGGCAGATTTTTAGGACTTAAATTTGTTTCTTCATTTAACCAGTACGGCTTTTGGATCTCAGCAGAAACTTCAGGATTAGAAACTTCTTTATTTAGATTTCTCTCAGTGGTTTCATTCGGCCCGTTAGGATCTCCCGAATTTTTTCCCTGAGAGGGATCCTCCGGTGCGATTTCCGGATCTACTTTTTTCTTAGGCTCGGATTCTTTCTGCTCGGTCTCTTTGGACTCGACAGCCTTCTTCTTTTTGCCAGCGTTCTTCTTTACTTTTTTCTTTCTAGAAGCTTTTGCAAGAGGTGTCTTTTTGGAAGAAGTGGTTGTCTTCTTAGGTTCGGAAACCTTATCCAAAAAATCGATTTCTTCTCCGTCCTGTCCAAAAATTGGCAGGGTCAAAGAAATACAAAGAAGTAGGCATAGGATCTTATTCATGAGTCGCACCGGTTATACTGATACTATCGGAAAAAGGGAATTACGCCTCTTTCTCTTTTTCCTTCTTTCTTAAAATCGTGCTGGAATTGAAGGTAACGTTGGTGTCCTTAGCGATCGCCAAAACAACAGTTTCGTTATTATCCTTAAATTCTACTACCTTGCCATGGATCCCGGAAGAAGTGATTACCACGTCCCCTTTTTGTAGACCCTCGATCATCGTTTTTCTTTTCTTTTCTTCGTTTCTTTGAGGGCGAATCACTATAAAATACAGAATGATAAATAGGATCGGGATGAATAATAGAGTATTAAACCCGCCACCTTGTGCCCCAGCCGGATCCGCTTGGGCTAATATTAATAAATTTTGAAAATTGCTAAACATGGTGAAACCTGTGTTTCCTTTTTTGGTCCTTTTTGAGACCAGTATTTTCCTTTATTATCCCTTGGTAATTAAATTTTGAAAGAAGGCGCCTGTTTTTCCGGAAGCCAACTGTTCTAATGCTGTTTTATATCCATCTAGGATAGAACTAGCTTTACCCAAGGTGAAAAGCCCTGCTCCAGCGTTCAAGGCAACTGCATGGGTGCCCGCGATCTTCTCTCCTGCCAGGATCTTTCTAGCTAAGGACTCAGCTTGGTCCGGCCCACTGGTAAATACTTCCTCAGGATTCAGATCTTTTAAACCCAGATCTTTAGGATCAAAGTCTTTTCTGGAGATAACTCCATCTTCTAACAGAGTATAATCCGTTTTTTCGAAAATGGAAAATTCATCCAGTCCGTCTCGAGAATGACATACTAGGGCCCTTCTCAAACCCAAACCTTGCAGAACTCGGATAAAAGTTTCAGTCAATTCAGGCTCGTACACACCAATGATCTGATATTGAGGAGAGAATGGATTACTCAGAGGTCCGATCATATTAAATAAGGTTCTAAAACCCAATTCTCTACGTACAGGTCCTGCAAACTTCATAGATGGATGCCACATAGGAGCGAATAAGAATGCAAATCCGTTTTCTACTAAGTGGGATTCCACTTCTTCTTGGGTCTTTTCAGTATTATAACCTAGCCTTCCCAGGATATCACTAGAACCGGTATGAGAAGAAACAGAACGGTTGCCATGTTTTGCAACCTTGATCCCAAGAGAAGAAAGTACGATTGCAGAAAGTGTGGAGATATTCACCGTTCCTTTTCCGTCGCCGCCTGTCCCACAGGTGTCCAACATATCAAAAGGAAAAGCGGTTTTAGGTTTGAGCGCGTTACGGCGAAGAGCCAAACAGAAACCCAATAGTTCGTCTACTGTTTCTCCTTTTGCTCTCATTGCGGTCAAAAAAGAAGAAAGTAGGATCTCAGATACTTCTCCTCTCATTACTGAATTGATCACAGTCTCCGCTTCCGAAACTGTAAGATTCTTTTTTTCTAAAACTTTGATGATAGCTTGTCTAATTTCCATTTTTACCGAATGCCCTCCGTATAGAGCTGTAACGGATCACTTCCCTGTTTGAGATCAAATAACGAATTCCGGAAAGTACGGTGATGAGAGTGGTCAATAGCATTCCGAAATAAGGAACAAATCCACCCAATCCGAATACCAATTCATTCCAGCCGGGGGCACCGTTTTCCTGCCAAACCTTAACGAATGCAACTGCGTTTTCGGAAGCTATCCCAAAAACGGTCATTCCTGCAAGTTTGCCACTTTGGTAGACCTCATTGATCAGAATTCTTTTATTCGAAGAAACTAATATAAAGAAGATCAAAATTAGAATAATGGCTCCCATTTGGAAGGCGGTCTTAACCTTTCCAAGCATGGTGGTTCGGATAGATTTCCCTAAACGGATCGCAAGATAACGTAATGTTGTGATCAACATATCTCTTCCGATGATAAGTACTACCATCCAAAGTTCGATCTGTTCGTGTAAAAATATAAATGTTGTAAAACAGCCTACTACAATGATCTTATCTGCAAGTGGGTCTAAAAATTTCCCGAACTCGGTCTCTTGTTTCCATTTTCTGGCCAGATAACCGTCCACAAAATCAGTGATAGATGCAAGAGAGAATAAAACCAGAGCGGCGATATGATACGCCTGTTCCTTCTGATATAAGAACCAGATAAAAAAAGGAAGTGAAGCTACTCTCAGTACGGTAAGAGCGTTGGGTAAGTTAATATTCGGATTCAAGATTCCAACCAAGTTCCCATCATGTCATATTCGTAAAAAGATTCGATTTTCACTTTTCCGATTGTTCCCGGCTTCAAAGAAGGATCTTCTACATAAACCACTTCGTCTATTTCAGGAGCATCTTGCAAACGTCTGACGATTGCAGTATTACCTTCTAATCCATCTACTATCGCAGTATATGTTTTACCTATTCTGGATTCATGGATCTCTTGTAAGATTTTCAAATGTGTATCTCGGATCAGATTGATCCTTTTCGCCTTCTCCTTGTCGGAAACTGTTTGGGTAAGATCTGCACCCTTAGTTCCCTCTTGAGGAGAATAAGAAAATAAATTCAATTTTTCAGGACGAGTCTCTTCCACAAAACGTAGGATCTCATCCACATCTTCTCCTGTTTCTCCAGGAAAACCTAAGATAAAAGAAGTCCTGATCTCAAGATCAGGTCTCATTTCTCTTGCGAGAGAATATAGATCCCTGAACTGGGAATATCCGCCGCTTCTATTCATGTTTTTCAATACTCTTTCTGAAACATGTTGAAGAGGAGATTCCAGATAAGGAGCGATCTTAGTAGTTTCTCCCATGAGTCTGAGGATTTTTTCAGTCTTCTTATCAGGATATAAATATAATAATCTTAATATTTCCAGGTTCTCGACATCCGAGACAGCCTTGATCATATCCAGAAGTTTGTCGGAGTCTTTTCCGTAATACACTGTATCTTGGGAAACTAAACAGATCTCTTTTGCACCTGCGGCAATCGCTCTTTTAGTATCCCTAATGATCTCTTCCAAAGGAGAATCCACGAATTTTCCGCGAAGGGAAGGAATGATACAAAATGCACAACCTCTATTACAACCATCAGAAACTTTCACATACGCATAAGGTTTAGAATAGTTTTCTATCTCGGGAGAAAGTTTCATTCTTTCTACTATATCTGAGTTGAATTCGGTTTTTGCAGGAGAAGAGATATCCCTGCGGAAAGCTTCTTTAATGATCTTTCCTGCTTGGGAATATTTTCCGGTTCCAAATACCAGATCCACTTCCGGGATCTCCGCAGAAATATCTTTCGGATATCTTTCAGCAAAACATCCTACTACGACTAATTTCTGGCCTTCTTGTTTTTTAGCGTGAGCCGCACCCAAAATAGTTTGGATGGTCTCTTCGGTAGCGGAGCGGATAAAAGTACAGGTATTGATCAGATGGAAGTCGGACTCTTCCGGTTTTGTTGCCGGAAGAAAACCTTCTTCCAAAAGAGAGTGGTGCATGCTCATGGAGTCCACGGTATTTTTGGGACATCCAAGAGTGGTAATGTAGAACTTTTTATCCAAACGAAGCCTTACTCGCCCAACTCCTTAATGATAAACTGAGTGCTATCGTAAGGGTTTGGTGTTTTTATATAAACTTTCTTAACTAATTTTCCGGGACGTCCTAAAACAACTTTAGGTTTTCCGTTTTGGATCATCTCCACTGCGGAACCGTCTCCAACTTTGATCTCCAGACGATCTTTCGCTTCTAGCGTTTTATTTTCTCCACCTTGTACAAGGCCTCTAAATCCCATTTGCCCGTCTATCATGAACTCTGCATAACTCGGTTTAGAGAAAAATAATGTAACCTGGATCGGAACATCACCTAAGGTTTTGGTGGAGTCTTCTCCTTGAGGATTAGACTGTACAGTAGCGCCTTGTTTCTCTTCTTCACTTAAAGAAACCAAAACTTTTGCGGAACTTCCGGTCACACTTTGAGCAGCGATCCTGATACTTCTACGTAAGGAAGAAATTTCAGGAATAGAATAGCTAAGCACCTTTTCCTGTCCTTCGGACAATCTGAATTTGTAAACGGTCAATTCGGGATACACATTGAATGCAAGAACTGCAGTGTTCGTATCAGACCCTTGTTCTACTGAAGAAATGAAAAGTTTACATTGTTGGTTAGAAGCACTAAAACTTACACCTTGGTTCGCAGTTAAGATAAAACTTTCAGGTCTTGTTTCAGGAACGGAACGATTGATAAAATCTATGTTTTCAGGGATCTCTAACCTTCTTCCACTTTCTTCCGCTACATCGTCATCAGAAGAAGACCCGTCAATGAAGGTATAAAGTAGAACAGCCGCAATCGCCACCATCAGAACCGAAATAGCAGTGATCAGTTTGTTCTTATCGAAGTTTAGATCATAATAAAAATTAGAAGTAGGTTTGGTGAGCTCTTCTAGAGGAGCTTGGGACTCTTCTATCTTTTCACCTCTATATAAATTGATCAGCATCCCCGTGTCTAGCTTTAAGTAACTACCATAGTTTTTTAGGAAACCTATGGTAAAAGTTTCTCCAGGAAACTGAGCATAGTCCTCTGTCTCCAATGCGAGAATATATTTAACGGAAATATTCGTATCCTTGGATACGTCCTTTACAGTGAGCTTTTTTTCTTCCCTAGCCTCTCTAAGGATTTGCCCTACTCGTTTCTGATTCAATTTCGCTCTCCTTTCCTAGGAAGATTTATTCTTCCGACACCAAGGGGTTATTTACGATTTTAGAATTACCGTCAGGACGGAAATTAAATACTCCATCCTCGACATCTGCATTCGGATCCAATCCGAAAAATTCTACAGTGGTGGTCTTACCTCTTCCGTCACTTGCAATTGCCTTTTTAATAAAGGAAGTTTGCGCGTCTACGTAAAGTGTCATAGTTTCATAACCGCCGATCTTCTCTCTTTGTTCCAAAGCCAATACGAAATATTGACGATTGTCTTTAGGAGAAATCTGAGGTTGTTCTATAGACTCGAATTTATAATGATACTTTCTGAAAATCCTGGAAAGCCCCTCTTCTGTCATTGGCGAAAAAATAGGACCGGATTTATTAGATTTATTTAATGTAAGATCCTGCTTTCCTGCGGCATTTAATCTTTTGATGAAGATCCAAAGAGTTTTTCCATCGGAAACGATCTCATCACCGGAAGGATCTGAAAATTCATATTTGATCTTTCCACCTTTCTTATAATAGCAGACACCTTTTTTAGTGACCACTTTTTTGTTCGATTCCGTTTGGATTACAAAATCAGCCTTATAAGCTTTTAGGTCCGAAAAAGTTTTTCTGACTTTTTTAACCACTTCAGAAGGTGAATTCCAATGGTGTTTTGCGGAGGACTGAGCGCCTAGGGAGAAGCTGCCGAATAAAACGACAAGGCCAAGGGCGATAAATATAGAACGATTGCTTCTGGTATCTTTCATTCTCAGGTAATGCAGGGATTTTTTTCCAGGATGGCGAGTATCCGCCCCACTGTCACTTGGTTTCTTTTCCCGGCCTGGAAATTCCTAGACCGGGTCGAATTTTTATGCGGACCTTAAAATTTCCCGTCCCTTAGATCCCAGAATCGGAGAAACGTATCCCCTTTCTTCCATTAATTCCATGATCCGGGCCGCCCTGTTATAGCCGATTTTCAAACGTCTTTGTAAGTAGCTTGCGCTCGCTTTTCTATCCGTTCTTACTATTTCCCAGGCCTTATCAAATAGCTCCTCATCCATCTCTTCTGCAGATTCAGATTCGGTCTCTTCTTCCAAATCGAATTCTACGTAGGTAGGAGCTCCGTATTTTTTGGCCTCATCCACGATCTTCTCAATCTCTTCTTCAGAGATAAATGGAGCCTGGATCCTTGCCAGGTCCGCAGAAGTAGGAGACTTATACAACATGTCTCCTTTTCCAAGAAGAGACTCTGCACCATTCATATCCAAAATGATCTTCGAATCCGTTTTTTGGGCCACATGAAATGCAATCCTAGCAGGACAGTTTGCTTTGATAAGACCGGTAATCACATCCACAGAAGGTCTTTGGGTCGCCATCACTAAATGGATCCCGACCGCTCTGGACTTCTGGCTGATACGAGTGATCGCATCTTCCAGATCTTTTCCGGAAACCATCATTAGATCAGCAAGCTCATCAATAAACACCACAAGATAAGGCATTTTATTATAACCTTCTTTGTGATAATGTTCTTCTACTTTCTCATTATAAGAACGGAAGTCCCTACATTTCAATTGGGAAACGGCCTCATAACGCGCTTCCATCTCTTGGATCACCCAAGAAAGGGATTTGGTTGCTTTACGAGCATCTTTGATCACTGGCATAAGAAGATGAGGAATATCCTCGAACAAGGTAAGTTCCACCATCTTAGGGTCGATCATGATAAAACGAACTTCTTCCGGAGAAAGATTCAGGACAAGAGAAGCGATCATCGCATTTAAACAAACAGATTTACCGGAACCTGTAGTTCCGGCCACAAGCAAGTGAGGAAGTTTATTCAGATCGATGGATACTAGCTTACCGGAGATATCCTTACCGATCACAATATTTAGATCTTTTTTAGGTTTAGGAGCTAAAGAAGAACGTAATATATCTCCTAAGAAAACATCTTCTCTATGTTTATTAGGCACCTCTATACCGATCGTGGATTTACCCGGAATAGGAGCGACAATACGTATATTCTTAACTGCAAGATACATTCTTAGCTCGTCAGTTAAAGAAGTGATCCTTCCCAATTTTACACCAGGAGGAGGAGTGAGTTCGTAACGTGTGATAATAGGGCCTCTTTCCCAACCTACCACCTTAGCTTCGTAACCGTATACTTTCAGAGCATTCTCTATCTCGAACGCAACCTTTTCCGATTCTACTTTGAAAAGTGCATCTTGGACCTTTGTAGGATTGCTCTTCAAACGATTCAGAGGAATATGATACACAGAACGTTTAGAACGGAATACTGGCACCATAGAAACAGGCGTAAAAGGAAGTTCAGATTGTTTCGGTTTCTCTTGTTTTTTCTCAGGGACAACTGCAGGAGGAGAAAGTAATGCACTAGGAATGACTATCGGCTCCGCCTCTACAACTACAGTTGGTTCGTCGGATTCTTCTATTTCTTCCTCGTATTCTTCTTCCGAGTCTTCTAGTTCGTCTAAAGAATCTTCCTCTTCAGTCCATTCTTCCAGCTCTTCGCCTTCTTCTAAGAAGTTTTCCTCTTCTGTAGAAACATCTTCTATAATTTCTTTATTAGAAATGAGAGGTTGGATATCCTCTTCCAACTCTTCCGGTTCTGCAACTACGGACTGAACTTCTTCTTTCGTAAAAGAAGGTAGTGTAGAAGTTTCACTCCTAAGATCCAAGATCTCCCATGCTTTTTTGGAAGAAGCAGCTGGAACTTCTTCTTTTCTTTCCGGAACTCCGTATACCTTCTCAACAAGTCGAGAAGAAGCAGTTTGGAATTGGAAAATTTTTCTATCATCTTCAAAAAACCCTTGGAGAAGACCTGAGTTTCTATATTGCACATTAGATTCTCTTAAGTCCTGGGTCTTAGAGTATCCCTTTGCTTTTTGTATATATGATTCTAGATTTGTAGCAGCTTTCACTGGATTTTGTTTCTCCGAAGAAGGACCCGAAACTTCTCTGCGAAACCAAGGAGGCACGTTTTCTTCAGAAACTTCAGTGTTTGTTTCTTTCCAAGAAGGAATTGAATTCATCATACCTGCAAGACCTTTGGACCAATCAGCCGATTTGGTTTTTGCAAATGCAGGTTCGTAATTTGGGATCTCGTCTTCTTTTTTGGTTCTTCCACTCATATAACCGGAAAGCCATTGCTCCTTCCAGTCCCGGCCGCTTTGTGCAAGAAGCCTTCCTAAAAAATGGACCGGAGATTCGTTCAAATAAACAAGTATGCCGTAAAAATAGACCACAAAATGGATAAGAAGTCTTCCGGTAGAACCAAGAAGATATTCCAAAGCCACGGCTAATGCCTGGCCGAGAACCCCACCGTTAGATGCAAATGGAACTGTGGAAACATTTCCGAAAACATTTAAACTCACAGCGACTGCGAGTAAGAATAATGGAATGGTAAGAAGTTTGTTCGTTACATCCTGAGCGGGTTTAGCAAGAAGGATCCCGCCAGTTAAAATAAGCATGATGCCGGGAACAAAGGAGGCATTTCCGAATAAGTATAAAAATCCCCAGGAAAGATAATGGCCCAGTCTACCGAAAAGGTTGGCTTCCACTCCATTTTCAGCGATGGTAAAGGAACCAAGAGAAAGGGTCAGGAAAATCCCAGTGAAAAGTAGAAGATATGGCAATGCCGCTCTTCCCTTTTCCCAAATCGCTATATTTTGTCCGACTATTTGGTCCCTTCTATCCATACTCCCTAAGGATCGGCAGAAATATGGAATCCGAAAAGAGACTTAATTCCGGGAAAAGAGACGCAAAGTTAAAAAAAAGAGACAGAGTTTTTGCTAATCTCCGCGCCTCAAAAACCGGTGCTACCGAACCCCCCTGCTCCTCTTTCGGATTCAGGAAGTTCAGTCACAAGTTCCCAGTCTGTATGCCAAGTGCGGCGGATCAATAATTGAGCAATTCTAGTTTTGTCTTCGAGAAGATATGGCTCTTTTCCCAGGTTGAGTAGAGGTACCATCAATTCTCCTCTATAATCAGAGTCGATTGTACCTGGAGTATTTGGAATTAAGATCTTAAACTTAGTAGAAAATCCGGAACGAGGTCTGATTTCGAAATGAAATCCTTCCGGAATAGCGAAAGAAAGTCCTGTAGGAACTAAAACCACTTCCCCAACGGGTAATGCCAGAGTGGAATCCAAACAAGCAGCAATATCATAACCTGCAGAACCTGATGTTTTGATCTCCGGTAAGAGCGCCTTCTCTTTTAACTTCTTAATCGGAATTTTCATATTAGTACGAATAGGATTCGAAAATAGATTTTATTTTTTGCTCTTCTTTCGGTTTTAATTTTGCCAAAACGGAAAGATGCAACTCAGGAAGTGCGAATATTTTTCGAACAGTCTCGTTGATCTCTTCTTCAGTTACTGAATGGATCTCTTTGATCCTATTTTCTAAAGAATTGTATTTTCCATAGTATAACTCTTGGAAAGCTATATTATTCATTCTACTTTCAGTATGCTCATAACCAATGGAAAGACTTCCTTCATGATTGGTCTTGGCATCTTTCAATTCTTGGGAAGTAACTCCCTTATCCACGAAAAGTTTAACTTCTGCCAAGATCAGTTCCAGGCTTTCTGCAAATCTTTCCTTAGAAGAGGAACATACGATCGAATTTATCCCAACATCACGATAAGAAGAAGGATAACTTGTAATATGATAGCAAAGTCCTTTTTCTTCCCTTACTTTTTGGAATAAACGAGAGGACATTCCCCCGCCTAAAACATGTGTGAGAAGAGACAGCCTTGTAGCATCATGGAAATTTCGAGGAAAACCTTCCGCGCCTAAAATAAAATAGGCCTGTTCAGTTTCCTTATTTCCTTTGCGGAAATATCCGAATTCTTTTTTAGGAGTTTCGAATGTTCCTTCTTTTCCTTTTTTAACCGAATGGGAGAAGTATTTAGAGATCAGATCGAATACAAACTCAGGTTCGTAATTTCCGGAAAGAGAAAGTATCATATTCTCCGGATGATAATAGGTTTCGTAAAATTTCCTGAGACTAGTAGGAGTTACTCCTCTGATCGAGGCTTCGGTCCCTATAATATCTCTACCTAAAGAATTTTCTCTGAATAAATTATTATAATAAAAATCGTGAATGGCATCTTCCGGAGAATCTTCATACCCCTTCATCTCTTCCAAAACGACTTCCGCTTCTGTACGGATATCTTGGTCCCTAAACAAAGGTTGGAACATCATTTCTGAAAGTAATTCCAATCCGAGTTCCAGATCTCTGGAAGCTAAGGTTGCATGAAAGTAAGTGTATTCTCTGGAAGTGGCCGCGTTAGAGTAAGCTCCTACTCTTTCCCAATCTTCCGCTTGTTGTTTTGCAGTTCGCTTTTCAGTGTCTTTAAAAAGCATATGCTCTAGGAAATGACAGTAACCAGCGTTTTCCAAAGTTTCAGACCTGGATCCCACTTTTACATACACTCCCATAGACACGCTTACTGAATAAGGAGCTCGTTGGAACAAGACTACAAGTCCGTTCCCTAATGTTATTTTATGATTTTTTTCTTCTAGAAAAACCAATGTACTACCCGGCGAAAAAATTTCGCCGGTCTTATTCACTTTAAACTTCGAGAGCGTCTCTTCTGGAAAGATCGATCTTACCTGTTTTATCCACGTTCAATACGCGGACACGGATGATCTCACCTTCTTTAACTACGTCTTTCACTGAATTCACACGTTTGGAATCCAATTTGGAAATATGGCAAAGTCCTTCTTTACCTGGCAGAATCTCCACAAAGGCACCGAAATCGGTTATACGTTTTACTTTGCCTTCGTAAATTTTTCCTACTTCTACTTCCGCGAAGAAACCTTCTACCATACCTGCAGCTTTTTCTGCCTGCTCTTGGTTGGCTCCAGCGATAGTCACTTTTCCATCGTCGTCTATATTAATATCCGCTCCGGAAGCTTCGATGATTCCACGGATGTTTTTACCACCTGGACCGATCAATTCTCCGATACGATCTTTAGGTATATATTTTACGATAATTTTAGGAGCAGTACGAGAAACGGAATCCGCAGCTTTGGAGATGGATTTTTCCATCACATCCAAAATATGGAAACGAGCTTTTTCTGCCTGAGCAAATACTGCTTCAAGAACGTTAAACGCAACACCAGTTACTTTTAAGTCCATTTGGAATGCAGTAATTCCTTTTCTAGTTCCTGCGATTTTGCAGTCCATATCACCAAAATGATCTTCCAATCCCGCGATATCGGATAATACTGCAAATCTTCCACTCTCATCGGAGAATAATCCCATTGCAATTCCGGAAACTGCGGACTTGATCGGAACTCCTGCTGCCATTAGAGCCAATGATCCGGAACATACGGAAGCCATGGAAGAAGATCCATTGGATTCTAAAATTTCGGATACAACTCTGATCACATAAGGGAAATCATCCGGCTTAGGAAGAACTAATTTAAGAGCTCTTTCTGCCAAGTTTCCATGACCGATCTCTCTACGACCTGGTCCGGAAGATCTTCTTACTTCTCCTACTGAGAATGCAGGGAAATTATAATGAAGCATGAAGTTCTTTTCTTTCTGACCTTCCAATGTTTCATAACGTTGGTTGTCGGATGCAGTTCCAAGAGTTACTGTTCCCAAAGACTGGGTTTGACCTCTTGTAAATACTGCGGAACCGTGAACTCCCGGAAGAGGACTCATCTCTACGCTGATATTTCGGATTTCGTCCAACTTTCTTCCGTCGAAACGAACTCCTTCTTTCAATACCTGCTCTCTTACGATCTCATACTCGAGTTCATGTAAGAAGTTTTTGATGTCCTTGATCTTTTCAGATTCGGTAACGGTTTCTTTGAAGTGTTCTACAACTTCTTTGTTTGCATTAGAAATTTCTTTATTACGAGAAGCTTTATCTGCAGTTTTATTTGCAGAAGAGATCTTATCGAATGCATATTTGCGAACTTCGCCCAAAAGAGTTTCGTCTTTTACTTTGAGTTTAACTTCTTTTTTGACTACAGCGAGTTCTTTCGCCCAGGACTCTTGAAGTTCTACAAATTTAGCAATATGCCCGTGAGCAAACTTCAATGCTTCCAACATTTCTGTGTTGGATAATTCCTTTGCTTCTCCCTCTATCATTACGATATGGGTTTTAGTTCCTGCAACTACCAGATCCAGATCGGAATTTTGTAGTTCTTTATTACCAGGATTTAATACGAGTTCTCCGTTAATTCTTCCTACTCTTGCTCCAGCAATTGGACCATTAAAAGGAATATTAGAGATCGTTAATGCTGCAGAAGCTGCATTCAACGCGTGACCAGCTGTAGAAATTTCGTTATCCGCAGAAAGAACAGTTACCTGCAATTGAACTTCGCAGAAATATCCTTCAGGGAAAAGAGGACGGATCGGTCTGTCGATAATCCTGGAGTTTAAAACCTCATGCTCATAAGGTTTTGCTTCTCTTTTAAAATATCCACCTGGGAATCTACCTACTGAATAAACTTTTTCAGAATATTCGCAAGTAAGTGGGAAGAAGTCTTGGCCTTCTTTAGGTTCGTCTGCGGCACAAACAGTTGCTAATAAAACTAGATTTCCGGTTTTATATACTACGGACCCGTGGGCTTGCTTCGCCCAATCTCCCGTTTCGAGAGTGATTGAATCACGGCCAAATTGGCCATTAATAGTTTTAGCCATGAGGAACTCCTTACTTGCGGAGTCCGAGAGCTTCGATTAATTTTTTATAACGTTCTAGATCAGTACGTTTTAGGTATTCTTGTAATCTTTTACGCTTGCTGATAAGTTTAAGAAGACCGGTTTTAGAATGAAAATCTTTCTTATGAGTTTTAAAATGCTCGTTAAGATCTTTGATTTGAGCGTCTAGAAGAGCGATTTGGACTTCTGTTGAACCAGTGTCCCCTTGCCCTTTTGCAAATGTGGATATAATTTGCTTCTTTTGTTCCGTAGTTACCATAGTTTGATTGTACCTGTTGCCAATTTTCGGGGGCCTAGCCCCCTGTCCAAGCTAATTTTTAGAAAAGACCTTCAAATATTTATACGAAAGGCTGCCAGGAAGTCCCTCCCTCCTGCAATATGCCAAAATCTCTCCTTCCGGAGAGGTAAGTAGGAACTCCTGAGCCGGGATCCAATCCAATTTGATCTTTTTCCCGTGAAAAACGTCTTTTACCTCTGTACTTGGGATCTCAACGGAAGGAATATCCAGAATCTCTTCCGGAGGATGGATAATTGCTTTTCCAAGTAATAATGCCTCGTAGGTATCGGCTTGCTCCAGCTTCAGTTTACCCACTTTAGTCCTATTCAAGGACTTAAGACACATTGGGATCCCAGCTTCTTCGGCTATATCCATAACAAGTTTACGGATATACGTTCCGCCAGAAACCCTCGTCTTTAATTTGAAACCTTCCTGGCAGAAGTCTCCGGCTGAAAATTCGAATATTTTGATCTTACGAATACTTGGTGGAACAGAGATTCCTTCTCTGAATAATTTGGCTCTTCTCTGCCCTTGCACCTTCAGTGCGGAAACTTCTGGCGCAATCTGTTCTTCCCAGCTGGAAACCTTGGAAAGAATTTCTTCCAATTTAGGCATGGATTCTCGGTACCATTTTTGGATCTTAGGAGTTTCCCAATCTTCTACCACTAAACCTTCTCTGTCTCCAGAGTCAGTGGAGAAGCCGATCTGGACTTCGGCCTCGTATTCTTTATCTTTTCCTAAAAATACTTGGGAGAAACTTGTCGAAGTGCCTACAGGTAGCACCATCAAACCGGAGGCAGCCTTATCTAAGGTACCTGTGTGACCTACCTTTTTAAGTCCGAGAGTTTTTTTGGCTTTTAAAACCAGATCAGAGGAAGTCATTCCAATCGGTTTATCCAAGAGTAGAAATCCGAATTCAGTCCGGATTTGTTGGTTTTCTCGTAAGTCGGAGGGATTCATCTAAACCTTGGATATATTCTTCGTCCCAAACAAAACTCATTCTAGGTGTGATCCTTAGATTGAGTTTTGTGGAAAGAGTCGCGGCAAATTTACCCGAGGCACTATTTAATCCAGCGAGTAATTTTTCCTTTTTTTTGTCCGTTACGATAGCCGTTACGTACACCTTTAGATTTTTGGAATCGTCCGAGAGTTCCGATCTGTGAACGGAAACCATATGGACCCTTGGGTCCTTAACTTTCCCGGCCAGGATCATCATGGCGACGGTACGAACCGTCTCCGCTTCGATTTTCCTTTTACGGATCGGATTCACTCTAACACTACTCCAGTTTCCGTTTTACTATTGTGACAGTATAAGCTTCGATCGTGTCGCCTGCTTTGAAGTCATTGTAATTTTCCAACTGGATACCACATTCGAAATTGTTCACCACTTCGTTGACTTCGTCTTTGAATCTTCGAAGAGACTTGAGTTTTCCATCGAATACTTGGACTCCATCGCTGATCACGCGGATACCGGAAGCTTTTGTGATCTTTCCGGAAGTAACCATACAACCTGCGATATTTCCGATCTTGGAAACCTTGAAAACTTCTCTGATCTCTGCTGTTCCGATAACTTCTTCGATCCTTTCTGGTTCGAGAAGTCCTTCCATCGCCATCTTGATCTCATCCACAACCTGATAAATGATGTTGTAGTATTTGATCTGAACGCCTTCTTTCTCAGCGAGTGCAATTGTTTTAGGATTCGCACGAACATGGAAACCGATTACGATCGCGTTAGAAGCGGATGCAAGCATCACGTCCATATCCACGATAGCTCCCGCCCCGGACTGAATTACGTTCAGTTTTACATCCGAAGTGGAAAGTTTTTCAAGAGCTTCCTTGATCGCTTCTGCAGAACCACGAACGTCTGCTTTGATAATTACTTTCAGTTCTTTTAATGCACCCTGTTTGATGAACTCGTTCATGTTTTCCAGAGTAACTTTGGAACCTGCAGCTCCTGCGTTTCCGATTCTTTCGAATTCGATACGGTGTTGAGAGATGTTTCTTGCTTCCTTTTCGTCTTCCACGGAATCGAAAGGTGCTCCTGCATCAGGAACTCCGTCGAGTCCAGTTACCTGAACAGGGAAAGCAGGTCCCGCTTCCTTGATCAGATGACCGTAATCATCGTACATCGCACGAACTCTACCGGAGAATACGCCGGCTACAAACGGATCTCCAACTCTTAGAGTTCCGTTTTGGATAAGAACTGTTGCAACTGCTCCACGACCCGGATCCAGTTTCGCCTCAACGATTGTACCTTTTGCTCTACGTTTAGGGTTCGCTTTCAGATCCAGAACTTCTGCTTGTAGAAGTACTGATTCTAAAAGTTTATCGATCCCGATATTTTCTTTCGCAGAGATCTTGCAATACATAGTGTCTCCGCCCCATTCTTCGGATTGGAGTCCGTGGTTAGCAAGTTCTTGCATGATCTTATCAGGATTTGCAGCAGGTAGATCCACTTTGTTGATTGCAACAATGATAGGAACTTTTGCATCTTTAGCATGAGATAATGCTTCTAAAGTTTGAGGCATTACTCCATCGTCAGCAGCAACCACTAAGATCACGATATCCGTTACCTTAGCTCCCCTTGCTCTCATAGAGGTAAATGCTTCGTGACCAGGAGTATCCAAGAAGGTAATTTCCCCTCTGGAAGTTTTTACCTGGTAAGCACCGATATGTTGTGTAATTCCACCGGACTCGGTATCGATGACGGAAGACTTACGGATAGTATCCAATAGTTTTGTCTTACCATGGTCAACGTGACCCATGATGGTAACGACAGGAGGTCTATGGATATAATCTTCCGGACTGTCTTTTTCTTCGTCGATTAGAGTTTCTTCATATAGAGAAACTACTTTTACCTTACAACCATATTCATCTGCGAGAATCGATGCGGTTTCTGCATCGATGATATTATTGATGGTCACCATCATTCCCATTTTCATGAGTTTTCCGATGACATCTCCCGGCTTAAGATTCATTTTCTTAGCCAGTTCTCCTACTTGGACATTCTCCAAAAGAGTGATCTCTTTCGGTACGGAAACTCCAGTCGGCCCGCTTACTTTTTGTTTTTTGTAATTCTGTCTGAAGAATCTAGAGTTTTCAGAACCTTCTGATCCCTCTGGTCTTCCGCCTCTATCTTTATCATTACGTTTTTTGCCGGAAGGAACACCTCTTCCGCCTTCTACAGGTCCTAAACCTGGAGGTGGAGTTCCTGCTCCAGGGCCGCCTCTAAATCCGCCACCCTGACCGCCTGGGCCTCCTCGGAAACCACCGCCTTGGCCGCCACCTGGACCACCACGAAATCCTCCGCCCTGTCCACCTTGGCCTCCACGATATCCGCCACCGCCTTGGCCACCTTGACCGCCTTGGTAACCGCCACCGCCCTGACCACCCTGGCCTCCGCGATATCCACCGCCACCGCCTTCACGGTTTTGGTATCCGCCGCCTTGACCACCTTGGTAACCACCACCTTCGCGATTTTGGTAACCTTGGTTTCCGTCAGAACGATTGCCTCGGTAATTTCCGCCGCCCTCGCGATTTTGGTTTGGGAACGTCGGTCTCTGATTTGGACGAGATACTATAATATTATTGTCTTCTCTCTGGAATGGAGGTCTACCTTCTCCTAAAATATGTTCAGGAGGAGCAGATCTTGGAACTGGAGGCTCTTGGCGAGTGCTTGGTTCCGGAAAGAGAGGTTCTTTTTTAGGAGGAGTAGAACTTTTAGGAGTGCTTGGAGAGGAGGAAGCTGCAGCAGCCGGTTTGCTTGGAGCTGGATCTGTAGGGGCCTCTTTCTTTGCAGAAGTAGAAGGCGTTTTTTCGTCCGGCTTCTTTTTGATAACCAGCTTCTTCTTCTTACTTGCGTCAGCAGAAGCAGAAGCAGAAGCAGAGCCCTGGAGCTTTTCCTTGATTGATTTATTCTTTTCTTCCATATAATGTCCTGGTCAAGTACGCGATGTACTAAAAACGGGTCCTAAGCCCAAACTCTCAAAATTGAGAGATCAGCTCTCCTCCACCCACTCTACAGATTCCGCCAATATCCTAAGGATTTGTGCGGCAGTAGTCTGTCCTATACCGGGGAGTTTCGCCAAGTCATCCTGGCTGATCTCGATCAACGTCTCGACGTTATTGATCCCTGCGCTCCTTAATAGGCCAATCAATCGGGTAGAAAGTCCAGGTAAATCTTCTAGAGCAGTTGCTCCATCGTCTTCTTCTTCCGTATTAGCAACTGGAGGACTAAATAATTTATCCAATCTCTCTCTCGCTTCCGGAGAAGAAAACTCTTCGTTATACTGGGCTATTGTTTTGATATCGATCCTAAATCCGGTTAACTGTGAAGCCAACTTTACATTGGAACCATTGATCCCGATTGCAAGAGATAATTGTTCTTCAGGAACGATTACCATTGCTTCTCTACCTACGGAATCTGCCTTTACATCGTAAGGTTTTGCCGGAGAGATCGCGTTTGCGATAAACTCTGTCGGATCCGAAGAGTATTGAACGATATCTATTCTTTCGTTTCCTAATTCCCTAACGATGGACTGGATACGAACCCCTTTCATACCAACGCAGGCTCCCACAGGATCAATATCTCCTCTGGTAGCATACACCACTACTTTGGTACGAATGGAAGGTTGACGAGCCACGTTTACGATCTCTACGAGTCCATCGTAGATCTCTGGGATTTCCATTTCGAAAAGTTTACGAACAAAGTCTGCAGATGCTCTGGAAAGAGTGATCACTGGGATCGGTTCTCTCGGACGAAGTTCAACTTTTTGTATGATTGCTTTTAGACGATCCCCGCTATGATATTTTTCTCCGGGGTTTTGCTCACGCTTAGGCATAACTCCCTCGACCTTACCAAGATCGATGGACATAGCGTCTTTTTTCCAACGTTGGAAATATCCGTGAGTCAGTTCGCCTTCTTTTGCTTTGTATTCCTGATACAGAAGTTCTTTTTCCATATCTCTCAAACGTTGGAATACCATTTGTTTTGCTTGAGATGAAATGATCCTGGAAAGCTCCATCGGCTTTTCTCTAAAATCCAGAACCTCTCCCTCGGTTGCGTTAGGATAAATAGCCTTAGCATCTTCTAAGGAGATTTCCAAACCGTTTGCAGGCGAAGCCTCTACAACTTTGCGGGATACAACTATAACGACATTTTCTCCGTCTCCGGAGGAAGCAAATTCTACCTTGATCGGACTTTCCTCTTCTTCAAGAGTTTCGATGCCCGACTTCTTTTTGTACGCGGTAATCAAAGAGTCACGAATGACTCCCATCACGGCTTCCCTGTCTAAGGATTTGTCGGCACAAAATTGCTGGATCGCTTCCAACAGATTGACTTCGACTTCTTTCTTCTTAACTGCCATAATCAAATACTTACGTACAAATTTCCTTTCAGTATATCCTTCAATTCCAGAATGACTTCCTTTTTTTTAGCACCTTTTGTTTTCCTCTTGGAAAACAGTTCTAAAAAGATCTTGTCCTCTTTCCTATCCAGAATCTTAAAGATTCCTTCTTTATCGCCCGACCCTTCTGACTTATAGACGAGTCGGACCGGTATTCCACGGAATCTATCCAGATCCTCGGGAATCACCAGTTTTCTTTCCGCACCTGCGGAAGAAACCTTAAGAGTATAGTTCAGATCTGGTGAGATCTGCTCCAACTCTTCATTCAGTTTTCTGGAAACTTGCTCACATTCCAGAAGGCTGACGGAACCGTACGGGTGTTCGAGGTGATCCAACTCTACCTCGATCAGCGTATGGTTTGGCCTTTGGCTAACCATGAGTGCATACAGCTTGACGGGAGTGAGAAGGATTCGATCTAAGATCGTTTCGATAACTTCTTTACTGACTGTCAATGCCGGCCTTACAGAGAGTCTCTGAACCGCTTCGTTTTGCCTCAAAAAAGAGGAAAAAACAACCTACAAAAACGGATTATCTCCGAATTTTTTAGGTTTTTCCCATACATTCAATGGGTGGTTCCCGATATTCATTCAAAATATTTTTGGCTTACCCTAGTGTAAAGTAAAAAATACGCCTAGTTCCGAGCCATCCTATTGATACGAGCGAAATTGCTTGTTTTCATATACTAAAAAGAAGGATAGTAACGAAATGTCCCGGGCAAACCAAAAATAGGCTCGGGTTTTTATTAGAACCATGCAAAATTCTTTTACTTTCAAAATTTGGACCTCATCTGTCCGCAAATACCTTCCATTTTTCTTAACTTCCATCTTAGTGATAGGAGCTTGTTCCAAATTCCGGGTGGATGATTATAATCCTTATCTATACGGAAGAGTTAAATTAGGAAAAGATTTAAAAGAATTACAAGTTAGCATAGTCAATCGGGTTCCGACAAATGTTCCGAACCAAGTTGCAGTTGCTTCCGGAGTGATTTACGTTCCGGATTTTGAACAATCTCTGATCAAAGCATTCAATTCTGACGGAGATCTAAAGTTTGTGATCGGAAACTCCAAAGAAAAACAGGACAAAGTCAAAACTTATAATATTAAATTAGGTAGAATCGGATTGGTTACCGTTTCTGACGGAGATGATATCTATGTTCAGTCCAGAATTTCCAGAGAAGATGCAAAGTCAGATAAAGTAGCCGAAAACATTTATACAAAAAAATCCGGAGAATTTCGTACGGAAGCGGAAGAAGCGGTTCCTTCCGTGATCTTAAAAATAAATGATTCCGGAAAACTTTCCCAAACAATCTACGCGGATGGAGTAGGAGGTTCTATTCCATTCGGTTACGTAGAAAGAATGGAAGCTGGGAATAACGATCTATTATTCGTCTTCCATAGACAAAATGGAGTGATGAGACTTAGTATTTTTGACGAGTCCGGAAAATTAAAACAAAAGGTAGAAGGTTCCGATTTCAAAGATTCTTTGAATCAGGGCGAAGCATACACTTGGTATGTGGACTCTTTTATCTCACATCCGGACGGAGAGTATGTGCTCGGCTCCTTTAGCTTTTACGAAACTAAATCCGGAAGATTCAAAAACAGAAAGATCATAAAATATGAACTCAAAGACAAAAGGATCACTCCGATCAAAGAGATCCAAGATCCTTCCGAAACATTATATTGGGTCCTGAACAATGATAACTTCTTCATCTGGGAAACAGAAGTAGAAGAAGGAAATTCGATCCGATTACAAGTTCACGACGAAGATGGGAATCATGTAAATAATATCCGACTCAACTACCCTCCACCTCGCGGATTATGGAGAGAAACTTGGATGGATACAAACGACGAAATCTATTCCATGAAAATCAGATCCGGTTATTTAGAGATCCATAAATGGAAATAAAATGAGCGAATCTCCTGATTTCCAGGTTTTATTCAGCGAAGAAGAAGCAAAACTCCTAGACGAGCAAACTATCCGAGAACGAAAAATTTCGGGCACCTTGCTCATGGGATTTGCTGCACTTTCCATCTTCAAAACCTGGGAAGGAGTTTTCAGAGCCGCAGAGAAGATCATTATACTTTGCGGTTCCGGGAACAATGGAGGGGACGGATACGCCCTAGCCCAATTTTTAAGAGCAGAAGGTCTCAAGGTCGAGATCTATTCCAAACAAGGAAATTTTTCTGAAGAAACAAAATATTATAAAAATCTAACAGAAGAACTTAAGATCCCGAATTTTCCTTTGGAAAAATTCAAGAGTGATCTTGTAAATCCAGGAGAAGTATTAGTAGATTCTCTTTTAGGAACGGGATTCAAGGGCCCTTTGTCAGGGGAAATTTCCGATATTATTGCAAAAATCCAGGCTGCCAAAGAAAGATTAAAAGATTCTTTATTGGTATTGAGCATAGATGCCGTTTCCGGATATTCTCCGGACGAAAAAATCCCGTTTGCCGCAGATATTTTAGCGGAAATCGGATCCCCTAAAATCAAAAATGTATTCTATCCTTTATCCAAAGAGAAAAAATCATTTCATCCAATCGGATTTGTCCGGCAAGAATTTCAGACATCCAAATATCTTTTACCAAGAGCAAGCAGAGAAGAATTAGTTTCTAAACTTGCCAGAGCAAAAGATTCTCATAAATATAAAAACGGATCCGCAGTATTTGTTGGCGGCTCAGAAGGAATGTCGGGAGCAATTTTATCTTCTGCACTTGCATTCCAGGAATTAGGAGGAGGAATTTCCCAAATACTCACTCCTTCTGCAACTACCCTCACAAAAATTCTGAAAAAGGATCCGTCTTTCATGGTTTCCGGGTTAGAAACTTCCAAAAAACCTACTGATTATCCCTTTCTGAAAAAGGCAAGTGTGGTATGTGTCGGACCAGGACTCGCTTCTTCCGATTTTCCTCACTTTTCATTTTCTAAAGAAACAACTCTGGTCTTTGACGCCGGTGCTCTTAAATATTTAGATGAAAAACATTTAGGCCCTCACACAATACTCACTCCTCATTTAGGGGAATGGTCTGTTATTTCCGGAAAAAAATATCCAAGTGTTTATTCTGCACTGGAAGACGCATCCGTTTGGGCAAAAGAAAAGAATTGTTATCTTCTTTTAAAAGGACCGGTTTCCATTTTATTTTCTCCGAAAGGGATTTCCTATTTCTGGGAATTCCAAGAACCAAAACTAGCTGTCATGGGAACTGGAGATCTACTTGTAGGAATTCTAACATTTTTCTTATCCAGAGGAGAGGATATGATAGAATCAGTCAGACTTTCTCAAAGTTTAATGCTTTATTGCGCAGAATTATGTAAAGGATATCCGACTGCTAGCAGGATTCGGAAAAAAGTAAGAACGTTACTTGTGTAAAATACGCAGTGTTTAATCTCCCGCAGATGTACGAAGTCGCCTGACTTGCTTATAGGTAATCTGTATAATATATATCAATCCCGGAATGACAGCCTTACGCTTGACCGATTGAAAACCACACTCTATTCTCAGAATAAGAGAGGGAGATCTTATTTATGAACTTTTTTAAAGCAGAAACAAGTTGGTCAAATGCAGAATTTATAATATTTAAACTTTGTGTGGCTTCCGCCTATGTTTTGGTCGGAGCTTATTTCAGTGATTTTTTCCTTCAATATCGTTTCCCGATTCTAATCATATTTGCTATAACCATGATCTGGACAGTTTATCTATGGTTACGCAAAATGAAATGGGTGTGATATAGATCCCTTTACTCGGATTTAAATTTGATCTTACGATGCGTTCCGTCGCAGTAAGGTTTATTCGAAGAACCACCACAGCGACAAAGGTAAGTTTCAATGGTCCTATTCGTTACTTTTCCAGTCCCAGAACAAATTTCTAAACTCCCATTCACCTTTAAAGGACCGTTTTTAGTAGGATCTATTTTTAAAATTCCATTTCGGACCGGCAAAGGTCGAGACTCCTGGATCGGGGGTTCTCCGGTTGCAGTAAATCCAATACTCACATGAGTTGCATCACAAAAAGGTTTATGAGTAGAAGCTCCACATCTACATAGTGTAAGCCTATATTGTTTTTCTACTCCTTCTAATTCAATATCCGCGTGAATTGCAAGAGGCCCATTCTCTCTTACTCTCAAAACATTCACAGGAGGAGGAGTTTCTTTGAAAGAAGGATCATTCGACTCGAAACGGATCGCACCGGATGGACAATTTAAGGCCAAAGATTTAATCTCTTCTACGCTCGCTTTATCAGGATAAATCCATTCTCCTTCTACATTCGGAACGAATACGTCGGGACGAGAAAGCACACAATTGCGAGAATGAATACATTTCTTGCCGTCGAAAAGAATAGTGGCTTCTTTTCCTTTTACGATTTCCATGATATTACTTTTGCCTCAGGTGGATTTTCCATTAAAAAAGACGGGAGAGCAAGCTTTTTAAAGACCAGTTTGTTTCCTTAGCATAAATCTTTCTTCCTGAATTCTTGATCGAATACATTCCATCATTAACAGAGTATATAGTATGAAAAGTAGTATAGAAAATTATCGTTTTATCAAATCTGCGATCTTATCTACTAATTCTGCGTCACCAGTGACAGAAAGACCAACATATGTTTCAGCTTCAATATGCAGTATTGTTTCAGGAAATATTGCATCAGTTTTAAAGATTTCCTGACTGCCTGCAAGTCCCCAAGAACTTTCGCCGATTTTCGCCTGCAATGAGATGATAACGTCTCTTAATTTCTTCCGCAAATTCTGATCATACTCTGGGCCAAGAATTGCAGATTTTATGTTTTCCATACTTATTCTTAAAATCGCCCATCCATGCATCAAGACAAAGATATATCCAATATTTTCAGGATTCTGTAGTCTACTAATTCTACGTCTTTCATTTTACAAATATGGTATTCAGAATATTTCCTGTTGCTAAGTCCAATATTACCTTATAACCGGAAAAATGAAATGCCATGACCACATCATCTCGATTATTTTCCTTCCATATTTCAGTATAACCTTTATGTTTCTCTTGCCAAAGTATTTTTATAGTTTCTTTACTAATACAAAACAGATTCCCTCCATCATATTCGAGAGGATATTCAAGGTCACTTCGCATTGCAGCAATAATGTAAACTATAAATTTCTCGAATTCAAGAAACTGATGAATACGTTCAAAAGCTGCATGTTCTATATTCCCTATTTTTAAAGTTTTATAATTAATTAATTTACATGTATCGTGATTCATTTTAGATACCCTTTTAAATTTCCCAATGGTTCAAACCTGTTTGGAGAATTTTTGTATTTCTAATATTCCATAACTTCAAATTGTTTCAAACTACCCTAACCTCATCTTCGACAACAGTCAGTTTCCTCATCTGTATCTTTATGCCTTCGATTAAACTTCTTCAAAAAAAGGCACTATTTCTCGTCCTTCGAATTCTGGTGCTAGTTTGCATACTTTTCGATTACCGGACATGTCATCAAATTCGAAAAGATAACAATCATCGTAACGACTAAATCCACCGCTTCTATATATTAAAATATCACCTTGCTGAAAATCATAGGAACCAAATTTAAACGACTCGAGAACTCTATATTTTTTTCCTGTCTCGAAAGGGTTATCGCTCATATAAAATTCCTCATAAACCGTATATTGCAAGGCATTCGTAAAAAATCATGTCCGTCTCTGTTCCCTATAACGAGTCCAATAGCCTATCAATTTGCGAAGAATCGTCAATATTGACGGTAGACATTCCGTTAATTTTTCTTTTTTCGACTATTTTGACCGGTAGTTAATCCTAAACCAAGTCTCATCATTTCTCTTAGGAATGCTTGCAATCTTTTCTACGAAAAAGTAATGTATGGAAAAAGGGCCAGGAATATCTATAATGAGTAAAGGTTACCATTCCCGTTCTCCGGAAGAATTCCAAGATTTCCTGCGTAAGAGTAAGGATACGGGCAAATCAAATAACCGTTCCAAGCTGATCCTATTTTTTGATGTTATACTATTACTCTTTATTTTTTCAGTAGTTGCCAAACTTTTGAATCCTCTGGCTTTCACTGGTCAGACTGAATCTAAGGAAATTTCTTCCGGTTTTGTGAGTTATCGCCTTTCTTCCAGTAAAGAGAATTCAAAGGATTTTCCAATCTTCTTTCTTTTTCTGAAAAACAAAGGGACTGAAAGTTTATCTTTTCCGAATGAAGAGGATAAGATCAAAGTTCATATTAAAAGTGGAGATCTGAATTGTCTGGAAGATTCTTGGACCTTGGCTTCTAAAAATTTAGAACCTGGAAGTACGAATTTTTTCAGATATGAAATTTCTTCCGAACGTCTTTCTAACCTTCCTCCTGAATGTAAAACTCAGGAAAAATCAATTTTGAATAATATTAGCAATGTTTTCCAGGGCGGGAAAAAAAGATCCTTTCATGCAGAAATTCTCCGTAAAGCTGAAACCGTTTCTTTAGAAATTCCTAATTTTTGAGATATTATGAACGAAGAGATCCAAGCATTAAACAAGATAGTCGCAATTGTAGACGAGAAAGCTTCCTTATTCAAAAAGGATTGGAGCCATATGCCTAAGATCAGGGCGGTAACTGAGAAAAAGTTGATCTTGGATCTGATCGAGAACGCTCTTCAATTGGCTAAAAATATTCGCCCCGCACCCAACGATCTTCTGGGGGACTTGCAGAAATTAAAGGCGGAGTTTTCGAGATTACCGCTCTAAGGGAAATCGATGTTGGAATTCCTACAAAAGTAAAATGTAAAATTCAATTGTAGAGATTTGAATTTTATGATATAGGAGCATGGCTCTCCCACGGGCCACTCCCCCCACCCGAACCTGGGAGGGGGCGCTCCCTGCACCCGATGTTGGAATTCCAACATCATAGGTGCAAAGTTCTAAGTTAGTTATAATTTTTCGTAACCTTCTTCCATTTCTTTTCTGTTTCTTCCAGATAATCTTGGACCTCTGAATAGGATCTTTTTCCGTCCAGATAATCCAAAAGGAACTGGTCTCCCACTAAAAGTTGGATCGCCGGTAGATCCGATCTGAATTCGTAAGGTCCCTGTAGGAATTCAAACTTGTCCGGATAAAATTCTCTTAGAGTCCTGATGAGCAATAATCCGAATAGTAAGCTATGAAATTTTTTAGGCTTATCTAATAGGATTTGGTAACCTCCACAAACTTTTCCTGCATGTTTATGGAAGGTCGGAATAAACTTTAATGGCCTGAGTCTAAAAATGCCCCTTTGTTTTTCTTGGAGTTTTTCCAGAAGTGATTTGTCCAGATCATTGATATATGGAGCGCCAAATGTTTCGAATGGACGAGTAGTTCCTCTTCCTTCTGATAGATTGGTTCCTTCTAAAAGACAAAGACCAGCGTATACGTAACAAGTTGTTTGGGCAGGAATATTGGGAGAAGGTGGAACCCATAAAAACTCGGAACTCTTTTTAGAATATAGATCCAATCGATATAGCTCCAGATCCAAATCGAATTTATCCCTATAATATTCTAAAAGCCCCGCTGCTGAGAGACCATGTCGATGCAGTGTACCTTCTACCCCGACAAATGACGAAAATTTTTTTTCTAATGGAGAACCTTCTATCTTAGAGCCTGCCGGATTTTTTGCATTCGATACCAAAATTCGAGGTCTTGGTTTTCCTTTTTTAGCAAGCCGATCCGCTGCTTGCATCGCATATAAAGCAGTGGTTAAAAATGTATAATAACGAGCGCCTACATCTCTGATATCAATGATCAGAGTGTCCAGGTCAGATAAAATATCTTCTGCAGGAGCGAGACTTTCCTCATTGTCTCCGTACAAATTCAGGACTTGAGTTTCCCCCAAATCATAGGCAAGCCCGCTTCCAGAGACCTGATCTTGCAACTCCGCAAAAAGTCCATGCTCAGGTAAAAATAGTTTTTTAAGTCCGTACTCTTTTTGGATGATCCGGAAATGATAGTCGCCTTTCCAACCATATGCGCTTTGGTTGGTGATCATTCCGATAGATTTTGCACCGGAGAGAATTCTGCTTTTTTTCATTTTCTAAAGAGGTTATTTCCGGGAAAGTTCAGGAGTCAAGCAGGACTATCTGCGCCTTAGTCTTGGAAATCTTTTGCCTTATCCCCAAGGTCCTTTTTAGAGATTCCTTTAAAAAAGAGTTTCCCTTCTTGGGGAAGGATAGTTTTCTTCTTAATTTGCCCCAACAGCGATCGTATGGCATTAGATACAAGCGTACCAAATCAAAAAGTAACAATAAAAGCCGGGACGGTTTTATTTCCGGAAGGAAGCGCCGCAAACTCTCTCAACGTATTGCATAGTGGAGCCTTACGTTATCTGGTAGAAGCTCCCGGTGGCAGAAAACTGGAGTTATTCAAAATTTCAGGAGCTAATTTGACTCCTGGTGCGTCCGCTCTTTTCGGCAGTGGACGTTATCCATTTACTATTGTTGCAGAACAAGACTGTGTGCTCTCTACATATGTTATGTCCCAGTCCACTGTGGGCCGTTCTCTCGCAGCCAGAAGTTCTTTAGGAATCATGGTAGGTCGTTCTCTTTTAAGAGAGATCACTGAATCTTTCAAAAAAGTGAACCAACTCAGAAAGATCGCTTCTGATATGGGAAAGACAAACGATAATCTTTCTCTTCTGTATTATCAATTCAATCCAAGTGTTTTTCCCGATATCAAACCAGGACAACCGATTGCAGATCCAAGTTCCGAAATTGTGGATCCAGTATTACGGCTTGCTCGTGAAAATTTAAAACATTATTTCGATAATGGTGGAATTCTTCCAGAAAGACCGACTGCAAATTATGTAGAAGAAGATCATTCACAACTTCTAGTAAAATATTATCCGGAAGAAATCGAATTCCAAGATGGAGAATTCAATTTCGTTCGCAAGGTTATCCTTGCAGATCCGAATCTTCTCGCACAATTATTCGCTCCAGATCCAAGCATGGTTTCCTATGTTTGCGACAAACTCGGAAGAGTACAGAACAATATTACGGAAAATGCAAAAGGTATATTAGAAGAATTAGATGAAAACTTCTCTCTTCTTTTAGGTGGAGTAGAAAGTCTTACTGAAAAATACTTCCTGATCCTGGATATGGCTGCAAACGGTTATGCTACAGCACCTCCGGAATTCGTGGTTCCTATCTTACAAGTGGTCTCTCAAAAGATAGAAAGAGCGCTTGCAGGCCATCAGGCAATTTTCGGATCAGCGATCCCGAGCCCTTCTCCCAATATTAAATCCTTTTTAGAAAAGACTGCAGGTCTTGCTAAAAAATTCGAAGCTTCTAATCCCACCGCAAAGGCTGCATCGAATGGGAGCGGAATTTCTGTGGATGGTTCCGCAGATGCGACTGCGATCCGAAAAGAATTGGCTAATTCTGCATCTAGCATCATCCAATTCTCAGGTTTAGGCGGGGATGCAATCAAAGAGTTTTCCGCGATGATGGTAAAACTCAAGTCCTTAAAGAATCCATTGGATTCAGATAACGATACTCGTAAATTAAGAAGGTCCATTACAAAAACCTACTTTGATATTTACGCTGCATGTTTCCAGAAATACGTCAACTCAGGTAAGAATGTTCCGAAGCCTGTAGATCTGATGTTGAAATACGGTTTCTTCGATGAAACGATGTTGGATGATTCTCAGTTAGTGTTTATGTCCACATTCAAGGACGCAATCACTTCCGTTTCAGATATTCCCATCCATTACGGAACGGAATGGTTGGAAAAAATTTATAAAAGAGAATGCCCTACTTCCTTAGATGAACTCGGCCAGAACTTCTTCGACAAAGTCAAGATGGACAATCGAAATGCAGTTTTCAAAAAAGAATCAGATCTTCCTCCGGATATAGATAATCCGGAAGCAAGATTAAAATTCGAATTTGGTGCAATGTATGAGGCGAACGTTCGACTCACTACAGGTTCCTTGGCGACTTATCTTCCGATCTTAACCAAGTATCATTCTCAGATCCCTCTTGCTAAAGCATACGTTACCAAAAAAATGCTTACGGATACGATCCATGATATCATGGCAGTCGACTTCTCAGTGTTCAACAGAGAGGTGATTTATAATAACCCTGAGATGGGGATCAATAAGGAATTCATTCAAAGAGCTATCATTCCTGATTTTGTAATTGTTCCTTCTATAGGTAGCAAGATCATGATGTGGCAGGAACTCTCCATCCATAGGGGTTCCGGTTCTAAAGAAAGTAGAGGAAGGATCGTTCTTCCTATTTTTGTACAAGGAGATCTAAAATCTCTTTTGATAGATGCATTTGCAGCGTTCCGCTGGGAACTTTGTAAAACGATCTTAGGACCAGAATGGAATAACGTAGGAAACCCATCGATCACTGCTGACTATATGGACTATGTTCAATTCTATAAAAAGAACAAAGACCTTTCCATAGAGATCAAAGAAAAGTTGGCCGCTGAATTCAAACGTTTCCGTAACGAAAGGGATATTTTCGCGAACGATTACCAGCTTTGGATCAAGTATGAAGCAGAAGGTGTACAAAGGTTAAACCGCGTGGTCCGTGGAATTTTCTATCGTCATATTCCTTTCGCAAGAACGATTCGAGAAAAGGTTTCCAAAATGCCTGCTTTCGGCGAGATCAATAACAGGTTCGTAAATATTCGGACTCGCAAATTTACAGAGTTAGAAAACAGATACAAGAAGTATATCAACGCGTTAGGAAGTCTTCCAGATCAACTTCGGGAGAATATGGAATTCTATCGAGTTTGATTACGATTTAATATAATTATATTACGATTCACCAACAATCCAAAGTTTCGATTTCATAATTGAAACCAAGTCTGGAATAGACGATACAATATGATTTTTCAATTTGGAGATGAATTGGAAAATCCAATGAGTCGAAAAATTAAAATTCTATTAGTCTTTATATCCTGCTTTCTTGGCTTTTTATTCATAGATCGTTTCTTATTCCAGAATCTACTCTTTTCAGTTCCAAACGAAATGGAATGGGATACTTCTCCTTGGTATAATTTTTTAAGAAAAAGAAAAGAGATCCACTTTTCGGAAAAAGAAAATGGAGTATTACTCTTAGGCAGTAGTATCGCATTATATTCGGTATTGCCGGATGTATTTTCGAATAATGTAAACCGAGCCCTTCCGTCTAGTGAGAAAATCCGATCGGAATTTTATTCTCACCCTTCACTTACACCTTCCGACTTTTATTATTACAAAGAAGATATTGTTTCTAAAAAACCTAAAGCGGTCGTCTATTTAATCAATCCTGCGGACTTTCAATTAGAATATTTAAAAGAAACTCAGGAAGGTTTAGAATACGAAGAAAGAGAATTTTTTGTCGATTCTATCCGAACAAGACATCAAAACAGATTATTATATCCAGACCTTTTTTTAAAGGATCATTGGGAAGAAATTTACAACTTAGATAAATACCAATTAGAGTCATTTGTATCCAAATTTATTTCTTACGGCGTTCGTTATAGAAGTTTCTTCTATGATCCGGTGATAGCTTGGTATATGCATCGTTTCAGATGGGGACGATCTTATCATTATTATACTGGCGTCATTCCGAAAGAAGGGATCTATCTAAGAGGTTGGGCAAAACCGGAATTCGAGATCGACTGTGAAATTTCCGGAAATAAGTGGAGAGATAGTATATTCATCCAAAATCCGGGAACAAATTTGAAAATTTTTAGTGTATCCCCTAAGCAAGAACTCTTATTCGATAAAACTTATGCTAAGAAGGGTTGGTATTATCTGGATCTGAACTTCTCAGAAAGATTAGAAAAATTGAAACTTAAATTCCAATCCGATAAACAAATATCTTCCTTAGAAGTGGATTATAGGATTTTCGGGACGGAAGAAATTTACGGCATACGCCTTTCTCAAAACTTTTGCAGATCTGAATTTAGGGAAAATTTGTCATATATTCGAATCCCTGGTTTAGATGATTCTAGATTGGAATCCATGCCTAATGATCAATACGATAAAGATTATGATCGCAGAATTTACAGAGAGAATGACGACGAGAATGTTTTGAACAGATTCAAAAAGATCAAGGAAGCCAAATCATTACTTTCTAAACAGAAATCATTTCGTCCTTGGTCTCAGATGAAATATTTGAATGAGGGGATCCGATATTTATCTGAACGAAATATTCCTGTTCTGCTTATTAATTCTCCGGAAAATCCTAAGGAAAAATCCGTTTACTCGAATAGCCGATGGTATTTCGGATATCTTGGATTTTTAGAAAAAATATCCGGAAAAAAATACGGATTTTTGGATGCGAGTGATCTATTCGATCACAAACAACAATTCATGGATCCCCATCATTTAACTTATTCTTCGTCTATTAAAGCGAGTGAAAAATTTGCCGACTGTTTTGTCGGCTATTACAGATCAGGATTTCTCCATAAACCTTAGATATAGACGGATCACCAAACCTTTCAATAGGTAGAATAATCTCTTTCCATAGATCCCGAATCCTATTCCGAACAATAAGGATAGAACCAAAGATATTCGAGGATTCTGTTCGAATTGTTTGACTACACTGTATTCCCATTTTTCCAAACCTTGGAATCGGACCGAATCTTCGGAAAGTTCCACTAAGAATTCTTTTAAGGATTCTATCTCCGTCTTAGAAAGATTCAAGTTAGGCATTCCGCTGATCGGATTTAAGAATTTAGGATTTTCTAATTTAGAAGAAATATATAATTCTAACTTTTCCTTATTATCCTGGCTCGGATCTGTAAGCTTGGATCGGATCTGGTTCCATTTTTCGTGGTCAGGCTCTTCTTTATAAGAAGCCATTTCTTCCACTTGTTTAAGAAAGTCTTGGGACTTGAACATTTCCGTCGTTCTAGGACGGATCATATCCAAATTGGGTGCAACATTTCCCCCTGCTCCGCCAACTATATGACAACTTCTGCATCCTTTGATCTCTACCAATTGTTCTCCGGAGTATTTCATATTTTCAGAAGAGATTTGGCCCGGAACTAATTTCAAAACGGGAGCAGGAAGAAGTCCCCCATCCTTTCTCATTCGAATATGAGAGATAAGTATACCGTCTTCCCCTAAAGCGAGGCCCGTAAAATCCTGTCTTCTTTCTTCCTCATACTTAGTAGGTAAAACGATCCACCAAGGTTCTCCAGTGACTCCTTTTTTATCATCAATCGGGACAGCAAGCAATGAAGTGATATGAGAGGCGGCTATTACAAGATGTCCTCTTAAAGAAGTCAGTTTATGATTTTTAGGAACATAGATCATATCTGCCGGACCTACAGACTTAGGAAAGGTCATAAGATTATTATATGTCATACTAGGATTCGTATTGTCCCAAGGGAAATCCATACCTTTGGATGCCTTGACCAAACGATCTATTTCGGGACCGTTATCCGCTATATAAACTTCTCCTCCTTCAGATTTCGCGATTGCAAAAGGATTTCGAAGTCCCATAGAATAAATATATCCACCCGCTTCCGTTTTTTTGCCTGTATAGAACGGATTGGATTCTACTTGAGAAAAATCGGACTTTAATCTAAGTAACTTTCCATTGGTGCTGTCCTTCTTATGAGAGCTTGTCCAGGATTGTCCATCTCCTGTACCAACCCAAAGATGATAATTAGAATCTACAAAACAGTGACCGATCTGATGTGCAAGACCTGCAGTATCACCTCTGAAAGGAGAATCGAAAACTTCTACCTTTTCGATCTTTATCCAAGGTAAATTTCCGACAGACTTCCAGCGAGTAATCTTATTACTTCTTCCCCAGCCATTTTGATACACAGATGTAGTAAAAAGAGTTTTATCATCCGGAGTTAAACATGCACCGGTTTGTCCCATTTCTCCCTGAAAATCAGGAAGTTCTTTTCTTGGCTTAGAAATTTCCTCATCCTCTCCGATTTGGATTACATTTCCATTTCTAAGACGGGCCTTGATACTTCCTCTGAGTTCGCTTACAATATAAATCACGTCATTCGGAGATTGGCCCGGAGATTTCAATAATGCAATACTGACAGGTGTGGTATAATCTCCAGCATCTTCGACCAGCGTAAAACCTTCATGCACAAGCCACTCTGCATTCTTCTCATCTGCATTCTTTCTCATTTGTTTATTCGTATAAAATTGAGAATAAAGCAGAGAAGGTAGTAGGAATAAAAACAGCAATAAGAATGTATTTTTAGAATGAAGGTTTTTCATGAAGACAATGGCTTTCTCGTAAAATAATCCATCAACTAAAAACCTAAAATAAAAATATTACAGAATGAAGACGTATATTTTCATGCAATTAACATAATATTTCATTTCATCGTTCTGTAATTGTACTGCGTTCTTTTTGAAATCAAAAAGAAGTAAAGATACAACCATGCTAAATGCAAAAGTCGAGACCAGATGGTTCCAGCTTTTTCTCGCATTAGGAATACTCATCCGAGTTACGACTGCAATTTTAAACAGCGGATATCTTGCGTTAGACGATTATTACATTCTATTCTTTTCGGTTCCGGCTCAATCCGAATCCTTATCCCTGATCAATTCGGTGCAGGCAGTCCCAGAAATACGTTCTTTACTGCCTGACTCAATCATACGTTTATTCGCAACAACCGCTTACAAATTAGGCTTCGAAGATCCATTATACCAAATCAAATTTATATTCATATGTTTAGGACTACTCTCCGGAATTTCTATCTGGATCGGATATAAATTCCTAAAGCACCTTTATCCGGAAGAGGCTAATTCAAAAAATGATTACCGAGCTTGGATCCCATTATCAGGAGCATTCTTACTATCTCTACATTTTCTGATACCTTTGGTATCGACGAGAGCACTCATAGAATCCATGTCAGCCCCCTTTCTCTTAGGAGCAGTATTCTCTGCTTCGATCTATTGGAGATCAGGAGAATTAAAACAATTAGGAATATCTTTAAGCCTTTTGGCAATCGCCTCACTTTTTAGGTTTCAAGTTGGTGTTTGTGCATTAGCATTATTTTTGCTGGTAGTATATAGGTCTTGGAAAAACAAATCTTTCGAAGATATTTATATATTCTTAATATTATCGGTATTTTTGGCCATCATCACAGGACTGCCCGATCTGATCTTCAGAGGATCATTTCATTCTTCTCTCAGATCTTACATCACTTATAATTTACAACATTCCGCTGAATATGGTGCATCTCCTTGGTTTGCGTATTTACCTGCAATTCTCGGAGTTTCCCTTTTTCCATTTTTGATAGGTAGATATACCGAATTCGATTGGAAGGCGGAATATTCCAAATTTATTCCAACCATCTTATTCTCGGTTCTCTTTTTGTTAGTCCATTCGGCAATTCCACACAAGGAAGAGAGATTTTTGCTACCTATTCTTCCCTTAATGTTGATCTTACTTGCTCCACTTTGTGCTTATTGGAGAGGAATTGAAAAGGGAAGAATGTCCATAAGAAGGATCTTATTTCTCATAGTGAATTTCCTATTATTAGACCTTCTATGTTTTTTCACCATCCAGAACAATACGATAGGATTAGTCCGATATCTCAACTTTCACAAAGAGATCAAAGAACTTTACGTATATAGGGATTCCATCCCTCACCTTCCTGTGTCTTATGCATATCGTGAACCGTTAGAAAGATACGAATTGATTGAATCTCTGGACCAAAATATGCAACCAAGGATCCAAAACTTTGATCCGTTCAGATCATGTTCCGCGGTGCTTGCCATTCGAAAGGATTACGTGATGAACGGAGTGGATCCTGATCCTCCCTGGATCTTAGTGGAGAGTTTTCAATCTTCTCCCTTGGAAGAATTAGCAGTATTCCTAAATCCAAATAAAAACAAAAGAAGAGCAAGCTTGTATTTATACCAACTCAAATTGTGCAAGGAAAGATGAGACCTAAGATATCAGTATTATTGCCCACATATAACGAAGCAGAAAATATAGAAAAATGTATTTCAGGAGTATCTCAAATCTTTAAGGGTTTGGAATATGAAATAATTGTAATAGATGATAATAGCCCCGATAACACCTGGTCCGTTGTGGAAAAGCTGAAAGATCAAAATCCTAAAGTAAAGCTGATCCGAAGAATGACGGAAAAAGGACTCTCTTCCGCGATCGTTTCCGGAATGAGTGTTGCAGAAGGTGAGAACTTTTTGGTCATGGATTCTGACCTTCAACATGACGAATCCGTTTTACCACAAATGTTAAAAAGTTTGGAAGAAGGAGCGGACGTAGCAGTAGGCACCAGATATGCTAACGGAGGTTCCACAGGTAAATGGAATTTTATACGTAAATCCTTGAGTGTGGCAGCGAATACATTTACAAAACTACTTCTTCCGATCCGTATCTCGGATCCTATGAGCGGATTTTTCGCGATCAAAAGAGAAGTTTTTTTCAAATATGGATACAAGATCAATCCGATCGGATTTAAGATCCTATTAGAGATCTTAGGAAGAGCGGAGAAAGGCCTGAAGGTTGCCGAGATCCCATTCTATTTTCGTACTAGACTTCATGGAGAAACTAAGATTAATAATTCTATTGCCAGAAGTTTTTTGATGACTGTATTAGATCTACGTTTCGGGAAATGGATCTCATCTACATTCTTAATATATTCTCTCGTAGGGATTAGTGGAGTAATCGTTAATCTTTTAGGTTTTATCTTATTCGAAAACTTGGGAGTAAAAGATCTGGAAACAGGTATCGGGATATTACCTATATTCCCGAGTTCCGTGTTTTTCGGGATAGAACTTTCCATCATCAGTAATTTTATACTGAATAATTATTTTACATTTTATGAAACTAGATACGAAAAATGGTCAGCGATACGAGGATTTATCATATTTTCGGGAGTAAGTGCTCTAGGAATTTTTGTACAATTGGGGATATTCCAACTATTGTTCTACAAGATCTTACCTCGTTTGGGAATGCCTCAGAATTTCGAGTTAAGACTTTTATGCGATCTATCTGCAATCCTGATCGCAATGTTTACGAATTATTTTCTGAATTCTAACCTAACTTGGATGAGCCAAACAAAAAAGCGTATGTAGGAACTCCCATATTTGCAAACAAATGTGTATTGGAGTTCCTTCAACTTGCTCAAGCTCTATTTTCGATACTTACGAAACTAGAGCTGATCTGTTTTCCTTTAGTATCGCACTCACATCCTGAAGATCTTCGCCGATAAGATCTTTTGCAGAAGAGTTTACTTCTTTCAAATAACCTTCTCTAATGGAAACATCGAAAGAAGCCAAAGCATCCGCCATTGGTTTTGGAACTCCCGCTCCGACTAATGCTTTAGAAAGTTCTTCCGCAGGAAGGTCCACATAGGAAATAGATATACCCACTAATTCAGAAGTGAATTTTGCGAGTTCCGCATAAGTCCAAACCTTTGGTCCGCTGATCTCCAAAATTTTGTTTCCTGTTTCGGAAGAAAGTAAGGCAGCCGCTGCAGCTTTAGCACAATCTATTCTGGAAACATAAGCACAGGCTCCGGCTCCACCTGAACCGTAAAGAGAACCGCTTGCAATTGCATGCTGTAATTTAGGTATTAAATAATCCGAATACATATTATTACGAAGGATTGTATATGCAAGACCGCTTTGTTTGATTTTTTCCTCCGTTCCTTCGTGTTCGAAAGCGAATGTGACCGGTACTTCGTCGGCTTTGGTGAGAGAAGTATAAAGTATCCGTTTTGCTCCGGATTTTACTGCGGCATCGACCGCATTACTATGTTCTTCGATCCTGTTTCCTATATTGTCTGTGCTAATGATCAAAACACGATCTGCACCTTGGAATGCAGTGAGAAGACTTGCCGGATCATCAAAACTTGCCTTTCTTACAACAACTCCTCTCTTTGCGAAATCCTGTAAACTTTCGGGCTTACGAGTAGTGGCGATGATCTTATTATGACCTCTTTTTAATAATTCTTCTAGGATAATTTTTCCCAGATGGCCGGAAGCTCCGGTCACAAGTACTGTCTCGGATATTGTGCTCATTTGTATTCTTAAACCTGTATCGGTCCGCGTTAAATTTAATTAATTAGACTACTTGAAACAAAAAAAGTTACAAGTTAAATATTAGAATTCAAACAACTAAACGCGGCAAGGATACGCAGGGGAAGTCCGAAGGACCGGAGCGATAGCGAAGCCCGTAGTAGCCTGGTCTGAGCGAAGCGAAGAGCCGCCCCCAAAAAATTAAACTTCTTCTAATAGATAAGGGCGAGTATATTCTCTAACGATTTCTACAACAAAACGTCCCCAAGATTTTGGATCTTCTTGGGAAATTTCAATCTGACGGATCTTAGGAAAATAAGCCTGAGGTTTGAACGCAGTATGGGTCAGCTCCATGGCTCTCAAATAATTATCCACACGTTTTACTCGAACAAAATTCAGTAACTCGCCTTGGATCTTATCTTGAGGCATATAACCGATGATGATGAGACGCGGAAATAATGACTTTTTAAGAAGATTGATGAAGTCTCCGAAACTATCCACACGATCTATAAATCCTTCGTAAGCACCGCCACCCAAGTTCATGATCTGAGTCACGATATCCATTGTGAAAGAAACACCTTCCGCGGAAGTCATGTCGGAGATGATCACGATACCTTCGTCAGGTTGGAAGGTTTTGAATTCGCTAGTAGGTTTAAAATGACGTCTTAGTAATTTTGCAGTGGAGATATCAATCTCTGCAGCTTTCGGAACCAAAATTTTTCCGGATGAATCGGAGATAGGTTCCCTAGTGATAAGGTATCTTTTTTTGGCGGCGTTTTGGTTCATCACCCGGAAGGCTTTCACCTTCTCTTCCAGCTCGTCCAGAGTACAATACCCTATTTTTAAAACGTTTTCTCTCGCGCGTTTTTTGAGATCTATATCTTCCATACGAGTTTTTGGTGGCCCGGAGGAACCAGCTTAAACGAGGTTCCGAATTTCGCGAGAATTTACCGGGTATCCGGGGAGAGTATATAAAAAAAATCCAAGTCTGAAAAGCCCTCTTTTGGCTATGCAAAAAAACCGCTTGTCCCCGGTATGTGCGCTCCTTGAATGGGGAGGAATGGCCATTCTACCCATTTTAACTCGTCTTAGGACCGGAATAAATGTTCATTTATGGAAGGGGATCCTGGCAGTATATTGCCTCACCTTGGTTTCCTGTTTTTCAGTCGAATTTATCCAGGAAGGAATCCAGAAAGAAACCGTGCTCATTTCCCATAAACCTAATTGGGATCAAATAGAAATTCTGAAACATCCTCCTAAGCGCAGGAATTACAAAACTTACGGTAGAGTGATCGTTAGGAATTTCGGGGACGGAAGGATAGAGAAGTTCTATTACGAAAAGATTAAGAAAGAACTTTTTGACAGAGGTATGGACGGGATGTATCTCGCAAATGTAGGGCTGGTTCCCGTCCCTCCTACAATTTTCCAAACAGGCACTACTGAAGGTTATACTACCAGCATGGCAGAGATTGCAAAAGATGCAAAAGTTTTGGAAGGAGTCGCATTCCGTTATAGGGAAAGGGAAGAAGAATAATGGCAAGGCGTCTAAACAGCGAGATTAAGGTTTTGCCTAACGGAGACTGGATCTTTCGGGAAGCAAAGATCGAACAAAAAGATATTCTGGAGTATTTCCGCAAGAACCTGAAAGAAGCGGAGGACGGGATCTATATTGATAATCAATACGGAGAGTTTTCCGAAAACGGATATTTGGAATTATTCGGCTATCCTTTAAACCTGATCAGAATTTGGGAGAAGGACAACGAATTTTATTTTTTAAGCGATTCAGGAGAAGAATTACCCCTCTCCTCTTTGCAGATCGCAGCAGACTACGAAGGAGAATTATTCGCAAGGAAAAAGGATCATACTTATCTAAAATACAAATTAGCTCGGAACGTTTCTTCGGTTTTAAGCGAATATTTATCTGAATCTGCGCATGGCCTAAAACTGGTTTTTCCAAATAGAGAAATTTCTATCTTGGAAACAAACGAAAATCCGAAAGTTTCTCTTCCGAAAGAATTTCAAAACTTATAAGCTGCAGTTTTCACACAGAGACGCGAAGGCGCGAAGTTCTTGGATTTCATTTTCCTGATAAGACTACTCTTCCTATAATTTTTCCAGAAGATAAGTCGTTTAATGCAGAATCGGCATCCTTCAAATTCCTGATTTGAACCGGAACAGGACGTATTTTTTTCTCAGAGACAAGTCTCAGAAGTTCCTTTAGCTCACCTGGAGAACCTGTATAACTTCCCTGAACCGTTAAACTCCTAAGAGAAAGAATTGGGGTCGGTATTTTTAATTCTCCACCAAAAAGTCCAACACCGATCAGAGTCCCGTTTTTTCTCAAAAGTGAAAATCCCAAAGAAGAAGTGACACTATTATTCACAAAATCGATGACCGCGGAAACACCCAAAGGACCTGAGATCTTTTTCACTTCGGAAGTAACATCAGGATGAGAAGAAGACACTGTATAAAATCCAAGTTCCTTCAGTTTTTCCAAACGAGATTCATCTAAATCTAAAAAGATCACTTTTGCTTCCGTAAGAAGTGGGACCAGTTGAGAAGCAAACATACCGAGTCCTCCAGCTCCTATGATCACCAACGAATCCGTTTTTTTAAGTGGAATAGCTTTTTTCAAAGCGCCATAAGCAGTGAGTCCGGCGCATGCATAAGAACAAGCATACTCTGGAGAAAGATCATAAATATCCAATAGCCATTTTTCATTCGGAACCAAGATACGATCTGAATAACCACCATCTTGGTAGATCCCCAGAGACCTTGGAGCAGAACAAAGTTGCGGATTTCCGGATTCACATTCCTCACAAGTCTCGCATCCGATCCAAGGATAGACTAATTTTGTTTCTCCTACCGAAACGGAATGGACCTTAGATCCCACTTTTAAAACTTTTCCGACAACTTCATGACCGGGAGTGAGAGGAAGTTTGACTCCTCTGTCCTTTACGAAAAGTTTTTCTTCTCCGCCGATTTTATAATAACCATCTCTTAAATGAAGGTCCGAATGGCAGACCCCACAAGAGATTACTTCCAATAAAACTTCGTAATCTTTCGGTTCTGGGTCTTGTTTTTCTTCCCACTCTAATGAGGAACCGAATTCTACTAATCTAACACTTTTCACTAAAATACGACCTCTTTTCGTCTGAAAACACGATCCATCTCTTCTGAGATAATTCGTAAGCCTTCATCAGGAGCCCTTAGAAGATTCACCTTGGTAAAAAATCCATGGGTATATCCTTTAAATTCTCTAAATAGGACTGAAACTCCTGCTTCCTTTAGTTTTTCTGCATATAGTTTTCCATCGTCCCTAAGCGGGTCAATGTCCGCTATAAATACGATTGCAGGAGGATGATCTTTCCAATCAGTTTGGTATAAAGGAGAGGCTTTCGGATCAGATCTTTTATGGCGATCAGGTAGATATTGATCAATAAACCATTCCATATCCTTTTTGGTAAGACCGGGACCTAACTCGAATTCTTTATATGAATCCGTATCACAGATAGCTTCCGTAACCGGATAGATCAGGATTTGTAGATCGATTTTCGGCCCGGAAATTTCTTTAGCTCTTAGAATAGTAGAAGCAGCCAAATTCCCTCCGGCACTGTCACCTGCCACCACCAAGGGAAGATTTTTCCAAAAATTTTCATTCTGAGAAGAGATCCATTCCAAAGAAGAATAAGCATCTTCTAATGGAAGAGGAAAAGGGGCCTCAGGAGCCAATCTATAATCCACAAGTGAAACTATGCTTGAAGTAATCTCTGCAAGTTTACGAGCGAATGGATCAAAGTCTTTTAATCTTCCGACTACCCATCCCCCGCCGTGGAAGTATAAAATTTTGGACTTAGGTTCCGTTTTTGGAATATAATTTTTTATGAATACGTTTCCGTTCTTGGAAGGAATGGAGATGTCTTGGATCTCTCTTATGGGAGGGCCTTCTCCCAAAAGTTCTCCAATTGCGGAATAACCGTCTCTTCTTTCCTGGATACTTCCTTTGGTAAAACCTGTGAGTCCTTTAGAGGAAATCAGATTTGCGTATTCCAACATTTCTGGAGCGAATTCCATTCTTTTCTTCCTTTCGAATGAGTAAGGAAAAAAAGTATATTAGAAATCCGACGATTTGTCGTTCCAGTTTATAGATCGGGATGGAATAAATTTCGGGTTTAGAAAGAGGAGCGATTCGCTTCCATATAATAATGGTTAGGAACAAGTCCCTTAGGCCCTGCAAAATTCCTGGCTTCGACAATCTCGAATCCTAATTTTTTATATAGACCTTGTGCATTCGGATTCTCTTGAGAAACATCCAGGGAAATTTTATCGTAAACTGGGTAAGTCGAAACAGCGAATTTCATCAACTTCTCCGCTATCCCTTGTCTTCTTTCTTTTTCCGGAACTGCGATATGCCCCAGGTACAATCTTCCTGACTTTGGAGGTTGGATCATTCCCTCCATACTTAAACCACGAACTGCAACCTTAGGCGCCCGTAATTTATAAATACGAAAAATATTCCCCGCAGTAGCTGCATTTTGGAAGAAAAAATTCTCTGAGCGGAATATAACAATACTTCCTACAACCTCGCCCTTCTTTTCAGCCAGATAATGATTCTTATAGCTGAATGTATTCTTTGTTCCCTGGAAGGATTTGATCAGAAAATCCTGAGCAGAAATTTTCCCTTCATTGAACACATAGTCCCAGGCAGCAGGCCCGGAACTATAGATCAAAGGAACAGCAGCAGCCGCATCTTCGGGCCTAGCAGGGCGAATTGTAATCGTTTCGTTAGACATTTAGATCGCGGAATTGAGCTCTTCTCTCAGGCGTTTTGCTTCTTCAAAATCAGGTTTCATTACGATTGCTTTATGCAGATATTGTAAGGATCTTTCCGGACGATTCCAGATCTTGTAAAGAGTAGCCAGGTTAAAAAGAGAAATATGAGGCGCGTCGTTTAAAGTACAACGAAGTGACTTTTTCAGCCAGAAAACGGATTCTCTTTCTCTTCCCATGCGAAGAAGAAGAATCCCGATCTCGTTGCAAGGATTCCCGTATTCGGAATTCACTTCTACGGAACGGTAGAAATAGTACAGGCCTTTTTGCCAATTGTTTCTTTGGTTTTCGATTAGACCCAAAAAAAAGTAGGTCTCATGGCTTTCGGTATCTTCTAAAGAGGATTTTAGTAGGAATTCCGCACGATCCAAATCGCCGGTTCTGTAAAAAAATTTAGATGCTTCTAGCTTGTCTTCAGGCGTCAGGTTTTCCAATTATCTACCCGTTTTTATTTTTATTTTCGGACGCCTCTTGAAATAGCTTAATTCCGTTTTCCGTGTAGGACTTCCTTCTTTACGTTTTCCCGAAGAAACTTGGAGATACTTTGAGCATCCAAACCATACTCCGCGAAAATTTCCTTTCTTTCCCCGTGGTGAATAACCTCGGAAGGGAAAGCGAATGTTTTAATAAAACGTCCTAAATATTCGGAAGAGATCCGATTCAGTAAATAGCCAGAAGCTCCTCCGTCCAAATAACTCTCATCCAGGATCGCAAAATGACGGACATGGGAAAGTTCTTCGTCCAGTGCCTCTTTGCCTAGAGGCCTCAACCATATAAGGTCTATCAATGTGACCGAATATCCTTCTTGCTCCAATATACTTGTCGCTTTTTTAGCTTCCTCTAACATGGAACCGATGGAAAGAAGAGCGATATCCGTTCCTCTTTGTAGAACTCTAAAACTTCCAGGTTTTAGATCCTTCTCCGCACTGAAATCCAGACCGGAAAGTTCCACACTTGCCTTAGGGAATCGGATAGCGATCGGAGATTTCTCATAATTCTCCATATACTTAAGTGAATCCACCAGATCCTGTCCGGAAGAAGGAACGAACACGTCCATATTCGGCAAGGATAGAAGGTAACTTAGATCGAATAATCCCTGATGAGTCTCTCCATCCGGTCCAACACAACCTGCCCTATCGATCACAAATCGAACGGGAAGATTCATAAGAGAAACATCTTCCACCAATTGGTCCATCCCTCTGGTTAAGAAGGTAGAATAAATACACATATAAGGGATCACGTCCCCGTTTGTCATGGCACCTGCAAAGGCAACCGAGTGTTGCTCCGCAATACCCACGTCGTACACATGATCCGGGAATTTGGAAACATATTCCCCGAGTCCGGAACCTTCTATCATTGCTGGAGTAATTGCAGCTATACGCGGATTTTTTTCGGTCAGATCAGAAAGCACCTTACCCACGATCTTAGAGTAAGAAATTTTAGAAGAATCGCCTGAATCCATGGCCCCATCTTCCTTGCGGAATGGAGTTACTCCATGGTATTTGATTGGGTCCTTTTCTGCAGGAATATAACCTTTTCCTTTCTGAGTGATCGTGTGGAAAAGAACAGGTCCTTTCATGGTTTTGATCTTCCTGAGCATCTTAACCAAACGAACCACGTCGTGACCATCTTCAGGCCCTATATAAATAAATCCTAAATCCTCGAATAGACCGCCAGGCGTGAAAACATCTTTAAATCCTTTCTCTACTCTTTTGAAAAAGCTCTCCATTGCAGGCCCAACGATAGGAAACCATTTTAGGAAGGTATAAAATATCCTTTTCCAGTTCAGATAAAAATGAGAGCTGATGATATTATTCAAGTAGTTGGAGATAGACCCTACGTTCTTAGAGATGGACATGTAGTTGTCATTTAGAACAACTAATAAATCTTTTTTGAGATGCCCTGCATGGTTCATTGCTTCCAAAGCCATTCCTGTAGCGATGGATGCGTCCCCGATAATTGCTGCGACTGAGTAATCTTTTCCGGTCAGATCCCGAGCCACCGCTTCTCCCAATGCTTGGGAGATAGAAGTGCCGGCATGACCCGTATTATATAAATCGTAAACTGATTCTTCTCTTTTAGGGAATCCGGAGAGACCTTTAAATTTACGTACTGTGGAAAGTCTTTCCTTTCTGCCTGTCAGTATCTTATGAGGATATGTTTGATGTCCTACATCCCAGATCAGTCTGTCTTTGGGAGTATCAAAAACATAATGTAAGGCAACCGTGAGTTCCACAACTCCCAGGTTACTTGCGAAATGCCCTCCGATCCCGGAGAGAGTATCAATGATATAATTTCGGATCTCGGAACAGAGTTTAGGCAGTTCCTCGAGAGGCAATTTTCTGAGATCCGCCGGAAGGCGGATCCCGTTCAATAACGAATCTTCCTGTTGCATGTATTCCGTCTTTGACGGTCATCGGGACTGCTCTACTGAATGCAAAGGTCTCCTCAGAAGTTTTAGGTCTTCTTCGTTCACTAAGTCGATCAGTTCATAGATCCGGACAGGTTTGGTTTTACCCTTTACCTTGACTAGATCCAGTTCTCTGGCAATTATGCGGTCCTTGACCTTTTCGTATGTATATTCCGAAATAATAATATTTGTGGCATATTCCTTGTTGGATCCTTCCAGACGAGATCCCAGGTTAATGGTATCTCCCATACAAGTATAGTCCATCCGGTGAGAACTTCCCATATTCCCCACGACAGCCGGTCCGGAATTTAATCCAATACCAATGTCCATCACAGGAAGATCTCTTGCTTTCCATTCTTCCTTAAGAACTGCGAGTCTTCTCATCTGAGCGAGAGACGCTGCGCAGGCATAATAAGCATGGTCTTCTAGAGGAACCGGAGCCCCCCAGAAAGCCATGATCGCATCCCCCATGTATTTATCAATCGTTCCCTTGAACTCGATAATGATCTCCGTCATTTCGGAAAGGTACTGATTCAGGAATTGGACCAGTTCCTCCGGACCCATTTTTTCGGACATGGTGGTAAATCCGCGGATATCCGAGAAGAAAATAGTAATATCCTTCTTAGATCCACCCAAGTTTAGGTTTTCCGGGTTTTTGAGAAGTTCGTCCACAACGTCTTTAGAAACGAATTTGGAGAATGTTGTGCGGATATATTTTACGTTCTCTTCTTCCGTTAAGATCTTATAAACTATGATCCCCACGAATATGAAGAGCTGTTCTATAATCACGGATGGGAACACATGAACGATATTTAATTCCGAGAAATTGTATAATGTGACAATACTATATATTAAAGCGATTCCGATAACGAACAAAAACCCCCAAGAGGTTTTCATTCTAGGCAGGATAAGCCCTACAATAAATGCCATGGAGAAGAAGATCAGGAAGTTTCCAGCCAAAGGCATATCCCAGAGAAAGTCCTGGTTTAGAATTGTATTGATTGCATGTGCGTGGTGCTCGATCCCGGACATATCCCCGAATGGAGATAAGTGAGTATCTTTTGCTGCCCCTCTTCCTGTAGCGTAGAACATTGCAACGAGGAAGATATTATTATTCAATTGAGTAGCAGTTTCGTTGTCCCAACCTTCGGACACTTCAAAGAACTCCGTAGTATTATAAGAATATAATCCCCCTGGAAAGTTGATCTCCATCTGGCCATACTCGTCTATCGGAATAATGATCTCTCGAGTATCATTCGGTTTCGCCATAATATCTTCTGTGACCATTTTTAGGGAATTACGGTCAAAATAGCTGATATTCTTTTGGGGAATATTTTTGATTTTCACATATTCGCCCATGACCACTTCTACATCTTTCCGGACATCCACCCCGTAATAGTTACATGCAATGATAAGGTCAATAGCAGGATAATATTCGTCTTCTCTTCCGGGCCCCGAACCTAAGATCTTGGCAACGATCGGCATTTTGCGGTTCAGACCGGATTCGTCTTTTTTAATATTCGCAAATCCTAAACCGGAAGATTTTTCTGCAATCGGCTCGATAGGAGACTGCGGAAATTTCAACCAGGAAAGCCCTTTTTGATCGTCCTTTACATTCTCTAATTTGAATTTGCGAAGAATTTCCGTTCTCTTCTCCAAATTAATAATTGTACTCTTGGATTCCAAACTGGTCTCCATCGGATAGTCGAACATTACCCTTGGATTTCCGGAGAGAGCCTTTGACATTTCTTCCGTTTGTCCTGGCTTATAGTCCAGAAAGAAAACGTCGAACATGAGTTGATTGGTAGAAGAAGCGAATTTATCTATTATCTTTGCGTAATATTTCCAAGGAAGAGGCCAAACTCCACCTAGTTGATCCAATGTTTTAGTAGTGATCCCGATGATATTGATGTCCCGACGTGCCTTGGGTGGAGGATTCATCACAATACGAGATAAATCCCCTTTGTCAGACTCCACTTCTACTTTGGCATTCATTTGGCTTCTTAGAAGATTAAATCTCCAGGAAATGGAATTTTCTTCTAACTCGGAAACAGGAGTAAACTCGATATAAAGATCGAACCAAACCATAGACACGATGATTGCAAGCCAAAGGCTTCCGACCACTTGTGGACTCTTGGCCATCTTGATAATCGCTTTATAAAAGAAATAAGAAGAGGAAAATAAAAGGAGGGCACCGATTCTGAGAAGATCAATTGAATACTCCCCTTCGGAAAAAAACGCGTAATAAAAATGTGCCAGAATTCCGAGGGTTGTAGTGACCCCGAAAATAATATCCACAACGGTAAATTTCTGGGCTGATTTGGACTCGCTCATTCTTTCCTCCGATCCGGAAGATTCTCTCTACCGGAAATCCAAGGGTAATG
>NZ_NPEG01000038.1 GCF_002812045.1 Leptospira haakeii | reverse complement strand
ATCACTTCTCTTCCAAGTAACAAATGCCTTACCTGAAGATGCACTTACATTAATAGAGCCAACATACCCACCGCCTGTTGCGGTGCCAGTCAACGCAATAGGACCAGCCTGTTTAGTTCCTGTTGCAAAATCGTAGGAGTAAGCATTTACTATATTCGTAGATGCCCCATACCCGACAGCAACGATTCCGTTGTTTCCACCATCGCTATCTGCACTAAATTGACAATTCAAACCGTTTGCGTTTCCAGAAAACACAGTGAATTGAGTTCCGGCAGTTCCGGCAACATCCCCTTGAAATAAGCGGCCGTAAACGGTATGGTAAGTGGTAACATAAGGAACTACGCTATACGTACTCCAGAAAGCCAACGCCTTTCCGCCTCCCCCCATCGCCAAGCCAATGAGACCCGGTGAGTTGGTACGAGTTACAACTTTGATTTCCGATCCAATAGCTGGGAAATTCGCCGCTGCCAGATCTCGAAATGCGATGTATACATCCGCTCCATTCTCCCAAAGGATAGCAGCCTTGCCCGAGTCTGTTTTAACTACGAATTTGCCAGTTGCATTGGCA
>NZ_NPEG01000037.1 GCF_002812045.1 Leptospira haakeii | reverse complement strand
TGGGTATGTTGGCTCTATTAATGTAAGTGCATCTTCAGGTAAGGCATTTGTTACTTGGAAGAGAAGTGATGCCTACTTGTTTGCTAGAGCATACGATATGATTGCGAATACTGCTTTGGCACCGAACGTACAAACTATAAGTGCGAACGTTGGATCCTACAGTGTTGTCGCAACTGGGGGTTATGGTTTGATTTCCTATAGTTCTACTAAGAATACAGGTATCTACCTCAGAGCAGTGGACCTTTCAGACGGAGCCTTGGAATACACAACCGCACTACAATTGGATACCTCTAAGAGTGCAAAGAGCAGAAAACCCGGAGGATTGTATCTCGTATCAGGAAATATCGTAGCTCTTTGGGAACATGAAGAATCTTCTAAAAGAACCATCCGAGGAAGGGCAGTCGCGATGGGAGCGAATTTAGTAGCAAAGGGTTCGGGAGAATTCTTCGTGAGCACTACCAATTTCGGAAACCAAACAGGACCTAAAATTGCAGTCAAGGATGCAACCGGATTTGTGGTTTGGTGGGCTACCGATTCTACCCAGCAAAATATCCGAGGTTACTCTTTGGATATGCTGAATCCTGGTGCGCTTCA
>NZ_NPEG01000036.1 GCF_002812045.1 Leptospira haakeii | reverse complement strand
CTCCTCCACTTAGATAAATCATAGCTTTATTTGAATAACTAGTTAAGTTAGATATTGCTTCGTCAAATTCGCTATCTGACAATAAAATTATATCGCGCATAGGAAAACCATGAATATGCTCAGAGTAGAGAAAAGAGTTACCCTCTACTCGCACGGGCTCAGTTGCATCTTCAAAAGTAATACTCTTTTTCACTACTTTTCCTATATCGAATTCGCCAGCATCAGTCACAATTGTTACAATTTCTGTCACAAAATATAATGGGCGAAAGGCTCGAGGATTTTTCCAGGTTAGAATCGTAAATGTGTCAAAGATTAATCGCTTATAAACTAGTGATCGTATACTCGAAGGGTCAAATTGTATGCCATTCCAAATAATCGATTCTGGCCCAATTGAGAAAACGAACGCACCACTTATGACACGAAATAAACCATATAATGCAAATGGAGTTACAATCAATAAGATCTGACTATAAGGAATCTTATTAATAGTCAACACTGGTGCAATAACAAGGAGAGTGAAGAAGATTATGAACGTTTTCGCTTTTTGTCTTCCGTGCAATTGATTTGGAGTAAATCCGATAAAATCTTTCATAGTTTTAAATTAGTTTAAATTCCTTTGTCAT
>NZ_NPEG01000035.1 GCF_002812045.1 Leptospira haakeii | reverse complement strand
TTGTATTTCCGTCCGGCTCTAAACAGCGCGTATCGTAGAACTATCTGGCCTTTGAATTACCATGATGTTCCTAAACTAAGAGCTTACCTAGCAGGTCCGAATGATAAGGGAGTTACTAGTTTAAGACTCTCCGGAATTTACGGAAGTGTGGATATAGGGGACACTCTTTATATTGCTGGTGACTCTACTCCTTATACCATCCTGACCGTAGGAGATCCGGATACCGACGGAGCTACTCCGATTACTGTGGACACTCAGCTCCAAACTGCAAATAAGAAGACCACACAAGTATCCATTCCAGGAACTTTAAATGCTCCGGATGTTAGATTGTCTGTGGATAACGCTTTCTATACGGATTGGAATACTCTGAATAACGCTAACGTTACTTCTACGAATTATACTACTGCTTTGGGTCTGCCACTTCTTGTGACCACTCCTATTAACTGTACTACGATTCCTTTCCATCCGCTGAATTGTTTGGGCTTTACTGCGGATATGAATGCAATCAACTGGATGGGGAATTACAATTACGGTGTGGGAGCCTGGAACTCCGGAACGGACGGAGGGACATTTGACTCTTTCCTCGCAAATGGTCTATTCCGCCTAACGGCAACAAATACGAATCGTAGTTATCGTCTGGAATCTAGCACGAATGACTTCGTAGTGAACGAAAACGTTTCTGTTACTACTATCTCAGAACCTCAGACGGTTACTTACGGAGACGTGGCTTTTACAGTTTGGAGGCAGGATAATACTCTCCAAGGTAAGTTCATGCAAATCTCCACAGGTACTGTTTTGACCGGTGGGGCCCAAGTAAAACTCAACACTGCCAATGCAACTGGCAAATTCGTAGTTAAAACAGACTCGGGCAAGGCTGCTATCCTTTGGGAGAATGGAGCGGA
>NZ_NPEG01000034.1 GCF_002812045.1 Leptospira haakeii | reverse complement strand
TGAAGCGCACCAGGATTCAGCATATCCAAAGAGTAACCTCGGATATTTTGCTGGGTAGAATCGGTAGCCCACCAAGCCACGAATCCAGTCGTATCCTTGACCGCAATCTTAGGCCCGGTTTGGTTTCCGAAATTCGTAGTGCTCACGAAGAATTCTCCGGAGCCTTTTGCTACTAAATTCGCTCCCATTGTAGCCGATCTTCCTCGGATGGTTCTTTTAGAAGACTCTTCATGTTCCCAAAGAGTGATGATATTTCCTGATACGAGATACAAGCCTCCAGGTTTTCTGCTCTTTGCACTTTTAGAAGTATCCAATTGTAGCGCAGTAGTATATTCCAAGGCTCCGTCTGAAAGGTCCACTACTCTGAGGTAGATACCTGTATTCTTAGTAGAGTTGTAGGAAACCAAACCGAATCCACCAGTTGCAACAGGACTATAAGATCCTATATTCGCACTTATAGTTTGTACGTTCGGTGCCAAAGCAGTATTCGCAATCATATCGTATGCTCTAGCAAACAAATAGGCATCACTTCTCTTCCAAGTAACAAATGCCTTACCTGAAGATGCACTTACATTAATAGAGCCAACATACCCACCGCCCGTTGCAGTGCCAGTTAACGCAATAGGACCAGCCTGTCTAGTTCCAGTTGCAAAGTCATAGGTATAAGCGTTTACTACGTTTGTAGAAATCCCATACCCTACAGCAATCGCGGCAGTATTTCCTCCGTCACTGTCTGCACCAAGCACGCAATTCATTCCAACTCCACTCAGAAGAGCTACACCAAATCCAGTTCCAGCTGTACCGGCCACATCTCCTTGGAAATTTTTGCCCGTAATGGTATGGGTTGTCGTAGTCGTAAATAATGAAGTGGAGGTAGTAACAACTGACCAAACTGCGATGGCCTTTCCGCCTCCGCCCATTGCGAGAGCTAACCCTCCGGATGTATTCGGGCGAGTTGTTACTTTGATTTCGGTTCCAATAGCTGGGAAATTAGCCGCTGTCAAATCTCGGAAAGCGATATATATGTCCGCTCCATTCTCCCAAAGGATAGCAGCCTTGCCCGAGTCTGTTTTAACTACGAATTTGCCAGTTGCATTGGCA
>NZ_NPEG01000033.1 GCF_002812045.1 Leptospira haakeii | reverse complement strand
TTGGTGGGCTACCGATTCTACCCAGCAAAATATCCGAGGTTACTCTTTGGATATGCTGAATCCTGGTGCGCTTCAATACGGTTTGAATAACTTCTTTGTGGCACCGCTCATAGAGAGAGATTACACTCTAAAAGCGCAGATCAACTTTTAAGATCCATTAGGATTTCGTTATGAATCTTAGGGTATCGGTGATCCTTTGTATCGTCGGTCTTTCTTCCTTCGTAAACTGTTGGAAGGGGCCGGGGTTACTGGATCAGATTTGCAAGCATACATTTTGTGGGGATTTGCCTCCTGGGACTAGTTTTCCTTCTCCCGGGTCGGCTCCCGCTCCTGAGGGAAGCGATCTATTCTCCATCTCCACAAATTATAGCCAAGCGATAGACGATCCGAATACAAAAGCGGATCCTTTGTCCGGTGCTCTTTTTATTGCTCCTCCTGAGCCTAATAATTATGGAGGAGTCTCTCTTTCTTATCCGATCCAAGCAACTCCTGGAAGAGCTGGAGTTCAACCCAATCTTGCAATTTCTTATTCTTCCACCGGAGGAGACGGATGGGTTGGGATCGGTTGGAATATCGGTCTTGGTGCGATTACTCGTACACCAGAATACGGCGCCTTATTTTACGATTCCAGAGACTCCTTTACCTGGAACGGCAAAAGACTTATTAAAGTATCCGGTTCCACTAGTAGTGAGAACGGAACTTATAGACCAGAGATCACGGACCAAAGTGCTCCAATATTAGTATTATCGAATATAGAAACGGGAGGGATCTGGGAAGTCCGTGATTCTTCTGGAACTAAAACAACCTTCGGAGACACTTCCTCTAGTCGTATTTATAATCCGGATAAGATCAGCCAAACATATAGTTGGTATCTGACTAAAACAGAGGATCGAAACGGAAACTACATGCAGGTAACTTATGATACCTCTTTTTATTCTGCCAACAGGTCTTTATACTTAAAGGAAATACGATATACCGGAAACTCAAGATCTGGGACGTCTGCCCGTCAATATGTGAAATTTATCACTAAGTCAAGAAGTGACTCCTATGTTTCTACCGCACCCGGCTTTCTTATGAAGATGGATCGTTTGCTGGATAGTATAGAAGTTGGTTGGGACGGAGGAGGAAAACTCTGGGACTATGATCTAGTCTATGATGTTTCTCCTGATTCAGGCAGACCTCTTCTTAAAACAGTGGAGTCCAGCAGACACACTACCAAACCCGAATTCCAATACCAAGTAGCTTCTCGTTCTCTCGTTTGGCAGAATGTAGTGAACCAAGCTGCAAGTGAACCAGAAGATCTTCCGGATGATACTGAATATTTCGAAGGAGATTTTAACGGGGACGGGATCTCTGATATTTTATTCTTCAACCCTAAGAATGGAAACTGGAAGGCCGCGGAAGGAAGAAGAGGTGGCGGTTATAATTTCAAAGTTTATGCAAACCGTTATATGAATTATATCGGCCCGGATAAGATCCGTTTCTTTAAAGGAAATGTGAGTGGGGATTATAACGGAGATGGAAGAGCTGATATCGCATTCTATCTACCAGAAACAAGAGACTTTATTGTAGCAGAACATGACGGTAAAATATTCCAATTTCGTAATTATGGAAGATTGATGTCCGGGATTCCCGATATCTTCCGGATGGAATGGTTTCCTGGAGATTACGACGGAAACGGTCTTTCTGATTCTGTTCTTTTCGACGAGCCAACAGGTCAGTGGACCTTGATGTTGAATAAGGGTGGAAGTTTCGAATTCTTACGTTTCGCAAATAAATTCCAAAACGTATTCAGAGGAGATTATTCTCCCAACGGTAATTTGGACAGTCCTTATACCGCGGATAAATCCAAAGATGGAATTGGCCGAGGTAAGGTCCAACTTCTTGTTGGGGATTATAACGGGGATGGAAGAAC
>NZ_NPEG01000031.1 GCF_002812045.1 Leptospira haakeii | reverse complement strand
CCAATATGGAACCAATCCGTACGAGTACCGTTATACCCTAAGCTGATTTCAAAATCCATAATCTGGCTGAGCCCGAATAGAGTAGAAACTGTCTTACGAGAATAAGAGAAATCTTGGAAGTAAGAATACGGCCCTGCATTAACCGGAACTCCGAAATTCGGATACAAATACTGCGTTTTATTTAACTTGATATCCAAGTTAACTTTCTCTCCGAACCCAGCAGTTCCAAGGAAAGTTGAGTTTACATTCGGGTTATAAGGTTGCTCTCCCAAAGAAGGTAGATCCCAAGCGGTATTGATCGGAGTGACAACCGCTGTTTCTAAAGGACTTGTTCCGAAAGATTCCTGGGACTTAATATAATCGCTCGCAGAGATATAAACGATATCGAAATAATCTCCAGCCCAAATCTTAGAATCCACACCTTGGAGGACACTCGCCTTTCTCGGATTTGTCGGGTCAAAATAAACCTTACTATTGTTGAACAATAGATATTCGGTCATGTTGTAGTATTTTCCTTTGGAGAAAATTGCCCAGACTCCAGAGGCTTTCTTTTGATCGTCAGTAAGTTGGCTAAAAGGAGTTTGAACGTAAGCAGTTCTTTGTGCTCCATCCGATCCTACAGAAGTAACTTCTGTAAAAGGAACCGTATTCGCAACTCCGCCGATAGATTTGATCCCCTTTACATAGATTCTGGAATCACCCAGAGTTGGGGCAATATCGGAAAGATCTATTACATAGTCCTGGTATTGAATCTCTACACCGGAGCATGCGATCCGATTCAGGGCTTCTCGGAGAGTGATTCCCGGTTTAAAACCTGTAGCATTCTTTGCATTACAACCTGTATCTCCGGTTATTTCAAATGCAGCTACTCTGTAAGCTTCACGGATATTCGGACCATAAATTTTGATGAGAGAGGTTCTTCCTTTCGCATTTTCTTCGATAATTTTTAAATTATCTCCGGTGAAGTTAAGAAGAGTAGAACGATAATTTGAATCCGCAACGTGAGTCATTTGATAATCCACGATGAAAATTTTAGGAACATAGCCTGCAGTGATCGCTTTTTCGATCTCAGCAGTATTCAAACCGTTTAACTCCACTACATACGGTCCGAATTCGGAACCTCCATATACGGATACTTCGAAGTCGCTATAATCTTGGTTTTTAAGATAGAAACTGTTTACAGGAACCAAATCTCCCTCTGCAGTTTCGAACATCAAAGAACAAAGAATATGGGATAATTTCACCGGCATATTGACGGAGCGATTTTTAATATATAATGCTGCTCTAATATACCCGCCTTTAGGATTGATTTCGTATCCGGAAGTACTCTTAGAAGCTTTTTCAGTTCTATATTTTCTTGCGTTCTGGCTGGAGACTTCCGACTTTAAGGAACGAGCATCTTTATCTATATTATTCTTAAAAGGTTTGTCTGCCCATTTGGTAACAGTCTTAGATGTAGAATTGCTAAAACCCCAGCTATTGGAGGAATTAGTTCCATAATTAAGTCCTGCGCTACCTGCAGGAACCCCGTAATTCGTTCCGGAGCTAATGCCTAAATTCAAACTAGTGGAAGAGGAATATGTATCGGCAAACTGAACTGTTCTTAGATTCACTTCGTTTTGGTGGATTTTTTCAGAACCGTCGTTTTTGGTTTCTTCGGTATCCGCGTATTTGATTTCACTCGTGATTTGGTCGGTAGAACCGGTGTCCGTTTTCAAAACTTCGATCTGCATTGTGACTGGAGGATTGATGACAGTGTCTATATCAGGATAGTCCGCCACCCAGACATTCGTATTAGATTCATAAGAGTTCAGAATCCCGTCCCCGTCAAAATCGTTTACGATAGTGGTTCCTGTCGGATCGATAGTCCCACCAACTGCTTGGACACTTACCTTTGTTCCGGGAGGAAGACTGAAAATATCATGAACAGGAGTAACAGGTTGGCCTGGAACACCTTCCTTCACAGAAACGAAAGGAACTTTCTGGGCGACTAACCAAGTTGCTTTGGAGAGATCAATATCTCCTCCACCGAATCCGAAATCGCTCAAACAAGTGGCTACAAACGGGAGCAAAATGACGCTCACCAAAAACCGTTTACCGAATTCAAAACCCCTTTTCATTCCAACAATTCCTCCGAAATTCACTTCACCTAAGTTGATTATGACAAT
>NZ_NPEG01000003.1 GCF_002812045.1 Leptospira haakeii | reverse complement strand
CTCTGTGTGAAAAATTGAATGTATTTGAATTTCGTGGTTAGCCAGAAAGAGACGAGTGACTAATAAAAGACTTAGTATCAGAATCCGCAACAGGGATCGCAGCGAAAATCCGGCGATGCAGTAAGGAAATAATATAAAGTCCTAAGCACTTTTGGTGCTTCGCTGATTGTAGTGTAGAGCCCGGCCCGAGCGCAGCGAGCGGGTCGCTCGTAATCTCTCTCATTCAGGAAAGAAGCAATGCAAAAGCTCCAAAGAAGGAGAGTAAAAATAGACCGAGTAATATCCAACCAAGACCGCTTAAGAAAAATCGTAGGTCTTTAAGCGCGAATAGGATCTGTTCCGGGTCCTTCTCCTCCAAAGCCAAGGATTTACGAAAGGAAAGAGAAGCTCCGTAACCCAAGATTCCCAAGATAAAAAATAAAACCGCCGACACAGCTTGGATTACAATCTTCCCCGGGGCTTCCTTCAAAAAGGCGCCGAACGTTAAAATTCCAGAAAGTAAAAATAGAAGGAAGGAAATATTCCTTAGTACCGCTCTGAGTGAGTCCAGTTCCCTATGTTGTTCTCGGGAAATTTCATTAGATTCCATACTAATAGAATCGGCGAAAAAACGTCTTGAACCAGGAAGAACTAGATTTTTTATTCCAAGTATAGGGTGAACTAGAGAAATATATGAGCACAGAATCCCACATTGAATCCTGGACCAAATCCCCGTTTTCCCCCCAGGTGCAAAAAGAAGCGAAAGACATTCTGGATAGATACAAAAAGGGAGAAATCGGACTAGAGATCGAAGCTTTTACAGTTCCCTTAGAATTCGGAACCGGAGGAATGAGGGGAAGAATTGGAAACGGGATCGGTAGAATGAATGAGTTCACCGTTGGAAAAGCCGCCCTAGGTTTTTCCAGATACTTGGTCCAAAAAGCCAAAAAGCCGATCTTAGTAATCGCTTACGATTCCAGAAGAAGGTCCAGAGAATTTGCGGAGGTCACCGCTGGAGTAGCTGCATCTTTTGGGATCAAGGTAATCCTATTTTCGGAAGTAGCTCCTACACCTTTACTCTCTTACGCAGTCCGTTATTATAAGGCAACAGGTGGTGTTGTTTTAACTGCTTCTCATAATCCACCTGAATACAACGGATTTAAGGCTTATCTTTCTAAAGGAGAACAGCTCGCTCCTCCCGATGATAAAAAGATCATTTCTTTGATAGATAAAGTCCAAGATTGGAATGAGATCCCATTTCTTTCTTCCAAAGATGCAAAATATAAAAAGCTGGTGCAGAAGGCAGGAGAAGATTGTTTTTCTTCTTATTTGAAAGCGCTTAAAAAATCTGGGATCGTATCTACAAAGGTCACTCCTAAAGAAAGATCCCAAACCAAATTAGTATATTCTCCCCTGCATGGAACCGGCGGAAAATATATGAAGAAGCTACTACAAGACTTCGGCTATAAAAATGTGACTCTGGTTCCGGAACAAAAAGATCCGGATGGAGAATTTCCTACTGTTAAATTCCCGAACCCGGAAGAACCGGAAGCTCTGGAGATGAGTAAAAAACTTTCCGAAAAGATCGGAGCTCATGCATTTATAGCAACCGACCCTGACGCGGACAGACTTGGAATTGGGGTGAAAAATCCGAAAGGCGGATATACACTTCTAAATGGAAACCAGATCGGTTCCATTCTAGCTGCTTATTTAGCGGAGAAGGTTGGCTCCAAACCTAAAAAAGGCAAAAACCCGGTACTCGTAAAAACTGTAGTAACCACTGACTTGCAAGCTGAGATCGCAAAAAAAAATAAGATCGCTCTTAAAAACGTTCTAACAGGTTTCAAATTTATCGCAGAAGTCATGGGAAAACTGGATAAAAGCAAAACCCAGTATTTCCTATTCGGAGGAGAAGAATCCTACGGTTATCTACCAGTGGATTTTGTAAGAGATAAGGATAGTTTATCTTCTGCACTTCTACTTATGGAAGTTCTTTCCGAAAAAAAAGACCTTCTTTCTTATATGGATGATATATATTTAAAATATGGATTGTACCAAGAAAGTCTAAAGTCTTTAACCTTAGAAGGACTTGCTGGTAAAAAGAAAATCCAGGATTCTCTACAATCTTTACGCGACAACGATCTGATAGGAAAGCCCATCGGCAAAAGAAAGGTCACCGGATTTTTAGATTTCAAAAACAAAATCGCAAAAGGAAGCGCTTCTAAATCCGCGTTTTCTGGACTTCCCTCTTCTGATGTGATCCAATTAGAATTAGAAGACCAGGCAAAGTTGACCATCCGTCCTTCTGGGACTGAGCCGAAGATTAAAATTTATTCTTCTTTCAAAACTAGGACTTCTCCTAAGACCAAAACTGAGATCCCAAAACTCACCGAAAGTTTATTAGAAGAATTGAAAGAAACAGAGTCCTTATTTTTACAATTGGCGGGTTTATCATGAACGAAACTGCATCAGATTTTCAAACTACAAAAGAACTTACAGACAAGTATCTTCTAGACTTATTCAATCGTTACCCTGTAGCATTCCGTTACGGAGTGAACGAATTATTATTCGATCAAAACAATAAGCAGTACATTGACTTTTTAGCAGGAGTCGCAGTTACAAATCTGGGCCATAGTGATCCAGATATTATAGAAGCGATTCGTAACCAAATCGACAAACTAATGCATACTTCCAATTGGTTCTATTCGGAAGAAGCATCTCGTTTAGCGGAACTTCTTATCTTGAACACTTTTCCTGGAAAAGTATTTTTATGCAATTCCGGAACAGAAGCAATTGAGGCAGCATTCAAACTTGCAAGAGCATACGCTGAACAAAAGCAGATCCATGATCCTGTTATCATTTCTCTTCAGAAAAGTTTCCACGGTAGATCCGTTTCTGGGATCAGTTTAACCGGTCAGAAAAAACTTCATACAGGTTTCGGAAAACTTCTAGATGGAATCGAATTTGTTACTCCAAACAACGAGGAAGAACTCGTAGACGTATTCGAAAAATTTGCAGGTAGAGTGGTAGCATTCATCGCAGAACCAATCTTGGGTGAAAGTGGTATCATTCCACTCAATCACGGATATATGAATTTAGTGAGAGAATTGACCTTGGAAAACGAGGCACTTCTTATCTTAGATGAGATCCAAACTGGTTTCGGAAGAACGGGGACAATGTTTGCATTTGAGACTTACGGATTTTCTCCGGATGTAATGGCTCTTGCAAAAGGACTCGGCTCAGGATTTCCAATTGGAGCATTAGTAGTTGCCGAAAAATACCAGAACGTTTTAGCAAAGGGAACTCATGGAACCACTTACGGTGGAAATCATTTGGGTGCAGCAATCGCTTATGAAACGATCCGGATCATCCAAACGAGAGATATTCTTGCAAACGTAAACTCATGTTCAGAGATCGCATTCAGTCGTTTAAACCAGATGAAACAAAAGAATAAGATCATCAAAGAGATCAGAGGAAAAGGTCTTCATATTGGAGTGGAATTAACTGTTCCATCAAGACCGATCGCAGAACTCTGTTTAGAAAAAGGACTGATCGTAAATGCAACAGGAGACACTGTAATTCGTATCATGCCTCCACTTACTATCTCAGCTCAATATTTGAATGAGGGACTGGACATTCTTGAATCCGTCCTAGACGCACAGAAATAAAAAGGAAAACAATATTCTCTATGAAAAAAGTAGCCGTATTAGCAGGGGACGGAATCGGCCCCGAGGTCATGAAGGTGGCCCTATCCGTTCTTAAAAAAGCGCTCGGCTCCAAAGCCTCCGACTTCCAATTTACGGAAGCGCTTGTAGGAGGAATTGCAATCGACAAAACCGGAGGACCTCTTCCTCCGGAAACATTAAAACTTTGTGAAGAATCAGATGCGATACTATTCGGATCCGTTGGAGGTCCAAAATGGGAATCTCTTCCTCCGGAAAAACAACCGGAAAGAGGAGCACTTCTCCCACTCCGTAAACATTTCGATCTATTCGCAAATCTTAGACCGGCGATCATTTATCCTGAACTTAGAAATGCTTCTCCTATCAAACCTGAAATTATTGGAGAAGGTTTGGATATTCTGATCTTAAGAGAATTAACCTCTGGTATCTATTTCGGTCAGCCAAAAGGTAGAGAAGGAAACGGAGCAGAAGAATTCGCTTACGACACAATGAGATATTCTCGTAGAGAGATCGAAAGAGCAGCAAGAGTTGCCTTCGAAGCAGCAAGAAAAAGAAATAATAAGGTCACAAGCATTGATAAGGCGAACGTATTAACCACTTCGGTTTTTTGGAAAGAAGTGGTGATCGATCTGCACAAAAGAGAATTTTCCGACGTCCAATTATCCCATCTTTACGTGGACAATGCGGCGATGCAGCTAATCGTAAATCCGAAACAATTCGACGTAATCCTATGCGAGAATATGTTCGGGGATATTCTTTCCGACGAGGCTTCCATCATCACAGGTTCCATCGGAATGCTTCCTTCTGCTTCCCTTTCAGAATCCGGTTTCGGTCTATATGAGCCTTCCGGCGGGTCCGCTCCGGATATCGCAGGCAAGGGAATTGCAAACCCAATCGCCCAAATTTTGAGTGCTGCACTACTCTTACGTTATTCTTTCTCTATGGAAGAAGAAGCACAAAAGATAGAAACTGCGGTCCGTAAAGTGATTTCCGTAGGAAAACGTACCAGAGATATCGCCGAGAAAGGCGCCGAAATTTTGGGAACGGAAGAAATCGGAATAGAAATTGAGAAGGTTTTATAAAGCCTGGAATTGATTCGATGCTTGGAAATTTCATATTTTTACGTATATAAATACTGAAAGTATGAAACTTTCTGGAAATTTCTTGAATTAACGGGGACGGTGACTGGATGAAAGGCGGAGTAGCTCCATCAGGAAGACCTTATCAGGTAATCATTGCGGAAAATTCTAAATTCCAAGCCAAACAATTGGCACAGATCCTGGAATCCGAAGGTTACGAAGTGGTCGGTTTTGCGGAATCGGGCAAAGAACTCCTAAATATGTACAAGGACAACCGAAAGGTGGACCTGATTACATTAGACCTTCACCTCCCTGTGATAGACGGTTTTGCTGCCTTTCACGAAATGAAAGAAATGGGAGTTCTTCCCAGGGTAATCGTGATCACCGACGAAAACACTCCTGCGGTGATCAAGTCTCTGACTGATGACGGGATCATGGACTATTTAGTAAAACCTATCAAAAGAGAGAAGGTTTTAGAAAAAGCAAACGCTACCGTTCGCAAGACGATCAAAATCTGATCCTAAATTTTCTGATTTAGGATCCTATTCCAACCAGATACAATTTAAATTCCGACCGGTATCTCCCCTTCTATGACTGAAAAATTTAGAATTGGGAGACATGGTACAAACACCAGCAGTTTCCAAAAAAGGTTGGATTCCCAGACTTTTAATTCTATGAACTAAGAAGGTTTTTTGTTCTAAAAGAAACTTTCCGGGTTCTTCTAATTCTTTGAGAGAATTCGGAACTTCTTTCCTAAAAAGGGAAGCCACATCTTCTCCAACTTCATAGTGTTTGCCGGTCGCATAAGGTCCCAAATAAAAATGAACGAGTTCAGGATCTACTCCGTATCTTTTTTGCACAAGCGCCAAAGTTTTTTCTGTAATACCTGCAAGAGTACCTTTCCAACCTGAATGGATCACGCCAACGAGTGCCGGTCTTCCTGCCCAAAAGAAGATAGGCATACAATCTGCAGTCTTTACGACTAGGATCTTTTTAGGTTCGGTAGTAAATAGGGCATCCCCTGTAGGAATATCTGCACTGGGCGATCCGTTCGCTTCCAGGATAGTTATTCCATGCTCCTGATTCATAAAAAATACTTCGGCACCGGCGACTCCAGAAGCCTGAGCCACCCTTTCCCGGATAAAATTCGGATCGTTTGGATCTCCGGAAGCCTCTTTGTTTCCCAGGATTAGAAGTCTGAGGCTTCTTTTGTCTTCTAGAAAAAATCTATGATCGATCATACTTGACTTGGGGAAGTCCTGGTCTTGTATAGAAAAGAGAGGAAATATTTCGAGCCGTAAAACGGAACCGAAAGAGAATCCCGGAAAAAAATCCCATGTCCCAAACCCCTAAAGTAAAAATCTGTGGAATACGTAAAGTAGACGATCTAAAAGTTTGCGTGGAAGAAGGAGCCGATCTGATCGGGATCAATTTTGTTTCTTCCAGCCCAAGACTTGTTTCTCCTAAAGAAGCGGAAATCCTCATTACCTATTTATATACGTCTGTTCCTTCTTTTTTACGTCCGAAAATCGTATTCCTTTTTTATAAATCTTCAACCCAATATATAGAAACACTTTTAAAAAATTTAACCCACGACTATGTCCAATACGTTAGCGATGACTCCTTGGCTCCAGGCGAAACTTCTCCACTCTACCAGACCAAGGACTCAAGAATTCTTTCTTATCGTGTTAGAGGAAAAGTAAACGACGACTCTCTACATTTTTTAAATTCCGAATTATTGATATTAGATAGTTATAAATCAGATGCGGGTGGAGGAACTGGGGAAAGTTTTCCTTGGGACCAGGTCTCCGAAGTCCATAGGCCTTATCTACTCGCGGGAGGTTTAACTCCGGAGAATGTAGCAAAAGCTTTATCTCAAACAAAGGCATACGGAGTAGATGTAGCAAGTGGAGTAGAATTTTCTCCAGGAAATAAAGACCAGGAACTCATTCGGAAATTTATCAGAAATGCCAAACAATTCTCTTACAACGGAAACTAATTCTCCCGATCTGACAGAAGCTCTGGATACTCCTATGATGAGGCAGTATCTGGAGATCAAGTCCAAGTTCCCTGATTCTATTCTATTCTTTAGAATGGGGGATTTTTATGAGATGTTTTTGGAAGATGCAAAAATTGCCTCAAGCATATTAGACATTGCACTTACCAAAAGACAAAACTCAGTTCCTATGTGTGGTATCCCATTCCATAGCAAGGACGGATATATCTCCAGATTACTTTCTGCAGGAAAGAAAATAGCAGTCTGCGAACAGTCCAGACCGGAAGACGGAAATACAAAACTCATGACCAGGGATGTGGTGAGGATCATTACTCCCGGCACGGTAATCGAAGAACATTTACTTTCAGGTTTCCAAAACAATTATCTATGCGTATTGGTTCCCAAAGCCGCCTTGATCTTTGTTGGAATGGCTGACGTTTCTACCGGTGAAGTTTTACATTTTGCAGTTCCAATTTCGCGAACCCAAGTATTAGAATCAGAATTTGTAAAATTTAAACCGAGTGAGATTTGTGTATTCTCCCAAGATTTAGAAAGGATCAGGACCTGGCAGAATTTCGGAGAAAGAGAATTAACCGTCTTAGACGCGACTAAAATTGGATCGGAAAATTCTAACGATCCATTCCAAACGGTTACCAGAACATTAGAATATTATATTAGGGAAAATTATAGGGACGGGACTCTCACATTAAGAGAGCCCCGTATCTTACAAACAGGCTCCTATTTGGAGATGGACAGAGAAACCATCCTGAACCTGGAGCTGATCGAAAATGAAAAAGAAGATAAGGGCCATACATTATTTTCGGTCTTGAATTTTTGTAGTACGGCGAAAGGTAAAAGAGTTCTAAAACAAAGGATCTTATTCCCTGAAACGGATCCTGCCATTCTAAAATCCAGATGGGAAAAACAGGACATTATAAAAAAGATCCCTCTTGCCCATTTAACCCAAGCACTCAAAGACCTGGGAGATTTAGAAAGAATCCTAGGTAGATTTAGAGGAAATAAGGCTTATCCTAGAGATTTTAAGACAATCCTATCTTCTATCCAAACCTTGGATTCTTTGATCGGCCTACTTTCTCCTCTTGGGTATCCTATTTCCAAACCAGATAAATTGGATAAGCTTAAGGATTATATTGAAGGAAGGATCCATACGGAGGAACTTCCTGTTATATTAGGAAATGGTAAATTTCTAAAAGATGGTTTTGATAAAAACCTGGACCGAGCCCGAGAAGCCGGCTCCAAAGGTGCAGACTGGATCTTAGAATTAGAAACAGAAGAGAAGAAAAAAACAGGACTTTCCACACTTAAGATCAAATATAATAAGATCGTTGGTTATTTTATAGAGATCTCCCGTGTACAAGCAGAACAAGCTCCTAAAGAATATCTCAAAAAACAAACCCTGGTTACTTCCGAAAGATTTACCACTGCAAGATTAGAAGAGATAGAAAGAACAATTTTAGAAGCGGATGAGATCATCCAAAAAGTGGAGAAGGCCGAATTCGAAAAAATGGTCCAAACCGTTTTGGAATATTCTTCCGAACTTCTAGTCGTCTCCGAAGAATTCGGAGATTTAGACTTCCAAATATCCCTTTTAAAAGCAGAGGAAAAATTCGGCTGGATACGTCCTGAACTAAGTGACGATTCCAATTTAGAAATGAAATCTTCCAGACACCCGGTTGTAGAAGCAAGTCTTCCAGTAGGTGCAAAATTCACCCCGAATGATGTAGGTCTGGACGGAAAAGAAAACTCAATCGCTATCTTAACTGGTCCGAATATGGCAGGTAAGTCCACATTCATGAGGCAGATCGCAATCAACCAGATCTTATTCCAGATCGGTGGTAGTGTTGCCGCAGAAACTGCAAAACTTCCTATCTTGGACAAACTATTTACTCGTATTGGTGCAGGAGATAATCTGAATGCAGGAGAATCCACATTCTATGTGGAAATGAAAGAGACTGCAAATATTTTAAAGAACTGCACTTCTCAATCTCTATTACTTTTTGATGAAGTAGGAAGAGGAACTTCTACCTATGACGGGATGAGTATTGCTTGGGCGATTTTGGAATCTCTTTCCGAAATGTATCCAAGACCCAAGACAGTTTTTGCTACCCACTACCATGAACTAACTGAACTATCTAGGCTACCTGGAGTTTGGAATATTCATATGGAAACGGTGGAGAAGGATGATAAGGTAATTTTCCTAAGAAAAGTCAAACCTGGTAAGGCTAAAAAATCCTTCGGTATCTATGTGGCTCAACTTGCAGGAGTTCCTGATTCAGTGGTAAAACGTGCAGCTGAAATTCTCACAGATATGGAATCCAGAAAAAAAGAGATACGTATCCAAACCAGGGAACCTTCCCTATTCCAAGATATGAGCGCATCGAATGGAGACAGTCAATTCTGGCAGGATTTCAAAAAAGAGATCACAGATCTTCCGATTGATTCTATGACCCCTATCGAAGCTTTAAAACTTTTGGATGATTGGAAGAAAAGGATTAGTTCTCGAGGCTAATACATCGATCGTAGGAAGTCCAACGGCTATTTCGAGTGTCTTTGTTGGAGTTCCTGCCTACAATCAGCAGATTTTACTCTTCAAACAAATACAAAAGAACATCCATGGACGCGAAATCTATCCAATTGGAAATATTAGCCTTCAGGCCATCTTTCGCGTGAAAACCGATGCCGATCCCGGATGCTTCCAACATGAGTTGGTCGTTTGCACCGTCACCTACTGCTACAATATTCTCTCTTCCAATTTGAAACCTGGATTGTAGCTCCAAAAGAGAATCTCTTTTGATATTTTTATCGACTACGGTTCCGGAAACTGTTCCTAAAAGTTTATCCCCTGTTCTGTCCAGATAATTTGCACGGACTTCGTCAATGGAATATTCTTGTTTAAATCTTTCTAATATATCGGTGAATCCACCGCTGAAAACTGCTGTTTTCGCATTCTTATTCTTTAATCCCCGGAATAATTCAGGCACACCATGATTCGGATGTAATTTAAAGTATAACTCATCAAATACTGAAACTGGAAGATCTTTAAGATAAGAGCATCTTTTTTGAAGAGCTTCATGGAAGTTCAGGTTTCCTTCCATTGCTTCTTTTGTTACATGTGCTACTTCTTCATAGACACCTGCGTATCTCGCGAGTTCGTCTATAACTTCTTCCTGGATTAAAGTAGAATCCATATCGAAACAGAATAATGCACCGTTGTTTAAAAAGGAAGAGATTTGGATTAGATCAATTTTACGGAATCTTTGTAACTCTTGTCTCAAATAGACCAATTCTTCTCTCGGAAGTGAACGATCTGTTTTCCAAACATCACATACGAAATCTTTGGAAACCTCGGACCTTCTTTCAATAAACACAGGTTGTTTAAATCGATCGGAAAGTGTTTCGGATAATCTTTGGAGATCCGAATCGTTTTTAGGGCTAAAAAATAAGATCACTTATATTATTTAACGAAAGATTTAATTTTGCGAAGCCAGATGATATAGGCATCTCTATTGATATGGATCGGATCTTTTTTTCCTTCAAAGGAAAGTGCCAATTCTTCTCTGATGAAAGGGATCCCTTTCTGTCTAAACTCAGGCCAGATATCCAAAAATTGAACGTTCTGGTTTTCGTTAGCAATCCGTAAAAGCCAAGCATTTACGATAGGAGATACAGAATTTACATTTCGGCTTAAAACCGGAGGAATTCCAAGTATAAGCACCTTAGTATTTGGAAGATTCGTCCTGATCTTTTGGATCAGAAGTCTATGTGTTCCTTCGATATAATCCAGACATTTCCCATCCCGGATATCATTTCCGCCAATCTCAAGGATAATGGTAGAAGGTTTTAAATTCAGCACTGTGGAGTCCAAGCGCCCAAGGAGGAGCTCAGTCATGTCCCCCGCAATCCCTCGGTTGACAGACCCTGGGAAATCAGTTTGAATCAGATCCGGCGGAATAGCTGCAATCAGGCTATTTCCAACAAAAACGATATTCGCTTTTTTTAATTTTTCGTTCTCATTGGTGTAGAGTAAAACCGCTTCCTGATATAATTTCTGGTAGGTTTCCCAATGGTCAGAATCCTGGATACCGACCTTGTCCACACATTTGAAATCCGGATTATAATAATCGTAAATTACCCTGGGTTGAAAAACAGAACAAGAGATTAGGGAAAGAAGAAAAAAACAAATCCCTAATACTTTCATTTAACAAGTCCCTCTAAAACTCTCAGTTCTCGGAATCTTTCATATGAAATCGTTTATGCCAATCGGCGATCTGAGCCTGCAGATATTCTTCAGTGTCACAAATACGAAATTCAATTGGGTTGTTGGAAACTGTATCGATCAATTTGGCTTCAATATAGCCGTTTTTTAGTTTATTGATCTCTATTTTATATTTCATCCGACAATCTCCGTTATATCCAGGATTTTCACCCCTACCAGAGTTTCAATCTATTCCGAAATTAATCTTGGAAAACCACCGAGCCTGGGAATCTTCCCATACCAGGTCGGAAAATGCTATACGATTTTGGCTCGTAACCTAAAAAAACTATTTCAAAGATTTCCGATATTTGTAAAGTTCCGGGAAATTTTCAGGAGCATAAGGATGGTCTTTTCCTAGAGCAGATTCCCAATCAATTTCTTCTCCTACACCGGAAGAAAATTCAGGATAGAATCCTGAGTCTAAGATCATTCGGATCGTGTCTGCTGCATCGGAACCTTTTACGTTCAAATACCCGCTCGCAAACAAGGAATTCGCGGCGTATAATGCCATTCCTTGTAATCCTCTCAAATGCCCTTCTCTTCCAGCAGCGATACGAACTTCTGAGTCAGGGTTCACCAAACGACATGCGATCAGAGTTCTGAGGCAGAATTCTGGGGTTAAACTTTGAGGATTTTTAATCGCATGCCCTGCAACTGGGATGAAAAAATTCACGGGAATAGATATCACTTTTAGATTTTTGATCTCGTATATAACATCCGTTAGATCCCAAAGAGATTCTCCCATTCCAACAATAACACCGGAACACATCCCTACCCCTGCCTTCATCAAATGGGTAATTGTTTCTACTCTTTGTTCGTAGGTATGAGTGTCACAGATTTCTGGATAGTGTGCCTTAGAAGTATTCAGATTATGATTGTATCTATCTAGACCGGCAGCTTTTAAACGTTCCGCTTTTTCTCTATCGAGCAGACCAGCGGACAAACAGACTTTTAGTCCTAATTCTTTGCTGATCTTTTCAATAGTGAACGCCAGCTTTTCAGTAGCTAAAGAGTTAGGCCCAGTCCCAGCCGTTACCATGCAGAAACGGTAAGCACCATTCTCTTTAGCTTGTACCGCATCTTGAAAGATCTCCTCTGGAGATTTCATAGAATATTCTTGGACCCCGGAGCCAGCGTTCTTTCTTTGAGCGCAATAACCGCAGTCTTCTGGGCAGTGTCCGTTCTTAATATTGTCTAGAACATGAATACGGACTGTTTTACCGAAGTATTTTTCGCGGATTTTATATGCCTTGTCCAATGCCTCAGTTAATGGGATCTGACCGCTTAGAATTGCATGTGTTTCCTCCCGATCGATTATACTTGGCACCTCTGAAAATACTTTTTCTTCGGTGACTGGAGGAGTTTCTAGACTAAGTTTCATTCTGCCGATAGCTTCCGAGGCAGTGTTTTTCTTGGCAATCTATATTCGGTCTTAAAAACAGGCGTTCGTTAATCTTGGATTTTATAAGCGGAAAGACCTTCTCGGATCGCTTGGAAGACCTTATCCAAAGAAGATTTAGAAATATTATATGGAGGAGTGATATATATCACGTTTCCGAGTGGTCTCAGAATGACTCCCTTCTCTTGACAGATCCTGCGAAATTCCCTTGCGAATGGATTTACATAACCAGGTTGAACCTTTCCTGTAAAAAGTTCTCCTACGCCTACTGAACCTAACACTCTTGTGTTCTTGATCTTATCCGGAAATTCAGCTCTTAGTTTGGCCCAACCTTCTTCCAAATAAGACTCTAATTGTTTTACGTCTGCGAGCCTATTTTCTTCTTTATAAATTCTTAATGATGCAAGTGCAGAAGCACAACCAGGAGGATATCCGGTCATAGTATGCCCATGATAGAATGCCTTTATAGGTTCGGAGGATAAAAACTCTTTGTAAATTTCTTCCCTGACTAGGGTTACTGCTAAGGGTAGGATCCCTGCAGTCAGTCCTTTTGCAAGCGCCACCATATCGGGACGAATACCTGCTTTTTGGTAAGCGAAGTCTGCGCCTGTTCTTCCAAAGCCAGTAAATACCTCGTCCAAAAGAAGAAGTACATCATGACGCTCGGTAATCTCTCTAAGCCTTGTAAGAACGTTCGGTTTATGGAATAACATTCCGCCTGCACCAGCAATCAAAGGTTCCATTACGACTCCTACTACTTCTTCGGAATGGGCAGATAAATAGGCTTCTAATTCATCCAAACAATCTTCAGCGCAGGAATGTGGAGACTTGGAAACTGGACAATCATGGCAGGCAGGCGAAGGAAAATTTTTGGTCTGGAATAATAGGCTCTGAAATACTCTATTGAATACAGAGTCCCCTCCTACACTCATTGCACCGATTGTGTCTCCATGATATGAATAGGAGAAGTTGATAAATACCTTTTTCTTTTCTCTTCCTTGGTTCCTAAAATACTGAAGAGCGATCTTCAGCATGATTTCCAATGCAGTGGAACCGTTATCAGAATAGACTACTTTGCGAAAATTCCAATTAGTGAATTCTAAAAGTTCGTGAGCCAGCTCCAATGCAGGAGGATGTGTAAAACCTGCGAGAAGCACATGGTCCAAAGAATCTAACTGTTTTTTAACAGCTTCCACAAGTTTAGGATGGTTATGACCGTGAATACTCACCCACCAAGAGGAAATCGCATCTATATATTCTTTTCCATTTTCATCATATAGAAACTCTCCCTTTGCAGAAACTATCTTTAAAGGAGGATCGGAATCAAGTTGGATTGTGTACGGATGCCAGATCAAGGGAAAAGTAAGTCCGGGAGGATCCTATCTGGATCGAATTCATTTGCAACCTTATCTAAAAAATCTTTTCTAGACAATTTTCTTTCAGGAAGAAGAAATGTTCCCAAAAGTCCAATTTCTGCTGCTTCTATTATGGTTCTAATATTATCTGAACGAAGTGGGTTTTCGGGGCCTATAAAATAAACTCCTAAGACCTTGATCTCTCTTTTTCGGAGAGCCTCGATTGATAATAAAGTATGATTGATCGTCCCAAGTTCTGTAGAAGCAACTAGTACCAATGGAATTTTTGCCTGTTCTACTAGATCAACAGTAAAGTAATAGCGATTGAGAGGAACATATAGACCTCCGGCACCTTCTACCAATATTTTAGCATCCTTCACACTGAATAGATGTCTAGAAAGCTCATCTGTATCGACACTTGTATTTTCCATTTCAGAAGCTAAATGAGGAGAAGCAGGAAGTTCGAATGTATAATAATTTTTTAAAAAGTAAGACTCATTCAGTCCAGTAAGATTCATGATCTTCACTCTATCTGAATCAGCTCCTGTTTGGATTGGTTTGAGATATTTTAGACCAAGCTTTTCAGCATACTTTGCCATCACAAGAGAGCAGAAAAATGTTTTACCTACGTCGGTTCCAGTTCCAGTTACAAAGACGGACAAGCTTAATTCTCCTGAACCAATTGAACAAATTTTTCAAGTTCTTCTCTTTTTATCTTAGAATTGAGAGAAACTCTGATCCTGGAGGTATCCACTGTTGGAGGTCGGATCGCTTTTGCTTGGAATCCATTTTGGTTTAGACGAGAAGAAAGTTGTAATGCTTCTTCTTCTGAACCTAATAATATTGGTATGATTTGCGTATTAGAATTTCCTGTATCTCTTCCTATCTGATGGAGAGAAGCGCGGAAAAATTCTGAATTTTCAATTAATCTTCTTCTTTCATCATCCATCTGTCTTGCGAGTCGAATTGCAACCCTACCTGCATAAGCAATCGCAGGAAGCGGACCTGTGGAGAACACAAATGTCCGTGCAGAATGGAGTAAATATTTTCTGGCGTCCTTGGTTGTAGAAATAACCGCACCTTCTAAACCTAATGCTTTTCCTAAGGTAGACATTCTAAAATCTATTTCGGAAACTCTGGAAATGTTTTCTTCTAGGGAAACTCCGGCTCCTTCTTTCCCGAAAAGTCCGATTGCATGAGCCTCATCTATATATAAAAGTGCTCCATATTTTTCCTTCAGATCTATTAATGCGGCTATATCCGTTTTGTCTCCGTCCATACTGAATACGGATTCGGTGACGATCATCTTATGTTTGGCGCCGGAATGTTTTTTTAATAAGTCTTCCAGGTCATTTAGATCGGAATGTTTATAATATACTTTTTTAGCCCCGGAGAGACGGACTCCATCCATTAAAGAAGCATGATTTTTACGATCGCAAAAGATTATATAGGAAGGATCCGCAATACAAGAAATCGCTCCTAAATTTGCAGAGTAACCATTCGCGAAGAAAAGAGAATCTTCAGATTTCACCCAATTCGAAAAATCATTTTCTAACTCTTCAAACACTGTTCTATGGCCCCGGACCAAACGGCTAGCAGTAGAACCTGCACCGTAGATATCGATTCCTTCTTTTAGAGCTTGAATGATTTCAGGATGAGTAGAAAGCCCCAGATAATCGTTGGAGCAGAGGTCCAGGCCAGAAGGAGGATCCAAAGTTCGGATCCTATTCTGAGATTCTAACCTGGAAAAGAAGGCAGGAAGCTCCGAAAAGAAAGGAAGTTTCGTGGATGGAGTTTCCTGCACAGGATTTCCGTAGGGATTATAACATCCCTTTTACTTCGTCTCTTTCCGACTTGAGTTCGTCATGAGTGATATTGAATTTCTCTTTTGCAAAGTCATTCAATTCTAATCCTTTAACGATCTCAACTTTAGTTCCATCGGATTTAACAGGGTATCCGAAGATCAGTCCCTTATCCGCACCGTAAGATCCGTCAGAAGTTACAGCAACACTGAACCAATCTCCTGCTGGGGTAGGAGTGATGATCTGACGAACAGTATCAACAACTCCATTAGCAGCAGACGCAGCAGAAGAAGCCCCTCTTGCTTTAATGATCTCTGCTCCACGTTGTTGAACATTCTTAATAAAATCGCCTTTTAACCAGTCGTGATCTTTGATCACATCAGTTGCGATTTTTCCACCGATCTTAGCGTTATAGAAGTCAGGGTATTGAGTAGAAGAGTGATTTCCCCAGATCGCAAGATTCGTTACATCTTTTACTAAATTTCCAGACTTGATCGCAAGTTGGGATTTAGCGCGGTTCTCATCCAGCTTGGTCATTGCAAACCAACGATCTGTAGGAACTCCTTTCGCGTTATTCATAGCGATAAGGCAGTTTGTATTACAAGGGTTACCGACAACTAAAACCCTTACGTCGGAAGCAGCGTTCTTCTCGATTGCTTTTCCTTGGTTTACGAAAATTCCACCGTTAATTTTAAGAAGGTCGCTTCTTTCCATTCCAGCTTTTCTTGGAACGGAACCTACAAGTAGCGCCCAATTGATATCTTTAAAAGCAACATCTAGATCCGCGGAAACACTTACTTTTTGCAAAAGAGGAAAGGCGCAGTCTTCTAATTCCATGATCACACCTTTAGCAGCAGGAAGAGCCGCTTCCAGTTCTAACATTTGGATCTCTACAGGAGTGTCCGCTCCGAACATTTGACCAGATGCGATCCTAAATAATAAAGAATACCCGATCTGCCCAGCGGCACCCGTAACTGCTACCTTAACTGTTTTTGCCATTTGAAACTCCTAACTTTTTATATACTAGAGCTTAGTTATTTTTTAGCTCTTCGTCGATGATCTTTGTGAAATTTTGGATCGGCATATTGCCTTCCACTAAAATACCGTTAATGAAGAATGCAGGGGTTCCGTTTACTCCGTAACTTTGTCCTGCTTGCATATCTGCTTCGATCTCGCCTTTGATCTTATCTTCGTCGGCGATACAACGATTGAATGCTCCCATATCTAAACCAGCTTGCTGAGCCAGTTTGATTACATTCCCTTTTTCTAATTTTCTTCCGTTTTCAAAAAGAAGACTATTGTACTGCCAGTATTTTCCCTGAGGGATCGCACAATTTGCAGCAACGTGAGCAAACATTGCGTTTCTATGGAAGTCCATAGGAAAGTCCCTAAAGACCCATTTGATCTTATCTTTATATTGTTCTCTAAGAGCCTTAGTAGTGGTCTGACTCATCGCACAATAAGGGCATTCAAAATCGGAAAATTCTACGATAGTAACTTTTGCGTCTGCAGGTCCAAGAGTTGGATTTTCACTAGCATCGATCGCTACTCTTGTCGGAGGAGGAAGTTCTGGTCCGATAATCTCGGTATTATATTCTTCTCTCATTCTTCCGAAGAAAGATTGTCTTTCTCTATCAGCTTGTACTGCCTTTAAATATTTTACGATCTCTCCTTGGACTGCAGCTAAAGGTTTTCCTTTTAAGCCAGGCTCGTCTTTGAATTGATTATAAGCCGCGACAACTTCGTCTTGAACGGGTTCATACCCTCTTCCAAACTTAGTAAGCTCTTCAACAGGAATTCCCTTAGCAGCTGCTTCCTTTTTCAAAATCTCTTGAGAAGCAAGTTGCGAGAACATCCTGTACATCTGCTGATTATTTTCCTGAAGATACTTACGATAAGCGGATGGGTTATCTTTTTTTATATCAGAGATAGTATAGAACCCGAAAGTCCCAACTCTCATATAATGTTCAGGGATAGACAGTTTTACAATAATAGCGATAGATATTAGAACATAACCTAAAAAGATCCAAGGAAGTACCTCCTTGAATTTCGGACCGAAAACGCGGTCTAAGAGAGTGGAAGAAGTTTCTTCAGACATAATATCCTTACCAAAGGGAGAAAAGCTCCCCTACCAGCCAATTTAGAAAGCTGAGTATGGGAGGCAAACGAATAATTCGAGGGGTGAAAAAGGCAGAAATCGATCCAAGTCCATAGGAAAAAAAACCTTCAAATTCCGGCTTATATAGGAATTATTTCGAAAAAAAATTAAGCAAGCGATCGGATTTCCGATAGGAATTAATAGGAACCTGAAAACGGAGGTTTAGGTTTATGAACGTAAATGGTATACATTCGGGACAGTATCCGGCGACCTGGTCTCCGGTGCAGAGAGAAACTAAACCCGAACTAGAACCAGTCGGAGATGTATTGGATATCCAAGCTGCCGATTGGAAAGGAATCAAACTGAAAAACGATCCCAAAGGGGATGAATTGGTAATGAAACCAACCCCGGTAAGTGCAGAAGAAAGAATGAGCCAAGTGATCAGTCCGGAGCAAATGAAAGATCTTTTATCTATGATCGTAAGCTCCAGATTCAGTTCTGTCTCAGAAACGAAAACCGGTCGCGGTAAAATTGATTTAAAAGGTTAAATTTGGCTTTCGAGTTAGGTCTTGTATTTTCTCCCAAGCTGGATTTAGCCTTAGGCGTCCTGACACTCATTGCAGTTTCAGGGATGGGATTCTTTTTTTATTGGGAAGTATTACGCCCATATGCGGCCAAAACACGCCCAGGCCAAATGGACCCACCGGAAGAAGGAGACACCTTCGAAATCGTAGTCCCGGAAAGTACACGTATTTATAGATTTTCCATAGGCCAAGTCTACGGAGACATACCTACCCTTTGCAAATCCATCCAAGACGATCACTTAGTATTCGTATTAAAAAAAGGAAAAGATACGGAAGATTATGATATTCTAATCAATCGTTCCGGCCCTGCAATTATGAAACCTCCTCGTATGCAGTACTTTTCCAAAATGGAATCTCAAGAAAAATTAGAAAGCCACGAGATCATAGGACAAACTGCATCATTTAGGATCTCCGATAAGATCATCAAAGATCGTATGACCCAATATTTCGAGATTGGGATTACCTCTAACTTTTTTGTGAATAAGCTTGGAAAAGAAAGAATGAGATTCGTATTCTCAGTCCAGAAGATCCATCCTGGGCTTGCTACCCGATCGAGAGATAAAAAAGGACTATACTCATTCGGAAAAGAAAGATCTTCGGAAGAAGATTAAGATATCTTTTTAAAATGGATTTTAGCTCCGGTTGTATCTGGAGAAAGACGCACAAACCTGCAAGTTATCCCAGATTTTTCGGAAAATTGTTTTGTAAGTTCAGAGAATTTTTTCTCCAATCTTTTAGAGTCCTTTCTTCTAGTATATACAAGAACTGCAGGACCACTTCCAGAAAGAGAAATACCAATGGCAGATTTTTCAATTTCTTGGACCAAAGGTAAAAGAGGAAATTCAGAATTCATTCTATAAGGAGTATGGATCTTATCTTCCAATGCTCTTTTTAGAAGTCCAGGCTCTCCAGATTCTAAAAATTCCCACCAAGTAGACATTCTACTCAAATTAAAAATAATATCAGAAATTGGATAGGTATCCGGAAGACATTTCCTAGAATGATTTGTCGAGATCTCCAATTCAGGAATGAGAAAGAAACAATGTACATTCTTAGGGAATTTTCTTTTAAAATAATAAAGTTTATCTTCCGCAAAATAAGAGAAAACAAATCCGCCTAAATAAGCAGGAGTTGTATTATCGGGATGACCTTCTAATAATGCGAGTTGGTATAAAAACTCTGCTTCACTCGGAAGTTTTGTATCCGGAAAATATTTTTCTTGAGCGAATCTTGCGGCAGAAAATCCGGCAACCACTGCGCTCGCACTAGAACCCAAACCGCCCTTTAAAGGAAGTCCCAGTTCCATGGTCACAGAATAAGGAATGGGAGAAGAGGACGACTTGGTCTGGGAAGATACAAATACCGAAAAATATGTTTTATACGATTGTAAAACTAGATCCTCATCATCTGTAAAGACTGGAGCAGAAGGACCTTTGATCTTCCGAGTGAACTCTGAAGTTTTTCCGAATTCAAAACTGAACTCGTTATAAATTTGGAATGCCAATCCCAATAGATCGAAACCAGAACCTAAATTAGCGGAAGTTCCTGGGACCTTAATTTGGAATTTGTATTTTGGAGTGCTCATGGAAGCGAGTATCCGGATTTTCTGCCATCTTTTGGGAAATTCTCCGATCGTCATTTGCTTTTCTAAAATAGAAAGAATTCTGATTTGCGCTCAACTTCGCGAAAGAAAGAATGCTCGCGTATGCATTTTGCTTGGTCCGATGCTCTGGTTTTATTTTTCTATTTTGGGATCGTTCTTTATTCCGGTTATAAATCCGGACGTAATAGTTCAGAATCCAAGGAATTCTTCTTAGCGAACAGATCTCTTTCTTGGGTTCCACTTTCACTTTCCATTGTAGCGACGGAAACCTCTGCATTGACCTTTCTTTCCGTTCCTGGAATCGCTTATTCAGGAAACTTTACATTCTTACAGGTTGTGTTCGGATATATTTTAGGAAGGACAGTCGTTGCATTAGTTCTTATCCCACTCACCTATCACCATAATTTTCTTTCCGTTTACGAATGGGTCGGCACCAGATTTGGAAGAAAATCCCAAAAAACAATGTCAGGTCTATTTTCTGTTACCAGGGTTTTAGGAGATGGTGTCCGGCTTTATGCATCCACTCTTCCAGTCGCTATGTTATTAGAATTAGGCCTTCCTAAAATTTTACCCTATTCGTTTAGTCAATACTCGATTGGGGTTTGGACCTTAGCAATCGTCACCTTGATCACAGTTTTATATACGATGCAAGGCGGATTCAGATCAGTTGTCTGGGTGGACACATTACAATATTTTGTATATGTATTCGGAGGAGTATTCGCACTCGTTTTGCTCTATCAATCAAATCCAGAACCTTTAACAGTCATCTCTTCCGCTTGGCAAGGAAACAAACTGAAATTCCTAGAATGGGAAAACACTTCTGCGACTTACTTTATGCCTTGGGCTGTGCTCGGAGGAGCCTTGCTTAGTTTAGGGACCCACGGAGCGGACCAAATGTTTATCCAAAGGTCTCTTGCTGCCAGAAACGTAAAAGACGCTCAAAAGGCAATGATCGGTTCCGGAATTGCGGTTTTCTTCCAAATGATACTATTTTTGGGAATCGGGACTTTCTTATTTTATAAGTTCAATGGACAAACAATCGCTCAAGACAAGGTATTTTCCAAATTTCTAATAGAAGAAGTTCCAGCTCCGTTTTTAGGACTCCTACTTTCCGGGATATTGGCATCTACAATGTCCACATTATCCAGTTCTATAAACTCACTATCTTTAACTGCGAAAGCGGATTTCGGCTGGAATTTAGGAGGACAAAAGTTATCTTCCGTTTTCTTCGGGATCTTACTTTTCTTTAGTTCCTTCTTCTTTTTCTCCCTTCCCGAAACTTACACAAAAGGTCTTTTAGAATTAGGACTCAAGATTTCTTCCTTTACAGTGGGTTCTATGGTGGCTGTATTCTTAACAGAAGTGATCCCATTCTTAAGAAAAAGAATTATTGTTTCTGATCTGGGATTGGCATTAGCCTTGGCCGGTTCTATCCTGGTGACTGGAATTTCAGGAACAGTGAAGAACTACAATTTTACAGTTCTTGTTCCACTTGGAATGATCTTGTTCTGGACTTTTGCATTCCTTTCAGGATTTATTTTCCTGAACTCTAAACGACAGAATCCATAAAAGCGGTCAGTATCTTACGATATTCCTCCGCTTTGGTAAAATGGATATAATGATCTCCACCTGGAATTGTTTCAAATTTCGCGTTCGGGAAATATTCTAAACATACAATCTTATCGCTTGTATGAAAATATTCCGAATCGCCACCTATGATAAATATCACTTTTCCAGAATATTGTTTGTCCGCCCCGGAAAATTCCGCCTGAAACATATTTTTAGAATGAGAGATCGCATCCACATTCAGTTTCCAACGATATTGCCCGGTTTCTGTTCTATCCAGGTTCATTAGTAAAAAATTTCGGATAAATGGATTTGTAACGAACCCAGAAGTAGCAGAATCAATTTCTTGTCTATTTTTAAAGGTGGAAAGATCCGTTCTTAAAACTGCAAGCTCCCCTTCGTATTTAAATTCATAGTCTCTAGGAGCTATATCTTGAATGATCAGATCTTCTACCTTTTCAGGATGCCTAAGCGCGAATGTCATTGCGACTAAGCCCCCCATGGAATGACCAAGTAGAATTACTTTATCAAGTTTATGATCTTCTATAAATTCTTTTATATCTTCTGCCATTAAACTCAAAGAATGTTCCGGAGAATGCGGGGAATCTCCGTGGTTTCTGAGATCCAAACTATATACTTTGGAATAAGAGCTTAAAAAATCGGAAACACTTACCCAGTTTTTGGAAGAACCGAACAGTCCATGTAATATTAAGATAGGAGTAGTTAACTTTGCGGTTTCTTTGGGTGGATATTCTTTAAAGAAAAGTTTCACTTCTTTAAACATTCCTCTTCTATCACTTTCAGTTTAGAATAGAACTTCTTTCCATACCTAGAAGGAAGTTCCTGTACTTTATTTCTGAAATTTTTAAGACCTGATTCTTTAGGAAGTTTAGTATCACAAACCAAGGTTTCTTTATCCTTGGAAAAATGAAGTAGTCGTTTCTCTAAGTGAGTAGAGAAGATGGGAGCATAGTTCCCATTGGGTTGCAAAAGTAGATATTTTAGTCTGCGGTTTTCTTCATCCTGCAAAACGCAAATCGGATCTCTTCCGCATCTGATCTCGGGTGTGTATTTTACAGCTAAGTAAGCTGCAAAATCTCCAGGTTTAGAATTTGGATAAGCCTCTGCTACTTTCCAAAAAGTTTCTGGTCTGACTTTTAATTTAGAACCTTCTGGCGCATTGGATAATGTATCTGTCCAATTTCCTGTTTTGGAATATACTGCAAGCTCAGTTGGATTATTTTTTAAAAGGTCTTCTAACTTTTGTCTAGATTTGGATCTGTATTCAGGAGATTGTAAAACTTCTGAGTATCTTTGTAATACCACTAACCTACGGATTTTCAGGAATAAATACTCGTTTCCTTGGAAGATGGGACCTTCTTCTATTTTTGTTAAATAGGTAAAAACGGATTCTAACTCATTCGGTCCAGAATCTTGGTATAGAAGTTTTTCGATCGCCTTTGTGATTACAGGATAACTTCCCTTACTTCCCATTCTAAATAAAGCACGGGAATCCACCCAACCGGTAAGCCCATCTTTGTCTGTGAGTAATTGGAATTTGGAATCTGCTTCTTTTTGATTTTCAGAAGATAGAATCTCACCGAAGGAAAGTTTGCGTAATACTTCCGATTTTTTTTCCGGGAACAGATAAAGTTCTGTCCCCGGATCCAAAACGATGTACTGCTTTCTGCCTTGAGCAGAAATGGAGAATGTACATGTCGCGATCAGTATTAGATATACTAACCGACGTAAATACATTCTTTTAACGGGAGAAATCCTTTACCATTTCGGAAATTCTTGAGACACCTTTTTTGATATCTTCTTCTCCCATCGCATAAGATAGACGAAGTGCATTATCGTCTCCGAATGCAATCCCTGGAACCGCAGCTACTTTATACTTATCCAAAAGATGAGCACAGAATAATTTACTCTTGCTTGTCTCTGAACTTGCAGATTGTAGTTTTTTGAAACCGTCAGTCTCATACACTCCAGTTAGGTAAGGGAATACATAGAATGCACCTTGAGGGACATTCACTTCTACGCCTGGAATCTCGTTTAAAAGTCCTACGATTAGGTCCCTTCTCTTTTGGAAAGCTTTGGCCATTTCAGCTACACATGTTTGGTCTCCAATTAGTGCAGCTTCTGCGGCAGCTTGGGAGATAGAAGAAGGATTGGATGTAGACTGACTTTGAATAGTATCCATGTTCTGGATAATATGTAAAGGCCCAGCTCCGTAACCAATTCTCCAACCAGTCATGGAGTATGCTTTGGACACACCGTTCGCAATAAATGTAAGTTCTTTCAATTCAGGTGAAAGCATTGCCAGATTCGAAAATTGGAATCCGTCAAAAACGATACTCTCATAGATATCGTCGCTTAAAACCATAACCTTATGTTTTAAGATCACTTCTCCGATCGCTTCCAATTCCTTTCTTGAATATGCTGAACCAGTTGGGTTAGAAGGAGAATTCAAAACCACTACCTTTGTTTTAGGTGTGATTGCTTTCTCTAATTGTGCAGGAGAAATTCTGAAATTGTCCGCTTTGCTTGTAGGAACAATGACCGGCTTACCTTCTGCTAGACGTACTATATCCGCGTAGCTTACCCAATAAGGAGCCGGGATCACAACCTCGTCTCCTGGATTTAAGGTAGCTAAGAAGAAATTATAGATAACCTGCTTTCCGCCTGTTCCTACAATGATCTGGTTTCTGGAATATTCCAGTCCATTATCTCTTTTGAATTTAGTGATGATTGCATCTCTGAGTTCCACCGTACCGGAAACGGCAGTGTAACGGGTCATTCCCTTATCGATCGCTTTTTTAGCAGCCTCTTTAATATGGGCCGGTGTTTCGAAGTCAGGTTCTCCTGCTCCGAAACTTACGATATCTTCGCCTTTCTTTTTTAGTTCTGCCGCCTTAGCGCTGATTGCTAGGGTGGGTGAAGGCTCGACTACCTCCAGCCTTCTTGCGTTCCATTCCATTTAGACCTCTTTTTTATTATGCTCCGACTTTTTCTTCGAGGGATTCTCTGAATTGGTCAAGAGTGTATATTTCGTATTCGTAACCTTGTTCCGTAAGGAAAAGTTGTCTGTTCTGACCGAATCTTTCTTCGTTCGTATCTCTCGAGATCAAAGAATAGAAAACTGCAGTATTATCCTCACCTTTTGGTCTTAAGATCCGGCCCAAACGTTGTGCCTCTTCCTGACGAGAACCGAAGGTTCCTGAAACCTGGATTGCAATATTCGCATCCGGTAAGTCAATGGAGAAGTTTGCAACCTTACTAACGACTAGTGACTTGATCCTACCCGATCTGAACGCATCGTATAATTCCTGTCTTTCTCCCAAAGGAGTTTTTCCTGTGATTAGAGGAATTTTGAAAGTTTTGGAGATCTCTTCCAACTGATTGATGTACTGTCCGATCACAAGTAGATGAGACTCGGAGTGTTTTTTCATGATCATTCCGATCGCTTTCAATTTCTCCGGATTTTCAGATGCCAAGCGGAACTTCTCTCTATCGTCTGCGATAGAATATCTCATCCTAAGATCATCTTCCATGGAAACACGGATCTCTTTACATTTTGCTTCCGCGATCCAGGATTTGCTTTCCAATTCCTTCCATGGCACATCATACTTTTTAGGCCCGATCAAACTGAATACGTCCTCTTCCAGTCCGTCTTCTCGGACTAGAGTTGCAGTGAGTCCCAATCTTCTTTTTGCCTGTAATTCGGAAGTCATTCTGAACACAGGAGCAGGAAGTAAGTGAACCTCGTCATAAACGATTAGTCCCCAGTTATTTGCGCTGAATAGATGGAAGTGGGTGAAATCTCCACCTTTCTTCTTTCTATGTGTGAGAATATTATAAGTAGCGATTGTGATCGGTTTGATCTCTTTCACTTCTCCGGAATATTCCCCGATATCAGATTCAGGAATATCAGTTTTGTCTAAAATTTCGTTTTTCCACTGACGGATAGAAAGTGTGTTTGTGACTAGGATCAGAGTTTCTGCTCCTACGATCTGCATCACACCTATACCTACGATCGTTTTACCGGCACCGCAGGGAAGAACCACCACTCCGGATCCACCTTCGTTCCCACCACCCGCATGGAATACTTCCACAGAGGCTCTTTGATAGTCTCTCATTCCGAACTTTCTACCTGATTTGGTAGTAGGCCTTAGGTTAAATCCGTATTTGTTTCCTTCGTCGTAACCTGCAAGGTCTTCGACTGGGAAACCGATCTTGATCAGAGCCTGTTTAATATGACCTCTGAATTCTTTTTTGATATAGATCTTATCGTTCTCAGTCTTTTCAATATAAGGCTGGACTGCTCTATGATTTGAGATCTCTTGTAAAAATCCTTTTTCATTGGAGATGATACAAAGATCTCCATTCTCTTCCTTGACTAATTTTACTTTTCCGTATCTTCCGATCTGTTCTTTGATCTCATTGACTACGTTTTTCGGAACCGAATATCTAGAATATTTTTCCAAACATTCTACGATCTCATCTGCGCTCATTTTGATAGATGCAGCATTCCACAAGGAAAGAGGAGAAATTCTATAAGTGTGTAGGTATTCCGGACTTTTTTCTAATTCCGCGAATTTAGCTACGACCAGCTGGCAGGCTTCGAATTCAGGATTGTCCACCTCTAAAAGCATAGTCTTATCACTTTGTACGATTAACGGTTTACTCACGGCGTGGAATCTCCCCTAAAACTTAGACTGAAAATGACCCCTTCCTTGTCAAGAAGAAAGCGATTATAAGGCCGAATCATAACGATCTCACCAAAATCCTAAATTCTCCGAAGGTTTCGGAGTGCCCTTTTAGCTCTTTTAAATCCTGTCCGGACAAAAGTGCGTTGCCTGGAGAACTACAAGGTTCGACTGCAATCGCAGAACGATCAGGTTTTGTATATATTTGATAATAATTTAATGGAATTTGTCCTTCTTCCGGTGGAGGACTTAAAATCGTGATAGAGTATTTTTTGGTTCCATTTTCCAAAACAACTCTAGGTTCTTTTCCATAGAACAAATGATCTAAACTTGGGATCTTCTGGTCTTCCAAAACGGAAGAAATCGAGTTAGAAATAAAAGGCTGGATCGGAACTAAGTTCTCCCCTAATTCCAAATTTTTGTCCAATTGAAGATGAAGTTTCCAATCTTCATCATTTTTTCCTAAATTTATATATGGATGATAACCATAAGCAAATCTAATAGAATCAGATCTTAAATTATTAAATCTAGTCTTCACACTTAGGAGAGTCCCGGAAGAAGTCTCTTCGATTGAATATTCTTCTCGGATTGCAACTCCTGAAAGCGGAGAATCCTTCCATTCTTCCGGAAAGTTTACTCTAAACTCCGCACCCTTTTGGTTATTCTTCAGTTTTAAAAGTTTTCTCTCTAAAGAATGTACTAGGCCATGGACTGGAAATTGATTGGAATCACGGATCAACTGCTTAGCATTCCACACTTTACCGTTTAGGATGAATTCCTGAGATGCATGTCGATTCACCCATGGAAACATTAAAAAATTACCTGATTCGAATATACTTACACTCTTATCATAAGGTAGAATGATCGGAAAAATTTCCTTTGTAATCGGATGGGTCCAGTCCCAAGAAAACCATTGGGTACCGTCGGTCAAAAAACGAGAGTTCTCCGTCCGAAATTCATACATTGCGGGAAGGAGGTTGGGAAAACTAGCTGAGAGGGAAAGTAAAAAACGGATCTGAGACTTTTTTTTGGATGCCAAACAAAAAGGAAAGGAATTGAAGCGATACCCGGCCCTCCCAAAATGGGCAGGAGGCTTTATGATGAAATTCCTACTCCGCAAATCACTTCTATTTGTATTAGGAATCTTGTTTTTAAGCCAATGCTTGTTTCTTTCTTTTCCGAACCAAACTTCTCCTATCCCTAAGGAAAAATTAGTCACCGGTTCTTCTACAGAAAGCCCTGATAAAATATTACTCATTCCTATCGAAGGGGAAATCTCCGGACAAAAATCCTCAGGAGGACTTCTATCCGGAGAAAAGGACAGCATTGTCAGCAGGGTCAAAACCTATTTGTCTATGGCAGCGAGAGATCCAGAGATCAAAGGAGTAATCTTAAAAATAGATTCTCCCGGCGGATCAGTGACTGCGAGCGATCTAATCCATCATGAAATCTTAGAATTCAAAAAGAAGAAGAATGTGCCGGTTCTTTCTCTATTCATGGACACTGCAGCTTCAGGTGCATATTATCTAAGTATGGCAACTGACCATATCCAAGCTCATCCTACAACGATTACAGGCTCCATTGGAGTTCTTAGATTCGGGATCAATGCGAAAGAAGCTTTGGACAAACTCGGTATCAAGAGTAGCACAATTCGTTCCGGTCCAAACAAGGCCACAGGAAACCCGGTAGAAGAATTCACCCCGGAACAAAAGAAAGTTTTCCAGGATATCATCATGGAGAACTACGAAAGGTTTTTAAGTATTATCAAAAAAGGAAGACCTAAGTTAAAAGAATCCGAACTTAGAAAATTAGCAGATGGAAGAATTTACTCTGCAAACCAAGCATTGGAAACAGGACTCATTGATTCCATTGGTTATTTCGAAGATGCGGTTGTTCAAATAACAAAACTTCCTGGATATAAGGCGTCTTCTACACTTAGCCCGAGAATCGTATTCTATTCTTATAAGGGACCTCAACCTGAAAACTTCTACCAAATAGACAGTAATACAGGAACCGGTCCTACATTACTGGAATCTTTGCTGCCGTTCCGTATCTCTCCGGATCATAAATTGCATTATCTATTCTCCCCCGAATAAGGTTTTATAAAATAATTCTAAAATGCTTTTTAACTCCCTTCCCTACCTAGCTTTATTTTCGCTTACATTCCTACTGTATTGGAGCCTTCCTCAAAAAGGAAGGAAACCTTTACTTTTAGTTTCTTCTCTTCTTTTCTATTTTTACTCCGGTGCTGCATTTTCGATCCACTTCTTACTCGTGATCGCTGTGAACTTCTATTTTTCACTTAAACTTTGGAAAAATAAAAGAGAAGGTAAATCCACATCCAAACTTCTTACCTGGATCATAGTCTTAAATTTTATTAACCTAGCATTCTTCAAATATTTCTATTTCTTTTTGGATTCATTGGACTTCTTTACCGGTTCCTTACAATTTTCAGAATTCGGAAAAGGGATCCATATTCCCTTACCTCTCGCGATCAGCTTTTACACATTCCAATTGATCGCGTTGCAAGTGGATATCCACAGAGACCATGTTCCAGAAAGGATCTCTGCATTAGATTATTTCCTATTCATCTTATTCTTCCCTCAATTGATCGCGGGACCGATCATGAGGACCACTGACTTCCTTCCAAAACTGGACAAACCTGCAATCGATTTCAATCGAGTACAATGGGGAGTTTTTCTAATTCTTTCCGGTCTATTTAAGAAAGTAGTGATCGCTGATAATATTTCTGGGATCATCTCCGGGATTTATCAACATCCGGGAGAATATAATTTTTTCAGTTTATATCTAGTAACATTTGGATTTGCATGCCAGGTATATTGTGATTTCAGCGGATACACTGATATGGCAAGAGGTTCCGCATACTTGCTTGGTTATGAGATCCCTGAAAACTTCAGAGGACCTTTCCTCTCTCCAAGTTTCAGAGAATTCTGGGGACGTTGGCATGTTACCCTATCCACTTGGCTCCGAGATTATCTCTATATCCCATTAGGTGGAAGTAGAGGTGGATTCTGGAGAACCCAAGCGAATTCAATGATCACAATGACCTTGGGCGGTCTATGGCATGGAGCGAACTTCGGCTATGTACTTTGGGGTGCATATTTAGGATTGATCTTAGCAGTGGAAAGATTCTTCTCACCGGGCGATCCTAAAAAAGAAGAAGAGCCGAGAGGTTGGAAACGTTTCTGGAAAGTTGCTCTGATCATACATTTATTTGCGATCTCAGGGATCTTCTTCCGAACTGCTGCAGCAGGTAAAAATTCACTCAATCTAGCTTGGGACTATTTTACAGGTTTCTTAAATATCATTGGCGGCAAGGCATTAGTACGCTGGGAAGAATTGGCTGCATTCATTCTTTTCACTTTTCTCTGGAATGCGGTTCAATATTACCCAAGCATCCGAGAAAAGATCCAGATCAGATTCCGCTGGTTATTACCTTCCTTCTCCATCATTATACTTTTATTAATGGGTATATTCGGGGATGGAGGCGGAGAATTTATCTACTTCCAGTTTTAATTTTCCGCAGGGTGAACACTGCGATATTTCCGGTTTGCCTTTCTTCCGCCTGGGAGGGATTTTGGAAGTGTAGTAAGTAAGACGAAACTTACAAATAATGTGTTTCTTTTCTAACGGTTTCCAATGAAAGACATACTTACAGTTTTCAGAATATTTGTATTTCTTTCCCTTTTCAATGGATGTTTTCCACCTTCTTGGATAAGAGAGCTTCCAGAAAGACCAGAATCTTCCAGCGATATTATCCTAAAGGGAATCTATAGCAAAAAACTTCCTCCCTTCTCCCCTTTCACTTCAGTCACTTATAAGGAAAACCATACAGAAAGATTGGAATTTTCTAATTCGGAGAAATCTTTCCAAAAGTACTACTTGAGGGAGATCGAAGAAAAAGGAGAAATTCGTCGAATCCAAATAGAAGGATCCGGGAAATATGAGTCTCGTGGGAACTGGCTTCTGCTTAATACACAAAAAATCAAAAAAGAAGAAACCGTTTGGAAAGATGGAAAACAAATCTCAGGTCCTGAAATAAATTTCCTGGAAACTTCTCATAAACTATTGTATCATTACGATCCTTCAAGCGACACCTTAATTCCTATGATCTATGAATCAGGTTATAGGGAAAAACCTTTCGGTGTAGTGGAAGGGACAAATACACCTTATGCAGAAGATGAATTCTTTCGGATTTCTCGCAGGAATTATTCCAAGAAGGAATACCAAGGCCATGCCTATTTTAAAGTAAGATGAGAAGTTCCACTACGATCAAACAGTACATGAAAGACGCTTGGCCGGTTTTGATCGTGCTGAATCTTTCCATTTTAGGTACTTTAGGGATCGGACTTAAGTTTTATACTCCTCCAATTAGAGTTCCGATCGTTTTACTTTTAGTATGTTGTTTTACTTTATTCATTAACTTTTCTGCATTCGTTCTGTTTTTAACGGAGAAAATCCTACCGAAAGAGCAAGAATTCGGTAAAATAATCAAACGTTTCCGCAGAGGAGATAGTAGGATGCAAAACTACGTTCTTCCTCTGGATTATGTGGATGAAAATTACGAGATCCGCGGAAGATGTATGACCTATAATCCTATTGGAGGGGATTTCTATAATTTTCTGAAAGACAAAGACGGAAATTATTGGATGGGGATTGGAGATACTTCCGGTCATGGGTATGTGGCCGGACTATTCAGTCTCATGATCATGAACCAAATGAGCCATCTGGTCCATAAATTCGAAACTCCTCATGAGATCATAGACCAAATGTTAGAACATTTGGAAGAAAGGACTAATACATTTCCCCATATACACCGTAGTCTTTATGCAACTTTCCTTTTAATGAAGGCAGATGATAAGGGAAATTTTTTACACTCAGGAATTCACCCAAGCCTGGTTTTATATAAGAGCAAAGAAGACAAAACTTACGTAGTAAACACCGACGGAAAATTTCTTTCCACAGTGATGAATTCTCCCCTCAAAAAGCCTAAACCTTCTCAAAGTTTCAAAATGGATAGAGATGATATTCTATTCTGCTTCACTGACGGGCTTTTTGAACAAAAGAACAGAAGTATTGGCGGGTATTACGGAGAGAATTTATACAAATTTTTGGAAACTACTCCCAAGAAGAATATTCGTAAATTAATAGATGATCTATTTTCCGATGTTGTGAAACATACAGGCGGAAGAATACAAGACGATATGAGTCTTTTAGTGGTCAGAAAATTTTAAGAACATAATTTGCTCTTGAACAAAGAGAAATAATCGACGAATCTGTAAGAATGGACCATGAATATTGGGTTGTAAGACTTTCAGGAATCCTAGTCTGGAATGAGAGAGATATTCGTAAAATCCTAAGGGTGGTTTCAGATAGTAGTCTTGTCACAGGACTCACGGAAGAAGAGACACTGGACTTCTTACAATATGGCTTCGAAGAAGAGTTAAATTCCCTAAAACAAACCTACGACTGGACCCTATTCAAAAAACAACTGGTTTCTAAACTTTCCAAAAGAGAGACAAAGGCACCAGGTCTATCCGTTTTACACCCGGATCTATTTGAAGAAGATTAATTTTTTCAAGTTCCCATGATCTATTTCGAGGGAGAAAATTATCATTTTCTATTCTGTAATCCTGACTCTGTAGCAAGGGTACATTCTAAAATTTCTCCCTTTTATGATTTTCCTCTAACCGAAATCGAAGAACTTCCTTATCTATATTCGGAAGCTTCACTCATTCCTAAGTTTCTGTATGAATTAGAGTATGATCGTAAGACTACTCAAAGTTCCGCAATTAAAACGCCTTCCTATTTGAAATTTGCGGAAGGTTTATTGTATTCAGAGGATTCTAAATTTCCTAAGGAGTCCGAGGAAGTTTATGACGGTACTCGTTATCAGATTCATTCGAATCCTTACCGTGTTGTAGGAACTCCAACATCGAAATCCACCGCCCCCATTTTGATCCTTCGGGAAACTTTACAAACACAAGTGGGAAGTATTCAAACTGGAAAGTTTACACTCTTTAGAATATTCCGAAAAAGAATGTTCTCTACTAAATATCTTTCTCTCAGAGATATAGTGAATCCGGAATTAAACGAAGAAGAAGTGATCAAAAAAATTGAAGAGTTGTATTTTGATCCGGAAAGTAAAACCTATCTATTTCGTTTAGTAAAAATCTTATATGCAGGAACTCCTTCTGAAGAACAAGGATTAGTCTCTAATCTATTTACTTACGAGATAGAATTTGCAAAATTTCTGAGAGACCGTATCTTCTCAATTGAAATACTTCCTTTAATACACGGGCCATTCTTAAATTCTATTTTAAACAAACTGGATGAAAGGATCTTAAAATTTTCAGTTCCAAAACTATCTCCCCCCGTTCGCAGAATGGTGGAAAAGAATGTTTCCAAAAATAAATGGAAACAGATCTTAGATGGTCCAAGTAAAAAACCGGAACCGGGAGAATCATTTCCTGAAATTGTAGAGAAAGAGATCTTTAGAAGGTTCTCCCGAAGGATCTATTATGAAGAAGGGAGTTTTCCAATTTATAAAGACTCTGCAGAAGAGGTGACCTCTAAAACAGAAATAGAATTCGAAGGTATCCCGGGAGAGAAGTTCAATCTAAACAGATCCTCGAATGAAATAGAACTCTATGCTATCACTAAGGATAAAATACTTCTCCGTATCCCAAAATATATGGAGATTGTGAGAATCGATATTTATCTTTCCAAAAAAGAAAGAGATGAGTATGAGTTTTTTAAAATTTCCGCGGGTTCTATTTTGGAGATCCCCAGGTATGATCAGGCAAAACTGATCGTTGGAGCAGGCATCAATTCCGAAAGAAAACCTTTAGAATTTAGCCTACTCTCTTTTTCTTATTAATTAGGATTCAGGAGTTAGAATTCTTTTTACAGAATTCTTCCAGACTCGGATTTCCTTTTCTCTTAAGCTGGAGCTTAGTTTAGGAGAAAATTCTTTATTCGTTTTTTGGTTTTTCTTCAGATCGTTTACCGAAGAATAAAAACCTCTTTCCAATCCTGCGAGATATGCCGCTCCTAAAACGGTTGTATCTAGGTTTGAAGGCCTTACGATCTTCTTCCCTAAAATATCAGCTTGGTATTGCATGAGCCAATTATTAGCGGTAGCTCCCCCATCTACTTTTAGGACTTTCAATTTGGAGCCTGTATCGTTCTCCATCGCTTCTACTAGTTCATAAGATTGTAATGCGATTGATTTTAATGCGGCCCTTGTGATCTGCTCCTGAGTGGTGTCTCTGGTTAAACCAAGAATTGCACCTCTTGCATTCATATCCCAATAAGGAGCACCTAAACCGGAAAATGCAGGAACAAAAACAACTTCGTCATCCTTGGTTACGGAAGAAGCCATCTTCTCGGAAAGTTTGGATTCCTTAAAGAATCTTAGATTATCTCTTAGATATTGGATTACCGCCCCACCAATAAAGATAGAACCTTCTAGACAATAAACAGTTTTTCCTTCCGGCCCACAGGCAAGAGTTGTGATCAGGTTATTTTTAGAAATTTGTAATTTGTTTCCCGTATTAAACAATAAGAAACATCCAGTTCCGTAAGTGTTTTTTGCTTCTCCAGGTTCGGTACATAATTGCCCGAATAGCGCTCCCTGCTGGTCACCCACTAAAGAAGAGATTGGAATTCCATCAGGCAGACCCTTAACTCCTTCTGTTCTTCCAAACAAACTGCTAGAGTTATGAGTTTCAGGAAGGATTGCTTCCGGTATTTGTAATATTTTTAATAATTCCTTATCCCATTCTTTCTTTTCAATATTGAAGATAAGAGTTCTACTCGCGTTTGTATGGTCCGTTTTATGGGATTTTCCTGCAGTCAAACGATATAGAAGATAAGTGTCTATGGTTCCGAAAAGAACTTTTCCTTTTTCTGCTTTTGCTCGTACACCTTTAACATTATCTAAGATCCATCTGATCTTGGTTCCGCTGAAATATGCATCTACAACTAGGCCGGTTTTCCTTCTGAATATTGGCTCTAAACCTTCTTTCTTTAATCCGGAACAAAAATCAGAAGTTCTACGACATTGCCATACGATCGCATTATAAACAGGAACACCGGTATCCTTATCGAATAGTACTGTAGTCTCTCTTTGGTTGGTAATACCTATTGCGACTGCTTTTTCCGGTTTTAATTTCCCATTACGAATCGCTTTTAAGATAAGCTTTTCAGTTTTTGCCCAGATCTCTTCAGGATCGTGTTCCACCCAACCTGGTTTAGGAAAATGTTGTTTAAATTCGGAATATGCGCTTGAGACCACTGTCCCGGATTTACTAAAACAAAAAGTACGTATACCTGTGGTACCAGCATCAATTCCGATGATATATTCACTCATTCGATTACTCCCTGATCGATTGAATTAAAGATTAAATTTGGATTTCCAGACCTTCTCTTGCCATGATGATCTCTAATTGGTTATCCGGATCAAACATTTCTTTGTATTTAATCGCGCGCAGATAAACTGCATCCAATTTTTCGTCATCATAAGAAGGATCATGGTGGAACATTACTAATTTTTTAACATTCGCTCTTAGAGCGATGTCTGTCGCCATGGAAGCAGTACTATGCCCCCAATCGATTTTCTGTAAGGACTCTTCGAAAGTATATTGAGTATCGAATACCAGAACATCTGCTCCTCTGAAATAGTTCAGATAATCTTCTATATTCTCCATCTCGTCCAGATTGAATTCTGCATCTGAAGCAAAAATAAGAGCTTTGCCATCTTCTTCAAACCTATAGGAAAAACTTCCGCCTGGATGGCGGACTGCTTTAGAAATGGAAGTTATAGAATCTGTTACTCTGAATGCCCTACCTTCCGGAACATGGCGGAAAATTTTCTCCGCTTGGAAACCGTCGAAAGGAACCGGGAAATGAGTGAAGGTGTGTTGGTATCTCAATCTTTCTTCTAAATTTTCTACAGAACTTACGAATTCGAATTTATTGCCCGGAGTATACAAAGGAACGAAAAATGGGATTCCTTGGATATGGTCCCAATGAGTATGAGTGAAGATCCAAACCGCCTTCCCTTTTCCGGAAGCGTAACCTTCGTGCAAGATGGAGTTTCCCAGTTCTCTTAAACCGGTACCTCCGTCTATGATAACAAGTTTATCGTCTTTATCTCGGATCTCTATGCAGGTAGTATTTCCGCCATAGGTGCTCCAATTGGAAAGAGCCAAGGAGTCTAAAAAATCCTCGATTGCCTCCGGACTTTGGAGGTCGGACGGAGATGCCAAGCTTAGTATCCTAAGAATTTTAGATCGAATCAGGTCTCCCTGAACGGGGGAAGAAATGGAGCCCCGCACTCCCCAGAATTTGATCCGCATACAGTTTTAAATATCGTCCGAAACCTGTAGTTTCGGTAGAAAATCGAGCACTCAGTTTTACTGAATCAGTAGTTTTTGCGAGCGATTTCTTATTTTATTTGAAATAGATTTAGATCAGTTTTTGTTCTAAAAAAGAGTTTACCTCCTCTTTGCCACAAATTAGTCTATTGGATCGGGTTCCCTCCCGGTTTAGAAATTAATTCCGAGAATTCTTTCGGAGATCCGTTGTTTTCTTAACCCGAGGATAGTCAGAGAAATAGAGATCGGAGCCACTCATTGGAAGGTTTTCAAACAGACGTATCCCTAGAACAAGGATCTTGTGTAGTTAAGATCCAGGGCAATGTAAGCCTGAAAAACGCATTTGCGTTAAAGGAACTCATCATTCGCCAGTTCGACGAAGGCCATAAGGATATCATCCTGGACTTTGAGGGGGATGTATACCTAGACTCTTCCGGGATCGGTGCCATCTTCAATACACAAAAGTACGTCACAGAAAGACATGGTCATCTGAAGCTTAGAAACCTAAGCAGAGACGTAATGACTATTTTAAGGATCGCAAATCTAGATAAACATCTGGATATTATCCAATAACAAACCTAGTTTCCCTTTTCAAAAGCCTATGTTAGAAGTTCTTAGGATCTATACGGATAGTCCTCTCAGAAATTTTACTTACCTGGTCCGAGAACCAAATTCTAAAAAAACACTTTCTATAGATCCGTATGATCCGGACCAAATTTCTCAGGTTTTGGAGAATAAGTCCTGGGGCCTTGACTATATTTTAAACACACATGAGCATAATGATCATACCTGCGGGAATGATGGTCTTGTTTCCAAATATAAAGCTAAGGTTTTAACCCATCCTGCTGGGCTTGGAAAAATCCCTCATGCTTCTCATTCCCTGACAGAAGGAGAAAAAATTTTAGAGAGTCCTGACGGAAATTCTTATCTGAAAATAATTTATACACCTGGTCATACATTCGCTCATGTTTGCCTTTTGCAGATTGAAAATGGATCTACCTATGCAGTGTTCACCGGAGATACTATCTTTAATTCAGGTGTGGGAAATTGCACCAGAGGTGGGGATCCTAAAACTCTATATGAAACCGTTCTCAAAGAATTTCAAAATCTTCCGGGAAACGTTAGACTATACCCTGGGCATGATTATCTCAAAAACAATCTGAAATTCAGCCTTTCTATTGATCCTAAAAATGAGGCAGCAATCAAAGCCTTATCCAAAGTGGAAGGTATGAAAGAAGACCGAGAATTTTGGACTACAAACTTCTCGGAAGAAAGGACATTCAACCCATTCTTTCTTGTTTTTGATCCGAAAGAAAATTTGGTGTCCGGTATTAGGGAAAAAATGCAGGACCAATCCATGTCGTCGGATCCTCAAACTCTATTTATTGCTTTAAGATCTCTCCGGGATAAATGGTAGAAGAGCCCCATTCCTTCTCCTTTTTATTTTCCCGAAATCAGTACAAACAATATCTAATATTTTGTGAATAAGAGAGAATACTATGGTAAATTTTTGAGATTTATCTGAGGCTCTCTCCAAAAGAATTCTTTTCGTTTAGAAGTATCCCATTCTCCATTGAATTAACCGCATGAAAAAGTATGATATTTTAGTAATAGGCTCTGGAGGAGGAACAAAGCTAGTCACTCCTCCTTCAAAACTTGGCTATAAGGTAGCAATTTTAGAAAAAGATCGTTTGGGGGGAACCTGTTTAAATAGGGGTTGTATTCCTTCTAAGATGCTCATCCATCCCGCGGAAATTTTAGCACAAGCAAAGGATGCCTCCAAATTTCAATTGGGAATCCCAGGCCCTTTCTCGGTCGATTTTAAAACTTTGGTGGAAAGAGTTTCTGCAACAGTAGATGCGGACTCCGACAGTATTATCCCTGCTTACGAAAAAAACCCGAATATAGACTTTTATCCTTACGAAGGTAGATTCGTAGAGAACAAGGTAGTAAAAGTAAACGGTGAACTACTCACTGCTGATCGTATTTTTATCGCTGCTGGATGTAGGCCTTCTATCCCAAATATTCCCGGGCTTGCAGGAACTCCATATATGACCAGCAGAGAAGCACTTAGAAGGACCGAACTTCCTAAAAAACTTTTGGTCATAGGTGGAGGATATATTGGTCTGGAACTTGGATTTGCATATTCCGCATTCGGTTCTAAAACCACTTTTATCGTTCGAAACAGAATGCTTTCTCATGAAGATAAGGATATTATAGACGGTTTCGAAAAAGCATTTTCGAAAAGGGAGGATGTTCGTTTAGGAACAGAAGTGACAAAGGTAGATTATAAAGATGGAATCTTCCGCCTTGAGTGTAAAAATTCTTCGGAAACTTATACATTAGAAGGGGATGCGTTACTTGTCGCCACAGGGATCAAACCGAATACGGATTGGTTGGACCTCCAACACACTAATATCCAAACGGATGAAAAAGGTTATATAAAGACAAACGAGTATTTCGAAACTACTGCTGACGGTGTTTATGCCTTGGGAGATATTATTGGAAAATATTTCTTCCGACATTCAGTAAACTTTGAGGGAGAGTTCCTATATAACTCCTTATATGTGGACAAACATAGAACTCCGGTCGAATATCCACCTGTTCCCCATTCAGTATTTACCCATCCTCAAGTAGCAGCTGTGGGCAAAACAGAGCAACAATTGAAGGAAGAAGGGACCGAATATCTCTCAGTAATACATCCTTATTCAGGAAGTGCCACAGGAATGGCTAGACTATCCGAAGACCAATTCGTCAAAATATTAGTAAGCCCAAAAACCAGGAAAGTCCTGGGAGCCCATATCATAGGCGATGAGGCCTCTAATCTCATTCATCTTTTTATACTCCTGATGACCATGGGTGGGACTCTAGATGACTTGCTAAAGATGATTTATGTTCATCCCGCTTTGCCTGAAATCGCAAGAAATGCAGCCAGGAAAGCAAGAGAAATCTTAAGCTCTTCCTAAAGCCAAAAGATTGTCGAAACAGGGCTTGTTCAAAATCATAGAATTGGAGCGATTTTTCAGGAATGAACAAAGCCTTAGAGATAAAAAATTTGGTGAAGACCTATGCCGGGGGGGTGCAGGCCTTAAAAGGGATTGATCTGACTGTGGACGAAGGGGACTTTTTTGCCCTTTTAGGTCCAAACGGTGCGGGAAAGTCCACTACGATCGGTATCTTAAGTTCCCTAATAAATAAAACTTCTGGAGAAGTGAAAATTTACGGGGCCGACATAGACAAAGAACTTACATTAGCAAAATCTTATATTGGTGTGGTTCCGCAAGAATTCAATTTTAATATTTTCGAAAGAGTAGAACAGATAGTCGCCAACCAGGGCGGTTATTACGGTCTTTCTAGAAAAGTGGCTGTAGAAAGAACTCATAATTATTTAAGCCAATTAGGTCTCTACGAAAAGAGAAAGGAAGGCGCAGGCAGACTTTCCGGTGGAATGAAAAGAAGGCTGATGATCGCTAGAGCCTTAGTTCATAATCCAAAAGTTCTGATCTTGGATGAGCCAACCGCGGGAGTGGATATAGAGTTTAGAAGATCTCTTTGGGACTTCTTAGTTAAACTGAACGAATCAGGGATCACGATCATTCTCACCACTCACTACTTGGAAGAAGCCGAAAATCTCTGTAAGAAGATAGCAATCATAGACCAAGGAAAGATCGTAGAGAACACTTCTATGAAGGAACTTTTGGTCAAACTAGACAGCCAGACATTTATACTGGATCTAAAACAACCTGTATCTTCTACTATCGATCTAAATGGCTTCCATTTAAATAAATTGGATGACCTAACATTAGAAGTGGATATAGGTAAGAATAATTCGTTAAACGAGTTATTCCGACTATTAGATAAAAGCGGAATCCAAATATCAAGTATGAGAAACAAGTCCAATCGATTGGAGGAATTATTTTTGAAATTAGTGGAGAAAAAATTATGAACTTCCAAGAAAAATTAAACGCGTTCTCCACAATCGTTCGAAAAGAAACTGTTCGTATCCTAAGAATTTGGATCCAAACATTGATCCCTCCAGGCATTACAATTTCATTATATTTCCTTATCTTTGGAAAATTAGTAGGTTCTCAAATTGGGGACGTAGGTGGTCATACCTATATCCAATTTATAGTTCCTGGACTCGTGATGATGTCAGTGATACTGAACGCTTATAATAATGTGGTATCTTCCTTTTTTGGAGCAAAATTCGGAAAGAATATAGAAGAACTATTAGTTTCCCCTACCCCAGCTTATTTGATCGTTCTTGGATATTCCATCGGAGGAGTCGTCCGAGGAGTTTTAGTCGGTTTTATAGTAACACTTGTGTCCCTATTTTTCACTGAAATAAAATTATATGATGTAGGGATCGTAATCATCACAGTGGCACTTTCCGCTTTGATGTTCTCTATGGGAGGATTTTTGAATGCGCTTTACGCTAAAAAATTCGATGATGTAACCATCATTCCAACATTCATACTGACACCTCTTACCTATTTGGGTGGAATATTCTATTCTATCAAAATGCTTCCGGATGCATGGCAAATCGTCTCTAAGTTTAATCCTATTTTATATATGGTGAACGCTTTCCGTTATGGATTTTTAGGAGTCAGCGATATTGATCCAGCAGAGGCGATCGGACTTTTAGTGGTAGGGACAATTTTCCTTTATTCCCTCTCCGTATTTTTGCTCAGCCGTGGTTATGGAACAAGGACCTAAAATGCAAGATATGTTTATAGAAATGGAAAGGCTTTTAAGAAATGGACTATCTCCTTCCGAATTAAAGATCGAAGATTTTTCAGAACAACATGCAGGACATTCTGGGAACCCTACCCGAAAAAAAAGAGGGACCCATATTCGGATCTTTATCACGAGCCCAGAATTCCAAGGAAAATCACTTTTAGAACAACATCGTTCCGTTTACCAGATTATGGATCCATTCCTAAAAGAATGGGGTGTCCATGCGCTGGAATTAAAGACCTCCACCCCTTAGAAAAAAGATTGTCCGGGAAGAGATTCTAAAAAGTGCTGATACTATAAGAGTCTAAGATATAACAGATGACTGTCCAAGAAATTCAGGAAAAAATCCAAACGGGACTTCCAGGCTCGGAAGTAGAGATCCAAGATCCGTACAATGACGGAGTACATATCAAAGCGATTGTAAAATTTTCCGGATTTGCCGGAAAGTCCATCGTGGAACAACACAGAATGGTGTACGCCACATTAAAGGACGAACTAAAGGCAGAAGTCCATGCATTAGGACTGGAAACCAAAGTATCATAATTATCAGATAGGAACAAGTATCATGGATAAAGAATTACAAGATAAGATAGAAGGATTGATCGCTTCTAAAAAAATATTTCTGTTTATGAAGGGAACTCCTGACGCTCCAATGTGCGGTTTTTCCGCAGGAGTAACCAATGTTCTAAGAAGTTTAGGTGCAGACTACAATTCATTCAACGTTCTTTCCGACATGTCTGTCAGAGAAGGGATTAAAGAATTCGCGAACTGGCCAACCATTCCTCAGTTATATATCGACGGGGAATTTGTCGGCGGTCACGATATCGTTGTAGAAATGGCAAGAAGCGGAGAACTTCAAAAAAAGATCGGCGTTTAATATGATGAAACTCTTCCAATACGATACCTGTCCATATTGCGCCTTTGTTCGCGGTCATTTTTCCGAAATGGGTCTGAAAGAAGGTAAGGACTACGAATTGGTTGAAGCCAGTCGAGGAACCCCTGGCAGAGAGGAGGTCCTACGTTTAGGAGGACTCTCCCAGGTTCCTTTTCTGGTAGATGGTGATATCAAAATGTATGAGTCCAGAGATATCGTGGACTATGTAAAAAGTAAAATTCAAAAATTAGGAACTGTAACCTAATACGTCTAAAATCCTCTCTCCTACCTTCCTATTCTTCCCTGAATAAGGATAATTATGAATATATAATACAGGATTAAAGTTTAATTCTAAGATCCTGTATTCTCCTGCGGACTCCAATTCTTTTACTATAATATCCACACCACAGATCTTTGCATCAACCGCTTTTGCGGCTTGTACAGCCAGTTTTTTATAAGAAGAATGTGCAATATCCGTTACATCTACTGAGTCGCCACCAGTACTGATATTCGAATTTTTGCGAACAAAAACCTTTTCACCGGAACCGGGAATAGATTCTGGAGTTTTGCCAGATTCTTTAAGAACGTTTAGCTCTGTATCATCTAATCTGATCTTTTCCAAAGGAGTCACATGCCCTACTCCTCTTCTTGGATCTGAATTTTTTTCTTCGATCAGTTCACGAATGGTCTTTTTGCCGTCACCTGTCACGTTCGCGGGAATACGATTGCATACTGCTACACATTCATCACCGATCACTAAAAACCTATATTCGTTTCCTTCCGCAAATTCCTCAACAATTGCAGTTTCAGAAAATCCAAGTGCAATTTCTAATGCCTTCTTCTTTTCTTCATTTGAAGAAGAAGGAGGAAGAATGCTGATCCCGATCCCGAAATTAGTAGTAACAGGTTTTACTACCATCTTCCTATCAGAGTTTTTATTTAAGAAATCTAAGCCGGAGTTGAGATCCGAAACTGCCGTTCCTCTCGGAACTAATATATTCGATTCTTCTAAAATACGCTTAGTGATGGTTTTGTTTTCCATTACTAAGAAGGTCATATAAGAGTCCAGTTCCGTTTTGGAGGCCTCTTTTACGAGTCTTATGATCCCTTTACCTGAAAGTCTAATAAAATGGCTTGGACGGTCTAAAACTTCTACTTCCAACCCTCGATTGAGCGCATCTCGGATCACTATTTGAGTGGAAATTTCTAGATCTTCGAATCCTTTTAAGATAAATTCATTCGGATCTAATTTTTGCCCAGCTTCCAGTTTATATTTCAATGGTTGCAGATCCTTGCAGTCGGGTTCTTTTTTACTTTTTCGGATTCTTCTATTTTGACTCTTTCTGCCAGAGACTTTTGCACTTCTTTGGCAAACATAGCGAATTTACCAGGTGTAAGCTCCATCTGGGATTGATTCCTATAATTTTCTTTAGCTAAATGGATTCCCAGATCCCTAAACTCCCAGCCCTCGTTAATGATCCGGTCCATTAGTTTTCCGGAAGGAGTACACGAAGCGTCTTCCCAACGTTTATTCATGATATTCAAAATTTCTTGGTAGAATCTTTTTCCAGTGTGACGATCCAATTCCTCCGCAATAGGTAAAAGGTTCTGGGTGAATTCTTTTCCTCTAGTTAGAAAATCCTGCTCTTCTCCATCTTCTCCCAAAACTTTTAAACTTGGTCTTCTTCCTTCCCAGATAATCCGCTTTGTATTTTCCCTGATCCTAAGTTTTTCTTTTTGATCAATAGATTTACTTTCTTTTAATAAACCATCTATAAGAACCATTTGAATATAACCAAGGCTTGGCTTATGAATTCCGGTTGGAGATTCAGGTTGAAGGTCTAAACAACGGATCTCAATGTATTGGATCCCTCGACTTTGGAGCGCATCCAATGGTCTTTCATCATTTTTAGGTATTTGTTTAGGCCTAATAGGAGAATAAAATTCGTTTTCTATCTGAAGATAATGATCATTTAACTGGTTTGGAATTCCACCATAAGATTGGTATTTGGTATAAGGAGTGCTGACAGCATAACACATTCCATCTATATATTCCTTTAAAGAATTATAATTGATCGGAAGCTCATCCTGAACCTTGCTAGTATATCCTATCTCGCTCATTCTTAAAGAAGTAGCGTAAGGAGCGTAATAAGTATGGTTTTTATGTTTTACGAAAGGAAAATCACTAGGCACAGGTAAGAATGTTTCATCAAAAACCGGAGTCGCACCCGTTAAATAAAGAATTTCAGGAACTCTTCTCATAAAATTGCGAGTAACTGAAAGATATAACTCTGAAATTTCCTCTTTAGTGAATGAATGTATCTCTTTCCCTAAAATTTGTTTTAAGAACAGATTGGAAAAAGAGAAATTATAATGAACTCCGGAAATTGTCTGCATCCTTCTTCCGTAACGAAGACCTAAACCGTTTCGATAGACTGTTTTCCATTCGCCCGAAAACGAATGACCATACTGTCCCAAAGGAATATCCTTATCTTCTTTAGGAAGAATAGGAGGCATACTAAAAGGCCAAATCCATTCTTCTTTTAAATGTCTGGAAGTAAATATATGCAAATCTTGCAATTCTCTTACTATCGCTTCAATACGAGGACGAGGGTTCGTTGCGAATTCAAGTTGAGGTTCCGAAAAATCAGTCTTAATGAAATGGTTTGTAAGACTGGAACCTAAGGATTCCGGATGAGGAGTAGTAGCAATTTTTCCGTCGAAAAATATACGCATACTTTCCTTTTCCAAACCATGTTTTGCTTTTACAGCATGACGCAGATTTGGAAATACCGGAGATTTGGCGGATCGATTCATTTTATATTCCTAATTCTATTTTAATATTATTCCCCCAGAGGGATTCCATCTCCCCTTGGGTCTGCCGCGCCATACAATGTACCATTCTCTCTTTTAACACAGAATAGTTTTGCCATATTATTACCTAGTCTTACTTCGTGTTTTTTCGCCTTTAATTGATTGAAAGTCGCTGTATCAGTCGCGGGACCTTCAATAGAAAGTGCATCAGGAAAGAATTGATGATGTATCCTTCCCCTCGCTACAGATTCGTATAGAGTGAGATTTAAGTCCAAGGTAAACAATATGGATTGTAAAACTGCATTCACTATATAAGAGCCACCCGGTGCGCCTGTGACCAAAAATGTTTCTCCATTTTTTAGAACGATAGTAGGAGACATGGAGCTGAGAGGTGTTTTTCCAGGCTGAATGGAATTTGCCTCAGCACCGATAAGCCCGTATACATTCGGCTCTCCTGGAGAACGACTGAAATCATCCATAGTATCATTCAGAACGAAACCATATCCGTCCAACACGACTGCAGCACCAAATCTATAATTGATAGAATGTGTGGTAGAAACCGCATTTCCTTCCGCATCCACAACCGAAATATGAGTGGTCTGAGGAGATTCAGCTTTTAGGTTCAATCTGCTTAAGTAAGTGGAACTCGGAGTCGCTTTCCCAGGATTAAAGTCGGAAATTTTCTCTTTTGCATAGTCGGAAGAGATCAAAGTTTCCACTGGAATTTTGGTAAATCCAGGATCTCCGCCTAGAACCGCACGATCAGAATATCCTCTTCTCATGACTTCTGCCAAAAAATGATAATAATCACTTTGAGAAAAATCGAACATAGAATGCAGTTCTTTTGTTTCTAACATCTTTAACATCGTAAAAAGATGAACTCCGGAAGAAGGAGGAAACATAGTTCGAATATTATAATTTCTGTAATTGATCTCTAAAGGTTTTTCTTCTCTTACCTTATAGTTTTTTAGATCGCTCGAATGAATTGCTCCACCGTTTGCGGAAACTTCCTCCGCCAGAGCTTTTGCAATTGCTCCAGTATAAAAATCCTTGTCTCCTGTTTCGGAGATGATCTTAAGAGTTTTTGCCAGATCTTTTTGGACAAATACCTCACCTGACTCAGGGATTTTTCCTCCTGGCACAAAAATCTTTTTCATTCCAGGACTCATGTCCTGTTCTGATTCCTGGATTGCCTCCGAAAGATCCGGATAAACTATAAATCCCTCATCCGCCAATCGAATCGCTGGAGCCAGAACCTCCTTTAAAGGAAGTTTTCCGAATTTTTTATGGATCTGTACAAGACCCGCCACCATTCCAGGAACTCCTACCGATTTGTATCCGAGCAAGGATTCTTCCTTGGGGCGTCCCTTATACATATTACGACTTGCTAATAAAGGTGCTCTTTCTCTGAAATCGAAAGCGTATGACTTTCCGGACTTAGCATGATGATAGACCAGAAACCCTCCACCACCAATACCCGTTGAAGAAGGTCGAGTAACGGAAACTGCAAAGGAAGAAGCGACTGCAACATCAATCGTGTTTCCCCCTTTTTTATAAATTTCCAGACCTACCTTAGAGGCATCTATAGAATCCGTAGAGATCATGATCTTTTTGGATTCCGCAAATAAAGTATTTGGGTCTATTCCGAATTTAGGAGCTACCAAGTTCTGGGTAGAAACTTCTCTACCTTCGATGAATAGTATGTTCTTCTTGCAGGATCCGAAAACAAGAAGAATCAAAATAGAATATAGGAAGAAACTTTTGGGACTAGGTCTAACCGTTCTAAAAGACATTATTTTTCTCTAGAACGGAAGACTAATTTAAGTTCCTCGTTTTGTATTTCCAAATTCACATCTCCGCCGTTTTTTAATTCTCCGAATAAGATCTCTTCGGATAGTTTTTTGGAAATATTGGAATCTATCCACCTTTGGACAGGCCTTGCCCCGAAAAGTGGATCATAGGATTTTTTAGCGATCCAGATCAGAACATCGTCTCCATAATGGAGCTGGATATTTTTCTCCTTCAGTCTCACTTCAAGAAGCTCCAGCTGTTTACGGACCACCTTGGAAACAGTCCCTTCATCCAATGATGCAAACTCGATCACTGCAGTTAACCTATTTCGGAACTCAGGAGAGAACTGCTTTTCGATAGCTTTCAGGCCTCTATCGGTCAAAGCAGTATTATCAAATCCTAATGGATTGGAAGCCCTCTCTCTGGCACCGGTATTAGTGGTCATGATCAGAATGACCTGTTTGAAATCAGCCTTTCTGCCATTATTATCCGTGAGAGTAGCATGGTCCATAATCTGGAGAAGAATATTATAAATATCCTCATGCGCCTTTTCGATCTCATCTAATAGAAGAACACAATGAGGTGTGCGAACTATCGCATCCGTCAACTGCCCTCCTTGTTCAAAACCTACATAACCTGGAGGAGAACCGATTAAGCGAGAAACAGTATGTTTTTCCATGTATTCACTCATATCGAATCGGATGAATTCCACACCTAGTATTGCGGCGAGTTGTTTAGATAATTCCGTTTTTCCAACACCGGTAGGCCCTGCGAATAGGAAAGATCCAACAGGTTTTCCGGGTTCAGAGAGTCCACTTCTAGAGAGTCGGATTGCTTGGACTAGCTCAATTACGGCTTTGTCTTGGCCGTAAATTTTGCCTTTTAATTCTTCGTCCAAGTTCTTAAGCTTTTCCCTATCATCCGCTTTAACGGTTCTTGGAGGAATTTTAGAAATTTTAGATACTAATTCTTCAATTTCTTTTACACTCACGATCTTTGATTTGGAACTTTCTCTAAGTTTTACTTTTGCTCCTGCCTCATCTATCAGATCAATTGCTTTGTCTGGAAGTTTACGATCTAAAATATAACGTTCCGCGAGTTTTGCCGCTTCTTCTACTGCTCCAGCAGAATATTTTACTGAGTGGAATTGTTCGTATTTTGGAAGAAGACCCTTTAAGATCTGAATAGTCTCTTCTACACTTGGCTCATTTACTTCTAATTTTTGGAATCTTCTAGAAAGTGCATGGTCTTTCTCAAAGATCGCTTTGTATTCTTTATATGTTGTAGTTCCAATACAACGAAGCTCTCCATTAGAAAGAGCAGGTTTCAGAAGATTAGAAGCATCTAAAGATCCCCCTGACACCGCGCCCGCGCCAATAATAGTATGGATCTCATCCACAAAAAGTACATTGTCCGGATCGGAAGAAATAGCCTGCACTACATTCTTCAGTCTCTCCTCGAATTCTCCTCTGAACTTAGTCCCTGCCAAAAGTAATCCCATATCCAAAGAATATACTTTCGTATTTTTTAATACATCTGGGACTTTTCCATTTACTATTTGAAGAGCGAGCCCTTCTACAATAGCGGTTTTTCCAACCCCGGCATCTCCCACAAAGATAGGATTGTTTTTACGGCGTCTTGCAAGAATATGAATCGTCCGTTCAATCTCTTCTGCTCTTCCTACCAGAGGATCTAATTTACCAAGACTTGCTTTTTCAGTCAAATTTACGCAGAAATCCGCTAGTGCATCTCCACTTTGTTTTTTAGAAGTCTCGTCACTAGAATTCCCTTCTCCGACCTTCTCCCCTGACTTTTTAATTCCATGAGAAATATAACGAACCACATCGAAACGGGAAATATCCTGTCTTCCTAAAAAGAAAACTGCATGGGATTGATCTTCTCTGAATAGAGAGGCTAATACATAACCTCCATCTAATTTTTTCTTTTCCGTAGACTGGACATGGAAAGCTGCTAATTGCAGAACTCTTTGAGCACCAATTGTATATTCAGGCTCTATCTCGCCAAAGGACTCCGGAACCGATTCCATCTCAGTATCTAAGTATTCTTTTAATTCGGAGCGTAACTGATCCAGATCGGCACCACAAGCAAGAAGGACTTCCGCTGCAACAGGATCATAAGTTAAGGAAAGAAGAATATGCTCAAGAGTGATGTATTCGTTTCTTCTTTTGAGGGCTTCCGTTCTCGCTTGGTTCAGTGATTTCTCTAGTTCTTCGGATAATGTCATGATTCTTCCCCCTCTTCAATTTCCATCTGGCAATGCAAAGGATGTCCATGTTCCTCTGCAAGCATATGAGTCTCATTCACTTTCGTTCTGGCAACGTCATGAGAATAGACTCCACAAAGTGCCTTTCCGGTTGTATGCGCTTGCAACATTATTTGTTCACTCTCGACCTGAGTCCGATAAAATACCACGCGAAGTATCCAAACCACAAACTCCATAGGAGTATAATCATCATTCAAGATCACTACCCTATACTTGGCTGGTTTTTTAAGTTTCAGTTTCTCTTTTGTGAGAACCTGCTCTTCTGTTTTTAAATCGCTCATTGGTCTTCGGATTCTCCCCTCACGGCCTCGTCCTTAAGTGGGGAAGATAGATTTGTTTCCCTTATCATCTCTTGCATTTGCATTCTTTCGCTTTCTAAAAAACGTTCAATCGCATTTCGAGCCTGGTCATGGAAAATAAAATGGGAGCTATAAGTTGGAACGGCAGGAAATCCTCTTAAAAACTTCTGCTCTCCTTGGGCCCCTGCTTCAAAAATTTCGAAACCATTCTTGATCGCGTATTCAATCGGAGCATAATAACAACATTCGAAATGTAGAAACGGATAATGTGAAGAAGATCCCCAGTATCTTCCATACAACTTCTTTCCCTTTTTCAAGTTGAATGTTCCGCCTATCGTGTCCCCGTCTTTTTGAGCTAAAAATAATACCAGATTTTGGGAAAACTTCTCCAAAATGATCTTAAAAAATTTTCGATTCAAATATGGAGATCCCCATTTTCTGGAGTAGGTCTCCGTATAAAAAGAATAGATAGAATCCATATCTTTCTCGGAAATATCTTTGCCTTCTTTACATAAGATTTGGATGCCCGATTCTTTGATGGTCTCTCTTTCCTTTTTGATCTGTATCCTTTTTTTGGATCTGAAATCCCCTAAAAAATTTTCGAAATCTGTATAAGCTCTATTCTTCCAATGGAATTGGTGGGTGATCCGAGTGGAAAATCCCTTTCTTTCTAATGCTCTCGCTTCTTCTTCCTCTAAAAACAGAAAATGGATACTGGAGAGACCTTCTGTTTTTGCATTTTCTAATAACGGAGGAAGTAGGATATCCAACGCTTCTTCCGCTGAGACATTCTTTCTTCTTAATATTTTTTTACCGTTCACAGGAGTGAATGGATACGCAACAAGCCCCTTAGGATAATAAGAAAGCCCGTTTTGAGAGAAAAAATTGGCCCAGGAATGATCGAAAATATACTCACCATAAGAATCGTATTTATAATAAAAAGGAAGAGAGGAATGTATTCCAACTTCGTCCTCGGCCACCCAATACTCGGGATGCCAACTGGTCCTTCCACCTACACAGGAAGAAAGTTCCAGAGAATGTAAAAATTCATGATTGGAAAAAGGATTTTCAGGATCTCCCAGAAGATTCCAATCCTCCGCTGAAATTTCTTGGAGAGAGGATATCCTGGTGATCTTTGTTTTGCCGGGCATTTTCTATTTCTTGGACGTTTTTGAGCCTTCTATCGTTCTCTCAGACTCGGAAAAAAATCGTTTTAACTTTTCCAGAGAACGATGGACGATCACTTTTACATTGGATTCTGAAAGTCCAGTGGTTTCCGAAATTTCCCTGACCGACTTCCCCTCTAGCTTAGCCATCGTAAGAATCCGTCTCTGTCTAGGTTCTAATACATTTAGCCAGGATTCTAGTCCTTGTTGGACCTCCCACTTATCCTCTACAGAAGTTTTTTCTTCCTGGGCAAATCCTTCCATCTCCGTAGAGACTAGCCTATCCCTGGTTCCTTTCCTGCGGATATAGTCTATGGTCTTATATCTGGCAATGGAGAAAAACCAGGGTGCAAACGGTTTTTCTTTCCGGTACGTAGCCCTGGCTTTGTGGATTCCTATCAGAATATCCTGGATCAGGTCCTCCCTATCTTCCTTGTCACGAACCTTTGAGCTCAAATGATTGTTTAAGATTTCCCTACATTTGGAAAGTAGGAGTTCGTATTGTTTGGAATCTCCTTCTTGGGCTAAGCGCATTCTTTCCGAAAGAATTTGCCAGATTTCTTGCTTTTCCGCCATGTAACCTTATGCAGTTTGACTCGAATGAATCAATGAGTCGTATAAAGAAAAGCTATTGGACTGGATTTTTTAAGGATGTCCAATCTTTCTTACTTTAAAGCGGAAAATCTAAACCAGGAGGAAGAATGTCAAATTCAGAATCGGACAAGACAAAACAACTGATCCAAACCTTGAGTTCCGACCTGGAAAAAGGAAGCCTAAACATTTATACCCTCTTCCTTTCCTGTTTGGGTTTAGTGATTTTCGGAATTATCTTGGGCTGGTCCGTTTCCAATCTAATAGGCAGAACGAACGCATTTCCTGGCTGGTGGCCGGAACCTACATTATTGCTAATTTGGGGAATTGTATCTGCTTATCTATTCTGCAGACTAGCCTTTCCCGAGGAGAGATCCGCTTGGGCATTCTGGGGGGCAGGAGCTTTTCTATTTATTTGGATCGTATTTATACTAACTAGGTTTTTTACGGAAGAAGCTCCGGGCCATGTTCATGTAGGACTTTGTTCTGTAATAATAGCATCTAGTTCTATCTTATTTGGAGCTGGGTCCTGGTTTCTTTTAAAAAATACCGCAAGTTCCAGGCCAGGACTTTCAGGTTTTCTATTTTTAAACCTTTTATTAGCAAGTTCTAATCTATGTTTGAAGTTTGTATGCTCTGTCCAAGATCCTTCTCATATTCTGATCTCTCATTTGGCATTTACATTGGTTTGGATTGGGGTTTTATATATTCCAATCCGGAAAAAATTCAGTTGGTAAGTTTAGTCTAAAAACTCCCAGGCAGTCCTAAGTTCTCCTGCCAATTCCACAGTCTCAAGTAGATCTTTAAAAAAATCATTTTGCCCTAAGGTGGAGCCGTCGCCAACCATCACTAAAAGTTTTTTGGCTCTGGTCATTCCCACATTCCATCTTCTTGTTTCAGACAAAAATCCAATCTGACCTTGCGGATTGGAACGAACCAGACTAAATATCACTGCATCTGATTCTCTACCTTGGAAAGAATCCACCGTCTCGACTTCCAACTGGGAAGAATGTTCCGGAAGTATTTCCTCTAATTTTTGTTTCAAAAGATACCTTTGGTATCTGTATGGAGAAAGAAGGATCAGATTTTTAGGATCCCATCCTGAATCGATAATCCTTTTTACAATGTTTACGGTGAATTCAGCTTCCCAAGGATTTCCTAAACTTCCTTCCGAATTTTCTTCTGCAGTATCCGTCCCCGAGCTATCTAAAAATACCAAACTGGAACCGAATGGTTCTCCAGAATCAAAAGGGATTTTTTCTCTAAGATTTTCCTCTAATCCTGATTTTAGTCGATTATCGTAAAATTTCAAATTTGGGAATGTCTGGATCGGATCGGTCATTCTATACTGAGTATCTAATAGAAATACCCTTTCTTTCTCTTGGAATACGGGAAGAAGTCTCTCCATTAGAGAAACCTTAAGCAATGGATCTTCCGAGATCACAGTCGGAGGAAGCTGGAATGGATCTCCTGCGATCACAAACTTCTCCGCTTTTAAGATCGGGATCCAGGAAGAAGGTTCAATCGCCTGGCTACCCTCATCTAAAATCGCATAATCAAATTCTAAATTATGAAGTTGGTAAGAAGAAGCCCCAGTATGTGTACAAACGATCACAGGGTGGGATTCGAGTAGATATCGGATCAGCACCTTTTGTCTTTCTTTAATACTTTTTCGCAAAGAGTCCGCCTCTTTATAAAGACTTCTTCTTTCTTCTGCTTCTTCTTTCCCAAAACTTCTTTTGTATTTGCGAGCCTTCTTCAATAATTCTTGGACTTCTTTTCTGTCTCTCTCTATCAGCTTAGCTTCAGGAGAATGATTCAATTTCATCTCCAAGGAATTTTGGATAATATCAGGATGCATCCGAGCAGGATGGCCAATTCTCAAAACAGGAACTTTGAGTTTTTCCAAAGATTCTACGAGAAGATCAGAAGCGGAATTAGTAGGAGCAGAAGCGAGAATTCGTTTACCCTCGGAAGCTAATAGTCGAATCGCTTCTACGATTGTTTTAGTCTTACCGGTTCCGGGAGGCCCATGTACTAAAATAAAATCTTCCGTTTGTAAAATCGCAGATACTGCCTTTTTCTGAGAATCGTTCAGGATCTCCGGAAGATTGGTGAGAGGTTTAAAATTGGGTTTAGAAACTTCTAATTGATTGGAAAATAGATCCGCAAAATATTTTTCTCTGGAACCTTTTTTAGCGGAGATTACTTTCTCTAAGGCTCTGTCCCATTCTTTAAAGCTTGTCTCGTCCGGAAGGATTTCTAGCGCGAGTTTCCCTTCTTCTACCCAGTCAGGAACTTCTTCCATATAAACTAAGTATGAATCTTCGTTTGCTTTGAGTAAAACTGAGATATATTCTTCTGATTCTTTTATGATCCGAACTGGTGTTCCTGGTCGGAATAGTTCTGGAATATTTTTGGATTTTGTGGGTTTAAGTAGGACTTTCCAGTTTCCATCAGCACTTAATTCAGCATCTTCGAATACTAATGGAAATACGGTGAATCCGTCTTGGATCCTTTGGTTAAGATCGGAGGAGGAAATTTCTTCCTTATACTTATCCAGCTCCGCCTTTCTTTCTTTTTTTAAAGATTCACGTAAGGCGGAATAATAAGATCCTTCCATTCCAATTAAAGTCGGTCAGGAGAAAGTACTACGATCTTATAGCTAGGAGTTTTCTGGTCTTCGCGAGTAGGAAGACTTTCCGCATAATGGATTGCGGAAGCCAATGTGGTTCCAGTAGTCAGTCCCGCAAAAATTCCTTCTTTTTGGTAGAGTTCAGATTGATAACGAAGAGCCTCATCTCTATCCACTCCAATGTATTGGTCAGTCACTTTCGGATCAAAAGATTCAGGAAGTCGGATACTGGAATCACCTTGGATCATTTTGCGGATGAAGCGAGAATTTTTACTTACTCCCATGATCACTCTAAGAGAAGGTTTTTTGCTTTTTAAATATCTTCCTACACCGGAAAGAGTTCCACCAGAACCTCCACCTGCAACGAATGCATCTACATTCCCAGCAAGATCTCTCCAGATCTCGGGTCCGGTAAATAAGAAGTGTGCATTTGTATTTGCCATGTCCTTGAATTCATTCAAGATCACGCTGTTTTTCTCTTTGTCTTTGGCTGCTTTTGCAGTTTCTAAAAGGGAATCATCCCAATTACCTTTTGCAAGTTGTACAACTTCGACACTAGCACCGTAGGATTTTAATTCTTTGATCTTTTCCTGATCCGTATCAGGAGCTAAAAATACTTTGAACTTGTATTGGCGAAGAGTGGAGATCCAAGCCAAAGAGATTGCAGTCGTATTATAACCCGCTTGGAAAATAGAACCACCTGGTTTTAATTCCCCTCTTCTTTCTGCAGCAAGTATCATAGAAAGTGCAGTTCTATCTTTTACACTTCCAGTTGGATTACAGAATTCTGCTTTTAGATAAATTTCCACATTCGGAATATGAGAACCAATCTGATTCAGTTTGATAAGAGGAGTATTGCCGATCATCTGGAGAACATTCTCCTTGATCGGTTTGGCTACGCTTAGCTCTCTTCCGAAAGCGTTTTGGACATTATTCAAAGCCCCAAGAAGGCTATTGCCGAATTCATCTATGGAGCGTGAAATTTCGTCGAACATAGTCTTCTAGAGTCCTGTATTTAGAAAATTACTTATGAGAAGCGTACAACCAAGGAACATCTTTTCGATTTTTCTCTTCGTAAGTAGAGATCTCTGCAGCGTGTTGCAGAGTTAAACCGATATCGTCCAAACCATTGAACAAACAATACTTACGGAAAGAATCCACTTCAAAATTGTAAACGTTTCCGGAAGGACTGATCACATTCTGTTTGTCCAGATCGATCTTAATTTTGGCTCCCGGAGTCTTATCTACGATCTTGAAAATTTCGTCCACTTCTTCCGGCTTTAGAACAACTGGAAGCATGCCGTTTTTGAAACAATTATTGTAAAAAATATCAGCGTACGAAGGAGCAATAATCGCTCTAAATCCGTAATCTTCCAATGCCCAAGGAGCATGCTCTCTGGAAGAACCACATCCAAAATTGTCTCTGGTTACAAGAACGGAAGCTCCTTTGTATCTGTCTTGGTTCAGACTGAATTCAGGATTCGGTTTAGTGCCTTCATCGTCCAGATATCTCCAGTCATGGAATAAATGGATCCCGAAACCGGTACGTTCAATCTTCTTTAAAAACTGTTTAGGGATGATTGCATCCGTATCTATATTTGGGCGATCAATTAGGACCGCTAAACCTTCGTGTTGAGTAAAGGGTTTCATGAGTCAGTATCCTTATTTCCAGTTCCGAATATCTACAAAATGTCCTTCGACAGCAGCAGCGGCAGCCATTGCAGGACCGACTAGGTGAGTTCTTCCGCCTTTTCCTTGTCTTCCTTCGAAGTTACGATTGGAGGTAGACGCGCATCTATCTCCTGGTTGTAAAACGTCGTCATTCATAGCGAGGCACATGGAACAACCTGGTTGTCTCCACTCAAAGCCCGCTTCTATGAAAATTTTATCTAGTCCTTCTGATTCGGCTTGGCGTTTCACTCTTCCCGAACCAGGAACAACAATTGCTTGGACCTTGCTGGAAACCTTCTTACCTTTTACGGTCGTGGCTGCCACTCTCAGGTCTTCAATTCTAGAGTTTGTACAAGAACCGATGAATACCTTGTTCACAAAGACATCTTCCATCTTTTGTCCAGGTTTCAGGTCCATATACTTAAGTGCGTTTTCGATACTGATCTTTTCTACAGCATCAGGTGCATCTTTTGGATCAGGAACAATCCCTGTTACAGGAACTACTTGTCCTGGAGAAGTTCCCCAAGTAACTTGAGGAGCAATCTCTTCCGCTTTTAATACAATACTAGTGTCGAATTTTGCTCCCTCGTCTGTCACATAACGTTTCCATCTTTGGACAGCGAGATCCCATTCTGCGCCTTTAGGTGCGAAATCTTTTCCTTTCAGATAATCAAAAGTGGTTTGGTCTGGTGCGATAAGCCCTGCTCTTGCACCAGCCTCGATAGACATATTACAAACAGTCATACGAGCTTCCATACTTAAGGAAGAAATTGCAGAACCTCTATATTCAATTACGTATCCGGTCGCACCATCTGTGCCGATCTTTCCGATGATCGCAAGAACGATATCCTTAGCGGTTACATGAGGAGAAAGTTGACCATCTACTCTGATCTCCATGGTCTTAGCTCTTCTTTGCAAAAGAGTTTGAGTAGCAAGCACATGTTCTACTTCGGAAGTTCCAATTCCAAAAGCGAGTGCTCCAAAAGCTCCATGAGTAGAAGTGTGAGAATCCCCACAAACGATAGTCATACCCGGATGTGTGAGTCCCATCTCAGGAGCGATCACATGGATGATCCCTTGGTCAGGATGGTTTAGATCATAAAGAGTAATTCCATTCTCATTACAATTCTTGATAAGAGTTTTCATCTGGTTTGCAGAGATCGGATCTCCCAATTCCAGGTCACGGATCCGAGTGGAAACGTTATGGTCCATGGTAGCAAAAGTAGCTTCCGGACGGCGGACCTTTCTTTGCGCCATACGAATGCCGTCAAAAGCCTGGGGACTAGTTACCTCATGGATCAGATGCCTATCTATATAGAGTAGATAAGACCCTCCTTCCAATTCACCGACCAAATGGTCTTCCCAGATTTTTTCGAACATCGTTTTCATGGTGCGCAGATCCCCCAGGGGGTAATTCAAGAGTAAAGATTAGACTTCCTTACGGAAGCTCTCTTCCATGCTAAAAATCAGGTGTTTTTCGTAAAGAAGGTTCCGAGAAGAAGGCCCCGAATCTATCATTTGCCTCGGAAAACGAGTAAAGCCTTACCGATTCCGATCTCGTCAAAATCGTACAAGATCCTTGGTCTCAGAATTTTTTTACCGTTTAAGAAGGTCCCGGATTCCGAAACCAGATCGTATAGAATATAGCGGTTACGAACCTTTCTGATCCTTGCATGATTTTTACTGACAGATTGTTCATATAAAACCAGATCACAAAGGTCTGAATTTCCGATATTGATCTCTGCTCTTGCAAGTGAGTATTGTTTACCTGGATTTCTTCCTTCTTTAAAAACAAGTGTAGCCTTTTCGTACGATTCACCTTGTTCGAATTCTTTTAGAGCAACGGGAGCCGCCCTTTCGGTTTCGATCCTGTCTTCTTCCGAATAAACGAGCTGGTACTGGTTTCCGTACATTTTACGGTAAGCGTCTTGTTCGAATTCTATGGTATGAAGTCTCTCTTCCGGGCTTACAGTCCCTTCCGGATTCTGTTTTTTGCCTTTTTTCAAAACTACGATCAAAGCTACCAGAGTGAGAATTAATAGAAAAGTAAAACTAGGAAGAAAGATTGAAGGATGTAATAAGAAAACGAGTAGCCTAGTTCTAAATGGAAGGTCATAAGAAAAACTAAGTCGCCTGGAATTTTTAGTTTCCAGTTCCACTTCTAAATTTCCATTTCCTTGGAATTGCCATTCATCTTGGAAAGGAGAATCATAAACCAAGGACCAAGGTTCCTTTCTGAAATAATCCAAGTCTCCGAACGCTTGGGTTCTAAAATCAGGACTATTTAAGGAGTAGAATGTTCCGCCATATCTTTTGGCCAAAAATTTTGCACCGTTAGAAGGAAAAGAAAGAACATTGATCGGAATATTCGGAGTATATTCTCCGTTCTGTGCTTCATTAGAAGGGATTAGATCTTGGTCATAAAATAAGGTCAAAATATAATCGGTCTCTTTCAAACGAGAAGAAATCTTTTGGAAAACATAGTCCAAATTTGCGGAAGTATTCCTGTTGGATTTCCCACCCGGGACCTTAGCTTCTTTTAAGGCATCCGACTTACTCAGATCATATTTTGAAAAAAATACATCATCCGTAAAAAATACAAAACTGAATCTGTCGGCTGAATCCGCTCTTTCGACAATCGTCTTTAAGATCTCTGTGGCTTGCACATTATGATCAAATGAATTCGTCATCTGTGTGATGAGATAAATATGGACTGGCCTTGTGCCTTCCGGTCTATGAATCTTTAGAGGACCTACTCTTCTGGAACGATTTTCTTTTTGTTCCGAAACTGTGAGTATCTCCTGGTCCAGAGATACGTTTTTTCCCGCCCTCAGCTTCAATTCTACTTTAGGATATTTGGAAATATCATATTCTTCTAAATGGATACTTTCCGCCCCGATAAACGTTGGATATACGAAAGCCGCAAAGATCAGAAAGTATAAGTAGAAGGAGCGGATCATAAGGTTTTGCAATTTAAGCGGGATTTTCATCCAAAGTAAACAGTTTTCTGGAATACTCCAAATGAGGATCCCAAGACCCAAGTTTTTTTACGGTCTCAAGTTTCTCTCCGCTTCTCATTACAGTTATAGTATCGGCTAACTCCCTGGCAGAACTAAGATCATGACTGATAAATAGAAGCCCGGCTCCGAGGTCTTTGACCCTGGATTTCAAAAGATCCAGAATCGATTTCCCTGTGATCGGATCCAAAGCGGAAGTGGGCTCATCTGCCAGAATGAGTTCTGCTCCGGAATACACCGAAAGTAGTATTAAAATCCGTTGCCTTTCCCCTCCGGAAAGTTGGTGAGGCCTCGCCTTCCAAGCCGCATCCGGATCGGAAAGTCCAAATTCCTTTAAGAGTCTAATTCCAGTTTCTTGATTTGCAAGCTCCGGTTGGATGAGAGAAAAATATTCCATGATCTGAGATCCAATACTTAAAAATGGATGAAGACCAATTGCTGCTGTTTGAGGAATCAAACTGATCCTTTTTCCTCGCCAATTTTTCCAGAGAGAAAAATCGCCACTTGGTATGTCTTGGGAGAAGATATGAAATTTTTTCCAGGTTACGGAAGCTTCTTCATTTAGAAGTCCGAGAACTGTGCTTGCAAAAGTGGATTTTCCGCTCCCGGATTCTCCCACGAGTGCATGTATTTCTTTTTTAGAAATTTGAAAATCGAAGTTTTTAAGAATATGAGAAGACCCGATTTTTACATTCAGGTCTTGGATACAAAGAATTATTTCTGAAGAATCCCTCTCCAAGTTTTATCCTAACTGAAAGAGTTCGTATTCTACAATCGAACAAAGAATATGACCGACCAGAATATGCGATTCTTGGATACGAGCAGTTTCTTTTCTTGGAATGATCAGATCCAGATCTGCCATTCCCTTCATCTTTCCACCATCTCCGCCTAAAAAGGAGATTGTTTTCATTCCGATCTTTTTAGCGGATTCCATGGCAGCGATCACGTTTTTGGAATTCCCACTAGTCGAAAGTCCTACAAGTAGATCACCGGGTTTTCCAAACGCTTCTACCTGGCGAGAAAACACAAACTCGTATCCATAATCATTGGAGCAAGCAGTTAGAACTGCTGAGTCAGCATTCAACGCTAATGCAGGGAGTGCTCTTCTTTCATTTCCCGATTTATACCGAACCACAAGTTCTGCTGCAATATGAGATGCATCGCAAGAAGAACCGCCGTTTCCACAAAAAAGGATCGTATTTCCTTTTTTTAATACTTCAGAAGCAATTTTTCCTGCTTCTTCAATTTCAGGAAGAAGTGTATCCAAGACCGCTTTTTTGGTCTCAATTGAGTCCTGGATCTGTTTGGATGCGATTTCTCTTAAGTTCATTCTCATTTATCCTTTTTAGACCGAATTTTAGAGAGCACTGACTCAAAATCCTTTTTAGCAGAATCAAATTCATACAGTGTCAAATTTTCGGAATGCGGAGAATTCCGATTCCCGCTTACGTTTAAAAAATACAATTCTTTGGAAACGATCTGTTTCACTCTTTCAGAAGAATTTGCCTGGAAAACATCTTCAAATTCTTTTCCTAAAAATACCAATAACACTGCAATTGTGCTAGGCCTGAGATTAATCAATATCTGTTGTTTCCAAATCGGATCCCATATTAAGATCTCTTTCCAGGAATCAGCAGAACGTTTTAAGTCTGGTTCTTCTTGTAGAACGGCCCAAGATTCTTCGTCCCAGTTTGGAGTATTGATCCCAGATAAGATACTTTTTAGACTCTTATGATCTCCGCTCAAAAGCCTGTTTAAATCAGCCTCTCCTAAAAAAATTACTCCACTGATCTTATCACCTTGTTCGGTTAGATAATTTCCGGTGGATACTACCAAAGAATATTCCCTTCCTGATTTTTCTTTACCTTCTAAACGAAATAAATTGCGATTATTTTTAGTAAGTTTGAGAGAAGAATTTTCAAAAATTACTCCGGAAGGTTTTTTTCGGGTCACAAAAAAGCGGTCTGCTTTTTCTCTTAGATCTTTTAATTCCCAGGTATAACCTCTACTATCTCGAACTACTTCTTTTTCTGATCCCGTAGAGACAGTCTTTTTCTTTCTCCAGAAAAAGAGCTTATTCCAAAAACTTGATTTTTGTTTGCCCTTGGCCATCTTATTTCCCGTAATCTTTTCGGAGATTTGAAGGGCGTTCGATCAAATTTTTCCCCAATTCATATACCTTTGCTTCTTTTAGGAAAGTGGAATATGCAGATGAGATCGCGATCGTAAATCCCGGAAACCCATCTAAGAATCCAAGTTTGAAAAAGTAAATTTCTATAAATTTGCCGAAAGGTTTAGTGATTGTTCGAGCCAGGGAGAAGTTTTTATTTTTCTTCCAACGGGTCCAGGAAACAATAGAAGAGAATTTATTAATGGTATCTACTTGTTGTGCAAGATCGGCAAAACTATAATGTAGGATATCTCCTTTTATCTTTTTGCCCTTTCCCTCTACCACTAGATAATCATGAGGATTTTCTCCAGTCCATTTGGACTTGGATTTTCGGATGATACGATACTTGGTTTGAGGATACCATCCTGAAAAACGTATAAACCTTCCCATATGAAATGTAAGTCTGGAGACCTTGAGTCCATTCAAGGAAGGATCTTCTGGACTTTCTAAAAATGCACGGATTGAATCTCTCAGTTCCTCACTCAGACGTTCATCCGCATCCAGAGAAAGTATCCATTCATTCTTACAGAGCGAGATTGCATCATTTTTCTGTTCTACATGCCCCTTAAAATTCTGGGAAGAAAATCGAACTTCCGGAAAGGATTCACTGAGCTCTTTAGTTTTGTCCGTGCTATTTGAATCTAAAACTATAATTTCATCAGCGATATCCCTGCAGGATTTGATACAATCCCCGATATTCGCTTCTTCATTATAGGTGATGATAGCTACTGAAAGTTTTTTTAGAAATCTTTCCCGGACCTCGTTTCTGCTTAGAGGAGCCTTAGCTTTCGATTTCTTTTTTTTGGGAGAAGAAGATTCCTTGGTTTTAATGGATTCTGCCATATATTCGAATATCGCAAAGAAGCGAATGAATTCCTAAAATAGTAGGTTTTCCTTCTTTGTCAGCGGTTTTTTCTGGAAATCTGAGAGGAAAAGGAAAGTCTGGGGACCGGTGAAACCTAACCTTTATTCTCAGATCTCAGAGACCTCCGGAAAGATCTCCCTATATTCCTTATTATTATTTCTTGTAGCGTTTCCACTTTCTGTTTCTGCCTCTCAAATCCTGGCAGGCCTAAGCATTTTCTGTTTTATCTTTTCCCCAAAAGAGAATTTCCAGAAGATCAAAACTTATCTTCTACCCTGGGGATTCATTTTAGGAGCCTACGCACTCGTATTCATTTCATCTCTGTATCATTGGGAAGAATATTCCAATTTCTGGAAAACGTTTACAAGGCAATCCGAGGCGGGTGATTTTTGGCTTTCGATCTTATTTCCGATAGCGGCAGTACATTCTTCAGAGGAAAAAAATAGAAAGCTGATCTATAAATATCTTTGGATCTCTTTTCTTTTCGTTTTGATTTCCGGGATCGCATCCGTTTTCAGTGAATATAGACTCGGAAAATATATCTCAAACGGGTTTACCCCAGCTCCAGGAGATAGAAGGCAACATCCTGCTGGACCACTTTTCGGTTTAGAAACTTACCTTCCAATCGGGTTAATGAACACTCATTTGACTTATGGTGGGTTGATCTCTTTTTATATTCCAGGTGTAACACTTCTTGTTTTACAAAAAATAAAGGAGAAGGACCTAAAGAGCACAGTCGGATTCGGCATTCTTCTTATGTTAGCGCTTTGGGTATTTTTACTCAACCAAAGTAAATCAGCTTGGCTTGGAGTCCTTGCTGTAACCGTTTTTTTTATTCTGAGCAAATGGAAAGACTTCTCCGGCAAATTTCCAAAGATTACTATAGGACGAGTTTCGATACTGATCGTTCTTTTGATTACTCTTGCAGGAGCCGTTCGATTCTTTTACCAAAAGAATTGGCTATTACAAAGAACTCTTGCCCAGCTAACAGAGGTCCAAACTCCCGAAAACCAGAGATATTGGATCTATAAACTAAGCCTTCCATTACTTGCAGAAAACTCGATTTTAGGAACAGGAGGAGGAAGATTTAAAGAAACAAGTTCAGAAGTTTCTAAAACTTTCATAGAGAAGAATGAACAACTTTGGTATGAGTTATATATCACTCCAAATAAACATGCCCATAATGATATATTAGAATTTGCGATCGTAGGAGGCTGGCTTTCCGGAATTCTATGGATTGGATTTTTCTATCTTTTATTCAGGAAGATCTCTGATTCTAGTTTAGAAGAAAGGAATTTTCCTTTAGTTGGGATCGGATTTATCTGGGTGGCTGGATTTTTCCAATGTTATCTTTTGGATGATGAGGTCGCACTTCCCTTCTTCGCTTTGGCAGGACTTTTGTGGGGACGAGAGAAGGAAACTTCCCCTCAATTTTCTAAAACCTCCGCTATTTTTTTAGGTATTACCTTAGTTTTAAATACTTCTCTTTGGATTTGGAGACTTTCGATCCCACCAGAACTTGCATATGGAAGGCAGGTATTTGCTTCTTCTTCTACACTTGCTAAAAAGATAGAAAGACGTATCCTTCCTTTTAGAAACCAAATGGAAGAAAGAGAAAAAAGAATTTCGGAAACTATTTCAGTTTCTGCTTCCGAAGGAAATTCTGAATTTTCTCTAGAAGGTTGTCTTACACATAGGTATCCAAATCCGGCAAAACTCAGAGAAGAAGATTATTCTTTAGGAATTTATATTTCTCCTGATTGGAAAAACCCGCCTACCAAAACTAGCGTCACAGTTTTCTCAGAAGAATCTTTTGATGAGGACAAACTCTATTGGTCTCATCGAAAATATGATTTAGGGACCTATGAATTGGATCTAAAAACTGGTTGGAATTCTTTCGTTTGGAAAGAGACCATGGGACTTTCTAAAATTACGATCTTTCCTGATATCGTATTTTTTAGGAGTTTTAAGATCCGATTTGGAGGTTTCAATCCGGAGAAGCAGATGGATCTTCCTGTCCTAGACTTAGGAGATCTCTGCGATTTTAGATTGAAGTAAGTTGGTACCTGGAGCGGGACTTGAACCCGCACGAGCGTGAACTCACAGGATTTTAAGTCCTGGGTGTCTACCTATTCCACCATCCAGGCGTTTTGAAGACTCTGCCAGGCGTCGCCCGGATTCGAACCGGGGATCAAGCTTTTGCAGAGCCATGCCTTACCACTTGGCCACGACGCCGATATGAGGTATGATTTTGTGTGTGGGCAAGGTGTCAATAGAAAAGTGGAGGAAAGACTTTGAGGATCTATTTCTATCGAATCGACTCGAATTCTAGACTTTTCCATGAAGACTCAGAGCTGACGGATAAAAAGTTTCTAGACTTCTTTTTCACTCATCTAGAAAAAAACCGGACAGGTAAATATCCCGAATGCGCCTATATCTCTCCTTGTGGAAAAGAAATGAATTTTGTCCAAACGGAACATTATCCAGTTCTGTTTAAACATAGAATTGGAGATAAACTCTATTACGGAGGAGAAAAAGGGATCTTATTCCAGCCTGAAAATTTGAAATTTGATACTTTTGGAAATCTACTCCACCCTTTTCAGAAAGAAATCTGGGGAAGAATCTCTGCCGAAATCCTATTAGATCCTGAGTTAGAATGGAGAGAAAACTCTGAAAATTGGGATCTGATTTGGGGAGAAAAAAAATTCCAGATCCCAAAATTCAATCCAACTGATCTTTCTGATTAAGCTAGGACCCGAGTGAAATTTATTCCCACTCAATTGTGCCGGGAGGTTTGTTCGTCAGATCAAAAAACAAATATTCAATTTGAGGAATTTTTAGAACTTCTGAAACCAGTTCCTCCAAAACAACCTTTTCCAAGCGGAAGAAACTAGCGGTCATTGCTTCTTGAGAATCCACAGGTCTAAGAACGATACTTCTTTTCCCGGATTCGGAGCCCAAAGGAAGAAGTACCACAGGCATTTGCCAGATTTGGTCGTATATCTTTCTTTTTTGAAGAACCTTTTCCACTGCCGCGTCTGCTTCTCTCAAAATATCAGAATCTTTTTTATCCAAGTCGATTGGTTGGAATTTGAAATTTGCTTTTGAGAAGGACTCAAGGCCACCTAAGAATAGAACGACTCGATTGACTGAAGAGATTTGATTTGTGATCGCAGTGGAAATTTTATCCAGCTCATCCCAGGTTTTGTCTCCGGAAATTGCAGCACAATGCGCGTAAGACCTTTGGTCCCCTTTTACTCCCACGGAAGCTACAGGAAGAAGTTTTGCTTTTAGAGACTGATCGGAGCTTACTAATTCATCTAATTTTTTCTGAACAGCTTCTTCGACCGGTTTTTCTTGTGCGATCATCCGAACCACAAGTCCGGGCCCTGGGAAAGGATGCCTTCCGGTCCATTCCTTAGGAAGTCCTAGGTAATTCCCGAGTTCTCTAACCTCGTCTTTGTAAAGATCCTTGATAGGCTCTACTACCTTACCTTCTTCCATTAATTTTTGGATGGCTTCTACCCTATTATGATGGGTTTTGATTGTATGAGAATGTTTTGTTCCACCACTTTCTATCGTGTCCGGATAGATGGTCCCTTGTCCGAGCAACCATTCGTCTGCATTCAACCCTAAACTTTTAGCACAATCTGCCTGAGCTTGTAAGAATAGATTTCCAACAATCTTACGTTTTTCTTCCGGATCTTTTTTACCTTTTAGAGCGGAATAAAAAAGTTCAGAAGAATCATGAACATGCAACTGGATCCCTTGTGGAGAGAGTTTTTCCTGCAAGCTTGCAACCTCGTCCTTTCTCATAAATCCGGTATCAATTAGAACACCCTTAACTCTATCTTTTCCTAAAGCTCGGGAAAGAAGGAGGTACGAAACAGTGGAATCTACTCCTCCGGAAACGAGTAAGAAGATTTTTTTGTCAGCAGGAACGATTGAATGTAATTCTTCTTCTTTTAGATCTAAGAATTGTTTTAGGTTCCAGGTGCCTTCTGCCCCTGAGATTTTTACAAAGTTTTCGAGAAGGACAGAACCTTTTTCAGTATGAGTCACTTCCGGGTGAAGCTGGATCCCAAACCATTTTTGGGTAGGATTTTCAACCACCGCATATTCACAGTCTTGGCTGGAAGCTGTGCGAGTAAAACCTTCCGGCAAACGAGTCACCTCGTCTCCATGGCTCATCCATACAACTTCTCCGCCCGCAAAACCTTTGAGCAATTGTGTTTTAGGAGTATCAATAAAATCTAAAGCGGCTCTTCCGTATTCTGCTATACCCGCTTTTTTAACTTCTCCACCTAAAAGTTTCATCATGAGTTGGTGGCCGTAACAAATCCCTAAAACTGGGATTCCTAATTTTAAGACCTCGACAGGTAGAGAAGGAGAATCCGGTTCGTATACACTTTCAGGTCCTCCTGAAAGAATAATGCCAGAAAGTTTGGAATATGTTTCAATAGGTTCGTCGTTACCTAAAATTTCGGAATAAGCCCCCAAACGACGAATTCTGGACGCGATCAAATGGGCGTACTGCCCTCCAAAATCCACAATCCCAATTACATTTTGGTGCTTCATTCCAAGGTATCCTTAACGTTTCCTTTATGTGAGTTGTAAAAAGATTCCCAGAGACAAAGTCCGGAAAACTCTGGTTTAAAGAGGGAATCATGAGCCATCAACAAGAGTCGATAGGAATTTCCGCTTATGAGGGAAGACAGGACCATATCCCCAGTCTGAAACTTCCCGAGATAGAATCTTTCGCCAATGTGTACGAAGGTAAGGATTACACAATCGATTTTACCATTCCAGAATTCACTGCGGTTTGTCCTAAAACCGGACTGCCGGATTTCGGAGTGATAGAGATCAGCTATATACCAAAGGCAAAATGTATAGAATTAAAATCCCTGAAAGAGTATATTCTCGCCTACCGAAACCTTGGAATTTTTCATGAGAATGTGGTGAATCGGATCTTAGAAGATCTGATCCAATCAGTGGATCCAAAATACATCAAGGTCAAAGGTGATTATAACCTAAGAGGTGGGATCAAAACTGTAGTTTCAAGAGAGTACACAAGCAAATGATAGATCCGATCTCCTTACTTGGATTTATAGCTTGTACATTGACTACTCTGGCATTTCTTCCCCAGCTCATCAAAGTGATCCTGGAAAAAAGAACCAGGGATATTTCCAGGAACATGTATCTTGTTCTTTCTGTGGGAGTATTTTTCTGGCTTTGTTATGGGATCTTAAAGAATGATTTTCCGATCATTCTCGCAAACGGTTTCACCTTAATTTTTACCACCACAATTCTCTGGTACAAACTTCGTTCAAAAGAAGAAGAATAAAAAAAGCCGCTTCCTTATGGAAACGGCCCTTCGTTTTTTAGAATAGAAGCCTTAATTATTTAGGAGCTGCTTGGTCTTTTAAAGACTTACGCTGGTTCTCCAATTCTTTCTTGGCATCATCCATAGAAGATTTTACTTTTTCTTTCTCTTCTTTACCTGCCTTTTGGATGGCTTCCTTTTCTTCTTTTCCGGCACTCTTAGCTTCTTCTAGAAGTTTACGATTTTCTTCTTTTGCACCTTCGATCAGTTCTCTATTTCTTTGCTTTTGTTCTTCCAAACCTTGGAGGATTCGAGCCTTATTCTCTTGGAAATCTTTTAAGATCTCTTGGATACGAGCTCTTTGTTCTTCCGTAATGGATTGGATGGTAGCGGAATCATCTTTTAATTCTTGGGCTTCATCCTCGGTTAAAGGTTGTTCTTTAAATGTATCTCCATTAGAACTAACATTTTCACCTGCGTCAGCAATAGCCTGGTTTTCAGGGTTATCAGCGTCAGCAACTTCAACAGATCCATCGGATACTCTTGTGCTTGTTCCTTTACCAGACTCTTCTACGATGAACTCAGTTCCTCTAACAGAAGCTACGACTGTAGGAGTAGAAACTGTAAATTTGGAAGTTTTCGTAAGTTTACCCGCAACCTTGGTGAAAATTTTTCCCTTGATCAAACCCATGTCCGCGTAGGTTTCCCCATTTGCGGAATCGACAAAAATTTTCTTTAGAGTGAGGCTTGTGTTTTCTTTGATCCTAACAAGAACTCCTTCAGTCAATTGAAGGTCTGCATAAGAATCTTTCCCGGTTTCTATCTTATCTTCCGGTAAAAGGAAAGTATCAAGTGCTACTGCTTTCTCTTTTCCGGCTTTATCAAAAATTTTTACTGTTCCCTTGGTGAATGTGATCACTCCACCTTGGAGATCTTCTTTGGCTTTCTTACAATCTACAATTACAATACTGAGGGCCAAAAAGAAGGTTATGGCAATCCGTTTCATTTAGTTCTGATTCTCCCTTGGATTAAGGTTTGAGAAGAATATCGATGAAAGAAATTTCCGTCCACATTTTTACTCCAGCCCTTCGAATTATTCTGGAAGGATATTGTCTAATAGATACAAGGCCAGAAACCCATTGAGACTGGCAATCAGTGGCGGAATCTGAAACGAAAAGGTATTGCGCCATAGCCCTAGTCTAGAAATTGTAGCCCTAGACCGCCAAATCGAAGAACTAAAAAAGTTCCAAAGGAGTGACAGAATGAGCAAAATAGCCTATGTAGATAAGGACAACTGTACTTCTTGCAACCAGTGTGCAGACAATCTACCTAAGTACTTTCAAATGGACGATAACGATACTTCCGAGACTCATATCGGAGGAGAAAATGTTAACCAAGCTCAGATCCCTGAGGAAGATTGGAAAACAGTTCAGAAAGAAATGGATGAATGTCCCGGTGAATGTATTCACTGGAGAAAGTAATCGTTTTCCGATTTCTATATTCTATAAAAAACAAAAGCGGGAATCTTTCCCGCTTTTTTTGTGTCTTGTGAAAACTCTTGATCTGGATCAAAAGTTTTTGTTAGAAATAATTCCCTCAGTATTCTTGTTCTGATCTAGTAGAACCAAGTAATTCGTCAGGAATATCTTCTACCCTGTCTCCGATCTGGATAGCGAGCCTATTCCCAACACGTCCTGGAAGACATTTGAACTTCTTACGTTCCCCTACTTTTACAAGCATATCGGACCTAGTAGTGGTGTTTTCTAATTTAACAACATCGCCTACGGTTAAGTTCATAAAATCTAAAATAGAAATATCTACTGAACCAACTTCTGCGATTACAGGAATTTGTACCTGATCCAAACGTTCTTGGATGATTGCCCTGTTCTCGTCCAACTCACCTTTACGGATAGAGGAATACCAATACTGAGCAGAAAGTTTATTAATGATAGGTTCAATTGTGATATATGGAATACAAAGGTTAGTAAGACCTTCTACCTCCCCGATCTTGGTCTCTAAGTTGATCAAAACCACCATGTCATTCGGAGGTACAACCTGAGCGAACTGAGGGTTTGTTTCGATATTACCCAGACGAGGCCTAAGGTCTATCACTGTTGACCACGCTTCTCTCATGTTCCCTAAGATACGAACGATAATCCCTTCCATTACGCTCATCTCTATCTCGGAAAGTTCTCGAGAAATCTTTGCAGTCTCTCCTTTACCACCGAAAAGACGGTCAATGATCGTAAATGAAATAGAAGGATCTATTTCTAAAATTGCGGAACCCCTAAGTGGGTCCATGTTAATCACAGCAAGTGTGGTTGGGTTCGGAATGGATCGAATAAATTCTTCGTAAGTTAACTGGTCCACAGCCGCTACGTGAACGTGAACGAGAGCTCGAAGCTGAGCAGAGAGTCCCGTCGTTGCCAAACGAGCAAATGTCTCGTGCATCATCTGTAGAGTACGGATCTGGTCTTTAGAAAATTTGTCGGGGCGTTTGAAGTCGTAAATTTTGACCTTCTTTTGTTCCCCTACGGAAGAATATTCATCCTCCGCTACCTCTCCACTGGAAATGGCGTTTAATAATGCATCTATCTCGTCTTGGGATAAAATTTCCGTCATTTTCTTACCTTCGCTAATAGATTAGCCACTTTCCAAAACATTCCGTTTTCTTCAGGCATTCTTCTTAAAGTAAATTCGTATTCATATCGAACAGGGACTTTATTCACTCTTCTTTCCACAGCAACTCTTACTTTGGAAAGATTTGAATTCACCTTCTCCGTTCCCAAGATCTTATAGTATTGTAACATACCTGATCTGTTTTCTGCCAGATAATTCCTGAATTCTTCCAGAACAAAATCTTTTTCGGCTTCTTCTGATTGTTGCCAATCTCTGGCAAATCTGTCATATGCTTGTATGTATTCCGGGAAATGGATCCATTTAAAATGGAGCTTCCAATTTTTTTTCTTTTCAGCTCCTAAGAATAGATGGATTACTTCTTCAGGTTCAAGTCCGTCTGTCGCTGGATCTTGGTAAGGAACTCCAGGAAGGACCCAATCTTTTTTACGCTCTTCTACGCTGAAATAAGGATGGCTTTCTGATCTTACAAAATGGTCCCCGTATTCCGAGATATTTGGATAGAAGTAAGCGGTTACGAAATATTTTTTACCTGGTTCTAACTCATACAGATGATCGATCCGGATCTCTTTGGAGAATGTCTCATCCTTATGAAGAATGATCTCTTTGACCTCGTCTCCGACTAAGTTCTCAACTTTATTTCTTCTTCTTAAAACGGGATCCTGTTTTCTTTCTTCTTCTATTCTTGTTACGGTTCTTCCGTCTTCATCTCTTACGATTACTTGGAAGGAACGTAGATCTTTTCCATAAGGGAAAATTCTTAGGACCTCATTCCCTGTGTTCCGCACGGAAAGTACAGCGGAAATCGGTTCCTTTTCTCGGAACTGCATTTTAGGAAGTTTGATATCCACTATGCCTTGGGCTTGGATATAATTTTCGGAAACTTCTCCCCTTGCATTCCTGTTTGGATATGATCCCAAGCTGAATGCATTCAGAAGAATTAGTATGATCAGAATTCGTTTCATTCTAAAATTTCAATCCGGTTTTCCAGGTTTCGACACTTCGGACCTAGAGAGCTTTATTCAGCTCTACATTTTAGATTTCGGCAAAAAGAGACAAAACCTACTAAAAAATACGGGAAATTATGTAGGAAAGGAGAGCCTTTCAGCCTTCTGCGTCTTCGATAATATAGTCTGCGATCCGGATCAGTCTCCCAAGCACAGGTTTCAACTTACTGTATTCCTGGTAACATTCCTCGTATTTTTCCAAAATTGGCCCGATCTGAGCCACAGATTTAGGAGATAGATTCAAACTGGAAATATTGGATTCCGAGAGTTTTTCCGCAGATTCCAAACTATCGAAAAAGCGGGTAATCTCTTTTAGAATGGATTCATCCGCCCTATCATTCTTTTCGAAATTGGATTCTATTTTTAGAATATAATCCGTGAGAGTTTGTTTGAGTCTGACTTCTTCTTCGTTTGCTTTTCGTTTTGCAGTTAGGTTGTTTACCTTACTGTAACGAGCCATCGCTTCTTCATAGGAATGGCTGACGGACTGCCTGTTTTGTTGGATAAGGCGGACCAGTGAAACTACCGATCGGAAATCCCAAGCAGTGTCTTTTTTGTTCCGGATCTCAGGGAACATTTCTCCACCTTTGGAGTCATCTACCTGTAATCCGGAAAGTTTTTCTAATATTCTTCCCGTGGAGCCAGAGCCCTGTATCTCTCGAGCCACCGAAAGAAAAATGGGATTTTGGTCCAGGGAAGCGCTCATTATTTTGCCCTCTTATCGTAGATGGACACTTTGCGAATTGTAGTTTTGCCGTTTCCGGAAGCGATGATCTTATCAACTATATCAGCACCTTGGATGATCTGTCCGAATACTGTATGTAATCCGTCCAAATGAGGAGTATCTACTTGGTTAATGAAAAATTGAGAACCGTTTGTATTCGGTCCTGCATTTGCCATTGCCAATGCGCCTTTGATCGCCTTCTTACTTTTGACTACGTTATTATATCGATATCCTAATCTGTAGAGGATTTCCATAACGGAAAGATTTTTAGCCTTCTCCAAATTACTTTCTAGCTCTTCTCTTCTTTCGTCTGCTTCTCTTTGGCTACGGATACCAAGTTCTCCACCAATGTATCTGTAAAGGTAACCGGTATAATATTGTGACTGTCCGATCTTAGCTTGGTCTAAACCTAAACTTGCGGCATTGATCTCGTCAGCAAATCTGTATCCTGGAGTTCCGGATCCGTCTCCATAAGGACATCCACCTTGGATCATAAAACCTTCGATCACTCTATGGAAAGTTAATCCATCATAGAATGGTCTTTTCTGAGGTTGTCCATTTCTAAGAGTGAATTCTTTCTCACCTTGTGCAAGATCGATAAAGTTTTGAACTGTTTTAGAAGCATCCTTATCATATAGCTCAAAAAGCATATTTCCTTGGGTAGTTTCTATTAAAGCATAGATAGCAGGCTTTTCAGGAAGGGCCGCACGAGGTTTTTCCTCTTTCCTAACGATCACTTCGACCGGGCTATATGTTTCCGGAACATATCTTTGTTCCGCATATGGATTTGCCTTACAGGCAAAAGAAAATAATAAAACCGTAAACCATACTAAGGCACCAAAAATTCCGGGCTTAGAATTCGATTTTACATTCAGATAATTCATTTCGTTTTCCTTTGGATTGAGTTGATAGATTGTTTCGCGAGTTCTAATTGTTCTAACTGTCTGGATTTAGAAGTCCCACCATAGCTAGATTTTTTATCTGTAGAAAGTTCAAGACTCACTGCTTTGGAATATTCTTCTCCTATAAAATAGGGAGAAATTCCTTTTCGAACTTCTTCCGGGATTGTGAATAAGTTCTCTTTTTTTTCCACACATTCGGATACAAGTCTTCCTACCAGTTCATGTGCGGTTCTAAATGGGACTTTTTTCTCTCCCACTAAAAAGTCAGCCAAATCGGTAGCGGTTGCAAATCCTTCTTTCAAGGATCTTTCTCCTCTTTCCGGTCTGAACTGCATTTCGGAAACCATTGCTTCCAAACCTTCCAGACTGAGTAAGACGGTCTCCACAGCATCAAAAACAGCTAACTTGTCTTCTTGTAAATCACGATTGTAAGTAAGAGGCAATCCCTTTATAAGTCCGATGAGATGATTCAAATTACCGGCCACCCTCGCGGATTTTCCACGGATTAGTTCCGCAATATCCGGATTTTTTTTCTGGGGCATGATAGAAGACCCAGTGGTAAGCGAATCAGGCAGTTTTATAAGACCGAATTCCTGGGAAGAATAGATGATAATATCTTCGCAAAAGCGAGAGGCATGCAACATGGTTTGGACCGCTGCAGATAAAAATTGCAAAAGATGATCCCTGCTTGCAACCGCATCCATACTATTCGGGGAAATTGAATCTACTTTTAGTTCAGAAGCCAAAAATTCTCTATCGTTTTGGTAATTCACTCCGGCCATCGCACCGGAGCCGAGGACTAGAATATTTGCAGTCTTCTTAGCAAATTCGAAAAACTCCAAGTCTCTAGTGAACATCCAAAAATAGGCCAATAAAAAATGAGAAGCACGGATCGGCTGCGCAACTTGTAAATGAGTGTAACCTGGAATGATCGTATCTATATTTTTAGAAGCTTGTTCATAAAGGGCTTCTCTCAAAGAATCTAAACGGAGTAAAATTTCTTGGATCCGATTTCTCACATAAAGCCTTGTGTCTTGTGAGACTTGGTCGTTTCTAGATCTGGCTGTATGTAATTTTTTCCCCACTTCTCCTTTCAGTTCTGTGAGTCTGGATTCCACATGCATATGAATATCTTCCAACTCGGAACTGAATTTGAAATTTCCGGATTCTATTTCTTCTTCTACCTGATTTAATCCATCTAGTATGTCTTTTAATTCTGTCGGGTTTAAGATGCCCATCTTTGCAAGCATCTTGGCGTGAGCCCTACTTCCTTCTAGATCTTCTTTGTACAATTTTTGGTCGAAGGAAATAGATTCTCCTATCCTTTCCATAATGGAAGAAGCTTTTTCTTTAAATCTTCCTCCCCAAAGTTTAGAGTTCTTGTCCTCAGATGTGTTCATTAAAATGATTTAGATGCCTTATTGATTTTCCGCAAATGTTTGGAGCCAGTCTCTTAATATCTCTATTTCTTCTTGGTCCAGTTTAGAGTTAGAATGTAAGAAAATATAATCCTTAGGAGGCATATGACCTTCTTCCACTTCTTCCAATATCTCTTCCGCTAGATCCGCTTTTTTTTCCTGTTTTAAGCTTTCCCATTCGGAAAAATTTAATTCTTCCCGGCCTTCTTCAATATGATGAGAGATATATAAAGAAACCGGAAAAACCTTAGAATACCAGGGCCATTCCACTAGATCCGAATGGCAGTCATAACAAGACTTTCGAAAAATCTTTTTGACGCGTTCTTCCGTTTTGATTTCATTAGCATTCTTTCCCAACGGAGGTTGTACGGGGATTAACTGTAGAGCAAGGAATAAGACTAGTAATCCAATTCCGAGACGAATCCAAATTTTTCTCATCACTCCCGCTAAGAATATGGACGGGAATGTTTTTGAAAATAGAATTTTTCCCCTTTCTTCTACCTAAAAACCATGGACTTTTTACAAGACGGACATAACCTCTCTTATCTCTGGATCGCCTCCGGGATCATTCTTATGGTGGCGGAACTTTTTGTCCCTGGAACCTTCGTATTCTTTTTAGGACTCTCTGCTACAATTGTAGGAAGTATTTCCTATTTTTATGAAATAGGATTTTGGCCCCAAGCAATCGTTTGGGCCGCACTTTCGGGAATTCTGATCTGGATAGGAGGAAGTTTCCTTAGAAAATTTTTTCCTTCTTCTTCCGAGACAGCAACGCTTAATCCGGAAGATGGTCCAGGACGTATTGTTCTAGTTTCCAAGGACATTCTTGTAGAAAGGAAAGGTGGCAGGGTCGTATTCCAAGGCACTGAATGGGATGCGATCAGCAAATCCAAACGTATTCCGGCCGGAAAAAGAGCTAGAATATTGGAGAGAGAAAACCTTACGTTCGTTGTGGAGCCGATCGAGCTTCCTGAAATATAATCATTTTTGAATAGGAGTTAGAAACAGACAAAATGGACCCATTTCTATTTTTTACGCTGATATTTATCGCGACCATCTATCTCATTATGAAAACCTGTATAGTGGTTCCCCAAAACTATTGTTTTGTAGTGGAAAGACTAGGAGTGTTCCGCGGGGCGCTCGGTGCAGGTTTTCATTTTCTCATCCCGATCATTGACCAGATCAGATACAAACAACTTTTGAAAGAGATCGCTATCGATATTCCTCCTCAAACTTGTATCACTAAGGATAACGTTTCCATCTTGGTAGATGGTATCCTTTATATCAGAGTCATGGATGCTTATAAGGCTTCCTACGAGATCGAGAATTTTAGGAACGCGACCATCCAATTAGCACAAACAACTCTCCGTTCAGAGATAGGGAAACTTGTATTGGATCATACATTCTCCGAAAGAGATGATATCAATGCAAATGTAGTGCGCGCATTGGACGAGGCAACAGATCCGTGGGGAATCAAAGTAACCCGTTATGAGATCAAAAATATTTCTCCACCTAAAGAGATCCTTCATGAAATGGAAGAACAGGTAAAAGCAGAACGTGTAAAACGTGCCGAGATTACAATTTCCGAAGGCGAAAAGTCTGCTCGTATCAATCGCTCTATGGGCGAAAGACAGGAAGCGATCAATCTTTCCGAAGGCGAAAAGATCAAAAAGGTAAACGAGGCAGAAGGTAAAGCTAAGGAGATAGAATTTATCGCCAAAGCAAAAGCAAAAGGGATCCAACAAATCTCGGATGCAATCGGAAACGATGGTGGAACAGAAGCAGTCAATCTTCAGATCACAGAAGATTATCTATCAGGCCTAGGAGTTATTCTGGAAAAAGCAAAAACCACAGTTCTTCCTACGGAAATGGCAAACGTAGTCGGTTTCTTTGAGGGAATCTCCAAAGTGACTAACAAATTCCCAGGACTTGATTCGGAGAAGGAGTAATATTCAAGATGTTTGTATCAGTATTTTTATGGATATTTTGGCTCGGGTTTTTACTCTACTTTGCCTATAAACTATATCGTTCCTTAAGGATTGTTTCCGCTCAGGAATGTATCATTGTAGAAAGACTCGGAAAATACAGCAGGACCCTTCATGCAGGGTTTCATATTCTAATCCCTTTTATTGATTATGATGCCTATTATCATACTTTAAAAGAGCAAGCCATAGACGTTCCTCCTCAAACTTGTATCACCAAGGACAACGTTAAGGTGGAGATGGATGGTATTCTTTATTTGAGAGTACTCGATCCTCAAAAAGCTAGCTACGGAATAGAAGATTATAGATTCGCAGTGACCCAACTTGTACAAACCACGATGAGAGCAATCATCGGAACCATGGATCTGGATACAACTTTCGAAACCAGAGAAGTGATCAATAGCAAGATTTTAGAAGTTTTAGACCAAGCGGGTGAACCTTGGGGAGTCCGAGTAAATCGTTATGAGATCGTGAACATTGCCCCTCCTAAATCTGTGATCGAAGCAATGGAAAAAGAGAAAAAAGCTCAGATCTCTAAGAAGGCTCAGATCTCCCTTTCAGAAGGAGATAGAGATTCTAGGATCAACCGATCTTTAGGTATTAAAGAAGAAGCGATCAATAAGTCTGAGGGTGAAAAACAAAAAAGGATCAATGAAGCAGAAGGACAAGCTGCTGAAATTGAATCCATTGCAACTGCAACTGCAAAAGGTATTGAACTACTTGCTGCTTCTATTAAAACAAAAGGTGGAAAAGAAGCAGTTAAACTCAGGATTGCTCAGAGATTTATCAAAGAGGTAGAAAAATTGGGACAGGATGGAACAGAGCTTGTTCTTCCATTAAATCTATCTAATTTTAAATCTGTAATGAAATCAGTGCTCGGAAGCGAGGACAAAAAGGTTTAAAAGTCGAAAGGTTCGTATCCGGAAAAAACTTCCGGATACGAATATTCACCTTAGATCATTCTTCTAGATGGATCTACTATCTCGGTAATTCTAATCCCGTAATAATCATCTAATAAAACCAGTTTTCCCTTTCCAACCAGTTTGCCGTTTGCTAAAATATCTAGATCTTCGCCAACTGCATTGTCTAATTCTACAACTGCGCCTTCGTTCAGACCTAGGACATCTTTAATGTACATATTGGTCCTACCTAATTCCACAGTAAGAGCCACATTTACATCTAATAATAGATTTAAGTTTGCGGTATTAGAAGAAACAGAACTAGAACGAGCACTTGCTTTTGGTGGAGCCGGGGTAGAAGAAGGTCCCAAAGCCGCAGCAATATCCGCGAAAGATGGAGCTCCTCCAGATGCCGGAGAAGTTGAAGCGCCCGCTCCACCACCGGAATCTCCTAATAGTGAATCCAATTCTCCGCTCAGATTAAAATCAGCAGAGCCACCGCCCCCACCTCCCGGACTGGACCCGGTTAGTAATGCGTCTATATCGTCTTGTGAAAGGGAGCCTTCACCCATTAGGACTTGCCTCCAAAGGTTCTTTCTAAATTCTTCGACAGAACCGAAAGATTATACAAGAGAAATTCTAGGGAAGAAAGAATGAAACCTGAAGATTTGACCAGCGCCCCCCCTCGAAATTCCGGAAATATTCTGGATTTTACCCAGGCTAAAAACCTGCTTTATTCGGAGCTAAAAGGTCTAGGAGTTAAGGACTCCGAACTTCCCGCGTTTTTACCCGACAAAAAAGATCTCAGGATAGAATTCCCGATCCCAGGAGCAGACAAAAGCCAATTATTGGACTGCATCCAAATTGTTCGAAATCATATTGAAAACCTAAGGATCCATACATTTGAGCCTGGATATGTTTGCCTCCAAGCCTTGAACGAGAATTTATTCGAAACCAAAAACATTCTAGACAATGCAAAGTTCCGTTTTTATTCAGGGAGAAACCAAAGCAAGGTAGAGATCACTAAAAAGGGAGATTTCCATAGAGAGGAAGTTTTTTCCGCGATAGATCTATTCAAATATCTCAGACTTTCCAAACAAGAGTCTGTCCAGAATCCGAAGGAACTTTTACTTAGACTAGGAATCGATGTATTCGATCCGATGGAAGCAAAGAAGAAGGGAGACTGGATGACATTCGAGACCATAGCAGGTTACGAAGATGTCAAAAGACAAATATTAGAATCCATTATACTTCCTCTAAAGTCTCCGGAGACCTTAGAAGAACTTTCCAAACTCACCCGAAAGTTTCCAGGCAGGACAAAACCTAGGGCAATTCTTTTAGAAGGAGAACCTGGTGTAGGAAAAACCACCATGGCAAAGGTAATTTCCTGCATGACCGAGATCCCTCTTATCTATGTGCCGGTGGAATCTATTTTAAGTAAATATTATGGGGAAAGCGCCCAGAACATGGCTTATGTCTTCGATGTGGCTTCCCTATTCCCTTCTTGTCTTTTATTTTTGGATGAAATCGATTCCCTGGCTGGGTCCAGGGACGACGGCCTATTCGAGGCCACCCGGAACATTTTATCCGTATTATTACGAAAACTGGATGGTTTCGAAGGGGGACAAAAATCAATCACCTTAGGCGCCACAAACAGAAAACAGGACCTGGATAAGGCTTTGGTTTCCAGATTCGACAGATCAGTATTCTTCCCGCTGCCTAATGAAAAAGAAAGGGCTGCGATATTAGGAAATTATGCTAAACATTTACAGGATTCAGAGCGTTTAACAATTTCACAACGATTGGGATCGCATTCTGGACGGGATTTACGGGATTTCTGCGATTTTGTAGAACGAAGATGGGCGGCCAATCTGATTGAAAAAGGATTGAAACCGACTCCTCCCCCCTATGAACTGTATCTAGAAACCAGTTCGAAATCCGGAAAATAAATGTTTTCGGTGCGAAAATGTAAGTCTTCGATTTAATCGGGAGTCTATTTTACCGATACTAGAGACAGGGTATTCTCGACTTTCGGGAGACCCAAACGCAGAAGAGACCAAGGAAATAGGGTACAATGAAACGCAAAATCGCATTTTGCCTGGCAATTTTTTCAATCGCAGGCATACTCAACGCTCAAGACAACCAAGCCCAAAAGAAGGAAGATCAGCAAACTGGTGCTGCCATTTTGGATACTGAAAAAGGTCTGGATCAGAGAGCTTCCGCTCTTAACGAAAGACTAAAACGTCATACCGTACTCATGAAAATGAAAGTACGTATTCTTCCATTCAGAACTGTTCTTTTCAAAGGAAAAGCAAACAACGACGAATGTGTGCCTGCTAATAGCAACGCACAAGAAGATGCAGCAAACAACTGTATCCGTGTAGAAGTTTACGATTTCATTAAGGATGAGGAAAGAGGACAAGGTAAGATCGTTCAAGGTGGACTTTCCAAGTTTATGGAAATCTACTTCGAAGGACCGAACACCAACGATCCGGATCCTAGAATGGAACCTCCTCGCAAAATCAGCAAAATTATAAGCAAAGTTTATAAGAATAACTTCCTAATCGAAGATAAATCGGTTTCCGAGATCATCGACAGGGCTCCAAATGATCAACCAGGACATAACGACAAGATCGAACTATTCTATCAAAAGAACGGTTATCCTGAAGGTGGTCGCCCTGAAACTCCTAGTGAAAAAGGTGTTGGTAAATATGTTCTTGCTAACGTAGAGAACACTAAGACCCACCCTATCCGTAACTCTTTCAAAAAGACTTTCTACATTAAACATTTGGATTCATTCGACAGATTGTTTACCAAAATTTTCGATTATAATGATCAATTGGGTAATGAGAACTACAAAGAGAACGTAAACACGCTCAAGGAATCCCTGAAATACTAAGCTAAGTGCGGTATATTCTTCCTTGTTCTTCCTGCGGCACTGAACTCAGGATTCCCATGGATTTGGGAAGACTGACTGTTCGGTGTCCTAGATGTTATCATTCTTTCGTTTTTGATCCGGAAGACCCGGCCAGTTTTAGAGGCGGAAGATACGATCTCCCCGGAGGAGACTCCGGCATTAAGAGTCCCCGTTCAGTACGGGGATTTTTTCGTTTTTTAGAAGATAAATTCGAATCCATCAAATCCAGATTTAGTCGGAATAGATCCTATGGTTGGCAAAATCCTGGAGAACGTTCCCAATCATTCGAAAATTATAATGATGATCCGAATCGTACAGGATTCGGCCCACTTCTCGCAAAATATATTCTATTCATTTTGATCCTAATCGGGATCGCAAGGGCCTGTTTCTTTTCTTCCCAAAACTGGAATGAATCTATTCCAAATTGGAATTCTCCAGAGACACAAGAACCTTCTGTTCCGAGTCCTAATGAAGAAGATGATAAAGCTCCTCAAGTAGAAATTTAGACTTATGAATTATCTAATATTGGATCCCTCTCAGAAAACAAATTCTGGGGAATTCAAGATTATCAATCAAGATAAGATCATTCATATTCTAAAAGTTTTACAGAAAAAAGAAGGAAATAAGATCAAAGCCGGTCTCCTAAATGAAAGTTTAGGGATTTTTAAAATTAGAAATATATCTCCTCAAGAAGTTTTAGGATCATACACTCCGATTATTAAGCCTAAAAGAAGAAGTCCCGGTATAAATCTAATCGTCTCCGTCCAAAGACCTCCTACAGTAGAGAAAATCCTAGAACTTGCCGGTGTCTGGGGAGTACAATCCTTGGAATTCAGACTTGCTACACTTTCCAGAACTGAATATCTCACCTCCCCCGTTTGGAAAGAAGAGAATATAAAAGAAAAACTGATTTTAGGAATGGAACAAGGTGGTAACGTTTTTCTACCTAAATTAGAACTTGGATTTGTTCCTCCAGGTAAAAAAACAAGTTTCGAAAAGAAACAGTCCATTTCCGAAATAGTGTCTTCTTCCCGAAAATTTTTCTATTTGGATAAAAAAGGAAAATTTATCCAAGAGATTCTTCCTTTGGATGAAAAAGAATATTTTATCTTATTAGGCCCTGAACCGGGCTGGACAAAAACGGAATTGGAAGTATTCAGAAAATCAAATATTCCAGGAATCAGACTTTCTTCTTCCGTTTTAAGATCGGAACAGGCAGTATCTTTCTTCCTTTCCCAATGGGAAAAACTCTTTGCCTCATATTAGAAGGACAAAGAGTTAGAGAATAAAACCTTTTGCTCGTCCTGTGCTACGAAACTATTAGAGGTGCTATCGTAAACCCATCTACGAATATCCTGCACTCTGATCGAAATGAATCCCAAATTGAGAGCCGCTTCTATCGCTCCGACTGAATTATCATCTACCTTGAATGCATCTTTATTCTGATCAAAGTTTTTACGTGTATAATACCCGGAAATCATGAATAATGAACCGATCGGGAAATATAAACCTACGAAGATCCTTGAATTATTCGGTCCGGAATAATTCTCATAGTTTGCTTCCAAAGAAATTCTATAAAAGCTTAATACTACCGATGTGAAATAACCTTTCAGTCTTGCAGCATCCGGATCCATCAGTTTAGCAGCTTCCAATTTTGTCATTGGAAGTTGGGAGTTCACATTAGCTTGGTATCTTTCCAATTCATAAAAGCTATCAAAATACATTGGAATATAGTTCGCGTCCATATTCCTGTATTCAGGTTTAATCTTAGCGTAAATATCTTTTCCACCAAAACGGAACATAGCGCCTGTATGAGTTCCTTTGGAATTCAATATTTTAATGGTATTAACATCATAGTAAGGGGTGATCTCCACATACTTTGAGCTGATCAATTTGTATTCTGCATCCATACCTTGGATGACCAATTTTTCAGACTGTTCTACAAGTGGATTATTATTAGAATCCAAACGTAAACGACCGGTGGTATCAAATGAAAGCTGAGTCGGTGCTTTTGTATCGAAAGCCGTTGTATATCCGATAGAGAATCTATTCGCGAAATTGTCCTGATTGAAAAACTCTTTTAACTTTTCCTTACGAGATTCTGGCTTTTTCTCGATCGGAATCATTTCTTCTTTCATCTGGTGGGTCTTTTGATCTTCTACTAAAGCCCTGTATTTCTCCCTGTCTTCCGGATCTACTCCGGCTTCTTCATAAACTTTTCTTCGACCGGCTTCGTCCGCTACGTTTCCTTGTCCAAGCTGCAACATCCCGAATAACTGGGATCTACCTGTAAATAGATCGAATAATTTGAATGCGATCGCAAACGGACGAACATATCCCCGAGCGGCACCTATCTCATGAGTATAGACTGAGTTTGTGAATACCTGCACACCACCATAATCATTATTAAAATCAGCCATAAGACCCACATTATAAATGTCTATCCTTTGGTTGTTCACATAACGGTTTACGATTGTTCCGTGTCCGATATATCCATCAAAAAGTTTTCCTGCATAAAAGGAGAAGGTTGTCTCCCCAGGTTTATATAGTCCGTAGGTCCCGTACCAAATATTATTAATCAGCCTGAGATAATCGCTCTTCTGGTCATAGTCAATTTTACGGATACTTCCTACCTTTAAGGTTGGGTCTTTTGGATCTTGGTCATAGGCGAGAAAGTTCATCGGAGCTGTGATTGATAGCCCGAATTCCCCGCCAAAATTCAAATTTAAGGTAGGAGCAAGATATAGATAATAGTCGTTATTAAACTTGTTTACCCCTGCATCAAATGTGAATGGATCAGGAGGTTGCATGAACTGTCTTCCTGGAGGCATCCAGAGTTGGGCTTCAAGTTCCTCCCCTGGTATTATATAAAGGGAGAGAAGGATAATTCCCGGAAGTAATATAGATCTTCTAAATAAATTCAAAAAGTTTAATTTCATATTTCAGCCGGAATGTTTCCGGGGACCGTATTTCAATTCATCCAAAAATAGTACCACTAGTATCGTATTACATACGTGGAATCTAAATGACTTACCGATTCTATCAGAACCTTGCGTTGAAAAACCAATAAAACAGGAACATTTCTCGTATTTTAGAAAATATTTTCCAAAATTTAATGAATTTTACTTCTTAAGGGATGAATTTCAGAAAGAATTTTCAATTTATTCCTTTTTTCGCTCTGTTCGTTATAACGATTATTTTATCCTATTTATTAAATTTTAGATAGACATTGTGGAGTAAATTTCTACGATCAGTAAAAAGGAGCCCTAGCGATGGCAAGAAACTATAAACCAGAAACAATCGTTCTTCACGGAGGACAAGCCCCGGATCCAACAACCACATCCAGGGCAGTACCTATCTACCAAACTACGTCCTATGTTTTTAAGGACACAGATCATGCAGCGAGATTATTCGGTCTCCAGGAATTCGGTAATATTTATACCAGGATCGGTAACCCAACTACTGACGTTTTAGAGCAAAGAGTTGCGGCATTAGAAGGTGGAGTTGCAGCGCTTGCGACTGCTTCCGGCCAGTCCGCTGAAACATTAGCACTTTTGAATATAGTAGAAGCTGGACAGGAGATCGTAGCATCTTCTTCCCTTTATGGTGGAACTTATAACCTTCTTCACTATACTTTCCCTAAATTAGGGATCAAAGTTCATTTTGTGGACCAGTCCAATCCTGAAAATTTCAAAAAAGCGATCAACGACAAGACTAGAGCTATCTTTGCCGAAACCTTAGGAAATCCTAAGTTGGATACTTTGGATATTGAAGCGGTTGCAAAAGTTGCTCATGATGCAGGAGTCCCACTGGTAATCGACAATACCTTACCTTCTCCTTATCTGATCCGTCCGATTGATTTTGGTGCAGACATTGTGGTTCACTCACTCACCAAGTTTTTGGGCGGTCATGGAACTTCCATCGGTGGGATCATCGTAGATTCGGGTAAATTCAATTGGGGGAACGGAAAATTTAAGAACTTTACCGAGCCTGATCCAAGCTATCATGGCCTGAAATTCTGGGATGTTTTCGGTAAGTTTGAACCTTTTGGTGGAGTAAATATTGCATTCATCATCAAGGCTCGTGTCCAAGGGTTAAGAGATTTAGGACCTGCAATTTCTCCTTTTAATGCGTTTAATATCCTACAAGGTATTGAAACTCTTCCTTTGAGAATCACTCAACATTCCCAAAACGCTCTGAAAGTTGCGGAATATCTTTCTAAACATCCTAAGGTTTCTTGGGTAAACTACCCTGGTCTTCCAACTGATAAAAACTATGCTCTGGCTAAAAAATATCATACCAGAGGATTGTTCGGAGCCATCATAGGATTCGGAGTGAAAGGTGGAATTCCGGAAGCTAAGAAGTTGATAGACGGACTGGAATTATTCTCCTTGCTCGCAAACGTAGGAGATGCCAAATCACTTGCAATCCATCCGGCTTCTACTACTCACCAACAATTGAGTCCGGAAGAACAATTGGCTGCGGGTGTGACTCCAGAGTTTATCAGACTCTCGGTTGGTCTGGAACATATAGACGATATTATTACGGACCTGGACGAAGCACTGAAAAAGGTGTGACTTCCGACTCCGTCCAAAAAATCGTCTAATAATCGGCCACTTTCTCTTTTTAGTTTCCTAAGCTTGTTTAGGATCGTCTGAAAAAGGAAAGTGGCTTAGTTATTTGGAACTTAAATCATGGGATCGAATCAATCCGTCGGCATAGTTGAACCAAAAACCGCAGTGCTGGGAGATCTACGCCTGGACAATGGTTCCATTCTTTCCCCTACCGTAGTAGCTTTCGAGACCTACGGAACACTTTCTCCAAATAAAGACAATGCAATACTCATCTGCCATGCGCTCTCGGGCGACGCTCATGCGGCAGGTTTTCATTCTGAATCAGATAAACGTCCCGGTTGGTGGGATGAATATATTGGCCCAGGTAAATCATTTGATACAAATCAATATTTCGTAATATCATCTAATGTGATCGGAGGATGTAAAGGTTCTTCCGGACCTATGAGTATCAATCCTGTCAGCGGAAAACCTTATGGTTCAAGCTTTCCTTTCGTTTCCATCAAGGATATGGTAGCTGCTCAAAAACTTTTAGTAGAATCTTTCGGGATCCAGAGATTACTTTGTGTAGCCGGTGGTTCTATGGGCGGAATGCAGGCATTACAATGGAGTATTTCTTATCCGGATGCTTTAGAGAATTGTATAATTCTTGCCTCTTCCGCAGAACATTCCGCAATGCAAATCGCTTTTAATGAAGTGGGAAGGCAGGCAATTCTCTCCGATCCGAATTGGAATAATGGATTATATGAAGACACTGCAACTCCTAGAAAAGGTCTTGCTTTGGCGAGAATGATGGGTCATATCACTTATCTTTCCGATCATAAAATGAGAGAAAAATTCGGTAGGAAACCCCCTTTAGGTAACCTATTAAATTCCGATTTTGCAGTCGGAAGTTATCTAATCTATCAGGGAGAAAGTTTCGTAGATCGTTTTGATGCAAATTCCTATATCTATGTGACCAAAGCTCTGGATCATTTTAGTTTAGGAAAAGGCCAGGAACTTACTAAGGCACTTAGTCCTGCTCAATGTAGATTTTTAGTGGTTTCTTATAGTTCTGATTGGCTCTACCCTCCTTCTCAATCGAGGGAAATTGTAAAAAGTTTAGAAGCCTCCGACAAAAGAGTCTTTTATGTAGAGCTTACTACGAACGAAGGTCATGATAGTTTTCTTCTTCCCAATCAAAGACAAGAAGATGTGATCCGAGGTTTTCTAAATATGCCGGTGAATGAATGATAGATTCTAAAATCTTAAGTAGTACTACTTTGAGAGAAAGACCGGACTTCGCTTATATTCTGGATACGATCTCACCGGGTTCTAGAGTTTTGGACCTAGGCTGCGGTAACGGAGACCTTCTTTATCTTCTAAAACAAAAAGGGATAAGAGGACAAGGGATCGAGAAGGACGAGGATGCTATCGTAGAATGTATCCGCAAAGGTGTATATGTTCACCATGGGGATATCGACGAAGGTTTAAGCCATCATGAAGACAAACGTTTTGACTACGTAATCTTAAACCAGACCATCCAAGAGACAAGACATCCAGGTGATATTATCAAGGAATGTTTAAGGATCGCTAAACGAGTGATCATCGTTTTTCCGAATTTCGGATATTGGGAAGTTCGTTTTAGAATTTTATTCCAAGGAAAAACTCCAGTTACGGATCTTCTTCCTTATCGTTGGTTCAATACACCCAACCTGCACTTTTTATCCGTTCTGGATTTCCAAGAGTTCTGCGATATTCGAGGTTTCACCGTAGAAGACAGAGCATTCTTCACGGACCTAAAACAGATAAAATTCAGTCCGAATTTTTTTGCAAAGTTAGCCCTATTTCAAATTAGATAGAATGTAGGAGTTCCTACATGCGAAATCATCTTTAACCTACAGGGACCTTCCCTGCTCTTTCCAATGCCTGGTCGATCAAAGATTGGTATAATGTTTGGATCGGAATTCCAGCTGCCTTTGCCTGTTGAGGGATGAGGCTAGTCTCTGTCATTCCGGGTAACGTATTTGTTTCCAGGACAAATGGAATATCCCCTACGACTATAAAATCCGTTCTAGAGTAACCTTCGCATCCAAGTGTTTTATGAGCGAGAATGGATTGTTCTTGGATCTTAGAGATGATCTTTTCAGGCAAACGAGCCGGAGTGATCTCTTGGGAAAGTCCAGGTTTATATTTTGATTCTACGTCGAAAAATTCTCCGCCTGGAATGATTTCAGTAGGAGGAAGTGCTTCCAATATTCTTTTAGAACCTTCTTTCTTTTCCCAAACTCCACAGGAAACTTCTGTTCCTTTTAAGAATTTTTGCAAGATAGCATGTTCTTCTGCATCGAAAAATTCAGGTAATCTTTTGCGAAGATCTTCCGGTCCTTCTATCCTGAATGTGTGAAAACTAGAACCGCCTTCTACAGGTTTTAGAAAAAGTGGATATTCTAAACCGGCATCTTCGACCAAAGTCGGATTTTCAAAATATTCTTTCTTTCTCAATTCCCAAAACGGAGCTACAGACATTCCAGCTAGTTGGAATAATCGGTTCGCTCTGATCTTGTCCATTGCAAGCGCAGATGCTTTTACATCCGAACCTGTAAACGGAATTCCTAGAACTTTTAAAAATCCTTGGACAGAACCGTCTTCTCCGCTGGTTCCATGTAATCCTAAAAATACAATATCACAATCTAAGGAAGAGAATGCCCCTGCGTTACTAGAATGGAGTTCTGCGAATTCTTTTAGATACTCTTCCGGATTTTTGGAATTTCCTTCCGGAAACTCGGGTCGATACTCTTTAGGGACGACCCATCTACCATCTCTGGAAATGAGAATGGGTTTGACCGAATGTCCCATGGAAGACAAAGTTTTACTTATGAAAGTGCCTGTGCGCAGGGAAATTTCGTGTTCTGTGGAAGTTCCGCCGAATAAAACTGCAATTTTCAATGATCTAATCCCCTGTTGCTTAGGATTTTCTGGGAAGAATGATAAATAAGAATCTAGTACTGATCCTTTTCTTCCTAGTTTGTACGGAAAGTCTATTTTCGGAATACCCTTTCAAACCGGTTTCTCCTTATCCTTCCGAATACAAACAATTTTGGTTTTTATACCAATCCGAAAAAAGATTGGGAGAAGAAGAACAGATCTTCAGGCCATTCTTCTCCACTTATAAAGAAACTAAATCCAATTATAGATACGATACATTTTTATTCCCGATCTACTATTCTGAAAAGACGGACTATTGGAGAGTCTGGAGTTTTCTATTTTTCATTAGCGGAACAGAAACCTACCATGATGATATTGGTTGGGACGAGGACACTCTTTCCCCATTTCTGATCTGGGGAAAAGGAGAAACTGCCAGAGAGTCCTATTTCGGATTTTTTCCCTTGTTCGGAAGGCTCCGAGGAAAGGCAAGTTACTCGGAGCTAAACTTTACACTTTTCCCTCTTTATTCCAATTGGAAGTATAAAAATTATAACGCTCATGGGATCTTATGGCCTCTCATCATGTGGGGAGGTTCCGAAGTCAGAAATGATCTTAGGATCCTACCCTTTTATTCTCATAAGATCCATAAGGGAAAATATGAACGTTATTCTATCCTTTGGCCATTTATACAGTGGGGAAGTATCAACGAAGATAAAAGAGAACCTTTTACTTATAAAATGTTTTGGCCTCTGTATCTTGCCAAGGATTCCGAATTCGGGAATATGAAGGCCAGAGCATTTCTTTGGTTCCCTATTTTTGGTTCTCTATTTTCATACGGGTATGATAAAAGGACTCACGAAAAAGATCTAAACATCCTATTTTTCCTTTTTCAGTATGGTCAGAACGATGACGAAGATTACAGAAAGTTAATTCTATTTCCTTTTTATGGATATTATAGATTCGCGTATAAGGAGACCAGATTTTTCACTCCGTTTTATTTTCGCTTGAGCACTGATAGTTATCATCTCAAATCTTCCGAAACCTATTTTATCCCTTTTTGGTGGAGAACGAATAGGACTTATGTTCAATGGGGAAGAGAAGAAAATTACTACAAACTTTGGCCTCTCTTCCGTTGGCATGAGGACAGAGAAGGTAACCTGACTTGGAATCTTCTTTCTTTATTTCCGATAAAATCTGAACTTGTGGAAAGGATCTGGGATCCGGTCTGGTCCATTATCGAGTATCAAAAATTATCCAATGGAGAAAAAAGGCTCTCTTTTTTAATGAGGCTTTATACCCAGAGATGGAACGAAGAAGAACTGCATATCCATGTGCCATTGCTCGTGGAGTACAGCTCTACTCCGGAAAAAACATCTTATCAATTTTTATACGGTCTATTCGGATTAGAAAAAAACAAGGATAAGACCACTGTGCAGATTTTTTGGTGGATTAGGCTCTAATCGAAATGTTGGATACCTTTAAAGAAAAAGCGAATGATACTCTTTACGCCGCAGGTTATACTATCGTTCTGATTGCGGAAACTTTTCTAAACCTAAGATTCACCGTTGAAAAACGGAAAGAAATTTTAGACCAAATGTTTATCGCTGGTGTTGGAAGTTTATTCGTAGTTTCTGTAGTTGCTGTTTTTACAGGGATGCTTCTCACGTTAAACACAGGACTTGGACTAAAAGATTTCGGGGCGGAAGGTCAAATCGGACTTCTTCTTACAATCACTCTCACTCGAGAAATGTCTCCTTTTATGACTGCATTGATCTTAGCTGCTTCCATAGGTTCAGCGATTGCCGCTGAAATCGGAACCATGAAAGTTTCGGAAGAAATTGACGCTTTAGAAGTCATGTCAATCGATCCTGTAAGATTTCTTGTATTTCCGAGAGTATTAGGTTTTTCTTTAATGGTTCCGGTGCTTTGTGTGTATTCAAGCATATTAGGAATTTTAGGTGGAGCAATCGTAGGCCATTTCCAATTGGGAATCGAATATATAGTGTATTTCCAAGATGTGAATGAAAGGATCACTTCGATTCCGGGTCTCAAAGATCTTTACACAGGTTTATTCAAAGGTTACGTATTCGGTCTAATCATTTCGGCAATTTCTTGTTCTCACGGCCTTCGAACTTCAGGTGGAGCGATCGGAGTCGGTAGAGCCACAAGAGAGTCAGTGGTAACTTCTTTCTTAATGGTTATCTTTTTTGGTTATGTGATCACAGCGATCTTTTACAGGCAATAGATCATGGAAGAATATGCAATAGAACTGATCAATCTGCACAAGGCTTTCGGACAGAGAAAGATCCTGAAAGGAATGAATCTCCAAGTAAAAAAAGGAGAAACTATGGTGGTACTTGGGCCTTCCGGAACCGGGAAGTCAGTCACCTTAAAACATATCACAGGCCTATTAGATCCGGATGCTGGAGAATGTAAAATTTTCGGAGAAACAATCTCGGGTGCCGCAATTCCAGAAAGAGAAAGGATCCGGTCCAAAATGGGAGTTCTATTCCAGTCCGGCGCGCTTATCAACTGGATGACTGTTTTTGATAACGTTGCACTCCCCTTAAGAGAGCATAAATTATATCCTGAAGAGGATATCCAACGTATCGTCGCCGAAAAACTTAGATTAGTAGATATGACGGTTGCAAAGGATAATTTCCCGAATGATATCTCAGGAGGTATGAAAAAGAGAGCCGGACTCGCAAGAGCAATCGCTTCTAATCCCGAGATCATTTTATATGACGAACCCACATCCGGTCTTGATCCTGTTATGTCGAACGTAATCAACGAGCTGATTATTCGTATTAAAAAAGAGACCGGTGCAGCACAAGTGGTGGTTACCCATGATATGTCCAGCGCGTATATGATAGCCGACCGCATTTCATTTTTTTATGGTGGACAGGTATTATTTACAGGAACTCCGGAAGAGGTGCAGAATTCCCCGAACGAATTCATCCGTCAGTTTATCAACGGGCACACAAAGGGACCAATGATTCTGGAAACTAAGAATTGAAACCTGGGTCCTAAGAGAATATTCTGGATAAAAAGTCCGATATATATATAGTAAGAGTTTTGGATCCTAAATGAAATCCTTTCGTTATCTTTTAGTAGGTGCTATCTTTTCCGTTGCCTTGGTCGTAGTAGGTTATTTTACCGTTATGACTGAAGGTGGCCCCGTCCAAAAAAGGGGTGAATTCCTAAAGATCAATTTCAAAAACTCGGAAGGGATCAAGGTAGGAAATAAGGTCACCGTCCAAGGTGTTCCATTCGGCTATGTTTCCAATATTCGACTCATCCAAATAGATGAAAATGGAGCAGTACTTCCTGCAGGAGAAGTGGGAGTCGCTACCAGGGTAGAAGTTACCATCCTTTTAAAAGAGCCAGTACGTTTGTACGAAAATTATGATATTGCAATACGTAACGAAAGTTTGCTTTCCGGTAGGGTGATTTCCATAGATCCAGGAACATCTGAATCTACAGAAGAAGGCAAAGGTGCCCCAAGGACCTTCCAAGTTGTAGATTATAAATCTGGAACTTCTTCCTTAAAGGGAAGAGTTCTACAAGATCCACTTGTTTCTCTTTCTGAATTGATCGCAGAAAATAGAGGAGATATCCGAAAAACTTTCTCCAACGTAGCGGATATCACTACTAAGATCAATAGTGGAGATGGAACCTTAGGAAGGCTAATCAATAGGGACGATCTTCATACGAATGTGAATACCGTATTAACGGATGCGCAGATTGTTCTCCGGGAATTGAGAGAGGGTCTGGAAGATACCAGAGAACAAGCTCCGGTCACAAGCTTTATCCGCGCGGCGCTTTCCTCTTTCTAAAACCTTTTTCTTGCCAAATCCGGATGTATGCGGGAGACTTTCCCTATGTCTTCTCGTAAAATTGCAATCATCGGAACTGGTATCATGGGCAGAGGGATCGCAAATAACCTCTCTAAAGAAGGTCATTCTCTCCAATTATATGCCCGTACTCCTGAAAAGATCCAAGATCTAAAATCGGATAAAGTTTCCATTTACGGAAATATTCAAGAAACGGTAAAAGATTCTGAAATTATAATACTCTGTCTAACGGAAGATCATGTGGTAGAAGAGTCAGTATTCTCCTCAGGACTCTTGGAAACAAAAGCAAAATATGTGATAGATATGGGCACCACCTCCCCTTCTCTCACTTTAAAACTAAATAATACATTCCAAAAACAGAATATTCAATTCTTAGACGCTCCTATGACGGGTTCTAAAAATGCTGCCAGAGATGGTCAGATCCTATTCATGGTTGGAGCAAAATCTGAAGCAGAGATCCAAGATATCTCATTTATATTCAAGGTCTGCGGCAAAAATACCGTATATTGCGGAGAAGTGGGAGACGGACAAAAAGCAAAAATTGCTCTCAATATGGTACAGGCTGGGATTTTCCAAGTTTATATGGAAGGTTTTTTATTGGCAAAAAGCCAAGGTATAGATCCTTCTATTTTGAAATCTATCTTAGAACAATCGGCCGCTAAATCCGGAATTTCTGAGTTTAAATTTCCATTCGTGTTCTCAGGAAATTACGAAACTCATTTTGCTCTAAAAAATATGTATAAGGATCTCAAACATGCACTTTCTTTAGGAAAAGAATCCGGAACAAAGTTACCACTCTGCTCCGGATTGGATGAGATATACCGCACCGGCATGGATGCAGGTTTAGGCGAGAAGGATTACTGCAGCCTAAACGAAGTTACTGCGAAGATACTTCCGGCCAAATGATCTTTTCGATCAGGCCGTTTCCATCTTCATCCATTCTCAATTGAATTTTCGCACCAGGTTCTCTGAGTTTTTCCTCTAATTTTTGAGCACCTTCTTCCGGAATAAAGTATTTGCGGAAAGGATAATTGAAGTTTCCGTAATTACATTCTCCTTTGACGTAATTCCAACAGGTTGTATCGTTTTTTAGTTCATTACAATCAGAGTAAAAACGAATTTCATATTCGGAAGGCTCCCTGGAATCAAAACATACACAGGTTTCCTTTTTGGTTAATTTTGAACCGTCTGTAGTTGCACTCACCGAGTCTACTGCAGAAGAAACGTAATCTCCCTTTTGACAAATATCATCCGAATATTTACGATCTATCTGGAATCTTAGATATTGTCCGGAAAGTAAATCCCTAGGATCATATCCGGTAATCGGAAGGATTAGAATTTTTCCATTCCTAAGATCGAATTCTCTTTCTAAGGCTACGGAAGCTAAAACGATAATTGGTAAAAAAACCGCAAGAACTGAAATGCTAAACTTTTTCATATTCCTAATTCCTCTTCTTGAAAGAGCTGGTTCGCTGCATTTCTAATCTTTTCTCTCATCCTAAATACTAAGATGCTAAAACCTAAAATAAATGCTCCGGAAATGATCAGTCCAATTCCTGTTGCAAGTAAACTTCCGAATACTTCCAGATAGACGGATACAAATCGAAGACCTAAAATCAAAAGAGATAGATCGAACCATCTCCTGGATTCGAAAAATAAGAAAGTAAATGGAATCCAAGCCAAAAAGAAAAATATCATCGCAGGATATTTTCCATACCAATGGAAAGTTTGAGGATAATTCAGAAATCCTAAAAATATTCCGGAAATGGAAAGTAATATGATCTTTCTGCGAGAGAAACGTTTTCTGAAAATCTGAGAAACCGCAATTAGCAAAATTGGAAGAAGTAAAGGCCAATACCAAGAAAAAGGAAGATCATATCTTCTAGCAAATTCAGGATCTTGGTCTAAGTTCGGAATATCATGGGTTTCAAAGCTTCCCCAAATGGATGAAGTTAAGAAAAAACCGAAAGCCCAAAGTAAAAAAGGATTCACTAGGATAGAAGTTTTACTCTCTTTAGTTTCCAACCTCCTCTCCGTAAAGATCGCAATCCCTGCAAATAGCCAAGAAGCTACAAAGAAGAAGAGAGAGAAATAATGGCTTCTTTCTTTCCAACCGATATCGGGATGATTGTCTATCCAGCTTAAAAAAGAAGAACTGAATACTGCAATCCAAAGATGTTGTAATACCCTCCCAGGATACATGATCACGAGTAATATCGTAATTCCAGACCAAAGGAGAAGGGCCTGGTATAATTTTCCTTGAGTATGATAAATCTGAGAGACCAGACCAATATTCGCAAAAAATAATACACAAAGAAGTAAAACCAAAAGATAACGAATTGTATCGTTCCAAATCTCTTTACTTTGAGAATATAGGATCGCAATCCCTATTCCGGAGAGGAGTGTAAAACTTGCGATCAGTTTAACTGAATAATGGATCTTATCCCAATTAGCGGCCACCATTGCGATGACCCCAAGTCCTATCACTACGATCCCTAAAGCTAAAAAGGAATAGAATACGTAAGGAATTTTTTTGGAATCTTCGAATTTGAGAATGGACTCTGCCTGGGTCTGGCTAATGAGTCCGGAATCCACCCAAGTTTTTAATTTTTTCTTCCAATTCATAACGCGAAAGTTATCTAAATGGAATCGAAATCAGTCAATCTTTCTTTCTATATTTTACCGATAGAATCACCCGATCGGAACGATTGTCAGACGAAGAATCAGTCTTCTTCTTTGGTTCCCAAAGATTTTTCTATATTACTGCGGTATCTTTCTTTAAAATAAGACTTTGCGTTCGGGGCGCCGATCTTAGCATCTTTCAGCCTTTTTTCGTTCGCTGAAATTCTATCCTCATCCAGAGGGTGAGTGCTCAAATATTTTTCCAAAGGAATATCTGCACCCTTTAACTCAGGATTTACCTTCTTCTCTTTTTGGATATCTTTGAAAAAATCTGCGATTGCTCCCGGATAATAAGGAGTGGATCTCATATAATCAAATCCGTATTCGTCTGCTTCTTCTTCCATAGAGCGACTATTTGCAAGGCCTAATAGATTTGTAGAAAGACCAGCAATATCCGCTGCGTGTTGCGCCAAATCAGGGCCTAGTACATAAGAAAGCACAAAGTATAACGCAAAATATAAAGTAAGATTCGTAGATAATTGTTTGGTGGAATGCCTTCTTTCCGCATGAGCAATTTCATGAGAAAGAATACCGGCAAGAGTTGCCTCATTTTTTACGAAATGAAGAAGACCGGTATATACGAATATATAACCACCGGGTGCGCAGATAGCATTGATTACCTTATCATCATCTATTATGGTTACTTTATATTTGAATTCGTTTTTATATTGGATGGATTTGGATTTTAAGATACGATCCACGATAGATTGCAGATATTTTTCTAATGCTTTGTCTTTATATATTTCGCCATGAGCCTCGCCTGTTACAGCGGCCTTGTAAAATTGTTCTCCTAAAAACCGGTCTACGTCTAAAGGAAAAACAAGATCTACCATCCAGCCACAGCCTTGGAGGGAAAAAAGTAAAAATAGGACCAGGAAATATTTGCGAATAGAAGTTTTTTTCATAAGATAACTCACTCCGAATACAGACGTATTTCGTAACCGCCATAGGCGCGGATATTGATAACCACATCCTCGAACAAAAGATACTGCCCTTTGATACCGAGTAATTTGGAATCTATTTCCTTTTCTTTATCCGGAGAGAAGGATTTGGATTTTTTAGGATATTCTGAAATAGGATAACTTAATTTTGTAATATTCTGCTCATCGGACTCATTATAAGGAACTCCGAGGTCCCAAGAATCCAGAACTTCAAGCAGTTCTTTCTTTTTAGAAATTAGATCAAACGGAACCGAATCTTCCGTTACCATCTTTTGCCATTTGGTTTTATCATCAATAACGGTGGTAAATTGTTTTTCGATGAGACCTGCATCTCTTCTGGAAGTAACTTCTAAAAGCGGGATTGCTTCTTGCGCACCCTGGTCCACCCAACGATTGGAAACCGGTTTTTCACGTGTGATTCCCACTTTTAAGCCACTCGTATTTGCAAGGTAGACGGTATGTTTTTGGAAACAGTAACCTTCTCCCCATTCAGGTTCCCTACAAGTTCCCAAATGAAAATGGCAGGTTTCCGGACGAAGAATACATAGATCATTTTCAGCTAATGTTTGGAAGCAGTTAAAACAGCTTCCTTGGTTAAAACTTTTGCTTGTGACTTTTCCACAGTTCACACAACGGATCTTTCCGGTAAATTCCAGTTTTACTCTCTTACCAACGAGACTTCCGATCTTAAAATCTGCAGGAACGAACTTAGCCTCTTGTTTTCCGGATTCGGAAGATGGATAAGAAGCCACTACCCAGATATATTCTACCGGGTCTATACCTTCGTGGTCCATCATTCTTAAAAATCCGGAAGAGAGTTCTTTCATGGAAAAAAATATTCCTTACCGCCGAGTGGCCGCAGTTTTGGATCCACTTTTACAGTTAGAATAGTACTTAGCTCCTGACCTTTCCAGTCAAAAACCACTATTTTATCTTCGTATGAGTAATGACTTAACCTTCCATCCGTATGATAGAATAATTTCAAATCACTCTGCCCTTCTTTTCCCGGAAGAGAAAGTACTCCTTTGCCTGCGAGTGTTCTTCCTTCATACCATTTTGCTTTTACTGGGATAGGAGGTATCGTTTTACTAGGCGTCAAACCGTTAGTAGCGGATGCGGCACTTGGAGTTGTAGGCTCAGTATTTTGTGCTAGTTTATCTTCGAACGTGGAAACTTTTAATAAAGCACATTGGAAATTTCCCTCTAATACGGGAAAATCCTGAGCACAAGGAGTTTCTTTCACATATAATTCTTGGTCGAAAGAAGCGCCTGTGCGAACACTTTGAGCGATCTTAGCAAATGCATAAAATTTCAATCGGCCTAAAACTTCTTTTAAGCCGTATTCTTTCCATTCTCCAATTTCATTTTCTGCGAAAAGGGAAAAGGAAAGGCAAAACGATACTATAACAACGAATCTAGTTCTCATAACTTATCTTTCGAAATTTATCTATAAAACATTAGTAGATCAGATATTTCTGAATCAGTTTATTTGTAGAAGATTCAGATTCCGCATAAGAAGACCTAAATTGTTCGTATGTGAGACCTGCATCTACTGATTCTCTGAATTTTTCGGTTCCCCATAGAAAATCTATATTATGGGATCCGTCCGCATATTGTCTCCATTTGAAATCCTTATATTTCTTTTTCATGATGGTTGTTAAGTTATATGCCATTCTGATCGGATCATATTTACGATTTACAACAGTTAAACGAAGACCTCTACAAATTTCTCCTTTGAAAGGACCGAAAACAGGTTTAAAAAATACACTTTGGTAATAATAATCACCTTTGCTATCTTCATTTAATTCGTTGATGATATCTTCGGGTTCATTCATCCAAGGAGCACCGAAATATACGAATGGAGCCTGTGTTCCTCTTCCTACGGAAACATTCACTCCTTCTAATAAAACTAAACCTAGATAGTTTTTTGCAGAATCCAACATAGGAAGATTCGGAGAAGGCGTGGACCAAGGGATACCTTCTCTCTCCCAATCAAATCCTCTTTTTAGATTTTCAGGAGAAATAATATCTAGTTTCACTTTTCCACCTAAATATTCACCATTATAGAATGCAGCGGCTTCTCCCAAAGTCATTCCAGTGAAAAATAGAGAAGGAAATTCTCCGGCGAAGTTTAAAAACTTCTTCTGTATACCTTCTCCCCTTGCGCCTAAATATAATGCAGGATTTGGATGATCTAAAAGAATAAACTTAGTGTTTGGATCAGGCAAATTATCCATCAAACGTTTGAGAACGCTTAAGTATGTATAACAACGCATTCCCATATCAACAACATCGAACACAACTGCGTCTGCACCTTTCAGGATTGCAGGGATTTCCGAGTTTTTAACCTTATAAATATGATAGATAGGGAGTTGAAAAGTTTCATCCATTGTGACTGGAGATTTACTAAAGTCTTCCTCCAATCCTAAAAATCCATGTTCAAGTCCGATCAAATGTTTGATCTTAACTTTTTTATCCTTAAATTCTTTTAAGATTTTCTCAGGATGTCTGCCTATACCGGATGGATTTGTAACAAGCACAACGGATTTACCTGCAAGACTTGGAAGTACTTGCTCGTAAAAGGAAACTTCGGCCGGAATAATTTTAGATTTAGAAATATGACTTCTGGATGACGCTTCTACACAGGAGCCTGAGGAAATTGTCAGAAAAAAAATGAGTAAAGTTAGGATTTTTTTGTTTCTTTCTTTGAACCGCATGTAAGATACCTTATTTGTTCAGTAAATAGACAGAATTCAATACATCAAGGAGAAAAAGGAAGCGATATGGCAAAGCTGTCCGTCCTGCGGTTAACCGCTCTCACACTGATTTTAGGTTTCACTTTTGCATGCGCTACGGGAGACGGATCCCGCCGCAAGAAAAAAGAAGAATTCACTAGAGAAGGAAATACCATCACCGTGATCGGAGAAGCTCCGATTTACAATGGTGATATAGCGAACGCAAAACAAAGAGCGATCAAAGACGCTAAAGTTAATGCGGTACGTAAAGTAGTTGGTGAAGAAATTTCCAACAAAAGCCAAGCTTCCGATGGAGAAAGTTTAGGCTCTAGTCTACTTTCTAAAACGGATGCATTCGTTAAATCTTATGACATCGTTGCAGAAGACCAAGGTAAGATCGATACACAACCGATCTTAAAACTTACAGTTCGTTGTACGATCGAAGAATCTAAACTTTCTACTGCAGTCGAAGGTTTACTTGCTGATGTAGGAAATCCTAGAATCGTAGTTTTAGTTCCTTCTAAAGTTGGAGGAGCTCCAGTTGCTCCTTTAAGCAACGGTAATATTGCAGAAGCTGAGATCATCAAAGGACTTAAAAAAGCAGGAAACAAGATCGTAGATCCTGGACAAGCCTCTAAAACAGTTAAACCATCCGGCTTGAATGCGGATGCAGTAAACTCTTTAGATGCTGGAGCTGCAATTCTAATCCAGGCTCAATCTTCCGGAGCAGAAGTACTTGTAGTAGGATCTGTTGAAACAGAAGACCAAACTCCTGTAACCGCAATCGGTGGAAAACAATTAGACAGACCTTTATTCAATACAGCGGCTACCGGACCTTATAAAGTAATCTTACTTTGGGGAGACGGGAAAGTGGTAGCATCCGGAAACGGCGACGCTCGTGGAGCGGACATCACTCAAAAAGTTTCCAGAGAAAAGGCACTTGCTGGTTGGGCAGAAGACGTAACCAAAAAAGTAAACAAACAACTTAAGGAAGAATGGTTTAATCTCACTGAGAACAATACCATCATCTTAAAGTTTACCGGATTGGATGCTGATGAGTCCACTAAATTCAAAGATGATCTTGCGGAATTGACTGCTGCAAAAGACATCAATGTTAGAACTAGCAATGTAAGCGGTTCAGAGTGGGAAGTTACCTATCCAGGAAAAGACGCACTGTTTATGGACGAGTTAGTCTATAAAAAAGACAGAGGATTCACTTTCTTAGCCACTAAGAAGATGAATGTTAAGTCTGCGGTAAGAGGTGTGGTTACTTTGGAGTTCACTCCAAATAAATAATCGGTTTTTATAATCGATCCAAAGGAAAGCCGGCGAAAATTCGTCGGCTTTTTTATTTTAAGTTCCTATTTCTTAGAGAGACTTTTCAATTTTTCCCCATAAGCAGCTTCATGCTGGGTAAATGTTTGCCAGAACTTAGGAACCGATTCCTTATAAATTTTAGAAACTAGAATATCCAAATGAGTATGCCAACCGGAAGAAACCATAAGTTTACCGAACTCATCTGTGAGTTTATAATGTCGGAGAGTTAAAAGAACATCTTCTCCCTTCTCCTCTAATTCGAAACTAACTTCTGAATCAGGATGCCAGGTAAAACTTAAAAACCGAGGAGCGTCTATTGCGGTTATTTTTTCTACTCCACTAATACCGTTTTCCATTGCCTTAAATTTGTCTGGATAACTTTTTTCATCAGAAAGAGAAGAATGCAAAAAGTTTAATTCTACTTTTCCATCTACCTTTAATTCCATAGTTCCGGAAGCGAGCCAGGTGCCGCGTTTTTCTGAATCGGTTAGATATTCCCAAACAGTTTCGATCGGCCCGGGTAATAATCTTTGGAAACGAACTTCTGCCTCCGAAGTAAAGGTCCCATACGTTTTGTTTACAGATAGATCTTTCATCACTATCTTCTCCCCTTTCTCATTTTATTGGCTTTCAATTCCTTTTCCAGAAGATCTAGTCTTCCTTCCCAGAAAGTTTTTGCTCTATCAATCCAGTCTTGGATCTCTTTCCAACCTTTGTAATCTAAAGAATGGATCCTTCTTTGCCCATCCACTCTAACTTGGATCAGATTACATTCTTTCAAAACCTTAAGATGTTGGGAGATGGCAGCGGCACTTATATCAAAATGTCCCGCTATTTCTCCTGCTCCCATTTCACCTTTGAATAGCAGTTCTAAAATTTTTCGTCTGGTCGGGTCCGCAATTGCATCTAAAGCCTGCATGATCAAATATTTAAGCATTTACTTAATTAAGTCAATACTTAAATATTAAATAAAACGATTCTTAGTTAAAATTATTCTAAAAATCGAATGGATACGGATAAAAGATAAACCCCGATCTAACGAAGTAAAAACTGAAACGCGTAGGTATTTTTAGGATCGAGTTGTAGAGTTTTACAAAGATAAAAACGATTCTTATCCTTATCTTTTAGATAATAAGCGGTTTCTGTAAGATAAGCATAGTTTTCGATCACGGATGGATGCGGACCTTGGCTTCCGTCAGTGGTCATAGTTCCGCCGAAAAGAGATAACTCCAAGTATGATTCGGCAGTTTGCCACTCTGCTCTATCTAAATAGATCGTAGCAATCTTCCACTCCACATCATTAAAGCCCAAGACTATAACTACTTCGCCTGTTTTTCGGATTCCATCTTGCACATCAATTTCATGCTGGATACGCTTATGCAGATCTAAATAGAATGCAAGTAGCTTGTCTTCCTTTCCTCTATTTTGCAGACTCCAATACCAGGATTTGGCGTATAATTCTCGAAGACTTAAATCCTGGTCATACTTAGAGAGAAAGGGTTCTAATAAAAGTTTTACTTCGGAAAATTTTCTGGCTTGGTAATCAAGGAGCGCCTTGTCCCAAACTTTTTGATTTTGGTTTAAAAAGTTTTCATGAGCACTGGAGGGTATAGAATATTCTAAAAACCTTGTTACCGAAAAGTTTCCCTTCCCTTTCATTGCTGAGAAGTGATACGGATTTTTAGTATCGGAACAATCTAAGGTAAATGACCCAGCCCCGGGCTTTTTTCCCGAATTAGTAGTCGCACAATTTAAACCTAATAATATCGCAAAGATAAGTAAACTACGGAACATTCCATTCTACCTAAAGGAAAAGATGTTCGAAAATTTCCATAAATCAACGAAAAGAGTCAAGCGAAATCGTTCAATATTTAGTAGATGATTATTTCCTGCGCGAATATAAATTTTTTTAAGGCTACTTGTTTAGAAAAATCGAATTTAGACGAATAAATAAATAGAAAGGATTCATAAAGGGATCTCGAATTATAAGATAAAAAAAGCCACCGGAGTTTCCATCCGGTGGCGCCTGTTCCCGAAAACTACATTTGTAGAAGTTTGAGGACCGAATTCGGTTTTAGGTTTGCTTGCACTAACATCGCCGTACCACTCTGCACGAGTATTTGTTTTGTAGTTAGAGCAACCATCTCCTCCGCCATATCAGCGTCACGAATTCTGGACTCGGAGGCTTGCATATTCTCATATGCCGCCATGAGACCTTTTGCGGAATGTTCTAGCCTATTAAAATAAGCTCCCATATCCGCCCTCTGCTTCATGATCTTTCCGAGCGCAGCATCGGCTAGGCCGATCACTTCATTCGCTTCTCCAGGAGAAGAAACCGCAATCGGTCTACCATCTGCCTTGGTCAGCTTTAAAGCTCGGGAAGTCATAGTTCCAATGAAGAACCTTTCCCTTTGGTTCTGGTTCGGTCCCATATGGAACCACATAGAAGCTCTTTTGGAACCTCTAGCGAAGTCACCTTCGAACAATTTGAATCTATTGAACTCTGCTTGAGAAGCAATACGATCCACTTCGTCGACAAGCGCGGAAACTTCCACCTGAACCAATTGTCTGTCTTCGGGGCTGTAAATCCCATTCGAGGTTTGGATGGCCAAAACCCGGATCCTTTGGATGATATCCGAAGACTGTTGAAGGAATCCTTCTGCAGTCTGGATGAAACTCATCCCATCTTCCGTATTTCTCTCCGCTTGTCTCAGCCCGTTGATCTGCGTTCTGAGTTTTTCGGAGACAGCCAAACCCGAAGCATCATCACCGGCAGAATTGATCCGCATGCCGGACGACAAAGCTTTCATGGTTTTATCCACAGCTAGCTCGTTGAACTTCAGAGAGCGGTGAGAATTCACCGCACTCAGGTTGTGATTGATAATCATCCTACACTCCTTGTAGAGAGTTTCCGGAGGATCTCCCTATCCTCCGATCGGACATGACCTGTCCGGTGCTCCGGGATGGACCCGGTCGGACCACCCGACAGGTCATTTTCTCCCGAGGAGAATGGATGTTTTTCAATCAACACATAAGCGCATAACGTTACAGATATACACTTACACTCAGTTCAATAAGCTTTAGGTTATTACTAACCCGGTTCGGTTTCTTCGGAATTCCTCCTTGGAAAAGGAACCGGAAAAAAATTGGGGAAAGAAGAATGTTAGACCCGACGTTTTTCCTGTACCTTTTCTTAGGTCTGTAGACAACGATAGCCGCATACGCGGCTTCGGAGTTTTACAGAAAAGTTCCCGGTGCGGGAGCATCACTGCTCCCGCTGCCGGAAAGTCCTAATTACCTAAGTAACTGGAGGACAGACTGAGGTCTTACGTTAGCTTGTGCTAACATTGCAGTTCCTGATTGAACCAAAATTTGGTTCTTAGTGAATGCAACAGTTTCCTCTGCCATATCCGCGTCCCTGATTCTCGACTCTGAAGCTTGGATGTTCTCGTAAGCTACCATTAGGCCTTTAGATGCATGCTCTAAACGGTTATAGTAAGCTCCAAGATTTGCTCTTTGTTTGTTGATTTTCATTAAAGCATCGTCAAGAAAGCCGATTGCTTCGTTAGAAAGTTCAGCAGTAGAAAGAGTCAAAAGTGTTCCGTCAGACTTGATTAAGTTCAGAGCCTTAGCGGTCATAGTTGCGATATAAACTCGTTCCCTCTGATGCTGGTTCGGTCCGATGTGGAACCACATAGAAGCGGTTCTTGATCCACGAGCGAAATCGCCTTGGAGCAATGCCATCTTGTTAAACTCTGCTTGGGAGGAAATGCGATCAATTTCGTCTATGAGCTGAGAAACTTCTACTTGGATCATCTGACGGTCTTCTGCACCGTAGATACCGTTGGAAGATTGGATAGCAAGTACACGGACCCTCTGGATGATATCATTAGTTTCCTGCAGATATCCTTCAGTTGTTTGGATCAGGGACATGCCGTCCTCAGTGTTTCTCTCCGCTTGGCGAAGTCCTTTCACCTGAGTTCTCATTTTCTCGGAAACGGCTAGACCGGATGCATCATCCCCGGCGCGGTTGATACGCATACCGGAAGAAAGTGCCTCCATGTTTTTCGCCACTTCGTTGTTCTGGAACTTCAGAACGCGGTGGGAGTTAATCGCGGCTAAGTTATGGTTAATGATCATTTGTTTCCTCCTTGAAACTGAGATCATGAGCCCGGCGTCCGTGCCGGGATCTGTGCTGGTTTGGTTTTGGTCTTTTTTCTATATGTTTAAATGAAGGCTGAGATCTGGGATAAACCTAGAAATTCAGGGTTTCCTTCAGATATATCTTCGGTGAAGCACTGGGCCTAGATTAATTTTAACGAAAATAGAGTTTTTCGCTAATTTTAGCTATTTTTTAATGATTTTTAGCGATTTTCGGAGAAAGGAGGGAAAAGGATTTGAAGAATTTTTTCGAAAAATTTTCCTTTTTTGGGCTCATCTAAAAGTTCGAACGAATTGGAAATTTCCATAAGCATTTTTTTAGAAAAAGAGCCTCCCCCTTCTCCGCATTTAAGCATTTTTCAAAAAATTTCGGAAATCAGTTTGCATATCCTAGTTCTAAGAAGATATTTTGCGATTGTTTTCGTATTTCCTAAAGTACTATGAGCCAACCTAAAACAAAAAAAGAAACCGAAGATCTATTAGAATTATACAGACAAATGCTTTTGATCCGTCGCTTCGAAGAAGCTTCCGCAAAAGCATATAGCATGGGCAAAATCGGCGGCTTCTGCCATTTGTACATCGGTCAAGAGGCAGTGGGTGTAGGAGCAATCTCCGCTCTAGAACAAAAAGATTATATAGTCTCCACCTATAGAGATCATGGCCACGCACTCGCCAGAGGATTGGAGCCCAAAGCTCTCATGGCTGAACTGTATGGGAAGAAGACCGGGATCGTATCCGGAAACGGAGGCTCCATGCATTTCTTCGATAAAAAGAAAAACTTTATGGGCGGACATGGGATCGTAGGTGGGCATATCTCCCTCGCGGCCGGAATTGCATACGCCTCCAAATACCGCGAAGACGGCGCGGTTACATTATGTTTTTTTGGAGAAGGTGCAGCTAATATCGGGTCCTTTCACGAAGGAATGAATTTAGCCGCAATCTGGAAACTTCCATTAGTTATGATCTGTGAGAATAATCACTACGCGATGGGAACTCCTGAATACAGAGCTCTTTCAGTCAAAGATGTTTCCGTAAGAGCTGCTGCTTATGATATCGCAAGAGATCATATAGAAGGTGATGAGGTTCGAAAAGTTAGAGAACATGTAAGGGTCGCAGTGGAAAGAGCAAGAAGAGGAGAAGGCCCTACCCTTATGGAAATTTCCACCTACAGATTCAGAGGCCACTCAATGTCGGACCCTGCAAAGTATAGGACCAAAGAAGAATTAGATAAATATAAACAAGGTGATCCTCTTATCAAAGCAGAAAGGGACCTACTCTCCGCAGGCTGGGCCCAAGAAGATTTAACCAAGATGGATGAAATCATTCTTAAAACAGTAGAAGAATCCGTAGATTTTGCTGAAAAAAGTGAAGAGCCCCCTCTTGGCTGGTTGTACAAGCATGTTTATGCGGAGAACGTATAATGGCAGTACTCACTTATAGAGAAGCGCTCAATCGAGCCATGACGGAAGAAATGGAGAAGGATCCGAATATCTTTCTCATGGGAGAAGAAGTAGGACATTACGAAGGAGCCTATAAAGTTTCCCAAGGAATGCTCGCTAAGTTCGGAGAAAAAAGAGTCATCGATACTCCAATTTCAGAGAACGGATTTGCTGGAGTAGGAATTGGAGCGGCTATGGTGGGACTTAGGCCAATCATAGAATTTATGACCTGGAACTTTTCGCTTGTTGCCATCGATCAGATTATCAACTCCGCAGCTAAAATGAACTATATGAGCGCAGGACAATTTCCTATCCCGATCGTTTTCAGAGGAGCCGGTGGTGCCGGAGGAAGACTTGCGGCTCAACACTCTCAGTCCTTCGAAAGTTGGTATGCACATATCCCAGGCCTAAAGGTTCTCGCACCCTACACTCCTGCGGACGCTTACGGACTTTTAAAAACTTCCATCCGAGATAATAACCCGACCATTTTTATAGAGAGCGAGGTATTATACGGATCCAAGGGAGAAGTTCCCGAAGGAGAATTTTTGATCCCGATGGGAAAATCGGATATTAAAAGAGAAGGCACACAACTCACGATAATCAGTTGGTCCAGAGCACTTATGTATGTTCTTCCAGCAGCAGAAAAACTGGCAAAAGAAGGAATTTCTGTAGAAGTTCTAGATCTAAGAAGTATAAGACCCTTAGATGAAGAAGGAATTTTGACTTCTGTAAGAAAGACTAATAAGGTACTTATAGTAGAAGAAGGCTGGAATGTGGCAGGATTTGGTGCTCAAGTGGCTTATCTAATCCAAAGAGAAGCGTTCGACTATCTGGATTCTCCGATAGAAAGGATCACCCAGGAAGATGTACCAATGCCATACGCAGCAAACTTAGAAAAATCCTCGCTCCCGAGCGAAGAAAAAATAATCAAAAAAGTCAGAGAAATGATTAAGTAAATCATAATATTTGAATATTATTATATTATAAATAGGAAAAATAGATGGCAAAAATTTCCGAAATGACCCAACTTTCTCCGACAATGTCGGAAGGTGTTTTGGTAAAATGGCTAAAGAAGAAGGGTGACTCAGTCGCTCCTGGCGAAATATTAGCCGAGGTCGAAACTGACAAAGCGGTCATGGAAATGGAAGCTTTCGATTCCGGGGTCATTCTGGAAATTTTAGCTCAGGAAGGCGCCAAACTTCCTGTTGGAGCCCCGGTTGCGATTATAGGAAAAGCAGGAGAAGATATCACTTCCCTACTTTCAGAAGCAAAATCCAGGTCTTCGGCAACCACCTCGACGGCTCCGACCCAGAACTCGCCAGAACCGACGCCATCCCCCTCACCTTCGCCGGGGCCTCGTCCTAAAAAGCAAGAAACTGTAGTAACTTCGACGGTTTCGGAACCAGAGGAAGAGGAGGTTTCCTCTCCGAAGGAAAACCCAGTTTCAAGGGGACTTTCTCCTTCGGCATTGGAAGGTAGGATCAAGGCCTCTCCTTTGGCAAAAAGACTAGCAGAGGAAAGTGGCATAGATCTTTCTAAGATCAGAGGAAGTGGACCTGACGGAAGGATTATCAAACGGGACATTGAAAACGGGATCTCTGCATTTTCATCCAGCGGAACTTCTCCATTTGCTGGAGAAATTATGCAGGAAGAGAAACTTCCGATCTCAGGAATGAGAAAAACGATAGCGTCCAGGCTAGTTCACTCTAAAACCCATCAACCTCATTTCTACTTGGATATGGAAATTGATGCAGATGCACTTGTTCATCTAAGAGAAAACTTTAACTCCGATCTAAAAGAATCTGGAGAAGAGATAAAACTAAGCATAAATGACTTTATCATAAGAGCTTCTGCGCTTGCGCTTCTGAAAGTACCCGAAGTAAATTCCTCCTGGAGAGAAGATCATATTCTTAAACATGGAAGAGTGGATATTGGTGTAGCAGTTTCTATCGAAGGTGGTTTGATTACTCCTTATGTAAGGAACGCGGATAAAAGGTCTGTTTTAGAAATCGGTAGAACGGTAAAAGAGCTTGCTTCCCGTGCAAGGGAACGAAAACTCAAACCGGAAGAGTTTTCAGACGGAACCTTCACTGTTTCCAATTTGGGAATGTTCGGAGTGAATCGTTTTGCAGCGGTGATCAACGAACCTGAGGCAGCAATCCTCGCAGTTGGAAACGTGGTATCTAAACCGGTAATCAAAAACGGAAACATAGTCCCCGGAAAAACTCTTTCAGTCTGCCTTTCCTGTGATCATAGAGTGGTAGACGGTGCGGTGGGAGCCGGTTGGTTGGAAGTGTTTCGAAATTTTCTGGAACATCCTCTTCGGTTACTTGCCTGATTTTTTAGTGGGCTAAGAAGCAGTGGATCAGGATTCCAATCTTAAAATAAGAGACCAAAAAGTTAAAAAAGCAGCAATGCTACTTCTATCCTTAGATAAGGATGCTGCTGCCAAGGCATTGGCTCAGTTAGACGAGAAGTTGATTGAAGAGATCGTCCAGGAAATGGCAAAAATCAAAACAATCAGCAAATCCGAAAAAGAAGAAGTTCTTTTAGATTTCCAAGGTTCACTCAAAGATCTGGCAGCTGAATCCAGAGGCGGAATCGAAACCGCTAGAGAATTACTACAAAAATCCCTAGGTAAAGAAAAATCCGAAAATATATTAGGAAAACTAGATAGAAAGGACACAGAGGAAGATTTTTCTTTTTTGAATGATGCTGAGCCACAAACACTCGCTCATTTACTCGCCCCTGAACATACCCAAACTATCGCAGTCACACTTGCATTTTTACATCCTAAAAAAGCCGCCGAAACACTTAAGTTTTTACCAAAAGAACTTCAGAGTAAGGTAGCACTTAGGCTTGCGAATACCACCAAAACCCATCCGGATGCAATCCGACAGATCGCAAAAGTCCTGAAGAAAAAATACGAACAAAGAGATAAATCCGAATTCAGTGAAGCAGGAGGAGCGGAAGCTCTCGCAAATATCCTGAACCATATGGATAAATCTTTGGAAGAAACAATTCTAAAAGAATTGGAAGAGCAATCCCCTGAACTCGCCTCTCAAGTCCGTGAAAAATTATATACATTCGAAGATGTACTTCTTCTTAACTCCAAAGAGATGAGACAGCTTATCAATCGTATTGCTGATGATGATCTAATCGCAATTGCACTCCGAGGAGCTTCCGACCAAATCAAAGTCCATTTCTTCGAGGCAATGTCCAAAAACAGAGCCAATGATATTTTAGAAAGTATGGATATCCGAGGAAAAGTGACTCTGAAAGAAATCACCGATGCAAGGAACAGTGTTCTCACCGCTTTGCGCGATTTGGAAGAAATCGGGGAAATTATTATTAAAAAGGACTCGGAAGAGTTTATCTAATCCGGAGCTGACGGGACTCGCCGTTACGCAGTTTGCCATCCTGGCAAACTTGGCTCCACGGCGTCTTTTGCGCTCGCTTCGACATCCTGTCTCACGTCGCAATCGTTTACGCTTCCTATAGGTCGCTACGATTGCTTACTCGCAAAAGCTTCGAGTCACAGTCTAGTTGATTGTTGGGAATTTCGGAGCTGACGGGACTCGAACCCGCGACATCCTGCGTGACAGGCAGGCACTCTAACCAGCTGAGCTACAGCTCCTTTTATGAAGAACATGATTTCTTAGAGAGCTCGGGGGTCAATTCGTTTATCTGAAAAAGGGATGAATTTTTAAGTCCCTTCCATAGCCTTTCCAATAGCGGAGTTTTTCCGACCGACGGCTTTCTTAGATGCTTCACGAAAAAAAACCAAAGGATCTACTCGAAGAGAGGGTGTTTACTCTTTCAAATTTTCTATCCGTCTCTAGAGTTTTACTTCTTCCTTTTTTTATCCAATTCACTCGCAAACATATCGAGTCTCCTCGTAACGGTGAATATTTATTTTTAGCGATAGGCACCTGTGTTCTTGCAGTGCTTACAGATTTCCTAGACGGTTTTCTAGCCCGACTACTCTCTCAAGAATCAGTCTTAGGAAAATATCTGGATCCTATCTGCGATAAGTTCGTCACTATCGGCGGACTCTCAGTAATCGTTCATTATTATCAGTTTCCTCTATGGATTCTTCTCATCTATATCCTAAGAGAAATTTTAGGAGTTTGGTTGGGAGGATTCTTATATTTAAAAAGAGGGATCCAAGGAAAACCGAATTGGTGGGGAAAGATTGGAGTTGGTCTTGTTGCAGCCGCAGTCCTATGGTATATGACCTTACCTTTGATAGGCCCTACTTTACCTGAAAATCATTTCTTCCAACATCCTGAATATTCAGGTTATGTATTGGTCCTGATCTTAAGTATTGGTATAGTAGCTTATTCCAAAAGATATTGGAATATAGTGTTCCATCCGGAAAAATTCATCTTGGATCCGGAAGATAAAAAGCAGAAGAAAAAGTACGAATTGGTCTAATCCCAGTCTTGGTTGAATTTCCTTGACACCGGAGCCTAGCCACCCATTCTGTCAATCGCGACCGCTCGGGTGGTGGAATTGGTAGACACGCAAGCTTGAGGTGCTTGTGCCGGTTCGGTGTAGGGGTTCGAGTCCCCTCTCGAGCATCGTCCTACCTAAAACCTTTCCCCATTTCGAAAAACCAACCCTCGGTAAAACTATGGCATCGGGTGCTCTCTCCGTTAAAGATTTCTTAGATAAAGCCAAACTTGTTTCTTATGGCTTTTTCGGATTATTAATCCTATTTCTGATCTTATTCTTCTCTTCTCCTTATCTTTTAGTTTCAAAAGCGGATCCCAAAAAATCGGACGCACTCGTATTAGAGGCAATCGAAACAGGCAAAAAGGATAAATTCAAACAAGCGGCCGCTTTATGGAAGAAGGGTCTGGCTCCCGTAATCGTAATTCTACATTCTCCACCCAACCAAGATTCTGATCTAGGAATTGTAGGAGATCCTACTGCCTCTTTACAATCTTATCTGACTTCCCTAGGAGTGGATGAAACTAAGATCTTAGTTTATACCGTAGAATCCGGCGCTCAGGAATTCCCAAAAACTCTCTTAAAGATCGCACTGGATCGTCAGTGGAAAACTTTTCTTTTGATAGGAAAAGAATACGATTCTGCAACATTGTTAAAATTATATAGAAACGTTCTAGAACCTGCGGGAATTTATATCGCTGTCTCCAAAGTAAGCGAAGGGATCGGATCCTGGGATTGGTTTACAAAACCGAAAAGCCTGGAATCCATCTTAGGAAGACTCTCGAAACATTTATATTTGATACTATTAGGAAATTAAAATGTCCCAAGACTTAAAAGAAACAAACGAACTTATCCAACAACGAATCGAGAAGATCAAAAATCTAAAGGAGAAGGGTGTAGATCCCTACCCTATTAGATTCTTCCCTGATTCGGATTCAGCATCTTTAATTGAGATGTATTCTAAAACTCCTAGCGGCCCTGAAAAAAAATTTTTATTAGGCGGACGTTTGCATTCCAAACGTGTGATGGGAAAAGCAAGTTTTGCTCATTTAAAAGATAAGTCCGGAGTCATCCAACTTTATGCAACCAGAGACGATCTGGGAGAAGAGAATTATACTCTTTTCAAAAGTTTAGATTTAGGAGATCTTATCGGGATAGAAGGTTATCTTTTCCAAACCCAAAAGGGAGAGACTACTCTTCATTTAACTTCCGTTACATTACTCGCTAAATGTGTACGCCCTCTTCCTGTTGTAAAAGAGAAAGACGGAGTAATTTACGACGCTTTTGCTGATGTAGAACAAAGATATAGAATGCGTTATGTAGACTTGGTAGTTAACGATAACGTCAGAGAAACTTTTATCACTCGCAGTAGGATCGTATCTGAGATCCGTAATTTCTTAACTTCCGAAGGATTTTTAGAAGTAGAAACTCCAATGATGCAACCGATTGCCGGTGGTGCAGCGGCAAGACCATTCGTTACTCATCATAATACATTGGATATGCAATTATTCTTAAGGATCGCTCCTGAATTATATCTAAAACGTCTGATTGTCGGCGGATTAGATAGAGTATTCGAGTTAAACAGAAACTTTAGGAACGAAGGTATTTCTACCAAACATAATCCGGAGTTTACCATGATGGAAGCGTATATGGCTTATGGTGATATGGGAAAAATGTTAGAGCTGACAGAAAAACTCATCACTACAGTTGCTCAAAAGATCTGCGGAACTCTTAAGATTAAATATGGAAACGATCTAGTGGATCTTAGCCCTCCTTGGAGAAGAGTAAAATACGTGGATATTATCAAAGAATATTCAGGGATCGATTTCTCTCAGGTAAAAACTTTGGAAGAGGCAAAAGAAAAAGCAAGTTCCGTAAAAGTAGACGCGGGTAAATGTACTTCTATCTGGAAAGTTGCAGACGAGGTATTTTCCGAGAAAGCGGAACCAAATCTGATCCAACCAGTATTCGTGACCGATTATCCTAAAGAACTTTCTCCATTAGCAAAATCAAATCCTGAAAATCCAGGTTATGTAGAAAGATTCGAGCCTTATATCGTAGGTAGAGAGATCGGAAATGCATTCTCAGAGTTGAACGATCCATTCGATCAAAAAGAAAGATTCGAAGATCAGGTAAAACAAAGAGAAGCGGGAGACGACGAGGCATTCATGATGGACGAGGATTATATCCGAGCGCTTGAATATGGAATGCCGCCGACTGGAGGTCTCGGGATCGGGATAGACCGTTTAGTGATGTTACTTACAAATTCTCAGTCTATCCGAGATACCATTCTATTCCCGCTAATGAGACCGGAATAAGAACTTGCCCGAGATTTGTTCGGGTGTAATCTTAATGATTTGTGATCGTTAGTTTCGCTTGAGAATCTAACTTTTCTTTTAGTTCCTTCAATAAAGATTTTAAACTATCTGTATTGGAGGAACTTAAAGTGAATGTGCTCGTATTATCTCGAGATGAAAAACTGAACTGAACTTCTTTCGCGGAGAGTAATTTGTCGGCTACATCTGTAGGAAGAATAGAGACTACACGAACAGTATCTCCGTAATCCGTAGAAGTTTTTCTGAGGTTATGCCAGGTTTGATCCAACTTCATTGAAATCCCGATCGGAAAACTTTCCTCGAAAGAGCTCATATAGTATTCCAAGAAGATTGGCTTCTCCCCTGTCTTATTTACCAGAATCCCTTTAAAATTCAAAGATCCAGGTTTTCCCACACTGCAGAAAATTGCTCCAGGACAGATAGGGCCACTTCTGAAAAGTGTCTGCTCCACAACTGGTTCCGGAAGGACTTGGACCCGAGCCGAGCAGGAATTGAGTAAAACGGCAAAAAATGCGACGAGGATAGAAATTTGTAAAACAGAGAAATTAGAACGGATCATTAAAAGGTGGTCTCCTTTGTGATTTCCATTCCATTCTTCTCACGATCCCCCAAAGGTGAAGTAAAAAATCCGTTTTCAGAGAAGCCGAGGATACGTTCCATGGTAATAGAACTATGATTTCCTACCCGAAAGAAAAGATAAACGTCCTCCTCTTAGAGAATGTACACCAAGACGCATTCCAACTCTTTCAAAAAGACGGTTTTAATGTCCGCCTTCTTCCCCAAGCGCTGGGCGAAGACGAACTTTCGAAAGAAATCGAGAACATTCATGTTCTAGGGATCCGAAGTAAAACCAATCTAACCGCACCAGTTTTAGCCAAGGCAAAACGACTTATGACGGTGGGTTGTTTCTGTATTGGGACAAACCAAGTGGATTTAGCCGAAGCGGAGAAAAAAGGGATCCCAGTATTCAACGCACCTTATTCCAACACTCGTTCGGTTGCAGAACTTGTAATTGCAGAAGTTGTAATGTTAGCAAGAAGAGTTCCTGACCATATCAGAAATACTCATGCTGGTATCTGGAATAAAATTTCTAAGAATTGTTTTGAAGTTCGGGGAAAAACTCTGGGAATCGTAGGTTACGGTCATATCGGAAGTCAGGTTTCCGTACTTGCGGAAGCAATGGGTTTGAAAGTGGTCTATTATGATACTCAAACCGTTCTTCCTTTAGGAAATGCAACCCCTCTTAATTCTTACGAAGAACTACTTTCAGCTTCTGATTTTGTTACCTTTCATGTGCCTGAACTTCCTGAAACCACAAATCTTTACGGGCCTAAAGAGATCAAGGCTACAAAAAAAGGAGCTTATATCATCAACCTTTCCAGAGGGAAGGTTGTGGATTTAGAAGCTTTGGCTGAAGCAATTAAATCAGGCCATATCGCAGGCGCAGGTGTGGATGTGTTTCCTCAAGAGCCTGAATCCAATAGCGATCCATTTATCACTCCTTTACAAAATTTGCAAAACGTAATATTGACCCCTCATATCGGTGGTTCCACCGAAGAAGCTCAGAAAAATATCGGGACAGAAGTTGCATCTAAACTTTTGAAGTTTGTAAACAATGGTTCCACTACTTTTGCTGTGAACTTCCCCCATCTGGAGTTAAACCCAATTCCTCAGGGAATGTACAGAATTCTGAATGTTCATAAAAACCAACCAGGGTTCTTGAAGGATATCAACAGTATGGTTTCCGAGATCGGAGCAAATATCAGTTCCCAACATCTAGGAACAAGCGCAGAAATTGGTTACCTCTCTATGGTAATCAATATGAGCGTTGGTGATGAACTGAAAGAAAGAATAGAGAGACATCCTGGATCTCTTAAGACCAGAATTCTTTACTGAGTTATTTTTAGACCAAAAACTTCAGTTTATATTCTCTTGGAGAAATGATTTCGATTTTCTGAAACTGCCTTAGTTTGAGAAGATCGGAATCTCCGCTCAAGATCCACTTCCATTCTGAAAACTCAGTAACTATCATCTCTGGAATAAAAAATTTCCAATTCGCTTAATAAATTAGCAATAAAGAAGAATATTCTGAATCCTTATAAAAATCTGCCATGTAGTAACTTCGACTAAATAGCAAGATTTGATGCTCCCATCAACTGGAGATATGGCTCCTTCTCCGCTAAACCTTGACTTTCGTTCGTTATATTAGAAAGTGACTTAATATTTTAGTGCAATGCACGATTTTCTCTTTGTCCGGGGATGAATATATGATTACTGGTATAGAACTTGCTTTAAATAGAGAAAGCGCCTTGTGTACCGTTTTTTTCAAGATCGTAAAAGGATCTTAATCGGAACGTAAGCGACTTAATCTATGCTCTTTCCAAAAAACTAGGAGGAAAACCGCCATGAAATACAATAGAATCCCCTCCACTCTCAACGTAGGCTTTCAAGTGTTAGAAAGTTCTAAGCTGAGGATCGCTGAAAACGTGCTCGTAGGAATCGTCCATAGAACGGAAATCCCTTGGGAGCCTGGGACCAACCTGGCTTTACAAGTAGGAACAATCAGTGTTTCCGGTTCCATCGATATACCGATGAAGGTGATCAAGTGTGATCGTGTTTCCGACGCGGAATATGATGTATTCTTGAATTATACTGAAAAGGATTTCGACAAGATCAAAGAGATAGAAGAATTGATCCAAACCTTAGCTTAAGGTTTTTATAAACAAACACCGGGTAAAACCCGGTGTCGTTTTGGTCATATTAAAGGGATTCGTCACTTTGGTTAGGCGACGAATAGATCCGCCTTTTGGATCATAGTAAGAGAAATTTTACTAGGATTCGCTTTTTGTGGAAAATACACTATCTCTTCACCTACGAGTCTTCTGTTTTTATCCAATTCGATGATAGAGCCGTCTTTTAAATGAAGAATGATGTCTATCCCTCGGTAGTTTACGTATCTTTCCATTTGCTCTTTAAATTTGCTGCTTACCATGTTCGCCCCTAACTACAAAACGTTGGAGGAAAACTATTCCGGTACTATAAAAGTACAAGTTTTTTTTGAAAAAACTCAGTAAATTTTTTTATGTCTCGGAAGTTTGCGTACTAAACATACGTGAGTAATAAATACATTATCCGACACAGCAATATATTTAAAATTCGTTTACTTTAAATTTGTTACGTAGAATTCCTCAAGCAGGGCCTCGAGAATTTCGGGACGATCATGATGCATATTATGGCCGGCATCTTCTATTTCAATATATTTTAAATTTCTAATATGTGAGAATACTTCCTTGCTATCATCAAGTGCAAGATGAGTTTTCTGTCCGTAGACAACTAGAACATTACAAGAGATAGTTTCCCAAAGATGTCTGGTGAATTGAGGGCTCAAAAATACGGGAGGACCGTTTTTATAGGAAGGATCACTCTTCCACATATAACCTCCCTCCTCTGCCGGCCTCGTTAATGTTTCGGTGATCTTTAAAAGTCTTTCTTTAGGAAGCCTTGGATAGATAGGCGCAAGTCTTGCAGCTGCATCTTCTACCGATTTGAAATTTTTTTGGCGTTTTCTATCTTTCCCAGCTAGACTTATTTCCCAATTTTCCAACCAGCCAAGAAACCTTCTTCTTTCCTTTTCAGGATCTTGGAGTGAACTAAATCCTTCTAAAGATACTAGGCTTTCGACCCTTTCCGGATAGAGGCCCGCAATCCTAGAACCGAGACCTCCTCCCATGGAATGTCCAAGTATATGGAATTTTTCAGGAAGAAATTTTTGGATGAATGTTTTTGTATCCACCAAAGGGAGCATGAAATGGTAGAAACCTTCTCTTAACCATTCGGAATCCCCATGTCCTCTATAATCGAAACGATAAAGATCGAAATGTTTGGATAAATATTCTTCCTGGAACAAAAAGGTTTGGGAAGAATCCATAAATCCATGCAGTAGAAGTAACGCTCTACCCTTTCCATTATCTCTTTTTGTATAATGGAGTTTATATCCGCCGGATTCGAAAAATCCATTTTCTTGTTTTTTGTTTTGAGGATCGGAAACTTCCATCAGGTCATTTTGGTGGAAAAACGGAACTTGAAAACAATTCCTTTACGTTTTCTTTCATTTCAGGTAAAGAAAGTTGTTTAATTCGTTCGAGATCCCAACTTTCTTCGCTTTCAAAATTGTTTAATAGTTCGTTTAAATAGTAGATGATAAGGGCGTTTTCCTCCACTCCGAAAGAAGAAAGCTCTCCCGTTTCAGCAAGTTTTAGGAACTTCTCCCTGGACTTCTCTGCTTGCATTTTAGATCCGCGTATATTCGGTTTTACGAAAACCTTATTCAAAGAAATAGCAAGTTGGATCCATCCATGTAATAGAAGCCTTCTTCCACCGGTTTCCTTTTTCCACTGGAATTCGAATACTTCGTGTAATTCGAAATATCTTCCTTTTAAATAGAGCTTTCTACCTTCTCCCCAAGCATAGTCAAAGCTGGAATCGGCATCTCCTTGTTTCACTTTTTCTAATATGGAAAGTATTTCAGGATCGAATTCCATTTTCTCCCCATTCTGATCTTGGAATTTCGGGCAGCCCGTTTTTGAAGATTGGAAGAATATCCCTGACATACTTTCTTTTTCTCATTCCGAGAAGCACTACACCCTTTTCCAGGAGAGAAGCCAAATGAAATACCATAAGAGAAGATAAACTTTCCGGAGCATTTCCGTTTGGATGGTATTTGGAGACCAGGCTTTCGTACAGCCCGGATAAATTTTCAGAAGAGCGGATCCTTATTTGTTCTTCCAATAATGGAAGTGCGGTGTTCAAAACTCGTAGGTATTCTTCTGCGGATTCTTTTCCTTTTTCTGAATATATTTCATCGATGATTCCTCTCAAAATAGGGATCCAGGATTTTTGGAGAAGGACCTGGAATTGTTCTTCCGAGCGAACCTTCTCCCCATATATTTGCCAAAGTTTGGAAAGAGAATTCCGGTTCGGGTTGGGAGATAGAGGTTCGAGGAAAGAAGATTCGAGTTCGAGGATTTGTAGTATCTTCGACTGATCCGGGGCTTGGCTCTGATGAGTGTAAGAAAGTCGGACCATTCCCTTTCCAGCTTGGAAGGAATTGAGTGGTCGGTTAATCAAGGGAAGAAGGTCGAAGTTACTACAGATTTCGAGAAGAGTTTTTCCTTGCGACCGATTTCTAAGGAACCCGTCCTCATACCAATTCGCAGGGAACTGGATAACTGCGAATCCGTTTTCCTTTCCTGCAATTTTCTCTGCGATTTGTAGGCACTTCGACAAAGAAGTATGAGTATATTCCTCTTCGGACAAAGGAAATGTATTACTGGAAATTCCATAAAACTGAATTTTTCCTTCTTTTCTCGCCTTCTCTAAGAATTGAAAGGCCTCTTTGATCCTACGGTAGTATTCTGCTTGGGCTTCTTCTTTTGGAACTCCCTTCTTTTCAGAATGACTTAGGAAATATTCAGGATTATGTAATAGGAACGCGTCAATCGTAGAAAGTCCGAGGCGTTTTCTTGATCTTTCCAATTGGTCTTCTAAAAATTCAGGAGAGATACAATGATAGCAGCCGGGTTGGTAGTACGTAATTTCCGGAAATTGGTCCTTCTCCTTTTCTTTGGATTCAACCAACTTCATATTTCGGCCTTGGATATATCCTGCTTTGGTGACTAAAAAAATTTCCTTTCGATGCAAGTGCCTTTTTTTGAAATTTTCATCCAGCACCTTGCCTACTAAACTTTCCGCTTCCCCGTCTCCATAATTGGCGGAAACATCAATGACGTTCACTCCGGAATGTAGAGCAAATTGGAGTGCTTCCTTATGTTCCTGATCTTCCAGTCCGATCCTGTATCCACCGAACGCGATTCGGGATAGCCTGATTTCTCGAAATAGAAAATAGCCAAATTCTCCTCCCTTCTTTCCAGAAGAGAATTTTTCCTTCCTCCCTTGGTGAAGGGGCTCTCTGTACAAAGTCTGAAATGGATCCTTAGAAATCATTTGCGGTTTTTTGAATTTTCGCGTCGCACAAGCGGACTAAATGAGACCAAGTCTAAATATTCCTCAGCAAATGTCCATTTTTTGTCTTTTAGTTTAAAAGTGCTTTTCGTCTGGACCTGATTTTTTATCCTACTTTGTAGAGGGATTCTAAATTCGATCTTTCGTTTTTGCTCCCTTCTTCAAACAAATCGATGACTTCTTCCCATGATCCTCACAGGAGATTTTGAATGGATTTTCAAGCTGGATATCTAAGGTCGTCCATCGGTAGAAAGACTATCGTTGCGATTACCGGAATCATTCTCTTCGGCTTTGTGTTTGTACACATGCTGGGGAACCTCCAGATCTTCCAAGAACCGGATAAGATTAATACTTACGCTGAGTTCCTACACAATTTAGGCGGACTATTATGGCTGGCCCGCGGAATTCTTTTGTTAGCATTCGTATTACACGTTTACTACGCCCTTAAATTGTCTCTTGAAAACAAGAAGGCAAGACCGGTTGCTTATGTAAAAGAAAGTACGATACAAGCTACTTTGTCTTCTCGCTATATGGCTTTGACTGGTTCCGTATTATTAGCTTTCGTAATATACCATTTGCTTCATTTTACTATCGGTAAGATTCAGCCTGAAAACTTCGCCCTCCAAGAGACCATCGGAGATAAACAGAGACATGATGTTTACTCTATGGTGATCTTAGGATTTAAGAACGTTTACGTTTCTATTTCTTATATAGTAGCGATGACATTGCTTGCGTTTCATCTTCGTCATGGAGTTACGAGTGTTTTCCAAACTCTTGGTTTTAACACTAGTTTCTGGGCGCCAAAGACGAACGCATTTGCAATCCTCTACGCCTTGACCATCTTTATCGGCAATGTTTCTATGCCGGTTGCCATTCTTCTCAACTTCGTGAAAGTTCCAGGAGCGCAATAATGAGTTTAGATTCCAAAATCCCATCGGGTCCCTTGGAAAAAAAATGGGACGATTATAAATCCCATATCAAATTAGTTAACCCGGCTAACAAAAGAAAATATACAGTTATCGTAATCGGAACTGGTCTTGCAGGTGGTTCCGCTTCTGCTACATTAGCAGAATTAGGATATAATGTTAAAACATTCTGCTTCCAAGATAGCCCACGTAGAGCTCACTCAATCGCAGCTCAAGGTGGTATCAATGCCGCTAAGAACTACCAAAACGACGGTGACTCAGTTTATCGTTTATTCTATGATACTATCAAAGGTGGAGACTTTAGGGCGAGAGAAGCTAACGTATATCGTTTAGCCCAAGTTTCTACTAACATCATTGACCAGTGTGTGGCTCAAGGTGTTCCATTCGCAAGAGAATATGGCGGACATTTGGATAATAGATCCTTCGGTGGAGCCCAAGTTTCCCGTACATTCTACGCGAAAGGTCAAACAGGACAACAGCTTCTATTAGGAGCTTACTCTGCACTTTCGAGGCAGATCGGTTTAGGAAATGTGAAGATGTATCCTAGAACTGAGATGTTGGATGTGGTTGTAATCGACGGCCATGCAAAAGGTGTTGTGATCAGAGATTTAGTAACCGGCCAAGTAACAGTCCATTCTGCGGATGCAGTGGTTCTTGCTTCCGGTGGATACGGTAACGTATTCTACCTTTCCACAAACGCTAAAGGTTCTAACGTTACTGCTACATTCCGAGCTTACAAAAAAGGTGCCTTCTTCGCTAACCCTTGTTACACTCAGATCCACCCTACTTGTATTCCAGTTTCAGGAGATCATCAGTCCAAATTGACTTTGATGTCTGAGTCTCTCCGAAACGACGGACGTATCTGGGTTCCTAAAAAACAGGGAGATACCCGTAACCCTGCGGATATCCCTGAGAGCGAAAGAGATTATTATTTAGAAAGAAAGTATCCAAGTTACGGAAACCTCTGTCCTCGTGATATCGCATCCCGTTCTGCAAAAGAAGTTTGTGATGCTGGATTCGGCGTAGGACCAGGTGGCCAAGGTGTATATCTGGACTTCTCCTCTGCTATCAATCGTTTGGGAGAACATACAATTGCGGAAAGATACGGTAACCTCTTCCAGATGTATGAACAGATTACCGGAGAAAATCCTTATAAAGTTCCAATGAGAATTTATCCAGCTGTTCACTATACAATGGGCGGACTCTGGGTAGATTATAATCTGATGAGCAACCTTCCTGGTTTATTCGTGATCGGTGAGGCAAACTTCTCAGATCACGGAGCAAATAGATTGGGAGCTTCTGCACTGATGCAAGGACTTGCTGATGGATATTTCGTTCTTCCTTACACTATAGGAAATTATCTGGCAGAAGTTGGATTCGGAAAAACTCCTTCTACTGATCATGCCGAATTCAAAAAGGCAGAGACTGACGCAAATACTCAGCTCAATAAATTCCTTAACATCAAAGGTAAGAGAACAGTTGATTCTTTCCATAAAGAACTTGGAAAGATCATGTGGAATAATTGCGGAATGGCAAGGACCGATAAGAGCTTAAAAGAAGCTCTCGTGAAAATTCCTGAGATCAGAGAAGAATTCTGGAAAAATGTAAACGTTCCAGGCTCAGGTGCTGACCTAAATCAATCCTTGGAAAAAGCAGGAAGAGTTGCGGACTTCTTAGAATTCGGAGAACTTCTCTGCTTAGATGCTCTTACAAGAGAAGAATCTTGTGGAGGCCATTTCCGTACCGAACATCAAATGGACGACGGAGAGGCAAAACGTGATGACGATAAGTTTTGTCATGCGACCGCCTGGGAATGGAAAGGTGTAGGTGCAAAACCTACAGAGCACAGAGAAAAACTGGAATTCGAGAATATTAAACTCGCAACGAGGAGCTACAAATAATGGACCTCAAACTAAAAGTCTGGAGACAGAAAAACGCAAAAGAGAAAGGCAAAATCGTAAATTACGATGCCAAAGGGATTTCTCCCGATATGTCTTTCTTAGAAATGTTGGACGTAGTTAACGAGGACCTGATCGTAAAAGGAGATGATCCGATTGCGTTCGAGCATGATTGTAGAGAAGGTATTTGCGGTTCTTGTAATATTATGATCAATGGAGAGGCGCACGGCCCTCTCCCTGGTGTAACCACCTGCCAGCTTCATATGAGAAGTTTCAAAGATGGAGACACGATCTTTTTAGAGCCATGGAGAGCGAAAGCATTCCCTGTATTAAAAGACCTGGTTGTAGATCGTAGCGGTTTCGATAGGATCATCCAAGCTGGAGGGTTCGTTAGTATCAATACAGGAGGAGCTCCTGACGCGAACGCATTGCCTATCCCTAAAAAAGATGCGGACGTTGCGATGGATGCGGCAACCTGTATCGGTTGTGGAGCTTGTGTAGCTTCTTGTAAAAACGCTTCTGCTATGTTATTCGTTTCTGCGAAAGTTTCCCATCTTGCACTACTGCCTCAGGGTCAGGTGGAGAAAAAAGAACGTGTGAAAAACATGGTAAACGCAATGGATAAAGAAGGTTTCGGAAATTGTACCAACCAGTATGAGTGCGAAGCAGCTTGTCCTAAAGATATCAAACGGGATTTCATCAGAGTTCTGAACAAAGAATATATTCTTTCTTAAGAATAAGAATAAAGATTTACCGACTGAAAAAAAGGCCTTCGAAAGAAGGCCTTTTTTGTTTTTAAAGCGAAATGAGGATCATTTAGCTTCCGCTTCGAGAAGATATTCGACTGCAGTGATCATTTTATTCAAAAGAATTTCAGAGCGATTTTTGCCTTTGTTAGCGGACATTGCAACATTCTCCGCCTTTAATAACATTTCCTTTGTATAAGAGTCCAAGGAACGAAATGTAATTGGGCTGATGTTAGTCCCAGGATTTAGGATATTTTCTTTTTTTCTTTTACGGAAAGAAGGTTTCCCAGTTTCTGTTTCCGAAATCAGGATATCTGGTTGGATCCCTCGGCCTTCAGCCACCTCTCCTGTCGGAAATGTGAACTGACCAGTCAATATTATAAAACGATAATTCTCATCCAGAGGGTGTAAACTTAACCTGTGGATTGCTGCGGATCCGTAACTAGGTTCTCCGATTAGCACCGCTCTATAATTTGCTCGTAGCGCCCCAGCAACCAATTCTGCGCCTACGGCTGTCTTGAAATCAATAAGTACAAATAACGGGATATCGGTAATTTGATTAGGATTTGCATAAACAGTATCTGGACTGCGATTTTTTTCCTTTTTATCCGTAATTATCCCGGATTTTAAAAAAAGATCCGCAACAGAAATACATAAACTTATAAGCCCACCCTGATTTTGTCGCAAATCCAGAACGATACCTTGGATTTTATTTCCTTTAATATTGGATTCTTCTAATATCTTTTTTAATTCTTCTGCGACAAGTACATCCAGTGATCCTTTACCCTCTGGTATGCTGACAAAAGATAAAATACGTATATATGCGATTTGGGATTTTTTTCCGAATATCTTGCTCTGTAAATTCTTAGAAATAACGGGTTTAGGTTCCGTAGTAATAGTAATTATTTTCTCAGAATTCAACCCAGGTCTCGTGAATCCGAGTTTTAATTTCGCTCTCTCCTTTCCGTTCAAAAGATCTTGAACAAATTCAGGGTTACGACCGGTTACTCGGACTTCGTTTATACTTAGGATTTGATCATTGATTTCTAAACCTGCCTTTTCGTCGGGAGAATTTTCATTAAAGCTATCTATAAATATTCTTCCGACTGAATCGGAACCAACGTTGATTCCCACTCCAAAATCTGAATCTTCTAGTTGATCGGATTTAAAAATCTTGGAATTCGAATCGTAAGAAGCTAATAAACCGTTGATCGCTAACATGGTGATATTGCGATAATTCTCTGGCTTATTCTTTTCCAATACCGTCTTGAATATATTAGAAAAATCTTCTTTAGAAAATGGGATATCCGCCCATTGGATTCCGAAAGGCGTTTCGTCCGGTTGATCCGACTTTATATAAGAAGTAGGTAAGGAATCTAGAACCTTGTAAGTATGTTCAGAAGGCAGTAAGAACATGGGAGGATCCAAGGAAGCTAGTATTTTTCGAGAAGCCTTGATATACCCTAACCTTTCATCAAATTTTTTTGGATCAAAACTCAATCGCTTGGCTTCCTTTAAGGAGGCTTCGATAAATTTTAACTCTTCTGCAAACTTGTCTTCCACCACAGGAGTTGAGAGCAAACCGGAAGTCATAAAGTAGAAAAAAAAGGTAGATAAGGTTAAAAGTCTGTATTTCATAAACAATGCCAATATAGTTAAAGCAGTTCCAGGAAAATTAAAAGATAGAATAATTTAATAAAGCTTTTTTTGATCAACAACTACAGATTTCATTAGATTTAACCAAGAGAAACAGGATCGTAATATAATCTATTAAAGGAAAACTTTAAATTCCAAAAGTAATCGATCAGAAGGTGTTTTTTATTTTTGTAAAGTCAGGTGATCGAAGAAATTCCGGACTGTAAAATTCCACCTTGGTAAATATATAAATTCCTACCTTTAAGTTCTCCGTTCTTCATCATACATTCTATGATAGAAACAGACTTAGAAGCATATATAGGTTCTAAGTATAGACCGAAACGTTTTTCAAACTCCTTGGATTTTTCAGACCAATAATTCCCCTTCTCACCGTAGGAAAAATTTTCTGAAAGCTTCTCATTCGGATCGATCAAATTCTCCCAAGGCAATTCGATCAGGTTTTGTCGAAGTGACGACAGGTGAGCTCCTATCCAGGAGATGAACTTCCCCTTTTGTAATCCAAGGCAGATCCCAATCACTGGAAGTTTCCCCCAAAGAAGAGCAGAGATCCAAGTAAGACCGGAACCTACATCCAGAATGATCCGATCGTAAAGTGTAGGATCTACTTCATCCCAAAGAGATCTCAAACCGTCCAAGGCTTCCGCACAGAATAGAAATTCCGGAAGAAAAATATCTCCAAAATTTGGATTCTCATACGAATTTCGAGATTTTGTAGTAACTTCGACGATATTCCCCCACTCCCTCCTCGTAGGATACAATTCCAGCTCTGAAAATCGCTTAGAAATGATAGAAGCAGGAGTAATTAACTCTGGATCTCTGGCGTATCCTAGGATTTTTGTAGGCACTTCGACAAACCGAAAGAACAAACTTCCAGCCAGGATCGCATTAGAATGCAAATTCCCTTGTAGAATAATCTTTTCGATTTCACCGGAACGGAGTTTCGATTCTAAACTTTTATAAATCCCTTGTAGCTTTCGGATCTTTGTGCCTTGGGAAAAGAAGATCCGATCTTCTCTTTTGATAAATAGTTCTGAAGAATTTACTTTGAGAACGGAATCTACTCCTGTTCTGCGGACACGCAAAACGGAGTCTTTCAAAAATTAATCCCCGGTTTTTAAGACTGCAAGGAAAGCCTCTTGCGGGATTTCAACGTTTCCGATCTGTTTCATCCTCTTCTTTCCTTCTTTCTGCTTCTCTAAAAGTTTTTTCTTACGGGTGATATCCCCACCATAACATTTAGCTGTTACGTTTTTACGAAGAGCAGAAATACTTTCTCTTGCGAGGATTTTTCCGCCCACAGCAGCTTGGATCGGGATCATAAATTGGTGTCGAGGAATGATCTCTTTCAGTTTTTCGATGATCTCTCTACCGCGGGATTCCGCTTTAGAAGTATGGACAATCATGGAAAGAGCATCTACAGATTCACCATTTACCAAAATATCCATCTTAACAAGTCTGGACGCCTTATATCCGCAAGGCTCATAATCCAAAGAAGCGTATCCTCTGGTCAGAGATTTTAGTTTATCATAAAATTCGAAAATTAGCTCGGCGAGAGGGATCTCATAAGTCAACTGCACCTTATCCTGAGAAAGATAAACTGTGTCTAACTGGACTCCCCTTTTATCAATCGCCAAGGACATGATATTTCCTACATATTCATTCGGAGTAATGATAGAAGCTTTTACATAAGGTTCTTCCGTAGCTTCTATAAAAACAGGATCAGGGAATTTAGAAGGGTTATCTATATCAAAAACTTCTCCGTTTTTCATTCGGATCGTATATTTTACGGAAGGCGCAGTTGTGATCAGGTCAAGATTAAACTCCCTCTCTAATCTTTCCTGTACGATCTCCATATGGAGAAGTCCTAGATATCCTACCCTGAATCCAAATCCTAATGCAGCAGAACTTTCCTTTTCATACACAAGAGCCGCATCGTTCAGTTTCATTTTTTCGATCGCATCTACTAGTTCTTCGAATTGTTCCCCCATAATAGGAAACAATCCGGCAAACACCATAGGCTTTGCGTCTTTATAACCAGGAACAGCTTCTGCACTCGGATTGGAGAATAATGTAACTGTGTCTCCAGTTCTTGCATCAGAAACTTTTTTGATACCTGCGATTATATATCCCACTTCTCCAGCTGTAAGAGAATCAGTAGGAGTTAAACCGATTCCTTTGATACCAACTTCGTTGACTGTAAAATCCTTTTGGCTACTCATCAAAAGGATACGGTCCCCTTTTTTCACGGTTCCGTCGAATACTCTGATCTTGATCACAACACCCATGTATGGATCGAAATAAGAATCATAGATAAGCGCTTTAAGTGGACCTTTTGGATTTCCTTTAGGAGGAGGAATTTGTCTAGTAATTTCTTCCAAAACTGCTTGGACGTTCAATCCTGTTTTTGCGGAAATCGCCACTGCATTCTCCGCATCCAAACCTAAACTATCTTCGATTTGAAGTTTGGTCTTCTCCACATCCGCTGCGGGAAGATCCACCTTATTCATAACTGGAATGATTGCGAGATCCTGCTCCATAGCAAGATATAGGTTCGCTAAGGTTTGGGCCTCTACTCCTTGGCTAGCATCTACAATAAGAAGCACACCTTCGCATGCTTTTAAGGATCTGGATACTTCGTAGGTAAAATCCACGTGGCCAGGAGTATCGATCAGATTCATTGTATAAGTATTACCGTCAGCAGCAGTATAATTGAATGTGGCGTTGTTCGCCTTGATCGTGATCCCTCTCTCCCTTTCTATATCCATGGAGTCCAGGATCTGATCTTTTTTTGTCCGATCATCAGTGATCCTGCCTATTTCCAAAAGTCTGTCAGCTAAAGTAGACTTACCGTGGTCAATATGGGCGATAATTGAGAAATTGCGGATGAATTGTTGGCGATCGGACATTGCTAAAAACAAAGTCCAGCGAGACGGACCCCCTGAAAAGCCTTTTACTGAGGGAAATTTGTCCCCGATCCCTTTCAGGACCGAGGAGAATAAGATAAGAAGGAAATCTAGTTTACATTTCCATACACATTATTATCAGGCTGTAGGTTTGAACATTGCCCGAATAAAACGCCTATTGTGGGAGCAAGACCCAAAGCACCAAATAATTTGATCTCATCCACGCAAGCATTTACATCGTCCTTTGCATAGTATTCACCAGGCTTGATTCCTGCCAAAATAGGAGGAAGAACGATATTATTCACATAAGTAGTTCCTGTTAAATCACCTGTAGAAATCGCGTATAATTGAGCGGCAACGGTTGCCGCATCCGCAATTTTATCCTTCGCCTCACTTCCTTTATAACGATTCGTTAATCCGGTTGTGTTTAACGCTACGCAGTTTACAGCGATCATTAGGATAAATAAGAGCGGTAATATTCCGATCCGCATTGGAAACCTCTTTTGAGAAAATTTTGGACTCTGTTTTGATTTTTTAAAACGAAACCGTTTCTATTACAAGTAGTTTTAGGCTTTTGGAAATCATTTGCTCGAAATTAATTTCCGATCCTAATCCCATATTTTTCTAATCCATCCGGATCACAAGAAAATTGAGCAATATCTATCTGCTTGTGATGATCAAAAAGAAAAGTTGTCATCTTTCCGAAAAATTTACCTTCATATTTTTCTTCTACAAAACGTAACCAGGAAATGATATCTATTAACTCGTGACAGATGAATTCGTAATTATAATCTGATCTTGGATCCTTAAATTTTTCTCGAACATTATAAATTTTATCTTCATCTAAAAGTAATACGTTCTCTAAAGTGAAAGGATAATCTTTTAATCCTCCGGCAAGTCCTATTTGATAAAAACTTTCTGCGTCTTTTTTGTTACGAAATGCAGTGGTTCTTGCATCTCCGAAATAAGAAAAATTCTCGGCAGTAAGTTCAGCTACTATCCTGGACTTTCCCACTGTGCTTCCAGGGTATTCCACTTGGTGATCTATCAAAAGACCTTTTGATTCCTGGGCCTCCGGCTCCAAAACACAATAACCCTTCTCCCAAACTAAAGCAAATGGAGAAGATACTGAAATTTTCTTTCTTTTCTCCAATCTTTTCAAATTCCCTTTAGCTTGGTCCATATAAACACGATCGCAAAAATCGAAAGTAGGAAAACTGGATTCACTCAAAGTAAAATCGGCGTATACTCCAAAAGCCAACATCCAAGCTAACGGATGTTCTATTACCTTAACTTCTCCCAATTGTATATTATGATTCCCTTTAATACATTTCTGGCTATCCAGATCATATCGAATCCCATTCCAACTAAATCCGGACCTTCCATTCTGAATTGGACTTACTTTAATTACGGATTCTTTATTCTCAAAGGTGGCCTTACCTTCTACCTTGAATTCCTTTTGGATCGTATATGAATAAAAGGGATCTACATCCACCTTTTCCGTGAACTCCGGAGGAAGATGGATAATTTCTGGATTTCTATCAGAGAGCAAGTCCTTGATTTCTGAAATTTGGGTCAGGACTTTCATTCTTTCTTAGACTTTCCAAACACCTTCTACAAATAAATAACTAAAAGAGAGCGCTCCCAAATATACGGACATGGTTGGAATTGCCCAAAGTAATTTTGTTCTAAATGGTTTATGCTCCGTATGAAAATAAGCAAATGTGGTAAATATTCCTAAAACGAATTCAGGAAAAAGAACGTAAATCGCCGTATGTCCAACCATAGAAACATTCTGCGCATACCAAACAGGAATCAGTCTCATAAATTCTTCGGATAAGAAGAAGATCACAAATGCACTTCCTCCGGCTAACAGATATTTGCTGATCGGATTTGCGTCAGGATACCTTTTTTCGAATCTTGTAGAAACATACACTATGATAAAAAGTGGAATGGTCCAAAGCCCTGCCATGTATGCCGAAACAGTTCCTAACTTATAAAATCCGTCAGGAGGAAATACCAAAACCCCAAGCACCTTGGATAAGAACCAATCCGGGACAACTTGCAGAATACTTACAGGCAAAACAAAAAGGAAAATATCCATCCAACGATCATGCTCCCAAACTTGGGCCACGATCGGCAGAGAGATATTATAAGCTAATACCAGGAAAAACATCCTCCAACCGGTTGTCGCGGGGATCGGAAGTAATAGAACTATGATACATAGTATTGCAAAGGAGATATGAAAGAATATAGAATGTTTTTCTGTCGTTTTCATCGAGGGATTTCTATCTTTATAGCCGGTCCAGGCAATCTTTTTTCCTCCTTTTCCCGCTTGATTTATTTCCCCTTATCAAAAGGATTTCAGGAAAAATCTATAAGAGATAGGTATTATAAGAATCACATGTCCCAATCCTCCAAAATTTCGGCGATCCGCGCCCGCGAAATCATGGATTCCAGAGGAAATCCTACGGTAGAAGTAGATGTTAAATTGGAAGACGGCTCCTTCGGTAGAGCTGCAGTCCCTTCCGGAGCCTCCACAGGAGAATACGAAGCAGTAGAATTAAGAGACGGAGATAAATCCCGTTATTTAGGAAAAGGTGTCCTGAAAGCAGTCGAGAACGTAAATGTAAAGATCAAAGATGTTCTGATCGGAGAAGACGCTTTAGACCAAAACAGAATTGATTCCCTGATGTTGGATAAGGACGGAACCAAAAACAAATCCAAATTAGGTGCAAACGCGATCCTCGGAACTTCCCTTGCAGTTGCAAAGGCTGCCGCTTCTCATACAAGACTTCCACTTTACAGATACATAGGTGGAAACTTTGCAAAAGAACTTCCTGTTCCAATGATGAACATCATCAACGGTGGAGCTCACGCGGACAATAATGTGGACTTCCAAGAGTTTATGATCCTTCCAGTTGGAGTAAATAGTTTCCGTGAAGCTTTAAGAGTTGGGGCAGAAGTTTTCCATAGTTTAAAGTCAGTTCTTAAATCCAAAAAACTCAATACTGCGGTCGGAGATGAGGGCGGATTCGCACCGGACCTGGCAAGCAACCTGGAAGGATTAGAAGTGATCCTCCAAGCTATCGAAAAAGCAGGTTATAAACCTGAAAAAGACGTATTATTGGGTCTGGATGCTGCTTCTTCCGAGTTTTTCGACAAAACCAAGAAAAAGTACGTTCTGGGTGGAGAAGGAAATAAAGAGTTCTCTAGTGCAGAATTGGTAGAATACTATTCAAATCTAGTCTCAAAGTATCCGATCATTACTATTGAAGACGGTCTGGATGAGAACGACTGGGAAGGTTGGAAACTTCTAAGCGAGAAATTGGGTAAGAAAATCCAACTCGTAGGTGATGATTTATTCGTTACCAATATAGAAAAACTTTCTCAGGGAATTTCCCAAAAGGTGGGTAATTCCATCCTGATCAAGGTGAACCAAATCGGAAGTTTATCCGAAACATTGGCATCCATCGATATGGCTAAAAAAGCCAAATATACGAATGTGATCAGCCATAGATCCGGAGAAACTGAGGACGTAACTATTTCGCATATCGCGGTAGGTACGAATGCGGGCCAGATAAAAACTGGTTCCCTTTCCAGAACCGATAGGATCGCTAAATATAACGAACTTTTGAGGATTGAAGAAGAATTAGGTTCTTCTGCGGTTTACAAAGGGAGAAATACATTCTATAATCTCTAAACTTCTTATGGGTATGAATCTGGCGAACAAACTGTTTTTACTTCTGCTCTTCCTTTCCGGAATGTTTTACTTCACGGTATTGGGAGAGTCAGGTTTGGTCGTAAGGTCCACCCTAGAAACCAGTCTTTCCAGCCTTCGTTTGGATGTGGAAAGACTGGAGTATGAGAATAGACAATTAGAAGAAAGGCAAAAACTTCTACGCGATGATAAGCTTGCCTTGGAGAAAGAAGCCAGAAAATATTATCTTCTCTCCGAAAACGCACAAATTATCAAATTTAGGGAGCCAGAACCAAAAGCGGAGAATCGTCCGGTCCTTGCCTCCCGTCTAATTGCTTTAAGAGCGGACCGTGATATGCCGGTCCCTCCGATCCAGTTACTTCGCTTTTTTTACGTTTCCTTTGTAGCTTTCGTATTTATTGGAGTTTTCAGGAAATTACGGAGGAAGAAACTGGAAGAACGAACCGCTGCTTAAGGGAGCCAGAATGTCTGAGACTGAAAAAATCACCGAAGTAATCGAAGAATTAGCCGGTAGCAAAATTTCCAAAAAGTTCATCGACCATAGAAAAATTTTCTTATGGGGCGCGGTTACTGATGAATCCGCAAAAGACATCGTAGGCAAACTGCTCTATCTGGAAATGGCTGACCCAGGAAAAGAAATTACATTCTATATCAATAGTCCCGGAGGAGTTGTTACTTCCGGACTTACCATCTACGACACAATGAAGATGATCACTTCCCCGGTTCATACTGTATGTATGGGACTTGCGGCTTCTATGGGATCTGTTCTTTTAGCTGCCGGTGTAAAAGGAAAAAGATCTATTTGGCCTAACGGCAAAGTGATGATCCACCAGCCAAGTATCGGTGGGCAAATCGTAGCTCCTGCAACTGATCTACAAATTCATGCAGAAGAGATCCTAAAAACAAGAGCAAGATTGAATCAAATACTTGCGGAAGCTTGTGGTCATCCTGTTGAAAAACTGGAAGAAGATACGGATAGAGATTATTATATGGATGCGGATGAAGCGATCAAGTACGGTATCGTAGATTCACTCGCTACCACAATAGACTTCCCTAAACCTTCCAATTAAGGTCATTCGTTTGTCGGGACTTCCCTCCGTAGAAGAAACCGTTCGCTCCTTTCTGGAAACAATTCAGGAAGGAGCTCCTTCTTCCGAAAAAGAAATGCCTTCTCTATTTCTGGAATTCTCCGAGTTATTATTTGAGAATCCAGAACATACTTCTGAAAAAATTTTAATCACTGACCTAGGCGGTTTCGAGCTGGATGAGTTCTTGAATTTTTATCTGGAAGATATGTTTCCGGACGATCCAAAGATCAGAGAAAAGGGAAAAACATTTCTAAAAAAATTCAGAAAGTTTTTAGATAGAAAATTTCCTTTAAAAAAAGAACAAGAAGAAGAGTGGAAAGAGTTTTTTAAAGAAAACGAGATCCGTTGATCTATGGAAGCTTCTAATTTCCGACCTAAAAGATTCGTTTCGGGCAAACACGCTCAAACAATTTACAGCACTCTTTTCCCTCCTGAAAATCCTCTAAGGACTTCTTATTACTGTGAAGACATCCTTCTCACTGTAAGCGGAGAATCCGAAGATAAACTCTGGTTAGAACATAACCCTCCTGTTTCTTCCTATCGTAAGAGTGCAATTCCTTCCAACGGGACTTATATACTTATGATCCATGGGATGGAAGGTAATTCGGAAAGTTCCTATTTAGTTTCTCTAGCTACTTCTGCTCTGGAAAGAGGATACGGAGTCATTCGTATGAATTTGAGAAACTGTGGTAGAGGAAGAGGTTTCGCTAAAAAATCGTATTACGCGGGTCAGTCTGAAGATTTACAAGATGTTATAGATTATATCCATGAGTACTTGAGTAAAAAGATCTATGTGTCCGGATTTTCTCTCTCCGCAAATCTTGTCTTAAAATTTTTTGGAGAATCCAGAAACCATAAGTCGCTCGCATTCTCTGCAGTCTCCCCTCCTCTGGACCTTGCAAAAAATTGTGATTTTATAGATTCACTTTCCGGAAGATTTTATAGAAATCATTTTATCAGTAGTTTTAAGAAGAAGATTAAAGAAGGTATCTTGGAACTGACTCCATTGCAGTTAGAAAATTCCAAGAAAGTAAGAACATTTTTCGACTTTGATGATATGATCACTGCTCCTTCTTTCGGATATCCGAGTGCTATGGAATATTATAAAAAGAACTCTTGCATCAATTATATACAATCCATCACTCATTCTGGAATTCTAATCCATGCCGAGGATGATCCGGTAGTTCCTTTATTCGAATGGAATTCCATAAACTGGTCCAAACTTCCTAATTTAAAAACGATTCTGACTAAACAAGGAGGGCATGTCGGGTTTGTGACTGATTCGAATCCTGATCTTCCGGATGGCCGTTGGCTTACTAAAATTCTGCTGGATTATTTCGATTCCAAATTATAATCTGCTGCTTGAAACCAGCTTAGACAAGTGAATTCCAAACAAATATCTTCCAAACCCAAAAAACCTCTTCCAGCTTCCTTCTTCCTAGTGGTTTCCTATGAAAATGAAGAGGCCTATTATCGTTTGAAAGAAAAAGCGGAAGACTCTTTCTCTCAAACTTTATACGAATCCAAACCACTTCCTAAATGGACCCACCAATTTGAGAATTTCTTGGATTCTCCCATCGGAAGGTTTACTCGTGTACTTTCTTTAAAAAGAAGGATTTCCAGGGAAGAACTTCCCAGTCTTCAAAAAGAATGTACCAAATTCCAAACTCATTTGCATAAATCAGATGAATCTATTAGAGTATTTCCGGGTTACCTAACTCCTTATAATCTGGTTTTAGCATCTTTGGAAGAAGATCTGCATAGGATCTATATGTTCCATGGAGTATTCGCAGAAATCATATATACTTACCAGGGACAAAAATGGATCCCTCAAAATTCCGCCTGGGAATTTTTCAAACATCCTGAAGTTCTATACTTTTTTACTAATTTACGAGAATCTTATGTTAGCTCTTTGGAAAAACGTTAAACTTATATCATTATCTCTGCTTGTATTTGCGGCCTGCGAACCAACTGTTCTCTCCGTTAACAATGTGGAACTTTGCGACTATTTTACGAGAGATGGGGTCTGCAGAGAACCTTCTCCATTGAATAAAAAATATTCAGTGGATATTCCAAATGCCAAAAAGCCGAATACCTGGGAAGAATTAGGGAACTATCTTTATTTCCATGCTCGTGAAACTCCAGGTTTTGTACTTAGAATGAATCGCAGGATGAGTCCTGAAGAAAGGAAACAGATCCAAGAGACCTACTTTGCCATGTACGAATTTGCAGGTGTAAAAGGCAAAATGGAAGGTTTCGAAATCGGAGAAGATTGGATCGGTTCTTTTAATTACCTAGGTTCTATGGTAAAGGAAAAACAGAAAAAGGAAAATCGTTTAGGCCAATACCCTTACGAAACTTCTATTTTCCCTACAGATTTAGAATTTACCTGGTCGGCAAAAGGGATCAAAGGAAACACAAAGACTAAAATTGACTTCGTATATCATGTTCTCCCCGCGGAGAAAACTCCTTAAACTTTTCCGCAATTAGAAAATTCGATTTTCCTAATATGTTTCGAAGATCTGGGCTGGGTTTAAAAAGATCTGACCGATGCTCAGATCTAACGTAAAATACGCAAAAAATCCCAAAACGATCGCAGATACAACCGGGATAAGAAGATTATCATCTACAATCCCGTTCCAGTACGTCCCACTATAAAGTTCAGTTACAGCAGCGGCAATCACTGCCGGTAAAACTAAGATAATATTCTGCCAAAATTCTCCGGAGGAAAATTGATAAATTCCTAATTCTCTCGAACCTGACTGAACCACATAAATAAACCAAAGCCCTACGATAGTAGAAGATAGAATGAATGCTAAAATCCCTTCTTTAGATTTACCGTTTGAGAATCTGTTCTTTCCGAAATGGGTTCCAACCCAAGCAGCCATCGGATCTCCGATCACTAAGAACAATAGAGAAAGAATTGCTATATCAGGAGGAAAGAAAAAGACCACGAATGTAATGGAAAGAAAATAAGGGAATGTCCCGTTGATCCTGGACTTTTCTTCTTCTTTTAATAAAGGACCGGCTAACTTTACAAATACTGTTTGAACGATTGGAATATGGAACCTTGCCCACTCCAATAAGACTAAAAGTACAAGACAAAGAATGAGTAAAATTGTAAGAATAGCGCGGGTTGCATATACCAACAAAAATTGCCCATGGAATACATCGAAATAGTAGAAGGCAGGTATGATCAGCCCAAGTAAATGCCAGGCCTTTCTAAAATAATTAAAGGAAGAAGTTTTTTCAGATTTCATTTTCTATTTCCGAGATTGCCCATCTTAGATCCGAGAATATCAACGTTTAGAAGCCATCTTTAAGGCAGCTTCTTCGTCATTTGCGATTAGGAAAAATCCACTTAAACCCGCCATTTTAAAAACATTGATCACGGCTTTGGAGATATTTACAAGGACGAGTTTGTTCTTACTGGAAAAACTGGATTGGCTCACTTCCTTTAAGGCCTGGACCCCAGTGGAGGATACCAAATGTACGTCTTCCATATCCATGATGACCGGTCCCTGGCGAACCGCCAAGGAAAGCACATCCTTAAATTTTTTCTCCGTAAAGGAGTTGATAGAACCCTGCAATTTCAGAACTTGAACGCTGTCTATCTTTTCCGTTGAGATGATAATCTCGTTCAGGATCATAACGGTTCGATTCGTCAGGATATCGGAATTTCATAATAGATACAATGGTTTTTCTATTCTTCACCTCAGCTTATCTCTTTTTCAAAACCTATGGATTTCCATTCTCCGGTTCCTTGGTGCTTTGTCTTACGATCGCATTTTCCCAGTTCCATTCTTCTAAATCGCTCAGACCCAATTTCAATTTTTTAATATTTCCAGCTTTGGTATGTGCAGTTTCCTTTTGGGACGGTACGGCTGCAGAATCCATATTAGATTTAGTCTGTTTGAGTCTTGCGGGTATGATCTCTTCGGGAGGGTTTTCTTTTTTAGGAAGTCGTTCTCCTGCGTTTAGGGAAACTTTAGGAGTCCTAATATTGGCAGGTTCTTGTATCCTTTCTTTTTCCAGGAGGGAACTTTCTCCATTTCTAATCCCTGCACTTTCCTTATTTCTAATTTTATCCATTCCGAAACAGATCCGTATTATTATTTTAGGACTTTGTGTTTTACTTTCTGGAGTTTGGCTCTTACATGAGCCGGCTCATCCCGGTTTAGAACCTTCCCTATTTAAATCAGTACTGCTATTTTTAGGAATGTTCTGGGTCCTTAGGAAGGGAAAGAAGGATCTTCTTAGCGGTCTCTTATTTTCCACCTTCTTCTTTCTTATATGCCTATCCAAACCGGGAGAGGAGTTGATGATCCTCACCTGCGGACTCTTTTTTTCCTACTTGCAAGAAGCAGCCTGGGGCCTAGACTCAGGAACTGAAGTTTAAAGTTCCAGGTCTTATTCCATGAAAATTAAAGTGGCACATCTTTTACGCAAAACGGAAGAAATAGATAGGGACCTGACCGAACTAGGCAAGATCAAGGATAGAATTTCAGCAGACCGGGATTATTCCGAATCTTTAAAAGTATCTATTGGAGCGGAGATGGACAAACTCTCTTCTCAAAAACAAGAGATGCTTTCTATGAAGACAAAGGAAACTCCATCCGATTGGAATTCTTCCGGCAATCCTTCAGGTGCTAGGGCAGCCGAAGGACTTTACCAAGACAACGAAAAACGCCTAACTCGCGAAATATCCGTTGAAATCCAAGGTAAGAAGCAGCAACCTGCCCGAAAGACCATTCATAAATACTAGTCTTTTCGAGATCCGAAAAGAACAGGTTATATAAAACAACATGAACAAAAAAATAATCGTACTCTCCTTCCTGGCGGCATTACTCTTTCAGTGTAATTCAGACTCGGATGTATTAGCCTCTTTTAAAGGAGGAACAGTTACCAGAAAAGAACTCAGGAACTTCTACCAACTAAATACAGGCGGCCGCAAACCAGAGCCGAATCATCCAACCAAAGAAGAGCAAACTCAACTTCTAGAAACTTTAGGTCTTTTCAAATTGATCTCTTTATACAATACAGAAAAGAAACTTGTATCCGAAGATGAATTAGCGGTTTTCCTAAAATATTCCAAACCACAAATGGCAGCTTCCTTCCTACAAAGAAATTTAGCGGAGAAGTTGGAGCAAGTTGGTAAATTAAAATTCGCTTTTGTTCGAGTAATCGCAGTTTTCTCTTTCGATCCTAAAGAGGAAGAAGTCACAAGACAGAGAGCGGCGAGTATTTTTGAAGGAATCCAAAAACTTTCCTCTAAAAAAGAAATCATTCAATACGTTGTAGATCATACGGATCAACCCGCATACAAAGCAGTGGGCGGATTATTAGAACCACAATGTTTGAATTGTGGAAATGATCCTAATCTCACTTTTTACAAAGAAGCTGCTGAGAATGAAGGGAAATGGATCTTAAAAGAGATCGATGACCAACTTCCTCCAGGAGCAGATCCTAAAACTCCTAGAAAGAAAAAATTCCTAATTTTAAGAGTAGAAAGAGTAGAGACAATCTACGCTTCCAGAGTAGGAAAATTTTTCTCAAAAGAATTCGGAAAACTAAAAAGCCTCGCTAAAAATTATATTGAGACTCCAGGAATTTCCGACCAGATCAAAGCGGATGTAAAACGTAATTATCTGGATCTGAAAGTAGATGATATCGCTCCTCGTTACGAAGACTTCATGAAAAAAAGATTCTTGTTCAGCGCAGTTAGCGAGCAAGAAGAACAATTAGTGAAAAATGCAGGTTTCGAAAAGGCAAATATCACTCAGGACAATCTGAATACTTTCAATCATGAATCTGTTCTATTAACGAATACTAAAACAGGTGAAACTGTTAAGTTCAAAGATGTTTTGAGCGAATTGGAACAATTGGCAAAACAAAGCGGTTTAGATTCTTCTAAACTAGACGATAAAGCGAATGTGCTCCAATTTTTCAGACAACAATATATTTGGTATAAAATAGCGGATCATTCCACTGAATTGAAAGACGCTTTAGAATCTAAAGATTTCCAAGACATGTTCAATGTAATGAAACTATATATTGTGCAACCATTGGTATTCAAAAGAGAACTTCCAAATGATGTAACTGTTTCAGAAGCAGAAATGAGAGAGCAGTACGAAGCTGCCAAAATGTTCTCTTACTCTAAGTCAAATCCGAATAATCCTCAAGACAGAACTCCTATGCCTTATGGTGAAGTTAGAGAGAAAATTAAAGAAGATTTGATTCGTGCTAAGAAACAAAATTTCGTTAGAGAGCTTACCCAAAAGCTTAAAACAGATTACCAATTCATTCTGGACTCTAGCAGATTGAAAGAAGGTAAGATCTAATCGTATATCCTAGGATAGCTTAGGTATCCCTTAAACCAGTAGTCCGAAGAGGTTATAAACCTTTATACTTCGGACTACTGACCGTGTTCTACGTTTCTATACAGCCTAACGCCTTTTTTTATAGAATAAGATTGCAAATGCTTGATTCTTATTCTTATCTCTCTTAGTATTAGCCGACTTTGGAAAAAATTTCTATACTTAAGTGCCCGTTGAGCTTGATGGAAATTTATTCTTGAGACAAAGTAAGGTCGTTTTAAAACGGTTAAAAAGGGGAAAAGAATGAACAACCACATCTATATGCTCCGTAAAAAACGGGGAATCAAGCAATATGATATGGCAAGGGCTCTGGGTGTATCCCCTAGCTACCTTTCCAAAATTGAAACCGGTAGCCAAGCTCCTACTGAAAAATTCAGACAGGCTTGCGCTAAATATTTGAAAACGACATTAGATAAGTTATTTAACGAAAGTCCGGTAGAAGAAGTTTATCCTGAATTCAGCCAAGGACTCACCAATAAACTCTGGGCAAAACGCAGAGAATTGGGAATCAAACAATATGATATGGCTAAAAAATTAAAGGTCTCAACTCCCTTCCTTTCCAAAGTGGAGTTAGGACTATTAGAGCCGCCTGAAGATTTCAAGAGCATGGCTTCTAAAGTTTTAAAAATGAAAAAAGAGGAATTATTTCTACATAAAGTAGAATTCTAAATCGAACACGGGAGGTAAAACTCCCGTAAGCAATACTGCACATTCTTTTTCCCTTACTATGTGTTGTATCTTAGTGAAACCCCAGGTTTGTTAAACCCGGGGTTTTTTATTGGATGCTACTTAACGAGCACAGTTCCACCGGAATAATCCAGAACGATACTCTGCCCTTCCTTGAATTCACCCTTCAGTATAAAATTACTAAGAGCGTTTCCAATTTCCCTTTGGACTAGTCTTTTCAAAGGCCTTGCTCCGTATTCAGGATCAAAACCTGCCTGCACTATATGTTTTTTTAATGCAGGAGTAAAGTTAACTGTAAGTCCATTCTCTGCCGCTTTCTTAACCATGATCTGCAATTGAAGTTCCGCAATCTTAGCGATCATTGTTTCATCTACGGATTTGAATAGGATTACTTCGTCCAAACGGTTTAGGAACTCAGGTTTGAAATGTTTTTTCAATCTTTGCTCCACCATTCTTTCTTTTTCCTCTTCCGAATATTCCGCAGAACCCAAAACATCAGAACCTATATTAGAAGTAAGAATGATGACAGTATTCTTGAAGTCCACATTCCTTCCTTTAGAGTCGGTCAACCTACCCTCGTCCAGTATCTGTAAGAAGATATTGAATACTTCCGGATGAGCCTTCTCCACCTCATCGAATAAGAGCACAGAATAAGGCCTGCGTCTTACTGCTTCTGTCAATTGTCCGCCTTCGTCATGACCTATATAACCTGGAGGAGCACCTATCAGTCTGGACACAGAATGAGCTTCCATATATTCGCTCATATCGATACGAAGCATCGCATTCACATCATCGAATAAGAATTCGGACAATGCTTTTGCAGTTTCCGTTTTACCAACACCTGTAGGTCCCAAGAATAAGAATGTACCGATGGGGCGATTCGGGTCCGCAATTCCTGCTCTGGATCTACGGATCGCTTCGGATAATAATCCTAAAGCATGATCCTGACCGATTACCTTAATCTTAAGTGAATCTTCCATTTTGAGAAGTTTTGCCTTCTCTCCTTGGAGCATCTTAGATACAGGAATTCCAGTCCAACGAGAGACTATATTAGCAATATCTTCTTCATCTACTTCTTCTTTTAGAAGTCTTCCTGAGCCTGAGATCTTTTTTAGTTCCGCGTTCGCCTTTTCCATTTCTTTGGAAAGTTCTATTAGTTTTCCATAACGTATTTCCGCGACTCTATTGATCTCCCCTCTTCTTTCTGCCTCTGCTTCCAAAACCTTGTATTTATCCGTTTCTTCCTTGATTTCCTTAATTTTAGAAATTTTGGATTTTTCAAGATCCCAACGAGCTTTTAGATTTCTAAAAAGTTCTTCTTGTTCGGAAAGTTCTTTTGCAATATTCTCTACTCTTTGTTTAGAAGCGGGATCCGTTTCTCTTTTCAGTGCTTCTTTTTCGATCTTCAAAGACTGGATCTTTTTGCTTAGTTTGTCCAATTCTTCCGGCATAGAATCCATTTCTATCCTCATCTTGGAACTTGCTTCGTCTATCAGATCCACAGCCTTGTCAGGAAGGAAACGATCCGCAATATAACGATTCGATAAACTAGCCGCTGCTACGATCGCGGAATCCAATATTTTGATCCCATGATGAAGTTCATATCTATCTTTCAAACCGCGAAGAATTGTAACTGTTTCTTCCACACTTGGTTCTTTTACATAAACCGGTTGGAACCTTCTTTCTAAGGCCGCATCCTTTTCTATATACTTTTGGTATTCCTTTAAGGTAGTCGCACCTATACAACGGAGTTCTCCACGTGCAAGCATCGGTTTAAGCATATTAGAAGCATCCATTGCTCCTTCTTGTGCGCCTGCTCCCACGAGTGTATGGATCTCATCTATGAATAGTATGATATTCCCATCACTGTGTTTTACTTCGTCGAGTGTCGCTTTTAGCCTTTCTTCAAATTCTCCCCGATACTTTGCACCTGCAATCATGGCGCCTAGATCCAGCGCATAAATTGTTTTTGTTTTAATTCCTTCCGGCACTTCCCCTTGGATGATCTTACCGGCGAGTCCCTCTACGATTGCAGTTTTACCGACCCCAGGTTCACCGATTAAGACCGGATTATTTTTAGTCCTGCGAGAAAGTACTTGGATGGTCCTTCTGATCTCTTCGTCCCTTCCGATGACAGGGTCCAACTTGCCAAGTTTTGCGAGCTCATTTAGATTTTTTGCATATTTTTTCAAGGCATCTGCCTTGTTTTCAGGTGTATCATCCATGATTGGTTGTCCTTTTCTGAGTTCTAGTACTACTTTTAATAATTTAGGATAATCGAGTCCTAATTGAATGAATTCTTGGCGAAGTGAAGATGTACCATTCTTCAAAAATGCCAAAAGAACATGGTCCGTAGAAAGATACTCATCCTTTAGCTCTGCCCGAACTTTGTCGGAAGATTGTAAAAGAGAGATAGCGGCTCTAGAGAATCCCTTCTCCGAATGACCTTCTACCCTTGGTAGTTTTGTGATCGATTCTTGCGTTTTGCGTTGGAATGAAGATAAGTTCAATCCCAACTTGGAAAACAAAGGAGGAGCAAATCCATCTCCTTGGCTTAAGATCTGAGCAATGATATGTTCCTCTTGTATCTCTGGGTTCTTATCATAAGAGCTTTGGGCACCCGAAAGCGCTTCATTCAATTTTAATGTGATCTTATCTAGTTTCATTTTTATACGAATCCATTCTATATTCGAGTTGGTACTTAGACTGGAGTAGTTACCCTATTTCTCAATTTTTCTGCCATAAAGTCAGAGACGATTTTAAGCCCATTATGTCCCGTTTTTTTCCATTCCTAAATCCGAATTCGTTTTGACAAGGAGGTATGTTCTACTGGGATTATAGTCCATTCCCTTTTCGGACAGGTATTAAGTCCGAAATCCCTAAAAGTCGGAACAACCCTAGATGACTAAAGAACCGCCCAAGGAAAGTTGGAAATCCCGTACTGGACTAATATTAACCGTTGCCTCTGGAGCGATCGGACTCGGAAACTTCCTCCGATTTCCAGGACAGGCAGTACAAAATGGAGGAGGAGCTTTCCTTCTCCCCTATATCATCAGCTTTATCCTAGTTGGAATCCCAGTTTGTATCACCGAATGGGTGATGGGAAGAATGGGTGGTGAACAGGGGCATAGTTTTCCGAATCTATTCAGGGCATATCTTTCCGGTGTTCCTCTTAGACTCCTCGGAACAATCGGTGTTACCATTCCTTTATTGATATATGTCTATTATGTTTTTGTAGAAGCTTGGTGCCTAGCGTATGCTTTCGATTTTGTAACCGGAAGTATCAGTTTGAATTCAGGAAATGGGGATCTGAATTCGCTTATCCAAAATTCTTCCAATCATTTCCATACATTGGTTGGTGCTAAAGAAAATGGAAGTGCTGTACAAGGTAAAATTTTTTACGCCACACTCGCCTGCTTTCTAATGAATTTCATTTTAGTATATAGAGGAATCGCAAAAGGTCTGGAAGTATTCGCCAAGATCGCAGTTCCTGCAATGCTCATCTGTTCGGTCATCGTTCTGATCCGAGTATTAACTTTAGATAATATAGAATTAGGGCTCGCACAAATGTGGAACCCGAATTGGTCTGCATTAGGAGAGGCCAAGGTTTGGATCTCCGCCGCAGGCCAAATATTTTTTACCTTGTCCGCCGGTTTCGGGATCGCTTTGGTATTTTCCAGTTATCTCAAAAAGGAGAATGATGTAATCTTATCATCGGTTTCTGCGGCTTCTCTAAACGAATTTGTAGAAGTTGCATTCGGTGGAATGATCACCATCCCTGTAGCGTTTTTATTTTTAGGAGTATCAGCTACTTCTTTCGGGACATTCGGTATGGGATTTATCGCACTCCCTTCCGTGTTTGCTTTGATGCCTGGTGGATCTTTTTTCGGAGCCATCTGGTATTTCGTTCTATTCTTAGCGGCACTCACCTCTTCCGTTACGATGTTACAACCTGTAATCGTATTCCTGGAAGAAGCTTTCCATATCAGAAGAAGGACTTCCAGTTTTGTACTTTTCCTTTTCACATTCGGACTTTCTTTCCCGATCTTATATTTTAATAAAAACTTCAATGCGTTAGACCAAGCAGACTTCTGGGTTGGAACAGTTCTCATTTATATCCTCGCAACTTTGCAGATCGTAATTTTCGGTTGGGTAATCGGAGCCAAAAAAGGTTTAGAAGAAGGTCATAAGGGAGCACATGCCCACCTGCCTAAGTTTTTCTGGTGGGTAATCCAATATGTCACACCTGCATTCTTATTGATCGTATTCGGAATGTTCCTCTACCAAAACCTGGGATCTTATATCAATAAGATGGATGTGGATTGGATGATTGCAAACGCTCCTGCCGGAACCAGCGCGGAAGAAGCAAAATTCCAGGCATTGATCTCTCGTTATGTATTTCTGGCAATTATCGCGGTTTTTGGATTCGTCTATCTACTCGTACATCTCAGCTTGAAAGGTAAGGAAGAATCTAAGAACAAATCCACAAACAAAGTGCTACCAATCTTTTTGGGAAGTTTTATACTGATCCTTGCATTCTTTATGAATATTTTCCCTTACAAAGAAACATCTTCTGTCAAGGCAACATTCGGTTCCGTTTCTCCAGAATTAACATTGGATGGGGCTCTGATCATGTGGGTTTCTCTCGGTTTAGTAGCCCTTCTATCCTTATATTGTATAATCAAACTTTTCCGAACCAGGGAAGCGTGAGTCGCTTTGAGTAGAGTAGAAGAACAATTCAAAAAACTTTCCAAACTCTGGCCTGATTTCGAATCCAGATCGGGCCAGATCCAAATGGCAAATAGTGTAGAACAAGCATTTGCCAGCTCGGAACATTTGATCGTAGAAGCGGGAACCGGTGTCGGAAAGTCCCTAGCATATTTGATCCCAGCGGCAATCAGCGCCTTAGAAGGAGAAGAAATTGTAGTCATCTCTACAGAAACTAAAGCTCTACAAGACCAGCTTATCCGAAAAGATATCCCCCTTGTTTCTCAAATTTTGGGACAAGAAGTGAAAGCTGAAATTGCAATGGGTGCTTCCAACTATGTTTGTAAAAGAAAATTAGGAAATGTTCTCACCCAAGGAACCTTCGGTCCTGAGATGATGGAACATTTGAATTCTTTTAAGGATTGGGTTAACCAATCCGAATCAGGAAGAAGGCAAGAATATGACGGATATGCTTCTCCTGATTTTTGGTCCAAGGTAACAAGAGAAGCAGATTCTTGTTTAGGAAGAAGTTGTCCTAACTTCTCCCATTCTTTTTATTTTTTAGAAAGAGCTAAATGGCAGAAATCAAATCTATTGATCGTAAACCATTCTTTACTCGCGGCTCATATAGCATCCGATTTTAATATTCTTCCCGATTTCAAAAAGATCGTAGTGGATGAGGCTCATAATTTTCCTGAAGTTTTAGGAAACGCATTCAGAATAGAATTATCCTCTTTAGAGATCCAAAAACTTTTACAAGGTGTCTGGAACTCATCTAAAAAATCCGGATTAGGAGCAAGACTCAATTCTCCTAAGATCAATGATCTTACAAATCTTGCAGGAGAAAAACTTTTCCTCTGTTTCAATAAGGTAGTGGGAGAACTTCCGCTTAATTTCTATGGCTCACAAAGAATACGTAGACCATTAAAAATGGACGGAGGAGAATTAGAAGCAGCCTTAGATTCTCTTCAAGAAGCACTACTCATAGAATTAAAAAAGTATTCTAAAGATAGCGATGAGATAGAAGAAAAAGAAATCGCGATGGAGATAGAAATGTCTTCAGGTCGTATCGGACAAATCGCAGAAGGTTTACATCTTTTCCGTACAATGGATGAGGGAGAAAGAGTATATTGGGCGGATCCTCCTAATACTAAAACAAAGGAGATGTTCCCAAAACTCCTAACCCAACCTTTAAAGTCTGAAACAATACTTCGAGAAGTTTTGGAACCCAGAACCGAAAGTATAATATTCACTTCCGCTACACTTTCTACCAATAAGGGTGATCTAAGTTATTTTGCAGATAGGATCGGAAAATTACCTTCTCGTTCTAAGTTAGTGGCTTCTCCTTTTCCTTATGAAAAGAATGCACTTTTGTTTTTGCCTAAGGATATCAAGGATGCTACTGAATCTGCGGAGAGAAATGCGGCAGATCTTTCTCGCTATATTTTAAAACTGATCGAGCTGACTAAAGGTGGAGCATTCGTTTTATTTACTTCTAATAAATCCTTGAATGAAATTATAGAAACAATCCGCCCTCTTACTGATCTACCGGTGATCTCTCAATTGGAGATGGGACCGGAAGCCGCTAAAAATCGCTTTTTAGCGGAAAAGGATGCGGTCCTTTTCGGAGTATCTTCCTTCTGGCAGGGTGTGGATATCAGAGGTGATAAGCTCAGATCAGTGATCCTGACTAAACTTCCTTTCCAACCACCGAATGATCCGGTTCTGGAAGCAAGAAGTGAGAAGTTGAAAGAGAAAGGTGGAAATCCTTTTAAGGATCTGCAACTTCCTTATGCAACCACTGTGCTTAAACAAGGTTTCGGAAGATTGATCCGTTCAGAAAGAGATACCGGAATTGTAAGTCTTTTGGATTCTCGTATCTGGACCAAGTCTTACGGCACTGATCTGATCAATTCTCTTCCGCCTGCAAAACGGATCTCTGAATGGAACCAACTAAAATTAGAATATTCTAAACTTCCCAATTATTCTTCCGGAGAAGCGGTATGAAACTTAGAACTCTGGCAATCTTTTTCATCTCTGGAATTTCCCTTTTTGCTTGGGAATCCAAGGACAAAACAGAGACGATCGTAAATTGGAGAACCGGGGAGATTAGTAAAACGGTGGAAGTCAAACTTCCTAAGATTGTATTCCATCCGGATGATCCAGATTATAATAAGATCGGAACCGCAAAAAATATCACAGAAGCCAGAAATATCGCCAAAGAGAACGCTAAAGAAGAGATTAAGAAATACTTATATAGAAGTATGGAAAATCTAAAATTAGATTCTAACCTTCTTCTTAGAGAAAAAATAGCTCAGGATGAATCCTTTCGAGAAATTTTCCAAGAGATCTACGAGAAGGAACCTATCGAGATTCACAATCAATTCAAAGGAAATCATTTAATCGCTACAGGAATTCTTTCCTTAAAGGGAAAAAAAGGAATTCTATCTCATATTACTCTACCCTATTCTTCCGAAAGTTTTCCGGAAGCCCATCCAATCCATAATCCTGCGGATTCTTATACAGGTTTAATTGTGGATGCGAGACATTTAGAAGTTGTGCCTGCTTTATTTTCCGAGATCAGAGACGAGGACGGAGTCGGGATCTATTCTCCTTTATTCGTTAAAAAAAGTTCCATAGTCAATTACGGATATATTCGTTATTTTTCTAAAGTGCAGGACGCAATGAAAGAAGATATAGCAGGGTATAAACCTCTTTTGACTACAGCTTTAGGTGTTTCCGGAAAATTAGGAGCGGATCTTGTAATCTCCAACGAGGATGCGGAGAAGGTCTTGGCCTCCCCTAAATCCAGGGAGGCCCTCTTGAAAGGAAGGGTTATCGTGATTCTAAGGAAACCAGAGAAGTAAAAACTTCTTCCGCTTTTTTATAAGACTCAGAGAATAGATACGCATATCCCAGATCCAAAAGTTCTGTTCTAGAAAGTTCTTTTTTTCTGGCTTCGTATTTAGGGATGTTTTTGATCCTGTCTGAATACTCAGTCACCTTATCTTCGAAAGAAGGGATCTCACCTGCACCCGGAAGTTTTTCCAGAATATTACAGGCTTCTTCGAATTTTCCAATATGAACAAAACATAATCCTAAAGCAGCCAGAACATCTCTGTCTTCTTTTAGGCTTTCTGAATTTTCTTTGAATACTTTAAGAGCTTCTTCAAATTTTCTCAAATGATATAAGGAGAAAAATTCAAGTTTGGAAAAATACCCATCCGTCCAGAGTGCCTTATATCTTTGGATAAGATCTGCACATGCTTTATGGGCTCCCACTTCTTCACATGCTTTAATCCCAGTGGTTAAAATAGAATAAGATACTAGGCTGGAAGATGCCTTGAAGTATTCGTGAAATAATACTGCGGCCTCTTTTGCATTTCCTTTCGCTTTATGCAGATAAGCGCCAAGCAAAGGTGTAAGGACCGTTTTTCCTTCTAAAGGAAAATTATTGGCAGTATTCGTTTCCGTTTCGAATTCGCAAACCGCTCTTAAATGATTTAAGAACACGTTTTTCGGATTCTTCTCCGCTAGTTTGGATACTTCCTCGTACGCTCCCGTTTCAAAGAGTTCCCAAGCGGACTCTTCTAAGGAAAGCTGTGTGGAAAGGGCGGAACTTTTAGCCATACGATACCTCTATTTCTGGTATCGGTTGATATAGCTTTTTCTCTAGATTTTTTTTCTCACGCTGAGGCGCAGAGCCCTCAAGATTTAAGGGTATAATCTTTCCATCATACGAGGATAAGGGATACATTCTCGAACATGTTGTAATCCGCAGATCCATGCGATCAGCCTTTCTGTCCCGAGACCAAAACCTGAATGAGGAACAGAACCGTATTTTCTAAGCTCCAAATACCATTCGTAAGATTCTACGGGAAGGTTTTCTTCTTCTAGCCTTTTAGTGATATTTTCGTAACTTTCTTCCCTTTCTGAGCCGCCAATGATCTCCCCCACTCCGTCTGGCGCGATCAAGTCAGCGTTCAAAACTGTTCTTGGATCCTCCGGGTTGACCTTCATATAGAATGCTTTTGCTTCTCTCGGATATTTTTGGATAAAAACCGGTCCGCCGAATTTTTGGCAAAGCATCTGTTCCCTTTCAGAATTGATATCATCCCCCCAAGTGATGTCTTCTCCTTGGGATTGAAGGTATTCTAATGCTTCCTTATAATCGATAAGAGCAAATGGTTTAGAGATATAATCCAACAAAGGTGCAGGATCCCTTTCTAAAACTTTCAGCTCGGGACCGCAGGCTTTTACAGTTTCCCGGATCACAGTCTTAACAAAATCTTCCTGTAATTTTAGATTTTCTGCATGTGTTAGAAATGCAGTTTCCGCTTCGACCATCCAGAATTCCGTTAAATGCCTTCTGGTTTTACTCTTCTCCGCTCTGAATGTTGGGCCGTAACAATATACTTTGTTATGAGCAAATATTGCAGTTTCTAAGTACAATTGTCCAGTTTGGGCAAGATATGCATTCCCAAGATCGAAATATTCCGTAGAAAATAATGTTCCGGCAGATTCTCCAATGGAACCGGTTAAGATCGGAGTATCTATCAAAGTGAATTGATTGCTGTGAAAATATTTCCTGATCTGGTAAGAAAGTTCACTTCGTACCTTTATGATTGCAAGCTGCTTACTGGAACGTAACCATAGATGTCTTTGGGAAAGTAAAAAGTCTATCCCATGTTCTTTAGGTGTGATCGGGTAATTGTCTGATTCTCCTACCTTCTTGAAAGAAGAAAGTACAAGTTCAAATCCTATCGGAGACTTTTCATTCTCCACTAATTTACCGATTACCTCGACAGAAGTTTCCTGTTTAAGGTGTTTGATCTCGGAAAACAGATCTTCTCCCAAAATTTCTTTTTCTGCGAGCACTTGTAAGATTTTTCCGGAATTTCTCAGACTTAAAAATTGTCTGGCGTTAGATCCTCTCAAACCGTGAACCCAACCTTGGATTCGTACGGTCTGGTTTACATGTTCCGGCAAACGATTTAGGTCAATGGTAGAAACTTCGGACATGATCCTATTTTAAGCATTCTACCCGACTGAAAAGGATTATTTCGAATGACATTGGGACCTAAAGCTAAATCCTGAACCCATGACTGCGATTTTACTGGATGGCAAAAAACTTTCTCAAAAGATAAAAGATTCTATCGCCGAAGAGATCAAAACTCTTACGGCTTCCGGGAAAAAGCCCCCGAAACTCGCAACGATCCTGGTCGGAAGCGATCCTGCTTCTGCCACTTACGTAAATATGAAAGTCAAGTCCTGTCACGCGGTGGGAATGATCTCCGAAAAAATTGAACTTCCTGAAACGACGACCACCCAGGAATTACTTGCAGTCATTGATCGCCTAAACTCAGATCCAGATACCCACGGAATTCTACTACAGCATCCTACCCCTCCTCAAATAGACGAAAGAGCAGCATTCGATCGGATAGATTTGAAAAAGGATGTGGACGGAGTTACTACATTATCCTTCGGGAAATTGTCCATGGGAGTGGAAACCTATCTTCCTTGCACTCCATACGGTATGGTCCTTCTTTTAAAAGAATATGGGATTGATCCTGCTGGAAAAAGAGCGGTGGTTGTAGGACGTTCTCCTATTTTGGGAAAACCTATGGCGATGCTTCTCACAGAAATGAACGCAACCGTCACCCTCTGCCATTCCAGAACCCAAAACTTACCGGAAATCGTTTCCCAAGCCGACATCGTAGTCGGCGCTGTAGGAAAACCTGAATTTATCAAATCCGATTGGATTAAACCTGGCGCAGTATTATTGGATGCCGGATATAACGCAGGAAACGTAGGAGATATTGAAATTTCCAAGGCCTGGGAAAAATCCTCTCATTATACTCCGGTTCCGGGAGGTGTAGGACCTATGACAATTTCGGTCCTTCTTCTGCAGACATTGTATTCTGCAAAAGATCACTTTACACCCCCGTTGAAATGAAAACGATGTATCTCTGATGGCTATCAGTTTCGACGAGTGCTTCCAGACCTATCCACCCTTCTCACCTCCAGCGGATTTGGACGATTTTTGGGCGGAGTCGATCCGAGAACTCAAAGGTTTTCCGGTTAAAAACCAAACCAAGGCCCTACTCAAAGGGACTATCTTAAAAGAAACCATCTACGATATTTCTTTCCAATCTTATGGGAACGCAACACTTACCGGAAGTTTGGTGATCCCAAGAAAAAGAGGGGATCTTCCAGTTCTTGTCTATTTTCATGATTATGCAAAAGACAGACCTCAAATTATTAAGGGATTAACAGAAGCTGGAGTAGCACAACTCATCCTCGACCTAAGAGGTCATGGAACACAGCTCATCCGTCCGGTTCTGAAAGAAGGAGAAATTCCTGATCCCGATTGGACTCCTGGCTATTACAGAAAGGGATTAGAGGCGAAAGAATCCTTCTTCTTAAAAGCAAATTATTTAGATGTGATCCGCACGATCGAATTTCTAAGACTCACTGATGGGATTGATGGAGATAAGATCATCCTGGCTGGAAAAGGTATCGGTGCCTCTATGGCATTATTCGGTGCTGCGAATTCTCCGAGAGTAAAAGCACTTATATTAGAAACTCCTAATTTTTGCCATGTAGATGATACCCAATTAAAATTGGGAACAAGCTGGTCCAAAGAAGTTTCAGAACAGATCTCTAATGCAAAATCCAAAAAAGCCCAAGTAAAAAAGAACCTTTCTTATTTTGATAGTTTGAATTTTTCCAAAAAGATCAAGATCCCTACTCTAGTTTCAGTCGGGATGGACGATAAAGTTTCTCATCCTAAGTCTGTATTCGCATTATTCAATCATTTAGTCTGCGATAAAAGAATGCAAGTATACCCTACAGAAGGAAACGAAGCAGGTATCGCAGGGGACAAACAGAATTTGGCCAATTTGGAATTCTCGAAAGAGATCCTGTTCCCTGAATGAAAGAAATCCGTTTTCATAATTCTCTTAGCGGAAACAAAGAAGTATTTCGCCCTGAGTTTCCAGACAGGGTTAGAGTATATTCCTGTGGACCTACAGTTTATAATTTTGCCCACCTCGGAAATCTGCGCGCATTCTTATTCGTAGATCTTCTTAGACGTGCTCTTGTTGCATTCGGTTATAAACCGGATATGACAATGAATATCACTGACATTGACGATAAGATCATCCGAGAATCATTAGCACAAGGTAAAGGAATTAGGGAATTTACCGAACCATGGGTCAAGGCATTCCAAGATGATTTAGAATCTTTGAATATTCAAAAATTAGAACATTATCCTAGGGCAACCGATTCTATTCCTTCTATGGTGGAGATCATCAAACATCTTCAAAACCAGGGATTAGTCTATGAAAAAGACGGCAGTTTGTATTATTCCATTTCCAAATTCAAAAATTACGGAAAACTTTCCAAAATTGATATAAGCGGGATGAAAACAGGTACTCGTTACGATACCGACGAATATGACAAAGACGATGTAAGAGACTTTGTTCTTTGGAAATTCCCGAAACAAGATGGGGAACCTTCTTGGGAAACAGAGATAGGTTCCGGAAGACCGGGCTGGCATTTAGAATGTTCTGCAATGGTGCGTGATGTATATGGGTCCGGAGTAGATATACATACCGGAGGTGTGGACCTCACCTTCCCCCACCATGAAAATGAAATCGCCCAAAGTGAAGGGGCTTATCCAGAAGAATCTTTCGTAAAATATTGGCTACACTCTGAACATCTACTAGTGAACGGAGAGAAAATGGCCAAGTCCAAGGGAAACTTTTTCACCTTGAGGGATTTGATAAAAGAAGGGGCTGAACCAAGAAATATCCGGTTCCTTCTACTCTCCGCACATTATAGAAGTAAATTAAATTTCACTAAAGAAAGATTAGAAGAAGCAGCTCAGTCGGTCTCTAAGATCCAAAACTGCATCAATCGATTATTAGAAGAATTATCTAAGTCGGGAAAAACATTCCAACCTAAAGAGAAGGTAGATACGGAAACCTGGAATGAGTTTTTGGAAAGTCTCGCAGATGATCTGAATATTTCTAAATTTCTGGCATCCGTTTTTGAATTGGTAAAAGATTCAAATCAATATCTGGACCAAAACTCACCGAATGAAAACGAGATCATCCAAAGATTGGAATTGTTTTATAAAATAGATTCTATCTTAGGAGTTTTAAGTTTCGAAAGAAAAGTAGAAGTTTTAGACTCTGAGATAGATGAACTCGTAAGACAAAGGCAGGAAGCACGCAAAAATAAAAACTTTGCGGAATCTGACAGACTTAGGGATAAATTGAACGAACTAGGGATCATAATCGAAGACACCAAAGAAGGTCTTCGCTGGAAAAGAAAATGAGCCGCCAGGATTATATCTACGGAAGAAGGAATATCCGAGAAATTCTGGAAAGACATCTCGAAAAAGGTTCAGAACTTTCCTTCCAAGAAATTTGGCTAACTTCCGGCGCTAAAAAAGAATTAGAAGAAATTCTTTCCGAGTTAGGGGACAAACTCCTGATCAAAGAAGCATCTCCGAGTAAATTAGACAAAATGGCTCCCGGTGTAAATCACCAGGGTGTTCTTGCACTTAGAATACAACTCCACTCTGGAGATAAAAAATCATTCGATTCTCATCTGGAAGATTGTAAGGGCCCAATTCTTGTTTTGGATCGTATCCAAGATCCGGGAAACCTTGGAAATATTTTAAGAACGGCGGAATGTTTCGGAGTAGAAACAGTCCTTATCCCTGATCGAGATTCTTCCGGTATCACACCTGCAGTCGAAAAGGTGGCTTCCGGTGCACTCGCATATTTAAATGTTTTTAAAGTCGGGAACCTCGCACAAATATTAGAAAAATTGCAAAAACGAAATTTTTGGGTGGTTTCCACTTCTGACAAAGGAACGGAAGATTGGTCCAAAATCCCTCCCTGGAAAGAGTTAGTGATCCTAATGGGAAATGAAGGAGAAGGTCTAAAAAGGATCTTAATGGAAAAATCGGATTTTACAGTTCGTATCCCACTTCATGGCCATATCTCCTCTCTAAATGTGACAGTTGCCACAGGGATTGTACTGGATCGTTTGAAAAACCGACCGAAGTAAATCGTATTCAAACATTTATTTCCTTTCTGTTACGATATTAATGAAGGACATTCATTAAATTCTAGCTTGCGGTTTTTCAGGATTGATACCAAACTTTCTCCATTAGTATGAAAAGGTTTTTATCTTTCCGAACTCTCGTTTTATTTTTCACACTTCTATCCTTTGCAAACTGTGATTACGTTCAAGATAGGATCACTCCTCCCGACAACAAATCGCTAGCGGATCAACTTAAGGATTATATTGTCTCGAGTTATTTTGCAGAACAGAATCATGCCTTATATAAATTTTCCACTGTATTCCCGAATATGGCGGTAGGTAGCCTTTCTCCCCTATATTTCCAAGATCCATATTTTCAGCGGGATAATTCCAAAGCAAAAATCGTTCTGATTCACGGATGGGACTTTGCGGAAAGACAAACAGATCTTCCTACTGATTTTAATAAGAAGGTGGCAAACTTACTCGGGACCTGGAACCAAGGTCTTGCATTTATCACTCAGACAACGGGTCTTCCTGCCGGTTATTCCTCGAGTGTATATGATACTTTTGAGATCTATGTTTTCACATATAGGACCTCCGATTATATCGAAATAAACGGAAGAAGGTTTATAGATTCTTTAAATGCAGCGTTTAGTTCTTCCGACAAAGTCGTTGTTGTAGCTCACTCCATGGGAGGATTAGTTTCCAGAGCTGCAATCCAGCATGCGAATAATACTAAGGATGTGATAGATCATATCGTAAGTTTAGGAACTCCATACTATGGATCTCCCTACTCTTCTCCACAATACACTGGAAATTTAAGCTCCATCGGAACTATTATTAAGTTTATGACGGACACTCCCGGTGGACAAGGTCTTGCTTATACGAACGGACTCAGTGCAGGTGTGACTGCGATTAGTCCTCCTATCACAGATGGAACCAACCAAGCATTTAATTTTTTCTTAGAAAGTATGATCGCAAATACTTCCAAGGACTCCATCACAACCGTATATGGAGGAGATATGGGTTCAGGAAATTGTAGCGATACTGAACATGCTACTACCTATCGAGCTGCATGTACCGTGATTACAGCTGGGACACCACCTTTTACTAACTCCGATGGTATTGTTCCTTTAGCTTCCGCACGTTTGAATAATCGACCGTTAATCGCGAATGCATATACTGTTAGCAATATGGACCATTCTCAAATGTCCTTTAGGAATGAAGGTGGAACAGGCGGTGGACTCACCACAGTGAAAACACATTTTAATAATGTGTTCAATGAAGTGTTTACGATCGTAAGTGGCTTGTAAAAAATAACTGTTTCAAACTCGTAGAAACAGGTTGGCAGTTAGACTAATAATAAAATCTATCTAACCGCCAACTTTCGAATAAAGAATACTAATTTTGGATATTCAAAGGTTCTAGATTTCCTTGATAAAAATTCGTCTGTTCAAATCGGATAAATTTTGATCCTTTGGGAATAGAATAAATCGCTTTTACAGTTCCACTCTCTCCAGGAAGAATTCTTTCTGTGCCTGTTCTACCTTTATCTGTATCTCTAGACATTGGAATGCCGTATTGACAACCGGTCATCGCAGCTGCAAAAATAGGTTTCGGTTCATTTTGAATTTTTGGAAATACTGGCTTGGAACCGTAAACATTTTTTGGCCAAAGACTTGTATCATCGATTTGCACAAGAAGACGCATTTCGGAAAATCTACGTATCAGACTTTTTAGTTCGTCAGCACTCATTTCGGGCTTCTTGCTTTTATAATAATCTTCTAACTTACTTCCACATAATTCAAAATAACTTGTCTTTTGCATCAGGTTTGTAGCTTTAAAAGTAGCAATGTAGAAATCTTCTCCCCACCAATCTTCCCCAACTTTTCTATAAAAACCAAGATCGACTAATTCCAGTTTCCATTCAGTACTGGAATTTTTTTGAGCCGGAGAATTATAAAACGGAGCCTTGGTAGAAAGGGAAGAACAACCCAAGAAAGATAGGAGAAAAACTAACGTAATAGTCGCAAATTTAAATTTCATTAAAAGGAGACTTGAATTAAATAGAATTTATTTCAACTTATTTTAAGGATTCTCCAAAGAACTTTTTATGGAGAAAATTTGAATGCTACTTATCCATTAAAGGGATTAGAGTCTGACCTTAATCCCCATTTCCTGCATATTTTCTTTAGTCTCTCTGATAGTAAATTCTCCAAAATGAAAAATGGATGCGGCAAGTACTGCATCTGCTTTTCCCCTTAGTATAGCTTCTACCATATGTTCAGGATTGCCTGCGCCGCCGCTTGCAATAATAGGGATTTCTAAATTAGAAGAAAACGATTTTAGAAGTTGGATATCGAAACCCTTTTTAGTTCCGTCACGATCCATCGAAGTAAGCAGGATTTCTCCTGCGCCTCTTTCCTGGGCTTCTTTCCCCCAATCTAATGCGTCTCTTCCTGTCTCGGTTCTTCCGCCATGAAGAAATACTTCGTATCTTTGTCTGTCAGGATGGAATTTTACATCCACTGCGCATACGATACATTGGGAGCCATAAATTTCCGCAGCGGCACGAAGAAGGTCCGGATTTTGAAAAGCGGCAGTATTGATGGAAACCTTATCTGCTCCCTTTTCCAAAACCGCTTTCACATCATCCAAAGTGCGAATTCCGCCACCTACAGTGAAAGGGATAAATATCCTTTCTGCAACAGCTTCTACCAAATGGATGAGGATATCTCTTTTGTCACTAGAAGCCGTGATATCCAAAAAGCATAACTCGTCCGCGAGATTTTTTTCGTAAACCACTGCCGACTCTACGGGATCCCCCGCATCCACAAGGTTTACGAAATTTACTCCTTTAACTACCCTGCCATCTTTAATATCCAGGCAGGGAATAATTCTCGCGGCGAGCTCACTCATTTGATCGTTTCAGGCAATTCTACTTTAGAAGCCCAGTCAGAGATCATTTTAGCAAAACCGAATATTTTATCTTCGTGTAAAGCAGGAGCTGTGATCTGCAAACCGATCGGAAGTCCTTTCGAATCTTTTCCGATTGGAACAGACATTGCAGGAACTCCGGCTAAGTTCACAGAAGTAGTAAGAATATCCGCCTTATACATTTGGATCGGATCAGAAGTTTTTTCTCCTACCTTGAACGCGGTAGTAGGAGAAGTAGGCTGAAGGATCAGATCCACTTTGGAAAAATAACCTTCATATTCTTTTTTGATCAAAACCCGAGCTTTCTGAGCTCTTCCGTAATACGCGTCATAGTATCCAGCAGATAAGGAGAATGTTCCGAGAAGAATACGTCTCTGGACTTCTTTTCCGAAACCTTCACTTCTGCTTGTTACATATAGATCCTCTAGTTTACCGCTCGGGTCTTTTCTTTGTCCGAAACGGATCCCATCAAATCTCGAAAGATTAGAGGAACATTCTGCGGTAGCGATAATATAATAGATAGGAATTGAATTAGAAAGAAGTGAAAAATCCAGATCTACAAGCTGAGCACCTTTGGATTCTAATTCCGTTAAAAGAGACTCATATGCTTTTGCAATATCAGGTTCTATTTCGGAAGTAATCTTCATCTTACCTATTTTCAAACCTTTCCAAGGAAGTTCTTTTACCTTAGAAGGATCGAATGCAGGAATATTTTTAGAAGTAGCATCCCTTTGGTCTTTTCCTGAGATCACTGAATACACATCTATGATACCGTCTATGTCCTTAGACAATGGACCGATCTGATCCAAGCTAGATGCATATGCTACAAGACCATATCTGGAAACAGTTCCATAAGTAGGTTTTAAACCATAGATCCCGCATAGAGATGCAGGCTGTCTAACGGATCCACCTGTATCGGAACCTAATGCAACAGGAACAAAAGAAGCAGCAACCGCGGCTGCAGACCCACCGGAAGACCCACCTGGGATTCTTGCAGTGTCAAATGGGTTTTTTGTGACCTGGTAAGCTGAATTCTCTGTGGAAGAACCCATTGCAAACTCATCCATATTCGCTCTTGGGATCAGAACGAAACCTTTTGCTAAAAGTTTTTCAATAGCAGTCGCGTGAAATGGAGAACGATAGTTTTCTAAAATTTTAGAAGCGCAGGAAGTAATCGTATTTTCAATACAAATATTGTCCTTCACTCCGATAGGAATTCCATCAAACTCGGAGAGAGGTTTGCCTGATTTTCTTCTTTCAGTACTTTCAGAAGCAGCCTTTAGGATACTTTCCTTTTCCCAAGAAAGAAATGCCTTAATTTTAGAATCCTCTGCTTCTATACGAGAGATCAGGGATTGGGCCAATTCGGTAGGAGTAAACTCCCCCGAATTTAAACCTTTTTTAATATCAGAATATTTTAATTTCCAAAGTTCTTTCATGTTTCGATCACCTTTGGAACTACGAAGTATCCATTTTGGAAACTAGGTGCGAAAGATTCTATTTGAGAACGACTCAAACCTTCGTTTGCCTTATCCGGGCGAACTGAATTTCCTTCGTTCGGATATAAGTCCTCATCGGATACGGAACTCACATTTAACTCGGTGATCGTATCCACATAATTCAGCACTTTATTAAAATCCGTAAGGAAGTTTTGGATATCCTTAGGATCAATTTTGAGCCTAGATAACTCTGCGATTTTTTGAAGGGATTCTTCGTTTAGGTTCACGGCCTTCGTTCTCCTTTTTCCCTTAATAGGCGTTCTTATCCATTACACCTTTTAAAGGTGTAAGCAGGATGATTTTAATATCCAACCAAAGAGACCAGTTTTCTATATAGTAGATATCCGCATCTATCCGATCATCGATAGAAGTGTCTCCTCTTAGACCTTGCACTTGCGCAAGACCGGTAATCCCAGCCTTAACCGCATGCCTTCTCATATAATGTCTATGATCCGTTTTGAATTTTTCGACAAAATGAGGTCTTTCGGGCCTTGGACCCACTACGGACATATCTCCTAAAAGCACATTAAAAAACTGAGGTATTTCGTCAAGGGAGGTCTTACGTAAGATCTTACCAATCCCGGTAACTCTGGGATCATTTTGGACAGTCCAGGTGGTCTCCGACTGGGACTTAGTTTGGACAACCATACTCCTGAACTTGAGCATCTTGAAACTTTTATTGTCCAGCCCCACCCTTTCCTGGTGATAGAATACAGGCCCTCTGGAAGTTAATTTGATCAGTAGAGCAATGATCAAAAATACAGGCGAAAAAAGAGTGATGAAAAAAAGAGAAAATAGAATATCAAAACTTCTTTTGATAACTCGGTTATAACCCAGGCGAACAGGAATGTTTCGAATGGAAATAACAGGAAGACCATCCATCTCGTCGACTCTTCCTTTTGCCTTGATAAATTCTTGGAAACCGGGAATTACTTTTAAGTCGATACCTTCCGTATCGCATGCATCCAAAACGGTTTCCAGACAATCACCTTCTGCATTATTCAAAGCATAAACAACCAGATCAGGTTTGATCTCGGATAAAACTTTTTCTATCTTATCAGTCTTTCCAACAAGTACCATATCCTTTCGGATTGCCTTGGAATTTCCGGAGCTTACATAGCCGATAATTTGGTATCCGTAGATTTGATGTCTTTGCACCGAATCCGCAAAACGAGCCGCGGTTTCTCTTGTTCCGATCACAAGGACTCTGCGTAAATTGTATCCTTTACTTCTAAGATACCTTAAGAATTGACGAGCAAGAAGATGAAGAAGCCCGATAGAAAAAATATTTGTCCCAGCAAAAACCAAAATGAAGGAACGAGAGAATCTTTCGCTTCCGAAATCACCTCGGAAGAAGAATAACATGGATAATACGAAGAGTAAATTTAAGAATACTCCTCCGAAAATTGCAAGGAACTCATCTAAAAAGGATAATCCTCTTCTTGGATGATAAAGATCTATGAATAAGAAAACGATTACTTGTGAAACGGAAAGAACGGAGCCTAGGATAAAATAACTTTCTAGATCGATATAAGATCTATCTACTCCTGTCGGATCTCCTATATAAAAACGAAGAAGGAAAGCGAATACACAACTTCCCAATGAGAAGATCAAGTCCAAGAAGACGAATAATAATTTAAAAGTTTGGCTTCTTTCTTTCAGCATATTATTCCGATTCGACTCCTTCCGTATAACCTGTCCTAAGAGGACGTTTTCTAAATCTGAACAAACGGATCCTGGAAAGTTGGGCAGAATCTTCCTGACCTAAACTGAAATCCGTCAAAGATATGGAGAAGAATATGGATTGGTCGTAAAAAGTCACCTGACTTGCTCCAGTAGTTCCCCCAGGCACGGATCTAAGATCACTACTTAGACCTAATCTGAAATTCATAGTGTGTAGATTATATTTTAAGACTGCCATTGCGCGGTTGACGTTCATGGCAGTAGTCTGTCTTGCTTGGGTTCCGTTGATTCCGGAACCGTTGATAAGATCCTGGCCTAGATTTGTAGGGTTCATATTCATCGAAGTGAATGGAGAAGTAGGATCCGTATTCAAAATATATCTTTGGTAATAATAATTGTCCGTTTGGTTCGTATATCTCCAAGGTTCAGTCACCCTAGAATCTATCTCCGCTTCAAAACCGAATTCCCTTGTGATATCAATGCTTGCCTTAGCATAAATCCTATAATTGTCCATCATAGAAGCGTAATAGATATGATACCAGGTCCCGCCCACTTCCAACTCACGGATATATCTCAGGAAAGGAAGTCTAAATCCGCCCATCTTATAAGATAAGGTGAAGTTATTGGATAACGGACGATGCAGAGGTGTATGATACACGAAATCGTTATTAAAGAATAGCCCGGTGTAAAAACTTCTTTTTCTTTCCAGAAGTGTCCGTTTCCTTTTGCTGAATCCTTCCAAGAAGTCTATATAACCTGCAAAACGAAATACAGTATAATACCATCTTTCCTGGCTTGTAGGTTGAGGTTGGTATTCATCCGAAAAAGTCCTAAGGTCTCGGATGGTTCTAAGAGAAATTTCAAAATTCTCCAGAGCATAACTTTCCAGAGAGAATTCCATCTCATGTTGGCGGTTTTTCATGAGGATAGGATCTTGTAGGTCAGGCTTCTCTGCTTCGAGCTTACGATAGGTAGTATTAAAGAATAAGATTGGAGCACCAATCCTCAAATTGGTATTTGTTCTAAAATATTGGTAACTGTCCCTTGCCAAACTTCTTTCCAAGGAAGTAAAGTTTGTATTAACAGTGTCTGAATTTCCTGCAGGCAATTGAGCGGACTGTTTTTTAGCGCCGTAATAAACACTTGGAGCCAAGGACACATAACTTCCCAAATTCATAGAAGTCCTAAATCCAGTCTCACCTTGTAAAAAGTTCTGTGTCCTGAGAAGATTTTCCTTATAGTCCCCGTTCGGATTATCATAACTTCCGTCGGAGGTAGGAATTTTCAATTTTTCTTGGGTAGGAACTCCGTAGAATCTCATCAATGTATTTGTTAAATACACATCCCAATACACTGGAGTTTCAAAATAAGGAAGTCTCGCGATTTCGGAACTATTTTTGATAGTAACGGAAGGAAGAACGTCCACTGTAGGAAAATAACCTGATTTGTTAAAAGGAGAAAGGTTATAGAAGAGCATATTTCTCTTCATATTGATATTAACCGAAAGATCTCCCCTATTCTCAGTATAATCCAATTTCCATTCTAAGTTATTACGCACATAACCGTAACGAACGTCTCTGAAAGTATATAATGACTGTAAACTATTGCTAGGCTGGTATCTATTTCCGTATTCGTATTCGAATAAACGGTTTGTAAAATTCTCATATTGGACGGAAAGGTTTCGAGTAACGTCCTTCTCCGTATTATTCATTTTAGAATTTAAGAATATTCTACCCTTCCACCAAGGATCTCTATCTTCTCCGATATTCGGGATATTAGTTCCCCAATAATTTCCCTTATCCACTTGGTTGGTTACAGCACTCGTGCCTAGACCGTAATTTGCAAATCTATCCTCAAAACCGGAAGTGATCTGATATGCCTTATGATTTGCAAAACCTATATCTATCAAATAGTTTAGGTTAACACTTTGCCTCCACATTTCCAACTGGAAGGCTTGTCCCGTTTTTTCGTAGAAGTCGGCACGCGCCTTATAACCCATAGGAGTCCAAGACCAGGTAGGGATAGTGGACCATTGCAATGAGTTCTGGAGGAATAGACCTTGGGTATTATTCTTACCTGCTTGAGTGGTCCAACCGTTTCCTAAATTATTATTATAGAAGAAAGGAAGCCAGAATACTGTTGTACCTCCTACCTGGAATCTGACGTTAGTTCCAACAACAGTCCGATCCTGGTAGAGCACCACCTTATCTACTTTGAAAGAATAATGAGGCTTCTCAGCATTACATGATGTGAAGTATCCCATCTCCAACATGTAACGTTTATCATCTAATTTTTTGACCTTCTCCCCGAAGAAGTATGCAGGGGCAACAGTGCCTTTAGTATTATAGACCACACCTTTATCCAATCTATAGTCATAGATGAATTTATCCCCAGTGATCTTTGCGCGACCATCCTCGAATTTGATCCCGCCTTCCGCATACACTTCTCCGCGATCCGAATCCACGGATATTGTTTCCGCTTCCAGACTTCCTGATCTGAGTTTGATACGAACTCTACCTCTTAAGACCAATACTCCACCTTTAGTTTGGTCCACTCTCATGAGTTCACCTTCTGCGGCGTTCTCGATTACCATAGGTAAATCTTTCTTAGATGTTCCGGCTAACGCGGCAAAATCAGGTTTATTGTCTTCCTTCTCGCCTAAAGCGGCTTTTAATCGTTTACGTCTAGTGTAGATGGAACCTTCTCTAGAGAGACCCAGGTTTTCCAACTGCTCATCCACTTCTCTTTCGCTAAGGACTTCGATGGATCTATTTAAAAGGCGGTTTCTGGTCTTAACCACTGACCTTTGGGTATCGTCTTCGGAGTTTGTTTCGCCTGCAGAACCCCTAGGGCCTAGGTCGGCCGGCTGCCCCCATAGCAAGGTGGGCAAAAAAAGTAAAAATAGACAATTTCGGATCCAGGGGCGCATTCCGATCTAAGCCACACTATTGTGTCGGGTCAGCCCTGCATCACTAATTTGTAGAGGGAAAGCACTGAGATCCCAAGAAGTATCCGATACCAGCCAAACCCGGTAAATGAATGGGTCTGTAAGTATTTCAGGAACCATTTGATCACGAAAAAACAAAGTAAGAATGAAAGAACAAATCCCAAACTTAAGATCGGAAAATTCTCCCAATTTAACACTGCCCTATGTTTGAATAATTTATAAGCTCCTGCTAAGAATAAAACCGGAACTGCAACGAAAAATGAAAACTCGGCAGAACTTCTGGTGTCCTTTCCTAAAAATCTGGCGGTTACGATCGTAGCTCCCGATCTGGAAACTCCAGGAACCAGGGCTAAACATTGGAAGATACCGATTAGAATGGCATCCTTTGTTCCGATAGGCTCACTTGTTTTGATCTTTTCTCTTTTTTGGAACCAGAACTCTGAGACTAAGATCAAAATTCCCCCAACAAGCCAAGCTCCTCCCAAGATCGCCAAGATATCTTCTCTTGCTTTGATCTTATCTAAAAATCCTCTGAATAGGAATCCAGCAGCCATAATAGGCAAAAATCCGATCGTAACTCTTGTTAAGAAAAGGAATCCTTCCTTGTTTTCTTCTTTGCGGAGAAAGTAACGTACTGCAGATCTTCCCTGCTCTAAGAACTTTTCACGATATAGAACAACCACTGATAGGATCGCTCCACTTTGGATGAATATATCGAATAAGTCGTCGAAATCCGCTCCCTCTGAAAAAGGATAGAAGGAGGAAAATAAGAAAAGGTGTCCTGTGGAGGACACCGGTAAGAATTCCGTAATCGCTTCAATTACGCTACGGAAGATTGCGTTTAGATATGAATTCAAATCGTTGAAAAATTTCTTTTTTTACTTAGTAGCTTCAGGAGCCGGTGCAGGAGGAGTAACCTCCGGTGCCTTGGTCTCCTCGGCTTTAGGAGCCTCTTCCTTGCTCAATTCAGGGAAGCTAAATTCTTTATCTAGATATTTTTCAAGATCGAACTTATCGTTATGTTTGATAGCGACAGTTTCTTTAATTCTATCTAGAACAGACTTATAAACTTCTTCCGATTTTCTTCCTTTGATCTGAGCTCTTGCAGCGTCATAACACTGCTCCAAAGTTAAGGACTCGGCTTGTTTGTATTTAGTACGAAGCTCTTGGCAGCCTTGGTTTAATTCTTGCTCGGTGATCTTAATTCTAGATTCGATCTGCTCAGCAATATACATTCCGTAGATTAACTGCATCTCTTGGAATTTTAAGATTTCTTTAATATCGGATCTTTTGCTGAAGCCACTTTTGTCAGCGGCTGATTTAACAACCATCATCTCATGATAACGATCGAAAAACTTTCTTTTTCTGAACTCGTTTCTGAGTTGAAGAAAGCTTTGAGGAACTTTACTTTCTTCTTCGGTTAAAAATTTAATAACATTCTTTTTTTCGATGTTTTGAGTACGGCTTAAAGTATCTAAAGCTGTATCAAACGCACTTTCAAAACCTGCAGTAGTGATCTTATTGCCATCGATGGACTCGATAACCGGAGTCCCGTCTCCACAATTTGCGAAAGAGAAAAAAGATAAGAGTAAAGTGAGGGATATATATAGCCGTTTCATCTGTATTGGAATTCCTACGCAAAAAATAGGAGAACCGGGCCTGGCGTCCATTACTTTTTGTCGGGTAACATTTCCGTTAAGAAGTACACAAGTTTCACAAGTTTGTCCTTTTGGTTGGCTTTCCCTGGAACATATATTAGGACATTCGGTTCTCGTGGATTCATGGTAAGACCCATCCGAGCAGAAATCAAGTTTACGATTTTGTCATAACTGCCTAAGAAATGTGTTCCTAATTTTAGTCGGATTTCCTCCCCTAACTCGGAGACGGATTCGAAACCTAAAACAGACGCCAAGGTCCTGATCTTCTCCAACATTAAGAAAGTTTTCGCCTCTTCCGGAGGTTCTCCGAATCGGTCCGTCATTTCTTGGGTGACTTCTTCAATTTCGTCCAGGTCTCTTGCACCTTCGAATCGTTTATAAAATTCTATCTTCTGTCTTGTATCCGGTATGTAAGATTCAGGTATGAAGAAGTTAGAATCCAAATTGATAGCAGTACGAACTTCAATTTTAACTTCTTCTCCTTTGATTCTGGCGATTGCTTCTTCCAACATCTGCACGTATAGATCGAAGCCTACTTCCATGATATCACCGGATTGTTCTTTGCCTAAAAGATTTCCGGCTCCTCGGATCTCTAAGTCTCTCATTGCAACCTTGAATCCTGAACCTAATTCTTGGTATTCGTAGATTGTGTTCAGACGTTTTTCCGCGTCTTCCGTTACCACTCTGTCTTTAGGAAGAAGAAGATAGGCAAACGCTTTTCTGTCACTTCTTCCAACCCTACCTCGGATCTGATACAACTGAGAAAGGCCGAATAGATCCGCTCTTTTTACGATCAGGGTATTCACATTTGGGATATCAATCCCGGATTCGATAATGGTGGTTGTGACCAGGATATCAAATTTACGCGCGTAAAAATCCACCAAAGTTTCTTCGATCTCATCCTCAGTCATCTGGCCATGAAGAACTCCAATGGCTGCCTCAGGAACGATCTCGTTTAATCTTTTAGTCTCTTGTTCAATAGATTCCACTCTATTATAAAGATAGAATACTTGTCCTTCTCTCGAAAGTTCCGTGCGGATTGCGTCTCTTAGGACCTCTTCGTCCTCTTCGATCACATATGTTTCCACACTTTGTCTATTCTTAGGAGGAGTCGCGATGATGGAAAGTTCTCTGATCCCGGTCAAAGCCATATGAAGTGTTCTAGGAATCGGAGTCGCGGTCAAAGTCAGAACATCCACAAGATTTTTGATCTTCTTAATGGATTCCTTATGGTTTACCCCGAATCTTTGCTCTTCGTCTATAATGAGTAATCCAAGATTCTTAGGTTGGACTGAATTTGCTAAAACCGCGTGAGTTCCTATTAGCATATCCACTTTTCCGGAGGCAAAACGTTTCAGAACGTCTCGAGTCTCTGCTGCGGTTCTAAGTCGAGAAACTAATTCAACAGTGATTGGATAGTTCTCAAACCTCTTTTTCATATTATTATAATGTTGTAAGGCAAGGATTGTGGTAGGTGCAAGCATGAGTATCTGTTTACCGGCCATCGCCACCTTGAATGCGGCCCGGATGGCAACTTCTGTTTTTCCGTAACCTACGTCTCCACAGATCAGACGATCCATCGGCCTTGTGGATTCCAGATCTTTTTTAACAGCTTCTATCGCTTCAATCTGATCAGGAGTTTCCTCGTATTCGAATTCCGCTTCAAACTCTTCTTGGTAAATTGTATCAGGAGGAAAAGCATACCCCTGCAGTTTGATCCGATTGGAATACATATGGACCAAATCTTCCGCGAGACCTTCGACTGCTTTTTGGACCCTGTCCTTTGTTTTTTTCCAAGTACTTTTGCCAAGACTATCTAATCTTGGTCTTTCCGTTCCACCTACGAATCTTTGGACTAAAGAGATTTGATCCAAAGGAACAAATAACGTGTCGCCGCCATAATATTCTAATTTTAGAAAGTCCCTTTCTTTTCCACCGGCGTTTACTCTTTCTATTTTGAGGAATTTTCCGACCCCGTGATTTACGTGAACCACGAAATCCCCTTCTTTTAGGTCCAGGAAACTTTGGATGGCCTTACTATTCTGTTTTTTGAATCTGGTCTTACGCTTATATTCCCTTCCGAATACATCGTTCTCCGATAAGAATAAAAGTTTCTCTTCTTCCCATGAGAACCCATTTCTTATTTCCGAAACCGCCAAATACACTTCTTCTTTTGATTTATTTGGAAGAAGAATAGGTTCAGGCTCGGAAGCTTCCTGGTTTAATAAACGAATTCCTTCCGATTCAAAAAGCCCCAATAATCTCTGGGTTTGAGCTTCAAAAGAAGAAGTGAGAATGATCTTCCATCCACCTTCTGTTTTCAATTCTCCCAATTTTTCTCTGACTTCCCTGATCTTTCCTTTAAAGGAAGGAGCTTGATGCAAAGGACAGACCAAATCTTCCGACTTACTAGGAGGAAGTTGGGTGAATTTAATTCCGGTTAGGTTTTCTAAAATTTCGGATTCTTCTTTATCTCTCAAAAGAAAGGAAGGAGGAGCACATAAGATCTCTTTACTTCTTTTTTCGTAAAGTGCATCGTATTCTCTCAATAGATGAGAATATCTTTCTTTTGCACCATTCGGATCCGGAAAAATTAGGCCCGGTTTAGATTTAAAAAAAGATAATATTCCCTTATTCTCCCGGACCATCGGGATCAATTCTTCGTAATAAGTCCCACCTGCATCATCAGGGATCTCAGGCAAATGAAGAGATTTATCCGCCTTTGTGATCAGATCTCTATACTGCTCTTTCTGGGAATCGGTTAGAATGAATTCATCTGCAGGAAGTAAAAAAGCCTCTTCCAGATTTTCCAAAGATCTTTGGGTTTCCGGATCGAATGTTCGAATGGATTCAACTTCGTCGCCGAAAAAATCGATCCGAATAGGATCCGCGGAGAAAGAGGAAAACACATCCAAAATCCCTCCTTTCAGACTGAACTCACCGAATGCCTGGCACATATCCACTCTATGATAACCAAGTCGGACAAGATCTCTCATTAGGTTTTCAGGTTGGATTTCTTGTCCTAATCTTACGGACAAAGATCTTTCCATCAAAGCAGAAGCCTCTGGAAGAGTTTTCAAAAATCCAGAAACAGAAGTGAATACTAAAACTTTTTCGCCGGATAAAATACGAGCAAGTGCCTGTATCCTCTCTCTTTTCATTTCTCCAGGATAACGCATATACTCGTATGGTAAAACTTCCTGGCCTGGAAGATAACAAACCAGATCCGGCTCTAAATAACTTAAAGACTCCCTATACAAAAACTCCGATTCGGTATTCGTAGGAGAGATCACAATTTTGGAATTTTTCTGGGACTCAAATATAACGGAAGATAGAAGAGAATGAACTGAATTAGGAACGGAAGAAATTTTAGAATTCTCTTTTGCAGAAGAGAAAAGATCTTCCAGAGATTTTTTCCAATCGGATTGAGTGGAAACAGACTTAGCCATATTAAATCAAGACACCTTTACGGTTATATTATCGATCAATCTTACCTGCCCTAAAAAGGCAGCTACAGCGAGGAGAATTTCTCCTTTCAGAATAGGAAGTTCCCCTAATGTATTCGCATCCAATACTTCTAGATAATCAGTTTGTATTTTAGAAGAAGAATCCAAAACATCTTTCATTACAGTCAAAACTTCTGCAGGATCTTTTTCTCCTTGTCGGATTAAACTTTCACCCAAACGTAAAGCCCGGATCAATAATAAGGCTTCTTCTTTCTCAGGTCCAGTCAAACGAGCATTTCTGGAACTTAGCGCCAAACCTTCTGCGGAGCGAACCGTATCCACTCCTATGATCTCCATAGGAAAACCGAGTGCTCTAACAAAATCTTTTACCACCAGATATTGTTGGTAATCCTTCTTACCAAAATAAGAACGATCTGCAGGGATTATATGGAATAAACGAGAAAGAACTAAAAGAACACCTTCAAAATGTCCAGGCCGAGTAGTGGCATCCAGATTTTTCATCAAATGTGGGATTCGTAATTCTACAGCAGGAATTCCACCAGGATACATCGTATCCTTATCCGGTAAAAAAACCAGATCCACCTTGGATGATTTACAAATTTCCAAATCACCTTCCGTATTGATCGGATATTTTGCATAATCTTCCGGATCGTTGAACTGCGCAGGATTTACAAAAATAGAAACTACCGTTTTCGAATTTTCAGAAGCGGAACGAACAAATAAATTCGAATGTCCTTCATGCAAAAATCCCATAGTAGGAGCAAAACCCACTGAAAGTTTTTCGGACTTCCAGGAAAGTATTTGGTTTCTGACTTCGTTTGGATCCTTGGATACGATCATGATTTACCGTTTTCAGAAAGACGCACTTTTACAGAATTTCCATGTTCTTCATCCAAACCTTCGAATTCGGAGAGAACTTTTACATATGGATATAATTTTTCTAAAGAGTCCCTGGTCACTTCTTGGTAGGTTACTCTTTTTAAAAAAGTAAGAACACCTAAGGAAGAAAAGATCCTACTTCCACCTGCTGTAGGAAGAATATGATTTGTTCCACTGATATAATCCCCCATAGCAACGGGAGAATAAGGTCCTAAAAATACGGAACCTGCATGTTTGATTTTTTTGAATAATTCCTTATAATTCCTAGTTTGGATCTCCAAATGTTCAGGAGCGTATAAATTGGAGAAGTTTACACATTCTTCTAAATTAGGGAAAACTAATATCCAACTTTCGTTCTCTATCGAAGACCTTTTGATGGATTCCCGCTTAGGTCTTTCTTTTAAAGCCTTATCTATTTCGATTGAAACCTTTTTGGCAAATTCAAGAGAATCAGTGCAAAGTATTGCTGCGGAGTCTTCTCCATGTTCTGCTTGAGAAAGTAAATCCGCTGCTACCCAGTTTGGATTTGCGGAATCATCTGCGATCACAAGAACTTCGCTCGGACCGGCCGGGCTGTCTATTCCGATCACACCCTGTCCGCTTAATAAAACTTTCGCCGCAGTCACAAATTTGTTCCCGGGTCCGATCACAAATTCGGAACGAGAGATTGTTTCCGTTCCATAAGATGCCGCCGCAATACCTTGCGCACCACCCACCGTTACGATCGCATCCGCGCCTGCAATTTTTGCAGCAGCATACAATCCGTCGGGGATCCCATCTTTTTGAGGAGGAGTAACTATTTGGATATGTTTTACACCTGCAATCTTTGCAGGGATCACTCCCATCAAAATGGTAGAAGGATATAATGCTTTTCCACCCGGAGCATATACGGTGACGGATTCAATTGGAGTATAACGAATTCCTAATGTATTTCCGGAGACATTTACATCTAGATCGGAAGGCAACTGGGCTTTATGGAATGTTTCAATATTTTCTTTTGCCTTTTCTAATGCGGCAACAAGTTCAGGGTCCGCTTTGCCATTCCATTCGGAGACTGGATGAACTAATTTTTCTGGTTTGAGTCCGTCGAATTTTTGGGTGAACTCATAGACTGCCTTGTCCCCAGCTTCTTTTACTCGGTCCAAAATGGGACGTACCAGGGCTAAAGTATCATTTAGATCCTGCTTTGCTCTCTGGAGAATGGGTTCTAAGGAAAAATCCTTGCCTACTTCCCTGATACGAATGCTCATACGGACATTTTTTTTCTTTGCCCGGACTTAGCATCCCGAAAATCCTGGGAACTCTTTAACACCTATGAAAGTTTTTTGTCTGAACTGCAATGGAATCCGATCTGCCTGGGGCAAGGGCCTAGGGGATATAATCTCTTCTGAAAAACCCGATTTTGTATGTTTCCAAGAAACCAAAGCACAACCTGACCAACTCAGTTCGGAAATGTGGGAAAAACTGGGATACAAGGCATTCTTCCATTCCGCCGTTAAAAAAGGTTACTCAGGAGTTTCTATTTGGAGCAAACAAGAACCTAAAAAGGTAACTTATGGATTGGGCCTGGATGAATTCGATAAAGAAGGAAGAAGTGTCCTAGCTGAATTCGATTCCTATGCAATCTGGACAGTTTACTTTCCTTCCGGAACTACGGGTGACGTGAGACAAGCCGCCAAGATGAGATTCTTGGAAGAATTCCTAAAAATTTCCGCAAAGTTAAAAAAGAAACATTCCAATATCATTCTATGCGGTGATGTAAATATTGCTCATACCGAAATAGATATACATGATCCAAAAGGAAATGCAAAGAATAGCGGTTTCCTACCGGAAGAGAGAGCATGGGTAACTAAATTTCTTTCCACAGGTTGGGTGGACAGTTTTAGGGAATTATATCCGAGTAAGCAAGAATATACCTGGTGGACTTTCAGAGCGGGAGCAAGAGGAAATAATAAAGGTTGGAGGATCGATTACTTCTTCGTGACTCCTGAGCTTAAATCCAAACTCAAAAAGCTCACGGTGAAAAAAGATCCTATTCTTTCAGATCATGCAGCGATGATCTTAGAAGTAGACCTTCCTAAAAAGTAAAATTACTTTTTAGGAAGTGTTAGATCTATTTTTGGAAGATTCTTCTTTAGAAATTCTGAAAGTTCTGATTCGAATACCAAAACGGTATCGGTGATCCTTTCGGAAGATTTAGATTTTACCACTTTCTTATCTAAAAGTTTTCCAGAAAACAATAACGGCTCCTTCCAAAAAGGAACACGTATCTCTATTACAGCGTTGCTTCCTTCCGGATCCGGATGAAAACGATCTAAGGTAAAGCTAAGCGCCGTACCTTGGATGCCCTCCCAAGTAGCTTGGAAATCCCCGGAAGAAGAATGCACCTGCACCGGAACCTTTACGGTCTCAAAAAACCTTGTTTTGAATTCCTGTACTATTTTATCCAATATAGCCATTTCTATCTCTATGTATCGTTTATTAAGTTATAAGACTTAGTGCGATGCAAACAAATTTCCAAATTTAGGAAAAAAATGAAGGAGATTCGTTACAATCTAGGAAAAAAAGATGAAATAAGACCCTGGTATGAACCTAAGCCCAAGGGTTTAATCTTTGAAGACAGTGCTTCTATTTCTTCCTTCTTCTTTGGATTTATAGAGCGCCTTGTCTGCTTCTTCCAAAAACTTTTTGCTTTCTTTGTCTTTTCCGGACATACGAGTGCTGATCCCAATACTCACAGAAACAAATTCGGAAGTCTGGGAAGCTTCATGCGGTATCTTTAGTTCTTGGACACGTGTCCTGATATTCTCCGCCACGATCATTGCTTTCTCTGAATCGGTTTCAGGAAGAATGACTGCAAACTCTTCTCCGCCGTAACGAGCAGGAAAATCCCCCGCTCTTCTTGCAGTATTTTTTAAAACACCTGCAACCTGACGGATACATTCATCTCCAGCCTGGTGACCGTACGTATCATTATACTTCTTAAAAAAATCTATATCTAATAGAAGTAAAGAGATCGGCTTTTCGGAACGACATGCCCTCTTCCATTCCACTTCCAGGATCTCGTCAAAAAATCTTCTATTCCAAATTCCGGAAAGACCGTCTGTTCTAGAAACTCTAAGTAAAGTTTGATACGCTTCCGAAAGTTTGTCCGTAATTTCTTCTAGGTCTCTTTCCCTTTGTTTTCTCTGGAGCATCTCATGACGAAGTCTTAAAGTAGACCGAACCCTTGCTCTTAATTCATGAGCATCAAAAGGTTTTGTAACGTAATCGATTGCACCCAATTCAAAAGCGGATTCCAATGTTTGGGTATCATGGATTGCAGTTATGATAATAACAGGTAAATCTGAAAATTCTTCCTTAGAACTTAAGGTGCGAAGAATATCCAAACCGTTCATTCCTCCAGGAAGAAGAATGTCCAAAAGTAAAAGTGAAATATCTTTTTTGTTTTCCGGGTTTCCTTGTAGGCCTAACCATTCCAAGGCAGTTTCAGGTGATTGGGTCGAAATCACATCCCCATATCCTGCTTTTTTGAGAATCCTTTCTACAAGCTGGCAGTTTTCAGGTGCATCGTCCAGAATGAGAATTTTGTCCGATTCGCCAATCTCTGCGGATGATTCGCCTTTTTCTTTCGTTGGTCCGAACATTTTAACTGGTTTAATTCATCCGACGAGTCTTTTCAATTAGAGCTACTTAGCTGGAAGAATTTTCCAAACCTATTCTAAAAGTTCCGAAAAGAAAGCGGTTTTTTTTAAGGTTTTCAACCTATTTTCAGGCGACGAAAAGCGGATTCTGGAATAATTTAGAGCACCGAGGGAGGTTCCTTTGGAACAGAAAATATCTAGAAAACAAATCCTTGGCCTGGGTGCAACTACCATGGCTTTACTCGCAAGTTCCTCCGTTTTAGGACACGACCACGGAGATAAAAAAGTCTCCAAAAAGAAGAAGGCAGACAAAATTTCCGTGCCTGGTTCCGCGATCGAAGCCTCCTCTGCTTGTATTTTAAAAGGCAGAGTTTGTATCAATATGTGTGTGGACATGCTTGCGGAAGGTCATAAGGAAATGGCGGATTGCCTTAGATCAGTAGAAGAGACTGTGGCATTATGCGACGCATTCGTTGTATTGTCTTCTTTAGGCTCTGCTTCTACTAAAAAATTAGCATCTATCTGTTTGGAGTCTTGTGAAAGATGTGCAGCTCAATGTGATAAACACGCAGACCATCACGAAGAATGTAAAGCATGTGGCGAAGCTTGCAAATCTTGTATTTCCGAATTCAAAAAGTTACTAGCTGCTTAATACGAGAACTCTATTTGGAATCGGGTTCCTGGAGCCGAAGTATTGATATCCAATTTTGCCTTCAACTGTTTGGATAAGATCCGAATCAGTTGTAAACCTAAGGTTTCTCTGGCTTCAATTTGAGGATAATCCGGGATCCCCTTTCCATCGTCCCCCACTTCCAAATGAAATATCCCATTTCCCGATTTTGCTTTTATATAGAACTGGCCCTTTTTCTTTTCTGAATAAGCATACTTAATAGAATTTGTAGCGATCTCATTGATCATCATTCCGATTGGAAGTGCCTTTTCCACTGCCAAGCTTAAATTTCCTACATCAACTATCCTTCCGATTTCAGGACCGATCCCATACACATTCCAAAGATTATCTAATAATTTATCTACATAAGAACCTAAACCGATCTCTGCCAGATTTTTAGAATTATAAAGTTCGTTATGAACTAAAGACATCGAGTAGATCCTACTCTCAGTATCTCTAAGTTCTCGGGTCACTTCCTTATTCTTTGCATAATTCGCTTGGAGATTTAGAAGGCTTGCCATGATCTGTAGATTATTTTTTACCCTATGGTGGATTTCCTGCAGAAGCGCTTCCTTATCTCTCAATGATTGTATAAGATTATCCTCAGACTGTTTCCATTTGGTCATATCCACTAAAATCGCAAGGACCACTTCTTTTCCTTCCAACTGGAATCTATAAGAAGTAATCTCCATTAGGAGAGGAGTTCCTTCTTTGGATCTATGCACATGTGTTTCAGGAATATTTTTACCGTTATGAAGAGCCAAATATTGTCTACGCTCTCCGGAAGAAGTTCCAATGAATAGATCTGAAAATTTCATATGGAGTAGTTCTTCTCTATCATAACCGTAGATACGTTCAGTTTCTTGGTTTAGATCCAAAACAGTTTCACATTCGAAATTATACAAAACGATAGGATGAGGATTATGTTCGAATATAAGTCTATATCTTTTTTCATTCTCTTTGATCAGGAATGCCTGCTCTTCTAATTTGGACAACATGTCCTGTCTTTCTATCGCATACAGAATAGATCTAAAAAGAAGATGAGAATCGAATTTTCCTTTGATCAGATAGTCTTGGCCGCCCGATTGTAATGCTTCCATTGCAATAGTTTCATCCTGGGTCCCGGAACAGATGACAATTGGTATCTTAGGATTAGATTTTTTAATAGCTTCGAAACCATCCAAACCGAAACTATCAGGCAAGGTAAGGTCCAAAAGAATACAATCTATCTCTTCTCCCTCTTCCTTCAACACTTCTAAAGCATCAGCAACGGTAGGAGAATGTTTCAAACGTACCCCGGAAGGATCCGCTTCTTTTAAAAATATCTCGAACAAACGAGAATCATCCTCGTTGTCCTCCACTACTAAAATTTGTTTCACCCGGACGGATACTACTCTTGCATTCATTTTGGAGGCAACCTCGAAGTTTTGAACCAATAGATACGTAACGTATCCATCGCTTCCAAAAAATTATCGTATTCCACCGGTTTCTGTATATATGAGTTCGCGTGTAAATTGAAAGTGGCGATAATATCCCTTTCAGATCCGGAAGTAGTTAATACTACGACCGGGATCCTTTTGTACTCAGGATCCGATTTAAGTTCCTCTAAAACTTCTAATCCATTCTTTTTAGGAAGGTTCAGATCCAACAGGATCAGATCAGGGCGTCTTGCCCCTACAAATTCCCCCTCTCCTTTTACGAAGTCGATCGCTTCCTCTCCGTCTTTTGCTACGAATAATCTCTTTTCAGATTTAAGGTCGTTCAGAGCTTCTATAGTGAGACGAACATCCGCGGGATTGTCCTCTACTAGAAGAATATCAAAATATTGTTTAGAAGAAGCGCTCATAATTAAACCTCAGGCAGGGAGAAAAAGAACTCTGACCCTTTTCCGACGGAAGACTGGACCCAAATTTTGCCGCCATGATTTTCTACGATCTTTTTGCAGATGGATAGTCCGATCCCGGTTCCAGGATATTCAGATCTTGTATGCAATTTTTGGAATATGATAAAAATACGATCGAAGTATTTAGGGTCCATGCCTATCCCGTTATCGGCGACTGAAAACACGTTAGCGCCGGGAACATTTTTGACTTTGATCCGGATCTCAGGACTCCTAATTGGAGAGCGGAATTTGATCCCGTTGGAAATTAGATTACTGAATAAACGCCTTATCTGGTCTTGATCAGCATAAACCTCCGGAAAAGGACCTTCTAAAACCAGATTCGCCTTGTTTTCCTGGATTACGGAAGAAAGATCCTTTTTTATCTCATCCAAAATTAGATTTGTATCCCCTTTCGATTTTTTCACAGAATCGGAACCAACTCTGGAATAACTCAAAAGACTTTCGATTAAGCCCTGTTGCCTTTTTGCGGCTTCGACCGATACATGGATAAATTCTCTCATTTCAGGTTTTATTTCTTCTGAAAATTTTCTCTCTAATAATTGCAGATAACTTGCAATAGTCCTAAGCGGTTCTTGTAAATCGTGAGATGCTATATAGGCAAATTGTTCCAGTTCTTTATTCGTTTTTGCCAAACCATGAAGAGCTTCTTCCAAAGATCTTCTGGCCTCTATTTTTTCGGAAATATCCCGATTTACCATAATAAGGCCTGGGACCAGATAACCTTCTGCATTAATTTTTTTGAAATTACTTTCAATTGTGATCTTTCTTCCGGATCTTAAAGTATGGATCAATTCTCTTTTGGAAGCTCCTAAGGTTTTCCAATCTTCCATTGCAGATTTGTAATTTTCTTCGGAGATCCAATCCTCCTGAAATAGAGAAGAAAAATGTTCTCCCAAACATTCCCCTTCTTCTACCTCGTACATTTTTGCAGCATAACTATTATAATAAGTGATTTTCATATCACCATCTAAAGCGATAATTGCATCATTAACTTGTGAGATAACTTCCAAATTAAAACGATTCTCTCGAGTCATCTTGACTCTTTCAGAAACATCTATTGCAGAAACAAGAACAGACTCAGTTTCTTGGAATTGAATGGGGGACGAAACTATATCCAAATATACAATACTCCCGTCTTTTCGAAGATGTTTCATTTCCTGAAAAAAATTTGTACCGGATTTAAGTCCCTTAATCTTCTCCTTCATAAACTCTTTTTCTTCAGGAAGCCTGAGTTCTTCTGCGCTCATTTCTAAAAATTCTTTTTCGGAATATCCATAAGTTTGGATAGCAGTTTGGTTTACCGCCAAGAATTTAAGGGAAGATCTTTCAAAAACAAACATGATCTGCGGATTATTTCTGAATAAATTTCGATACTTCTCTTCATTTTTACGGATACGATTTTCATACTCTTTTCGATCCGAAATATCATAAACAATTCCTAATATTTCCTGGACACGACCGTTCTTACCTATTCTAGGATACATTCTAGTTTCCAAAAGAAGATCGTTTTGATTTGTATGATAGATACTCTCTTCTCCCTGAAGAGATTTAGAAAATGCTTCCATGACCTCAGGTCGATTTCCTGCCCTTTCAAAAATGGTTTTTCCCACCACGTCCTTAGGATTGATCTTTAATCTTTCTAATCCTTTTCCGTCTGCAAGTATGATCCTTCCTTCCGGAGAGATAGAAAATACAACGACCGGCAATACACCTATCAGTGTCTGAAAATCTACAGTACGTTTTTCTAATATGTCTTCTGCGATCTTGCGGTCCGTAATATCCAAAGAAACTCCTACGAGTCCTCTTACTTTACCGTCTTCCCCAATCGCTGGAGAGATCCTTACAGCAAAATGCCTTCCTAAAAAGACCGTCTCTGCGCTGACTTCTTTTCCAGAAAGTACTAACCTTAAAGCATCTGTTTGCTCCAGGCTACGAACGGTTCCATCTTCTTCCCTAAATTCCGCATTCCATTCATGTTGTATAAAGTTAGTCCCTATGAATGCGCTTGAATCCAGACCAAGCATGTCTAATGCTTTGCCTGAAGCGAAATTCATGAGTCCGGTTTCATCAGCGGAAAATAATACTATGGGAGAATTGGAGAGTATATAATCCAGTAAGGACTTTGGATTTCCTGGGCTTGGATCTGGAAGAATAGTAGAAGGAGAACCCATAAATAGATCCGCCCGGAATAGAAATTCCGGGCAGGGGTTTCTAATTATGGCGAAATATAGATATTTTCAAGCATATTTCGACTTTTTGTGGAGTTTGTGAAATTATATCCCATAAGGGATACGTTAGATGATCTCTATAGTCTCAATCACCACTGGCTGAAGAGGACGATCTCCTGGAGCAGTAGCAGTTTCGGAGATACTTTGAACTATGTCTTCTCCCTCACTCACATGACCAAAAACCGCGTGGCGATTGTCTAGATATAGATTATCTCTCACATTGATAAAAAACTGAGAGCCCCCTGTATTCGGGCCAGCGTTTGCCATAGAGATAGTATACTTTTTATTTTTAAGTTCCGGATGAAATTCATCTTGGATCTTATACCCTGGTCCACCAGTTCCGGTCCCTTGAGGGCAACCGCCTTGTATCATAAAATTTGCAATAATTCTGTGAAAGATCAGACCATTATAAAAGCCTTTTTGAGCCAATTGGATGAAATTCCCGGCAGTGATTGGTGCCTTCTCATCTTCCAATAAAACGGAGAAGGTTCCTCGGTTGGTAGTAAACTTAGCAGTTGCCATAAATATCCTCAAAAGTCCAAATTCTCAACAATGTCCGTATAATCAACCAAATAGGTATCCTATATTAGGAAGAACGCATTCGACTTGTTTTCAATATAGAATGCTGTTGTTCCGATAATTTAACGGAGGATTTCCAGAATCTACTTTCCGCTAGACGGATCGATTTTTTAGCTTTCTAAAAGAGAATTTTTATTCCGGAACTTCCTTAGGAACAAAATGCCATCATCTACAAAATACATTCCGTTCGGACCAAATGGTGCGGTCGCCTTCTGGGCGAGAGCAAAGGATAAGGTCCAAAACCAAGACGAGTTAAGAGCTTGGGCAGATCTAGGGATCAAAACTGTAGTCTGCGTATTCTCTGAAAAAGGTTCTTCATTAGTTACCGACTTGGAAGAAGTTTTACAAGCAGGAGAATGGAAACTATTCGCATTAGAAATTCCTCCTGGACCAGAAACAAATGAGTCGGTATTCCACTCTGCTTGGAAATTAATTTCAGCGGCAGCCAAATCTAATATCTTATTTTTAATCCCTGAAGAATTAGAAGAAAGATGGGAAGTGATACTTTCCAAAATGGTAATTTCTTCTTATCCGCATATCGCCTCAGGTGAGTTAGGTGCTTGGTTTCCAAGCTTACAAGGAGAAGCAGAGGCAACATTCTTAGGAGAATTTAAAACCTATGCTTCCCGCAAAAAAGCTCCTAAAGAAATTCCCGACTCTACTAGAGGAGAATTTTCTCTTTTTCTAAAGGAACTTCCTTTAGCAGTTTCCGGAATCGAGCTAGGAGTTTTCAAAAACGGCCATAAAGATTCCAACGGAAAGAAGAAGGTTCCGAAATTCCAAGAGGCAGAGAATTTCCGAACATTAGAAAGTAAGCCTGTTATTTCATTCGATACGGTATTCTCCGGAGAAAAGCAGGAAACTGAAACTGCGGAGGCTATTTCAGAACCACCAAAACCTCCAGTAGAAACAGAAAAGAAGAATATTCCAAAAAAAGAATCCACCCCTAACCCTTCCGCAGATATGGGGGACTTGGCAACCACAGCGAAATTCCCTCTTCAGCTAAAATTGATGGCGGTGATCTCTCTTTTACTCACTGTAACAGTCTCCACAGTCATTTTATATGCATCCAGCGAGTTCAAAAAGAATTACGAAGTCAGAGTATTAGAGACTAACTTTTCTTTGGTAAATATTTTAGGGATAAAAGTAAAATCCGACTTAAAAGATATTCGCGATAAAGGTAAAACTCTTACTGAAAAACTTTTGGATCCGAAAGGTCCAGGCGCTTACGCAGATCTATTCTTTAGGAACGAACCTGATTTCCTTTTAGCGGGGATTTATTCCGCAGAAGGAGATAAACTCAAAAAAAGAACGATTCTTTATAATGATTCCTATTTGGAAGGAATTTCTTCTAATCGAGAAGAATTGGATGCTGCGGTTTCGCAAAAGGAATCTTCTTTTTTAAAGACGACCCAATCAGGAGGCAGAATAGATAACCTAACTCCTAATTTTAAAGAGCCTACTTTTTCTATTTCTGTATACGATTCCCAAAGTAAGTCTATTTTACTTTATATTGTCAGAGCGGAGAGACTCCTATCCGTATTCCAAAAACAAGATATTAACGTTCCATTTTTGATCAATGGAGATGGGGATCTGATCGCACATTACGATCTTCAACTTCTGGCAGCCCAAACAAATTGGTCGGATCTTCCTATTTTTGAGACAATGCTTTCTTCCGTAAGAGAGGATAGCCAACAAACAAGATACGAAGATTCTACAAAGACCAAATATTACGGTTCTTACCAAAAATTAGGTTTTGGTGGAGCCGGAGTAATAGTATCTGTTCCAGAAGAAAAAGTTTTTGAAATGGTATATCGGATCCAGACCAAAAACCTTCTGATCATGGCGATCGCCCTCTGTATCGCACTTATCATCGTGTTCTTCTTAGCAAGAACCATTACCATTCCAGTATTAAAACTTCTAACAGCCACAGTAGAGATAGCGAAAGGAAATTTCAGGATCGGAATCAGGTCTTCCACAAGAGACGAGATCGGCGTTTTGACTGATTATTTCGTGAGTATGGGAAAAGGTCTGGAAGAAAGAGAAAAGGTAAAGGACGCGCTTGGACGTTTCGTAAACAAAGAGATCGCCGAAATGGTCCTGAACAAGGAACTCACTCTGGGAGGAGAAAGAAAGATGTGTGCCATCTTCTTCTCAGATATCCGTTCCTTCACTGCTATATCAGAAAAGCTGCAACCAGAAGAAGTAGTAGAATTCTTAAACGAGTATATGACCGAGATGGTTCGTTGTGTGAACGATACTCATGGGATTGTGGATAAGTTTATTGGAGATGCGATCATGGCAACTTGGGGAGCAGTTCGCACCTCGGAACAAGATGCTGAAAATGCAGTGAACGGCGCACTTTTAATGAGAGCTGCACTTCTTAAGTTCAACGAAGGAAGAGGTGGAGACAAAAAGCCGATCATCCGTATCGGTTGTGGTCTTAATTTCGGACCGGTGATCGCAGGTCAGATCGGTTCAGAAGAAAGATTAGAATATACTGTGATCGGTGACGCAGTGAACCTTGCTTCTCGCGTGGAAGCGCTAAACAAACCTTTTGGTACGGATATTTTAATCACTCAAGATCTACTAGAACATGTAAAAGATATTTTTGCGGTCGAAAAAATGCAATCTATCAAGGTGAAGGGAAAGGAAGAACCCCAAACCATTTACGCTGTCCTGGGAAGAAAAGACGATATGGATCGCCCGAGGGATCTAAATGATCTGAGAAGAAAACTCGGAATAGAATACGAATCTAAGAAAAAAACAAAAACAGGAGATGAAGAAGAGGAATTAAAGTATGAAATACTTGAATGACGGCAGAGTCGTCGTTACTGCTTTAGTTCTACTGCTGTTCTTTTTTTCGGGACTATTATATCTTTATGCCAATGCAGGCCCTAAGACTGGGACAAATAAGATAGTTGGCGAACTCAAAACAAAACAATTCAAAATATTAAGAAAACTTGATTCTGAGGTTATCTGGGAAGAACTAGATGAGTCCGACCCGATCAGATATAGGGACACAATCCGTACGGAAGAAGGTTCCGAAGCAGTATTACTTTTTACTGATGGGGAAAATTCTGCAGAGATCAGGATGGACGAAAGAAGTATGATCCTTGTGGAAGATACGGACAAGATCAGCTTCGTATCAGGTTCACTTTCCGCTACCGGTGGAGGTTCTGGTAATTTACAGATCAGCTCCGGAGATACTAAGATCTCTTTAGGAAGTTCGGATCTAAAAATTTCCAAAGACGATAAAAAGGGCCTAAACCTGGAAGTAAAACAAGGAGAAGCCAAAGTGGTCTCCTCATCCGGAGAAAATACTGTAGGTCAAAATCAGTCTGCCGATCTAAAAGATGGAAAAGTAGAAGTACATACATTAAATCTCGAAACTGTATCCCCTCCGGATAAAGCTTATATCCCTTTAGCAGCGGAAACTCTTCCTGTTAGATTCGAATGGAAAAATTCTCCAACAGTTAAAACTTTCAGGCTGGAAGTCGCCAAAGATTCCGGATTCAGAACAGGTTTAAAAAAATTGAATGCAGGAGGGACGAACGTTTCGGTTTCCCTTCCTAACGGTTCTTATTATTGGAGACTTGCAGGAAAAAATCCTGAGTCCGGCAAAGACGAATTCAGTTCTTCAAAAAACTTTAAATTAGTTTCTTGGAATAAACCTAGATTGGTCTCCCCTACTAATAAAGAAATATTCTCTTATACTGAAACCGCACCACCTATCCGTTTCCAATGGAATACGTTCGACTCTCAGACAAAATATAAACTGGAAGTTTCTTCAGACGCGAATTTTAAACAAATCGTATACAGCGGAGATTCCGCTGCGGGTTTCTTAAAATGGGAGCCTAAGGCCGAAGGCCAATTTTTTGCTCGTGTAAAAATGAATTCCGACAAACAAGGATTCACCGAATTAAGTTCGGATACAATTTCTTTTGTTTTGCGTAAATCTGAACAGGCCGAACCTCCTAAACTTCTAAAACCTTTAAATGGAGAAGAAATAGGAATTCGTATCTTCAAGGTTGGTTCCTTCTTCAGTTGGAGCTCCAACAAGGAATTCAAATCTTATTCCCTGGATATTGCAGCTGATTCCGATTTCAAAAATATATATTTCACCAAATCGACTAACTCCAATTTTATGAAACCAGATCTAGACTGGAAAGAAGGAGCATACTTCTGGAGAATTAAAGCAAACTCAAACTCTGATGAAGTAATTTCTTCTTCTGTTGGTAAGTTTACCTTAAAACCTCTGGGTTCCATCCGACTCTCCTTCCCTAAAGATGGATCCGAATTAGGTCATCCTGTGGACGGCAAATTACAATTCAGATGGGACAGACCAGATCCAAGCGGAACTTATAAATTAGAAGTTTCTAAAGATCCTAATTTTGCTTCTAAGATATTTGAAACATCTGTACGTTCGGGACAAAACTCTGTGCCACTTGCAGGCCCTGGTGACTATTATTGGAAAGTTACTCTCCTTTCTCCGGAGGGGGAAGTTTTGACTAGCAGTCCTTCTTCCGGATTTAAGACCTCAGACTCGGCACCTTTTGTCTCTCCTGTGTATCCTAGGGACAGAGACAAGATAGATCTGGATGAGAAAGCAAGTTTGTCTTTTTATTGGGAAATTGAAGGCAAATCTGAGGCGTACATTTTGGAACTTTTAGAGGCAGACCAAAAAACTCTAAAAACAGTATTTAAAAAGGAAATTAAGGGAGAATCCTTCGAGTATCGAGAGTTGTATAAGTTAAGGGAAGGAAAATACCAGTGGAGACTGAGTGCAAAATACAGGGACAGCTCCGGACAAATCCGCACCACCCTTCCTTTGACCAGGGATTTCGAAGTAATCATGTCCGCTACTTTCAAGGCACCGGAGATTTTGACTCCTAAGGAATTCTATGTTGAGTAAAAGATTCCAAAAATCTAATACGATTGTAGCCCTTTTAGTCGGATTCCTTCTGTCTTCTTTTCCAATTTTTGCAAAAGAAGAAGGTGTCAAACTAGAATGGAAACCTATTCCTGACGCCGGTGGTTACCAAGTAGAGATCAAAGACTCTCGTGGAAAGATCACCAGAGAGAAAACTAACACAACCCAGGTCCAAATCGAATTACCTCCAGGTGCTTACGAGCATAGGATAGGTGTATTGAATAAATATGGTAGAGTTTCTGTATTCTCCGCTTGGATCCCATTCGAGGTTATTCTTTCCCAAAAACCTGAAGTAGTCGCTGCCGAAAAGAATAAGTTCCTAACTAAGGACATGCCTGAAACTTTCGAGATTAAGGGTAAACATTTTACGGAAGCCACTAAAGTAATATTAAAAGATTCTAAAGGGAATGAAATCCCAGTTAAGTCCGTTGATATCAAAAATTCAGAAACTATGGTAGTAACCATAGACAAGAAGAAGTCTCCGGAAGGAGCAGTCTCTTTACGTTTGGAAAATCCGCGTAATAAGTCCACAGACAGGGAAAACTATTTCTTAGTAGCAGACACAGAAGATGAACTGGCCGCTTTAGATTCTAAAACCTCTTATTCCGGATCCGGATCTTCCGGACCTTCTATCTTTGATTTGGGAGCTGCCGCAAGATCCGCAGTCCTTCCTGGATGGGGACAGTATTACCAAAAGAAATCAACATTTAGGACCGCAATCTTTCCTAGTTTGATCATCGTTGCAGGCGGTTATGCAGCCGCAAAAGGGAATTCTTATTTAAATGCAACTCACGAATTGGATGCAGCAAGACAGAGTAATATTATGTATAACTCCGCATTCTTACAATCCGGGGACCCTGCACTATTCAGCCTTGCTTTATACAATTATACCCAAATCTCTCCTAAATATTCTCACGCTGTTGGAGAATATAACCAACTAGGAGTGGCATTAGGAGTATTAGGATTCTTTTATCTAATCAATGTGCTCGACGCAGGATTTTTCCCAGGACCTAAACAAGTAAAGATAGAAGGAACGAATACCCCTGTAACTGTCTCTCCACTCCTAAGAAATGCGAGGGAGTCAGATAGAGCAGCCACATTTGCTTCCGGAAATTCTTATCTTCTTCAACAAAGAATGGAATTAGGAGTGGAATTCACATGGTAACTCTCAAGAATTTTCTCCCAAAATTATATTCAGCTCTACTGATCATATTCACTTTGAGCACGATGGGCTGTTATACCCGTCCTAAAAAATCTGGCATTTTAGATTTTATGAATATATCTAATTTTGTGTCCTATTTAACAGGCTCTTCTTTTCCATTAAATGTGCAAGTAAATGGGCTTACTAACTCAGGCACTTTGGTGGTAGAATTAGCAAGTACCGGAGAACAACTTACATTCTCTGCGGCAGGAACGGATTCATTTACCGGATATTATGATCCGAATATCGTTTATACATTAAACATCATAACCCCACCCGCTACACTTCCTACACAGACCTGCATCATCAGTAACCCGAATCTCACTCTTACTTTTGCAAGCACAACTTTTGTGGTAAACTGTGCGGAAAACTGGTATAAGGCAAACGTCGCCGTTACAGGGATCGATAGCACAAATACTGTCGATTTAGAAGTTCTAAATAATGGAACAGAACTCAAAATGAGGAGTTCCAACGGAACCATTAGTTTTGATGTGGGAGATGGCCTTCCTTATGATATCACTATAGGTGCCGTTCCTACAGTACCTTCTACACATATCTGTCAGGTGGTTACTTCTCCAGCAAATGGAACTATTGCCGGTGCAGATGTAAATCTACAGATCAGCTGTTTGAGTCTGATGAAAACAAGTGTACCTGCAGCCGGTTCCTTCTTCCCTTCGACTAAGGCTATGAATTTTACATTCTCCGGTCCTGTAACCGGTTGTGTCTTGGATGCAACTGGAGGAGGTCCTCCTTATTCTGCGGGCACTGCAAGTGGAAGCCCAGGAATAACGTACGTTGGAAACACTGCAAGAGTTGCTCCTACTACCTTACCTTGGTCTTTTGGAGCATTGACCTTTCCTCTAAATGTAGTATTCATACTCACTGGATGTAAGGATGCTGTGGCTCTTGCGAATGGTGGAGCAACCATATCCTTAAATGTTAAAATGATGGACGGTGATGTTTACTTCATAAGCGATACTTCCGGTAACGATAGTAATAGTTGCGCAGACCCGAGTGACTCCTGCAAGACAATCCAAACAGGGGTCAATCAATGTACTTCTGCAAGCGTTTGTACTGTATTTGTAGAAGGTGGAGATTATTTCATTATAGGAACTACTTCTCCAATCACGCTCAATTCTTCAGGTGGGGTCCGACTTCTGGGAAGTTTTGATTCTTCATTTTCTACTCAGGATTTGACGGGAACTCCAACACGGATTTTTGATAATCGAAATATAGTACAATGCCCTGGAACAGTTTTAAGTTCGAATGAATGTGCTCCGATCACAATTACAGCATCCGGAATGGCTGGTGATGTTACCAAAACTCATGTAGTCCAAGGATTTAGTATATTTGCCGACGAAACGAAACAAAATGCTTTTGGTATTCGGATCCTCAATGGAGATGCAAATAGTTATATAAATATATATGCAAATTATATTTCCGGAGGGCAAGGAGGACTAGGAGTCGAGAATGCTGCTGGAACAAGGGGTGGAATCTACCTTCTTTCCTCTCCATCGAATAATCAAATAGATACAAATGTGATCAAAGGCGGCTTCGGCGCACTAAACTCTTCTGCAGTGTATAGTTATAATTCCAATGTTTATTTACTTCGAAATAGAATCAGCGGAGACAAAGCTGTAAACGATTCCCACTCAGTGTTACTTGTGAATTTTATAGATAGATTAGTAGCAATTGTAAATAATACGATGAATTTCCGTCAATATACGGACGGCTCTGTGACTTCTCAGTTTACTTATGGGATTCGTAATGAAGAAAGTACTGCTCTAATTAAGCATTATATCGCTGGAAACACAATTTATTCCGGAGGAGCTACCTCAGGTTCAAATTACGGAATATATATGATGGGAGTTGCTACAAATGCACAAATGGCGAATAATATCATCCAGGCTCCAGGAACTAATGGAGTATGTGCACAATTCGCGACTGATCCGAATCCAACTACTGCAATGTTTCGAGGAAATAATCTTGATTGTAGTGCCGGTACGTTAGTACGTTCCGGCAGCACCGTTTATGGTATGCTCTGCTCAGGAGTATTTACGAATACTGCCTTATGTGCATTGGCACTTCTCAGCGATAAATTCCTGAACAACGGCCTTTCTACGGCCAGATCGGATCAAAACTTTACTGATACACCATTATTTAATGGATTCCCGCCACTTCAACCTTGGTTGTCTTTGAACACAGCTAATGGAGGTCCATGTAATATCGCCTTCGGTGGAGTGGAGACTTCAACGTATTTGAATAGTTTTGATCCAATTTATAAAGTGGATGCGGTTATAGCCGCTCCAGTAACTAGAACAACATCCTCAGGTGGAACTACTCCGACAGGCTCAGCAGGTTATTCTATTGGAGCGTTCGAGATAGATACAAGCTGCTTCTAAATTACAAAATTAGGAATTTAGCAAGAAATAAACTATAGTTTAGCTATGCAAATCAAGCTAGCTACATTATTCGCAGTTTTTGCCGCAGCAACAAAACGATCTGTTGAACTTGTATATGTATGAACAATCCCGTCAGCAGTTTGGGTAGAAGTCCAAACGACGCTAAGTCTTTTTAAAGATTCTTTCGTTCCGAATGGAGTTAAAGAAAATGGGTTTGATGTAGTATATAAAGTGTCCAACTGGATCGCATCCGGCAAGATCCAATCTGAATGCCCTGCAAAAGTCAAACTCTCACAAAAAGCAACCGCTTGCGATTGTGTAATATTTCTATCTGCCGTTACTACCGATCCTGCATTACAATTCGAAGAAATATAATCATATAATTGGATTGGAGAAGCATTGAAGGCAGTGCAAAGAGTCCAGAGAAAATGGTTCTGATTATCTGTTACTGTTCCATCATCATTATCCACTAAAGAAGCTGATCCACAATTATTACCACCTGCGGCAGTTATAAAATCCGAACTACTAGCAAGAACTGCAGGTACTGCGCTATAGTTAGAATAAGGAACCGGATTCGCAACCGTCTGACCGCAATGAAATGAATTGCTCGGTCCTCCTGCTCCCAATAACAGTAATAAGCCGCTTAGATCATCTTGTTTCGGACCTGCACAATTGAAAAAAGAGATAAAGGAAACTAGAAGTATTGCATATAGATGTTTCATAATCAGGAAGATGACTTTAGGTAAATTAAAGTCAAGCATCGAGCGACACTAAGGAACAAAAATCATAGAATTAAGAGTAATTATTTGTGAAAACTAATCACTTTGGATTAGTTCGTTTAACACTGTTTAATGCGGGTATAAGATTTACATGACCATTACAGAAGGATCGGTGTTTTATAGATTAGAGCAAATTCTATTCTTTAGATGCTAGTTCTTCCCATTCAGTGACCTTCTTCTGTAATTCATCCTGCAATTGGGTTAAACGTTCTCCCGATTTTCTGGAAAGTTCAGGATCAGACGATTGTAGGTTTTGAACCAACTCCTTCTCTTCCGTTTCGAGAGTGAGTATCTCCTTTTCTAGGATCTCCAGTTTTCTTTTGTCTTGGTAACTTAGGCCCTTCTTCTTATTCTCTGCCGGTTTTTCAGTTGGTTTAGAAGAGCTGGCTTTGGTTTCCTTTTCTTCGTATTCTCTGTATTCCAGATATTCCGAATAGTTACCTGGGAATCTATCGATCGTCCCTTCTCCTTTGAACACGAATAAATAATCTGTGACTCGGTCCATGAAGTAACGATCGTGAGAAACCACAAGCACCACCCCTGGAAAATCGTCCAAAAATTCCTCAAGCACTGAAAGTGTCGGAATATCCAGATCGTTTGTGGGCTCATCCAAAACCAAGAAGTTCGGATTTCTCATGAGAAGAAGAATTAGATAAAGACGTTTTTTCTCTCCACCGGAAAGTCTTTCGATCTTGGTCTGTTGTAATTGAGGGGGGAACAAAAACCTTTCTAAAAACTGAGAAGCTGTCCAAGAAGATCCATCATTCATTTTGATCGTGGGAGCGATCTCTTCTTTAACATAATCTATTACTTTTTTAGGACCAGGAAGTTCTTTTCCAAGCTGATCGAAATATCCGAAACTTGTATTGAGACCTGCTGCAACATCTCCTGAATCTGTTTTTTCTCTTCCTGTAATTAAATTCAGAAGTGTGGTTTTTCCTGCCCCATTAGGGCCCACGACCCCAATCCTTTCATTTCCTTTAAATACATAGGAGAATCCAGAGATGAGTTCCATCTTTGTATAAGATTTTTTAATATTCTTTAATTCTAATATTTTTCCGCCAAGCCTTCTTCCAGAAACGGAAATATCCAGGACGATATCCTTGCCTGCCTTCTTCCTTTCCATTACTTCAATTGCACGATCTGTTCTGGCTTTTTGTTTTGTTCCTCTTGCTTTCGGTTGGCGTTTAAGCCATTCAAGCTCTGTTCTAAGAAAGGATTTTCGTTTTGCTTCTTCCTTTTCTTCTATTACCTGCATCTCCACTTTTTTTTCCAGATACAGATCATAATTTCCGGGATAAACTCTGAAGCTTCCCCTATCTATTTCTAAAATACGATTAGCGATCTCTTCCAAAAAATATCGGTCATGAGTAACGAGTAAAACTGCTTTGTCTGTATTTTTTAAGAAGTCCTGGAGCCAAAGGATTGCATCTATATCCAGGTGGTTAGTAGGCTCATCTAATACCAAAAAATTAGATTCATCAGTTAATGCTTGGGCAAGAGAAACTTTTTTGGCCATTCCTCCGGAGAGTTCTCCCATTTTTCTGGAAAGATCGGGTATATTCAGTTCTCTTAATATATTTTTGAGTTTGGACTCCAGTTCCCAGGCTTGTTTGGAATCCATTTCTTCCATTGCAAGATGGTATTCTTTTTCGGCTTCTTCTCCGCCTTTTTCCAATTCGATACACGCTTTTTCGTATCTTCTGACCGTATCTAAAAGAATTCCTGAACCTGAAAGTATATGTTCTAATACAGTTTTATCCGGATCGAACTCAGGAAATTGGGATAAAAATGAAATTTTGAGTTCTCTGTTTCGGACTACTTTGCCTGTATCAGGCTCTTCTATTCCGAGTAATATCCTGAGTAAGGTGGATTTTCCCGACCCGTTGATCCCGAGTAGTCCTGTTTTTTCTCCCTCGTCTATTCCAAAACTCAAACCTTGGAAGAGTTGTTTTTCGCCGATGGATTTACCGACCTTATCTATGGAGATTAGATTCATCGCTTCCAGCCTTTTTGAAACCAGATGAGAAGCAATTCTTTTAAGAGTCTATTTAGGGATTGGAAGTTCTATTTTGTATCTGGTTCCTATTTCTACTGTTTCTAGTCCCCATTTTGCTTTAAGCTTATCCAATAACATTCCTACCAATTGTAATCCCAGTCCTTCCGAATTTCTAACATCCACTTTTTTAGGAAGCCCTACTCCATTATCTCCTATTGAAATCGAAAGCCCGTCTTCCTTTTTGGAAATGGAGATAAATATTTCCCCATTTTGGTTTCCGGGGAATGCATATTTTAAGGAATTTGAAACTAGTTCATTGAATACTAATGCAAGTGGAATCGCAAAATCCAAATTTAAACGTATATCCTGGGATTCTATAGAATAACCTACTCTCTTGTTTGCACCGAACGATTGAACAAGTGCTACGAGTAAATTGTTTAGATATTCAGTGAAGTCCGCATCCGCGATCGTATCATTCTGATAAAGCTCCTTATGAACAAGAGCCATGGACTGGATCCTTCTTTCACATTCTTTCAGAATTGAAACTAGTTTTGGATCATCAGTAAAATCGGTCTGCAAACTTAAGAGACTGGAGACCACCTGTAGATTATTTTTAACCCTATGATGGATCTCCTTCAGCATCACTTCTTTTTCGTCCAAGGATTTTCGTAAGGTTTCTTCGTATTGGTATCTATCAGTTACATCTCGGATAATCTGAGTAGCACCTATCATATTATGACTTTCGTCTCTGATAGAACTGTAGTTAATCTCAAGCACGATGGAATCTTTGACTAAGCCTGAAATTTTTCTCTCCATTTTAAAAACTTCACCAGTTAGGGCCCTACTCCAATTTCGGATAATCCTTTCTCTTTCTTCCGGATTATCGATTGCGATGTCCCATATCCTTTGGCCAACTGTGATCCTTTTTCCGTATAATTTCCAAACCATAAGTTCGAATGCAGTATTGCAGGAGATAACTCTTAAATCCATATCCACAGCACAGATAGAATCTTTCACACCTTCTATAATTGCCTGCAATCTATCGTTTGTCTGGAGGATCTTTTTTCTGAGTTCTCCTAATTCAAGCTCTGCCTTTTTTCTTTCAGTGATATCTCTGACAATCACCTGCATTAATTTTTGGCCTCTTTGCTCGAATGCTATTCCGGAAACTTCTACGGAGATCTCAGTTCCATCTTTACGAATGAATTTTTCCTCTATCGGTTCCAATGGCTCCGATTTAAGCATCGACCTAAGAACTCTCTCTGCCACGACCTGTCTAGACTCAGGATGTATAAATTCTACGATTGGTCTTCCTTCCACCTCTTCCAAGGTCTCATAACCGAGCATCTTAAGACCGGTTTGGTTTATATAGATTACTTTTCCATCAGCATGAAGACCAATTGCGTCCGGAGATACTTCTACTAATTTTCTATATTTTTCTTCGCTAGCAAGTAGAGCTGTTTCCCATACTGTTCTGAGAGTTACGTCTTTTAAGAATATTACGACTTCTTTAATTGTCCCTTCTTTAGATAAGGGGGCAAAAGAAGTTTCCAGTTCTGAATTTGGCTGGACCGGAAAAAGTTTGGAGAAATGCCATTTAACCTTTGCTCCGGAGAATGCCTTATTCAATTGTGCCTGGAAAATTTCCTTATGGGTTTCAGAGATCAAGGATAAGATCTTTGAGTCAGGAAGTAATTCTATTCCGAATTGCCTTCTTACCTCAGATCTTCCGGAAGAATTTACGTATTGTATTTTCCCTGCTTGGTTTACCCGGATCACCCATTCTTCCGTACTATCCAAGAGGATATTCGTGTAGGAAAGCTGGTCTTGCAGAACTATTTCACTTTTTCTTAATGGAGTTAGATCCTGGACGGAACCATAGATTTGAGCTACTCTTTTTTTGACAGGGTCCCAAATCGGATGAGCATGGTCTCTCAACCATCTAATCTGACCATCAGGACCATAAACCCTATATTCGTCCGATCTAGGGGAACCGGATAATAAGGCCCGCGTCCTTTGTTTAATTAGGTCCTGGTCGTCAGGATGAAAGTATTTTGGATCCGCTGCGGGCCAAGGATTGCTAAGATCATCTAGACTGATACCGCAAAATTTTAGAAACCCTTCGTTTGCCCAGCTTAATATTAAATTTCCATCATCAAGTATATCTACTCGATATAGATAATCATTAAACACTTCGGGCGCGAGGGCGCGGATCTCTTTTTCTATTTTTTTCCGAAGATTCCGATTTTGAAACCATTTTAGAAGTTTGGCAAGAGCCATCGCAACTCCAAACAACTCCTAAGAAAAACGAAGTTTTCTTGGAAATTACTTCACTAAAAATTCTTTGTAAGTATTCGCTACTTCTTCAGGTCTTTCCAGCATAGGAACATGGCCCATATCTTTCAAGATCACCTTTTTAGATCGCTTGATACCCGTCTCCAATACCTGGGCTCCGGAGACACTCAATACTCTATCAGTATCTCCCCAAAGAATTAGAGTTCTCGCCTGGATCTTATTCATATTTTCCTGCAAAGGAAATCCTGTAGATCGGATCTGCTTGAATATGTATTTATTAAATTCAGAATTTTTGATCGCTTTTTCTGCGAAATAAGAAGCTAAAAAAGAAGGAATTGGAGGAGGAGTTACAAAAATGAATTTCATTAATTCTTGAAATTCTTCTGCATTAGTCGCTACTAAATTATTCTTTCCTTTCTCCAAATTTTTGGACAACTCACTTTTTTCGGGGCTATTCACACCGGAGGGAGCGAACAATCCTAAAGATAATATCTTTTGAGGATACGTTGCCGCATACACTCCGGAGATCGCACCTCCCATAGAGTTTCCCACGATGTGGAATTTTTCCCAGCCAAGTTTGGTAACAAACTCATCTAATCGTTTTACTTGCTGAGCTATATTATAATCCTGGTCCGCAATTCTTTCATTTTCCCCAAAACCAGGAAGATCCACTGCTACTACAGTGTAAGAAGGTGTAAGCCATTTGGAGAATCGAGTCCAATTGTCTTTATCTCCCCCGAATCCGTGGACCATCAGGATTTTTTCGCTACCTTGTCCACCTTCTAAATATACCCAGTTCCAAGGTTCTAACTTGGTTTGTTTTTTTTCGAGGCCTGCTTTCCATCTTTCATAACCGATACCGGTTTTGACTAGGGTCTCGGAACAATATGTAAGCCCGAATAAGATTAGTAAAAGGTAGATTGGGAAAAATTTGCGGTTCATAGTTAGATCACGAATAACGTTTCTTTAATTCTCTAGCGTAAGCCAAGTCATGAGTCAGAAGTCTCATTCTTTTTACCAAATAAGTGGTGATTCCTTTATAAAACTTAAGAGCGAGTTCCTTATCTGAATCCAGGATATGTTGTAGATGGTCGAAAGGAATTTCCAAAAGTTCGCAACGTTCCATTGCTTCCACTGTTCCGGCTCTTTTTCCCTGATCTAAAAACGGGAATTCCCCGAAATGATCACCGGTCGCGATCGTAGTTACGTTTACATCGTCCCCTTTTTCAGTAGAGGTCAAAATTTTCAGAGTTCCGTACATTACCACATAGAACGCTTTTGCATCGTTCCCTTCTTGGTAAACCGCGTCCCCTTGTTCAAGCACCTTGTATTTTGTCTTCTCCGCTATTTTAGCCAATTCATCCATAGAGAAGCTGGAAAATAAATAAATCTGGTGTAGGATTTCTTCTGTAGTGTGTTGCATGTGTTCCTTACCAAAGACCGAGTATTGAGCCTAGAAAAAAACCATCAAGCTACTTTCCTGGATTCCGGTCCGGAATTCTAAGACGAAAAACAACTCCATTTTCCGAAGTAAATTCTGAGTTTGCCTTAAGCTGCCTGGACAAGATCTCTATGAGCTGGATGCCTATGGTCCCGGAGGCATTTTGATTTTCTTTTTTGAAACCCACCCCGTCGTCTGAGTATGAGAAGACGATATTCTGATCTTCTTTAAAGATCTTAACTTGTATTTTCCCGGAACGATCTTCCGGAAATGCGTATTTTAAGGAGTTGGTGAGAAGTTCATTCAAGATCAGTCCAAGAGGTATCGCTCTTTCAATGCTCACTTCCAAAGAGCTCAGATCCAGCTGTAGTTGGATACGAGGAACTCCTCCATAGGCTCTGATCAGATTGGAAGAAACAGTGGTAAAATAATTTTCCAAGTCCACCGCTGCAAAGTTTTCGGACCTGTATAATTCTGCGTGAACGAATCCCATAGACTTGACCCGGTTCTCACATTCTTGCAGGATCCGTTTTAGGTTCGGATCTTCCGTATTCTCATATTGGAGACCCAAAAGACTTGAAATTACCTGCAGATTATTTTTAACCCTGTGATGGATCTCTTGGAGCATTGATTCTTTTTCTTTTAATGACTTTTCCAAAGTTCTCGTCATAGAGTTTCTTTCAGTCACATCTCTCACGATCCCCATATAACGAGATTCATCTATACGGACTGCATTTACATCTGCTTCTATAATTTTACCTGATTTACTTTTGAATCTTCTGTTTAAGATTACAGGTTTACCTATTTCTAATGCAGGAATCCTGCGCATAGAGTCTTCAAAACTATCTTCATCTAAAATATTCTTTAATGAGAATGTTTGGAGCTCTTCTTTGCTGTAGCCCAAGAGTTCACACATTCTTCTATTCACTTCAAAAATTTTAGTTTCAAAATTTGTAATGATGATTGAATCGGACGCATTCTCCACCAAGGAACGATTCTTCCTTTCACTTTCTTCTAATAAAGAGATCGCTTTCACTCTTGCGGTAACATCATATAAAATAGAGAATAATACTCTTTTTCCTCCGAACTGAAGCGGCCCGCTATAAACTTCCATATCACGGACTTCCCCGCTTTTTAATCTATGCCTAAATCGAAAATATTGCCTGGATTCTAATGCTGCTTGTCTCATCTCATCGAAAATTTCTTCTCTCGTGAGTGTATTGATATCAGTAACTTTTAACTTTAAAAGTTCCTCTTGGCTGTATCCATAAAACTGACTAGCAGCTTGGTTCGCGTATAAAATATCGCCAGAGTCAGGATCTAAGATCCATTTGATCGCCTGGTTGGTCTCAAAAATTTGTCGGAATGGTCTGTCACTGGATAAAAATTCTTTCCAAAAAGAATTTTCAAGAGAAGAAGCGGAATCTTCTTCCATCGGTTCCATCTTGATCCAAAACATCCCATGAGTAAGAGACCAACTTGCAAGTAGTCCTGTACTTCCTGGGAATGAGAGAGGACTTTTTCCAGGCTGCCAAGAAAGTAAAGCACTGCCGCTTTCTCCTTGGATCTTCTCTGTTCCATCTAAAAAATGGGAGAGAGGATTTTGTCTCCAGGAATCCAGAGGAAGATTGGTCTCAACGATCAATCCGGAAGGATCCATTAAAATACACCAATATGGAAAGAATGAGGATTTCATTTCAAATACTTGGGAGCTCCCATTTCCGAGTTTTATTCGACTCTGAAAAATCTTTTTTCAAAACCGTCGGGAAAGATCCGAAAAACGGACGGAAAAATAACTTGCAGTGCACTGGGTCGAAAAGGACTTTGCAATAGAACCGAATAGTATAGCGCACGCTACAGGAATTGAAAATATGGATCTGTCCTTCTTCAGCCAAAACAAAGAATTGATTGGGATCATAATGATGCCTTTCACCTACGGATTCGTGGGTTGGTTTACCAACGTGGTAGCCTTAAAAATGACATTTTATCCATTGGAATTTGTAGGAATTCCTCCTTATCTAGGATGGCAGGGTATTGTTCCGAAGAAGGCCCAAAAATTGGCCCTAAAATCGGTGAATATCATGACCGAGAGGCTTATCAAAGTAGAGGATTTTTTTTCCAAAGTGGACCCGGAACAATTAGAGACCGAGTTCCAACCTGTTCTAAATGAACTAATCCCTTCAGCAACCCATGAGATCGTTCATCATATCAATCCAATTCTTAGAAAACATTTAGAGAACGGACACGGAGAAGAGATAGTAAGAGCTGTCCAAGAAAAATGCGCTCATACTGTTAAGAATATCATGACCCAGGTGAAGGAGAATGTATCCTCCGTTTTCAATTTCAGATCTCTTGTATTACGTAAACTCACAGGTCCGAATGTAGAAAGGATCGTAAATATATTCGAAGAAGTTGGTTCTAAAGAATTCAAATTTATTGAACATTGTGGCTGGGCTCTAGGTGGTGCACTCGGGATCGCGCAGGCATTCCTTTGGAATTATCTTCCTATCTGGTGGACTCTTCCAATCCAAGGGATCATCGTAGGATATATTACAAACTGGGTGGCACTTACTATGATCTTCCGCCCTCTTTATGAAAAAAGAGTGGGACCGATCAAATACAGAGGTTTATTCATCGCAAGGCAGGAAGAAGTTTCTAAAAAATATTCAAACGTATTTGCAACCCAAGTTCTGACAGCGAGAAACGTATTAGAAGAGATCTTATACAAAAGAGCGGCTAGAACTTTAGTAGAAACTATCCAAGCAGAAACAGAATCCGCTGCTTCTCGCCTAAATTTAGCCGGACATCTAGATGAAGAGAATAAGGGAGAAGATTCGGATTTCGAGAATACCAAAAAAGAAGTGATCCGCAAAGTAAGCGACTCCTTAGCGGGAAGTTCTACTAAACTCGAAACTTATATGGGAAGAGCAATGAGCATAGAAAATAATATGTTCAAACGTATGAAGGATCTTCCACCTGAAGAATTCGAACCGATCTTAAGATCAGCCTTCCAAGAAGATGAGTATGTACTTATCCTGATCGGTTCCGTTTTAGGAGCAATCGTAGGTCTTGCGCAAGGGATCTATATGATCGCAGTGTAATATGGATCTGATCAAAGTTACAGAATCTGATCCTGAATCTTTCCTCCGGAAATTAACCAAAGCAATTGCCGGAGGAAGATTGGGTGAAATCACAAAATTTGAGCTGAAAGAAGACGATTTTTGTATCAAGTTTTCAGGATTAGGCGAATCCAGGATCTGGTTTAAATTACAAAGAGAAGGGGAAGGATTTTCTGCTGTTAAAAAAAGGGAAAAGATTGCTTTACTACATTTAGCTCTCAGATCAGAAATGGAAAAAAATTTGGAGAATATTCTGATCCGACTAGGAGCAGAAGTTTCCTAAACATTTCAGAATGTTACAATTCGGTTCGGATTCCAAAATAGCAACTCTACCTTCCGGAATCCGAATTGCCTATCGGATCTTTCCAGGTAAATCCAAAGTACCTCTTTTCTGCGTTCACGGCCTAACAGGAAATCTTAAAAACTTCGAACCGATCGCTCAAGGACTCTCTAAAAAAGGGATTACAGTAATCGTATATGATCTAAGAGGAAGAGGAAATTCAGATAAACCGAAAGAAGATTATTCCGCAAGAGTCCATGCGCAAGATCTAAAAGAACTATCAAGTATATTAGGATATTCTAAAATATCCATACTCTCCCACTCATTGGGTGCTTGGATCACTCTTAGATTTGCGGAGAAGTTCTCAAGTTTTTTAGAAAAAGCGGTCTTAATAGATGGAGGAGGAGAACTTTCCATCAAGCGTAAAATTTCCAATTTACTGATGATCCAAGGTTCTTTGGCTCGTTTAGGAAGAAGGATCCCTAGTAAGGAAATGTATCTGCAAGAGGCTAAAAAATCCCCTCTTCTTTCCGCATGGAATACGAATATTCAAAATTTCTTATTATATGAACTGGAACCGATCGGAACACTTTCCCCCTCTTTAATGCCGGGAAATACTTTTTACGGACCGGTACTTTGTTCTATTCCACCATTTGTGATCGATTCCGAACTGAAAAATATGGGTGGAGCGATGAAGCCTGGCGGAATTGTCGCAAGGCTTTTTAAAGATCCAAAAGAATTTTTCAAAACTCTAAAAGAAAATAAAATAATGCCATACTCCGCATTACGTTGTCCCGTTCTAGTGATTCGCGCTTTAAAACCGAATTTCAAACCAGGAGATGAACTTTTACCTTCTACCGCAATCGAGAAGATGAAAGAAAAGATCCTAAACTTGAAAGTTTATGAACTCTCGGATAAAAACCACTACGAATCCGTATTATTGGAAGATAAAGAAAGGGATCAGGAAATATTCAAATTTTTAAAATTTTAAAGAGATTCGTCTCTATCTTCTTCTATAAAAGAATCTCTTTTAAAAAACACATAAAGTAATACTAAAATCCCGACTAAAACAAAACTAACTAACCGAAGATCGTATTCCGATCTTTTAAATATTTTTCCCTCTCCAATTCCCGGGATCTTTTTAGGTTGGATGGTAAATCCATTTTGGGTTGCAAGTTCTTCCACTCGAACCAAATGAATGATTGGAATTCCTAAATTTGCGAATCGCCTCATGACAGAATCTCTTCCGTCTCGGATGATTGGATATTTTAGATTTAGACCCGGCGAAAATTCTCCAACATTCTTTTTAGTTCCTACTGAAACTGTTCCTCCTCCCACATTAATATACGCTTTATATTCAGAAAGAGGGATCTCGGAGGAATACAGATTCATTCTTTCTTTCAGACTTTCCGAGTAGTTCTTGGAATGAAGCATAGAAAGTGAATTCTTAGATGCGGAATTTTGTAGTATCTTCGACCCTTCTTTTGGCATCCCGAACGCCTGGTCCTCTATTCCACCCCAACTGTATGCCAGGGACTTATAGGGAAAAATTCCTCGGACATACAGCAATTTCTCCATATCAGGCCATAAAAAATCTGGCTCATTCGCGCCCCATTGGGAAGAAGTCATACTAGAGATGATCACAAGTTTCAACTCCAAGATCTTGGCAGCAGAATAGACTGCAATATTCAAAGCTGGAAAAGAACCGGAAAGAGAAACTGCGACCGTATCCCCTTTTTTAACTCCCGCTTGGATTAAATATTCCAAAACCAATGCACCAAAGTTCGGGTTGATAGAACTTTGTTTTGCTCTCAGGGTACCTAAATTACTAGTAACAGGTGTAAAAAATTCACCGATCAACCCAGAACCGGAAGGATCAAAATGTAAATCGATCTTTTTCCCTTTAGATTCTTTATAATCTTTAATCTCTTCGAAAGCTTTTACCGTGAGTTTGGTGGCTTCTATTTTTTCGGAATAATGTTCTTGTACTTTTTCAGAAAGAAAATGTTCCACTAAGTACATTCCAAAAAGTGAAAATACTCCCAAAACCAGATAATAAATAACGGATTTGTTAGAAGATTTCCAATACATTCCTTTCAAGGTAATAACTCCTTTCCAAGAAATAAGATCAGGACCAAACGAACAATTACGGAAGCAGTGAGTAAAGACGCAAGAGTTTCCAGCCAACCCTGCCTATCCATCCAAACAGCTATAAGCCCAGGAATTATATGACCTACAGCTCTTACTTCCGCTCCTAAATGGATCATATCCTTGAAGATTACTGGAAATATCCATTCGTTGCCGATTGCATCCAGTATGAATCCGAGTAAAAGTAAAACTGCCGTTCTTCTTTTTCCATATAATATTATAAATTTTGAAATTACTTTCCCTAAACCGAAAACACAAAGGCTCACGAATAATGTAAGAAGGATGCTAATCGGATTTTGGAGCTGTAATGCAAAATATCCCGGAACTACAAGTCCGCCTGCAATCCCAAAAAATTCGGAAAAGAATAAACTGATCCCAAGTCCTAACCCTATGGAAATACTCAATAAGTCCATATTAACCTTTCGACATTTCCTTTCGTTTTAAACATTCCAGAAGTTCTAAACCTAGGCCGCCTATATTTCCAAGCCCTACTACCATTGAATTATAAGGGAGGGACCGTTCGAAAAATCCTAATATCCCTTTAGCATCCAGATATTTTAGATCTACTAATTTAGAATTTTCTAAATTTAATTTCGAACAAGTCTTTCTGAATACTTCAGTTTCTTCTCCCGTAACCAAAATTAAGTCTGGGATATTCTTCTTCCAGAAAAGGATTTCTTTTGCCATTTGTTCCGATCTTTCCGGTCTATCTTTTCTACAATTTATAAGGGCAACTTTATAATTATATTCCGGAAACTCTAAGATCGCATTTTCCCAAATACTTGCAGCAGATCTTGGGTCGTTTGCGGCAAATCCATTCGCGAATCCGATCTTTTTCTCCCCCAAATCATATTCAGTAAAAAAGGTAGCCCCCAAATCGGGAGAATGAGACCACATTCCACGAATCGCAGTTTTAGGATTTACTCCTAAAGATTCGCATACTTCCAAAGCTAAAACGACATTTTCCGGATGTTCATAATATGCAAAACCTTGCATATAATCTAGATCAGAATATTTTTCAAGATTAGCCGAAACGATTTCCGTATTTTTCCTTTTACATATCTCCTGGAAAAAAGGATAAAATTCCTTTTCCGAAGTGAATAATACTTTGGATTCCGGAATAGAACCGCTTAAGGCCAAAGCCACGTCCTTCTTCTCTGGCCCCATAATTTCCAAATGATCTTCTTTTACATTTGTGATGATTGTATGTGTGGCCTTGATCAATTTTTCTTCTGAAACTTTTTGATTGAATGGAACAAGAGCCATACATTCCAGAACGATAATATCTGCTTTCTGTTTAACCGCTTCTTGGATCGCAAACTTCTGTTCTAAAATATTGGGAGCACCATATCTGATTATATTTTTTTCGGAACCGTTAGGTAATATCAGCCTCGGAACGGTTCCTGTGGTTTTAGCGAGAACTTGAAATCCACCTTCCTTCAAACCGGAAGCGATCAATCTTGTGACGGAACTTTTTCCTCTAGTTCCGTTTACATGAATGCGGACAGGGATCTTATTTCTTCTGGAAACATGAGAGATATATTCTACAAATCCGAATCCTAATAAAACCAAAAGTAATGGAAATAGTATGAGAAATTCGGACACGTAAAGAATGTCCTTCTAAATAAGCCATTAGGTCAACTGAGATTAGGTTAGGTTTAGAGAAATCAGAGTGATATCATCCTGGGGTTCTTTTTCTCCCAAGTGAGCTTTCATTTCTTTTATGATTTGAGAATGTAGCTCCAATCCACTAAGTCCAGACTCTCTGTAAATTTTTTCTATCCTTTCTTCACCAAATGGATTTTGTTCCGAATCGAATTCTTCAAAGATCCCATCGGTTAACATCAGTATGGAGTCCCCTTCGGAATATTCGTATTCTTCTTCCAAATATTCCATTTTTGAGTTCAAACCTAATAGAGATCCTGTTCTTTCCAAAGGTTTGATCCCGGATTTGGATTTCCATAAAAGCGCCGGATGGCCTCCGGATGCGAAGCGGATCTTTCTCTCTATAGTATCTATATCCAAAATAAAACAGGAAAAATACATCTGAAGGTTTTTGAAATTCCTGCAATAATCCGTATTGATCCCTTTGATCAGTTCCAAAGGAGAATCCGCCAAATATTTGATAGGCTCGTAAACCCCTTTGATTGTCATAGTTACAAGTGCTGCTTGGACACCATGACCTGTGGCGTCCGCTAAGATCACCCTAAGGACTCCTGGACGAAATTCGAATATATCGAACCAGTCCCCTCCCACTTCCATTACCGGAACGTAATTTACGAAAGTCTGAACTCCAGGGATAGAATAATCTATCGGAGGTAATAAACTATTTTGTACTCTTTTTGCAAGATTCAATTCTTCCTTCATTAAACGATAGAATCTTGTAAGTTCATTCGAACGGGACTCTACTTCGGCTTCCAAATTTTGCAAAAGATCCAACCTCTGCCTATCTACCGTCTTTAATTCTTCAACGGTTCCCCGCAGTTTCTTTTGGATAGAAATCCTGTCGGTGATATCTCTTAGTATAAGAGTATAACCTTTTCCGGAAGAGGTATTTACTTTAGAGACGGATGCTTCCAAAATAGGTTCAGTTCCATTCTTTCGTCTTGCCCGAAAGGGTCCAAAGATCCCTCTATCAGGATTTTCTCCTATTTGATATAATACTTTTGAAATATATTTCTTACGCCTTGCGGGGAATAATAAATCTAATGATTTTCCATTTACTTCCCAAGAGGAATATCCTAACATCTTCTCCGCTGCAGGATTCATCATTACGATTTCCATGGACTCATTCACGGAAAGTATAGAATCCAAAGAAGTTCTTACAAGTTCAGAAAGCCTTTCCTCTGACTCTTTAAGTTTTACTTCTCCTTCTTTCCTGGCAGTCACATCACGCAAATAAACAGCAATATCTTCGATAGAAGGAAAGATACGAACCTCGTACCAAATATTCTCCTTTGGATCTAATATCTCCAGATCTTTTGGGAGTCCACTGTGCATGGACTCTATCATCGCAGGGAATAAGGAAGTAAAATTGAATTGGGGAAGTATCTCGGGTAATCTTTTGCCTACCAAATTTTCCCGGATAATATCCAGAAGTTTTTCGGCCTCAAAGTTGGCGTATAAGATCCTAAGTTCCCTATCCAGGGACAAGAATGCGTCCGTAATTCTTTCTAAGATCCGAATGACGTCTTTTCTAGAAGCGGATTGGAAAGGTGTTTTGGTTCCGGAAGTTTTTTCCTCTGCTTCTGACATAGGAGATCAAAAGTATCTCCTCGCCTAAAGCAAGGTCAAGAAATCTTTTCCGAAGCCGGGATCATGATATGAAATGTGGCGTATTCTTCTTCCGAGCTTTCAACCTCTATGTCTCCGCCCATTTCCCGAATAATCTCATAACTGACTGAAAGTCCAAGCCCGGTTCCGACCGTGGTTGGTTTTGTGGTGAAGAATGGATCAAAAATACGATTTAAATTCTCGTCACCGATCCCGAGTCCCCAGTCCTTAACGGTGATCCGAACAAAACGAGTATTCCCTCTATGTAAGATGGACTGAGAAACCTTGATCTTCTTACGGTCCGTTTCAAAAGGATATTTTTCGTTCAGTGAATCCCTTGCATTTGTGATCAAATTTAAGAAAACTTGTTTTAGTTTTTGAGGTTCTCCGATCACAAGCGGGATCTCGGAGTCTGCATCTACTAAATTATCCATTCCTTCTATCTGGATCCCGTCTCGGACGAGAAATGGTAAAAGAAGTTGGATAGAAGAATATAAAATCTCTCCAGTGGAAACGTGGGCCTTTATACCTTCTTCTTTATGAGCAAAACCTAATAGACTTCTTACAATTCCGGAAATTCTCTCACTCTCCCGGATGATGACTTCCATATTTTTAGAAAGTGATTCGTTCTCTTCTACTTGGGTACGAACGAGTTCCGCATAATTCAAAATGCCTGTAAGAGGATTATTGATCTCGTGTGCTACACCTGCGGCCAAAGTACCAAGGGCTTCCAACTTTTGGCGATGCCTTTGGGATTCCATTCTTCTCAAACGATCTGAATCGGATTCTTTTTGTTGGGTAGTATCGGAGATCGCAAGTAAGATTGCACTAATCTCTCCCTGTTTGGTCACGGGTGAGATTCTGATATAATAATGGCTTCTTTTGCCTGTAAAACTACTCCATTCTTCAAACGCTTCCGGTTTTCCTGTATTTGAAACCCTGGAAATGACTGTTTGTAGTTTTAATGCATCAGATGTTTTTAATACTTCGAAAAAGTTTTTACCTTGGATCTCGTCAGCAGGGACTCCTGTGAATGTTTTATTAATAAATAATACATTCCCATTCAAATCCATGATAACCACGAAATCCATCCCTTCCATTAGAAAGGAACGCCAACGATAATCGGAATCTTCTAAGGAATAATCTTTTAGCAGACCCTCTTCATCTAACTCTTGTATTTGAACGAGCACTCTACCTTCTTCCGTTGGAATACGGTTTGCTCTTACATATACCTTTTTATACCCACTCGCAGAAAGTAATCTTGTCCTTGCGGAAAATAGTTTCGGGACTTCATTCCTAAATCTGTCCATGAATGCGTCAGTTAAGCTTTCCGTATCGTCCGGGTGTGCGAACTGAGACCATTTCATCCTACCTTGGATCTCGGATTTTTTCCTTCCGGAGATATCCTCAAACTTCTGGTTTACAAGTGCGATAGTCCCATCTGCTTCTACCAAAAATGCGGCTAAGGGTTGGTGTTCGAATAGAGTACGATATTGGGAAGAAGTTGTACTAGTTAATGTGTTTTCTTGATTCAAAACCTTCTTCCTCCCTTTTTCTCTTATATTAAATGGGAAGAATTGGCTTGTTTAAATATTACAGTTTATGAAAAAAAAGGAGAATTGAGATAAGCTAAGGTGCAGGTTTGTCGTGATTTGAAGTAAAATCGTGATATTTTTCTACTGTTGCTTCTAGTCCAAAAGAACAGAAGCAACAGATTTAACACAGAAATGTCAGTAAACTTTGATCAATTCTACTTCGAAAATCAGGGTAGAATTAGGGGGAATACTTCCACCAGCTCCAGCACTTCCGTAACCTAATTCAGGAGGGATAGTCAATTTACGCACCCCGCCCTCTTTCATACCTTGGACTCCTTTGTCCCAACCGCGAATCACTTGTCCAGCACCAAGATCAAAACGGAATGGAGTTCCTCTGTCTTTCGAGCTATCAAATTTTTTTCCGTTGGTAAGCCAGCCGGTATAATGTACAGTTACGTTAGACCCATTGAAGGCCTCTTTCCCTGTTCCCTTTTTGATGTCTTTAATCACCAGACCATTTTGAGCGAATACACCCAGGCTCAAAACGAATGCTGAGATTAAAATTGCAGTTAATATATAGATTCTTTTTAGATTCATTTTCCTCTACCTCCAGTACGTCTGACGGAACTTCCAAAACCTCCCGTGGTCTGGCTACCCTGCACCTTATTGTGACTTGGCCCACCTTTCACGGATTGTTTTTTATCGAATTCTTTCTTCCATTCGTCGGCGTCTACCACCGTTAGAACTTTTCCGGAAACCTCGTACTTGTTTAAAGCTTCCAGGGCCTTTTTTGCCGCCCCATCTTCCAATTCTAAAGAACCGTAACCCAGAGAACGTCCTGTGAGTTTATCCTTTTTGATGGAAAGATGTTCGACCTTCCCGTATTTGGAGAATAATTTTTCCAAATCTTCTTCCTTCCATTCCTGGGGAAGATTGCCCACTGAAATCTTCATACCGCCTCCTTTTGTATATCGTGACGATTGATTAATCGGTCTTCTGCTTTCTAAAAAAACCGGTTAGATCACCCATTCTTTCAGGTCGGGGAGAAATCGAAAGCCCATTTCATAATCCACATTTTGAAAAAGAAACTCGCGGAAATTTAGGTTGAGGCTCCTACTTTGCCTTAAATACTACCCAAATCACCCTGCCTGGGGTGCTCTTCTCCAATAATTCCAGGAAATAAGAACATGGATATTTTCTTAATCATAGTAGCAGTCATGGCTGTACTCGGGGTAATGGACTTACTCGTCGGAGTTTCCAATGACGCAGTGAACTTTACAAATTCAGCAGTCGGTTCTAGAGCGGCCTCCAGAAAAATCATCCTAATCGTTTCTGCATTTGGTATCTTACTCGGGGCTTTAAGCTCCAGCGGAATGATGGAAGTCGCGAGAAAAGGGATCTTTCACCCGGAATTTTTCAGTTTAGCTGAATTAATGTTCTTATTTTTGGCGGTGATGGTTTCAGATATCATCCTTCTGGACTTATACAATACATTAGGACTTCCTACCTCCACTACTGTTTCCTTAGTTTTTGAATTATTGGGTGCCTCCTTGGTCCTGGCAATTCTCAAAGCTGATACATTAAACGATGCATTTAAGATCATAAACTCGGAGTCGGCCTTAAAGATCATCTTCGGGATCGCATTATCTGTAATACTCGCTTTCTTTGCGGGATTGATATTGATGTTCTTCTTCCGATTGATCTTCAGTTTCCGTTTGGAAAAAACAATGAAATGGTTCGGTGGGATTTTTTCAGGTCTCGCAGTCACAGTTGTGATATTTTTCATTCTTCTTACTGCGATGAAAGGATCCACTTTCTTAAGCAAAGACGTATTAGCTTGGATCCAAACCAATTTTAAAACAATTCTGGTCTTAAGTTTTATAGGATTTTCCATCCTATTCCAAATTCTGATCTTATCTAAAATTAATGTTCTGAAGATCGTAGTATTATTCGGAACTGCAGCGCTTGCGATGGCATTTGCGAGTAATGACTTAGTAAACTTTATCGGAGTTCCAATCGCAAGTTTACAAACTCATGAACTGATCAAAGCGGCAAACTGGGATGCAAATACAATGGCATCAGGTTTAGGAAAAGAAGTTCTTACTGACAATAGGCTTCTGATAGGCGCGGCACTCATCATGATCATCGCATTATTCAAATCCAAGAAGGCGGAAACCGTAACTAGGACCGAAGTAAGTTTAGGCTCCCAAGGAGAAACTGTAGAAGCTTATCAATCCAGCTTGGTTGCAAGAGTATTCGTTCAAATCGCAGTCGGGATCTACTACCCAATAAAAAGATTTTTGCCTTCTATTATCAGAAATTGGATCTCTTCCAGATTCAAACAAAGCGGAACATTGGAGTTAGTTCGTTTGCATGAAAGTGATGCTTTCGATTTACTCAGAGCCTCCGTAAATATACTTATCGCTTCTGCGCTTATCCTAATCGGAACCATCGAAAAACTCCCACTTTCAACTACATTTGTAACCTTTATGGTGGCAATGGGGACCTCACTCGCAGACGGAGCCTGGCAGAAAGAAAATGCGGTCAATCGTGTGAGCGGAGTTTTAACCGTTGTCGGCGGATGGTTTATGACTGCGGTATTCTCTTCCTTTACGGGTGGATTTATCGCAGCACTATTCTATTACTTCGGATTTGCAGCAGTAGTAGTAGTTTTAATATTCACATTCTTCTTGGTTCTTGCATTCAATCGAATCCACAAAAAAAGAAAGGCAGAATACGATGAAAATTTGGAAAAACTTCTTCTACTTTCCAAACATCCGGAAAAGGCACTCTCCAAATCACTTTCTTCTCTTTTAGGAAATCTATTATTAGAGAAGAAGGCGATGAATACACTTTCTTCCGGTTATATCGGAGGAAAAAAGAAGGACTTCAAACAGGCTTCTAAAATATTAAAGAACTTAAAGAAGAATTATGAATCTTCTATCTCCGGTTTTTTAAGTCTGGTTGATAGACATTTCGATGAGTCTGATTTCCAATCAATTCACCCTTTCACAAATGCACTCGGTTATATAGATCGTATCGCGGAGAATCTTGCAAATATCCATAGAAACACTTCCGAAAAGATAGATCGTTTCCAAACCGGACTCACCAAAGACGAAAGAGAAGATCTAAAAGAACTTCGTAAACTTGCAGAAGATCTTTTTGAACTTCTGGCTCAATCCGACAAGGTTCCTGGTTTAGTGGAAAAGGCAAGATCGGGCAAAAAAACAAAAGAACTTTCGGATATCAAAGTCCGTATCTACAAAAACCAGATGAAACGTATCCGCAAAGGTGATAGCAAATTAAAATCCAGCGTGGCTTACTTCTTAGTGGTAGAAGAACTTGTGGATATTAACGAAAACTTATTTGCTCTGGCTGAAGAACTTGTCTGGGTTTTACCTTGGATAGAAACCAAGAAAAAACAATTTGCAAAAGGAAATTTCGATCCTTCTAAACTGGAATTTCCGAAGGCCAAAGACAAGAAGAAGAAAAAGAAAAAGTAAAAATAGTTAGCTGCGGTTTTCGCACAAAGGCACAAAGATCACTAAGGGTTTTATTTTAATAGTAACAAACCCGACAATGTAGGAATTCCAACATTGATTTTTTAAATCCCTCAGACATCCGATGTAGGAACTCCTACATCGGACATCGAATTAACTTTGTGACTTCGTGTCTCTGTGTGAAAACCCTTAATTCTTTTTAAACTCTGTTCTCTTACCCAGCGTATTTAGAATATAGGATGGGCCCGAAAGCGGTCACAAGCAAGGTAAGTGTTAGAACAATAATCGGGATCACGATATGTTCGTGCCTTGCAAAGAAACCTTTTCCTTCTAAACTTTTATCCTCTACTAAGAGATCTCTAACTACGTGTTTCGTCAGCAAGTGGTTGAGCGCTACTGGAGGAGTCAAATAACCTAGCTCGAAGGAAACAAGCGCAGTCATCCAGAAATTCAAAGGATGAATACCATTTGCCTTAGCGATCGGATACAAGGTTACGGAAACCAGGATCACAGCTCCGTAAGGATCCATGAGCATCCCAATGATCACAAGTGCGAATGTCAAAATTAACATCGCAGACATTGGCGATCCCAATTGAGTCGGGAATAGATTGATCACTTCTGATCTTTCGAAAACCCCACCCATACAAGCGGATAATCCCATCAGAAGAAGAAGCGCGCCTAAATGTGAGCCAGCGTCATAAGAAGTTCTGGAAAGTTCCACTTCTTCATTATGAGTTTCTCCCTTTTCCAGTTTTTCCTTTTTGGAAATTTTATAATCTATGAATAGAAGTGCCAACATCGCGATCGGCAGGATATAAGGTGCTGTTCTTTCATCGAAATGGGTTCCAAGCGCAAGAACGATCGTAAGAACGATAGCGATTGAAATCACCAAATACACCGAGAAAGATTTGAATGCCAGTAAAGACTTTTTGAATGCATCTTGCTCTGGTCTGATCTTCCAAGATTCAGTTCTACTAAACCAACTGACTATCAAGAATAAGGTGGAAGAAAGTGCAAACACTCTCCAACCCCAATGGAATAATTCGTCAGTAGTCACTTCTAAGTTCAAAGAAGCGACAATCACCACGAGTAAACATGGAGGAAGAACGACTCCTAAACTTCCAGACATTGCAGTCGCTGCGAGTGCTCTCTCTTGGCTTGCACCTGCTCTTCTCAATTCCTTGAAGATTGTAGCACCTAATGCTAAAACCACAATCCCGGAAGCGCCACTATAAGCAGTAGGAAGAGCGGCAACAACAACGATGATCACCGCCAATAATTCAGAAGGAAGTTTCCACGGATTCAAAAGATCGAAAAATCTTTTTCCTAAGGAAGTATCTCTTAAAAGAATTCCAGTCCAAACATAAAGACCGATCTGAATATAAAGTTGAGCATGTGCCGTCAATTTTTGCAGATAGATCGCAAGTCCAGCCGGGTGTTTTTCCAAAATAAAGAAGTATAATCCGCAGATTAACGCCATCCAAGCATATAGAGGAACGCATAATAATGCATTGGAAAGTTTAGTATTCTGCTTACCTTCCCCGCTTTTAAATACAGGGTTTTTTAAATTATAAAAATTTAATCCTGCTAAAAGTATAAGGCCCAAAACCCAAAGCACCTGAATCTGAGCTTCCACACCTTTTTGAAGGGGATACATGAATGCAGCGGATACCATGATGATCGTATTCGCGATGATCTGGCTCCATTCTGTGATCTTTTCCTCTTTTGAGTTTTCAGGATTCCTAAGAGCGATATGGTATCTTCTGGTAGTGGAAACAGTTCCGGCTACGATAAGCAAGAACACCATAGTCATAGGAATATAATCTATTGCTGAGATAGTAATCCAAGAAAGCCTGCGTTCGAATCCACAATATAATTTCTGTCCTGTAGTTAAAGAACCGGCCAGTTTTTCTAACTCTAATTGGGTTTCAGTAGGTCCTGTTGGAGCTCCTACATTCTTCCCGCCAGTTGTATCTCCAAGACCAATATCATCCAAGGCGTCCATATCCGCTTGGCTGACTTCTGCTTTTGTATCTGCTTCCGCATTCGGATCCGCGACACAAACATTTCGGATCATTGCATAATTCGGCCAAATACTGCCGCCTAAGCCTAGTAGCCTAGCTTGGACTAACTGGCTTCCACTTTGAACAAGGGGTACGAATAAAAAGAATAATACCGCCCAGGAAACGATTTTTCTCCACATAGAATATCCTCTGGAATCTGCGATTGATTGATATAAGAGTAGCGGGAAAGAAATTTCCCGCCTTTTTTGTGTTAGTTTTAGAAATTATTCCAGGTTATCCGCGCACTCAGCGGCTTCTTTATCCGCGCTGCAACGAACCCTTTTCATTAATTTCAGAATGGTAGGATGATATACTTTTTTGTCTCTCAGCCTAATTCTAACTTCTCTGAATTTTTCGAAATAGTTCTTTTGAAGATCTTTCGGAACTTCTATCCAAAACTTAGCTGGAATTTCTTGCTCAGCTTTTTTGGTAAGAGAAAGCATTGCATCAAATTGAGTTGCTGCCCATGCTCTAGATGTATTCCCGAAACCCTCTGCAAAATCTTTGTGACGAGCCACGATTTGGAAGGTCAATTGTCCGATCGGAAAACGAACGATTCCACCATTCGGAGAAATCCCTTTCATTAATTCCAAAGGTTTGATCCCGATTGCCGGAGAATAACAAGCATCCGCTCTTCCGTTATTGAATATACCTGCAAAAGTAGCGATCTCGGCGGGAACCATAGAAGCTCCTACGATATCCACCATAGTAGTGGCAGCCTGATCGTAAGTTAAAGTAGCGATCTTTCTACCAGCCAAGTCTTTGATATCTTTCAGGTTTTTGTCTCTTAATAGAAGATAAACAGCTCCACCTGGGAACATAGCCATGGTCTCGAAGTCGCCGTCCGTGTTCAGTTCTCTTACTTTAGGATTTGATAATGCTTCGATTGTTTTGCGGAGAAGGTCATAACTTGGCAATGCACCGATCGCTTCAATGGATCCTGATTCATGCACATAACTTCTTACTCTAAGAGAAGTTAAGAATGCCATATTACATTTTCCGGCTTTGAAGTCGGAGTTTGCTACCACTTCGTCTGTATAAGCTTTTAGATCCAGACGGATTCCCCATATTAAAGCTTGTGCTTGGTATCTTTGTGCCGCTTTAAACACGTCTCCGTGTGCTCCGGAAGGATCGAATACACACATGGATCGATCCACAGTCTCCGCTGCTCCCACACCTACGGACATCCAAGTCCCGAGAATGATTACCGATAGAATGAGAAACTTCTTCATATAGTTTTTTCTCCTTAAGGTCCCTTTTTTTTCGTTTTCCACCCAAGAACCCGCTCAAAGATCTTTTAACAGATCGTCTTCTTCTTTATTGTTTTTCTTTTTTCCCGGGAAAGAGGAGAAGTTAATCGGTCCCCTATGTCCGGTCTCTTTCATCCAAATTTTATCAGATTCATGACGTGATAAATTTTCAGCAAACGCTTCCAAGAAAAGATATTCTTTCTTAGCAGGGATTTGGCTGATAACTTTAGAATGTTCTAATATAAGTTTTTTGATCTTCTCCACATCACCTTTTCCGGCTGCGGCTTGGATCTGGAAGGCTCTGGACATACGAACTCCGGCTTGGTCGCCCTGTTTAACGGCTTCTTCCATTTGTTTATTAGCATCTTTTCCATCAGGAGTCGCACCCGGAACGGAAAGCCATACAACAGCTTCTAATGCTAAAGGAGTTCCCCACCATTTTTTGGAATCCAAACATTTGGATCCGCCTGCAACAACGCTAGGCACTTCACGAGTGATCCCGGCATATCCTTGAGAAGCAAAATCGTGAAGAATTGCCAATAATCCGGAAGAAAGTCCTACCAAATAATATAACTCTTCGTCATCGCTGATAGAAGGACATTTCCCATTCCATTCTCCGAAGTATTGAAGGAATCTATTATGTGCGTCCCCGTATCTTTTTGCGGCAACCCCATGGTAACGGATCTGTCTTGCCTGGTGATCCAATGCTTCTTCTCCCTTACCCTTACGCACTGCTGCAATATATAAAAGTTCAGCCTCTTGAGCCTGCTTTTCTGCACACATCCCTGCTCCCATTTGTGCTACCATAGTAGCCAATTCCACAGAAGCTCCTGTCCTTTCAAAAGAAGCTACCAAAGGTCCAAGTGCAGTTCCTCCAGTACAGATCGCATCCAAATCGTCGGAAGCCAGATAAAAAGGAACCAAATGGTCTTGGGCGTAAGAGTTTAAAGTTTTACCGGTAACTCTATATACGATGGAACAGTTTGCCAGGGTAATTGTAACAATCGTTACAAAAAAAAGGATTCGTTTATTCATTTTAATTCGGGGGTTATTTTTTACTTAGAATATGGGGGATTCTGGAAGAACGTACAGAAGGGATTTACTTCGTCCAATATTTTTTTTCTAATGAGCGTTTTATTTTATAGTGCAGCGTTTCCAAAACAATCAGCCCACTGGAGAAGTAACTCGTATCTTTTCAATGAGTGAAACTGTTTCTTGGTCAGGTTCCACGCCTAATTCTTTTTTCAGGATCTTCTTCATATCCTCGAATTTGCGCAGAGCTTCGTTTTTACGATCAAGAGATTGTAAAGATTCGAAATGAAATCTCCAAGCTCTTTCGTCCAGATCATCCAGACGGATCCAACTTTCTGAATCGGAAAGTAGAGAATTTGCATCTCCTGCTTTCTGAGAATATTCACATAGAATTCTATAAATTTCGATCAGATTCTTGCGTAGATATTCACGTTTTAATTCCGATTCCGGGAAATACAGATCGAATTCGAAAAAGTCCCCTGTATATAGTTCTTGTGCTTCTCTATAAGATTGCACCGCCTCTTCTTCTTTTTTGTTCCGAAGAAGTTTTCCTGCAGCCTCGAATTTTTTCTCGAATTCCACAAAGTCAGCTTCTACCAGATCAGGATGGAAGAATAATCTATCCTCAGCGAATACGACTGCTTCCGGGTTCCCTAATATTTTACGAAGACGGAAAAGTAATGCATGTAAGCTATTTAGAGCATTTTTCTCGGACATCCCTGGCCAGAGATTCTCTAATAATTCTTCTTTATGAACACCTTTCCCAAAACGAACTAATAATAGTTTAATGAGTTTAAGTAGTTTTTTCTTACTGGAATATTCGGCTGCAGGGATCTTCTTTCCGTCCAAATCCAATTCTAATGGACCTAAAGCCCTAACACTTAACTTTTTAGGATTACGACCCTTCTCTTTATTAACTGCAGATTCGGAACCTTCTACACTTCTGCCCTTTGTTTGTAGTCCAAAAGAAGAAGCTTCCGGCTTAGTGAGCCATTTGGAAACTGATTCCTTGAATTCCATTCTGACTTCCCTTTCTGACTTATTCACCGTTAGGAAGCTATCCACACAGAACATAAGGATCAAAAAGCTAAAATGAGAAGTATAAGGAATACCGATTATATCGCTCGCTACCAGGATATCCGCTATCAAACTCGCAAAGAATAATACCAATCCGTAAAATAGGAAATGATTCCTGAATCTATTCTTACGGACCTGACCCATTACTTTCATAACGGTCCATATAATCATCAGAATACTAGAAAGGAAGATAAACTGCATGATCGTAGGCTGGTCTGTTTCGTAGATGATAATGCCTAAAGAAGGAAAATGTTTAGGATGAGAAACGCTCATTGTATAAGCGTTTGGATCCTGCAATAGTATCCCTACCAGGATCAAGTTCATGAATACGTATAGAAGAATGAAATCTCTGCTAAAAAGTTTTTTATAATTATTCACGAACAATGCGATAAAGGTGGCAAATACTACCGCTGTCGCATTCTCCACTCTTTCCCAGATCAAGGCCCTTTCCGGATTTTCTGCATTGATTGTTTGGATAAAACAGAATAAATAAGCACCATACGCTACTTGCAATAATGCAAAATAAAGAAGGTATGATTGTTTCCGATTTCTAAAATATAAAACTAAATTATGAATCGTACGGTAGACTAGTACAGTCACCACCAAGTAACATGAAAGCTGGTAATACGTCATATCCACTTTTCGTTTCCTATCTTATCCGGATTCCTGCAACCCATTTATGAAAACGGGACAAAAATTGTGACTAAATGCTCACTATTTTTAAATGCAAGTATTTGAATGGGTTTCCTTTTCATTTTTATAAAATTATATAGCACGTTCTAACGATCGTTATGAAATAATGAATGCCGTTCGATAAAAATCGAACAAAAACTTTTGCGAAACTGTAGCAAAAGAAAATCAAAATTACACAATCTTAATTGAGTGAAGACTCACTCATAAGCTTTTTCTAATTTAGTAATCCGAGAAGCTCCTTAAAAAAAAACCGAAAGGGGAAAACCCTTTCGGTCATTTCGACATCTAGTTTTTCGAAATAGCTAGGAGTATTTAAGGGCAGACAATCAGAGATGCAGGATCTGTTACAGCCTGTCCTACAAATCTCATTCCTCCTAACAGATACGGATCCGCAACTTGAGGAGTATTCAAGGTGAAGAATTGTACCTTATCACTCTTCGCACTGATCGCACAGGATTGAGTTCCTGCAGGGTTGATCAATTTAGGGAATGTGATATCCGGAGGCATAGGTATCTCTTTCATAATACTGTTTACCATTGGAATTACCAGAGTGGTGACTAACGGAGCGATCACCGACTTAATACCTTCAGGATCCAAACCGAATGGATTGTAAGTTTGCCCTTCCAAAACTTCTACTGCATAATCCAAGTTATTCACCGGATCTAAGATCACCTGAAGTGCATTCAAGTTAGCAAACGCAGGGTTATTGGTCGGGTTAGAGAACATTTTGAAACGGAAGTCTGCATCTGCAGCAAAACTGATCCTAACTGTTCCAAGAGTTTGTTGGTAACCGTTCGCTCTTGTATCCGCTTGGCATTCGGTAAGTTCGGTATCCACAAGCCCTGTGCAAGAAGTCGGTTTTTTAGCAACGATCTGTAATTGCATTTCAGTGAAATACAATCTCATCTTAGGTACTCCAGCGGAAGTCATAGGTTTGAACTTCACGTTAGGAGCATGGATCGGAGACATCACCATATCGATATCATCATAAGATTTTACCGGAGGCGCAATTGCGTTAGAACCATTTAGACCTTGTAATTTGTTTCTTCCTGGCACGAGGATCGTAACCAAAGGAGAAGCTTTTAAGAAAGAAGTGGTTAACGCAAATAGTGGGTCCGCACCTGCAAAAGCGTTCATTCCATCGATGAATGCCTTATTCAAAACGATATCCAATCCCCTTCTCTGCCATAAATGGAATGCAGCCTGAGAAATTGTATCAGTGTGCATGGATATCAAGAATCCAGGGTTCGCAGCGGATTGGCTGAACTGATATGTAGAAGGAGGTGGATTCGCAGCAGTCCAAGTCCTGGTCGTAACCATTCCGGTTTTTCCGGACTGGGTCCTTAGTCCGGCTGGTGGGTTATAACCACTTGTAAACGCGAAGTCCAAAGAAGTCACAAGACCTTTATTAGTTCCATCATGTTTGATAGAAGCATCCGTATTCAGTTTAAACTTCACTGTTAACGGGAAGTTTCCAAGAGGTGGAGGAAGATAACTTGGTAAAGTAATCGTAACCCCAGTATCTCTTAAATCCGCAATTACAGAGTTCAGAACGTTTGGTGCAATCCTTTGTACGATATCCCTAAGCATATACTGAGTGATGATCTGTTTTACTTGGTCTACAGTTAGGTTCGCCATATTACTCAACTCTTCTCTACCTACGAGAGCTTCGATGATAGTGTTGAAACCTTCACTACCATGAATGTAAGTCATTGGAGCTGTATACATGAAGTCAGAAGTATCTTCTCCAGGATATAAACCTGCTAAAGACATATGCAAAGGGTTTGCCCATGGGCGAATGAAGAAGTTATTCGTATTCGAAAGTATCTGTGCAATACTAGGATTATCAGGGAAGAAATCGTCATTCACAGTGAATGGAGTCCTAACGGTCATATTGATCAAACCGTCCGAAGTCACTGTCATATTATTACGAGTACGAGCTAAAGCCAAACGGGGTTTAGAAAGTTTTACGTCGTTCCAATCATAACCTGCTGGGTTCAAAACTCCTTCTACTGCTGGATCCCAGTTCAACTTAGCAGTTGTTCTGAATACAAGCAATGCTCCTGGTCCGTTAAATGCTCCATACCAGTCCTCAAAACGAGACACGACTAAAAGATCCACTTCTGTATATCTGGATTTTAGATCCAAACCTAAGCCAGGATTTACTCCTCCAGAACCGGGGTTCACTTTTAAGTCTGCAACAACGTTTCCTAATTGGGTCCCAGTCCCTGCGGCACAACCATGAGTTGCGTTATTCGATCCACAACGAACCATCTTAGGAAGTCTCATGTCCGTTACGTATACGTCTAATGTGATCGCTGCACTTCCGTCCGCAATTCCACCGGATGCTACGTTTAAGATAGCGCTATATTTAGAGAATGGTCCCGGAGCTATTTTTTCGATATGATATGAATCGAAGAAACATGCAGGGAACGCACAATCTAATAAGTCTTCTCCGGCTGATGTAATATCTCCTTCCGGTCTACCGAATGTAGAGAATACTGTAGAAGTATATCCGCCGTTTTTATAGGTTTTTACGTCGGTAGGATAATGACAAAGACTCCAAGCAGCCTCACCCCAATGGAATAAATTCTTACAAGCTTGAGGGTAATTCGCGTTATTCTGGTTTTGGCCACAATTATTACTATTGTATATATTCCACCATTGGTCTCTATCGATCCCATTTCGTTTTTTAGGGTGATAAGGAGGTCCGTTATCCGTAACACAATCAGGGTGTCTTACCCAACAATATCCCCTTCCTGCACCGCCTGATTTAGCTCCGAATACAGGAATATATTCGAAATCTTTAAAGGCAGCTTCGTTCGCATTACCGGACATCTTACCGTCTTGTCTCATACAAGCTTCACCGATAGTCCAAGCATTGTTCTCGAAGAATTTTTTCTTAGGAAAATCGGGCATTCCTAATAAGAATTCCTGGAAGGTACGAGGTATTCCGGTTGAATCTTTTACTTTGAAAGCGCCTGTGGTATATTTCTGGATGGCTTTTCCTAAGAATGGGAGCATCTGAGCCTCATCCATCACACCGTTTGCTACGTAAGGAAGAACGCCGTTCGCATTCTCTAATTTACCGTAGTTAAAGCTGAAATACTTACGGAAAGTTTTTCCGTTGGCAGTAATGATCTCGTAGTAGTAGGTATTCCCACCGACAGTAGGAGGGACCTGAGAAGTATTTAAGTTCAAGGAAATTGTAGCACTCATTGAGCAAGGAGGAGTGGTACAAATATCCTGAGAATTAGTAGAACCAATCTTTTTTAAAGAAACTGATTGGATATAATTCTCACCTACTACCGGATTTACATAATTTGAAGCCAATTGTAATGCAGCAGACTGATCGAATGTCATATCATTCGATCCATTGAGAGTATATTGACTTCCTTGAGTAATTTTATTAGTCAAACTATAATCCGCAGTCGTTCTAAAACTAATATTATAATTTTCTAAAGAAACTCCAGCAATGGTAGCTGCATTCGGATTAATAGTAAGAGTATAGGTCTCTGTAGGTTTTAATTCACGATATGGGTTAAAAAATAGCCTTTGAGGACTTTTCCAGTAAAATTCTCCACCAGGATTAGGTCCGATCAGATTCCCTGAATTCCCAGTAATCGCAAAATTTTGCTCTACTGTGGTTTTATTCATTGGGTGAGAAAAGCGGATCTCTAATTCCTTGTATCTATCCACGTTCTCAACAGAATTAATGAATAAGGTAGCCTGAGGACTGCTAGAGCCGAAATCTACCGGAAGAACAGCGGTATCATTGTCCACACTGTTATACGGAGGTTGAAGATTAGGATTAGCATCAAATATCCTTCCCCCTGAAAAGAATCCCAAGTCGAAAACATCCGACATTGCAAATCCTTTCATTTTCTCCGGGCTACATCCTAAAACTACAGCCCACAAAATAGAAAGGATTACGAGTTTGATTCCCTTATCGACATTAGAAATTTTTATATTTTTCAGATTCATTTCCAGCCCTCGACTCATTTTTCCCAAAAAAATTCTCTTCATTATTCTCACCGGGTGAATACCGTAACGAACCTATCCCAATAGGTGTCAGAGTTTTCATCTTCGTTAAATCTGTCGTAGAATACGAACCCATCCGGGAATTGTTTTTTACCCGTTGAAGCAAGATCCGCAAAAATACCCATCAACACTCCTGCCGTATAGATCAGTGAGCTTTCGTCTTCTCTTTGTGTTTGTATCATGTCCGACACCAAAAGTCTTTTGGCATCTTTGAATATGGATTTGAGTGAATACGGACTTCTCATATCCGTTTCTAAGTAAGTATAGAATTCTCCAGTCTTAACGATTCCCATCAACACTCCCACGGTGCTTCTTCCGTAAGGTGCGGAAACTTGTGCCAAGTCGGCCGTATCTACGCTTAATAAATTCGTAATTAAATAATCCTGGGTGTTGGTATTATCACGAACAAGTCCTCCCAAAAGATCAACGACAGAGGTCAATTGAGCGTTTGTAGGAACATTGTCTATGATCATATCCATAGAAAAATCCAAGGTTGAGATAAGACTATAAACAGAATCCGGATCAAAATAATCTCGGATACGGACTGCCCATACCCCCAACCTATCCCATTCAGGATCATAAATATTGGTAACTCTCGAATCAGGGAAAGCAGCTACCATATCTCGGATCTCACCCAGATATCCTTGCAGATTAAATTGAATAGCAGTAGGACTTTCGTTCGAAAGTTTTATCTCACCCATCAAATCTGCGATCGCCTGGAAAGTAATTTGAGCTCCGCTTGCTCTTTCCGGTTTTCCCATTTCAGCCAGCATTTGTACGAAAGTGCTTAAAAGATCCGTTCTTGAAATTAGATTCAAAAGACCGTCTTGGTATCTTCTTTCATTTTCTGCGAGGATAGAAAGAGGAGAACGTACTGGTTTACTCGAGATTGGATCCAAATAACGGAAGAAATACTCTCCTTCAGTGGAGGAGTTACTTCTGATATCAGAATCAACATTGACTGTTTTTACAACATCGATCGTAGTACCCGGGGTACTTGATGAAGGATCTTGGATACGAGCAAGTAAAGGTCTAGTTAAAGCCGCACTCAATCCGGTTAAAATTTGGAACGGGTTTTTATTTAAGCTTGGACTTGCTTGATCATCTAGAGTCCATGCAAGGGAAAGTATCAAAGGTAGAAGTCTATTCCTTTGCTCCCAAGATTCATCTACCGATTTTCCATATAGAGCAACGTTTGGTCCGGAAGGTAAAATTTTGTCCGGAGTCAAAAAGGATAATCTTTCCATAACAGCAAAGTTTGCTGCAATTACCTGAGGTAGAACACCGTACCCGTCCGGATCCGGATAGAAGATACTATATACGGAAGCATCTCCTAAGCTATTGAATGTAAGAGGCCCAGTTCCGCTGGTGCCATAATCCCAAGCCTCTAAGTAGAATAGACTATCACCGGGAACATCTGAAAAATTTTCTTGAAGAATTGGCACCCCAGGAGTCTTAAAGTCAGGCTTACTTGCTGGAGTTGCACATCCAGGTTTTAAGAATGCATTTTTAATTTTCCAAATCGCATTCAGATTGTCTGAACAATTTGTTCCGCTAGCTAAAACCGGTCTTGCATTCATCAAACCAGTCAACCCGTTTGCAATCACAGTCACAAAAGCAGCCATTTTGTAAGGAACTCCATTGCCCAAGGAGGCACGAAGAGGGATCACAGCTACCATACGTTTTTCATGAAGTAGCCACTGGAAGTTCTTATAGATGGCTTCTTCGTCGGTATTTACAGCTCTTTCAGTAGCGTTATCTTTTGCAATTTCCCAAACTGGGATGCTCCATCCTTTCGCGCCGGAAGCATTTACTCCTGAGGCAACCGGAGTGAAAGAGTTATTTGCAACAACCGCATTTGTTTCTCTTCCTCCAGGACCTACCCATTTACAAATTGTTCCACCACTACAAGAACCGCTTGCAGTATTGGATACTTTGATCCTATATTCAGAAGAATTCCAAGATTCTTTATAAATCTGATCTATTCCGTTCGAATCTTTATAAAGTTTTCCATCGATGGTATATACGTTTCCATTCGAGTCTGTGCGGTTTTTATTATAATATGGCCCGCCTCCGGAAATCAAAATTGTCCGGATCAATTTCATGATAAATGGAATTGTTTTAGTATAAACTGCATCGTTCGCAGCAGGGATGATGTTTGGGTCCGGAGCCTCTAACAAAGTTAAAGTGGGGGTATTCAACCCGATCGTCAAAGCGGTAGGAGTACTTGCGTCCCCGTTTTTAAAAACGGCTCCGTCATTCGCACTTTGCTTCATGAATTCCTTAATCCCGATCGATCCGGTCATTGCAGAATTCATAGAATGAATACTATCACCTACAGTAAGCACTCCTCCGGTCATCGGGCCGCCATTCGAACCGTTCGTTTCTAATGCTTTCGTAGTGTTATCACTAAGATTTGCCCAACGATATCCGTAAACATCCGACAAAGTCAGAATGAACATCAAAGATTCAAGAGCGGTAATTGGACTGCTAGTGATGTTCGCTGGATTGGATCTGTCCAAACCGTTTGCGTCTAATCTGATTAATTCTCTTAAAGAGTGATCCACACCAGTAATGCTTGTTGCGAAATCAAACTTTGCGAAATTTTTCGCCATTTCTAAGGAGAGAAGAACATTCGGATCTGCAGTAAAGTTTCCACCCTTCCCAAGCATTGGTCTCAGATAGCGAAAAGACTCAGATAAAATGGAAGAAAGCTCCGCAGGATATGTAGCATCCCGATAATCAGCAAAACTAGGATCAGAATATAAAGTATAATCGTCATCGCTCGGGTCATTATCCCCAGGCAAAACGGGAGTAGCCGCAGTATAATAATTCTCTAAATTAACTACTAGATTTTTCAGAACTGTTTCGGATGATTTAGCATCACTAAAACCTGCTCTTTGGCGAAACGACTTTCCTACCGCAGATATCATCTGAATCAACTTTTCTTTCATTACTCTGTCAGCAATGAGAGAAGGATCCACCATCCCTTGGAGTAATCCTTTAATCGCCGCTTTCGCATTCGCGTTTTGATTGATTGCCTTGTCTAGTACATCTTCCAATTCCACAAAAAGGATCTTAATTTCAGGATCTTTTAATATTGTAGAAACCTCTTTAAATTTGGTTTCCATAGTTTCTTTGGAATAAGTAGTATACATGTATTTCAACGCAGTCTGGCTAAGCGGTGCCATATTACGAAGTACAGGTTTACGATAATTGCGTAATGCTTCCAACCAAGGTTGAAGTGTATCGAATGCGTTATTCGGCGCGTTCTCTATACGATCTAAAAGAGAATGAACTCTAATGAGAGACTGACGCACATGAGCTTCCGGCTTAAGAAGTAGATCTCCGGAAACCCTTAAGAATCCTACGATATCCTCTCTGTAAGGAATAGTCATAGAAGATTCTAATTTAAGATTAAAACTGATAGGTTCTAAACTTTGGAAACCTGATTTGATGGAAGGATAATCATCAAACAAATTGAAAAGGCGAATTCCCTTATAATCGATATTATCGTAAAAAGTATCCGCGCTTGTTTTCTCTCCACCTGCCTGACAGCCCATCCCCAGAGCCAAACAAAGCGAGAAAAGAATGTGTGCTTTCTTTATATTCATATCTATTAGCTTATCCTAACAGTTTCTTTCCAAGTGTGGACAGCATAGCGATCGCTACATAAAGCGGGCTTATATCAGGCTTATATTTCCGGCGCATTTGGAAAAAAATAAGCGAGGCTCTATAAAAAGTTTCCGGCTGATTTTGGGTTCTTTTTAAAATAACAATCGTTATTCAATATAGCATTTTTCGAATGAAGGTCTCAATCTATCTTTTGAGACTTCGATTTTGTCTATTCGAATTAAAACTATATTACGAAAAACGAAACTACCCTTCCATCCCTTGGGAGATGGGTTAAACAAAACGATCGTTTTATAAAATTTATTCTAGATTTTGTTCTAAATTGTAGAAGGTACTACAAAATTCATCTCAGCCTGAACGACTCCAAACCACGAAGGGAATCCTTGACAACTTGCTCAGATTTTTTCATTCTCCCTGCCATGCCTCCAGATGCAACGGGAAGTCTTAGTTACTACAATCCAGGGATTTGGTTCCAAATCCTTTGGGCGATCACCCAATTCGGAACTGCACTTGGAATTCTAATGTCTTTTGGGCAGCTTGTGATGGAGAATAAATCAGCTCTAAACAGGCTTTTGGCCCTGATTTTCCTGATATTAGGCTTAATACAAGGAAGCTTCCTTCTATTAGTTTCCGGTTTATATGTAGAATTTCCCAGGATTTCTCTTATCCAATTCCCGCTTATCGCATCCGTAGGCCCTATCCTATTCGGGATCCATAGTGTAAGCCAGGACAGAGACTCGGAAGGAGTCTCCTATTTAGGATTAGAAAAGAAACATCTAGTTCTGCCGGGTCTTGTTTGGGTTGTATATTTTCTGGCAGTGTTCCTTCTTCCTCAAGAATGGATCCTTGAAAAGATATCGGTTTTTTTGAAAGAAACCGGCTGGAATGAGGGGGAAATCCTACTTTCTTCTCCTATTCTAATCCTGGTCTTCTATATTTTGCTCATCCTAAAAGGGAGTTCCGACCTACTTAGGTGGGAGGTACTACAAGAGGAATGGACCGCCAGGATCTTGGCATTCATGGTAATTTCTACATTCGTGAATCTTGGGTTCGGTGCAGTCTATTTATCCAGTAAGTCGCCTATCTTCCTTCTGGCTTGCTCCTCAATGATGGGGATAAGTCTTTGTCTCGCCTACCTGATCGGACACAAGCGGCCAGCCTTCTTCCAAGTGCTCCAAGAAGTGAGCCAGGCCACCAGGCAAAAATACGCACGCTCCCTTCTCTCTGGAGTGAATAGACACGCACTCAGAGACAGCCTTACCCAACTTATGGAAAAAGAAAAATTATACAGGGATGAGAACTTGGGGCTCGCAGATCTTGCTGACGAACTTGCACTTTCTACTCATCAGGTTTCAGAACTGATCAACCAAGAACTCGGTAAAAATTTCTCCGCGTTTGTGAATGATTATAGGATCAAGGAAGCTTGTGAACTTCTACAAAAAGAACCGGACAGATCCATCTTGGACATAGCATTCGAAGTTGGATTCGCCACCAAATCCTCATTTCATAGAGCATTCCAAAAACATACAGGCAAAACTCCTTCCGAATTTAGAGGGAGTTAATTAGTTTGTTGCCAAACTAATCACGGGGAGTCGCGAAAGAACCAGTAAAAATTTATAGATTGGGACCAAATACCCAGTTGCATTCGATCAATTGAGACGACTGTTTTCAAAAATTTCCGTAAGATATGGACAACCGAAAACAAAAACGGAGGAAACCGATGATCGCCATTGCAGAAAGAAAGACGTATCAGGTTCCAACCAAACTTTATACTAGATTGTCCCAAAAAGAAAAAAGTAAGAAGATCATGAAATGGATCCGATTCAGGGACAGAAAGTTACGTGGTAAATTCGAATTCTTAAAACACCAAGACCAACTAGGCCTTGCTATCACTTTAGGTTCCGCAGCAGGTATGATCCTGTTCGCTGGATTATATATTGCAGGGATCATTCCTGCTTGGGCTTGTATTGTTGCGAACGGGGTTCTTGCCTCCATTCTTCATGAAGTTGAGCACGACTTAATTCACAATTTATATTATAAGGATAATCTAAAGATCCAAAACTTCATGTTCTGGACGGTTTGGATCTTTCGCGGAAACACCGTAAGTCCTTGGTATAGAAGAATGATCCATACTCTTCATCATAAAGTATCCGGTCATAAGGAAGACATAGAGGAACGTTTGATCGGGAATGGGATGAAATTCGGATTAAAACGTTTTATCACTATGATGGACGGGAATATGTCCTTCTTATTCCAATCTCATGTTCTTCGCAGAGAGGCTCCTAAGTTCAAAAGAAGTGAGATCACTCGATCCAGTTGGCCTTATCTTGTGATCTATTTTCATCTTTGGTATAATTTCCTATTCATTAATCTTTTCTATATTGGAAATGAATTATTAGGAAAACCTGTAGAAGTTCCTGCTTGGTTGGATACTATCCGTCATTTTTTGAATATTTCAGCAGTTGTTTATACAATCCCGAACTGGATTAGACAAACAAGCATTCAGATTGTTTCTTCTAATATGCATTATTACGGAGATGTAAAAGGACTTCATGATCAAACCCAGGTTTTGAATCGTTGGTTCTTATTCCCTCTTCATCTATTCTGTTTTAATTTTGGAAGCACTCATGGAATACATCACTTCGTAGTGAACCAGCCTTTTTATCTCAGACAAGCGGTGGCACCTTTTGTTCACCCTGCTATGAAACGTTACGGGATCAGATTTAATGATTTCGGAAGTATTTTCAGGGGAAATCGTTTGGGGAAAGAGGAAACCTTAGCGGCGGCTTAATGTAGAATCTTCTTTGGTATGGGATTCAGGTGGAAAGCCTGGATCCCCTTCTTCTTTTTAGATTATTACAAATTATAGAAATCATTTACAGAGCAAAAGTAATTCCTTTCCGTTCCAAATAGGCATCTGAAATTAGTCCTGCCAGATGCAGGAAAATAGACTTAGAACATATCTTGAATTTCAAGTTTCCCAAATTTTGATCAGTGGGAACGTATTATTCGCCCAGGTACTTTCCTATTCCCCTTCCCTAATCACTTGGGGAAGAACATTATTCGCAGCAAGTCTATTAGGCTCCATTCTTTGGTTTAGAAAAAGACCATTTTTCTTCCCCACCAAAAAAGAAAATTGGATCTCATTTTCTTTAGGTGTCTTACTCGCTTTTCATTGGGTTACTTTTTTTGCATCAGCACAAGAAACGACTATAGCAGTGGCAGTTCTTACTCTATTCACTCATCCAGTCTGGACAGTATTACTCGAACCCTTATTCTTTCCTTCTAAGATCAGAAGTTTGGATCTTGGACTCGCAGTTTTAGTTCTTTTTGGAATGTGGATACTCGTCCCAAGTTTCGATTTAGAGAACAAATATCTTTTGGGAGTAGGACTAGGACTTGCTTCTTCTTGGGCAATGGCATTTAGAAATATTCTCACTAAAAAATACCTCTCGGGACATGGATCCACACAAGTAATGTTCCACCAAACAGCGATTACTTGTTTTGTTTTAAGCCCTGTCCTATTCTTTGAAGATCTATTCACCACTCCTAAGGATTGGGGACTCATCATTCTTTTAGGAGTATTCTTTACTGCAGTAGGACATACATTCTATATCAAATCCGTATTTAAGATGAAGGTAAAAACCGCAGGACTATTATCCACTGTACAGCCTGTATATTCCGCAATCCTTGCCTGGGTAATCTTACAAGAAATTCCCAGAAAGGAAGAATTTATAGGAGGAGCGCTCATCCTATTTGCAGCTGCCTTAGAATCATTTAGATACAGAAAAAAAACGGAATAGAAGAATGTTTGCTCTTGTAGACGGATCTGCCCCTTTCTTTCTGGAATCCAAAGAAAAACATCAAAATTGGTCCAAGGCACCTTTAGCACATTTAGAGAAGTCTTCCCTTCCTTCCAAGAAAAAACATAAAAGAGTCAGAGAGTCCTTTTATAGATATACTAAAAGAATTTCTAAATTAGGATTTAATGCAATCAGTCTGGATGAGTTATGTTATCTTTCCGAAAGAGATTTTTATCCGGAAGATCTAAAACGTAAAATTTCTTCTTACCGCAAAAAGTATAAAAAACTATTTAAGATAGCTTCCTCCCAAGATCTGAATGTATTTATCACATCGGATTTTTTCTCCGTCAACGATTCAATTTTAGAACATACGGGCGGAAACTTAAACAAGATCATACAACTTTTTAAAGAATCTTTAGAAGATCTATTTTCTAGTTTTGCGGAAATTTCAGGAATAGTCCTTCGTATCGGTGAATCGGACGGCGTGGATGTTACCGGAGATTTTAGAAGTAAACTTCTTCTTAAAAACCCTAAACAGGCCAACTCATTCTTGAAAGAAATTCTACCTATTTTCGAAAAACATAATAAAACATTAATATTCAGGACATGGACATTGGGGGCCTACGAAATAGGAGATCTGATCTGGAATCCCAAAACATATCATAAGGTATTCCAAGATATACAAAGCAAATCTCTAATCATCTCGCTAAAATACGGAGAAGGTGATTTTTTCAGATATCTTCCCATCAATCCATTATTCTTCGCAGATGATAAACCTAAACTTTTAGAATTACAGGCCAGAAGAGAATATGAAGGTTTTGGAGAATATCCTAGCTTCGTAGGATGGATGTATGAAAAATATAGATCCGAACTTTTAGGAAAAGCGAATATTGCCGGGATCAGCGTTTGGACACAAACCGGAGGTTGGTCCTCTTTCAAAAATATCACATTTTTAAAACGTTCATCTTATTGGAATGAATTGAATACGTTCGTTTCTGTTCAGTTATTTACAAAACCGGAAAGAAGTTTAGAAGAAATACTTCTTAAATTTTACGGTAAAAAGAATGCCGATCTATTTTTAGAATTTTTAAAACTAAGCGAAGGATTGATCTTAAACCTATTGTATGATCCTGGATTTGCCAGACAAAGTTTTTATATGCATCGTGTTCGGATCCCTCCCATTCTTCATATCACCTGGGACAAGATCACGGTTTCGGATCCTTTCCGCACCTTATATTCTTTCCTAAATCCTTACCCGAAAGAATCTTTGCAATTAGGAGAAGAAGCATTCTCCCAACTTTCCAGAATGAAAAAAATTTCTGAAAAATTGGATCTTCCTTATGATTCCCAATTCCAAAAAAAGACATTCAGGCTCATCCTAAACGCAAGAAAACTACTCTACACGGAAAACTCAGGCCTATTAGCCGAATCCAAAAGACTCGCAAAAGAATATCATAAAAAATACCCTAAAACTTTCCGATTCCAGTTCCAGGCGTCCAAGTCCAAACCTTCCCCGTTTTTAGGATTTATACTAAAACTATTTTTGAGAAATAGAAGCCGCTATAGGATACGTGACAAAATCTTATTTCATCCGGTTTTGCGTAAAATCTACTACCTGCTATTTTTAGGGATCAAGAACAAACTCCCCGACTTTATCAACCGCCAGGGAATGCCTGTTAGAGAATTATTACAATGAAATCGGATTGACGAATCTAAGTTTAGGGTCAAAAATTTTACTATGGCTCGAATTTTCACAGGTTCCCTGATTTCCATTTTTGCATTTTTTATAATATTCAACTGTTCATCCGCGGAAACAAAGGATTCTTCCGAATCTTCCAGCAATACTAGTGCAAGCTCATCCAGATCAGAAGGTTCGAATTCAGCTTCTAATAGATCTTTCAGTCCTGACCAAAACACCGAAGATGGCCGTTGCGAATCAGGCGACTGTGAAAACGGCACAGGCACCTACGTATATTCTACAGGAGATATTTATACGGGTGGATTCAGCAGCGGGATGAGAGAAGGTAAAGGCAAATTCGTTTACAAAAACGGAGACAAGTTCGAAGGGATTTATGTAAACGATCTGAAAGAAGGAGATGGAATGTATTTCTACTCCAACGGAACTGTGATCCGAGGAAATTTCGCAAAAGGTATCATCAAAGGTTCCGGAAAGGTTACATTCACTGACGGGAGCGTTTTAGTGACTGAGTTTACTGACTCCAGCAATTCTAATCCTGGCCCTTATACCAAAAAAGATGGAACAGAAACTGAATGTTATCTGGAAAATAAGGTATTAGTCTGTATAAAATCGAACCCTGCTGCCGCTCCTAATACTCAACAATAGAATATTCTCATTCGTCGGAATGAGAATGTGTTCCTGAATTACTCCATTCTTTCGCCTGGCTTGGATCGACCCTCACCAAAGTATGAGTGATCTGAAATGGATCACTCGCCCAGTTTGGCATTGTGCGAATTTCTACAATTCTATACCAAACAGAGCCAGGTTCTACTTGGAATAAATGGTTCACACAAAGACATTTGAATTTAAAACCAAAACCGAACTCAGGTGGATTCACAGAATGTGGTGCCGCAAAGAAGTACAATTTCTCCTTTGTTTCATTCTTATATACTAAAGCAAACTTGCGGGTTTCTCCTGGACCCAAAACTAGTTTTGAATCTTCTATTAAACTAGAAATAGGAGCCAGATCTAAATTCGAAACGGTATTTGTATCCCAGAGTTGAACCGGCCTCTGAGAAGCCAGTTCATAAATTTTCATTTCTCCAGGGAAACCTTTATAGATCCAATCTATACGGACTGGAACTCCTCCCTTTTTCCCTGATAGATTCAAGGAAAAAGAAGGATCAGAACTTTTTTCCTTTTCGCAAGAGAACAAACTCAAAACGAAAAAAAGAAGGTAAACTTTTCTAAACAAATAATTATTCCTGGATCAATTCCAAAGTGGTAAACTGGAAAACTTTTCCAGGATTTTCATTCTTTATGAAAAGTTTATTTCCCGATTTGCGAAGAAGTAACTGTTCTTGGAAAATTTTTTCTCCGTTTTCTGAATCCTGGCTATTATTACAGTCTCTTCCACAACCATTACAGTCTCCGCCGTAATAATCTTCGTTATATTCTTTTTGGGTCATTTTACGAACAAGACCGAATATGCGAAGTTTCAAACCGTCAGGTTTGGCCTCTTTCACTTCATAATTTCCTAATGCAAAGAAACTTTTATTAATCTGCGTATCTCCATCTGCTTCGGTCGTATTTCCTTCAAAAAAAAGACTTCCGTCCGATCTCAATCGTAATGTCCAGTTAGAGGATATAAGACCGGATTCAGGTGCTTGTTCTTCTCCAGTGTTTCCTTCTGTGGCAGCTTCGGTAGTTCCAGCAGGTTGTTCCACATTTGTATTTGTTGAAGTAGGAGCATCTCCGGTATATTCCCCGCCCACATAACTCCAGTTCAGAACATTGTCTATATTAGCTGCAGAGAATTGGAAAAAGTTATTTTTTGCGATCTTCTTCACTTGTTCCATTGGATTCGGTAAGATCCAATCATCTCCGTCTGAAAAACGGATCTCGCTAATAACTAATCCTTTATAATCTTTTCCAGTATAAATAGAATCTACTTTAAGTTTTAATTTTTTACCTTCGAAAGTTTTGGAAAACTGAATGGTTTGAGGTCCCATGATATCCGCTACTTCTATCTTCTCTTCGAAACCGTTATCACCGGTGAGAGTTGCCACCTTTAGTCTTCCGTTTGTCTGGCAATGTCTGTCTGATCTTTGGTAGCCGTTCCAGATCTTGATAGATTTTATCTTTTGTGTTTCCTTAAAGTCGAAATCTAAAGTCACTCCCGGCCCTTTTTTGTCGGAAGCCCAGGCATATTCATATCTAGAATCGAATAAGTTCATAACGTCATAAGAAAGATTCGGTTTAGCTGTTTCGGATGCGGTCACAGAAGCTTCTACAACTTTTGGTCCCTTCCATTTCATTTTGGAACCTTTATCATCGTAAAAGTTCACCTTTTGGACACATAGATTCGCATTTTTATGAAAATTAAAAGTCACAGAACGAGTACTTTTAGGCGCATCGAAGGAAACTGCAGCGGTCGATCCTGTGGATAAATCCTGGCTATATTCATCAAAATTAATATAGGCCGTGATAGGATCCGAAAAATCCCCGTTACAGGATTCAACTTCTATCTTAGATAATAAGAAAGTCTCATCCGGATAAAAGTGAAGTTTAACGAATTTGGCACCTTCTTCCGGTTTCCATTTTTTTCCGTCCAGGATCTCAAATGGAAGCCCACTATCCATGGAAGTGGCAGTGATCATGGAAACCGGCAATTTTTTACCGCAGTGAAAAAAGAACAATGCCCCCAATAATAGAGTCGAATATTTAGCGAACATAAGATTGCCTCCGAGAAATTGCAGAAATCAGAAATATATTTCTTAAACCAGGGGAAAACGAAAAAATAGACTCAAATCTGTTTTTTATTCCCTGTCAGGAGGAGTTCCCGGTTATTTCAGTCGTCTGAAAATATGATTGGCGAATCCGATCATATCATCCAGGATCAACTAAGGGGGAAAGATGTCGATTCCGAGCAGATATTCCATTGCGATCCATATTCTTTCCTTGATTGACCGGGATGGAGAAGAAGCCAGTTCTTCTCAAATTATGGCGGATAGCATCGGGACCAATCCGGTTGTAGTCCGAAATCTATTGGGAAAATTAAAAAAGGCGGGCCTTGTGGTTTCCAAACAAGGTGTAGCGGGAGCAAAACTCGCTAAATCTCCGGAGGAGATCCAACTTTTACAGATCTACAAGGCTGTGGAAACGGAGGCTCCTCTATTCTCCATCCATGACAAACCAAACCCTAAATGCCCTGTGGGTAAAAAGATACAAACCACTTTGACTGGAATTTTCCAAGAGGCTCAATCCGCTCTCGAAGCCAAACTAGGTGAGTTCCATCTTTCAGATGTACTTTTTCAATTGGACTCTGAAAAGAAAAAAAGAGCATAAGCACCGTTTATTAAAGAAGAACTCGGTCTAAATCCTCATATTCCTTCCAACAAAAGTCCTTGCCTCAAAATAAAGGGTTCCTAATATCCTTTTCGTCGCTCATTTCAATCCGCAAAATAATTGGAGAGAAGGATGAAAAAAATATTCAAACGGGTTTCGATTGGCCTTGGTGCTGTGCTTATCGCCTATTTGGGGATCTATTACGCTACATTTCCCAAATATGAATTCCAACCAAAGGCGGACTTAACTCAAAGTTTCGATTCGTTTTATAAAACTAAATTAGAAGAGACCAAATCACTTCACGGTAGACCAGGCTCAGAAGAAAAACTGATTCGTTATTCTCCAGGTAAAACGGAATATGCCATTCTTTATATACATGGTTTCGGCGCTTCCCGCGCAGAAGGAGAAGAGACCGTAGACAAAATTTCTGCCTCTCTAAAGGCGAATACATACTACTTAAGGCTACCTGGTCATGGCACTAATAATGAAGATCATAGAGACACTCCCTTTACCGAATACCTACGTGTAGCGGAAGAAAGTCTATTAATGATGGATAAATTAGGAAATCAAACTATACTTATGGGAACAAGTATGGGCGGTTTGATCTCTGTTTATCTTGCGGGGAAATATCCCGATAAGATCAAGGATCTTGTATTATTTTCTCCATTCTTCGATTTTGCAGTGCCTTTGGCTAAAATTTTCTTTTATCCGGGTGGAATGACTTTCGGAGAAACAGTCCAAGGAAAGATTAGAAAATCCCCTCCTAAAACTTCAGAGGATGGAATCGGAGAACATTATTACGAGCATTGGTATAAGGATCAATATTTAGCCGCTATCCAACACGTAAGTAATGCTACTAAGTTTGTCCTCAGTCAACATAGTTTTGAGAAGATCAAGGTACCTACTCTATTAGTATATTATTATAAGGACAAGGACCATCAAGACAAAACGGCAAGTGTGGATGCAATGCTGAAAGGTTTTGATAAAATCGGTGGGGATACTCCTAATCCACTCAATACTAAGGCTCAAATCGAAAATGGAAGCCATGTTCTAACTTCTAAACATGTATTTTCCGACAAGGAAAAGGTTCAAAAAGAAGTTTTGGATTTTTTACATAAAACCGGAGTAAAATAAGATTATCACCTTCTTCCTATCAAACGGAAGAAGGTCCTCTCTCCGATTCCCAACGTTTCGCTGATCTCAAAATTTCCTCAGCAAGTAAAGCAAGTCCAGGTCCTGATTTTTTACGATAACAAAGATAGAATTTCCTTTCCGTATTCCATTCTTCGAATTTTATTTTTTTAAGTTTCGGACTAATAGAATATTCGGATAAAAATCCGATCCCGAGTCCTGCTTCTAATGATTTGATAACTGATTCCACACTTCTAAGCTCCATTGCGATCTTAGGACCGAATTCTTTAGAGAATGATTTTATCTTCTTCTCCACTGCTTTTCTGAGAGCGGAACCTGGATGGAATAATACAAAAGATTGTTTTTTCAGATCCTCTATTCGTATTTTCTTTTTTAGAAAAAGTAGATGATCCTTGGACGCTACCGGAAAGATCCGATCCGAAAGAAATTCCAGAACATTCAGACTAGGTTCCGAGATTGGACCCGTCAAAATCCCCAGGTCAACTTCTCCCTTTAATACTGCGTCCTTAGTTTCTTGTGCGTCTCCTTCTCTCACAGAAAGCGAAAGCCCTGGTCTTTTTTTCAGGATCTCCTTTAAGATCTGAGGTAGTATCCAAGCAGAAACAGTTCCTCCTGCTGAAATGGAATAATTTCCTTTTAGTTCATTATCCTTGGAGAAACCATCTTGTATCTCTTCCCATAATTCTTTCATCCGGATAGAATACTGGTAGAATCTTTCTCCTTCATGAGTGAGTCGGACAGACCTTCCTCCTCTTTCCAGAACACTAACACCTAATTCTTTTTCTAAAAGATAGATCTGTTTGGACAAAGCAGGTTGTGTTAATCCCAAACGAGAAGCTGCCTTTTGGAATGTGCCGGATTCCGAAATTTCCAGAAAATAAACGATCTGCCTGAATTCCATAAGTACATATAACTTTTAGTTATATATTTTATAAAACCAATTTATTTGCATTATATCAGTAAATTTGATACCTTCTTTAACAAGAGGGAAATATGGGACAAACTTTATACGACAAAATTTGGCAAAGCCATCGCATCTCAGAGAATTCTGACTCAGAATCCGTTTTATATGTGGACCGTCATATTCTTCATGAAGTGACTTCTGCCCAAGCATTTGAAGGTTTAAGGACTAAAAATAGAAATGTAAGAAGGACTGATCTTACCTTCGGAGTTGTGGATCATAATGTTTCCACAAGGGATCGTAAGAACAGAGACGCAGCGGGTCCGGTCTCCAGATTGCAGATAGACACAATGGAAAAAAATTGTAAGGACTTTGGAGTTCGTTTATTTGGACCGGAAGATCCTGAACAAGGGATTGTACATGTATTGGGACCGGAATTGGGATTTACCATTCCAGGTTCGGTTATCGTTTGCGGAGATTCTCATACAGCAACCCATGGAGCATTCGGTGCATTGGCTTTTGGTATTGGAACAAGCGAGGTGGAACATGTACTTGCCACTCAAACTTTAAAACAGGCTAAAACAAAATCAATGTTAGTACGCTTTATCGGTAAACCTGGCTTCGGGATCACTGCAAAAGATATAGTCTTAGAACTGATTGCAAAGATAGGTACCTCAGGAGGGAGAGGTTTCACCATGGAATATAAAGGAGAATGGATAAATTCTCTTTCTATGGAAGGAAGAATGACTATTTGCAATATGAGTATCGAGGCTGGGGCAAGAGCAAGCCTGATCGCTCCAGATCAAATCACTTTCGATTATTTGAAAGATAGAAAATTAATTCCCAAAGGTAAAAGTTTCGATCAGGCAGTCGAATATTGGAAAACGTTTTTCACGGATAAAGACGCTGTATATGATGAGATTATAGAATTAGATATTTCTAAAATAGAACCTCAGGTCACCTGGGGTACAAATCCTTCTCAATCTTTGTCTATCGGAGGAGTTGTACCTAATCCAGAAGAATTCCAGGATGTTCGAGCAAAAGAAACTGCCTGGAATGCATTGGAGTATATGGGTTTAAAACCTGGAACGCCAATCTCTGAGATCAAAATTGATAAGGTATTCATCGGTTCCTGTACAAACTCCAGGATAGAAGACCTAAGATCGGCTGCAGAAGTTGCTAAAGGGAAAAAAGTCCATCCAGGTGTTCAAGCATTGGTTGTTCCAGGTTCCGGCTCCGTAAAACGTCAGGCGGAATCGGAAGGTTTGGATAAAATTTTCAAGGAAGCGGGATTCGAATGGAGAGAACCGGGTTGTTCTCTTTGTCTCGCTATGAACGACGACGTACTAAAACCGGGAGAAAGATGTGCTTCTACTTCTAATCGTAATTTTGAAGGGAGACAAGGAAGAGGCGGAAGAACTCATTTAGTCAGTCCTTCTATGGCAGCGGCTGCGGCGGTAACCGGAAAATTTTCAGATGTGAGGAAATTAGCATGAGCTCAAAAATTTGGACAATACATACTGGAGTTCCGATCTCTATCCCAAGAGAGGATATTGATACGGACCAAATCCTTCCTAAACAATTTATGAAATTGATAGATAAGAAAGGTTTCGGGAAGCATCTATTTCATGATTGGAGGTATTCAGACTTAGAAGGGAATATTCCAAATCCTGAATTCATTTTGAACCAAGAAGGATTTAAAAATGCAAGTGTGCTTATAGCCGGAAAAAATTTCGGCTGTGGCTCCAGTAGGGAACATGCTCCTTGGGCGCTTTCGGATTTCGGATTCAGAGCCATTTTAGCACCTTCTTTCGCCGATATATTCTCCATCAATTCCGCAAAAAACGGGATCGCATTAATTCGTTTAAGAGAAGAAGAGATCTATTATCTAAATGAATGGGTCGCCAAAAACCCAGGATCTCAAATCGAGATCGATCTGGAAAATTTGGAAGTGCAAGCGGGAGATAAAACATTCTTCTTTCATTTGGATTCAGCTTCCGTAAATCGGATCAGAGAAGGCTTAGACGATATTGATATCACCCTTAAAAATGCAAAAGAGATCCTGGATTTCGAACAGGAACGTAGAGAAGAAAAGCCGTTTTTAGAAGTACAATGGTGACCTTCTCCCGAAAATTTTCTCGACGGTGCTCTGCACAATAGATCTTAAAAAACCTTTTATTAGCTGGAAAAGAATTCGGGGAAAATTAATATGTTCGTCATTCTTTCGCTTCTAAAAGGAACCTAGAGTGAGTTTAACAGAATCCATTCATGATAAGATCACAACGCCTATAGTTAAGATCCCTGATTCGGCCCTGAAAACAGGGATCTACGATTTAACCAAGGAAGAATTGGGACAAAGGATTGAACTAAGAGAAGGAGTGAGCCTGAGATATATCACTCCTCAAAATCGCAGAAGATGGCTTTTAGATAGAATCCTATTCGGCTCAGATCTTACATTTTTATATGGATACTTCCGACAGATCATAATCGCAAGGCAGAATGCTCTAAAAGGAAAGTTTTTTGATCCTCGTTGGATTGAATTATCCGGTGGGATCTTAGACTTGATCGAAGGCTGCCAAGGAAAATTCCAAATAGAAAATTTAGAGAACGTTGTATCTCCTAAAGGCCCTGTGGTTTTTGCGGGAAACCATATGAGCGTTTTGGAAACTTTCGTATTTTCCTACTTTTTAGTACCTCATAGAAGACTCACTTACGTAGTTAAAGAAAGTTTAATAAAAGGTTATTTCGGCCCAATTATGAGAAGTAGGGATCCGATCGCTGTAGGACGTGACAATCCAAGAGAAGATCTAGTCAAGGTATTGGAAGAAGGCGCAAATCTTCTGAAAAAAGGGGTTTCTATTGTAGTATTTCCTCAAAGTACAAGGACTAGAACTTTTAATCCTGCAGAATTCAATTCGATCGCCGTTAAACTTGCCTCCAGAGCGGGAGTTCCGGTAGTTCCATTTGCGATTAAGACTGATTTTTGGGAAAACGGTAGGATCTGGAAGGATCTAGGAAGCCTTTACAGGGACAGAAAGATCCATATGAAGTTCGGACCAGAGATAGATACTAAAGATTCCAAGAAGGCTCAGCAAACACTTTTGAATTATGTATTAACTAATTTAAAAGAATGGAATGTAGAAATTCTTTCCGAACAAAAATAGAATAAAAGCGCGGATCAAACAATCGCTGATCCGCTTTTTGAATATGGGGAGAAGATTTAGTAACCTCCCCCTCCTCCTCCGCTTCCCCCACCGTAACCACAAGCTGCAGCAGCTAATAAATATTGAGAAGAACATGCAGTGTTCGCATATCCTGGGTTTTCATTAGAGCAGGCTAAGTACAATGCGGCAGCGGCATTACAATTTTTTTTATCACTCTTATCATTTCCCCCGGTCCCGTATAAATCGTTATACGCATCGCAATTTATAAAACCAAGCGAAGATAGAACCAATAGTAAGATCAAAATCCGTTTTTTAGTTCGCATAAACATTCTCCATATTATGGCGGATAATTTTTTCAAACAATACCCGATCGATAAGGAACCGCAATGGTTTTAGGATTAGATCACTATTTTCCGGAATCAACAATACAATTTCCGAAATAAATGGGAACCTAGTCAGGGTCATACGGTTTTATTAGGATCGTTAAGTTATGATTTCAAAGAATAAAAACTTACTCTTACTAAAACTCGTCTTTGGAATTTGTTTTTGCACTTTTACCAATTGTATGGGGCCTCAATACCAAACGAGAGAATACGAACTCGTTTGTTATGATTCTTATTACGAATGTAATCGGATCAATTCAACCAGTGGAACCGGAAATTATTACAGATCCTCAAGAGGTTATTATCCTTATCGAAATTATCAGAATAATTATTATACGCCGGCAGGATCCGGAAGGACCGGGCGTAACCCTTTTCACATCCCTGCAGGAAGATTCCATAATGTAGGAAGGCCTTCCAAATGGAAATTATAGGATTATAATATAGATCCTATCTAAACCAGAATCTATCCCCATCCAAAAATCTTTGCACCCCTTGTTTGGTGCTCTCACTTTCCATCACCGGAAATGTGTTCTTCGCTTCCAAAACTAATGCGTCTGAAACTGATAAATTCCAACCTTCTATAACGGAATCCAAGTCTGCAAACATTGCATCTTTAGGTTGCCTACAAAGTTGAGTCGCATAAGAAAATGCTCTCTCTAAACCTTTTCCTTTTTTTACAAGTTCCCATACTAAACCTAACTGATAGGCTCTTTCCGCTCGTATCCTTTGTCCTGTTAAAATCAATGGCAATGCGGATCCCCATCCAAGCAATCTGGGAAGATACACAGTTCCTCCATCTATTAAAGGAACTCCCCATCTTCTACAAGCAACCGAGAAGATGGCCTGAGGTTCCGCAATACGGATATGTCCATGACAAAATAATTCAAAACCGCCTGCATACGTATAACCATGAGACACGGTAATTACAGGTTTTTTTTGAACGATCCTTGATCCACCTAAGGGGCCAGGATCTTTCTTAGCATATTCTTCTCTTTCTTCCTGATTTAAATACATGTTGGCCATTTTATCTAAACCGGAAAGATCTGCTCCGGAACAAAATGCCTTATCCCCTGCTCCATGTAATACTGCTACAGTAAGTTCCGGATCCTTTTGGAAAGTTTTCCAAGCTTCTACAAATAGATCCGCCATCTCCTTATTCACTGCATTGTGAACATCAGGGCGATTCATTGTGATCTGGAAAATTTTACCTCCCGCAACTTCATGAACATTCGCAATTAATGGAAGATCTGGCATGCCAAAATAAAGAACCAGATCTATATTTCTGAAAGAACTTTTTTGATAATACGAAAACTTACGTTTTTGCAGGAATTCCAACCTTATAGTAAGTTCTTAATTCCATTTAAGGATTAAATATTCTTTTTCATTCAATTTCATTAAATTCAGTCGTATTTCAATTTTCGGACATTTTATTTATTTTTAAAAGTAGCCGAATCAGGTTGCTCCTTTGTTCAAAAAGATCTACACTTAAGGAATGGATAACAGAAGCGAGAAGTCGGACCAAAAGTACCGAATGAGAACCCAACCGGGCGGCGCCGTGATTCATTCAAGAGCCCAGCCCCAGAAACCAATCAAGTACAGAACAGGAAAACCGGAAGAGGAAGAAATAGCCTCCTTTTGGGTATTTTATCTTTTCCTATTTATAGGATCGTTAATCCCTATCGTAGGAGTATTCCCTGCGTTCATCCTGTTCTCGTTCTCGAAAAATAAGTTTTTTAAATTTCTACCACTTGTTTTGAGTATATTAACTAGCAGTTACGCACTTTATATAAGAGCACACTCTGGTTCCGTATTCCAACAGCTTAGAAATCTCGTCTACTAAGTCGAAAAAAGGACAAGGACTTAAATTCTTCTTTAGAAAGGATCGATAAGTCCTAAAAAACTTTATCCTTCTTTTAAAAGCCGGTAAAAACCGGCTCCTATCGGCTTATCATATCAATCGAAAGTTTTTACTGCTCCGATGCTGAAGGATGGAATCGCTGCTCTTGCGTTATAAGAATAACCTGTCAAGTTCGCGTTACCCACACTTCCCACAGCATGGGAAAGATCCCAATCCGTGCCTTTTCCACCTTCTATCGTTTTTCTAGGAATATTATAACTTACCGCCAAATCCAAACTCCAGCTGTCGAATAAATAACTAAAACCTGCGGAAACAATATCCGTAAGAGAGAAAAATCCTCCGGTAGTCCCTCCAAGAGCATTACTTTTTACTAATGGAGAATTATAAGAATATCCCCCTCTCAGTATCCAGGAAGGAGAAGCCTTATACTCCACTCCTAAAATGACCGCCCATTGGTCCCTGAAATTCAAATGTGCATCCGCAGATCCCGTCTTTCCCAGAGGAGTAGGAAGCCATGGATCCTCCAAAGTCTGGTTGGCTTTTCTTAAATAAGAACCATAATTCGTATATACGAAATCCAATGCGAATTTTAGATTTTCAGGTCCAAATGCGAGACCCAAAACATGTTTTTCCGGGAGATCAAAAGTATAAGAAACTCCGGTCTTACGATAATAATTCGGATCGTTTGTTCCAATCGAATACCCACCATTCAGTGGAATTCCTACATGGGATTGGTATGCATAAGCGATCCGGAAAGAATCCGAAAAAGAATAATTGGCTCCTAAAATCCCACCAACAGCGAAAGCGTTTTTGGAACTTTCGTAATAATAACCTTGGCCAGGGATCTCAATATTACCTGTGATATCATAATATTTTTGATTTAATTTCTGGGTTCCGTAAGCGAGCTCGACACTACCTCCTAAAGATAAATTCCCAAACTTAACAGAGAGACCGTTCACTAATTTAAAAACTGCAAATGTATTCGAATTAGATTCTTTGATCTGTTTTGAATTTCCGAGAGGCCCAGGCAAATTTACGTTCGCCCATTGGTTTACCGATTCTCCAGTCGGAGTATTTCTTGTGATCTTATCCACTCCGCCCGAGGCTCCTCCCGGAACATAGAATGTTACTCCATAATTGATACTTTCAGTAACTGGAAGTTTAAAAGCTATATAAGGACCAGGACCTACCACATTAGTAGACTTATCATTCTCGTAGACAAGCTCTGGGTTCGGATCTTGGAAACGGTCCCTGTATCTATTTTGAATGAGAGAAGCACCCAAGCCGAATTCCAATTTTTTACCTTTAACCAAGGAGAGGTTAGCAGGATTTAACGCAACGTCCACAGGCGATCCACCGAGTGCATAACCGGCACCGGCAAGACCTAAATATCTGGAATTGATCGCATTAAAATATAATCCATCGACCGCCAAAACTTCTCCGCTTCCAAAAACGAATAGTAAGAATATTATAAAAACCGAATACTTATTTCGGACAAAACCTCTCTGCATTTCTGTTTCCTCCCAGGACCCTGAATAAACAAAAGTCTTAGGAGCATTTCTGCCATAGCACTCAAAAATTCTAATAAAACGAATTCAAATGGTGGAAAGAGCCGAATATATTAGGCAACTATCATAGTTTATTAAATAGAACTGGGACAATCTTACAATTAAAACGGAATTATATTTAATATATTAAAATAATTCTGGATTTTATAGAAATAAGGCCCAATTGTATCTATTATAACAGATTTTATTCTATAAATGAATCTATTGGGAGAATCTTATGGGAATCCAAGAAACTAATGGAACATCCAAAATTGATCCAAACTTGGAAGATACTTATCGCAATTTTCTGGATTCTATATTCAAAAAACAGAATGAAGATCCTCATCGTTATGGAGGAAGGCAGGTCGCAGGACAATTCATCCAAGAATTGTTTGATATTCTTTTTGCAGGCTTTTTCTCAGATCTAAATTTCAGGGACCAAACTCAGGTAGAAGATAGTATCTCCCGTTTTCTTTTGGACGCAAAGAAGAAATTACAACCTTATTTAGTAGGAACTAACGGTCCCGAGATCAATTGGGTATTATCAGAATTCAAAAAAGAATTACCCTTACTGTATGATCTAATCTGGAAAGATGCAATCGCTGCTTATGAAGGTGATCCCGCTGCAGAAAGCGTAAAAGAAGTTATACTCGCCTACTCAGGTTTTTATGCAATAGCGGTTCATAGGGTTGCCCATGTATTACATCGTTTGAGAATTCCTATCTTTCCTAGAATGTTGAGTGAATATGCTCACGAAAAAACAGGGATTGATATTCACCCCGGAGCGAAGATAGGAAAATCATTCTTTATGGATCATGGGACCGGGATTGTGATCGGAGGGACTTCTGAGATAGCGGATAATGTCAAAATTTACCAAGGTGTAACCTTAGGAGCGCTATCCGTTAGTAAGGATCTAGCAAGTGTCAAAAGACATCCTACGATAGAGGAAAATACGATTATCTATGCGGGAGCCACAATACTAGGAGGAGATACTGTGATCGGAAGAAATAGTATCATAGGGGGAAACACCTGGGTTACCCAAAGTGTTCCTCCTTATTCAGTAGTGTATCAGAAAAATGAGATCCGGGTCAGGAATTCCAAAGAACTGGACAATGTGATCGATTTTTCTATCTGAAGAATATTGATCGGAAACTATCCCAGGATCCAACCCTCAAAGAGGGCCGGAAGTCCTTCCCCCAATTAGATCATACAAAGCTCGGATCAAAGCGTCGATATCTTCGCAAGTATTATAAAATGCTAAAGAAGGTCTAACAGTACTTTCTAATCCGAATCTTCTCAATATAGGTTGAGCACAATGGTGCCCCGATCTGACAGCAATTCCTTCCTGCGCTAAATATCTTCCTACGTCTTCCGTTTTAAAACCTTCCAACACAAAGGATAATACTCCTGCCTTATCTGGTGCAGTTCCGATCAGCTTTAGGCCAGGAATTTTTTTCAGTTCCTTGGTCCCATATTCCAAAAGAGAATGTTCATATTCTGCAATACGTATCATTCCGAATTTGTTTAGATAATCGATAGCCGCACCTAAACCTACTGCATCTGCGATATTACCAGTCCCCGCCTCGAAACGGAAAGGAGCAGGTTGATACACAGTTCTTTCGAAAGTAACATCTTGGATCATGTTACCTCCGCCTTGCCAAGGAGTCATTTGGTCCAAAACTTCTTTCTTACCGAATAAAACCCCTATTCCAGTTGGAGCGAAAACCTTATGGCCGGAGAACACATAAAAATCACAATCCAAAGCCTGCACATCTACAGGCATATGTGACACTGCTTGGGCTCCGTCCAATAATACTTTGGCTCCTTGCTTATGTGCCAGTTCGATCATTGTTCCAGCAGGTGTAACAGTTCCTAATGCATTAGAAACTTGAGTGAATGCAACGATACGAGTCTTAGGTGTAAGCAATCTTTGGTATTCGCTTAGGATGATTTGTCCTGTTTCGTCTACCGGAATTACTTTTAATTTAGCACCTTTCTCTGAACATAACATCTGCCAAGGAACAATATTAGCGTGATGTTCCAACCAAGAGATGAGTATTTCGTCGTCTTTTCCGACATTCTGTCTTCCCCAGGTTTGAGCGACTAGGTTAATCGCTTCCGTAGCACCTCTAACGAATACAATCTCCTCGGTAGAAGAAGAATTTAGGAAACCCTTTACCTTCTCCCTTGCAGCCTCGTATGCATCAGTTGCCCTTGCTGCTAAAGTATGAGCCCCCCTATGAATATTGGAATTCTCATGTTTGTAAAAATGAGAGAGTCTATCGATTACGGCCTGAGGTTTATGAGTAGTGGCTGCATTATCCAACCAAACTAAATTTTTTCCGTTCACCTTCTCTTCTAAGATAGGGAAATCTTTTCTGGCGTAACTTAGATCAAAATTTCCGGAAGAAATTTCTGCAAAAGGAACTAGACTTGGACTGAAACTGAATGGGTCTCCAATCTGAATATTCTGGGCTTTTGAATCGAAAGATCTGAATTCATCTAAAAAAGAAAATGGAGAATTCTGACCAGGCAAACCCTGCCCGGAGCCAGGAATATTCAATCCTCCCGGATACGTAGGAACTCCGACACCTGATAATCCCAAATCCGGAACTCTTGTATATCCGGTTCCAGAATTAGAAGTCCAAGAATTTCCTCCAGAAGCAGATTCTGCCTGAGCGATAACTCCCTGGCTATTCGCCGGGATCTCGTTCGGGATTTTCGAAGAGGAAATTACCAATTCATCCACGTTAGATCCGCTTGAAAGAGGTCCAAAAAATTTCTTGGACCATTCTGCGATCAAGTTGGGATCTACAGGAGGAGAAACAATATCCTTTCTGGAAAATTCTCCGGGCAATTCCGGAGAAAAATCACTTGTACTCATAATAATTGCCTACATCCACGTTTTCTAAAACGCCGATTGCATCGTCCGTAAGAACAGCTGCAGAGCAATAAAGAGAAATCAAATAGGAACCGATTGCGGAACGATTGATCCCCATAAAACGAACGGAAAGTCCAGGAGTTTGTTCTCCAGGCAAACCAGGTTGGTATAATCCGATCACGCCCTGTTTCTTTTCCCCAACTCTTAAAAGTAGAATATTTGTCGTCCCACCAGGAGCTTTAGGGGAAGTTTCTCCTCCTACTAAAAGTTTATCCGTAGGAATGATAGGAAGTCCTCTCCAGGTTAAGAACTGTGCTCCAAAAAGGGATACTGTTGCCGGTGGAACTCCTCTGCGTGTACATTCTCTACCGAAAGCGGCAACCGCTAATGGGTGAGCTAAGAAAAAAGAAGGTTCTTTCCAAACTTTAGAAATGAGTTCGTCCAGATCATCCGGTGTAGGAGCTCCTTTTCTAGTTTGGATCCTTTGTTTTTTAGGAACATTCTTGAGAAGACCGTAATCTTCGTTATTGATGAGCTCGTTCTCTTGGCGTTCCTTTACACTTTCGATTGTAAGTCTAAGTTGTTCCTGGATCTGATCGTGAGGATTGCTGAATAGATCGGACACTCTAGTATGGACATCTAACACAGTAGATATCGCGCTTAATGTATATTCTCTCGGTTTTTCTTCGTAGTCTACGAAGGTTTCAGGAAGAGGTTGCTCATCCTTCTGCCCACATAGAACTTCTACCGATGTGTTATCCTTTACTCGGTTCACTCTTAAGGTTCCGGACTCTAAAGGTTTCCAATCCAATAAACGAACTAACCAACGGGGAGTGATTAAATCATACTGTGCATTTGTTTTAGTTGTATTTGCAAGCTTACGAGCTGCGTTATCTCCCAAAGAATGTTGCGGAATGCTGTTTTCAGCCATATTAAAACTCCTGATTCGCGGAATGTCCAATCCCTTGTATTTATTTATCGTTTAGAAACGAATAAAAGGATCCAGATATCGAAATAGCCTTGTTTAATATAATTTAATCAATTATAAGTATATTAAACAAATCAAATATACTAAAGATAGATCGAAACATTCGTTCCTGTTGGTATTCGAGAAGTTACGAAATTGGGAAATACTTTTTTATTCTTTCGGGAAATTAATAAAAACAGAAGAAGTGTGATGAATTCAACAAGGGCAAAGTACAATAAAACGAAAAGAAATTTCCATACGATAAATTGAATCCATTTAGATGGATATTTCTGACAGTTTATTCTATAAAATGTGTCTTATTTCCGCGAAAGAAATCGTGAAAATAAAAGTTTTCCATATGTTTTTTAGTTCCCATCTAATATTACTTACTTATAACTCCTAACTACCCTATGAAACGTTCTATCATATCTAGAGAGGGGGTCGGACTCTCGGCCACAGTGATCCAAAGAAGGGAATTATACCTTTCCAGAGTGGTCTCCGATCTACCCACACTTGTATTCGTGAAAAAAGGGATCAAAAGCTTAAAACAGAATGATCTGGAATTGGATATCAAATCAGGAGAGGCAGTAGCGATTGCCGGAGGCCAAGCATTCGACGTGATCAATCGACCCGATAATGGAGAATTTGAGGCGGCATGGATCGCATTCCATCCGAACGTGATCAGAAATTATAAACCCAATCTCCAGAACTTAAAAGATATTGAACCAGCATTCATTTTTTCTAATATAACTTCCGGATTTTCGGATGCATTTCGACTCGCAAGAGAATCTATTATCACGGACAAATTGATCTCTGACCAGGTTGCGATCCATAGAGCGACTGAAATATTGATCTGGTTAGGGGAATATGGTAGAAAATTTAAACTACCTTCTACTGATAATATCTCCCAAAAGGTCCGATCCTTCTTAAGCGCAAATCCTGCAAAGGATTGGTCTGCTATTGAAATTGCGGAACGCCTGGAAATGAGCGAAGCCACTTTAAGAAGAAGATTATCTTCTGAACTTTCTTCATTTTCGGAAATACTGATCGATGTCAGAATGTCATTTGCACTTTCCCTATTACAGGCAACGGACCGAAGTATTGGAGAGATCGCAAGGGAAGCTGGATATGATTCTGCTTCCAGATTTGCAGTCCGATTCCGGGACAGATTCGGTTATTCTCCCACAATGTTAAGAAGAGAAACAAGCCGTGATCGGAACGGCACAATCCTTGATCGGGTCCGGACATAAGACCTAATTTTTCATAAATTAGGAATGCATACTTAAACTTCCGGTGTTATTCTGCAACGCGTAGAACTCGGAGGTTTTATGAAGAGATTCCTATCGTTTCAAAACGGTATATTACTTTGTGCTTTATTCTTTGCCGGATCCGCGTTTGCCGGGGACCTAAAAGTCACTAGCTCCGCCCTCAAAGAAGGAGGAACAATTACGAACACTCATGTGTTTTCGGGATTCGGATGTTCCGGTGAAAATAACTCTCCAGACTTACAATGGTCAGGCGCTCCTAAAGAAACTAAGTTTTTTGCTGTAACTGCCTACGATCCGGATGCTCCAACTGGAAGCGGATGGTGGCATTGGACTGTGATCAATATTCCTGCTACCGTTACAAGCCTTCCTGCAAAGGCAGGAAATGATAAAGGACCTCTTCCTGCAGGTGCGGTCCAAGGTAGAACCGATTTCGGTAAACCAGGATACGGTGGACCTTGCCCTCCTAAAGGAGACAAACCTCATCGTTATATTTTCAAAGTATTTGCGTTAAAGGATAAGATAGACTTAGATGGCGAGGCTTCCGGCGCGTTAGTCGGGTTTTACATCAATTCCTTAAAACTTGCAGAAGGGAAATTGACTGCGAAATACGGAAGATAATTTTTTCTCCGAAGTCGGGTAAACCCGGCTTCGGTTCTTATATACTATTCGCAATTATTACAAAAACAAAAAGTGAACTAAAACAAATTATTCCGCATTCAATAAAGTAAGCGCGATCTCTTTAGAACAATCGTATGCTTCTATATCCAATACGAAATCATCTCCTGAAGTAATATTGGTAAGGATCTCAGTCCCGCTACTTCTCAATTCACCGGTGATTAAATTATCTAATTGCATGTATTCTACATTACCAATCCCGAATGTATAACCATGTTCGGTAAGTATGATCATTTTGTTCGACTTCTCATTGATGCCGGCAATCCTTCCTTTCATTATTCCTCCCCAATGAAACTAGATAAAAGTGATTACAAATATAGACGTATCTTATAAAAAATCCCTACACTATGTCTTACGATTTCAAAAAAAATTGCAAAAAATATTAAGTTAAATGTTGAGAAGCCGACCTAAGCCCATGAAGTCCTTAAGTGATGGATCCGTTTTTTATCCTAAGATAGAATATCATAACGCGACCCAAAAATGAAACGTTATGCGTGCTTAACATAGATACATTAGCCCTAATTCCTTTCGACTATAATTGCTTACTTTCCCTCCTTCTTCTTTATTCGTTGGTTGAATAAAAAAAGTTTGACTCATTCCTTCCTTTGAACACCTTCTGTTATATTATAATATAATTTAATATGTTAGATATATTGCTAAATATATTAGCCGACCCTTCTGATAAGGGAAATTTGCTCTGGAACCAGGAAAAACGAGTAGCACATAATCCTCGTTTGGGCTTGGACTACCCTTTCCAGAATGGTTTCCTCCATTTGACCAGACAAGACGCCGTCCAGAGCGACGATATCGGATCAGAAGCGCGTTATGAAGGTTTGGCGGAATGGTATGATTCTATTATGCAAGACCAAAACAATCGAGGGGACCTGGCAAATTCTGCGTATTCAATTTTGAAATCTTTGTTAGGTAACGGAGAAGGGATCGTTTTGGATATAGGATGTGGCACGGGACTTGCCGCGGAAATTACCAAAGAGTTGGGATATACTCCGATCGGGGTGGATCTTTCTCAAGACCAATTGAGGATCGCAGCAAAAAGACTTCCTGTATTTTTAGGCGATTCCGCAGAGCTTCCTGTCTCGAATCAGTCCATTCATCTCGCATATAGCACCTTTACTACTACCGATTGGGAAAATCTGGAAAGATCCGCGAAGGAAATTTTCAGAGTTTTGACCCCAGGAGGAAGATACATCGACATTGGAGTTCATCCTTGCTTTTACGGAGCTTACTCAGAACCTCTTTCTCAAGGTGAAATTTTGCAAAAACCTGGATATAATAAATCTCAGTTCATTGAACCGAATCTTTTGAAAGGGACAGTAAGAAGTAAGGTAGGTGCTTGGCATAGACCTGTTTCAGATGTGATCAATACTTTCTTAGCTGCAGGTTTTAAATTAGTAAAAGTGGTAGAAGGTGGACAAGGAGATCTTCCCCAACTTCTCGCATTAAGCCTATTAAAAGAATAGTTCGAAATAATTTTAAGTTTTTATTATATTAGGAGAATAAAATATGACAACCGCTTCTTTGACCCAAAAAACATGGCCCTCTCCCGACGTGGTCTCCGACCTGGCGGAAGTCCGTAAACATGCGCCACTTACTCATGTGCTCACCAATATCGTGGTCACGAATTGGACCGCGAACGTTCTTCTGGCTGCCGGGGCTTCCCCCGCAATGGTCATCGCGGAGGAGGAAGTTTCCGATTTCGCAACAATTGCAGGTGGAGTATTGATTAACGTAGGTACAATCAATAGTTTTGATGCAAAGGCCATTAAGGCCGCCGCGATTGCGGCCCAAAAAGCGGGAACTCCATGGGTTTTAGATCCTGTTGCAGTTGGCGCCCTTCGATACAGAACTGAAATTGCAAAAGATCTTTTACAACATAAACCGACTGTCATACGTGGAAACGCTTCAGAGATCTTAGCACTTGCAGGTGCTGTGGGCGGAGGGAAAGGTGTGGATTCTACTGCTGCTTCTTCAGATGCGCTTCCTCTTGCTAAAGAATTAGCGATTAACACGGGGGCCGTTGTTGCGATTAGCGGAGAAGTAGATTATATCACAGACGGAAAGGAGACAATCGCAGTTCCTGGAGGTCATATTCTGATGACTAAGGTTACAGGAGTTGGATGTTCCTTAGGAGCGTTGATCGCTTCCTTCTTAGGTATCCAAAAAGATCCGTTACGCGCTGCTGTTTCCGCATCCGCTGTATTTGCAATTGCAGGTTCCAGAGCTGCAGAAAGATCCTCCGGCACTGGAAGTTTTGCCGTGGCATTTTTAGACGAATTAAGCACACTTTCTGTATGAGTATTACTGTCGCAGTTCCTACAGGAAATATTGCTAAATTCCTTCTGCCAAAACTTTTAGAAGAAGGAAAAGATATTACCGTCCTAACAAGAAGCCCCCAGAAATTGGACACAACGATTAGAGAAAGAGTGATAATCCGACAAGGTGCCTTGGAAGACGAAAATTTTATCTTAGAAGCCACCAAAGGAACGGAAGCCCTCTACTGGTTGAACCCAGGCAACAAAAAGGCGGAAGATGTCCATGCTTGGTATCGTCTTTACGGAAAGAGCGTGTCTAATGCAGTTAAAAAGAACGGGATAGAATATGTGGTAAATATCTCCACAATCATTCCGGAAGTGGTAGAAGCCGGGGTAGCAGATGGGATCGTCCATGTGGAAGAATATCTTAATGAAACGGATGCAAATGTGGTACATCTTCGTCCAGGTTTCTTTTTGGAAAATCTTCTTCCTCAAATTTCGGAACTCAAATCCAGAGGAACGATCACATTCCCTATTCCCCCGAATAGAGAAGTTGCATTCATCGCCACTTCGGATATCGCGGATGTGGCTGCAGATTATCTTTTAAATAGGAATTGGAAAGGAAAGAAGATCCATGTTTTGCACGGAGGAGAGGATTTAACCTTTGAGGTTGCGGCAAAGGTCCTTAGTGAGGCAATCGGAACCACATTAAAATATAATTATATAAGTTTAGAAAATTTTTACGAAGACCTGGTGGCAAAAGGTGTGACAAACGCTGCAGCAGAGGGTTATACTGATATCTACCGTTCCATGCATCTTCCTAGAGAAGTGGAAGGAATACGCAGTTCTGAGACGACTACCCCTACTACTGTAGGACTCTGGGGGAAACGGGTCTTAAAACCTAAATTGGATTCTTTATGATCGTTGCTTCGGATTGGCTTTTTGAGCATTTAGATAATCCTAATATCAGAATTGTAGATATACGCGGAAGAGTGGAACATACTGAGCCAAGATATCATTCTGAGCCGGAACTTTATGCAAAAAGCCATATCCCGGGTGCAGTTTTTATAGATTGGACCAAAGATATAGTAGATCTGGAAGATACTATTCCTGTCAATATTGCTTCTCCCGAAAAATTCTCAGAACTAATGAGTAAATTAGGGATTTCTAATGATACGATCGTGGTTGCATACGACGACCATAATCGAATGTTTTCCAGCCGTTTGGCTTGGGCCCTTAGATATTACGGCCATACTGGAGGAAAAATTCTGGATGGAGGTTTTGCAGGTTGGGTAAAAGAAGGAAAACCTATTGATTCGGTGATTCCTGAATACCAAAGAAAGGAATTTATCGCCATCCCCCACCCTGACTTAAAACGAAATGCAGATGAAGTAGAATTCAGATCTACGGATACTCTTTTATTGGACGGAAGGCGTCCCGAAGTATATGCAAAAGGTTTTATTCCGGGTGCAATCAATGTATCTCATACAAGTTTAACAGATCCAGAAACAGGAAAATTTCTTTCTAAAGAGCACTTAAAAGAATCATTCAAAAACGCAGGAGTGGATATAGATTCTCTTCCTGAAAAAATTATCTGTTATTGTAATGGAGGGGTTTCTGCAACAGTTGTAGTAACAGCTCTTGGGATTTTAGGTATAGAAAATATTCCGGTCTATGATGGTTCTTGGAATGAATGGGGAAAGGACGAAAAACGTCCTAAGTCCCAACTCATCTGATCATCCCTTACGGTAATAATCCTATATCACTCGCCTTTCTCACCAGTTCGGCTCTATTATGTACATTCAGTTTTTTGTATATATTCTTCACATGGTGCTGGACCGTATACTTACTGACTTTTAGGAATTCTGCCACTCTTCCAATGGTTTTTCCTTTTACCATTTCATCCAGTATCTGTTTTTCTTTAGGGGTAAGTTTAAATTCCCCCGAATAATCCTTTTGTTTAAAACTGTTTAATACACGAAAAGCAATTGTAGGAGTGATGATTGCTCCCCCCTTTAGGACAGTGTCTACTACGTCTGCAATATCCTTCAATTCCGATTTTAGAATATAACCGATAGCACCGTTCTTTAAGGATTCATAAATTAACTCGTCCGAATTCATATTAGAGAGCATAATTTTGGAGATTTCCGGATCTCTTGCAGAAATTTTTCCTGCAAGTTCCACTCCATTCATTTCAGCTAACATTATATCTAAAAAAATAATATCCAAGGATCTTCCTTTTTCATCTTCCCAAAAGGATTCGGCAGATTCCCAATGGAAAACTCCACCTATCTCGGGAATAGATTCCAAGGTTTTTAGGATCTGATCCTTAAAACTTTCGTCGTTTTCTACAATTCCTACTTTGATATCTGAATTTTTCATGATCGTATTCACACCTTATTTATTTTACGGAAAAATTTCCGATCGGGATATTTATTTTTATTTTATACATATTTTCGACTAAGGACATTTCCACTTTTCCGCCCAGGCCGGAGATCCTATAGATCAGATTTTCCGTCCCTCTTCCTGTTTTATGTTTTTTTAGATGATATGAAGATTCCACATTCATTTCCGTGATCAAATCCGCGTTTTCCAAATAGAAATTCCATTTGGCAACTCCCTGCCCGTATTTTAGATCATTATTCGTAATCTCATTTACAATACTATAAAGTTCAATGATAGAAGTTTCATTTCTGCCTTCTTCAAAAAATTGAAGCACTTCGTCCTGGCATTCGAATTCTAAGTCTCTTTCCACATCGGAATATCTTCTGAGTAAGACTAAATTGATACCTGTGATAAAATTCTCGGATAATAAACCAAGGTCCTCAATCTTCAACATTTGTTCCCTAAGTATATGGATAGATTGATTCACTGCTTCATTGATCTTTTTGAAGATTGGTCTATCTTCTTGGTTTTGAGAGAGCAATTCCTCCGACAAAAACTTTAGGTCTGTAAGTTTTCCGCCCAGGTGATCATGTAAGTCGATATTGATCCTTTGCCTTACATTATTTACAGCTTCTCTTTTCTCATTCTCCTGGTTTAAACGGCTTTTATGACCATCCGCCAAAGCGAGCAAATTATTGATCCTTAAGATCAATTCTTCAAAATCGAAAGGTTTGAGTAGATAATCATTCGCGCCATTATTCAATGCAGCCATCAGGTCCTTGTCCTGATTTTTTGCAGTCAACATCAATATAGGAAGTTCCAGAGTGCTAAGCGTTTTACGGATCTCTCTGGCAGTATCCAAACCGGACATTTTAGGCATCATCACATCTAAAATAACAACATCGAAAACCTTATCTTTTTGTAATATTTCCAAAGCCTCTATTCCACTTTTTGCAGTCACAGAGGAAATATTTCGTAAAGAGAGATAGTTCTGTATTACCTGTAAGTTCACAGGCTCATCATCTACGACCAGAATCCTTGCATTCTTTTCCGAATCTGAGGGCTTACTCTGAAGATCTACAGTTGAATTTGGATGATTTCCTTCTTTATAATTTTTTAATTCTTTTCCATCCGATCTTGGGATTTTTCCGGATACCAATGGGATCGTAAAATAAAAACGAGAACCTGATCCGAGGTTGGATTCTACTCCAATTTCTCCACCGTGTAATGCGACCAATGCCCTACTGATAGAAAGTCCAAGCCCTGCACCTGAACTATTTTTGGAATCTCCCCTTTCTACTTGTTCAAAAAATTCGAATATCTTTTGGTGTTCAGTAGGATCTATCCCGATCCCTGTATCTTTTACGCTGATCTCTGCGATTCCAAGCGCTTTGATCCGAGCACTGACTACTATCTCTCCGTTCTCAGTGAATTTGATCGCATTACTCACTAAGTTTTGCAAGATCTGCTGTAGTCTATTCTCGTCTGCAAGCAAGTCAGGAAATTCAGGTAAGATCGCATTTACCAATTTTATCTTAGTTTGGTCCGTGGAGATCCTATTTAATTCTAGAGTGAAATTCACCGCTTGGTATAAGTCCACGGACCTTAAATTCAGATTTAAATCTTTATGTTTTAATTTAGAAAAATCTATAATATCATTTACTAAACTAGAAAGTCTTTGTCCGCTCGTGACGATCATCCCTAATTGTCTTTCCACGGATTGGGATAATGGACCGCCTACTCCTCTTTTCAAAGAATCCGCAATACCGATGATCCCTTGCAAAGGAGTTCTTAACTCATGAGAAGTATTTGCTAAAAATTCATCCTTCAGTTTATCCAAAGATATTAATCTTTGATTAGATTCTTTTAAATCATGCGCTAATGTTTCTGAAAGTTGATAGGCACTTGTAAATCTTTGAGAGACCATAAATGCCTGAGCCACGAAGAAAGAAGCTATTCCATAAGAAGAGAAGTATGCAGTATTTATAATCATATTCGCATACAATATATCGTTTGTCACTACTGCAAAAAATAAAAGGAAGAAGAATAAGCCTACATCAGCTCCTAACTTCTTGTTCCGCATTGCTTTCCAAAAAACATATACTAAATAAAAACAAGCACCAGTTACTAAAATCCCAAAAATAGAAATAGTCTTAGAATATATGACTAAAGGAGTGAATAGCACGATGAACGAAAGTCCAACAACGATACTAATTAAAAACCGAATAACTTTTTTGTTTATCTCATCCGGATATAAGGTTTGGATAAATAATGGAAAGAATATGGCGATAAAAAAGCTGGATATTAATTCCAATCTATATCCCCATTCGAAATCAAAATTAGGAAAAATAGAATATAATATCCTTTCTCCGGTGATCAAAATTCGAATTGTGGAACAGATTGTTAAAATTCCATAATATAGTGTGGAAGTCTCTCTTCTTAAAAATGCAAATAAGCTTAGGTGGTATAGACCTAAAACAAAAAGTCCTCCGCCCACAAAAAGATCCAATCTAACATTACTTTGGCGTATAGTGACCAAATCTTTTCTTTTTCCGATAAAGATCTTTGCCCAAGGTCCTCCTTTAAAATGGGAAAAATTGGAGATCTCTATCGCAATTTCATTCTCAATCCCAAGGTCAAAAATTTCACTTACTCCCGGTCTATATAAAGGTTTGCTTGTCTCAGGGGTTTTTCCAACTTCTCCGCTGGAAATTACCTTCTTTCCATTTACATAAAGTGTATAAGATGTGGAGGCTTCCAACATCTTGATCGCCATATCGGTTTCCGGTTTTTCTAAACGAACGAGTATCTTATAAGTTGCATATCCGAAACCGGGATACTTTTGGTCCTTATATTCATTCCAAACGTTCGGAACATCTCCGAATTTGATCTGCCATTCCGATTTTCGAGAAGGATCCAGATCGACCCTTAAAGGACTTTTGATCTCTGAAAATAATTGGGACCAATAAAATGCCCAGTCACCTTCTATACTTAGCGGTTCTTCCTTTCCAAAGTCCCAATCTTTGCTTAGGTCTAATATTCCATTTTCTACTCTCGGTTTTTTCTTAGAAGAAGATTCTGACTTACATCCCAAACTGAAAACTAGTAATAAGATCAGTAAAACTCCTCGGAATTTTTGAGAGAAAATGGAAACCATCTACACTGATTCTTCAGACCATTCCGGATTTATAAACCTTTTTAATATTCCAAAAGACTATTCGGGCAAGAAATAGAAGGAGCAAAATTCTCCCTTATTCTAGGGATCTTTTTTGGATCCAGCGAACCTTCTTCTTATATTCTTTTTAAAGGCAAAAACTAAGAAATATCAATACATTCTCCCGAATTTTGTCCCTTGACTTCTACTCGGTAAAAATTGAAAAATTATTCCGATATGGATTTACATTTTGTTTCCCCTAAAGAAGCAGTTTCAGAGATCAAAAACGACCAAAGAGTCTTCATACATAGCGTATACGCAGCTCCAAAACTTTTAATAGAAGCATTGAGTGCGAGAGCCTCCGAATTACAAAATATTGAGATCGTCCATATTCATACGGAAGGAGAAGTTCCATATGCACAAAATGGAATGGAGACTTCTTTTCATACTAACGCACTGTTTGTAGGTGCAAACATGAGAGAAGCAGTAAAAGAAGGTAGAGCGGATTATCTTCCTATTTTCTTAAGTGAATGCCCTTCCTTATTCAGAAAAAAAATACTCCCATTAGATGTGGCTCTAATCACTGTTTCTCCTCCTGATAAACATGGGTTTTGTTCTTTAGGAGTTTCCGTAGATACGAGCAAAGCCGCAGTAGATTCCGCAAACATTGTAATCGCCCAGGTGAATCGTTTCATGCCCAGAACTCACGGAGACGGGATCATTCATATAAACAAAATCCATAAATTAGTAGAAGGTAATATTCCATTATTAGAAGCAAAACATACTGAACCCGATCAAATAGAAACTAAGATTGGAGAATATATTGCAGGTCTCGTAGAAGATTCCGCAACTCTCCAAATGGGGATCGGTGCTATTCCCGATGCGGTTCTATCTTGTTTAAAAAATCATAAAGATCTTGGAATTCATACGGAAATGTTTTCTGACGGCGTAATTCCTTTGGTAGAAAAAGGAATTATCACCGGTAAAAATAAAAAGATCCACCCGGGAAAGATCGTAACTGGATTCGTGATGGGGACCAGAAAACTTTATGATTTCGTGGATGATAATCCGGAAGTTGTATTTTTAGATATCGGTTATATAAATGACACTGCAAATATTCGCAAAAACCCGAAAGTAACTGCAATCAATTCAGCAATCGAAGTGGATCTAACGGGCCAAGTATGCGCGGATTCTATCGGAACCAGGCAATACTCCGGCGTGGGAGGACAAATGGATTTTATCCGAGGAGCTTCTCTTTCAGAAGGAGGAAAACCGATTATTGCGCTTCCTTCCGTCACTTCTCACGGAAAATCTCGAATTGTTCCAATATTACAACCTGGGGCAAGCGTAACCACTACGAGAGCCCATGTTCATTATGTGATCACAGAATACGGCATTGCAGATCTTTACGGCAAAAACCTGAAACAAAGAGCCAAACTTCTTACGGAAATTGCCCACCCGAATCACAGAGAATCCTTGGAAAGAGAAGCATTCGAAAGGTTTAAAGGATTTTAATTCTCAAAATCGAAAGCTTAAACACATTCTGAAATACATTAAGATTTTATTAAGCACTAATTTATTGACAATCGAGTTTATCTCTCCATTCCCCAATTGACAATTATCAAGACCGTTTTGAGGGAAGAAGAAGTCGGATTCCTTGCGTTTCGACATTCCAATCTAAATGTGGAATTATCCTTCACGGAAAATACCGGAGAGATCAAGAATGAGTTCTTCAGAACAAAAATATAACGATACGATCGTCAAAGGATTTTTGATATCGGGATTGGTTTGGGGTGTGGCTTCCATGCTTGTAGGAGTATGGATCGCTTTCCAAATGGTATATCCTGAATTGAATTTCGGACCTTACTTCACTTTCGGCAGGCTAAGACCCTTACATACGAATGCGGCAATTTTCGGTTTCGCATTGAGTATCATATTCGCAACAGCTTATCACACGGTTCAAAGACTTTGTAGAGTAAGGATTTGGAGCGACAAGCTTTCGAACTTACACTTATTTCTATACAACCTTACGATCCTAGCAGCGGCCATCACCTTACCTTTAGGCTTAAACCAATCCAAGGAATACGCCGAATTGGAATGGCCTTTGGATCTTATGGTCGTGATCTGGTTTGTGATATTCCTAATCAATTATTTCGCAACGATCTTTACTCGTGAAGAAAAACAATTATACGCCGCGATCTGGTTCTATATCGCGTCTTGGGTCACCATCCCTATCCTATTCATAGTGAATAACCTTTCTATTCCGGTAAGTTGGATCAAATCATATTCAGTCTACTCGGGTGTATATGATGCGAACATCCAATGGTGGTATGGACACAACGCCGTTGCTTTCGTTCTCACTACTCCTTTTTTGGGACTAATGTACTACTATCTTCCCAAACATATCAAACAACCTATCTACAGTCATAGGCTCTCCATCATTCACTTTTGGAGTTTAATCTTTCTGTATATTTGGGCAGGTCCTCACCACCTACTTTATTCACCTCTTCCTGATTGGTTACAAACAACAGGTATGGTATTCAGTATCATGTTATGGATGCCTTCTTGGGGTGGAATGCTGAATGGCTTTTTGACTCTCACACAGGCAAAGGAAAAGATCAAAACGGATGCTACCTTGAAGATGTTACTCGTAGGACTTACATTCTACGGTATGTCCACATTCGAAGGTCCACTTCTGTCCATTAGAGCTGTCAGCGGTTTAGGTCATAATACCGACTGGATCATAGGACACGTTCATGGTGGAACCTTAGGTTGGGTGGGAATGATGTCGTTTGCAGTCATCTATTACCTGGTACCTAGGTTATGGAATACGAACCTATTCTCCGAGAGACTTGCTAACACTCACTTCTGGGTAGCGACACTAGGAATCTTACTATATATCGTATCCATGTGGGTATCGGGTATCAGTGAAGGTTCGATGTGGAGAGCGATAGACGAAACAGGTGCCTTAAAATTCCCGAACTGGGTACAGATCACCGAAACTCTGAAACCTTATAGATTATTCCGTGGTATCGGAGGTGGACTATATCTGATCGGATTACTCATCATGATCTATAATGTTGTTCGCACTATCCTGAACGCCGGCTCCGGATTCAAAGAAATCGATCTAAGGATCGGATCAAAAGAGGAGAAAGTTGTATGAATTGGTTCGACAAATTATTGGATTGGTTCTCCGGTTTTACCGATCAGTGGGAAAAACACGGAGTTAAATTCACCTTATACACCACAATCGCTATCTTGATCGGAGGATTATTCGAACTGGTTCCTCCATTCTTCCTGACAAAAACGGCGGAACCTATCCAGAACGTAAAACCGTATAACGCATTAGAATTAGCGGGAAGAGACGTTTACCAGAAAGAAGGATGTAATAACTGTCATACTCAGATGATACGTCCTTTCAAATGGGAAGTTGATCGTTTCGACCCACAACATTCTTACGGAAAAGACGGATATTCCAAAGCAGGAGAATATGTTTATGATCACCCTTTCTTATGGGGATCCAAACGAACAGGACCGGATCTAGCTCACGAATCACAGATCCAACCTTCTGCGGAATGGCATAAGACCCATTTGATCAATCCAAGAGATACTGCTAAAGGTTCTATCATGCCTGCGTATCCTTGGTTATTCGAAGAATCTTCCATCGTAGACGCTTCTAAGATCGCAGACCATATGAGAGGACTCCAAAAAGTAGGAGTTCCTTATACAGAGGAAGATATCTCTTCTGCTTCTACCCTTTTGGCAGGTAAAACAGCTGGAGATGCACTAATCGCTTATCTTCTGAAGTTGGGAAGAGATACTGCCGAATTGTCCAAAAGTTTACAGTGAGGTGCAAGATGGATCTAGATACATTACAAATTTATAAATCGTTAAGGCTTCCTATCCTGGTGCTTTCCATATTTACGATTATCTTATACGTATATAGAAGTTCCAGAAAGGAAAGAATGGAAAAACCTAAATTCAGAATGCTGGAGGAGGATTAAGATGAGTGACCCAAACAAGGAATTCGACGGGATCAGACAGGCAGATAATCCTCTTCCTGAATGGTGGAAATGGGTATTCTTAGGATGTGTTATTTTCGCTGGAATTTACGCGGTATACTTCCACGGATTTTCGAACTGGGGAACAAGCGAATATTACGCTGCTCAGATCCAAGATTATGAGAAAGAATTTCCGAATCGTAACGTTGCAGTCAAGTCCACTGATGGATCCAATCCATTCAGAGGGAACCAAGATGCAATCAACGCAGGACAGAAAACATTCCAGACCTATTGTGTAGCCTGCCACGGTCCAACAGGAGAAGGTTTAGTAGGCCCGAATCTAATGGATAAAGAATGGATACATGGAAATACGGATCTAGAACTTTATACAACCGTAATGAAGGGAATCTCCGTAGAAAGAACCAAGTTAGGCAGAGGACCGATGCCTGCACATGAGAACTCATTAGGTTCCGAAAAAGTTTACCAAGTGCTTGCCTGGTTAGCTTCCCGGAATCCGGAGCTAAAATCTTCCAAATAAGTTAACTGTCCCAGAGAATCATAGGAGGAGCAATGATCATTTCGAGGCCAATGCAAGGAAAGATAAGGACTGCCAGAAATTACGTCCAGGTATTCTTAGTTCTTCTCTTTTTTATAACCCCTTGGATTCGCTGGGATGGATTTCAAGTTATCCGATTGGATATACCGGATAGAAAGTTTTTTCTATTCGGTCATATTTTTATTCCTCAGGAAGGATATTTCCTTCATCTATTCCTGATCGCAGCAGGACTTTGCCTCTTCTTATTTACAACTCTGATAGGTAGAGTATGGTGCGGATGGGCTTGCCCTCAAACCATCTACTCTGACATTTTCGATTGGATAGGAAGAAGGATCCAAGATTCGAAATATGGAAAACAAGACGCAAACCAAGCGTTGGTGGCCTTAACTCATATAGTCTGGATCTTAGTCAGCTTTGCTGCATCTTTTGCTTGGATCTCATATTTCACGGATCCATACCAAATGATCTCTTATTTCAAAAATCCTAATGTAGATTTCCCTACATGGTTTTTATTCTTAGGATTTTTTACACTCGCAATGTATACAGATATAGCATTCGTACGGGAACAATTCTGCAAATACGGATGCCCTTATGCACGTTTCCAAACAGTGATGATGGACAATCATTCTGTAAATATCACTTATGATTACACAAGAGGAGAACCCAGAAGAAAAGGAAAAACAAAAATCGGGGACTGCACTGCATGTAATATGTGCTTAGTAGTATGTCCGACAGGAATAGATATCAGAGAAGGGGCCAATCCTTGGTGTATCGCATGCGGAAAATGTTCGGATGCATGCACAAAACAAATGGCTAAAGAAAATAAAAAATCACTGATCGGTTATTGGTCTGAAAACCAAATCTCCGAAAAAGGATCTTCTATCCGTTGGGTCCGCTCAAGAACAATCGTCTACGCACTTTCATTAATGCTTACAATCTCCGCTATAGGGATCTTATTATCCAACAGGGTCCCACTCTATCTATCAGTTCTCCCCGACAGAAACATTCAACCTATGTTAGTGCAAGATGGAGTTGTTCGTAACTTCTATGAAGTACAAATGCAAAACCTGACTCCTAAAGACAGAACCCTAAAATTTGAAATAGAAACTTCCGATCTTCAGGGAGAAAGAAGAATACTCGTCGGTGGAACAGAAGAAGCAACAGTAGAACTAAAAGGTAATTCCGAAGAAAGATACAGACTATTCATAGAACTTAAAATAGCAGAACAAGATGCCAAAAAAAGAAGTCATGATATTAAGCTAAAAGTGATGGATATTCAGGATTTTGAATATTCTAAATCCGAAACAGTTCCATTCTTACTTCCGGTTTCTATAGCCGGATGGAAATTACCAAATGATGAGAGGATAGTCCATGGACGTTAGTTTAAAAAGAGCATTTTGGGTAATCAAGATCGCATTTCTGGCATTATTTGCAGCTACATTTTACACCGTAAAACTTGCATTAGCAGGACATACACCGGCTATCGACTCGAATTATTATGAAAAAGGGCTTAAATACGAACAATCTATTCTATCTCAGAGAAAACTGATAGAGGCTGGTTATGGATTCCAAGCGGATTGGATCCAAAAACCGAATATACTCCAATCAGGAAAACAAGAACTACAGTTGGAATTCAAACATGGACAAGAAAAGATCCAAGGTGCAAAGATCCAAGTCCAGTTAGACAAAACAGCTACTGAAAAATTTAATGCAACTGTTACTTTAAAGGAAGTATCTCCAGGAAAATACCGAGGAACACTCTCTATTCCATTTCCAGGAGAATGGAGAGTTTCAGTTTCTGCCAAAATCCCGGAAGGAACTTTGGAAAAAACCGTATCGGCTAAGGTAATCCATTGAAAGTATTAGAAAACAAAACATTATGTTTTCATTGTAATACTGAAATTGACGGGATATCTATAATCAGAACGGAACATGGGGTCGAAAGAGAATATTGCTGTAACGGGTGTGCAGAGATCTCTCATTTATTACTCGAAAACGGACTAGATCAATTTTACCAAATCAGAGGAACCCAATCTTTAGAACCAATCGACAGAGAAGTCCAAAAAGTCTCTTCCGAAGAATTGGACAACGAATCCGTATATTCGGAATATTTAGAAAAGAAGAATGGTCCGGATTCAAATGTATATATAACCGTTACCAACCTACATTGTTCCGCTTGTGTATGGTTGATCGAAACCGTTCTCACAAAAACGGAAGGTGTCAAAGAAGCGAGGATCAATTTTGGAACGGGAAGACTCAAAGTAGGATTCGACCTTTCCAAAATCACGCTCGGAAAAATAATCAAAACAATCGAAAGTTTAGGTTATAAAGCCAAACTATACTCTCCGCTGAAAGCTGAATCAAAAGTGGAGAAACCATTCCAAGAACTGAGCATTCGAATGATAGTCGCAGGCTTCTGTTGGGGGAATATCATGTTATTCTCCGCAAGTTTATACGCCGGCTATTTTGAAGGAATGGAATTCAATATTAAAAATTTATTCCATTATATCTCATGGATATTTGCCACTCCAGTTTATTTTTATTCAGGTTACCCTTTCTGGAAAGGAGCCTATGAATCCTGGAAAAGAAAACTCCTCGGAATGGACACATTATTATTCGCAGGAGTCAGTCTTGCCTACTTCTATAGTATTTATGTAACCATCTCCGGCAATGGAGAAGTTTATTTCGACTCGGTTTGCACCATTTACTTCTTCATTTTACTTGGAAAATATTTCGAGGCAATGATCCGCTACAAAGCAGGAGCCAAAATAGGAGAATTACTCTCTCTTCTACCTGAAGAATATGAAGTTTCCAAAAAGGGAGTCTGGTCCAAACATTCTGCTTCTTCCATCGAAAGAGGAGATTTAGTCAGATTGTCTTTGGGAAGTAAGGCTCCTGTAGACGGTATCTTAGAATCTGAAACTGCATTTTTTGACGAATCCGTTTTGACTGGAGAAAGTAAACCGATCCGAAAATCTAGAGGAGCAGAGATTAAAGCAGGCTCAGTTTCGCTTTCCACCGATGTAAAATTCCAGGCTAAAGGAAATGCAAATGAAAGCTCGCTTGCACAAATCGGAAGAATATTAGAAGATTCTTTATTAACAAAACCAAAAATACAAAGAAGTACCGACAAACTGGCTGCGGTATTCATTAAAGTTGTCCTATTTGTTGCGGTAGGAACATTTATCTATTGGTTTCAATTCCATTCTACGGAAGATGCCATCTTAAATACAATCAGCGTATTGATCGTAGCCTGCCCTTGCGCGTTAGGTTTAAGTGTCCCCGCGGCACTCGTGATCAGCCATCTACTCCAATCCAAAGAAGGAGTACTTGTCAAAAATCCGGAATCAGTCGAAATTTTAGCGAAAGCAAATCGTATTTTCTTTGATAAAACTGGGACATTGACTACAGGCAAATTAGAATTAAACGCCGAGAAATACTTTGCATTAGAAGAAAATCCTGCTAAATTCAGGGAAATCGCAATCAGATTAGAATCCAATTCTTCTCACCCTATCGCAAAATCGATTATAGAAACATTTGCAAACGAAACACCTGAGTTCTTAGAGGAAATATCTAAGGACACTATCACTGATAATTCGTCGGCCAATCTCACGGGTTGGAATTCCTACAAAGAAATTCCAGGAGAAGGAATGGAGGCAAAATTCGCCGGCAAAACTTATCGGATAGGTAAAAAGAACTTTGTTTGGGAAAATAAACCTGAGAACGACGGATGGGTTCACTTATCTGAAAATGGTATTCCTTTAGTTGCCTGGGAATTTAGAGATAAGGCCAGACCGGAAGCAAAAGGCTCCATTCAAGAATTAAGATCATTTTTTTCTAATATGGAAATTCTATCCGGAGACATTCCAGCCAAGGTGGAAACTCTTTCCAAAGAACTCGGAATCCAAAACTTCAAAGCAAATCTAACTCCTATCCAAAAAAAAGAAAGGATCATAGAAGCACAATCTTCCAGCGAAGTGGTTCTAATGTTGGGAGATGGGATTAACGATTCCGCGTGTATAGCTCAGGCAGATTTGGGAATTTCCATGGGGATGGGTTCCGATCTTTCTTTGGATAAATCGGATATAATTCTAGTGAAAGATAGATTGGATTCACTTCCGAGATCGGTATTGATTGCCAGAAAAACAAGAAGGGTCATTTTACAGAATATATGCCTTTCTTTAGTTTATAATTCCATAATGATCCCTCTCGCTGCAGGAGGATTGATGCTTCCAGTGATCTGCGCAGGCTTTATGACATTGAGCTCATTGACAGTAGTATTAAATTCAATTTCTTTAAAACATAGGGTATTTACATGAACGCTTTGTATCTAACAATTCCGATCGCACTCATGATCTCTTTCGGAGCATTTTACGTATTCCTACTTAATCTCAAGTCGGGACAGTACGAAGATATCGAAGGTCCCAAATACAGAATATTATTCGAAGAAGATAAACAGGACAAATCGAATTAGGAGTTAATTATGGAACTGATATCTGCGATATTATTCGGATCCTTTTTAAACGGCCTGACAGGTTCTTTTCATTGTTTAGGAATGTGTGGTCCCTTGGCAGGAAGTTTAAATCTTTCAATCTCCGCTTCTGATAAAAAAACAAGCCCGGTTCTATTACAAACTTTATATAATCTAGGAAGATTGGTCTCCTATACTTCCATAGGTTTAGGTTTTGGATTTTTGGGAAAGGTTACAAACCAAAGCCTTTCCTTATTACTTCCTGCTCAAGAATTTGCGGCATGGTTCGGTGCAGCCTTTATTCTACTCTTTGGGCTTTCTATTTTATTCCAAAAAGATTGGACCCAAAATAGATTTTTCTCCAAAGTATTTGCGAAGGTAGGATCTAAACTTTTAAGATCCAGAGAAAATAAGGGTCCAAGGTCTCATTTAGCGATCGGATTCATGTTCGGGATGATCACCGGATTTTTACCTTGTGGGATATTGTATCCGGCATTCGTGATGGCATTTGCAACAGGATCCCCTGCGTTCGGAGCCCTAAGTATGTTCTTCTTCTTTTTAGGGACTTTCCCTTTACTTTTCGGCTTTGGATTAGGATTTAGGATGATCTTAACAAAATTCGGAAAAGATAAACTAAAACTCGCAGGTTTTGCGATCATTCTTCTTTCAATTTCCTTAATGTTATTCAGAATGAATCATACTCATAACCATTCTGAGCCTGGAGTGAAAATGGAAGAAGGTGGCCATCATCACCACCATCATTAAATCTTAAAATTCGGAGAATTCCAAAGATCTTTTTTCAGGGAATAGATACCATCTTTGGATTGCTTCTGATACCATAAACCATTTGGTATTATCTTCAAAATGGCTGGGAGAGCCAGGCACGAAATAGACTTTTTTAACCGTACTTTCTATCTTAGAAAGAATCGAGCGATTCACTATTCTTCCCGTAAAATCAAGCTCTCCTAAAATGTTCAACACGGAAACGTTTAAAAACTTGCCATTATATTCCTGGAGGCCATTTCCTATGAGTATCAGGCTTTCGACCGGAGAATCCGAACTTCCAGCTGCCCGGAACATTCTACCTGCAATTGCAGAAGAACCTATATAAGAAATTTTTAAAGAATCTGCACCTTCTATATTTTTGATTTGTTTAGTGATCTCCAAAAGACGATCGGATAGTAGATTTGTATCGGAACGATTTGCGTGGATCTCTCTTTCTTCATGGGTCAATAGACCTTTTAGAAAAAGAGTGGCCACTCCCCTTTCATTCAGAAAATTTCTCATCTTAGAAAATCGATCCGCGAATTTGTCGTCCTTCTCATCCAAAACCAAGACCGCTAAAAAAGCGGCCCGGCTTGGAATAAAAAGTTCTCCCTTTAGTTGGACGCGATTTACTTGAAAGTTGAGAGTGGTTTGAAAATCATACCGGACCATTTTATAAAACTGTAATTTTCAATTTAGAAATGGTTCGGATGTTTAATCCAGCAAACGAAGAAGAGCCTCTTCATTTTTAATCACTATTTTTCTTTTGTCTATTTCCACCCAACCTCTGCTTTTAAAATCAGCCAAGGCACGAACCAAGGTCTCAGTAGTCACACCGATCATTGATGCCATGATCTCACGAGTGAATGGAAGATCTTCTTCCGAGTCTTGGGATTCTGATAATTGTAATAAAAATTCTGAAAGTTTTGCGTGGACCTGACGAGTTCCCAAAGAATAGATCTTATTCTCTGATTCCACGGCTTCGATAGTAACTTGTCTGAATACTGAGTTTTGGAATTCCGAATCAGAGTTTAGAAGTCTGCGAAGTTCTTCTTCCTCGACAAATAGAACTGTTGATTCAACAAGTGCAACTGCATGGTGTAGATAATTTCCACCGATAGCCGCATCTCTGATCCCTACCCAGTTACCCGGATGATAAATTTTGAATGTATGCTGTTTTTCCCCGGAACCTGAAGTTCTATAAGATCGGATGGAGCCGGTCTCGACTATATAAAATCCGTTGGCCTGCTCTCCTTGGGAGAATAATACCTCACCTTTGGAAATTTTCCTGCGGGTGAAATTAAGTTCATGGTGGTGGAGAAGGTTTTCTTTCGGAAAAATTTCTCTTGGTAAAACTCGGTTTGTTTCAGTTTCGATTTTTACTGCGCTGGTCATGTTTAAGTCCCTTATATATCTCGATGTTCTTACCATACTTGAGAATAAATCAAAGGTCAAGGGCCGGTGGGAGATCCTACCGATTGGGATGGTTTCCTGCGGATTTCCAGGGTGAAAATTTCTGGCCCCCAAATAACAGATTACACCTCGAATTCGAAAACTTCTCCCCTGTCAGGGATCCTTGTTTCCCAGCCGTATTCTTTGCGAATCCGATTTCCTAAGATCCTACTCGCATCTTCTTCTCCATGCACAATGAATACTTGTTTGGGTGAAGTTTTGATCTTGGATAACCATTGAATGAGTTCTGTTTGGTCCGCGTGAGCAGATAAGCCGTCGATATTCTGAACATCGCATCTTACTTCATGATATTTGCCACGGATCTTGATCTCGGTATCTCCTCTGAGTAGCTTATTACCTCTGGTTTCTCTTGCTTGGTAACCTACGAATAATACTAAAGAGTTAGAATCCCCTAAAGAATGTTCCAAATAGGAAAGCACTCTGCCTCCTGTTGCCATTCCACTCCCTGCGATCACAATTTTAGGACCTTTTTTGTTTGCGATTTTTTTAGTCTCAGAAGATTCAGTAATGCAGAATATATCCTCTTTAAGTTCGGCCAATTCATCTTCTTTTAATTTATGCCATTCACTTCCATAAATATTAAATAAATCTAAAACTTTTGAACCCATAGGAGAATCCATATAAACCGGAATATTCGGTATTTCTCCCTCTTTCATCAATTTCCAGATCAAATACATGACTGCTTGTATTCTCTCTACTGCAAAACATGGAATGACTATAGTACCTTTAGAAGTAGAGAATTCATGGATTAACTGAGCCAAACGTTTGATCGGATTTCCTCTATGTATTCGATTTCCGTAAGTGGACTCTATTAGAATAATATCACCTTCTTCCGGCCTTTCCGGAGGAAATAAAAGAGGATCTTCATCCCTTCCAATGTCCCCGGAAAAAATTAGGGTTTTATCTCCGATCTTCAATTCTATAAAGCTAGCTCCTAAAATATGACCGTTATATCTGAAACGAAACTTTATATTTGGTTCCAAATCGAACCATTCTCCAATCTCTACTGCATGAAATAGTTTGATCGTCTTTTCTGCATCATCACTATCGTATAAAGGAAGAGCGGGTTTATGTTTTGAATATCCGCCCGAATTTGCAAGTTCTGCGTCTTCTTCTTGCAATTTTGCGCTGTCTTTGAGAACTATATTAGATACATCTAATGTTGGCTTAGTACCGAATATTTTGCCCCTAAATCCTTTTTTAACGACCCTCGGTAAATACCCGCAATGGTCCAAATGACCATGGGTAAGAAGAATATGATCTATTTCGGCAGGGAAAAATTGGTCGGAGTCCCAATTCAGAAGTCTTAACTTTTTCTCTCCTTGAAAAAGTCCGCAGTCTATCAAGATCGTTTTGCCGAAAACTTTTACTAGATATTTTGAACCTGTAACAGTCCCTACTCCACCTAAAAATTGTAAACTAGCGAGACGATCCTCTTTCTCGTTTTCCACTTTATACTTCCTCTTTTGGCCCGATTCTTCCTGGTTAGCCGGAAAGAGAGAAGATATATGGATTTCTTTCTTAAGTCAATGGTTGGAATGGAATACGGGGAAATCCGTTCTTAAACGGCAAAATTACAGGGAGAAAATTAGAGAAGTTCTTTGATCTTAGAGATATATTTTCTTCCGACAGGAAGTTGTGTTTCGTCTTCATCCTTTAAATGAACGGAGTAATTTCCCATATTATCACTTTGTAAATGAGATAACTTTTCCAAGTTAATTATGTATTGTTTATATATTCTTAAAAACTTGCCAGGAGGAAGTTTTTGCTCCAGACTTTTTAAGGATTTATAAGTTACATACTGTCTTTTTTCCGTATGGACCACACTAAAATTATCTCTGGAAGAAATATAGATGATCTCTCCATACGGGATAAGAAAATGATTTTCCTTTTCTAGGATAAAAAGCCCATGCTCGTTAAAAACGTTCTTGGAAGGTTTGTCCGCCTCATTACCCAAAATTTCCAAGGCGCGATCTACAGCCTTAAAAAATCTTTCTTTAGAAAATGGTTTGAGCAAATAATCTATTACGCCAAATTCAAATGCTTCGATAGCCTTGTCTCTTAAGGCAGTAATAAAAATGATATAAGGAGGATTCTCTAATCTTTCTAAAATATCCAAACCGGAAAGAATAGGAAGATTGATGTCTAAAAATGCAAGATGGAACTCTTCGTTCTGCAGATATTCGAGGGCCTCTTCGCCGTCTTTTGCGACTTTTACTAATTTTAATTCAGGTCTTGCTAAACAATAATTTACGAGTAGTTCCCTGGTAGGCGCCTCATCCTCTACAATTAGTGTTTTCCATTCTGCCATACTTTATTAATTTTTCGCGGATTTAAAACCGATCGTTACGATCGCGCCACCCTCAGGATGATTTTCAATTTTTACTTCCGAATCGTAAAGATAAAATTTCAGACGTTCAGAGATGTTCGCAATACTTCTGGAATGAATATTTGCATCACTTAGGCCCTTTCCATTATCTCGGATGGTCACCAAAGTTTTTCCATCTTGGATAGAAGCCTTTACGCTGATTTTTCCTTTTCCTTTTCTATCTCTTAATCCATGAATATAAGAATTTTCAACCAGAGGTTGCAGGGTCAAAGGAGGGATCTGACATTGTTTAAAGTTTCCCAACTTTTCGGATTCCACTTCCAAGAAGTCCGAAAATCTGAGTTTTAGAAGTTGTAAATAATTTTCCATAAATTCCCATTCTATATCGAAAGGAACAAGTTGTTGGTTTGCTTGGTCCATTAGAAATCTATAATTATCGGCAAGCATCAAAATAGCGGAATCCGCGAGTCCGGGATTTGTCTGTAGATAGGAATGGATAATACTCAATGTATTAAAAAGGAAGTGAGGGCTCATCCTATCTTGCAGGATTTTCAGATTATTCTCTGCATGTCTTGCCTTCTCTTCGGTCTCCTTTCTTTCCGTGATATCATTACGAATAGCAAGATATTGGTATGGTTTTCCATTATCGTCTAAGATAGGAGAAATGGTTGTATCCACCCAATAATATCTTCCGTCTTTTGCCTTATTCTTAATCTCACCCTTCCAAATTTTTCCTTTTGCGATCGTTTTCCAAAGATCTACAAAAAATTCCTTAGGGTGATAGCCCGAGTTGATAATGCGATGGTTATGGCCTAAAAGTTCGTCTCTTGAATAACCGCTTATATCGCAAAAGTTCTGATTCACATAAATGATCGTCCCGGCTCGATCCGTGATCGCTACAATGGAAACCGCATTAAGCGCTGTTTGAAAATCAGAAAGTTCTTTTAATGAACTTGTTAATTCCCTTTCGATCTCCTTGGTCCTGGTAATGTCCACGCCTACGAACCAATTCGTGGAACCAAACAACGGGAATTCTGATGAGATATTGGAGAGGGAGACTAACTTTGATTTCCCTTCCTTAGAAATTAGGTCCAACTCCCAATTTTTAAATTCAGAGTTTAAAAGTTCAGGATTAAAACCAGAAGATTCCCCTTCTCCTTTTACTTGGATCAGATTTTTAAAGGAGAAGTTTTTATCATTTAGAATTTCTTCCAAAGAAAATCCTAAAACTCTTTCGCATTCGTAATTCCAGGATAGAGGCTTAAAGTTCTCATCCAAGGAAAAGAAGAGGATAGGCATATTATCCAAAACTTTTTTCATTCGTGCTTCACTTTCCATAAATCCAGAAACCTAAGGTATATTAGATCGAGTCTTCATTAAATCTAAATGCCCGATTCTTACTCAATCAAAATTATACGAGGATATGTTCTGAAAAAGATCCGAAAATATATCCCTATTTACTGTATTTATTTTAAACCTTGGATAATTCCAAAATATCTTCCACTTCTACAGTATTCTTATTAAAACCATTTTCACTCGCACGTATCATCGCAACCGCAAGTTGTTTCAAAGTAGAAACTCGTTTTGGGAAAATTGTTCTTAAGATCGGAAAACTCCAACCAATATATTTATAAGCAGACAAAGTATTCTTTGCACCAGGAGTTGGGTGCATATAACCTGGCCGGAAATTATACACCTTTGCAAAAGGAAGTTTTATTAGATCATTTTCGGTCTTTCCTTTTACTCTCGCCCACATTGTTTTTCCTTTTTCAGTGCTATCAGTTCCGGCTCCTGAAATATAAGAAAAACTCATATTAGGATTTAGAGAAGCCAAGGTGCTTGCTACATGCAGTGTCAATGTATGAGTCAGTTTAAAAAATTCTTCTTCATTCAATCCTATGGAAGAAACTCCCGAGCAGAAAAAGCAGGCATTATATCCTTTCAATTTGTCTTTAATTGCGGAAATATCCGAAAAATCGGAATGTAGGACTTCCTCCACTTTAGGATGAGAAATTCCATACGGCTTCCTATTCAGCAGAAGTATTTTTTCCACATTCGGATCTTCCAAACATTCTAACAAAACACCTTCTCCCACCATTCCTGTGGAGCCTGTGATAATTACTCTTAATTTCATTTGATTACCTCGCACTCGCAGTATTTTCTTCCAATTGACTGGATAAGATTGGATCTTCTTTGGCGGAATTATAAGGAAGTTTAGGCCACCAAGCAATATAATCTTTTTTTAAACCAGGCTCGGCACTTTCTCCAGGTTTAGGAGTGATCACCGTAACCCCAAGTTCTTTAGATTTTTCTAAAACTCTTTCTATAGGCTCTGTCCATCCATGAGAAGCAAGTGCAAACAATCCCCAGTGAATAGGAAGAAGGACTTTTCCTTTCAGTTGAGTATGAGCGATCACTGCTTGTTCCGGCCCAATATGCCAATCTGGCCAAGCTTGGTTATATTGCCCTGTTTCTATCATCGTTAGATCGAAAGGTCCATATTTTTCTCCGATCTCTTTCATCTTAGGGAATAAACCTGTATCTCCCGAAAAATAAACCTTATGTTTAGTTCCAAGAAGTGCATAACTGGACCAAAGTTTTTTATCATTATCTAAAAGATATCTTCCGGATGCATGTCTTGCAGGAGTGCTTACTATTTCAAGATTTTTGATCTTCTTAGTTTCCCACCAATCTAACTCCACTATCTTTTCGGTAGGAACTCCCCAGTAAGAAAGGTTCGCCCCCAAACCGAGTGGAACTACGAATAATAGGTTTCTATTTTTGAGTTTAGAAATAGTTCCGAGATCCATATGATCATAATGATCATGAGAAATTAATACTACGTCTATTTCAGGAAGATCTTCCAAAGAAACTAAAGGTGGATACCATCTTTTAGGACCGATCCAGGGAGAAGGAGAAGTTCTATCAGACCAAACAGGATCAGTCAAAACCCTAACTCCATCCAACTCTATCAAAGAAGAAGAATGTCCAAACCAAGTAACTCTTAAGCCCGAGTCAGGTAATTTAGAAAATCTTGATTTTTCTACAAAAACTACCGGGACAGGATCTTTGGGATTTACATCCTCACTTTGTCGGAACATACTACCTAATGCCATCCAGAAATCATTGATCAGAGGTTGAGGATTTACGAATTGTCCATCCTTCCATTGTGGAGATTCTTGCATCTTGATCAGTCTTTCTCCTTCTGCCTTTTTACCCATTGCCTGGCAGGTATAAAAAAATGACGTTCCAAGAACTAAGACCAGGACTGGGAAGAGCCATTTTCGAGAACTGTGTACCTTCTTCATTTTTTACTATTTCCTTACTCAGAATAGATCTCCCGGAGACCGGAAGAATATAATCCTTACATTTTGACAATTTAAGTCTAACTTGTCAATTTTTCAGACCTGGGAATCCGGATAAAGTTGACATTTTTTTATAAATTTGTCAAATAATCTTATGACCCGAAAGATATCTATAGTAGACGAGGAAAGAAAAAAGGAAATTTTAGACGCCGCCTTATATTGTTTTCTTCAATTCGGGTATTCTAAAACTTCCATGGATGATATTGCCAAACAGGCCAATTTGTCCCGTCCACTTCTCTATCTAAAATTTAAGAACAAAGAAGATCTGTACGAAGGAATTTTCGATTATACTTTGGAAGGTAAAAGGCATGATGAGCGCTGAATTGATAAGCCTGTTTGTCACGGCATAATCGTGTAAACCGCCCAGAG
>NZ_NPEG01000029.1 GCF_002812045.1 Leptospira haakeii | reverse complement strand
TTAGAACAAACGGACAACCTACAAAGTTCGTATCAAAAGAAATAAATTAAAAACAATAAGGAGAAAAAAATGCAAAGTGGATTTTTACTGGAGATAGTTCTCCCGATCTCACTTTTTATAATCATGTTCGGGATGGGGCTATCTCTAACAATTAAGGATTTTGAGAGAGTGGCCCTATTTCCTAAAGCTGTATTGGTCGGCCTATTAGCCCAACTTTTACTATTACCGTTTTTGGGATTTATGGTAGCTACCATGTTCCATTTGGAACCATTATTGGCAGTCGGATTAATGGTATTGTCTTGTTGCCCTTCCGGTCCAACTTCAAATATGTATTCGTATTTGTTTAAAGGAGATGTAGCATTATCCGTAACGTTAACTGCTTTAATTAGTGTGATTAAACCTTTTACCCTTCCGTTTCTAACTTACTATTCAATGGTATATTTTATGGGAGAAGGGAAAACGATAGATCTTCCTATTTTGAAAACAATCCTACAACTTTTTATCATCACTGTTCTTCCTGTAGGGATCGGAATGGCTGTCAAAAATTATTCCCCGAAATTCGCTGAAGGTTGCGAAAAACCTGTAAAAGTTTTTTCGATGATCATTCTATTCGCGATCATAGCAGGTCTTGTACGCCAGAACTGGGAGAAGATGTGGGGATTTTTTGCTCAGAGTGGAGCCGCAGCTCTTACTATGAATTGTATCTGCATTAGCCTTGGATTTTTACTCGGGCTACTTTTACGTTTAAGTAGAACACAAGCTGTTACGATCGCTTTCGAGTTAGGTATACAAAATGGGACTACAGCACTTTTAGTCACTGGAACTATTTTGCAAGTCCCAACAATGACTGTTGTTCCTATCACTTATAGCCTTCTTATGTTCGTGACTGCATTGGTATTCGGACTATTCATATTGAAAAACAGAAGATCCATTTTGGACCAACCTTCTTTAGAAAGAGTAAGTTAAAAGTTGATAATAAAAACCCCGAAAGATTCTCTCCTTCGGGGTTTTAGAATTGGAATTAATCTTTATATCTTTCGATCAACATGGAACCGGCAATTCCTCCGTGAGCACATGCGGTGAGTAGGACTTTATTTGCTTTAGGATCTTCTTGTAAATCCATGATCGCATTATTCACCAAACGAACTCCTGTGGCTCCAAATGGGTGACCGATCGCGATAGATCCTCCATTTGGATTGATCTTTTTCTCATCGAATTTTTTCTCCCAATCCCAACCGGTGTCCATTCTTAACTGTTCCATAGCTGCAACTGCGGTAGATGCATAGGCTTCATGGATCTCAACGTAATCCATGTCTTCCAATTTTAAATGTAGGTCTTCCAACAATCCTTCTGTGGCAACTGCTTGTCCAAGTCCCATCAGATTCGGATGAACTCCTTTCATTCTCCATCCGGAAAGTAGTCCTTCTATCTTTAATCCTAAGGCTTTCGCTTTTTCCACAGTAGTAATGATAACTCCTGCGGCTCCATCAGAACGAGGGCTTGCGTTGAAAATAGAAACTGTTGGCCCATGAGTTTTCTTCAGATCTTTGCCGTATTTTTTCTTAAAATCTTCGAACTTACTTTGAGGGTTGTCAAATAGAAGCATTGCTCTTCCCATACGACTTGGATTTTCGACGAGACCTTTTCTAAGCTCTACTGCCTCGTCAATTTTCAGCATGTTTCCTTCCTGATCTTTTACAGGAATGATAAATGGTTCGTATTTTCCCGACATAGAAGCTTCGTAAGTACGTTTAAAAGACTCAAATGCAACTTTATCAGTGATCTCTCGAGATAATTCATAATTCTGAGCGAGAATTTCCGCAGTCACCTGCATTCCGTAGGAATTCTCACCATCATCCAAACCGTCTTCCAGAGTATCTCTAAGCTCCACTCCTTCAGGAAGATTATCGGGCAGAAGTTTATTCAATTTATCTAATGATCCGGTTTTCTTGTTCAGGCGAGCATTTTTTACTATAAAAGGCATGTCGGTCTGGGACTCTTCTCCGATTACAAGGAATACTTCTCCTTCTCCCAATATAATCCTTCTTGCTGCTTCTGAAACTGCCTCCAATCCAGATACGCAGTTATTGGAAAGTGTGATAGAAGGGATCTCATCCCGTAGCCCTATCAGATTTGCGATTACTCTAGCAGGATTCGGAGAACTTGGGAAACCCTCTCCTACTATGATTCCATCTATATCTTCTTTTTTGATCCCACTTTTTTGGATAATACTCTCCGCTACGATCTTTCCTAAATGATGAGCCGGATAAGCCCCCAATCCTTTTGCGATCTGTGCGAATGGAGTTCTCAAAGGTGTGCAAATTGCAAGTTTAGTTTCGAGCTTCATCGTTTTTCTCCCGATTAGATTTCGAAAATTTTCTATTGGTGCATATACACTATTTAGACCACAAAAACAGGAATATTGAAAGCAAAAATTCAAAGAACGCTTATATAAAATATTTAAGTATATAAATAAGAAAATAAAAAAAGAGATTATGAAGAATGTATAAAAAAACCCCGAAGAAGTTTCCTTCTCCAGGGTTTCATTCAATTCAAGATATTAAGAATTAACCTTCGAATCTTTCGATGAGCATTGCTCCTGCAATTCCACCGTGAGCACAAGCAGTAAGAACTACTTTTTTAGCTTTAGGGTCGTCTTGAAGGTCCATGATCGCGTTGCTCACCAAACGGATACCAGTAGCTCCGAATGGGTGACCGATCGCGATAGATCCACCGTTAGGGTTGATCTTCTTCTCGTCGAATTTTTGCTCCCATTTCCAACCGGTATCTTTTTCGATTTGAACAAGAGCTGCAACTGCAGTCGCTGCGAATGCTTCGTGGATCTCAACGTAGTCTACATCTTCGATCTTAACTCCGGTGTCTTTAAGAAGTGCTTCGGTAGCGTAAGCTTGTCCGATTCCCATCAAGTTAGGATCTACACCGTACATTTTCCATCCGGAAAGAACTGCTTCGATTTTTAATCCAAGTGCTTTTGCTTTTTCAACAGTAGTTAAAATAACACCAGCTGCTCCATCAGAACGAGGGCTCGCGTTAAAGATAGAAACGGTTGGTCCGTGAGATTTTTTAAGATATTTGGAATACTTGGTTTTGAACTCATCAAATTTCATTTGTGGGTTTTCAAAAAGAAGCATTGCTCTTCCCATACGGCTTGGGTTTTCAACAAGTCCTTCACGAAGTCCAACTGCCTCATCGATAGTAAGTTCAGTTCCGTCTTCGTCTTTCATTGGGATAATGAATGGAGTGTATTTCCCTGCTTTAGAAGCTTCTAATGCTCTTTTGAAAGATTCGAAAGCTAATTTGTCAGTAATCTCACGAGAAAGTTCGTAGTTCTGAGCAAGGATCTCAGCAGTTACTTGCATTCCGTAAGAAGTTTCTCCGTCGCCAAGTCCGTCTTCAAGAGTGTCTCTAAGTTCAACACCTTCTGGAAGATTGTCAGGAAGAAGTTTTTTCAGTTTATCCAAAGATCCTGCTTTCTTGTTCAATCTTGCGTTTTTCACAACGAAAGGCATAGAAGTTTGGGACTCTTCTCCGATTACTAGGAAAAGTTCACCTTCTCCAAGAATGATACGGCGAGCTGCTTCAGAAAGAGCTTCGATTCCGGATACACAGTTATTAGATACAGTGATCGAAGGAACTTCGTCTCTGAGTCCGATTAGGTTAGCGATCACTCTCGCGGAGTTCGGAGCGTTAGAGAAACCTTCTCCAACTACGATTCCGTCGATTTGATCTTTTTTAACTCCACTCTTTGCAATAATGTCTTCAGCCACTATACGACCTAGGTGATGGCCAGGATAGGGTCCTAAAGCTTTCGCAATTTGAGCGAAGGGAGTTCTTCTTGGCGTACAAATCGCCAATTTTTGATCGAGTTTCATTGTCTTTCTCCAGACCTTTTATTTGGTACGTTCATTAGAATAAGATAATATTTCATTTGGAGGCTCCCTCAGGAAACTCGGTGACCCTTGCGAATACTTTCAGCAAATCTTCTCCAGGTTTTTTAGGTCTGGACTTGCTTACGGATACTACGAGTAGATCATCCATGGATTCCGCTAAAATTTCTCCAGTTTCGGAGTCGCTGACTTCTTGTCTCATACGGCTCCAAATTTTATCAAAACTATGAATCCAGGTTTGTATTTTAGCTCTCCTGCCTGCAGCAAGAGGCTTACGATAACGAATCTTTCCACCCATATAGAAAAGTGTGGTGTCCATTGCTACCAGATCTTCTAGGCTCAGCCCACATTCTGCAGTGAAATTCCAGCGACCTTCTTCCAATAATCTCCAATAATGAGAAGGATTATAGTCACCGAATGGATTTCTTTCGCAGTAGAATAGATCCCTCTCCGCAAGTGTGCGCCCGCAAGATCCTGAAAAAGAAGGTATAGATTCAAATGAAGAGATTAATTCTTCAGAAGGATCTTGGGCAGCGATAAGCTGGAAAGGTTTTCCGTCCTTCTCCGTTCTTGCTAATGTTCTGATCTCCGCTGCGACTTTTCCGTTTGGATCCAAAACTTCTTGGGAGAAGGTTAACAGGCCGTCTTGCCCGGAACGATAACTAGTGCGTATGGATAACTCAGTGTTTTCCATTTGTTGGGCAAGAAAACGTATGTCTGCCCCGACGGTTTGTAATCGAACTGATTCTTCGATCATTCTTTTCCAAGAATATCCCGCTTCTTCTAAGATACGATATCTATCACCTAGACAGGAGTCTTCATATGTCCTGCTAGTGGTATGTCTTTGCGTATCTAGATCCGAAAATCTGGTTCTGACTTGTTCTTTTTCCGTAACAGACATTTTGAACCGTCCTGACACTAGCTTAGACCCCTAGGAAATCGGGGCAATAAAAAAATACAGAACGTTCGTTCTGGTTTTTTATACGCTAAACCCAAATTCTATTGACGAAACGAGGTTTTTAGGGCAATACTGAAAAAATAACGTATTTAAGCACATGACCGCTCAGAGAAAAAAAAGAGATTCCGGGGCAAGTGTCCGAGAAAGAATTCTAGATACTGCAACAGATCTTTTCTACAAACAGGGATTCTCCAATACCGGAATGAGACAGATTATCCAAGAATCCGGTTCGGTAGCTGCTAGTCTTTACGATCATTTTCCTTCTAAAAAAGAATTAGGGATCGCCTACCTCGCTCGTCAGGAAGAAAGAACTCTTTCTGATCTTGGCTCTCTTATGGAGAGATATCCGGAGGTTCAAGAATTTTTAAGAGCTTGGGTGATCTTGAAGGAAAGACAGATCCGTCATCATGAATTTTTCGGGGATCCATTTGCAGGTTTTGCAAATCAAGTTATGGACGCGGATCCTGAATATACTGAATTCCTAAAAGGTATCGCTGAAAAATGGACTAAGATGATCCGAGATTATCTGAGTCGTGCAGTTGCTTCGGGACAATTTTCGAGAACGATGGATATACAATATGTTTCCAGAAGAGTATTAATGGCGTATCATGGTTCCATTACTCTTTGGAGAATGACCAAAGATCTACGGTATATTCGAGAAATGGAAGATAGCCTCAGAGAGATCTTCGAAGACTATACCGCTAAATAAATAGAATTATTTCCGGGCTTTCGATCCGAATTTTATTTTAGATGCGGATCTATTCCTTTGAGGCTCTTCGATCACATCCCTTAATTCTGTTTTTTCTACCTGTAAAAGTTTTAAAGGACTTTCAACACTTACCTTACAATCCTGCATATGTGTTGCGGAGAAGTTCGTAACTGCCAACATCATCTGAGTCCAAGCAGTCATAGTTTCCGGATTTCTTTTCGCACTCTGCAATCCGTAGAGGATCGGATCCTTCATTTTATCCATCAGATTGCAGGAAGGAAAATAAATCCCCGCTCCCTTCTTCAGAAATCTGGAAACAGGAATAAAAAGAAAATTTCTGATATGGCTCGGTTTTCCTTTAGAAGCCTCTGCAAATTTCAGATAGAGGATCAAATTTTTTTCTGCGAGAATTTCCGCCTCTTTTATCGAGGCAGGATTTTTTTTCAAAATGGAAGAAGACTTTGCAAATCCTCTTTCAATCTCATGTCGGATATGTCTAGCACATAGATGCTGGATCATTTCCCAACCTCCGAGTACAACCGCTTGGGGGCGATAATATGCAATCGAATCGTCACTTTCCAGATAGAAATGCCTACCTTCCTTCTGGTTTAGATCGTAATACAAGTCTCCGATGATTACACTATTAGATGCGTGCTCCTCGGCAGAATGTCGCAATTCATCCAAGGCGACTGCGTCCGTCAAAGGAACAAAAGAATCACTTCCAGCTAAAAAATCTAAACAACTTCCGATAAACTCATGGTGATCGCTATGCTCCTGGTAAGCGGTTACCTGGGGAGAATTACAAGAGAACAGAAATAATAAACTACCTAGAAAAAAGAAAGAGATGCGAGCCATAATCTAATCGAGCGAGTATTTCACATTCCTTGGATTCTGTCGGTCAAAATCTTAGATCTAATTCTATAAATATTCGGATTTAGATTGATTATAAATCGGATTCTGTGACGGCTATTCTATATGATCAGACCTCTTTTAAAATAAACTTCGAGTTATTACATTTTTTCCGAGAAACTTTGTCTGAAAAATATAAAAGGACGTTATACTTGTTTATGTGAGGAGGAATATGATGGTTTCCAAATTGCTGAGGTCCTTTGAACGTCTTTTCCCCTTTTGGGTCTTCTTCCTTTTATTCTGCTTACAATGTTCTCTTTTAAAATTAGATTTTTTAGAAAAGGACACCAGTACAGACGGGTTTAATCCTCTCTGTCTAGCATATGCACAATTTTATTCAGCTGCTTGTCCCGAATGTGAATTAAATATTGAAGTGGATGCAGTCAGTTTCCTTCTACATTCGAATGTTTCCATGCAGCATCCTAATTATAACCAGTCCGGAGTCATTTCACCGTTCCCTCAGACCTGGCGTTCGAATTCTTCCGAAAGCGTATATATGGAAATCCCAAAAGAGTTTGGCACTATGGTCCTGAGCGAAGGACTTGTTTTCGAATATACGGATTCCAGTTCTAATGTATTCGAAAACTTCGACGATAACTTCCAATTAGAACAAACTTATACTGATGGGAGTGTAGACGGAGGAAGTGGTCCGCTCACAGGAACCGTTTCCGGACAACTCAGGAACAAATCTAATTTTTCGAATACTGTGAACGTTACCGGAACAATCCGAAATTACAATTTCCAATTTAATTTTGCCAACTGTTCAAACGGAGTCTGACACCATAAATTTCCAGGCAGGACATTTTTCCGCTGGAAATAAATAATTACTACTTCACTCTTCATTCCTCATGAAAGAGAAACCCAGCATTTTTAAAAAGCTCCGTTACCATTTCGATAATTTTATGTCTAGGGGAGGAGGTTCCGTATTT
>NZ_NPEG01000028.1 GCF_002812045.1 Leptospira haakeii | reverse complement strand
GACAACGTACGTATTTCTCGGATTAAATGGGTATAGTATAGAAGTGCCAGAAGAAGAAGTCGTATCGATTATGCTTCGAGTTGCAGATGGAAGCATAGATGAAATCAATCTATCGACTTGGTTAAAAGATAGTTCGAATCCTCGTAAGTAGGTGCTCGACGTCGGCTAACTATCGGCTCTGACGCATCGCTTCGAGATGCTTCGCACTCTCGCTTGGCCTTCGGCACATTTCGCTTTGTCACTCGCCTTGCAGGGCAAGTCTCGCGCCAAGTCCTTGCGGACTCGCGAAACGTCGTCAAGCCTTGTTCGTTAGGCGTCATTCTGGCAAAATTATTCTTACGAGATTATAGTAAGTTGACCTACAGATAATTTCCGGCATCAAAACTAAATTGTACATCTATCGAAGGTCAGACTAATTTTTACTATGGATTTTTTGATAAAGTCAGATATAAGCGCCGCATCACTTCGTTTTTACGACTTCAATGGTGAGGACCTTTCCGCTGAGATTACATCACCATTTTATTCAGCTCATCTCACCTTCACGACTTATATGGATAGCTATGGGATCCTTAATTTTTTCCAAAAGATGGCACAATACTGGGATGGTTGGAATGGAAATTTTTCTTGGGAATCTCTTGAGGGTCAATGCGTTTTGTCAGCTAAGACCGACATGCTAGGTCACATATCCTTGCAGGTGCAATTAATGGATGATTTTGGTAAAGAGGAAAGCTGGACCTTATCAGCTACTCTTACTATTTATGCTGGACAACTTGAAAACCTTGCACGTGAAGCATCGGTCTTTTTTAAGAAGGACAATGGACAGTGATTCATCTGTACAAAAAACATTTGAGCAGTTAGCGAAATAAATGTAAAGGACTCCAGTAGTGTTTGCCAGAACGAACGCCTAACTATCGGCTCTGACGCAGCGCTTCGAGATGCTTGCGCACTCTCGCTTGGCCTTCGGCACATTGGCTTCAGTCACGACCTTTGCAAAGCAAAAGGTCGCGCCTGTCCCTTACGCCTCTTCGAGACTCAGGGATCGCCAACGTCGTCAAGCCTTGGTCGTTAGACGCAATTTTTAAAATATGAAGAAAATCAAAAATTTATTCTCTGAAAGAAAGAAATTAATAAAAGTCGAGAATAGTATTCAGGTGAATTCTATTTCGATTGAATCCAAAAATATTATCTGGAGCCTTCTCTCAGAAAATATTTTTTCCCATGTACAATCCAAGCTGGGTAATATGTACGACAAAACGAACTATTTCTTTCCTTTAGCAGAAAACATATGGATAAAGAATTTTTTTAAATACTTTTGGCTAAGAATTGAAAAAAGGCCAATTGATGAGCTTGAAAGCGATTGGAATAGATTTTATAATCTAATTAGAAATAGGTTTTTTGGATCGAAATGGGATTTTATTTATACATTTATCGAAATCGTCTTTAAGACTATTGAAGGAGAAGATCTAATAAACCATATTAGATTAAGATTAAATGAAGCTTTTGAAGATGAGAATATTCCATATCGAATAATTGGAAGTTTGGTTACTGATATTACAGACCAGGAAGAGATAGACTCTCTAAATGAAGCCCTCCAAAGTCCTTTCGGTGGTGTCGAGGAACATTTTAGTAGAGCAATGGAGTTGCTTTATTCCAAAAGTTCTCCTGACTATAGAAATTCTATAAAAGAGTCCATTTCTGCAGTCGAAGCTATTTGTAAAATTATTGCAAATTCCGAAAAAGCAACACTATCTGACGCATTAAGAATTATTTCGAAAAAACATAAGATTCACCAATCTTTAGAATCAGGTTTAAACAAAATATACGGATATAGCAGTGATGAAAAGGGAATTAGGCATGCATTGTTGGATGAGTCACAGATAGATTTTGCAGAGGCCAAATTTATGTTAGTCTCTTGTTCAGCATTTTATAATTATATCAAATTGCTATCTATATAAAAACTGCGTCTAACTGTCGGCTCTGACGCTTCGCTTCGAGATGCTTCGCACTCTCGCTTGGCCTTCGGCACATTGGCTTCAGTCACGCCTTTTGCAAAGCAAAAGATCGTGCCTGACCCTAACGCCTCTTCGAGGCTCAGGGTTTCGCCAACGTCGTCAAGCCTTGTTCGTTAGGCGAAACTGCTTAATTTTTTTGTTAAATTATTATTTTAAAATATCAGGAAGTAAAATGGTTAAATTAAATATTATAGTGATTGTTTCTTTGAGTTTTCTATTCTCATCGGAAGTAAATTCAGAAGAAGTTAGAAAAGTAATTAAATTCGATCGAGAGGATTATGTAATAGTTTTCTCTAATGAAACTGGCTCAAATTTAATTAAGGAATACTTAAGAAAGAATGATTCGCTAGAAAAATGGAATAAAATGATCACGATATTTGATTGGAAGAATGTTTCTCAAGTGAATGAAATATTGCCCAAATATTTGGAGCAGGTTATTACTCCTAATTCTATTAGGAAGCCAAACATACTTAAAAATACAAAGAGTGGCTATAAAGAAGACTACATCTTTGAATTCTTTCTTTCGACTGCATCAGGCGATTATATTGAGTATAATCTCCATCGAATGATCACTACAAATGATAACAAAGTGATTTCTTTTATATTTGCATTAAAGATCACTATGACAGGGGATAAGCAGGTAGATTCAGCTAATGTAAAGAATGCACTGGAGCCGAATCGTATTAACTGGCTTGCTGAAATCGGAAGTATTGGATTAGAGTAAGATTGTTAGTTTTACATACAACGCAGCTTCGCCTAACTATCGGCTCTGACGCAGCGCTTCGAGATCGCTACGCGACTCTCGCTCGGCCTTCGGCACATTTTGTTTCCGTCACTTCGTTTGCATGCGCAAACTCGTGCCGTCACAAAACGTCGTCAAGCCTTGGTCGTTAGACGCAATTGTGCCCAAAACTTTCTTAAACTGATGAAACATTCAATTCTACTCTTTTTGATAGTATCCTTTGAATTTTGTGCTCCAAGTATAGAAGAGTTGAACATAAAAGGCAGTGTATATTTTCGGATGGTAGATATTTTTTTGCCACCCGCTGATCATTTTGAAATATTTAAAGAGAGGAACCTTCAAGAAAAGTTAAATAAAGATTTGTATGGAGAGATAGATACTGGCAGTGTTCTTAAATCGTCCGAGGTTTTTGAGAGTGTTTTGGTGCTTGAGGATAATTCTGAAAAAATTGTTCGAATAATTATTCCGAAATATTTGAAAAAAGAAATTTGGAAAATTAAACCATTTGAGTTAAAGAGAAAAGGCGAAAAGTTGGTATTTGATTTTAATGTTCTAAACTATAAAGATGTATATATTTTAAACTCAATAAATAAGTTAGAATATCAAAAGGGCGAAGTTCCGATTTCCAAGTAAAGGGGCACAACTGCGTCTAACTATCGGCTCTGACGCATCGCTTCGGGTTCGCAAGCGACCCTCGCTTGGCCTTCGGCACATTTCGCTTTGTCACTCGCCTTGCATGGCAAGTCTCGCGCCAAGTCCGTACGGACTCGCGAAACGTCGTCAAGCCTTGGTCGTTAGACGACAGTAGCTATTAATTTATTGTTCTCAAAAATATTTATTCATAAACAAGAGTTTCACAGATAAGTATGCAAAAATATTCAAAAGTAATAGCGTATTCAGGAAATGATATTAAGCACACATTTAGTTTAAGTGTAGGAATAATTTTGCTACTAATTTCATTTATCTTATTTGTAGGAAGAGCAAAAGGGATTATATTATCTGTTACTTTTTTCTCAGGTCTTTTTTTGATCTCCTATGCAATCTTTAGATTAAATGATAGGAAAAGATGGATTGTAACTTCAAATAATGATTCAATTCAATTATTTGAAATCTCTGGAATAAATAAGTCTATCAAATTGACTGAGATAGAAAAGTTTTATTTTGGAGGGGTGAACGAATCTTCAAAATCAATACTGAAATTGTATCTCCAAAGAAATGAAAGTATTCGTATTGTTGGAGATCTCTTTGAAAGTGATATAAAACAGCTTTATCAATTCTTGAAATCATATTCAGAAGTTAATCCAATATTAAGGGAAATCGAGAGTCCTGTTAAATTAACAGCGCAGTGGTTGGTTGGCTTTATGCTTGGAGCTCCTCTGTTCATCCTTTTGTATATATTAGCCAAAGCCATATTTGTTAAATAAGCTACCGTCGTCTAACTATCGGCTCTGACGCTTCGCTTCGAGATTGCTTCGCAACTCTCGCTTGGCCTTTGGCACATTTCGCTTTGTCACTCGCCTTGCAGGGCAAGCCTCGCGCCAAGTGCTTACGCACCCGCGAAACGTCGTCAAGCCTTGGTCGTTATGCGAAAGTTTGAACAATGAACCGAATAAGAGAAAAAGATATTTATATCTATGATTACATGGACTTAATTTTTGTTAAATGTCCTAAGTGTAAATCAAGAGCTAAAATATCAAATAATCGTGTAAAATGTGAAAGCTGTGATTTTGTAAAATCAAGATCGGAGAACCCATGGTATGGAACTTATAGTTTACATGTTCCGCGTTGCCCGAATTGTGGGAATAGATCTTACTATTCGAAACATAATGTAAAACTGAAAAACCCTAATTTAGTTGTGAAAAGGATTCTCTGCTCTGGCTGTAAAAAAGCTAGCGTTATCAAAGTGGAAGTCTCGCGAGAGACAGTAAAATTTGGAATAGATCCTATTTTTGGCTTATCTCTTTGGCTACATGTAGTGGTGAGCAACGAAGATCTTTGGTTTTATAATTATACACACATGCAGGATATCAAAAATTATATTAGTGCTGATATTCGTGAAAAATTGCATACTAAGGCTAAAACAATGTTTACCAAACTGCCCAAATGGATGAAGTCTGCGAAGTATCGTCTTAAAGTGCTAGAACTTATTGAGAAATTGGAAAAAAAGTAAGTAAGGTTCAAACCTTCGCATAACTATCGGCTCTGACGCATCGCTTCGAGATTGCTACGCAACTCTCGCTTGGGCTTCGCCACATTTCGCTTTGTCACTCGCCTTGCGGTGGCAAGTCTCGCGCCAAGTCCTTACGGACTCGCGAAACGTCGTCAAGCCTTGGTCGTTAGGCGTAATAGGTATAAAAATGGTTAATAAAAGAAAAATTATCGCGATTTTAGTGGTTCTTCTTTCTTGTAATACGGGAAATCAAAGAAAGGAAAGGTTAATTTCAATCGAGAAAGTAATCAAAGAGAATATGTTTCTGGAAAGTTCGGGAATTCATGCTTTATCTTTAAAATTTAATGAGAAAAATTCTTATGAATTTGGATATGGCTCTGAAGGCTGGTATTGGTCAAATACCGGCAGTTATTCGGTTGTTGAAGGGAGCATCATTTTAAAAGCTAAATTTTGCGGATTTGATGAAAAGCAGAAGCGGCCTTGTTCAGAGACATTTGGAGATGGGAGTTGCGATATCGAAAAAACTCCTCTCGATATTGAATATGAATACTCGTTTGTTTGTAAATCGAAGCATAAGTTTAAGATTTACATGGATAATGGTAAACCATCGGATACTATTTCATTTCCAATAAAGCAATTTCTTAATCCAATTGGAAGTGAAAGAACTTATAAAAATTATAAAATTATAACACTTGGAAATGTAACAGGTGTGGTAACAGATTCCGTAGTTTTAAGGACAGGTCCGGGAATTAATTATCCGAAGAGAGATTACGTTGTAAATGTTTATGATGGACCTTATTTAAAGAGTCTTCCAAAAGAGACGAAGGTCATAATACATGGTCGCACTGTTGAAAAGGAAAAAGTTAAAGATTGGGAAAACTATTGGCTCTTAATAAGTGTGGGAGATACAGATAAAGCCTGGGCTTATGGACAGTTTTTTTCTTATTGATTATACCTACTACGCCTAACTATCGGCTCTGACGCATCGCTTCGAGATTGCTATCGCAACTCTCGCTTGGCCTTCGGCACATTGGCTTCAGTCACGCCTTTTGCTTTCGCAAAAGATCGCGCCTGTCCCTAACGTCTCTTCGAGACTCAGGGATCGCCAACGTCGTCAAGCCTTGGTCGTTATGCGAAACGGGCAAAATTTGTTTTCAATATAAAAGAATACATTGAAATGGTTCTTCTGTATTAATGATTTATGGATATTTTCCTATTATTATATGTACTTTTCTTTTTCTTAGTGCCATGGATAATTTGTGCCTTTGCACTGGCAAAAATGATAATAAAGCTCTATTCTATAGAGAACGGCATAAATGTATTTGGAAAGCCTGATATTCGAAAAATAAGAAATTCAAGTCCTGATTTTAATAAAGTATATTTAAATACTATTAGATGGTTTCTCATTACATTAATATCTTGGATAGTCGGCTTTTCGGGCTTGTTCTTGATAGTTCAGGTTTTCTAAGATTAGAAAATTATATTCCGTTTAAATTTATCCGCGAAAAAAAATTAAGATAACTGCCCGCATCGCATAACTGTCGGTGCTTCCGCTGCGCTCGGAGCTCGCTAACGCGACTCACTCGCTCGGGCTACGCCACATTTACTCAGTCACTCGAATTGCAGAGCAATTCTTGTGCCTGTCTTCGCTTCGCTCAGCGCGTAAACGTCGGAACACCTTGGTCGTTAGGCGAAATGTGGGGCAAATGTATCCTTTGATATGAATTTTAATTCGTGGTATTTATTTTTAATTTTAGCAAAATTTCACGATAAACGGATCAAAATCTTTGTATTGACATTCGGCACACGTCTAATATTGTAGATAGGTGATCTTTGATTGGGATAATCAAAAGAACGAAACTCTAAAGGCTGAGCGAAATATAAGCTTTGAAAGGGTAGTTGTTGAGATTGAATCTGGATCAGTCTTGGATATCTTAAAGCATCCGAATCTGAAGAAATATCCTAATCAAATCATAATAATTATAGAAATTGATAATTATGCTTGGGTGGTTCCTACAATTGAAAACAAGGATACTTTTTTCTTAAAAACAGCATATCCTTCAAGGAAATACACTAACTTGTATTTGCCGGAGGCAAATTTATGAAATATAAACTTAGCCAAGAAGAGAAAGATTTAGAATCTTCAATTGACCGAAATGAATGGAAATCGGTTGATAATAAAGCTCAATATTTAAAAAAATTCAAGTCAGCAGCCAAGAATACTCTACTAAAAGATAAGAGAATGAATATCAGGATAGCTGGTAAAGATATTCAATTATTGAAAACTAAAGCATTGGAGATAGGTATTCCTTATCAGACTTTGGTTTCAAGTATACTACATCAGTATGTAACTGGTAAGTTAACAGAGCGGTAGTAATAAAGCCCCACACTTCGCCTAACTATCGGCTCTGACGCTACGCTTCGAGATTGCTTACACAACTCTCGCTTGGGCTTCGCCACATTTCGCTTTGTCACTCGTTTTGCTGAGCAAAACTCGCGCCAAGTCCTTCGGACTCGCGAAACGTCGTCAAGCCTTGTTCGTTAGGCGAAATTCTGAGGAAATTTCTTTGAAAAAAATATCTTTTTATCTTCTTTTTACTGGAATTCTTTGTCTTGCATTCAACGGTTATTTAGCTGCTGAAAATACAAAGATATTCGGATCAGGTAAGCGAATGACTTCTAACTTGCGATCAGCAATTCTGACGGAGAATGTTCCAGAGGTTATTCGAAAGAAATATGGAAATGCTAAAGTCTATTCTCTTGATCTTGAAAGATTTCAACACGTTGTATTGATTAGGAAGCCTTTGAATAAAGGTGTTTGTTATTACAATTTGGAAAACAAATTAGATTTGTGTTCAGCCGATCCAGTATTGGCAGATGGATTCAAATATTTTTGGTATTTAGATCTTAAGAAAGATAGCTTAATTTATATATTCGAATTTTTCGGCGACGAAGACTATAGCGATTACAAGCTCACATATTTAAATACGCAAACTATGAAACAGAAAGTCTTATTCTATGTGGCACCCATTATAAAAAAGGAGAAGAACCTTCATTGGGGATATCCTTGGGACATTGTTGATATAATTTTATCTAGGAAAGAGAACGATTTGCTATTAAATGCAACTTTTAAACATAAGATCGATGTTTCTGAAGCTGGAGACTACTTAGATAAGACAGCAAAAATTCCAGCTATCTTCTTTACAGGTGTTCCAACTCAGGAGACAGATATGAAAAGTGAAGTTCAAGAAACAAAGTCATTTTTTACAGTAGAGAGTCTGAGTAGAATTGCTCGCAATGTTAAAAGTCCCTAAAACTCAGAACTTCGCCTAACTGTCGGCTCTGACGCTTCGCTTCGAGATCGCTTTCGCGACTCTCGCTTGGCCTTCGGCACATTGGCTCCAGTCACGACTTTTGCTTTTGCAAAAGATCGCGCCTGACCCTAACGCCTCTTCGAGGCTCAGGGATCGCCAACGTCGTCAAGCCTTGGTCGTTATGCGCCATGACAAAGGAATTTAAACTAATTTAAAACTATGAAAGATTTTATCGGATTTACTCCAAATCAATTGCACGGAAG
>NZ_NPEG01000027.1 GCF_002812045.1 Leptospira haakeii | reverse complement strand
ATAGCGAATTTGACGAAGCAATATCTAACTTAACTAGTTATTCAAATAAAGCTATGATTTATCTAAGTGGAGGAGACGTTTAGTTTAGTGGAGTTAGTCACAGCGCATAACTTTCGGCTCTGACGCATCGCTTCGAGATTGCTTCGCAACTCTCGCTTGGCCTTCGGCACATTTCGCTTTGTCATTCGTCTTGCTGAGCAAGCCTCATGCCAAGTGCTTCGCACTCGCGAAACGTCGTCAAGCCTTGGTCGTTATACGCCAGGCTGGCAAAATCGACTTTTTAAGAATAATCATATAAAATTCTTGTATGTAATACTGAAATGTGATACATTATTTTTGTGATTAGTTTAAGAATACCGCCGGATTTAGAAAGGCAGCTTGATTCATTTGCGAAATCTAAGGGGAAAAGCCGTTCTGAGATAGTAAAAGAATCAATTCTCGAATATATAAAGAATCATAGTTCAAATAAAACTCCCTTTGAATTGGGTGAGGATCTATTTGGCAAGCATTCAGCCAAAGATGGGAAATTGGCCCAGAATAGAAAAAGTATCTTAAATAAAGTATTAAAGGACAAGAATGAAAAACGTCGCACTCGTTGATTCAGGTCCTATTATAGCATTATTCAATTCTTCAGACGATTATCATAAATCAGTTTTTAAGTTTCTAAAGGGATTTAAAGGTTCTTTATTCACAACTTGGCCAGTAATAACTGAGGTTATTTATTTATTATCTTTTTCGATCAACGCTCAATCAGATTTCTTAGAATGGATAGAGCGAGGAAGCTTACAGATTTTAGATCTGACATTGGAAGATTTAAAATATATAAAGAGCAGAATGCAAAAGTATTCAGATCTACCAATGGATTTAGCAGATGCATCATTAATGTGCATCGCGGAAAGAGAAGATATCTATAATATTATTAGTATAGATTCTGACTTCTCCATATATAAGACCTTAAAAGGTAAATATTTAACAAATTTATTTAAGAATTAGGCCAGCCCAGCGTCTAACTATCGGCTCTGAAGCTGCGCTTCGAGATTGCTTCGCAACTCTCGCTTGGCCTTCGGCACATTTCGCTTTGTCACTCGCCTTGCGGTGGCAAGTCTCGCGCCAAGTGCTACGCACTCGCGAAACGTCGTCAAGCCTTGGTCGTTAGACGACATTGGTTTAATATTTTTCTCAATAACGAAAAATATACATATAAAGTATTTGGATGATTATGCTTTTGAATAAAAGGATCGATAGATGAGAAAAGCTCTATTTATATTGTCATTTTGTTTTCCTTTTGGAATTTCTCCACAAGTTCATCAGGATTTTGGGAGTCCCAATTCCGCAGGTCTTAATTCTCCAAAGACTTATTTAATAAGGTATGAGAATTGCCCGGAAATTACGAAAGAAATTCTATCATGTGTTAAAGGATTGAAAACTGTTCAGTATACACTTGATTTAGCAGATAAAGTGGTAAAGTTGGAGTTAGAATTAGACAAACCGCTATTGCTTTCTTATGGCATAAAGGAAAATGGAATCGATAAGGATATTCTAGAATCCTACGTAAATACATATTATATGATTCATGGGCGTCCTACAATTTATTCTAAAATCAACAAGATTGCCTTATACAAGAATTTAGCAGAAAACTATGCGATAATTTATACATTAAATGGTAAGTTAGTATTTAAAGCTTATAGATCGAAAGACACATATCTAAAAGAGAATAAAGAATTGATTGTAAAAGCTATTTCCGGAGCACCAGTGTGCGATCCTCCGTCTGATTTTAACAACAAAGCTCATTCATGTGGTCAGTGGCATTTTGAATCTTTTAAATAAACCAACGTCGTCTAACTATCGGCTCTGACGCTGCGCTTCGAGATCGCTATGCGCCTCTCGCTTGGGCTGCGCCACATTTCGCTTTGTCACTCGCCTTGCAAGAGCAAGTCTCGCGCCAAGTCCTTCGGACTCGCGAAACGTCGTCAAGCCTTGGTCGTTAGGCGCAATATCGCGATTTTCTTTTATTTTTTATTATATAAGTTTTGAATTTTACCTAAGAGCCGAATAGGGATCCACTTTAAGTTCGATCGCTTTTCTCCCTTTTCTTATCTTATATCGTAGACTGAAAGATCTTATTAATGTTAGGTTTCTTCAAAACTCATGTTGCCTTTGTACTAAGAGATGCGAAAAGGGTTCGCTACTTTATATTGTGAAAGTGAATAAGTCACTAATTTACTTTTTCTCTATTGGAAGATTTTCTAGAGTAGGGTTTGGTGCAATGTGTTTGAGGCGATACTGCGCCTAACTATCGGCTCTGACGCTACACTTCGGGTTCGCTACGCGACCCTCGTTCCGGGCTGCGCCACATTTCGCTTTGTCACTCGCCTTGCGGTGGCAAGTCTCGTGCCAAGTCCTTGCGGACTCGCGAAACGTCGTCAAGCCTTGGTCGTTAGACGCCAGTTTTTAAAAAAGCCTTCTTCACAAAAAAGCATAAAGATACGTAGTTTTAAAGGTCTGCCAAAAGATACATTTTTGTTGACAGAATTATTCGTAATTACATAGTAATTACTATGAGAGCTTCCGTAGTTAAAATAGGCAATTCAAAAGGTATAAGAATACCTAAGGCAGTTCTGGAAGAATGCCATATTGAGGAAGAAGTAGACTTACTTATAGATAAAAATAAGATCATTATAGTTCCGCTAAAAGCTAAACCTCGCGATGGTTGGGAAAAACAGTTTAAGGTAATGTCAGAAAGAAAGGAAGACAAATTGCTAATTCCAGATTCCATAGATTTATCTACTAAGGATTGGGAATGGTAGTTTCTCAATACGAAGTTTATCTGATTAACTTAGATCCAACGATCGGACATGAAATAAAAAAATCCAGACCCTGTGTTGTAATATCACCAAATGAGATGAATAAGTTCATCAGTACGATCATTATTGCTCCGATGACTACTAAATCGCATTCTTATCCAACCAGAATTGAGTTAACATTTCAAAGTAAGAAGGGTTGGATAGTTTTAGATCAAATTCGGACAGTTGATAAAACTCGTTTGATTAAGAAGCTTGGTAAGATAGAATCAAAGACTGTTTCTAAAGTTAAACAAGTTATTCAGGAAATGTTGGTAGATTAAAACTTTCTTTGAAAGTCAAAAACCGGCGTCTAACTATCGGCTCTGACGCATCGCTTCGAGCTTGCTTCGCAACTCTCGCTTGGCCTTCGGCACATTTCGCTTTGTCACTCGTCTTGCAGGGCAAGCCTCGTGCCAAGTGCTTTGCACTCGCGAAACGTCGTCAAGCCTTGGTCGTTAGACGCCATAATTTAGGAATTCACATATGAACGATCAACAGAGAAAAGATGCTGAAAAGGCGATCTATGAATTGAATCAACTACTCAATTTAAAAGATCAGAGAATTGAAGAGCATTTTAAATATTCATTTGGTAGATATAGATTCACGGCTACCAACTTAAAAAAAACTTTAGAAATACTTATCAAATTCGAATTTGAAGACAATATCGTTTCATCAATATTATTTTATGCAGGTGGATTTTTAGAACCCGGTAACTCGTTAAAAAATTTATTAAATAATACGGCGCCTAGGCCTTATGGAGAAATTTCAAGTGAAATGGAGGAGGCTATAAGCGTTCTCAATATTTTTTCCGGAGATACTAGATCTAACAGAGTTGCGTATCCTTTCATAGCTTCATATATTGTGAGTTTTGATCAAGATTATGAATCGAAAGTCGAAACGCTTATTCATAAATTGGAATTGAAGAATAAAGAAGTTGATTCTTTATTGGAGACCTTTCGTAAGGAACTCTCACAAATTAGTATAGAAAAATACGCAAGTATTTTTGGAAATCAAGCCGCAAGACACTCTCGATTTTTTGATAAGTTTGAGAATGAAAATTATTTCTCAAAATTAAAAATCGGTGCTGCAGAGTTATGGTTGGCAGTTGGTTTTGCGGCTTTATTTTCATTACCTTCATTTTTAGTTTATAATTTCGACTCGAACATCTTTCTATACAATGACTCATCGTTTAGTGTGAAATACATTAGTTGGTATTCAGTAAGGCTTGTGATATTATCTGCTTGGGTATTTCTACTAAGAGTTTGCTTTAAAAACTATAATAGTAATAAATTACTAGCAACAATTAATGTTCATAGAGAGAATGTACTGAATTCATTTAAATTGCTTTCGGATCTTATCCCAAGCGATAATGTAGACGCGAGGGTAGAATTGATAAAGGAAATTACAAAGAATACTTACTTTGCAGGTAAAATTCCTTATGGAAATGACAAAGGAGAAAGTGTGAAAATTGATTCCTTGCTCGAGTTATTTAAAAGTAACAAACTATAATAAATTACGGCGTCTAACTATCGGTGCCTCCGCGCCGCTCGGGGCTCACGTCGTGACCCACTCGCTTAGGCTTCGCCACATTTGCTTCAGTCACTTCGTTTGCAGAGCAAACTCGTGCCATCGCAAACGTCGGAGCACCTTGGTCGTTATGCGCAAAACCGAACATATGATTCTCAAAGAAAAAATAAATGAGCGCCGTAGATACATTAAATAAATGAATATTAAAGAACTAAGTGTTAAATTAAAAGATCTTCTAAAAAAACTTTTGATTTATGAGAATTATATTTTATATACTAAGCTTTCTGAAGACGAAATTTTCGAAAGAATTCGTAGTATTTCTGATACTGATTATTTTAACAGAGTAGTTAAGAATCAATTTCAGATGTACAGGAAAATAGGATATAAAAACGCCGCTCTACCGTTCTTGCAGGGGACGCTTTTCGCAGAGAAAGAAATTACATTTATTTCCGTTAAGGTAAGGCTGCATATAGTAACGAAGTTATCAATCGGATTATTTGTTCTTATACCTTTTATTTCGTTAATAGTCTCTTTATTTGATTTGGCGAATTTAAATGAGAACAATAATAAAATAACTCCACTCCTTTTAATTGTTCCAGGAGGTGTATATTTCGGTGCGTTGATTGGCTTTAAATCTGAAGCAAAAATCATCAAAGAATTTATCATTCAATTGCTTAATGCAAAAAGTTAATTGAAAATAAATATTGTTTGGAGTTAAGGCAGTATTTTTAAGTAATTTCGCGTTAACGTCCGGTTCAGCGCATAACTATCGGTGCCTCCGCTCCGCTCAAGGTTGCTTCGCACCTCTCGCTCGGGCTACGCCACATTCGCGTCCGTCACTTCGTTTGCTGAGCAAACTCGTGCCGTTGCGAACGTCGGAGCACCTTGGTCGTTATCCGAACATTTCAGCCAGAATTTGTTTTTTTGTTTGTTTTGGAATTCAAGGTTTTCTTTATATAGGTTCAAGCGGTTTGTAGCTTGCTAAATAATTAGCTGCTTTTTTCCAATAGCCGCCTTACTCTTAAAGTGCATCTTGCGGTTCTGACGGTTGTTGGTGTTTGAGGCTAGCGTTAGTGGCGGACAGAGTTTTTCTAATTGAATTCTTCAGCTTCGAAGCATGTGAAATTATTCCTAGTTGTGTCTGAAACGTCGGATAACTTGCGGTGCCTCCGCGCCGCTCGGGGCTTACTTCGTAACCCACTCGCTTGGGCTTCGCCACATTTGCTTCTGTCACTTCGTTTGCATGAGCAAACTCGTGCCATCGCAAACGTCGGAGCACCTTGGTCGTTAGACGCCATGCATAACAATCAATTGAAGAATTAGGATTTTATGGATAAAAGATACCAGGTATTTGTAAGTTCTACATTCGCTGATCTAAAAGAAGAAAGATCTAGAGTTATTCAGACTTTGATGGAAATGGATTGTATTCCTGCAGGAATGGAGTTATTTCCAGCAACGGACGAAGAGCAATGGGAATTTATCAAGAAGGTGATAAATGATTGTGATTATTATCTATTAATAATTGCAGGAAAATATGGTACGGTCGGTCCCGATGGAATAAGTTATACCGAAAAGGAATATGATTATGCTTGTGAAATTGGGCTTAAGGTCATTGCCTTGATTCATGAATCTCCCGATGATTTGGGATCGGATAAAATTGAAACTGATCCAATTCTCAAGCAAAGTCTAATCGACTTCAGAAACAAAGTCGCAAATGGTCGACTTGTAAAAATATGGTCAAAACCGGAAGATGTTCATGCAAAAGTAGCGCTGAGTCTCAATCGAACTATTCGAACATTCCCTGCGAAAGGATGGGTTAGAGCAGACGAAGTAAGAAATGAAGAACTATTGTCAGAAATTAATGAATTGCGTAAAGAAAATCAGGACCTAAAACAAAAATTAGCTGTTTTAGAAGATAAAAAATCTACTGTTGATCTAAAATTAGCAGATTTGGATGAGTATATAGAAATTCAGGGAAGATACTTTTCTACAGCGACTCGACCAAATTCATATTTAGATTGGAAAGTTAAAGTTACATGGGGAGAGTTATTCGGACTTATATCTCCAAGGATACTAAACTTCCCAAATGAATTGATTGTTAAAAGTACATTAGCATCAGAATTATCAAATAAAGCTGTTGGGACCTCAGGTTCTATGTCCGAACATGACTTTCAAACAATTAAAGTTCAATTTATGGCATATGGGTTTATTAACGTCGAATATTTGCAAACTGTAAATGGAGGATGGGCATGGTTTTGGAAATTGAACAAGAAGGGCCATGAACAAATGCTTAAACTTCGAACTGTTCCAACAAATAAGTGATTATTATCTTTACTGAAAATATGCACGGCGTCTAACTTTCGGCTCTGACGCAGCACTTCGGGATTGCTTCGCAACCCTCGCTTGGGCTACGCCACATTTCGCTTTGTCACTCGTCTTGCAGAGCAAGTCTCGTGCCAAGTGCTTACGCACTCGCGAAACGTCGTCAAGCCTTGGTCGTTAGACGACATGCCGAAACATTTTCTTTGAATATATTATGTTAAAAGCATTTTTTAATTACTTTTTTAAATCGGAGCTCGCAAGGATTTTATTAAAAATATCGATCGTGATTTTATTTTTTAAAATTTTCTTTCCCATGGAATTGGACTCGAAGACTATATACATACTGATTCCGGATGAGTATTGTTTTTTTGCTTTAACCTCAGAAGTTAAAAATGAAGATGCAGGGTGTGGGTATTTTCGATCCGGCCTATCTATTTTAGGTAAGGAGGGTAATTTTATCGGAGTTTATCGAATCAAAATTACTCAACTAGGTCCTTTCGATGTTTCTGATCTTCCGGTTAAACATAAACTCTACTACTATCAAGGCCAATATCTTAAACTTGCACTCTTTATTATCGTTATCTTAGTATGCGTGACGTACTGGACTCGGTATATTGTTTCACGATTGAAGAAAGAATAGTGAAATTTTGAAATTCTTTTTAAACTGAAACTCACACAATGCCTCTAGTATTCTTCGGCACGTCGTCTAACTATCGGTGCTTCCGCTCCGCTCGGAGCTCGCTTAACGCGACTCACTCGCTCGGGCTTCGCCACATTTGCTCAGTCACTCGAATTGCAGAGCAATTCTCGCGCCTGTCTTCGCTAACGCTCAGCGCGCAAACGTCGGAACACCTTGGTCGTTATACGCCATCGCTAAAATTGGTAGAAAAAATGATTAGAAATCTTATAATAATATTTCTTTTTTCAAACTGCATAACTTCAAAAGTATTCGAACTTTCAGAAGGGAAGAGGAGACCTATACTTATTGAACAAATTGATTCAATCTCTTACGATAAATTAAATCAAAAATATTCAACTCCGACCTATGAAATCGAAATTAATGGGGTTTCTTCAGCTAACAAAAGTTTAGAAAATTGCTATTCCTATAATTCATTTTTTCAGTGTGAGACAAATACGCGATTGGTTAAAGCAGAGATAAAGGAGATTAGTCCCCAAGGGGGACTGCAGATATCTTATGTTGATTCAATATTTTTACACAAATCTCTAACAAAAATATATAAAGAAATGCGTATTGCGATTAATCACGATAAGCCTGAGATATATGCAACAAAGGACGGTAAGGCTTTTCTTTCAAAAGCTCATTCACGGGAATTTTTTCTTTGTTTTGACGAGACTGATGCTCCTAAGCAAGAAAATTGCAATTTTCCTAAACGACAAGCCTATGAAGTAAGATTAAATAGATATGAATTGGCTAAAGGGAACTTATTTATTGTTTTGGACGCGCAGGGATACGTAAAAAGAATGTATGAATTCAACTTTCCAACTATTGATAATAAGTTTGTACAAGGAAGAGTAGTAATAGTAAGTCATATGAATGAACGCACTGGGAAACCTGCTTACTATTGGCTGACTCCGTTTTCCATAATAGCAGATATAATTACTAGTCCTATACAGTTTATCATTTACTTAACTGAAATAATGGATGCATTAGGAGCATTGAGGGCGCTGGGTTAATTTCTTAAAAAGTTAGCGACGGCGTATAACTATCGGCTCTGACGCTGCGCTTCGGGTTCGCAAGCGACCCTCGCTTGGCCTTCGGCACATTTCGCTTTGTCACTCGCCTTGCAGAGCAATTCTCGCGCCAAGTCCATGCGGACTCGCGAAACGTCGTCAAGCCTTGGTCGTTAGCCGAACATCGAGCACAACATTTGTTCTTTTTCAAAAAGTTTCTATTTCAGTTACTTTTTTGATTTTTTTCAGATAAAATACTTGCAAATTATTCAGTTATTACTATTGTTATAACATGGATGCTGCATCAGTAAAAAAGACAACAATTCGGGCAATAGGGAATTCAGCTGGGGCTACAATTCCTAAAGTACTTCTGGAAAAGTATAATTTCCATGAAGGAGATACTGTCTTTCTTTTGGAA
>NZ_NPEG01000026.1 GCF_002812045.1 Leptospira haakeii | reverse complement strand
AAATATACATATTTGATCTCGTCTTTACTAAAATACCCAGAAGACAAAACCCTATTTTTATAGTATTGCTTATACAAAAACTTATCATCAGTAATTAGAATTTCCAGTCTTGGACTAAAAAACCAAACAGTTACTCTTATAAGCACTGAGATAATTAAAAATAAAATTATAAAGATAACTACGTTGCCTTTTGTAAGGAAAATAGAAAGAAAGACGATGACAATTAATCTCGAGAATACAACGAGCGAATCTAAAAAAAAAGTTTGGGATCTAAATCTGTAACTTTTGTGCTTATTCATGCTCTATAAATAATAAAGAACTATCTTTAAAAAAATATACAATGATTTTTATATTTGTCTTAGAAAGTTAGAGAAATGAATCAAATTCCATTCTTCTCGCAGTAAACTCTGCGATCTTCCTACCCACTAATTTTTCCACCAAATATAAGGACATTAAAATCCCTCTGGAAACTCCGCCCGAGGTCAGAATATGCCCATGATCTATAAATTTTTCATGAACCACACTTTTGATCTTAGGGTAATTTTTACGTAGAGTTTCCTGGTCCATCCAATGAGTAGTCACTTCCATTCCGTCTAGAATTCCTGCCTCTGCGAGCAAAAACGCACCGGTACAGATGGAAGCTAAAATTTTTACCTTAGGTTCCATTTCTTTAATCCAATTAAGTAATATCTTATTATGGATCTCAATTTCTTCCGCTCCGTATCCTCCAGGGATAATTAAAATATCCGGAACGCCTGCTTCTTCTAACGTTAGATGAGGAAAAACCGGAAAACGATTTCTGGCATGTAGGAGTTCCTTCTTCTCCGCAACTATAGAAACTTTGAATAATTTCTCCTTATTTTCGTTCTCAGTGATAGAAAACACTTCGTAAGGACCGGAAAGATCCAAAACTTCCACCTCGTTGAATGCTAAAATATGAACGCTAATCTGCTCCATAATCCCTCTTTGTCACATTCTTAACTACAAATGGCTTAGGAAATAATTTCTTAAAAAAGTACTTGCTTATTTCAAATATATAACCATATGGTTATATAAAGTATGAATCATGCACTTAGTCAGTCTGCCAGATTGGATGCTACGTTTGCCGCCCTCTCGGATCCCACGAGAAGAGCGATCCTATCACGTTTAGCAAATGGAGAGGTTTCCGTAATGGATTTGGCAAAACCATTCTCTATGAGCCAACCCGCAATTTCCAAACATCTAAAGGTTTTGGAAAAAGCCGGGCTCATCACTGGGATCAAGGATGCCCAAAAAAGATTACGCAAATTAGAAGCCAAACCACTGGAAGAAGCGACTGAGTGGTTAGAAAACTATAGAAAATTCTGGGAAGGAAGATTCAATCAATTGGATTCACTTATAGAAGAATTAAAACTTTCTAAACGACCTTCCCCAAAACGTAAGAATAAAAAAGGAGAATAGAATGAGCAGCTTTGTTGGAACCCTAAAGGTAGAAGCTAAAGGAGACAGGGAAATCGTAATGACCCGCGAGTTTAATGCGGATAAAGATCTGGTATTTGACTGTTTTACAAAACCTGAATTAATCAAACGTTGGTTATACGGTCCGGATGGATGGAGCCTAGATATATGCACTGTAGATCTGAAAGTGGGTGGAAAATATAGATATGTTTGGAAATATCTAAAAGATGGTTCTACAATGGGAGCGGGAGGAACTTATAAAGAAATTTCAGGGCCTGACAAATTAGTTCAGACTGAATCTTTTGATGAAGCATGGTATCCCGGGGAAGCTTTGCTCACGACTACATTTGTGGAAAAATCCGGCAGAACATTTGTTACGATCAATATTCTATATGAAAGTAAAGAAGGAAGAGATACTGTAATCAAATCTCCAATGGAAGGCGGGGCTTCTCAAAGTTATAATCGTCTAGAAACTTTACTGAATACTCTAATGGAAACTTCAAAAGGAATTAATTAGTCATGAATGCAAAAACAATTTCTATCTTAAAAAGTATCGGAGCAGTATTTACGGGAATTTTAATCAATGTTATTCCTGCTATAGCAATCGATGCGGTATTACATATCACCAATTGTTATCCTCCAATGGGGGAAAGAATGTCTGATGGTTTATTCCTTCTTGCAAGCTCTTACCGTTTGGCTCTTGCGATCTTAGGAGGATTTTTCACTGCAAAATTTTCTCCTCATAGTCCGATTGGACACGTGATCACATTAGGTGTGATCGGTACTATCGCAAGCACTTTGGGCCATATACAAATGGGAGACCAAGGACCTGCTTGGTATTCTATCGGACTCATCGTAATTTCCATCCCCCTCTCCTTGCTGGGCGGATTTATATTCCTAAAACGTAAAGGATAAAAATATGCAAAAGGCAATTCCGTTTTTAATGTTCGATAAAGGTTTAGAAGAAGCACTCCAATTCTATTCAGGCATATTCAAAAATATGAAAATAGAAAATCTTACTAAACTAGGCGGAGAAATGGCTTCCGCTAAGTTTGAGATAGAAGGCCAAAAATTTTTGGCTTTCACTGGAGGTCCTCATTTCAAATTTACTGAGGCATTTTCCATATATATCAGTGCAGAAACCCAGGCAGAAATAGATGATCTGTATGAAAAACTTTCCGCCGGTGGGAGTAAACAACCATGCGGTTGGGTGAAAGATAAGTTCGGTCTATCTTGGCAGATTATCCCGCCCATCTTGGAAAAATATCTATATGATAAAAACCAAGAGAAGGCGCAGAGAGTTACCCAAGCTATGCTACAAATGTATAAGATAGAAATATCTAAACTGCAAGAAGCTTACGACAAAAATTGAGTTTTAAATCCGCCTGGGATCCGGAATTTCCGGGCGGATTTGTTTCGGGCTTAAGCGGATCTTTTGCTTAAGGAAACCGGAATACCGCTAAACGCCGCATTTCCGGAAAGTTCATCCAGAACCTGATCATCGGTTAGATCATTAATACTTGAACCGGCAAATTTAGAAGCAACTTGTAATGAAACTCCTTCCTTTGCATGCCCGAATCCATGAGGAATACTTACGACTCCCTTCATTATCTCATCCGTAATTTCTGCAGGTAACCGTATCCCACCAACTCTAGATTCTATGAGAACTTCCTCTTCTTCTTTAATTCCGAGCAAGTTTGCATCTTCCGGATGGATCATGAGGGTACATCTATCTTTTCCGGTCATTAGTTTTGGAAGATTATGCATCCATGAATTATTATTTCTTAAATGTCTTCTTCCTATCAATAAGAATTGCCCATTCTCTTTTTTGTCTTCGAGAAGTTTTTGCCCGTATTTTGCCAATCGATCCAAATCGGAAACTACTTCCTTAGGAACAAGTCGGATCATCTTGTCTTCTGTCCAAAGTCTTTCCGGAAAACAAGGTTTCAGCGCACCAAGATCCACTCCATGGGGACTGTTTTTCAGAAGTTCCAAACTCATTCCGACGGAAGATCCTGATTTTTCTCCATAAGGTCCAGATTTTAACGCATGATCTATGATCGCGGAAGGATTGATCTTTGTTTTAATCAATTCTTTAGGAAGAGGTTTTTCGGATTTCAAAAGTTCTATTCTTTTGGTTAGATCCGAGAAAATTTCCCAATCGTGAAGCATTCCTTCTTCAGGTTCGAATGCTGGTTGATTATACCTGACAGTATTTCGTACCGCAAAAACATTAAACACTAAATCGTAATGATCATGTTCCAAGGCAGAACTTGGTGGAAGTATATAATGTGCATGTTTTGTGGTCTCATTCAGATAAAAGTCCACGCTTACCATAAATTCCAGACCTGAAACTGCCTTCTCCAATTGAGAACCGTTTGGCGTAGATAAAATAGGATTTCCTGCAGAAGTAACAAGTGCCTTGACTTGGCCTTGGCCAGGAGTCAAAATTTCTTCCGCAAGTGCTGCGACAGGTAATTCTTCATTAAATTCTGGTAAATCTCTGACTCTTGAACCGTAAGTATGAAAACTTCCTGGAGAACTTTTCATCACTCCCTTAGGATCTATCATGTCCACCGCAGGAAGTGTAAACATTGCACCTCCGACCGAATCCATATTTCCGGTTATACAATTAATTGAATTGATAAGCCATTGACAAAGCGCACCGAATGCCTGCGTAGAAACTCCAACTCGACCATAACATACTGCGCCATTCGCTTTTGAAAATTCGAGTGCGATCCTCTCTACTGTTTCTGCGGAAATTCCGGTCAGCTTTTCGGTTTCAATCGCAGGATATTGTGCAGCAATCGATTTTAACTTTAGTAAATCTTCTTCTTTAATTAGAGAATTTTTCTTTGTTAAGTTTTTCTTAAATAATACATCTATAATGGAAAGAAGGAAGAATGCATCAGTTCCTGGCAGAATAAAATGGTGCTCGTCGGCATGAACTGCAGTTTCAGTTTTTCTCGGATCTATAACTACGTATTTTCCACCTCTCTCCTGGATCTCTTTTAGTCTCTTTTTTACATCCGGAACAGTCATTAAACTTCCGTTAGATGCAAATGGATTTCCTCCTAGGATCAAAAAGAAATTGGTTCTGTCTATATCGGGGATTGGGACAAGCAGTTGGTGACCGAACATCCAATAAGAAAGTAATTGGTGAGGAAGTTGGTCCACAGAAGTTGCAGAATAATTATTCTTAGTCCTGAGTCTTCCTATAAATCTTTGCCCAAATAACATGGAACCGTAATTATGAACGCTTGGGTTTCCGCTATATACTGCGATCGAATCGTTACCGTACTCATTTTGGATTTTTACAAGTTTTGTAGCGATATCAGTGAGAGCTGTGACCCAGTCTACTTTCTCCCATCCGTTCTCAGTTCGTTTTAAAGGGAATTTAAGTCTGTCAGGGTCCTCGTATAAATTTTTAAGCTCGGGCCCTTTCGCACATAGGTGGCCTCGACTAAACTTATCCTCTTTATCCCCTCTTATTGCGACTACTACATCATCTTCTATTTCTAGCCTGAGTCCGCACATAGCTTCGCATAAAGTACATGATCTATAATGTTGGCGTACCATTTCCTGCCCCTGTCCCAGGAAGGAGTTATCTCCTATCCGAAATCAGAAAGCAAGCATTTACGATATTAGAAGCAGTTTATATGATTGGAAGGTCGAACTATTTCAATAGTTTGTTCAAATAAGGAACCAGATGTTTGGAAAGTATCTTATGGCCTTCTGCAGTGGGATGAATCCCATCGTCTTGGTTCAGCCTTCTGTCTCCGGCAACTCCTTCCAGTAAGAATGGCATAAACTCTGTTTTTTCTTTCTTAGCAACTCTAGGAAATAGAGCTGCAAATTCTTTTGCGTATTGGGGTCCCATATTCGGAAGTGTTCTCATTCCGATTAACAGAATTTTAATAGAAGGATATTTTAACCTGGCTTCTCGGATAATCCTTGTTAAATTTTCCTCAGTCATCTTTGTAGGAAGTCCTCTCAAAGAATCGTTTGCTCCGAGTTCCAAAACGAATACATCATATTTTGTATTCAAAACCCAGTCTAGTCTTGCAAGTCCACCTGAAGTAGTATCCCCACTCACACCTGCATTTACATATCCCAAATCCGGATATTTTTTTTGAAGTTCAACGTATGCTAAGTGAACAAAGGATTCTTCAGGTCCGTTCAAACCATAACCAGCAGTCAAACTGTCCCCGAAGAATAGGATCTTTTTACCGTTTGTTTTTGTTTCCATCTTAGGGGAGACCTTTGGCTCTTGTTCGGATCCTTCTTTATTGCAAGAAACAGCAAAGGAAAAGAGTACTAAAATACTGAAAAATCCATAATACGATAAACGGCTCATTTTTTCTCCTATCTCCAATCCGACCCTTCTAGTCCAAGCAAGGTCCCAAAAACCGACTGCTTCAAGTTCTGCTTTACGAATATGCAACCGATTGGGATCTAGTAAGTATGTTCAAACGGTTACTAGTTGCGGGCGTTTCTTCTGCTTGCTTACTCTTTTTATTCTTTTGGTTGGGCCAATTCAGAAGTGAACTCCAAGCCCAGGAAATCCAAGAAGGAATGCTTCGTCAAGCTGAGGAGATTACTTCTAAACTCAGCCCGGAAGAATTAGTAGGACAGGTAATCCATGTTGCGATCCCTGGAACCGTTTTAGATCCGATCGCTAAAAAAGAAATCGAGACGATCAAGCCTGGTGGAGTGATCTTATTCGGAAGAAACTTAGGCTCCAAATCAGATATCAAATCTTTGAACAAGGATCTGCAAACAAGTGCGTTAGAAAACACAGGATTACCATTACTCATCTCAGTAGACCAAGAAGGTGGAAGAGTGATCCGAGTTAAGGACGGAGTGACTCAATTTCCTGGTGCAATGGCGCTCGGCCAAACCAAGGACAAGGACATGGCCAAAAAAGTAGGCTTTGTCACTTCTTACCAATTGAGAAAATTGGGACTGAACTTCTTATTCGCGCCTGATATGGATATCAATAATAATCCATTTAATCCGGTCATCAATACCAGATCCTTAGGAAGTAATTTAGAAACTGTATTAAACGCAGGAGTTTCTTATGAAGAAGGAGCAAGACTTGGCGGTTCAATTCCTGTAATCAAACATTTCCCTGGTCATGGTGATACCAATGTGGATAGTCATTTAGGACTTCCTAAAATAGAAAAAACATTAGAAGAACTTAAAAGTTTCGAACTTATTCCATTCCAAACTGCTATCCAAAATGGAGCGGATGCAATCATGAGTGCGCATATAGTGTATCCGAAGATTGATCCGAACTTTCCTGCTACACTTTCTTCTAAAATTCTAGGGGATTTACTTCGCAAAGAATTCCAATACCAAGGGCTTATCATTACTGATGCAATGGAAATGGACGCGATAGACGAACATTATCAAAAAGAAGATCCTGGTGTACTCGCATTGATTGCAGGAGCAGATATTATACTAATGACTAGCTGGGGTCCAACCACTCAATCTATGAGAGACCAGATCTTGCAGGCATATAAAAAAGGAACCTTAGTACGAGAAGGAAAAGATCTTTTAAAAGAAGCAGTCAAAAGACAAATTTACTATAAGCTAAAATACGGGATCATTACCGAATTTGCAGACGCGTCCAAAAACGGAAGAGCCAGTTCGATCTTCCCGAAAGAACTTCCTGAAGTTTTAAAAAATCATTTTGTCGAACAGGATAAAAATAGAGAAAATTTATTCTCTCAATATTACCAAGAAACTCTTAACAGAGATGTTAGCAGAAAGGCGATCGTTTCCTTTCCTAAAACATTCCTTCCCGAAAATGTATCTATCGAAAATACGGTTTTTTATTTAAAGGGAGAAGAATTTCTTTCCGACCTAAAATCCCGTAATATTTCTAATTCCGACTTGGCTAATCTTCGTAAAAAATTGGAAAAGAAAGAAGTAAAACGTGCAGTTTTGAATTCATTCACCCAAACTGAATTGGATTTGGCTCTTTCTATTGCTCAAAAATTTCCGGAAGCGGAGATCGTTTGCCTTCATTATGGAACTCCATTCTTGGATCTACCGGATGCTACAAACCTGAAAATATTATTCTCTTTTTCTCCTACCCCAGAATCCAAAAAGGCATTATTGTATTCCGTGCTGGATAGAAAAAACGAGATCCCTCTTGTAGATCTGATCTTAAAACCGAATCCTAAAAAAACTTCTGCGTCCACGGAAACGGAAGAAGACTCGGTAACCAAAAATACAAAATAATTTGGAAACAAATCTCCCGGTCATACAGAAAACAAACAGACCGGGAATTTATGTACATTATCCATTTTGCGTTCACAAATGTAGCTATTGTGATTTTTATTCGGAAGGGATAGGATTGGAACCTTCTCCTTTGGAAGGAGATCTATTTTCCAAATATAAAGAAGAAGTTTTACTAAGACTTAAAAATTTTCCCAACTATCGCGACCTTGTTTTTGATAGTCTATTTTTCGGCGGTGGAACTCCTTCTAAAGCATCTTATACACGATATGCTGATTTTATAAAATTCTTGAAAGATAATCTGAATCTTTCTCCGAATTCTGAGATTACATTGGAATGTAACCCTGAGGATGTGACTCCGGAATATCTCCAAGGACTGTATGAAGCAGGTATAAACAGAGTTCATGTCGGCATTCAGTCCTTTCTTCCCAGAAATCTAAAATTTTTAGATAGGTATTTCGATCCGGAAACGTATACCAGAACCTTAGAAGCATTAAAAACTTCTAAAATACAGAATTATGGTGCAGATCTGATGTTCGGAGTTCCTGGACAGACTGAAAAAGAATTTTACGAAGATGCAAATTCAGTTTTAGCTTCCGGAGTTTCTCATATCAGCATTTACGCCCTCACAGTAGAAAAAGGAACCGAATACAGCAGAAAAGTTTCTGCGGGAACTGTCGCACCACCTTCTGAAGAAGTGCAGGAAAAAATCCTACAAGATCTGCCAGATTTTTTGAGATCTAAAGGATTCGAGCAGTATGAGGTCTCCAACTATTCCAAGCCCGGACTTTTTTCTCGCCATAATATGAAATATTGGACTTACGAATATTATTTAGGGATCGGACCAGGGGCACATGGATTTTTACCTTCAGGTAGGTATTCAAACCCAAGAAATACCTCTGCTTATATCAACGGGAAAGGAAAAAATCCAATCTCCTACGAAACTTCCGACCCATTTGAAGAAATACTAATTTCACTTTTTAGAATATTCCTTCCGATCGATCTGAAAGATTTTTTCAATTATTTTCCCGATAAAAAAGATGCCATCCTTTCTAAGCTCAAACAAAAAGCCTCTGAAGGAAAATGTACGCTTGAAGGGACCATTTTCCAATGGAATCCTCGTTCGGTTCTATTCTTGGATTCAGAAATCCTAGATCTGGCGGACCAAGAACTTAATCCACTTTAAACTTTTCGATCAATTTAGAAAGTTGTTCCGCTAACATCTGGGTCTCACCCGAGAATGTAGTAAGATCATCCGCACCACCAGCAATCTCTTGAGTCCCTTCCGAAATGCTGATAATCGTTTTAGTGATCTCATTCGTAGCATTTTTCTGTTCGATAACAGCTTCTTCTATCTGTATACTGAAAGAAGTTAAAGTATTGGAACTCGTTTGGATCTTGCCAGTATTTGTCTCTTGTTCTTTTACAGAGACTAATACCTTATTAGCAGAGATCTCGAATTCATTCACACTTTGTTTCAACTTTTTTAATATTTGAGAAGCTTCTTCCACTTTGGAGTTACCGTTCATCACGGCATCGTTTGTAGATTCTACAAGTTCACCGATTTCCTGCACGGAACTAGAAGTTTGGGAAGCAAGTTTACCGATCTCTTCCGCAACTACTGCAAATCCTTTTCCCGCTTCTCCAGCCCTAGCTGCTTCTATCGCTGCGTTTAATGCGAGAAGGTTCGTTTTTTCGGAAATTTCAGTGATGATAGATAAAATTTCAGTAATCCTAGAGGCGCTTTCCCCTATCTCACCCATTGCATTCGTGGAAGCAAACATTGCGTTCTCACCTGTCACAGCCTGTCTTTTGGATTCTACGGCAAGATTAACTAATCCCTGCATCTCTTGGTTGATACTTACGATCTGTTCTTTCAAACGCATCGAGTTTCCGTCTATCTCTTTGGTATTCTCCACTGCTCTTTGCATGGACTTACCAACGTTTTGGGCAGAAGC
>NZ_NPEG01000025.1 GCF_002812045.1 Leptospira haakeii | reverse complement strand
GGTATCCCGGGGAAGCTTTGCTCACGACTACATTTGTGGAAAAATCCGGCAGAACATTTGTTACGATCAATATTCAATGGAAGAAATAAAGGAAAAATTAAATGATAAGAGAAACAGTTTATCTCTCCGTCTGTCAGGAATATTTGTTTCTCGATTTTTACTACAATCTGGAATCGTTTATATAATAGCGGGCGTATTTGCTTATTCTGTAATGTAGATATAATGATAGAGCCTAAAATCTTCTGATAAAAGTTATCGTATTTAAAGAATTTCCTCTAAAACCAAAATTTTTCTTCCACCGTGAAGAGAATAAGCAGTAAGTCCCGCTTCCTTTAGGATTTTAGCCGCTTTCCTGGAACGAATCCCTGATTCACAAATCGTAATATAGATTTTTTCTTTAGAAAGACCGGATGCAGTATTTATAGAAAGTTCGGAAAGAGGTGAAAATATAGAATCTACTATCGGAGTTTCTTTTCTTTCTTCTGGTTCTCGCACATCTAACAGAATATATTTCGGATTCTTCTTCCATTCTTTCCAATCTTTTAGATCGATCTCTTCTCTGAAAATTTCTTCTCTTTTGCCAGAGCCACATTCAGTACAATTTGGATCTGCTTTCAAAAAAGTTTCATAAAGTAGAGGAGATTCCCATTCCAATTGGAATGCAGATTGAGTTGGAGATTTTTCAGGAAATAGTAGATGCTGGATTGCAAAGGAAGCTTGGTATAAACCTGCAATCGCAGTTTGTACTCCTAAAACTCCTCCGTCTTCGCAGGAAAGAAGTTCGGATCCTTCTAAATTTGGATACAAACATTTATAACATGGTTTTCCATGAGGTGAGAAGATTGCTACTTGCGCACTTGTCCTAAAAACGGAAGCAGTTACAAGTGGTTTGAAGTTTTGGATGCAGAATCGGTTGATCGTATACTTTGCTTGGATCTGATCCGTGCAATCCAAAATAATATCCCAATTTTTGAATATACTTGGATCTATTCTTTCTGAAAAAACTTCGGTAAATGTTTCTAATTGGATCCCCGGGACTCTGGCTTGTATATATTCCTTGGTGGTATCCGTTTTCTTTCTGCCAATATCGGAGAGAGTGAATGCGGTTTGCCTGTGAAGGTTACTCAATTCTACGGTATCAAAATCCCAAAGTCCGATCCTTCCAACTCCTGCAGTTGCTAAATGTAAGGAAGCAGGGGAGCCTAAGCCTCCGAGACCAATCACCAATGCTGATTTTTGGAGAAGTTTGTTTTGACCAGATTCGCCTAAAAAAGGCAGTTTAGTTTGTCTGGAGAAATACTTTTTCTGTTCCGGACTCATCCAAGGAAAGCATCTTATATTTTCACATACCCGACAAGACTTTTTAATTGGCTTTCATAAGTGTCCGGGTATGGTAAGCTTGGACATCGTGGATGCTTACGGTCGAAAATTCGAAGTGCTTAGAGTGAGTGTTACATCCTCTTGCGGATTCGGCTGTGTATATTGTGCTCCTGGTACTGCATTAAATGGAGAAGGAACAAATGGTTCCTTTTTGAGTGCCGAACTTCTTCGTAAAAATATACTTCTTCTTTCCCGTAAAATTTCTATCAAAGAGATTCATTTGACTGGAGGAGAGCCAACTCTTCATAAAGATCTTCCAAGTCTTGTTCGAGTGGCTAAAGAGGAGAAGATCCCGAATATTGCACTTACCTCCAACGGATTTTTCAGAGACGGTCTCATTCGAGATCTAAGACTTGCAGGTTTGGATAGAATGAATTTTTCCTTGGATTCGCTTTCTCAGGAATCTTTTTCTCTCATCTCCGGCAAAAATCTTCCCGTAATTCGTTTATTAAATAGGATAGAAGAAGCAATCCAAGAAGGATTGGAAGTTAAACTCAACTGTACTGTATTAAAAGGTTATAATGAAGAACAGATCCGTCCACTTCTTCGATGGGCGGGAGAAAGAAATCTTCCGATCCGTTATTTGGAATTAATGAAGATGGGACCTCTTAGGGCAAAACATTCCGAGTTATTCTTTTCCGCTGCAAAAATAAAAGAAGAGTTAAGTTTAGAATTCGATTTTGAACCTGAAATCACTCCGATCGAATCTACTGCAAAATATTATAGCACCGCTGAAAATTATAGATTCGGGATTATCGCAAATCATACGGAACCTTTCTGCGATGGTTGTAATCGTCTTAGGATGGATCATCTGGGAAAAATTTACGGATGTTTAAGTGATTTTCGATCTTTCGCTGTTTCGGAAGATGAATCTGAATTAGAGAATTCCTTAGATCTTGCCATGAAAACCAAAAAAAACGAGTTTACCGGAAGTGAACTTTCTATGAAATATATAGGCGGGTAGATGGATATTCAACTTTTGTTTTTCGCCGCAGTCAAAGATCATTTTCCGGATCTTAAAAAAATAGAAGTTTCCGAAGGGGATTCTATTGTCCATCTTCGTGAAATTCTTACTCGAAAAAACCCAGGTTCAGAATCTATTTTAAAAGTTAGTAGATTTGCAGTGAACCAATCCATTGTAAGTGATGATTTTATTTTGAAGGAAGGTTCGGTGGTGGCAGTACTTCCTCCTTCTAGTGGCGGTTGATATGTCCGTTTTAGAATCCTATTCTCATATATCTTCTTCTCCCATTTTTGTTTCTTCAGAGTTACCTGATATTCCTGAAATGGGTGGTCTTGTGGTGTTCTCAGGGATTGTCCGAAATCTAAATGAAGGAAAGAAGGTCACTCATCTGGAATACGAAGCATATGCTCCTATGGCAAACGAGATGATCTTGAATATTCTTGCGGATGCTCGAAAAAAATGGGACCTTCTTTATACAAACTGTATACATAGAGTCGGAAAATTAGGAATTTCTGAGATTGCAGTGATAGTAGAAACAGGATCCATACATAGGGCAGAGGCTTATGAATCCAATCGTTATATCATAGACCGAGTAAAACACGAGGTCCCGATCTGGAAAAAGGAATTTTATTTTGACGGTTCTTCCGAGTGGTCGAAGGGCTGTGTACATGAGAGCCATTGATTCCGTAGGGATCGTGCTTGCAGGTGGAAAAAGTTCCAGAATGGGAAGGGATAAATCCTTCTTATCTTTAAAAAGCCAAAAATTTTTCCTTTTAGAATCTTATAAAAAACTAAAATTCCTATGTAAGAATGTATTAGTCTCTATTCGAGAAGAACAAAGGGTAGAATATTCCAAACATGTTTCGAATGAGTTTCTGGTTTCCGACTCGATCTCAGGCATAGAAGGCCCGCTACAAGGTATTCTCAGTTCCTTCCTTCTTTTCCAAAACGATCCTAATATAAAAAAATTTTTGGTATTAGCGGTTGATCTTCCTTATATGAGGACCAAAACTTTAGCTAGATTATATTCAAAAAAAGAAATGGTAGGTTCAGGAGTTTTTTACCAAACTGAAGAAGGGGTTGAACCGTTATGCGGTCTTTATTCTTCCGAATACCTACGCTTTTTATTCCAAGAATTTGAAGAAGGCAGATTAAATTCATTTTCTCCTAAAACTCTAATAGAAAATGGAAATCCTAGTCTTTTGGATATTCCAGAAATGGAAAAATCCTCCTTTATCAACCTAAATTCTCCCGAGGACCTAAACCTCCCAAAGTCCTAAGTTTCCGATCAAAAACCGATTTACATGGGGTTTGGGAGAGAAAACATGGTTCTACCAACCATGCGGGAATAGCTCAGTGGTAGAGCACCTCCTTGCCAAGGAGGGGGTCGCGGGTTCGAATCCCGTTTCCCGCTTACAGAAGTCGTCCTCCGCCTTCTGTCTTCTGAGACCATGGAATTCAAGACAAAGAAAAATCAAAACGCATCCGTAGACCTTAAGTTAACCTTTGATAAGAACGATCTAGAAAAGGCGTTCGAAAAGACTTATAAAGAAAAACAAAAGGATCTCAAGATCCCGGGTTTCCGTCCCGGAAAAGCACCGATCGAAATGGTAAAACGCCATTTGGGAGACTCGGTAGCGAACGACGCAATCAATCTTCTATTATTAGAAACTGTCAGTGACCTTTCCGGGAAGCTGGAACACAAGATTGTACGTTTCCCTAAATTTACTGTAGAGGACTATGTTCCTGAAAAAAGTTTAGTGGCAACTGCGGTCTATGATACTGATCCGGAAGTTTCCTTAGGGAAATACAAAAAGATCAAGATCAAACTTCCTGAAGTACAAGTGACCGACGAGGATATCACCGAGGAACTTCAGTTTGTTCGTAAACAACTTGCTAGAAAACTTCTGAGAGAGCCAAGCGAAGGAGCCGAGAACGGCGACATCGTAGATATGGAATTCGAAGTGAAGGAAGACGGGCAGGAGCCTAAAAACGCTAAAAACGGTTCAAGTGATTATAAATTAGGAGAAGCTAATAATCTTCCTGGTTTTGACGACAACCTGTACGGCATCAAGACTGGAGAGACCAAAAACTTCTCCTATACTTACCCTAACGATTATCCAAGAGAAGATCTGGCCGGCAAAAAAATGGAATTCGCCATGACCTTAAAGGCGATCTACAAAGAGGTCCTTCCTGAACTGGACGATGATCTGGCGAGCGAATATGACGGATCTTCTTCTTTACAAGTTTTGAAAGATAAGGTCAAAACCGATCTTCAAAAGAATTATACTGAAGCTGTAAAAAATAAGAAGATGGAAGAGATTTACAAGGAACTGGTAGCAGATTCCAAGTTTGTATTCCCTGAGTCATATCTTACCGAAGAATCAGAACACGTGTATCAGAATATGATGCAGGATGTTTTAGGAAGAGGCCAGGCCAGAATTCCTAAAGAACAGATCCCAAGTATCGAAAAATACGCGGAAATGGTGGGAAAACCTTTAGAAGAAGTTAGGGATTCCTTTAAAACCATCGCGGAAAATAGACTCAAAGGATACTTCTCCAGACAGAAACTGGCATCTACGGAGAATATTGTTTTAACGGACGAGGATTTCGACCGCGAAATCTCGACCCTTGCCTCAAGATATGGTATGCCTGACGCCGATTTTAAAAAAGAATTGGAAAAAGGTAAACTTCTGGAAACTTACCGGGACAATTTTTTAGCAAAAAAGATAGACGATACCCTCTTCCAGCTTGTAGAAAAGAAATACAACGAGAAGATGAGTATCCGTCAGCTAAAGGAATTCCTTTCTAATAAGGAAACTGGAGAAGTATGGCAATAATTCCTACAGTTATAGAGCAAACCGGACGCGGAGAAATGCGGTATGACGTATTTTCCCGCCTCTTAAAGGACAGAATTATCTTTCTAGGTGACGCAATTTCTGACGATTACGCAAACGTGATCATCGCACAACTACTGTTCCTGGACGCGGAAAATCCAGACAGGGACATCTACTTATACCTGAATTCCCCAGGCGGATATGTATCTTCCGGGCTTGCCATTTACGACACTATGCAGTATATTAAGGCAGACGTTCGTACACTTTGTATTGGTCAGGCTTCTTCTATGGCGGCACTTCTTCTGGCAGGCGGGGCAAAGGGCAAAAGGTCCGCTCTTCCTCATTCCAGAATTATGATGCACCAACCAACCGGAGGAGCAACCGGCCAGGCTTCTGATATCGCTATCCAAGCTAAGGAAGTTCTGAAATTAAAACAGGTGTTAAACGGTTTGTACGCTAAACACACAGGCAAATCTGTGGAAGAAGTGCAAAAGGATACCGAAAGGGATCTTTACATGACTCCAGAAGAGGCCCAAAAATACGGGATCATCGATTCTGTAATTTCTATAGAGCGTCAAAAGAACTGATAGGGGGATCCCGTGGCAAAAAAACCGACCGGAACCAATAATAAACAAAAATTATTTTGTTCGTTCTGCGGAAAAGAACAAGACTCCGTAAAACGACTGGTTGCCGGTCCAGGTGTTTATATTTGCGACGAATGTATCTCACTTTGTAATGAGATTATTGCGGAAGAACCTGAGCAGGAAAAAGAACGCACAGAACTTTTGGGAGAAGTCCCTAATCCTGCAGCGATCAAAGCGATCCTAGACCAATACGTAATCGGACAAGACCATGCTAAAAAAGCTTTGTCCGTTGCTGTTTATAATCACTATAAAAGAATTTATCTTAAAGACAAAAAAGCTGATATCGAATTAGAAAAATCGAATATTCTTCTAATTGGACCTACAGGTTCCGGAAAAACCTTACTCGCTCAAACTCTTGCGAAGATCATCAAGGTTCCATTTGCGATCGTAGATGCTACTGCACTTACCGAAGCTGGATACGTAGGAGAAGATGTCGAAAACATCATCCTCAAGCTGATCCAAAACGCAGACAATGATATCAAAAAAGCGGAGATCGGGATCATCTATATAGACGAAGTAGATAAGATCGCTCGCAAATCTGACAGCGCATCCATCACAAGAGACGTGAGTGGAGAAGGTGTACAACAAGCACTTTTAAAAATTATAGAAGGAACCGTAGCGAACGTTCCTCCTCAGGGTGGAAGAAAACATCCTCACCAGGAATATCTGCAAGTAGATACTAAAAATATCCTATTTATTCTAGGTGGAGCATTCGTTGACCTGGATAATATCATCAAAACCAGAACCGGTGTAAAAACAATCGGATTCGGTAGCGATGAAAAAGACGGCAAAATCTTAAGAGACGAGAGCAAAGGTGAAATTTTAGCTCGAGTAATCCCTGAAGACTTGATGAAGTTCGGACTGATCCCTGAGTTTATCGGCCGTATGCCGGTGATCGCTACTCTGCAAGATTTAAGTGTAGAAATGCTCAAACGTATTTTCAAAGAGCCTAAAAACGCAATCTTACGCCAGTACACTAAGATCCTAGAAATGGAAAATGTAAAACTTTCCTTTGAAGAAGCTGCGATTGACAAGATCGCTCAGCTTGCAATTGAAAGAGCATCCGGAGCTAGAGGACTACGCGCTATTGTGGAAAATCTAATGCTGGATCTGATGTATGAAATTCCTTCTCGTAAAGATGTAGAAGAAGTGATCATCACTGAAGATGCAGTAACCGGAACCAAACCTCCTAAACTAGTTCTGAAAAAAGAACCAAAAATCGCTTAATAACACGATTTCGCACAGAGGCCACGGAGAAGAGCTTAAACTCCGTGACTCCGTGCGAAACTTTGTTTTAATTTAAGCTAGCGATATCTATCACAAATCTGTAACGTACATCACTTTTAACGACCCTTTCGTAAGCATCGTTTACTTTTTGGATGGAGATTAGTTCTATATCACTGGTGATATTATGCTTTCCGCAGAAATCTAACATCTCCTGTGTTTCGGCGATCCCTCCGATTAGAGAGCCTGCCAGACTTTTACGGCCGCCGATCAAAGAGAATGCCCCGATCGGTACTTGTTCCTCTGGAACACCAACCACAACCATAGAACCGTCTACTCTTAATAAACTTAGGTAAGCATTCCAGTCCAAAGGCATAGAAACAGTATTGATGATCAGATCAAAACTTCCTCTTAGTTTGCTGAACGTGCTTTTTTCTGAAGTAGCATAAAAATGGTCCGCGCCTAGACGTTTTGCATCTGCTTCTTTTTTATTGGATTGGCTTAGTACTGTAACTTCTGCGCCTAAAGCATGAGCGATTTTTACACCCATATGACCTAGGCCACCAAGTCCAATGATGGCTACTTTTTTGCCAGGGCCCGCTTTCCAATGAGCAAGCGGAGAATATAGAGTGATCCCTGCACAAAGTAGGGGAGCCGCAGCATCCAAAGGAAGATTATCAGGAATTCTTAATACATAATTTTGATCTACAACGATCTTATTTGAATATCCGCCATAGGTCGGGGTTTTTCTATCCTGCTCTCTTCCATTATAAGTGGCGCTCATTCCGGTTTCACAGAATTGTTCCAAGCCTGCTTTGCAATGTTCACATTCTCTACAAGAGTCTACAAAACATCCGACTCCTACCTTATCTCCTACTTTAAATTTGGTAACCTTTGAACCGACTTTGGAAACAACACCTGTGATCTCGTGGCCCGGAACCATTGGGAATATAGATCCTCCCCATTCGTCTCTTGCCTGGTGTATATCCGAATGACAGATACCACAGTATTGAATATCGATGACTACATCTTCTTCTTTTGCATCTCTTCTATCGAATTGAAAAGGTGCTAAAGGAGCCTTTGCAATAGCGGCGGCATAACCTTTTGCTTGGATCATTTTCTTCCTCGTTTGTTTTGGAATATTGGATGAATTTCAAGTGGTGAGAAATTCGAAAATCGGATTCGGCGAATTTCCGAACTGATTTTTCAGGAGATTAGACAGACTACAAGGAGAACTGTTTTACTTTTTCTATTATTTCGGAAAAATTATATTAGGCTGTGGTCTGTGGTTTAATCTCTAACTCTTCCAACAGTAAGGATTGCCGCTTTGGATAGTCCTTTTTTGCCGGATTCCATTTCTAAAAATCTTCCGAAGTCCAATGTAAGTTCCCTAGAGTTTTTATAATCTCTGCCTGCACTCCAGTTTTGGAGTTGGATCAGAAGTGGGGCGACTCCTGCTGAGCTAGTAAGTTCGGTCAGTCTATCACTCAGGAAGACCAAATATTCTCCAGGCCTGATTTGGATCTTTTTTACATCTCTTGTAGAACTTCTGAAATCGTAGAATACTTGTTTAGAGATCGGTAATATATTCGTTTTTCCACTTTTTTGAACAAGTGCAGGCAGTTTTTGGAACTGGAGTATACCCGCTTCTCCATTTCTAGTTTCTAAATAAAATAATGTAAGATTTAGATAAGAGATGGGTGTGGATCTGAGAGCTCTATCTATTTTATAAAGTAGATCTTCTCCCCTCAGACCTGTGGTTTCCTGAGCGAGCGAGATCATACCTTCTATTCTTGCCTTGAAAGAAGATTCGATTGCTCCGTGATTCGGAAAACCTGCCAATACTCCGAAACAGCCGTCAGCAGTCGGAATGATATTTGCATAGTCTGATTCCCCGCTATCGGAGGAACGGGGAAAAACAGTGATGTCCAGGTTTTTGATCTTATGAAGTCTGATCTTATGGAAAAATTTTTGGATCTTGTCCGAAAGTTCTCTTTCCTTTTTGTTTAAGGATTCTTGAGAAACAGTTTCTTCTTTAGTTTTTTTCTGGTAAAGGGCAATGCGGAAATGTCGAGCAAGCTCTCCTAATTCATCGCCTCTTTCTGATTCTCCGGAATCTTCATATACGTCTTGGGACCAATTCTGCAAAAGTTGAGAAATTGATTTGAGAGATTTAAAACTTAAATTTATAAGAAAGTAGGTGAGAAATCCAAGTACAATGGAAAAGGAAAGTCCGACTCCAAGCCGGATCCAAACAAATGCTCTTAATTCTTTTCTGATCTCTTCCCCGAAAAGAAAATCATCCAAAAGTAGATAAGATAAAAATAATACAAAAGAAGCGGTAAAAGAGGCGAATGCTAATTTATGTTTGGATTGAAGATTCGGAAACAATTCATTTTCTCTCTATGATTGCGATTAGTACCAATGAGATCCCAAATAGGACCAATAATGGGACGAATAACATTAACATGGAAATCACATCGGGTCCAGGAGATAATACCGCTGCTGCAAATGCGATCCCTATGAATGCTTCTCTCCAATGTTTGAGTAAGAAGGAAAGTTTTAATATCCCGACCGCAGCTAATAACACCATGATCACAGGAAGTTGAAAAGACAATCCGAAGATTAAATGCATATTGAAGAATACGTCATAGTATTCATCTATAGGAAGCCTGGTTTCAATATCAAGCGGGCGGACTGTGACTAAAAATATTTTTAGAAAACTTTCGAATGCTTGTGCCCAGCATAACCAGACCCCTAACCAAAACAGAATCGTAGAAAATGCAATGAGTGCTTTTCCGAGTCTTGCGGTTCTTGGTTCTAAGGCTGGAGAAACAAATCCCCATAAAAAGGCCAGGGCGAAAGGGAAGGTGATCAAGATAGAAACCATAAACCCTGTTCTTAGATAAACCATGAAAGGAGCCATGAGTTTGATTTGGTAGAATGTTGCAGATTCTCCCAAAATGTTCTTGTACGGTTTAATAACTATCTTATGAAGTTCTTCTCCGAAATATAAAGCTACCACGAAGAAAACAGTGAATACCAGAATAGAACGAATTAGTACGGAACGTAG
>NZ_NPEG01000024.1 GCF_002812045.1 Leptospira haakeii | reverse complement strand
ATTTTTATTTTTAAAGATAGGATCAAGGCTACCGCAGACGCAATGAGAATGGAAGGAAGCACTATTGATGCAAAAGAATATATAATTGCAACTGTTGCCCACGAGGTAGGACATTGCCTCGGATTACAACATTCTCAAGATCCTAAAGATCTGATGTTCCCGATGTTGACTGGAAACGTATTCGAACCTAGTAGAACGGAAATGCATGCCGCACAAGCATTGTATGATACTTCTATGCCACCCGGTTCTATAGATGAATCCAATCTTTATACGAAACAATCGGATTTTACTTACTTAAAACAATATACCGTACCTTCGTTTGCGGTATTCGGAAATATAAATATAGAAGAGGAAGACTGATAACCCCAGAACGGTAAAACCGATCAGTCTTCCTTTGGTGCGGATCGAAGGTTGCCGGGGATTAAACTCCCCGGTTTTTTTCTAATTTTTCGGCCAGGTCTACAAGCAGTCTTACACCGTATCCACTTGGTCCGTTTCCAATCTGAGTTCCGGATGCTTTCTTTCTCCAAGCAGTTCCTGCGATATCAATATGTGCCCAGTCAATTCCTGAATCCACAAAACGTTCCAGGTATTTCGCTGCAGAAAGGCTTCCCCCCGGACGTCCTGCAATATTACGTAAATCAGCTATATCGCTTTTTAGATCTTCGCCGTATTCTTCCCATAAAGGCAGATTCCAGGTCCTCTCATCGGAAGAAGCAGAGGCCTCATCCAAAAGTCCGCGTAATTTATCAGAATTACTCATAACCCCGGCTGCCTCATGGCCCAATGAAATGATGATCGCGCCTGTTAAAGTGGCCAGATCGACCATATAGTCCGGTTTGTATTTTTTTCCAATATAAGAAAGAACATCCCCTAATACAAGACGGCCTTCTGCATCAGTGTTTTGGACTTCGACAGTGAGGCCATTATGAGCAGTGTAAACGTCTCCAGGTTTCAAAGCGGCAGCATCCGGCATATTCTCCGCAACTCCGATAGCTGCAATTACAGGAACAGAGATACCTAATTCAGCAATGGCACCGATTGCATGGATCACCGCAGCGGCTCCACACATATCATATTTCATTTCATGCATATCTTGTGCAGGTTTGATACTGATCCCGCCTGAATCGAATGTAAGACCTTTTCCGATCAGAGCTAATTTCTTTTTGGATTTTGCCTTAGGAGGGTTATATTCCAAAACAATCATCTTAGGTTTTTTGTCCGAACCTTGGGATACTGCAAGAATTCCGCCCATCTTTTCTTTTTTAAGTTGGGGTTCATCCATCACAGTGATCTTTAATCCTGCCTCTTTCGCGATCTCTTTGGACCGAGAAACAAATTCTTCCGGGGTAAAATGATTTGCAGGAAGGTGGGAGATATATCTGGCACCGTTCACATATTTACTTACCGCTCTGGATTTATCCAAACCTACTTTTGCGGATTTTTCTGCATTAGGATCTTCTAATACAAAACTTACATTTCCGAATTTTAGTTTTTTGTCTTTAAAATCTTTGGTAAGAACATTGATTGGAAATGCGCCTAAATCGATTGAATTTGCGATCTGGTAAACTAAGGAAGAAGGGGAAAGTGTTTTGGTCAAAAACCTGGTGAGTTTGATCTCTAATCCCACTGAATCCCATTTACGCAGTTTTTCTCCGATACTTAAGAAAATCTGAGCTACGGAACGAATGCTAACTTTGTTGGAGTTCCCCAGACCCAGGTAGATAATTCTTTCAGACTCATCTATAAAACTTTGTCCGGATTCTCCACCGAATATTCCGGAGCGGATCTGGTCTGAAAATTTGGTCTCTAATTCTTTAGGAAGATTGTCTTTTGTAACTGGGATTACTTTGTAAATATTTTTGGAAGTGTTCTTCCCGATGCTATAATTGATTTTTGATTTTTCTATCTTCATTTGCCCAACGCCTTGATATCTCCGAGTATCTCATCTACGTGACCCTTCACGCTTACTTTCGGATAAACTTTTAAAATTTTCAGATCTGTTCCGATCAGGAATGTGGTTCTGAGAATTCCCATAAATTCTCTTCCCATAAATTTTTTCAACTGCCAGACTCCGTAAGCCTCGCAGATACTTCCATCCTCATCTGAAAGAAGAGTAAAATTGAGTTCTTGTTTTTCTATAAATTTCTGGTGGGATTTCACTGAGTCTTTAGAGACGCCTACTACGTTATAACCTTCTTTTTTTAGTCTCGCAAAATTGTCCCTGAAATCACAGGCCTCGGTAGTGCAACCTGGGGTTTGGTCCTTAGGATAAAAATATAATACCAAACCTTTTTTTCCGGCCAGATCCTTGAGAGAGACCTTTTCCCCGTTTTGGTTCAGGGTCGTAAAACTAGGGGCCTTAGACCCCGCTTTTAAAGTACTCATACAAAGACAAATGATAGGGAACTCGGCTACTATACAAGATTTTTTGTTTTGTTTCCGTTTTCAGAAGGGAAGAAGGAGCTAAAAAGCCTTGCGAAATTCGAAAATCGGCCGACAGTAAATATATGGATCCTAAAGAAAGAATGGAACTGATCCGCCAAGGAAATCAGGCCTTTAATGAAGGTGATATCCGAAAAGCCAGGGAATGTTTTCTAAAAACAGAATACAAGGACGGGCTGATTCGTTTAGGAGACCATTTCATGTTCGAGAAAAAGCTCCCTATACTCGCCTACGGTTATTATAAAAAGGCGGGTTATCAGAGAAGGATAGACGAAATTTTCCAAAGAATGTTATGGGCACTTTCTCAATGGATTGGACCTGATAAGTTCAAAACTCCCGAACCCGAAAGAAAAGCTCCGGATCCGGAAGATTTTGTGGTCCATCCGATCTTAAGACAAACCGCCTTGGATATACTCAAGAAAAACGGAATGTCTATCTAAGCGTTCACTGGCGCCGTATATTTCACAAAATCTATACCGATCCCATTCGGATCAGAGACAACAAAATGTCTGTCCCCCCATTCTTCTTCTTTTAACTCTAAAAGAATAGATAAGTTTTTCTTTTTCAGTTCAAAATAAAGAGAATCCACATCTTCGGTCTCAATAGTGAGATACATTCCAAATCCTGCATATTCTTTTTGAAATGCAGGATGTTGGCTCGGAAGATTCGGAAGTAAGAATGAAATTTCCTGTTTTCCGTTCGGGGTAGAAAGAAGAATATACCAATCATTCTCAAAAACGATCTGAAATCCTAATTTGCCTATATAGAATTCCTTGGTCTCTTTTAGTTTACTTGTGACTATTCCTGGGTTTAATTTCATAAGTTTCTCCTATGACTTGGAATTTAGCCTGAAATGAAAGATTTGAATTGTAAAAATCGGACAAAATATTAGCGGAATTTACGCAAAGAAGAAGGTGTAAGGCCTGTGAACTTCTTCCAGTCCTTGATAAAATGGCTTTGGTCATAAAAACCTTCTCCGATATCTAACTGGCCGTTTTCTTTCCAATGTCTAAGAGCAGCTTGGAATCTCAGGACCTTTGCGAATTCCTTTGGAGAAAGTCCAATATTCTCTGAAAATAATCTTCTGAGATGTCTGGAAGAAATTTGAAATCCTAATTTTTCCGTAGGCTTTTGAAAATCTGAATATATTTCTTGCAGGGAAGTTTGGACCCTCGGGTCGGTTTCCAGTTCCTTCTTCTTTAAAAGTTCCGAAAAATAAAGATCACAGGTTTTGATCCGATTAAAAAAAGAATTAGAAATTCTTAATTTTTCTTCTAACTCCTTAGCTTCCCTTGGGAATATTTCCAGAAAGGGAGAGGTCTGAGCTTTTATTTCTCCCAGATCCATTTTGAAAAATCTACGGATTCCAGAAGGTAAAAATCGTATCCCGAACCAACGATCGCCGGGTTGGATCGGAAAATTTTCCAAAGAAGTCGGGGAGAGTGAAATTAAGATTTTTTTTTTTTTGTTTATTTTAATTATTAGATCTACACAAGCATCTGGAACTACTTGGTATTGGCTTGGTATAGATAATTCGGAACTAAACTCCCAATAGTATGCGATACAAGAAATGAGTGCAGTGCAAGGCGCGATCTCGGAATACTGGATACCTAGATTGAGCTGTAGTGGACTGAAATCTTTTTTGTATTCCATCTTTAGAAGTGCCTTCTTTCTGGGTTTGTTTTCCGACTTGTCATCGTTTCTATTTGTAAAAACCTCGGAAACCTTGAAACGTATTATTGCTCAGTTATTTTTCCCTATCCTTATTTTAGCATTTTCGACGGTTTTGGCGGCTTGTTTTTTTGAGCGACCTAAGGACTCCCAAAAAGTTGTACCTCATACAGCTCCGGAAGGTCGCTTATTAGCTTCCACTTGGTCCCAAGATTTTTATGCGATGATGAAATATGTTCATCTCTATGATGAGATCCATCCGTTTTTGTATAATCTGGAAGGTGGTCGTAGCAATACAGGGCGTATACTTTCTGTTTGGAAAAAGGACGAAATAGACGAGAGGATTCGTTGGCTTAGGCTCATGTCTCCGCGCACATTGATCATTCCTACGATCTTTCGATGGGAAAATGATTTCGAAAAAGTTTCGGATGTAATTGGCCTGAACGGAAACACCAAAGTCAGAGATCTTCATATCCAAAATATTCTTAAAGAGATAGATACTTACGGATATGATGGGATAGATATAGATTACGAAGGAATGACCTGTGAGAAAAAAGAAGTATTTCAGGAATTTCTAATACTTCTGCGAGATGAGCTGCATAAAAAAGGAAAAATTTTATCAGTAGCAATTCATCCTAAGACGGTTGCAGAAAAACCTTCCGTGTATCCTTGCAAAGGTCTAAAGTCTCCCATCCAAGTGGATTTTTATGAGGCTTACAGAGGACAGTTGACTCATGATTATGAGTTCTTAGGGAAGGTTGCGGATAAGGTCAAAATTATGGCCTATGAACTACATCCTCGTAAACAAGGTTTTCCCGGGCCCGGACCCCAAGCACCCGATTGGTGGATTGATAAAATTTTGGAGTATGCGGTTGCTCGTATCCCGAACGAAAAACTGTATATGGCGATCCCAACTTACGGATACGATTGGGCATTACATTGCCAAGCTGAGACAAAATCGGTTTATTATTCCAGGGCAAAATGGATTAGGGATAAAATGGCTCCAAGGAAAGAAGAGCCTACGGATGTATTAGAAATTTTTAAAACCCAACCAAAGGCCGCAGATTGGACCTATCTCAGGCCTTATTTATACAGACACCAAGGTCATGTGTATTCAGATCCTTCCCTCTGGTATAGAATGGGCGGTTGTGATCGAGTAGCATTCTATATGAACAGAACAGCTTTCGAAAAGAAAATGAAAATATTGGATAAGTATAAGATCCGAGGATTTTCTTTCTGGCAATTAATAGAAGATAACGATCCTGAGATTAATAAATATCTGGAAGAAAAATTGGGAAAAGAAGCAAATCAGTCTTCTTCTCCCTAATGATCTGAATTTTGTGATACTTAGATTATTTCGCTAAACTAACGATCGGATCTCCTTTCCATTGTGTTGGTTCATGCCCGTAGATCACTTTCACTTTCGGAAATTTTTTGGAAAAAGCATTCATCTTACGAATGATTTCCATACTCTTATTTTTATCGACCGTTGCTCCCGGAGTGATCTCGTTATCGAATCCAGATTTTAGATGTGATGCATCGAAAGTAAATAATAAAGGACCGCTTGCTGCATTTAGCAGAATTGCTATCTCTCCTTTTGTATGTCCTTCGGCAGAAATGATCCAGGTAGAACCGTCCCCATAAAGGTCATAAACCGAACCTAATATCGGCATTTCAAAAAATTTATCCCGAGGAAGAAAAGAAACGTCGAAATCGAATGAAAGTGCCTTGGATGAATATCCGTGAAATACGGAAAAAAGACTACTCGCGTCTTTTGCTTCCTCTTCGCTAATAAGCATTTTAATGGGGCCTCTTTTTCTGAGCGCTTCCATTCCACCTATATGATCCCAGTGTAGATGGGAAGCTAAGACAAAATTCAAATCTACATTCGGAATCTTTAATGTATCTAACTGGCTCGCTAAATCTTTCCCTTTTTCAGACCGACATTCTATATTAAAAAGAGGACCGATTAAACTGAAATCGCAACGATTATTAGAGTCCACGGTAGGTACTCCTGAATCTAAAAGGAAATACCCTTTTTTCGGATGTTTAACTAGATAACTAAGAGAAGGTACCCATTGGTCTTTCTTATCATTTTCAGGAGTTTTAGGATTTTCAGCGTCGATTAAAATAGACGGGCCAGTTAAGACATATCCGGTTAGAATAGCTGTTACCTCTAAACGGCTGGGATTTGAGAAAACTTCTTCCCAAGACTTGAATTTTCTCGTCGTTTGTGATTCTTCTCCCCAAACTCGAACCTCCTTTTTCATGGGAGCCCCTAAAAAGCAGTCAACGCAAGGGATAAGGAGAATAAAAAGTAAAATCTTTCCAAAGAACTTTGAACTTCGATATTGCATGAGAAACCTCTATTGTTCGGAAATAATGGATTTCAGAACTTATAGGTTTTAAGATACATGTAAGTTCAAAGATCGCCTGGGACTTTTGTTCCATTGATTAAGAAAAAATCCGAAAAACCTATGAAATTTTCAAAACAAGTTTCGAGAGCAATCGAGTTGAGTATTTTTTCGACTTTGAACAAGGAAGTATACCTTCCTCTTTTGGAGCGCGGGATTCTTGTAAAATTGAAAGCGGGTCAGATCGTACAGAGAAATGAATCCGATCCTGAATACGCCGGGTTAGTCGTTTCTGGGTTTTTCAGAATGTATTTATTTGCGGAATCCGGAAGGCAACTCACTGTTCGATATGCGAAACAAGGAGATATGATGGGAATTGTAGGAGCTCTAACGCCTGACCCTAAAGTAGGGGAACCGGAAGAGACTTTTGTACAGGCCTTGACTGACTCGGAAATACTGGCTTTATCCTTTTCCGATCTAAGAACATACGGAAAAAAATCCAATGATCTTGCTTGGTTATTTGCGGAAGAATGTGCAAGCAGGGTGTACGCTGCTTTACGCGAATTGTACGGAGCGAGTTTTACTAGTGTTAAACAAAGACTCGCAAAACATTTACTGTTGAATGCAATCAGCGGCGAAAAACCTCCTTATTTATCCGTCAGTCTTTCTCAGCAGAATTTGGCAGACTCGATAGGAACCGTTCGGGAAGTAATCGTCAGGGAGCTTCGTAATCTAAAGAAGGAAGGATTGGTTATTAGTTCCCGAAATCGGATCGAGATCGTAGATCCAATCAAATTGCATTCACTTTCCGAAGAAGGATATTGATCTTGTCGTATATTGTATTTTTATAATTATTAAAGGTCTTTATTTTATGAAATTGAATATAAGAATGCTGCTGTAAATGCAGGCACTGAGATGATCATATCTCCTGCAGTGGAAGCTAAAAGGCCTATAACAATGGAGGAGGCCCTGTCTAATCCGCTCTTCTTATCTATAGATTCGCTTGGATTTAACAGAAATACGGAAATTGATAATGAAATTATTTTGATCAAAAAATACGAAAGAGCTGTTACGCCTATTTCGTATTCGTTCGAATGATTTAGCAAAAATGATAATATAATAAAAAAGCTGAAATCGAAAATAGAAAGAATTACGGATTGAAGCGTTCGATTCTCTTTTTTACTTTCATAATACTTTTTATAATAGCCAGCGATCCAGAAGTTAATAGGAATTTTGAATATTATATATAAGTATGCAAAGATTTCCGGGCGTATTTGTAAAGTATGGGCAAGAATCAATGGTGAACCTCTGATTTCGATTCTAACCTATAATATCAAAATTAATTCGAAATTCAGACAAATTAATTTTCCTTCATGATACTTCCGGAGATGATCAATTTCTGGATCTCGCTAGTTCCTCCGCCTATCTCTCCCAAGCGAGTATCTCTATATAAACGAGAAACTTTGTATTCATCCATATATCCCGCACCGCCATGAATTTGTACTGCAAGATTTGTAACTTCTCTCGCTGCAGTGGTTGCGAATAATTTACATGCAGCACATTTTCCGGAAAGAGACATGGAACCTTTTCCTTCCGATTCTATTTTTTCCATTTCCCAGGCGGTATTATAGGTGAGCCATTTGGCGGCCTCGTATTTGGAATAAATTTCCGCGAGCATGAATGCAACACCCTGGTGTTGATAAATCGATTTACCGAAACTTTTGCGAGAAGCAGAGAAGGATTTCGACTCATCCAAACAGGCCTTCATGACTCCCAATGAATAAGCGGCTAAAGAAAGTCTTTCTGCATTGAAAGTCTGCATGGTTTGTCTAAAACCTTTTCCCAATTTGCCTAAAATATTCTCTTCCGGAACTTCTACATCTTCGAAGAATAATGCACCGGTAGGAGATGCCTTTAACCCCATCTTATCCATTGCTGCAGATCTGGAGATACCTTTGGAATTCAGATCTACTATAAAATGAGTGAGTCCTTTTTCTTTTCCGGTTTCGTCCTGAGTTCTTGCAAGAACCAAACAATAGTCTGCATTAGGCGCATTTGTGATGAAAGTTTTTTGACCGGAAAGAAGATAACGATCCTTTCCTGATTTTTTAGCAAGAGAAGAAAGCCCTGAAACGTCGGAACCTCCGTCAGGTTCCGTAACTCCTAAGGAGCCGATTGTTTTACCGGAGATAATATCGGGCAGATATTTTTTCTTTTGTTCCGGGGTGCCGAAATGTTTGATAGGAAGTCCGAATAAGCCGGCAGAAGCTCCCGCGCTGAAAAAAGTAGAACCGCAAGATTCGGAAATGATCTCCATCGCCAAGGTGCTCAAGAAAACTCCTGCACCTTGCCCGCCGAATTCCTCTTCATGCAAAAGGCCTAAGTAGCCAGCTTCTCCTAGTTTGAGATAATGGGATCTGGGAAGTTCCTTTGTTTTATCCGCTTCTTCCGCAAAAGGATGGATCTCCTTTTTGCAAAAATTACGAAATGATTCTGTGAACTCTTGTTCATCGGAACTTAGGCTAAAATCCATTTATGATCCCTCGGATCTTGCTAAACTCGAAGAAACATACGCGAAGGCAAGTAGAATTCCCCGAATCCGAATATCGTTTGTTAGGAATGCAAACTAAATATGGATATAGGCTAAAATAGTATATTCGAAAAAGTTAAAATACTATTTCCCTTTGAAAACAGCGGTTCTTTTTTCCAGTAAGGAACGGATCCCTTCTTGGCCATCTTCCGATTTTAAACAATCAGTTACCAATGGAACTAAATCATCTATTGCCTCTAAATCTCCCACCTCGATAGCCTTTCTTGCGTTTGCCAGAACTGCATCAATTGCCTTTGGAGCCTGAGCGGAAATTTTTTCAGCTAGTTCTATTGCTCTTATTAATAGTTCCTTTTTAGGTAGAACTTCTTGTACAATCCCGATCCGATATGCTTCGGGAGCATCGAAAGTATCCCCGGTCAGAATATATTTCATCGCGTTACCCCAACCGGAAGCTCTTACAAATCTGATCGTAGCTCCACCGAATGGCAAAATTCCTCTTTGTACTTCCATTTGAGCAAATACGGTTTTCTCCGCTGCGAGTGCGATGTCGGAAGCAAGCATCAATTCAATTCCTAAAGTTAGGCAAAACCCATGGACCGCTGTGATCAAAGGTTTTTTACGAACTCTGCCTGTTCCTCCTGTATCCCAAGGGTTGATATTCCCTTTTTGGAAAAAATTTCTACCTTGATCAATGATGGATTTTGCAACATCTTCTAATTCCAAGCCGAAAGTAAAATGAAGACCATTCGCATAAAGAACTGCACATCTGGAGCTCGGGTCATCTTCGTAAACAGTAAGAGCATCACTTAACTCCATGATCATTTGTGTGTTCATCGCATTTCTGGCATCCGGACGATTGAGTGCGATACAGAATACGGGACCTTTCTTTTCAATTTGGATATAAGTATACGATTTCATAAAATCCTCCACAGCAAGTAGACCATATAGTCTACTCTTTGGATTCTATGTCTTTTGTTTTTCTGAATTTGATGTCGAACTTCTTTGCTTTTTAAGAGAAACTAATTTCGTTTCCCAATCAAAATTGGGACCTTACAGAAGGTTGACAACTCCGATGGATAGTGGATAAAGCCTTGGATGTCCAATCTTCCGATTTATCTTCCGGAGCAATTTTCTCAGTCTCCGGTTTTCTGGATTTTAGTTTCTTTTGCGATCTTCGGAACTTATCTCGGGGCCTTATTATGTATTGGGCAGAATATCTTAGAAAGAAAAACGGCTCTCAATCGTTTACTTTCTTTATTGTTCGTATGTTTAGGTTTATTACAAGGTACCTGTTTATTTTATGTATTCGGGCTTTCTTCTTCCTTTCCTCGAGTTGTACTTCTTCATGTTCCTGTCTTGGGTTCCATAGGTCCCATTCTATATGGAATCCATAAGATCATTCAAAATTCAGAATTCGAAAAATCTACACTTGGATTAAGTCCAAAACATTCTATTTTACCTGGAATCATCTGGGTTTTTTATTTTCTAAGTTTTGTACCGAACTCTGATTCGATTACAAAAGGTATTCTAATATTCTCCGAAACAAGAAGCATATCCGATCTGGTTTTTCTGATCCCATTGCTTATACTTGGTACCTACATTGCCGGGTTGTTAAGAGGGAGCAGAATATTATTTAAACCGAATGTTTTGAAAGAAGAGTGGACTGCGAGAGTTCTTCTTTATATCATTCTTGCCACAATCGCAAACCATTCAGTAGGTGCATTTTTTCTAATAGATAAGAATCCACTTTTTTTGTTAGTCAGTGCCTCCATGATGGGTTTGAGTCTTTGCGTTTCGTATTTGATTGGTAGAAGATACCCTGCTTATTTCCAAAATCTGCAAGAAGTGGCGAGAGTTACCTTCCAAAAATATTCCCGCTCCTTACTCCAGGGAATGGATATCATAACACTCAAGGAAAATTTATTAAAAGAGATGGAAGTCGAAAAAATATACAAAGACGAGGACTTGAGTTTAGCAAGTCTTGCGGATGAGTTAGGACTTTCTTCTCACCAACTTTCGGAGCTGATCAACCAAGAAATGGGCAAAAATTTTTCCGCGTTTGTGAACGAGTATCGGATCCGGGAGGCTTGCGAGCTGCTAACAAAAAACAAAGAGTCTTCTGTCCTGGATATTGCCTATGAGGTGGGATTTAGGAGCAAAACCTCCTTTCACAGGGCATTCCAGAAAGAAGTGGGAGTTCCTCCATCAGAATACAGGGAGAAAAATCCTTAACTAACGGTCCCATCCTATCAATTGAAACCGCTCCTACGGTTTCGGTTTATAGAATGGAACGACGGATCTGAAATATTGGTTATAATTCCTTCCATCAGTTAAATCGGAGTGGATATGAGCCTCTTAGCTCTCGAGCGAAAAAACATTTCGGATAGATTTACCGAAAAAGAAAAAACAAAACGTATCATCAAATGGATCCGCCGTTCGGATTCTAAACTCAGAAAACGTTTCTCTTTTTTAAAACACCAAGACGCGATCGGATTTGGAATCACTATTGGTTCCGCTTTCGGAATGATCGTACTCGGAAGTTTGTATATAATGAATATTATTCCATTCTGGGTTTGTATTATAGGGAACGGGATTTTTGCTTCGTTTCTGCATGAGATGGAGCATGACTTAATCCACAGTATTTATTTTAAAGAAAATCCTAAGATGCAGAATTTTCTATTCTGGATGGTCTGGCTATTCAGAGCAAATACGGTCAACCCTTGGTTTAGAAAAGAGATCCATCTTCTTCATCATAAACTTTCAGGAAATATAGAAGATATAGAAGAAAGATTTATCAGTAACGGAATGCCTTGGGGGATCAGACGGATACTCGTAATGATAGATCCGATCATGGCAGTCGTATTGCAAGGACCTAAGATCAGAAAGGACGCAATCCGATATCTTGCAAAAATAAAAGCGAAACCGATCAAGGGACCTTATCGGTTAGTATATCTTCTTCTTTGGTATTCATTCTTGATCTGGGGGATGATTTCTTTGATCAATTGGTCATTGGGGAGCCCTATACAAGAGACAGGAACGACGGCTTATATTCATAATTTCTTAAATACTGCAGCAGTAGTGTATCTGATCCCTTGTTGGCTCAGACAATCCGCCATACAGATCGTATCTTCTAACATGCATTATTACGGAGATGTGAAGAGTTTGTACCAGCAGACCCAAGTATTGGATTCTTGGTGGATATTACCTTTACATTTGTTCTGCTTTAATTTTGGAGCCACACATGGTATCCATCATTTTGTGGTAACACAGCCGTTCTATCTAAGACAAGCAGTCGCACCTAAAGTAAAACCATTCTTAAAAAAATATGGAATTCGTTTTAACGACTTTGAAAGTATGACAAGGGCGAATCGTTACCAAAAAGAAGCAATGGATGGTATTGCGATTCCGGCCTAGTACTTTAAAGTCGGAAATGGCATGCAAAATTTAAAAGAATCTGAAAAACCCCAAGGTCAATTCATTCGATCCTTAGACCAAGCGGAGGCAAATTTCTGGTTATATGACCGTGCCTCCTCTATGAACTTCTGTGTAATGGCAGAAGGAGAGGGTTCTTTTTCAGAAGAAAGTTTACGCAAAGCTCTGGACCTTATCCAAAACAAACATGCGTTAGCTAAGGTTCAGATCTTAAAACAAGCCGGACAAGATTCTCATTTATACTTTGCAACTTCAGACAAAAAAATCCCGATCCAAAAAGATTTCTATTCTCCTGATTGGAAATCTAAGTTGGCTAAGGAAACAATCCGACTTTTTGAATTAGGAGATTCTCCTTTAATCAGAACTATATTTTATAATTCCGGAAATTCTAAGTTTGCGATCGGTGTTATCTTTCATCATAGTATTGGAGACGGAAGATCAGGTTGCAGATTTCTTTTAGATGTACTCAGAGCAAGTACAGGAGAAGCGGATGAAATCGAGGAAGATTCGGAATATTCTTCCTTAATGGAATTATATCCGGCAGAAGAACTATATAAAGGTGGACCTAAGCCTGAAAAACCTCTGACAATTCCTCAATTTTCTCGCAAAAAAGAAGAACAAGATCCGGAGATCATTAGTTTTTATTTGGAAGAAGAAGACGTTGAATCTCTTCTAAAAACTTCTAAACAAAAAAAGATTTCCTTTCATGGGATCTTAGGCGCTTCTCAAGTAACCGCACTCGCAGATTTTTTTGACAGAGGCCAAGAAGGAGTATTATATCTATCTACTCCTGCGGACTTAAGACCTCATTTGAGTCATCCTGTGCCAGATTCTGCATTAGGACTTTATATTTCCCTATTCACCACTCCTGTGAATATTAGAGATTCTTTTGATACAAAAGCAAAAACGATTATGAACGATGTAAGGGCTCGTATCGGAAGAAGAGAAGGCAGAGCATTTTACGAACTACTTCCTCCTTCTGAGCAATTTTTGGAAAAAGAAGATGGGCTAAAACTTTTCCAATTGCTGATGAATCGAAATCCTCAAGCCAGTTTGTTGAGCAACGTAGGAATTATTCCTGTTTTGGCATCAGATGAAATAAAGGTAAAAGAACTTTCTTTTACGGTACATCCCGCTTTAACCCAAACAGTTTTCACTACGGTGACTACTTATGAAAACAGAATGGCAATCAATATAAACTACGATAAAAATCGTTGGAAAGAAGGAGATATCTCTCAATTTGCATATTCTTTCCGGAAGAATATACTTTCGAATTCTTGAGTCTGTCTTGAAATTTAACTTTGCTCGAAAAGTTTAAAATGGAAGGATTCTTTTTCTGTTTATAAAAACTCTTCTGCCCAGGATCCAACCCCAGATCAGGAACCCACATCCTAGATAAGAGATCAGGTTCGGGACTAGAAGAATTTCCACTTCTGCAAGAACAGGGACTTGCATGGTCAGACCTGCGAGCATTATGATTGTATGGATTTCTGCAACTCTCGATTTTTTCTCATCTAGATATTTACCTAAACCTCCTCCACTGATGAATGCCAAAACCCCAAAGATAGCACCTATCCTTCCTATATATGCCGAGAAGTATTCGAAATTTTGAATATCAGGAAATTGGAATAGGATGATAAACGGACGAGAAAAAAGGAAACTTAAGGAAATAATCCCCAAATATCTATGGAGCTTAAGTTTATTTTTGGGTGAAAGTTCCAAGGCAGAAACTTAAGCGGGATCTCCGCTTCCTACCGGAACAGGTTCGTTTTCAGGAAGTAAACTTAAGCCACCAGCTTCCAATTCCGGTTCGGAAATAGTAGTAATCGGGATCGGATGAGATTTTTTGGAAAATTTGAAATAGTAATACAACGGAACTGAGAATAAGGTGAATCCAAAACCCCAGAGAGCTTCTGCACTCTTATTATAGAGCAATGTTGCAATAATTAGAATATTAGAAAGTATGTATAGATAAGTAGAATACGGATAGCCCGGGATCTTAAATTCATTCTTTAGATGTCTTTTTTCAAAAATAACCGGAGTATAAGCAGTGATCGTTGCGAGCAATAAAGTGGAGCATGTAATCAGATATAAAAGTGATTCAATCTCTTTCACGAAACAAAAAAGGCAAGCATACAAAAACTGAAAGATCAAAGATTTATAAGGGCTATGATATTTAGAATGTAATTTGGCCATACTCGGGAAGAAAAATCCGTCTCTTGCCATCGCAAAATAGATCCTGGAACCACCGATGATATAGGCGGAAATTCCTCCTAGAAATACCCAACAAATAAACGCAGTGATCAGAATGGTCACACCTTTTCCGAATAAAAATCCAGAAGCAGTTACTCCAATCTTCTCGTCTCCCGCTAAAAATTGAAAAGGAGCAGAACTCAAATATAGAAAATTGATCAGAACATAAAGAAGAGTCACTAAGATACAGGAAACGATCACTGCTTTGTAAATATTCTTCTCTGGATCTTTTACTTCTTCTGCTACGTAAGTGATCATATTCCAGCCCAAATAGGAAAAGGTGACCGGGATTGCTCCTGCAAGCAAAAGGTTCCACCCATGGAGATCGGAAGGAATCAGGGAGAAGGGTTCAAAATTTTGAATATTATAATTTCCTATAGTAAATCCTAAGGTTACAAAAGCAACTAAGCCTATAATTTTGAAAGTAGTAAAAAAATTCTGAATACGAGAAGCGAATCCGATGCCGAAAAAGTTCACAATTGTGAAAAATAAGATCGTGGAAATCCCTATGATTTGAGCTACACCTAACGAAAATGTGATCCCTAAAAACTTGGACTCTAAGAAATAAATGTCCCAACTGGGATTGAATAAGGTCAAAAACGATTTAGAGAAAGCAATTGCAGAAAGGGAGATGGATGCAGAAAAATTCACAGACAAAGAAAGCCAGCCACTGGAGAATGCAACGATAGGAGAGTAGGCCTCCTTTAGATAAACGTAATCTCCTCCTGCATACGGAAAGATACTTGCCGATTTCGCATAACTCATCGCACCGGCGATTGCCAGTAGTCCGCCCAGGATCCAACAAAGAAGTGCCCAATTCGGATTGGCAGTTTGGGTCAGTATATAGCCGGTAGTAATAAAAATCCCCGGCCCCACCATAGAGCTGAACATGAGAGAAATGGAATCGTAAAGATTAAGAGAACGACGAAGTTTCATTTCGAGTTTTGGTCAAGATAGCCCCTTTACTTTCACTCACAAGACATTTTCAGTGAATTTTAAAGAAGCTTAAGCAAGTTGGATTTGATCTGACTACTATAAGAAGGGGTAAATTTGCGTTTTATTTGAGTTCGCATACTAATTATCAAAGAGGCCGACATGGTGGCTTCCAAAAATTATTCTAAGTATTCGGAGATAAGGATACTTTTAAGGCTTTTAGGATATAGTAATTTGACATGAAGGTTCGATCTGGAAAATATTGTTTGATAATTCTATTTCGATGGGGACTGCATAGTGAATATTCCTTTGTCTGGATGGGCGCCGATTGCCGCAGGATTTTTTGTATTCGTTGGAATGATTTTTCGTGTTCTATATTTTTACAACTCATCCGATGCTGCATTGATTGGAGTGATTCCCGATGATGCTTTCTATTATATTCAGATGGCAAGGCACCGCGCTTTCGAAGGCATTTGGACTTTTGATGGGATTTCGGTTACTACAGGGTTTCATTTTTTATACGGATATATTTTAGTTTTTATATACTCGATTGCTGGCGAAGTCGATTGGAGAAATTTATTTTTGATAATAGGTGGGCTTGCTTCCGTTTTTATAGGGTTATCCGCCTATTTTACCGCACGCGTTGCTGAGAATTTTTTTGGTAAAAGTTCTATTATGTTAGCTGTGGCCCCATTTTTTACTTTTACAGCGATTATGCAGAGTACTGCAATGATGGAGTCCTGGCTTGTTTTGTTTTTCTCAGCGTCTTCGCTATATTTTTCTACGCAGGATAAGGATCTATCCTTCACTGATACAATTTGGCTTTTTCTGTTGGGCGTATTCGGATCTTTATCTAGGTCTGATTTCGGACTATTGCCAGGGGTTCTGTTTTCTGCCTTTTTGATCAGTTCTCTTCGCTTTAAAAGCAAAAGTTTGAAACGAAGCGCAATTTTACTAGCCGGGGCAATTATTGGTGTTTTTATTATTTTATTACAAAATTTCTTTATATCGGGCCATTTCTCTCAAGGGAGTGCTCAGGTAAAATTGTATTGGTCAGCTCTTGAGGGGCATTCCGTTTTGCCGGTAATTGGTTTGATTGGTTCTATTTTTCTTCCTTTCTTTGCAACGTTGGGTAAGTGGACACAAATTGCCTTATTATTATCATTTCCTGTTTTAGTAGTATATTCTTGGCGTAAGTTCGTTAAATCGAAGAACCGATCTAATTATTATCCATCTTTAATTTTGGCTTTCTCTTGTTTTTTTACGGTGATTGGATACATTTTCTTCTATCGATTTAATTCTCATGGAATGCATGTTTGGTATTCATCCAATCTTATTGTACCGACTGGAATCACACTCGCTGCACTTGGTGTTTTTTTCTTTAGAAAAAGAGTATTGATTCCGGCATTTTTAGTGCTCTTTGCTTACCTTTATGTAGGCAGAACAAAATTTCTCAGCATTAGATGGCCGCATCAAATTGGAATGTTGCATGCAGGGCTTTTTCTAAAAGATAAGAAGTTCACTAAGGTTGCTGCATGGAATGCAGGTATTATTAGTTATTTTTCAAAAATAACTGTGATTAATATCGATGGGTTGGCGAATGATGATGTTTTTCCTTACATAAAAAATAATACCTTATTCGATTATTTAAAATCAAATAATATCGATTACTTAATCGATTATGAAGAAATGCTGAAGAACGATGCATATCGAAAAAAGGGAGGATATTTTGACGAGCGAATGGATCGATGTTTGCGTTCTTTATATCCTGTTGATGCTGGCTCGCCTAAATGGGGTAAAACTGAATTGAGACTGTTTGAGCTCATTCCGAATTGTAAATAGAATATTATATTTGTTTAATTGATCTTCGGCCGTTAAGATTCTGAGTCTTTCGATAGAGTGTCGCTTGGTTAAATGTATGCCCATTTTAGTTGTAATTTTGACTGTCTTGGTTTTATTCGTTGAGACCGATCTGTAGCAACATTAGAGTATTATAATGAACTAAATCTATGTCCCCAAGGGAGCGAAAATGCTGAAATTCCTATGAATTTTAGTCCGACTTATGTCACATTAAAATCGCTAATTTCAAAATTTAGAAAGGATAGATTTGCAAAATTTCTATAAAAACAGTTTGACTGGCCGGGTCGTTTTTGTATTTTGGTCTTCTGGCCGTTTTTAGGTCAGTAACCGAAACTTTCGGGTAGAACGGCATTTGCCCTTCAAGCTGCAAGTTTAGGGAAGAAACAAAGTTCTTTAACAACAAATATAACTGCGAATGAGAAATTAAAATTTTTTATTAGCTGAGATTGTTTCATGGTGATG
>NZ_NPEG01000023.1 GCF_002812045.1 Leptospira haakeii | reverse complement strand
CGCAGAAGTCGAACTCTCTCTGGATGAAAAACTCAGAAGAGAACTTCTCGAAAACGCGATTAACCTTGCCAGGCAAAAACCTCTCCAAAGAGTCCATAAGTCCCGCAGAAGAAAGGTCCAAATTTCGGATAGAAAGTAGGATCTCTTCCTGGGTCTCTTCGGGGAATTCTTCCAGCACTCTGGCAGAAGTATCCGGATCCGCGTAGCAGAAGATGAGAGCTATTCTGTCTGCGGATTCTCCTGCTACGATCTTGGAAAGTTCTTCCTTGGTATAGGATTTGAGTTCTTCCGACCATTCCGGTTCTGAAACCAAATCCTCTTTCAGGATATTTTCGAGTTCTTGGATTAAGGCCAAGGTGTCTCGATCGATTCCTTCTTTTGGGACCGTGGAAAGTCCTTCTAAGAAGGAGCCTAAAAGTTCTCTTTCTTGTTTCGCTTCTATTTTGCCGGACTTGTGAAAACTTTCTAAAAGTTTTGACGTGTCCTGAGGTCCAAGGTGGCGAAACACTTCCGGGGGAAGATGCTCCCCCAGGATTCGGAGGAGCTGTCCCGCCCGGTTTCTTTTTCCGGACAGGATACTCATTAGGTTGCTTCCTCTTCAGATAACCAGGTGCGTAGAAGTTGTGCCACTTCTTCCGGTTTTTCCCTGGCAAGGTTAATCGCGTTTTCGAGAAGTTCTCTTCTGAGTTTTTCATCCAGAGAGAGTTCGACTTCTGCGCTTCCGTCGTCCATAACCCGGAGAGCTGCTTCTCTCATCATCTGCTGCATTGCTGCGAGTTCTTCTTCGCGTAGTCTGCGGCGTCTTGCGATTTCTTTTTTGATCGCTCTGTAGATGAGGATAGTTAGTATTAAGAATAAAACAATGACCAAGGATGCGATTACCATTTGGCGGATCGCTTTCTGTTTTCTTAATTCTTCGTCTTCTGCAGCGAACTGAGCTGTGCGGTCCTTGGCAATGCTGATGACGGAGATTTGGTCTCCTCTTGCTTTGTCTATACCTACTGCTGCTTCTAAGTTTTTACGAACAGTTCTGATATCTTCGTCGGAAACCGGGATATAAGTTCTGTCATATCCAGTTCCGTCTGCGTTTTCTTTTTTAGTCCACTGACCATCAACTACCACGGATAGATTTACTTTTTCGATCTTCCAAGGTTGTTTTTGGACTTCGCTAACTCTTCTGTTGAATTCGAAGTTATTGATATTCTCAGTTTTCTTATAATCTGCTTTTTGATAGTCAGTGTCTTTATAACCAGGAGGAAGGTTAGGCTCAGTTCCGGCAGGTCCGTCAGGAGTGAAACCTCTTCCTGTGAATTGTTCGCTTGTTTCTTTGGAGGAAACTTTTAAACTATAACCGTCTACGATTTTTAATTCAGAGTAAGGAGTATTCGGATCATCCGGTCTTTCGATTACTGGAGAAACTTGGTTATCTTTATAAGATTCCTTGTCCCAATTCAACATATACTCAAAGCGAGTAATATCTACTCTGTCTTCTCCGCCTAAGAACCAACGAAGGGTGTTTCTTACGTCTATTAATCTTTGGATCCTTTGTTCTTCTTGGATCCTCAATTTCTCTTGAACAACCCTAAGTTCTAATCTCTCTTTTTCCAGGTCTTCTTCGAAGTCGGAGATGATCTTGCCGTCCGCATCTGCGACTACTACGTTTTCCGGCTTGAGTTTAGGAACCGCTCTGGAAACCAAGTTTACGATACCTTTCACTTCTTTTTTGGAAATCCCTTCGACTCCAGGAATGAAATGTAAAATGACTGAGGCTTTTACCGGAGAAGCATTCGAGTTGAACAGTTCGTCTTCCGGTATTGCGATGTTCACGAATGCTTTATCTACAGGTCTTAGGGTCATCAAGGATTGTTCGATGGCTCCTTTTAATGCCCTGTATTTTTTGATATCTTTGTCGAACTGGGTTTCGGTGAATTTCTCCACGTTGAAAAGTTCCCAGCCTTGCACACCTGCAGGGATCAGGTTCTCTTGTGCAAGTTTAGTGATAATTTCTTGCCTTTGCTCCGGATCTACGCTTACAATGCTTGTGTCTCCCGTGCTATATGAATAACCCATGGAATCCAATTTTTTAGTAACCTCTGCAAAATCCTTTGCAGTAAGGTTTTGGAAGAGGATAACCTTATTCTTTTGAGAAGAAACGGTTGTCAGAAGCCCTAAGGCAACGACCACAGTGATCGCCACTCCACCTAAAATCAGTTTCTTTGTAGTATCTAGGGAGTTGAAGAACTCCTTGATATTGTTCAGAATCTTTTGCAATTGCTCGGGCATTTTCCTTCACCACCGGACAAGATAGGGGACATAATAGATTTTCGGAAACAAAGTACAATCCCTTTTTAAAAAAACTTTAGAATTTTTTTATTTTCTCCGGATTTTTTATATTAACTCTTTCGGAAATGGCCTCGAGGCAAAAATTAAATCTTGTTGTACATAATTACTATATTAATGTTTAGTGTAAATCGTATCTGCTTCCTTTTTTGCTCAGGAATTGTCTAGGAAATAAAACATATTGAACATGAAACTCACCCAAGAACATTCAAATTTTATAAATCTAGAGGAAGCAATCCGGTTAGAAGAATATTTTAAAACTTTAATATCACCGGACAAGGTCTCTAAGATTCAAGAAGTTGCTTCTTTTCGTACAAAGTACTTAACAATTGTGATGGAGGATATATTCCAACCTTATAATGCTAGTGCTCCAGTGCGAACTTCTGAATGTTTAGGCCTAACGGATATCCATGTTGTAGAAAATAGAAACTCCTATAAACCTAATGAGGGAATTTCTCTAGGTGCTCAAAAATGGATCAAAATTAACAAATACCAAAAGCCAAATTTCGATAATACTAGACATTGTATAAGCGGTTTGAAGGAGAAGGGTTACAGGATCATCGCGACTTCTCCGCATACATTAGAAAATTCTTACGAATTGGATACTTTACCTTTAGATAAACCTAGTGCCATATTATTCGGATCGGAAGAGAGAGGACTATCTTCTTATTCAATGGGAGAAGCAGACGTATTCCTGAGACTTCCCATGTATGGTTTTACTGAAAGTTATAATATTTCAGTAACGGTTGCCATTGTACTCTCTCACCTAGCATTTAGGCTGAGAAAAGAAATTCCGAACTGGGCTTTAACAACGGAAGAACAGGTCCATATCCGAAATTCTTATTATAAAAAATGCCTTCACAACGGAAATCTTGTGGAATCTGATCTATTACAAAGGATCAGATCCGAGGGAACGAAGGTCCAATAAATCAATTTTTCAACCAAAAAGTAGGGTAGGATGGAACAGTTCAGAGGCGTTTCTAAGTTTATTAAAAAGTTTTCGCTCGTATTTGCGGGAATTTTTGCATTTTTATTTATAATCAGACTTATCTACAGTTATGCGGTTGGTCCTGAAACAAACATCGTAAACCAAGAACAAGGTTCATCCATTAATTTCGATTATGGGCGTAAGAACTATGCATCCGAAAAGTTTTATGCTCCACAGGATAAGGCTCCTATTTCTGCATCTTCTCAAAAATATGAGAAGGTCGCAGCAGTTTCTTCCAAAACATCCGAGTTTGATGAAAACGAAAAGAAAACCCGCAAGATGGTAGAGGATGCAAAAGGAGTCATCCAATACGAACAAAGATCCGGACTTGTAGGCAAAAGAACATTGCAGTTGGGTATAGGTGTAAACCCGGACAAGTTCGACTCTATGGTAGAATCTATCCAATCCATAGGTGTTATAGATTCAATTTCCGTGAATAAAACTGATAAAACAAACGAGTACAAAAACATCACTGCGACTCGAATTTCCTTGGAAAAATCTAAAGCAGGGCTTTTAAATTTAAAAGGTAGAAACGGTAAAATAGAAGAATTAATCTCTCTTGAAAAAGAAATTTTAGAGATAGAAGGCAAAATCCAGGACTTAGGCGTAAAGTTAGGCGAGTTTGATCAGGAGAATGAATTCTGCACGATTAAATTTACCTTAAAAGAAACGGGTGCGGTCTCCAGCGGATTTATTACTTTTTTAAAAAAATGTAAAATATCTTTAGAGTGGACTATCAAATACGGCTTATTATTTTCCTTTCTATATACATTTGCTGCTGTAAGCGGTTGGATCACTTGGTTTTTCGGTACGAAAATTCTTTCATACCTGAAATCTAAAGGGATTCTATAAAATTTGATTAGGTAGACGTTTCTATGAATTATAAAAGTTTCCATCTTCTTTTAATTAGTACTATTATCATGATTTTGTCGGTCGATCTCAATGCACAAAGTTCAGGCAAATGTGGTTATATACGTGATAGTGATCTGAAAAATATGTGTTTGGCTCAGGCCGAACAAAGTTCGAGCTATTGTGGTCGTATTCGGAACGAAGATCAGAAAAATTTGTGTAGAGCTCGGGTTGAAAAAAGTTCAAGTTATTGCGGTCGTATTCGTGATAACGATCTTAAGAATAAATGTAGGACCGAAGTTAGATGAAAATGCCGTGCCCTCTATGTTTTGTTCTGGGAAAGTTTCTTAGAACTCGAACATTTCGCTTAACTTCGGATAAACGCCTATCTTAATTCAGATTCGATTTAGAAAAGAAAAACTGTAGAAGCTTTCGGATCTGGTTAGTTGGAACTCCCGCACCCAGATATTCTCCGTCCACCCAGATCTCGAAATGTAAATGGATGTTTTCGTCGTTTCCCTTTGCTTCTCCCATTAAACCTGAGTTTCCTACGTTACCGATCTCATCGCCTGATTTTACTTTTGCACCAGGTTTGATCCCCCTTTTGATGGAGGAAAGATGATTGAAAGAGGTCATAACTCCGTTTCCATGATCAATCCAAACCTGTCTGCCCCCAAAATCTTTCTCTACATAAGTGACGCCGTTTTTCTGTGCCAATGCGGAATACTTTTGGAATTCTGAAAGTGTCATAGGAGAATAATCTAGGTCTGCACGGATAATCGTTCCATCAGCAGGAGAAACCAAAACGTCCTGGAAGGTCAAACGTCTAGGCGGCCCTATCTTTTCTCTTTTATAATAAATATCTAATCCTTTGTGGATCCCATTCCTATATTCTCTGGGCGCTCCTGGGAGTTGGTAATCTTTTTCAGGAAGAAGTCCGTCCGGAACCGGGTATTGATATCCGGTGAATCTATTAGAAACTGAATTAAGGACAGTACCATTCAGTAAAATCTTAAATTCACCAATTACTATACTCTTTTCTTCTTTTTTCGGAAAATATAATCTAAGAATGGATGCATCGATAGGTGGAAGATTATGTTGATTGATTAAATCGACTTTATCGTTCCTAAAAATAGTTTTCCAGTTTTCTTGGTGAAGAACCTGTATCTCATATTCCTCTGTGGCTCTTTTACCTCGAAACATTGGCACTAGTATTTCTATAGAATTGATCAGTCTTTTAGAGCCGAAATCCACAATAATCCATTCCGGTTTATTCTCTCCGGAAGAATACCAATAAGATTTAGGATTAGAATCGAATAGATTGAATGCACCGTATTCTTCATCGTAAGAAGAAGATACTGAATAGGAAAAGGGAGCCACGATCACTTTTCCGAAATCTAAAAAATCCACTTCGGAGCCTAAGGATCCATAGGACTTAGGTGCTGCAGATATACCGAAAGAAAGAGCCACAAATAAAAGACAGATTTTTCGGATCATATTAAGATAAAAAGGATTCTCCCGGTTTTGGACCCTTGCCTTGTTTGACGAGGGAATTTGCTTCATCTAACTTCCAAGAATCAAAATACCTTTTATCTTCTTGGCTTAGATCAGGGCGAAGTGAGATAGGATTTCCGTGTTGGTCTGCGTATAATCCTCTTCTTCCGAAAAATCTCCCACCTGCTTCCTGAGGTTGTACTACCTTCTTCTTTTCTCCTTTCATTTGAAATGCGAGCCTTGCATTTTCTACATAAGATTTTAGTTCGGTAGGGTCTACCGAAATAGTATGATCCGGACCGGGGAGCGTTTTATCTAGAGTAAAATGTTTTTCTAAAACGTTTGCACCGAGTGATACTGCTAATGCTCCTGCTAAACTTCCTGCAGTATGGTCTGAGAAACCTAGAGGGCCATTAAATATATTTTTATAATATTCTAAAGTTTGTAAATTTGCTTTTTCCGGAGGAGTAGGGTAAAGAGAAACACAATGGAATAATACTATATCTTTTACTTTTTCCGCTTCCAGAAGTTCTAATGCGCGAATGACTTCGAAACCTTCTGCGGCACCGCTGGATAAAAATAAAGGGAGTCCTGTTCCTGCACATTTTTGCAAAAGTTGTTTGTTTACGATATCCCCACTCGCAATCTTAAGAGCTTTGACTCCTAACTTTACTAAAAGATCTACACTCGCTGTATCCAAAGGAGTGGAGAAGAAAAAAAGACCTTCTTCCTTAGCTGTTTTTTGGAACTCAATATGTAGTTTTTCTGAAAGTTCGTAAGTCTGGAAAATATCTACCAAAACGTTCGCTTTAGGATTTTTGGTATCTAGAAAATTTTCAGTTTTATAGGTCTGGAATTTTACCGCATTCGCCCCCGCTTTTTTTGCAGCCTGAATGGTCTTCTTTCCTAATTCCAGATCTGCGTTATGATTCAATCCGATCTCAGCGATTATAAACGGGGAAGAATCGGGGCCGATCTCCCATTTTTCTTCCAAACGAAAACTTTTCGAAAAAGACATTCTTTCTCCTGAAATGAAAGGGTGATCCCTTAAGACTAGGATCGGAATCCCTGGTCGGAAAGGGAAGGATTTCTCAGATCTAAAAATTCATTTCTCAGGAAAGATCCGATTTGTATTCAAAAGTTCATAGCTCAGATTCAAGAATGCCTTTGCTTTCTGCTCATACTTATCGCAGGTTTCCTTGATCGAGGCGCACTTGGATTTGTTCTCGCTCCAAGGCATAGGATAAGCTTCTCTGAGTTCACCTTCTGTGGATCTATAAAGAGCATAATCATTCTCTATCCAGCCGATCACACTCGAAAATGCAAAATAAGAACTGTCGGTTTTAGATTCTATGGAATTAGAAAGTAGGTCCTTGCCGAAAGCAGAAAATTGGACCTTTTTGCCTACAAGCCCTAGGATAGTTGGGATCACATCTAATTGAGAGGAAATTTTTGGATCCAATCCAGGTTTTATATACTTGGGAGAATAGATCAAGAGTGGAATATTACGATCTTCGAATGGATTTAGGTCCCTATGATGTGTATGATCTGCTACGAATATAAATATGGTATTTTGAAAATATGGAGATCTTTTTGCCTTCTCCATAAATTTGCCGATGGATTCGTCTGAATAGGAATAGGTATTAAAATAGTCTGAATCCTTCATAGTTTCCGGATAAGGGTTTTTTCCGGTTTCAGGCACCTGATAGGGATAATGAGTGGTTAGAGTCAGACTGACTGCTGCAAAAGGTTGTTTTGCATTTGAAATGGTTGCATGAAGCTCTTCTAATACATCTCCATCATAAAATCCCCAGGCACCCGATTTATATTTTCCAGTTTTTTCGATCTCCTCTTTTCCTATGATTGTATCGAAACCCCAATGAGGAAAAAGAAAACTCATATTATCGAACCCTACATCTCCACCATGAACAAAGTATGTGGAATATCCTAAGGTTTTCAGTAAGGATCCAAGTCCGCCGAAATTTCCAAGCACTTGATGGGTTCTAACAACCGTTATTCCAGGTCGATCCGGGATTCCAGTGAGAACTGACATTAATCCGTTTACAGTTCTTCCCCCGGTCGCGAAAAATCTAGGGAAGTACCTACCTTCTTTAATTAGAGAATTAAAATTAGGAGCGAGTTCTTTTCCTTCTACAATTCCATCCCCGTTCGGTTTCAGGAATTTTCCGGTCCAGCTTTCCAGAAGAATGAGAACTATATTAGGAGGAGTTTCCTTTCTGGTTTCTAAAGTTTCTCGTAAGAGTGGATATTCAGGATCTATAAACTTTGCACCCGGATAATCGATTTCATTTTGTACGATCCGGATCGATTCTTCTTTAGACATTTGTAACTCAGGAAGAATCGATTTGGATTTTAGATCCATAATCGTAGTGAATACACCGTTCAATGGAAGTTGGTTTAAGAACGGGTTTTCTGAATGGATTGCTTCTGTGGATCTCAACGGCCTTGGTTGGACTCCTCCTCGAAACAATAAAAGCAATAAGATTATTGAAATTGGGATTTGTATCAATTCCTTGGTCTTATTTTCGGAAGAATACTGGTACCCATTGTACTTTATAAAAAGATAAATTAGCGCAGGGAGTCCGGTGAATATCCCGATCAGTCCAAGGATTATTTTTAAAGTATCATTCTTGATTGCAGCTTCTATTAAGATGAGTAGGTCTTTTCCTAAGAATACGAATCCTTCGTAGCCAAGATGTTTGTCTGCTTCTCCGAAATAGATCGTGTCTCCGATCAAATGGCCGGTCATCCATAGAAATAACGGAATCGGTAAAATTCCCCAGATATATCTGTAGACTTTCCAGCGGTTTGGGTAGTGAAAAGAAGATAAGATCCAAGACAATCCTAATACTATAGAAATTACACATAGATCAAAACGTATTCCGATTAGAAAGGAAATGATCACTTCGCTGATCGGAGAATTTTCCAGTTTGGAAAGATAGATAAAGAGTAGGGCGAATCTAAAAATGGTTAAGAGGATTAAAAAACAAAAAGAGTAAAATAAAATTATCCTAAGGTTTGCAGGCAGCCTTTTTATCATTCTTAATTCCAGCCTAAAAATTTAGAAAAATGGAAAACTAAAAAAGAAGAAGTATATGCAAGAACTGTCATGTAAGTGAACATAAAAACCGGCCAGAACAAAGAGTTTGTCTCTTTTTTTACTACCGCAAGTGTAGACATACATTGGCAGGCGAATGCGAAAAATACAAGTAAACTCAAAGCACTTGCGATAGTCCAAACAGGTTTTCCTGTTTCTGGGTCCTTGTCTTTTCGGAGAGCAGACCTTAAATTTTCGTCTTCAGAATCTTCTCCCTGAACCCCGTATACGATGGATAATGTGGATACCATTACTTCTCTGGCCGCAAATGAAGTGATAATCCCAAGCCCCATCTTCCAACCGAAACCGATCGGTTCTAAGATAGGTTCCATCATTTTTCCCATTCGTCCTGCGTAAGATTCTGAGATTTGTACGGACTTTGCTTGTGCTGAGTTTAAGTTTTCAGTTTTGGAAACTTCTACCCTTGGATAATTTGCCAAGAACCATAGTATAATGGAAATGAATAAGATTACTTTTCCTGCGTTTCCTATAAACGCTTTGATTTTCTTATAAACCGTAAAGAATAAACTTTTGAGAGAAGGCCATTGGTATCTGGGAAGTTCCATTAGAAAATATGCAGGTTCAGATCTGAAAAAAGTTTTTTTGAATAAGAAGGCAGCCCCCATGGAGGCGAACATTCCCAATAAGAAAAGACCGAATAACGCTAGAACTTTAGGGGAGAAGATTCCAAAAACAGGCTCTGCGGAAAAGACTGTTCCTATTACTAAAATGTAAACCGGATATCTGGCAGAGCAGGTGATTAGCGGAGAAACTAAGATCGTTGTAAGTCTATCTGCTTTGTTTTCGATCGTTCTTGTCCCCATGATCGCTGGGACCGCACACGCAGCACTGGAAAGTAATGGGATAAAGGATTTTCCGGAAAGTCCGAATCTTCCCATAAATCTATCCATTAGAAAGGAAGCCCTCGCGATATATCCGCTTTCTTCCATGATCCCTATGAATAGGAATAATAAACTGATCTGAGGAATGAATACTAAAACCGCACCGACTCCACCTATCATACCTTCTTGGATAAGAGAGCGAACTGGTCCTTCCGGAAGATAATTTCCGGTCCAATCCGCAAGATCTCCAATCCTTCCTTCTATCCAATCCATGGGCACTTCTGACCAGGTAAATAAGAATTGGAATACCAATGCCATAATTCCTAGAAAGATCGTAAGCCCCCAGATAGGGTGTAGAAGTATTTTATCCGCAAATCCTAAGATCCCTTTTTCGGAGATTTCAGAGCCGGAAACTGCTTTAGATAAAAGTTTTTTGATCCAGATGGATCTTTGGACCAGTTCTTCTCCATAAGAAAATTCTAATTTAGATTTTTGCCATTCTGAGCGGATGAAATCTCTGGTTTTTTCAGGGAAAAAATTAGAAGAAGGAAGTCCTGTTTGCAGATTTTCTCCACTGAATTCTTTAAAACTATTTTCTAATACGAATTTAACCGAATCCGGGTCATCTACCGAAAGTTTGGAAAGTACTGATTCGATTAGTGCAGTTCTTTTTTTGTCCCAAGAAAAATCGGGATTAGGTATTTTATAGGAAGAAGGATCTGTTAAAACTTTTTCTAAAACTTCTACACCTTCTCCTGATCTTGGATTTACGAAATAGCAGGAAACTCCGAACGCCTTGGATAAAACTTTTAGATCTAAATGAACTCCTTTTTTTTCCAAGGTATCGTTCATCGTGACCGCTACTATCATTGGGATCTTGAGCGAAGATGTCTGAAGTAAAAATTGGAGTCCTCTTTCTATCGCAACTGCATCTAATACGAAGATCAATTTGTCTTCCGCATCTCTGGAAAGGAGAATTCGGGTGGTTACCTGTTTGTCTTCTGATTCTCCACCTAGACTATAAGCTCCGGGAAGATCTACTATATGCACGGTCCTGTCTTCTGTATGGATGCTTCCTTCCGCTTTTTCGACAGTGACACCGTGATAGTTCCCTGTTTTTTGCCTAAGTCCCGTAAGCCGATTGAATAATGTGGACTTGCCGCAATTTGGATTTCCTGTAAGTAATACTCTGAAGTTTTCTGTTTTATATTCCGGAGTTTGTATTTCAGTATTTAATAATTTCATAAATTAGTTCAATTCCAGAAGATCTGCTTCTAATTTTCGAATGGCCAATCGAACTAGCCCCAATTTTACGATCATCTTGTCTTGGTCTTGGAATTTTCGGACAACAGTGATTTTAGTTCCGGGAAGAAAACCCATATCTAAAAGGTTTCTGATCAGTCCCGTTTTTCCGGATTCGTTTTTAATTCCGGTGATTTTTCCGGATTCTCCCTCTTCTAATTCGAAAAGTTTGGATTTCATTTTATGAATTTTTCCCTATCCCGGATCAGATCTAATTCAGGTGCAAAAGATTTGATATATCTATCGAAATATAAGATTTGTTTAATGAGAAGTCCGAATTCTTTAGGGATCTTTAATCCGTTTCGATCTGAAATATCTCTGAACTCGAAAAGAATCGTATTCATCTTCTTCTCATCGAAAGCGTCCAACTCTCCCATTTGTATATCCAGGACCATTTTGCTCATTTGATCAAATACAGTTTCTAGATCCTTGGCCAATTTTTTCTCATCTATACCTGAGGCGGTTCCATCCATACGGACTAGGCCGCTTGCGATCCTGTCTGTTCTATTTAACGCGAGGCCTTCCAAAAAGATCATTAGACCTTCCCAAACTTTTGAGGAAATCCTACCAACGATCCCGAAATCGATAAAACCGACGGTTCCGTCTCTTAGGATCATTAAATTTCCCGCATGTACGTCCGCGTGGAAAAAACCTGATTTGGAAAGTGTAGAAAACCAGATCTCAAGCGCATCTGAAAGTGTTTTAGATGGATCTTTGCTGAATTTACGGAGAGAGGTTTCGTCGGTAATTGGAGCTCCGTAGAATTTTTCCATGACCAGAACTTTTTTGGTACTGAGCTCCCTATAAATTTTAGGAGCTCTCGCTCTGGTTTCTCCGGAAGATAGAAGGTATCTTTCGAATTCTTCGCAATTGTTTGCTTCTTTTATAAAATCTATTTCTTCCAAGATGGAAGACTGGAACATTCCGACCATTTCTGAAAGCCCTGATTTGTTGAGGCCGGGCACAAATATTTCGAATAATTTGGACGCCAAAAATAGAAGGTTAAGATCCGCTCCTAACGCACCTTCTATATCCGGTCTTTGTACTTTTACAACCACATCGAGGCCATCTTTTGTTACTGCAGAATGGACTTGTGCAATGGATGCCGAGGCCATCGGGACCGGGTCTATACTTTGGAATAAATTTTGATAATCTTTACCCAATTCTTTTTTTAAAACTTTTTGGATATCGGAGAAGGGTAGAGGTCGTACTGAATCCAAACATTTTTGCATCTCCGTTACGATCTCTTCAGGAAAAAGAGAAGGGGCGGAAGCGATGAACTGGCCTAATTTAATATACGTTGCGCCCAATTCTTCAAACGCTTCTCTTAATCGAACCGGAATATTGCGGGATCCACTTCCTCCTGTAGCCAAATCCTTTAAAAGTAGGATGGTTTTGGTGGAAAAAACATAACTACTGGTCACTATACGACTAGCACTGTTCACCCCTTGCAGAAGTTGGTCTATGAATCCGGCCATTTCACTCCAGATTATGATAACTTAGAAGGAACACAATCCAAATCAGGGAGAAAAGATACTCTGTTCGGGATAAAGGAACCGAGAGAAAGGTACTCGGGTCTATTTTGCATGTTCGGCCGAGAAAACCGTATTTTGGTTTACGGGAGCGGCGAGAATTAGAGTATGGCTCTCGAACGAGAATTTCGGTCAGTGGTATGAGCGGCGAATCGGTTTTATTGCAAGAATTAGAAAAACTCGAACTGAACGACCTAAAGAAGACAGCCGCTCTTTGGAACATTCCAAAGCTACCGTTCAAAGAAAAGAATAAGAACGTTAAGTTCCTTTTCGATAGTTTTCTGGATGAGTTTTACCTCAAAGGTGTGCTGGAAAAGCTCACTGTACTCCAAGTTAATATTTATACTTCTATCTTAAAAAATAAGAATGTCCTCACTTTGGGAGAGATCTCCCGTAAAGTAAACATTCCGCCAATCAACGTGGAGATGGAGTTAAACCTTCTCCGCAAATACCAACTCGTATACCAAAGAAAAAACAGAGAAAGACTTACCAATAACCTGGATAAGTACCATGCGTATGACGAGCTAGCTGCACTAGTTTCTTTAGACCAAAATCTGAAAGGGGACAAATACAAAGTCTCCGTCGAAAAACTTTTAGATCGCAAAAAGCTAACTGATATTTCCAATGAATGGAAGAAGGCGGTCAAGGCTCCTGCTAAGATAGACAGTATCCGTAAGTTTATCACTCACGCTACTTCTGACGAGGCGTATGAGGCGGCTATCTTATCATTATCCGAATTAGAAAGAGATACAGTAGTCAGGATCTATCTAAGCGGTGGTGCTGCTGACGCAGACGATATCAGAAGTTTTATCGTAATGAGCAGAGGCAAGTACGAGACAATCATTCCTGCTTTGGTCGAAAAAGGAATGATCGCCGACGTTTGTTTCGTTGAGGAGAAGTTCGTAAGAATTTTCGCTCTACCAGAAGAACTTCTAAAATATATCCAAAATAATCCGATCCTTCCTTCCGTTAAGAAAGGAACTCGGCAAAGACAGGAAAAACTCGCTACTAACGAGTTGGACTTCTTCTTAAATACTAAAAAGCTTCTTTCTTATATTAGCAGAAAGGGCTTGGTTCTTGCAAAATCCGGCAAGGTAAAACAGGCGGATCATAAAAGAACAGAACAGGAATTATTAAATCCGGATATCAGTATCTTCCCTGAAAAAAGCCAGATCTATCAAATGGAACTTATCCTTCCTATACTGAAACTTCTGAACCTGGCTGATATCAAAGGTGAAAATATCATTCTGAGAGGGGACCTAGATGGTTTTCTCGCAAAGGATATATTCGAGATCATGAAACTCGTCATCCATGAGGTGAACGAGGCTAGAATGAAGAGAGTGAATCCTCCTGAGGTTTTCCAACCGACAGAAATGCCTTTTTACGATAAGATGATCTTGGACAAATGTGTGAACTTGATCATCAAGTCCAAACGAATCCATCTTTCTGTTATTTTCTCTAATATTATCAGAGAGCATCTGATCTTCAGTCCGGGTTTCCGAACTAAAAATTTCCAGACCGATCTGGCTGATCTTCGTAAAGAGATCATGAGTGCGATCTTCTATCTGCATTTATTCGGATTATTAGAAGTAGAATACCCGAACCGATTCCTGACTCTTTCCAAACTGGGAGAATATTTCTTCCAAACGGGAGAGCTTGCTGGAGTTACGGAGAAGGGTGGAATCACGATCAACCCGGACTTCTCCGTGATCGCGTTCCCGGAAAAAGTTTCTATTTATGGAATTCATCTTTTAAAAGCGTTCACAGAACTCAAAGACTACGACAGAGTATATACTTTCGTTCTGACCAAAGAAGCATACCAATTGGGAATTCTTCTGGGATATAAAACGAATGAGTTCGTAGACTTCTTAAAAGCTTCCAGCAGAGCGGAACTTGCCCAAAACCTTTTATTCTTATTAGAAGATTGGGGTGGAAACCTTCCTGTAGTGGAAGTCGCAGAGGATTGTGTTCTTGTGCGCACCAAAGATCAGAATGTTATGGAACTTCTACTTGGTCAGATCAAAGGAAAGAAGATCGTTCTGGACGAGATTGGACCAACCGCAGTGCTTGTGGATAAAACTCGTGTCCAAGACGTGATCACAGTTGCCGAAAAGCTGAACCTGATCATTAATTTAACAAGATAAGATTTTTATTTAATTTAGGTTTCGCACAGAGGGAACGGAGTTCACTGAGTGAGATTAATTATGTTCTGGGAAAAAGACCTGAACAATAAAACAGGATGATCTTGAAATGCTTTACTCGGTGCTCTCTGCGAGCTCCGTGCGAAACAATAGCTGTCTTTCAGTCCGGAGTGACTTTGATCTTGGTTTTGAATTCCCATTTGCGGAATGGGGCCAAGGCTTGGAGCCTTTCTTCGCTCACGAAAAAAAGACCTTCCCCGAATTTGACCAATCCACCCTTATAATGGGCGTATTTGGTTTTGTGATCGATCAGACCTATTTCCTTTACCTTATTCCAATCATCACAGGTTTTCAGGGTGGGAACTCTCCTTAGATACAATTCCTTGATTGAACCGTCCCGTACAGAGTCCCTTAAGATCTTTTCCCATTCCATATAAGCGCAAATTAGAATAAATTCTCTAAAATGCAACTAAGTTTCGAAATCTTCTTTTTCTCCCGAAATTTCGGGAGAGTATTTTCAAAAATGAAAATACTCCGCTTGGTTTTTCAGATCCTCGGACAAATGGGCGAGCCCTATAGAACCGGAACTCAATTCTTCTGTGGAAGACGCGTTAGATTGGGTCAGATCGTTGATGCTTGAAATTGTTTTCGAAATTTCTTCGACAGCCAATTTTTGCTCCTGGATCGCAGTTTGGATACCTTCCGATCTTTCCTTTACTTCCTGTCCTTTTTTGTTCACGACCTTATTTCGGACCAGCTGTTCTCCCATCACGGAAGATACCTCGTTCATCCGGATATAGATCGTTTCTATTCTCTGGATAATCCCTCCGATCACGCTAACTGTGTCTCGGATATTGCTGACTCCGATCCCAATCTCAGTTTCATTAGCTTGGATGATATTTTCAATCTCCTTCATGCTATTGGAAGTTTTGTCAGCAAGTTTGGAAATTTCATCCGCAACCACTGCAAATCCTTTTCCTGCGGCACCGGCTCTTGCGGCTTCTATAGCTGCGTTCAAAGCGAGAAGATGGATCTGTTCTGAAATTGTTGTAATAATTTCGATCACACCTGTGATTTGATCGGAACTCTGAGAAATTTTACGGATACTTTGATCAGTTAGTTCCAAAGATTTTCCGCCCCTTCTTGCCTCATCCGTAATCTCTTTAACGTGAGATAGAGTGTTTTCCAGATTTTCAGAAGTAGCTTGGATAGAACTAGAAAATTCTACCATCTCAGAGTCCAAAGAGTTTAGAAGACTGACTTGTTCTCTAGTTCTATAAGAGATTGCATCCATTCCTGCAGAGATCTCCTCGATAGAAGCTGAAATTTCCTCGGAGGCAGCAGCTTGGCTTTGTGCGTTATCGGAGATCGTTTTTAAAGTGCCTGACATTTCTTCGGAAGAATTAGCCAGACTATGAGATGCATCGAAAATTTTATGAAGAACAGCTTTTACCTTACGGCTGAATTCATTGATACTGATCGCCATTTCTCCGATCTCATCTTTGGAAAGAACTGTGAGTTTATGGGTAAGATCTCCTTCCGACATTTTTTCGATCAGGTTCTGGCTATCTCTTAAAGGTTTTAGACTTTTAGACAGAATGAAATAAATAATAAATCCAATTACAAACAATCCGCTAAATGAGATGGCCAACATATAGAAGATAGTAGAGATCGCTTCTTTGGAAACTTCTTCGTTTACTATAGTCACGAAAGATTTAAATCCGTACTTTTTGTTTGTGTGAACCACCATGGATTTATAAGCGCCGTCCATCACATACTTGATCGGGACTCTATCAGGCGCATTCACGAATGATTTTGCAAACGGTAGATCTTCCATCTTTTTTAATCTCATACTTTCGCTGATATGATTTAAGAAGGTCATTTTAGGGGTGAGAAGTCCGGGATAACCCGTTTTCCCGATTTTGATGGATTGTACGATATTATCGGTTAGATCTCCAATACGGACTGAGAATACCAAAAACGCTTTGGAGCCATCATTTAATTCAAATTCTCTAATATACAGAATGACTGGAGATCCGTTTTGGGTAGAATTAGAAGGCTCGCTAAAAAAGAATGCCTTCTCCTTATTTGTATTTCTGATTTCGGCCGCCCCAGGGAGTTGAAATGCGGACGTTAATGGAACAATTTGGCTACTTGCCAAAGTGCCTGTTCCTACAGAATGAGAAAACCAGTCTCCAGCTTCTTTCCAAACTGCTATCCCTTCGAATCTTTGGCTGGCTCCTAAAAAATTATTTAGAAAATTTGCTGCTTCCTTCCAGTTTTTCTGGGAGACCAAAAGTCCTAAGGTTTTGTTCCGAATAATGAGTTCGGCTTCTTCTTCCGTATCCTCATAAATTCCTTGGGTGAGAAGGTCCAAGGTTTGAGAAACATTCAACATTTGGTTGGTATAAGCATTCTTTAAAGATTCATAATTGAGCTTATAAACCACTAGAGAAACGCCGATCGCTAAAACTAGAACTATGGAAAAGAAGATTAGCGTTAGAGTTTTAGTGAGATTCAGTTTGACTAAGGATTCTAAAGAAATAGAACCGAATAGGTCTGTTCTAGTTAGATTATCTTTTAGCCAATCCGTGATCAGATAAAAATAAACAGCACTCCAAAGGCCACCGAATACGATCAGCCCTAATAATATAGAATAATCCGTTTTGCTGATAGGCAAAAAGATCCCGAGTGAAACTACAAAGATCCCGCCGCCTATCCAGATCCGTACCAGTATGTCTGCAGCATGTAGGACCGGAAGGCGGAAAACAGCTTTTTGAGCTCCAATGACTGTTTCCCTAGTTACTGCACCTTCTGCAAATTGTTTGGAATATTTTCGTAACGGTCTTAATTTATAAAAAGAAGAAAGTGTACTGGTGACGAGTCCTAGGACAAAGATCACTCCCATGACGAACCAAAGAGAGTCTGCTCCTGTCAGATCTAAGTCCATAAAATGGATCAGAAATACGATCGCAAATGGAGTTCCGATCAGATAACCTAAACCTTCCGTTAAGAATAGAAACCTTGCGGAGAATACGGAAATTTCTTTGTTTATGTTTTTCATGCGCGATCCTGGTTGATTTTTTTTTCGACCTAGTATGATCTAAAAAAGTTTCTTTTAAAACGCCAAGAGAACGAAACCTAAAATTTAGGAATATAAAATTGATATTTGATTCTTCTGATAAGCGGATCGCTGTAGTAGGTGATATACATGGATTCTGGACCTGGGTCGACACTGAATACTTTTCCAAAAGTGATTATGATTCCGTGATATTTACCGGTGACCTCGGAAACAATCGACCAGGGAATACAAACAAGATCGCCCAATTGATCTCTAAAGTTCGGAAACCAAAGTATATTATTTTAGGAAATCATGATACTACTTCTATCCCTCAATTACTAATGGAGATCACAAATGCCTCACCTAACATTGGTTACTTAAGTCATACGTTCCATCTTCTTAGATACAAAAAGTTACTTAAAGACCTGGGTGATACTCATATTTGCCAGTACAATCTTTCTGAGGCCGGGACAGGGGTTTCACTTTTAGGAGCTAGGCCTCTTTCTATGGGAGCCAGGTTCAATTTTCAGCTATTTATTAAATCCGTGTTTGGGATCTCTTCTTACGAAGAATCAGAGAAAAAATTCCATGAATTGATCCAGAACATTGACTTTCAAAAAGTAGATCTGATCATTCTTGCACATAACGGTCCTTCCGGTCTAGGAGACAAGGCTTACGATATTTGGGGTTGTGATTTCAAAAAGGAAGAAGGGGATTTCGGAGATAAGGATCTTGGCAATTTTATCCGAACAATTGTAAGCCAAGGCAAAAGTCCTAAGGTAGTGATTGCAGGGCATATGCATCATTCTTCTAGGAAATTAAGAGTAAAGACTAGGATTTGGAAAAAGAAAGAAGAAGATACACTATACCTAAACCCGGCCCGAGTACCTCGAATCTTTTCAGACAAGAGAGGAGATATTTGGCACCATCATGTGGAACTAACTAGAAAAGATGGGGTTTGGGCTGCGGAAGCGAAATATTTAAAGAATGGAGTGGAAGAAATTTTTCCCCTCCCTGAGTTCATAGAGAGGGAGAAAAATCGGATCGAAATGAAAGGTTGAATTATTCCGAGAAAGAATCCAACTTTTGTTTCACTTCTTCGTTTAAAGGCTGCTTTCTGTGGAAGTCGTTTAATAACTTGAGAGCATCGTCTCTTTTTCCCATATCGGAATAAAGTTCCGAAAGTTCTACCACAGGACGAGGATCCATCGGGAACTTTTTGTGTAGATCCACATAAATTTCCTCTGCCTTGTCTCTTGCACCTTTCATTTTTAAGGAAGAAGCTTTTCCAAGAAGTGCGAAATAGTCCTCACCTTCAGAAAGAATTCTATTAAAACATTCTAATGCTTTATCGAATTCTCCCATACCTCTTAAACTATCTGCATATCTGTTGATGATAAGTTTATTGTCCGGATCGAATTCCAAAATTCTTTCCCAGAACTCGTTTGCTTTGCGAAAATCTTTTTTACCACGATAAGATTCTGCCAAACCATATAATGCAAAGAAGTTTCTTGGGTCTAAATCTGCAGCTCTGCGATAATAACGAATCGCTTCATCAAAGTCTTTGATCTTACGATAGCTGTTTCCTATCTCAGTCAAGATCTTGATATTGTCCGGTTGGATGACTAAAAGTTTTTCCCACCAGCTGATCGCGTCTTTATATCTTTGGCAGGCAAAGAATAAATGCCCCAAACCTACGATCACGTACTGATCCTTAGGATTGATCTGCAATGCCTGCATATAATATACTTCTGATTCTTTGAAGTTTTTGAGTTTTCTATGAGCGTCAGCCACTCTACTTAAAATAGATGCGTCTGTGATAGTAATATGCCTGTATTCTTCCGCTACTTCGATGACCCGATTGAGTAGGTTCATCTCTCTATAGCAGTTCATAAGTCCCATTAAGGAGAACTTATTGGATGAATCTTCTTTGATACATCTGTTATAAAAATCCAGAGCCTGTCTGAATTCTTTTCGTTTAAAATGAAGGTCTCCCATTCCAACTAAACCGTAGGTATTACTCGGTTCTTTAGCCAGAAGTTCCTTTAATTTGGATTCGGCCTTATCCCATTGTCTGCTATCCAGAAAACGGTAGGCTTCTTTTGCTAAACTTTTGATCTGAGCAAAATGTGAATCTTCTTCTTCCTTTCCTGCTTGGGGTTTTTCAATAGGCTCGTTCATAGGACCGAAGTTCCTTTTTAAATTTAGAAAGAAGATCTGTGAGATTCTTCATTCAATTTTTTATTTAATATTACTTTGACGGATGAGTAAAGGTTTTCCTTGGTACTAAATTCGTAAAGAAAATTTGAAATTGGAAAAAAAGAGAGAAATGCCGGTTTGCAGTGCATAAAATAATACGAAAGTTATAGTCCATTCTTCCTTCTTGACAGGGCCCTTACTTCGCATGGAATGGATTCTAACGAGGGAAAGATGCCGAAAACCGAAGCAAAAATCTCCGGTGCCCGCTTGATGGTCGAACTCCTGGAAGAATACGGAGTGGATATCGTCTTCGGATATCCAGGCGGAGCGATTCTGCCATTTTACGACGAATTATATAAAAGTACTAAAATAAAACATATCCTAGTCCGCCATGAACAAGGCGCCATCCATATGGCAGAAGGGTATGCTCGTTCTACAGGTAAGCTCGGAGTATGTATAGCCACTTCCGGTCCTGGAGCTACGAACCTTGTGACTGGACTTACTGATGCAAAACTAGACTCTGTTCCTATACTTGCGATTACCGGACAGGTGGCGACCAACGCGATTGGAACAGATGCTTTCCAAGAAGCTGATATTTATGGAATCACTATCCCGATCACAAAGTACAATGCACTCATAAAGTCTGCAGACGATATCGCTAGACATTTCCAAGAGGCGACCTTAGTCGCTTTAGGTGGAAGACCCGGTCCCGTTCTTTTGGATTTTCCTAAGGATGTTCAGACGGAACTTACTTCTGTTCGCAAAGTAGATAAACTTAAAATAGATTCTAGACATTATCAAAAGCCGCCGATCGGGGGAGATCTAGATTCCTTCGCGGCCGCATTGAATAAGGCAAAACGTCCTCTTCTGTATGTGGGAGGAGGAGCAATCAATGCAAATGCTTCCAAAGAGATCAAAGAGTTAGCGGAGAAGGGGAATATCCCTGTTACTACAACTCTTATGGGGATCGGAGCATTTCCCGGAACTCACCAACTCTCAGTTGGAATGCTTGGGATGCATGGCACGGCTTATGCAAATAAAGCTGTATTAGAATGTGATTATATTCTAAACTTAGGAGCTAGGTTTGATGACCGAGTTGCTAAACCAGGTGAATTTGCGGAGAATGCTGTACGTGCTCATATAGATATAGACACTGCGGAATTTAACAAAAGGGTCTCCGTAGATTATCTTCTACACGGAGACCTGAAAGAAGTCCTAAAGGCGCTTATTCCAAAAGTGAATAAGGTGGACCGTCCTGAATGGGTCGGATTCTTGGATACATTAAAGAAAAATCATCCATTAGAATTTGATGATACTACGGATACCATCAAACCTCAGGGGTTCTTACAGAAATTATACGAAAAGAGTAAGGGTAAGGCAATTGTCTCCACGGATGTGGGACAACACCAGATGTGGGCCGCTCAATACTATCTTTTTGAAGAGGCGAATCGTTGGCTTACTTCCGGTGGGCTTGGTACCATGGGTTACGGTCTTCCCGCAGCCATAGGAGCTAAATTCGGAAATCCTAATAAAACAGTGATCTGCGTTTCCGGAGATGGTTCCATCCAGATGAATATTCAGGAATTGGCAACCATAGCGATGTACAAGAAAGGGGTTAAAATCCTGATCTTTAATAATAACTTCTTAGGAATGGTCCGTCAATGGCAGGAACTATTCTATGAGGAAAGGTTCTCCGAGTCTGAATGGAATTATAATCCTGATTTCGTAAAATTAGGAGAGGCTTATTCCATAAAAGGTTTAAGAATTTCTAATAAATCTGAGATCGACAAGGCATTGGAATTTTTCTTAGAAGATGATGATGCAAGGATCCTAGAAGTCATGATCCCAGCAGAAGAAAAAGTATTCCCAATGATCCCTGCGGGTAAATCCCAAAAAGACATGATCGAATTCTCCGACACAGTTCGGGCCGGTAAAAAATGAAACATATACTAAAAATTTTGGTAAACAATCATCCGGGTGTGATGAGCCATGTGTCCGGACTATTTACCAGAAGAAGTTATAATATAGATTCTATCGCGGTAGGCGTCACTCAAGACTCTGAAATTTCGAATATGGTGATCGTCGTTAAGGGAGATGATTCAGTAGTAGAGCAGGTAAAACGCCAACTTCTGAAACTTCCTGATGTGATCGAGGTAGAGGATCTTGCCTATCATGATTGTATTAGCAGAGAGTTAGTACTTGTAGTGGTTAAGGTAGAAGATTCCAATCGTACTGAGATCATTTCTATTTGCGAAGTTTTCCAAGCAAAAATTGCGGATCTGACAAAGACCACAATGACCGTAGAGTTTTCTGGAAATACCAGACAAGTGGAACATTTTCTGGAAATGATGCAGAAGTATGGGATCCAAGAAATCGCCCGTACTGGCCAGATTGCTTTAAAATACAGATCTACCTGATTCTGCTTGAAATAGCGGATTTTTCTAGCAAAACTAATTGTTACAAAATTATTACAATTAGGTTACAATGGAAATCCGCTTTGGAAATTAATTTCCAAGGTAAAACTAACAAATATTCGAAATAAAAGGATCTTATCCGCAGATCCTTTTTCTTTTTTACAATTTCGTATCGGAAAGAATTTTTTTTTGTTCCATATTTGCGGTTTCCCTATTCTAATTCCCTCCTATGAGTATCAGGGCCCGAATTTCATTATATCTCTCATTAGTTCTATTCTTAGGCTTTGCAGTTCTTACTGCTATCAATTCGGTGATCTCATATCGCAGTTTGCATTCTGAGATCGAGTCCGGTTCTGCATTAAGCGCAGAAAGATATACTTTTGAAGTGAAAGATTATTTGGATAACGCGATGGGTATGACGCGAGGATTCCGAATGCTTCTCATCTTCTCTAATCCTAAGAGAGAAGAAGTCGTAAATACAATGTTGGAGATCCTACATCGAAATCCTAAATGGTTTGGAATGTGGGCAGTGTACGAACCGAATGCATTTGATGGTTTGGACGCTCAGTTTAAAAATAAGAAGGGACATGATTCAACAGGAAGATTTATCACTTACGTTCATTCCGTGAAATCAGTTACGGATGCTGTGGTAGAACCTTCTACCAATTATGAAGCTACGGATGGGAGCGGGGACTTTTATCAGATCCCTAAAAAGACAATGGAACCTTTCGTAACGGATCCATATTCATATTCTGCAGGCGGAAAACAAGTACAGATGATCTCTCTTTGTGTTCCTGTGAGTAATGCAGGGAAATTCTGGGGCGTACTTGGAATGGACATTACTACCGCCCAACTACAAGAGGCTATGGGAAGTATAAAACCATTTCGCGGTTTAGGATATCTTGCTCTTATATCTCCTAAAGGAATTTATGCTGCGAACGGTGGTGATCCTAGCTTAGTAGGAAAAGTTATCCCTGATGCAGAAGAATTAAAACTAGTCCAAACTAAATCAGAAGAGCATGAACGTTTTACACATGAGTCGAATAGTTATACTCACCATTTTTTCCCATTTAAGATAGGCAAAGGGCAAAAACAATGGATAATGCAGATCAGTATTCCTAATTCCATTTTTGGAAAAGAACTATTAAGTGTACTTTTGCAAAATGCGATCTCTTCGTTACTCATCGTAAGTTTGATCGTTGTAGTTCTCCATTTTATATTCCAAAAATTAATTTCTACAGGATTATTAAAAGCAATCGGATTCTCGGAAGAGATTGCAAAAGGGAATTTACTCGCTTCCTCGGACTATCATCGTAAGGATGAGATCGGTGCATTATTAGCCGCAATGAATACGATGAGAGAACATTTATTTGGTGTAGTAAAAGAGATTGGATCTTCTACGAATAAGTTAGCCGGAACAGCTGAGAAAATGGCTGTTTCTTCTAGGAATTTCTCAGACGTAGCGCAAACCCAAGCTTCTGCAGCGGAAGAATGTTCTGCAGCGGTAGAAGAATTGGCTGCTTCTGCCCAAAACGTTGGTAAGTCCATGCAAAGAGCTGTCTCTAGCATGAGAGAGATCGACGGTAACGTAATTTTATTAAAAGAGCAGATTGCAAGTATTAACGCGGAGATGCAAGGCTTGGTGAGTTTAGCTGCTTCTTCCAAAGACGAAGCAGTCACTGGGGAATCTGCGATGAGCACTTCTAATCGTGCCATGGGTGCGATCGGGGATAGCGCCTCTAGGATTAATGAGATACTTTCTTTGATCACTGAGATTTCTGAAAAAACGAACCTTCTTGCATTAAACGCAGCGATAGAAGCAGCCAGGGCGGGAGAGGCAGGAAAAGGTTTCGCGGTCGTCGCAGAAGAGATCGGTAAACTTGCCTCCCAAACTTCCAGCTCTGTACAAGAAATTGGCGGATTGGTAAATTCCACAAATACCGCAGTTTTAGACGGAAATAAAAAAATGGGAGAAGCCTCTCAAATACTACAAAGGATCAAAGAAAGGGTGGATGAATTCGATAAATCCGCTAAGGCAGTTTTGAGTTCCGTTAAAACCCAAGAATCAAATACTAAAGAGATCGCAGAAAGTGCAAATTCTTTGATGACTTTCAGCCTTCAGATTGAAGAGGCAGTGAGCGAGCAAAGAAGAGCAACGGAGGAAATCACCAAAACCATCGTAAATATCTCTGAAGGAACTCAGGATATTGCGACTGGGGCGGATGATCTTACTACATTCTCCGGAGACATGCATGGTCAGTCAGAACAATTGTCCAACCTGATCGGAAAATTCAAAGTAAGTTAGTAAGAAAAAGTATTCCAAAATTTCTTTCCAGTTTCAAAATGGAGCCCTTATGAGTATTCGGCTCCGAATTTCTTTATATATTTCCATCGTTCTATTTATCGCATTTTCCCTGCTTGCGGCTTATAATTCCTATTCTTCTTACCAGAACCTGAGAGAGGAAGTGGAACAAAGTTCCGATGTCACGGCGGAAAGATGGACCTTCGAAATCATGGAGCAGCTGAATACTCTCATGGGTTTGATCCGTGGTCTTAGATTTCCTTTAATTTACGCTTCTCCTCCAAGAGAACAGGTGACGCAAACTCTTCGCGAGATCATGAAACGTAATGAAGACTATTTTGGGATGTGGATTTGTTACGAGCCAAATGCGTATGACGGCAAGGATGCCTTGTATAAAAATAAGCTTGGCCATGATGAATCAGGTCGTTTTATACCGTACCTAAACCGAGCTCGTGCTAAGGACATTGTGGATCTGGAACCTTTACGAGATTATAATAATACGGATGGGACTGGAGATTTCTATCAGGTCACTAAGAAAACAGATAAACCTACAGTGGTTGGTCCTTATCAATATACTGTAAGTGGTAAAAGTATTTTAATGATCTCTCTTGTGGTTCCTATCAGCGTGCCGGGTCATTTTTATGGCGCCGCAGGTATGGACATAGATCTGAAATATCTCCAAGAAAAGATCGGGAATAAAAAACCTTTTAGGAATAAAGGTCATATCGCTCTTATTTCACCTCTCGGCCTATATGCGATCAACGGAGAAAACCCTGAGCTGCTTGGTAAGAAGATCTCAGATGAGAACGAACTCAAACATTATCTAGAAAATGTAAACGAAGGAAAACGATTCATATACGAGTCCGGAGGAAATACGGAGTATTATTTCCCGTTCCATATAGGAAAGGATCCTAAATTTTGGACCCTGATGGTTAGCATTCCAAATTCAGTATATTATGAAAGTATTGGAGATATTATCCTAAAAGCCGCTCTTTCTTCTTTCTTGATCTTAGTTGTAGTATTACTTTCTTTAAATTTAATATTCGATCGATTGGTAAGCTCCGGACTTCTGAAAGCGATCGGTTTTTCTGATGAGATCGCTAAGGGAAATCTAACGGTTAAGAATGATTATCCGGTGAAAGATGAGATCGGTACTTTATTTATCTCAATGGACCAGATGAGGGAAAATCTTTTGAATGTGGTCAAGGAGATGAGATCTTCATCCGAAAAATTAAGTTCTAAATCGGAAGAGATGGCTGTTTCTTCCAGGAACTTTGCTGATATCGCACAGACCCAAGCCTCTGCTGCAGAAGAATGTTCTGCAGCGGTAGAAGAATTGGCTGCTTCTGCCCAAAACGTTGGTAAGTCCATGCAA
>NZ_NPEG01000022.1 GCF_002812045.1 Leptospira haakeii | reverse complement strand
CTTCCGTGCAATTGATTTGGAGTAAATCCGATAAAATCTTTCATAGTTTTAAATTAGTTTAAATTCCTTTGTCATAGCGCATAACGACCAAGGCTTGACGACGTTTCGCGAGTGCGTAAGCACTTGGCACGAGACTTGCTCTGCAAGACGAGTGACAAAGCGAAATGTGGCGTAGCCCAAGCGAGGGTTGCGTAGCAATCCCGAAGCGATGCGTCAGAGCCGATAGTTAGACGCTGTAGGTGCCTCTATTAATATTTCACTTTTCAAAAATAATATTAGCAAGTTTAGCGCTTATAAACTGGATCCTGCTCCTTCCAACTAAAGGTAAATTTTTATCTTTGCAATAGTCTATAAACTGATTAACATCAAATTCAATTCGTAAATACAATTTATTCTCAGAAGCCAACGTATCGAGATAGTTTTCAGCATCTATGCGCCATTCATCCCAAGTCGGATGCAGAACATCCTTATCTTCCATTTTATCTTTTATTAGAGTCCATTGCTCTCTTTTATAGTAAGGAATAGGAAAAAGCATAATGGCAGGCCCTGCCTCTTTATCAAGATCCGTTATTAAATGTGGATTGTTAGAGAATATTAAGTTCAAATAAAGTTTAATCGATGTACCGACTAACAATTTTTCTTTTTCAAGAAAGGTATGAGCGATCCCAACCAATCTTATAACCTTTTCATCAGAAAATAACTTCCTTTTATCTTTAGAATAAGAAAAAATCCCACCCCCACTAATTCCATTCGGAAGTGGTGCAGCAGAAATTGAACCAACTTCACCGATTGTCTTTTTTCTATTAAAATCAATTATAATATTAATATTCTTGTCATAGTTTTGTTCGACAAATATTTCTTCATTAGAAGCTCCGCCCGTAAAAGAATATAATTCACTAGATAACTTATTATCATAGAATTTCGACTTTCTATAAGGAAAGCCCGTAAACGTATAAATGTCTTCCCCTTCCCTACTATCAGAAATATCGATTTGATTCAAAGATAAAGGTGCAAGACCATCCACAAATTCTATTGGTGACCCTGCTTTGAATCTTAAGTATGCAATATCAATCTTATCGTTTTTTCGATCATTTTTCGCATCAGGAATATGTGACGCAAAATATTCGATTTCGATTAGCCCAGTTTTAGTAGGAACAAGAAGTCCGTTCCCATTAATACCATCATAAACATGGGCAGAAGTTAAAATAAAGAGTTCTTCTTGTATTTTTAATAAAACCCCTGATGCTATCTGTTCTGGAATTCCTTTCTTACTTATTATAATAGGGAATATGCTTTGAAAAATCTCTTCCATTTTGCACCTATTGCGTCTAACGACCAAGGTGCTCCGACGTTCGCGACGGCACGAGTTTGCTTTGCAAACAAAGTGACGGAAGCGAATGTGGCGAAGCCCAAGCGAGCGGGTTGCATAAGCAAGCCCCGAGCGGCGCGGAGGCACCGCAAGTTAGGCGCAGTATCGCCCTAAACACATTGCACCAAACCCCTACTATATAAAATCCTTAAATAAAATAAAGGTCAATTAGGGACAAATGCACTTTCAAAATATAAAGTAGCGAACCTTTTTCGTATCTCTTAGTACAAAGGCAACAGGAGCTGTGAAGAAACCGAACATTACTAAGATCTTTCAGTCTACGATATAAAGTAAGAAAAGGGAGAAAAGCGGCCTAACCTTAAGTGGGTCTTGATTCGGCTCTAAGGTAAAATTCAAAACTTATATAATAAAGAAAAATAAAATCGCGATATTGCGCCTAACGACCAAGGCTTGACGACGTTGACGAGCTGAGCGAAAGCGAAGACAGGCACGAGAATTGCTCTGCAATTCGAGTGACTGAGTCAATGTGGCGTAGCCCGAGCGAGAGTTGCGCAGCAATCTCGAAGCGATGCGTCAGAGCCGATAGTTAGGCGACGGCTCGGCAAGTAATACTACAAAATCAAGCCATGGATGGCGTCGCAGATGATTATTTATGAGCGTAATGCTCTGTATATAAATCCAGAACTCTTTTAATCATAGCCTGATAAGGTATTCCTGATCTCTTAGACTCCTCTTTAAAAAATGAAATACTCTTTTTACTTAAGACTATTGTTACTCTAGAATTATCTTCTTTCAAAACAAGTTTATTCGGAGGAGGTAAAAAATCCTCAACAACCTTAGATGATTTAATTGAAGACGATATTGATGAGGGTGCATCACTGTATTTTATTTTCTTTTTCATAAACTTTCTTACCTTGCCTCCAATAACCTGCCCCAAAGATTCGAATTTTACCATTTCTAACAGTAAATCTTACTGTTGATACATTCGAATCAATTAAGCCAAAGCAGTAATATCTTTTTTCAGATTCAGATGAATGAGTAACATCTAATGTGATTACCCTATTCGGATCAAAGAATGCCTTTTGAGCTTCATAGAAATCAATTCCATGTTTCCTGAAATTTTCGTCATTCTTTGCAGAATCCCATTCAAACTCCATCTACATATAGATTAGACAAGAGAAGAATCATTGTCAATACATATAATTATACATATTCTGATGCATATTTCTATAATTATTTGAAACTCATATTAATAAGTGGGCAGGAGGCCCGCAAAACTTTAAAAGGATATTGTGCAGAGCTGTCCGCCTAACGACCAAGGCTTGACGACGTTTCGCGTGTGCGTAAGCACTTGGCACGAGACTTGCCACTGCAAGGCGAGTGACAAAGCGAAATGTGGCGCAAGCCCGAGCGAAGGTTGCGAAGCAATCCTGAAGCGATGCGTCAGAGCCGATAGTTAGGCGACGGTTTGGCTTTAATAAAGTAAATTATGCTGAGATTGGAAACTTAATTATATTTTTAGGCTTTTCTTGCATTGCAGTCCATAAGTCTAATTTTGTCTGCATGTTCAGCCAACTCTCTGCTGAAGTATTTGTTGCAATACCAATTCGCACAGCCATTTCAGGAGTAATTGGACTCCTGCCGTTTACTATCTCTGAAAGAGTTTTACGGGAAACACCTAAATCTTTCGCAGCCTCAGTGATAGTTAAACCTAAAGGCTTTATTACATCTTCTAATAAGATTTCGCCAGGATGAGTTGGTTTTCTTTTATTCATAAAGTCCTCTAGTGATAATCCTCGTAATCAACCAGTATCGCGTTCTCACCTTCAAATTCAAAAGTAAGACGCCAATTCCCATTTACCCATACTGACCACCTACCCTTTTCTTGACCTTTCAGAGGATGCAAGCGATAAGCTGGCAAATCCATATCTTTCGGTGAAGTAGACGAATCTAATCTATCTAGTAATCTTGCTAATTTACTAGCATGATCTGCTTGTATTCCTTTTTTGCTCCCAGTTTCAAAAAACTGTTCAAGACCCTTATGTTTGAAGGAAATTATCAATAATCAAAATGTAACCCATAGGGTTACATTGTCAATCTTTATTTATACAGAAAATTTAGCCAAACTGTTCGCCTAACGAACAAGGCTTGACGACGTTTCGCGAGTCCGCAAGGACTTGGCGCGAGACTTGCTCTGCAAGGCGAGTGACAAAGCGAAATGTGGCGAAGCCCGAGCGAGGGTCACGAAGTGAACCCGAAGCGAAGCGTCAGAGCCGACAGTTAGGCGTAGTCACAATTTTCTACAGGCAATTCTTAATAGTTTTGATTAAATATTCAATGGTCGTCTTTTCTTTATTTCTAATGTAAAAGATGAAATTAAGTATAAATAAAGTTAAGGTAATAAATAACACCAAATACATAATTGAAGACAATATAATCGCCGGAATATTGAAAAAGTCTTTCTTAATGTCAGTCGTCGCTACAGCAATCAGTATCGTGATAAAAATCGAAAAGGGAGTAAACCAGCCCTGTGCTCTTTCAAAATCTCGAAAAAACTTTATTAGTATATTTTCCAATTTATCATGCGTAATTTCTATTAGATCAGTCTTCGTGTTACTGTATATTTGGCTAGTGAATTTCTTATTGCTCGCCATTTTCATGTTCCCTGATATAGAAATTAAATAAGATAGATTTACCTGCAGTAGGTAAGTCAAAGATTCTATAATTAAAATATAATGGCCTATTTTTCAATGTCCCAAGTTCAATTAAATTTGTATTGCCTCCTCCCTGAAAATTAGTGAAATTAATAAAATCAATTTTCAAGGTAAAACGATCAATTCTTTTTATATTTGTTTTTGGCTCTTTAATTTCACTATTAGATTCAAAATTTATTAAGAAACTATAATCACCTTCAATTTCATCTGGGAGAACAATTTTGATTGGATTATCCTTTATTTCAATTAATACACCAGAATGCACTAACTCATATTCTCCGAACGTAATTTTCATGCTTTCCTCGAATTTAAATTTTATAATTTGCAACTATGCTTATTGTGATTACGCCTAACGACCAAGGCTTGACGACGTTTCGCGAGTGCGTAAGCACTTGGCACGAGGCTTGCCCCGCAAGGCGAGTGACAAAGCGAAATGTGGCGAAGCCCAAGCGAGAGTGCGAAGCATCTCGAAGCGACGCGTCAGAGCCGACAGTTAGGCGAAGTTTGGTTATTCTTAAAGAGTTACATTGGCAAGGACTTCACAATCACAGAATCCTCCGTGATTTTGCAATGCTGTTATGATTCTCTTTAATTCAACTTTAGAATATTTCTCCTCTAAGTATTTTCTTGTTATAACTAAAGAATGATCGCAAGTAATCCTACTTAAATTCGAATTTAGATAATCTCCTAATTCTTTCAATTCCTTCGGAGCGAGTATTAAATCTTCCCATTCACCCTGGCTTTCCTTTAATAAGGCCAACCTTTTTAGATCCTTTTTATCTCTTCCTTTGAAGTTTAAGTACTTTGTAAAACTATCAATCGCTTCTCTATAATTTAAAAGCGCTTCCTCAGATTGTGAAAGCAATTTCCAGGCATCTGCATTACTTGCATCAATTTCCAAAATTCCCTTTAGTTTTCTTCTTATTTCAATAAATAATGGAATAGACTTTTTGGAGGGCATCCTTCTATCAAAGGAACTTTGCCCCGATAGTTGGTTAGCTGATATTAACTGATCTCTTAATTCTTCTATATTCATAATACAATAATATTAACCAAATTTCGCCTAACGACCAAGGTGTTCCGACGTTTGCGCGCTGAGCGAAGCGAAGACAGGCACGAGAATTGCTCTGCAATTCGAGTGACTGAGCAAATGTGGCGAAGCCCGAGTGAGAGGTGCGAAGCAGCCTCGAACGGAGCGGAAGCACCGATAGTTAGGCGCAGAAGCTTTAGGCTATCAGTAGCATGACCAATCCATATCTGGGAAGTGATTCTTTATCTCACCTGTTTCAGAATTTCCCAAATAAAAATCATGCTTTTTATTCATTAAGTCAGAAGGATAATTTTCAAAAATAGCGGTAATCAATTCAGGCATTGTTGCTCCTAGTAGACCACATTCAGTTTCATCTTCTAAAGTATTTCCTGTCCAAACCAAACGTTGATTTTTATCATTCACTGTTATGCTTAAAGACTTAGAATATAAAGGAGTAACTGAAACATTTACCATTGCCATATTACTTCCAATTTGATTAGCCATTCCATGTCTTCGATTACCTTTCGGTACTACTGAAGCAGTTACATTAAAGAAGTAATCTGCGTCTTCTTTGCTTTCTGTTAGACCAATCTTTTTTAACTTAACAGAAATCATTTTTGCAAACAAATTCTGCTGCGCATCTGTTACCTGGTATTTAATCGTAAACTTGCCTTTTAAAGGTGCATTAGTATTTGCTGTATTTGTTCTTGTCGAAACTGTAACACAGCCAATAAGTATTATACAGTTAATTACAACTAATATAAGCAAAGATACTTTTTTTATCATTTTTGTGGTTCTTCCTTTTTGTTTTTGTATATAATAACATTTTTTTAAAGCTTTTGCGCCTAACGCACCGAGGTGTTCCGACGTTTGCGAGCTGAGCGAAGCGAAGACAGGCATGAGAATTGCCCTGCAATTCGAATGACTGAGCAAATGTGGCGTAGCCCGAGCGAGTGAGTCGCGTTAGCGAACTCCGAGCGGAGCGGAAGCACCGGAAGTTAGGCGCAGTATCGCCTCAAACAAATTGCACCAAACCCCTACTCTAGAAAATCTCCTTATAGAACAAAGGTCAAATAGAGAATAATTCACATTTACAACATATGTAGCGAACCCTTTTCGCTGCTTTCTGAGTAAAGGTTACAAGAGTTTCGGTATCAATTTCGAAGCAATGATCAATTTTTCAATCGACGATATAAGGCAAGAAAAGGGAGAAAAGCGGCCTAACCTTAAGTGGGTCTTGATTCGGCTCTAAGGTAAAATTCAAAACTTATATAATAAAAAAAATCGCGATATTGCGCCTAACGACCAAGGTGTTCCGACGTTTGCGCGCTGAGCGAAGCGAAGACAGTCATTCGAATTGCTCTGCAATTCGAATGACTGAGCAAATGTGGCGAAGCCCGAGCGAGAGGTGCGAAGCAGCCCCGAGCGGAGCGGAAGCACCGATAGTTAGACGATGGCGACAGTTACACTATCGACCAAAAACGAAATAGCAAAATAGAATTCTATAGAATCGGAATAATCCTGATTTTTTTTCTCCATAACGAATCCCAAAAAATTCAAGAAACATTCCGTATGAGTTCATATTTTCTATATTATTTATTCTTAAATCAAAATCTTTAAGTTTACTTAAAACTGTACCCAAAACTGAACGTTCTCTTTCTTTTCGGTCTTCTACTGGATCATTGACTTTCGTAGATATACCTTCTTTATATTCGGAAAGCTTGCTCTCCATTGTAGTAATTGCGGGTTTAAGAATTGAATGAAAATGATTTAACTTCTGTAGAAAATACTTATCTTCAAATAAATTAAAGAGATATTCGCGATTATTTAATGATTTCTGAAAATCGGAAAATTTTTTATTAATCTGCAACTTATGATAGTAATTAATCTGTTCGATCTGGCCATTAATATCAACGAGCGCGTAGGCAAGAGAAGATTGAATTATTCGTCTTTGATTTTGCACGGACTTTCTAAAAATCCCCAAGCGAAGTAGTAGTGTATAAATGAAAATACTCGAGATAACACTTGCCAATAATTTTAAGAAGTCTCCATTTATAAGAGAGACACAAAAATAACTATTTAATATGCACAGTAAAATCAGAAATATCGAACTTATCGCCATAAATTTTCTAAATGATGGAATTCTGTCAGAACCAGTTATTAAAAAATCCGATATAAAATTGTCAGATAGATAGTAAACGGTTTCAATCTGACTTTTGCGTATTGCTACTTCTCCTTCACTACTACCAAAAGGTTCCGATTGATCATTCTTTACTATTCTGTCAATTTCTCGCAGCAAAATGAAAATTTTGTTAAGATGTGAAATAGTAGCTATGATTATAGCAAAATATAATCCCCAAAGAATTATCTGGGTTTTTTCATCCGTAAGATCCAATTTCAAATAAGTTAAATCAAGAGACCCCGAATACTTAAGAATGTGCACAATAAAAATTGCAGATAGTAGAATAATATCGCGCTGTATCAGTTTATTCAAATTCCGAACAGTTACGATCGCCTCGTTTAATGTAAATTCTGTTATGCTAGTCATATTTTTGTCGCTTTCGTCTAACGAACAAGGCTTGACGACGTTTCGCGAGTCCAAAGGACTTGGCGCGAGGCTTGCTTTGCAAGGCGAGTGACAAAGCGAAATGTGGCGCAGCCCGGAACGAGGGTCGCGTAGCGAACCCGAAGTGTAGCGTCAGAGCCGATAGTTATACGAAGGTTTGCTTTTGAATAGGCTTAGAATTTTTTCGCTCGTTCAATAAACTCTAGTTTGATTTTGAGAAGATTTCCTTTTTCAAAGCCTTGTAGTTTACAAATTCTATCTTTATCAAATTTTACACCTTTGTTTTGGAAAAAATTTAGAATTTTAATCTTGTCTCGATATCTAATTTCAGCTTGGTCTTGGAAGCCGGAATAATAAAGATCTTCATCAGGATTATAGCATTCAACAATTTCATTACCTAAACGTGTTGATTTATTTTTTAGATCTGATTCTGAAAAAAGTAGAGGAATAGGTTCAAAAAAAGCTGAACTAATTGAGGAAATAACAGCTTCGTTTTCACCTTCTAAATTTAATGGAGAAAGATCTTTGTTTTTGAGAATATTGATAATTTTTAATTTACCCTTAATTCTATTTTCTAAACATTGATTTCTACAATTGTCGTCAAACCTCATAAGTCCGGCAGCAACACTAAGAAGATTATTTCCAGATAAATCTTTTATTTGATAATTAGCGCCAATGTTGACTAGATAATTAAATGTGTCAAAGTCACCGTAACTAGCAGAATAGTAGAGTGGAGATTTATAACCTTTCGCACTTTTATTGCTGCTATCAGCGTCCGGAAACCAATCGGATCTTTCTTGATCAGATAAAGTTATGCTTTGTTTATATTTTTTAACGATTTTGTCTGTAGAACTTGAACATCCTACTACTAAAATGGCTATAAATATTGTTAAATTGTTTTTCATTTTTTATCCTTCTTTAAAAAAATTTAATAAAATTGCAAACTTTCGTATAACGACCAAGGTGCTCCGACGTTTGCGATGGCACGAGTTTGCCCTGCAAACGAAGTGACAGAAGCAAATGTGGCGAAGCCCAAGCGAGTGGGTCACGAAGTGAGCCCCGAGCGGCGCGGAGGCACCGAAAGTTATCCGACGTTTCAGACACTACTACTAATAATTTTGCATGCTTCGAAGCTGAAGAATTCAATTACAAAAACTCTGTCCGCCACTAACGCTAGCCTCAAACACCAACAAATGCCTGAATCGCAAGATGCACTTCAAGAGTAAGGCGGCTATTAGAAAAAAGCAGCTAATTATTTATCAAGCTACAAAACGCTTGAACCTATATAAAGAAAACCTCGAATTCAAAAACAAACAAAAAAACAAATTATGGCTGAAATGTTCGGATAACGACCAAGGCTTGACGACGTTTCGCGAGTGCGAAAGCACTTGGCGCGAGACTTGCTCTGCAAGACGAGTGACAAAGCGAAATGTGCCGGAGGCCAAGCGAGAGTGCGAAGCATCTCGAAGCGCAGCGTCAGAGCCGACAGTTATGCGCCGTCCGAACTGGAAATTGGAAAACATTGTTTAATATTAGTTGAAAAAATAAAAATACTAGGTCTTCGGTGTGTTCCCAAAACTAATTGAAACAGAAATAATCTTTCTTCAAATTGCCTCAATACTCCATATAGACCATTAGAATATTTCAGCTTAATACTCCGTTCACTCGTAATTATCTCATCAAAAATTTGATTATAAAACTGACTCCTCAGAAAAGATAAAAAGCTATTTTGATAAACTATATTTCCTGTCTCAGTTGCTTCTATCAATTCCTTTAACTCAGTAATTTCTTTATCATTTTCTGGAATCACTTTTATAAAGCCAATACTCGGTTTTGAAGTAGATTGTTTAATAAGTAAAGCGTAGTAATCATAGGAAGTAACTTGCGAATTCTGAGTGAGAGAAAATCTTTGGCCAATTCCAACAAAAATGCATGAATTCTTATCAAGTTTAGGAGCGGTTCCGCGCTTAAATCGCTCTATCGTAGAACAGAATTTTTCAGAAGCATTCTCTTCACACAGCTTTGAAAGATTTTTATCTAAATCTTCATCTGATTCCGCCCAAACGCAGAACGGAATTAAAAGGAGCATTATTAGAATTTTTTTCATAAACATTTATTTTCGTTCGTATGGCGCATAACGACCAAGGCTTGACGACGTTTCGCGAGTCCGTAAGGACTTGGCGCGAGACTTGCCACTGCAAGGCGAGTGACAAAGCGAAATGTGCCGAAGGCCAAGCGAGAGTTGCGAAGCAATCTCGAAGCGCTGCGTCAGAGCCGACAGTTAGGCGAAGTTTAGTTATATTTAATAGAATGTTTTTCTAATCACTCCCTTTCAGCGTTTGTATATCGGCCAAAAATTCCATCTCAAATTCACTAATATCAGCAAGATATGGTTCCATTGCCCTTGAGTCATCATCATACGTTCTGTTACCTTCCTTTGGGACAAACCAAGAAATCAAATAATGATATGAAGAATCATATTCCTTCCTTTTCAGAAGTTCCAATTTTGAATCGAATATTAAGAATGTAGACTTATTTTCCATGATTCCCCAATTTGGAACTGTTCCTAATGAAAGCAAAAAAGGAAAATACGTTAACAAACTGAGAGCATAACCAGATATAGATGGTCGAGCAAATGGAGGTCCGAGAATCGCAACGACATAAAAATCAACATCGCGCTTTCTTAAAAAACCTATCTTACCTTTTGTAGATTCCTTAATAAGTAATACTTTGTTTATTTCATCTAAACCCGTCTTTTTAACTTCTCCAATATACAAATTAACGAATCTATTTACATTTTCTGCTGGAACAGATAAATCGATACCGTTCTCTGTAATTTGCTCAATTGGTGTGCCAATTTTCACATATTTCTTTAAAGAGTTCTCATAATCTAAAGAAGCGACTCGAATAGATCTTCCTCCTGTTTCTTTAAAAGGGAGAAATCCAACGAGAGCAATGCGATTTTTTTTAATCTCCAATACACTATTATCTTTGATTATCTTAGGTTCTTTATAGAAACTTTTAACGCAAGAAAGCGTAAACAGCCAAACCATCAATATAGATATTTTAAATTTCATTTTTATTCCTTATTTTTTGTTATTGTAATACTGATTTGCTAAATTTCGCCTAACGACCAAGGTGTTCCGACGTTTGCGTGCTGAGCGTAGCGAAGACAGGCACAAGAATTGCTCTGCAATTCGAGTGACTGAGCAAATGTGGCGTAGCCCGAGCGAGTGAGGCGCGTTAGCGATCTCCGAGCGCAGCGGAAGCACCGATAGTTAGGCGCAGTATCGCTCCTAACAAACTGCACCCAAGCCCTACTCTATAAAATCCTCAAATAGAATAAAAGTCAATTAGTGACTAATTTACTTTCAAAATAAAAAGTAGCGAACCCTTTTCGTCTTTTACTTATGTAAAGGCAACATGAGTTCAAGAGAAACTTAACATTACTAAGATCTTTCTGTTTACGATATAAGATAAGAAAAGGGTGAAAAGCGATCGAACTTTAAACGGATACTAATTCGGTTTAAGGTAAAATTCAAAATTTATATATTAAAAATAAAAAAGAAAATCGCGATATTGCGCCTAACGACCAAGGCTTGACGACGTTTCGCGAGTCCGCAAGGACTTGGCATGAGGCTTGCCCTGCAAGACGAGTGACAAAGCGAAATGTGGCGTAGCCCAAGCGAGGGTTGCGAAGCAATCCCGAAGCGAAGCGTCAGAGCCGATAGTTAGTCGCTGTCGCCTTTATTCTTATTACAAATTAAAACTGCTATTGCGAAAGTACATCTTAATATTGATAAGTTTAATAAATAAAGAATTTCCATTCAGGATTTTCCTCTTGATATTCAAGTAGGCACGAAATTAATTTCGGTTTTTCCCCCTGAAGTGTCTGTTCAAGTTGCGAAATCCCATAAATATGAAGTTCTTCAAGCATAACAGAAAGATCCGGATCATTTATGCAATCCCAAAATGCATCAAAATTATTACCGTAAAATTCTGGAAAGGAGAATGTCTTCGCCAATAATTTATGCAATTCTTCTCTACTTTGAACTGTAGCTAAATTTAATTCTATCTTTTTCATTCAATTTTAGTTATGGTAACTCAATTCTGAACTATTACTTTTTCCACTGCAGCCAATAAAGTCAAATTCTCTCCAATGTAGAGAGCGTCGGCAAACCCTGGATAAGCATTCACATAAAAATGATTTCTTGTTTTTGATTCTATCCTCCGATCCAAATAAAAAGGGTGTTCATTTTCTTGAGAATCCATAAGAGTGAAAGCAATAGTTCCACCATCCGCAGCAATAACGATTGAACTTTCAATAATAACGAACTGTCCGCTCTGTATAATTTCTATTAATTGCATATAAATTATAAAATTTATTAATTTATCTTTTGGTTATGCTTATTTAGTCGATTTAGAGAAATACTTTCTAGGCGATGGCGACTAACGACCAAGGTGCTCCGACGTTTGCGATGGCACGAGTTTGCTCATGCAAACGAAGTGACTGAAGCAAATGTGGCGAAGCCCAAGCGAGCGGGTTGCGTAAGCAAGCCCCGAGCGGCGCGGAGGCACCGTAAGTTATCCGACGTTTCAGCCACTATTCCTAAAAATTTCAAACCATTCGAAGCTGAAGGATCTATTTAGACGAACTCTGTCCGCCACTAATGCTATCCTCAAACACCAACAAGTACCAAAATCGCAAGATGCACTTTAAGAGTAAGGCGGCTATTAGGAAAAAGCAGCTAATTATTTATCAAGCTACCAACCGCTTGAATCTATATAAAGAAAACCTTGAATTCGAAAACAAACAAAAAAACAAATTATGGCTGAAATGTTCGGATAACGACCAAGGCTTGACGACGTTTCGCGAGTCCGAAGGACTTGGCACGAGACTTGCCCTGCAAGACGAGTGACAAAGCGAAATGTGCCGGAGGCCAAGCGAGAGTCGCGTTAGCGATCTCGAAGCGCTGCGTCAGAGCCGATAGTTATGCGAAGTTGGGCAATGAACTCAGCCCGTTCTTTGGAGCGTTTGAATACTATCTAATTTGAGCTTTAGCTTTTCTTTTTGTTTTCTTATCTCCAAATCATTTTGAAGATTTATCCAAAATTTATCGGACATCCCAAAAAACTTAGCTAATCTCAATGACATATCTACTGTGATTTTACGCTTATCATGTAAAATCTCTAACACTGTAGAAGTTGAAACATGTAGTTCTTTTGCAAGTCTATATGGCGTTACCTCAAGTGGATCCAAAAACTCCTCTCTAAGAATTTGAGAGACTGTGGGCGTCGGAATTCTTTTCGTTTTCATAGTAAGTCTCCTCAATGATAATCAACTATAGACACATCAAAGCAATTTCCTTCAGAGAATTTAAATGTAATTCTCCACTGGTCATTTATCCTGATAGAACAATAATTCTTCAAGTTACCCTTTAAATGCTCAAATCTATTCGCTGGCGGACTTTTTAAATCTTCTTCTCTTTCAGCATTTTCCAAGATGAGAAGCTTGATTAACGCCCTACTCTGTATTTCCGGAGGAATTTTCTTTGAGAATTCTTGATGAAAGATCCTTTCAGTTTCTTTGTCTCCGAAAGATTTGATCATTTATTCATATATTTGCATTGCAGATATATCTGTCAATCGGATATATCTATTTATTTTGCTTTTAAAAGGAAGCTTTTGCCCAATTTCGCATAACGACCAAGGCTTGACGACGTTTCGCGCGTGCGCAAGCACTTGGCGCGAGTTTTGCTCAGCAAAACGAGTGACAAAGCGAAATGTGCCGGAGGCCAAGCGAGAGTTGCGTAAGCAATCTCGAAGCGATGCGTCAGAGCCGATAGTTAGCCGCCGTTTTGTATTATCGAAAGAATAATTGTGGAGTCTTCAGCAACAACCGCTAATCTTTCTCTACCATTGTCAAATGCAAGAGGAGGGTTATTTATACCAAATTGAAGAATTGATGATGATTGAATTCCCGAATCAATATCATCCAAACTATGAATCAAGTTCCCAGTTCCTAAATCGATAATTTTAGGATATTTGATTGTGTCCCAAGCTTGTCGTTCATTTATCGCGACTAAATTTCCAAATCTAAAATCTGGTGTTATAGGAGCAGAAAGAGTATTTTCTGCGTAGTTATATATAGCGAAGCTTTTAGCAGGAAATGTATCTGTCCTATCTGAATCAAATTCTTCTTCATTCGAACTCCCAATAAGTAATTGGTCTTCACCTATAAAACTTGCTGTACAAATTTCACGCCCTAAATCAGGAGCTGGCATCGAGTAATATTCTTTATCCAAAACACTTGGGTCATTAAAACATTCTTTAATATTGTACAATTGAATTATATCGATCGGATGCCAAATCCAACCTTTACTGATCAAATATTCGTTATTTTGACTTACTTCTAATCTTGAATGAAATATATCGGAGGGTTTTCGTGTTGAAATTTGCGTTACGATGTTACCAGTTTCTACATCTTCAAAATCGAGTTGGCAATAACTCATAGGACAGTGAACTAGATATGTTTTATTTTGATATTCTAGAAACGATGCGGGATACTCATAATCATTCGCATGATAATAAGAACGATTAATCTCCCTTAAAATTTCTCCATTCTTTAACAGTATACCTTTTGTTCCATATTTTTCAAAAAGGAAAACGTAGTCGCCAGAAGAACTGATGATTGAACTATCGAATTTATAAGCAAATCTATATTTACCAACTTGTTCAATCTCTCCGGTCTTCATTGAATATTTTAATCCACTACACCAATCGAATAGATCGCCGTTTAACCAGCTTATTGTTCGAAATTTCTCTTCAATTACTTTCTTAAACATTCTTATTTACAAAATGGCGGCTAACGACCAAGGCTTGACGACGTTTCGCGAGTCCGCAGGACTTGGCGCGAGACTTGCTAATGCAAGGCGAGTGACAAAGCGAAATGTGCCGGAGGCCAAGCGAGAGTTGCGTAGCAATCTCGAAGCGCTGCGTCAGAGCCGATAGTTAGGCGTAGTGAGCCCAATATGACAGAAGATCATGTGCTCATCCAATATTCATTTATAAATTGCAATCAATCTATTAATGCATGATATTGCTTCTTGAATCTTCACATCTATATCAGATTCGCATTCTTCAAGAAAGTAATAACTTTGTATCCTTATTTCATCTGATAAATCGCTAAGTTTATCAATTTCCAAACGAGGAATGGCTTCCAAAGCACCAATACTTAAATTAAAGAACTTCAAAAGCGAGTCCACGGAATCATGATCTTTATCAAAATCATGCAACTTGGAAAGAAGGCGTCCTAATACCGATAAGTTCGACATTGTATTTTAAATAGATACTTTCTACGACTAACCAATAGAACAGGCAAAATTAGAGAATTTATTTCAAATATTTTACTATTCGAAAGAATTTATGGCGCTCATTACGCCTAACGACCAAGGTGTTCCGACGTTTGCGAGCTGAGCGTAAGCGAAGACAGGCACAAGAATTGCTCTGCAATTCGAGTGACTGAGCAAATGTGCCGAAGGCCAAGCAAGGGTTGCGTAGCAATCCCGCAGCGCAGCGGAAGCACCGATAGTTATACGCCGTTTGTATTATCCAATAACCTGATCAATAGCAGGGAGTGATTCATTCGAGGATTTAGCACTTTTTCCCATTAATAATTTTAGAAAATTATATCCTTTCGGCTTTACACCATCCGAGTAATATTCGTTTTCATATTTAAAAAACCCTGAACCACTTTTTTCAACAATTTTGATTGCTCCAGGACTTTCACTATAAGAAGTCTTGAAATCCCAATCTTTATTATTTTCTAAATCAATCACTTCTGGAAAATTATCCAATATAGATTGAATAAAATTGAATCGTATAGAAGGACACATCCGAACCCTATGCAAGTTCTGATTTACTTCATGCATAATTCTTTCTTTATCAAATTTCCATTGATATGAATTCTTACCTGCTGGAATAAATTTCCCGTAGGAAAACCAATCTGCCCATTCCGCCCAATCCATTCGAATTTGTGTACATCCCCATGGATTAATTCTATTATCTTCCTTTCCAAAACAATACAAGTCAGGCTGATAAGCTTCATTTCTATTATTAAAACACCATAAAAAACCGAAACTTGTGTCCCATTGCTCCTCAATTCCATTAATATAGAATCTCTTGTTTTTTAATCCAGATAATCCGGAGGCTAATTTAAAAACATTTCCAAATTCGGATTTTGGCCAACTCGCTAAATACCAATTCTTCTTGTTGCGTAAAGCAGATTCAAAGACGGGCGCCGTCTTTGCTATTTGTAATACCAAAGAAAAATTACTCGATGTCGATTCAGCAAACTCAATTGAATAGCCTTCTTTCGGTATTTCAAATTCAATCTTTATGGGATCAGGAGTTGAATTGGTAAGCTGGATCCCGCAATTTTTGCAAAATTTAGCTACTGATTCATTTGCTGTTTTGCATTTAGGACACTCTATCTGACTTTTAAAGGAAGAAGCGGCTGACTCAGCTTCTTTAATCATTTTCAGAAACTGTTCTTTTGTTAATCCTATATTTTTGGAATAGATTTCCAATTCACTTGATTCAAGACCAGAAAACTCTCCATCTATATGAGCCAAATAAAGCATATCCGAGAGATTATTTACTTGGACACCAAAGTTACCAATATGAACTAAAGTAAACGAAGGATTTTCAGCAATTTTGTAGGCAGACGTAAAGTGGGTCTTTTTTAGACCGTAAATATTTCTAAATTCTTCAAGGGCACTTACCTCTTTAGGAGATAGAATCCCGTCCCTCAAGGCAATACTTATAATATTAGCAACGTAGGCTATTTTTTCTTCTTCAGTTATATTCATATTTAATCTCCAATATAATTGTTATTTATGCAAATGGCGTATAACGACCAAGGCTTGACGACGTTTCGCGAGTCCGAAGGACTTGGCGCGAGACTTGCCACCGCAATTCGAGTGACAAAGCGAAATGTGCCGAAGGCCAAGCGAGAGTCGCGTAAGCGATCTCGAAGCGATGCGTCAGAGCCGATAGTTAGGCGATGTGCTGCACTTAAACGGAATCACGATAAGGATATTTTACTAGAATATCAGAAATTTCCTTTTTATGCCGTTCATAATATTCAATGCCAATACTCTTTAAAAGCGATAATTGCTTTTCAAACAATATTCGCCTAAAATCTTGCTTTTCCATTCTATTAATCAATTCATACTTACATGCATTTTCAAAGGTAGCGGATTGATACAGCCAGTAGAGAATGTCATTCGGATCTTTAGTTTTCCTATCTGTAGAAGCATGGCCTCTTTCGATATACTTAAAATGATAATATCCCCAAAGGTCCCTATCAACACAAAGACCTTCTTCTTCTGAATTCAATGATATTGAGATACTAACATTAAGCTCCTGTAACTTTTTTCTTGCTTGTGCGACTATTTCATTAGGTTTCATTATTTAAACCCTGTAAAGTTTTTCACTCTTAATAAATCCCATTGTTAATTTGCTACTTGGGAATTTTCTTAGTTCTAAATAGAAATTGGTCTTATTTATTTTATTTTTGCAGCATGTCGCCTAACGACCAAGGCTTGACGACGTTGGCGAACCCTGAGCCTCGAAAGAGGCGTTAGGGTCAGGCGCGGATTTTGCTTTTGCAAAAACCGTGACTGAAGCCAATGTGCCGAAGGCCAAGCGAGGGGGCGAAGCAACCCGAAGCGCTGCGTCAGAGCCGATAGTTAAGCGCTGGTTGCGTTATCTTACTAATCTTTTAAAATCTCTCTTAATTTCACAGAGATTTCTTCCGCCTTATTTAAAATCATAAAATGACCTCCACCAGCTATCATAGCCACCTGCCCTATCAATTTACGCGGAAATAACCTGTCATCGCTCCCGTGAATATGAACCAAATTAGATGGATAATTCTCATTATTCCACATAAGTATCGATTTGAGAGCCCATTTTATAAATTTACCGTCTGTTTTTGAGAGAAAGCTTTTTAATAACTCTTTATCTTCCAACGATGAAATTCCAAAGAAATAAGCCAAAATTGGATTATAAAGTTTTAGTAAATATGATGGAATTAAATTCATTAATCCCAAAAAGTTAATGATGCGATAAATAAAAGGTATTTCTGAACTATCCTTAATACTTGAAATAACAATGATTTTCTTCGCAGGAACATGCTTAGCAATTTCACTAGCAATTATTCCTCCAAATGATACTCCTATCAAGATCAGTTCATTTTTAGAATCTATCTGGTTTAGAAGTCGTTTCGAATAGCTTTCGAGAGACTCATCTATATACGGATCTATCCAGCGGATATGCTTTGGATTTTCTCCATAAAAATCAATATTTCGAAAAACTCTTTCATCAGCTCCTAATCCACTAATAAGATATATATTTTTCACTATTTCTTCTTTCTTGGATTACTATTAATATTACGCAACTGGCGCTTAACGATAGATAATTGTCGAAGTTCCGCGCGTCTGAAGGACTTGGCACGAGGCTTGCCTTGCAAGACGAGTGACAAAGCGGAATTTGGCGAAGCCCAAGCAAGGGTCGCGAAGCGATCCCGAAGCGCCGCGACAATTTTTAGTTATCTGCTGTGCCGCGCCCGAATTCTAACCGGCGTAGCCAAGGAAGGCGAAGCCGGTTAGCGATTATAATGCAACGAGATCTTCAAAGAATTCTTGCTGAAATGCAGAAGAGAAATTATTCGATTTTTTTACTGGTTTTTCATTTAGCCATTGAACGATAGACTTCCCTACTTTCTCAGCAACAGGAGGTGGAAACGCATTTCCGATTTGGCGATAAGTTGAAGTCTTCTTTCCTGAAAATTTCCAGGAGTCCGGAAATCCTTGTATTCTTGCGACCATCCTATTAGTCAATTTGGGCAAACCGATAAAATCACTTTCAGGGGGTAAATTTGCAATACCATTCCCATCAACACCCATCTCTGACCATTGCCTTTTTGCACGAGTAGGACCTAAATCTGGGCCTCCATGCTTTTTACTTCCCCCTACAACTGTGGGTGCAATCTTATCAGCTACAATTTTCCATTGATCAATTTGCTTCCATGAGTTTTCATTCATTAAGTCATAGATGGTTTGAGAAACAGTTTTTATTTTTCCTTGAGGTTTCGGCCAAGGAAAATTGACATTCCCATCACGACGACCAACAAGAATAAAGCGCGGTCGTAGCTGGGGTACGCCATAGTTTGAAGAATCTATCACTTTAAATTCAACATAATAGCCTAAGGAAATTAACTCTTTTAAGATAAAATTTCGATATCGATCAAAGTTTGCAGAAGCTAAACCTCTAACATTCTCAAAAAAGAAAGCTTGAGGTTTTAATTTTTCTACAGCTTTCACAGCGATTGGAAATAAGTCTCTCTCATCTTTGTGACCAAGCTGGTGCCCCGCAATACTAAACGGCTGACACGGGACCCCACCGCAAATTAAATCTACCCCTTTAAATTCACGAAAATCAACATTATTTAAATCTTGATTGTAAACGGGCCAATTAGGCCTATTTAGCGTCAAAGTATCGCAGGCATCCTTTTCAATCTCTATCAGGCCTTTATGCTCAAATCCGGCTCTCTCTAAACCTAGAGCCTGACCTCCTGCACCGGAACATAATTCCAAGATTCTCATTGAATCGTAACTCTCATCTAAAGCATATATTTGTATAGTATTTTCTGCTTTTCAGATTGTTAGTCTCGGAATTTTTATTCATTTATGCCGGAAAAGCTTAGTGATGTAAAAGCACTAATTCTAAGGATTCTTTCTAAAGGGAATTGGGTTAGCTCCAAGAGGCTTTTAGAAGAAACGAAACAAAAATACTTTGATCGAAGAATTCGAGAATTGCGCGATGAACTTGGCTACGACATAGAGTCTTCTCATGTAAATGGAGAACCTCATTATAGACTTAGAAGTAGCCTAAGAAAGGAAATTAAAGTAAGAACCTATTTATCAGCTTCCGATAAAAAGGTTTTCCTTTCTCAAAATGAACAAAAATGCGCTTTATGTGGCAAAGAAGGAAACATCGGAAAAGACCTGCTCTGGGACCACAGGAGACCATTAATAAGAAATGGGCCAGGTACTATTGATAACTTTCAACTACTTTGCAGAGATTGCAACAATCAAAAAAGAGTCGTGTGCCAAGGTTGTTCCTTTGAATGTTCAAAATGTTATTTTGCTTATCCAGACCAATTTGAAAAACCATTGATAGTGCGACCAGAAAGATTAAAATCAATTGACCTCATCAAAATCGAAGCCGAAGAAATGGGCATTTCATTAGAAGAATACATTATAGTTAAATTAAACAAGATTATCGATTTCAGAAAATAAAATTCTGACTAAATAAGGTATCTAATCTTTATCTTTAGAAAACTCAGCAATCATTTCCCCTATAGCTTTTCTTTGCTGATTAGAAAATTTTAAAAGGTTCTGAATAATTTCTCTAAGACCTTTCGTGGTCTTAATTTGACTTAGTAATACTTTATCTTGATCCGCTTTCGAAACCAATTTATCTTCCTCTTCCGGTGAAAGATATTTGATTGGAAGAACTGGAATCGAATCATTCAAGAGCCAGTTAAAATCTGGTTTATACTCTAGCTTAAGAAGCGTTAAAAAAGAATGCGAAGCAGATTCGACTCGTCCTTGAACAATTCCATTCATCCCGGTAGGTGTAAGTTTTAGTTTGGCAGCCGCTTCTTTTTGACTGTCCCCTTTCGCTTCAATCAGGGCTTGCACCTTTTTACCAAGTAAATTCTCTACTTTTTTAACTGTCATTCAAAATACTTTTATAAAATATTGTTGACATTAATACGTTTATATGGTATTAATGTATTTAGCACTTTATGAGCGCAGAATTAGTTTCTATGGCATCTCCTTATACGAAAAGCAGAAAAAGACCGATTCTGAGGCCCTCGAATACCCAGAAGGTAGCAAATTCCGAGGTCACAATGTTTGCAAGTATCCTTCCGCAGTGGAAAGTATCTAAGAAAGAGAAAGAATTCTTTTACAGAGCTTTGAAAACTGCAAGAAAGGACGCTGGCTTTACTCAAGCTGAAGTAGCTAAGAAATTAAAGCGAAGTCGAAGTCATATTTCTAAACTAGAACTAGGGCAGAGACGTTTGTTTATGGATGAATTTTTGGTTCTATACAGGCTTTATGGAAAACCAACTATCTATTTCTATTCAGCCTTTATCAAAAGTGATCTTGTTGAACGAACAGATTAAGCCCGAGTAAAATCTGCGAAGCAGTTTTAACGAGGGCATCGAAGACGCAAATTTAAAGAAGATTCTGTATCCCGATCGCGAAGCGTTCGGGGTGGATGGTTCAAAAGAGTCGGGATAAGCTTAAATTATGCTGATCTATAATTTTTTTAATGAATACCGCTCATCATCATATTGTAGTGACCTTCTTGGTCTGTAAGTTTAAATATTTTTTTAAAGACTTCCAAATATTTCTCATTCAGTTCGGGACTATATTGAACAAATAAATCTTCGTTAATAATGTGAGAGCCATCGTTTACCCAAGAAAATAGAGATCGGCATAAAATTTTCTCATCCGGTTCAAATTTATTTATTAACTCATCGTCACCGACACGTGCTAAGATTTTAAAATAATTTTCAATAATTCTCCTCATTATATTTTGTAAAGTGTTTGACTGTTCATCTATTGCCTTTTGTAATTCGTGCCACAATAACTCATAAGAAGTCTTTATCGGATTCTTTTCGCAAATCTCAATCGATGATTTCTGTTCCTTTTTTCGAAGTAGCCAAAAAGTTTCATCCGTAAGTCTATCAGAACCAGCCCTATTTTTATTAAATGTGACTTCTTTATGAAAGTAGATATTATGCGTAAGAATGAAGACTTGCTTTACTAAACTCGTTGATCTAACTTGCTCTATAACGCTTCTAATCAAATTGCTAACGATGAATAAAATATTGCTGTCTAAACTTGAGACAGGATCGTCAAATACAATTATTCTATCTACAGTAATGGAATCCTTTTCTACACTGCCACTCAATAAATGGTAAAAATATAGAAAAGTGATGAAGGTTTTTTCTCCTTCACTTAAGGTATCCTTTGCACTCTCCCCACTTGGTCGAATTATTTTGTATTGTCCTGCTTCTTCCGCTACATCAAATCTAAAATTTTCAAATCCAAACGAATTTAATATTCTATTCATTACAGTGATTGTGGGAGTTATACTCGTAATTTGAGATTCTATATTGCGAATCTCTTCAGAAAGAGCATCAATCTTTGCTTTACTATCTGCGATACGACTACTAATACCAGAAATGGCTTTCGAAACATTTTCTTTATTACCTAAATATTCCGAGTGATTGTCCTTCCCCGTCTCTACGATAAAGCGCCATATTTGAGAGATTAATTTCCGTTTTTCTTCCGTAATATTATCAATAAGAGAATTATGTTTTTTTATTGCAGCGTTTCCTATATCTATTTCAATATTTATAAGACTTATTTCCTCTGCAATCGATTTGATTTTTACTATAGAACTCGGTTCACTAGTTTTTTTATCTATTAATATTAAATTAGTTTGAATTTTAGATTCAAGTAACTTCTTCTGTTGGTCAATCGAATCTAATTTTAAATACGAGCTATTGCCATTTAAAATATCAGTTACAAATGATGATATCAACGAGTATTGTGATTTGTAACTTTTTGAAAGTGATTCGACTTGATTAATTTGTGTATTATAGCTTTCGTCGAAGTAATCTTCCAATTGCTTCGGTAGATCTTCTGGAATTTTTTGCTGACAAAATGGACATATTCCTTCACTGGACTTTAAGTGGACATGCCCCGCTTTGACCCAGTCGCTTATCTTTAATTTGTTAATTACGTTTGCGATTTGAATATTATCTTTTCCTACAATAACTTTTTCAAATATCAAATCTTTTTCTAAAACCGACAAGGCGTTAACATCAAAAGAATTAAATAGATTTACTTTTTCTAAAGAATTGCTAAAAACCGTTTGGGCGGTTTCAACAATTTGCTCACGGGTAAGGAGAATATCTGGATTATTTATTTCTTGGAGAAATTTTTCTTTAAATTCCGTCTTTGAATTCCTAACTCCCTTAAACCCTGGTTTGAAATCTGAATCATATTGTTGTTTCAGAATCCAACATTTTTCTTCAAATTGTGATTCGATCGAATCTAATTCTTCCTTCTTGAGCTTTAAACTGGCTTCAAGATTTATATTTCCTTGTGAAAGATCATCAATTTCCTTCTTTTTTAAATTAATTTGTTCTCGTTTCTCTTGAGACTCTTCTCCTAATGTAAAAATACCTTTAACATTTTCATCCTGATAAAAATTCTCATCTATAAATTCTTTATTATAGACGAGAGTTTGAATTGAAACCCCTCCTTTCCAATTAATTCGAGAATCAGAATAGTTCTCAGGTTTTCTTAGGACTTTTGAAATACTTGTCTTTCCACTTCCATTTGCACCATAGATATAATTTATTGATTTTAAATTATTTAACGTTATACCATGCTCATCGTAGCTTGCAATTTTCTTAATTTCTACAGATTCAATCATAGGATCTTTACCAACTATAGTTAATTATGTAATTTAAATTCTTAAGCCTGCCACGGACGGCAGGCGCTATAAATGGAAGGGGCTCGGCATGGCAGATAACGACCAAGGCTTGACGACGTTTCGCGAGTGCGTAAGCACTTGGCGCGAGTTTTGCCCAGCAAAACGAGTGACAAAGCGAAATGTGCCGAAGGCCAAGCAAGGGTGCGAAGCAACCCGCAGCGCTGCGTCAGAGCCGATAGTTATACGAAGTGGCTGGTTATTTAAGCGCCTTTGCTTTTTAAATGAATAATAGGTTCTGCATCTAATGCTTTAGCTAGGCGATTAATAAATGTAAGTGACAAATTCCGATAATTTCCAGACTCGATTCTTGCAATTGCCGGTTGCGATGTCCCTATCTTTTCCGCTAAGTCTTTCTGCGTTAAATTCTTTTTTTTGCGCAATTTAATAATCTCTTTAGCAAGAGTGAATTCATTGGAAAGAGCATCGTATTCTTTCTTAAAATCTTTATTCTTTAGCTCTTTATTTAAAAGCGAATCAAAGTCTTTTGTTTTAAGCTTCATGCTCATCTCCCTTATAAGTTTTCATTAACTTGAAAGCTCTTGTTAATTCATCTTTATCTGTCTTTTGATCTTTCTTTACAAAACCAGATGTTATTATAACGACTCTACCCTTTTCAAAAAAGTAGAATAATCTACAAATATTGGAGCCTTGTTTAATTCTTAGCTCAAATAATCCCGCATACCCTTGAATCTTTTTAGAAAAAGGTTCTCGAAGTTCAGGACCAAATTCTGCTAGTAATTCAATGGTTCTGAATGCTTTCGCTTTGAGTTTATTCTCCAGCTTTAGCAAGAAATCTTCGGCAGGCTCCAAAAGCTGGACTTTAAACTTCACAATGCCAATATATCAGATTTGATATATCTTGTCAATTCTTGTAAAAAGGCAAATTCCCAGCCATTTCGTATAACGACCAAGGCTTGACGACGTTGGCGAACCCTGAGCCTCGAAAGAGGCGTTAGGGTCAGGCGCGATCTTTTGCGTTCGCAAAAGGCGTGACTGAAGCCAATGTGCCGAAGGCCAAGCGAGGGTCGCTTTAGCGAACCCGAAGCGAAGCGTCAGAGCCGATAGTTATGCGATGGCTCGCCTTAACTAGCAACGATAATAAAGACGCAACTATCAATATTATAGATTAATTAATCTCTGAAGATACCGATTTGTAGCTGTTGTCATTCTATTAAATTCAAAGAAATAGTCTGATTGCCAAAATTGAGTTGTAGTTGCTTGCTTATTAGGAGGCAATTCCCATGGAGGATAGATCCTAAATCCTCTTTTCCCTTCTTTTTTAGAAGAGATAATGCCTTTTTCTACAAGAATTCTTTTATTAAAAACAAAATGTCCGATTCGATCTGAATTTTCAACTTCAATAATTATAAGATCTATATTATCTTTTTCATCAAAAGGAATTGTGGCTCCCCTTTTATTCCTTTTCCAAAGAGTTACAAATAAGCCGACTTTCTTAGGAGTAATTTTTGCCGCTCGAAAGGCAGCTTTCTTTTTATCTACATCAAAGAACCAGGCTTTATAAGCAGAACTCTCTTTTTCAATCTGATAATTTTTAATTTCTAGATCGCAGCTTTTCGAAAATAGGAGATTAACTTTACTTAAACTCGAAGGAACTGTATTAGACTTTGATATTTCTTTTTGCATTAAGTATAATATTTGGCGAGCTTGCGCATAACGACCAAGGCTTGACGACGTTTTGTGACGGCACGAGTTTGCATATGCAAACGAAGTGACGGAAACAAAATGTGCCGCAGGCCAAGCGAAGGTTGCGCAGCAATCCTGAAGCGATGCGTCAGAGCCGATAGTTATGCGCAGTATTTTTAGTCTTCTTTAAAACTATTTAGTTTTATCCAATTAATAAATTTCTTTCCGAATCTATTAATAGAATAATCAATTTGCTTTCCGTGTATTTGGTACGTTGAACTTTGTGATGCGTTAGATATTGTATATGACATCGTACTCGATGAAGAATGCTCATCTATTTCCGTAATGAGCATATTTCTCATTCTAGTAATTAAATATACCTGTAAATCTGAAAGAGTGCACGTTTCAGGAATATCTTTTTGTGAACCGAGCTTCTTCTTGTTCGATTCAAGATAACTTTTTAGTTGTTCCCAAAACGTTTGCCTTCCTTCAATTTCATATACCGTCATTCTGTCCTTTGAATTCAATATTTTCTTCAATAATGCGATTTCATCGATTGAAAGTGAGTCGAGCAATTGAATGTAAATACCAGCTTCATTTCCTTCATCGGAAGATTCTATATAGTTTAAAAGAATGTTCGCAAATAAATTAATCTTTTCTTTTTCTTTTGTCGTAATAATAGACTTGATTGTCTCCATAAAAAGATCATGAAAGTCTTCTGAGTTAATCTTCGAATCAGCCAAACGAACTGTTTGCTCATTTAGTTGATTGAGATTATCAATTTTTTGAGAAAAGACTTTTATAAAGTGTTCTAGTCTTTCTTCTTTCCAGAGACTTCCTTTCTCATATAAAATTGTATCGATAGATCCACCGACATGAGGAATTGCTTGTACGAGTGCTCGAAAGTATGGTGAATTGGCGTAACCTTTTATTGCTCTATCAAATAGCTTATTAAAAGAATTAGGCAGTTCTGGTAAATTTTCCATAATGATTAGTATTGTTTAAAAATATTGCGCATAACGACCAAGGCTTGACGACGTTTCGCGCGTGCGCAAGCACTTGGCGCGAGTTTTGCTCAGCAAAACGAGTGACAAAGCGAAATGTGCCGGAGGCCAAGCGAGAGTTGCGTAAGCAATCTCGAAGCGATGCGTCAGAGCCGATAGTTAGCCGCCGTTTTGTATTATCGAAAGAATAATTGTGGAGTCTTCAGCAACAACCGCTAATCTTTCTCTACCATTGTCAAATGCAAGAGGAGGGTTATTTATACCAAATTGAAGAATTGATGATGATTGAATTCCCGAATCAATATCATCCAAACTATGAATCAAGTTCCCAGTTCCTAAATCGATAATTTTAGGATATTTGATTGTGTCCCAAGCTTGTCGTTCATTTATCGCGACTAAATTTCCAAATCTAAAATCTGGTGTTATAGGAGCAGAAAGAGTATTTTCTGCGTAGTTATATATAGCGAAGCTTTTAGCAGGAAATGTATCTGTCCTATCTGAATCAAATTCTTCTTCATTCGAACTCCCAATAAGTAATTGGTCTTCACCTATAAAACTTGCTGTACAAATTTCACGCCCTAAATCAGGAGCTGGCATCGAGTAATATTCTTTATCCAAAACACTTGGGTCATTAAAACATTCTTTAATATTGTACAATTGAATTATATCGATCGGATGCCAAATCCAACCTTTACTGATCAAATATTCGTTATTTTGACTTACTTCTAATCTTGAATGAAATATATCGGAGGGTTTTCGTGTTGAAATTTGCGTTACGATGTTACCAGTTTCTACATCTTCAAAATCGAGTTGGCAATAACTCATAGGACAGTGAACTAGATATGTTTTATTTTGATATTCTAGAAACGATGCGGGATACTCATAATCATTCGCATGATAATAAGAACGATTAATCTCCCTTAAAATTTCTCCATTCTTTAACAGTATACCTTTTGTTCCATATTTTTCAAAAAGGAAAACGTAGTCGCCAGAAGAACTGATGATTGAACTATCGAATTTATAAGCAAATCTATATTTACCAACTTGTTCAATCTCTCCGGTCTTCATTGAATATTTTAATCCACTACACCAATCGAATAGATCGCCGTTTAACCAGCTTATTGTTCGAAATTTCTCTTCAATTACTTTCTTAAACATTCTTATTTACAAAATGGCGGCTAACGACCAAGGCTTGACGACGTTTCGCGGGTGCGTAAGCACTTGGCGCGAGACTTGCTACTGCAAGGCGAGTGACAAAGCGAAATGTGCCGAAGGCCAAGCGAGAGTGCGAACCATCTCGAAGCGAAGCGTCAGAGCCGATAGTTATGCGCCGTAGCTTAATAATTAAATGGAAAGTTCTTTCTGAAGTTCGAGTTCTTTCTTAAGAACTTTGTTAATGATCGAATTTATATCTTTGCCTTTAGAAGAGGCAATTTTGGAAAAATATTCTTCAATATCTTCATCGAGGTATATCGGAAGATGTATATCTCTCTTATCTTTTATAAAAAAGACCCCTTTTTTACCTTTAGAGAAATCATAATGTTTTTTCATTTCTTAATCTTTGCCCAATCTTTGGAAATATTCTTTTTCTTCCAATTTGTCAGCTTTTCTTGCGGAAATTATTCTTAATTTCTCTTCATTTTTGTTGGATTTGTCTACAAAAACAACCACGATTATAGTAAAATTTTCAATTTTCCCGAGCACAAGCCATCTTTCTTCATTTTCAGAATGATTTTCATCCGGAATATAGATCGCATCTTTATCTAGAAAAACTTGAGAAGCTTGTTCAAATGAGATTTGGTGCTTCTTAAGATTCGAAGAGTTCTTTTTGTCATCCCATTCAAAGAGCATTTAATTAAGAAATATTTTAGATGAATGCTTGGTAAATCAGAATAATCCTCAATTGTATTTTCTTTTTCAAGCTTGAAGATTTTTAAGCTATGGCGTATAACGAACAAGGCTTGACGACGTTTCGCGAGTCCGTAAAGACTTGGCGCGAGACTTGCCATGCAAGACGAGTGACAAAGCGAAATGTGCCGAAGGCCAAGCAAGGGTTGCGAAGCAATCCCGAAGCGAAGCGTCAGAGCCGACAGTTATACGCAGTGCCCTTTAATCAAGGCCGAGAACGAGCTTCAGCCCCTCCTCAACTTCGGACATTTTGTTTGACCTTAGTTTGCCAGCTTTATTTAAAAATCTTTCTCTATCCAGAGTAACTGTTTGTGAAACATTTACAACCGAGTCTTTAGAAAGATTAGAATCCTTTTTTGATAAGCTTACATTTCCGGGAGCTTCGGCTAAATTCAAATTTGATGTAATTGAGATAACAATTACTGTATTGATATTGCTTTCATTAAAGGAGTCATCTTGCACAATAAGAACTGGTCTTCTAAAACCAGGTTCACTACCGAAAGGAATTCCTAAATCTACCCACCAAATTTCACCACGAATCATTCTTTAAACTCTTACGCAGTTGTTCGACAGATAAGTTATTTATATTTTCTTTAGAACTATCATTTCCTTCACGATAGATTATATTTAATCTTTCTGTGACAGATTCTTTACTATGTAATTGAATAAATTCTTCTAATGCCTTGGCAAAAAGCTGACTTCTAGGAATTCCTAATCTTTTCGCAGTCTTCTCTGCAGTTTTGAATAAATCATCCGGAATTGAAACAGCAGTCTTCATGCAATTGGTATAACCCAGGTTATACCAAAGTCAATTAAAAATTCTACCTATTTTTAGAGAAATTTGTCTCTTTTATAATGAAAGATTATAGGGCATTGCGTATAACGACCAAGGCTTGACGACGTTTCGCGAGTCCGAAGGACTTGGCGCGAGGCTTGCTCCGCAAGACGAGTAACAAAGCGAAATGTGCCGAAGGCCAAGCGAGAGTCGCGTAGCGATCTCGAAGCGATGCGTCAGAGCCGACAGTTAGGCGAAGTGTGGGGCTTGATAGTTACCGTTCTGTTAATTTACCGGTTACATACTGATGCAATATACTCGAAACTAAAGTCTGATAAGGAATCCCAACTTCCAATGCTTTGGTTTTCAATAATTGAATATCTTTGCCGGCTATCCTAATATTCATTCTCTTATCTTTCAATAGAGTATTCTTCGCAGCCGATTTGAATTTTTTTAAATATTGAGCTTTATTATCAACCGGTTTCCATTCATTTCGTTCGATAGAAGATTCCAAATCTTTCTCTTCTTGGCTAAGTTTATATTTCATAAATTTGCCTCCGGCAGATATATACTAGTGTATTTCCTTGATGGGTATGCTGTTTTAAAGAAAAACGTATCCTTACTTTCAATTGTAGGAACCACCCAAGCATAACTATCAATTTCTACAATTATGATGATTTGATTAGGATATTTCTTCATATTCGGATGCTTTAAGATATCTAAGACTGATCCAGATTCAATCTCAACAACTACCCTTTCAAAGCTTATATTTCGCTCAGTTTTTAGAGTTTCGTTCTTCTGATTATCCCAATCAAAGATCACCTATCTACGATATTAGACGTGTGCCTAATGTCAATACAAAGATTTTAGCCGAAATATTGTAAAATTCACTAAAATAATCTCAAAACTAAAAGCTATCAATATGAAATAAAAGTTCTTATAAAGGGTAATTTTGCCCCACATTTCGCCTAACGCCCAAGGCTTGACGACGTTGGCGAACCCTGAGCCTCGCAGAGGCGTTAGGGTCAGGCGCGGGTTTTGCTTTTGCAAAAACCGTGACTGAAGCCAATGTGCCGAAGGCCAAGCGAGAGTTGCGTAGCAATCTCGAAGCGTAGCGTCAGAGCCGATAGTTAGCCGACGTGCTTGCCTTTACTAGTATAGATCTCTTTCTTATCTAATACTTTAAGAATCTTTTTATCCAAAGTCCAAAGTTGAAGTTTTTTGCTACGAACTTCATTAATTAACACTGAATCAATTAAACCGATTCCTTTATCTATGTGCTTATTTTCAAAAGAAAGCTTGCCTGCTAAAAGAAAACTACCATCAGAACTTAGAGTATTCAAATTCTCCCAGTATTCTAAAATGAAAGATACTTCTGTCTTATTTTTACATCCTTGGAGTAATTCACCAAAGACAACTTCATGAACTATTACTTCTGAATATTCGATTAGCTCTTTTAATTCACTAAAATACGGGTCATTTCCTCTAAAGAATTCAATCCAAACCGAAGTATCGACTAATATCATCTATTTCGGTTCAGACTTCTTATATTATCCCCGGAAAAGCCTTCCTGGAAGGAAAGTGGGGATTTATGTAGCTTAGCGTTCAAATTCCTTATTTTGGCCTGTTTTAACCATTCAGAAAGAGCCTTCTGGAGTGAATCGGTTATGTTTTTCCCGCCAGAATACTTTTGAACTTCGGCAATTAAATCATCAGGTAGTATTGCTGTCACTTTCATACGATACAATATACGATAAATATTCGTATTTTCAAGCGTTTAATTAAGAATTCTTTGAATAATCTTACGGGTCCCCGCTCCTAATAATATTCATTAAACAAAAAAATTTGGCAAGCATGTCCGGCTAACGACCAAGGTGCTCCGACGTTTGCGATGGCACGAGTTTGCTCATGCAAACGAAGTGACAGAAGCAAATGTGGCGAAGCCCAAGCGAGCGGGTTACGAAGTAAGCCCCGAGCGGCGCGGAGGCACCGCAAGTTATCCGACGTTTCAGACACTATTCCTATAAATTTCAAACCATTCGAAGCTGAAAAATTCAATTATAAAAACTCTGTCCGCCACTAACGCTAGCCTCAAACACCAACAAGCACCAAAATCGCAAGATGCACTTCAAGAGTAAGGCGGCTATTGGAAAAAAGCAGCTAATTATTTAGCAAGCATCCAAGCGTTTGAACCTATATAAAGAAAACCTTGAATTCCAAAACAAACAAAAAAACAAATTATGGCTGAAATGTTCGGATAACGACCAAGGTGCTCCGACGTTCGCAACGGCACGAGTTTGCTTAGCAAACGAAGTGACGGAGGCGAATGTGGCGAAGCCCGAGCGAGAGTTGCGAAGCAGCCTTGAGCGGAGCGGAGGCACCGCAAGTTAGGCGACGTCCGATCCAAACACGGTGCATTCAATTAGTTGCATTTTACTAATTCTGCAAATTGCCCCTACAGCAAAATCCTGCTATCAGATGCTCAATCCCCGCTCCGAATACGGCACCAGATAGAACATTTCTATTAAATCTAATTACCTGGATGAAACTCAAATCTCGGCACCTGAACATCAAAGGAGCGGACAAAACCTATGGAAAAATTCACTTAGGCTTTATTAAAGAATATTTAACCCTAAAATAAAAAAGAAAGAAGTTATCGGATGTTCGCCTAACGACCAAGGCTTGACGACGTTTCGCGAGTCCGTAAGGACTTGGCATGAGACTTGCTCTGCAAGGCGAATGACAAAGCGAAATGTGCCGAAGGCCAAGCGAGAGTTGCGCAGCAATCTCGAAGCGATGCGTCAGAGCCGATAGTTAGACGCCGTATCTTAAAGTCTAAGTATTTAATCCATTTGAATTTGGATTTCCTATACTTGTATAACGAAAAGTTTCTTTATTTGGATTGTAAAATTTAGTTTTTAAATATATATTATACACAACGTAAGAGGAATCTTTCGTTTTTAGGTCTTCCAATCGCATCGGAATACAATCTACAAATTCATCCTGCCTATCCTTATTATCTTCCTGAGTGGAAATCGGGCTAAACTCTTCAATTCCCTTAATTTTTTCTGCTAAGGAATAATTCTCGAAATCTTTTATATTGAATAAATCTTTCCATTTCAAACTCACTATATTTTCAATGCCTAAAATATTATCCGAAAACCATCTATAAACCTCTTCATCGATTAAAAGCCGATTAAGCTTATCTTGAGACATTATTCGTGCATTTTTAATTATTCCTTTTCCATAATGATTAACATAAGAAAAGTGATTAATCCTATAAATGTCTTCAATTGTGATTACATAACGCAATTCAATCGATCCTAAAAAATTCCTAAATTCCCGCAAATTGGGATTGGTGTGGTATTGCACTATCACATTATGAAAATTAAAAAGGACAATCAATGCATGTATAGGTGTATGCAGTATTTGATATCCACCATCCCCCGTACTGATAAATAATTGCATGAATTCATCGCGGGTGACGGAATTAAAAAGGGGATGATTTTTAGTTAAATTATTAATGCAACTGATATAAAGTGAATTAAACAGCATAGTGATTGAAGCTTGCTTATCAGGCTCGTACGAGCTGTATCTGTAGATATCAAACCCTAAAACAACCCTTTTAGTTTCATCTCCTCTCACGTAGGAGATGAATTCCTTGATAACTTCATCTTTACTCTTACCATCATCGATAATAATTGGCATAAGGAGGTCGACGAATTCGGTTTCGTTATAACTTCTAATTTTATCTGACAACATATGGTAACCTAATAAATTTATTTAAGATATGGCGTCTAACGACCAAGGTGTTCCGACGTTTGCGTGCTGAGCGAAGTGAAGACAGGCACGAGAATTGCCCTGCAATTCGAGTGACTGAGCAAATGTGGCGAAGCCCGAGTGAGAGGTGCGAAGCAGCCTCGAACGGAGCGGAAGCACCGATAGTTAGGCAGCAGTATCGCTCCTAACACATTGCACCAAACCCTACTCTAGAAAATCTTCCAATAGAGAAAAAGTAAATTAGTGACTTATTCACTTTCA
>NZ_NPEG01000021.1 GCF_002812045.1 Leptospira haakeii | reverse complement strand
ATCTTAGATTTAATAAATTCTAAAATTTTAATAAACTCTTTAGGATTCGGCTGGAAGAATCCATCAAAAGGAATTTTAAATTTTTTACCCCAGATCTCTTCTATCAAATAAATATTTCCTCTAATAGCAATCGCTTCGCCTGAGGCAGAAATTTCTCCTTTTTTGCGGTTAAAACAGAATACTATATTTTTTGCGCTCAATATCTCTTTCGCTTTTTCAGCCACTTGATTCATCAGATCTTCATTCTTGAAGTCTTCTGTGAATGTAAGAATACTCATTGAATCATCATTGAAGACTGATTTACGAAGAGTCAGATATTTAAGATAACCGGTTTCTTTTTTGCGATCGTATTCCAATTCAGGGAAACATTCCAAAAGTTTTCGGAACAAAGGCATTTCTGAGTTTGCCCATTCTGTTTGGATGGAGCAGTTTTCTATTTGTACGATCCTTCTAAAATTTCCTGACATTCTTAGTCCAACCACTCGTCCCGGAAAAACTGCAAAGTCCATACGGTTTCGATAAGAGTAAGAAGACTCGGCAGGAGATGTGCCTTTGTTTACTGGATTAAAATTTTCTAATGCTTTTAGGATTGGTTCTGATGTTAATGTAAATTGGTCAGGATAGGGTAGGTGTTGACCTGAACATCCACCACATTCTCCAAAACTCGGACATCGAGGAGAAGAAGATCTTTCTTCTAAATGAGTAGGGTTCCATTTATAAAAAACCTTTCTTTTTCCGAATTTGTATACATCGTATACGTCTCCCGGAAGAGAATACGGGATTTCTATTTTTCTTTTTCCTAATGTACCTTCCCCTCTTAGGTTGGGCAGAAGGTTTTCAATTTCTAAAACTCCGAAAGGTTCCTGATCAAACATGAATTAAGGACGAATGTCTATATTCTCCAAGCCTTGGTTGGTGAAAATCTCTTCGTATTTGCTGATATAAGGAGCTTCTTTTTCGATCCTTTCTTCGATCGCCATAGAAGCCACACCGGTTTCTCCATACTCTTGTAGGAAATCTCTTCTTGCCATTCTATGAATTAGTTCGTCCCAGAATAATTCATTATCATAATCGGAGATGATATCGAATATATCGGTTTGGTCCTCGAATTTGCGAGTGGGGAAGTAGACATTATCCGCGGCATCATAGTCCACGAATTCCTGCTTCCCAAAATCTTTTGCAAAGGAAAGTATGTATTGCTCGAGTTCGGCATAGGAATTTAATTCCTCGTCACCTTCATTAAAAGCATTGATCATCCAACTGGAGATCGCGGTGGATTTTAGTAAGGTTTCGTACTGCTCGGGTGTGAACTCAATTTTCATGAAAAATCCTCGAATTAAGGTCAATTTTAACCGGAGAGCCCAAGGAGCTACCAGATTTTTTCAAAGCACCGTCTACTTTAGAATCTTCTTACTTTTTATTTGTCTGGTTTCAGGGTTAACTTTTTGCACAAACACTCAAAGGTTCGACCAACTTAAAAAAGTAAAAGAAGACAAGGCACTTTTGTATGTGCTAAGACCACAGAGACAGGCTCAGTCCTTATTCTCCTTTTCTGTGGAATTGTATAAATATCCGGGAACTTTCAAAGGAGGGAATCGAGTATCATTCCAAAACTTTGGATTGGATTCAGGAGAATATAAAATTTTGGAATTAGCTCCCGGAGTTTATGCGCTGAAATGTAGGGATTTTGAAAAAGTATTTTTTGCAAAAGAAGGTAAGATTACTTTCTTATCAATAGATCTTTATAATACAGGGAACTTCTCCTTGCCCGAAATATTCATCCAAGAATCCAAACAGGAAGACGCGCTAAGATTTTTATTAGAAGGTAAAAGAATGTATTGGATTCCAAAAGAAAACTAAGGAGTCCAATGAGAGATCAGTTCATCCAGAAATTTTAGGAAATTTTTTGCACCTTTAGACCTTCCTATTTCCATCCAATCTAAGTGACCTCCACCTTTGATTTCCCAGAAAATTTTAGGATCTTTTGCTTTCTGAAAAAGTTCCATCCCATTCGGATAAGAAACGATCTGGTCTTCCGTTCCATGAACTACCAAAAGTTTTACTGGAGAAATTTGATCCGCTACTTCTCCGGGACTTAGATGATCAGAGAAGAAAAATCCGACTAACTGTCCTATAGGAAAGAAAAACACCCTCTCTGCTACCGTTTTAGCTACATGAGAATAATATGCAAAAGTGCCATCGCCTACTACAAGTATAAGCCCTTCTTTGTTTTGCATTTCTCCGACCGATCTTATTGCGAGTGCTCCCCCCATACTTTGCCCGTAAACGATCCAAGGAATTCCAAGTTCTTTCGCCCTATTTTGTTGGAATTTTAGGACTTCTTTAGAATCTTCTAATATAGGTTCCTTCTCGGCTTCTCCATCGGAAGCTCCGTAACCCCGATAGTCCCAGATTACTAATTCATAACCTTTTTCTACCAACCAAACAAGGCTGATATAGTGGCTGGACATATTGTCCCCGTTTCCATGGAACTGAAGGATACTTGCTTTAGCTTTTACTTTAGAAGGTTTGAAGATCCAAACTTTGATATTTGTCCCATCTTTCATTTGGAGAGAAATTTTTTCAGGTTGAAATCCCATTTTTTCGGGAGGGATATACATTTCTCTCGTGGGGTAAAATAACATGGAGGAACAATTGCCAAAGAATAGGAAAACAAGAATGGAAAGAATATATTTAAAATTGATACACATAGGAGAAGCTGGCTTCATTATAATTCCTTTGGGCTTTTGCCTCTAATCTCAATTCATGATTGGCGTGGATCGCATAACGGAATCCTAATTGTGCCTTGTAATCATCCGGGACTCCGTATATCGAAAAAGTATAATAATGCAAAGAAAGCACAGCCTTGAAAGAATCAAAATTAGCGATCCAATATGCTGCGATTTGAGGTGCTACAACCGCATTCGTATCATACTTACCGTTATACCTTACTTTTGCTCCCGCCTGAGCGGAGAATAAAAAACGTTTTGGTCCTTCTGAAAATTGGTCCTGAAAACTATAACCTAAGGTTGTTTCAATATTTGCATTTGTGACTCTTTCATATTTTTCCGATCTAGAGATATCATCCAATCTATAAAGCGTATATGATAAATCTTCCGGCCGAAGGATTGCCTGCCATTCTAAAAGTTTTCGATCTTCTTCATTTCCCTTGTTTTTGTATACGGAAGAATCAGCTCCTGAATCCACAAAATAAGAAACAGAACGACCCAATGAATTATATGGGGTTAAAGAAAGAAGTCGGATAAGATGAAATTCTTCCAGATGAAGTTTTTTGGAATCCTGGTAATATCTTGCCTTGAAAGAAAAATAATCCACGGAGGAATTCGGAATATAACCTTGGTCCGTATTCAAAAGATCATGGACTGCGGCCCTATAACCGAAACCTAAAAAATTTCCGAGGTTGGAAGTTCCGATCTCATTATACAATGCGGAGCTTCCATGACCAACATGAGGGCTTTGGGTGACGGCAGAATATCCGGAATCTTCATAGTTGTCGGTGAGTTTACTCCTGAACAAAAGTAATTGTTTGTAAGTTTGGTCCCACTCTTTAGGAGAATCTCCTTCTGACTTTTTGTAACGAAAAGAATCTAAGATCGTATCCGAAAGAAAGGAAGTCCTGATCTTAGGGTCAGGTTCTTTGTTTATCAAAAAAGAGATATTTCCATTTTTCATTACGTTTTCGTAAATACCCCTTTCGTCCTCATTCATCTTTCTGAGTTTTTGGATAATTTTGCTATGTAGAGAAGGTCTGTATTTGATATCTTTTACAAGACCTTCCTGTTCCATATATTTTTTAACAGTATCTCCGGGGATCACAAAAGGAGCCTTATCTCTAAGATGAAGGCTTGGTCTTGCTACTTCTATCAAAGAAAATAAATGGTAAGAACAGTTTTCGTCCAAAAAATAATAATCGAATGTGGCGGCTCCCAATTCCCAAAGATGCCTTGCCATCCTTCTAACTTCTTCCTCTTTTAGATCCAGCTCGTATTCCCAAAGATCTCTACTTTCAATATCATTATATTCCGCTATTTTAACATAATATGGATATAAGGAGAATGTACCTGGGTATCCGCCGAATAAACCTAAAATAGAATACACGATCGCGTTTGTGGATTCTGGATCCGCATTAGCAGCGTAATTCACTGAATATTCCAAAATTTCTTTTCGATTCGGATCTCCTGAATCTATTTTTAATAGAGTGTGACCAAAGATAGAAGCAGGTGCATTCATATAATAAGAAGCGAATATGATCTTTGCACCTTTCGGATTCAAAGTTGCAAACCATTTTTCGAATCTAACACAATCTACCTTTGCAAAATCGGTATCCTGGATGGAAAGTTTTTCTTGGATCCATCTTTTTCTTTCAGGAAATTTGCATACTGGATGCATCCAGTTTTCTTCTCCTGGAGGAGCGGATGCCTCGGTCATAAATGCCTGGATTGAGTGGAGTAGTTCTTCTTTCGGATTTTTTCGTCCTTCTCCGGAAAGAAAAAAGGAAGAAGAGTCAGCCTCGCTTACCCAATTCCCGAATGTGGTTTTAGTATAATGTAATAGAAGGATCCAGTATCTATCTTCCCATAGTTTTTTGGTCTCTGCCAATTTTTGATATTCCTGGATCTTTTCCGTGCCAGTCGCATGAGCGGAGCTAAAAGTCCCGGAGATAGAAAGTAGAATGAATATTATAAAAAGAGAATAGGACTTAACTGGCACTTAGGGTCTTAGATTAATGAATATTCCCTTCTCCTTTCGGAGAAGGGAATTGGACCTTATTTAAAAGGTGTGATCAGATTTTGCAACTTCCGACTAGTGCGGAGTTGTTTGCTACTTCGAATCTCATTTTTTCCAAAAAGGAATCCGGAGTGTTTTGGTCGAAAAGTGCGGAGAATTTTTCTTTTCCTACTTTTCCGAAAGTTCCCATATCGGAACAACCCATTAAAGAAGCGAAAGCTTCCATTTTTTCACCGGAACCTTTTGCAAATTCTTGCTCCAAGGATTGGAAGTTCATGTGAACGAAGATCTGTTGTTCAGCTTGTTTTTGAGTAAAGCCGCTGGTCTCACATCCCAAAGTTCCTGTGGAAATTCCGAAAGTTTGGTTTCCAAGAGTTCCGTTTACTGTTGCTGCAATCACTTGGTGAACTTTTTTGTTCTCAGTGATTACGATAGAACCAAGACCACATCCTGCAGCGCCGTGTTTAGCGGAAGCTACGTAAAGTGGAGAAGCTACTAAAGCGAAAAATAGAGATACTGCTAATATTCTTTTCATGAGTTATCTCCTTAAATTTTGCAACTCTTAGAGAGTGCTGCGTCTTTTCTGATCCCGTCTTTTACCGCGCTGAGTAAAGAAGAAGGAGTGGTTTCTTGGGTATATAATACATCGAAATTAGACTTAGTGTATTCTCCCAATTGTACAGTTCCGTTTGTAGAGCAGCCTAGAAGTCCTGAAAGTGCTTCTAATTTTTCTCCTTTTCCTTTTGCCATTTCAACTTCCAAAGAATTGAAATTAAGGGAAACGAATACTTCTTGTACTTTTTCTTTATGGACTAGTCCATCAGTAGCACATCCCAAAGTTCCAGTAGTGATCCCGAAAGTTTGGTTACCTGAGACAAGACCATTTGTGGTAGCCGCTAAAAGTTGCTGGCCGCCTTTATTTTCCTTAAAAATCAAAGATCCAAGCCCGCAACCAGCTACACCATAGTCTGCGGCAGTGACTGAAATTCCCGAGGACAAGCAGAGTAAACCGACTAATCCTATCGATAGAAGTTCCTTTTTCATAAATGAACCACTCCTTCCTTTTTTAATCGGAAAATATAAAATTCCTTCAAATGGGATATGTCAACCAGAATTAAAGAAAAGGCAAGATTGGCCTTCGTGATAACGGAAAAAGTTTTCTCTTTGGAAAGAATTTTTTGCACTGTGGTTTGTTTAGTCGCAAAATCGCGGATAATCGGAAAAATTTTTCGAAGCCTATGTCCGTATTTGCGGAAAGTTCGGATAAAACTTTTTATATGATTTTTGCCTCCCATTTGGAATACTATGTTTGTAGTTTTTTTGTTATTTTTCTTTTTTTAAATCTTGACTCGAATCTTCTCAAAAAGATGATCCTCTCTTGAGTTTTTACCTACTAAGACTTTTCGAAGAAGGTATGACGTTTCCATTCTTATGATTTTTATTCTTGCCGAAAAATTTTCGGATCTAAACATCACGCAAAACTAAGCGAAAATAAACAAAAAAGTAATATAGCAACACGGAGATAGATTCAATGAGAAAAATCATGTTATTAGCTGCTGCGTTAGTATTGGTTTCCGTAACCAATTGTGTTCCTTTCGTTTACGGATCTTTATACACTAACGTAACCGACAACGCGACCATCTTCAATAGAGACAACTCTCAAAAAGATGGAATCGGTGAAAAATCTGGAGAAGCTTGTGCATCTTCCGTTTTAATGCTGATCGCAACCGGTGACGCAGGTATTAAAGCTGCTGCTAAAAAAGGTGGGATCAAAGTAGTTAAATCTATTGATTTCAACAGATCCAACGTTCTTGGATCCGTTTACGTTTCCAACTGTACGATAGCTTACGGAGATTAATCATCTCTTAGTTCGTTTCTAACGAACAAATCTATCGAATTGTTTCCGATTTGATCCATTCGGATCTAATAGGGGAAACGGTTTTTAAGGGTCGCGTAAATTTTAATTTTATGCGGCCTTTTTTCTATTTCCTAAATTTCCTCCCTTCGTATTTCCTTCTTAGATGAAATCCCAAAATATGATCGCTTGGCGTTCTGAAGTATTCTTATTATTTTTTATATTCGTTTTTTCAAACTTTTGCAGCGGAAGAGCGGATGGGGATCTGAAGGTTTCGGATACAAATCCGGAAATGAAAAAAGTTTCCTGCGATACTCCTGCGTATAGAGTTAAAAATCTTTGCGAGGATGAAAAGGCTTACTTGGATTGGGCTTCCAAGTCCTATCCTGAATTAAACTCATTGGATAAATTAACTGAGGAAAATTTATTAAAAGTTTCAGAAGAGACTGAGGACATAGATAAGGGCGCTGCGATTTTTTATCATAGGATCATTAACGATCCAAAGAATAAAAAGTTCTTAGAATATTTGGATAGTAAGGAGAAGGAATTTTCCGAGAAACGTCCAGATTTTTCTTCCAAAAAGATCGTACTCGTAATGGTGCCTGGAATGTTCTATGCGGACAATCCAAGTGTAGGAGCCGATGGTGCATCTATTCGTAAGATGGTGGCTTCTGTAGGAATTCGTTCCGATTTGATCCCAATCGGACAAGTTGGCGACGTGCGTGAAAATGCAAAGATCATCTGTGAATATTTAGAAGTTTCAAACCCGGAAGAAACTGTAATCATCGCTTCTCCTAGTAAAGGTTCCTCCGATTTTAGGATAGCAATCGAACGATGTGGGAATGAACCCTATTTTAAAAGGGTTAAGGGTTGGTATAGTATAGGCGGGATCTTAAAAGGTTCTAGGATGATAGAAGGGATCCTCGGCGATTTTTGGACCAAGCTCGAAGTGAGAAGTTATTTTTTCTTCAAGGGTTATGATTGGGATGGATTTTTATCTATCCGAAAAGGGAAAGACGCTCCTTTAGATAGAGATTGGAAACTTCCCAGTGGTATTAAAATGATCAATTTGGTAGGAGTTCCGCTATTCCGTCATGTTACGGAAAGAGCCAGGCCGTATTATAATTTTTTAATGAATTACGGTCCGAATGATGGGATTATTCTTTTATCTGATTCTATCCATCCTGGAAGTCTGGTCTATCCTTCCTTTCGAAATGATCATTATTTTACCAGGCCTATGCCTCCGGAAAGGATACTAGCTATGATAGAATATCTTTTAGATCCTAAGGCTCCTTCACCTTAAATTATAACTTAGAAGAGTATAGATCCGACTCGAACTGGTCTATTATTGCTTGGTAAGCTTCCATTTCACTAGGAAACATATAATTTAACCAAAAAACTGGCAATGTAAGTATCCAAACAAATGCTTTTCTTGTGAGCTCGTATTCAAAGGTTTTTATTACAGTATTGTCCTTATATACTGTAAATATAATATTTGCACCGTCTTTTCCACTATAAGAGGGAGTGATTGTAAAAGTAGCATAGGACAAATACAAAAAGATCATTGCACCCAAAGAAGGATCTTTTTGAGAAGATTTCATATCTATATAATATCCTTTTTCGGGAGGATAATTTTCTATTTCTTTCCAACCTTTTGCGCTGAGCGCCTTTCTCACTTCAGGTTCTTGGGTGCTTAAACCTGGAAATCTGCTAATCAAAAAATGAATACGATCCTTATCTTTATTTGGAAAACGATCCAATTCTAATTCTTTCCATCCTCTTTTTAAGAATTCTTTTCTTCTTTCATTCCAATTTTTCGGATCCTCTACACTGAAATAGATCTTTGGCTGGGAAGTTTTTTCCTTTTTAGGAAAGTCGCTGTAGCTAATGATACATCCGTAAAAAAAATGGAGAAACAATAATAGGAAGGGGATTTTTTTCATACAAGTTACGTGTCTTTTTAGATACAGAAATGATTGAAAACATACCGGTTAAAGAGGCAAGGATTTTATTAGAGGGAACTTATTCCATTTCTGCGAGAGAATAACCTGTTTCCAAATAGAATTGAAAAGTTTTGTCTAAACTATAAGGCCCTGCATATCTGGAAAGATCCTTCTCCAGTTCCGCAACTTTTAGATTTTTATACATGTCTTTCCATTCTTTAGAAATGATAAGTGCGGATTCTTCCGGTTCTGTTTCCGCGACAGATCTGAGTGCGAATGCTAATACTTCCCAACTGAAAGAAGAATGTTTGAGTAGTACATTCCATTCGTCTATACTCGGACTTTTTTTTGTGCGGATGATCTCTTCTAAAAGTTCTGTGCCTAAGATCCCGGAATCGGATCCGATTTGTATATAATATCTTCTTAAAGGAAGAAGGTAGTCTTTATCCGGAAAAAGATTTTTTCTGAGAGAAAGTAAAAGTGCTCTTCTTGCTAACGCCGCAGATTCTACGAACCTTCTCTGGTCCAAATATTCCATACTTAAGATATGATGAAAGATTGGTTCGTCCCTAAAGATATTTGCTCTTTGTAGTAATCCTTCTTCATATAGATTGGAATCTTTGGATTTATAAGATAAGATACAAAGTCTATGTAGATTTTTATTTCTGGGAAAGAAGGGGAGGAATCTTTTACATCTTGCAATGGAGTCTTCTATTTTTCCCGATTTTTGGAAACCTGAGATCTCATCTAATAGAGCTTGTTCTTCCGCTAAGTATGGGTTGGAAGATTCTAATTCTTTTAAAGTTGCTTTATAATATTCGATGTCTCCGATACGAGATGCCCATAATAACGCCTTGTATCTGAGATTTCTATTTTCAGGATCTCTGGATAATATTACCCGAGCAGTGTTTAGTGCCTTGTCTGGGAATCTAAGTGAATCGTACAGATCCGTCATTTCTTCCAATAATTTGGTTTGGTCCGGATTTAATCTAAGGCTCGTTTCGTAACTTTTGAGTGCTTCTAATTCTTCTCCCTTTCCTTTTTGGGATTTTCCTAAAATCCAATAGTAACGGAAGTCTCTGGGTTCTCCGGTTTCGTCAGCGATCTGTAATTTTTCTAACGCTTGTTGGTATCTTCCTCTTAAAGCCTCTTCTGATGCCTGCTGGATCAGCTCTTCCCAAGAAAAGGTTGAACTCAAGGCCAGGACCGATTTTATAGTGCAAATAACTAAAAAGAACCAAATGGAAAGTGTACGTCTCATCGGTGGCAGCCCTCTGCGGTCTTCTCCTTAACTTTGGCAAACACAGTTCCCATCTTTTTAATCCATCGGAAATTTTAAAAAAAAACAAGAGGTTTCCCTGAATGAATTCGGTAACCATTATTCTGGCTTTTGCCTTCCTGGCTATTTTGACCGCCGTTGTTTACGCATTAAAGGTCACCAGGATCCAAATCGGAACTGAGGGCGGAAAAGACCAAGAATCCAAGAAATTGATCGAAATTTCTTCCGCAATCTCCGAAGGAGCTATGGCTTTTCTCATAAGAGAATACAAGACCATCTCTCTTTTTATCGCCTTTATGGCAGTTCTGATCTTCTTCCTTTTGGACAATCCGGAAACTCCGGATTTTAACGACGGGTTGTTTACTGCGATCGCTTTCGTATCAGGAGCACTAATCTCCTGTCTTTCCGGTTTTATCGGAATGAAGATCGCAACGATCGGAAACGTTCGTACTGCTCAAGCAGCTAAAACTTCCATGACCAAGGCTTTCAGAGTCGCGTTTTCTTCTTGCGGGGTGATGGGATTCGGGCTGGTTGGTCTTGCAGTTTCCGGTATGATCGGGCTTTTCCAACTTTATACTCATTTATTCCAAAACGTAGGAACTCTTTTCCTTATGGAAGCTCTGGCTGGTTTCGGTCTAGGTGGTTCTGCTGTTGCTCTTTTCGGAAGAGTGGGGGGCGGGATTTACACTAAGGCTGCTGACGTTGGTGCTGACTTAGTAGGTAAAGTAGAGAAGGGAATCCCTGAGGATGATCCTAGAAACCCTGCGACTATCGCTGATAACGTGGGAGATAACGTAGGTGACGTTGCAGGTATGGGTGCTGACCTTTTTGGTTCCTGTGCTGAGGCTACTTGTGCTGCTCTTGTGATCGGTGCAACTGCAACTGCTCTTTCTGGAAATACTGACGCTCTTTTATATCCACTTTTGATTTCCGCTTTCGGGATCCCTGCTTCTCTTTTGACTTCCTTCATCGCTTCTGTGAAAGAAGGAGGAAATGTGGAGAAGGTCCTAAAAATCCAACTTTGGGTTTCTACTCTGATCGTTGGTGCGATCATGTATTTTGTAACTGATAAATACATGGTGGATTTATTCGAGATCGCTGGTAAAACAATCGGTAAATGGAATGTATACATTTCATTGATCGTGGGTCTGTTCTCCGGTATGTTCATCGGTTTGATCACTGAGTATTATACTTCTCATTCTTATAAACCTGTAAGAGAAGTTGTAGACGCTTCTAAAACCGGAGCCGCTACAAACATCATCTACGGACTTGCATTAGGTTACCAAAGTTCTGTGGTTCCTGTGATCCTTCTCGTTATCACAATCGTTACTGCGAATATTTTGGCCGGAATGTACGGGATCGCAATTGCTGCTCTCGGAATGATCTCGACTATCGCTATCGGTTTGACCATCGACGCTTACGGTCCGGTTTCGGATAACGCTGGTGGTATCGCTGAGATGGCGGAACTCGGAAAAGAAGTTCGTAATCGTACAGATACCTTAGATGCAGCTGGTAACACTACTGCTGCTATCGGAAAAGGATTTGCGATTGGATCTGCTGCTCTTACTTCCTTGGCATTGTTTGCTGCTTTCATTACAAGAACTAAAACTACCGGTCTGGATATCTTGGACGCGGAAGTTTTCGGCGGATTACTTTTCGGAGCTATGCTTCCATTCGTTTTCACTGCAATGACTATGAAATCGGTAGGTAAAGCTGCTGTAGATATGGTAGAAGAAGTTAGAAAACAATTCCGTGAGATCCCTGGGATCATGGAAGGAAAAGCTAAACCTGATTATAAAAGATGTGTGGATATTTCCACCACTGCAGCTTTAAGAGAAATGATCCTTCCTGGACTTTTAGTTCTTTTAACTCCGATTGTAGTAGGTTACTTGTTCGGTATTAAGTCTTTGTCCGGTGTTTTAGCTGGAGCATTGGTAGCTGGTGTGGTTCTTGCAATCTCTTCTGCAAACTCCGGTGGTGGCTGGGATAACGCTAAAAAATATATCGAAAAAGCTGCAGGTGGAAAAGGTTCAGACCAACACAAAGCAGCAGTTGTGGGAGATACCGTAGGAGATCCTTTAAAAGATACTTCCGGTCCTTCTATCAATATTTTGATCAAATTGATGGCGATCACAAGCTTAGTGTTTGCTGAATTCTTCGTTCAACACGGCGGATTATTGCTTCGCTTATTCCAATAAGAATTTTCTAAAATTCTAATATTGAAAAAGGGATCCGAAAGGGTCTCTTTTTTATTTTAGAGCTCTGATGTTGGAATTCCTACATAGATTTGAAGAGTAGGATTTTATTGACAGAAGTCGGATTTTGTGATAAGGAAAATGCGCTCTCCCACGAGCCACTCCCCCCAAATCCCGATGCAGGGTGGGGGTAATCTTTGCTCATGTTGGAGTTCCGACATATTTAATAAATTCTCTGTGCCTTCGCGTCTCTGTGTGAACTTAACTCTGAGTCTCTTTAGAACTCTGTGACTCTTACACAGACTTTCTAAATCTCACATAGAATGGATCGAATCCCATCTTCTTCCAGAATTGGACGGCTCCTTCGTTTTCGGAAATGGCTCTTAATTCTATAGCTAAGATACCTTTTTCTTTCGCGTAACGAAATGTTTCGTCTACGAGTGGTTTCATATAACCTGATTTTCTTTTGCCTTGTTTGGTGATTGCCAGGTCTATGAATAAGTTCTTTTCCTCGATGAGATATGGTTTTTCTTCCACTCTTGCGATTAGAAGTGAGACAAGTTCTTCTTCTATGAATCCGCCGATAAATAACACTTTGTCTGTTGCCCTGAGTTTTAAATAGATATCCACCATTTTGGCGGCGGCTCTAGGACGGATCTTAAATATTCCATCTAAAGGGAGTTTATTAACCATTCTAAAAAATTGATTTACCAATTCAATTGCGGCCTCCCTATTTTGGGGGAGGATCGGTCTTATCTCCAAAAGTTTCTCAGACATTAAAATAAAACTTTGCAAATGACCGGAGTTTGTGGAGTATTTTTTATAAAAGAGAAGATAAGTTTTTCTTCTTTTTTTTAATAAATAAAAAAAGAAACGATTCCGGTTGTTATCAATACGAAGGGAAAATGATCTTTCGAGCACTTATAATTCTATCCTTCTTCTCACTTATTAATTGTGAAAACGGTAAAACAGATTTACCGCCTGCAGTTTTGGGATATATCGCTTTGGATTATCTCATTCTAACGGACCCGGATCGTTCTTCCGTTTATTTTTCCTCAGTCAGATCCCTTGATTTAGAAGTTGCTTATGAAACTGCTGCGGAACCTTTTACTGGGAATTATACGGTTGGAGGTTCCAATATTTGGAACGTGACCGATAGTAATATGCAGGATGTTTTTGCAGACAGAAGTTATTCTGTTGCAATCACTGTGCCGAGCGATTTATCCGAAATGACCGAGATCCCAGATCAAAATAGATCCACTTGGAGTGTGAATCAACTTTTGGATTTGGTGCCTAGATATAGAAAGAAATCTTCCAATTACCAATCTACTAGTTTTTTTATCGTGTATGTACGAGGACAGTTGGTAGATGCGCCCGGTGTGATTGCGGTGACAATTTCAGGAGTTCTAGGAATTGGACCTCCTGTCATCTTTGTATTCAAGGATATGATAGAGCAGTTTAATAATAATATTGCTTTACCTGATAAAGCGAAGAAGGCAGAACAAATGACATTGACCCATGAGCTTGGACATGCACTCGGATTGGTTAATGCAGGGATTCCTTTATATTCTTCTCACCAAGACAAGGATCACGGAAATCATTGTACGAACCAATCTTGCGGAATGTTCTGGGCCTTAAGCGAAACTAAGGTGGAAGCTTTTAACCCAGTAAGTCCTTTGATCTTTGGACAAGAATGTAGAGACGATATTCGAAACTACAATCCTTGATTAAAGTAGTTTATTTGCAAAATAAGACTTCAGGGAATCGATAGAGACTCTTTCTTGGGACATACTATCTCTTTCTCTTACAGTAACGGATTTATCAGTTAAAGAATCATAATCTACCGTGATACAATATGGGGTTCCGATCTCATCTTGTCTGCGGTATCTTTTTCCGATAGCACCACCTTCGTCGTATTCTAAATTCCCTAAAGAAGATAGGTTTGAATAAATCGATTTTGCAAGTTCCGGAAGCCCATCTTTTTTCATAAGAGGGAAAATCCCGATCTTAACTGGAGCCACCTGAGGAGCAAAACGAAGAACTGTTCTTGTTTCTCCATCCGCTAATTTTTCTTCCGCGTAAGCATCAGAAACAACTGCTAAGAATAATCTATTTAAACCAAGCGCCGGTTCTACTACATAAGGCACATACTTTTTATTTGCTGCCTGGTCTTGGTATTTTAGATCTTCTCCGGAGAATTTTTCATGTTGGGAAAGATCGTAATCAGTTCTGGAAGCGATTCCCCAAAGTTCTCCCCATCCGAATCCATACTTGTATTCGATATCGGAAGTAGCTTCACTGTAAAAGGAAAGTTCTTCCTTTTCATGTTCTCTGATCTTCAGGTTTTCTTTTCTTAAACCAACATGATCCGTTAAGAATTTAAGGCAATAATCCACCCAATGAGAGAACCATTCTTTTTGAGTTCCTGGCTCGCAGAAAAATTCCATCTCCATTTGTTCAAATTCTCTGGTGCGGAATACGAACTGTCTTGCCATGATCTCATTTCGGAATGATTTTCCTATCTGAGCAATCCCGAATGGGATCTTGTTCCTGGTCGTTGAGATGACGTTCTTAAAATTGATAAAAATACCTTGGGCAGTTTCCGGGCGAAGATAAATATCCTGAGAATCTTCTGCGGAAGCTCCATGAGAAGTTTTGAACATTAGGTTGAAGTCTCTTGCTTCGGTGAATGTTCCTCTATTACCACAATTAGGGCAGGCAAAGTTTCCTGCCTTAATGACCTCGTTCATTTTTTCCAAGGTCAATCCTGTGGCGGCTCCTTCTCCTTTTTGATCTTCCAAAAATTTATCCGCTCTGATACGAGTTTTACAATTTTTACAATCGATGAGTGGGTCGTTAAAATTAGAAACGTGTCCGGATGCTTCCCATACTTTCGGGTTAAGAAGGATAGAAGAATCTAATCCGACAACGTCTTCTCTCAAGTGTACAAAATGTTTCCACCAGAGTCTTTTTAAGTTATGGAGAAGTTCGGCTCCGTAAGGGCCATAGTCGAAGGTATTGGAAAGTCCTCCGTAAATTTCGGATCCGGGATAAACAAATCCTCTTCTTTTACAAACGGATACAATATCCTTGAGAGAGGAATCTAGGGTTTCTTTTTTCTCCATAGGTCCAAGGATTCTCGAATAGGATTCGTGATAAAGTATTAAATTCGTAGGAATTCCTTCAATTCTTGTTTGCTTCCGGAACAAGCTAGGGTCCAATGGACAAGGATATTCGGAATGAAAAAGGAAATTTCGCAGAAGGAAAAATTAGTCTTTTGGGGGATCAATTTTCTCTCTTGGACCTCTCCCATTTCCATAATAGGGTTCGGGATTTTTTTTCCTCTGGGAGTTATCTTCCTATTTCCCAAAGAGGATAGGGTCCTTAGACCGGCATTCCATTCCGTTTTTCTACAAGTCGTTCTTGGGTTGTTTTTATTTTCTTTAGAACTTCTATTTTTAATTTTTCCAAAAGCGGAAGAGATATTTTCATTATTTGTTCTACTCAGTTCGGAGGAGCCTAGCTCATCCGGATTCCTTGTTCTAACTCTGATGTTTTTCTTAGGCCTGGCTGTTTTTTTTCTACAGGCAAAACATATCCGAAAAAGTTTAAAACCGGAAGATCCGAGACCTCTTATCTTAAATCCGGTCCTGGTTTTTCTAACTGTCGGTTGTTTAATATTATTCACTCATTATTTAACATATTCAGATCCATTCCGAACAAAGATGGCAACGTTTGCGGTCTTTTCGGAAAGTGTTTGGATCTTCTTCTTTACCGCAGTCGGACTTGCGGAACTTCTATCAGGCAAAAGGCCATTCTTCTTATTTAAGAGACCTTGGGCCTGGTTCGTAAGGCAAACTAAGGATTCATTTGCAAAAGAAGAAGGGGATTTGCCTGCTTCTGCCAGAAAACGTAAGAATGCAAAAGTGAGAGATGCGATCTTAGCGGGTTGGGGCCATATCTATACAGGACGTTTGTGGAAAGGATTTCCAATCCTGTTTGTGTATCTGCTCGGTTTATTATTATTTGCTACATTCTTCTTTTCTTGGTGGGAACCTGCTTTAGGGATTCGCTTTCTTGCGAGTTTAGGCTTAAAACCTGGGCTTTCTGATAAAAAGTTTTTTGAAGTAGCTTCTTCTTTTTGGATTTGGTCAGCTATCCTAACTACATTAGTTTTAGTTAATGTGTTTTCAGGATGGTTATTACGAAGGTCCTTCCATTCCAAAACGCCTCTTTTGGGTTTAAGCCCAGGTTTTGAGAACAATCTTGGATTAAGTGTTCTTGTTCACTTAATAGTGATCTGTTTGATTTTACTCATGCCGACCACTATTGCTTTCCAAAAAGAAAGTAAATCTCGTCCGACCGATCATTTTACGCCTGAAAATCATGCTGAATTCTATTTTATAGATCCGAATCTTCCTGACGAAGTGAAAGGATTGAATGGTGGCGTCATCACCGGAACGGATACGCCTAATAGCAATCAAGGTGAGAAAATCCCTGAAGAAAAACCTTCGGACGAGGGGAGAATAAAGGGTGAAGTTAAGAAGATCAAAGGTAAAAAACTTCCTCCTACTTATTCAAATTATATCTCCGCGAAGATGAGAACCTTCGAATCCTTTATGGATTATTGGAGAAGTGCTCCAAGAAATTATTCATGTGTTGTAGCTTACACGATCACTCCGGATGGAGAAGTTGTAGATGTGGAACTTGTACAAAATTCACCTTATCCGGAACAGGACCAAAGGACATTAGAACTGATTGAGAATTTATCTCCAATGATGCCTCCTCCTGGGACAAAAGGTTATATCAGGGTAACGGAACTTTTCTGGAATGGGCCTTTGGATGCTAAGGCAATGCCAACTCCTTTACAGCAAGAACTGGTGAATATGTTCGACGGTCGTTATATGGAGGAATTATGAGTTCAGAAGTAATTCTTCTTGCAATCGGAAGTATTTTTCCTTGGGGATTTTATCTTATCTATACCCAGCCTAATACCGGCAGAGAAAAACGTTTCTTTTTTATAATATTTTTCGCGCTACTTTTAGGTTGGATCTCCACTGAGTTGGTTCTTAGGGCAAGCGCTTGGATCTGGCCTGAAACAGAGATCAAAGCTAAGGTAGCAAAATCGATTCTTTCTCAAACTGCATTTCTTGCATTCGTAAAAGCTGGAATGATGGAAGAATTCTGTAAATCTATATTGATCGTTTCGTTATCTCTAATCTTAGCGTATGATTGGAAGAAGAAGGAATTTCTTCCGGAAACATTCTTAGTGGGCGGATTTATAGCATTAGGTTTTGCCGGAATAGAAAATTATCATTATATTTTAACTGCGAAAGAAGATGATAGGATCCATACCTTCATTTTAAGGACATTAAAATCTTCGAACGCACATTTGCTCATCAATCTTTGTTTTGCACTTTGTCTGATCAAAAGTAATAGAAGACGGTTCCCTGAGAAGTATTGGTACATTCTTTCCGGATTTTTGTTAGCGGTAGTCCAGCATGGACTATTCGACTTCTTCGTGATCCCAGTTGGAAGATTCGGGCATTGGGCAGCGACAGCGCTCTTCGTGGGGATCTGGGTCTGGATCGTGAAAGACAGAAGAGTATACATGAAAGAAGAAGAAATTTATAAAATACAGAAAGAGAAGCCTCCAGCGGAAGAAATTCCCCGATCGGTTCCAGAGATAATCCGTTGAAATACAAAGAGATCAGAGTTTCCATTCCGAAAGATTTTGCGGAAGAATTTTCAGCATACCTTGACGAATGGCAGGTAGCAGGATATTACGAGATCCTATTTGATAGAGAAGAACCTAGGAAACCGGGCGAGGAAATTATCTCAGATAACACTCCTATCAGAGTTTATCTGGCGGAAGATGATGTTCAATCGGAAGCAAAAATTTGGATCTATCTACAAACAGTTGCCCCAGAAAATTCTTTTGCAGAATCCAGATGGATAGAAACAAAAGAATACGAAGAAGCTTATAAGGAATTTTATAAACCGTTTTCAGTCGGAGTTTTCTGGGTAGTGCCTACCTGGGAAAAAGAAGATTGGGAGAAAAACAAAAAGTCTGAACAAGAGACTTCCGTTCCAGTGTATATCAACCCTGGACTTGCTTTCGGAACTGGACATCATGAGACCACTCGTTTGGTTTTGTCCAGGCTCGGCTCCATCGATCTGAAAGGAAAGAAGGTCGCAGATATTGGTGCGGGTTCGGGGATCCTGTCTGTGGCAGCAGCAAAATTAAATGTATCTAAAATAATCGCAGTAGATATAGATCCGAATGCAGTACGTTCTTCTACATTTAATAGGGACGAGAATGGGATCTCTCCAGAAGTTTTAGTGGTGGAAGAGGGCGGATTCGATCACCCTAAGATTAACTCCGAAACATTCGATCTATGCGTGGCTAATATCACATTCGCCGTATTAAAAGCGAATATGGAAAAGATCGCAGGACTTCATACGGATCATTTTTTATTCAGCGGTGTGATCACGGAAAGAAAAGAAGAATTCCTGGAACTTCTATCTTCCCAAGTAGGAGGTAAATTATTATATGAAACCTCCTGGAACGGATGGGAACTGATAGAATGGGCCCGCAAATAGTATAACGTTTTACTAATATTTAATATCGGAGAAAAAATGAAACATTACGACGTATTCGGAATAGGGAACGCACTTGTGGATATTCTAATCCCTACCGAAGATTCTTTTTTGCAAAAAATGGGCTGGAACAAAGGGATCATGACCCTGGTGGACGCAGAAGTGCAGGGTGGAGTTCTTACCGCTTTAGACGGACATAAAAAAGAATTAAGATCAGGTGGAAGTGCTGCAAATACAATGATCGCACTCGCAAATTCCGGAGGGACCGGAACTTATACCGGAAAGGTAAGTGAGGACACTTACGGAGAATTTTATAAACAAGATATGGAGAAGGCCGGGATCTTATTCGAAGTTCCTCCTTCCAAAGAAGGACATACCGGAACCTGCGTAATCCTCACAACTCCTGATGCCGAAAGAACAATGCTCACTCATTTAGGGATTTCTTCCACGTTAACCAAACAAGATCTGGATCTGGAAAAACTGAAAGTTTCTTCTTATAGTTATGTAGAAGGATATCTTTGGGACGGACCTTCCACTAAGGAAGCTTGTCTTCTTGCAATGGAAGAATCCAAAAAAGCTGGAGTAAAGGTGGCATTTACTTTTAGCGATCCGTTCTGCGTAAACCGTTCTAGGGAGGATTTTTTAAGGCTCACTAAGGAATATTGTGATTTAGTTTTTTGTAATGCAGAAGAGGCAAAAGCACTGGCCGCTACTGAATCCAAAGAAGACGCTTTAAAATTTATCTCTTCTATTTGTAAGAACGTAATGATGACTGACGGTTCTAACGGAGCATTCGTTTCCGTAAATGGGACTATCAGCCATATAGGCGGATTCCCGGCTCAGAATTTATTGGACACTACTGGAGCAGGGGACTGTTTTGCTGCAGGTGTGCTCTATGGACTTACGCACGGATTTTCACCTGAGAATGCAGCAAGATGGGGAAATTACGTTGCATCCAGGATCGTACAAGAGATCGGACCTAGACTTTCTGTCAGACTTATGGGAAGACAGGAAGAAATATTAGGAAAAGTTTAAGGACAAGAATAAGATAAAGAGATCGTGCTCATATTTCCGTTCTCCGGAACGGCAAATGTGAGCGGAGTTCCTACGATCGTATCCGGAAAGCCGTCCAGGTTTCCGGTATCAGCCAGACAATATAATTTATGAGTTCCAGGATTGATGTATTTCATCTTGGATGTTCCATTTCTTGCAGGAGTCGCTGCTAATGGAAGTTTTGTAAGAATATCAGTTTCATTCTCTCTAAAAACTGCAAAATAATGAGTTAAATTCCCGGATCCACCAGTGATCGCCAAAGAAGAAGCGCCACTTGGATAAATTGTCCTGGATCTGGATAAAATCCCTCCACCCATATCGGACTGGCCCGCATGGTTCACTTTCCAATCGCTGATAGAGATCAAAGTTGCAGCAGTACTTCCGTCTGCGGCCTTGATGGAGTGAACCATTAGATTTTCCTTAAGGTTCATTCTAACTTCGAAAATATAAGGCTCATATCCAGGTTTAAAATCCATGTCCGCTTCTCCAGGTTGTGCTGAATAGAGTAGAGGGAATACTAATGGATAACCGGATTTATCCGTAGTTCCTGCGGAATAAGCAAGTCTTGGGACCACATTAAATCCATAAACGCCATAGTTATCAAAGAAGGTTACCTTTGTCAGGTCTACACCAGGGGCATTTCCCCAACCGGTAACTAATGAACGGATATAAGTTCCCGTATAATAATACTGGCTCGCAAGTCCCGAGTTCGTTCCGGAAGTAGGATCGTTAGAAGGGAATTCGGCTCCTTCTCCATTTAAGAACTGGACCATTTTGAATTCGCCATTCAGGGACCGGCAAGTATTCGCATTCAATGTATATGGTTGTGTACAATAAACTTCTCTATTAGGAGCAATATTATCCCAGAATGCTTTTGCGGCCGCAACGGTTCTGATCTGAGAAAGATTATTTAAACCGTCTTGGTATTTAGAAGAAATACGTATCTCACCTATATCGATGAAGATAGGTAGGTTTGCCATCTTAGGAAGACCTGCTAGATTGAAAGTAGGATCTCCGGAGGAATCTTCGTAAACATTTCCAGTTCCATTATTATATTCTGAAAATTCTAAGGGACTATCAGTGGCGTAAGTACCTTTCATTAGAAGTAACATTCTATTATTGAAAAGGGTACTAATTACAGGGTTATCAGTTGCGTTTCCTTCCCAATGTCCCACCTTACAATCCGAAAAGAATATTAACAAAAAGGAAGAAAGACATAGAAGACGATTCACTTTGGAAATCATAAGAATACGCTCACCATTAAACCGAAATGGAAAAATTCCGTATCCACTTTATTGTAATAATACGGGTTACTCAACCTGGAATCCACAGTAGGACCTACATAAGGATATTTTGTTTCCGCAGGTGAATTTAAATCCGATTCATAAATTTTATTATAATCCAGTCGAATACCGATCCGTAGTTTTTTTCCTGCTACGAAACTTGCCTCAAATCCTGCGTATAGTGTATTGTCCCAGCGAGAAGTATTCGCAGGCCTTGCAACCACATATGTTTCTCCGAATCCTGCCTTCACCATAAATGTGATTGGAAGTTCGAAAGGAAGTTTATAACAGATAGCGGAATATACCGGGATAGTAGTGAGTGCTCTTTCCGATCTGGACAAATAGTTGGAATAGGAAGCTCCTACTTCTACATAAAAAATCCAGGGCCAAGGAATTCTATAGAAGAATCCACCACCCAAAGTGGTATCCAAATATTTCTGAGCTTCCGATCCAGGGAAAGGGTTAGAAGCGCCAACCCAGGCTCCTATTTCAGCCTTTCTATTATCATAGAATGCAGGAAGTTCTTCTTCTACTTCTTCGTCATCGGTGCCGTCTTTTTTATCAGAGCGAGAAAGTCCGGAAGAAGGTAGATTTCCACCTGCTTGTGCCAGGATCAATTCCCCATTCTTAAAACTATTCCCTATCTTATTAAAATCCATAGGAGGAGAAACAGGGTTTCCTCCCATATATTTTACAGCCTTATTATCCACTTGGTCCGGATAAGCGAATGTTTGTGCCCAAGGAAAAAGTAAAAATGCGATCGGCAGGAGTTTTTTCATCTAGGAACCCCGCCGAATTCTTTTCTGTTTTGGTACATTCGATCTATCTCTGGAAAAGAATCGTAGTACGCTTTTAGAAAATACAATCCGTAAGGGGGGAGGGTAATCCCTGCTATGGTTCTATCTTTGGAAGAAAGTATTTTCAATATATTCGTCTCTTTGCGCTTCTCTATCGCTATTTCAAAAAGTGTTCCGGTCAGGATCCGGACCATATTATGGAGGAAACCGTTTGCCTTGATCCGTAAGCGAAGAAGTCCGGGCTCTTCTTCACTTTCTAAAAGGCTCGCATCATAAATGACCCGAGTAGTGGTCCTACGGTTCCGCATCGAAGTGGCTTTTGCCAGACTTCTAAAGTCATGCTCTCCCTTTAGTAGTTCCAGTTCTTCTCTTAAGCGGGAAACGTCAATCCGATGTTGGTACCAGAATGCTCTGTTTTTCCAAACCGGCCTTGGGAACCTTGCGTTTACTAAAAGGTATTCGTATTCTCTTGCGGTACAGGAAAACTGAGAATTGAAATTCAGAGGAACTTCTGTGATCTCATGTATAGCCAGACCTCGGTCGGTGAGTGCATTTATTCCGAGTAGGAACTTCGACAGATTTGGAATAGGGGAATCTGTCTTAAAATTTACGATCATTCCCCTGGCATGGACGCCTGTATCCGTTCTTCCGGCTCCCCAGATTCTAGTTTGTTTTTTTAGAAGGATTTCTAGAGCCTTCTCTATTTCTTCCTGAACTGTGGGAGATTGTTTCTGGCTTTGGTATCCGAAAAAACATCCACCATCGAATTCGATCAGTAAGGCATAGTTTCTAGGATCTTCTGTCATAGTCTAGAGCGAGATTGGGATGAAATACCAACTAGGAGGAGAAGGTAGAGACGTCTCTTATTTCTCTCCGCCCATTTCTTCTATGATCTTATTGTATTCATCATAGAGTTCTTTGGCCATATCGATGATCACGGAAGGTTTGGACTTGGACGCCTTACCTGAACCGTATAATCTAGAAAGAGTTCTTTTGGCGCGGATTAGAAGGTTCAGTTTAGAAGCAGAATCGGATGCAAGCTCTTCCTTGAACTTCATTGTGAGATAAGCGGAAAGATAAATGACTCCGTCAAATCCCCAGTTTTTATCAGTATCAGGTCCTAACAGGTAAGAAGCAGCATCCACGGGTTCTGATCCGGACTGCATGATTTCCATTGTGTCCGTGTACCAACCTGCGGATTTTTGGTATAGAAGGTCCCGGATCTTGTCGTAACCCATACCCGGAAATTCTGTGTTTACATCATCGAAGTACCACGCACCTCGAACCGCGCAGACCGCTTTTTTAGGTGTAGGAGCTACTGTCACTTTTCTGGACTGGTAACATTCTATTGCTAAAAGATAGGAAGCCGCCCCTAGGATCAGGTTTCTTTCCTGGTAAAAATCTGTCGGTCCCATAATGGACTCTATATTTTTACGTCGGATCTCTGCGGATTCTCTCAATTTTGCGAGTTCATCCGCATCTAGGCTTGACCAGTCCTTAGGAAATGCAGTATAAAGACAACGTGGGCATACGTTTAGAACGTAATCGTTCGGGGAGACCCTACCGAACTTTTTATTTTTTTCGTATAAGCGACGTAATTCCTGGGTGAGTTTGCCTGCAATCAGCCTTCCTCCCCCTTGGAACATACTTTCCCTTTGGTGGACCTCGCTACAGATAGGGCAGACCGTATCTTCTTTGTTACGAAACGAGATTTTTTTGCCTTGGGCTAATGCAGTTGCTGTCATACGAAGAATTTCCGGAAAAATCGATCCGAAAGCGTCAATTCTCACCGTATTCTAACCGATAGATTAAGAAGAAAAGCACGATTTTCGGGTTGAACCCGGTCTTCTCAGGAAGATGCTAAGGAAAAGGTCCTCCAATGAAAAAACTTCTCGTTTTCATGATTGCGATGTTAGTCGCCCCAGTTCTATTACACGGCGAAGCCGTTTCTATGAAATCGTATAAGAAGAGGATAGAACTCTTAACCTATTTAAGAGCGATTGAGCCTGTCGTAAAAAATTATCCTGGAGAGGTAAAATCCTCCGGAACAGGTCAAGCCCAGGCAGATGGGGAGCGACTTGCGAAGTATAAAGAACTTAAAAGATTATACCAAGAAGGTCTTCTGTATTTCTTCGAAGGGAATTTCGTAAATTCTTATCGTAGATTTTTAGAATCCCAACTTGGAATGGAACTTCTTCTGGAAGAACTTTCACAAGCATATGTGGAAAGAACGGAAGAGATCCTAAAAACTGCGATCGAAAAGAAAAATCCAAACAATCCTATGGATAGAGCACTTGTGGATATTTCCGTGGAATATGGAAAAACAAGTTATATCCGCGCAGACATCAAGGAGAATAGAGAAGCTCCTACTACCCGCAGGATGTACAACCCGAGAGAATTCCATTACGTGGTAAATAAATACACCATCGAAAAAAATATGGAATTAGGTTATCAGTTCTTGGGAGAAGCTAAGGAAGCTAGGAATAACGCACTTAAGATAGAAAAACATTTGGAGAAACACCAAAAACTCCAACCTGAGCATAGAAAACATCGTATCGAAATGTATTTGGGAGCGATCAATCTTTGCAGGGACGCAAGATCGAATGCGATGAATATTTTCAAACTCAAGTATCCTTATGATAATTACTATCTACAAAGATCTGATGCTAAGACTGAAGAGACTCGCAATGAGATCGGCGAGATAACTCCAGGTGAAGTTGTTTCTGTAGAAGGAGTTACATATGACTTCTCAACTAACCCTCTGGTTCGTGCGGATAATAGAATGAGCCCTGTATTCGACAAAAGAATTCCGGACGATTATCGTAGAGACGCTGTCGACATTTTAGGTCGAGTTTACGACGACGAGATCGATAATAAACTGTATCTTCGTTGGGATGCTGACACTCGTAAAAAACTTTTGGGAGATAAAATTCCTCCAGGAGCTCAGAAGAGAAGACAAGCAGCTGCAGCAAGCCAGCCTAATAAATAAGATCTTTCCATTTTTCTGAAAAATAAAAAGGCCTGTTTCCGAAAGGGAGCAGGCTTTTTTATTTATTATTCTCATTCTGTTTAAAGCGAACATCGTAAGTTATGTCCGAGATGGATTGTCCTATTCGTGTTTCTACCTTTGACTTATGTTAAGAATTTGCTTTCCTTGTTCGGAGAGGTACTAAAGCATAGTTCGCATGAATCCACTCAAGTTTATGGAAAGCCGTTTGGGCAGGTTTTCCCCGAAGTATCGTAAACTGGTATTACGCACATATGTCGTAACCTTAAGGTTGGTACTTACGGTAGCATTTCCGAATATGATTGCAGGGATTTTTTATGCGATCGTAGGTAATAGAGAAAAGCAGTACGTCTCTTTCCTAAAGGGTTCTAAAACTTGGGGAACCGCAGTTATCAAAATGACCAAAACGGATCTAATGATTAAGAATGAGATGCAGATCCCAGAAAAAGGTCACATGATCTTCTTAAATCATGTAAACGAAATAGATTTTCCTTATGATTGCCTAGTGGTGAATAAACCTTATCTTGCAAACCAAGTGATTAAAAAAACTTTAATCGCTTATTGGTGGATGAAGGCAATGGGCTCTCAGGTTTTTGAGACTTCTAAAGCCGCTACCATTGCAGTATCCGTTCGTAATTTAATAAAAGGACTTTCTACTACTTCTTATATAGTTTATCCGGAAGGCCATAATTCTTATTCTGAAATTATCCAACCAATGCAAAAAGGGATGGTTAAGCTCGCTTATGAGAATAAGATTCCTGTAGTAGTGGTCTTAAAATCAGGAATTACCACTTACCAAACGGAGCCTATGTTTGCTAAAGTCGGATACAAGTTTATAGGAAGATACGAACCCTGGACTTACGATACTTGGGAGAGTTTTAGAGATTTCTTATACGAAACCATGAGCAAGGAAAAAATCGCATTAGACTCCGAGATCGGAACAGTGCGTGAACCTGTCTCCTCTAAATCCAAGTGATCAAAAGACTACTCATCGCAAACAGGGGAGAGATCTCTCTTCGTATCCAAAAGACCTGTAAAAGGTTAGGCATCGAGACCGTAGCCGTATATTCGGATGCGGATAAGGATGCACCTTTCGTAAAAGAAGCGGACTTTTCCTTTTATTTGGGAGAGTCGGAACCTTCTAAGTCTTATTTAGTAATTCCTAATATACTCAAAGCTATTAAAGAAACCGGAGCGGACGCAGTTCACCCTGGTTACGGATTTTTATCCGAGAAGGCTGAATTCGCAAGAGAACTTTCTAAAGCGGGGATTTCTTTTTTAGGCCCTAAACCTGAATCTGTGGACCTAATGGGAGATAAGATCCGTTCTCGTGCGGCTATGGAGAAGGCGGGAGTTCCCGTTGTTCCTGGATACGAAGGAGACTCCCAAGAACATTCTGTCTTACTAAAAGAAGCGGAGAGGATCGGATTTCCGGTCATGATCAAGGCTAGTGCTGGTGGCGGCGGAAAAGGAATGAAACGTGTCTTTTCCAAAGAAGAATTTTTACCTGCATTGGAATCCGCCCAAAGAGAAGCTGGAAATGCTTTTGGGGATGCTCGAGTATTTTTAGAGAAGTATATTATAAATCCTAGACATATTGAAGTTCAGGTTTTCGGAGATTCTTCCGGAAAAGTGATCCATCTTTTCGAAAGAGAATGTTCTATTCAAAGAAGGCACCAGAAAGTAGTGGAGGAATCTCCCGCACCTAATCTGCCGACTGAGCTGAAACAAAAAATATGTGAAGTCGCTGTTCAGGCAGCTTCTTCCATCGGTTATATTGGTGCAGGAACAGTTGAATTCATTTTAGGAGAAGATTACGCATTCTACTTCTTAGAAATGAATACAAGGCTGCAGGTAGAGCATCCAGTCACCGAATCCGTAACTGGATTTGATTTGGTAGAATGGCAGATTAGAATTGCAGAAGGTGTGAGTATCGAAAAACTCACCGGTGGAAAATCCCCATCCCAGACCGGACATGCAATCGAAGTCAGATTGTATGCAGAAGATCCCGAGAATGAGTTCCTACCTTCTATAGGTAAAATAGAACTCGCGAGATTTCCTGAGACCCAAAACCTAAGAGTGGATTCAGGAGTGATTACCGGTTCCGAAGTTTCTCTTTATTACGATCCAATGCTTGCGAAAGTGATCGGGATCGGAAAAACAAGAGATGAAGCGCGTAAAAATCTGATCGCGGGGTTAGAAGAGACAATCGTATTCGGGCCGATCACAAACCTGAATTATTTAAAAGCAATCCTGGAGCATTCGGAATTCGTAAAGGGACATACGGACACTCACTTTTTAGAAAAATATAATATAATTTGGGAAGAATCCGGAGAGGAAAAAGAAGCACTCATGAGAACTGCTTCTTTCCTTGCGAACCGTACAGTGAAAACTTCCTCCGTATGGGAGGCCGTAGGGCCGAACGGAGTTTGGGGAGAAATATCTTGAACCGTTTGTTCCGACTCCAATGGAAAGAAAAAGAATATGTATTAGATCTGGGAGATTCTTCCTCCAGATTATTCGGTCCTGAAAAAAAATGGGAGTCACTTCTCACTCATTATTCTTGGACAGAGGGAAAGGATGGTTCTTATTCTTTGCCTGACGGGAGTGTCGCATTACTTAGAAGTGGAAAACTTTTCATCCATACGAAAGGGAAAACATTTCAATTTGCGATCAAAGGTCGGGAATCTTCGGACGCGCAAGCAGCTTCTTTAGAGATTAAAAGTCCGATGCCAGGAAAGATCATCAAGGTAGAAGTAAAGCCGGGAGACTCTGTTAAAAAAGGACAGACTCTTGCAGTTGTTGAAGCAATGAAGATGGAGCATGCCTTGAAAGCTGGAGCAGATGCTAATGTGCAAGATGTACTCGCTCATCCAGGTGATATAGTTTCCCAAGACCAGTTGCTTATCAAACTCGCCGAATAATAAGTTTCCACTCCGGCTTCATACTGAAATGTTTTCTGATACTGAAACATTTCAGTATTGTTAAAAATTAAATTCTTATTTCGAACAAACGGTATAATAATTTTAGAATACGGTTCGTTTGGAAGCCCATGACCCTAGATCAAAAGAAAAGGTTCCAGGAATAAATTTGACATCGGCTCAGACACTATTATACATTGCGAATTCCATAAAAATTTTCAGGTTACTGCATGAAGCATTTCCTTATTCGCATAGGCATAATTGCTATATTGGCCTTTGTTTCGACTCAAACTATCTCCGCTGATCCGGGCATTTTGGACGGTTGTGAAAAACCTCCTGAAAGAACGGATCTACCATTCTATATCAGTCCTAAAAGACAACTTTGTAAAAAGGATCTAGAGAAGAAGAAGGAAGGTTGGTTTCCAACTGGATTACCTCTTTTGAATTCAGATCCGAATACAGGGATCGGTTACGGAATTCGTGTATTCGCATATAATAATGGAAAGAAAGAAGATCCGTTTTTCGAATATACTCCTTACAAATTCAGGATTTACGCTCAGTATTTCAATACCACCAAACAACGTCAGTATCAGGACGTCGCTTTCGATGCTCCTTATGTGTTCGGAACACAATGGCGTTTGAGGGGGGAAGGTGTTTATGATGCCAATCCGAATACGTTATTCTTCGGTTTAGGAGAATCTTCTCTCCAAACTTTAAGTTATACTGATAGAAACCAGGACGGGGGGCAGGTTCATACGAATGCAACTTTTGCCGACCAACAAAGAAACCTGGCTTATACTAGACCCGGTGGACCTGGAGATCCGGTCGATGTTAACGGTGCCGTATACAACGGATTTCCGGCACAGAACGGATTTAGAGTGACAGACTCTCAATATAACCGTTATAATTTGATCTCTCCTACTGCCATGTTGAGTGGAGAACGGTCTTACGTAGGAGGAACTGTCCGACTTGTTGCAGGACTTCGTATGTCCCAGAATATCGTAAAGGCATTTGATGGAACGATTGCAAACGCGAGCGATCCTATCATGGATGGCTTTCCTACTAGCGCAGGTGGAAGAGCAATCAGCGGTACTACTAAAATTACCGAAGATTATAATTCAGGAAAGATCTTAGGTTATCATGGTGGTATGGTAAACACACTTCGTTTGGGTGTGGTATATGATACAAGAGACTTGGAGCCGGATCCAAACCAAGGTGTATTCTTAGAAGCAACCTACGAAAGATCTGCTAAAACTTTCGGATCTAATTTCGATTATTCCAAATATTTCACTCAGGCAAAATTTTTCTGGAGTCCGTTTCCTAAAGTTTTCGATAAATTGGTTCTCGCAGGACGAGGCGGTTTCTCCGTCACTGAAGGTGATGCTCCATTTTTCGAATATCGTAACATGTGGGGAACAGAAGGTGTGATCTCCGGACTAGGTGGACGTACTACATTAAGAGGTTATAAACAAGACCGCTTCGTGGGACGTGCAATGGGTTGGGGTAATATCGAACTTCGTTGGAAATTTGCTTCCCTTTCCGTTGCTGGACAACATTTCGCATTCAACCTAGTTCCATTCATGGACTTCGGAAGAATCTGGGATGACGAACATAAGGTTGGGACCAAGGATTATAAATATTCCCGAGGTCTCGGACTCAGGATTGCTTGGAACCAAACAACCATCATCATGTTTGATTACGCGGTATCTAAAGAAGATAAGCAGCTATTCGTAAACTTCAACCACGCGTTCTAAGGAAAAGGAAATGAGAAAAGTATATTATATAATAAGATCATTATTCACCTTATTCGCATTTAGTATGCTCGCGATGGGTTGTGAAGAGAAATTAGATCGTAGTCCTTATGGCTTCAGAGAAGAAGATGATAGCGACCTGATAGCAGGAGCGATCTTCTTCCAAAGTTTCACTACTAATGCAGATGGAACCACAACAGATGCAACAAGCGGTTTGATGTGGAAGACCTGTAGCCAAGGCCAAGTGTTCAGCGGAACTACTACTAGTTTCAGTTGCAGAGGAGCAAGCGGGACGTTAGCGAATCCAAGTTCTTTCGGGGCGAAAGAACTCCAATATTGTAGTGTTGATTTGAATTCTTGTAATACATTAGGAATTCCTCAAACACTTACAAATGTGTCTCCGATAGGTATACCAGGAAGTTCAGAGGCGTATGATTCTTGTGCGAATGATAACACTGGAGGTCATACAGACTGGAGAGTTGCTAGTTTCTTAGAGTTAAAATATTTAAGCTCTAATAGCCGCAACTTCATGCTATTAAAATTTCCGGATACCATAGAGGCATTCTACTGGAGTTCAACAGCAAATGAACAAGATGTAGGAGGTAAGACGGCTAGAGCAGTATCTTTTACCCGAGATAGATTCGGCGAAGATGAATCCTTTAGCAAGACTACCAGATACTTTGTTCGTTGTGTAAGATAATTTACAAATTTATAATGCCCTCGTTTGCCTAAACGAGGGTTCACTTATATCCCCCTTATATCTGGGTCGAAATCGTGTTTTATCATTGTATGTTACTGATTTTTTTATAACTCTTGTGATGAAAGGGAACTTTTGCGTGATGAACGGGGTCCTCAAAACCCTAATTCGAAATTTTCAATTGACATAAGTTATTAGAACTTTAATAACTAACGAACTTAAAATCTTAGATCCGGAGTGTACATGAGGATTAAAGAAATTAAATCGTTGGTGCTAACGATTTGTTTTGTAGCAAGTTTCAATATAGACGCCCAAGATTTTATCCCTGAACCGGGATGCGAGAAACCTCCTGCTCGCAAAAATATGCCGTTTCATATGGATTCTTCTAAACAGCTTTGTTCAAAAGACTTAGCTGTAAAAAGAGAAGGTTGGTATCCTACCGGACTTCCACTGATCAATTCAGATCCACTTGAGGGCGTTGGGTTTGGTGTTCGTGCGTATGCTTATAATAACGGTTTAAAATCAGATCCGTTATTCGACTATACTCCCTACAGAGTTAGGTTTTTTGCTCAGTATTTTAATACGAGTAAGAACGCTCAGTATCATCAGCTCAGTTTAGATATGCCGTTTATTGCGAATACGCAGTGGCGTCTTCGTGCGGATGCGTTTTTGACAATTACACCTACCACTCTTTACTTTGGAATTGGTGAAGGATCTCTTAAAACTCTCAGCTATTTCGATCGTAATCAGCCTGGCGGAGATTATGTTAATAATGCAACGTTTGCTGATCAAAGCAAAAACTTTGGTTATTATAGACCTGGAGGTCCTCAGGACCCGGTTTCCTTCGGAGGTAATACCTATTACGGAGTGCCAAGCCAGCCAGGTTTCGTTGTTACTAATAAAATGTACAATGGATATATCATAGAGACTCCAATGGTTAACCTAAGTACTGAGAGATCTTTCTTTGGTGGAACTGTTCGTTTAGTCGCAGGAATAAAAGCTTCCGAAAATATGATTAGAACCTTTGATGGAAAGAAAGCTCCAGGTTACGATCCAGTCCTAGGTATGGATTATGGAGCAAATGTGCCTAACGCTAAAACCCGTCTAACGGAAGATGCAGAAGCAGGAAAGATCTTAGGTTATCACGGTGGATATGTAAACGCAGTTCGTCTTGCATTAGTATATGACACTCGTGACTTCGAACCTGATCCGAATAGTGGTGTTTTCTTAGAAGGAACCTTTGAGAAAAACAGCAAGGCATTCGGTTCCGACTTCAATTTCCAAAAATACTTTGCTCAAGGAAAATTTTTCTGGAGTCCGTTTCCTAAAGTTTTCGATAAATTGGTTATTGCTTCCCGTTTTGGAGCAGGTTTGTCTGAAGGAGACGTTCCTTTCTTCGAATATCGTAACATGTGGGGAACGGAAGGTTTGATCGGAGGACTCGGAGGTATTCGTACGATTCGTGGTTACAAACAAGACCGCTTCGTAGGAAGAATGATGGGCTGGGGTAATATCGAAGTGAGATGGAAATTCGGGTCCTTACGTGTAGGTGACGAATACTTCGCATTTAACTTAGTGCCTTTTATGGACTTCGGACGTGTTTGGGATGATGAGCACAAGGTTGGGACCAAGGATTATAAATATTCACATGGTCTCGGACTCAGGATTGCATGGAACCAGGCTACGATCATCATGATCGACTGGGCAAAATCAAGAGAAGACGAACAATTATTCGTAAACTTCAGCCACGCGTTCTAAGGAAAAAGAAATGAGAAAAGTATATTACATAATAAGATCATTATTCACCTTATTCGCGTTTAGTATGCTCGCGATGGGTTGTGAAGAGAAATTAGATCGTAGTCCTTATGGCTTCAGAGAAGAAGATGATAGCGACCTGATAGCAGGAGCGATCTTCTTCCAAAGTTTCACTACTAATGCAGATGGAACCACAACAGATGCAACAAGCGGTTTGATGTGGAAGACCTGTAGCCAAGGCCAGGTGTTCAGCGGAACTACTACTAGTTTCAGTTGTAGAGGAGCAAGCGGGACGTTAGCGAATCCAAGTTCTTTCGGGGCGAAAGAACTCCAGTATTGTAGTGTTGATTTGAATTCTTGTAATACATTAGGAATTCCTCAAACACTTACAAATGTGTCTCCGATAGGTATACCAGGAAGTTCAGAGGCGTATGATTCTTGTGCGAATGATAACACTGGAGGTCATACAGACTGGAGAGTTGCTAGTTTCTTAGAGTTAAAATATTTAAGTTCTAATAGCCGCAACTTCATGCTATTAAAATTTCCGGATACCATAGAGGCATTCTACTGGAGTTCAACAGCAAATGAACAAGATGTAGGAGGTAAGACGGCTAGAGCAGTATCTTTTACCCGAGATAGATTCGGCGAAGATGAATCCTTTAGCAAGACTACCAGATACTTTGTTCGCTGCGTAAGGTAAGTTACTCAAGAGGCGCTTGCAGGTCCCCATGCACCAGATCATTGATCAGAATTGTATCATGTCTGGATGGGGATCTGTTCTCAGGATAATCGGTAGAATAATGAAGCCCTCTACTTTCGTGTCTGGCAAGCGCAGAGCGAATAATTAATTCAGCCACCAAAACCAAATTACGAAGTTCTAATAGAGGGTTTGTGACTATTGTCCTATTATAATAGTCCCTGACTTCCGCATAGATCAGATCCATTCTTCTTTTTGCTCTTTCTAAACGTAGATTAGAGCGTACAATTCCTACATAATTGGACATTGTGTTTTTGATCTCTGAAAGGTCATGGGAGATCAATACCCATTCTTCCGTATTGACTAAACCTTCTTTGTCCCAAGCGGGGATCTGTTCATGTTCGGGTAAGAAGTCTGGCGGGTTTTTCCGGATTTCTTCTGCGATCCGATTGGAGAATACGAGACATTCCAGCAGACTGTTAGAAGCAAGGCGGTTTCCACCGTGGACTCCTGTGCAGGAAGCTTCTCCCGCTGCGAATAAATTTTCTATTCTTGTTTTTCCCCAAAGGTCGGTTGCGATCCCTCCACACATAAAATGGGCAGCAGGAACAACCGGGATAGGATCCGTAGTGATATCTATTCCTAACTCAAGACATTTTGCATAAATTGAAGGGAAAGATTCTTTGATCTCTGCCGCAGGTTTATGAGAGATATCCAACCAAACATGCGGATCTCCTGACTTTTTCATCTCTGCGTCTATCGCTCTTGCGACTATATCTCTTGTGGCAAGATCAGCCATCGGATGGTATTTTTTCATGAACGGTTCGCCGTCCATTCCAAGTAATACTGCACCTTTTCCTCTGACCGCTTCGGAGATGAGAAACGAATCACCTTTTTCGTGATAAAGAGAAGTAGGGTGGAATTGGTAAAATTCCATATTCCGGATCTCTGCGCCTGCACGATACGCACAAGCAACTCCATCACCGGTTGCAATCTTGGGATTTGTAGTATGAGAATAAACCTGTCCGGATCCACCACTTGCGATAATAGTTTTTTTGGCAAGGATTGGAATTACTTCTCCGGTTTGGTTGGAAAGAACATAAGCACCAAAACAGATCAGGCCTTTCTTTTTGAGATGGTGAGGAGTGATCAGATCTACTACAGTATGGTATTCTAATATTCTAATATTTGGGTTTTGTTTTACAATCTGAAGCAGGGTTTTTTCGATCTCGTGACCCGTTCTATCATGAGCATGAACAATTCTATTCGTTCCATGTCCACCTTCTCTATGAAGATCGAATTCTCCCTCTTGATTCAGGTTGAATGGAACACCGTATTCTAAAAGTTCTTTGACTAGAGGAGGACCTTCTTCCACCAAAACTCGGACTGCCTCCGGATCGCATAGGCCGGCTCCGGATTCTAAGGTGTCTTTTACGTGGTCCTCGAATTTGTCTCCCTGAGCAAAAACGGAGGCGATCCCACCTTGTGCATAATTGGTATTAGACTCGTAATCTGACTTCTTTGTCACGATCACTGTCTCACCTACATTAGAAAGTTTTAATGCTTGGAAAAGACCGGTAATACCGCTTCCAATGACTAAAAAATCGGTTTTAATTCTTGGCATTTCTATAGATTCGGCGGCTATTACACCGCCGATTACATTACTTACGTTTGCCTGTGTTTAAAAGAGCTTCAACGTAATCTATGGAACGGATCAATTGGAAGGCAGGCTTGATCTGATCATTTTTATGTTCTTGTATGAACTTCTCCGCCTGTCCGTTAGATTTTACCCAGCCTTCCAATTTTTTCACGTCGAAATGGCTTTTTTCCTCAGCAGAGGAAGGTAACTCAGGAAGGTGATTCCACATGTTCTCTTCGCGATAATGGAATGGGAAAGTTCCGTCTTCTTCGGAAGAAACATCCACATCAGGTTTAACTCCGACGACTTGGATCGTATTCCCAGAAGGTGCATAATATCTGGACTGGGTAAGTTTGATATAATAAGCTCCGTTTCCTCGTAACTCTTGTAGTTTTTGAACGGTTGCTTTTCCAAAAGATCTCTCCCCGAGAATAAGTCCACGTCCATGATGTTTAAGTGCAGAAGCTACAATCTCAGAAGCAGAAGCGGACTTTGCATTGATCAGAACTGCAACTGGCAGATCAGTTAGATCTTTTTTGCCAGCGTTTGAATCTTCAGGACTTCTGTTCGGGCTTTTTACGGAAACGATTAGTCCGTTAGTCACAAACATATCTGCAAGATCGATTGCCAGATCTAAATAACCTCCAGGATTATTTCTAAGATCTAGAACTAATGCCTTCAGTTTGGTTCCTTTGGATGTAGATTGTTTTTCTAATTCTTTGAAATGTTGTACGAATTCTTTATCAACAGAAGGATCTGATTTCACGAAACCGGTCAGCTTGATATATCCAATATAAGGATGATTATCTATCAACTTGCTTGTGATATTTCGAATCTCGATCGTATCACGGACCACCTCGATCGCCAAAGTCCCAGCCACTCCTTTTCTGCGGATGGTCAGAACTACTTTGGATCCTTTTTTACCTTTGATCCTTTCTACTACCTTGTCGAGTAACATCCCTTTGGTGGATTTCCCATCGACTGCAAGGATCACATCTCCTGCGCGAACACCTGCTGTAACCGCAGGTCTTCCTTCTAATGGATTTTCTACGATAACTTCTTTGTTACCACCACCACTTAAGATCGCTCCAATTCCTTCGAAACTTCCGTCTTCGATTTTAGCCATGGATTCTTCCCAGGCAGCTTTCAGGAATACTTGGCTATGCGGGTCTAAAGATGAAAGATAACCGTTAGCTGCAGCTAGATATACGTCTTTGATGCTGAATGGTTCTTTTTCTTTAGGATCTTCTTCCCCAAACGGATCTTTAAGCGGAGGAGTGGTGTAGTTTTGAAGATTTTTTTCGAGATAAGCTAATACTCGATCAAAGTCTTTTTTGGAGAAGTTGGTCTGCTCCCATTTAGCGGTAAGCACTTTTTTACGGACCTTCTCCCTTTCAACTAACTTGAGGACCTCGTCATTTGAAAGTTTAGGTTTATTAGACTCTTCTTTCAATTTTCTGTCTCGGATCTTCTCGACTTCTTTATAATCCGGATCAAATAGAACAAATTTGTCCTCCGGAGAAAGTTTGAAAGATTTGCCCGGGAAAATCTCATCCGACTCTTCGTATTTTTCTCGATCGGTAAAATAACTTTCCGGATACAAATAGAGGCCATGAGGCAAGGATAGAAGTGCAAAAACCGCTGCGTCTTTATAAGCGCGGTTTTTATCTATATTTTTATCTATATAGTTTCCCTCAACAGTCTTGACTACGCTGTCAAAATCTTTGAGAGTGAAATCTGCCGTGGTCTTGGAATTTCCGGAAGAAGGTTGGCAGAAGAAGATGCTCGTACATAAGATAACTGAGAGAAAGGATAAGGAGAGGGATCTCAAGCTTTTCAAATCGGGTCCTCTTTTTGCAAGGTTGATTTTCGATCATTTTCCACCCGGAACAAGCATTGTCAATCTATTCCCCCGAAATCTCTTATTCTATAAAGCTTTGGAAAAGTTCTGTATTCTTAGTTTTTTCTGCTTTGCGGGAACTTTTTACTGCACTTCTGTTTCCGTCCCGGGTGGGGGAAGGTTCGGGTCGGAACTTATACAAGAACAGGCAATCCTAGATTTTTACGGAACGGAAGAAGAAAGAAAATCCTCCTTAGATTTATTAAAATCTTCCTGCAGATCCCTGAGAAAAGATAGGGGACTCGCTTGTTATAATTTGTCCATTTTATACGATTCTTTGGGAGAAAATCAATCTGCTTGGGAATATGCAGTCAGAGCAAAAAATTCTGACCCAAACGATCCTCTTTACCAGGAACTTGCATTCACTTCTTCTTTAAAATTGGAAACTGAAAAGTCGGCACTTGAAAATCAGGAAGAAGTTTTGTATAAAACTGCAATTTCCGCATGCAAAAAAGGGAATATTGCAGAAGCTTCCGAATCTGTTTCCAAACTTTTAGAAATTCAGTCCATTTCCAAAGAATCCCTAACCAAAGGTGTGTTTGCGGAATGTGGGCTG
>NZ_NPEG01000020.1 GCF_002812045.1 Leptospira haakeii | reverse complement strand
ACACTTAGATTCCGAATGTTTCTTTGGAGGTTGTGAATTCCGTCTTAGAAAAGATCCGTTCCTTCTTTCTTAAACCACTTCCTAAATTCTTTTTTCCGATCTCTTGTATTCTATTCGTATATGTGGTGATTATGAATTCTTGGGTCACGGAAGATGCTTATATCAGTTTAAGAAAGAAGGAACGGATCTTTTCTAAGACGGAATTCACAACCTCCAAAGAAACATTCGGAATCTAAGTGTCATTCAGAATTCGGATGCCCAAAAAAAGATCAAAACTTTCCTTTGGGATTTCTTCTTGACCTTTGATTTTCCGTAAGCTTCTTAGTAGAATGTTTAATCGTCTTCTTTCCCGGATTTCTTCCTTTACTGGCAAGTATGCGGGATTCCTGATTTTCGGAACGGTATTTTTATGTGTATTTTTGGCCTGGCAATACCAAACTGGAATCCGAGTCGGAGACGGAGCGGTCAAAGGACAACAACTTGCTGATCTTATACATAACGGTTTCCCTGATTTTTCTTGTAGATACTCCGGAAAAGAAATAGATCCCGAGTTTAGATTCTTACCTTTAGATCTAAAAAAAGGGTCCACTATGACCCATGTGTATAAAGGAAAATGTTATTACGTTTTTCCTTTTTATTATACTGCTATCCAGTATCCGTTCGCAGTTCTCATGGGAAGATTCGGAAGTTTTTTCCTATCATTGATATTTGGGATTTTAACACTAAGAGCGTTATTCCAAATTTCGGAACTTTTAGGACTAAATGAAAAATCTAAATTTTTCTTTTTGATCCTATTACTATTAGGATCAGCATTCAGCCTATTTTCTACGGATCTATCCGAAACGATCTTAGCAGTCTATGGAGTTACCCAAGGAATTTATTTTTTACTTAAAGAGGACAAATCCTCCCAATCTTCCGATTTAGTTCTGGCGGGTGGATTTTTCGGATTCGCAGCATTCTTTCGACAAGAAACTATCCTGTTAGCTGCCAGTATTTCCTTAGTTTATGCTTTTAGAATATTCAGAAATCCGAAAACAGCATTATTCCCGTTTACTTTCGGGACTCTTTTAATCATCCAAGCAGTGATCAATTATTCAGTGGTCGGGCACCCTTTAGGTTCCAGAGGTTATTTGCAGGAATCTTCTTCTTATGAATTAGTTTCTCAAATCTACTATCTATGGCAATTGGTGTTTTTAGGGAATGGCTCCTTGGGATTATTCGGAGCCTACCCCGCTTTGGCATTCATCATTCTATGGAGACCAAAATCCGATTCTTTAACTCGGATTATATACGGATTAGGGATTTTTATACTTCTCTCAGGTTTTTTAACCTCCACTAAATTTTGGCAGGGAGTATTATTCGGACCTAGATTCTTGATCACGATCCTTCCTTTTTTGCTTTTGTTCTTATTTTCAATTTTAGAAAAAAATTGGGAGAAGCTCAGCAAACCGTTGAAGATTACAGCCATTCTTCTTATTTCCTATTCTATCGTAGGAGGAGTGGTATTTGACAGATTATATTATAAATTCACAAAATCAATTGTAACTGAGCAAAGAGAACTCAGCGATCATACTTCCAAAATAGTAATCTACAGAAAAGGTTCCGTATTTTTGCCTTCTAATTCTTTTAGAGAAGAAAGAGAGGTATACGAGATCGATTCTCCTGAATCTTTCGATGCACTTTTAGAAAAATTATATGAGATCGGAAAAACCCGAGTAACAGTAGTCGGTTTCGAAGACTCTTATCCTCGAGAAATTTTAGTTCCTAAATCGGAACATTTCGAGTTTAAGAATAGAATATTCTACCAAAGCCCTTCCATCAATATGGAAACTTTAGAATTTTCTAAAATAACTAAGTAATTAGTTTCGCACGGAGTCCACGGAGATAGAAACTCAACCTCCGTGATCTCAGTATTCTCTGCGCGAATGAAAATACGCTATTACTTTCCCCAGACCCTTCTAAATAGATCCGATTCTAATAGATTTTTTGGATCCAATTTTTTCTTCATGACTCTGAACTTTTCCAGGTTCTGTTTAGGCATGGATCTTCTGTAAACTTCAGGACGAAGAGTGCTATCTTTTGCAAAATAGAATCTTCCTCCATTCTTCACAACGATCTCATCCATTTCTTTGGCGAGTTCCCAAAGTTTAGTTTTGTTCCCTTTGGTCAGAGGAAAATCCATAGCCATTGAATAACCGTCGACTGCATGAGTGAGTAAGAACTTGTCAGGTCTATGTTTCTTAAATACACCTAACCAGTTTACAATCCCTCTTTTTTGACAAAGACTTAAGATCTCTTCAAAACCTTTAACCGCATTCTCTTTTGGAATAAAACTTTGGTATTGGATCATTGCGCCGGGCTTGTACATAAATTTCCAATTCGGAACATAGTCCAAAAGGAAAGCGTATTCTGCATGACCTTGCTCGTAAGGTTTATTATTATTTAAAAACCCGGAGATCCATTTCCCGAAGTTCACGAATCTCATCCCAAATTTATTGCTGAATGGATACATGAATAACCACATCCAAGACTTAGGAATGATCCCTAAGAATGTGCTTGGCAGAATTTGATTTTCCAATTTACAATTTTCAGGAAAACCAGGATCTTCTCCTGCTTTTAGATGAACTGCTTTATGGATTTGACCACGGCCCAAACCTTTCCCGGAAGCAAATCCGTCCACCCAACCAACCAAATAGTCGGATTGTTTATATTCCTTTTCGAAATAATCATACATCTCTTGTAGGTTAGCAGTATTCACCGGCCAAACCTTCATTTTGCCAGAGTAGATTTTTTTGAGTTTGATGGTTACTGTTAGAAATGCTCCGAGCATTCCGAAACCGGAAATTGCGGAGTAAAATAGATCAGAATTCTTTTTAGGAGAACAAAGTGATTCTTTTCCATCAGGACTTAAAAAAGTAAATTCTTGAATATGATCTCCGATCGGTCCAACTGCAAAGTTATTCTTTCCATGAATATTCATAGAAAGTGCACCGCCTAAAGTAGGAAACATCGTACCACTTACAACTGGAGGCCAAAATCCTCTTTCGATCCCAAACTCCCAAAGTTGTTTGATGGTTACTCCGGATTCTGCAACTAAGATACCGGTCTTAGGATCGAATGATAAGATCTTATTAAAGCTGCGAATATCAACTACGATCCCTTGATCATTCGTAGCGGCGTCACCGTAACTACAGCCGCCGCCTCTGAATGCAACTTTCGTATTCGTATCTCTTGCATAAGAGAATAGATCCTTAAAGTCCTGGATGGATGTAGGTAAAAAAACCTTACTGTTGGAGAAATGGTTCATTCCCCAGGCTTCTACCTTTTGAGAAGGACTTAAACGGGACTCAAACTGTTTAGGATTAAAACCCGTTTTTTTAATTTTAGAAGATGTCGCTTTTTTAACGGTCTTTTTTTTAGAAGCGGTTGCCATTTTAGATCACCTTTTCCTTAAACGGAAAGTTTTCTGAAAATAAAAGATGGGATAAGTCTAATAATCAAAGAGACTAAAGCCCAGCGAGCAGGCACATAGAAGTTCTCTTTTCCTGCATTCACTTTTGCTAATATAACTTGAGCTGCTTCCTTAGCGGTGATGAGCCACATAAGACCTGACAAACCTTCCGTCATTGGGGTCTCGATCATTCCTGGCTTTACAGTAACAACTTGTATCCCTTTTACTGCTAAACGATTGCGTAGAGCTTCTAAATAAGTGGACATTCCTGCTTTAGATGCGTTGTAAACCGGATTCCCTCTGCGACCTCTATCGCCCGCGATGGAAGAAATACCTATAATTTTGCCAGCCTTCTTCTCTTGGAAATAAGTAGCTGCAGAATTCAACCAAGCAACACAACCTAAAAGGTTCACTTCTAACATTTCCAAGTCTTTCTCTACAGAAAATTCTTCTGCGCCGACTCTATGCATCACGCCGGATGCATAATAAATTTCGTCCAAGCCGCCTAAAGCCTTTACTGCTTTGGCAAATTCTCCAGGGACCTTGGAGTATTCAGTAACGTCATGTTTGACGAATAAGTTTTTTACTTTGGAAGAAGGAAGTTTTTTCAGTTCCTTCTCTCTTCTTGCAAAAGCAGCGACCTGATGTCCCTCTTCGATCAATTGAGATGCAATTTCTTTTCCGATACCGCTAGAAGCGCCTACTACGATGATCTTTTTAGCCATACCAACCTTTCTGAGACGCAAGGCCAGTATGACAAGCCTGATTTGGGGGTTTCGGAGAGAAGAATGACCCGAGTTTAAGCGCCTATTCGTTTATCTCCATTGGAACCATTCTCCAAAATATAATCGGAAAGAAAAGATTTGCTCTCCTTCCAAACACCAGTGTTACGATTTAAAATTTCAGCCGGTTTCCAGTTCTTTTTATAATCCATCTTAGGATGTCCCGGAAGAAAAAGACCCAAGTGGAATTCTTTATAACCCTTCTCCTTTGCCCAAAGAATAGAAGATAGTATCAGAAAATTTCCCAAACTTCTTCTAGATTCTTCCGGATTGAAAACGGAATACACAGCTGACACGGTTTCTTTTCCAAGATCCAATAAGATCCATCCGAGTAAATTCTCGTCCTTAGTAAGTAGAAGTTCCAAAGAACTTTCGGAACCTTCATACATTTGGTATTTCATCGTTTCCAAAATTTCAAAATCGGATTCTCCGTGACTTCCCTTATGTCTGGATCTTTGGTATTTCAGATATAAACTTTCTTTATTCGTATCTATTTGTGGGAGAGCTGTCTTGAGACTTAGATCGGAATTGATTTTTTCAAATCTTTTATGCGATGAAGTTTTTTGAAAGGTTTCAAGAGGAATACGATAACTTAAACAATGTGAACAGTTCGAACAATTCGTTCTATAAAAAAAGCTCCCGGATCTTCTGAAACCGAATCTAAATAGTACGTCCAATCCTTCTCGTGGAATATTTTCCCTTAAGATAAAACCTTTTACCTTTGAACGCCTTTCCGGATAATAACTACATTCCGACTCAGGAGTTTCAGGGAGAGAATTTAGGAACTGAAAATAATCTATATGCATCGTTAGAATGCCAATATCCTGGATCGTTTTTACATTGCCAAACCAAAGCCTCCGAAGGATAGGACTATTGATGGTATTTGGTTTAATGATAGATCATCCGGCACGTTGGAACGCTTATAAATTGGCTTTCGGATTCACTGCCTTAAGTTATCTTTTTTATTTTTTATCCCTTCCTTTCGTTCTGTTTGCCTTATTAGCGGCCGGACTTTTATGCTTGGCCGGAGGGTTATTCTTTCCTCACACATTCGATCATTTATATCGAACTTTCCAATTTTTGGTTTTAGGCATACTCTCCTTTTTAGTTTCCTTATTCATCCTGATCGGCTATTTAATATTCTGGAGACCACTCCAATTCATTTTGGGATCTAAAAACCAAGATTAAAGCCGGTGAAAAAGTTCAAAATATACTGTGACGGTGCCTCAAAAGGAAACCCGGGGCCTTCTTCCATCGGGGTTGCCGTGTATGAAGGAGAAACCGAGGTACATTCCATCTCACGTAGGATCTCCGACGGAACGAACAATGTGGCAGAATGGGCGGCTCTGGAAGCAGGGGTAGAATATTGCCTTTCCCAAGACGCTAGTGAAGTTACAGCCTATCTGGATTCGGAACTGGTAGTAAAACAATTCAAGGGAGAATATAAGGTAAAATCCCCTCATCTTCAAGTAGCAAAAGAAAAGGTAAAACGTCTGACTTCCAAACTTAAGCTATTTTCTATCCACCATGTCCCCAGGGAAAAAAACAAAAGAGCGGATAAACTAGCCAACCTAGCATTCGAATCTTTATAAAAAATGGTTTCCTAATAGAGTTCTTTCTAAAAAATTCTTAGCATGACTTCTCGAAAGTATCTGCTTCCGATCTTTTTTAACCTTCTAACGCTTGTCGCTTTGTCCAACTGCAAAGTTAGCGTCTTAGACAAAATGTTAGAGCTGAAAAAAGAAGGAAAGTATCTGGAACTTGCAATCCTATGCAACGAACATAAGGACGAAGAATACAAAGAAATCTGCAATACTGCCTGGGACGAAACAGGAAGAAGGATCGACCAAATCCTTTCTCAACAAGCGGATCTTCCCTTCTTAAGAGTTTCCGTAGACCAAAAAACCAAAAAACAAGTAGAGGAAATTTTTTCAAAGAACCCTGCACTCAAGGATCGTTATTTACCAATTTGGAAAAAGATCGTCCAGGAATGATGAGCCCCGATCCAAAACAACTCATCTCCCAAATCCCTTCTCCTTTTTTACAAGATCTATTAGAGATAAGTAAAACGATAAAAGATCACGAAGGAGAAGCCTATTTAGTTGGTGGAAGCGTCCGTGACCTAATATTAGATAAAGTCCCTCATGAATATGATCTAGCGGTTTCCATATCTCCGGAAAAAATGCAAAAGATCTTCAAAAGAACTGTGCCAACAGGGATCAAACATGGGACTATCACCGTATTATTCCAGGATAGATCCTATGAATTGACTACATTCAGAAAAGATGAAGACTATATAGATGGTAGAAGGCCCGAAACAGTACAATTCGGAGTAAGCCTGAGTGAAGATCTAAAAAGAAGGGACTTCACTATGAATGCCCTGGCCCTGGATCTCCTACAAGAGATATTAGTGGATGAACATTCCGGACAGGAAGACATTCAAAATTCTTTAATTAGAACTATAGGGAACCCGGTCTCCAGATTTACGGAAGATGGACTTAGACCAGTCAGAGCTATTCGATTCGTTTCCACACTAGGATTCACGATCCATCCGGAAACTTCAGAAGCAATCGATACTTGTAGATTGATTACTGCAAAGGTTTCCCCCGAAAGAATACACGACGAATTTTTAAAAATACTCAAAAGTAAAAATCCGATCGGAGGATTGGATCTATTAAAAAAACATAAAATTCTGGAATTATTTACAAAAACAAAATTATATTCGGCAGACTGGGAAAAATATAAAAACGGATTCTCCAAACTTCTGGAAACTTCCGAAAGACCAAGGTTGGCCTACTTTTTAGCTTCTTGTTTTTCGGAACAAACCTGGCTTTCTGACTCCACCGTATTTTTTAAAGAACTCAGATTTTCCAACCAAAGGACCAAGGACTCTCAATTTTTGGTAAAGACCCTATATTCTATTATCCGGCATAAAGAAGAATTAAGGACTTCCCCCGGCCTGAGAGTTCATCTCCTCCACCCAATTGCACAATATGCAGGTAAAAAAGATCTTCAAGATCTGTGCTTAGAACTTTCCCTTCTTTGGTCTGCTTTCTTAAATCAAGAACCGTTTTGGCTCGCAAGCGCAGAACAAGAATGGAAGAAGGATCCGCCACTTCTACTTTCCGATCTGACCATAGACGGAAATTCGGTCCGGGAAAAATTTCCAGAACTTCCAGCGCCAAAATTGGGAGAGATACTACGATCTTCTTTACTTGCTGTACTCCAAGATCCGAGTCTGAACTCAAAGGAACTTCTTCTAGATATTATCCAAAAATCATTCTAACCGGAAGACCTCTTAGCGTCGTAGTTACTACAAAATTCACCTCCTTCTAACCCTGCTTATACCAAAACATCTTCTAATCTGCTTACTCCTTCAGCAAGCCCAAACTTGCTCAAAAATTAAGCATATTGCGGCTAATGAAAAAATAGTCCAAAAAGTTTATATAAAATGAGCACCAAATAATGGATTTAGAATCGTTTTTAAGCCTTATTTAGTCTCTTTGCCTATTTTTTACATGTTGGCACGCTAGTTGCATACTTATGGGCATAGGAGATTTAGGAGAATGATGAGAAAAAAAACAGCCAGCCTCATTGCTACCTTTACTCTGGTGACCGCCTCTTCGGTTTTTGCCCAGCCGAAAAAGGAAACGCCGGACCCGAAGGCAGCAGGTGCAGTGAAAGCTGCTCCAGCCCCAGAACCTGAAGATACGAAATGGTATGATAAGGTAGACTTTTCTGGATTTGTGGATGTGTACTACATGTACAACAACAACCCACTCCAAGGAAGCGCCGTAGATTCGACCAGAGCGTTCGAAACAAGTAACAAAAACTTTGGTGTTAACGCAGCAGCTCTTGCTGTTCAAAAAACCGCTGAAAAATCCAGCCCTTGGGGATTCCGTGTGGATTTCCAAAACGGTCAGAACAACGCTTACCAAGAGGCGCCTTACGTTCAATACAACGGAATATACAACTATAACATGCTAAAACAAGCATATATCAGTATGTATTTCCCAGTGCTGAAAGGGATGACCTTAGACGTTGGTAAAATGGCAACGCATATCGGATACGAAGTATTGGAATCGATGAACAACCCTAACTACTCGATAGGGGCCATCTTCCAAAACACAATCCCATTCATTCACACCGGTGCTCGCTTAACTACTCAATTTACAGACAAATGGGCAGGAACCTTTTATCTGTATAACAGTGGTGGTGGTACCGGTTATAGAACTGGAGTTCCAGATGGAAGTACAACTAATAACTACTTCTACGAAGCAGCTACTCAGCATAAAGCGATTGGAACTCAGTTAAAGGGACAATTGATCGAAGATAAATTATCGATCACTTGGAACACTTTGTATTCCCAAGATGGTGCTACCGGAAGAATCGATCCATGGAAACAATATGCAGCTGATCAATTAGCTGCTACTACAGGTGATCCTGCAGTTTCAGCTCTTGTAGCTCCTAATGCAAAGTATAACAAGGATTACTGGTTCATGAACCATGCAATCCTTTCCATTACTCCGACCGACAGGATCCAAATTGACTTAGACTATACTTGGAGTGAAAAAGCCGGTGGCGCTGCTGCGGCTAACCTTCTCCAACAACAGTACAACTCAGCTGGTACTGCAAATCTTGAAACTATTCTTGGTGGAACCGTTACTACTGAAAAAACCAAAAGTAGCTATAAGGCTTATGGTATCTTCAGTAAATTCAAGATCGGTGAAACTTGGGGAGTTAACGTTCGTTTTGAGTATATCGACGATAGCCATAACAACGGCCGTTTGACTACCTTCAACCCATTTGCAGGATCTCAAGCAGCTAACTCTTGGTATGCAGGAAAATATGCGCAAGACAAAGCAGTTGCAGAACAAATCCTTGCAGCGACTCCTGCATTAGCGGGCTTAACTGCGGACCAATTACTTGCAGCTTTAGACCCGAAAAACTACAAAGATTACGGTGGATCTTCCAACTACGGACAGTATAAAACATTTACTGTAACTCCTGTTTGGAACTATACTGAAAATCTACTCATCAAATTGGATATGAGAAGAGACTGGGCAACCGGATATCAATTCGTAACCCAAAGCGGTGAGAAAAGTAAAGACCAATATGGTATAACCTTAGGGGTCGTTGCTAAGTTCGATTAATTCGAATTAAGTAGATTTCTACGAAAAAGAGCGTCCTCTCGGGCGCTCTTTTTTTATCTTCAGATAAATCGATCAGATATATTAACTAAGGAAAGAAGAAGGTTAACTACTTAGAAATCAAGATCTGATTGCCCGGACATGGCAACCAATTGTCTTCTAAAAGAATGAGGAAGAATACTCCAACAGGATCTGAATGTCTTTTTCCAAAAGCCTGAGTCTGCTTTTTTAAGTTTTGCCTTTAAGTGCTCGCTCATCTTCAGAACCCTCTTAAGATTTTTAGAGCGAAAAAATTGTAAAAAAACTTCGGATGATTGGTTGTTTCTTTGTTCGGAATTTTAAAAATCTACCTAAGAAATTGTGAGTCTCTTAGATAGATTTTTAGGATTTATACGTCCGATAAAGGATCAGTTTTCGGACCAGTAGCCTTACGGGTCCTTCTGCCTTCGATCTTAAGCAGCCAAAACCCCATATACGATAATTGCTATCCCTACAAGATTTGCGGTAACGCCGATCCCACCTAGGATCTTTCCAAGAGGAGGGTTTTCCTTAAATTCGTCTTTGACCCCTTGTAACCAATCCACAGTATCTTTCAAAGCGATAAATCCGGAAGAAACCGCAAATGAAATTGCTCCAACTAAAGCTGCCGTTTCTGAAAGGGGTGCAAGTTGAAATGCAAATACCAAACCAAGGATCATAGCGCCTTGCATCAATGGTCCGATATGTGCCGCTTGTAGATATCTGGAAGGAAATTCAGCCTTCATTCTCGCGAATGCATACGCAAAGCCTGTTAGACTTCCGTATGCTAAATTTATGACCCCGGTTAGGATCAAAATTTTTTCGGGTAGATTCATAGTCATCACCTGTCTTTATTTAAGACAAGTGCATAAACTAACGTTTCTTTTTAGCGAGAACTTTTTTCTTTACCTTCTTACTTCCATTCCTATGTACAGGAGAGGCATTTTCTATATCTTCTTCATCATATAAGGAAACGTATGCTTCCGGATGAAGTTCGAATGTTTCAGCTTCAGCAGGATGTTTTGTATCTCCCACCAAAACCAAATAAAGTGAAGGTAATATTGTCAAAACCAGGAATAAAGCGGAGAATAACCCTCCTACAATCACAGTAGCCAGTGGTCTCTGAACGTCCGAACCTACTCCAGATGCAAGAGTTGCCGGAATTAATCCAAGTAACGCAAGTAACATCGTCATCAACATTGGTCGTAATTGGATCACAGCCGCTTGTGTGACTGCTTCTTTCGTAGTCAATGTAGGCTCATCCCTTAAAAGGTGATTTGTCCTAGAAACGAAAAGAACCCCGGACATGGTTGCAATCCCGAAAAGGGAAATAAACCCTACCCCGCTGGATACGTTAAAATAATATCCTCTGAGCAGAAGTGCATACATTCCTCCCACCAAGGAAAGAGGAAGACAAGCTAAAGCAACGTAAACGTATTTTAGATTTCTATAAAGTAAGAATAAGACTCCAAAAATGATCGCAATGGTTACCGGAATAACAGCAGCTAACTTTTTACCTACCCGAGCAAGGTTTTCATACTGTCCTCCGTATCGGACCTCGTATCCTTCCGGAAGTTTTATCTTCTGCTGGATTTTTTTACGTAGTTCGGTTACGAATCCACCCTGGTCCCGTCCCCTTACGTTCGTTCTGACGGTAATTGTTCTTCGACCCTCTTGACGAAAGATCATAGTAGGCCCATCTTCTAAGGTGATCTTTGCCAATTGAGAAAGTGGGACTCTCTCCCCCTTAGGTGAAATGATAGGCATAGTTTCAATTGCTCTTTTGGAAGCCCTATAATCTTTAGAGAATCGAACGACGATCCCGAATCTAGCAGGTGTTCTCGGAGGAATGTCGGAAGGCCCCTCATATAATGTACTGATCCTTTGCATTCCGATGGCAGCTTCCACCATCTGTTGTATATCGCTCACGTTGATCCCGTAACGAGCTGCGGCTTCCCGATCTATCCTAATCGTTAACTGAGGGCTATCCGCTTCTTGTTCTATACCGAATTCACTTGCTCCAGGCATATCCTTTACTAGATCCAGGATCTCTTCTGCAAGCTTACGCATCACTTTTAAGTCTTGGCCGGAAACGAATACCGCCAAATCCGCAATGGTTCCCATGATCGCTTCCGACAAGTTATCCATAATTGGCTGAGAGAAACTGATCCTCGCACCTGGAAGAGTAGCTTCCAGGTCATTCTTCATTCTGAGAAGAAGTTCCTGCTTGGTAATTCTTTCCTTCCAATCATCATAATCTTTCAAACTTACGAGTACTTCCAATCGGTTCGGAGGTAGAGGGTCGGTTCCGTCATCGTTTCTTCCAAGCTGAGAAAGTACTACGCTTACCTGTTCGTTTTTATAGATCGTTTCTCGGATCTTAGGCATAAATTTACGCGCTTCCGGAAGGGAAATCCCTACTGGGAAAAAGATCCTCAGGTTAAAACCACCCTCATCCATTTCAGGTAGGAACTCTGTTCCGAGTTTATAACCGCCTATTCCCAAAAGTATGATCACGACCGTGAAAGCTCCGATCACTACCCTTCTGGATCTTTCTACCAAATAATCTATTAATGTTTTATAACGTACTTCTATCCATTCATACACAGGGTTATGCCATGCGATAGGACCCGGTTTCTCCGATTCGAAATAATTCCGGAACATATAAGTCATCAAGACCGGAACAACTGTCATGGAAAAAATTAAAGCTCCAAAAATCGCAAAGGAGATAGTGAAAGCCATCGGCTTAAACAGACGACCTTCAATACGTTCGAAAGAAAAAATCGGTAAATATGCAAGTATGATGATCAAAATGGAGAATAAAATCTCGGTCCCTACTTCAGAGCCGGACTCTGCAGTCAGCTTAATGATCCCTTTACTCTTATCACTAGGAGTGGCATCCCTATATCTTCTCATGATATTTTCTACCATGATCACTGCGCCATCCACTACGATCCCGAAGTCGATAGCTCCTAAAGACAATAAACTTGCCGGGATCCCGGTCATATTCATTAGAAGGAAAGCGAATAATAATGCGAATGGAATAGTCGCTACTACTACAAGAGAGGCTTTTGCACTCCCTATAAAGAAGATCAAAACCAAGCTGACCACCATCACACCTTCCAGAAGTGTCCTTCCAATAGTACGTAATGTATAATTTACAAGGTCACTTCTGTCGTAAGTGGTTCTGAGTTGAACTCCGTCAGGAAGATAGTTCTCGTTGATCTCTTTTACTTTGGCACGAATTCGATCTCCCATCTCATTCGGATCACCCCAACGACGCATTGCAACAAGACCTTGGACGGAAGAATCCACATCCATGACTTGATCTTCCATGCGGACCGTATAACCCAAGACTCCACTCGGAATTGGATGAGATATTTCCACAGTAGCCAGGTCCCGAACGAAAACCGGAACACCATTCACTGTTTTTACTACGATATTTTCGATATGTTGTGCTTCTCGTATCGCACCCAAAGAACGGATCGGAAATCCTTGCTCTCCTTGTAAAAGTAGGTTTCCACCGGTATTCAGGTTATTTTCCTGAACTGCATCGATTACATCTTTGATAGTAAGTTTATAACGTACTAATTTATCTGGAGAAGTTACTATATGGAATTGTTTAGGCAAACCTCCGAAGGTAACCACGTCCGCGATCCCTGGAATAGCAAGCATCTTAGGCATTACGATCCAATCTTGGATCGTTCTTAATTCCATAGAAGTGTGGTTCCCGGAAGATTCCACCACATATCTGAAAATTTCTCCGACAGGAGAACTCATAGGTCCTAAAGCGGGTTGAACTTCCTCAGGAATATCCGCATCTGCAACTCTTTCCATGAGTCGCATCCTTGCAAAATAATCGTCGGTCCCATCTTCAAAGACGAATTGGAATACTACAAGACCATTGATTGTCCTGGAACGACGGACCGCTACTTTAGGGATTGCATTCAATACCCTTTCAATCGGAAGAGTTACTCTTTCTTCCACTTCAACCGCAGCTTTACCCGGAAATTTTGCAATCAAACGGACTTGAGTATCCGCGATATCAGAGTAGGCTTCCTTTCGAATATCTACCCAGGCCCAAACTCCCAAAATCGCAACAAATAGAGATGCGATAAGGGTGGGAATCCTAAACTTGAGTACGGATTCTATGAGTCTATCTATCATTAGTATGACCTCGTATCAAAGAAGTAGCCTAATTGGATAAGAAGTTGAGGATTTTTATAATCACCACTTCCTATCCCTCCGCCAACTTGCAGAAAGAAATTTCCGAGTAGGAAATCGTAAGTAAGTCCTATATATCTTTGGTTTAAAGTTACCTTCTGTTTGTCCCTACTCTCATATTCCAAAAAAGTAGCTAGATTCGGATTTTGTTGAGCTACATAAGAACGGATGATCGCGTCCTCAAACGTTGGATTCCTATGTTGGTATCCTGGAAAATCACTTCCCGTTGGATAAGAAGTTTGTCCACCTCTTCCCAACTCGGGAGCAAAAGGATCGACTTGGAATTGTCCGATTACTACGGACACACTATGTGCAATGACGGAAGTTTTCCAAAAACTAAATCCAAGATCCGCCTGCCAGCCCCACCAATGAGGTCCCCAGTGACCACCGGACCCGCGGATTACGATATCCTTATAATAATATCCTAAATTAAAATTGATACTCCCTGGAGAACCGATACTTGCTCCGTATACGAAAAAGTTCGTAGATTTAGGAAGAGCCTTTTGGTTAAGATCATCTTTTTCTTCTTCCTTAAATCTGGTCTTGCGATCCGGATCTGGGGTCCACTCAGGAGAAGGATCTTCGCTCTTATAATCTTTCTTTGCTTCCTCCGAATGAACGGACGAAATAAAAGAAAATAAGAATATTATAATAATAAAACTTAGTATTCTTTTCATAGAGATTAAAATCCGAAACTAAGTCCTTTCAAGAGAATGGCTCCTTCTGTAACCACTTTATCGCCTTTAGTCAAACCTTCCAGAACATTGACTCTTTCTCGAGTAGAGATCCCTAAGACAACTTCTCTTCTAAAAAATTCATGAGGAGTCTCTTCTACAAATACGTAATTTTTACCTTCTACAGTAACGACGGAATTGAAAGGAATGACTACAGAGTCGCTTCCTGTTTCTTCTGGGAATTTTACGGTCGCGAACATTCCCGGCTTTAATCTATAACCTTCGTTTTTAATCGCGATCCTTACTTTCACTGTTCTTGTAAAAGGATCTACGTTATCTCCCAATGCCTCTGCAGTTCCGCCCCATTCTTGGTTTGGGAAAGAGTTAAATACTACTTTAACCCTTTTTCCTTTTTGCAGATTGGAAAGTTGGGATTCAGGAACGTCTGAAATGATCCAAGCAGTCTGTCCAGAGGCCTTTTTGATCATCGCAGGGTTTAAACCCACCGCTCTCAGTTTTCCTTCGAATTCAGCAAATTCTGCCTCGTCGTTATTCACTTCGGTTTCTGCTTCGATCAGATCCTTTTCAGTCGCGACTCGATGCTTAAACATATCTTTGATACGATCCAAGTTCTTTCGGGATCTATTCAGGCTATTTTTTGCATGAACATAACCTACATAAAGATCGTTCAACTCGGCAGATTCAAACAATATGATCTGTTCGGAATCGGATACGGAAGGAGAAGTAGTGGCGATCAACCTTGCGGGAGCTTCCACATTTACGAATTCTCCCGGCTTACCTATCTCGGCACTTTTTACGATCTCAAGGCCGGGAGAATTTTCTTTAAATTCTATCCTTTCCCCATGATCATGAACGATTGCCTTTTGAGGACGAGGGGCGTTTTTTTTCTGCCCTTTATTATAGGTAAAAGAGACAATGGAAACGGAAACAGCCCCCACTAGAATGATTAATAAAAGTTTAAGTTTGTTAGATGATGGAATCATTTCGAGCCCCCTTCTTTAGCACCGGAATCTCCGTTGGATTTATAACTTGGAACGATCAGCCCCGTTCCTACCGAGTAATTTACTCCTTCGATCGCTTCCATTCTGTCCGTTTGGAGGCGTAACATTTCCACGATACTGGATCTGTATGTTTCAAAGAAATCGGCGAATTCTAAAATGGATATATAACGTTTTTCGTAACTAAGGATCATATCTTCTGCAAGGTTTGCATAATCCGAAGTATAAGTGTTTCTGAATTTTTTGTAGAGATCGTCTTTCGCTTTCGCGGTAGCCAATGCGACGCTTACATCGTTCTCCACTTCCAAGATCAGGTTTTTTAATTCTTGTTTTCTGACTTGGATAGATTTTTCCGCAGCCTTAATATTACCTTGGTTCCTATCGAAGATCGGAATATTCAACTGAGCGGTAACCCCCCAATAATTCTGGAAGGCAGTTCCCCCTCTGTTGTACATCGGACCGAATGCAAGATCCGGGATCGCGTTTGCATGTTGTAATTCAAGGTTCGCTTCTTCGTATCTCAATGCTTGGACGGCTTTTTTCAGGTCGGGTCTGTATTCCCGAGCTTTCGCAAGCATATTATCTAATTTTAATCCTTCGATGGTTGCTTTTTCCACGAAGTCCAGATCCAAAATTGGAACGATTGCAACCGATTGGCTTTTATAAGAATCTTCGTTAAGTAAAACTCTTAGATCAGCTTCCTTCTCCAGTACCTTGATCCTAAGATCTTCTCTTTCTTTTCTTAAGAAGAATAGGAGTGCTTTTAAACGTAAAACTTCGGATTGAAGGACGGCTCTTCTCTTATAGGCAAGATCCGCAGAGTTCACCGTTTTTTCTAGGGCGATCAGACTTTTGTCGTAAAAGGCGATAGCATCTCGGTAATAATGAATAAAGTAGAAGGTCCTACGCAACTTAGTGATCAGCGCTCTTGCAAGATCATAAAATTCTTGCTCGCTCATCTTAGCGCTTAACTCTGCAACACGTACACGTTTGTCTATTTTACCGCCGAGTAAGAATACCTGTTGGATCTGCACAACAGTTTGTCCCGATCTGGTAAAATCAAAATAACGTTGTGTAGGCTCCGCGAAAATACTCTGATCCACAAAAATATTCGGATTCGCATAGAGACCTGCTTGTTCTATACTGGCTTTTCTCGCATCGATATTAAACTTGGATGCGAGTAATAGAAGGTTATTCTTCCAAAGTAATTCTTCTGCCTTGGCAAGTTCCAAACGAACTTGTGTTCTTTCCTGGTCTCCCGAAGCGGCAGCAATCTTAGCTTCAGAATATAAAGGATCCACCCCAGCGGGAGCACCACCCGGACTAGGATCAGGCTGAGATACGGTCTGATTCGTCGCCCAGACCAAAATTAGAAACGTTAGTATCTTTTTATTCATAGTTGTACGAAGTTATCCCTGAAGATAGCTTATGCTTATGCAAGACTCCCCTATGGAACGATGCCAATAAACCTATGGCGCGAAAATCGTTCCGAAGTTAATATAAACGATTAAGCCAGGTTAGGTGGGGGTAGATTTGTTAGGGAAAAGTGGAGAAGTCGGTCCGATTTACGTTGGCCGCTTATAAATACGATCTTAGAATCGAATGTGGATGGAGTCCAAGGATAGCTGGATAACGCTTCGGCAAGAAAATCAATGAGCCTGCTGTCTCTTTCTCTTGCTTGAGTGTAAACTAATCCTTCGGAATCCTTAAGATCCGATTCCAGGGCGGTGGAAATGTTTTTCTTTGTTTGGGATAAAGAAATAGCACGACTCTCTAGGTCCTTATCCACCCATTCCAAAGTAGATGAAAAGACTACCAGAGCAATCTGTAAGAAGATCAGCAGAATGTAAGGTATGCGCCGCACTATTATGCCAAAAGAATATAGAGGTATATTCCGTCAATCCTTACTATATATTACGAAGAAATGACTGACATTCCAATAAGTTTTTGTTAAATTAAATGGAAGATGGATTAACGATTAGGGCTAGGCGGTGTATAACCCACATGGACTACTGCACCCCGTTGAAATCGTATTAAGATCTCTCTATCCGGCCTGGAACCTTCTGCGAATTTGGAGACCGGCCTATAATACAGCCATTCTTCCATTCCCGGAGCCCAGTTATTCACTATCCTTTTTTCGTCCGGTTCCCCTAATTTATTTTTTACGAATAGCTTGTTTTGGTAGAGAAGCGATTGGATCAGTTGGGCACGGATAAAAATATTAGCGGAAGCTGCTAGCTCCGCCTGATTTGCAGTTTGTCCCAATAAACTTACATCCGCATCCGGAATGGATTTGAGAACGAACTCTTTACACTTTGTATCATCTGAGAATGTACTCATACACTCGGAATACAATTGTGAAGGACTTTTACCTTCTCTTGCGCCCGCATTATCTCCCGAAAGATAAGCGCATTCCGAGAAGGCTAAAATACAAAAAGGAATTAGAAGTTTAGCATTCATTTTCTTTTCCTACGACTGGTTTTTCTTTCAGAACCGCCGCCTCCGGAAGTCACTGGCATTGCTTCTGCCATAGGATTTTTAGGTTTAGCTCCTTGCAATTCCTGGAAGCCTCCGGTCAATTCCTGTCCTACTTTTTTATACTCTTTTTTCTCTTCAGGCAACTGAGTTTTTTCAGTAACTTCTACACGGACTAAAAAGCTGACGATCTCATATTTCATGTTCTCGATTGCTTGGTCGAATAATCTAAAACCTTGTAGTTTATATTCTACGAGAGGATTTTTTTCTCCATAACCTACGGTCCAGATACCTTCTCTCAAATGGTCCATCGAATATAGATGTTCTTTCCAACGATGATCTAGAATATCTAGGAAGATATTTCTTTCTAAAAGTTTCCAAACATCTCCGCCAATCCGATCCGCTTTCTCTTGATAGAAAGTTTGAGCCGCATTATTCAAAGAATCAAAAATGGCTAATTGAGGATTTTTGGATTTTCTGATAACCTCTTGGTCCACCTTCCAAGGAAGCCCTAGGCCTTCGAACCATTCTTTTAAAACATCCCATTCCCAACCGTTAGGGTTTCCTCCCTCACAGGTGGCGACTACTTGTGCTTCGATCATTTCTTCTAAGAAACTTTTTGCCTGACCGGTTACATCTCCACCTTCTAAGACCTCGTTTCTCATCTTGTAGATCACAATACGCTGACGGTTCATCACATCATCGTATTCCAAAAGATGTTTACGGATATCGAAGTTATGACCTTCTACCCTTTTTTGCGCTCTCGCAATTGCGTTAGACACCATCGGATGTTCAATCTCTTGCCCTTCCGGCATCTTAAGCCTTTCCATGATGCCTGCGATACGATCCGATCCGAAAATCCTCATAAGATCGTCTTGTAAGGAAAGATAGAATCTACTGGAACCAGGATCTCCCTGACGACCGGAACGACCTCTGAGCTGGTTGTCGATCCTTCTTGCCTCATGTCTTTCCGTTCCTAAAATATGAAGACCACCCGCTTCCAAAACTTCTTCGTGGTTCTTTCTCCAGATCTTAGCGCTGGTAAGGATATCGTTTGCTTTGGATTTTTTTGCCTGAGAATCTAATCTTTGAGAAACAGATTCCGCTTTTTCAAAATCTGCACGAACCACTGCTTCTTTAAATTCGCTGATCACAGGATCCGATTCTTTCCAAGACTCCAGACTTTCTTTAAATAACTGAGCCCCGCCGAGAACAATATCAGTTCCCCTTCCCGCCATGTTCGTAGCGATAGTGACTGCCGCAGGTTTTCCTGCGTTTGCGATAATCTCCGCTTCTTTTTCGTGGAACTTAGCATTCAATACATTATGCTGAATTCCAGCCTGAGCTAAAAGTCTTGCGAGAACTTCCGATTTTTCGATGGAAATAGTTCCAACAAGTACAGGTTGTTTTTTGTCCCTACAATCCTTGATCTCATTCAAGATGGCGGTGAACTTTTCTTTTTCAGTTCTGTATACTCTATCCGCTGCGTCCTTTCTTTGCACAGGAACGTTAGGAGGAATCACAATCACATCCAGATTATAAATCTTATGGAATTCCTCGGCTTCCGTGTCTGCAGTTCCTGTCATACCGGAAAGTTTTTCATATAATCTGAAATAATTTTGGAAAGTGATACTCGCGAGAGTTTGGGATTCTCTTGCGATAGGTACACCTTCTTTTGCTTCGAGAGCTTGGTGAAGTCCGTCCGAATATCTTCTACCGGACATCAAACGACCAGTGAACTCATCCACGATGATCACTTCTCCGTTTTGGACCACATAGTCCACGTCTCTCTGGAATATTTTATGAGCTTTTAATGCTTGGTGAACGTGGTGAACCAAATCCACGTTTTGAGGAGCGTATAAGTTCTCGATTCCTAGGATTTCTTCCACATGAGCCACGCCCTTTTCCGTCATGAGAGTGTTTTTGGCCTTCTCATCTTTCTCGTAATCCTCACCTTCGATGAGTCTAGGAATGATCTTGTCGATACGAGTATATTTGTCAGTGGATTCGTCGGAAGGACCTGAAATGATAAGTGGAGTTCTTGCTTCGTCGATAAGAATCGAGTCCACCTCGTCCACAATCGCAAAGTAATGACTTCTTTGTACTTTATGATCGATGTGAGAAACCATATTGTCTCTCAGATAATCGAATCCATATTCGTTATTGGTTCCGTAAGTGATATCGGAAGAATATGCTTTCTTACGATCATCATGTTCCATATCATGTTGGATGATCCCCACAGATAATTCCAAGAAATCGTAAATCGGTTTCATCCAATTTGCGTCCCTTCTTGCCAGGTAATCGTTCACTGTAACCACATGAACTCCTTTACCGGCGAGCGCATTCAGATAAACTGCAAGTGTAGAAGTAAGAGTTTTACCCTCTCCAGTCTTCATTTCGGAGATATTTCCCCAATGAAGAGAGATACCACCCATCATCTGCACATCAAAATGGCGCATCCCTAATTTTCTTAAGGCCGCCTCTCTTACTGTAGCGAATGCTTCCGGAAGGATATCATCCAGAGTTTCTCCCTTAGAGAGCCTCTCTTTAAACTTTCTAGTTTGGGAAGAAAGTTCAGAATCGCTTAGAGAGCGCATGGACTCTTCCAAGGAATTGATTTGGACTACAATCGGAGTGAGTCTTTTAAGATCTCTTTCGTATTTACTTCCGAATAGAACCCTGAGTAATTTCTGAATCATGTATGCACCATCAACCGTTTCAATTCAATAGATAATAGTCCCGGAATTCGGGACATTGGATAGAATATTATAAATCCAAAATTCCTTCGAAGAGAGCTCTACCTGCTCTTTCCATCTGAGACCTAAGATCTTCCGTTTCGGGTCCGGAAATCCATCCTGCTTTTTTGATAAACTCAGAATGTACATTCTTCCATACGCCCAACATGTTCTCTGTTACTTCCAGATGACATTGGATACCGAATACACGATTTTCATATCCAAACATCTGGTTGGAATAAAAACTTCCTTGTAATAGATGATCAGCATCTTTTGGGATCTCGAATACGTCTTCGTGTAAATGAAATGCTGGAAAGGAAGTTATCCCGTTTAATTTAGAGAACGCAGGATTAGAAGGGTTAACCAATTTTACATCGGAGAATCCTACTTCCGGTCCCTTCTCCCCTTCGTATACCTTAGCTCCCAAAACTGTTGCTAAGATTTGAGAACCCAAACAGATCCCGATCACCTTTTTATCTTTCATAGACACTAGGTGAGATGCAAGTTCCAGCCAAGGTTTAAAAAATTTATGCTGATTAGGATCATGAACCGTTTGGGGTCCGCCTAAAAATACAACCAGATCGAACATTTGGTGAGCCGCAGGAACGATATGCACTCTTTCGTCATACGCGTTATGATAGGTAATCCTATAATTCCTAGCTTGCAAAGAATCTAATAGAGTTCCAGGTCCTTCACAATCCTTGAACCGAACGATGAGACATCTCATGATTGGCCGGCCATTCTTTTGAAGAAGATCACTTTCATATTTTTAGGGATTTTATTCGGATCAGACTCTTCACTGATCGGCCCAATAAAATTATAATATAAGATCAAAGGTTTTGTTTTGAATAGAAGTGTTTCCGGAGTTCCAGTAACCAGACCTTCAGTACGATCCACTTTAAAAGGAGGTTTCATAATAATGACCGGAAGTTGTATCCCGAATTTTTTAACTTCTTCTTTCATTAAAACTGCAGCTTCCTTCATTTTTTGTTCTGTAGAAAGAGCTTCCGGATTATCGAAAAATATATCCGGGTCCACGATCATGTATAACTTGATATGTGGAGTTTTTTTCAGTTCTGCATTCAGATAATTTAAAACCGGAATTTCCTTAACACAAGGAAGACAATTCGGTCCGTATACATTTAGAGCGATACGATCAGCTGCAATATCCGATATTCGGATATTCTCTCCTTCCAAACTGATGCCTTCAAAATCTTGGACACCTAGATTGGATTGTTCTGATGGAGCACAAACAGTAAGAAGGCTCGCTATTAATAAAAGGATTAGGCGGAAGAAAATCCCCTTGGAATAGGGAAAACTAAGCCTGGAATCGGAGTTGGCCTGAGAATCCATGGGCGTTTACCAAAATCGAAGATTCTCCCCAGAATTCAAGGAATAAACGAAAGATATAAGGGATTGACAGAGAAGAGAAATTGAGAATGATGGTAGTTTCAAAGGCCTCTATCCCCTCTCAGGAATACAAAATGACCCAGAACCAGAATTCAGAATTCGATATTGTAACTTTGATTGAACTGGCCAAAAAAAACAAGTACGAAAGAGCCGTAGCCGGCTTCCAAATCCTGGATAGAATCGACAGACTCGAATTGCCTAAAAAAATCAAAGGACGCAAACTTGCCGTCCAAGCGATGTTTGCACTCGCAAACGAAGAAGTTCAGTATAAATACGTAACTAAAGAAGAAAGAGCGATCACTGAAGCGGAAGCTCAAGGAAACGGAGCTACTTACTCCCAATTCAACGGACTATTCGAAGCACCTCAAGCACCAATCGCAGAAGAAGATATGGAAGAAGATTTCATTCCGGAAGAAGCTGCAAAACCTCTTATGGACATGGAAGATGGCGAAGAGGGAGAATCCTACGACGAAGAGGAAGATGATTCCGATGACGACGAGGATGAAGACGAAGAAGATGATGATGATTCCGACGACGATGATGACGATAAGGAAGAAGAAGACGAGGATTAATCCATCTTCCAGCTTGTCCGGCAATCTGACGGTTCTCTGAATTTGAAGGAGGAAAATTCCTCCTTCCATCTACATTCCACACAAAATCCAATCAAAGAGGGAGAAAGAATCTCCCTTTCTATTCCTTCCCCACTACAAAAAGACGAATTCCTGGTAATCATCGGGATCGGCTGCGGGTATCATGCGATTTCTTATTTAAATTCTGTCGAAAAACCTACAAAAATCCTACTACTCGAACCATTCTCCGAACTTGAGTCCTTGGTTGGCGCCGAGCTAAAGGAAAAATTAGCCACGGTTCCTATCTATTACGGATGGGAGAAGTTCGAAAAATTAGATAGATCCGAATGGCTGCCTTCTGAAACTAAGAATCTTCGAATTTTTATTCATCCGAATTATTCTAGGCGTTATCCTGATCTAAGCCAAAGGATTTCTTCCTTCTTCCAAAAAAAAGAATCCGTTTCTCAAAACAAACTCGCAAAGCAGGAATTCGGCAGACTTTGGGTCAGAAACTTCTTCAAACATCTGAAAATATCCTCAGAAAGTCCAAACTCGTATCGTATTTTAGGAAAAACCCTTTCGCCTATGGCAGGTAGAGTCGGATGTTTTGTAGGAGCTTCGCCAAATTTAGAATCAGAGACCGATTGGATCCGACAAAATAAGGATAGATTATTCTTACTCAGTTCAGACACCGCACTCGGATATTTATTAGAGAATGATATCCAACCACATGCAGTGCTCTCCATAGACAGCGGACTCGGAACATTCTACCATTTTCCCGAGGGTATTCCTGAAAATATTCCGATCTTCACCTGGTTTGGCGGAGCTAGTAGGATCTTCGACCTCAAAAATCCGAAGATCATCTATCTTTCTACTCATCCACTGGACCAGATCCTGGGAGCAAAATTTTATCCAAAGGCCCCGATCTTGGAAAACCCAACCTTAAATGTGGCAGGCCTTGCAGTTTCCTTACTTCAATCCTTAGGAGCAGAGTCTGTTCTATTAAAAGGATTCGGTTTCGAAAGAGAAGGAGGAAAAACTCACTGCAGGTCCACAGGTTACGAAAGATACGACAGGTTCTTCATCGATAGAAAAAGAAGCTTATACAATTCTAGATATACGCCTGAATCTCGATGGAGAACAAGAACGAGCGTCCTAGAAATATTACAAAAATGGAGTCCTATCCCCATTCTTTCGGAAATCGACCCGAAGTCAGACAAATTCTCTGATTGGGAAAATTCTTTAGAGAATTACCCTTCTTCTCTTCCTAGCTCCGGACAGAATTGGAGAAAACTTTGCTCCGGAATTTCAGAACTTCCAAGCGAGATCCAGAATCTTCTGCCCAGAGAAACTAGGCTTTTAGATCTAAGAACCTAATTTTGAGTCGAAGAACCTACAAGTGAAAGATTCTACTACTTGACATTCCGGGAGAATTCTCCAAAACTCTCTAGTTCCGGGAAACCGGCAGCCTTTCGGTCAGGGATTATGAATAAAGGTTATATTATTTGTGTCGATGATGAAGTGTCGGTACTGGAAACTCTCCAGGAACAGCTTCATAACGAGTTCGGAAAAACTCATGAGATCGAAACCGCAAGAAGCGCCGAGGAGGCACTCGCCTTATTGGATGAGATCCAAGCTTCCGGTTATGTGATCGAAGTTATCATTACGGACCAGGTGATGCCCGGTATGAAAGGAGCCGATTTTCTGGAATCGGTCCATAAACGGTCTCCTGATTCGATCAAAATTCTGCTCACCGGTCAGGCCGGTTTGGATTCCGCAATCCACGCGATAAATTTCGGGGGATTGAGCAGATACGTGGAAAAACCCTGGAACATAGAGGATCTAACCAAAGACATCCGATCTTTGATAGAAAAGTTCCGGCAGAACCTGGAGAATCAACATTTAGTCAATGAGCTTAACAGAAGAATTAAGGACCTCGAAGAAGAAAACCGCAAACTGCAACAAACAGGCGAATAATCAGCTGAAGTTTGTAGGTAAAATTTCCCTTGGGTACATTTATGCTCTCTCCCTGGTATTTTGTTTGTTTTCTTTCGGCTCCTTAGCCGCCAAAGAAGCACCACCTAAGCCTAAATATACGGAAGAACAGATCCGCAAGAAGAAAGAAGTCCTCTATCAGATCTTAAAATACGGAACCACAAAAGAAAGAGCAAGCGCACTCAGAGAGCTAGAAGATTTTCCAAAAGAAAGCGCAGGAGAATTGTACGATCAAGTCGGAGTGATCCTTTCCAAGGATCCGGATTGGTCTATGAAGATCTATGCACTTAGAATTTCCGGCATTCTGAAACTTACCCAATTCGAAGATAAGATCATCGCATTATTAAAACATGACCAACAAGACGTACAGAAAGAAGCAGTCTATGTAGTCAAAAAGCTTAAATTCGATTCTGGGATTCCGGTCTTAACTGAATTGCTTAAGGCCCAAGACTTCACTAAAAATTCGAATTTTCTAATCGCACTTATCGAAACCTTGGGAGAATTTCCTCAAGCAAGCGAGCCATTCTCGGTCTTAGAAGCAAGATTCCAAGAGAAGTTTAACGATCCGGAAATAAGAGCTCAGATTGCTCTTTATTTCGGGAAAGTAAAAAAATCTTCGATTGAGAATGTCCTGATCGCAACAGTAAAAGACGAAAAAGAACCGATCACACTTCGCGCTTATTCAGTAAACGCACTCGGAAAAATCAAATCAGAAGCCGCAATCACCCCTCTTAGGGAGCTTCTGGAAAAGATACGTGCCTTAAAATCAAAGAACGATATCCAAGATTACCAAGCACTCAAGATACATACAATCACGGCACTTGTTTCCTTAGGAGATAAGGAAATTATAGAAGAGTTATATTCATTTGCAAGAGACGATGATGCAATGGTTCGACTTCGAGCCATCAAACATTTGGCAGAAACGGAAGATCCTGCAGTTATCGAAATTTTAGAATATAAAGCGCAAAGAGATCCTAGCGAGAAAGTAAAACGTGCGGCCCAAAACGCATTAGATACACTTCGCAAAAAACTAGATCCGAATTTTGTTCCGACAAACCCTGACACTAAACCTGCAAAAGATACAAGTACCCGAAAAGCTGGAGGATCCAATTCTTCTTCCAGAAGATCCAGACCAGGCAGCGGAGAAGGTTCCAATCCAGTTCCATTAAGTGGAGAAGGAAGCGGATCTTCTTCTGGAGGAAGTGGTGGTGGATCCGGTTCAGGCGGAGGTTCTTCCGGAGGAGGAAAACCTGGCGGCGGGGAATCCGAGGATCTGGAAAACGATTAATGAAACAATTACTTCTCCTATCCGCAATCCTTTGTTTGATACCTACATCGGATGGGAGAAGATTGGATGCAGAACCCGCTGGAAACACTTATCGCGGAACAATCACTCTAAAAGAGCCTAGAGCCCTCGATATAAAAGAATCCTTAACGGATTCTTCTCCTAATTATCCAGAAACAATCAAACTTTATTACCAAGGTTTAAAAGAGAACTACGTGGTATTCTATGATTGGAACGGGCATACATTATATTATAAATATAGAGATAATAAATTCGATAGAAGATTAAGAAAATATGTTTCTAGATTGGCGGCCGGTGCGCCTTATGAGGTCACAGGAGAATACCAAGGAGTATTCGTATTCGAAAACAAAACCATTCGAAGATTTAAGAAGAAGGGAGAAGATACACTTGCCGACAGAAAAGAAAAACAGTCCATCCCGGTATTTCAACTAGTTAAATATAGAGAATTGATCTTAGAGGAAATCATCTTTTGATCCGGCTTCCCTTCTCCAAAATTGTTCTGTTCTTATTTATACTCGCAAACTTATCCCTAGATTCTGTTCCTTTAGATCCGGACCAAAAGGTCTACCAGCCCGACGAAACGTTCACAGAGGATTTTATTAAGATCGATTTCCCGGAAAAAGCATTGGTGAGGACCGAATCCAGAAAACGTTGGAGAGCAGTTCCACTCAAAGACAGGCCCTGGCTCGTAATCTGGCGCAAACTGGACAGAGTAGGAGAAGAAACCCTTGGAACCAAAGTATTAGAAGCAATATTTCCAGACTCAACACCCGAAAAATTCAGTATATCCAAGACGGAGATACTACGCTGGTCCAAAGAGGATAATTCAGGAGGAAATCCACTCCAACTCTATTTTTTCCTGCTCCGAAAAGAAGACAAGGCCTACACTTTTTATATCGCTTTTTACAAAGAACGCCAAGACTTGAAGGAATGGTTTTCGAATCCGAATCGTTACTTAAACCCCCAGTAAAATCGACTTGCTAGGAGGCACGGTTCCCAAAAGATGGAGCCTCCGGGCCTATAGCTCAGTTGGTTAGAGCAGCAGACTCATAATCTGCGGGTCGAAGGTTCAAGTCCTTCTGGGCCCAAAATTTTCTTCTCATCCGTTTATACAACAGATTCAAAATCTCCGGGTTGCAGGTGCATGTCCTTCTGGGCCCAAGAAATAATCCTTACAATCAGAACAAAGTTTCAGAAGGACTTGAAGCTTTTGCACGAAAGCATTTGCAGCGATCCTTTTGAGCGCCCCTTAGGAAGCGAAAAACCCGAAGGGTGGCTGAGAGAATCGAAGCCAAATTTTAAATCAAACACACTGCAATCTAATCAACAGAGACGAAGAGCGTCGCAAATGCGCCGTGAGCCATGGATGGCGAAGCGAGTGCAAAAGACGCCGTGGAGCCAAGTTTGCCAGGAAGGCAAACTGCGTAACGGCAAGTCCTTCTGGGCCCAGTAATTTCTTACATTTAATATAAAGCTAGAATAATTTGCGGATTTCTTTGCTATAGTAAAGAATCATGCAATTCCATTTCTTTTTGCAAAATAGAATTCACAATCGTACTTAGATCTTTTTTCTTTTTTATCGCGATCTTTCGATAATATTCTTCCAACGCCGGGTCCAAGTATACCGGTAAATGTAGATCTTTCAAGTCTCTCGAATAGAGATTGCGTTTACCTTTTGAAAAATCGTATTCTTCTCTCATATCAATCAATTTCGCTCGAATAATATTGTTGCTCTTCAGACTTAGTAGCTTTTCTGGCCGAAATTACTCTAATAATTTCTTCATCATTCTTAGATTTATCAACAAAAATTACAACGGCTATCATCAGATTTCGAACTTTACCCAAAGCAATTAGCCTTTCCTCCCCTATCGAATGATCAGGATCTGCTAAATAAATTGTTCTCGGATCAGCGAAAACAAAGGCAGCATCACTAAAAGTAAGACCATGTTTTTTATGATTTCCTTTTTCTTTTTCTAAATCCCATTCAAAACGCACTCTATGAATTTAAAAACACCTAAATGTATGTAAAGCCCTTTCTTACTCTTCCTTAAACGATTCCCCGCGGAAGGGATACGCAGGGCTTAAGTCCGGGCAGAGCCCGGATGAGCGCGTGCGCGAACCCGAAGTAGCCCGGTCCGAGCGAAGCGAGGATCCGCCCAAAATTTTTGTGGAAGTTCCGACGAGAATTATAGCTTTCTACCCACCTACTCCGTGATCCAAATTCGTTCTCAAAAACCAATCCACTCCAAAATATAAAAAGATACTTCCCGCATAGAATAGAAGAAAGAACACCCATTTCAGCCTGGAACCATAACCTAATCCAAAGTAGATGAACAGACACACATTCAAAATATGTTGAATGCCAACGATTAGATAAAGCCAAAGAAATGCGCGATCCAAAGAAGTAAGATGTCCGTCAGGAAAACCGATCATAGATCTTTCATAGAAAAAATATGCAGAGAGGAACATTGAAATGAGTCCCAGATAGATCGCAGTTGGCAAAATTCGTTTTTGGAATGCGTTCATGTAGGATCTTCGACGAGCTTAGTCGAAACAAATCTTAAACTATTTAATGCGACAGAATAAGGTAAAGAAATCTTAATATTATGTCTTTTGAATTAGATTTTTCCTAGACCGATATAATTAGAAGCCAGTCTAAATTTTTCAGTTTTGCTTGCCCTCTCATTTGGGATAATGCAAATTGTGTCAGAATAGTAAAATTAGTCAAAACTTTGACACAGTTTACATTAGGAGAGACTCGGGATGATCCAGACTGTTGAAAAAATTTTTAGAGAATATTTCCCCATCCCGGAAGAGAGAAAGAAAACCATTCTTCTAGTGGAGGATGAGGCGATCATTGCACTCTCTGAAACCCAAAGATTGAAGAAGAATGGGTTCAGAGTTATCTCTGCCTACACCGCAGAGGAAGCAGTCCAAATAGCGACTAACGACTACACCATCGATTTGGTTCTCATGGATATTGATCTGGGAAGAGAAGAAGATGGAACCGACGCAGCAGTTCGTATTTTAAAAACGAGGGATATTCCAATCGTATTTCTCTCCAGTCATATTGAACCGGAAATCGTTGAAAAAACAGAGAAGATCACTTCTTACGGTTATGTTGTTAAGGATTCAGGAGAAACTGTTCTAATCGCTTCTATCAAAATGGCTTTCAAACTTTATGAGTCGCATCTTCGTTTAAAAAGAAGTGAAGAATCCTTAAAAGAAAACCAAGAACTTCTAAAAGCTACATTAAGGTCCATCGGAGATGGAGTCATCTCGACTGATGAACTCGGCAATATTACCGATATGAATTATGTTGCGGAAACTTTAACAGGCTGGTCCAGAACAGATGCGATCGGCGAACCTATCGAAAGAGTTTTCAAGATAGTAAACGCTAAGACTAAAAGAAGGATGCGAAACTCTGTAGATGTATTTACTCCCAAAGAAAAGAATATGGGTTTAGAAAACCAAGCATTACTTATTTCTAAATCAGGTTCTGAACATAGAGTTGCTGAAAGTTCAGCTCCTATCCGATCAGAAAAAGGTTATACTGTAGGTTCTGTTCTAGTTTTCAGGGATATTTCCAAAGAATATAGTTTACTGGAGAATATTAAAGAAAGCGAAACTAGATTTAAAACTGTAGCGAATGCGGCCCCAGTAATGATTTGGGTTTCTGGCTTGGATAAAAAATGCAATTGGTTTAACCAAACTTGGCTGAATTTTACCGGAAGAACGATGGAACAAGAGCTTGGTGACGGCTGGGCAGAAGGTGTTCATCCAAACGATCTAGGAGAATGTATCCAGATCTATTCCAGCCATTTCGACCAAAGAGAAACCTTTAGTATGACCTATCGTCTAAAAAACAAAAATGGAGACTGGAGATGGATCCAAGACAATGGTCTCCCTATCACTAACGAATCAGGTATCTTTACCGGTTTTATTGGTTCCTGTGTGGATATCACGGAAGCAAAAGAAGCTTTGGAAACATTGTCAAAAGATCTTCATGAAAGGGAATATCTATATACTGAACTCCAACATAGGGTCAAAAACAGTATGAGTATGATCAGCTCTATTGTAGAGATAGAAGCATCCAGATCTTCTGATATTAAGTTAGAAAATACTTTGGAGAATTTAGTAAATCGTATCCACTCTGTAGGGAATTTGTATGAGATGTTATCCACTTCAAATAATTCTCATTCTGTTCGTTTGGATCATTATATCCAAACGATCACTGAAAATCTACTGAATGCATTTAAGGAAAAGACAAAGGAGATCACTTTGCAACTAGATCTAAACGATCTGGAGATAGATGTAAAAAGTGCGATTCCCCTAGGGCTCATCTTGAATGAACTAGTAACTAATATTTTTAAATATGCATTCCCTAAAAAACAGGAAGGAAATATTTCCATCAGACTCTTTAAAGAAGAATCCTGGGTAAACCTAATCGTTTCCGATAATGGAGTTCCTTTTCCAACAGGTTTCCGCACGGATTATTCCCCGGGACTAGGGCTTCAACTTGTGAATATGTTAGTCGATCAATTGAAAGGAAAGATCCAATGGAAATTAAATGGGGAGAAGGAAGTTTCTATCCGTTTTTGCAATAAAGAAGAACATTCGGATCAATTTAACTTTGTAAAATCTTAGAAATTTCTTCCCGATTTTTCTAAATTTCGGGCCAAAATTGGCCAGAATTCCAGATTGCCAGGGTACAGGGTGAAATGGAAACTTAAACTATGGACCAGACCCTAGCCCGAAAGGTCAACCCCAAGTCCCGCAGAAAAGGGGGCGCTTATGCAGTAGGTGCGGAAGATATTTATATCTTTCCACTTTCAGAAAGTACAAACTTATTTCTTCAAAAAGTTTGGACTGCATTCGTAAATAAAATGGTCTCCATGACCCTTCCGAATGGAAAACCAGTATTCCAATATGCAATTTTCGAGGCGATCCAAGATAAAAATCTGAAGATAGTCGCATCTGCCACTCATTTCAGGATGAAACAGGTAACCGATAGGATCGGTCTCCAAAGTATCGATGATTTTATCCGTAATACTATTCCAATCTCCATACAAGATCCCGGAAATCTCTCCGCCAGATATCTGAGAGAAGCGATCCTCTCCGTAGAGAAAAAAGCAAGACCAGAAGTTTATTTCCATAGTTTGGACGATGAAAGAGTCCATCCCAACTTAAAGCAGCTTCTTACCAAAACTATGAATTATGCTGCGGGTATTCCATTATTCGTGAAGGGATTTCCTATCGGTATGTTATGGGGGATCCGCAGGGATAATATGAGTCCCGAACAGGAAGAAGAAGTTCGCCAGCAATTATATAGTCTTTATGATGTAGTGGACTTTGTGATCTCCAAAGAGATGGACCTAAAGGGAGATCCATATTATGCCCGTAAGAATATCGAAAAGTCGGATCTTCATTCCAGAGCAAAACATCTATTCTATACCAGAGGTTTTGGTCAGGCCGAACCTGTTACCACCATTGTATTCGATTCTCATACCTACCAAAGATCTTATCGTTTAGACGCGAGTTTTCTAATTCCTTCCGGAGATGGATACTCAGTTAGTTTAAAACGTTTCGAGCCGAAGGAAAGGAATGATACCGGTAAAAACCTTCTTCTTATCCCCGGCTTTTTTTGCAGAAGGTCCGTAATGGATAAGGTGGCCAGAGAGTTATCTCTTCGCCACGGTTATAGAGTTTTCTCTATGGATATGAGGGGAAGGTCCAGAAGAACCCTGCCACTTTTTGGTATCCGGGAGGGCTGGACTGTGGATGATTTTATCCAAGAGGATTTTCCGGCAGTTCTTGCATGGATCAAAGAGAATTTTCCAAACGAAGAATTAGTCGTAGTCGGCCATAGTATGGGGGGAATGATCCCTCGCTTCTATTGTTCTGCATACGAAGAAATCGTAAAAAGAAAAAAGGACACCTCTGTCCCACTTCCTCGTCCGGAGGAACTGATCTCTGGGATTGTTTCGATTACTTCTCCTAATTTTGTTAGATTACAGGCTCAAATCCCAGGCTTGGACATTTTAAAAATGGGACTGAAATTAGTTCCTTCTAAAACGATTTCGGATTTTCTTTTCGATCTAACTTCTTTTTCTTTGCAGACCACTCTCCCAACTGTGGACCTGAATAAATTTTTTAAATTTCTTCTGGGACTACATTCTTCTTTGAGAGCGGTTTCTTTTGATCTTCATGCAAAAGTTGTAAATTTAAGAGACTTCGTGGGATACAAACAGATCTCTCCTCCCGAATGGTATTTTTTGATCGAAGATATTTTCTGCGAAGAATCTACAAAAGTAGTTCTTCAGTTCCTAAGATCTCAATTGAGCCAAGACAGATCTTTTCTTTCGTACGATGGAACTCTGGATTATACCGCACTCCAAAAAAATCTGAAGATCCCACTTTTTTCAGTTCTGGGTTCCGTGGACAAAGTGGTTCCGAGCGAAACAATCGAGGACGATCTTGCCGCACTTCCTCACAAAAAAAATAAGATTCTTTCGTACGAACAGGGTCACTTAGGTATCGTTTTTCACATGCCGGTGGTGAAAGAAATGTGCTCGGAAATTGACTCCTGGATCAAAGGATTGGACTCGACTTGATCCCCAGGTTTAGAACGCTTGACATTTCGGGAAACGAAAGATAGGTTCAAATACTAGGAAATGGATCTTTTGGAAGCGACCATATATAATATCTCTCTCACGAATGTGGGCTTTGCCGTATTTTTAAAGGCGAAAGACGATTCGGATCAGAGGGTCGTTCCGATTTTTATCGGTCCTCTAGAAACACATTCCATCACTTCAGTTTTAGAAGGTACAAAACCGCCGCGTCCAATGACGCACGATCTGATGACAATTCTACTCACCACTTTGGGAGTGCAGATCGTAAAAATCGCAATCGAAGAAATCATTGATAATACTTTCTATGCAAAGATCACTCTACGCAAAGACGAGGAGTTGATCGTTCTAGATGCAAGACCAAGTGATTCAATCGCACTTGCTCTTCGTGCGAATGCTCCCATTTATCTGGCAAAAAAGGTAATCGAAGAAGCCGGGATCGTAATGAAAGACGACGAGATCCCTGGCGAAACCATCGGAAAAGAAAAAATATCCCAGCTTCCTAAGTCCCAGTTGGAGATCCTACAGGATTCTTTAGACAATGCTCTAAAAGCTGAGGATTATGAGACTGCGGCAAAGATCAGGGATCAGATCCGCAAACTTCTAGAAAACCCCTCCTAATTTCTTTTCAAATCGGTAAAAAATCGGATTTTTCCTCCGAACATACTGGACCTAAGTCCTTTCCTTCTGTATCCTTGGTCCCCTCGGAGCAACAATCATGGAAAAATCTCTAATGGACATTCTAAACGCCGGAATCGCATTATTTCAATCCGGAGAAGATAAACTAAAACAAAGCCTTTCCGACCTGGACCATGCCTACCAGGACCTTAAGAACAAGGGAGCACAGAACCAATCGGAACAAGCAAATAGACTTAGGGATCTGATCCAAAAAACGGTAGGAGACGCTCAGGACAAACTGCTAAACGCAAACGAAAGTTCTAAAGCTGTGATCAATCAGCTAAAAGAGAATTTTGAAAAAATTTCCCTACAAATAGACGAGGCTCTTCCGGAAGAATTTAAAACAAAGGCTAAGTCCGCTCTAGAAGAGCTGAAAAAGCTTACTAAAAAGTAAAATTCGGAAATATTGATAAAAGTTATCCCTTAGAAAAATTCGGGACAAACAAAGCGGGTCCCGGATACTAGGCCTCATCTTATTCAGGCCACCCATGATGAGGAAACAATCCTTCATATTAATACTTACAGTCTTCATTGACATGATGGGATTTTCTCTCATCTTCCCTATCTTTCCGGAAACATTAAATCATTTCCTGGCTCAGGCAGGAGATCCTGTCTTAGATCTTTTAGCCGGTTGGACTTCCCGGATTTTGGATGGAAGAACAAGCGACTGGAAACTTTTTGTAGCACTCTTCGGTGGGATCGTAGCTAGTTTATATTCTATACTTCAATTTTTGTTCTCACCTATCTGGGGAAAACTTTCGGACAGCACTGGACGTAGACCTGTTTTAGTTTTTACCTGCACGGGTAGTTTTTTAGGATATTTGGTCTGGTTATTCTCAGGAAGTTTTTCATTATTTGTTCTCTCTAGACTGATCACAGGCCTTATGGGCGGGAACGTTTCCGTTGCAACTGCTGCGATGGCGGATTCCACTTCCGAACAAGATAGAACTAAAGGAATGGGAATGATAGGAGCCGGGATCGGTCTTGGATTTATCGCAGGGCCTTCTATCGGTGGAATTTTAGCTCATACGGACCCATCTTATCTTCTTCCCTTTTTACCTTTGGAGAAGATGACTATCTTCCCTTCAGTAGCTCTAATGGCGACTGCTGCGTCTTTTGTAAATTTACTCTTAATACTTTTTAGATTCAGAGAAACTCTTCCGCATAATTTACGCAAAAAATCGGAAGGAAGGCTCCATCCTGCATTAGGAGTTTTTGATCTGGGCTCCAAAGAGATCATGTATTTGGGGTTCTTGAATTTATACTTCTTATTGTTCTTCTCAGGATTTGAATTCTCTTTGAACTTTTACTTGGATCAGTTTTTAGGATATAAACCTGTAAGTATAGGATATACTTTCGTTTATATTGGACTCATCATTGTATTCGTACAAGGTGGAATAATTCGTAGGATCAGCGGAAAAGTTCCTGAAAAGAAAGTGGGACTTCTCGCCTCTGTATTTTTAATTCTCGGATTTTCTTTCTTATATTTTTCAAGCGCATCAGTGATTGCTTCAGAACAATCCACATTTCTTTTATTCGTAGCTTTAACTTTTTTAGCGATGGGAAGTGCTTTCTTAAATCCCACTGTATCTTCTATCGTTTCTTTATTCTCTTCTCCGAGCGAGCAGGGAAAAAACCTGGGAATTTTAAGAAGTTTAGGATCTTTCGGAAGAGGGATCTCTCCAATCATATTCAGCGTGGTGTATTCACAAAAAGGACCTCAGACTTCCTTCTTGGTTTCAGGGATCTTAAGTTTTATTTTCCTAGGATTATTCCTGTTTGTAAAACAGCCGAGTCCTAAAAATTAAAGAACTGCGTTTAACGCTTCTTTTAATCTATTGAAATGAAGATTTTCATTCAGCTTGGATCCGTTCTCTAATCTAAGCAAGAATGTATCTCTTACCTGTCCTGAATCTGTTACTGCTTTAAAGGATAGAATATCCACTCCGAATAAAAATAAGATCTGGGAGATCTCAAATAAGATACCAGGTCTATCTTCCATTCTGAGATCCATCACAGTGGAATCACTAATCTCTGAATTGAATAGGAAAATTTCCGGAGTAATCTCCACTTTGGCCCTTAAACTTTCCATCTTTTCGGGATGGTTGGCCAGATAGTTCATTACGGACATTCCACCGTAAAACAACTCATGCAGATCCGCATGAATTGCATTCAGATGTTCATCCGTCATAGGAGCACCATCTATACGTTTCACTATAAAGATGTCCTGGATATAACCGTCCATAGAGGTTTCGGCGATCGCCTCTTCTATATTCCAACCATGAACGTATAGAACTGCTGTTACCCTATAAATGATCCCTATCTCGTTTTTTGAAATATTGACCTTTAGGGCATAAGCCTCGCCCCTTGGGATACAAGAAAGATGTAGAGGTTTTCCTGGAGTAGTGATCATCGGATACCTTTGACGCTAAATGCTGAATTCCTGAACATTAAATCCAATAGATTCCAGACTTTTGCATTCTACTAACAATACTGCAAAAGGCGTGCCTTTTTTGCATATGCTTATAATAAAAATATAAGAAATAGACAGCCCGGTTCACCCCGGGCTTAGACCCTTTATTTTAAAGGGCGAACTTAACGCCTAGGTTCGCAGAATAGATCTTATCGTCTGTGGCCATAGCTTCTGCCAATACCTTGAACATCAATATGTTCAATTCAAAGCCTCCCACGAAATAGTTCATCTGAGTTCTAACGTCGGCTGATCCACTAGTTCTTAAGGATAGAGTACCACCTGCATTACCGTTCATCTGTTGGATTACCTGAGGAGGAAGACCTGAAGCGTTAGGATCCAAAGCTAAATAAAGAGGTCCACTTACTCCCAAATTCAATTTAGTATATCCTGTATTATTTGAGATACCAGCACCCGCAAATAGGGTTAAGATATAGAAGAGTCGAACCCCAGTTCTAATATCAATCGGGACAGATTGTACCTTAGATTGATAAGCGAAGTTAACATCAGCATCCCATCTACCTGTGGCGGGACCAAATGCAACCTTAACGGCATCCGTACCACTCGGATGATAATTCATATTGATCTCTTCCCATTTTCTGTGGAAGCCGACACCTAAACTTAATCCTGTAAATCCGAAGAAGTCCAGCTTGGTATATCTTTCTTTCGCGATCTGGAATCTAACGGTCATTCCGAAACTGTTTATATTTCCGGACATAGATAAGTCTTTTGAAGTGGAATCACTTAACGACTTTATATCTCCGTTAGAAATATTACCTTGGAAACCGTGTGCGTAAATATTGATCCTGTGTAGGAAAGACCTATTCGAATCCTTTTCGTCGTCAGTCGGTTGGTGAGAAGGTCCTTGGCCGAGTAACCAGCCCAGATTCACACCTACCATTACTCCCGGGTTGATCGAAGCTCCTACATTTGGGAACTTAGGGATGGAAATATCGCCGTATTGGATATTGATATCGTCTTTTTTGACTCCTGCAACTCCCAGGCCCGCTCCTACTTGGAAACGGTTCACTGTTCCTGGTCCCATCATAGAAGAGTTGATATTTGCAAGAACGGAAGCATCCGCCATAGACTTGGTCAGTTCGTTTAGATATTCTTTACGGATGGTTTCTTCCAAACCGTTGAACTGAGCTACCGTAGAGGCCGGAATTAAACTACAGACATTGTTTCCAGATGCAGGGGGAAGACATGATACCTGAGCCTCTGCAGAGGAAACTGGGATGAAATATAAGGAAGAAGCTAAAATAAGGAAGGCGGTATATCGAACACACCGCCTAACTATACTCTCTAAAGGAGCCATTCGATCCATTTTACCCTTGGACGACAGCTATTTCGAGATTATTTCAGAGTCCTAAACTTCCACCAATAATTTCTTTCATAATTTCGGTGGTTCCCGCGTAGATCGTTTGGATCCTTGCATCCAAATACGCTCTTGCGATCGGGTATTCCATCATATAACCGTATCCTCCGAAGAACTGGAGGCAAAGGTCAGTATGACGTTTTTGCATCTCGGTGGAATAATACTTAGCCATAGAAGCCTCTACAGTTAATTTTTTTCCGGCGATATGCTCCGAAACCACTTTGTCGACGAAGGTACGGCACATTTCCAGTTCCGTAGCCATCTCCGCCATTTGAAATTTGATGTGTTGAAAACTTCCGATCTTTTTCCCGAAAGCCATCCTCTCTTTAATATATTTTAGAGTCATTCTTTGGACAAGTGCAGTGGCTTCTACCGCTGCAATCGCCAATACAAGACGCTCTTGTGCGAGTTTCATCATTAAATAACGGAAACCTTGTCCGTCTTTTCCGATTACATTCTCTTTAGGAACTACTACGTCGTTGAAGTATAATTCCGAGGTGTCCTGGGCTTTTAACCCGATCTTCTCGAGATTACGGCCTCTTTCGAAACCTTTCATCCCCTCTTCTATCATAACAAGCGAAATCGTGCCGTTTTCATGTTTCACGGCAGTAATTACTAAATTTGCAAGCTGCCCGTTGGAAATAAATGTTTTTTGACCGTTGACCACATAATGGTCCCCTTTATCCACGGCAGAAGTTCTCAGGCTTTTTAGATCAGAACCCGCTCCAGGTTCTGTCATAGCGACCGCTAAAATGCTATCTCCGCTACAACAACCTGGTAGCCATCTCTTCTTTTGCTCTTCATTTGCGTATGCGCTAATGTAAGGTGCAATCACATCATTATGAAGTGATACGAAAAATCCGCTATTTCCGGATCTGGAAGATTCTTCTATTACAACAACGTTATATAGAAAGTCGGCACCCGATCCACCGTATTCCTCTGGAACGTCAGGGCAAAGTAATCCACTTGCTCCCGCTTTTTTCCAAAGTTCTTTCGGAACCATTCCGACTTTTTCCCATTCATGATGATAAGGAGCTACTTCAGTTTCGAAAAACTTGCGTGCCATATCACGAAAAGCTTCATGCTCTTCGGTAAATTGTAGGACTCTTTCCATTTATATCTCCCGTGTCAGTAGACGGTATTCATTCTCATGTAAACGCCGGGATTCCGTTTAATGTACTGGATGAGTTCGTTCTGAGAAATAGAGAACAATTCCGTTTCTGATTCTGCTTGGAACGTGTAATTTGACACCAGCTTTTTGGATATAGAGTAAATCTCTCCCACGAAATCTCCGTCGGTCAACTCGGCTAACTTTTTACCGTGTTGGTATACGCTTACTTTTCCATGACGAATAATATATGCCTCGTGGTAAAACGCTTTTTCCGTGATAAGCACTGAACCTTTGTTCACCTTAGAAAGTCTCATGATCATTTCTAATTGTGTGACCTGATGACTTGTAAGTCCTTTGAAATGGCGTGAATCTAACAGTGTTTTCCAAGAGTTACTATCACGAATGCTGTTCAGTCGAATTAAGTTTTGTCTTAGATCCGTATTTCTAATGAACTGTAAGAATTTATTCTTCTCTATAGTAAGGGCGACTACATCTGTTTCTGCGAAAACGTCAGCAGCTCGAGGAAGGTCTAGGACAAGAGAAGCTTCTCCAAAATATTCGTACTGCCCGTATCGTTTAATGGGCGCTATATCGGCATCTCCAAGAAGTCCTTCGAATTTTACGTTCCCGGAAGCAATGATATAAAATTTATCACCGGGAGTTCCCTTCTTAATGATCTGATCGCCACGTTTATATTTTTCTTCGCGAACGATTAGTAGGAATTCCTTCGCCTTCTCTATTGGGAAACCGCTGAAAATATCGATTTGGCTTAAGATATCCAGAAGGTTATAAGCCTCCATATGTTTCGGAGGAGTAATCTCCGGGTAAACAGTGTTCTCTATTCCAAAACGAGCTAGTTTTAGTTTGGTATCTGGAGGCATATCCGTTCTTGCGATATGATAAACAGTGATCTTTTCCTGGATCTCAGGAGGTAAACTAGCTAAATAACTAACTCTTGTGTGAAGAGGAGGAATTCCTGCCTCATGATAGATAATCCTTCTGTCCCAAGGGAATTCCTTTAAGAATTTCCAACGAGATTCAGGGAGAACCCCTTTCTCATACATCTTATCATGCACATCCGGCTCGTTCAAATGATCGGAAGTATACACAAAGGATTGGTCTTGGAAGAAGAACTCGAATCCTACAGAAGGAATAGAATGTAACGCATAATGAAAATTGAATTCTCCACCGTTGATCATCGCAGGTCTTCCTATGATGATTTGTTGGAAATTAAAAAGTTCTAGTAATTCCTTACGAGGGATTTTAGTAAGAGCGGAATACTTACGGATAAAACTTTCCATCACAGTTGCTGTTGCGTGAATAGTGATCTTAGTTTCTTCCATAATTTTTTGGAAGGTACCTGCGTCATGGTCCGCGTGACAGTGAGTAAGAATAACATGGTTGATCAACTTAGGATTTACGTTAGACATCCTAAGCCACTCAGTAGAGTTCACGGGTGGATCCACCATTATACCTTGGTGGTTCAACCAAATAATAAAACCCGAAGTGTTGTCCTCGGGATCGAATCCATGAGAAGGTCCGAGACAGGTAATCCCGAGTAAAGGAGCTTGGAAAGGCTCCTCTAGTCTATGACCGATCTCGTATTTAATATTGAATCCAACTTCTCCAGGGATCTCGGTTTCCTTAGTTCCATCAGTAATCCTAAAATCACCAGAAGGAAGCTTACGTACTAAAACCTTTCCCAGGTTGACCATATTATCTTTATCGAATACTTGGAAATCAACTACATCGTCGAGTCCCTTATATCCTCTAAAGTAACCCATCTCAGCTTTCATATCAGGAAAGCCGAACGATTCTGCGCCATCCAAATATTCAGATTCTAAATTGATCTCTTCAGGACCCATTAAGGATTCTTTAAGTACCGTGATAAGCTGATCTTTTTGTTCAGCAGTACATATGATTGTGGTCTTTTTTTGTCTTAAGAAGAAGTTAAAGTAAATCGGGAATTCAAGCTCTGCGGTACTGATCCCCTTTTCTACGTGGAAAAATTTGTTAGGGAGTATGAATACCAGGGGAGTCTTTTTTTCGGCCATCGTGTCTTTGATGGTCTCGGGAGGAGAACCGATCTGAAAGAAGCCCTCACTTGTTTCGACTAAATAGCCCCCTCTAGGAAGCTCTATGTATCCCCTGGTTTGTTCTTTTAGCATGGAAAATTCCGCCGCAGTCGAGATCGAATTTTTTATTTATGTCTTTCGATGAAACTTTTGATTTGCGCCTTAGGAAGAGCTCCTATGATCTTATCCACCAATTGTCCGTCTTTGAAAAGTAGAAGGGTCGGCAAAGATTGGATATTTAATTTTTGTGCCGTGTCCTGGTTGTCGTCTACGTTTAATTTTTTAATTTTTAAGATATCGTTCATCTCGGACGAAAGTTCTTCCAGAACCGGGGAAACCATTCTACAAGGACCACACCATTCGGCCCAGCAATCTACTAGAACCATGCCCTTGTTGATCTCGGAACTGAAAGTTGAATCGTTTATTTCGGTCAATGCCATGAGTTAGATTTTCTCCTGTTTTTTTCCCACTCTTTATAACAAATTGGACGGGTCTATTTCTTCTTTTTCTTCTTCTCCGAAATATAAAGCTACCACGAAGAAAACAGTGAATACCAGAATAGAACGAATTAGTACGGAACGTAGTTCTTCTAAATGTTCCCCCAGGGTCATAAACTTTTCTCTATCATGAGGAAGACTTTCCTCAGGGGCAGAGATTACAGGTTGAGGGGTACTGGAGAGGTTCTTTTTTTTAGAAGGCATATCGAAAGGTTGGAATTCCTTCCCTGTTATAAAAGGGCCCGAAGGCCCTTATCATATTAAGCGGATTTTTTGGATTTTTTAGGGGAAGAAGCTGGAGTAGCCGGTTTTGTTTCCGGTTCCTGGATTTTAGCGGATTCAGATTCTGCATCTCCGGATAGAGATTTGCGGAATTGGCGAATTCCGTCTCCTAAATCCTTAGCTAAAGAGGGAAGTCGCTTGCCCCCGAAAAGCAGGAGAGCTAAACCTAGTATGAAAAAGATTTCCCAAGGGCCTAAATTTAAAAATGCGAGTGGTGCGTACATATACTATCTCCTTAGTTAGGATTTTGCCTCTGTAATATATGTCAAATAGTTAGTAGGAACAAGCCGATAATTCTATTGGGACTTCGGTTCAGATTAGAAAGGCAAAACGGACGAGTTTATGAGAATAGAATCCAGCCCCTTAGATTCAATCTCCGTTCCTCTTCCAGTTCGGGAACCGGGTGGAGAGGAAGAAAAAGAAGAAGATCGGAAAAAGGCGGAGAATGCTCCGAATTCCGATTATATGTATGCTCTTTCTGTCGGAAGTCTGATAAATGTGCAGGTGTAATTAGAATGGCTCTTACTAAGGAACAGAAGCAGGAATTCCAGGAAAAACTGGCGGATTTTCGTGCATTTTTGGAGGATTTGAAGAAGGAAGGAAATCTTCTCAAAGCCCAATCTAGAAAAGATCCTAAAATGGAAGGTTACTTCAATGTGGCTCTTTCCTTAAATTCGATAAAAAATATAAATACCTGTCTTCTTATAAATGAGATCTCTGTCGCGATCTTGGATCTGAAATCGGATACATACCTTAACCAGGGGAGGAAAGAAATTTATAGCGCGATCTCATTTATGGAGAAAGTAGTCGGAACCGACTTCGAGTCTGGTCTGGCGGAAAATAAGGACCTTCTCGCCAAAATCCTAGAATTTAATCCTCTCCAAAGACTGAATTACGTAAAGGGACTCAGGACCTGCACCACGAACACAATCGAGGCATTCGGTTCCAACTCCAAATGGAAATGGAGTTTTCCTGAGATACATTTCAAAATCGCCATACTTAGTAAGAATCTTTTTGACTTCCGGGCTTTTGAGAAGGAAAGAGACCTAGAGAATCCGTTTTACTATCCTAGACAGGAACATTATAACTTAATTCTGGAACTTTGTAACTTTGCCGCTCAGGAATATCGCGCCAAATTCGATTTGTCCACCAATTGTCCGTCTTTGAAAAGTAGAAGGGTCGGCAAAGATTGGATATTTAATTTTTGTGCCGTGTCCTGG
>NZ_NPEG01000002.1 GCF_002812045.1 Leptospira haakeii | reverse complement strand
GCATCCAAAAGATGCCCAGCATGAACATCCATACAAGATGATCAGCAAACAGATCGAATCGATTCGCAGTTATATTCTATTGTTGAAGTTATGAAAAAGCCAGAGTAGAAACACTCTGGCTTTTTTATTTTTTGGACATTGAGCTAAAGTCGATTCCGCTTTTTACTCAAAATTACATACAAAAAGTTTTGCCCTCGCCGTTAAAAAATCTCAGTCTGGACGACTAAGGTTAGCTATATGGAAGCAATACAAAAAGACTCAAAGTTAGAACCAAAAAGATCCTCCCTTTGGCGGGAATTAAGAAAAGCGCTTACGGGAACCGAAGCGGATTATACTCAAATTTCACTCGGTAAGGCAGTTTTTCTGCTCTCAGTTCCGATGGTTTTAGAATTGGTCATGGAGTCTGCATTCGCAGTCGTTGACATTTATTTCGTGGGAGCTTTGGGTCCTTCTGCCGTTGCTGCGGTTGGGCTTACAGAAACGTATTTGTTTCTTCTTTATTCTCTCGCGATAGGAATGTCCACTGCAGTGACCGCGATCATTGCGAGAAGGATCGGAGAAGGAGATAAGGAGCAAGCAGGGATCGCCGCAGTCCAATCCGTTTTTCTTTCCATCCTTGTTTCCTTACCTTTTGCTATCTTCGGAGTTTGGTTTGCGAAAGATCTTCTTATACTCATGGGTGGGGATCCTTGGGTTGTGGAGCATGGATCTCGTTACACACAATGGATCTTCGGTGGAAATCTCGTAATCATGCTTTTATTCGGGCTCAATGCTGTTTTTAGAGGCGCGGGTGACGCAGCAATTGCGATGAGAGTTTTATGGATTGCTAATGGTCTTAATATGATCTTGGATCCGATTTTTATTTTCGGTTTCGGACCAATCCCGGCAATGGGTATTGAAGGTGCCGCGATCGCTACAAATATCGGTAGAGGAGTTGGGGTTCTTTTCCAAATCTATCTACTTTTAAAAGGTGGAAATCATATTCGAGTGCTTCGTTCCCAGATCAGTATTCACTGGGAAATTATTTCCGATATAGTTCGCACTTCCATCGGTGGTATTGGGCAAACTATTATTGGAATGACTTCTTGGATCTTTCTTGTGAGAATTATTTCTGAATTTGGAAGTGAGGCAGTAGCTGGAGCAACGATCGCTCTTCGGATCATGATGTTTACTTTGATGCCTTCTTGGGGTATGTCGAATGCTGTGGCTACTTTAGTCGGTCAGAATTTAGGAGCGGGGAGACCCGATCGTGCAGAACAGTCCGTTTGGATTGTTGGAGTATGGAATATGATCTTTCTGATCGGAGTTTCCATCGTCTATTTTATTTTTAGAGAATCCCTTGTGTCGATCTTTACTGATGATGCGAAAGTGATCGCTATTGGCTCTGAATGGTTGGGGATTGTATCTTATTCCTATTTTGTATATGCTTGGTGGATGGTTAGCGTTCAGGCCTTTAACGGAGCTGGAGATACTACCACTCCTACATTGATCAATCTTGTCTTCTTTTGGATGTTCCAAATTCCATTTGCTTATACTTTGGCGAAGGTTCTTTCCTACGGATACTCGGGAGTATTTTGGGCAAGCATGATCACAGAAACTTCTGTGGGATTGTTCACACTTTGGTTATTCAGAAAAGGTGGATGGAAGACTTCGAAGGTTTGAGTTAAACCTTCGCTTAGAGTTACGGGGTTGAAGAAGTGCTGACGTTTGGAGAGACAGTTACATTCACAACCCCAACAATCTGGCCGACATAAAGACCGGGGAATGTAGTGTAGAACATCAAAGGAGACATTTTGACGATAACTCGTCCGTTTCCTGCAACGGTACCGGTTATATTGTAAGTTTGAGTATAGAGCACATTCAATGGGCAACCGTCTGTATCAAGATCAGTTCCATTTAAGAAAGTAAGCGGGACTCCATCATTACTTAGGTCTAAACGAAAGCTTGCATCTGGGCAGCTTCCCGGATGATCGACAGAGATCATAAAATTTCCGGTGGCCCCGCGAGCAAATGAGAGGCTTGATACCGATAAATTTACCCAACTGATTGGCTCTACGTTTAAAGGGACTAGGCCACCTGATCCTAATAATGTGAGCAGGGGAGAAAGGTCTGTATCCTCCTTTACACTTTTTTCATATGAATCGAAAAGTAAGTAAGTAGTCCCGCATTGGACTTGTAGGAATATAAGTAAAATATAAAAGAAGATCGATATGCGTTTCACTTTTGATTTCCGGAATAGGGCATAGTTTAACATTTTCGACTATTTGGTGCAAGGTGGATTTTTAAATTCAATAAAACTTATGTATAATTTTGGAAACGAAGTTGTTCTATTTCTGCAAGAAATTTCTTATACTTGGGCTGCTTTATTGTTCTTAATTGAAAATCTTCTGATTTTCAGCTGTTCGGTGTATATTGGCAATTTGTTGTCTATACGTTATGCCCATCGGCGTATTGTTTCAACCCCTCCGAAAATAGAAGCTAAAGAGATCCTCTTTGCAACTTCTACTATTCTACTTAATACTATCGTTACATTAGTCGGGCTTTGGCTTTGGAGAACGGGTTCTATTCGATTTCGTAGCGATATAGGGATTTTCGCATTATTCGACATTCTGATCCTTCTTTTAGTTATGGATGCTGGTATGTATTTGCTGCATAGGATTGCTCATATTCCGCTTATATATCGGTTCGCTCATAGAACTCATCATAGATATGATAGGCCTCGTCCTTTGACTCTATTCGTTCTGAATCCTTTGGAGGCTCTTGGATTTGGGACACTTTGGTTATTGGTGCTTTGTCTTTATGATTTCTCTTGGCTAGGAATGAGCATTTATCTGGGATTGAATGTGGTATTCGGAACAATTGGCCATTTAGGAGTGGAGCCTTTGTCAGACAAATTGTTTCGTTCTAATTTGTTCAATACATTGACGACTAGTACTTTCCATGCAATGCATCACCAGAATGAAGATTATAATTTCGGATTTTATACTTCGATTTGGGATCGGATGTTTGGCACTCTTTATGCGGAGAACTCGCGTAACCAGGATTAGACTGGCCAGCGAGATCTAAATTATTTTTTATCGTAGGAGTTCCAACATGTGCGAACTCCTTGCTGTATTATTAATATCCGTGAGCGGTCATCACTTTCTCAAACTTCTCCAGAAGTTTGTGATCATCTTGATCGTTTGGATGGAACCCCGGGATATAATATTCTAAAATATAGAAGATTACGGCCCAAGCAAAACCGGGAACACCAAAGAAGAAACGAATATCCCTAACGATTTGAGCAGGATTTGGAATACCAAAATAGAATAATGCTCTAATTGTCCCTACGATTGCGAGAAGACCAAGAAGTTGAACTGCGATAGTCATTCCAAGTATTCTAGTAAAATATCCACCGCCAGATGCGCGATATACATCGTATGCTACGGCTTTATGCTCTAATTCTTCTAAAGCATGCCATTCGATCACTTTCCAACTAATCGGATCGATCCAAGCTACACGTTTTTCGGGGAGAGAAAGTAAAAATCTTCCGAGAGTTGCTGTGAAATGTTCCGCGGCTGCAGTGATAGAGAGTGCGAGTCTTTTTCCCCAAACAGGAAAAAGTTTTAGAATATTTTTTTCTAATATATCGAAGAACAACCAGCAGAACATTTTTTCATGACTTCGAAAATCCAATCCGATCTCCACAAATCTTTCGTTCATTTTATCATGAACGTTTCCGTGGACTGCTTCTTGTCCTGCGAATCCAATTATTTCCTTTTTTAACGCCGGATCAACGACTTCGCTGAATGCTTTAACTGAACGAATAAAGAAACGTTCCCCTTCCGGAAATAATACACTCAAGCTGGAAAGAAAGGCTGTAAAGAATGGGATGTTTTTGCCGAAACCTCTTTCTTTGGCGATGTCTTCCAAGGGGAATTTCGGTTTACGTATTTTTGGTTGGACTCTTGTAGATGTCGCTTGGCCCATAATATTCTCCTAATATAAAATCGTTTGGATTTTCGATTTTTCTTTCTCCATCCTTTGGATTTTCACCGCTCATTAGGGAATATAAAAAAGATATTATATATCGATCCGGACTTTCTATCTATTCCTTGAGTTTTTGTCCGGCCTCACTGGAATAGTTATCTTTTGAATCACTGTAACGTTTGCTACAAGATTTGGTCAATCCCAATCCTGGAAAAATGAATGGGCCAAATTGAATTTAAGCCCCCGAAAAGTGGCAAACAGTGCTCGGAAGCCAAACTATTAAGGCCTGATAGAAGCCGCTTCTATTTTTGCTTTTCCTGTTTTTTCCAACCATTTAGGAAAATCAAGAAGGTCCGGATATTCCTTTCGAAGAAAATCCAGATCCACTTTCGGATAACCTTCTCGATTAATCCATTCGGTCAATTTGCCTAGGATTTTATTATGAGAATATACAGTTTCCAAAGGGATCCTCATATATTCTATCCTTCTGTCCAAAACCATAGAAAGTATATCTACAATTTGTAATGGAGTTAAACTATCTCCTACGAGATCGATTGTCCGTCCCGAGTATTTTTCCGGATTTTCGAAAGTTAAACCTGCAAATACTCCTATATCTTCGACAGAAATCATATGGATACGACTATCCGGTGAAACTGTTTCGTATAAAAGCCCGCCAGGTATACCTGAACGTGAGTGGATCAAGTTTTCCATAAAACCTGTAGGTCTTAAAATTGTGAAAGGTATTCCTAAGCCATGTATGTATTTCTCCACCTCCCATTTATGAGTTCGAAAGCTGGATTGCCTTTCTGCTCCTATCACAGAAGAATAAACTAAATACGAAACATTTGCTTTCTTTGCTGAATCAGCGACCGATATTCCTACTTTAATTTCGTTGGTATCTGTAGAATCGTTTGGCTCCCATTCTGGAGGTTGGACGCTGAATACTCCATATACTCCTTGCATTGCAGAGTCCAGGGAAGAAGTGTCTTGCATATCACCTTGGAAAATTTCAGCTCCAAGTTCTTTTAGTTTTAATGAGTTTTCGGAAGAAGGGCTTCTCGTAAAAGCTCTGACCTTCCAATGATTTTTAAGCAGATACTTTGCAGTTTCGCCTCCTTGTTGCCCGGTAGCTCCTAGCACCAATATGATTTTATCTTTGGGATTCATTTATATATTCTCCAATATAGAACGGCACGGTGTCGTTCCATTAATTCGGAATGGATTTTTCTGTGTCAAATTATTTATAAATAAGGCTTTTGCTAAGTTTCTCTGAAGATTTCTTGACCCTGCAAAATGAAACAAGATCCTATGGTCAATTCGAAAGGAATTTTCATATAAGTAATATGGCGAAGAAGGTCCAGCAGATCAGAAAGGGGCGTCCTCCTAAGGATATGTCAGACGGCATATCCGATAGGATACTCAATACTGCATTAGGCCTTTTTACGACCCAAGGATTTACTGCCACTTCTATGGAGCAGGTGGCTTTGGCCTGCGGCTCAGGCAAACATACAATTTACAGGCGATTCGAATCCAAAACGGATCTGTTCTTAGCCGTGATGGAATTTCAAAAACGGAAATTTTTCGACTTACTTGTTCGTATAGAATGTAAGAAAGAAAGTCCGCTGGAAACTTTAAAAGAATCTTGCAGAAGGCTGTTAGAGTTAATTGTTTCAGATGAGATTGTGGACTTTTACAGGATGACTATTTCAGAAGCGGAACATATCCCTAAAATCGCATCTAACTTACAATGTGAAGAAAGTCCTTCGTTTCTAAGGATCTTGGATCTTGTAATTTCCGCACAAGGATCTAAGGATCTGAATCGGATGGATCCAAAATTTGTGACTGCTCAGTTACTTCAAGTCATGACGGGTTATCCTCTGAACGAAGTTCTTTTGGGAAGTAAGGAATTCAGTTCTCATTCTAAACGTTCCAAATATTTCGAGAAAGCTTGGATTCTATTTATAAAGGGAGCCGGTGAGCCTAAAAAGAAGAAGGTCCGTAAGAGGCCGATTTAAATTTTCGATTATTCCTATTTAGCCAATATGAATCAAAGATAATGAATTCAAATTGTAGAAATTTTTAATTTTTTCTAGATCCGATTTCTAAATATGACAGATTTTGTCATATTTAAGCAGTAATATTGATCATATACGGATCGAAAGTTTTTAATCCACTTTAAAGATCTGAAAGGAGTTATTTATGAGCCTTAAAAAGTATTCTGGAAGTTGTCATTGTGGTGCGGTTCGTTACGAAGCAGATTTGGATTTGAGTGCGGGTACAGGTAGATGTAATTGTTCCTTCTGTAGAAAAGTCCGAAACTGGTCTATCATCGTTAAACCTGAATCCTTTCGTTTATTAAGCGGAGAAGATAGCCTTAACTTTTACGAATTTAATACGAAAAGTAGCAAACACCATTTTTGCAAAAATTGCGGAGTAAGGACTTTCTCTAAAGGTTATATCAAAGAAATTGGCGGTGCCTTCATAAGTGTTGCTATTTCTACTCTAGATAATGCAGATCTAAACGAGCTAATCGAAGCGCCTGTCTGGTATGCAGATGGTTTGAATAATAATTGGCATAACCAGCCTGTGGAGATCAGGCATTTATAATTTTCAGTTAGATAAAACCGCTCTACCTTAAATTAATACATCAAGCTCGCGCAATGGTGAATTTGCAAAAGCGGCCCCACCCTGTATTGGGTGGTGGAGGTGGGTTGGTGGGAGAGCAAGGCCTCTATATCATAGAAATCTAATTCTTTCAATACGAATTCCACGTAAATCTTGTAGGAATTCCAACAAGATTTGCACTTAGAAATTACTTGCATTGTATCGAATTTCGTGAAGGCCGCATTTTGATCTTAAAACTAGCGTTAGGGATACGGAAGGCGCGAAGCGGACCCCGCAGCCGAAGACCGATAGTTTTGGCGAGCCTTCGATAAAATGTCTCTGGCTATCTCGGGTTTGCTCGCTCCCTACGGGGCATTCGCGAGGAGTCCGAAGCGGAACGCGAAGCCTGGAGTAGCCCGACCCCGTGGGATTCTAAGAATATTTACTGTTGGAGCTCCTACCCACGGGGAACGCCCTAATCCTTATATCTGTTGGAATTCCTACAGTCAATTTTAGGTGAAATCTTGGACCCTTGAAAAACTTTGGTTTATATAGAGCGCACTTAAAGATGATCAAAATTTCCAATCTTCATAAATCTTATACTTCTAATTTGTTGTTCGATGATCTGAACCTGAGTTTGAATCGGGGTGAAAAGTTAGGTCTTGTAGGACGGAACGGCCACGGTAAGTCTACTTTGTTCCAAATGATTTTGGGAAATGTGGAGCCAGATTCCGGTTCTATTACCGTGCCGAAGGGTTATAAGATCGGACATTTACAGCAGCACTTGAAATTTACTAAGCCTACTGTGTTGGAAGAATGTGCGCTTGGTCTTCCTGAAGGTGAAGAATACGAAACTTGGCAGGTTGAAAAAGTTTTATCCGGTTTGGGTTTTTCGGAAGCGGATCTGGAAAGAAGCCCGGAGGAGTTTTCGGGTGGTTATCAGATCCGGATGAATTTGGCGAAACTTTTAGTGTCTGGTCCCGACTTACTGATGTTAGACGAACCGAACAACTATTTAGATATCGTTACTATTCGTTGGCTTGAGGAATTTCTACGCGAGTGGGAAGGCGAGATCATTTTGGTCACTCACGATAGAAGTTTTATGGATAGTGTGGTGACTCATACTGCGGCGATCCATCGTACGAAAGCGATCAAGGTCCAAGGTGATACTGATAAACTTTATAATCAGATCAATCAGGCCGAAGAAATTTATGAAAGGACTCGTTTGAACGAGGCGAAAAAAAGAAAACAAGAAGAGATCTTTATCGCACGTTTCAAAGCGAAGGCGAGTTTCGCGAGCCGCGCTCAATCTAGGGTAAAAAAACTGGAGAAACAAGGCGAGATGAAGGCGCTGGAAGAGATCGAAAGTTTGGAATTATATTTTAATTCCGCACCTTTCGCAGCTAGTCAAATGTTGTCTGCGGAAAATATTTCGTTCTCTTATTCTGGTAAGGAACCTTTTTTGATTTCCGACTTTTCTCTGAGTGTTGGTAAGAGAGATCGGATTTGTATCATCGGTAAAAACGGTAAGGGTAAATCAACTCTTCTGAAACTTCTTGCTGGGGAACTCCAACCAAGTTCCGGAAAAATCCAAAAACATCCTGCATTGAAAGAAGGTTATTTCGGTCAGACGAATAAATTGAATCTGAATGAGAACGCGACCGTCACTGAAGAAATTATGAGTGCGGATAAGTCTTGCACCGAATGGCTCGCTAGAACTATCGCAGGTGGATTGATGTTCTCCGATGATATGTCTTTGAAAAAGATCAAGGTTCTTTCGGGTGGCGAGAAGAGTAGAGTGATGCTTGGAAAAATTTTGGTGACTCCTTGCCATCTTCTATTTTTGGATGAACCTACCAATCACTTGGACATGCAATCATGCGACGCACTGATAGAAGCGATCGATGAGTTCGAAGGTTCCCTTATCATGGTAACTCACAACGAAATGCATCTTAGGGCTGTTGCAACAAAGTTGATCGTCTTCGATAACGATACGATTCGGATTTTCGACGGTTCTTACGAAGACTTCCTCAATGATGTTGGCTGGTCCGACGAAGATTATTAAAAAAAGTTAATTATCTTTTTTATGGTTTATTTGGGCGGTCCTCCCGCTTCGCGGGAGTCGTGCTGCTACGGTTTCGCGCATTCGCGCTCATCCGGGCCAAGCCCGGACTAAAGACCTTCGCATCACTACCGCAGCATTGTTGGATGCGGATTCCGAGTGAAATCGGTGCTTTGTTGGAATTCAGTTACCCTTTTTTAACCAACCAAGCGCTTACAATTAACAATCCTAATCCGACCATCTTTTGAATTGAAATCGGTTTTTCAGGAAATCCTAATACGCCCCATTTTTCTAATAAGATAGAAGTTATAACTTGACCCAATAAGAATAAAGCGATCCAACTCGTGGCTCCTATCTTAGGAGCAAAAACCAAAGAGGAAGTGACTACGATTGCTCCTAAAAATCCTCCGATCCAGATCCACCAAGGTTGTTCCTTGATTGTTTGCACTATGAATGCAGTCGATTTCATCTCTCCCAACACGAAAGTTATAATTCCTAAGGCGATGGTTCCAATGAAAAAAGAAATTGTAGAGGCAAGCCATGGGCTTTCTATATTTTTTCCTAATATAGAATTGATGCCTGGTTGTATGGACATAGCGAGTCCTGAAAGAAGCGCGAAAATTATCGGTAATAGTAGATTCATATGTTTATGTTATTTTGTAGTTTTAGGATTTGAAACTTTAAATTCTGCTTTTGTTTTTGTTTCTCCGTTCACTATAATTTCCAATTTATGGATTCCGGGGAAATGGGTTCTGGTTGTCATTTGTTGAAAAGATTGTTTTCTTTCATAAACTTTTGTTTCATTCGGAGAAAATTCTTTTTCTTCTATTTGAAATACTTTTACTGAAAATTTCCCCGAAGGTTTTAGATAATAGATCTTGGATTCTAATCTATAAAGTGTGGGTTCTTTCGCTTCCGATTTCATTTCGAACTTATAGATCAGATGTTTTCCAATCTCTACGGTTTTAGGTAGGAGCTCCAATTTCGAAATTTTAGCGGATTTATTTTTTGGGAACCCAAAGATAGAAAGTGTATCCGAGTTGCCTTGCTTTAATAAACCCCTGAGCGCATGTTTTAGTAGAAGGTCCGTATTTTCGGATATACCCTTCCATTTTTTCGCAAGCGATATTACTAAGTCTGGATGATCTTTAGAAATATCATTCAGATGGTTTGCCACACTTCTGCGAACTACTTCATCAGGATCGTTTTTTAAATTTTCCAAAATGGAAAGAGTTTTTTGGGGATCTTGTTTTAATCCAGGAATTCCTTTCCCCCATGGTAATCTCGGACGAGAACCTTCACTTGCTAATCTTCTTGTTCCTGGATGAGAATGTTTGGACCATTCTAACATTTTTTTCCAAGTGATATCTGGATATCGAATTAGAAATTCTCGAATGGAGAATTCACAAGAAATGATCTGAGTGATCTTCTCCATACAATGTAAGGATTCTTCCGGATAATCGATTCCCGAAATTTCTACGATATCTCCTAAGAAGATAATATAAAACCTTTGGGTTCCCGGGAATTTTTTCTCAAGGACTTTCGAAATTTTTAATAAAGGTGAGACTGCTTTTGGAAAAGGTTTAGGAAGAGAGTTCGATAATACTTCTGCAATTCTTTTGATCCTTTGTTTGAGTTCTAACTTCTTCCAATCGTTACGTTTGATCTCTTGGACCCAATTTTTCGGTTTTTTATGAGATAATATTGTGGAGAATAGGGTTCCTAACTCCAAGAGAACCTTGTCGTCATAAAAGTTCTTAAGAGCTTCCGCCATAAATTTTATTATGGTCCATTTACGACTTTTTATAGGTAGTATTTTTCACTATTGACTTTGGAAAAGTCTTGATGATTGCAGAAATATTTAATAACGATACTTGCGTCGGTTTTCTTTCGGAAATAGTAAAATGATTCCCGAAAAATCATATTTTATAGATTAGATAATACTTACGTGAATATTGCATTAACAAGGCTGAAACATCTGAATGTTCTGAATTCTATGTATTCTTCTCCTGAAAAGTTGGTACAAGATTTGGTTGCTATCCAAGGCCAAGACTATGCTGCCTCTAAATGGGCCATTGGACTTAGGGCCCCCGGTTTGAATGAGGAAGATATAGAGTCCGCGTTTCTGGATAAAAAGATCATTCGATCTTGGCCTTTGAGAGGAACATTACATGTGGTTTCCGCTAAGGATATCTATTGGTTATTGGACTTATTGGGTCCCCCCACAATTTCCAAATACGCAGCTCATTATAAAAAGATAGAGTTAGATCCTAAAGTATTAAAAAAATGTTATTCTATTCTTTCTAAAAATCTTGCGAACCAAAACTTTCTTACCAGAAAAGAAATCTCCTCTATTTTGGAAAAATCCGGAATTATAACAAATACTACTAGATTGTCTCATATTCTGCAAAGAGCAGGTTTAGAAGGTCTGATCTGTTTCGGTCCCAGAAGAGATAAAGATTTTACCTACACATTGATCGAAGAGTGGATCCCAAAGATCAAAAAGGTTATAAAGCCAAAGGAAGAAGCGCTCTATCATCTCACTAAACAATATTTCGACACCAGGGCTCCGGCTACCTTGGCGGATTTTGTATGGTGGTCCGGGTTGAATGTAAAGGATGCGAAGGCAGGTGTGGAAAGTTTTGGCTCTAAATTGACCAGTTTTCAAAAGGATGATCAGATTTACTATATTCCAAAAAAAATGAATATAGTAGAAAAGGATTCCGATACATTATTTCTGCTTCCTGCGTTTGACGAGTTTTTACTGGCCTTTACGGATCGTAAAGATTGTATGGATCCGCCTCCTAAAAGGCTTTTAACTCCGGCGGATGATCTTTTCAGGCCTACCTTGGTTATTAATGGTTGGGTAAGCGGGATTTGGCAGAGGGAATTCAAAAAGGAAGATGTTGTCCTTAAAGTAAATCCTTATAAACCGTTAAATGCGAATCTAAAAAAGAAACTGAAGAAAGCAGCCGAAGAATATGCTACTTTTCTTGGAAAAAACCTGGTCCTTGAAGTTTAGATCAATTCGAGAACTCTATTAATAATTTATGAATTAGATCGTAGTTTTTCCAAGGAAGAAAATGTCCTTCCTTTGGAAGAAGATAAGTTTTCGTTTCCGTCAAAAAATTTTTCTGAATAAAGTCCAGATTTTTTGGATCTACAAGACCGTCTTCTTCTCCTTGGATCACAATTGTTTTTGCCGTGATCCTTTTCCATTCAGGGACTAAACTTTTTAACTGTTCTTTTAAGGGTAACATTTCTGAATTGCTATGGGTCCATTCTTCAGGTAAGATCCAGCCGGCAATCCAAGTATCTGCGATCGTATTATACCATTTGATTTCTTCCTTTTCCGGATCCATAGCGGCTGCTAATAAAAACAGATATTGAAATTTTTCAGGAGAAATGGAAGCCATTCTTGCGGCGACTGGACCTCCATAAGAATGTCCTAATATAGAAATCGATTTTTTTCCTTTTTGTATTTCAGGAAGTTTTGATAGATTGTCTAAAATTTTTTCCGCCTGGCCGCTCACATCTGCGATTGTGCCGGGAGATTTTCCGAAACCTGGTCGGTCTAATCCAAACATACAATAGACCTTTAATAATTCAGGATCTTTTAAATATCTGAGATAATTCGACCAATTGCCCGGAGACCCGTGGACAAAGATGAGAACCTTCTTTTTATCCGGTTTGCATCCAGTGCTGATCCAATGGACAGGAGTCTCTTCTTTTTTGTTTTGAATAAAATACTCTTGGTAGAATATCTCTGATTCTTTGAGTTTCTGAAAGGCTTTATCTTCTTCCATATTCATTTCTTCATAACTGCTGCAGCAGCAAAAAATTAAGGATAGAAGAAGAAGTTTATATTTTTTCATAAACGAAATCCGAAAAGGACTAAATATTAGTTCGTCCTATCTGGAAATCGTTACGACGAACTAGACTTTTTTATATTAGGATTTTAACGAGTAAGAAGATCCCGAAATTTGCTCCGAATACGATATAGAAAAATAACGGAGGAGAAGGTTCCATTTGTTTGTCTATTGCCTTATTCAAACTTGCCTTGATGATTTCTTCTAAAACGGAAATATCCTGGGTTCCTTTTTGTTCGTAAGCGGCTGCAACTTCATCTGCAAATTCTGCGATTCCGATCTTTTTTAAGAAAGTTTGCAAAATGAAACGAAGAACTTTTGGCAAGTTTTCCTTTTCTTGTAAAAATGTAGGCAGATCTTTAAGTTTAGAAGAGATAAACTTACCCCAATTATCGATCTTTTCTGACCCAACTCTTTTTTTGATCATTTCAGAAAGTGTTTTTGAAACATTATCAGTGAACCAAGCTTTGTTCTCTGAGACCAGATTTCCTAATTCTCTTCCTAAAAGATATTTTTTGATCCCAAGGAAGTAAAGAAAAGGAAATACAAATGCAAATCCGATCACCAAAAGAACGATCGGCCAGAGCTCTAAGACTATTACGATTAATGCAAGAACTGCTCCTATTCCTCCCGCTCTCGCGATTGGCATCGGCCCCAGATTGGACGCGATACTTTTCATTTCAGGAAAACAAAACGCCAATAAAAAAAGATTAAAAATGAATCCAAGAAAGAGCGCTATGGAAGAAAGTAAAAATATTTTTGCAGAACTTTTGACTGCAGTTTTTACGAATGTTCCTATCTCTTCTTTCATTAATATTTCTCCGAATATGTATTTCTTACTAATAACGGATGACTTTTGGCTTTTTTGAACGTTTTAACTATTTTGTTTCAGCCAATTGAACATGATCTCGAAAATTTTTTCATTTCCGGGCTCGTCCGTAAGCCAATGTGCGTGATTGGGAAGAGCCACAAATTCTGAATTTTCGTATCTTCTTGCGACTGCTTTCGTAACTCGGATCGGGATGATCCTATCCTTCTCCCCGGCTAAAACTAGAACTGGACAATTTACTTTTTCTGCAGGGATTTTACTTCCTTTGAAAGGATCAAAAAACCAAAACGCAAGTTCGAAAAGTGCCCTACCTGATTCATAATTTAAAGAAGCATAATATTCTTTTCTTTTATCTTTAGGAATTCGATTGAATAAACCGAAATTTGCTCCACGATACGTAGGTTTGAAAGGTTTGGCCCAAAACTTCCAACGAAAAGGAACTTCTAATAAAGTATATAAAGGAGAAGGTCCTAATGGAAAAATTCCTGAGGGGGCTGCCGGAGCAAACAATACGATCCTGGATGCAAAACCTTCTGCAGCCAATGCTTGTGCCAACCATCCTCCCATAGAGTGGCCGATCAATGTGGGTTTTTCCCAACCTTTATTTTGAATTTCCTGTTTTAGAAATCCAACATAGTCTATGAGTCTATATTTTCCCAATGAGGGATCGGGCGTTGTGTTTAATACATGGAACGGTAGTGTAGGCGCAAAGACCTCATGGCCTTTTTGTTCTAATACTTTTTTAACCGAGTCCAGGGTATCTGATCTGGACCACATTCCGTGTAATAAGACGATCTTCATATTCGGATCCGAGGGCCCTTATTGGAGGGTATCTTACGGATAGAATCAAGAAAAAAAGAAGAAGATCCTAAGTTTCCGGAATAAACCCTCTTCTCATTGTATTTTCAGTTATGCTGATCGGTTCTAAAAATTGTTTTAGATAATCTGGGCCGCCTGCTTTTGCCCCTACTCCGGAAAGTTTATAACCTCCGAATGGCTGTCTATCTACGACAGCTCCGGTGATCCCTCTGTTGATGTAAAGATTGCCGACTTCGAAATTTTCTTTTGCATATTGTATGTTCTTAGGGTTTCTGGAGAAAACTCCGCCGGTAAGTGCATAATCTACGTTATTCGCTATTTTGATAGCCTCTTCGAAATTTTTAGCCTTGAATAAAGTAACATAAGGTCCGAAAAATTCTGTTTGTCCCAAAGGAGAAATCGGATCTTCACTTTCAAAAATGATAGGCTCTACAAAATAGCCTGAATGTTTTTGGTTATCCGTTATCTCAAGTTTGCTTAAAATTTTAGAAGAGAACTGGGATGCTATTCCATCTAATCTTTTTTTTGATTCCGAATCTATGACCGGTCCAACTTTGACGGAAGGATCTTCCGGTAATCCGGGTTTTAAAGATTGTAATGCGTCTATAAATCTGTTTTTGAATGTATCGTATTTAGATTCCAAAAGTATAATGCGTGAAAGTGCACTACATTTTTGTCCCTGGAATCCGAATGCGGATTGTATAGATGCGATCACCGCTTCGTCCAGATCTGCGTCTTCGTCCACGATTAAAGCGTTTTTGCCTCCCATTTCGGCGATTACCTTTTTTACAAATTTTAGATTTTGAGAAGCCGCCTCTCGGATCATCCCCAATCCGACCGCTCTGGAGCCCGTAAAATTGATCGTATGTATTTCAGGATGTTTTACTAAATAGGCTCCGATTTCTTCTCCTTTTCCCGGTAAAAAATGAAGTGCAGAAGAAGGGATACCAGCCTCAATTAATATATTAAAAAGTTTGAATGCGATTGCGGAAGATTGTTCTGCCGGTTTCATTATTACAGGATTTCCTGCGACTAATGGAGCTACCGTCATTCCACAAAGGATTGCCAGAGGAAAATTCCAAGGAGCTACGACTAATGTGACTCCTCTGGGGATATAGGTGTAAATATTTTCTTCTCCCAACAGATCTCTTTTTCTGGGTTGAAAAGTATGTTCCGCTTCTTTAGCGTAAAATTCGCAGAAGTCGATTGCTTCTGCAATTTCTGCATCTATATCCTTGATCCCTTTTCCTACTTCTAAAGACATCAGTGCAGAGAGTTCTGCTTTTTTATAGCGTAGAATGTCTGCCGTTTTTTTTAAAAAACCAATCCTGATCTCCGGCTTTGTGTTTTTCCATATTTCAAAAAATTGGACCGAGTCTTTTATCGCTTCTTCTGCATCCGTTATGGAGGAATAATGTATATCCGCAACTTTTTCCGATGTATTTGCTGGATTTAAGGCGGGAACTATAAGGGAGGATTTTTTCGTTTTTCCGGAGATGATGGGAAAAACTTGTATTGGGAATTCGTTTCTGATAGAGACGAATCCTTTGTTTAAGATGGATCTTTCTTCTTCTTTCGAAAAATCTCTTAGGGTTTCATTTTGAAAATTAGAATTATTATGAAAGTTCATTTTGATTTTGTATTCTCCAAATACAATAGTTGTTCCCTATCTTTACTATTCGCGTTGATGTTCTTAAGGAAGCCTTCGTTAGTTGAATTTTCGAGTAACCTTCTTACTAAATAAGCCATTCCTGGGATCACTTCTCCGATAGGAGAATATTCTCTGACGGAAATTCCTAAACTACGAATTGCCTGTTTGTAGGAGTTTCCCATTCCGTATAACATCTGTACTTCGAAAAAGTTTTCTGGGACCGAGTATTCTGAGGCTTTTACAAATGCGGAAGAAAGGCTTCGTATATTATGAGAACCGAATGCAGGTCGGATATGGGGATAGGACTTCAATAAGAGCTCCGAACATTCTTCATAATTCCTATCTGTTTCGGATTTTATAAGAAAAACAGGAGGTTCCCAACCTTTTTGAGCGGATTGGGTCATTTCATATTCCCAGTAAGCACCTTTCACTAAACGAACAGTCAAAGGGTATTTTCGTTTTTTAGAATATTCTATCACTCTTTGTAGATCTTTTTGGGAAACTTTCAGATATGCCTGGACTACGATCCCGAAATGTGGATAATCTTGGAATTCCGGTTCTGCGAAAATTCTAAACGCAGTATCCATTATGATATCCTTGGTCTCATATTGTTCCATATCTAGGTTGATAAAAATATTTTTAGAAACTGCAGAACTAAGGATTGGTCGTAACTTCTCCATTAAATGAATCACTGAAGATTCGTGTGCGAGTGGATCTAATTGAGAATAGAGAGAAGAACATTTTACGGAAACGTTTCCTGTCGGTTCTTCCGGAAATTGAGAGTCGCGTATTTTCGAAAGTTCTTTATCCTTGGAAACTTCTTCCAATAAAAGTAAATACTCAGAGATATAACGTTCTGCTTCTTTTTCGGAGAGTACGGCTTCTCCTAATATGTCTATTGTGGAACAGATTCCATTTTTGTATCTATCTATGATCTTTTTACGATCAGAGCCGTAGGTCCTACCTAATATAAAAAATTTTGCAGTAAGTCTGATCCCGATCTTAGCGCCTAATGCAACGAATACGGAGGTGAGTCGGTTGGACAAGAATAAAGAAAGAAATAGCAAGATCCATTTCGGAAGTTCTGTAGGAGTTTCAACAAAATAGATTCGGATATAACGAGAGATAGACGAGAGATTGCTCAAGCTCGGAAATAGATCCGCGAATCTAAATGCCTGCAGCTTTAGGAGAGGGCGGTTTTCCAAAAACAAAAGGCTTTTCGAGAATAATCTGTAAGTGCTAAAAAAACTGTCTTCGAAAGAATCGCTTAAACGAAATAATTCCTTTCCTTTTTCCAAGATCTTATCTTGAAGATCCGAGGAAGAAGTAATTATTTTAGGTTCGTTTTCTTCTGTAGCCTTCATTCTATTTTGTTCTGATCCAAGCGGTTTTGCCATGCGAACCTTTCTAAAAAGCTTTTGCATCCACTATTCCCAAACCAAATATTACGAGTTGGAAAAAAGCATTGCCTTTTGGACGAATAGACAGTCAAAGTTCGGTAGGCCTACTAATGAATATTCTAACACATTCTACCATAAACTTTTATAAGGAGCTTCCTGAGATTTCCCAATTTTCAGAAGTTACGGACAGTAAACATTATAGAAAGGTTCCGGACGATTGGATTGTAATCGTTACAGATATAGTAAAATCTACCGAGGCGATTTTAGAAGGTAGATATAAGGATGTAAATATGGCCGGGGGATTGACTTTGATGGGGATTACAAATCTCCTCAAGGACATGGAGTTCCCTTTTTTCTTTGGTGGAGATGGTGTGACCATTTTGCTTCCAGGTTCTAGATTGAGTGAGATCCGGGACATTCTTGCGGATACGAGAGAGTTTGTAAGAGACTATTTTAAAATGGATCTTCGGATCGGATTTGTGCCTGTTTCTGATATTTATGAAGCGGGTTATAGTCTGACAATGGCTAAACTTAGGATTTCCAAACATTATACTCAGGCCGTTTTAGGTGGAACCGGCGTGGCTTATGCGGAGATTAAGATCAAGGAACCGAATTCCAGGTATTTAACGGATAATTCTTATATTCCGAATATTCGTGCCGATTTTTCCGGTTTTACCTGTAGATGGAAGGATATCCAAAGTCCGAAAGGAGAAATGGTTTCGCTGATCGTTAAGATCAATTCAGATTCCGATTCGGAAGCTGCAAAAACTTTATCCGGATTATTATCTATGATTGATTCTTTGTATGGTTCTGAAAGGGAATATCATCCTTTAAGAGAAGAGAATTTGATCATAGAACATTCTTCTTCAGTTTTGAATAAGGAGGCAACCGCTTCTTCTAAAGGAAATAGTATATTAAAAAAATTGTATCTATGGAAAATTAAATTCGAGACTTACGGCGCGGAGCTTGCGATTCGTTGGAATCTTCCTTTAAAAGCCTTTCATTATAAACTCAATAAGTTAAAGAATTATCAGATCATCTCTTCCGATTTTAGGAAGTTCGACGGAACTTTCAAGATGGTATTTGCAACAGATACCATTGATCGTAAAAAATTAGAGTCCAGCTTAGAAGAAGCGGAGAAGTCCGGAAAATTAAATTTTGGGATCCATATTTCTGATAGAGCTTTGATGACTTGTTTATTACATGCAGGAACGGAAAGAGAAGTCCATTTTATAGATGGGGCAGGCGGAGGTTATGCCTTGGCCGCAACAGTTCTTAAGAAAAAACTGCAAGCTGTGGCGGCATAGTTTAAGAGCGGATATAACCGGAGAATTGATTATGAGCAGATAAAAGATGGCAGACTTTTGCATTCTTTTGTTTGCGGGCTACAACATTCTAACGAGGATATTAAAGAATTTTTATATTCCTCCAAAATTTTGATTTTAGATTTTATCTCGTCGATCTTTTGTTTAGCAACATTTTCATAATCGGAGCAGTCTCTTCTTCCTTCATCTATCAAGGACAGAAGTTCTTTTATTTCTCGGAGAGTAAATCCTGATCCCTGAGCCTTCGAAATAAAACCTAACTTTTTAAGATCCGATTCGGAATAGACTCTATAATTATTCGTATGTCTATGAGAACGGATAAGTCCTTCTTTTTCATAATAACGGATAGTATCTGTTGAGACTCCCGCCCTCTCAGCCAATCGGCCTATTAAAAAATTTCTGTTTTCTTGCATAAAATTTTTATCCCTGCTATTGACATTGGACTTAACTCCAACCTTTATATTGGACCTGTTTTCAGTCAGGAGGTTGACTATGTTAACAAAAAAAGAAGCTCCTATCGCCTGTGATTTAACAGTATTTACAAACGAAGAAAGAAAATCTCATATTTCTCATTCAGAAAAAATATTAGATCAAGCCAAAGGATTTTTGGAAAAGGAAGAAGGACTTGAACTCTACTTTGATCATTCTTTATCCACAGGAGAACTAACGGAATGGTTTTCTAAAGAACACCAATGTTGTCCTTTTTTAGAATTCAAACTGGAAAAAAATCTGAATGGGCATACGATCCGGATTTCTTCCAATAAAGAAGGGATCAATTTTTTTAGATCCGCTTTTCTAAACCTTAAACAGAAAAAGATTATAACTCCGATCGAGCACAAATCGTTTGCCAAACTTTCTGTATTGCTCGCGGGGATCTTATGTTTATCTTGTTTAGCACCTTTACTCTTTGGTTGGTTCTCCGCAGAACTTTTAGGAAATCTTTTGGATTTGGAAAGATATTTGCTCCCAGTGATTGGGGTTGCAGTCTCAGGAATATGGTTTTGGTTTTCTTTTAAAAGGAAGAAAGAATCCCAAAAATCATCCGGCTGCGGTTGTTAATCTCAACCGGATGGTATATTAGGTTTATTCCTTTTCTAACCAATAATAGAATGCAGGCAGTAATACCAAGGTTAGGATTGTGGAAGAAAAAATCCCTCCGATCACAACTGTGGCCAAAGGTTTTTGGACTTCCGCACCTAATCCTGTTCCGAATGCCATCGGAATAAATCCGAAAGAAGCGACGAGTGCAGTCATGACTACTGGACGTATACGACTGACTGCACCTTCTAATACAGCTTCTCTTACGCCGAGTTTACTCTCAGCTCTGATCCGATCGATTGTATATAATTTTACCAGTCCATTCAAGACCGCGATTCCTGAAAGAGCGATGCAGCCTACGAATGCCGATACACTTAAATCCATTCCTCTTAAATATAGGAACCAGATTCCGCCGGTTAATGCGAATGGAACACAGAAGAATACTAATAAGGCCTGTTTGATAGATCTAAGTCCTAAATATAGGACAGTAAATATCATGAATAAGGTCATAGGCACAATTACGGAAAGTTTTTGTTTGGCTTGGGAAAGATTTTCTATTTGTCCTCCCCAAAAAATCGAGTATCCATTGGGGATCTTTAATTTAGAAACTTCAGAGATAGCTTCTTTATAAAATCCTTCTAAATCTCTCCCTCTTAAATTCACGGAAACCGCTACGAATCTTCTGGATTTATTTCTGGAGATGGTCATTACCTTCTCCCTTTTTTGGATAGAGGCTAAAAGTCGGATAGGTACTGTTCCTCCATCTTCCGTTCCTACATTGATATCTCCAATTTCAGATTCTCTATTCCGGTGTTCTTCCGAAAGTCTGATCTTGATAGGGAATCTGACTTCTTCTTCATAAAATCCTCCTAATTCAAATCCGCTCATTGAACTTTCTAGTACGGAGTTAAATAGAGGTAGTGAGATATTATAATATTTGAGTTTTGTGCTATCCGGGATCACATCGATTACATTCGATTTTCTTAATGCCATGATGGGATCTAATTCAACTTCCGCTGCTCCAGGGATCTTTTCTAATGCGTTTTTTAATTCTTCCTGTAGTTGTAATAAAATGTTTAGATCTTTTCCTAAGATCCTGACACTAATATCCGCTCTACTTCCTTCTAATAATTCATTAAATCGGGCTTCTAAAGGTTGGCTTAAGGTCAGTTCCGATTCCGGGAATTTTTCTTTTACGGATGTTTCTATCTTATCCAAAAATTTTTCCCAAGTATTCTTTTCCAAAAGATCCGGCAAGATATCCTTTTTTAGAATGATAAAAGTGTCCGCATTGAATGGACCCATTGGGTCGTTTGCAACCGAGCTCGTGCCTATCCTAGAAAATACACTTTCCACTTCAGGCATCTGCCCAAGGAAAAGTTCTAATTCTTTTTGCTCCTTTAAACTTTCTTCTAATCCTGTGTTTCCATTACGGACGATCACTAACATTAGATCTCCTTCCGTTAGCTTGGGAAGGAATACTGTTCCCATTCTGAAATAGATAAGAAGCGTAACTGTGAAGAATATTAAAGAATATATAATGATCTTACGAGGCTGATCCAAGATCTTAGGTAATTTTTCAGCATACCAATTTACGATCTTACTATCCTTCTTCTTGCTATGTGCTCCTAAGTTTTTTGGTGCCAAAAAGAAGTATAAAAGGGGAGGGAGAAGGAAAACTGCCAAGAATAAACTAAACCCTAACGCAAGAAGCACCGTTTCCGCCATGGGCCGGAACATTCTTCCCGGGATCCCATCTAAAGTTAAGATGGGAACATAGACTAACATGATCACTAAGATACCGAAAGATACAGGCTTCAATACTTCCAAAGAGGAATCCAAAATGACTTTTCGTTTTTCTTCTTTGTTTGTAAATTTTCCCGTTTCGAATTTAGAGAGAACGTTTTCCGTAATTACGATGGAGGCATCTACTAATAATCCGAAATCTATTGCTCCTAAACTCATTAAGTTGGCAGAGATCCCGAAAAACCTCATACAAATCGAAGCAAGTAACATGGAACCCGGAATGATCAATGCCACTATCAAAGAGGCTCTTAGATTGAATAATATTAGAAAAAGTGTAAGTATGACTAATATTGCACCTTCGCCCAGGTTTTTTAAGACTGTTTTGATGGTGGATTGTATCAAAAAAGATCTTTCTAATAAGATCCTCACTCTTACATTTTCAGGAAGACTTAAATTCGATACTGCTTTATGGAGATCTTCATTTACTTTATAACTATTTTCTCCTTTTAGCATTAATGCTGTACCGAGTACGATTTCTTTCCCGTTGGAACTGGCTCCTCCTAATCTTGGAGTTCCATGTTCGTTCACATCAGCTATGTCCGAAACTTTTACGGAAGCACCCGTAAGTGTCCTTCTGACAGAAATTGCAGAGATCTCATTCAGGTTTTTTTTAAGTCCATAAGCTCTTACGATCGAAATTTTTCCTGAGTTCTCTATGAATCCTCCGCCGAAACTTTCTCCTATTGTAGAAATATCTCGGATGATCTGATCAATGGAGAGTCCCCAACGTTTCATTCGATTAGGGTCCACATCTATATGGATTTCTTTTTCGTAACCTCCATTGGAATCTACCTCTACAATTCCAGGGACCATGGCTTTGATCTGGGGGCGGACCACATAGTCCTGAACAGTTCTTAAGAATAAAAGTTTTTTCTCTTCGGGAAGTTTGTCTAATTCGGAATCCGGAATTGCCTCTACCGAATAAAAGAAAATCTCTCCAAGACCTGTCGTATTTGGAACGATCGTAGGAGTAGCACCTGGAGGAAGTTTTTCCTTAGCGCTTGAAATTCTTTCAGCTACCATGGCCCTTGCCTGGTAGATATCCGTAGTTTCCTTGAAGATCAGGGATATATTAGATAAACCGAATTTAGATACGGAGCGTACATCTATTAGATTCGGTAGTCCTAAAAGTTCTGTTTCTAAAGGAAAAGTTATCACCTTCTCCACTTGTTCGGGATCTAAAGAACCAGTGTCCGTTGTGACGATCACCTGTACATTCGTAATATCTGGTACTGCATCTATCGGGACTTCGTTTAAAGTATAAAATGAAAATATTAATAAAAATGAGACCAGTCCTACGGATAAGAATGGGTTATTTAGGCTGGTATTCAAAAGTCTGGCTAGCATTGCCCATTACTCCTAAAATATCTTTTTCGTTCGTGATATAAAGTAGGTTCAGAAGACTTTCCAAATGTGAAATTTGGGCATCCAGAACCGCATGATGTGTTTCGTGTAGTTGGTTTTCCAACTCCAGGTAACTTATAAGTTGGATCCTTCCGCGCTTGAACTCCATATCCGCGAAGTTCAGATCCCTATCAATCCGATCCAACTGGGCCAGGTCATAAAGTTTTAGGTTCGTTTTGGATTGTTCATATTCCAAAAATGCTTGGTTAAAGGAGGTTTGTATTAAATTTTCCTGATATGTTAGCCTATCTTGTTTTGACTTCATATTTGTCTCAGCAGAAGCAACCTTGTTTTGGAATTGGTCCCACACTGGGATTCTGAACTTCAATCCAAAATCGTAAAATCTGTTGGCAACCCCGGATTTATCTTCTCCGATCTGGCTAGTGATAGAATAATCAGGATATTTTTCTAAGTTTGCCAATCTGAGTTCTGTTCGAGCCTTATCCAATTCTCCTTTAGCGGCAAGGATAGAAGGGTTTTGGGATACCGCCTTTTTTTCCAAATCTTTCCGATCGAATTTTACTCCGGATTTGAAATAAGGAATTTTTAGATTAGGAGTGAACTCTTGTCTTAAATACAAGTTTAAGGATTCATAATCTTTTGCTGCTCCAAGTTCTAAATCGTTAAAATGTTTTCTTAGAGCTAAAATTTTTGTCTCTATGATAAACAAATCGGTTTTTGCCTGAGGAGTGAAGAATGGCCTGGCCTTGATATAACTTTCGATTAAAGAGAGTCTTTTTAGTCTTTCCTTTACATGATTTTTCTTATCGGCTGCCACCAAGTAACGGTAGGCAAACTTGATCGAACTGAGTCGGATAGAATTAAATGCTTCGATTTGTTGGACTTCTTTGATCTTGGAATCATTATCCACCAAAAGTTGTTTGAGTTCCTTCCTTCCCGGAAAATAAACAGGTTGTTCTATCTGGAGTGCATATTCTGCTCCAGATTCATCTGCTGCCTTTCTTTGACCGTAATCAATATAAACGGAAGGGTTCTGGGTTTTGCCTTCCTGTCTTCTTTTGTAAAAAAGGCTTTCTAGGTCGGAATGGATCGCAGTGAGCAAAGGAGAATTTTTCTCCGCGATCGACATAATTGAATTTAAATCTAATTCTTTTCCTGTATCATCCTCCGAAGCCTGGGCAGGGAGGAATAATATCCCGAAAAAAGATAAGAATACTAGTATATAATAACGCACAATAACCTCATATTATAAAAAAAGAAAATTATAATATGAGATCTAAATTAAAATTCTGATAAATGAAAGATGAGTAATTGTTTCCGAGCTGGAAAGTTTTTGGAATTCGATCTGGAAAGGATAGAAGGAAGAAATGTGAACCAAATCCTCTAAACCTATTCTGAAATGTTCAAAAACCTGGACTGGAAAGGATAGAATAGAGCGGGACTCTTCTAATTCCTTTTTGACGGAAACTAGGTCCCAATCGCATACAGGTCCGCTGTCTCTGTTTTGATCTTGATGGCAGGGAGAAGATTCGGAAGTTCCGGCTTCTATTTCGCAAAAGGGACCACAATTAAAAGCGGGTACGAGAATAGAAAGTAAGGCGCAGGCCACCAGGACTTTCAAAGATCTCGATTTCATTCTTCCAGAGTAACAGTCGGCTCAATAAAGTAAATTGAAAAAACTACCTGCCAGCCTTGGCTCAGAGGATTGATATTTCTCAGTTTGTAGGAGTTCTAACGTGAACGGACCTTCTTCTTTTTTGCCGCTACCTTACGTTTAGGAGCTACTTTCTTAACTGTACGTTTGATCGATTTTTTGCGGGCGGCTTTTTTCTTTGCAACAGCCTTTTTGGAAGAAGAAACTTTTGATTTTGTGATCTTTTTCTTTGAGATAGATTTCTTTTTAGGAATCGTTTTCTTTTTTAGAGAAGAAGCTTTATTCGCTTCTGCCAAAGATTTTCGGAACCAAAATACAAGGTCTTCATCATCTTCTAAAATTTCTTCCGGGACTTCCCAATAAGAGACTCGGACAAGTTTGCCGTCTTTCCCTGCATACGTGAAAGGTGCCATTCCTGCAGATTCGTATTCTGCCTGATTGGATTGTCCTACTCTAAAATATAAACGGTCTTTAATGACCATCGCAAAGATTTGAGGTCCGGAGTAGACTCCGAATCCTCCGAACATATTTTTATAAGATAGGGGACCACAGACTTTTAGTCTATCTTGGACATGTGTAAGAAAAGAACTCATAGGCAAGGGATTGTCCCTCAATACAATAAATTGACAAGAAAAAATCCAGTTAGAGGAGCCTAGGAAAGAAAAATCCGAAAATATTTATAATACAGCTTTCAGCCTATCCAATACTTGTCCGTTCTTTTCTAATTTTCCGAAAGAAAGGACTTGGGTAGGACAATTTACCACGCAAGCTGAACATCTGACACATTGAACGCTGTCCATTGGTCTTCCCTTATTAGCATAATTCATTACGTCGATTCCTTGGTGGCAAACAGATGTACAAATATTACAAGAGATACATTTTTTTTTCTCGGAGAAGATTCGGAACTTACTGAATTTAGCGTAGATATGCATGAGTGCAGAGAGTGGACAGAACATTCTACACCAGATCCTACCGGAGAACATAAAATATGCTCCGACTCCTACAACTCCTCCAAGGCCTAGGTCCACAATTAAATCATAATATACTTTGATTGAGTCTGCGCCGAATTCCAATGGCCAGAAAAATTGTCCTGAACTTCCTATCAGTTTTGCGATGGTAAGAATCGCAGCTATAAGCAGAATCCATTGGCCTGAATGTTCTAATTTATATGCCAATTTTCCGTGAGGCATTCTATTTCGATATTCGTCACCTAAGGTCTCTGCCAAACCACCACAGGAGCAGATCCATCCACAATACGCGCCTTTTCCGAATTTATAGACTATGTAAGGGATGAGCCCGAAGCTCATTAAGAATCCGTAAACTAACCAGAAGGTTGTGATCCCCCCATCGTATAGAACTCCCATATTCAAAGGCCAGGCCAGAATAAATCCGTATGCTTTCCAATAAGCGCCGTCAGGAAAAACCTGAGTGAGCAGGAATCCATTAGAAGGCCCTAATAATCCTTTATCACCCAAGAAAGGCAGAATGATCTCGGGCAATAAGAAAAGTGGAAAGATTTGAATTAGAATAAGAGTGATGGTTTGTAATTTGATATATTGTGTAGGTCTGACCCAAATCCTCCTGATCCCGAAAAATAATATGGTCGTAGAATATAGAACTGTATAATGAAAGCTTGGATATTTTCCGAATAAATAAAATCCTAAGTATTTAGCGCTTAAATAAACTCCTGAAAAGTAAATTGCCGAGGAAACTAAATAAAGATTTTTGAATGTTCTCCATCTCCAATGAAAGAATGCTTCTTTGGAAAGTAAAAATCTAATAGAAGTAATTGCAAATACTACCCCCGAAGCTAATGCAACCCAGGAATACCAAAAGGCGGCATAAAAGGATGCTTTTCCGAAATATAAAAATAATGCAAATGAGAATAGTGAAACAAATCCAAGGATTTCTTTGGAATTGAATGAATTTCTGATCTTTAGTCCTAATTTTTTAAGAAATGAGATTGGTGCTTCTGAACCGATTAAGACCAAAGAAGAATCTATTTTTTCAGCTCTTGTTTTGGATCCTTGTTTGAGGCGAACTTGTTTAGGTTCAAATTTTTCCGGATTAGAATTTGGTAAAAATCGGATCTTATTTTCTTGGACTGCTTTTTGGAATTTAAGTTTATTCTCTTCTTTTGGCCTGGAAATTTCAGATTCTCTATAAGATAGAGTGACGGAAGAAGAAACATCAACCAAAGATAATGCGGCTTCGATAGCGCTATCTCCTCCTCCTACAACTAATGTATTTTGTCCTTGGAAATCCTTAGGGTCAATCAGTCTATGGAATACGTTTTCTTGTTCTTCTCCTACAACTCCTAAACGTCTGCTATCTCCTGATTTTCCGATTGCGAGTAGAACATAAGAGGAATTGAATTTTTTCCCTGACTCTGTTTGGATTTCGAAGCCGGTCTCCGATCCTTTGGAAGGAACAATAGATTCTACCTTCTCCCCGTTTATAATAGGTAGTTTATATTTTTTTAATACGGATTCCAGAGATTTTAAAAGGTCTTCCTTGGTTGTATCTTTAATATGGATTGGAGAATCTACTTCCAGTTCAGAAGGCTCTGCAAAGATAGGTTTTCCTTTTGGATAACTTGTGATTGTGTGAAAAGGCTGATTTGCTTCTAAGATAAGAAAATCCAGGCCATTCTTCTTCGCTTCAATTCCCGCCGCGATCCCGGAAGGTCCGGCACCTACGATCAAAACGTCCAGGTTACCTTTTATTTTCTTTTTAGGTTTTTCGAGAATGTTCCGGATAGCAGAAACACCACTTTGTACAGAATATTTTAGAAGAGGTATGCCTGTCAGATCTCCTGAGATATAGATTCCTTGAATGGAACTCTCGAATTCTGAATTTGTTTCAGGATATTTTTCCGCCTCACCCTGAGGAGCGTTGTTGTTTAACCAATCAAAGTATTTAGGAACAAAGGATAATAAGCTCATAAGTATTGCAGATGTTTTGAAATCGGCTTGCCCGCTCTGATCTAAAAAGAAAACTCCTGCTGGATGGATTTTTTGCAAGGATTCAATACAAAAAACCGATTTTTCTTTTTTATCATTGTAGCGCTCGGCTTTATTGGTTTCTGCATCTCCTTAGGAAGAGTGGCAGTTGATCCGATATTGGCTGACTCCTTTTATAACTCTGATTCTCTTTTTTTCTCAGTAATTTACCAGGAACTTTTTCTAAAACCCGGGGCAAACTTTTTAATATCTTTGAATGGTTTTGGTTGGACCCCTGCCTTATATTTTTTCCCTGATTTGGTGCAGTATTTTGCACTTAGGACCATTTTTTTATCACTGGAGAATGGTGCTTGGGAACTGACCCATTTATCCTATTCTTTATTCCAATGGGTCTTTCTTTTGTTCGGGATCATATTCCTTTTGCAGAAGTTTACAAAAGAAAAAATTTCCTACGAAAAGGTAAGTTTAGTTCTAACTTTCGGTTTTTTGACAGGGACCATATTAATTTTATTTAAACAAGATCTGTTCGTGTTTTTGCCGGGATTTCATGGAGGGAATCTCGCAATTCTCTGTTGGGCTTGGGGGTTTTTTTATCAATGGGGAGAGAGTAACTCCAAGCGAGACTTCATTCTTGTTACCGGAATAACGTTCTTATTTTCCTTAAGTGATCTACTTTTTATTCCTTATTTCCTGATCCCTACATTAGGATTACATCTTTTAGATTGGCTGCTGAAAGAAAGATCCATTCATAGGATCAGAAAAATAGCATATGCTTACTTTCCTATTTTTTTAGGAATTGTAGCATCCCGAATCGTTTTTCAAATTTTACGCAAAAACAATTTTGTATTCTTTCCCGGAACTGCCGTACCAAAAAAAATAGGGGAGGCAATCTTATCTTGGAAAACGGAAAACTTCTTCCATTCTTTTTATTACTTATTTAAAGAAAATTGGATCTATCTTGTTTTGATCATTTTGTTTTTTGGATTTTTAAGGTTTTTATCCAAGAATGAAGAAAAAACAAATTTAAATAAACCGGCCTATCTTTTCTTAATTCTCGGGATTATAGTTCCGTTCGTTTTTTTGGTATATGGATTTATTTTCGGCCTAACTGGAGGAGCTGGTATCCAAGGGATCGATAGATATTTTGGAGAGATACTTCTGGGATTTTTAGGGATTGGGATAATTTGTATTTTAAAAATTTCTGATATTCCGGTCGCAAAATCCATATTGGGTGTTTTATTCTCTATGGGGATCCTTTTAGGGATTTATTCTTCTTATTCCAAAGGTTTGGGACTAACTTATTACCCTGCAAAGGTTGCCTGTTTAGATGAGCTTGCGGAAAGGTATAATTGGAAGAGAGGGATTGCAAGTTTTTGGTATGTAAGGCCAATGAGGATCTTTTCTAAAAAAGCTTTAGAGCCGGATGATTATCTTTATGATCTAATGTTATTCTATTGGCAGAATAATTTAAACTGGTTCGAAAGAGAAAACCCAGCTTATACTTTTGCGATTATAGATGGTGTGGATGAAAAAATCGTAAGAGAAAAATTGGGAGAGCCAGTTTCGGTTTCTTATTGCGAGAAAATCCCTATCTATACCTTTGAAAATCCCCAAAAGAGTCTGGAGTTTGTAAAGGAAAACCGAGGCAAGATCGATCTTTGGAAATTTTCTACTTCCAGATATTAAAATTTTTGGATATCGTTTATCATTCTCATCCATTCCGCCAATTCGATATCTTGGTCTTGTTTAGAAAGTTCTAAAGTATCTATCACTCTTTTTCTTCTTTCTAAAGAATGGTTTTGGCTGAGTTTTAATTTTGCTTCGTAGCTTAGATTATAGATCTCGAATCCTTTTATTTTGCCTAAAAGGGAATTTCTGATCTCTGGTTTAGGAGATTGATAGTTATATCCGGAATTTTCTGACTCGAAATATTGAATAGAATCTTGTAGTACTTTTTCGGTTTGATCCTTATCTAAAAGACGGAATATGCCCTTCACATGCACTGAGATATAATTCCAAGTCGGAACCGTTTGCTCCGACTCATACCAACTAGGGGAAATATAGGCATGAGGGCCATGAAATACACATAAAACCTGTGAGTTCTCTTGTAAGAGTGGATTTCCGGAAGCCATATGACCGACTAAACTGGATTTATTTTCGGAAAGAAGGAGAGGGAGGTGAGTTGCCTCAAGTCCTTCTCCGGTTGTTGAAATGAAAACGGCAAATGGGTATTTGCCGATGATTTCATGGATTATATCAAGATTTTCTAATTTAAAATGTTCCGGTGTATACATTATTTACCCGGATCTATCCTTAGGATTTGTCCTGCTCCGAAATCCGCGATATAAACAGAACCCCTTGCATCTTTTCCAAAACTGGAAATTAATACGGGCCATTTTCCTAAGGAATATGCTTCTTTTGCAGGACTTCCATCTTTAGGAAGATCGATTGCCCAGATCCTTCCGGATACAAAATCCCCGAATACATATTTGCCATGCAAGTCTGAGATTCGATCATTAGTGACTACATAACCTCCTGTGATTGAACTTCCGTCTTCTCTACCATATTCGTAAATCGGATCTGTTAATCCTTTTTTATCACAGTCTGTTTTAGGCTCGAAACAATGAGTTGCTTCCATTTTGTTCCAACCGTAATTTTTTCCTGCTTCTACTATATCAACTTCTTCGAATAGATCTTGACCTACATCTGCGATGATCAATCTTCCGGAAGGATCGAAAGAATATCTCCATGGATTCCTAAAACCGTAAGCGAATGTTTCCGGTTTGAATGCAGGATCTTTTAAGAAAGGATTATCTTTTGGAACTGAATATTCTTTGCCCGGATCTTTTGAGTTTACATCAATTCTCAGGACAGAGCCTAAGAATGTGGAAGGATTTTGTCCGTTACCTTTCGGATCTCCCATCCATCCTCCGTCTCCCCAAGCGATATATAGCATGCCGTCTTTTCCGAATGCCAATTGCCCTGCGTTATGATTTCCGTAGGGTTGTTTGACCTCCATCAAGATCCTTTCTTTAGAAAGTTTAGCCTTTTTGGGATCCTTGGGAAGATCTATAGTCCATTCGGAAACTCTGCTGGTCTCTCCATTCTTCTTTGCAACATAGTTCAAATATAGAAGGGGTTTTTCAGGAAATTCGGGATGTAATACTACGCCTAAAAGTCCCTGCTCAGAATCTGTGGAAATTCCATCAAGTTTTAGTAATATACCTGAACTTCCGTCTTTTGGGTCCAACCATTTTAAGGCTCCTGTTTTTTCCGCGACTAAAAAGATATCTGGTCCAGGGATCATGAGTAGATCTACAGGTTGTTCGAATCCTTTTCCGATCGTAGTAAGACTGATTTTGATCTTTTTCCTTTTTTCATCGTTTTGATTGAAGACTGCGACCAAGCCGGATTCTTTTCCTTCCGCTTTGTATTTTGCCATGTCATCTACATTGGCTACCAACAGACGTCGTATATCGTCGCAGGAGATAGTGAAGAATATTAGGGAAATTGCCGAAATTAGAAAGGATCTATAGAAGGAAAGTTTCATGATCCGAATTCTTCCTTTAAGCAGGATTATATCCAGTCTTTTTCTGATTAGAATCCGCTTGACCGTCCAATTTAGATAAGGAGTCTTTCTGAAGTGAGTTTAATGGATCAGTTATTGGATCGTAAGGAAATAAAACTATCCTTACTTCTTATCTCCTTTTCAATTTTTCTTATCAGTTTAGGGAGTATCTCCGGTTCTGAATCAACAGCAAGATCGTTCTATTCCACTGATTCTTTATTTTTTGCAAATGTATTTTCGGAGCTTATTAAAGGATACGAAGAAGGTAACGTATTCTATGGATTGAGGGACTGGACCTGGACTCCTGCGTTTTATTTATTTCCTGATCTACTTTTATATTTTCTACTTAGGCTACTTGCAATTCCGATCAACGCTTCCATCGAAATCGTTCATCTGGGGTACACGATCTTACAATGGACATTTTTGTTCCTTTCCTGGAATATTCTATTTAAACGATTCCTTCCGAAAGAATCTAATATTAGTTTTCTTTATAGGATCTCTATTTGGTTTGTTCTAGGTGGGCTTTTTATTTTACAGAGTCGTTTCCTGCCTCTGTTTCTTCCTGGGTTCCATACAGGAACTTGGTGTTTGCTTCCGATTTCTTGGGCTCTATTTTTTACTCTTAAAAAGAACAAGGCTTATTATGCACTGGAGTTTTTACTTATATTTATAGCAGTTCTTTCGGACCCATTATTTCTGCCTTCTTTTTTGATCCCTGTTCTTTTGTATGAATTATTTACGAAGTCGAGTAGGATAGTTAAGGAACCAAAACTTTTGATTCCAGATTTGATGAAATGGATCCCGATTGTTTTAGGTCTGTTTTTAGGAGTTAAAACTTATTCTTTACTCGTTAAAAATAATACAGTATTCTTTCCATATCGATATTTTGAAAAAAGTATATTCGGAAATTTTAAACTGATCCTTGATCCTTCTTTTTGGAATAGTTTATCTATTCTTTTCAGTTCAATCACCGGAATACTTTGGATCCTATCCTTCGGGTCTGTCGTTTTATTTTTTGGTTTAAGAAAATTCAGAAAAGACGATGAGCAGTCCTTGAACTTGGATCTATTTTATTTATTTTCCGGAGTTATCTTACCGTTCTTCCTTATTTTAATCGCTTATGTTTCAGAAGATACCCTACCTGAAAAAGTCCCATTTCGTTATTTAGGAATTTTGGTTCCAAGCTTATTTGGGCTTTTGTGTATTCTGATCAAAGGAAGAACCTTAAAGATAATTACCTTCTTCATTATTATCTATGGAGGAAGTTATTTAACTTCTTATATCATTCAAAATAAACCTCTAAAGATCGAATACTATCCGGATTGGATATCTTGTTTAGATGATTTAGGAAGAAAGAATCATTGGCAAAGAGGTATGGGAGGTTTTTGGACTTCTGCTCCCGTTCGAAATTTTTCTAAAATAGGATTAGTCTCGGATTATTACGAACCTGATCTAAACATCCGGCCTTGGCAAAATACGTTTAGATGGTATCAGCTTGATAGGAATTATTCTTTTGCGATCTTAAATGAATTAGATGAGGACGTTTTATCAAAAACTTTCGGTCCAGGGGCGCATAAAGAAGAATGTCCTGGAGCTAAAATTTATGTATTCTCTACGAAGAATGTGAAAGAGATCGAAAACTTTATCCTATTGAAAAAAGCGGATATCAATTCTTGGAAAAAAAATACGGGAAGGGAATAAAGAACATTGGAGCGTATCGGGATCGAACCGATGACCTTCTGAATGCAAATCAGATGCTCTCCCAGCTGAGCTAACGCCCCTTGTTTCAGGGATGAGTGGAAACTTTTTCACGGTTTAGAAGTTTGTCGGAAGTCCGACTTTCCACTCTATCTAAACCGTTTTACCTGGGCCTGATAAGATTTGAACTTATGACCCCACGCTTATCAAGCGTGTGCTCTAACCAGCTGAGCTACAGGCCCGGTAAGAGACATGATTTTTATTCGAGATTCTCTGGCAAGGGATTTTTAGAATAACAGACAGGTTTTGCATTTACGGATTTCAAGATTCACCATAGATTTGCCGCGTGAGATTCGGAAAAACAACCTGCTTTACCCTCCTAATCTCTTCTTTTCTTTTTCACTGCAGTCTTATCGGATCGGGTTCGGAACATTCTTCTGCGAAGAATGGATTTCTGGATCTAAGTAAACATTCTTTTCAAAACGGTAAGATCATTCCATTAGATGGGGAGTGGGAATTTTATTGGGAAGAATTTATTTCTCCAGGTAACTTCTCCGATCCAATATTTAAATCCAAAAAAAAGTTCGTAACTGTTCCTTCTGTTTGGACAGAAAATTTTTCTAAAGATCCTGATATTGCAGGTCATGGTTATGCTACCTATCGGCTTAAATTAAAATTGGGGGAAAGGAGACAGGCCTTAGTTCTCAAGATCCCTGATCTGGGAACTTCTTATATACTTTATGCGAACGGAAAGAAGATAGCAAGTGTTGGAACTCTCGGAAAATCCAAATCCGAATCCAAGGCAAAGTATGAGTTAAAAATTCCTCTAATCCCGGATTCGGAAAATCTGGAGTTGGTATTTCATGTTTCTAATTTTCAAAACAGATGGGGAGGAGTTTGGAATTCCATACAGCTGGGAGAATTGGAAAATGTTTTGCAGGACGTAAAGAAACGTCGGGACTTAGAATGGGCCTTGGTGCTTATCGCAGCCACAATGTCTTTTTATAATGTATTCTTTTATTTTTTTAGAAGGAACGAATCCGCCCACTTATTATTCGCATTTCATTGTTTCCTGATCATGATCCGATCTATGACAAATGGTGATTCCAGGCTTGCTTATGAATTTTTGCAGGGAATTTCCTGGGAGCTTCCTAATCGTCTGGAATATATTAGTGTATATGCTTCTGGGCCGACACTATATGCTTTTTTATATAGGTACTGTAAAACGGATTTTTGGAGAAGGTTCGGCCAATACTTCTGTGCTCCTTACTATATAAGCGTCATTATCGTATTATTTTTTCCGAACACATATTATACACTTACACTTCTCCCAATAGCATTATATATGCCTTTGGTCACAATGCCTATTTGGTTAGTCCTTCTTTTAATAGGTTTGAAAAGAAGAATAGAGGGGGGAGTCATTCTATTTGCAGGCTATATAGTAATCAGCTTATGTACTTTAAACGATATTATGTTCTTTTTAGGATTTTGGAAGAGTACGTATTTGATCCAATATGGAGAAGTTGCATTGATTCTTGCATATTCCATTTTAATCTCTAAAATTTTCTCAGAAGCATTTAGACGTTCTGATACATTGGCAACGAAAATGAAATCTTTGGTGTTCTCTACTAGGGAGATTATGCAATCTTCTTCTTATGATAAGGCTGCGGACACCGCTTTAAAGATGCTTCATGAAGACAGAAAAGAACAAACAGTCTTTGTCTATTTAGAAGAACCCAATTCTTCAGTTTGGAAAAGATACTCTATTTCTTCCGGGGGCGGCTTGGAAACTGTAGAAGTTTATAAGTATGATGTGCAGGATCTTCTGGGTTTGGAACCTTCTTCACTTGCTGAGCCAGTGATTCAAAATAATAGACTGATCGTTTCTACTCAGGATGAGCAACTTTACAAATTGATCTTCGATCTTCCTTTTGAAGGTTATTCGGATGATTCTCAAGTGGATTGGGTTAGAGGGATCGCAGATGCACTTGCATTTTCCGTGCGTAATATTGCAAGGCAAGATAGAGAGAAGCTTGCTATTATAGGAGAACTTTCGGCAGAGATCGTTCATGATCTCGGACATCCAATCGCGATGATCCGTCAAAATTTGAAAAATATACGATCTCAAAAAGGTAAATCCAAAACTAGTCTTCTTTTTCAAGCGGAGAAGGAGGTGGATGCGCTTACAAATCTTACCTTGGATATATTAGATTTTTCTAAAAATAGGATTATTTTGGATCTGCAGAACGTGGATATAAAAACCTATTTTAAGGGAATTTTCGAAGATTTAGGGACCTTCTTCCAATCTACTAAGATGAAACTGGTCTCTAAGATAAATGCAAAAGGAAATATTCGTCTGGATCCACTTCGTATCCGTAGGTTGATCTTTAATTTGGCGAAAAATGCTGCAGAAGCTACCGATGAAAAGGGGACCTTCTCTATCAGAATAGAAAAAGAGGAGAATGTTGTTTATCTGATCTTCGAAGATAATGGAGAAGGTTTCAGTAAGGATATGGAAAAATATATTTTCGATTCAGGTTTCGGAAGTAAAAAACCTTACGGAACAGGACTTGGACTTTCTATCATTCGTAAAATTGTATCCGCACACGGCGGAGAGATACTTGTTTCTTCGGAAGAAGGTAAGGGGACTAGATTTACGATACTTATTCGTTCTTAGTCCGTGTCTAAAGACTTGAGTTGAACTAAGACTCTGGTCAATTCAACCATATTGTCCACTTCTAACTTTTTGAAAATGGATGCTCTATGAGCCTCAACCGTTCTAACGCTTAGTTTTAATTCCTCTGCGATCTCTCTATTTAATTTTCCTTTGGATAGAAAGTTCAAGATCTGGCTTTCTCTTTTGGTGAGTTTTTTAACGATCTCGGCAACTTCTCTAATATGTTTTTCGTCATAGCTGAAATTCGCGATCTCTCCGGGAAATACCTTACCTCTGTTTAATACTTTTTTAATGGAGGCCATGATAGATTCCATGGAATCACTTTTGAGAATATATCCATCTGCACCAGCGGAGATAGCATCCTGCAAATAGGACCAATCCCTATGCATTGTCAAAAATACGATCTTCATATCTGGAAATTTTTTACGAATAGAATCTAACTCTTTGATCCCATTTTCATCCTGGAGAGAAACATCACAGATCAGCAAGTCCGGTCTGGTGAAGCTCATCATTTTGGTGCCTTCTTTTATAGAAGAGGCAGAGCCTGAGTATTCATAATCACCGGAAGCCTTGAGCTCGGATTCTAATCCGGAACGAACGATTGGATGATCGTCTATCAAAAATATTTTAGGACGGGTTCGGACGGACATCTTCTCGGATTTTGGAGAATATATCACCAATGGCAATCCTTAAAATTTTCCGAACCCGCAGAAATATTATAAAATTATGAAGGACTTTTCCTTAGTTAAATTCATAAATAGCTTCGTATTCATTATAAGATCCATAGCCAGGCTGGGTGCAAGTGGTTTGCGCATACCAAGGGTCGAATCCTCCAAACCCAGTTCCGCTGGTATAATAACTTCTGGTTGTAATTCCGCCATCGGTAGGGTAAGTACATCTTCCACTACGAGTAAATGAGCCTCCGTTTAAGCCGTTACAATCGTATGAAGCACCTACGTACGTAGTTCCTCCTCCTAAAGTATCGTAACATCTGGCATAGTCCATCTGGTTGGAAACCGAGGTTGCCTGAATTTGACCGTTTGCGATATTGGTTCTGTAACTTGCAGGAAATACGCCGCCAGAATATCTGATTTCTATAATATAAGTTCCACTGGCTAGATTTACTTTTTTAAATTGGGCTCCCGTTTTTTCATTTTCTACGATCGTGGTCTTGGAACCTGTAGGACTGCTATAATAGTATAAATTTAGATTGGCTCCGACATATCCGAATATATTAAAAAGAACATCTCCTGTGCTTCCTAACGTAATCTTGAGGTAACTGTTTTTATCTGCGGCACTGATGAGTCTGCCATAACTATCCGGTGCTCCTATAGTAAAGTCTATAATCGGCCTGTATCTTACGGTTTTAGAAAGTAATGGATTTCCATTTTTGGTAACCACCAATGGAACAGTTGTGTTCTCAGTGATCCCTGAGATCGTAGGCATAATAAATTCTAAACTTCCATCTCCGGGAAGATTGATCCCAGTGGCTGCTTCTCCACCTATCGTAATCGAATAATCCCCCGCAACTCCTGTGAAATTATTTGTAGTAAGAGTATTGTCTGAGCCGGGAAAACCTTTTTCAAATACGATATCTGCAACAGGAAGTCCATTAAGGACGACCAAATACATTAAAGGATCTGTGCTGTTATTGTCTTTCGTACAACCTACAAGTCCTATCGTGTAGAATAAAAGAATATAGATCCAAGTTTTTCGATTGAGGTTCATGATTTCCTTGCCTTTGTAGGAAAATTATGACCCGTAAGTAAATAAATTTCTATTCGTAGAGTTACTAGATTCGATAGTCTTTATAAGTAGAAGCCGAAGAGAAAACGCGGATATTTGAAAAGGACAATCCAAGAGGATCTGACAGAAAATCGGCGATTTCGGCTATCTTATTTATTTCTCTTGAAGCTGATCCCTTTATTTCCAAGTACAGTCAGCCAAAAATTAGAATCTCGAATAATGAAATGATACACTAAAAAAGTCAGAGCGTATACAAAGAAGATATGAAGTGAAAATTTGATCCAAATAGAAAGACCTGTGCCTACTACCAAAAATCCGACCCCAAGAGAAATAGGATGATGGATTAAATACACTGGCAAACTGGATTCTCTTAAATAAGAACTGAGCTTTCCTGTTTTGTTAAAGAATAATTGGAAGAGCCGGATAAAAAACGCGATCCAGATCCAACCACCCAAACATTTTAGAAAAATGTGAAGTATTCTCATTCCGAATCCGGTATATCCGAAATAAGACCAATATGGATCGATTGTGCTTACCCAATAGAATAATCCGAAAAATATAAAGGCTAAAAATCCGAGTAGGATGATCTCGAGACGATTTGTTTTCCCTTTTAAGATCGTACTTTCTTTCCCGATCAAAAAACTTCCGAATAAGAAGAAGCTGAAATCGTATATGAATTGTACCGGCTCTATGTTCAGGTATTTTTGGTCTTTTAGGAAAAAGTAATTAATACCGCAGGTCCATATTGTGCACCAAATTCCAGCGATCAGTAATGTTTCCCATTTTATGCTCGGTCTTTTTTCGGATCCTTCTTCTCCATATCTGGAAGAAGGAAGTAAAAATTTTCCGATCCTGGAGATTACGGGCCGGACACCTAAATATAAAAATGTATATAATGCTAAATATAGAATGAACCAAAGGTGAGAAGGGGCTGGATTTTTAAGTAAGAATTCTTCCCATAAAAATGTGAAATAGTTCCCTTGATAGCCTTCTTGTAATGCGTTCACATAATATTGCATCGGTGCGAATAATATGATCCCTGGGATCAAAGGAAGAATGATCCTTAATGCCCTTAATCTTAAGAATTCTTTTAATGTTTTAGAAAGATAAATCCTCTCCGTAAAATATCCGGAGAGTACGAAGAACATCGGCATCCTGAAAAGGTGTACCCATTCCCCGAATACGTCGAACGCGATTGATCTATCATCATTCCGTAATGGATATATGATGATTGCGGCATATACGATCGCCACATGGAATGCTAATCCTAATAATAATGCGAAGGATCTGAGATTGTCTAAATAATCGAGCCTGTTTTGTTTGGCCGGTAAGCTTTGCTCAGCCAAGAATTACTGGTCCAATGTGTATTTAAAAAACGTGTCCCGTATCATTATATGGCTGGGATCGTTTTTAGGTTGTTCGACCATCTTATCTTTTACCAAAAGATTGATCGCGGATACAAGATCCGTATGTTCTAATCCAACTCTTAAGATGGCCCATTTCATAAATGCCGCCAAATGTACTTTGTATTGTCCATCTTCTTGCTCTCCTCTCGTTTGTGCGAAAGTAATGAGCGCAGAAGTTACAATATTCTTCCTGTCTCCTTTTAAAAGACTAGCTATGGTTTGGTTGGTCTCTCTTAATCTGGAAGAAAGCATTTTAACCATCTTTAAAGAAAAAGAAGGATTGGTCTGGATTAGGTTATAGAACACGCTCTCGGTGATCGCAAATAATAATACGTCGGTTTTTGCGATGGCTCTTGCGCTTCTGGGTTTGCGATCCACCAGTGCCATCTCACCGAACATATCCCCTTCTTTTAGTTCTATAAGAAGTTTGAATGCTTCTTTTACTTTTTTATGGATCCCTACTTTTCCGGAAAGGATCAGATACATTTGATCTGCAGGTTCGTTCTCATCGAAAATAACAGCGGATTCCTTAAAGCGGAGGCCGTGTTTGTTTACCATATCTTCGGAGATCTTCATGCTAAAACGGACTGGAAAAGTTTTCAGTCCTCATGTACGATATCGGCGATTGGTTGGGAGCCGCAATCAATTATTCTGGTAAGAAGGCGGGAACCTCAGAATTTTACGTTGACTGCCCGACCTTCGTGAGTAGCGTCTCATTCGTTTTCCCTAAGGAGGGAATCGTGAACACGAAAAAAATCCTCCTGCTCTCTGCAGCGTTCATTATCATTTTTATAATAGGTTTTGCACTCAAACCTTCTCCTATTAAACCAATTGCCTACCAACCTCCTATCGATACAGGTTTGATTGGTGGCTTCCAGGAAAACAAAGCCTTGGAATCCGCAGAACTAATCGCACTCGGAAAGATACATGGTCCAGAAGATATCGAACCCGACGACGAAGGTAATATCTATTCTGCGAGTGAAGATGGCAAAGTGTATCTTATCTCCAAAGATGGAGAAATGAAGGCACACGCATTCACGGGGGGCCGACCTCTTGGAATGAAATTATTAGGAGACGGTTCCATAATAGTTGCGGATGCGATCAAAGGGTTATTAAAGATCAGCAAAGACGGGAAGGTAGAAGTTCTTAGTACTGAATCAGAAGGTATTCCTTTCAAATTCACAGACGATCTAGATGTTGCTAAAGATGGAACGATCTACTTTTCAGATGCGAGTGATAAATACGGTTCTGCAGAATATCTGTATGATCTAATGGAGTCGGTTCCTCACGGTCGTTTATTAAAATACGATCCTCATACTAAAAAGACAACAACCCTAATGAAGGATCTTTTCTTTCCGAATGGAGTGGCACTTTCTAAAAATGAGGACTTTTTAGTATTAAACGAAACTTATAAATATAGGATCCATAGATATTGGATCAAAGGGCCTAAGGCTGGAACAAGCGAGATCTGGGCGGAAAATCTTCCAGGGTTTCCGGATAATATTTCCTCGGATCGTAAAGGGCATTTCTATCTAGCGTTATTCACCGTTCGGAATAATATGGTGGATAAAATCCTACATCCTCGTCCTTGGACAAAATCAATTGTAGCTAAACTACCTAAATTCCTTTGGCCTAAGCCTCAACCGTACGGTTTCGCAGTCGTTCTGGATGAAAACGGAATAGTAGAAGCAAGTTTCCAGGAGCCGAAAGGAAAACATCTAAAAGAGATCACTTCCGTGAAAAGAAAAGGGGAGTATATCTATTTAGGGAGTCTTCATAACGACAGGATAGGAAAGTTCAAACTTCCTCCTGAATTAATAAAAGAATAAATAAGGAAAATTGAATATATCATGGATTTATCCATACCTAAGGAATTAGACGAAATCAGGGGAAAAGCAAAGGCATTCGTGGATGAGATCGCCATCCCAGCCGAAGATCATTACGATTACGATCATGGTAGAATGCCGGAGACTATCGTTCAAAAGTTAAGAGAAGAAGCCAAAAAAAGAGGATTATGGACCGCTCATCTTCCTAAATCGGAAGGCGGATTAGGACTGGACTTAGTTGGAACCGCACTTGTATTCAGCGAGTTGGGACGTTCTCCTATCGCTCCTTATCTTTGCAACTGCGACGCTCCCGATGAGGGGAATATGCATCTTCTTCATTTAGCCGCAAACGAAGAACAAAAGAAGAAGTATTATCATCCTCTTGTTGAAGGAAAAATCCGCTCGGGGTTTGCAATGACAGAGCCTCCTCCAGGCGCGGGTTCGGATCCTACTACTCTTTCGACTAACGCGGTGAAAGACGGAGATCACTATATTCTTAACGGCCATAAATGGTACTGCACCGGGGCGAATGGTGCTTCTTTCTTGATCGTGATGTCCAAGGTGAATGATAGTTTCAGAAGAACTTCTATGTTCTTAGTTCCTACCGATGCGCCAGGCTATACAATGGTGCAGGAAATCGGGGTTTTAGGTTCACATGGTCCAGGCGGGCACTGTGAATTAAAATTTGAAAATGTAAAAGTTCATGAGTCACAAGTACTCGGAAAAATAGGAGAAGGTTTCCGACTTTCCCAAGAAAGACTAGGGCCTGCAAGACTTACACATTGTATGAGATGGATCGGACTTGCCAGAAGATCTATGGAGATTGCAAGAGAATACGCGATCAAAAGAGAATTATTCGGCGGAAAATTAGCCGATCACCAAGGTATCCAATGGATGTTTGCTGAATCTTCTTTAGAAATAGAATCAGGTTTTTTACTTACGTTAAAGGCTGCCGACATTCTTCGTAAAGGTGGGGATGCAAGACAGGCCGTTTCTTTAGCTAAGTGGCAGGTCAGTGAAACATTGAACAAATGTATTGATAGGGCAATCCAGATCTGTGGATCTCATGGTTTTAGCCGTTATCTTAAATTAGAATTATTTTATAGAGATGCGAGGGCCGCAAGGATCGCTGACGGTCCAACCGAAACCCATAAGATGGTGATCGGCAGGAATTTAATATCCGGAAAGGAGAGCTTCTAATCGTGAAAGATTCCGAATTGAAGGAAAGGCTGGAATCATATTTAGGAAAAAGGCTCCAAGGAACAGTAGAAATCGCTAATATGGTTTCTCTTTCGGGAGGAGCCTGCCAGGAAAATTTTTCCGCAGACATTAAAGTGAATGGTGGTCCTGAATCAGGTCAATACCAAACAGTATATAGAACCGATAAGGGAGCTTCTTTACTCGCTTCTTTGTCTAGGATCAACGAGTTCAAGGTTTGTAGAATGGCATTCGAAGCAGGTGTTAAAACTCCTGAACCATTTTGGCTTGAATCTGATAACTCAGTTACTGGCAATCCATTCTACTTTATGAAAAGGATCCAAGGTAAAGCTACGGGAAGATTCGTAGTAAAAGATCCAAGTTTAAATAAGGTCCGTAAACAGATCACACAAGAACTTGCAGAAAATCTTGCGAGTATCCATTCAGTGACTCCTGAAAAATGTAAGGATGAAAAACTAAAAGAAGTTTTGAATCTTGGGCAACATGTAAGCGGCAAAACGGTGGCCCAAGGATCTGTCCAAGCATTACGTTCTCAATTGGAATCCATGGAAGGAGCTTATCCCGCTATGGAAATCATTTTGAATTGGTTAGAGAAGAATGCTCCGGAAAGTGATGCAGTCGTTCTGATTCACGGAGATTTTAGAACGGGAAACTTCATGGTGAATTCGGAAGGTCTACAAGGAATTGTGGATTGGGAATTTGCTCATTGGGGAGATCGTCACGAAGATCTGACATGGTTATGTATGAGAGATTGGAGATTCGGAAAACTGAATAAAGAAGCAGGTGGTTTCGCAGATCGTTCCGAGTTTTATGAGATCTACGAAAAGGCTTCCGGTGTAAAACTGGATCCTATCAAAATCAGATATTGGGAAGTGATGGGGAATCTTCGCTGGGCAATCGGTTGTATCGGCCAAGCAGAACGTCATCTTTCCGGAAAAGATAAAGGAATAGAACTCGCATCCATAGGAAGAAGGGCCTGTGAGATGGAATACGAGGCAATGCGACTCATTGAAGAGTCCATAAAATAAGGAAATCATAATGCAGGATAAACCAAGCGCCACGGAATTATTGGAAGCGATCCAGGATTTTCTGATGAAGGAAGTCCTACCTGAGTTTAGGGACAAGGACCTTCTCGCATATAAAACATTAGTAAGTTGGAATATGCTCGGAGTAATCTCCAGGGAAATACGTTCCGGAGAAGAATCTATAGACAAAGAACTTACCAGGCTTGCTTCTTTACTCAAAAAAAAATCAGAGTTCCCTAAAACTTGGAATGAAAAGAAGAGTCTTACTTCTACTTGGAATGAAGAGCTGAGAGATATTATCCGAAAGGAAAAAAAATCTTTGGAAGATACGGAATACTGGAAACATATAAAAGAATCCGTAATCGAAAAAGTTGAGATCGTAAATCCTAGATTCACTACGGAATCCTAAACATGTCCGTAATATATCTGATTCGCCACGGACAGGCGAACTCCACGGGAGAAGATTACGATCTATTGACCGATAAGGGTAAAGAACAAGCCTTTGCCCTTGGAAAGTATATGGCTTCTAATGGGGATTTTCCGGATAAGATTATCTCCGGGACAATGAGAAGGCATAAAGAAACTGCAGAATTTTTTATGAAGGGGATCCATACAGTTCGTTCCGATCTCAATACGGATGTTGATTTTCATTCTTTCGATGCAAATTGGAATGAATTTCCTTCCGAGTTATGGAAAAAATACGCTGAATATCTTTCCGGGACCAGACCCGAATTTCAAAGATCCTTATTACAATTTTCTAAAGTTAGATTAAAAGGTGGGGTTCGATCTGCTGCTTTGTTTTTTAAACTGACTGAGGAGATCTTATCCGTTTGGAGAAAAGGAGACTTCACTCCGCCAGGGATTGAAACTTTTAAAAACTTTCAATCCAGAGTGGATCTGGCTTGTGATACATATTTTCAGCCTTCTAATTCAGAAAGGACATTTATCTTTACTTCAGGTACTCCTATTTCCTTAACCTTGAAAAGGATACTCAAACAAGACGAAGATGTTTTTACATGGATGCCTTGGATCTGGAATAGTTCTGTGAGTATGTTTCGTTGGGTAAGAGGTAGATATATTCCTGTGAGTTTAAATTTCCTTCCTCATATTCCGGATAAAAGTGCGCGAACCTTATATTAAATCCAAACTTGTTCTAATGATAAGAAGTTTGTTGTAAAACGTTTGTAGAACTTCCAACAGCAAGGTGCAGCCTTTTGGAAATAAAAAAGTGTGGACTTAGATGTTTAAAGGTATAAGATTTTGCCCCGCTAATCCGCATGAATTCCTTAGTATCTACACTAGAGATTCGTTCCTCAAAGGATAGAAATTTAGGATTTCTATCCATATACTTAGGATCGGCATTCGTTCTAGTACTATTTCTTCTCATATATTTCACGGATGAAACGGAATTATTACGGATTTACGATAATATACATTGGACTTCGTCTATCGCAATCGCTACGATCACTGCTTGGTTCGGTTATAAATCCTCCGAAGGAGAAATTAAAAGATTTAGATTCTGGTTTTTCCTAGGGCTTCTTTCTTATTTTATTGGCCAAGTCGTTTGGGATATCCAAGCAATTTCCAAGTTCTATAGTTTTCCTGCTCCAAGCGATCTATTCTATCCATGGTTAGGGCCATTTTTCGCAATAGGGTTTGCTCGATTTTTAAAGGATAGAGTTCCAGCTAACAGAATGAAGGTGGCAGTGATGGATGCCTTGGGACTTGCGATCGCAGTTCTTGCAGTCACCCTAGTATTATATCTTTCTAAAAAGGAAGATAGGCCCTGGTTCCAGTTATTAACCTTGTCGGTTTATCCTGTATTCACGCTTTCCGCTGCATGCATCGGTGCTTTGATGAAACCTTCCTTACGTTTAAAGGCGGACTTTTCCTTTTTATGTTTAATAATCGGACTCGCAGGAATGGGAATCAGTTGGTTACAATGGAATTCTATATTTTTGATAGTTGTTCCGGAAGATGGAACCTTAACTAATGCAGGATTTTCAGCTAGTCTTTTACTTTTAGGGTACGGCACCTTGACTTGGGCACCTGATGGAGAGATGGAAAGAGAATCCGGAACAGAAAGTGGACTCTTGAGAATTCTTCCCTTGTTGGAAGTGATTGTTTGTTCCGCTGCAATCATCCTTTCTTTAACTCTACCGGGCCTTCCGGAGATCATTCGGTTAGTGATTTGGTTTTCTGCAGGTGTAATGGTAGTGATCGCGAGCCTGAGGCAAAGTTTACTCGTGGCAGATTTGGCAACTGCAGAACTTGTGATCCGAAATGCGAATAAAGAATTAGAGGTCACGGTCGCGGAAAGAACCGAAGAATTAAGATCTACTAATACGTATTTAGTGACTGCCAATGATAAACTTAGATCGGCAATGGAAGAACTCAAGAAAACCCAGGAGAATTTGGTCAGATCAGAGAAAATGGCTGTCTTGGGAAGACTGATTGCGGGAATTGCACATGAATTAAATACTCCGTTAGGCGCAATTCGTTCATCCACTGAAGGAATACGTTCTATTCTGAGCGAACCCTGGGAAAAACTCCTAAAAGATTATTCTAGTTTTAACAAAGAAGAAAGAGAATTTTGGGGTATCTTATTCAAGAATGGTGGAACAGTTAATTCCGATTTCGATTCCAAAGAAGAAAGATCTAAAAGAAAAAAATCGGAAATCATTCTGAAAGAATCAGGCATAGAAAACTCCCTGGTGATGGCGGATGCTTTAACTGATCTGGGGATTTCTCCCGATCAGGTTTCGGAATTAGTGGGGAAGATCCCGAAAGGAGAAAGAGGATGGATGATCGTAAGTAATGCATCTGCACTTTCCAGTATTTCCAGATCTAGCCAGCTAATCTTGGAAGCTTCTATTAAAGCCTCTAGAGTAATCCAAGCATTAAAAAGTTATGCTTCAGGAGAAGGAGATTGGAAACCTCACTCGGAATCTGTCTCCCCTAAGGAACAGATAGAAAATATTATCACATTATATTATTCTAAAATGAAAAATAAGGTGATCGTGGATATCAATATCCCAGAGTCCGCAAAGGTATTGGGAGATCCGGAAAGATTATACCTGATATGGACTAATCTGATCACAAACGCGTTACATGCCATGAATTATTCGGGTAGAATATTCGTAGATGCGGAACGAAAAGGCGAGTTCTGGGAAATTTCGGTCCAGGATACTGGAAGTGGAGTTCCTACCGAGATCAAAGATAGGATTTTTGATCCATTCTTCACTACTAAGTCTCCTGGAGAAGGTACCGGACTTGGTCTAGACATTTGCAAAAATGTGGCAGAAGAACATGGAGGAGCAATCCGATTTGTAAGTTCGGAAGAAGGTACGACATTCTACGTTATCCTTCCTGCCTCGCCCTAATTATTAGGTTGATGTGAAAAATTGCCCGTACAGAGTTGTGCGAGCTTTCGAATTTTTTTTTCCAGATCTTTATGAGCGGACCTAAGAACGAAAACGTATATCGTGATATATTCGAACAATCCCCTATCGGACTCATGATCTTCGATAGGCAGGGGAAAATTATAGAAGCAAACGATTCTACTCTACGTTTTCTAAGAGCAGGTAGAGATAAGATCATCGGGCTTTCTTATTCCGATCTAAAAGACACAAGAGTTTCCTCATTGATCGGCAAGGGTTTAAGCGGAGAAGCTTCCGATTACGAAGGGCCTTATAATACTACAGTCAGTGGACTCACATTGCAGGTTCGAATTAGAGTGAATCCTCTTTTTGATAATTCAGGTGTTTTTGGTGTTACTTTAATCTTCGAGGATCTGACAGAAAGAAAAAAAACAGAAGAGAAATTAGCAGTAACACTTTCGGACATTCGTATCGCGCAAGAAGCATTAGAAGAAAACGAGGTCAAATTTAAAACATTATTCGAATCTGCAGGAGAGGCAATCTTTCTTATGGACGATCGGGTCTTTTTGGAATGTAATCCTAAGACAGAAGAGATGTTCGGTTGTAAAAGAGAAGACATTATAGGTGCTTCTCCCGTGGATTTTTCTCCAGAGACACAACCGGATGGCGTTCCTTCTTCTCAAAAAGCATTCCAAAAAATACAGGCAGCCTTTGCAGGGAAAACACAAACTTTTGATTGGTTACATTGCAGAAAAGACAGAACAAATTTTGATGCGGAGGTGACCTTAACTTCCGTTACTCTGAACGGAAAAGCCTTATTACAAGCGATTGTAAGAGATATTTCCGGAAGAAAAAGAGCGGAAGAAGAGATTCGAAAATTAAACGAAGATTTAGAGCAAAAAGTAGTTCTAAGGACGGAAGAACTAAAGGCGACAAATACATATTTAGAAAATACAAATAGAGATCTATTGTTAACATTAGAAGAATTAAAGTCTACTCAGGCACAGCTAGTCCAATCCGAGAAGATGGCAGTGCTCGGACAATTGATCGCAGGTATAGCTCATGAAGTGAATACTCCTTTAGGTGCGATCATTTCCTCCAACGAAGGAATTCAAAGTGTGTTTCGCGAAGATTGGGAAAAATTGCTCTGTGAATTTGCAGACTTGGATACTCAAGAAAGAGAAACTTGGAAGAAAATTTTCACCAAAGGAAGTATATTCCCCGATTTTTATGATTCTTCCGAAGAAAGGAAAAACAGAAAGATCATCCGTGAAACATTACAAAATCTTGGATTTCCATCTTCAGAGTTTTTGTCTGAAAATTTGGCTGAATTAGGAATAAAAATAGAAGATATCCCGGATTTAGTGCAAGGAATTCATAAAGAAAAATTTCCTACCTTAGTTGCAAATGCTTATAATCTCTCTGGAATTTTAAGATACAGTAATGTTGTCAGAGAAGCCGCCTCCAAAGCTGCGAGAGTAATTCGTGCTTTAAAAACCTACGTGTATCAGGATCATACAGGTATTAGTTTGATCGATATCCGTGAACAAATGGATCTTGTTCTTACGCTATATTATAATAAAGTAAAACAAGGAGTTGAGATCCGCAGGAATTTTGCAGACAATTCACTTGTAAAGGGACAAGCAGACCAGTTGACTCAGGTTTGGGCTAATTTGATCAATAATGCATTCCAAGCGATCTCTTACCAAGGCAGATTGGATTTGGAATCCCATATCAAAGATGATTATCTCATCGTTTCGGTTACCGACAATGGCCCTGGTGTTCCAAAAGAAATTCAGGATAGGATTTTTGAACCATTCTTTACTACGAAGGAAAAAGGAGAAGGAAGCGGTCTGGGCCTGGATATATGTAGAAAGATTGTGGAAAGACACCAAGGAAAAATAGATTTTGATTCTTCTCCAGGAAGGACCACATTCAGGGTCCATCTGCCTTTGGCGGAAAAAATTCTGATTTAGACGGATTTCTAATTTTTAATTTTTTATTTCCGTCCTTCCAAAGATCAGTTTACTCTTTAAAGAAAACATATATAGGTTCCTGAATGAAAAACATTTTGGTTAGAGTGCTTAGTTTCGGTTTTTTGGTTTGGTTAGTACCTTTTGTGGTGGCTATGGGCTTCTTCTCCCCGGAAAGAAAACTTCTGGTGGATATGTTCACTTTCAAAACGGTCATGCTTCTTGTAGGAACTGCAACAGGTTCTTATCTTCTATTTCTACTTTCTAAAAGAGTCCCAAGGCCTGCGTTTAAAACCTTTCTATTTATCGGAGCGATTTGGCTGATCGAGAATTGGATCTTGGATTTTGTGATCCTTCTTCCTTTAAGCGGAATGAGTGTGAGTGATTATTTTGTTCAGATCGGTCTTCGTTATGTGCAGATCTTATTTGTATCTGCAGCGATTGGGGCAGCGATAGATAAGCACGCTTAAATATTAAAAAGCCGCTCTCTTTAGAAAGCGGCTTTTCTACTTTAGGATTTTTTAGGAACTTCGCTTCCTTTGATGAAAGCTGGTCTTGCTCCCAGTTTTTCTTCCCATACTTTTAGTTTTGGATAATCATCCAAGGAAAGATCAATATAGGATCTTGCTTTGACCCAAGGCCAAGTGGCGATATCTGCGATACTCAATTCGCTTCCGGCAAGGTATTCCGATTCTTTAAGTCGTCTTTCTAAAACGGAATATAGACGTTTTGTTTCATCCACATAACGGTTCATTGCATAAGGAATTTTTTCCGGTGCAAACTTAACGAAATGATTTGCCTGGCCTTGCATTGGGCCGACTCCACCCATTTGGAACATGAGCCACTGTATAGCGATGGATCTTTCTTTCGGGTCTTTAGGTAAAAATTTTCCGTATTTTTCTGCGAGATAGATCAGAATGGCTCCCGATTCAAAAACTGGAAAATCCCCATTTTCTTTATCTACGATGGCGGGTATTCTGCCATTCGGGTTAATTTTTAAATACCATTCTTCTTTTTGTTCTAATTTGCTGAAGTCGATTGGATGTACTGTATAAGGGATCCCTAATTCTTCCAGCATGATGGAAGCTTTTTTTCCGTTAGGCGTCCCCGCAGTGTATAATTCGATCAAATGATTCTCCTATGATTCGGCCGGAAAGATCCGGATATGATATGGGCGATAATTTTTAGACTCTCACTGGAATTCTTTTGGAGTAAATCCTTTTCATTTTTGCAAAGAATTTTAGAGATCAGGCAAAAAATACAGAATGAATGATATGTCCGGATAGAAGGAGCATGCTCAAAATTCCCAAATCGTATACTATATTTCTCCAAGGTTGTTTATGAAGAAAATAGAAAATCGCATGAAGTATCCTGGATGCTATAAATATTCCGGAATAGATGATTGCTCCCTCATGCCAGCTATATGTGTGGATATATCCAATCAGTAAGAATAAGAAAATTGGAATATTCTCCAGATCGTTCCTGAATACCCCGTTTGCAGTTGCGACTATCGTATGATCGTCAGTGGCCGGAAATGAATTTGTGAAAAATTCTGCATCTTCTTTCCAGCGGAATGTTTTGGTTTTGATCCTGACCAAACCTTGAACGATGGAAGTGGAAAGTAATTTTAAAAATAGAATTACTGAAACGACCGCAAAGACCTGCCAAGAAGATTCCATTCTACACTCCTAAATGCAAAGATTGACGGAGCATAGAATCGAACTTGAATCGGATTAATGCGAGCAAAAAATAAACTTACTCGGATTTCAGTTTCTCTTTTTTGAGTCGTTTCCTGATTTCTTTTCCTCGTTTTTGGTTCTCTTCTAAAACTTTCAGGATGATATCCACAGGAAACGCGGTGCCCTGGAACATTCTTGAAAAAACTCGATCAGGCATATCATACCAACGGGCTTTAGAGGAAAGAAGAAGTTCCCCCGTCTTTTTCAGATGTACAGTTCCTTTCGTGTAAAGTCTTCTGCGTCTGACCATGGTGACCCAGCAGCGGACCTCTAATTCCTCTCCCAAAGGGCATGCCTTATAATAACGCATATACAATTGGTCGGTCATCACGAAATGACCTAAATGAAAACATAAAACACCTTGTGCTTCGTCCAATAGAGTAGCGAGCGCTCCTCCATGGGCATAACCGGGAGCTCCTTCAAAATCTTTTTCAATGGTCCAAGCGAAACGGACTTCTCCACTTGGTTCATGAAAAGGAAAGCTTGCGTGTAAGCCTCTTTTATTTTCCGGTCCACAACCGAAACAGTTCTTATGATGCCAGTCTTGTCCATTCTGGCTGGCTTTGATATGTTTATAAATGTCTTCCGCAGTCATCTGTTTATATTATCTTTTCAACTACCATGGAAAAATCTTAAAGTTCTCTAACAAGGACGAAATTCGAGATAAGACTGTAACGAACAGTGTATTTGTTTTGCTCCCGAACTGAAAGGGAAGAAGTCCGAAATTCTTCTTCAAATCCCTTGACCGATTCCTGCCAGTTTATAATCTCATTTCCGTCGAGGAGTTCACGATGAAGGCCGCAGTATTAGAATCCGGAAAAAGAAATTTGATCATCAAAGAGGTTCCTATCCCTCAACTTGGACCAGAACAAGCTAAGGTAAGGATCAAAGCTTGCGGAATCTGCGGTTCGGATCTACATTTAGTATTACATGGAACCTTAAAGTGTAAACATTATCCTCAAATCCCTGGACATGAAGCTTCCGGTGTAGTGGAAGAAGTGGGAGAAAAAGTCACTCGTATAAAAAAAGGGGATAGAGTAGTGATCGCTGCAGGAACTAGCTGCGGTGTATGCGCTCATTGTCTTGCGGGAAGAGAAAATCTTTGCAAAGAGATCGGAGTATTCGGTTTTGATAGAGAAGGTAGTTTTGCAGAATATAATATAGTAGAAGAACGTTATCTTTATCCCTTGCCTGATTCGGTTCCTTTTGAACAAGGAGCGATCTTGGCCGACGCAGTTTCCACACCTTATAACGCTATCAAGTTTAGAGGAAAGATACAAGACGGAGACAATGTTGCCGTTTTCGGATGTGGTGGACTTGGAATTCATGGAGTAGTAATTGCGAGGGCTCTTACCAAAGGTAAAGTAATCGCTTTGGATGTGGACAATGGCGCCTTAGAAAATGCTAGAGCTTACGGTGCAGACGAAGTAGTAAATTTAAGAGAAATCAAAAATCCGGGTAAAACCTTAAAGGAAATTTGCAAAGGAGGAGTGGATCTTCTCGCAGACTTTTCAGGAAGGATGACAAATATAGAAGAGTCACTTCGCGCAATGAATCCTGGAGGAAGAATGGTCCTGGTAGGAATAGGAAGAGAACCCTTGAAGTTTTCTATCCCATTCTCCATCATTGAAAAACAGATCACTGTTGCAGGTTCTTATGGTTCGGACAGAAGGGCCATCCCTGAATTGATAGATCTTTATGTGCAGGGAAAACTGAACCTAAGTAGATCGATTACGGATGTGAGGAAATTAGAGGACATTAACCGAAGTTTAGAAGATCTGGAAGACAGGAAAGGAAATCCGATCCGATTTGTGATCTCTCCTTAATTATTCCAGAAACGAACTTTGCTTGCTATCGTATCCGGTTCTTAAATCCTAACAGATAGATAGCTGATGTTTAAAGAATACTTACAGTACGTACTTTCCAGAGGACAAATTCGATTCATCGTACTTGTCCGATCCGTTTTATTTTTATTAGTATTTAGTGCAATTCCTGCAATGCAAGCAGGAGGAGCGGTTGCGTTGGGCGGAGTTCTGATCATTTTAGGATTATTCGGAACTTATGTGGTAAACGGATTTGTGATCCGATCCGGAATGGACCCGGAAAAGCCTATAGAGTTTCCCAAATACTTTATATTCTTACTTACCTTAGCTTTATTTTTGATACTTTTCTTTTTGATCGTAGCTAGATTGATAGAACCTCTTTTAGGAACACAATTACAGGAGTTTCTAAAGAAACAAAGTACTGAGCCAAGCACTCCTCTTCCTGCAGAATTCGTCAGATTCTATCTGATATTTGCATTCGTATTAGGACTTATTCTTCACCTGATCCTGCCTGCACTTTTTGCAAAATTAAGTTTAATCCAAGGATTGAAAGAATTACCGAACGTAGTCAAACGTTCCGATTATATAGTCGCAGCATGGACACCTTTCGTGATCATGTTTGTTCCGGATCTTTTGGTTTCTCTTATTTCTAATTCGGAAGAAATGATGGTTTCTATATTCGGGCAAGTCTTATTGATCGTGATCTTCTTCTTTATGCTTACCTCGGATATCTTTTTACAATATCCGACTTATTATTTGGTTCGCACTGAGAAGAAAACCACCGAAGGTCCTGATAACGTTTAAGCTTTTAAGAAGCTCATAGTATCTCTTAAACTTTTTGCGATATTTAAAAGTCCGGTTGCACTTCCTGCGATCTCTTCCGAGTTTGCAGCACTATTCTGGACAGTTACAGAAATATTCGAAACTGCATTTGCAGTTTCAGCTATCGCCACCTTTTGTTCTTTAACGGAGGTTCGGATCTCTTCCGATTTGGAATCCACTTCATTGACGGCAGTGATGATCGTCGACTTCTTCTCTTGTTGGACCTTCATTGTAGAGACTATATTATCAGAAGAAAGTTTTATAAAGGAAAGGCCTTCTAGGATTTCCGCATAAACTTTCACACAACTATCCACGAAGTTTTTGCCTGATTCAATTTCCTGATTACTGGTTCGGATCAGACTTTCGATTGTTTTAGTACTTTGATCGGTCTGTTCTGCGAGCCTTGTGATCTCGGTTGCAACTACCGCAAATCCTTTTCCATGTTCTCCTGCTCTTGCGGCTTCTATCGCAGCGTTTAATGCGAGAAGGTTTACTTTTTCGGAAATCTCTTGGATGATAGCGGTGATGGATCTCATTTCTCCCGAACTTGATTCGATTTTTATCATACTCTCGGAGAGGCTCCCCATCGTTTTTTTACCGGCTTCCGTTTTGGAATACATATCCGAAATTTTTCCTAAAGAATCAGAAACTGAATCTCCTACCTGAGTGATCAGACCGTCTAACTCTTTCATTTCTCCGGAGAAAGAAAGTATCAACTTATACTGACCTTCTGCATTTGTAGTTACCTGTTCCATACCTGCACTAATCTCTTCGACAGATGCGGAAATTTGTTCTACTGAAGCTGATTCGGTCTGGGCATTTTCGGAAAGATAGTCACTGGATTTAGAAAGTTGTTCCGCGGCGACTAAGATAGATTCCGAAAAAGTAAGGATCGATGAAAGCATCTCCTTGACCTTACTTTGAAAATTTCGGAATACCAAAGATAGAAGGTAAAGTTCGTCTAGATTTAAAATATCTTCTTCTACTTCTATCGGATTACTAAAATCCGCATCTCGAATGGAATTCCTTACTCGATTCAATCCCTTTACAAGTCGGATCGAAAATTTAATGGAGGCGTATAGGATATATGCAAGAGTGATCGCTGAGATAAAAAGGAAAAGTGCCAGACTAAACGCATACTCAGTCTCCGCTCTTTGATAAATCCTTTCGGAGATCATAAGCTGGACCGAGATCAACTTTTCGATATTGCCTGCTACCGGATCTATCTTAGAATACATCTTATTGTCCGCAAAATCTCCCAAACCTAGTTTGTCTTTAGCGATCATAAGAGCTCTCGCTTCTTCTACACTCTTATCTGCTTCTTCAAATAAGGGTTTTAATTTTTCGATAAGGACGGTTTCTTCTGGGACCAAGTATGTTTGGAGATAAGTATTCCATTCCGACTTGATATCTTTCATTGCCTTGTCAAGGTTTTGTATCCCTTCTTCGTATGTGAAGGCACCACTTCTTGTCTTATGAACACAGTCTACGATTGAAATTGCATAATGGTCAGAGATTGTTTTTAACTGTTTTAACGGAATTAATCTATCGTTTCGGATACTTTCTATGTCCTTGATTCTAGAAGCGGAATTGATGAGAGAAAGCGCCAATATAATTAAAAAAGGAATTAATACAGAAGAGAATAAGATCGCAAGTTTAGATTTTAGACTTAGTCGTAAATACCATTTCATGAAAACACTCCGGCCGGGGAGTGTAACATAGAACGCAATTTAAATCGAGCAAATTAGAACGCTTCCACTTACTAAATGAGAAGATTGAAGTCTGTCAGGAGAATTTATTTCCTAGGGGATGATTTTTTCTTCTTCTCTATACAAAATCTATCTTACGTATACGAAATAGAATTTACCTTAGTGAAACAACTGTTAGTTATCTGATTTACCCCGGTTTAGATTATTGTAGCGATTGCTATAGACTTGACAGTACCGGAATGACGACTAATGTCGGAGATCAAGCCCCCTGGCTTTATATAATACGAACGTTATAAAAAGGGAGAGGCGGTAATGAGCCTTCTGAAACAAAAAATAGAAAGAGAAAAAACATCCGGGAAACTGCTACTCCGTTTATTGATCCTAATGCTTGCGATCAGTGGATCAGCACTGTCCTTATCCGCAGCGTTTTCTTTGAAACAAATTCCGGATTCTATCGGTCCGGATGGAAGAAATATCTCCAGACAGTTCTTCCAATTTTTGAAAACTGCAATCATCAAAAACAAGTACGACGGAAGAGCGGAAGGTTTTCATAAATACCTGGACCGTTCCTTGGAAAGATTCGAATTAAAAAATCTTTTTAATTCTGAATACATGAATAAGGATGAGAACGGGCAACATTATGTTACCTATAGGGGAAGATTTGCTAACGACGGGTATAAAGTAAGTCTTGAAACCATACGTATGAAAGAAGTTCCGATCCCTAGTTTCGGTGACTTTACTGCTGAGTTTGCCTTAAAACATAATCCTAATCCTACTTACGGTGGGAATTCCTACTCAGGAAATCTGGATGTTCTAACTCATATGGGACCATTCACTCATAAACATGGATTGAGTGCTATGGATTCCGGATTACATTTTCTGGATGCGAATAATCTGAAATCTATCAACGCACCGGAGACCACTTCTTTCAAAAAAATTAAAGACCCAGAAGCTAGAAAGGCAATCAACGATTTCACTGAATCATTTCCTGCGCTTGCAAAATTTATGGGTTATTATTTCGGTTTGGATTCCCTGTTGAAGGTCCAACAAGACGGGAAACTTCCTGGAGTTACTGCTTTTGCATTCGAAGGGAATATTGAACAAACCTTGATGAGAGATTATCCGGATCTAGGCGATTATTTGGATGATATCAAATATTTAGGTTTTATTAAATTAAGAATTACCAATGTTTCCGGAAGGTCTTTGGCGGAATTTGCGATCGAATCCAAAACGAGAGAGATCCGCTTCAAGTTTTTCACATTAAACGGCAAAGTGATTCCTTATGATACTAAGGGAAATTTTTATCCTCAGGAAGCCTTTACGCTTAGTTCTCTTTCGGAATTTCCTTTCGTCGTGAAAGCAAGTTTAGAAGCGAACCTTTACGGTTTAATGCTCGAAAACAACGATGTTCAGCTATTAGGAAGATTCTCCAACACTGCTACTTCCGGTATTTTGAATCTAAAATTAACCAAAATAGAAGAGTTCGATGTGAGTGGTGCTTTCGGATATTTCGCACCTTCTTGGGCGATCAATATATTCATTCCTGGAAATTTACAGTCCATTATCTATGAGTTCACGGAAACTCTAGTAAAAGCAAATAATGGAAAAGGAACAAGTATCGTACTACGATGGGACAGAGATTCTTCCAGAACAACTATGAAGACTCATATAGAAACCGAGTTTTTAGATAATTTTTTCATCCGATTCGGTTTGAAAATATGGAATCATAAGGTTCTTCCGGGTGAAGATGCGAAGGATGATATTAGAGCGGTTCTCTCCAAAACAATCGATCTATTATTAAAAGGAATTTAACACTTTACGGATCGAGATTGATTCGATCCGATTGTGAGAATTATGCAAACAAATCAATCCGTATCGATCAGTACCCGCGTAGTCCAGATCTGTTTATTTTTAGCAGCAGCCATCGCAATTTTTGGCGGAAGTTTACAAATGTATTTAGGAGAACCTAGCGTTAGCGCCAGGTTGGATAATATACATAGATTCATGGCCGGAATCTATTTTTCGATGGGATTGATTTGTTTTTGGGCAGCTTATACGATTCGTATCCAAAAAACTCTAGTTTATCTGATTGCTTTGGGTATATTTATTGCTGCGCTTGGAAGAATATATTCTATCTCTATCGTTGGATTACCTGAGCCTCCCGAACTTTGGATCGGTTATTTAACTCCTGAGATATTACTTCCTATCATTCTTGTAATCGCCCAATCTAAGCGAAAAGAAATCCAATAAGGATCAATTTTTGAATGCTCGCATGTTTTATATGCGAGCATTATCCTCTCTTAAGATAATTTCCAAACATTCTCTTTTGCAGAATGCCCTTTTAATCCCCCTGCCATTTCCTGACTTAAAAGATTCTTTAAAGTAAATATACTTTTATAATGTAAGTTAACTTCTTCTGTCGGGATAGAAAAAGGAGGACCTGCCATTTTGGTTTGGTCATATTCGAATGTAATCAGTAGTTGAGGAGCTCTATTCGTGATTTGAGTTAAATGTACAGAATAACGAATTCTAGTTTCTTGGGGAAGGGCCACTAATGCAGCTCTATCATATACAGCATCCACAGGGCCCAAAACTTCTTTAGATAAATCGAATATATCTCCTACAAAAATATCAATACCTGGCGCGCTATACAGGATCAGTTTACCTAATTTGGAAATTTTCGGCTCTACTCCTAATTCTTGGAATAGCTGTTGGATTGCCATTTCGACGAGTTCCGCGCCCGCAACTCTGTATCCATTCGAAAGAAGCCAGGCTATATCCAATGTTTTTCCGCATAATGGAATAAAAATGCGGCTATCTTTTGCCAAAGAAAGTTCTTTAAAATATTTGAATAGAAGCGGGTTTGTTTCGCTTTCGTGAAAAGGGATATTGTTTTCTTTCCATCTACTTAACCAAAAGTCTTTTTCCATTTCTGATCCCTCTAGTTAGAACTTAATAAATTTGTAGGAGTTCTAACCAATGGTAATTGTTTTAGAATGGATTGCAACAAATTGGGGCGGGGAGACCGGTTGAAAAATTATTATAGTTGTCAAGCAAGATGAAAAATCAGTTCGCATGTGCGAACTTGCGCCCATGCTCGCAAATGCAATCGTATCTCCGAACCTTCGCCAAGCCCTCTCTTTTATAAAATAACCATTATTTTATTCTAAAATTTTACTGAACTACCGTATTTGGCCTATCCTCTCTCGCCAAACCGCCAATATATTTTTATATTATTAAACGAATTATAAAAATAAAATACAAATTCTACTTGCAAGGGGATTGTTTTTGGTCTCTTTAAATGTCGATGGAAATTTTTGTTTGGAAAGGTGATATCACGTCCATTCAAACGGATGCGATAGTAAATGCTGCCAATTCTTCCTTGGCAGGAGGTGGTGGTGTAGACGGTGCCATTCATAGGGTGGGCGGCCCAAAGATCATGGAAGAATCCAGGATATTAAAGATCAAAAAATATCCGAACGGTCTTCCTACTGGTCAATGTGTTCTTACTTCTGGAGGGCAACTTCCTACCAAGTATGTGATACATGCAGTCGGCCCTGTTTGGAAGGGAGGAGATTATCAAGAAGCCTCTCTATTAGAAACCTGTTATAAGAACGTTCTACAATTGTCTTCGGATCGTGCATTTGAATCGATTGCTGTTCCAAGCATTAGCACTGGGATTTATGCTTATCCAAAAGAATTGGCTGCCCCTATTGCGATCCGAACTGTTTTGGAGCATAAGGATCAGTTCCCAAGGAAGTTGATCTTCGTATGTTTCGATCAGGAAACAAAGGATCTATATGAGGAAATCCTAAATCAGTCCGGGGTAAATTTTAAAGAAGGGATCTCTTCCTTCTAATATATTAAAGACCTATTCCTGCCGCTTCTCCGCAGGTAGTATATAGATCCAATCTAGGATTAGAGCCATAAGCTTGGTCCGAAATCGCCGCTCCAAAATTTCCATTGATTGTGCTGTCGAATAGATTCGTATTCACGCAAGATCCTGAAGAATCATTACATTGAACGTTTGCCGGAGGGCTTGCTCCATTCGCCAAAGTATTCAGCCATGTGGCGAAATTAACTCCTCCACTATTTAAAGAATACATATCATTATAAGTAGTGATCGTATGAACATCTCCAGGGCCAATATAATATCTATAGTTGGTTTTGGTAGCCGCGTCTTTCATTTTAGAAACTGCCTGCTTGGACCAATCACAAGTAGTATAATCATTGGAACTGGAAGAACTTCCATCCGGGACTGAACTTCCGTCGCTGTCTCCGTAAATGACAGAATATGATTTTCCTGCTTGGTAAGGATCAGGAGTAGTTGCAGTCGAATAAGTTAAAACCGAATTATTGATCTTATTGATCTGTCCCATCGTATGATAAAAAAATCTTTGGTTACCATCGAATAATGCAGTGTACTGCCCTAAAACATCTCCTGGATATTCAGTAGCTACTTTTTTGAAGAAGTCATTGATAGAAGGTGAGCCACCGGTTGTATAATTTGCGCTGATCCCATTCACCCAAATCGGAAGATTCGAATTAGAAAAGCCGGTTCCGCTTCCGATCCCATTTGTTTCTACTCCCCAAGAACTTTCTAATAATGGAAAAAACGCAGGATTACTTAAGGCGTAGGCGGCAGTAGGCACAACTGCATTGGAAGCATCAGATAACATTCTTACTTGAGCACCTGAATCTATTGTGGTTACGGTTTCTCTAATAATCGGATAATTTAATATAGCTCCGTAACCTCCCGCGCTCTGGCCGGTCACGAAAACTCGGTCCAGTTGAGGATAAGAACTTTGGATAAATTTCAGAACAGAGATCACATTATCATAACCGTGGTGTTTGATGGTCCCACTTGTATAAGTTTTGTCCTTACTTCCTATATGTAGATCTCCGGTACAATACGGCACAAAAATAATATCATAATCCCTGAATGGGTTCTCGGCCACGGATTGGTCTATGACTCCCTTGAATATGAGGTCTAAGGCAAAATCTGGGATTACATTCAACTGATTAAAATAAGTGACGGTATTACTTCCGAAACAATTCGCATTGTCCCAACAAGCTCCTCCTCCCATAAAATTGATCAGAAGTTTTTTATTATTCGCTGCTACAGTTTTTCTAAAGAAGTAAAAATCCACATTTCCTTCAGTCCCACTACATTTCGGATCAAAGGTTGCCGTATAAGTGTAAGGCGTGGCTCCATGATCCACCTGGGTAGTAAATGTTCCAGGCTTTGGAGTGATCCTTGTAAACGGACTTGTAACCAGATCTACAATGGCTGCAGTGGCAAGGAGTTGTTGGGTATTGTCTTTATCTTTCGTGCAGTATATTTGAAAGAATAATAAGCAAATCGTTATCAGTCGGAGTTTCATAAAAGCCTGATATCGCCTTGAAAAAGGCGATATAGACTCTATTTTATTCCTGGTTTATAGAATGTCAAGGACCGAAGCAGGTCTCGTAAAGATCTTTCCCGTTATCGAACGAGTCCTGGGAGGTGGCTCTTCCTAGGGTGTCATTCAGGGAGTTTGACCCGAAATTTTTATCGGTGCATGGATGAGAGCCTGAACCGTCAGAACAATCTACAATTGAAGGAGATCCTACATTGGATACGATTGATTTTAACCATGTATTAAAATTTACTCCGTTACTTACGAGTCCATACATCGTATCGCTTGTAGTGATTGTGTGAATATCTCCAGGAGCTCTATAAAAATAGTATTTAGAACCCGTTGTAGCATTCATCGCATTATTCGCATTGATCGCCCAATTACAATTGGAAGGGGTATTGGAGGCGTCCTTCGGAAGGTCGGCTACATCTCGAGCGTCTCCTGGTCCGAAATAAGAACTGGAGTCTGAATAAGAAGAAGGTCCTGCTATAATTCCCATCACATTGAAAAACCATCTTTGGGTAGAATCAAATGCTGCAGTGTATTGCCCCACAACATCAGTCGGATATTTAGTAGTGATCTTACTGAGATAATCCTGGATAGAAGGGGATCCATCTAAGTAGCTGGCACCTACTGCCCAATCCGGCATATTCTGTGCACTTCCCCATTTTGTTTTTACAATGCCAGAGAAAAATCCATTGATCACTGCTCCGTTAGAAGCATCCGCCACTAAGCTGATCTTGTTGAAGCTTGGGAATTTTGCACTTTCCGAGAATACTTGGCGAATATGAGGATAATTTAATATTGCTCCGTATCCTCCTGCACTTTGTCCTGCCACTACTACGTCAGTTACCTGTGTGTAATTAGACTGGATATACTTTAAGACCGAAAGAACATTATCATGTCCTCTATGACTATAAGTAGAAGGATCAGGCGTAACGTATGGGTCGTCATAAGTAACATCGCTGGAACCTATATGAAGATCTCCCGTACAATATGGAATAAATAGAACATCATAATCTTTTAATGGATTAGAGGAATTTCCAGCATCCAGGATTCCCTGGAAAGCGACCTTAACGAATAGATCGGGTACATCATTTAGGAAATTGAAGAATGTTGTGGTATTCTTTCCGAAGCAGTTGTTATTGCTCCAACAGGCTCCTCCCCCCATAAAATTGATGAGCAATTTTTTATTATTTGCCGAAGCAGTTTTTCTGAAAAAATAAAACTTAGTATTCCCGGCATTTCCGAAACATTTCGGGAAATATGGCCTGTTATTTTGATAAGTGGTATTTGTGTTCGGTATGGAGATGGTTCCGTCTGTAGGTGTGATCCTTTCGTAAGGATTATAAAGAACTTCTGCTAAAACTGCGCCTGTAAGAGCCTTTGTATTGTCCGGTTCGTCTTTTTTACACCCGACAAAAAATAATATCGGAACTATAAATAGAAGAGATAGGTTTTTGGCCTGCATTCGTTTCATCCCCGTTCTAGAAAACAGTCGAATTGTTTTATATTTTCCATTTAGACTGACGCAATTCTTTAAAGATTCAAGCCCTTTTCATTGTCGAAGAAAAAGAAAGATTTGAGTACTAGGGGCGAACCCAGAAACTGGAATCAGTCCGATTATTTTTTGAATCGAAGGTGAAACGTGGATCTTTTTGATAATTTGGAAGAAGTTGAAGGAAGTATTATACCGGTAGACTCCATTCTTCCCCCTGAATTATTCTTGGTGCCTATCAAAACCAGACCGGTATTTCCAGGGATCATTACTCCTCTGATCGTTCCAGGGGGAAAATTTGCAAAGGCTGTCGAAGAAGCCTTAAAAGGTAATTCTTTCATCGGACTTGTTCTCCTAAGGGATGAGGAGAACGAAAAGAAAACGGAAGAGAATATTTACGATTACGGAGTCGTTGCCAAGATCTTGAAGAAGGTAAATCTTCCCGACGGTGCTGTGAATATACTTATCAATACTGTTCGCAGATTCAAGGTAGAATCTTTTTCTTCCGTAGAACCTTTGTTGATAGCAAAAGTAAATTATCCGGAAGAAGAGCCAGGCGCTTCTAAAAATACAATCAAAGCTATGATGAGAACCTTGCTTATCATGACAAGGGAACTCGCTCAGAATAATCCTCTTTTTACCGAAGAGATGAAACTAACAATGCTGAATGTGAATGAACCTGGTAAGATGGCGGACTTTGTATGCAGTATTTTGAATATAGAGAAGGAAGATTATCAATCCGTAATAGAGTCCGTGAATCTAAAGGATAGGATCGAAAAAGTTTTACTCTATCTGAAAAAGGAAATCGATCTGGTTTCCCTCCAGAGAGAGATCCAGGAAAATATCCAGGATAAAATTGATAAACAGCAGAGACAGTTTTTCCTAAGAGAACAATTGAAAGCCATCCAAGCTGAACTCGGTCAAAAAGAAGGTAAATACGAGAAGAAGTATGAGAAATTCTTAGAAAGACTTAAAGTTATCCCTGCAGATCCGGAAGTAATAGAAGAAGTAGAACGTGAAATGGATAAGTTCTTCTATACGGATCAAAACACTGCAGATTATAACGTCATCCGAAATTATTTAGATATTATGGAAAGTCTTCCTTGGGAGGCTGCTCCTTCTCGAGAGATTGATCTAGAAAAAGCCAGAAAAACTTTGGATAGGGATCATTATAAGTTAGATGATGTAAAAGAAAGAATTTTAGAATTTTTAGCAGTGAAGAAGTTAAAGCCGACTGAGAAAGGTTCCATTCTTCTTTTAGTAGGACCTCCTGGAGTAGGAAAAACCTCTATCGCAAAATCTATCGCAGAAGCTATGGGCAGAAAGTTTTTTAGATTTTCTGTAGGTGGAATGAGAGATGAGGCAGAGATAAAAGGGCATCGTAGGACTTATATTGGCGCAATGCCGGGTAAGATCATCACTGCATTAAGAATTACTAAAGAAAAAGATTCGGTAATTCTTTTGGATGAAATAGATAAACTTGGTCTTGGAATGCAAGGGGATCCTGCAGCTGCACTCTTAGAAGTTTTAGACCCGGAACAGAATAAAACTTTTAGAGATCATTATTTGGATCTTCCATTTGATCTTTCTTCCGTATTCTTCATTGCTACAGCAAACACTTTGGATTCTATTAGTAGAATACTTTTAGATCGTATGGAAGTGATCAATCTTTCCGGTTATATTACGGATGAGAAAGTCCAGATCTTTAATAAACATCTATGGAAGAAGGTCCTGGAGAAAAACGGGATAGAACCATACGGTATCCAAATAGATAAAAAGGCAGTAGTATCTCTGATCGATCATTATTCAAGAGAGTCGGGAGTGAGAGGTCTTGAAAAACAATCCGATAAATTGGCAAGAAAACTCGCACTGCAGATCGTAAAAGGGGAGTCATATCCGAAACATATAGAACCTTCCGATGTGGAAAAACTTCTAGGAGTTCCTAAATACACGGATGATAGAATGACCAAACCTACGGTTCCTGGAACAGCTTTAGGACTTGCTTGGACCTCTGTAGGAGGTGCGACATTACTAATCGAAGCAGTTTTCGTAAAAGGAAAAGGCGGGATACTTCTTACCGGAATGATCGGAAAATCCATGGAAGAATCTTCCAGTATCGCTCTTAGCTATATTAAAAATCTATTAGGTAGCGAAGAATTATTCACAGAAAAAACGATCCATCTTCATGTTCCTGACGGTGCGACTCCTAAAGACGGACCAAGTGCAGGGATTACAATGGCAACGACCATTCTTTCCTTGGTACTAAACAAAAGGATCAAACTTGGATTCGGTATGACTGGAGAATTAACCCTTACTGGAGAAGTTTTAGCAATCGGTGGTTTGAGAGAAAAGATCGTGGCAGCAAAAAGAGTTGGAGTCCATAAGATCATTTTTCCTTCGGATAATAGGCCTCAGTTAGACGAAATACCTGATTATGTGAAGAAGGGAATGGAATTCTTTCCAGTTTCTAGATTCGAAGAGGTTGCTAAAATTTTATTCGAACCGAAAACGATAGATGGGATTTTAAAACCTAAAACAGAACAAGTTGTAGCGGCGAAGAAGACAAAAGTCTCTCCTAAGAAGAAGGCAGCACCTCGTAAGAAGAAGTAAATCTTCTATATTTGCCCCATTATGACGGGTCCTTAAGTAGATCAAAATAATTTGCTTTTTAGGACCCGTTTCCGACGCTGTTCGGAGGAGACCATAATGGGCGTACCTTTCATAGATATTAAAAGATTCGAGCCGGGATTACTAGAAGCTTGGGAAGATAAAGTAAAAACTCTCAGCAAGAACGCCTCCTTTATCGGAGGAGAAGAAGTCGCATTATTAGAAAAAAATCTGGCAACAACTGCCGGGACCAAATATTCGATTGCATGTGCAAACGGAACAGACGCGCTTCAATTAGCGCTAAGAGCCTTAGGAGTAGGAAAGGGAGACAAGGTATTAGTTCCTGATTCTACTTTCTGGGCAACATTTGAATCAGTGGTAAACGTAGGTGCTGACCCTGCTACAGTAGATACAAATCCAGACGATCTGCAAATGGATTTCGAAGAATTCAAAAAAGCGCTCGAAGAAGTAAAACCCAAAGCAGCGATCATTGTTCACCTATACGGTTGGGGAAGTTCCAAGTTAGAAGATTACCGTAAACTTTGTAAGGAAAAAGGAGTTTTCTTATTAGAGGATGGAGCTCAATCCTTCGGAGTTTTGTATAAAGGAAAACCTATTTACCAAGACGCATTGATCACCACTACTTCTTTCTATCCTGCAAAAGTTTTAGGCGGGGCAGGAGACGGTGGAGCGGTTTTCACGAACGACGAAGAACTTGCAAATAAAGTAAGAATGCTCGGAAACCACGGAAGAACTTCTCATTACGGTTACGGAGATGTGGGTTGGAATTCCAGAATGGATACTCTTCAGGCTGCATTCTTAAATTTGAATATTCCTTATTTAGATGCAAGGATAACATCTCGCAGAAAGGCTGCTGAAAAATATTACCAAGTTCTTCCAAGTTTAGGAGTGAATGTAATCCATCCTCCGAAAGACTTTCAAGAAAACGGATATTGTAACGTTACTCTTTTTGATCCTGCGGAAAGACCGAAGATCCAAGAAGTTTTAAAAGGAAAGGGGATCGGTTTCGCGGTTATTTATCCTGGGGCAATGAGTGATCAACCCGGAGCAAAACCGTATATCGTAGGTAAATTCGGAAAAGAACATAGAACCGGAAAGATCTGTGATTCAATATTAAATTTTCCTTTATTTCCTTACATGACTGATTCCGAACTGGAAGAGGTTTTTGCTGCGATTAAAGAATACAAAAAGTAAGATCCTTAGATGGTCTGAAAAATGTAAAAAAGCCGCTGGAAACAGCGGCTTTTTTATTTTCTTTCTCGCCAAAATCGGAAAAAAATCATCATTATTCCGAAAGAAATTAGATTGCCACTGTCTAAGATTTAAGTTTAGAATGATTCTAAATTGACCAAACTAAAAAGGAGATAAGTATGAAACCGAATATAGGAATCCCGGAGAAGGATAGAGAGGCCATCAACCAAGGCTTGCAAAAACTTTTAGCAGATACGTACTTTTTATATTTAAAGACTCACAACTATCATTGGAATGTTACCGGACCCTTATTTAATACATTACATTTGATGTTCATGACCCAATACACTGAACTTTGGAACGCTTTGGATCTGGTTGCGGAAAGAATTCGTTCCCTTGGTTATCCGGCACCTGGAACCTACAAAGCATTTTCCTCTTTAACTTCTTTAAAGGAAGAAGACGGAGTTCCGAAAGCGGAAGACATGCTAAAAAATCTTGTAGAAGGACATGAAGCAGTGATTAGGACCGCAAGAGCAATCCTTCCTTCTGCAGATTCGGGAGGGGATGAGGTAACTACTGATCTTCTTACCCAAAGATTGGAGATCCATGAGAAAACTGCTTGGATGCTCAGAAGTATGTTGGAGTAGAATTTTAGAATATTCTGAAAAACAAATATTTCGGGGAGAGTTCCCCGAAATAAGGACCCGGAGAGATCGATCTGGTATTCGATCTTTCTCCCCGGGCGTAGAGAGTTAGAGAGTGAGGATATACTCCACTAGATCATCCACCTCGGTTGCAGAGGCAGAACACCATGGGTGAGGAGCGGCAGGCATTCCGATAGGCTGGGAAGTTCCCAACTCTTGAACACCGTATTCTCTTCTCATCTTCTGGTAATCCCAATAGTACCAATCCGGATCCCAAGGAACAGTTACGAAATATTTATGCCTTTCGATGAATCTGTTTCTTTTTGTTCCAGCGTCATTATTGGGAGATTTAAATGCTCTAAACACGTCCGACTTCCTGTTTTGAGGAGGATAAGGTTCCGGATGATCCGGCCCGCCCAATGCAGGAGAAACAGGTGCGTGTAAAGTATAGTACTGGTTATAAAGAGCAGATCCTTCCGTGCATCGAGCAGGATTGACCAGGTCTTCTAAGTTACGAACGTGACCGTCACTCAATAAACCTCTATGCTGCACCCAATACATATCTCTTAAGAAAGTGGCTCGAATAGATTGTTGTTGTTTATGATAAATGGTCGGTGCGAAAAATCTTCCGACTTCGTTTATTTTAAACATCTTCTCGTTCGAGTTCAAACCCACTTTATCATTATGACAAGATCCACAATCTCTTTGGAAGGTTGCTTTTCCTCTTGCAACTGCAGCAGCAACACCTGGTTGGTTTTCCCATCCGGCTTGGACGAAAGCCCCTTCTCCCGAATCTGCACCAGCTTGAGCGATCAGTTTACCTTTGGATTTTAACCAACGATACATCCCGACTTGTCTAAGAGCCTTATCGTTTTGGTCCAGCTTAGTCATATAAGCAGTAAGAGCTTGTAGTTCTTTCGCATACATTGCACCTGTAGCTCCATCAGGTTCTTCTGAATGGATATAAGAACCTTCGAATCCTACGTAAGATTCTGTATGAGAAAGGGATCTTCTAACTCCCATATAATTGGTAACGTTCGGAATTGCGATTGGAGAGAACTCATAATCGTTATCCGTCTCGCTACCTTCTCCTTTGATACGGATCAAAGAGTGTTCACCTGCTCCTTGAGGCATAACGTAGATCAACATTGTTTTATCCACGTCTTTAGCAGAAGAATCGAAACTTGGTCCCGGTTCACTTTCTTTGATTCCTTTAAAATCTCCCAATAGAGACCATTTCATGGACCATTTAGGGTTCGGAAGTCCAGGTATCACTTTTGTTACAGTGTTTCCGGGAGAAGCTTCATAAGTGATCTTGTATCCATGGCAGGAAGCGCAGTTGAATCCAATCCATTCTCCGTTACCTGTGTATGGATGAGATGCTTCCGCATATCTATAACCTGCCCAGCCACTATTCTTAGTGTTCCCTTTAAATTTTTGGTCTCCTCCCAAAAGTCCAGGGATTGGAGTAGGTTGAGGGTAACGATCGAAGTATACGGTGTCGATCGCTGCGGAAGGAACTTGTCCTGAAACTGTTTGGTAAGCACCGAATAAAAGAAGTGGGTCCGCAGTGTATCCCGTAACAGGATCTTTTGCTTGGTATGCGAAAATTTTCTTCCAATCCAAATTTCGGATCGCATGAGCTACTCCGATATTGAAGTCGTAAGACCAGAAAATCTTTTCGCCGAGTGCTATTATGGAAGCAAAGCCAGGGTTGTTCACATTTACTTGTAGAGGAACTGTTCCCTTCGCATTGCTTAAGATAGAAACAACGTCGCATTTATGTTTGAAATCTTCGTCGGTAACTCGTCGAGTTTGCGCATCAATGACGTTATGTGGTTGTCCTGGATGAAGTAAAGAATCGTTGTATCCGACTCTTTTTTGGATCTGAACGACGAGAGGACCTGAGGTTGTATGTTCCGGTACCTTGAATTGGATTTGGGTATCTGTCCAAGCTAGGATATACTTGCTCCAACTATCCAAAGGTTCGTCCACTTCGAAGTTCACCTGTTTGGTGATGTCCAATCTCTGCTGGAACATTCTCAGATCGGTTTCCAGAATTCTGGTATTACCGATCATAATTTTAGAAAAGTCGATTTCTGGTCCAGATCCGAAACCTGTTCCTCTAAGTGTGATGGTTTGGCCGGGGCTTAAAGAAGGAGTTGGGTACGCCGGCCCATCCGTTACAGTCTGCCATACAAGATTTCCATTTACCAACACCGATTGTAGTACCGGCTCCGGGAAAGAAGATGCGGACACTGCGCGAATTCCTTCTCGGATCGGATCAAATTTACATACTTCTTCCTGGTTTGGGAACTCTGTAAAAATTCCTACAGGGCAACCCGCAGCTAATACAGCCATTCCTAACAAGGCGTACCGCAAATAACGTTTTGCGGCACGTATTCTTTGCATTTCCATTTTTCCGCTCCCTAGTCCGGAACACAAAAATCCCGGATCAGTTCTGGCGGAGAAGAATACACCATAATAAAAATCGGGTCGTCCGAACCACGGAATTCGAACGTTCGAGTTTCATTATTCGAACAGTTGTGTAAAAATCATGATTTAGAAAATAAGTAAAATATAAGAGAAGAGCGGGTTCGGTTCTTGAGAAGGACGGAAAATGCAAGTGTTCGAAATAAAAATTTTTCACTTATTTTATTGGATCTCAAATCGTTCTAATCATTGATTTGGATGAGAACACTTGACAAGCCTTGGTATTTTCTTAATATACCGCCTATGTTAAATCCCGAAGTGGTAACTCCTTTATTCTACTTCGGAAGTGGCCTTTCCTTTTTATTGGTGGTCCAAAAGTTAATTCCACCTATAAAACGCAGAGAAGACAGGATTGGAGCCCTTCTGTTTCTTTCGTTGGGGATCATACTATTCACAGTTGCGAATGTGGTCTTGGAAATAGACAGGACTTATCCACATGCAATCTTCTTATTACTCACTTCTTTTTCAGCTATCGGGCCCTTATCTTTGCTATATACACATTCTTTGATATACCCAAATCAGACTTTATACAGGGACATACGACTTCACTTTCTTGTGCCTGGTCTCTTTTTGTTAGGTGAATTACTTTTTTTCGGAAGACCTTGGGATTCTATTATCTCCGACTTGGGAGACTTTAGGAATATTAGATATAAACATTATCTTTCTTGGGGATTTTTTCTAACAACCGCACTTACTACCGCTTACTTCGGATTTAGATATAGAATGTTATTAACTGTGATCTCTATTCCGGAGTTAAAGTCACAGATAAGATTTATTTTTATTCTGGCGACTATCACGGTATTTGCAATGTACTCGCTTGTATTCGGATTCATGTTCGGACTGGATATTTTATTTAGAGTGGGTGGGCTTCTTGTTACAGGGATAGTGACTCTTCTATTTTTGGCTCCTTCTAGATATCCGGACTTTTTTGCTCCTTTGACTAGAGAGGTGAGAAAGAAGAAGTATGAAAAATCTCTTCTGATTGGTTTGGATTTGAACTTATTAGAGCTTAGGATCCAAGAATTGATGAGAGAAGATAAACTGTATAGAGATCCTGAGCTGACTCTTCATTCTTTGTCAGAAGACTTGGGGATCAAACCATATCAGTTGACTGAATTTTTAAATGAACATCTGCAAACGGGATTTCATAATTATATCAACGGATTTAGGATAGAAGAAGCAGTCAAACTTCTGGAAGAAAAATTGGATCAGGACATTCTTTCCATCTGCTATTTTGTTGGATTCAATTCTAAATCCTCTTTTAATGACGCGTTCAGAAAGGTGACCGGAAAAACTCCTACTCAACTTCGTCAGAAGAAGTCGGATATTCCTGAAAAACAGAATTTACATACAGCCCGCACTGGAGTTCCTCCTCTGGGAAAAGGATTGGGAGGGATGGTGGAACTGGGCGATGGCGACCGGATTTCCGTAAAAAATCGCCCGATTAAGGCTGAAAATCGGTAAAGAGAAGTATCCATTCTTCTCCATTTCTATCGTACCAATCTTTTTCCGAATAGTAAGTCCCACCCAAGGTCTCTATTACTTTTTTCATATATGGCTCGCCTGGATCAAAGTCCTGTGCATCCAAAAAGATAGAGCCTCCCCATTTTTTCTTAGCCTGAGTATGGGAGAATACTCCTTTTAGGGATTCGATTCTTTGGTTATTCAAAGGGATCTGATATTTTTGGCAAAGCTCATGAACAAGTTTTGAAACTGCAGTAGTCTGTGCAGGGTTTGCAAGTAACATCTCGGTGTCCTTGCCCACGATCTCTATTTGGAAACAATTTCGGTTTGTGCCCGTAGCTGCCGCAGCCATATGAAGCGGAGAATCCAACAATTGGTAGATTTTTCCGTCCTTATCCGCGAGGAATGTGGCTGCTAAATTCCGTTTTTCTAATACTCTAAGAGTTCCGTCATAATCATTAATTGCAGTAAAATGTAATACGACACAATCGGCGGTGATTGCGCCTCTATAATTGTATTTAAGTCTTTTTTCTTCAGGAAGAAGTCCATCTGCAGTTTTTTCGATACTATCCAGTTCCGCTTTTGGAGTAGGAGTTACACTTCTTCCCTTATCGTAACTTGGTTCTTTGACTTCTCCGTTTTGTCCTACAAAAGGTTTTTCTTTTCGAAGTACCCATTCTCCATATCTATCCTTCCATTCCATTTCGGAGAAGTAGGAACCTTTTAATTCTTCCAGGAGTGCTTTTAAGACATTTTCATTTCCGCAATCGCTTCCATTTAAAAAACCGCCGAATTTCTTTTTGGCCTGGCTATGTGTGAATATTCCGGAACGGGAACCCACATCAAAATTTGTAATTGGTATCCCGAATTCTTGGGAAGTTTTTGCGATAGCATATAATAAGGATTTTTTTTGAGCGGGACGTTTGAGTATATCTTCCTTATCTCCTTCCCAAGAAATATGGACCATACTTGCGTCTGTTTTCGGCGCGGCTTTGATAAGAGAAGTTCCGGGATCTTCTACCCCGTATATTTTGCCTTTTTTATCTACTATATAATGTACTAACCATCCGGAATTTGCACTTTTTGTAATATAGTCTTCGCTGGAAAGTCCCTTGGTATGATGGAGTAGTATTCCGCTTACCTTTGTCTTTTTACGAAGAATAGAAAGAGAAGTTGTACTTTTATCTTTAGGCAATAACTGAGAGATCGGATGGATAGGAGAAGCAAGTTCTGCGATAGAAAAGTTCGTCTCCGGAAGGGAAGAACAACTAGATATAATACAGGTAGTGAGTAATAGAAGGGCAGTTCTCAACATCCTTTCTCCGTTAGTTTTTCTTTTAATAGAGAAAGGTCCGATCTGACTCTTTCCAAAATGGATTTCGCTTTAGTGTGTTTGTTCAGAAGATACTTGTATTCAGGGACGGCTCGGTTTTTTTCCTCTCCGAAGTCCGGCTCTAAAGGAAGTGTTTCCAAATCTCTGAGAGAAGATTCTGCGTCCGTTCTGATCTTGGTCCAATTCGCCGTATAAGAAGAATAGATTTCTTTAGGGAGTTTATCTTTCGAAACCTTGATACGTTCTTCCATTTGAGGGAGGTCTATCTTTAAGAATTCACTTAATGCCTGGGAATCTTGGACCAGCTCTTCTAAAATTCCGCTTAAATGTTTTTCAATTGCCTGCCTTTGCGTGTGGATTGCCTTTTTAGCTCTTCTGAAAATCCGCAGCATTGCCAAGGCAGAAAGTATCAGAACGGATAGAAAGACCCAAAAAGAAAACTTTGAAATGACCCAACGGAATCCGGGAGAATCGAACCATTCTTGAAAATAAAAGGCTGAGCCCCCTAAGGCCAACAGGATTAAAAATAATACGAGAGCAAGAAATCGCCTCATCTCTTTCTCATTTAGGAAAAGGTTTTCTTTCTGTCAAGGTCAAGACGGGCCTTCTCGGAGCCGAAACTAAATAGTGATGGATGCTTCTGCGAAACATTTAACTTCTTCTTCCCGCAAATCCGACCCACCTAAAGTCGTGAATCTTGGATTTTATCGGATCAAAAAAACTCTTAGGGAAGAAGGTTTCGAAGTAGTGGAAAAGGCAGACGGCAAGATCACTCTAGTTCTTAGAGTGAAAGACTAAGGCGCTGATTCCTCTATCGTAGGCAGTTCATCCGAAAATTCTTTTGGTTCGGGTTTTTTAGGGACCAAAGTATCTCCGCAGCTTTTTTTAAGAAGGGAATCTATTTTAGATTTTTCTGCAGAGTGGGGAAGTATCCGTAAATAGATCCTATAATTGCGAACAGCTCCAGGACAATATCCCGTCTTTAAATATAAACTTCCCAATAATCTTCTGGCACCGGGATGAGCAGGTTCATGTTCTATGATCTTTGTGGCGAGCCTCATAGATTTATCCGGATTTGTTTTTGCGTTCTTCTTGGATTCGTCCCAGGTTTTGATCAGCTCTTCTTCGTATAAATAATAGAGTTGGTTATTTCCCATCTCCAATACTCTGAATACGATCGCGTCCTGGGCTCCGCTCTTACATACTCCGAACCAGATATCTTCTCCGCTATCCGTCATTTTGTTTCCGCGGACTTTGATGAGATCACTTCCGTCCAAACATCCTGCCATCTCATATATGTCTCTCATCGCAGCAGGTGAAACTGCGAGTAAAACTCTGAGTTGGTTTCCGTAAGAAGCGATATCATCTTCCGGCATTGCATCTTCGGGGTTGATTACATTGGGAGAATCATTGAATATTCGTAACTTGATAGAGGATTCAAGGACCCAATCAGGTAGATCTAAACTTTTTATAAATGCGTCTTTTGGTTTCCAGAATGATCGGATGGTCTCACAGGAAGAGAAGGCGAAAACCTGGACTCCTAATAGGATCAGGAATATGCAGAATTTGGATTTGAAAGCTTCTTTTCCGGTTGCCACTCAGGGTAACTTGTGTTTTCTCGATATAAGAAGCAACCAGGAAACAGATGCCTCAAGAATTGAAAGCCAAGCTGGACGGAAAGGGACAAAAACATTGTATTGTTGTCTCCCGTTTTAATGAATTTATAGTCGAAAGCCTTTTGAAAGGTTCGATAGACGGACTCCATGCGACAGGAGTCGAAGATAAAGATATTACTGTGGTAAGGATCCCGGGAGCATATGAACTTCCGATCGTAGTATCCAAAGCCGCTCAAAGTAAAAAATACGATTCCATCATTTGTTTAGGCGCAGTGATCCGAGGAGCTACTGCTCATTTTGATTTTGTTGCCGGAGAATCTGCAAAAGTAGGTTCTATTGGAGTGCAACACTCAGTGCCTGTGATTTTCGGAGTTTTGACCACGGATACAATTGAGCAAGCCATCGAAAGAGCTGGTACCAAGGCAGGTAATAAGGGCTATGAGGCTGCTCTGACTGCGGTGGAAATGACAAATCTTCTTAAGCTTCTCTAATCTATGTCTTCTTCCAGAAGGAAGTCCCGCGAAATCGCATTAATGGCATTATACCAGTTGGAACTGGTGAATTCCGCACTGTCGGAGGTCCTAAAGTTCCGTTGGTACGACAAAAAGATAGAAACGGAAGAAAGGGATTTTGCTGTTTCTATCATAAATGGTGTTGTGAAAAACGCGGAAACAATCGATACTCTCATCAAGAAATACTCGAGGAATTGGGATTTTGCCAGAATTTCCCCGGTGAACAAATGTATTCTACGTTTGTCCATTTACGGGATATTGCATTCCAAGGAAATTCCACCCAGAGTCACCATCGACGAAGCGGTCGAGTTGACTAAGGAATTTGAAAGCGAGAATTCGGTACCGTTTATTAACGGGATCTTGGATTCCATCCTTCAGTACGAGACGAACCGACATGGAAAACCCGATCCGCAAGAACCGAATCTTCCTGGAGACGGAAGAACCTAAACCTTCTTACTATTACGGAGACGAACCCGAAGAGTTTCGTCCCAGACGTCGTTATAATCCGACTGCATTTGCATGGGGAGCGCTTGCTGCATCCCTTCTTCTTTTGATCGGTCTTGCGATTTGGTATTCTTTTTTCAGAGAAGGTAGACAAGGCTTTGGCGCAAACGGAGTTGCAGACGGCAAATCTCCTTTGATGCCTAAGGGAAGTCTTGCCCAAGAATTACAAAGACCTTATCTTCCAGACGGAACGAACAATCCTCTTTTAACTAAATGTGTTACTTTATATAAACAAAATTATAGAAAGCAATCATTCGATTATTGTACGGAATTTTTGACAGGTCCAGCGACTAGTCAGGAGAAGTCATTGGCTTTGACCGTACTCGGAGTGATTTACGATGAGGATGGAAGATTTCCTCAAGCTATAGATTCATTACAGAAGGCAATCACTCTGGATGGAAATAACGTATACGCATATTATAATTTAACTTTAGCTTATGCTCATAGTGGCCAAAATTCTGCTGCAAGAAGTACTGCTCTAAAAGCAAGAGAGATTGCGCCTAATGATCCGCGTATTGCTCTTATGGCTGGAAATCTTTTTAATGAGATCAATGATCCGGACGCTGCTATAGATGCGTATAAGCAGGGCCTTTCCACTTCTCCGGATGATCCTTATCTGACTTATAACCTTGCATTAAGTTATTTTAAAAAAGGTGAGATCCCGCAAGCGGAAGAACATTTCAAACTTGTATTGATGAGAGCCAGGGGTGGAAAACTTGCAGCTCTTTCTAGTTCGTATCTTGGAAATATTTCTTATAATCGAGGAGATTACGTTTCCGCCGAGCATTATTTTAGAGAAGCGGCAACTATAACTCCTAACGATGCAAAGGCATTGTACAATCTTTCTATCGTTTTGAAGAAGAATGGTAAGTTAGAAGAATCCGTAAAATATCTGGAACTTGCCAACCAAGCGGGCTCCAATGATCCTGAATTATTCCGTTCCATTGCAGAAGGTTTCGAGCAGCTGAACCAAGGAGAGCAATCTATTAATGCACTCCAAAAAGGACTGAAATATAATCCAAATAATTTGGATCTATTATTCCAGCTTGCAGAAACATATTATAATAAAGGTGACCTTCTCGCAGCAGAAGAAACTTACAGAAGGATCGTAGATTCCACACCTGGGGATAGTTTTACCGAGACTGCATTATTAAACTTAGGTGTTGTTTTGGACCAAATGGAAAGATATGGAGAGGCAATCACCTATCTGAATCGAGTCCTGGATCTGAATCCTAAAAATGCAAAGGCGTATTATAATTTAGGTCTTGTTTATAAACATACAGGCAATGGGACCCTAACAATCGAGAATTTCCGCAAGGCATCTTATTTGGATCCGGATGATATCAAACCTAAGGAGGCCTTGGGTGATTATTATCTGGAAAACAAATTTTATAGAGAAGCGATAGAGGAATACTCAACACTATTTAAACAAAAAGAAGATTACTACAAGGTAGCCTTAAAACTTGCAGAAGCATATATGGGTACTGGAGAATCTTCCAGTGCAGAAAAAATCTTATTGCAAGTGTTGAATCGATCCAGAAATTCAAACGAGATCAAACAAGCGCATAAAAAACTTGCTCTTCTATACAATAAATCCAAAGACCCTGATATGAAAAACAGAGCGAAAGACGAAGCGTATCGTTCCGCTCATATGGATCCGGAAGATTATGAAGGTCGCTTAGTTCTTTCTAAAATTTTATTGGATTCCAATTCCGTTTTGGATCGAGAGAAGGCGATTGAAGAATTAACTGCTATTGTTAAGTCGGAAATAAAACCCAAAACTGCATCCACTGCCTATAACTATCTGGGCGTTGCATATTACAAGAACGGAGAATATAAAAAGGCAGTTCGTTCTTTTCAAAATGCAATAGACTTAGATCCGTCCAATACGGAAGCTTACGATAATAAGCGTGCCGCGACGGCAGCATTGGAGGATTCCTCCAAGAGGGACGGTCTTTTCTGAAAAGAATTCCATTCTTTTGCCTGGTTCTATTCTTCACTTTATATTTCGGCGGAAGTATTTTCGCCGAAGAACAAAAGGATCCGTTTAAGGAATCCGTTCTTTCCAAAGGAAGATCCCAATCCAGAGCTATATCCGAGATCAAATCCAAGAATCGTTTGGATCTTGTAAAAGAACTTCCCAAAATTATTTCAGAACCAGATGCGAGAGAAGATAGTATCTTCGCTTCCTTGGCACTTTTTTCCGAGTTAGATGACCTGGACACTCTTGCTCCATATTGGGCAAACGAACTCGATACTGTTTTTAAAACCACCCGAAACACCGAGATCCAAACTAGGATCTTAGAACTCGCAGATCGTAAAAAAGAAAAAAGACTGATCTATGCAGTTATTGCAGGTCTTACTCATACCGATTTTGAGGTCAGGCAATCTTCTTATAGATATGTGCAAGGGATTAAGGATGACAGGGCGATGCCTCATGTTCTGGATCTTGCAGTTTCCAATAATCCGGTTTATAGGGAATATTTTTTAGAATCTGCTATCTGGATCAAAGACGAAAGAGTTCAGAACCTGATCAACAAATTCGCTACAGACGATATTCCTGCTCTTCGTAGAAGATTTTTTACAGTATTAAATAAAACGAATACACCTGATAACCGCGGGAATATCCCTCGGATGGCTGCTTCAGATCCGGATGAGGATGTACGTCTTCACGGCTTGGAGATCCTGAAAAATAGAAAAAGTAGGCAGTATATTTCTCTTTTCTATAAAGGGATTACAGAGCCGAATCCAGATCTTAGAAAAATCTGCACTGAAGCACTATTTTATCTGAATGATAAACAAGGAGCTAAATCAGTTTCTGAACAATTAGTAAAAGAAACTGTTCCAGGACTCAAAGCAAGATTGATCGATCTACTCTTGGAGCTTGGCGCTCACGGTGGTGGTCAGGGATTACTTACCGTTCTTGATGGAGACAAAGACTCAGGTCTTCGTTCTCGTGCGGCAGAAGTAATGGGAAAACTAGGATTTAATCCTGGAACCAATGAGCTTAAGCGTATTTTTGAAAAAGAAAAAGTAAACGAAGTCAAACTTTCTCTTTTAAAGGCTTTGGGGGAATTAAAGGATAAAACTTCTGTTCCGGCACTTATTTCTTTTGTCTCCAATAATAAAAAAGAATATCTTCCTCTTCGTTTGCAAGCGATCGATACGGTTCGTATCATCGGTGACCCGGAATGTTTGCCTGCATTATTTGACGCTTATGTAATAGAAAAAACTCCTGAAGTGAAGTCCGAAATGGAGAAGGCTGTCAGAGAGATCATTTCTATTAAGGTCTCTAAGTAAAAGGCTCAAAGCCGCGGAGTTTTAGGGATGAGAGTTTTACTTCTTCTTATCTTATGCATGATTTCCTGCAAAACTACTTTAGAGCGCAAATATCTAGTAAATGATTCCTGGGATAAGAAGGAAGGAAGAGCGGAACGTTCCGAAAGAGAAAGGCTCGCGTATGATGTCCGGGTTTGGGAAGTCAGAGGTGAAATCTTAAAAAATATATTAGAAGACCCTAATAATAATACGACTATTTCTAAATCTAAAGAAAGTCTTCTGGAGTCGGATCTTGGCTGGGATCCGAAGGGTAAACGGGTGTTTTTGGTGGATATTCGTCCTAATACGATCTATCGCCCAGTGGATACTTTAGGAGAGATCGGTATTCGTTTAGGGGAGTGTGAAGGAAAGGACAAGATAGAATTTCCTTATACGTATTATTTTTTCCCTGTGGAGACCGGTGGGGGAAGAAATGGTAAAAATCAGATCACAAAATACAAATTCGAAAATTCTAAACCTTCTTCTTCCTCGGTAAAAGTGAAACCTAAAAATTCTTATGAAGAAGAGACTAAAAAGGTTTTAGCTGCGTTTCCAGAATCATGTTTTCAAAAGGGCCAGAATCCGCTGGAAGTCCAGATTTTGAGTTTTGAACTTTTTACTTTTAGGTTTCTGTTCGAGTATTGAAGCGGAATGTTGGAGTTCCAACATGTGATAGGGTTGCCCCCACCCTGCGTTGGGATTGGGGGGAGTGGCCCGTGGGAGAGCTCCTTTCCCTCTATCATATTTCCCTAAAACTTACAACAAAATTTCCTGTCACTCTTCCTTGTTGGAATTCCAACATTTCAATCAGATATATTGCTTTAAGTATTCTTTTCCTTTTAAGTGGCTCGGATATAAAATAGGAAATTCCACTCCTGTGCGTTTTCTCTTTCTGCGGTAGGCCTTACTGGAATCAGTATAAACTTCGTATTCTGATTCGACTCTAAATAATAGTTTTTCCCAAAATAAGAAATGATTATCTATGAATTCTTGTCTTACATCTTTGGCCCTGGAAGTTAAAGGACATTTTGTTTGGAATTCCTGCATAAATACTAATCCAACTAAAACTCCTCTCGTATCCAAATACGGCTCTAACGGAAAAGTTCTGCAGCTAATGGAGCGATTTTCTCTTTCACAATGAGCCACTCCCTTACATTCGCAAAATGTAATTTTCCTATGATCGTACACCGCAAATTCTTTTTTTTCTTCCCTTGTCATAGGAACATATGCTTTCCATAAGTCCGTCCTTTTGGATAACATTTCGTATTCCGCTTTGTACAATGCAGGGAGTGCATTGTCCGCTTGGCAACATACGGGGATCCCTCCGTTGGAAGGGGCACATAAACTTCCGCAGTTATATTCAGTTACTTCTTCTTGAAGTAACGTATAATAATATTGTATTTCGTCTTCTGTTAAGGCCTTAGGGTCCGATGTCCGAGACTTCTTCATTGTGTTCTATTTCTCTTTTTTTCTCTCTGCGGGAGATCACTCTTTCTAAATAAAATACTCGGAACAGAGTATATGCTGTTCCCATAAACGTACAGGAAAATAAGAGTCCCCATCTACGATAGAAAAGGTCTGCGCTTGTGGAGAGCCAGCCGTTTTTTTGGAATACTACAAAAACGAGAGAAGAAAGTACCAATATAGAAAAACAGGCCAATATAAAATATACTGTGGCTCTGAATATCCAGAGTTTATCTTCTCTCTCGTATTTTAACATTAGGAATTGTTTGTATAATCTTTCATATTCCTTAGGTGTGGAAATCTTTTGGACTTCGAAATATTGTTCGAATTCTTCTGGCACACCTTCTGGATCTGGAAGTACCAATTCATAGTCCAAGGAAGAATCATAACGTTTTCGTCTTGCAGGATCTGACAGATGATAGTATGCCTCTGCTCCTTCTCTTAATTCCGCTTCTTTCCAAGGCACCCAAGAATGTTCTTTTAGATTTTGTACATATCGATGAAAAGCTTCTTCCACAGCTCGGGGAGAGGCATCTCTGGAAAGGTCCAATAGTACATAATAGTCCGTTTTACGGCTGAGTCCTGTTCCGGATCGATTCATTTGATTCGTCTTTAGAAGAATTCTGATTATGATCCTATCTCAGCAGGAAAGGAAACTTTTTTTTAATGTTTCGAGCGGGTTGACAGGGTCTTTCCTTCTCCAAAACTGGACCTATGAGCGTGCTTGAAGTAGAAAAAAAGGCCGGTAAGGTTTATATAGAGACCTATGGTTGCCAGATGAATGAATACGATTCGGGTATCGTGTCCAGTTTGATGCAAGGCGCTCAGTTTGAGACAGTTTCTGACCCGGAACTTTCCGACGTTATTTTCTTAAATACATGTGCAATCCGCGAAAATGCTCACGCGAAAATTTATGCAAGGCTTCAAGGTCTTGGGTATCTGAAAAAAAGAAATCCTGACCTGGTTATTGGAGTTCTTGGATGTATGGCCCAGAACCTGGGTGATGATCTTTTTCATCAGGAACTTCCTTTGGATTTGGTGGTTGGTCCTGATAATTATAGAACTCTTCCTGAACTCATCCAAACGATTCGTTCAGATAAACAACCTGTTTCATTAACCCGCCTTTCTAAGATTGAAACTTATGATGAGATAGAGCCAAGAGTCGTAAATGGTATTCAAGCATTTGTTACCATCATGAGAGGTTGTAATAATTTTTGCACGTTCTGCGTGGTTCCTTATACGAGAGGAAGAGAAAGAAGTAGAGATCCTCATTCTATCGTAAGAGAAACTCGTGATCTTGTTGCACAAGGTGTAAAACAGCTTACTTTGCTCGGTCAAAATGTGAACTCTTATAAGTCAGAGGGTGTCGACTTTGCCGGACTCGTTCGCCTTTTATTAGAAGAAACTGATATAGAAAGAATTCGTTTTACTTCTCCTCACCCTAAAGACTTTCCGATGCATCTTTTAGAGCTTATGGCTGAAAATCCTAGATTTTGTCCTAATATTCATCTTCCATTACAGTCCGGAAATACGGATGTATTAGAGAATATGAAAAGAACTTATTCCAAAGAGGAATTTTTGGAAGTAGTGGACCAGATCAAAACGATTGTTCCAAATGTTGGACTTACAACGGATATTATAGTAGGTTTTCCCGGGGAAACGGAAGAGCAGTTCGAGGATACTTTGGACATGGTTCGCAAAGTTGGATTCGACATGGCATTCATGTTCAAGTATTCAGAGAGAGAAGGTACTATTGCTCAGAAAAGATATCCTGACGACGTGCCAGAAGAAGTAAAAGGAGAGCGTCTCACTAAATTAGTAGACCTACAGACTTCTATTTCTGCAGAGCAGAACAAAGCAAGGATCGGTAAAACTTTTCCTATTTTGGTAGAAGGCGCTTCTAAAAAATCTTCCAAGGAAGCTTGTGGTCGCACTCCTTGTGGAAGAATGACAGTTTTTAAATTACCGGAGAATGTTAACGTAGATTCTTTGATTGGGAAAACTGTTTCTGTTAAAATTAATTTTGCTACTAGCGCAACTCTCAAAGGAGAGGTGATAGAGTGAAGAAGATCTCCCGTGCTTCGGGAGGCGATTCCTCTCCTAAAAAAAAGAAGTCCGAGGCAGTACATCGGACTGATACTACAGGTTTTGGAACAGAAGCCGCCGGAAAAGTAGCGGAAGGAAAAGATCTGCGCTCAGTAAGAGTGCATAGCGTTGCAGACCTTCCCCCCGGTTTTTTTGTTCATACCGATAGAGAGAAGTTTTGGAGATGGCTTCCCATCTTGGATCGTTACATTCTTTCTGAAATTGTTCCTTCGTTCTTCGTTGCACTTTTATTTTTCACAAGTATCTACATGGCCATCGCGCTTAAAAGTATGATCGGTCTTTTCGTGGGGAAGGGCGTGGATCCTTTTCGACTCTTGGATTATTTTGGTTATCTATTGGGGAATATTCTTCCTACAACCGCACCTCTTGCTTGTTTGATGAGTGGTGTCATGGCAGCAGGGAGACTTTCTGGCGACTCTGAGATTACTGCGATACGTTCTGCAGGAATTGGTTTTTCCAGAATTTACGTAGTGTTCGTTGGTTTCGGCGTATTCTTGGCGGCTGTTGTTGCGTTCTTGTGTTTCTATCTTTCTCCCATTAACACCCGAAAAATGACCGAGTTCAATAAATGGGTTTTGGCTTATAACCCTCTTCTTGCATTAACTCCCGGACAGTTTGCAGGGGACCAGGTGCAGAATGCGGGCTCTGAAAAAGCGATCGCGATGTATACCGAAGGTGTAAACGCAAAGACAGGAGAACTTTCCGGAGTTCAGATCCGAGAGTGGACAGTATTTATTCCACAAAACCAAGATCCATTTCTTCTTTCTATGGGGGCCGCGAGTCGTCCTATTCAATTAGGAGAATCTTATATTACACAAATCATCTCTGCTAAAAAAGGAACGTTAGTGGAGAAGAAAGGGCCTGACGGTGAATTCGAAAAATCTATTCGATTGAAAGATGCTTGGATCTTAGAATGGGATAGAGCCAAACAGCAATTTTCAGTCGGCGATCTTCGAAAAGGGGAGATGGATTATAATATTCCGAAGACCGAAGAGAAAAAAAGCCTAGTTATCGATGTAGATCCAGGTTCTTTCACTCTTTGGACACTGATCGATATTCGGGATAATATAAAAGCGGGAAGATTGGAGAAGATCCCAGGTCTCGAAATTTTGCAAGAGATGGGAATTCCCTCGGATGGATCTGAAAATTTAAAAGACAGAGTTCTACGTTTACAATTTGAATTGCCGAACATCATGGAGGATCCTACGATTTCGGATGCTCAGAAGTCTCAAAGTGTTACTATCGTTCTTCAGCTGACTACTTTATTAAAAGAGGCCAAAAAAAGAGTCTCTCAATTCGATGTAGAGATCCAGAGGAGATATGTGATCCCTATTTCCTGTATTATTTTTTCCTTAGTCTCCTTACCATTAGGTCTCGTAGTAAAACGTTCCGGAAAAGGGATGAGTTTTACAATGGCAGTCGTCTTGATCATAGTGTATTGGGCCCTTTTTACATTCGGATCAAATATTTCTGAAAATTCCAAATTTCCGGTTTGGTTAGGACCTTGGAGTGGGAACATCGCGATTGCGATCATTGGTTCGGTTGTTATGTTAAAACGAACCGATATGCGCTTTCCGCCAGCTGTAGTAAATTTCTTTCAAATCCTTGCTAAGTTCTTTTCCCCCGTTGCCCGTGTTTTTGCCCGGATACAGAGACCCCTTTCTTCCCTAAAAACAAAATTGACAGAGGGACTCAAAAAATTATCCTTATGGAGAAATCGAGAAAATCGATACTGATTTCCGTTTTTTAGAAGGACGGGATCGGCTTTCGGCGTCTTATCTATGATGTCGAGTAAGGGGGAGAGTCGGCTTTGAAAACCGCGAATATTTGGCACATAACTTCCGGAGCTGAATTCCCCGTACATATATGGAAACATCCGAGAATTAATATCGAACTTCGCAAGGTCCAATTAAAGGACTATAGATCGATAGAATTGGATGCTCAGGATATCAACGTATTCTATGTGAATACAAACCTGAAAGAATGGACAGACATTAAGGACGATTTCCTAAAACGTTTTGAACTACATCCGTTCGTCGCGCTTACCATTATTTCCTCTCCTGAGGCTGAAGAAATTTATAACAAACTTTCTCCTAAAGGTAAAACCGAAGTTCTAGAGTATCCTGTTCAGCCCAGGTCTTTAAGGATCATTTTGGATAGAGTGATCCAGACTGAGTTTTTCAAAATGGTAGCTAACGAAATTGGGAACAGTTGCCTGGCGAACGTAGGATTTTTTGAGGGAGTTTTCGAACTCGCTAACAAGGAATATAAAGATACTCACAAGGCAAATGCTGCTCTTCACGCTATCCTTGAGTTTGAAGCAAAGATTAAAAAGAATAACGAAGATATCAATAAAGCGATCGAAAGAGTGAATGAACTCAAGAACCAAGAGCTTCTTACGCTTCACGAAAGATTGAAAGTTTCCGAAATCATAGACAATCTCAAAACGATGGAATTAAAACATGCGCTCGAGTTGAAAAAAGCAACTGAAAGGGCCTTGGAATATTCCAGTATAGAAGAGATTGAAATGAAAAATATCCTCGAAGCTCATACCAAATTGTTTGAATATACTGAGCAAGAGATCAAAGATCTTGTTGAGGAAAATAAACGTCTTAGAAAAGAACTAGGACTTCCTGAGAATAATTAGAACTGAGTGTTGGAATTCCAACATGGGTTAAAGGGCGCCCCCGCCCTGCATAGGGAGGGGGGAGTGGCCCGTGGGAGAGCTGCTTTCCCTCTATCATAATTCCCCAAAACTTACAATAGAATTTTCTTTCACTAATCCTTGTTGGAATTCCAACAAACCGGTATCTTTATTCTCTCGCAAACAATTCCAAAACTTTTTTGAATTCGTAGGAGTTCCTGCCGTAGGCTTTTTCCGCGTATAAGATCCCGTGTTTCTTTCTTCGATCCTTATAATAATCCATACCATCCGGATGGCCGGACTTCTTCGCTGATAGATAGAGTCTCTCATAACAATGGGATAAAATTCGATGAGGTTCTGCTTCGTCGTTAAACTTAGGATCCAGGGAAATATACTTTTCCAAGAACTCTGCAGATTGGTTGAAGTTTTTCAGAGCATACTGGTGTTTAATGAATTCTCTGTAAACTCCGGCCTGCAGTTCCATAAAAGATTCAGATTTTCTAATATTAGGATTTGCGATCTTGTCCAGATTTTTCATTGCGAGGGATAGATTTTTAACCGAATCCAATCTTGCCTTGGTTAACTCTCTATTCCAAACTCTTTCTGAGTTTTCCAGTCTGCTCTTTCTTTGCCAAGGGAATCTTTCCGAATCTAAAACCTTAGCTTCTTCTTTTTCTCTTTTGGATTTAATACTATCCGAAACCTTTCTGAAACCATCTAAGGCGGCAGAGAAATATTCTTCCGTTTTTTCTAAAGCCTGCTTGGAATTTCCTTCTGAAAAATCTCCTAAGAAATCTATATCTTTAAATTCGTTAGGGTCGTCACTCCAAGGGCCCTCTTTTACGGATTCAGGGATTAGGATCTCCAGTTTTTTCGGTCGATCATGAGGGTCTTCTTGGGAAAATAGATGGGAAGAAGAGGCAATCAGAGCGAATAAGAACAAATATCTTAAGCATGAAAGCTTAACGAGTTTCATTAGCACTAGGATCGGGAAATCACTTCAAGAGATAAACCATAAAAATGGTTTCATTCGGAAAGCCTTCCGATGAATTTGATTTAGGAGCAGAATATGCAGAGCCCTGAAGTCCCGAAAACGAAACGTATTGTGCTTATCGCACATGATAATAAAAAAGAAGATTTAGTGGAATGGGTGCAACTACATAAGGACATACTTTCCAAACATCATCTCTATGCGACCGGGACAACCGGAAAGATCGTCCATGAAAAAACGGATCTGCCTGTTCATAGATTTTTGTCCGGACCACTTGGCGGGGATCAACAGATCGGCGCGAAGATCGTAGATGGAGAGATAGATGTGGTAATCTTCTTTTGGGATCCATTAACGGCTCAACCTCATGACCCGGACGTGAAAGCTCTCTTGAGGATTGCAGTACTTTATAATATTCCAATTGCGAATAACAGAAGGTCCGCTGATTATTTAATCTCTTCTGACCTTCTCGCCACATCTTATAAAAAAACTACAATCGATTATAATACAGGGCTTCCAATTTACTAAGTTATTTCCCTTCTTCTGTAAATGCTGCTCGATATGCTTCTGGAGGGCAGGTCAAATAACTGCAAGAATAAGAGTCGGAAGAAGTTTGGCTCCAAGTCCCTGATTCTACCAATTCATCGCAAGAAATCTTATAAGAGTTTGATTTACCCTTTCCCGAAGGAATACCTGCGCAAGAAAATACAGGGATTTGTTTATAGCAGGAACAATTTCCTTCAAAGGCTCTTGTATCCGAACAATACACACAATCTGATTTTTCATTTCCATTCAAAGCGGCAGAAATCAAGGATTGATTTTGATAGTCCTCCTTCTCCTTTTTAGTTTGTGGGTCAGAAGTGCAGAAGGACAGTGAAAATATTATAAATATATAAAGTGGAAAATATCTAAAATCCATAAAATTCCTCATTCAGAAATCAAAGTAAAAGGGATAGTCGTTTTGAAAGTGACGTTTGTGCCAGGGTTCAAGGCGTATTCCTTGTATCGGCTTAGGTGATTCACGTATTCTTTATCGAAGATATTCAAGACCGCGACATCAAAGGTTGCCGATTCAGTTCCGTTCGTTACGCCGGGAATCTCCCCACCGAAACCAATATCATACAAATTATAACCTTGCGTTGGAGTTTCTAATTTATCCACCTTATACTGGGACTGAACAAAAGTACCGTTCACGGAGATATATGGTTTGGAAATTCCTAAAAGTTTATTCGTGGTGAATCTAAGGCCTAAACGAGCTCGATTCGGAGTCATTCTTGGAAGATACTTGTTTCTAATATCAGAATATACTGAATTAGGATCTATGCCTCCTGGATTTAGAGCGATTTCCGGCGGAATATTTTTTTGAATAGTAGCTCTTAAAATATCAATACCGCCAGTGAGCACAAGCCAGGAAGTTGCCTGAGCTTGGAAGCTGAATTCTCCGCCTTCTAACTTTGCAGCATCCTGTCTGTATCTGTAAACGGGAAGGCCAGAATCCGAATCGATAGCACCTGCACTTACGGAATAAATATAATTATCTATCTTGTTTCTGAAAACGCTAAGCTCTGCTTGAAATTTATCATTAGCGAAACGGACAGAAGCATCATAGTTTAAAGAAGTTTCCGGTCTTAAACTATCCTTACCGATCTCGAATCGACCACTCCCCTCATGAACGCCATTGGCGAATAATTCGAAAGGAGTCGGTGCTCTAAAGCCTCGACCGGCATTCAAAGCTAAAGAAAAATCTTTTGCAAATCTCCAGACAGTCCCGAGAGATCCAGTGCTCGCCGAATAATTTCTGGTCTGTTCCAAATTTCCAAGGTCCGCGTTGGCTCTTATGTCCATACTTCTTTTATCGGTTCTGGCACCTGCAGAAAAACTAAAGTCACCTATCTTCCATTCTTCAAAAAGAAAAAATCCGACATTGCTTAAACCATAACCTGGGATTAAAGGTTCGGTTCCGATAGTATTACTTCTTTGTTGCATACCTGAAATACCAACTGTACCTTTGAGCCCTTTCCATTCTTTGTGATGGATTTTTGCATCTGCAGTTGTGGTATCTAAGGATAGGTTTAAACCCTGCTTATAATCATACTTGTTCACTTGATAAGCAGAAGCGGCCTTGGTGAAAGAATCGATAGAAGGATCTAATAATGTATCCTTGATTGGCATATATCTATTCTTATCTTCAATCTCTCTACGATTGTTTCTTTGGTAAGCCGCATCTAATTCCACATTCACTAAAGGAAGAATGAAAAAAGCATGCATATGGGTTTTTTGGTGAAGAACTGTTTGGTAAGCGCTTGAACCTGGAGATTCATTCGGATTATCATATAGATCTTGTTCTTGGTATCTTTGAAAAGAATCCACATAGAAATTCCCCCAAGAACCATCGGTCCCCAAAGAAGCGTTCACGTTTCTTTCATGAAAACCGGTATTAGGGAGAGTCCCGTTGGGAGTAGTGATTCTTCCAGCCTTTCGAGTATCCGTCTGCACTCTATAACCGAAATTCGTATCTTTATGATAACCAAAGAGAGAGATTGCACCTGCGTCTTGTTTATTATTCGAAAAACTATTTGTGGAAATTGTTCCACCTAATAAAGGAGCACCATCTTTTGCGGTAGGTGCCTTAGAGCGGATCACATTAATTACACCACCTAAAGCGTCCGAACCGTAAAGAACGGATCCAGGGCCTCTAACAATTTCCATCTTATCTATATTAAATGCATCTAAGTCGACAGTATGATCATCTCCAAACTGCTGCTCTTCTTGCCTTACTCCATCAGTCATCACCAAAACTCTTTGGCCTGTCAGACCTCGAATTACCGGCTTAGAAGTTCCCGCGCCAGTGGTTAGGGTCGCAGTTCCTGGAGTATTTTCCAAGGCAGACATTACGTTTTGTCCTCTTAATCTTTGCAATTGCCTACCTTCTAAAACTGTTGTAGGCTGTGGAGTAGATAAAAAATCGGATGCCAATGTTTTAGCAGTGACATTGATTGCTACACCTTCTAATAGAGAAGGTTTTAAAACGATATCCAAAACTTTGTCTAGATCTTTCACCTCGAATCTTTCCGTTTTTAATTCATAATTCGGAGCGGAAGCAACTAACGTGTAATTTCCCGGAGAAACGTGCTGAAATTCGAAACTACCATCTTTAGCAGATCTTGATACAAACTTGTTTTCCGTAAGGAATAGTTTGGCGCCTGCAATGGGATGTCCTTCCGAATCTTTAATAATCCCTCTAACATTCACATCCAGGGAAAAAACTTCTGAAAAAGGCAAAAATAAGCCAATAAAAACAGGTAATAAATTAAATTTATATAAAATACTTTTCATTCTTCCTAAACTCCAGACCTATTGAGGTCGGGTTCTTCATATACAAAATAAAATTCAAAGCTGATCGCGACTGCGAAGGCTGTTGAAAACAGTAGATGCAGATAAATTAGGAAAAATAAGGGGGAGCTCGTCCTCTCAAGTTCCCCGATTGGGAAGTTTGAGCAGGAATAAGATCAAAAATTATAAATTCATTATATTCTAGAAAGGGTTGTTCCGATCTAGGAGCTTGGACGAATTCCGCTCCGGAATTGATCTGGGAATGGATACAGACAAAACAGGATTCCGAGGAAATTTTGGAAGAGTGTTTGGAGAATATTCCTTTTTCGGATATATCCAAATGTGAGTGGGCGCTTGTAATTAAAAGTCCGCCACAAAACGCGAACAACGCAAAGAAGGACTTAAGCCCGTTTTTTCGTCTTCTAGCCAAAACTCCCATTTTTTCAATAATGATAAATCGTTATTAATAAGCAATCAATTTTTTGGGACCTTCTATCTTTACAAAAACATGGATAGAAAGCATTACCAGACATCGCTGAAATGCGAGAAAGTCCCAAAAGATCGGAACTTAGGGTGGGGATCCTTATATTCTTCCGCAAAAATCCGTTCTATAATTACAGCCGATCTGCCTAGCAGTAATCTTATGTCTGGCGTAAAATTCATTCTTCATGATTTTCTCGAGTAGGAGTTCAAACAAAAAATGATTCGCATACCAAGGAGGGATACAAGTGATCCGATCTTCCAAGATCGAAGTGTTCTTATTGGTCTGAGTAAAAATATGTTCGTGTTTGAACTTCGCGAAAGGGCCCGATTCTTGGATATCAACAAAACGTTTTCCTGGATCCAGTTCAGTATGTAGAGCTATCCAGCGGAAAGAAATTCCGGGAAAAATCCTTACTCTAACAATCGCCTTTGAGCCAGGTTCCAGTGAAGAAGGAGGGGAAATGACTTGTGCTTTTTTAGAAGAACCTACGAGAGAAGAAAATCCATCCGGGCCAGTATGAAATTCGAATAACTCGGAGGCCTTGCAATTGAATTCAGAACGACAAATAAATATCACAAGAATTCCAAAAATATTAAAAAATCAGAATATATCTAATTGGCAGGAGCACTTTCAGTCTTTTTCCAGTAGGCTTTATTTCCTACTGCAATATTTCTTAAGACAGCATCTTGGTTCTTTGGAACTACTTTTGCAGTATAAAGATCCGCTTCTGTTACGGTACCTTCTCCAAGCAATGTAGCCGAATTGAAGAAGTAAACGGTTGTTCCTTTTTTGAGTCCGTCTATGATCCCGGCATTTACGATCAGCGAATCTTCTTTTACTCTATGTACTTTACCGCTGGCAGGAATTAAGGCGAGAATTTTGTCTCTAGCTCTTAAGGTGGCTTCTGCCAAAGCGTCTCTACCTTTTGCATAGATCCTAAATTTACCTAAAATTTTCTCCTCCTTATGATCTCTGAGGCTCCATTCTATGCGTAAGTTATCATCTTGGAAGGAAATTTTACCACTCACGACAAAACGAATATTTTCACCTCTGGAGTTCTTAATGGAGGAATAGTTTCGTTCTGTTTTGTGAATGGCTCCCGAATAAGGCTCGGATTCTAAACTTTCAGACTTTCTAATATTATCTAAATCGATATTGCGGATTCTTGGATCAGAGTTTAAAAAATGGCGAAAGACTTTTCCTGCTAAAGCGGGAAGGTCGGTATGTTTCGCTAAAAAATCTTCGCCATCTGGATCAAATACGAGGACTTCGGGGGGAGTTCTTCCGTAATCTTCTTGGATGCCGAATTCTCCGATCTTGACAAGACCTTCTCTATAGCTTAAGGAAGTTTTAAAACCTTCTAGGTTATTCTCTACAGAGTAGCCATATTTTTTATTATCCGGGAATTTATCTCTTAAAAGCAGAAGTAAATTAAAGTAGCTCGGGAATAGTCCTCTTCTTTTATATTCTTCTAATGTTAAAACTAAAATTTCAGGTCGATTAGGAAGAAGCTCTTTTGCTCTGATTAAATGATACCAAGCTAAATCATATAAGAATGCGTTTTTATTCGCTCTATATCTTTGGAGTCTATATTCTCCTAAGGTTCTTCTGAGCGAATTTCCTTCTGGTAGATTTTCCAATGCATACAATTCTGAACGATTTCTGGCGATTGGATCTAAATCATCTAAGGAGATTAATTTTTCTAAATCAGTTTTGGCTTCTTTAGAGGCAGGATCCTTTTTCAATCTCGCATAGGAGCGTAAGTATAAATACTCCGTGGAATTCGGAAATAGGCTTAATAAACGATTTAAATACTCTTCCGCTTCTTGGTATCTTCCAAAATAGATCCTGGTTTTTGCCAAAAGTTTGAGAGCTTCTTCTTCGTTCGGGTGTAAGGAAACGGATCTTTCGAATTTTTCGGCAGCCTCAGCAATTTTAGAATCTCGCTTGCTACCTTGGGATTTTTCCGCCCAGATCAATAAGAATTTCCCGGATTCTAAAAAGATCCCTGGATCATCGGAAGCTTCTGCTTCCAGTTGATTTCTAAGAGATGCGGCCTTTGTAAAGTTGCCATCGAATGCTTCTACTTTTGCCTCTAAGGTTTTGACTTCTTTATTTTTAGGGATCCTGGAATAAGCAGAATGAAATTCGAAACTTGCTTTTTGGGTTTTTCCGGAAGCAAGTTGTACTTCTATATAAATTGGAAATAGATCAGAATCATATCTGTCTTCTTCCAAGAATGGTTTTAGGATCAAAAATGCTTCTTCGTAACGTCCTAGTTTTGCAAGTGTGATCGCTTTTTCGCGGACTGCTTTTTTGTTTTTAGGCTCTAATTCTAGAACTTTATCTAAAGATTGTAATGCTTCTTTTTCTTTATGAAGTTTTAATGCAGCATCTGCGAGCCCCAATCTGGAACGAACGGATAGAGGGTTTAAGTTTACCGCTTCTCTAAATGAATCATACGCTGCAGGATAATTCCTGGAAGCTAAGGCCGCTTCGCCTTCTTTGATCCAGTCTATGGTTTGTTTGGAAGAAAGGGAGAAGGAAAAAGATAAAACAAAAAGAACTGCAAAATTCCTTAAGAGGAATTTTAAATTCAGATGTTTGTTTGAGATTTTAGATCCGAATATCATGGTGTAAAAAATCCGGTCTCCGCTTTTCCATTAGAATTTCTGAAAATAGCTTCTACAACCACAGGGACATAGACGTCCATTCCTTCAGGATTTATCCTACTTTTAAAGGAAAGAAGATACCTTCTGTCTTTTTTGGAATCTATCCAGCTTCTTAGGTTTTTCTCCGTTCCACCGGAAGGGATCGTTAAGAATTTTCCTCCCGTTTTTTCCGCGATTTCTTTATATACGGAAACCGATTCTCCATTTTCCCCCAAGCATAAAAAGTAGATAGGGATATCATGGGCGACTGCGAAACGAATGATCTTTGTGGGGGAAAATTGAGTGAATGCTGCTTTTGAATCTTTTCCGGAAACGATTGCGATAATTGCTCTTGGGCCTAAACTATCTAGTAGATCCGTGATCCCTCTTTGTAATGATTTTCCGATTTGGGATTCTTCCTCCGGAGCAAAGGAGCGTAACGCTTTCAGAATATCATACATACTTTTTCCGAAAGGGTAAGCGATTTGAGTGTCTCTTCCGGAGCGTAGAAGTTGGATTTTATCTTCTACTCTGATTTCTGATAGAAAAGGACGGATTGCCTTCTCTATTGTTGCATAAGAATCGGATACAATCTGAGAATTTTCTGCAACGATGGAAACACTCACTCTATTATTATATTTTTTCATATCGGTTAAACCGATTAAAGGAGAGAGATTGTCCATTTCATAGATGCGGAAAGAATCTCTAGGAATTGCTTTTACAGGAACACCATGTCTATCTTTCGCATGAAGAACTAAAGAGACATCGGGATAATCAGAACTAATAGTTCTTTCCACGATCAGATCCAAGTTGGAAGAAAGTTGTCCTTTGGGGGAAAAGGATTCGATCCTATGCCTGTTAAAATCCGCAACAAACATGGAACCTGTATAATCGAAAGTCACAGAGAACGCTTGGTCGAAATTTCTGACTCTATTTTTAGAATCCTTAAAGTTATCAAAGCCTGACCAAGTTTTAGAAACGGAATCGTATATAAAAAGCCCCGCGGTTTCATCTGCAACGACTACCTTATTGTCTTTGATAGAAAGATTTCTTGGTCTTTTGAAAGAAGGGTTGTTAATTTCTTTTAAAAAATTTCCTTCATGATCGAATACTACGAGTCTTTTATTACCTCGATCAGCTACGAAAATTTCTCCGCGATTATTAACTTTGATACCTGCAGGTTGTTTTAAGATCCCAACACCTATCTCTTGGAGAGGTTCTCCTGTCCTGGAAAGTTTTTGGATCCGATTATTTCCCATATCGGAAACATACAAAAATCCTTCTTTCGTAAAATAAAGCCCCGCTGGTCCATGAAAACTTCCCGGATCTTTTCCGGTAGAACCGAATCGATTTACGTAAGTGCCTCTGGTATCGAATTCGTAAATTCTATCTCCTGCATAATCTGCAACGAAGATTGATTTTCCTCGAATACTGATCCCAACCGGTCCTTCTAAATTTCTACCAAAAGAACCTTTGAAATTTTCGACAGGAAAACCGTTGGCATCAAATTTCACCACGTTAGCTGTATCGAAACTTACTACGTAAAGATAACCTTCTTCATCTACCGCTAAGTCAGCAGGATTCCTGAAACGAAATCTCCTTAGGTCATCTCCAAAAATTGATTTATAATATTCTAAATTATCTTTTCTGTTTCCGCCGCCTAGTCTGTATCTAAGCGCGTCTAATCGATTCTTGCTGATCAAATCGAGTTTATTAGAAGATTCTAATTGTTCCAATTCGGAAAGACTTTCTTGCCAGTCTCCACTCAGGTAATATGCTTCGGAGAGAAAAAACTTTGGATGAACGAAATCAGGTTTGATAGAAAGGGAGCGGACAAAATTCTCTCTGGCCGCGGCAAATTCTCCCTTATTATAATAAGCGAGACCACGCTTGAAGAATGTCCTGGCTTCTTTTTCTTTCAGTCCGAAGTTAGGTAAGGGCTCGGACCATCCGGATTGGGTGAGAATTCCTAAGAGTAGAACGAAAACTATAAGTTTTGTTTGCGTACGTCTCCCCATTCTAATCCTCTTAGTCGATAGAATAGCTTAAGAGACATAATTTCAACCTATTTTTCGAGTCTTTTAGAAGGGTTTTGCTACTCTTGCAAGCGATTTTAGGTAACGATTTTGTAGGAGCTCCTACAGGCGCAGTGCTGATAAATCAGTTTGTCAAAATCGGCATTTTGTGGAAATGTCCGATTTTCTCCACCGCTACGCTCCGGCCCCCACCCAAATCGGGCGGGGCCCGTCCTGAAAATTATCCAAGTCTTCTTTTGACTGAGAATCTTTCTTTTAGATTGGAAGAAGGGGAGTTGCCCGTTGGAGAGAGCCAGGCGTTTTTCCAGTTGGAATGCCATTCGGACCATTCATTGCGAACGGACTGGTTTTGTTGGAGTTCCTCTTCGACCTCTCTCATCAATCGGTCCAATAGGATCACATAATTTCTGAATCGCAGGGCCAGGTCGGTGTTTGAGGAATATTCCTGCATGGTTTTCATATCGGCCCAAGAGGGTGGGAAGAGGCATTTTTTCTAGGAATTTTCGGTAGGAAAAAAAAGAAATCGGGTCGTTAGCCTGCGAGGACCGCTACATGGGCTTCTACACTTTCGGCTAAAGCATCCAGGTCGTAACCTCCTTCTAAGAAGGAAATTGTTTTGGCATCGATCTGTTTTGTTGCGGATAATATTAAACGTGTGAATTCTGCGAATGCATTCGTGCTTAGGTTCATACCGGCTAATGGATCTCTTCTATGTCCATCAAATCCTGCGGAGATTAATACAAACTCTGGTTGAAAGTCCAACATGGAAGGCACCACTGTTTCTTGGAAATAATGTAGATATTCTTTATCTCCGGAACCCATTGGCAAGGGAATGTTTAATGTAAAGTTTTCTCCTTTTCCTTCTCCTCTTTCATGAACTGAGCCTGTCCCAGGATAATACGGATATTGATGAAGTGAAGTGAAGAATACTTTATTTGAGTCGTAAAATATTTCCTGGGTTCCGTTCCCATGATGAACATCCCAATCCAGTATATAAACCCTTTCCACTCCTTGCGTAAGCAGATAACCCGCGGTGATCGCTATATTATTTAGCAAACAAAACCCCATGGACCTTCCTGTTTCTGCGTGATGTCCTGGCGGCCTTACGAGTGCTATCCCTGATTCTATTTCATTGGATCTGATCTTATTTACGAGATCTACTCCGCTACCTGCTGCTAAGAGTGCTGCATCGAAACTGGATTCTGAATATGGTGTATCTCCGTCGAAACTTCCTCTTTTGCCTTGGATGACTGAAAACCTTTCTCTATGCCTATTATTATGTACGGACTCGATCAGTTCTAATGGTAGTTTATTAGGTTTAATCCAAAACATGTCCTTAAAATATGAGGTCTTATGTAATCGATTGAGTATGGATTCCAATCTTTGAGGGGATTCAGGGTGGAATGTCCCGGTATCGTGTAGCAAAAATGTATCGTCATAGGCGTAGCCGAGTTTCATTTTCTTCTCCCGTTTTTTGTTGGAAGTCCTACAAAGAGGACAAGTACCGAGGTCTCCGGTTCGATATTATAATATAGACCCGGAGTAAATTTGTGCGCAAACCGTTTTCACTTTTTCCTATCTTAGTTCTTACCGCTTTCCCGGTCTGTGCAGAGTTTACTATTCCTTATCCGGAAAATTCTAATAAGAAGGAAATTCCCGTATTAGAATCATCTCCGGAAATGAAAACCAAACCCCAATCCGTTTCCAAAGAAAAGGAGAAGAAGGAGATACGACTTTCTTCCAGAAACACTCAGGAGGAAAGCGAAAAGGAGACTCCGAAAGAGAAACTTAAAAAGTTTTTTACAAGGTCAACAAACAAGGGGACTTATGGAGATCGCCCCAAATTCTATCGTGGTCTTTATGTGAATAATTCTTTAGTTTCGGATAAATCCCGTAAGAATGAATGGGAGTCCTTATTAAAGGATGCTTCCGATTACGGAGTGAATGTTTTAGTGATCGATCTTCAACCTAAAACTCCTTCTCCGGAAGAGGTCTCTCGTATTAAGAGTTTGGGTTTTTATCCCGTGGGAAGGTTGGTAAATTTCGACGGTGGGCTTAAGACTAAGTATCCTAGTTCTGAAAGATTAAATTCTATTTTTGGCTATGTTAGAAAGGCATGTCTTTCCGGATTTCCGGAAGTTCAGTTGGATTATATACGTTATGCGGATGTTACTGATATAGATCTTTCTTTGAAGGAAAAATATAATAATATCGGCGAGATTGTGACCAGAATTCGTGGAGAAGCGAATCAATGTGAAAAACTTCCTTATTTGGGAGCGGATATTTTTGGTAGGATTCCATTTAACCGTGACGATCAGATCGGGCAGAAGGTGGAAAACTTTGCACAGCTCGTGGATGTGATTTATCCTATGTTATATCCTTCTCACTTCTATGGCCAACCTGGACGTATTGCAAACCCTTACCAAACCGTTTATGATGGTTTGAAAAATACTAGAAAAAGATCCTTATCAACTACGAAAGTGGTCGGTTGGATCCAAGGTTTCGGAATGAGTCTTGGTCCTTCAGGAAAATCTTTGAAAGATTATATCAAGGCTCAGATCGAAGCAAGTGTAGATAGCGATAGCGATGGTTTTGTTGTCTGGAATATAGTAGGGAAATACGGAGATACTTTTAAAGCGATAGAGGAAAGTATCCAGAGCGGAAAGTTAAAGATAGAGGACTGATCTTACAGCTGCCGCTAATGTTGGAGTTCCAACATCTCGTTTAAAACCCAAGATCTTTTTCTAATATTAAAAGATCCTTATCTCCCGGAATATTTTTAGGTCTATGTAATTTATAAGCCTGAATAGATTCTATAGTCTTCGTTCTTAGGAAATTTGCTTCTTCACTGATCGTAGTGGACTTTGCTCCACCCGAAAGTTCCATATATCTCTTACCAAATAAAAGGGAGGTCAGTCTATGAAGTCTATAATCAGTGATATTATCCAAGCCGGCTTCTTTTAAAAGTTTTTGGGCAATTTCCCAAGACTTTTCCTGACGATTTCTGATCTTAGGCTCTTCTTCAGGAGAAATACTTCCCTTTGGTCTTTTGCTCGATGAATAAGAAATATATAATTTATAATAAGTCTCTGCACTTCTAATCAAAAGTTCGTAATCTGTTTTGGAAAGTCTGAATCCTTCTCTGGCTACTTCTTGAGCTCTTTCTAATTCTTCCGGAACAAAACTGTTCTTGGAAAAGCTTGGGGCCTGGTCCGCCTTACAGTTTAAGAAGGAAACATATTCTCTGGAAAATCGGATCATATCTTGATCCGAATCGAATCTGGATCTTTTTTTCCAAGCGGAAGAAAACTCTGCTCCAGCACTCATCGGCAGAATTCCGGAACACACAGGTTCTTTGGAATCTACTCCGGCCTCGTTCAAATATAACATTCCTAATCTATAATGTGGAACTGGAGACATTGGATCTAAACGAATTGCTTTGCGAAAAGATTGGATCGCTTCTGGGATCTCATCTCTTGTAAAATGATAATCTCCAGTTTTACGTTCTACTAATGCTGGTCCGCTTAATTCGGAAGACACTGGATATGCGACGGTTAACACCTTCTCCTTTGCCATTCCTAAATATCCAACACCTCTTAATTGTTTTCCTGTGAAAGCAGTTTGGAAAATGGATTTAACTTCTATTTGTCCTACGATACTTCCGTCTTTGAATGTTTCATGATCAAAATCTTTTTCGATTAAGTAAAGTATCTGCCCTGGGCGGATCCCTGGATCATAATGTACTTTTACAGTAACTATATCCGGTCTTGTATCATATCCTAACTCGAAACTTTTGTATTTCCCTTCGTATTCGATAGGTTTAACCTTATCGAACATAATGGTCTCCCCAACTAAGACCATTTTTTCCTTTCTGGGCATTCCGTCTTTTCCTGTGTTTTTTGGCATCCCTACATCTCGGAACGCATACACGAATTCTTTGGAGAAGATAGAAGAGGAAAAGGCGCAGAGTAATAGTATGATTACAGGTCGGGTTAGGGCCATATTTTTATTTTCGGCCGGATTATAAATGTGCAATAGAAATTTAAACGATTTCGACGGGGATGGAATTCTTTAATTTACTAAAAGATCCTTGAGATTCCATGATTGGCATGTAAGGTAAGGGTTTGGGCGACTCCTTCGGACCGCGCTGCTACGGGCTTCGGTCTCTTCGAGACTTCCCCTACGCATCGCTGTCGCATTGTACTCGAAAAACTCTCCGTGATCTCAGTGAACTCCGTGCGAAAAAAACTAAGCCAAGATCTTGCTAAAGTCCTGGATCATCTGATACTTATGTGCCGCCTGAGGGTGGTTTCCGGGACGAGAAACTATAATAGGTCTGACTCCAGCTTCAGAAGCAGCGTCTGCTTCTTCTTTTATGTCCGTGAAGAATACGATGGAGTTCGGAGACAAAGAAAGTTTTTCGGCTATCTTAGTATAACTCGAGGCTTCTTTTTTTCCACCTACAGCAGTATCGAAATAATTTTCGAAATATACTGTAAGATCTCCTGCTTCACAATATTTATAGATCAAAACCTGAGCTTCTACACTTCCTGAAGAATATACGGCTGCACGTTTTCCTGATTTTTTAATCCTTTCCAAAAAGAGAGGAACGTCTGAGAAGATCGTACTTTTTAGTTCGCCGGATTCGTACCCCGTTTTCCAGATCCTTCCTTGGATCTCTTTCAAAATCCCTAATTTACGATCCTTGGAAACTAAGTATTTGCAGAATTTAGTAAGTGATTCTGGAGAATCGGAAACTTCTTCCGTATATTCGTTTTCGTTTTTGGAAGCAAGTATGAGTTCCTCGGCGAAGCCTGTGTCCGCCGAGGTTTCAGAGAAGAATGTAATGAAGTTTTGGACCGAGTAGGGGAATAAAACCTTGTGCACGAATTCTATCGGCGTAGTTGTCCCTTCTATATCAAATAAATATAACTCGGTGTTTTGTTCTTCCAATTAAGCTGTCCTTTTGATCCTGCCCGCTTCCGCTGCCAGTTCCTCATGCATCTTTTGTTCGTCATGTTTGAAATTTTTCAGGATATATAACCAAGCCAGTCCACAAGGTATCCAGAAAAGGATCGCGATCGTAAACGCTTGTGTTCTATCCGGCAACACAGTAAGGATCAATGCGGCCATCGCAGGTCCAAGTCCGTTCCCTAAATTGTCGGTCAGATTATAAAGAGCAAACATAGAAGATCTGCTTTTTGGAGGATTCACATTCATGATCAATGCTCTTACATTCGGTCCTGTTACGGAAATAATAATACCCGTAAGTATATTAATAAAAATGAATGCAGAACTTCCTGCAACATTTCCTGCGTGCAATAAATATACAGTCGGAAGTATCCCGATTAGGATCATACTCCCGCAAAAGATAGGTAATAATGTCTTGTTCGTGTCGTATATTTTTTGGCCAACAATCCCACCGAAAAAGGTTCCGATAAAGATTCCGACTGCAGCAAAAATTACCAATGCTGAAGCACTATCTTTCGGCATTCCGTATTGGAATTCGTAATAATCGTTCAAGAATACGAAGAATACTCCCCAAGGCACGCAGCCCGGGATCCCTTGCATGAAAATACCAATATTACTCTTGGTAGCAAAAATTGTACGAATATCTTTCCAGGTTAAGCGAACGGCTTCGGAGTTTAAATCCGCCGAAACATTTGCAAGTTCCCTTTCTTTTCCACCTCTAACTGGTTCTTTACAGAATAATCCATAAATCAGCATGAATAGGAAAGAAGGAGCCGCCATATAGATAAAACTTTCTCTCCAACCGTTGATAGGATCAGCCGTGCCTAAGGTCCCTCCAACCATTTGTCCGAGCCCAACTCCGAGCCCCATAGAAAGAGAAAGATAACCCGCTGCAGTAGAACGGGACTTATCTGAAAAATAATCGCCCACTAAAGAGAATAGAAGAGGGAAACTTCCGCCTAAGCCGAAACCTGTAAGAGTTCTAAGGATTAAAAATTCATCGTAGCTTCTTGCGAATCCAGAAAGAAGGCAAGGGATCTCTCCTAATAATACTGTCCCGATGACCAAAGGTTTTCTCGGAAATCTTTGGGTAAGATAACCCATGTAAACTGAAACGAATCCTCCTAATACAAAGAAGCAAATCGGGATCAGTCCTCCCAATTTCCAATCGATCTCTTTTTGGTCAGTGATCCCGAAAGAGCCTGCTATATTTCTGAGGTTCGGTGCGATCAGGTTTTGGTCCGCGAATAGAAAGAAGGCCATTCCCATGATCATCCAAAAGGCGAGGATCGCGTTTCCTCCATGGGCGGCAAGTTCGCCTAATCCGAAATATCGAAGCAGGCTTTTTTCCGAGGTCGGTTGAGACATCCAATTCTCTCCACTATGTTTCTGTTTGATGTCGGCTTCTATAAGAAGCACGTAAAGCGACAGATTGGTGAGGGGAAAAGGAATCGGCAACGAAAATGTGATTTTACTGTCAGAGGTTTGAGAGAAAGAAAGGTCCGATTTTAGTCCTAGAACATCCTCTTTCTTCTGTTTTGGAATAAATACTTGACCCGACGTTTACTTGTCTATAGCTTCGGTCCGACTACGAGGGATACCGCCCTAACCTAACTGGAGCCAAACAGCATGGCCTACCAACATAAAGAGTTCTTCTTTCAATCTTCCAGAGACGATACCAAGTTATACGGTCAGGCATGGACCAAATCAGGAGCCAATCGTGTAATTGTTTTTTGTCATGGATTCGGAGAACATAGCGGTAGGTATTCCAACCTCATCCAATATTTTAAGGATAGTGATGTAAACTTTTACGGTTTGGACCTAAGAGGCCATGGCAAATCCGAAGGCAAAAGAGGTCATGCTTCCGGTTTCGAGGCATTTGTAGATGATCTCGCTGACTTCGTGCAAGAGGTCCGTAAAAAAGAGCAGAAAGATAAGATTCTACTTTTAGGACATTCCATGGGAGGAGTGGTGGTCATCCGCTATGCCTTAGAAGGTATCAACCAGGATTATATTTATGGAGTTGTTGCTTGTTCTTCTGCATTAAAAATCCCTACTACTCCTTTCCAAAGATTCCAGATCTCTGTGGCAGGATTCTTACGTAAGATTGCTCCTTCCACCACTCTGGATGCAAATTTGGATACAAATTTGGTGAGTAGGGATCCTGAAGTGGTCCAGGCCTATATCGATGATCCATTAGTTCACGGCAAAATTTCATTTTCCATGGGTTATGAATTGTTCCAACAGGGAGGGATTGCGAATAGAAAGGCAGGGATCTTAAGAACTCCTATTCTAATTCTACACGGTTTAGCTGATGGGATCGCTGATCCGGCCGGAAGTCTGGAATTCTATAATCATTTGGTTTATAAGAATAAAAGAATGAAGACTTATAAAGGTTTCTATCATGAACTTATGAATGAACCTGTAGGAGAAAGAGATAAGGTCCTCAAGGATATCAAAGAATTTATGGATTCTCTGGTTCCTGAAAGGACAAAGTCTGCCGCCAAAAAGCCGAGCATAAAGAAGGCTGCCAAATCGAAACCTTCTCCTAAAAAGAAAACAGTAGCAAAGAGGAAGTAGCATTAACCGGAAATGAGCCGCTCTGCAAAAAGCCTGACCCGCAAAGGTCGGGCTTTTTTATTCCTTTCTTAATCTGTACGTGATTGTGAAAGAAAGGAAGAATAAGAAAGAAAGAACTCCAATCACACCATAAATCGTTTTTTCAGTAGAAACGAATATACTGCCATTATTGATCTCTCTTTCCTGGTTTGCAGTCTCGTTGATCGGTTCCCCGCCTATCACAGAAAGAGTGATTTCATACTGAGGTCCCGCATAACTTACAATATTCGAATTTACATCAGGAGGAGCGTCGACGGAAACAGGGCGTGTTCCCTTCTGCCCGATAAAAGAAACTTGCATATCCTTCGGCTTAGAGAAGATCACCTTCTCTCCTTCTTGGTTCTCGAATAAGAGCCTATCCTTAAATTGAGTAGGGGATAAATTGGTAGAAGGGATCACATAACTTACGAATAACTGAGAAGTCCCCGGAAGAATTGCCCTATCAATCACCCAGCCGTTTTTTCCCTTAGTCAATTGGATTGGGATCGCCATTTTATTCGTACTCTGGGTCAATTGAGCGCTTATATCTAAAGCTCCTTCAGGCACATAAACTTCTAATGGATCATTGGGATTTTGAAAACTTTTAGGTGGAATAGTATTATTAGTAAGAATAGATACTTTAGAAATTACTAATGCGTCTTTTTCTCTTACTACCTGTAGAAGGGATTTCGTTTTAACTACGGAACGATCCAAGGTCTTATCATAAACTGTGACTTCTTGTGGTCGGGACCTCATCATAGGTACCGGAGGGATCATCTTATTATAATTTACTCCGTTATAGGTCACTTGCAGTAGGATAGGAAGTCCATCAGGAGCATTGATCTTAGGAAGTTTGAAACTTCCTCTAACTGGACCTTGGTCAGGAAGAGGTAAAGGCATCATCTGTCTTTCTAAGGCGAAGAGACGAATCCCTTCTGCGGACCCTGGTCCGCCTGTGCTTCCATTTTTGAGGACAATCTGTAGTTCTAGTTCCTCCCCGAACAAGGGAGATAGGCTAAAACATATAAAAAGAGAAAAGAATAGGATTAGAAATTTATTCTGCATGGGACCGATTCCAATGTTTCTTATCCCCTGAAAAAGGGAAAGTCTTTCCGTTCTGATTCTTGTATCCCAAAACTCTAAAATTGTGGACGAATGCGGGGAATTTCATTAGAAAGGAAGGCCAAGAATGATATAAATAGAAAGAGGCTGCCTTGAAATTATTCAAAAGAATCCTTCTGGTGTTATTAAGTGTTTTCGCTTTATTACTTCTAGTAGTTTATTTTTCCACATTCCATCCATCCGACTTGGAATCAGTACAAGTAAAATGTGAAGAAGGTGCTCCGAGCCTGGAGTCTTCAGGGCCGATCAAGGTATTCTCTTGGAACATACAATATTTTGCGGGTAGAAATCGTGTATTTTGGTATGATGTTCCTGATGAATCTGGACCAGATACCGGACCATCTAGAGAAGAGATAGAATCTACTCTCAAAAAAGTAGCAAATGTGATCTCGGAAAGGGATCCTGATTTTGTTCTGTTCCAAGAAGTGGATGATGGAGCTAAAAAAACTTACTCTGAAAATCAGTCGGAACGGATTCTTCCCCTACTTTCAGACAAATACCCATGCCAAACGGAAGCATTCTATTGGAAGGCAGGGTTTGTTCCTCATCCAAAGATCATGGGTTCAGTCGGAATGAAGCTGACTATATTCAGTAAATATAAAATTCTTTCCGCTTCCCGCCATCAACTTCCTACTCCTCCTGCGGATCCTATCACCAAACAATTACAGTTAAAGCGTGCGATATTAGAAGCTCAGGTAGATGTAAAAGGTGAAAAACCTTTAGTTCTTTTGAATACACATTTGGATGCGTTCTCTATGGGAACGGATACAATGCAAAGACAGGTTGCATTTATAGAGAATTTGTTGGAAAAATTGGATTCGGAAAAAATGGAATGGGTCTTAGCTGGAGATTTTAATCTTCTTCCTCCTGGATTTTCCAGACAACAATTACATCCTAACGGAGCTTATTATTATAGTGACGACGAGGAAATTTCTCCCTTATTCAAGAAATGGAATTCGACCGCAAGTTTGGAGGAATTGAACGGACCTAACCGGGAAAAATTTTACACTCATCTCCCTAATGATCCTCAAATTGCGAAACCGGATAGAACTATAGATTATATATTCTATTCTAAGGGTTTAGTTAAGAAAGAATACTTAGTGTTAAAAGAAGGTGAGGCTTACGAATCCAGTGATCACCTTCCTTTAGAGGCGACCTTCTCCTTGGAATCCCGTTAATCAGGTCGGACAAATCCTTGCTCTTTTCTAAGAGGGCAAGAATTTGGAAAAAACGAAAGATAGGGCATTATGAGACCGTTTAAAATTCTGGGAGTGCAGCAGATCGCAGTCGGCGGAGATAGTAAGGATAAACTCAAAAAATTTTGGGTGGATACTCTCGGATTGCAAAACATTGGTTCTTTTAGAAGTGAAAAAGAGAACGTAGACGAGGATATCCTACAGATGGGCAAAGGGCCTTACGCTGTAGAAGTAGATATCATGGAACCTGTGGATCCAAGCAAAAGTCCAAAAGTGAATGATCCTAAACTGAATCATATCGGACTTTGGGTGGATGATATTCACAAAGCAGTAGAATGGCTGAGCGCTCAAGGAGTTCGTTTTACTCCCGGTGGGATTCGTAAAGGTGCTGGTGGTCACGACGTAACTTTTATTCATCCGAAAGGAAATGAAGAATTTCCACTTTGTGGAGAGGGAGTTCTTGTGGAACTTGTCCAGGCTCCTAAAGAAGTGATCGAAGCCTTAGGCTGAAGATCAAAAAAAAGGATCTCTTCGGAGATCCTTTTTTATTAAGGTTACTTAACGCCCTCTAGGAAGTAAGTATGCATCGGGCCTTTTCCTTTTACTTCGATCACATTCCTATCTTCGAAATTATACTTATCTTTTAAGGACAGATAAACGGATTCAGAAACATGGATCCTTCCTGTGGCTCCATGAGATTCCATTCGAGAAGCAGTGTTGACTGAATCGCCCCAGAGATCGTACACGAATTTATTTTTTCCGATCACTCCGGCAACAACCTCTCCAGTATGAAGACCAATACGGACATTAAACTCGAATTCTAACTCAGGTTTGAGTTCATTCAGACGATTCAACATGTCAAGTGCTGCTTGAGCAGCTTTATGGGCATGGTCTTCTGTTGGGACAGGAATACCGCCAGCCAACATATAACAATCGCCTATTGTTTTAATTTTTTCTAATTTATATTTGTCGGCGATCACATCGAATTCCGTGAAAATACGGTTTAAGATCTCCACAAGTCTTGTAGGAGTTTGGATCTTAGTGGTAAGTTTTGAAAACCCAACTATATCTGCAAAGAGTACGGTAGAAGAAGGGAAATAGTCCGCTATAACACCTTCTCCACCTTTTAAACGATCAGCAATACTTCTAGGAAGAATATTCAGGAGAAGGTTTTCAGACTTTTGTCTTTCTTCCTCTATACTTTTATTTAGGACTTCGATCTTTTCCAAAGAATCTTTTAATTCTTTGTTTCTTTTGGAAAGTGTTCTATAAGCATCCGCGTTATCCACACCGATTGCCACATAGTTTGCTAAGGTCCTGAGAATATTCAGCTGGTTCGGCTGGAATGCATTTTTAGAATAACTATGAACTGTAAGAATTCCGATTAAACGTTCCTCTACCTTAAGTGGAAAGTAAAGGGCAGATTGGGAGTTTTCTCCGAAATGTTTTCTTATATCAGATAAATAATTCGGGAAGTCTTTTTCGATATCCAGAGTGATCAGTTCTTTCTGTTGTTTTACACAATAAGAAGAAGGGTTATCTTCTTCTAGGGAATCTACGGAAGGTGCAGGCACATATCTTCCGTCTATTACACAAAACTTATATTTGATCTCTTTTTTTTCTTCGTCGTAAGTCCCGAATGCGAGAACATCCATTGGAACGATCGACTTGGTATTCTCATAGACTGATTGAATGATAACTTTAGGTTCAAGGGAAGAAGTGATGATCTTTCCGATTTCCGTTACAAGTTTGAGGTCCATATAAGCGGCCTCTAACATTATATTAGAATCGGTTAATGCTTCTTGGGTTTTGAGAAGTCTATGCTGGGTGGAATCCCCGATCTTCATGATCTTTGAAGATTGTTTGAGAAGGGACTCGTAGGATCCTACTAGGGTTTTTAATTTTAGTTTAGGATCCTCTTTTGTGTTCGAATCTTCTAAAAAAGACTGAGCATCCGAGAGAAGTTTAAATTCCTGCTCGAAAAAAGTATTTTGTTCTTTCGAAGTTTCGTTCTTTTCCACTTGTTCCGCACGAATGAAATCTTATTTATAAGATTTCATTTTAAAAGGCAGGGACAAATCGGAAGAGAATTCTTCTCCGGTTTCCTGCATGTCTTCATCGTCTTCTTTATAAAGCCACTCGACTTCTACCTTTCCACCTTTGTCATGATATTTCTGAAGATTGTCGAGAATATCCATGATCACTTTGGAAGAACTGGTATTAAAATAATCCATTTGAAAACGGAACTGGATCTGTTTGTTTGCAGTTTGGATTGCAGACAACCAATCAAAGACTGGTTTGTAAAACGCCATTGCGTTTTCCGGATAAGATTCTCCGATAATTTCCGCGAGCCCCTTGTCCGATTCTAAGATGATTTCCGGTGAAGTTTTAGTCTGTTGTATATGTAAGGATTCCATGATTAGTTTTCCTTCGTAAAGAATGCGGAGATTGTAAAAAAGGATAGTTTGCCATCCAATTTATCGAAACGAAATACCAGAGGTCCGTCTGACTTCCTGGCAATATCGATTAATCCCACACCTGCTCCTTTGCTATCTTCCGGCCTCTCCGATCTAAGTTGCTGTTGGTAGAAGGACTTTAATTCGTCCTTACTCATGGAGTTGATTTTTTGGATCCTTTCGGTCAAAAACTCGATCTTCTCGTTTAGTACCAAATTTCCCGAAGCAACATGGTAGCCAACCGAATTTTCCCTAACTATGAGGATCCCTACGCCTGCATCTTTCTGCTCTTCGTTGATTTTTCGCTCGGCGGAGTAGTGCAGCATATTTTGCGCTAGTTCAATAAATACCGCGAAAATTTTCTTTATTTTGGATTCCGTGCTCAAAGAAGTCCGGATCATTGATCCTAGTTCAGTTAGAACTTCCTGGGACAGTCTGCCCTTAAAGGATACGAGCAGATTGTATTCGCTGGTTTCCTGATAAGTCTTAAATAGATTTACGACTTCATTTTCCATCTTCAGCATCTTCCTTTTTCAGAAACATCTCCTTATCTTCCCCCCAATATTACACCGACTAGTGTTATGTCGTCCCGTTGAGCCTCTCCATTTTGGTGGGCTAACAGGAAGGATTCTAAACGTTCTTTTTGTTCTTCACCGGAAAGATGTTCTATCCCGCTTAAGAAGTTTAATAACCCTTTGGTACCTATTTTTTGTCGGTCCGGATTCGGCTGGTCCATAAATCCGTCCGTGGTTAAGTAAACACTCGTACGTATTCCTTTTTCCAAGGAGATGGAGTGTGTTGTAAATTTTCGCGTTTCTTCTTTTTGCCTTCCGCCAATCGAGAATCTATCACCTTTAATTTCGGTCAAGACTCCACCTTTTCCTATAAAAATAGGCCGTTTTGCTCCCGCAAAGTATAAATTGTTTCCTTCAATCTTTAATAGACAAAGATCCATTCCGTCTCTGGAATTTGTTTGGTCCATGTCTTGTTTGAGGGCCTGCCTTACTTTTTTATGCAGTTGTTCTAAAATAGAACCTGGATCGGTGATACCAATTTCATTCACAATCTGATTGAGCAAAGTATTGCCGATCATGGACATAAGAGCTCCCGGAACTCCGTGGCCTGTACAATCGACGGATGCGATATATATTGTATCTTCCTGTTTTGAAAACCAGTAAAAATCTCCAGATACTATATCTTTCGGACGGAATACTACAAAATAATCGGAAAGCGCACTTCCTAATACTTCAGAAGAAGGTAAAATAGCCTGCTGGATATTCAATGAATATGTAATACTGTCCGTAATATGCTGGTTTTTTAATGCCAGATCGTCGTTAGCCTGAGCTAATTCTTTGGTCCTTTCAGCTACTTTGCTTTCCAAATTCGCATAAAGTAATGCGTTATCGATGGAGATCGCTGCCTGAGAGGACAGAATTGAGATAGTCTGCAGTCTATCCGAAGTGAATGCTGCCTCGGAAAGATTATTCTCCAAATATAATATACCGATCAGTTCCCCTTGTTTGATGATAGGGGAACATAGAACGGATTTTGTTTTCCTTTCTCTAATATACGGATCTTTATTGAACTTCTCGTCCGCGAACGCGTTACGTAGAACCAGATCCTCTTTTGTCCTCTCAACATAGTAAATAACGCTGATAGGTATATTTTTACTCTCTTGGATCGGGATCCCTTGGAGAACTCTAATCTCATCATCGGTCGTACTACCTTCCGCTTCTACGAAAAGTTTTCCATCCCTTCTTAAGATCATAACTCCTTTTTCAGCGCCCACGTTTTCGATGGAGATCTGCATTAAGGTATCCAATAAGGATTCTAATTTGATCTCTCCGGAGATTGCAGTGGAACTTTTTAGAATGGATTGGAAATCCAAGGTTTGCCCAGAATATACTTCAGTAGCAGAAGCAGTTCTGGTGCTTAAGGTCCCGATCGTGCGAGTAGTGCGGAAGGTGTCTCTTCCCCCTTTTTCTCGGATGAATTCCGGGAACTGAGTTTTTAGGAGCTCCTGCTTTTTAGTCGCTCCCCATCTTCCGTATTTTTGGTAAGCTTCTGCGATGTACTGGGAACCAATCTTGATACTACCTTTAGAGAACCAGAATTTGGATGCAAGTTCTGCAGCTAAAGCCTCGTCATTATAATATTCGTTTTTGCCTGCAAGCTGAACCGCTTGTTCGTATGTTTTGGCTGCTTTCCAGTTTTTGTATTCTAATCTAGCAAGCTCAGCTTCTACCAAAAGGAATTTGTGCTCAAAGTTTTCGGGAGCGTTTTCAGCAAGAACTTTCAGTTTCTGTTGGTTCTTCTTGATCCTTTCTAAGAACTTTGCTTTTTGTTCTTGGGTAGAAAGTTTGTAGTTCGCAGCCATAGCTAAAGAATATAGATAAGCATGTTCTTCTACTGCGATCTGACCGGAGATAAATCCAAGCATACTTTCGGATTCTTCTAACTCTTTTAATGCACTCTCGGATTCTCCGTAGCTGAGAAGTGTTCTTGCCTTCATGATCTTAAAAAGACAAACAGGGAAAGGACTCTGGTGAGAATTACATAACTCAATGTAATTCTGCTCACTCATATCATCGATGGAGAATTCAAGTTGAGAAGAAGTTTTTCCTCGTAGGTTGGAAACTACCAGCGCAGAAGCGAGAACAGTATCGATTGCTAAGTTGTTTTTTACCTTTCGAGTGAACTTTAAAAGCCCATCTATTTTAGGTTTTACTAATTCTAGATTTTTAGACTGTAGGACCACGTTGACTGCGTCGTTCATCGCGCAGTAACCGCCGTGTAGGAATTCCCCAGATTCTAAGCTTGCCTGGATCCCTCTATGGTTGATTTCTTCCGAATATTTTAAATGTCTTACAAAAGGAGTGGTGTAGTTTGCAAGAATGTTGGCTGCTTTAGTGATCCCGCTTGGGTTCTTATACTTTTCACTAACTTTAATTGCAAGTTCAGCGAATTCGTAACCTCTTCTATATTGTTGGAATCCTGAAGTGAGAAGGATGGCATACATAGAATATCCGTACGGATCGGAAAGGTTTCCATACTTCAAGAATAGGTTTACCATTTTTAAGGAAACGATAGGGAAGAGTGATAATGCAAAATTATAAACAGTAGGAATGGCGCTGATCAAAAGATTCACTGCCATGATCTGTTCTTGTTTTTGGATCAGTGGGAGGTCCAACAAGGAATCTACAGTCTTTTCTTCTAGAGCCTTGTTTACGATCTCGATCTCTTCTCCTGTTACTTTCTCATGGTCTGTTTCAGGTATATCCACGCCTAACGGTTGGAGTGCCTTGATGATCATAGGAAGAGCTAAATCGAATTTTCCGAGAGCAGAATATTGAATGATCAGAAGGTTACAAGCATCCGCTTTTTCGATCGGAGATCTTGCGTATTTTAAAAGTGTATCGATCGTTTTTTGAGAATCCTCGAAATTTCCAGTGAGATATTGGGTTTCTCCCAATTCTCTGAAGATAGAATAACAAAGTTCATACTTAGAATTCCAAAGAGCATCATCTCCTTGAGAAGCTTCAGGTAGAAGGAAAAGTAATTCTCTCGCTTTCGCTATATAAGATAGAGCAGGTTTGTAAGCTGTGGAATTTTTAGCCTTCTTTCCCGCTATTAGATCTAATTGAGCTAATTTTAGTTTTTCAGCGGACTCCGTAATTAACCCGGAGCCGATATTCATATGATTCGCAATATCGAAAATATTATCTTCTATCTGTTTAGAATCCGCGCCTTCTATCAGGAATCTTCCTAATTGTAAGCGGATCTTCTTTTTCTTTTCTTCTTCTATAATTTCGTAAGCTGCTTGTTGGACCCTATCATGTTGGAATCGGAAGGTTACTGTTTTTGCAGTTTGGTAATTTTTATCCTTATTTGCAGCAGTTTCCTCGAAAGATTCCGCAAGTCGATAATTCTCTCCGATCGGGACAATCAATTCTTCTGCGATTGTTTCCTGCAAAGAACTGAGTGCTGTTTTGTAATCCGTCTCTAAAATTCTGGTAATAAGCGCCAGATCGAAACTGCTTCCGATACAAGCAGCCATCTCCAGTGTTTCTTGGATCTTAGGAGAAAGTTTACGAATCCTATTTACCAAAAGTTCTACAACGTTATCCGAAATTTTGGTGTTTCTGATCTTTGCGATGTCCCATTTCCAGATACCTTCCCCAGGTTTTCCGGAGCCCTGATCGAAATAGACCGAGTCTTCTTTGGCGAGTTGTTTTAGAAGTTCCCCGATAAAGAATGGGTTTCCTCCCGTTTTGGAATGGACGATTTCCGCGAGTTCAACTGTTTTATCATCGGAAATATAAAGACTGTCAGAGAGTAATTGCCTTACATCTTTTAACGCCAAAGGTTGGAGAACGATCTTATAAGGATCGAGGCCTTCTTTTTCCAAAGTATCCAATAACACTTGGAAAGGATGGGAAGAATCAACTTCGTTGTCTCTGTAGGCAAGTATGATGAAAAGGTAATTTACGGTTACATCTTCCATCAGGTTTTTAAGAAGTTCTAAGGAAGCCGTATCCGCCCATTGCATATCATCTAAGAAGATTGCAAGAGGATGTTCAGGGCTTGCAAAAACCTTAATGAAGTTTTGGAATACTATATAAAAACGGTTTGCGTTCTCTTGTGGACCAAGCTCTGGAACGGGATCTTGTTTCCCGATGATGATCTCTAATTCCGGGATCACGTCTGTGACCACTTTTCCGTTCGCACCTATAGCTTTTCTGATCTTACTTTTCCAAGCTTCGATCCTTTCCGGAGATTCGGTTAATATCAATTCTACTAAGCTGGAGAATACTTGTATGACGGCGGAGAAGGGCAGGTTTCGATTGTATTGGTCGAATTTTCCTGAAATGAAATAACCTTTGGATTCTGTAAGAGGTTTGTTGATCTCTTTTACGAGTGAGGATTTTCCCACACCGGAATATCCTCCGATTAGGACCATTCTGGATCTTCCGTTTGTGGCAACGGATTTGAATTCTTCCAAAAGTGTTTTGATATACTCGTCCCTTCCGTATAACTTCTGAGGGATCTTGAATTCAGTGGAAAAATCGGATTGGGCAAGAGGAAAAGAAGGGAAATCGGTCTTTTCTTTCCAGAGAGCGTAAGCCTTCTCCAAATCTCCTTGGAGTCCTCTCGCAGTCTGGTATCTGTCTTCGGCGTTTTTTGCCAGAAGTTTCATTACGATTTCTGAAAGTACTGTAGGGATCTCGGATCTTGCTTCTTTGGGAGAAGTTGGGATCTTAGCTAAATGAGCGTGTACTAATTGTAAAAGGTCTTCGCCGTCGAACGGAAGTTTTCCGAGAAGCATCTCATAGTAAGTGATTCCCAGAGAATAAAAATCACTTCTATAGTCTACGGATCGATTCATTCTTCCGGTTTGTTCCGGAGAAACATAATGGATGGAACCTTCTAGAATATTCGGTGCTGACCAAGAAGTTTCTTCTTTATTCAATTTGGTTGAAATCCCGAAGTCTATGATACGGATCTGTTTTTCATCTCTATTGAATATTATGTTTTCCGGTTTTAAGTCCTTGTGTATGATCTTTTTGGAATGGATCTCACTTAGTCTTTCTGCGAGCTGGATAGAAATCGGGAAAAAATCCGAAAGTGTCATCGGTTTTTTGGAGATAAAATCCTTTAAGGAACCTCCAGGTACGAAGTCCATAAAAAGTGCGAATCCATCTTGCAATTTTTCGAACTTAATAGGTTTAACAAAATAACCTGAAGAAAGTAAATTTAGGATCTCGAATTCGTTCCTAAGATTGACAACTGAAGGATGTAATTCGTCCAAAACCGGAAGAAATTTGATGATGACGGACCTATTATCCTCTTTACGAACAGCTTTATAAACTTCGGACGCAGATTCGGCATTCAGTCTTTCTTTTAGTTCGAACCCTGTTACGATCATCCTTCTACTTCACCTTTATTTTTATATTATATTCTAAATATCGAATTTTCAGAGACGATACAAAAGTCCGCCCCAATAAAATCCGGCTCCAACTGCGGGGGAAAGGATTAAATCGCCTTTTTTGACGATTCCCTTATAATAGTATTCGGACAATGCAATTGGAATGGATGCCGCAGAAGTATTACCCACTCTTTCGAAATTCAAAAGTATTTTTTCTTTAGGGAATTTTGTTCTTTTGAGAACATCCTGCACTACCACATCCGTTCCAGGGTGAGGGATTACCCAATCTATTTCCTCTAATGAGACATTATTCTTTTTTAATAGATCATCCATTGCAGAAAGAGTGAGATCCGCAGCATTAGTCACAAGTTCTGGATAACTTTTTATATAAAAATTCGGTCCTGGTCCTAATTCTATGATGTTTGCAAGATCTCCATCATCCTTTAGGAAAGAATCTATAATGCCGAATTCTTTATTTCCGGTATATTCTAATAAAACTCCTGCGGCTGCATCGCCTGCTGTGAATTCTCCATAACCGTTCATTCTGGTTCTTACTGAAAATCTTTCGCTACCGATTACGAGTGCGTTCTTATATTTGCCGCTACTCAAGAATGCGGATCCCATTTGTACTCCGTGAACAAATCCGGTACAAGCAGTACAAATATCGAATGCTAAAGAATTGGAAGTTCCTGCAAGTTTAGAAGCCTGAGGAGCCAGATCAGGTAAATAGAGGCGATCTGTCCAATTGGCTAAGATGAATAAGTCAATATCCTCAGGTTTTTTTCCTGCGTCTTTGAGGATCATTTTGGAAGTTTCTGCCGCCATGAATTGAGCAGTTTCTTTTTCGTTTGCCCTTCTTCTTTCCGTTACGCCAATATTGCCGATGACTGCTTTTTCGGCAGGATGCATTTCAGGATATTTTAATCTAGGTCGAATTTCGTCGTTAGTGACGATCCTTTCCGGGAGATAATGTCCAATCCCGGTGATTCGAACCCCGTTCGAAACTAGGTTTTTAGAATTCGCCATGGATCAATACTCCTTTGGTCCATAATAAATTTCCAGTCATAATTCCAATCTTTTGCTGCATCTTTATCATACTTAAGGCAAACGGGTATACACCATAAATTGTTCGGTGTAAATTCTTTCCGGATCTAATTCCCTCAGAGCAGTCAATTCATCTGCATTAATCTCAGGTTCTTGGGCGATCGGAAGATCCTCATCAGGAGGAAGCCAAAGTGTATATCTTAGAACAGCTTCTTCCGATTCCATCTCCTCGTCGGATGCTGGTGCAAGCCAGGAACTCAATTCGAAAGGATGGTCCGAGAAAGAAGTTCTTTTGAATCTACCGAACTGACATACTGCCTCTACTACTCGATCTCCGGGAGAAGTGATATGTTTTACTTTTCTCACAAATCGAAAGCGGTTCGCCTTTGCTACTACGATTGTGTCCGCAGTGGAGACAATATCATTTGCTCCACCGGATCCTACTAAGAAGTTTCCTTTTCCATCTAATACCGAGTTGATATTTCCGAACCAGTCCACTTCCGCCGCGCCAATTACTCCTAAACAATCATCAGGTACAACTGTTCCAAGTATACTTACTATATCGGATAACATAGAGCAATGTTGGGTGTGAAGTTGGCTGAAAAGAAAAACATCACCCACGAAAGGTTTCATTCCGTAAAATCCAAGCTCTGCAACGATCTTGATATGGATCCCTTCTTTTTCTAGAAGTTTGGCCGCTGTCCAGGCTGCCATATGCGCGGCTCCAATTCCTGCAAGAATCGTTTTATATCCTTTTGTTTTAACCTTCTCAATGATCGCTCTTGCAGCAAGAATGATCATCTGCTCTGAATCATTTACAGTTTTAGGATTTTCAGGAGAAGTAAGAGAATGTTCCGGAGGAGTCATCTTCAATCGTCTGAGTCTTGTTTCTCCGATCAGATCTAGATAATCTTCGTGGCCTCCGGATAATATTACATTTTCTTTATACCATTTTTCAGCCTTAGCGGGAATGCCTGCCGCTTTATTGGCTTCCATTTGGAATTCGTAATCATCCAGATAAGATTCAACACCTTCGAATGCAGGGATCTCAGGAAAACCTTGTACTCTTAAGGATTGAGGATGTGCTCCGTATCTTGCGGGAGCTATTCCCAAAACTTTTGTACTTGGTATAAGCACTAGTTCCGGAGGAACTGTTCCTCTTGGTACGATCTTCTCCACGGTAGCGATTACACCTTTGGTAGCTGCAAGCGCACCCCAGGCTCCTTCTCCAGCAGGTTGGGAAAGAACAATATTCCCGTCTTCGTCTGCTACTACTCCATGAACCAATGTGATATCAGGGCAGAGTGGAAGAAGAACTACCATGTCCTTCTCTTTTGTTCCTCTACTTTCGGAAACTAGATGAGGGCTTGCCGCTTCTCCATAAGGATTTCCTTCGGTAGGTTTATGATATAAAAATGCAGTCTTTCCTAATTTGTCCGTAATCAGGTCAGACCCTACCAAAGAATTCGAAACGAAGCCGGGAAGTTTCATTGCTCCCGCCATCAGTCTTTGCACCAAGGTAAGAAGGGACCAAAGTTCCAACTCGAAAGGTTTTCCTCTCATTAAGTCCTTGTATAAACTGTTAGGACTTGGCTTAGGATAATTATCTCCGGCAAAACCGGTGATCATCTTTTTTACGATGCCCGAAAGAGCAAGGCAATGAGCGCTAGAATGAATTCCTGCAACACTGATAGTAAACTCAGGATTTGTTCCTTCAAAAATTCGAGAGAGAGAATAGATAAGTGCATTTGGCCTAGACATTGTAGTTGCCAAGTGTAAGTACATGCCGGGTTTCACGAATTCCCGCACGAGGGAATCAGGATCAGAAAGAATCTTAGTAGTTTGATGATTCGATTCTTGTGGCATTCGTTTATTTTGCAAAAAAGCCCGGACAAAAGGCGTTTTCACCAAAGGTTAAATTTTTGACGGAAAAAAGGCCGAATTCATACGAATTCAGGGTGAAAATACTGCCAAATCGTGAGTTTAAATCCTGTGACATTTTGTATTTAAAGACTAACATCGTTTAATGCGAGTGTTTACTAAGTAAGAGGGATTAGGTCTCTCATTTTTACCAGACTTAGGTATAAAAAATTTCCCATCTTCCTCCCATTCTATCTGATACGGGAGATCCGGGCTTTAAGATCGGATTTCCAGGCTCCGATACTAAGATGGAACCCACAGGGAAAGAGAAGCTGAAATGTCAGAAGCCCCAAAAGAGTCTTTTAACTTCAAGACAGAGCTAGTTGTTCGCAGATCGGACACTAGAAGCGCCACCGTAGTAGGTGGACTTTTTGTTTCTCACCTAACATACGAAACATTTATTCCACTCGTTAACGAAGTATTCGATGCATTCTTAGAATCTAACTCCTGGTCCAAGGCAAATATTGCGGGAGCAAATATCATCATTCCAAAAATGGATGTGGAATATAAGTCCGAAGCGAAAGCGGGAGACGTTTTGGAATTTTCCGTCGGAGTTTTTAATTTAGGGAAGAAGTCTTGCGAGTTACATATCTCGGCTTCTCAAAAAGTTTCTAAAGAAGAAGTGGGAATTGCAAAAATTTCCCTAGTATTCTTCGACTATGTTTCTAAAAAAACCTTGGAGATCCCGTCCGCATTTAGGGCGAAATTCGAAGTATGAATTCTAAGGTCCAATCTTCTCAGACGGAAGCTGAGTTTCCTTCGGAATATTATTTTTCGACGGAGATACCGATCCGTAAGATAGATCTGAGTTTGGACATACATGTTTCTTTCGCAAGCGTGTTAGACCTTGTGATGGAGGCTCACCTTCAATTTTTTCAATACTTAGGTTATTCAGTAACTGATATACATGGAAATAGCATCATATTTGCAAATGCTTCCATACTATACCAGGGAGAATTATTATATAAAGATAAAGTGATTATAGATGTTTCCTTGGATAATTTCGGGGAGAAGTCTTTTGATCTATATTTCAGACTTTCTAAAAGAAATAGAGCGGAGAAGATCTCAGTAGTAAAGATCAGGGTTTTATTCTTTGATTATAAACTTAGAAAAGTAGTTCCGGTTCCTTCTGAATTCAAAAATAAATTCGATACTGGAAAATATATCAAGATGCAAAGTCCAGAGATCGGCAAAGAGATCTCGAGTGCAGTCGGTCCCGATGGATTTGTATTCGGATTCCGTAAATTGGAAGTTTGGAATCTATCACATGTGTTCCTTCTTCATTTATACGAGCTTTGTGAAAGCTGGAAAGGAAAAGTAGAGCCGAGCCTTTTAGAACATATCAGATCTATTTCTTCCTTATTACCTGTAAGGATCGCCGGTGCTTGGGGAACTAGGATCCGTGCGGAAAAAGTAAAAAATATACTAAGGGCAAAAGTACATTTAGAAGAGCTAAGATATCTTTTGATCTTAGTAGCTGATCTTGGAAAAGTAGATCCTTCTCAAGAGTTGGAAGATCTTCAGACTATCAATTCTCATCTCAAAAAATATCTGAACAAAGTCAGGACCGGAGAAACTAGAAAGATCCGATGAAAGATAAGGTCGCATTAGTTACAGGCGGGAATGCAGGGATTGGAAAAGCAATCGTATTGGAATTTGTTTCCAGAGGTGCAAAGGTAATATTCTGCGGAAGAAGAGAAGAAGAAGGAAAAAAAGTTGAAGAGGAAATTTTCAAACTTGGCGGAAAAGTAAAATTCTTTCGATGTGATGTGTCTGACGATTCTCAAGTAAAAGAATTACTTCAAAAAGCAGAGTCGGAATTTGGAGGTCTGGACTTCGCAGTGAATAATGCAGCAGTCGGAGGACTTGCAACTGATCTGCACCAATATCCTGAAAAAGTTTGGGACAAGGTAATCGCAGTAGATCTAAAAGGCACCTGGCTTTGTATGAAACATGAAATAGAACTTCTTTTAAAAAGAGGAGGAGGTTCTATCGTAAATGTTTCTTCGATTGCAGGATTGGTCGGAGCCGATTGGAAAGTGGCTCCTTATTCCGCGGCAAAACATGGAGTAGTTGGGCTCACAAAATCCGCAGCATTAGAATATGCAGAAAAAAAGATCAGAGTAAACGCAGTGTGTCCCGGATTTATTCGAACAGAAATGTTAGAAGGACTGTTTCATTCTTCGTCTGATCCAAAGGAGGCAGAGAAAAAAATCACCAGATTACATCCGGTCAATCGACTTTCTGAGCCGAGTGAAGTCGCAAAGGCGGCAGTTTGGTTATGTTCCGAAGAAGCTTCTTTTATTACCGGTGTGGCGCTTCCTGTGGATGGCGGCTACACTGCTAAATAAAAACGTAATATTTTTTCTTGTAGAAAAGTTTGGATGAGTCAAAATTGCGTAATTCCGTTTCGAGAATTGTAAGCGGTTTTTCCGGTCAAAAAAAATATGAAACTCCGGTATTATGCAATCACGGACAAAGGAAACTTTCGCTCTCATAACGAGGATTCTTTCTTATCCGTAGATAGTTTGGTATGCGGCCAAACTCACGGAGAATCAGAAGCGGTCCGTGAATTAGATACCGAAGAATTTTCAGGGTTATTCGCCTTGGCAGACGGTTTAGGCGGGCATGAAGCGGGAGAAATCGCAAGTAGGGTCGCGTTAGAGAAGCTTGCCTGGATGGAAAAAGCGATCCGTCCTATCGAAGAATTACCTTCATCCGGTTGGAAAAACTTAATCCGCAAAATTAATAATGAAGTAAACGCCTACGGAGAATCCATAGGAAAACCTAAAATGGGAACTACACTAGTGGGTTGTCTTTTGGGAAAAAGAAAGTCTTGGATCTTCAATGTAGGAGACAGTCGACTTTATCATCTCACGAAAGAAGGACTCAGTAAAGTAACAGTAGATCATAATATTGGAGAAGAGTTGGGTTCCAGTTATGGCCGAAATCTTTTGACCAGTTGTATAGGCGGCGGAACGAAAAGTATAGAAGTAGATACATTTGATTATTCCGGAAAATTATCCCCGGGAGATTTTATACTGATCTGCACGGACGGTCTTACTGAAGTTCTAAATATTGATCAAATTGAAAAGATCATGAGGGAACATGAGGATCTAAGGGAAACTTGTAGAATCCTCTCAGAAGAAGCAAATCTTAGGCTGACTAGAGACAATCACACGATTGTGATCATCAAGATAGATTCAATTTAAATACGAATGTCGCGGAGAGTTGCCGCTTCTACTTTGCACTCATAAGCCGGAAGAGTAGGCGCCTTCTAACAGAAATCGGGCGGTCAATCGGAAGAATAGATCCCCGTTGTCCGCCTCCTCTAATTGATACACCAAAGGCATATCCGATTTTCTTGCGATTTCAAAAAATCCTAAACCTGCACCCTTACTTTTTTCGGGCCTGTCAGAACGGATTTGTTCATTGTATCTTTGTTTGAGTTCTTCATGGGAAAGTTTTTTAACTTCTTCTATTTTATTTTTTAAGAATGTAGCTTGCTCTGGAGTGATCGCGTTTCCGCAGTTTAATTCCCAGTTATGGGCCTTTCTTCTTAAAACTAAAATACCAATTCCGCTCTTTTCGTCCCTTTCGATCGAATAGTGAGCAACGTTCTGAGCCATTTCCACGAACACTGTGAGAATCCTGTTCTTCTTCTTTTCTCCTTCTAACTTTTCTTTTAGAAGATCATTTAGAGAAGAGATGGTAGTCTCTGAAAAAGGGCCCTTATAAAGAAGAGCCACTCCGGTCCTTTTAAGAACATTATATTGTTTTGATAATTGCATATACCCCTCAAAACTCCGGAGCTGCCAAACTTACGAATGAAGATTGGCTTCCGATCGCAAACGCCATGGAAATTGCATATCTGATTTTCGCCTTTCTGGCTCCTTCTGCGACATGGTCATGATCACATTCAGGATCCGGATCCTCTAAATTGATTGTAGGACATAGAGTTTGGTTTTTCAACATAAGAGAAGTCGCAGCCACATTGATAATTCCTGCCGCTCCGAACGTATGCCCGAATATAGGTTTGATAGATCCAACGGGTGCCCAATGGAATTTAGGACGACCCTCATACAAATGACCGATCGCACGGCTCTCGGCTAAATCATTATTATGTGTAGCAGTTCCATGTCCGCAGAAATAATCAATATCTCCCAAACGGAGTCCACTGATCTTCATCAAATGTCTTAAACCCGTGGTTGCTTTTTTGCCGGTTAAGTCCATTCTCATCGCATGGTCCGCTTCATTATAACTATAAGTTCCTAAAACTTCCGAATAGATCTTAGCGCCTCTTTGTAATGCTCTGTCTAATCTTTCCATTACAAGAACGACTGCACCTTCTCCCAATAAAAACCCGTCTCTGTTCTTATCATAAGGACGGATTCCTTTCTTAGGATTATCTTTTTCGAGGGACATTACCCGGCTCATCGGATCGGAATACATCATCATCAAAGGTTGTAGAAGAGGAAATTCGTGACCACCCGCATACATTACTTCCGCTCTACCTTTACGGATGGCCTGGTAACATAAACTGATTGCATGATGCCCGCCTACACAAGCAGCGGATACTGTAGTTACAAAACCTTGGATATTCGCGTTAATTGCAGTCAGGTTTGTGGGGTTAGAAGCCATAGAAGTTAGAACGGAATAACGATCGAACACGTTATGATCCTTTTCTTCTAAATATTTTCTCCAAGCAAAATCCCACCAAGCCATAGAAGCTCTGGACGATGAATCTATAAAACCTACTCTGCTAGGATGTAAATCCCCTTTTGTGATACCTGCATCCTTATTTGCCTCTTCCATAGCGGACATTAACGCTAGGGTTTCTGTATTATAATTTTTAGAATATTTATCACTCAGATCAGGTAGATGTTTCTTCCAATCGAAAGTGTTCATCTCTCCTGCGACCTTGATCGGAAAGTTTTCTGTAGGGAAACGAGTGATAAAGTCCAGTTGGGATCTTCCCTCTGAAAGATTTGTCCAAAAGTCTTGTACTGAAAAAGTGTTAGGAAGAATGACTCCAATGCCGGTGATGACTACACGGGAGTTTTTTCCATTTTTAGATTTATCCATAGAATAGCGGGTTTAGAAATTACCTATGTGGATTAGTTTTGGAAATAAAAAAATCATTCCGAAACATATAAGACGCAAAAAAGGGAGAAAAATCTCACAAAACCCGAAATAGACGGAAAAAGGATTTCCGAAAGAAGTTGGTCTTCTAATTTGTTGGAAATTTATTTTGAGGTATCCAATGATACATATTAGAGTTTTAATACTACTCCTTTCCGGAATTGCCCTTATGGTTTCCTGTTCGAAATCCCCTGAGGACAAAATTTTGGCTTTGGCTCCTCGGTTCCAGAAAGCGCTTTGTTCCAAAATGATTGAATGTAGTAAGGACGATATAGCAAAGATACCGCCCCAATACAGAGCTACTCTTCCTGTTTTTATGCAGTCGGAAGAAGGATGTGTTTCCTACTTTAAGGAAAATTTTGATAAAGCAAGAGAACAAAGAAAGTCCCAAAAGAGAGAGTTAACCGAAGAGACTGTCGCTTCTTTCGAAGCTTGTATAGTCGGATTGGAAACTACTACTTGCGAACCTTTTAAAGGACAAAGAGGCCCAAGACTGGGAGTGCCTGGTTGCGAAAATCTGGAAAAGATTTCAAAACCTGAATCTCCTTAAAAATTTCCGGTTTTTATCAGAAGCCTGGTTGTTAGACCTATATCAGGATCAAAAATCCGGATATAGGTCAGATACATGAATTCCGAAGAATTAAAAAAAATCCAAACTCCTTTAAAAGACAAATATCGCGAAGCTCCAGACTCCGCGGTTTATACATTAAAAGCAAAAGGGAAATTAGGCGAGGGTATCTCTTGTAAACTAGAAACTGGCAGAGCACTCGCAGACGCTGGACTTCACCCTGCAACTGGTGGAAACGGAATGTTAGCGTGTTCTGGAGATCTACTTTTAGAAGCATTGGTTGCATGCGCAGGAGTAACGTTAGGTGCAGTTGCTACTTCCATCGGAATAAACATCAAAGAAGGTTTTGTAAGAGCGGAAGGGGATTTGGATTTTAGAGGAACTTTAGGAGTTTCTAAAGAGATTCCGGTAGGATTCAAAGATATCAGATTGTTTTTCGATTTGAATTCGGACGCAGATCAAGAGAAGATCCAAACCTTGCTAAAACTTACAGAAAGATATTGTGTGGTATACCAGACGATTGTTTCCGGGACAAAGATCGATACAAAGATCGCAAATAGTTCGGCTTTTGTTTGAGAATCGTTATTTCACTTTTTCTTTTTCGGTAAAAGACCAGTACACATAAAGTATAGCTGTTAAGATCCCGAGTGCAACCATCTGTCCAAGGTGAACGGTGGTTGCATATACCAAACCTTCCGAACTTTCTCTTCCTAATAATACGAAACCTGATGTAATGGAAGCATGATATACTCCTGCTCCTGATGGAGCAGAAGGTACCATTACCCCTACAGCTCCGCAGAACATGATAAATATAGTTTCTAAAGGACTTAAATGGATCCCTACTAAATATTGTAGAAGAGTATAATGGATCGCATATCCTAAAAGCCAGGTGCAAGCAGTCAAAATCCCATAACTGGAAACATTACGAAAAGTTAAAAAACTTCCCAATTCTGAGACTTGAGGCGCCAGTTTTTCGGAAAAGAATTCCTTCTTCCTGATTTTAGAAAATAGGAATTCTCCTAAGGAGATCAGTTGTTTATGAAATAATCGAACAATTACGAGTACGGAGAAGATCGCTAAGATCCCAAGTAATGGAAATAGTATCTTGGTTTCGGATCCGTTGACTCCTAAAATAAAAAGTGCACCTAAGCCGGCGCAGAATATAAAAGAGAAGTCTAAAACCTTTTCTAAGAAAATCCCACTGACCAAACTTCCATAACCTATATTCTCTCCCTTTTTGCAGAGATAGAGTCGGAAAATGTCTCCACCCCTTGCAGGTAGGAATTGATTGGCTCCTACTCCTATATAAGCGGAAAGAAGTGCGGTTCTAAACGGAACTTTTTTACCGAGTAGTAAATACCATCTCCAAGAGAATAAAAGTAATCCCCAAAGAATGGCTACGAAGAATGGAACTAAGAAAATAGGTTTCCATCTTTCTAAAATAGAAGTAAAACCGGAAAGATCCAGGTTCCAAAACAGGAAACCTAAAGATAAAACACTGATCCCGAACCCGAGTAATAATTTTTTCAAAATAGATCCTCGTTATAGATCAACCCGGAGGCCATTTCATTTGTCTTCCGCCAAGTACATGGAAATGAAGATGGAATACTGTTTGGCCGCCCAATTCACCCATATTATTTACGATGCGGAAACCGTCTTTGTTGAGCCCGAGGGATCTGGCAATTTCAGTGGCTCTATATAAAATTTCTCCAAGAAGAGCTTTATCCTCAGCGTTGGTTTTGTCAATGTCTACGATATGTTTTTTGGGAATGACCAGAAAATGAGTTGGTGCTTGGGGAGAAATATCATGAAAAGCTAATAGATTCTCGTCCTCGAAAATGATCTTAGCCGGGATCTCCTTATTGATAAGTTTACAAAATATACAGGAATCTATCATATTTTATTATCCAAACATAAACTTGCTGCTCCCAGGGCCCCAGTGACTGATTTTCCTGGAAGGATCTTTACGTATTCTTTGAATATGGGAAATATGATTTCTCTCACCCTGTTTTCAAGCCGTTTTCCGAAGAATGAATAGGACTTAGCAATCCCTCCGGATAATACGATATGTTCAGGATTGAGTAAATGGATTAGATTACGAATGAGTTGCGCTAAACTTTCGATTCCTTCTTCCAGAATCTCGTTTGCTTCTTTATGATGTTTAGAAGCAAGATCGAATAGGGTCTCTATATCAGAAAGTTTGGAGCCTGTCTTTTCTAAAAACCTCGAAGAGAATCCGCTCGCGCTGAAATAAGCTTCTGTACATCCTCTTTGTCCGCAGCCACAAAGCGCTCCGCCTGGATGAATAGTGGTATGTCCAACTTCCATAGAATTTCCAAGATACCCGTCGAATAGTTTACCTTGAAAAACCCATCCTCCGCCTAAACCCGTTCCCAATGTAAGAACGATTAGATTGGAAGAAGTTTTACCTTCTCCGAACCAATACTCTCCGAGCGCGGCGCAGTTTGCGTCGTTATCGTAATATACTGGAACACCAAACTTCTTCTTTAAAAAATCAACTAAAGGAACATTCTTTAATAAAGGAAGATTTGCAGAAGAGATTAATATTCCATTTTCTTTATCTATTGGTCCCGGGCTTCCAAGTCCGATACCTTTTACCTGATCTTTACAATCTGAAACGAGTTCAGAGATCTGTTCTTCAAGAGAAGATAAAAAAAGTTTTGAATCCATTTCCGGCCCGGTCTTTCGATCTGATTGAGAGATCATTTGGCCAGAAGAATTGGTAAGGCAGGCTTTAATACTTTGGGCGCCGATATCCACGCCTATAATAGAACTCATTTAACGACTCTAGTAAAACTTCCTTCTCTCATTTCGTAGATCGTCTTAGCATCGAATGCAAGATTCATATCATGGGTCACGAGTAGGATCGTGAGTCCCCTGGAATTAAAATCGGAGAGAAGTTTACGTACTAATTCACTGTTTTCCGGATCCAAGTCACCGGAAGGTTCGTCTGCGAGAAGCATCTCTGGTTCGTTGATGAGTGCTCTTGCGATTGCAGTCATCTGTATCTGTCCACCGGAAAGACTACTTGGGAGTTGATTTCGAATTGTATGAAGATTCAGACTAGAGATTAAATATTCACATTTTTCTCTGTATTCCTGCTCTTCGAATTTTCCAACTAATAAAGCAGGAAGAAGAATATTCTCTTCTACAGTTAGGTGAGAAACAAGTTCCGAAAATTGGAAGATCAGTCCTATATTTTTCGCTCTAAATCGAGCGAGTTCCCCTTTGGTCATGGAGGAAAGTTTTAAAGTATCGAAGTAAATCTCTCCCGCGCTACTGGATAACATACCGGTAATCATGGAAAGGAGTGTAGTTTTTCCGGAACCGGAAGGTCCTACAATCGCGACATAGTCGGATTGGTTGATATCGAATGAGATCCCGTTTACTGCCTTGGTGGAACCGTAATGCCTGGAGAGATTATTAATCCTAAGGATCATTTTCCCCTCCTGATCGATCTATAAGGATCAACCAAGGTGTATAAATAAGCTATAAGAGCACTGACTCCACCGATCAAAATGGCCTCAGAGACCAAACTCACGAGGTAGTCCATTGGAGAGACCAATTCCGACTTTCCGATAGGGATAAAAACGCTTAAAATTAAAGAAAATAAGAACCCGATCCCGTGAATGATCCAAAGTTCGACGGTTTGTAGGAGCACGACCCCCTGCCTATTCCCTCCTACAGCCATCATAATTCCGTTATCCCCGGAACGAGTCATTATCCGGACTATGCTCATAAAAATTAAAGCAAGGCCACAAAGAGATAAAAGCAAGTACGGAGAATTCAGGAATAGATCGATACTAGAAATGTCCGTGGGTCTTTTTTCCGTACGAAGGGAGAAAAATCCGAATAAAAATCCGTAGGCGAAAAACGTCGAGAATACGACGTGCAATACACTGGTGATCCAGTCCCGGAGAAAAAGGGAAAATGCAAACCTCAGGTAAGTGATTCTTCCCATCGGGAGCAGGATATTGAAAACGTTTGATTTTATCCAACATTTATTTAGTTAATAGCAGAAATTCCGAAAAATGATCTTTGTAATTCTCGTAGCAGCTGGAATCATCCTGATCGTCGCAGCAGGTTCCTTTCTCATTCAATCCAAAAAGGATTCGTTTGAGAAGGCTCTTGCTTTGGCGGCTATGGGAAATTACGTCGACTCTAGGATTTTGATCAGAGATATTCTAGATTCAAATCCATCTAACACTCGGGCTCACTTTATCATGGCGAAAATTTATGCCATGGAAGGTGATTATAATAACGAAGCAAAACATTTAGATAAGATCAAAAAGATCGGTAGCTTCGATAAGGAAATTTCGGAAATAGTGGTATCCAATCGTCTCGCTGATATTTATTACCAACAAGATCTATATGAAGAAGCTGTATTTCATTATTCGGATACTCTCTCCGTAGACCCTGATAATCTAGAGGCATGTATCCGTATCGGTTTTATGGCGATCGGTCAGAAAGAATTCGGGATCGCAGATAAATTCCTCTCCAGGATCCCCGATGAGAAGATCAAAATGCCTGCATTACTCATAGGAAAAGGTGTGGTCGCTGGTATCCTAAGAAAAGGAGATCCCAGGACTTATTTCCAAAAAGCATTCGAAGAAGATCCTACTTCTTCGGTAAGTGGATTTTTATATGCAGTCTCTTTGTCAAGAGCCGGAGAACATGACGAGGCAATCCGCGTAGCAAACTCTGTGGTAGATGTTGTTACAGACGAGTATGTTCGTTACACATTATTTCAATTTATCATGTTGGAATTCATCATGAAGGGAAATTGGAATGAAGCTTTAAAACACGCAAGACTATGTATGGAAATCGCAAGGAATAATGGATGGAAGCAAGAGATGATCGACTCCGATTTCCATTTCTCCTTGATCGCTGTTAATATGGGAAGGTTGGAAGACGCCAGCGAATATCTGATCGAAGCAGAATCCGAAAGAGTGGATGATGATCGGATCATTGAACTTGCAAATTATAAATACCAAGTAGAAACCAAAAGATTAGAACTTGGAAAAGTTTCCAAAAGTGGATTTGTCCCGGAACAGGAACTTGGAAAATTATTCGCAGAACTATTTCCAGTAGAACGTTATTATGAGATCTCCGGTTTAAAATCTTCTAAATCCTTTCACATCAAAGGGATTATAGATGAAGAAGGCAATAAGATCGTAATCGATGTGAATAAAATTGGTATCAGCGCCATGGATCATTATAGATCCTTAAAGGGTGTGGATTTCAAAAACTTATGCGTGAAAGTAGTTCTGGCCCTGAATTATACGGTTAGTAGGGAGATTCCCAACAAAGAAGGGGACGGAGTCAATTTCCAAGGTCTGAACAAAACCGACAAAGAAACTCGTGCTCTTTTCAAATTCAGAAAATGGAAGGACGCTAAAATTTCGGATATATTCTTAAGAGATACCTTGGGCCAAGTAAAAGATATGGCATTGGACAAGGCGTTTATTATAGGCGATGCGGAATTTACAGAAGGAGCCCGCAGATTTTTGGCGGATAATCCGTCCAGACTCTCCGTACTATATGGAAGAGATTTAGAAGAACTATTAAAAAAGGCGCTGAAATCCCAGGGCTAACGGGAACCTTCAGCTTTATTAGGGGTCCTAAACATGTTCTATCTATCTTTCTACGGATCCGCTTTGTTCAGAGGACTCTTACTTCTAATATTATTACAAGTTTCTTGCATTACTATAAGGGGAGAATCTCCTCTTTCTGCTAAGCGAAGTCCCGAAATCCCTCCAACTGTTACTCAAGGAAAAGTTTTTTTAGCGGGACATACCGGAGAACACTCCAAGGATACGGAAGAGATCCTGAAATTATTACAACGTCTCGTTTCAGGAACGATCGCAAGGGATTTGAACTTTTTACCTGAGGTCGTTTCCAAAAAAGATGGGATCTATCTGGACATAAAAGGGAATTGGACCAAAGAACAACTTATACAAGAGCTTTCTAGTGCGGATAATTATTTTCGTATATACTTCTTCGAAAGAGAACTATTAGAAAAACAGAAGAACTCGAAAGAAGTAAGAACTGTTCGGGATTTGTTACTCTCTTCCGGAGGAATAGAGGTCGATTTTTATTATGAGAGCAAGAGCGCTTGCGAGTTAAAACTGAAATTTAAAGAAAACCAGAAACTAGAAAGGGAACTGATCAATCCGTATTTCATAAAGCAAGACGGGAAATGGTACTTATTCCGGCTTTTCTAAAAATGAAATCTTCTAAAAAGGCAAACGGACTTGCGGTACCAGGGCGTGATATTGAAATAGCCATAAGGAAAGAGGATGCAAGACTTCCAATCGGGACACGAACAAGATCTACTCGATAAAACTTCCTATAATAAGAACAGAAGTTGGGTCCTTCTCTCTGTTTTTGCTGCTTCTTCATTCTTATTCCCTTTCGGAACGCTTGTATTTCCCGAAACAATTCCTTTCGAAACGACTATCGAAGATAAGAAGGGAAGTCCGGTTAATAAGCCTAACCAAAATGCCACTCCGGTAACTAGCAGTTCCACGAATACTACTCCAACTGCAGGTAAGGTTATAGACTGGGATGTGGATCGTTTAACCGAATATGCGATCTCAAACAACCCTCTGTATTTATCCGAAAAACAAAATATGGGGATCGAAAGAGGACGGGTAATCACCGCTTCTTTGTATCGAAATCCAGTTGTTCAATTCCAACAACAGTTCATTGGAGGAACTCCTAATTCCCAAGGAGGAAGTCCGGAAACTGCACCTGGTATGTACCAAGAACTGGACGTATACGGAGTTGTTCCTCTTAGAACAAGAGTAGCCAAAAAATCGTTCGAAGCCTCCATCCAAGACTTCCGGAATTTCGATCGAATTTTTAGAATGAGACTTCGCCAGAATTATTGGGCATTCGTATTTCTAACACTTTTAGTAGACACAAACAAAGAATTCTATGAGAACTATAGCGACCTTTTGGAACTCACTAAGTTTAGAGTGCAGAAGGGAGACATCTCCCCTCTCGAATTCGAGCGTCTCGAGTTAGAAAGGATACAGGTAGAAAAATTCTACCGTGATGCAATCGTTCGCAGACAAGTAATCGAAAAGGATTTAAGAATCCTTTCCGGTTTATCCGAAGAAGAGGGTGTATTCGCTTTCAAAGTGGACTCCATGAAGTTCAGACCTTTGGAAGAGATGGGACTTCATCTAAAAGAGGATTTTCCTTCTATAGAACGTCCTGATCTTACCGCCTTGGAACAAAGACTCCAAGAAAAGAAGATGAACATAGAACTGCAAAGAAGGGAGTCCTTCGGATGGTTGCAGTTAGGTGGAGAATGGAGGGTCAAAGGTGGGGAAAATTACGGAGGAGTATTCGCTTCCATCCCAATACCTTTGAACGATAGAGGCCAAGGAAAAGTATATTCCGCAAAAGAAGAATATAGAAAATTCGAACTGGCCTTAGATGCAAAAAAAAGAGAAATAAATGCCGAGATAGAAGCCGCTAAAAAAGAACTCTTGGCGAGAGAAGAACTCTTAACCAAATACGAAAGGATCAATCTTCTCCAGAAAAACAAACAGTTGGAAGAGAAATCCAGAATTGCATATGTCCGCGGCGCCTCCGATCAAGTAACCTTCCTCCAAGCAGAAAAAAACTACCTCACCATCCTCAGAGAATATTACGACCTACTATATTTATATTTTAATGCGGTAGAAAACTATAAAGCCGCAACCGGAAAAATCGCGGAAATTTCTTCGGCAAACAAGGCGAAGGGAGAATAACAATGAAACTATTATTCCAAAAATATAAAGTTCTGATCGTTTTAGCCTTGGGGATCACGATCGCTTTTTTCGGGTTCAAATATTTCTCCAAAAAGAAACCTGAAAAAAAGATCATGGAGGAGAACAAAAACGTATTCACAGTTCCAGAAGACGTGATCAGAAGACATCCTCTTACTTATGTTGGTTTAAAAGAAGTCTCTCAATTCGAAGAACTTGCATTACCAGGTAGGATCACCTACGATCCGGAAAGTATGGCCAAAGTAGGCTCTCAGGTAGAAGCCAGGATCAAAAAAGTTTTAGTAAAAGAAGGGGACAAGGTCAGCCAAGGATCTCCATTAGCAATTCTTTCTTCCATTCAATTGGGAGAAGTAGAAGCAGCATATGTAAAAGCAAGAGCATCTTTGGACGCATTGAAGATGCAAGCGGATCGTGCTAAGGAACTTTTTGAAATGAAAGTTACCTCCGCAAAAGAATACGAGTTCGCGACCATGCAATACAAAACCGCCAAAACGGAAGTGGAGACCACTCGTATCAAGTTGGACAATTACGGTCTAACTCCTTCTGAAATTGAAGGGATCGAAAGAGGTATTTATGTTTCTTCTAACCTGATCCTCAGAAGCCCTATCAACGGAGAGGTTACCGAAAGAAAGGCAATCCTAGGACAACAGGTGACTCGTAACGAAGAACTGTTCACCATCGCCAACTTAAGCCATCTTTGGGTTTTACTCGATGTATATGAAAAAGATCTGGGTGGAGTGAGAGAAGGCGCACAGGCAACTATTTTTCCTTTAGGGGACGAACACAGTAGTGTTCAGATCCAAGGAAAAGTAGGTTATGTAGGAACAGTTTTAGATAACGTAAAACGTACCGCAAAACTCAGGATCATGGTCTCCAATAAAGGAAACAAATTAAAACCTGGCCAAACCGTTACTGCAAAAGTAGCAGGTCTTGTAGTGAGTACTGGAGGAGGAAAACGTAAGATGATCCCTCTGGAAGCAGTCCACGAGATAGAAGGAAAATTTTTCGTATTCATTCCTCATGGAGAAGGTAGCTTTGAAGCGGTAAATGTCATAGTAGGGGACACGATAGAAGATGATATTATCATCTTAGGTGGGCTTCCGGACGGCGCAGAAGTTGTCTCCAAGGGTTCCTTCGTCCTGAAGAGCGAATTCCTTAAGTTTTAATATTTTCTAATATTCTAACCGGATATTTTTTAAGTATATCATCTTCAGTGGCGAATTCCCAACCGTTGATCATAGCGTGGGAAAGAAGTAATCTATCAAAAGGATCTCTATGTATATTGGGGAGCTTACTTAAAAAGAAGATCGCTTCGTCTTGTATGTTCGATTTTTCCAAACCCGATTGAATACAAGCGGCTACTAAAAAATTTCCAGGCGCTTCCGGTAGAGGCAATTTACCTAAATCGTATTTAATCTGAATTTCCCATAGTGAAACTTGGTGAAATAAAAGTCTGGTATCTTCTTCCTTACAAAGTTCTTTGATGCTGGTGGGAAGTTTTGGATCTTCCAATAAAAACCAGAGAATGATTTGAGTGTCTAATAGGATTGTTCTCAAGTTATTTTATTCCCCGTAAAAATCGGATTCGAATTCTGTAAGAGTAGAATTGAAATCATCCGGTACGGAGAATTTACCCGCTAAGATCCCAGGTTTAAGCTTTTTTGTCTTGGGTGTAGAGATAGCTACAAGTTCCACCATAGGGCGGTTTCGTTCTGAGATGACGATCCTTTCACCAGAGCTGGCCGCTTTTAAATAACGCCCCAAATGGGCCTTTGCCTCACTTAAATTGATCTTTTTCATAAAATAGTCTACTTTTAGACTATTATTAGTCTCTAAGTGATTCAATTGTTTTTTATTCATCTTCCTTTTAACCCCCGCTTTTTATTTAAAAATCATATCACCAAAAAAGTACTTGCACAACATTTATTCACTAATAACTTGTTAAGCATGAAAGATCTTACGGAAAAGCAACTCGCTGTTTTACAGTTTATTACAAATGTGATCAAAGAAAGAGGCTTTCCGCCAACGATCAGAGAGATTGGAGATGAGTTTGGGATTACGGCAAAGGGTGCTTACGATCATCTAAAAGCCATCGAGAAAAAAGGATATCTCAAGACCTCCAAAAACCAATCCAGAGCAATAGAGCTTACCCGCCAAAGTCCATTCGAAAGTTTACCAGTTCCCACTCCTAGTATCCCGCTTTTAGGTAGAGTAGCTGCCGGTCTACCTATCCTGGCCGAAGAAAATATTGAAGCTTATATCCCAGTTCCGGAAGAGATGGCCTCTAAAGGGATTACTTTCGCACTGAAAGTGCAAGGGGATTCCATGATAGAAGCTGGGATCAATGACGGAGACGTGGCGATTATCCAGAAAAAGGATATAGCTCGGAACGGAGAGATCGTAGTAGCACTGATCGAAGACGAGGCGACTTTAAAAGTATATTTTAAAGAAGCGGATCATATTCGTTTGGAAGCTAGAAATCCAAAATACAAACCGATCCGTAGTAAAAAAGTAACCATCGTAGGAAAGTTGATCGGCCTTTATCGCTCCTATTGATGGGCGCTCCGGATTTCGGAGTTGACATTAGCCCTTGTGAGAGGAAAGATTTTGAAAGAGTGAACTATCTTTCCTTTTTCCGCGTGTTCGCGGCCTTCTTCTTATTACTTCTATTATTCGATTGTGCCTCCCGAAAAAAAGAGATCGGAGACAGGGATTTAAAACTAGTCCTTGAATATCTGACCGAGGCCCGCCTTGCGGAAAGATTGAATTATGCTTCCGAACAAACCATTCGAAAAGATCCCGAAATTTTGGAAGCAGCCTGCGAAAGATACCAACTAGATAAGGATTCCGTAATGGAACAAATTCGAATCAAATACCCGAAGACTTACTTCGCTTTGGTCGGCAAAAATGAAGAATAAGGAAAGATTTGCCTGGGCCAGTTTGGTTCTGATCCTATTTACGACAGTTGTATTCCGTCCAGTACATGCAAAAGCGGTTTCAGAGACTGCTGAAAAATATCTGCAATTATTCCATGAAGTTTTCGGACTCATGCAAAACGGTTATGTAGAAACCGTAGACGAAGAAAAAGTATTTTTAGGTGCGATCAAAGGAATGTTAGGATCTTTAGGAGATCCTCATTCTTCTTTCTTAGAAGAGGAAGAATACAGACAGATGCGGGAAGAGACTCGTGGATCTTTCGGCGGAGTCGGAATGGAAGTGGCTTATACAGATGGAGCCATAGTAGTTGTTTCTCCTATCGAAGATACTCCTGCAATGAAAGCGGGGATCTTGCCTCAAGATAGGATCATAGAAATAGACGGAAAAAGTACAGCAAACTTGGGCTACGCAGAAGGGATCAAACTAATGCGTGGAAAACCTGGAAGTTCCGTAAGTATCAAAGTCGAAAGAAAAAATATAAAAGAACCTCTACAATTCACTTTAGTTCGAGAGAACATTAGGATACGATACGTTCGTTCTTATTTCTTCGAAAAAGAAAAAGTGGGTTATCTTCGTTTGAACCAGTTCATGGGAGAAAACACATTAGAAGAATTTAAAAAACATCTGAAGCTACTCGCAGATAAAAAGTCTGAAGGTCTAATCGTGGATTTAAGGATGAATCCGGGTGGATTATTACCCTTATCTGTTGCATTATCCGATATTTTCCTCCCGGAAGGATTAGATATAGTTTCCGTAAGAGGAAGAGGTGGAGAACTTGCAGATGTGTCCAAGTCTAGTGGAAAGGGAGATAAATATACTTCTATACCATTAGTCGTCTTGATCAATGAAGGTTCCGCTTCCGCTTCTGAAATTTTTGCTGGAGCGATCCAGGATCATAAGAGAGGGAAAATTGTAGGAGTTACTTCTTTTGGAAAAGGCTCAGTGCAGATTGTTTATCCACTTTCTTTTGGAATGGCTGTCAAACTTACGGTCCAAAAGTATTATACTCCTTCCGGAAAATCACTTCATGGAAAAGGTATCCAACCGGATGTGATCGTGAAAGGGATAGAACCTAATGAAGATGATCGTTTTTATCTTAGAAAGATGAGCGAGAAAAAATTATTAGAACAACTTGCTTCTAAATATCCTGATTATAATGAGCAGAACTTTTTGAATTTTGAGAAGGCGCTAAAAGAACAAGGCATCAAACTTAGTTCAGACGTTGCCAGAGCAGTTTATAAAAATAAAACCCAAGCAGAAAAAGACAGAAGTATGACTGATTTGGAATTGGATCCTCAATTGAAAAAGGCAGTGGATCTACTTTCTCCCAAATCTTAATTATGATCGGTCTTGGAATAGAGACTAGCTGCGACGAAACCAGCCTAGCAATCGTAAAAGATGGGAAAGAATTACTTTCCCTCAAAATTTTTAGCCAGATAGATCTTCACAAACCTTTTAGAGGGATTGTTCCGGAGATCGCTTCTCGTGCCCATTTAGAAAAGATCAATCCTCTTCTCTCTGAAGTGTTAGAAGAATCCAAACTCCGACTTGGCGATCTAGACTATGTGGCCGTGACCAGATCTCCAGGTTTGACCGGTTCACTCATGATCGGCGCTCAATTGGCGAGGTCTATTCATGCAGTGTATGGAACACCTATCGTTCCACTTTGTCATTTACAGGCTCACTTTGCAGTATTACATTTAGAAGGAGTGGAGCCTATTTTTCCGGTATTAGGTTTACTTCTTTCAGGCGGGAACTCTGCTATCTATAAGATCCCTCATTTCGGTAAAATGGAAGTGGTGGGAGATACGATGGACGATGCTTTGGGAGAGGCGTTCGATAAGGTTGCCGGGTTATTATCCCTACCTTATCCTGGTGGCCCCCCAATTGAAAAGGAAGCGTCCAAATATGTTCCCGATCCAAAGGAGAAAGATCTTTTACCTCCTTTGCTTAGGAATCTGGAACAGGATCGTGTGGCGTTTTCTTTTTCGGGACTAAAAACTGCTGTTTCTCATTTGATCGCAAAACAACCGGATCTATCCACTCAGGCAGTATGTTATCATTTCCAAAAGACAGCATTTGAACTTGTGGAAAGAAATCTAAAACGTGCGGTTTCTATTACCGGGATCAAAAGGATCATGGCAGGAGGAGGGGTCTTGGCGAATTCTACACTTCGTAACAGATTATCCAAATTCGCGGATAAAAATTCCCTGGAATTTTTATCTCCCCAAAAAAAGATCTACTGCACGGATAACGGCGCGATGGTTGCTGCCCTCGGTTATTATCTATTTAAACAGGGATATTCTAAGAGTTTGGACTTTACTGTAAGTCCAGTAAGGCAGGAGACCTATATATGAATCGCAGGCTACATTGGATTCCAAATATGATCACTCTCGGGAACTTGAGTATGGGATTTGTTTCCATACTTATTGCTTCCGAGGCAACAGGTAACGGACCTCAATCCTATATACTCTCTGGATTTTTCATCCTACTCGCAGCGATCTGCGACGGATTGGATGGAATGACTGCAAGGGCCTTGGACGCAACTAGCGAACTAGGCGCTGACCTGGACAGTCTTGCAGATCTTACTGCATTCGGTATCGCACCTGGATTCCTTTTTTATAATATGGTCCTCGGAGAATACAAGATAGATGTTTTCGGAAAAGAAGATCTTTTCCCTATTGGAATGTTGATCGCTGCTATCTTCCCTGCTTGTGCTGCATACAGATTAGCAAGATTTAATGTGGCTCATGATCCTTCTTCTTTTACTGGATTACCTTCTCCAGTTGCCGGAGTGACTATCGGATTTCTTCCTATTTTCCTGGGAAAAGATCATACTCTTCCTCATTGGTTGGGAATTCCATTGTTTGTGCTGATTGCATTTTTAATGGTTTCTAATATTCGATATGGCAAACCTCAGGTTGCAATTCGTTCCAAACTAAGTCCTTTGCGTGCAGGTTTAATGCTTGGTGCTGCTTTGATCGCGTTATTCTTTGTAGGATTTGCTCGTTGGCCTTGGCTTGTTTATGGACTGATCTGCCTTTATATCTTCTCGGGGATTTTAACTTTCCTAATTCATATTCTGCAGGAGTTGAGAGTAAAACTGGACTAAAAGAGCATTTTTATTTTTTGGCTTAGCTTAAATGGAATAACTTTTCACTACTGATACTATCTTCTCCTTTAAAAAAGATTGGACGGCGCCTAAAAAATCCAGGAAAGTAAATATGATATGGATCAGGAAAATCTAATTAAAAGGATCACTTTCGATCCTAAAATCTTGGGCGGAAAACCAATCGTTCGAGGTCGTAGATTGGCTGTTGAGCATATACTCGGGATGCTTGCAGCAGGAGATACGTCTGAGCAGATTTTACAAGGGTATCCTTGGTTAGAGTTAGATGACATACAGGCCTGCCTTGTTTATGCGCATCGAATAGTTTCTCATGAAAGGATAGAAAATATTCCTACTGACTCAAGCCAAGTTGCGTGAAAGTATTATTGGACACCTGCGTTTGGGGAGGGGTCTTTAAAGAATTACTCTCATCTGGAATTGATGTGATTTGGACTGGAGAGTTTCCATCCGATCCAGGTGATGAAGAGATCCTTAAACTGGCATTTGAACAGAAAAGGATCTTAATAACCTTAGATAAAGATTTCGGAGAATTGGCTGTCGTCCGAAAAATCCCGCATCATGGAATTGTTCGCCTGGTGAATCTTTCAACAAGCGAGCAAGTGAGAATCAGCAAATATATATTAAGTTTGCATGAAACGGAATTATTTTCCGGTGCTATTATTACTGCGTCAGCAAATAAACTAAGATTACGACTGCCGGACCTTTCATAAAGAAGGCTACCGGAATCTATTTAGATTTTTCAATCAAAGAGCGGGATATACACCTGAAATCTCATGCTTAAACCGTCTCCTTTGCCTTCCTTTTCTCTAGTGTGTCGAATATGAATAGCAAAGTAAGAATGGGATATCCGTAAAAAAGAATAAAAAGATTTATCCGTTACGACCAAACCGGTTTCCTCGGGAGTGATAGATTCCTCCGCGAACGCAGGATATAAATTTTTTTCTTCTGCATAGAGGAGACTTGTGTAAATTTTCCAATTTTTTCCCACAGAAATTTGTAAACCTGCTTCAGTAAGTCTATCTCCGTTCTTTCTCCACTCCTGCCCTAATTCCCATCTCCAAAACTTTCTCTGGTAAGATAGATATAAACCTTTTCCAAAAATCCAAGAAGAATGATCCGAAAAAGAATAGGCTCTAACTTGGGCCAAGACCGCAAACCAAGGAAATTCTAAAATTTCCATCCTACCCAAAACGGATTTGGCTGAGTAGATTTCTTTTCCGTCCGACGAATATCGACTGGATTCTGCGAATTGTAATCTTCTATAAGGACCTGGTTCCCAAACAAATCTGAATAGTTCCGCTTTTTCTTCCGGATCTGTTCTTTCTGAAAGCTGGAATAATTGCCCCGATCTGCCTCTAAATCCTGAAACGAATACTCTTTTGTCTTTCTCTTTGTCCGACCAGGATGCAGATACAATTCCTTGAGGATTATCTTTGGTTCCGAAAATTTCAGTCCTAAACCAGTATGGTTTCTTTTCGGATTTTCTTTCTTCAGAAGAAGGGAATTCTAAAAGTATAAATCCTTCTTTTGTTTGGGGAGAATAGGCAAGTTCTAAAAAATTTTTATACGGTTTGAAGAAGAAACCGGGCAGTTTATCCGCAACATTATCCGCATAATAAGTACCTAATATACTTTCTCCGAACTTCATACCTAAAAATCCGGTTCTGACAGTAGGTTGTTCTAAAAACCAGAAAGAAGAAAAATCGAATTTGTCTCTTAAAAAGAAGAAATGGTTTAAAGGTCTGAATCGATTTCCGTAAGAAAGATAAATATTCCTATTCTCAAATAGATAAGAACCTAAATATGTTTCTCCTCTTTTTTCCAAAAATACTTTATGTTTGGAACATTCTTTATCGGTAAAAACTAAAACAAAACTTTTAAAACAAACTTCTCCTCTGAACCAAACAGTCTCCTGTCTTTTAGTGTAATATCTGGAATCGTATCCGGAAAAAGAAACTCCTGCAGAAAAAGGGGAGGGTAAATTCTCGGCGGATAGAATATTCGAAAAAAAGAATACTAAGAAAAGGGATCTTTTCATTTAAAATCCCCTTTTGTTGCGGATCAGTTTTTTAATTTTTCTGCTTTTGAGTTCTGGAAGTGACTTTAGATAAGTCTCAAATTTTTCAGCAGGTCCTTCGGAAAGAGAAGAAATAGAAATGGATTCTTGTAAGGAAAATCCAAGTTTCAAAAGTTCTTCCGTTTTTAGAGAAGGATAGATATTTACTTTTTCGGCGGATGTTTGTGTTGTAGAACTAGGTTTAGGACCTTCTTCTTTTTTATAAAATGGAGAATATCCAAGTCCGATTAATCCGATCGGATCTTTTTCCGATTCAAATCCTTCTAACTGTCCTAAAAATCCTTCCCAGTTCCAATAGACTCCGAGCGAAACTCTATCTTCAAAATCTAAGTGGCTGTTTCGAATTCTTTCGTAACCTAAACCGATCCGAAACTCCGAGTCCCGAGAAGAGTTGAGTAATATTCCTAAGGAATTTTCTTCCTGATACTTTCTTCCAAAAACTTCCCAACTTAATTTGGAACCATAGATTCCGAGAGAAGTAAAATAAGAAGAAGGCCCAAAACCTCCGGTCCCGAATCGAAATCTAAAACCTAGATTGTGGCTTAGTTCTATTTGATAACCTAAGGAAATTGTTTCGAAAAATTTCCCTTCTTTGGTCCTACCGCTGCGAACATAGGAGAGTCTATACTCTTCTTTTTTGCCCGGGGAGAATGGGAATTGGAGAGAAATTCCGGAGAGGGGAACTTCTTCTTTTTCGTATATTCCAAAAAAGGATATTTCTCCTCCATTCCACCAAGGCCGAAACCAGATCTCTGCAGGTATGTTTAGATCCGATCCGAAAACAAAAGCGCCGGGAAGAAGAAGGATAACTAAATATAGGAACCTCATTCCAGAGACGGGTCCAACGAATGGACAGCAGAGTGCGTTTTTTGGGGAATCGGGTTATTTTTTCCAAAATGAAACCCGGTTGAATTCAGGATTTGTCCGGGCTAGATATAGAATGGATCTTGTAAGTGAGAAACTTCTGGGCAGAAGTTCTGAAATTTCTCTAAAAAAACACGGTAAACGCTTGACGGTAACTATAAATTCGTATAGTATATAAATAACCGTTTAGTAGATTATTGGTGTAATAAATTCAATTTATGTCGTCTAACTAATTAGGCGAGGGAGAGAAAAGTTATGATGATTCGATCTCTACAAGATTCAGGTGCTTATGAGAGAAGCCGTAAAGGTCTCGCTGGTGCGGGATTCGATTGGAGGGAAAAAGTTCGTTCTTCTGAACCGAACTCTAAGACCTTCGCGGATTATTTGGAAGAATCTTTCCAAGGGGACTTGGTCCAGGACGGAAATTGGTTCTCTGAAACGCTTTCCGAGCTGAGCAAGAAGAACCTAAGAAAAATTTAAACTTGGCTGAGCGCTGGGGTTCAGGTCCGGATCCTAGATCCCGTATCTTTCATGATGCGGAGAATCTGGAAGACTGGGAACTGATTGCCGTTCTTTTGGGTAAAGGGAGCAGGGGCCTTCCTATTGAAGATCTCAGCCGAGATATTCTAAAAAAGTCCCGAGGATTGGGAGGACTTCTCTCATCCAATATTCCTAGAAATTTTCATATCAACGGGTTAGGTAAGGCAAAAGTCAGCATCTTACTTGCGGCTTTAGAACTTACTAAAAGACTCAAATATAAATCCATCCGAATGGCGGGTTATGACCCTACTACACTTTCTTCCTATCTGCAGGGATTATTCTCCCCTTTAAAAAGAGAATGTTTTGTTTTAGCTACCATCTCCCCAGCAGGAGATCTTTTAAGAGTGGAGACAGTTTCTAAAGGTAGTTTGGAAGAGGTGGGAGTTCTTCCAAGAGACCTGGTCCGGATCATACTCAATGACGAGGCCTCCCAGGCGATACTTGCTCATAATCATCCCGGTATGATCTGTTTTCCTAGCCAAGAAGATTGGGAAGTTTATACCAACTTAAAGGATATACTCAGTAATTTGGATGTGGAGCTCTTGGACCATTGGATTTTTGGAATTGACGGGATCTTTTCCTGCAAACAATCTACTCGACTAGAAGGGAACTGATCTATTTCTCCTCTTAAATTCTAATCTTAGGTTATAGAGTGACCTCTTTCGTTTTTTTGCGTAATCTCAGAATTTTATCAGTTCTTGTAAGAAGGGATTATGCATTGCAGTACGCAGGTTCCGCATTGGGCCTGGCATGGATGTTCCTACAAAACGTAAGTTTGATCCTGATCTATACGATCGTATTTTATTTTATTGGGATTAGATCCCAAGGCGAAAATTCCATAGAATATTTTTCTAATGTACTAAGCGGACTTTTATTTTGGATCCCTTTGCAAGAATATTTGATCAGAGGTACCGGGATTCTCACTGATAACAGGCAATTGATCAAAAGATCTCCTCTTGGTCCCGAAATTTTTCTTTGGATTCCATTTGTACAGTTTCTGTTACATTGGCTTGTGACTTCTATTCCGATCTTTCTCTTTCTGGCATGGGCAGGTAAGCTTGGGATCTGGAGTTTGCCTCTTTCTTTTCTATCAATGTTCTGCACTGGATTATTTTTGGCCTGCCTCCAAAGTTATCTGGCTCGTGTGAATATTATTTTAAGAGATATTTCTCCTTTAATGAGATTATTGACCCAGTTCTTGTTCTGGGGTCTTCCTATTCTTTATGAATCGAAAGGTATTTTAGGAAAATTGAATGTATTCAATCCATTCTTCTTTCCTTTGGAAGTTTTTAGATCTGCGTTGCTCGTTGGGTATATTCCTCAGGCGGGGATTTTGGACTTTCTTCCTTTTCTTGGAATTTTTTTGGGGATTTTTCTTTTAAGCCGTACTAAATTAAATCAGATAGTGTTGGATCACCTTTGATCAGAATAGAGAATATTTCCAAAACCTATCAAGGTTATAGCAAACCTTGGAATCGACTTTTAAGTGCGATTACATTTGGTTATTTCGGCTTGGATGTAAAATATAAGGCATTAGATGGAATTTCTTTTTCTGCGGAGAAAGGAGAAGTCATCGGCATCATCGGTAGAAACGGTGCGGGAAAATCCACCTTACTTAAATTGCTGACCGGAGTTTCCAAAGTAGATTCCGGAAAATTGGAAAAGAAGGGAACTGTTCGTTCTATCTTAGAATTGGGCGTCGGTTTTAATCCGGAACTTTCCGGGGAAGAAAATTTATACTATAACGGTTTAGTCTGGGGATTAGATCCGGAAGAGTTGATCAAATCTTCTGAGGAGATTTTTCGTTTTTCCGGTCTGTCTGAATTTCGCAAAAGCCCTTTAAAAAACTATTCCTCCGGAATGACGATGAGATTGGGGTTTGCACTCGCGACCGCAAAACGTCCGGATATTTTGATCGTGGATGAGGCTTTGGCCGTAGGTGATGCGAGTTTCCAACAGAAAAGTTTAAACCGATTTCGTAAGTTTTCCGAAGAAGGAACTTTGACTCTAATCGTAAGCCACGACCTGGAACTTTTAAAATCTGTCTGCACTAGACTTCTTGTCTTAGAAAAAGGAAAATTGGTATTCGATGGAGATCCGATAGACGGCTTTAGGGAATATATGCAGATCATTGCATCTTCTTCTCTAGAAGGAAACACTAAGATCCAGGACAAAGATTCATTGGTGGAATCTTTGGACGTTGAGATCCAATATGCAGGTAAATCAAATCCTTCTATCCTGCCAGTCGGTGCAGAAGTTTTATTAAGAGTAGCCGCATCTTTTCGTTCTTCTCTGGAAGATTTAACCGTTGGTTTTCATATTGATGATCATAGAGGGATCCGAGTATTCGGAACAAATACATTCCATATTGGTGGCCGTCAAAAAGATCTAAAACCTAAGGAACCTGTTCGGATAGATTTTCGTTTTCCGCTCAATCTTTCTCCTGGGAAATATTCTTTGGGAATTGCATTACATTCCGGCGAAAGTCATGCGGAAGGTTCCTATCTTTGGAAGGATGGGGTCTTACAATTCGAGCTGGAAAGATTGGATGTGCCTAAATTTGAAGGTGCCGCTTGGATCCCGGTCAAAGTTGAGGCGAAAAAAGGGGATTTTTCCGGATAAATTCCTTCCCAGCCTCCTCTTTGAAAGGATTCTGGTTTTCGTATGAAAGTTTGCGTAATTGGAAGCGGCTATGTAGGCCTTGTGGCTGGGGCTTGCTTCGCTGAATATGGAAATCATGTGATCTGCGTGGATAAGGACTCTAAAAAAATAGAGGACTTAAAAAAAGGAATCATACCTATTTATGAACCTGGTCTTTCCGAATTGGTTTTGAATAACCATAAGGAGAATCGACTGGGTTTTAGCACTTCCATCCAAGAAGGTGTAGAAGGCTCAGAAATCATTTTTATCGCTGTTGGAACTCCTACATCCGAAGACGGATCCGCTGATCTAAGCGCTGTGTATGCAGTAGCTGAACAGATCGGAAAATCAATCAATGGTTACAAAGTGATCGTGGATAAATCCACTGTTCCAGTAGGAACCGCTGCTAAAGTAAAAGAAATTATCTCTAAAAACACCAAACACGAATTTGACGTCGTCTCCAATCCTGAATTCTTAAAAGAAGGAGCCGCAATCGACGACTTCATGAAACCTGAAAGAGTAGTGATCGGCGCAGACAGCGAAAGAGCAGGGGCACTTGTTGCTCAACTTTATGCTCCATTCGTATTGAACGGAAATCCTATCATTAAAATGGGAACAGTTTCTGCAGAGCTGACTAAATATGCATGTAACGCATTCTTAGCTACTAAGATCTCCTTCGCAAATGAGATCGCAAACCTATGCGAAACCGTAGGTGCAGATTACGAAGATGTAAGAAAAGGAATGGGAACCGATTCCAGGATCGGCCGCCAATTTTTATATGCAGGTATCGGTTACGGTGGATCTTGTTTTCCTAAAGACGTTCGTGCATTGATCCGCACTTCTGAAAATTTTTCTTCTTCTCTTCGTATTATTAGAGAAGTAGAAAGAGTGAACGAAGACCAAAAGGTCCGCTTATATACTAAGATAGAGGACTTTTTCGGAAAAGGCCAGATCAAAGGTAAAACTCTCGCAGTTTGGGGACTCGCATTCAAGCCGGGCACAGACGATATGAGAGAAGCACCTTCTATTCCTTTATTATTAAAATTGCATGAAGAAGGCGCTAAGATCAAGGCGTTCGATCCTGTTTCCAAAGAAACTTCCGAATATTATTTTAAAGGTAAGATCGAATATGCTAAAGACGCGTATGACGCGTTAGAGGGTGCTGATGCGCTTCTTCTTCTTACCGAGTGGAGAGAATTCAGAGAACCTGATTTTTCCAGAATTAAAAAATTAATGAAGGGTCATGTGATCTTTGACGGTAGAAACCAATATCGTCCGGATCATATGAAAAAAGAAGGATTCAAATATTTCTCTATTGGTAAACAATCGGTTTAATTCAGATCCGATTCAATAAGTCCTGGATCTCTTTCTTTTCCTCAGGGTCAGAGCTGAGTTCCAGGGCTTTTTTCAGATCTTCTTTCGCTTCTTTTTTTTGGCCGAGAGAAGAATAAGCTCCCCCTCTATAATACAAAGCCGCTTTAGAATGTCCCGTTGGGAACTTATCTAAATATAAAGAAAACGTTTTGATCGTTTTTTCCCAGTTTTTTAATTCTGAAAAGCTAAGCCCAAGATTGAATAACGCCTTATGTTTATTCTCCGGCATTCTTGGATCTTCAGATGCAAATGATTTGTAGAAATAATCCGCTGCCTTTTTGTATTCCTTTGCTTCGAAGTAATATTCTCCCATTTTTAATAGAAGAAGATTATTCTCCTGATCTTTTTCTAAATCTGCAAGTAGGCTAGTTTCTTTATCTCTTTTTGAATACGCTGTTCTTAAGGTCTTGATCACCATTTTATGATCAGGCATTCCGGCGATCTTCTCGGTGAGACTTCCGTTCTTGTCTAGAAATAGAAGAGTGGGATATCCCGTGACATCGTACTTTTTCTTTAAGTTGGGAAATCTGTCCCCGTCGAGAGAAAGAAGTACGAACTTAGATAATTCTTGTTTCACCTCTTTTTTAGGATAAATTTCCTTTTTGAGGGTTTTGCAATAGCCGCACCAATCCGCATATACATCTATAAAGATTGGTTTTCCTTCCTTCTTCGCCTTATTAAAAGCTACCTCAACGGAAGTCTCCCAGACCTCGGAGCTGATTTCGGATGTGAGCACGAGGCAGATCAAGACTAGGGCGGATCGGATTTTTGAAAAAGGGAGCATTGGTCTCATCTCTTCGACCTTTTTTTCTCCGTTTCGTTTTTAAGGAAACGCAGAAATACGGAATTTTTTGTTTACCGTCAAGAACGGGCCCGAATATTCGAAGTATCTCCGGTGGTAATGATGGACTTCCTGCTTCAATTAGAGCAAATCCTTAAAAAAAGAAAAGAAGAACTTCCCGAAAAATCCTATACTGCGGACCTCTTCAGAGGCGGCGTGGATCGTATCCTTAAAAAAGTAGGGGAAGAAGCTGGAGAAGTGATTATCGCGGCAAAAAACGCGGACAAAAAAGAACTCACTCACGAGTCAGCGGACTTACTCTTCCATTTACAAGTTCTTCTTGTGGAAAGAGGTCTTTCCCTTTCCGACATAGTAGAAGAACTTAAAAAAAGACATTCTTAATAATCAGTTCAGACCTGGAGTTTTGTCCCACATTCAGGACAAAACTTCGCTCCAAAAATTTCTATCTTAAATCCACAGTTATGACAGAACTTTCCACCAAGCTGAGGTTTGGCAGAAGTTTCCGTTTTGGAATAAGTTGCGGTCGTTGCACCTTGGCTTATCCTTTTGTCTTGCTCTTCTAATTCTTTTACTAAACCGGAAGAGATAGATTTGAATTCTGTTTCGGTTAATTTTCCCGTATCGAATTCAATTTTCAGATCTTTCAGGTTATCCAGAAGAACGTCCCTTCTGTCAAATAACTCGGAACTTTTCGGATCCGTTTCGTACGGGATATGTTTTGCAAACATACTTACGTAAACGAATGGGGCCGCGACAATAGCGACCAAAACTATATAAAAGAAAATTAATAAAAAATCCATTATTTCTGTTTCTCCTCTATTTCGGAGATGTATTTATCAAAAGAAGAATGGTTTTCCGATTCCGTTGCGATTGCTGCTTTTGGAGCAGTCCTTCTTTTTAAATAAAGATAGATAAGAAGTATCCCGAATGCAGCGGCTGCAGCGATACTAAAATCGATCCAAGAAGAATCCGGTTTTGCCAGAATGTCCGGACCAAAACCCATAATGACTCCTTGAGCCATTCCTTGGTTTCCAGTTTCAATAAACTTTGCAATGATCGGATCAGAAACAACATCTTGACCGAAGCCGTGGACCATTTTGTCCACGATTACATCCGCAGATTCCCCGGCTCTGATCCTGTTCTCTATGAAAAGTTTGAGTTTCGCAGAAACTGTACAATTATTGAAGGAACAACTTTTGATCGCGATAGAAGGGATACAAATACATCGTATTCTTTCAGTCACATTATGGAATGTACGGATCTGTCCAGGGTCAGTCAGATTCGTAAAAGTGGAATCTGCATTTGCGGCACTTACCCAAACGAAGAATCCGAAAAGAAATATTAGGACTTTCTTATGTAGATCAGGAGAAATCAAAATTTTCATTTTTTATCTTCTCCTATTGGTAATAGGATCAATAATCCTGATAAGAAGAACATCAGAGATCCGGCCCATATAAATTTCACCATCGGATTGACCCAGACTTCTAAATTCGCTACGATCTGGTTCGGGAATTTCAGATATTTTGCGGCCTTGATCGCTGGATCTCTCGTAAAGAAAAAGTCCAGGAACATTCCAGGCAGATCTGGATTCTCATCAGAAAGATCCGCGTGTTCTATTGCTCCTAACTGAATATAAAGATCTTCTTTAGGGGTAGAAGAGATAGAAGGTTCACTAGTAGGAATATGTGTCTCGAAGTCTCCGCTCAAATGTGAAATTTGAGGATAATATCTTCTTTCGGTTACCATCGTATCAAAACTTTTCAGTTGTTTTTTGACTTCGAAAGTTGCTTCATGAGAAACGATTACGTTTCTATGATTGACTCCTGCTTCCGGATCTCCGTTTACGATCGGTTTGATCTTAAGAGTGGTCGCTCCTATCGTATAATCGCCTAAGATCGCAGTATCGTCGCTTGTATAGATAAGCTCATTCGTAGGGGAAAATCTCAAGAAATAGAAAAACTTTACGGATGTGTTTTGTTTGAATGCGTTTCCTGCAAGACCGATAAACAGTATCACCATGGAGAGGTGAACTAAGTATCCGCCGTATCTTCTTTTGTTTTTCAGAAGCATTCTGAATCCGGCTTGGAGATAATTTTCTCCCTGGATAGCGGACCTTCTTGCTTGGATCCCGTTATGATATTCTTGTACGATTCCGGCTATGGTAAAGATCCCGAGTCCTACTGTGAGGACACTGTAAATCTCTCCCATTACATCGCCTAGACTATAGTCACTGATCGAGAAATTGTTTTTATAGTATAGGATATAGATCCCGGCTCCAACGAGCCCAGCGATCAAAGGTTTTAATAGTGTGGTAAAGAAGATTTGATCCGCACCTTTTCTCCATGCGAGCAATGGAGCCGCACCCATGAGTAGAATGAGTAGAATTCCGGCAGGAACTCCCCAAGAGTTAAACCAAGGAGCCTTATATTCTACACCGGACAATAAAGGAGAGAATACTCCCAATAAAATGGAAAGTGTTGCAATCACCAAAAGGAAATTATTGAGTAAAAAACTTCCTTCTTTGGATGTGATTGCCTCTAGATTTCTTTCCGGTTTGAGCCTGTCCTTTCTATATATTAAAATTCCTAGATAGAAGAAAAAGCTTACACCTATAAAAACTATAAATGGAGTTCCGATACTGGATTTTGAGAAAGAATGTGGTCCTTCTAACACTCCGCTTCGAGTGATCCAGGTGCCAAGTAAGCAGAAATGGAATGCCAGAATGATCAGAAACATATTCCAAAATTTTAACATTCCTCTTCTTTCTTGGATGATCATCGAATGTAAGAATGCTGTGGATAAAAGCCAAGGCATCAAACTTGCGTTTTCAACCGGGTCCCAGGCCCAATAGCCTCCCCATCCCAATTCTTCGTATGCCCATTTGGAACCTAAGAGTATTCCTGTTCCTAAGAAAAACCAAGAGAAGATACTCCATCTTCTTACGAATCTGAACCAGTTCTCGGATAATTGTCCAGTGATCAATGCGGAAGATGCGATTGCGAATGGGATCGCGAAACTCACATAACCTATATATAAAATCGGTGGGTGAATGATCATCGCCCAATGTTGTAATAGTGGGTTTAATCCTCTACCTGCGACTGCTGCGGGTTGGAATTCGCGGAATGGCTGCGCATCCGGAAAGAAGATTGCTAAAAAGGAGAAAAAACATGTGATCACTCCTAAGGAGAGATGCATAACCGGAATTCTTTCGTTCAAAAGATCTTTCGTCTGCCAGAGAACTACGAATGTAAATCCTGAGAGTAATAAATTCCAGAATAGAAGTGAACCGGAAGATCCGGACCAGACAGAAGTCATCTTATAGAATAAAGGAAGATGTTCGCTGGAATGCATCGCAACATAGTAGTTGGATAGATCCGTTCTCATTAGTTGGACAACCAACACTATAAAGGCCAGAAGGATGACCGCGAAATTTGCCATCAAAGTATAACGGCCTAATTCTAATGCTCTAGAATCGTTTTTAAAAATCCCGTAACTTGTTTGGATAATGGAAAATAATAGGATGGAGAAGGAGGAGATGAGACAAACTGCGCCTAAATCATTCATTGTTCTTCTTCTTTATAACCTGCTTCGTATTTGGATGCACATTTTGCTTCTACCTTATCGGCAACAAGGACTCCGTTTTTCCAAACTCCGTCCACTCTTGCTCTGGCACCTTCTTTAAATGCATCAGGTAATAATGTAGCCCCTGTAAAAAAAACAGGAACTTCTTTTTCATTCAGTTGGAGGACAAACTTGGCAGTTTTTCCTTCCCGGATAAGAGAGCCTAATTTTACGAATCCCCTTACTCTTAACAGATCATCTGCTTCGTATTTAGTGGTATTTGCAGCTAAATCGGAAGCATCTAATAAAGTATAAGAAGTTTCTTTAGAAGAAAAGAATGCGATCGTTCCTAAGGAAAGTGCGATGATACTCGCAAGCACGGTAAATTTCACGTTCATCTGTGTTTAATTCCAGTCCTTAGACCAAGGATATCGGATACGGAGGGGAAGAAAAGTGGAAATACTCTCTCTAAACCCGTAAACGAATAGGCCTATTCTCTCTTTCCAGGCGATGCTTGTATTCTCCAGGCTTTGGGAAGAAGGTATAAAATCGTCTATGGTCAGAATTTTGACTCTGGACCTATAGTCTGTTGGCCAAGGATGTATCTTGATCTCTGTGTTTGCGAATACCAACAAAGATCTTTCCATATGAAATGCAGAAGTGATTAGTATTGCGGACTTCCATTTGTTTTTACGAAAAAGTTCTGCCGTTTTTTCCGCATTCTCCTTAGTGTTCCTGCTTTCATTCTCCAAAAAAACGACTTTTGCGGGAACTCCCAAAGATTCGAAAAATTGAAGTGCAAAGTCCGATTCTTTTCTAGTCTGGAAGAATAAATTCCCGGAACCTCCGGTGAAAACAATACGAGGTGCTTTTCTTTTTTGAAATAATCTTACAGCATCAGTCATTCGTTCTGCAGCGGAAGTCAGCTGTACCTGTTGTTCGTATAAGGCAAGATTGTCTACTGCCCCGCCCAAAACTAAAATTGCATCCGAGTTTTCCAGAGTTTCTAAACGAACTGGAGGATGTTTTTCTTCTAAACCTCCTACCAACCATTGGGAAAAACTATCAGTAGAAGCCACCCAGATAATAAGTGTAGGAACTAAAATCCAAACCTTATGTTTGAATTTAGGAAGTCTGAAAGCAAAAAATACCAACAGAAGTAGGGAAGCTGGTAAAGGGAATAAGAAGGCCCCCGCAAGTTTGGAGGCCGCAAAAAAGATCGTATCCATTTTTACTCTAGGAGTTTTCCGCCCACTGCCCAGTTCTCTCTGGAAACTTCGTCGATCACGATATATGTAGATTCAGGTGGTTTTGCGGCGACTTTCGTAAGAGTTTCTGTGAATTCTTTCGTTATCTTCTGTTTTTGCTCTTTGGTTAGAGGTCCGGCTACTTTTAAATTGATATAAGGCATAAAATTCCCTGGTTTGAATAGGTTTGAGACCGACTCAATTGTTTATTTCGAACGAGTATTACGCAACGGATTTTTTTCTAAAAATGGCAGGTTCGTTCAAGCTGAAACCCGAGGATAGGGTATATACTGGACCTGAAATTGTGAGGAGTTTTATCCATGAAATTCGCTAAGGAAATGGCCTTCTATTCTGCGTACCACCAAGAAAAAAGAAACGTGTGGATCCACGTGTTAGGAGTTCCTACCATCACCTTCACCTTGTTTTTGGTGCTGAATAGATTAGAGTTAGTTAATGTTTTAGGCTATACCGTAACTGCTGCTACCGTATTCGGGATCGTAGTACTTGCCTACTACTTCACCTTGGATTTTATTTTTGCTGCGGCAACCACTGTTGTTTTCGGGTCTTTGATGTTTCTTGCTCAATACATCACCCTGTCATTGACCGCTACCACTGCATGGAGCATATTTGCGGTTGCTCAATTAGTAGGTTGGGGAGCTCAGTTTTACGGACATTTCATTTTTGAAAAAAGCCGTCCTGCATTATTCGACAACTTATTCCAAGCGGTAGTCTCCGCTCCGATCTTTGTGATCGCAGATGTGTTCTTTGAATTGGGATATAGAAAAGATGTGCAAGAAGCGGTTCGTAAAGAATTAGCGGCACAAGGAAAATTAAAAAACTTCAGCACTGCTCATTAACATTCTCTCTTGCTTTTACGCAAACGCCCGCTATCAAGCGGGCGCTTTTCTTTTCTACGATATTAAATATTTATTAAACGCAAAAATGGACTGCAACGTTCGTATTCGCACCTAAAAATTTAGAAGGTTGTACACCGAACATCCTTTTAAAAGTCCTGCTCAAGTGCGCTTGGTCTGCAAAACCGGCTGCATGAGAAGCTTCCGTAAGATTTCCACCTTCTTTCAAAAGTTTTGCCGCTTCATGTAATCTCAGCCAAAGTTGGTACTGTCTTACAGGAAGGCCCATTTGTAATTTGAAAACATGCATAAACCTTGTTTCTGAAAATCCTGCTTCTTTAGCAAGCTCCGGAACGGAGATGGAACCTGGAAGAGCGGATTTCATTCTAAGAGTCGCTGATAAGACCCTTGGATCTAAAGAAACCCTGGATGGTTTTTCCGTTCCGACACAGGCAAGGATATCTTCGAAAAGTTCTTTGGCTGCTTGGCAATTTATATTTTCATGAAATAGATTCTTACATCTGGAGAGAACTGGTTCTAAATTTTCAAAAGGGATCTCTGAGATTCCCTTTCTTCCGAATCTGGCAGCAACAGATGCATAGTCGATACCGTAAGGATCGATCTGTAAAACGATCATATCGGAATTTTCTGCAGAAAGAGTATGATAAGTATTTGGAGCTAAAACCACTGCTTGGAAATCCAACAGATTGCCAGATTCTTCGATCACTTTGAACTTAGAAGTTAAAGAGATCAAAATGGAAACCGCATAGTGAGAGTGGGGATCTGTGGTCAGTCCTTTCTGGGCCAAGAATACCCTGGCTCCGAAATAGAATAATGTTCCGATTTGAGACTCTTCCACCCCGAATACCGGATTATAATTTTTGAATGATTCTTTCCAGGGTTTTTTCAGGACGTTCAAACGGAAAAAAATGAGATACACCATCCCATAACTCTAGGCTTGAGTTCGGATTTCCTTTGATAATCCTTTTGGCGGCAGAAGGAGAACATACTTCATATTTTCCGGGAATCGTGATATGGGTTTCGGTTTTGATCCTTCTATATTGAAATAAACTCAAAAAACTGACCGAGTTGAAAATTTTGGCTTCTAACTCAGGAGGACAACATAAAGCCCATTTATCTCCTTCTTTTTTAAAACAAAATTTTAAGTAGTCCTCAAAAACTTCATCAGACCAATTCACAAAAGTGGGAGTCTTTCTAAATGCTTTTTTAACAAGACTTAGATCTTTAAATTCTCTTCTTCTTTTTATTGCACCTTTTGCTAAAGGAGTATCGAAAGCCAATGCAAGAAGAAGATACACGAAATTTAAAATCACAGGATCCATTGCGAAAATTTTACGAAACAGATCAGGTCTTTGGTAAGAGGATAGCAGCATGCTTGCTCCTCCTAAAGAATGTCCGACTCCCACAACATTTTTCAAACTTTCTGTTTCGATCAGAGCTAAAATTTGATCTCTAAAGAAAAACCAATCCTTCCATTCTAAGTTTGGCTCCGATCCTCCATGACCGCAAAAATCTAAGGCAAGAACTCTATGAGTTTTAGAAAGTTTCTGTATTAAATAAGTATAACAACCTGCAGAGAATCCATTAGCATGAGCGATTAAGATTGGATCCGAAGATTTGTTGCCTGCATCAATATAAGAAAGTTTGATCCCACGGAAGTTAAACGTTTTTCTATCCATTCAAGATTTGCCCTTGCTATTTCTTTCCCTTTGCTTTCGATGGACAGGAATTCGGAGTTTCGACCGATTCCCAAAAGCGGGATAATACACTCTTCCTAAGGGGAGATTACAAGAAAACAATAATCGAATTCTTGAGAGAGATAGATGAAATTAACGGTGATAATCATTTTCATAGTCGCATTATTCTTCAATGCCTTGGCAAACATTTTGATCAAGGCAAGTTCTTTAGGAGATAAAACAAATACGGCTTCCGGAATAGAAGGATTGATCAAAGCATTTTTACATCCAGTCTTCTTTGCGGGACTTGCTTCTTTCGGGATCGCGTTATTAGGTTATAGATGGGTATTAGGTAACGGATTAAAATTATCCTTAGCTTATCCACTTTTCACTTCCGCAGGATTTATCATTGTACTCGTAGCTTCCGCAATATTTTTCAAAGAAGAACTGAACTGGACCCAATGGACCGGTATTGGTTTGATACTTGCCGGCGTATGGTTGACATCCGCGGAAATGTTCGTCTAAGTCATAAAGTTAATAAATAATAAACCGAATAGAGTAGTGATCTCGAACTCATTTGTGACCGAGGTTGTTACTCCTGGAGTCTAATTACAGGAGGATAGTCCCTTCGCTCATGAAGCCCGAGGAGCCGGACTATAAGCTAAAATTCAAACCGGTCCAAGCTTAAAGTTTTTTAACTTTATAGGATGGTATGAGTTTTATGAAGACCACCTTTCTACTAATTTTATTATTTCTAATCTATTGTTCCAGCTTCGAAACTTCTACAAATATCCAAACAGATCATAAAGACGGCCCCATTGGATATTATGAAGGAGACCCACTTCCCCCTAAAACCGCATTCTTGACATTCGATGACGGACCTTCTGACTGGACCGGCGATGTATTGGATGTGCTCAAAAAAGAAAATGTGAAAGCTACATTTTTTGTATGTGGCGCATGGTTGCCTAAGGCCAGCACTAGAGGAAATAGTTTCCGAAAATACAAAACGGTTTTGATCCGAATGAAAGAAGAAGGTCACACGATCGGAAATCATACGCTCGGTCACCAGAACTTCGCATATATGTCTCCGAAAAAGATAGAAAGCCAATTGTATGAAAACCAAAAATTATACCAAAATGAGCTGGGAGAATATTCCGGAAAACTAATATGGATCCGACCTCCTTTCGGGTCTCCTTATGTCAGAACTAAAAACGAAATAGTTCGAAAAAGAGTAAGTTCAGTGTTACAAGGAAAAGGTCTTGTATTCATGTGGACCAAAGAATTCGATTCCACGGATTCCAAAGAATGGGTGAAGGGAGAATGGTATGAAAAGGGGCCGAGGATCAATCCAGATAGCGAAAAATTCAGAAGGAAAATGGATCGTATCTATAACTCATTGGTATATAAAACGGAAGGACAGGGAGTTGTGATCTTATTCCATGATACACATCCTACCACCAAAGAAGTTCTACCATACATTATAGAAAAATTAAAAGAAGAAGGGTATACTTTTGCTACCGCTGAAGATTATACTAGATGGCGGTGGGGAAAAACCAGCGAGGAGCTAAGTGAAGAAGCCTCAGATTGAACGCCGTTTTTTAAAAACAAAAAACACTTTTCTTCCCGCATTCCGGATCTAAACAGGTCCAAAGTTTTTAGTCTGCAGCGTGGGCTTCAAGAGCGTAGCGACTATATTTAGGAAATTATAAAAATGAACAAAGGTCCACTTTCTGGAGTTAAGGTAGTAGATTTAAGCTTATTACTGCCTGGTCCTTTATGCTCCATGTATTTAGGAGATATGGGAGCCGAGATCATCAAGATAGAAAATCCGAGAGCAATGGATGCAACTAGGGTGATGTTCAAAAAAGAAAATGGCGCTCCTTCTTTATACCTGATGTTGAATAGAAATAAAAAAGCGATCACGCTTAATCTTAAAAGGGAAAAATCGAAGGAAATTCTATTCAAACTATTAGAAGATGCTGATATACTTTTGGAAGGATTCCGCCCGGACGGACTTTCAAAAATGGGACTCGGTTACGATGACCTAAAAGAAAAATTCCCAAGATTGATATATTGTGGTATCTACGGTTATGGGGACTCTGGTGCTTATAAAGACTTTGCAGGACATGATTTAAATTATCTTTCACTCTCAGGAGTATTGGATCAAACGGGAAAAAATCCTCAGGCTCCAGGATTCCAATTGGCGGATATAGGAGGAGGGACATTAACTGCGCTCTCATCTATTTTAGCTGCATTGTATTATAGAGAAAAAACAGGTCGTGGACAAAAGATTGCAATTTCTATGATGGAAGCTTCTCTTCAATTCATCTCTTTATACGGTGGGATATATTCTGCTACAGGTAAAAATCCTGAAGGTGGAAATGAATTATTATCCGGAAAACTTCCGAATTATTCCACATACAAAACCAAAGAAGGTCGTTGGGTCGCGTTAGGCGCTCTGGAAGAAATGTTTTTCAAAACATTCTTAAGACAATCCGGCCTCGACTCACATTTAGAAAAAGTACCTATTGCAGAGACACATTTTGCAGAATGGAAAAAGATCCTAACTGAATACTTCTCCTCTAAAACATTTGCTGACCTTGAGCCTATATTCCAAAACCCTGATTCCTGTCTCACTCCTATCAAAACCCTAGATGAGGTTTCTAAAGATCCGGTGTTAAAAGAGAAGGGGATGATCCTGGATCGCACTCATAAACAATACGGCGATTATATACAATTCGGTTCCCCGTTTCCTTTTTCGGAAAGTAAGGTGACCTATAGGACAGATCCTCCTGATCACGGGGAGCATAACCAAGAAATCCTAAAATCTCTGGGTTATACAGACTCTGAGATAGAAGAATTGAAAAAAGATAAAGTAATTTAATTGAAATACAATTTGGAATTTAAAATTATTTTCTAACTATTTTAAATGTGTAAGGTCTGTTCTCATGAAAATCCAACGAATCATTTTTTCATTTATATCTATCTGGCTTCTAACTGCTTGCTCAGTTACTTCTAATCGCTCCGTTCTAGTGAATAAAGGAACTCTAGTAAATATCCAAGATATAAATTCTTCTGACAAAGGGCCTATCAATCTTAAAAAGATCCTCTCTGCGGATTGGGTGGCAGAACGCGCGGGTTTGATCAATTTAGAGGATCCAAAAGCGGTTGCTGCCGGTTTGCAATCCGGCAAGGAACCGATCCAAATTTATTTTTATGTAATGGATCATCCGAAGTTCGGCAGATATGTAATAGATACCGGACTTGGCGATGTGTTTCGCAAAGATAAAAAGGAATGGCCTGTTTCAGGCATAGTTGCTTCTCAAATGAATCTAGGTGAGCTGAAGATTCATAATACGATTAAGGAGTGGCAGCAAAAAGAACCGAAAAAAGTAGAAGGTATCTTCCTTACTCATTTGCATTTAGATCATATTTTGGGTACTCGAGATTTTCCGGCGGGAACTTCTGTATATACTGGGCAAAACGAACCGGGAGATTCTCGTTTTCTACACCTTTTTGTGCAAGGAAGTACGGATAGCTTACTCGGGCGTGATACTGCACTTTCCGAGTTGAACTTCTTCGGGAAAGAAGGGGCTCCAATTAAATTTTTGGATTTCTTCGGTGATCAATCTCTTTATATTATTTCTGTTCCGGGACATACTGAGGGTAGTATTGCATTTTTGATAAAATCTACTAGCGGGGTTCAGCTAATTACTGGCGATACTTGTCATACTAGCTGGGGTTGGCTTAACAACGTGACTCCAGGAGGTTTTACTAAGGATTTAGAAAGGAACAAAGTGAGTCTAAATTTATTGCAGGCGGTAGCGGCTAAGTTCCCGAAAATCCAGATCCATCCTGGACACCAAAGTATTCCTACTCCTGCTAAATAGATTTTTACCTACGACACTCTATGAGGGATAGAGATAGATTGAGGCAAAACGAACTTTGCCTCAAAGTAAGCTAATGCCACCAAATAAATTCCTTCGAGTAATAGTACAGAGTTCCCAACATGAGTGGCTTCATCTTTTAATCTCCAAGCTTGAGCAAAACATTGTAAACCCCAAAGTGAATTTGCCGTAATTAATATGAAAACAAATACACGATGAAGATTTCCCTTTCTAAAAAATAGTAGAAGAGTTCCTGAATAAGAACCATATATCAGATTTGCAAAACCTTCCATATGAGTGAAACTTTTGTCCCATCCATTTAGGGTCGAAATAAAAGAGGAGAAAAGAAAGATAAGTACTCCTACGACAAACGCTCCGGAAGAATCAAGTGTAAGAATGAATCGAGCTTGTTTCATTTATAAAATAGTAATAGAACGAACATTAAAACCTGGATTGTAATTAGAGAGGCTATCGATTCAAAAATCCATAATTTCAGATGTTTACCTTTCCAGATCACATCGATCGAGCTGGAAGTAAATATAAATCCGAACCATAGAATGAAAGCGATAGATTGGCCATGAGCTTTATTTTGTAAGCTCATATATTGTAGGATCAATGAGATAGAAAATGCAGTAGCTAGGAAAACGCAGAAGTTCAAAAATATTCGGATCCCGAGGTTTTTTTTCTCTTCTTGTGTAGGTAGACTCAGAAGTTTTGAAAGACCGAAATAAAGAGGGCCACTAAAAATAAAGGCACAGATAAATCCAGCTATTCCAGCAATAATAGGCGCTACGACACTTTGTTCCATAAAATCTCTCCTGATATACTATTTCAGAAAAATATTTAGTCTTCCTTGCTTTCGAAAGCAAACAAATTTCTGAATCCAAATTCCACTGTAGGAATTCCAACGTCGGAAGTAGTGGTAAATTTTTCTCGCCAAACAAAGGGAAATGTGCTAAGGCGGGTACCACCGCACCGGCCCCCACCCTAAGTAGGGTGGGGCACCCTTTTACAATCAGTTCTCTCTATCAATTTAAATTACCACACCGCGACAGAGATGCGCAGGGTTTAGTCTCGTAAGAGACCGAAGCGTTAGCGTAGCCCGTAGCAGCTCGGTCCGAGCATTTGCGAGGAGTCGCCCGTTATACCCCTAAAGGGACGCATTTTTACAATTTAAATATTATTGGAGTACGTAGAAAAATGAAGTAACTACAATTTTATACTTGATATTGTTTTCTAGGTCACACAGGCTTAATACTGATACAGATTGGGGGGAGCAAATTCGGATGGGATTGCGTGAAATAAAAAAGGCTAAAACTCGAAAACTTATCTCAGATATTGCTCGTGATCTATTTATAGAAAAAGGCTATGATGCTGTCACTATCGTTGAAATAGCCGAAAAAGCGGAAGTTGCCGTTACTACACTTTTCAATTATTTTCCGACCAAAGAATCCCTCATTTTCGATCTTGAGGATGAGATAGATGCAGATATCTTGAATGCGATTAGGCAACGAAAGAAGGGCCAGTCCATTTTGGATTCTCTCCATCAATACTTTTTCTCGAGTAAATTATTTAACCCTCCCGATAAGAAAACTTTTTCCGGATTTGGAAAACTTATCAGATCTTCACCTGAACTTACTTCTTATCTGCGCGGTTTATGGGCGCGTTATGAAAATTCTTTGGCTAAAGAGATCCAAAACGATTCCGGTGTGAATAAGCTGGAAGCTGAATGTATTGCAAAGTTGATTTTAGAAGGTGTGAGTTTTGCGTGTAACTCACCGTCCCCAAAGGATGTATTAAATCTTACGTTTAAAGTTTTAAAAAATGGATGGAATAAATGAAACAAGACCAACCGCATGATGTTATTATTTCCGGAGCAGGCCCAGTTGGGCTCTTTTTAGCCTGCGAACTTGCATTAGCAAAATGTAGAGTTCTTATATTGGAAAAATCCGAAAATCCTCAATCGCCTTTCAAACAACTTCCTTTTGGGGTGCGCGGACTCTCAGCGCCTAGTATTGAAGCTCTTTATCGCCGAGGATTATTAGAAGAATTTGAAATACATAAACGGTTTAAAAATCCTCATGCCAATTCTGTTCAACAAGGCCCTCGCCGTCAGGTAGGGCATTTCGCAGGTATTCCATTTCTTGAAGGTAATATTGACACATCGCAGTGGAAGTATCGGTTAGAGAGTTCTACAGAAACAAATTTGATCTCTGAAATGGAAGAAATTGAAACCATTTTGACTCGTCGAGCAGTAGCGTTGGGCGTAGAGATCAAGAGAGGACTTCCATTGGATTCTTTTCGTCAATCGGATGATCGAGTAACTGTTCGATCGGGTGATCAAACTTTTCAAAGCCAATGGCTTGTCGGTTGTGATGGTGCCCGAAGTGTGGTTCGCAAATTGGGAGGTTTCGAATTTGCAGGTACCGAACCGGAATTTACCGGTTATTCCACCAAGGTCGATATCGCAGATCCGGAAAAGTTAAATCCGGGACGGAATCTAACTGAAAGAGGAATGTATTTACAATCCCAACCGGGTTTTATAGTGATCCAGGATTTTGATGGCGGAGCATTTCATAGTTCGGAAAAACAAATTACCTTGGAACATGTGCAGGAAGTTCTACGACGTATCTCTAATACGGATGTGACTATCAGTGCTCTTCATTTTGCAACTACTTGGACTGATAGAGCAAGACAAGCAACAAACTATCGAAATGGAAGGATCCTTTTAGCCGGAGATGCAGCACATATTCATTCTCCTTTGGGAGGCCAAGGTTTAAACCTTGGATTGGGAGATGTTATGAATCTTGGATGGAAACTTGCTGCAACAATTCATAAAAAAGCACCTGAAGGTTTGCTCGATAGTTATTATAAGGAAAGGTATCCAATCGGTGCGCAGGTCTTAGATTGGTCTCGCGCTCAGGTTATGATCATGAAGCCAGATCCACAGGCTCGCGCATTGAATTCGATCATTCGAGATCTTATGGAAACTCGTGATGCTTCAACGTATATGGCCGCAAGAGTATGGGGAATTTTCACACATTATGATTTAGGTGATGCTCATCCTTTAGTGGGTTATAGTGTTCCGAATTTCGAGTTTAAGGATGGTAGAAGGATAGGCGAACTTATGCAAGATGGCCAAGGAATACTTCTGGATTTCGATGCCAAAACTTCTCTTAAAACCTTGGCGAATGAATACGGAGATCAAGTGAGATACGTTTCTGGGCCAGCGAAAGAACAGTTAGGCTTAAGCGCGGTGCTAATACGTCCAGATGGAATTATCTCTTGGGCTTCCGATAACGAACCTGATGAACCATCTATAAGACAGGCTGCGTCTCTTTGGTTTACTCAATTTATTTCTCGAAATTAGATGAGAGAAACATTAACAGAACGAACGTTCTGTTTTTTATATGCTTTCGGATCGCCAAAATCTAGGAAAATAACGAGATTTCCAGGAATTCTGTCCCATTAGGGCTAAAATGAACGTTTAATCAGCCATGTTTTTCTTGATTGAATCGACCCTGGCGAAAAATTAGGACTAGAAACTCTCGCAAGAAGGGAAAAAATGTATCAGGAACTGACTGAGCAGCAGATCGAGATTAGGGACACGATTCGTTCTTTCGTTAAGAAAGAGATCACCCATGAAGTTGCTATCCATTGGGACGAAGCAAATAAGCATCCAGAAGAACTTATTAATAGAATGAGAACCGAGTTAGGGGTCAATGGACTCACTATCCCCGAAGAATACGGTGGATGGGGTCTTGGTTCAGTAGAGCAGTGTTTGGTAACCGAAGAACTTTCTAGAGGATGTCTCGGTATCAGCCTTTGTTTTGGATATACCGGTCTTGGTATCCTTCCAATCATGAAAGGTGCAAGCCACGAACAAAAGAAAAAATGGCTCCAACCAGTCGTTGACGGAGAATACGGAGTTTCTTTCTGTCTTTCCGAGCCTGGTGCAGGTTCTGACGTTCCAGGTATGAGCACTACTGCAGTTAAAAAAGGCGACAAATGGGTCATCAACGGAACCAAACAATGGATTACCGGTGGCGGTAGCGCAGGAGCTTATACTGTTTTTGCTTATACTGATAAAGGCCGTGGAACTCGTGGAGTTTCTTGTTTCTACGTTAAACGCGACACTCCAGGTTTGATCGTAGGTAAAAAAGAAGATAAACTTGGTATTCGTGCATCTGACACCCGCCAGATCATCTTCGAAGATTGTGCAGTGGAAGAAGCTAACATGATCGGAAAAGAAAACCTTGGATTCATCTACGCTCTTCAAACTTTGAACGCATCTCGTCCATATGTTGCTGCTATGGGAGTAGGTGTTGCTCAAGCTGCTTTAGATCACGCATCTAAATATGCTCGTCAAAGAGAGCAGTTCGGTTCTAAAATTTCCAGCTTCCAGGCTGTTCAGCACATGCTTGCGGATATGTCTATCGGTGTAGAAACTGCACGTCAGATTTGTTATCTTTCTGCTCGTATGTCTGATGCTGAGGATCCTCGTCTTCCGAAATATTCCGCGATCGCAAAAGCTTATTGCTCTGAAACTGCAATGAAAGCTGCTACTGACGCGGTTCAAATCTTCGGTGGATACGGTTACACTAAAGAGTATCCTGTTGAGAAGTTGATGAGAGACGCAAAAATCCTTTGTATCTTCGAAGGAACCACTCAAATTCAGAAAAACGAGATCGCAGCTTATGTGATCCGTGAAGCAGCTTCCGCAAAATAAGAATTTTCTAATATTGCAAAGCTTGAAGAAGGCGTCGGTTTACCCGGCGCCTTTTTTGTTTCTACTTACGTGTAGGAATTCCTACAGCACTGATTTTCTAATCTTTTTTTTTCTTCGCTCTGATCCTGCTTAAGGAAACTGGAGTGATCCCTAAATAGGAAGCGATATGGTATTGAGGAACAAGCTCTTCTATTTCCGGTCTGGATTTTAAAAGTAGATCGTATCTTTCTTCTGCGCTTAAAGCTAAGAGTTCATATTCTCTTCTGGCTTTTTTTAAAAATAAGTTTTCGGCAAAAATCCTGCCTAATCTTTCCCATACAATATCTTGAGAAAACAATTTCCTGAATTCAGAAAACTTTGCGACTGCAAGTTCACAATCTGTAATCGCTCTGATATTGCAGGTAGAAGGTTGTTCAGTGAGTAGATCGAAATAAGATCCTGTAAAGTCTCCCGGGAAATTGAAACTTTTAATGTACTCATTTCCTTGGTCTGTTAGATAATATTCTCTCAAAACTCCTGAGAATACGAATGCAAACTCGGTCGGTTGGGTTCCCTGTTTGATCAGAAAATCCCCGTATTCTAATTTGCGGATCGTATATAGTTGTTCCGATTTTTTCCAGACTTCTTTCGGCATTGGAGAGATCCGGTTCACGGTTTGGTATATTTTTTCCCAAGGATGATCTTTCTGATCCATATAATTCCCGTTTACGGATTTCTAAAGAAAGTCCGTAAACGAAAATTTTACAAATCTAATTATGGGAGAAATTCAAAAATACCTCAGATGGAATCCAAGAAGGGAAGTGTGACTTTCAGGAATTCTTTTGGATTTTCCGCAAAAGGAACATGCCCTGTTTTTAGATAGGTCAACTTTGAACCTTTTACTTTTTCATGAAGCCTTAGCGCAAGTTTTGGATCTATCACCGGATCATATTCTCCCCAGACGATCAACATTGGCGCTTTGATCTGGGAGACTTTTTCTCTTAGGTCATGTCTTTCATCCAAAAAACTTTTCCATATAGAAGCATTCACTTCCTTTGAACCTTCCACATCCTCTCTTTCTTTAATCCTAGTTAGAATGGATTCTGTGTATTTGTTTCTAATCTTTATGTAATGATTCGGGAAGAAGTTCCAAACGAGTCCAGTAAACCAAACCTTGGATTTTAGTCCTGCAAAACTTTTAGTGATCCAATCCGGATCGTTTAGTCCGCCGGAATCTACGATCACTAGTCCTTTTACAAGTTCAGGTCTTTGGACGGCAAGATTCATGGAGGTGAATCCTCCAAGTGAGTTCCCTATAAAGATCCCACCTTCCGGGGCTAAACTTGCAACCAAGTCAGGCAATATTTCCGCATATTCCACTGCAGAAGCGGAAGTGGCAGGTTGAGGATTTTCGGATAATCCATGGCCCGGCCAGTCCAGAGAAATCACTTTATATTTTTCTGATAAACTTGGCAGAATGGATTCGAAATCATTATGATCATGACCGGCAGAATGAAGTAAAAAAATCGGTTTTCCTTTTCCTTCTACCCAATAGGCGATCTTTCCTAACTTAGAAGTATAATATCCACTTGGTGATTTTGGCAACGTAGTCTTGTTTTCTAAAACTGTTTCCATCTTCTCTCCTCCACTGCATTGAATGAATAACAAACCGAATAATAGGCTTGTTGTTAGTATTCGTTTCATATTCGGATCTTCTCTTAAAGACGAGGCGAAGTCAAGAAAGGAGAAAAGGATCTGCAGATAAACGGATTATCCTATGTTAATTACTTTTCACCTTACGATTGCCCATTTGACCAACTTGGCTACTGGGTTTAACCATTTCGCAACTTTCTTATGATAAGTGTGAGGGAATAATAAGAAATTCTCCATAGGAAAAATAAGCCCTTCTTCTATTAGCTTATGTTTGTTCTCCATGGATTTCAATTTATCCGGATTTAGAACTGAATAAATTTTAGAAATTCCATCCTCATCTATTAGGAAACTTTGCAGATATGCAGGCTGATCATTATAATAACCGATCAATGTTTCCGCGCCATTTACCATTCCGAAATAGAAATCCAACGTATATTTGAGTCTATTACTTCCGGTTCGAATAAAGAAATGAGAGGCTCTATCTTTACCAACGATAGGTATCCTGGCTGCATTTACTTTTCCTCCTCCATCAGACCAAAGGACTATCTCTTCTTTTAAGAAAGGAACAAGTAGTTCCGGTTTTCCTTTGGAAGAAGCTAGTAAAAAATCTCGGAAGATCTTTTTTCTTTTTTCGGAAGGTGCATCATACTTTTTACGATCCGATTTTAGCGACTCTTTGGCTCTTTTGAGGATTTGCCTACAATTCTCTTGGTTTTTCCCTACTACTTTTGAAATAGAATCGTATCCCATCTCGAAACTTTCTCTGAGTAAGAATACTGCTCTTTCGATCGGGTTTAATTTTTCTAATAGATGTAGGAATGCCAGATCCAAAGTTTCAGAATCTGGCTCTTCTTCCATAGGTGCCGGAGCCAACGGCTCCGGTAACCAAGGACCTATATAGGTTTCCCTTTTTCTTTTTGCTTTTCTTAAAGAGTCCAGAGAGAGTCTGGCAGCAACAGTGGATAAAAATGCCTTTGGAGATCTGATCTTTTCTTCTTTGGATTTTTCCCATCTCAGAAAAGTTTCCTGCACAATATCTTCGGCTTCTACCACGCTCCCTGTCATCTTATAGGCGATCCCAAAGACCAAACCTTTGTTTTCTATAAATTGATCTAGTCTTTCTTGGGTGTTCATTTTTCTACCGTTACTAATCTTTCGTTTTCTTTAACTAAAGTTTTTTCTTTAGGCTGAGGGATCGTATAAAAATCGAAATATTTTTCGGCTTTAAAGGAGAAGACAGTAAATTTACAGATAAGCTCTTTTATAAACGCTCCCAGTCTCCCCGTCCAAAATTTTTCCTTAGGGCTATCATCGTAGTTTAAGAATTGGAATAATCCTTCTTTTCTTCCTAAACTTACACAACGTCCTACATATGCTAATTGGAACGGTTTTCGTCCTATATCTGATTTTTTTCCTAATAGGTTGGAGATCCTTTCTCCTAGATAGATCCCCATCGGAAGAGCTGTTGCGCATGCCATTCTTAAATAGGAATATTCTTCTCCAGGGATTTTTACTGCATCTCCTGCTCCTATAATATTCGAATATTCAGGAACCTGCATATATTCATTCAGATACACTTGACCGATCTTATTGGATTCCAATTCCGAGTTTTTTCCTAAGTCGGAGGCAACGAGCCCTGCCGAGATCACACAATAATTATGAAGTATCTGCGTTCCATTAGAAGTTTTAATCTTATCTTCTAATAGATATTCTCCCCTTTCTCCTTCGATCAGGTTTACATGCAGATTTTTCAGGACTTCTTTCATATAAAGAACAGCGCTTGGAGAGAAATTTTTTCCGATCTTATCCGAATCCAAAAGTGTTATTTTTGCACTTGGATAATTTTCTGCGAGTTCTGTAGCTACTTCTATCCCGGAAAGTCCTCCACCTAATACTGTAATATTTGCATCAGGACGGTTGTTTAATTCTTTTCTCAATCGTTCCGAATCCTGGAAACTTGCGACTGAAAAATAATTAACCCCCTTGGTGCCCGGATCTCCTGCTCTCATTCCCGCAGTATAACCCAAATAATCGTATTCGAAATAGGTCCCATCATTTAAGAGAACCTTGTTCTCCTTCGGAAATATTTTCTCTACTCTTTGGATGATCAAATTTACCTTCGAGTTCAATAAATTTCGGATCTGGAAATCTTTTCCTTTGGTTCCTGCAATAACTTGGTGGTTTCTGATCTTTTCTCTAAAGATAGGTTCTGCAGTGATCAGAGTAATCTCTACCTCTGGATTTTTGCGGGACAATCTGTTTGCCGCTACGATCCCTGCATAACCTCCACCTACGATCAATACCTTCTTCTTTGACATAGTTGCCTCCGGTTCTAAAAGCAAGACGCGTTTAGAGTAACACTTGTGACAACGTTTTGGATTTTCTTTGAGATATGGTCTCAGGTGACTTTTGGAACGGTTCTGATTAGGAGATTGACAGAGGCATTCTTTTAAGCATCCTGGATAAGGAACTATGAAGCGTATTTTTTTCCTGATCCTATTTTTGATTTCGATCTTAGGATTGATTGTATGTAAGGAAAAAAAACCAATCCCAGAACTGGAAGGGTTCGTTGTTAAAAGTGTAATTCATCCCAGTAATAACCCGTTCAACCAAGAAAAGGTGGAGTTGGGTAAGACTCTATATTTCGATTCTAGGCTTTCTTTCAACCTAGACGTAAGCTGTGCAAGCTGCCATAATACTGCTTCTCCATCCAAAGGTTTTCCTCGTACTAAGATCCATAATCCCGCTCCTTCTCTTACCAATGTAGCATTGTATAAGGATGTGTTCAAAGATCCTGAAGCAAAAGAGTTGGAAGATCTTGTAAAAGATAAAATACATTCTAAACTGATGTTCCAAAATGAAGCGAAACTTGTGCAAAGGATCTCTTCTATCCAAGGTTATAAGGAACTTTTTGAGAAAGCTTATGGAGATCCCGGAATTTCAGGAGAAAGAATTGTTTTAGCACTTTCTACCTTCCAAAGAACTATCGTAAGTAAAAATTCGAGTTTCGATAAATTTGTGATGGGGGAAGAGACTGCACTCACTCCTGCTCAGATCCGTGGTTGGGACGTTTTTCAGAACAAAGCAAAATGTATCCAGTGTCACCAGGGTCCGAACTTCTCTGACTCGGAATTACATACAACTGGACTTGCAGGGATCAAGGATAAGGTTAGAACTCCTACATTAAGGGACGTTACTAAAAAGAAAACTTTTATGCATAACGGGATTTTTGGATCGATAGAAGATACCGTGAACCATTTTGCAGAAGGTGGTCATTCTAAAGCCGTGCATGATCCTATGTTAAGACCTGCGGAACTTTCAGATCAGGATAAGAAGGACTTGATTGAATTCTTAAAAGCATTAGAAGGGGAACCGATCCAATTGGAGATCCCTTCTATTCCAAAAGCTTAATCTTACTAAATATAAAATTAATTGTTAGATGGAGTGGCTTGTCGCGCCCGCTCCACTTCGTTTTTGATGATCGTGTCTACGATCTCATCCACATTCACTCCGAATTTCTCAAAAACGGAGTTTCTTGCCAGTTCGTAACGGATGATATCCACGTTAAAGTTAATCCTTGCTTGAGCCACTTGCAGCTCGGCTTGGATTAAACCGTCCAAAGCAGATTTTACTAATACAGCTGTGAATCTTCCCTGGTTGAAGCGTGCTTGGACACCCTTATAAAACTTCTCCGCTTCTTCTTTACGAGTGTTAGCGGTTTCTAAAAGTTCCTGTCCTGCAACGATCGCATAATATCTATTGTCCAACTCTTCTTTGATCAGAGTCCTAAGTTCTGTTTCTTGTTTTGACAGGATATCCAATTTGAGTTTTGCATCTCTGATATCTGTCTGGATCCCGGTATCGAATAAAGGATAAGATAGTGCGAAGTTTAAAGTTTTTTCAGGATACTTAAAAGACATCATCCCAGTATCAGGATTCACATAGTTCGTCTGAGGATTTAAGAAAGTTTGGCCTCTTGTCGAATAACTTCCCGTAATTTTTAAAGAAGGCATATCTTCTGCATTCTTGATCTTTAGTTCTAATTCTGCTATCTGTCTTTGGCGGATCAAATTTTTCAGATCGATCCTATGATCCAATGCATATTGATAATCTTTAGTAGGATTGATATCGTTCGGAACTTTTTCTTGAAGATCAGTGATCCCTGAAATTTTAGAACTTGGATCCACATTTAAAACTCGGATCAAATTTCTTTCTGCTTCTGATCTAGCAAGTCTTGCTCTTTCTAAACTATTTTCAGTTTGAGTGAGAGCACTGTTCCATTGGTTAACCTCGAATCCTTCCGAAAGACCAAGATTACGTTTTCTGACAGTGAGATCCCTGATGTTTTTGGTATTCTTTTCTAATCTATCGAAAGTTTCTACCTGAGAATCGTAAACACTCAAGCTCCAATAATCCACCAGGGTTTTTACTACGAGCTGAGCGAGAATATTAACTAACTCGTCTCTACGAATGACTGCGTTTTGTTGTAAGACCTTTTGTTTCTCTTTTTCAGTCTGGCCGAAAGAATATTTTAAAAGTTCCTGACCAAGAGTTACAGTCAAAGCATCTGTGTATTGAGGAGGGGCAGCTAAATAAGAACCTACTGCACCTAGTCTGGCAGCAGCTGCCTGAGTCTCGAATGCGTCCGCATCGAATCTAGTATGGCTAAGTTCTAAGCTAAAATAGGTCAGAGTCTGGAAGTTTTTTTGGATCCCTACGTTTATTCGATCGTTTGAGATCTTTGTTCCGGAGAGAACGTTATTATTATTCAGAGGAAGATTAGTTTTTGTTTTCGAAAAACCGCCGACCAGCGTCCATGCATATTGAGATAGATTTTTTAACTCGGCAGTATCCGCTTTCACGAATTCCATCCCAGCGTTTCTAACTGTGATATTATTCGCGAGGACATAATTGACCGCTTCTTTCAAAGTGAGTTTCAGGACTCTAGGCCTATTTTGAAGGGAAGGGTCTAACTCTTGGGCGAACTGTGAAGCTGGAAAACCAAAAGCTCCGACAAGCAAGAGTCGCAGATAAAATTTCCTTAACGAAGGAATCTTTGCAGGCCTAAGCATATGTCGTTGGTCTTCCTACGGAGCATGGTTTTTGGTTCGGAAGAATTTGCCAAATCGAAAAATCTAAAGTAAAAGTCTAGACAGCTTAAAATCGATGAAAACTCCAGATAAAAAATTGAACCGACTCGCGTCTGAAAAAAGTCCTTATCTACTCCAGCATTCTACCAATCCTGTGGACTGGTTTCCTTGGTCAGAAGAAGCCTTTGCAAAGGCAAAATCCGAGAATAAATTGATCTTCTTATCCATCGGTTATGCCACCTGTCATTGGTGCCATGTAATGGAGAAAGAATCGTTTGAGAATGAAACCACTGCAGATGTTTTAAATAAGGATTACGTTTCCATTAAGGTGGACCGGGAAGAAAGGCCGGATGTGGATCGGATCTATATGGATGCGTTACATGCCATGGGACAGCAGGGAGGCTGGCCTTTGAATATGTTTTTAACCCCTGAAGGTAAGCCGATTACAGGTGGGACTTATTTTCCTCCCGTTCCCAAGTATGGTAGAAAAAGTTTCACAGAAGTTTTGGGAATTATAACCGGATTATGGAAGGACAAAAAAGAAGAATTACTCGAGGCTTCAGAAGATCTGACCAAACATTTAAAAGAATCCGAGGAAACCAAAGCTCTCACGGATACATCTGAACTTTCATCCCCGGGACCGGAAGTATTCGAGAATGGGTTTTTATTATATGATCGACTCTATGATCCGGAGTACGCGGGTTTTAAATCTAATTCCGTAAATAAATTTCCGCCAAGCATGGGCCTTAGCTTTTTATTACGTTATCATAAGTCTACCGGAGAACCCAAAGCTCTTGAAATGGTAGAAGAGACCCTGACTGCCATGAAAAAGGGCGGGATCTATGATCAGATCGGCGGAGGGCTTTGTAGGTATTCCACCGATCATCATTGGTTGGTTCCACATTTCGAGAAGATGTTGTACGATAATTCACTCTTCTTGGAAGCATTGGTAGAATGTTACCAAGCAGTGGGAGAAGAAAAATACAAAGACTATGCTTACGATGTAATAGAGTATCTTCACAGGGATATGAGATTATCCGGTGGTGGGATCGCAAGTGCAGAAGATGCTGATTCAGAGGGAGAAGAGGGCTTATTCTATCTTTGGACAAAAGAAGAAATAAGAGAAGTCTGCGGACAAGACTCATCTCTTTTAGATGAATTTTGGAATATTACCGAAAAAGGGAATTTCGAAGAGAGAAATATCCTACATGAAACATTCAGAATGAATTTCTCCAGACTGCATGGTTTGGAACATTCCGAGCTGGAAGAGATTGTTTCCAGAAACAGGAAAAAACTTTTAGAAAAACGTTCGAGTAGGATCAGGCCTCTTCGCGACGATAAGATCTTATTCTCTTGGAATTGTTTATACATTAAGGCGCTCACAAAAGCCGCAATGGCATTTGGAGACGGGGATTTATTAAGAGAAGCGGAAGAGACCTATAAGTTCTTAGAAAACAATTTGATCCGAGAAGACGGCCGACTACTTAGAAGATTTAGAGAAGGAGAAGCAAGATTCCTCGCGTATAGTACTGATTATGCTGAGTTTGTACTGGCATCCTTGTACTTATTCCAAGCAGGAAAAGGATTCAGATATTTGGAAAATGCAATCCGATATACTGAAGAAGCAATCCGACTTTTCAGAAGTCCATCCGGAGTGTTCTTTGATTCCGGGATCGATGGAGAAACATTACTCAGAAGAACTGTAGATGGATATGACGGAGTAGAACCTTCTGCAAATAGTTCCTTTGCGACCGCATTTGTTTTACTTTCTAAATTAGGCGTAGTGGATTCAGAAAAATATCTGCAATATGCGGATTTAATTTTCTCTTATTTCAAACCTGAGATGGAAACATATCCAATGAATTATCCATACATGCTTTCCGCATTATGGCTTAGAAAATCCCCGGGAAGGGAACTCGCAGTAGTATATTCTTCCCAAGAAGAATTATTACCTATATGGAAAGGTGTCGGCTCTTTATTTTTACCCGAAACGGTGCTTGTTTGGGCGAACGATAAAGAAGCGGAAGAGAATGGAGAAAAATTCCTACTTCTAAGAAACAGGAATTCCGGTGGCGGAGTGAAAGCTTACGTCTGCGTTGGATTTCACTGCGAGCTTCCAGTATCGGACTGGGCTAGCCTAAGAGCAAAATTGGTAGAAGATTAAGAGAGTTCTATTCTCTCTGCATCTCTCCAAAGTCTGTCCAGATTATAATATTCTCTTTTTTCAGGAGTCATGATATGGACTATGAATTCGCCGTAGTCGAGTAGGGTCCAACCGGAAGAAGAGGATGTTCCCGTTTTGTCCGTTTCTTTATGAGGTAGTTTAAAACCTTTTAATGCTTTTTTGATCTCTCTTGCTACTGCATTTGCTTGCACCGCAGAATTCACGGTGCAGATCAGAAAGTAACTTAAGTATGAATGTACTGATTCAAGATTTAAAACTGCGATCTCTTCGCATTTTTTATCCTGCATGATCTTATGAATGGTTTTCAGGATTTCCATTGTGCTTTCAGGGTTATTTTTGGGAGAAGGACTCATATTTATTTTTTAGGCTCTATATCGGATCCAAGGAGAACTGTAGAATCGAGCCCTAGATCCTTTCTTAATACGTGATATACTTTCGTTTTTTCTAATATGGAGGAAATTTTGTCTGCCACAGCGGTATTTCCGGATCTATCCAAGATAACAGTTTTTTTGATATCTTTTGTCCAAGCATTGTCTACTGAGAGGACCTTGATACGTTTGTCTGCTAAAGTGGTTCTAACATCTTTTGCGAGACCAGCAACATCCGTTCCATTTAATACTTCCGTTCTGGCATATTCCCCGTCCGTAAAAATTTCCGCAGATACATCTTTATGAAATTTTCGGATGGCTACGGAAACTCTCGCAGGATCCGCAGTTAAGAATAGACGTCTAGTTTTCGGATCTAATGCAGGCTCTCCAGGAAGTTCAGTAATCCCAAATGCAAGTCTATGAGAAGTCGCGAATTTTAGAAGAGTGTAAAAATCCTCTTTTGAAAAATCAGAATCCACCAGACTGAAAACCATCTCTGACCAAAACGAATTTAGAAGTTCTTTGTTTTCGTATAAGGTTTCGTAAACGGATAAGACCGCGCTTTCTTGTCTGCTGATACGATCCAAATAATCCAAGGTTTCCTTTTTATCCATATAAGAAACGTAATCATACGCATCTTCTCCTGAATAAGAATATAAACCAGGTTCTCTCACATAAGAAGGAGAAATTCTGTTAGTGCGATTATCGGTGTATAAATTCACTCCGCCTAAAATATCTACTATCTTAATAAATGCTGAAGCATTGATCTTTATCGTATAATTTGGCTTAGAGCCTAAGATATCTTGGACTGCATCTTTAACTGCGGATGTAGCCTTAGATTTGATTTGTTCTAAACTATCTTCCGGATCTTCGAATGTAGTGATCGGGTGAAAGAAGAATAAGCCGACTCTTTCTTGGGAAGGGAAGATAGTGGCTAAAAATCCGAATTCATATATGTCGTCATTTCCTACTGCATGGAAAAGTATATGGATCGGTTTGCCTGAGCTGATCTTCTCGTCCAGACCTGTTCTTCTGAAATTACGAAATAGAAAAAACAATAACGCCAAAAATAGAAAGCCTGCGGCGATCCATAATGGAATAAGATTAAAAGGTCGAATCGGTTTGTTAGGACTCAAATCAAAGCCTCGGATTCCATTCAGAAAGAAAAAATAACCCTGTCAATTGGATAATTTTCCCAAGGCGAAATGATACATGGAGATGGTTCTTTTATGGATTTCTCTTTTATGATCCAAAAGGTCTTGCATAGTATGGATCGCCTTATTCAAAACGGCATTGTATAGATTTTCTTTGGCCTTGTTTCTCCATTCCGAATATTCCTTTTGTCTTTCCGCAAACTCGGAACCTAAAAAGTCGGCGGCATATAAGATATAATCCAAAATTTTCAGGTCATCTCCACCAAGTGTATGGTGTTTCACTGCATCTAAAACTGATCTTGTTTTTAAACCATATTCTGTTTCCAGATAATAAACGGCGGATCTAGAATGCCAGGCTGCTTCCGGAAGTTTAGGGGATTCAGAGTCTCCTAGTTTAGCGAAAAGTTCCAAATGGAATTCTTTGGGTTTTTGTTTTGTGATATCGTGAACCACACCCGCTAAATACGCCTCCTTTGTTTCATTAGGAGAGTAGATGTTTGCCAGTTCTTGTGCAATCTCGGCTACCCGAAGACTATGTTCCCAACGGGTCTTAGTAATTTCCTTGGGAACAATATCAGTAAAATAAGTTATCTGTTCGAGAGTAGTATTCGGAAGCATTGATAAGTAATGATTGGTCGTTTAAATGTAAGATTTATTTTTAAGTATGGTATTCCACACTTCATCAGACAATGCAATCGGTTTCCTATTATCCAAAATACATTTAGGAAGTTCTTCCCTTAAATCTATGGAAGCAGCTTGTATGATCTGATTTTGTAAAAATACGATTTTATTTTGGAATTTTTGCAGGTTTTCATTTTGAGGAATGGATTCTGAAAATCTTCTGAACACCAAAAGAGAATGGATCTTGTCCAAAATATTCTCCCAGTTTTTCCACTTATGGAATTCCGAATAATTATCTTCTCCGATTAGAAGTGCGAGCCCGGCACCGGGTTTTATATTCAGAAGTTCTAAAATGGTTTCTTCGGTGTAACTGGGAGTTTCTCTTTTGATTTCCCAGTCCCAAACTTTTGTATTCGGAAAGTTTTGGAACTGAGTTTGAACAAGATTTAGGATCAGTTCTGGAGGAGTTTTTTTATTCTGTTTCCAAGGAGATGTATGATTTGGAACAATCAAAAGTTCCTTTGCGTTCGGAAAATTCTCCCAGAAACTGGATGCGACTTCTGCATGACCTAGATGAGGAGGATCAAAACTCCCGCCAAAAACTCCGACCAGCCCGGAAGAGTTCATGTAAGTAGAAGGTCCCTTATCCTCGGACCTGTCCTTCTCCTTCCGCGTAAGTAGTGGTAGTAGTAAGATGTACAAGTCCCATAGGACCTCTTACATGTAGTTTCCCTGTGGAAATTCCGACTTCTGCTCCGAGTCCGAATTCTCCTCCATCATGAAAACGAGTAGAGATATTTACAAAGATAGCAGCTGAATCCAAGGAACGACTGAAAAAATTCGCAGCACTTACATCTTCAGTTACGATTGCTTCGGTATGACCTGAGCTAGTTGCCTCAATGAATTCGATCGCATCTTCTATCTTATCCACAGTTTTGACGGAAAATCTTAGATCTAAAAATTCTTCTAAGTAATCTTCTTCTTTAACAGCTTGGCCTTGAGGAAAAATTGCAAGAGATCTTGGATCTAAAAGAAGTTGAACTCCTTTAGATGCAAGTCCTTCTAATAATTCTTTAATATAAGGATATTCGGAATGTATAATTAAGTTTTCTGCAGCATTACAAACCCCAGGTCTTTGAACCTTGGAATTTATCGCGATAGGTAAAACTTTTTTAGGATCTGCCGATTTATCTATATAAAGATTCACTACTCCCTTATCATGTTTCACCACAGGGATAAGAGAATTTTCAGAAACAAAACGGATAAGACCTTCTCCGCCTCTAGGAACTACTATATCAATATAAGAAGTTTGTTTTAAGAAAGGAATCATATATTCTCTTTCCGTTCTATCTACGAAGGTGACAGCATTCGGAGACAGGCCTTCTTCTTTTAAACAGTCTTGGAAAATTTTAGCAAGTATTGTGTTGGAGTGAATTGCTTCGGAACCGCCTCTCAAAATACATGCGTTTCCCGATTTGAAAGATAGAGCTCCCACATCAATGGTAACATTCGGTCTGGATTCGTAGATCACCATCACTACGCCCAATGGAACTCTTTTTGTATTTAAACGCACACCATTCGGAAGAGTAGTCCCTCTTACGGTTTCGCCGACAGGATCAGGAAGAGCCTTAATTTCTAAAACTGCGTTAGCTAGACTTTGGATCCTTTTTTCATCCAGAGTCAATCTGTCCAAAAGTGCAGAGGATAATCCTTTTGATTTTCCTGCTTCAAGATCCTTAATATTCTCTTTTAGGATTTCGGATTTTCTGGAGACCAATGCTTGGCTGAGCTTTTCCAAAACTTTATTCTTTTGGGATGTATTGATCGATCGAATTTGTCTATAAGCATCTTTCGCGGATTTACAAAGTTCGTCCACATAGATGGATTCTGCTGATCTTTGGATCATTCCTGACCTCCGTTACGTTTGGCTCGGAGAATGGACTTAATTTCCTCCTCCGTAAAGTTTTTCTTCTTACCGTTAGAGACAACCAATGTCCCTAGAGTATTCTTTTCTATAAACTCACGCACGCAATTTTTAAGATTCCCGTCTATGATCCCGCAAGGAATTCCTGCCTCACTGGAAATAGAAGCCGCCTTGAGTTTTGTATACATTCCCCCGGTGCCTGGGCCGCTTGGGCCTCCCGCTTGAGAAAGTTCGGATTTTCCTACTTCTTCCAAGAAAGGTAATACTTTTCCGTCTTTTAGAAAACCTTCTACACCTGTGAGTATGATCAGAAGATCCGCTTCTACGATTAGACTTACGATCGCGGAAAGAACGTCGTTATCTCCGAATTTTACTTCTTCTGTGGCGACTGAGTCGTTCTCGTTTACTATGGGCAGAATGCCCCAATCCAAAAGTTGTCCGAAGGTATTTTTCAGATTTTTAAATCCTTCCGGATTTTCCATGTCCAGAACTCCGAAAAGTATCTGAGCGATCGGAAGATTTACCTTGGAAAAAAAACTATCGTATAAGTTCACCAGGCGATTTTGGCCCATGGCTGCCAGAGCTTGCTTTTCGGGGAGAGATTCTCCGGCCTCTGTCGGGTTGGAAAGTGAGGATAAAAGTTTTCTTCCTCTTGCGATTGCTCCAGAGGAAACTAAGATCACTTGTTTTCCAAGATCCCTTAAATGTCGTATGTCCGAAACCAGACTGAAAAGGAAATCATTCACTTCCTCTTCTGAGCCTGAAAGTCTTGCGGAACCTATCTTAATTACTATTTTATTGGATGTTTTAATTCTCTCGTTCAGATCATTTCGATTCATCTGAATTTTCCCGGTGTTCTTCTTCGTTAAAATGTAATTCTTCCAGTTCTTTTTGGAAGAAAGTGGAATCCATTACGGAAAGTAATTCTTCTAAATTGATCTCTTCCTGGGCTGAAATGGGGATCACCCTTCCCAAAGAAGAAATAGATTTAAGTAATTCTTCCGTAAAACTCTGGTCTTCCCAGATATCTATTTTATTTAAAACGATCAAATGCGGTCGGTTCAGAAGTTCCGGATTATAAGATCTCAATTCTGATTGAAGCATTTTGAAATCCTCCTTAATGTCCAGAGCAGCTGCATCAAAAACGTATAATATACCTTTTACTCTTTCTATATGTCTTAAAAAGGAAAGTCCTAGGCCTATTCCTTTACTTGCACCTTCTACAATCCCAGGAATATCCGCTAAAGTATAACGGTAAATATCTCCCTTTCTTTTAACCACGCCTAGGTTAGGGGAAAGAGTAGTGAACGCGTAGCCAGCAATCTTAGGGTGTGCTTCCGTAATTTTAGAAAGTAGGGTGGACTTTCCTGCATTAGGAAGTCCTACAATCCCAACATCTGCCAAAAGTTTTAGGCTCAGGCGTAGATGTTTATATTCTCCATCTTCTCCAGGTTGAGAAAATTTAGGGGTTTGGTGAGTAGAAGATTTGAAATGGGTATTCCCTTTTCCTCCTCTTCCTCCCTTGACAACTTGGAATTCACCGTCATCCTTAACGAAATCGTAAAGTAGTTCTCCACTTTCTTCGTCGAAGACCTGGGTTCCAAGAGGAACAAAAAGAATTAGATCTTCTCCTTTTTTACCGGATCTTTCGTTACCTTCTCCAGGAAATCCATCCTGGGCTCTAAATCTTCTTTTAGTAAGATAACGATCTAGGGTAACCATGGAAAGGTTGGCGCGGATAATAATATTGCCGCCAATTCCTCCGTCACCACCATCAGGTCCTCCGAATTCCACATACTTCTCTCTTCTGAAATGCATGGATCCGGCTCCACCATGCCCGGCGGTAACTTCGATCAGTACTTCATCTAAAAATTTTTCCATGTGAATCTAAGGCCCTAAAATAAAAAAAGAAAGGCTCGAGGAAAAAATCCCCGGAAGGCCTTTCTTTTTCCACGCACTAAATCTGAGATCTAATGCTTATTTCGGGTAAACGGAAACTTGAACTTTAGTTTTAGAAACTTGTTCAAATTTTACGTGACCTTCGACTAGAGAGTAAAGTGTATGATCTTTACCTACACCTACATTCTTTCCTGGGTTTAATCTAGTTCCTCTTTGGCGAACGAGAATATTACCTGCAAGAACAAGTTCTCCACCGAAACGTTTTACACCAAGACGTTTGGATTGGGAATCGCGTCCGTTTTTGGATGAACCGCCACCTTTCTTATGTGCCATGTTTATTCTCCTATGAGTTCAATTTCAGAAGGATATTGTTCCTTCAAGTTGACCAATCCACTTTTTACGAGATCGAAACTCGTATGAACAATCGGATCAGTCTTTTTTCCGGAGACGATCTTGAAGTCCAAGAGTCCGTCTCCGATCACCGCTTCTTCTGCCAAACCTTCCTTGCTCAAGTGCAAGTAAAGAGTTTGGATGAGTACTCCGACAGCGGCGCAGAGAAGATTTTGTCCTTTGGATCCGTGCATCTTAGAAGCATGCCCGGAAGATTCCAAACCTAGGATTTCTTCTCCCTTTCGGAGTATCTTAATCCGGATCAAACTGCCGAAAGAGAAACTACCTTAACTTTTTGCAGTTGTTGTCTATGGCCCCAAGTTCTTTGAGAGTTTTTACGTTTTTTGTAAACGTATCCTCTTACTTTTTCTCCTTTAACGTCTTCCAATACTTTCAGGGAGACTTTAGCGGATTTAAGTTCCGGGGATCCGATATGGACCTTATTATTTTCAGCGAATAGTAGAACCTTAGCATCGAAGGTATCACCAGCATTTTTACCGGTTTTTTCAGTCAGGAATTCAAGATCCTGAGTGACTTTGAATTGTCGGTTGCCGACAGAGATGATCGCGAACATGATTACTGGCCTAGTTTTCTCGAGTTTTGACCAGTTTTGACCGGTCCGAGCCGGTGTCAAGGGTTTTGGGGTACGATTTCCAAGGAAGAAGATTGTCTTTCGCTAAAGCAGTTCCGTTATTCGGGTTTTAAATCTTGCTTAGATTTCTGGGAATCAGATCTAATAGTCTATATTATTATGAGATATCTTATCGCTAAGAAAAAAGATTTGGGAGACGGTTTTTTTGTAAGAAGGGTACTTCCACAGATCGAAGCCAGAAATGTGGGACCTTTTGTTTTTCTGGATCATATGGGTCCGCTTCCCATTAAGACAGGAACTGAAATTGTAGTTCGCCCTCATCCTCATATTGGTCTTGCGACAGTCACTTATTTATACGATGGAGTGATCACTCATAGAGATAGTATCGGAAAGGTAGAAGATATCCGTCCCTTTGAAGTGAACTGGATGACTGCTGGATCCGGAATCGTACATAGCGAAAGATCCAAATTAGATCCCGAATTTAATATTTTGGAAGGTATCCAAACCTGGGTGGCTCTTCCTAAAGAATTTGAAGAGACTTCTCCTGAATTTTTCCATCATGAAAGAGAAGAATTGCCTACAGTTAGTGGAGGAGGCTGGGAACTCAGGTTGATCGCCGGTTCCTTCATGGGAGAAGTTTCTCCGGTTAAAGTATATTCTCCTTTATTCTACGCGGATCTAGAAGTTGAGGCTGGTGCAGAAGTAGAATTGCCAGTTCCATCCGAACAAGAAGCAGGCATTTATGTAGCCAGGGGTAAGGCTGACGCAGAAGGTAAGATTGTTTCAGTCGGGGACATGGCTATCTATCCAAAAGGTGGGGCTGTAAAATTCAGAGCTGAAGAAACCTCTCGAATTGTACTCCTAGGCGGGGTTCCACTTTCTACTCCAAGGCATATGTATTGGAACTTTGTATCTAGCTCTTTAGAGAGGATAGAACAGGCAAAAGTGGATTGGAAAGAAGATCGATTTGCTCATGTGCCTGGAGAGACTGAAAGGATCCCATTGCCCGAACATTAAGAATCCTAAGATCGTTTAAAACCGGTTATTAATAGCGATTGGATGCGTTCTTTTTCATCCTATTGAAAAGAATTTCCTAAAATTCCACCTTGTCACCCTGGCCCTTACGTAAATTTTGGTCATAACATGGAAATCCGCAATATCGCCATTATCGCACACGTTGACCACGGTAAAACAACCCTTCTAGACGGTATTTTACGCCAAACCGGAGCAGTTACTGCCAAGGAAGACGGGGAAAGGATCATGGATAGTAATGATCTCGAAAAAGAAAAAGGGATCACGATCAAAGCCAAAAACACTGCAGTTGTTTATAAAGGCACACGTATCAACGTAGTAGATACTCCTGGTCACGCGGACTTTGGAGGAGAGGTGGAACGAGTACTTTCCACAGCGGATTCCTGTCTTCTTCTTGTAGACGCATTCGATGGGCCCATGCCTCAAACCAGATTCGTACTCGGAAAGTCCTTACAATTAGGACATAGACCTATCCTAGTTATCAACAAAATCGACCGTGATGGAGCTCGCCCTGACGCTGTAGTCGATATGGTTTTCGACTTGTTCAGCGATTTGGGAGCAACAAACGAACAATTGGATTTTCCAATTGTATACGCTTCTGCAAAACAAGGTTGGGCAGTCAGCAAATTAGAAGATGCTCCTAGCACGAATTTGGATGCATTACTTGATACTGTACTTTCTCATGTGCCTCCTGTAAAAGCGAATATAGAGGCTCCTCTACAATTCCAAGTTACTTCTTTGGATTATAATGATTACGTAGGTCGTATTGCGATCGGTAAGATCTATAACGGAAAACTGCAAAGAGGAATGAGTGTAGTTCAACTTTCCCCTAAAGCGAACGGTAGGGACGAAACCCAAGTTTTAAAAATTACTAAACTTTATAATTTCGAAGGGCTCAAAAGAAACGAGATCGAAGAAGCAGAAGCAGGAGATATCGTTTCTATCGCCGGATTGCCTGATGTATTTATCGGAGATACGGTTTGTGAACCTGGAAAACCGGCACCAATGCCTGCGATCGAGGTAGAAGAGCCGACCGTTTCCATGTATTTTATGGTAAACAATTCTCCATTTGCGAGTAAGGAAGGTAAGTTTGTAACTACCAGAAATATTCGCGAACGTTTAGACAGAGAATTAGAAACCAATGTCGCGATGCGTTTGGAAGAAACAGAAGATAAAGACCGCTTCAAGGTTTTAGGCCGAGGAGAATTACATCTTTCCGTACTTATTGAAACCATGAGAAGAGAAGGTTTCGAACTACAAGTTTCCCGCCCTGAGGTGATCATCAAGAAGGGAGAAAACGGAGAAAAACTGGAGCCTTATGAGTATCTTGTAATGGATCTACCAGACCAATTCACAGGAAGTATTATTTCAGAGTTAAACCGTAGAAAAGGAGAGCTTCAGTTAATGGATGCTCATCCATCCGGAATGACCAGAGTAGAATTCGTAATCCCAACCAGAGGTATCATCGGATTCAGAGGTTACTTCGTAACTGAGACCAAAGGTGAGGGAGTCGCATCCAGCCGATTCTTGAGATTCGACGCCTATAAGGGAGAAATTCCTGGAAGAAAGAACGGCGCACTCATCTCCATGGACTCAGGAGAGACCACAGGATACGCACTTTGGAAAATCCAGGAGAGGGGAGAGTTATTAATCGATCCTCAAACTGCTGTATATCCAGGTATGATCATAGGTATCCACTCCAGAGACAATGACTTGGAAGTGAACCCTGTAAAAGAGAAAAAGCTTACTAACGTAAGATCTTCTGGAGCAGACGAGGCGATTAGACTTGTCCCTCCTCGTAAGTTCAGCTTAGAGCAGAATATTGAATTCTTGGACGATGATGAACTTTTGGAAGTAACTCCTCAAAGTATGCGTCTTCGTAAAAGACATTTGGATGCAAACGCAAGAAAGCGCGCTGCCAAATAATCGATTTTCGAAAGTCATTTAAAGAAGAAGGCTCGCTTAGGCGGGCCTTTTTTTGTCCTTCCTTGTGATTTCAAAGGATTTATGTAAGAGTGGGTTTTAAGGTTTTAGTATGAAAATATTCTTTTGGAATCGGATTACTGTCTTTTTCATAATAATTCCAATGTCAAACTGCTTTGGACTAATGGTATCTTCTGTAAAAAACGGTTATATAGAACATCGGATAGAGGCTGATGAAATATACTCCTACCAAAAGTCTTTAACTGTTTATCCACCTTTACGAATTGAGACCAAGGGAACTTGTACCTTACATTATCATAAGGCTTATTCTAACGATACAAACGGATTCGTTTTCGGTCCCATTCCGGTCTTCTGGTCATCAGCTTCCAATAGAGAATTCGTTGTTTTTTTGAAGAATGAAATTCCGGTCATAAAACTTTCAAATCGCCCTGCAAGTTGCGAGTACGGTTGCTTCTGTAGCATAAAACTTAGTATCTGGAGCAAAGGTGGCTGCTCTTGTTCTTGGGGATGCACTGATTCAGTATCGCTATTTGATAAAATTGAAAATATGTGTTCTAAATAAAATTAAGCACTGTATCAATCGCTACAGAATTATCTCTACACCAAATGGTATAAAACATATTATAATTTTAGAATATTCTCTATCTTTATTTTTGATTGAACGATCGATTTAAGATTATTTTTTCACTTACACTTATAATTCTCTTATTTTCTCAATTGACAATTTAACACTGTTCTATAATTCCCTTTGTGGGCCGGAGACACAGAAGAGGTGTACAAAGGTTCAAATAGCGAACGTTCGAAATTAAATATTTAAATCGATTGTTTGTTATATATAAAAAGAACTCCTTCCAAAAGAGGCAAAGCCCGGGAAGTGAGATCCGTAGAGAGAATAGTTTAAAAGAAGAGGGTTAAGGAGAATGTTAAAAAGAGCAAAGTTAATGGTAGCTGGGGTTCTATTCCTAGCAGCGGGAGCAGTGAGCGCGTCTGGTGGAGGTTCTTCAAGTAAACCTCTTGCAGGAGCTTATCCAATCGTATTGACTCATGGTATTTTCGGTTGGGGTAAATCTACTGGTATTGTTGATTATTGGGGCGGAAACGCAGCTTATCTTCAATCCCAAGGAGCCACTGTTCTCACTCCTACTGTAACAGCCACAAACTCTTCTGCAGCGAGAGCTGCTCAGTTGAAAACTGCGATCCAAACTGCAATGGCAGCTAATAATTACACCGGAAAAGTCCATATCCTCGGACATTCTCAAGGTGGATTGGACGCAAGATACTTAGTATCTAACTTAAGTTTTGCAAGTAAAGTAGCAACTCTAACCACAATCAATACTCCTCACAAAGGAAGTCCGGTTGCGAGCGTGATAGAAGCTGTGATCCCGAATTGGGCACTTCCTTATGTAGGAACAGTAGTGAATACTTTGGTGGGAGTTGTTTACGGACAATCTAGCCAAAATGCAGTTGCTGCATTAAAACTTCTGACCGTAAGCGGTGCTACCTCATTTAATGCAAGCGTTCCGAATGCTTCTGGAGTTAAGTATTTCTCTTACGGATCTTATATGATCGGTAATGATCTTATCCAGCACCCTGCAATGGGACTTCTTGCACCTATTTGTTCCATCGGAGCACCTTTCTATGGAATGAGTGTATGGAATGACGGTGTAGTTCCTGATGATTCTCAAAGATGGGGAACCTGGAAAGGTGGTCCTTCTTATGGAGTTTTAACTACAGGTGTAGACCACTTAGAAGCAACTAACGCATTATACCTAGGACAAGCTTGGTATGATACTAACGGTTATTACTTAAAAATGGCTTCTAACGCAAAAAGTAATCAATAAAAGACAGTTTCGATCTCGTAAAATAGGATGCGCCTCCATTTGGAGGCGTTTTTTTTATTCCCGATATAGTAAGTATGCTTATTAAAATGCTTGCATAATATGTGCACTTATTATATAGGATATCCAGATAGTAAGTGTGCTTATTATCTGGAGGAATAAAATGTGGAAGTATGAGTATAATACAACAGTAAAAGGGATAGATGCAAAATCACTTTGGGAAGCCAGATCTGACGTTTCCAATTGGTCCAAATGGGATTCTGATATAGAATGGACTAAGATAGAAGGAGAAGTTTCCGTAGGTAAGGAATTTGTGCTGAAACCTCGCGGAGGATTTGCCTGTAAGGTTTTGATCACTGAATCCGAAAAACCATTCGTATTCGGGGACGTGACCTACCTTCCTGGGGCCAAAATGAAATTTTTGCATTTTTTTAAGCCGAACCAAGACGGAACTGAGATCAAGGTGGAGTTGAGTATTTCCGGGCCTCTTGGCTTTCTTTGGAAAAAAATCCTGGGAGAAGAACAGGCAAAAGGAATGGAAGAAGAGATCCGCAAATTTTCCGAATTGGTCAGGAAGGAAATCGGATGAGCTCGAAGTACTGGATCGTTGTCGCTTCCAAGGAGCATTCCACCCTAGGAACGTCTCAAGGGATTGTCCAAGCCTGTCATGGAAAAAAAGCGCCTCTCGCAAGAATGAAAAAGGGGGATTGGGTCTTGGTGTATTCATCTAAAGAAAACTTCGGATCTAAAACTCCTTATCGAAAATTCACTTCACTTGGGCAGATAGAGGATGATTCTATCTATCCTTTCCAAATGAGCGCAGATTTCTGTCCTTTCAGAAGGAACGTTAAATATTTTCCTACTCAGGAAGCGGATATTTTACCTTTGGTTTCATCTTTGGATTTTATCAAAAATAAAAAATCCTGGGGCTTTCCGTTTCGGTTTGGTTTTCTGGAAATCGGTTCGAAAGATTTCGAACTAATATCGGAAAGGATGGAAGAAGTGTCGAAGGACAAAATATTCAGATACGATAAATCCGACGATAGTCCTGGATTTTTGTTATGGCAGGTCACGAATCTTTGGCAGAGAGAGATCCGAAAGGTTTTGGAACCTTTGGATCTCACCCATGCTCAATTCGTTCTTTTAGCAGTTACACATTGGTTGGAACTCCACGAAGAGGAAACCACTCAGATCAAAATTGCGGATCGAGCTAAAACGGATCCTATGACTACTTCTACGGTTCTTCGGACTCTTGAGTCCAAAAAGTTAGTAAAACGTATCTCTCATGAAACTGATACCCGTGCAAAATTAGTGAAAACAACTTCGGAAGGACAGAAGGTCCTAAAACAAGCAGTGAAGGTGGTAGAAGATTTTGATGAGGCTTTCTTTTCCATTTTAGGCGGAAAAAGAAAAGATATGGTAACTGGACTGCAGATACTTTCTAGGAAATAGCAGAGAAGGTCCAAAGAGCCTTTCCAAAATGGTTCAGGCTCATTAACTTCGCGAGTGAGTTACTCTTTGTTTTTAAGTTTTTCCAGTTCTCGGATCAGTTCCTCTTTAGAAACATTCGGGTCCTGTTTTAATCTTCGGATGAGTTCGTCAGTGCTCTCTTTTTGGGATATTGTTTTAGTATCCACAACTCCGTCTAGAATTATAGAAGAGAACTTTTGGATACTAGGTGCAACAATCCCAGGTTTCATTTTATTCAATTCTACCACGGCTACATGTTCGAAAACTTCTTGTACTTGGCCAGGAAATTCAGCGATCTTGATTGGAGTTCCTGCAACTATATTATCTGTTGTGGAAAATAATGCGAAGAAGTTTTGTTTTCCTTCTGTTTGAGGAAACGCGTCCGCATCTAAAGGATATAATATTACTCCAGCAACTTCGTTATCTATGGTTTTTTTAAATTTTCCTAGATTGATGGAGATTCTACCTAAGAGCGGATTTCCTATCCTTCTATAAACGTCTCCGTTAGAGAATACGATGGAGTTTTTGTCTTGGGCAAGTTCTGCGGATCTTCCGGTTCCTTCTCCTATTAATTTGTTGAAATCTTTTACTTTCATAAAAGGTCCGAAAGAACGGACCGCCCAACTTTTAGGATCCGGCGAATTTTGGCCGTGATAATTCCTATGGAACTCTTTACCATTCGTTTCAAAAAATAAAAGTTCCTTATCGCTAGTTAGAAGTTTTCCAGTTTTAACTTTTAACTCCTCTCTGTTCTCGCTCACGCTAAATTGGAGTCTTGTTAATATTTGATGGTTGAATTCCATCTCTCCTTTTGCGGTGCGTCGGATCCAAAGAGTTTGTATTTTGATTTTTCCGTTTTCAAACCATTCTTTGGATCTTTCATTTACGTAAAATCCTGCCAGTTCTGGAATTGCCGGAGTGGGTTTACCTCTTAAACTATCTCCACAGTTTATGAGGATACTAAACAGGGTTAAGAGAATTACAGATATTTTGAAACGGTTTCGAAACATTTGAATTACGTTAGTTTTCTACCGAAAAGGGTAAAGAAAAAAAAGGAGATTCATATTATCTTGACAAAGTTGTCGTTTTCATAGACCAATGAGCGGATAAAAACGATGGATCCTGAGCCGACAGCTTTCCGATTTCAATATTTACTTTCTATAATTTTCTGTATCTTCTTAGTTTCTTGCTCCTCTGCGGATGCACCAGTTGCTCAAAAAGGGATTTTAGATTTAACCCATTGGGATTATAGGTCTACTCCCACATTTAATTTGCAGGGAGATTGGTCTTTTTTCCCGAATACATTCCAGCCTGATCCTAATATTGAAAAATCTCCAGAGTTCCGAAAAATCCCTGGGGTTTGGCCTGGCACCGGTTATGCACTTCTTAAGTTAAAAATACTTCTTCCGGAGAAACACGGGCGATTAGCGATCTATTCCAAACACCAGGCAACTGCTTTCGAAATTTTGATCAATGGTGTTTCTGCCGGTAGTTCTGGAAAACCGGGAACTAGTTTTGAGACAAGTGTTCCTGATAATAGGCCGGTTTATTATGAATGGGACGAGTCCACTAAGGAAGTGGATATTAGTTTCAAAATTTCTAATTTTCATCATAGGTTGACAGGACTTTGGTTCGATATCCGTTTCGGAGACGCAACGGCACTTTATAAAGAAACTCTAATACTTAGGGATTGGGATCTCTTTTTATCCGGGCTTTTTTTCATGTCCACAATCTATCACCTTGGTCTTTTCTTTCTGAGAAGACAGGATCGAACTCCTCTCGTATTTGCATTATTCTGTTTTTGTTTATTCCTCCGTATATTCGTGACTGAGGAAAAACTGATCCAATTCTATTTTCCTTGGGTAGAGTATCCTCTATCCATGAATTTGGAATATCTGACTATGTATGCTGCTTTGCCTTTGGGACTTCATTTTCTAAGGCATTCGTTTCCGGCGTATTTTCCTCGAAAATGGATGTTATTATTTTATCTAATCTCATTTACATTTTTATTAAGTACACTTTTCCCTTTTCCGATTCCTTCTTTGCCGGTCCCTTATTTTCAATATGTATTTTTAGGAGGGGTGGCATTTGCAATTGTGGTGCTTTTTAGGGCAATCATCCACAAAGAACAATATTCCCTTGTTATCGGATTTGCGATCTTGGCTTTGATCTTGGCCGGGATCTTCGATATGCTAGCCGCTAGACAGATCATATTCGCAAGATTTATTATTCCGATCGGATTGTTTGTGGCGATTCTTACCCAGACATTCATTCTTTCTTCCAGATACAGGGATCTATATAGAGAGAAGGAAAAACTTTCAGATCGCCTGCAACGTTTGAACGAAACTTACAGCAGATTTGTTCCTATCAGCTTTTTGGAATTTTTAGGAAAAGGAAATCTGGAGGATATGAGACCTGGAGATCAGATCAAAAAGGAGATGACCATCTTATTCGCGGATATTAGGTCATTTACCGAAATTTCAGAAAGCCTGGATTCTAAGGAAAGTTTCGAATTATTAAATTCTTATATTTCTGAGATGGAACCTCTTATTCATTCCAATCATGGCTTTGTGGATAAGTATTTCGGCGATGCAATCATGGCTCTCTTTCCCGAAAGTTCCGACGATGCAGTGAATGCCGCTATCTCTATGCAAAATCGTATTTTGGATTATAACCAAAGAAGAATGGACCAAGGAAATCGTGCGATTGGCGTTGGAATAGGGATACATACCGGTTCCTTGATGATGGGACTTGTGGGCTCCGGAGATCGTATGGAAAGTACAGTGATCTCTGACGCAGTTCATCTTGCCTCTAAGTTAGAAACTTTGAATAAATATTACGGTTCCAGCATATTGATCAGTGAAGATACGTATTCTAAATTAAAATCTCCGAACACTTTTTTACTTCGTAAATTGGACAAACTTAAGTTTAGAGGAAAAGCCGAACATAGAGCGATTTATGAACTCGGAGATCATTTAACTAAAACGGAAAAAGAAGCATTCCTGAAATCCAAAAGTAATTTTGAAAGGGGAGTCGAGCTGTTTTATTACGGGAAATATCTAGATTCAGGAGAATCTTTTAGAGAGGCTTTGAGGATTTACTCCGGAGACAGGGCCGCGAACTTATACTTAAAACGTTGCACTGAACAAATTTACGCTTCCAATATTAAAGTACAGCCCGGTCCGGATCTAGCTTAACATTAGATCATTCTCCGTTTAAAAACAAAGTTTCCTCTGCATCTTCTTGGGAATCCTCAGAAGCAGAATCTAATGACTTACGGACTTTTGCTCCTAGTTTTCGAATATTCTCCGCTCTTCCTAAAAGATTCCCTCTGCCGGATTTTAATTTTCCGAGAACAGCGTCATAGTTGTCCTTAGACTTATCCAAAGATTTGCCTAAAACTTCTAATGCGGTAACTATCTCTACGATCTTGTCGTACATCTTACCGGATTCTTCTGCGATCTGTTCCGAGTTTTTGTTTTGTTTTTCCTTTCTCCAAAGATTGGCGACCATCTTTAAGGAAACCATCAGGGTAGAAGGAGTGACGATCAGAATGTTTTTTGCGTATGCATCTTCTAAAAATTTAGGATCTGTTCGAACAGCTTCGTAATAAGAAGGTTCCACCGGTAGGAACATCAACACAAAGTCCAGAGATTCTATCCCATACAAGGATTGATAATTTTTCTTGTATAATCCGGAAACATGTTCATACAAACTTTTGAGATGTCTTTGTAGTGCTGCTTTTTTTATATCTTCCGATTCTGCAGAAGCATATTCCACGTAAGCGGTTAGAGAAACCTTAGAGTCTATCACGATTGATTTTCCAGAAGGAAGTTTGACGACTATATCCGGTCTTAGTCTTCCGTCTTCAGTTTGTATGGATTCCTGGGCGGTATATTCTCTTCCTTTTACAAGGCCGCTGTTTTGGAGAATATTTTCGAGTATTCCTTCTCCCCAGTCTCCTTGTGTTTTTGAATTTCCTTTCAGAGCGGACGCTAGACTTTTGGCGTCTTCAGAAAGTGTTTTATTCATTTCTAATAGATTATTGATTTGAGCCTTTAAGTTTGCCGTATCGTCCTTATGCTCTTTATGGGAAAGTTCTACTTTTACTCCGAACTTTTCTATTTCTTCCTTAAAAGGACGAAGTAGGTCATTCATCTTTTCGTGAGTTTGCTGGTTGAATTTTTGGGAATTATCTAACAGCGCCTGATTGGCTGCATGTTTAAATTTTTCGTCTAACTTGGACATTAGATCTTCGAATTCTTTCTTTTGGTTCTCCAATCTTTCTTTTAAAAGATCGGATTCCTTTTTCATGGCTTGGTAATAGCCGATTGCTTTTTCCGTTTTTTCAGAATTCTCTTTAAATTCTTTTTCTAACTGCTGGATCCTTTCCTTGGATCTTTGTTCAGATGTGAGAAGTCCCGCTCTTTCTAATTTTAACTTTTCGTGCTCATTCGGATTGATCCCAGACTCTTTGGAATAGAGAGCCTTTGCCAAGAAGAATGCTAGGCCAAAACCTATCAGAAGACCTGTGAGTAATACGATTGCAAATTCCATTTTGACTCCTTTTTGGAATTCGGTACAATTCAGGATACCATATTCCAGGATAGAATTTCCATTTTATAGAGACCCCGGACAAATCCGGGGTCTTTTGTTTTAATTTAGAAAATTAACGTTTTCCTTTTTTGCGAGAAGGGCCGCCTGAACCAGAGTTAGAACCTTTTCTTCCACCACCGCTGCTGCCGCCGCCACCACGATGGAATTGATTAGAGTTTCGGTTTTTATCCTTATGATCCCGTTTTCCCTTTTGTTTGGATTTTCCACCAAAACGTCTGTCACGATCATTACGAGAAGAACCTTCTTTTTCTCTGAATCCCCTTTGGTCTTGGTCGAAACGGGTACTTGCGTCGAATTTTTCTGACTTTTCTGCGAGGGCCAATTTGAATAGAGCCGCAGCTAAACGTTCTGCAGGAATTCCTTCCGAGGTAAGTTTTTTGACAAGTTTAGAATATTCAGAAACATCTCCTTCTTCTGAAACTTCCTTAACTATATGAGAAAATTCTAAAAATTTCTTTTCAGTGAGTTCTGCAATATCAGGGACTTTTCCGAGTTCCATTTCAAATTCGTGGTCTTCTCTGATCTTGCGTAATGTTTTGAAGTCTTTATTAGAAACAAAACTGAGTGCGAGCCCTTTTCTTCCAGCTCTTCCTGTTCTACCTATACGGTGAACATAGTCTTCAGAATCTCTAGGAATATCGTAATTGACTACAGCTTCTACATCGCTTACGTCGATCCCTCTTCCGGCCACATCCGTTGCCACAAGAACAGTTACAAGCCCAGAGCGGAATCCGGACATCACCTTGTTCCTTTGATTTTGGGAAAGATCTCCGTGTAATCCTTCGGCGAATATTCCTTTGGATTTTAGAAATTCCACTGTTTCGTCCACTCTGACTTTAGTATTACAAAATACTAATGAAGCTTTTGGGTTATGGAACTCTAATAGACGGATTAATGCCTCAGGTTTAAGGCCTTCTCTCATTTCAAAATAGATCTGCTGGATCTTAGGTCTGTCCGCTTTTCCACCTGTGACATCTACGATCTTAGGAGAATCTTGGAATTTTTTAGTAATTCCCATTACTTTTGCAGAAAGAGTAGCGGAGAATAGGATTGTTTGTCTTTCTTCGGGAACTTTTGCGAGGATGATTTCCATATCCTCTAAAAATCCCATATCTAACATTTCGTCCGCTTCGTCCAGGATCACCATTTTGATCCCATTTAGAACCAAGGTTTTGCGGTCCATATGATCCATGGTCCTTCCTGGAGTTCCAACGATTACTTGTGGTTTTCTTTTTAATGCCTTGAATTGTTTGGTGATATCGTCTCCACCATAGATTGCAGCTACTTCGAAATCTTCTTTATATTTTCCTAATTTTCTATATTCTTCCGCGACTTGGACTACCAATTCTCTGGTTGGGCAGAGTACTAATACTTGTGGAGATTGTTCTCCTTCTTCCAATATTTCTAAACTTGGAATTGCAAATGCGGCTGTTTTACCTGTTCCAGTACGGGAATGACCGATTACGTCTCTCCCAGAAAGAATGAGTGGAATAGCTTCGGATTGAATGGAAGAAGGTTCAGTAAATCCAAGATCGGATACTGCGTTTAAGACGTCCTCGGATAGTCCGAGTTCTTGGAATGTTTTTTTGGGTTTCAAAGATTGCTCCTGGGATGTCCGCGTAAATTTTTACGTTATCCCTACGAATATGCCTGTCTGGCTAAGAGCTTGGATCTTTATAGAATGGTCCTATTTAAACATAAAGGAAAGATTTAGGCTCTGGTATCGTTTCTTCCATGAATTCAAAGCGGCTTGTGCCGCATAGCATTAAAGGTCTTTTATTCCTTTCCAGCCTTCATATATTTCGACTTTAACTTAGTCGGAAACTTTTCAATCGCATATCTAAGCATTGTCCTAGGCATTTTGTGAGCATGTTTATCCAGAAAGTCAGTCTCAGGTTTTAAACTTCTATTACCAACTTCTCTTAGCATCCAACCCACTGCCTTATGAATAAGATCTTCTTTATCAGTTAAGAGGTTTTCTGCGATCTTTAAGGTATCCTTAAAGTCTCCATTACGAATGAAAGCATACGTGGAGATGATCGCGACCCTTCTTTCCCACATACTTTTAGATTTAACTAGTTCGTATAAGATGTCCCTTTTTTTATCTATAAGATAATCTCCGATCATTTCCCTGGAACTTAGATCTACAATGTCCCAATTGTTCACGTATTTTAAGTTTTTTAAATAGAATAGGTGCAGCTCTTTACGATCTTCCTCGGGAGTTTTTTGGAACTTCTCGCATAGTATAAAAAAACCTAAAAGTCTTTCTTCATGATACTTGGATTTTACGATTTTCTGAAGTTCGGATAACGGAATACCTCTGTATAATTTGGAAATTTTTCGAAGTGGTGGGACCTTTATTCCTAAAAATAGATCACCTTCTCCGTATTGCCCTTTTCCGGTTTTGAAAAATCGAGAGAGTATTTCGACCGCTTTTGGATCGGAGAATTTTCGGACTTCTCGGATCACTTCTTCTGCCCTGGAAGTTTCTCCTCCCAATAATTTCTTTTGGGATATCGATTTGGATTTGGGCATGGGACAAAATCTATTTTTGGCAGATGGGGAAGGCAAGCATTATAGAAGGACAAATGTCATGTTCTAAATCCCGGTTTTTGGGCTTGCCAGTTAGGAGGTCCAACAAATCCTAATTTTTAGGAAAGATCTAGTCTCGTATGAAACATAAACCTCTTCATAATATTTATAGTAAGGATATTCTAAAGAAAAAGATCGAGGCAGAGGATTTTAAGCGTACTACTATTTCCTTTTATAAATATGTGATTTTAGAAAATCCGGATCTTCTACGTAACGAATTATATAGAGAATGGGAATCTTTAGGGGTGCTCGGAAGGATCTATATAGCAAGAGAAGGGATTAACGCTCAATTATCTGTGCCTGAATTCAATTTTCAAAAATTCAGGGATTCAATAGATACAAGGAAAGAATTCAAAAACGTTCCATTCAAGGTCGCTGTGGAACAAAATTCTTATTCGTTCTTAAAATTGGATATTAGAGTTCGTAACAAGATCGTAGCGGATGGTCTTGCAGATGATACTTTTGACGTAACCAACGTGGGAACCCACTTAAACGCGGAAGAATTTAATAAAAAATTAGAATCTTCTGAAACTATCGTAGTGGATGTTCGAAATCACTACGAATCTGAGATAGGACATTTCGAAGGAGCGCTACTTCCTCAGGCAGATACATTTAGAGAGGAATTACCTCTGATCATAGATCTTCTGCAGGATAAAAAAGATAAGGAAATTGTAATGTATTGCACCGGAGGGATCCGATGTGAAAAAGCGTCCGCTTATCTGAAACATCATGGATTCCAAAATGTATATCAGTTGCATGGAGGGATTATTTCTTATGCTTCTGAAATTAAGGAGAAGGGACTGGACTCCAAGTTTAAGGGGAAAAATTTCGTGTTCGACGCAAGGCTCCAGGAAACCGTAGGAAATGAGATCCTAAGCGAATGCCACCAGTGTGATCAAAAATCTGCAAGGCATATCAATTGTGCAAATCCTGCCTGTCATATTCTATTCATCCAATGTTTGTCATGCGCGGAAAAATTCGATAATTGTTGCTCTATAGAATGCCAAAAGATCGCTTCTTTGCCTCTGGAAGAACAGAAAAAATTAAGAAAAGGTAAAGCAGCTTCCAACCAACATTTTTCCAAGTCCAAGATCAGACCTAAGGTTTTCGAACTTTACAAAGGAAAATAATTCGAATTTTATTTTCAATTCTCGGTAAAAAATAAAATTTCTTGTAACTTTAATTATTACAAGTTGTCTAAAAGGTATTATTCTGAAAATTGAGGCAAATAGTCTGTGAAAAATGTAGTATTGATCTTCTCGATCCTCCTAACGATCTTGAGTTGTAATTCTTCTTCGAAAGAAGAGAAAAATAAAAAGCTCGTTTTGGATTTTTATAAAATGGCTTTGATCGATCATAAACATCGTGAAGCCGCCGAGTTATATTTAACAGAGGATTATATACAGCATAATCCCCATGCGGCTACCGGTAGAAAGGCTTTTGTAGAGTTCTTTGACGGTTTTGCGTCCCAGGCCCCCCAAGCAAATACTGAAATTAAAAGAAGTTTTGCTGATGGGGATTTTGTCATTGTCCATGCTCATTTAAAAATCGATCCTAAGAGTAAAGGGATCGCAGTTGTGGACATTTTTAGGGTGGAAGGCGATAAGGTAGTGGAACACTGGGATGTACTCCAAGATATTCCGGAAGATCCAAAGAACGAAAATACAATGTTCTAATCGTATGAAGCTGAACCGAAAAAAATTCTTATTGGGAACAGTCGCAGCAATATTCGGTTCAGCTGCGATTTATAGATTTTTTAACAGTATAAAAGGAGAAAGAAAGATGGAAAAGTTACCGGTATTTTTTGTAGGCCATGGAAGTCCAATGAACGCTCTCGGACCGAATCCGTTAGCCGATTCATGGGCTGAATCTACGAAAGATTTTCCGGAACCTAAAGCAATCTTAAGCATTTCTGCGCATTGGTTTACGAAAGGAACATACGTTACTTCTAACCAATCTCCTCCTACAATTCACGATTTTTACGGATTTCCTCAGGAATTATTTGATGTGCAATATTCTGCGCCTGGAGATCCGAAGTTAGCAGAAGAACTTTCAAAATCAAAAGATGCACAAGTGATCCAGGACGATTCTTGGGGATTGGATCATGGGACATGGAGTGTCCTTAGGAATATGTATCCTAAGGCGAATATTCCGGTAGTTCAATTGAGTTTAGATGCCACTAAATCCGGAGAATGGCATTACGAATTTGCGAAGTCTTTATCTAAGCTGCGAGAACAAGGTGTTTTGGTTTTGGGAAGTGGTGACCTGGTCCATAACTTACGTCTTTATGATTGGAAAAACCAAGACAAGGCGCATGATTGGGCTTTAGATGCAAATGAAACATTCAAGGATCTGATCCAGAAAAGAGATTGGAAAAGCCTCGCGAATTACCAAAAATTAGGGACTGCAGTGCAGATCGCAATTCCTACACCTGAACATTATTTTCCGATGTTATATGCTTTGGCATTGGCGGAGGAAAAAGAAGAGATCCATTTTTACAATGATATCATCCAGAGTTCGGTATCTCTAACTAGCATGAAGATCAGTTAGGATCTACTTTTTTTAGGAATTCGATCGCGTCTTCTAAACGATCGTCTCCCCAGAATAATTCTCCGTTTACAATAAAGCTCGGAGCTCCAAAAATCCCTAAGCTCCGGGCTTGTTCCGTATTTTCTCTCAGTTTCTTTTTGTTTTCCTCCGACTCGGAATAGGATAATATATTTTCGGGATCTTGTCCTAAGGATCTTAAGATCATCGAAAGAACAGAAACATCTGAAATATCCTGATCTTTGGAAAATTCTACTTTAAAAACTTCTAATATAAAATCATAAATCCAAGGTTTGTCCAGATTTGCTATTGTGATCCTTGCCGCTTTTAATCCGTTTTGAGGAAAAATACCTGGTTTCAAAAAAGGGAGCCCGTATTTTGCGGTCCTTCTTTCTAAATCTTTCCACATGTATTTTCCTTTAGTTGGATAGAGGTTAAAAGGAGAATCGGACATTCCTTGGTCTTTAAAGATCGGCCCTAATAGAAAAGGTTTCCATTCGAGTTGGATACCTTCTTTGTCGGCTAAGGATTTGATCCTTCCTGTAGTTAAGTAAGAATAGGTACTGGCAAATTCGAACCAGAAGGAAAGAATCGGCGAATTTTTCTCGCTCATACAGATATTACGATCTTAACTTGTTTTCTCTCTTCCCCAAATAGCAGCTAAGAAAAGCCCACTAATCAAATGCCATACTCCCCACCAAGCAGCGATGAGTGCCATGGATCCGATTCCTTGGAAAAATGTAAAAATTAAGATAAGTCCTAACCCCGAGTTCTGGAGTCCTGTTTCTAAAGAGATCGTTTTTCTTTCTTTGTGAGCAAGGCCTGCGATCCAAGAGGCAAGATATCCTACTGTTAAAGCGGAGCCGTTATGAAGAAGAACCAGCCAAAACAAAACAGGTCCGAAGTCCACGAAGGATTTCCAGTTACCAACAAATGCGATCAATATAAAAACGCCTAATAGGACCGTAGAACCAATCCTCATAGGCTTTTTTAAAGAAGAAGCGACCTTAGGAAGAAAACGATTCGTTAGTGCTCCTAAAATTAAAGGTAAGACCAATATTAGAAAAATAGAAAGGAATACATCAACTGGATTTAAGCTAATCTCTTTTAATCTATCTGCGGCAGGAGAGTATAGTTTTCCCCAAAAGAAAAAGTTAAATGGAGTAAAAAACCAAGCTAGAACCGTAGTAGTTGCAGTTAACGAAATAGAAAGAGGGACATTTCCTTTCGCTAGAAGGCTGATAAAATTGGACATATTCCCGCCGGGGCAGGCTGCCACTAAGATCATTCCTAAAGCCAAACCTGGGTGAGGTTTTAGAATATAAAGTAATCCTACAGTGATCGCAGGTAATAATACTAATTGGGAAAATAGACCTACAATTGCCGCTTTAGGTTGTTTTCTTAAGTTCGTAAAATCGGCGATCGTTAATTCTAAAGAGATTCCATACATGATCAGTCCCAAACAGATATTCAGGACAAAAAGTCCTCCTGGACTGAAATTCAATCTGACTAAATCGTAATCTTGCATGTATTTCCCTCAGCAGACGAATAATCCGCTGCCGTTTAATATTTTAGATTTTTTTAAACTATATTTTAGTCCGTCCAGGTGACTAAAATTTCCCTTGGGCCGGAGAATGGTAATCTTCCGTGGGAAACGGAATAATTGTCTATCAAAAGAACGTCCCCTTTTTGCCAGGAGAATATGGATAAGTGTTTCCAGAATGTCCGACTCACCTTACCGATTTCAGAAACGCTGATCTCTGAATCGTCTCCGAAAATTACATTCGTGTCTTGGTCTTTCGGTTCCACTAACTTCTTCTTTAAGAATGTAAGAACGTATAGAACTCCCGCTAGGATAAAGCTTCGGATAGTTCCTTGCTGTTTTAGGATTTTTGCATATTCTAATCTTGCCGCGTCTTGGTGGAATACCTGACTATGATTGTGCCATGCCTTTGTTTTGGCAATGGGGTGCTTACGGACTGCAACTTGCTTATTGGTGAGTTTTAGGCCATCTTCCGGTAGCCATTCCACTTGGAATCTTTGCTGCGCGGCAATCTTCTCTACTTGTTTTTTCTCCTTGGTAGAGAACATCTCGTCCCAACGTTTTGTTTTCCAAAGATTATAACGAGAAGCATTCGGTCCGTCGTATTTACGGATATATTTTACTCCTTTAGTTTCGAACTTCTTCAATAGATCGGGATCCAGGTCTTCGTATATTTTTCGTAGGTCTGCGATCGGAGTTTCTCCATGTGCATTAGGTGCAACAGCGCAGAAAAACATAAGTTTACGAGGAGGTTTGTCCAAAAAACTCATCTCAGCGTGTTGCATGATTGGATAATGAGGAGGAAGTTCACTCGCTGTATGGACAAACTGAGTAACTTTGTTTCTGGGAGAAGTTCCTAAATAGTCCGTCTTTAAGTTTTTGTCCAAGCTGAGAGCAACGTCTTCGAATTCTTGGGCGGAAGAAATTTGAAAACCTCTGAATAATACTGCGCCGTATTCTAATAGATCAGCTTCGATTGATTTTTTATTTTTAGAGATCCATGCAGGTAAAAATCCGGACTCTAAAGCGTTCGTGTCTCCGGGGCCATAAATTCTGGGAAGTTCTTTACCAGGGAAAAAAGATCTTTCGACCCGGCCTATACCTTTCGGCTTAGTTTTGTTAGCGGAAACTTTCTTAATTGCGGATTTGCCAGATCGGGAAATTGTATTTGTTTTCATAGAGGCTCTCCCGTTAGAGAATGAAAACTTTTATAAAACCGTAGAGGGGAAAGGCAAGTCTTTTCATCTTCTGAACTAGAGGTCGGTTTAATGAAGCTTACCATTTTTAGTTAAATCCAGTTTCCACTCTTGTAGGAATTCCTACAAATCCGTCTTGATTCGATGGCTTCTTCTAAAATACGTATACCATGAGTTCTATTGTAATTCGTTCGGAAGATCCTAAAGTTGAGATGGCATGGTTTTGCGATCTCTGTAACGGTGACTACGAATATCTGGGAATCCCAGATCCAAAACTAAGATCCAGTTTCGAACATTGTGCTGAGATCATCCGAGTCGCCGATGAGCTCGGTTACCAAAATATTCTTCTTCCTTCTTCTTACCAAGTGGGGCAGGACACTTTGACATTCGCCGCTGCAGCTTCTCAATTTACTAAAAACATTTCATTACTCACTGCGGTTCGTTGTGGGGAAATACATCCTCCAATGCTAGCTAGAACCATTTCCACATTGGATCATATGTTAAAAGGAAGATTAAATATTAATATTATTTCATCCGATCTTCCCGGTACGATCCGAGATTCGAAAGAAAGATATAAGATCTCTAAAGAAGTTATAGAAATATTAAAACAATCCTGGACTAAGGATGAGATAGATTTCCAAGGAGAATTTTATAAGATCAAATTGAGTTCTGATCCTTCTAAATCTTACCAGACAAATGGAGGGCCTTTGTTGTACTTCGGAGGAATTTCTGAAGATGCAAGGCAACTCTGCGCAGAATATTGTGATGTTTTTTTAATGTGGCCAGAGACGGAAGAAAGATTGGCCGACACTATGAAAGATCTGAGCGAGAGAGCGAAGATCGCTGGAAGAAAAATTGATTTCGGTTTAAGAATCCATGTGATCGTGAGAGATACCGAAAAAGAAGCAAAAGATGCAGCTTCCAGATTATTATCCAAATTGGATCTACAAAAAGCAGAAGAACTAAAACATAGGGCCTTGGATTCTAATTCAGCCGGAGTCAAAAGACAAGACGAACTTAGAAAGAATGCAGGCTCCGATCTATTCATAGAACCTAATATTTGGTCCGGCATAGGTCTTGCCAGATCAGGTTGTGGTTCGGCAATTGTAGGAACTCCCGAACAGGTATTAGAAAAAATTCATAGATATATAAATATGGGAATTAGAGCATTTATACTCTCGGGATATCCTTTGATGGATGAATGTAAAATATTCGCAGAAAAAGTACTCCCCCATATACAAACAGTTTCTTTACCTAAAGCCCAAGGAAGAATTCCGGATAGAGAACCGGTGACTCCTTTAACAACTGGAGAAAGAAAATGAAAATTTCACTTTCTAAAGAAGGCCCAAGTTTTTCCAGATTAGTCTATGGTTGTTGGAGACTACATACAGATCCCAAAGGATCAGGTGCTGATCGAATTTTAGAAAAGATAGAAGTTTGCCTGGAATCAGGGATAGATACTTTCGATCATGCGGATCTCTACGGAGAATACGGAAATGAAGAGAAATTCGGCGCAGCATTAAAGTCCAGACCTGGGCTAAAAGAGAAGATCAAGATAGTCACTAAGGCGGGAATCCAGCTTCCTGGGCCAAATCGTCCCGGGATTTCGGTGAAACATTACGATACATCGGGAGATTATTTGATCGGTTCTGCGGAAAATTCATTAAGAAAACTGAATATAGATAAAATAGACCTACTTCTGATCCATAGGCCTGATCCCTTGATGAATGCGGATGAGATCGCAAAAACCTTTAAATCTCTAAGAGAAAGTGGAAAAGTTTTACATTTCGGAGTTTCAAATTTCACTCCTTCCCAATTCTCACTTTTGCAGTCCAGATTGGATTTTCCTTTGGTTACAAACCAAGTGGAGTTCCATCCATTTTTTCCAGATCCTTTAACAAATGGAGTATTCGATCAGGCCCAAGAATTGCACATTAAGCCGATGATCTGGTCCCCAACTGCTGGCGGTAGGGTTTTCCAGCCTAAAACGGAACAAGAAACTGTTTTATATAAAACATTAGAAGAGTTCGCAAAGAAGAAGGATACAACTATTGATGCTGTATTATTCTCTTGGTATTTATTCCATCCAGCACAATTGGTCCCAGTTTTGGGGACGAATGAGCCGGATCGTATTAGATCCGCCACAAAATCATTTCAAGTTACGCTAGAAAGAGAAGAATGGTTTCAAATTTTAGAAGCAGGAACAGGTAAACGAGTTCCTTAATATAAAAAAATGACCATATAAGAAATTTCTAATTAGAATATAATACTTATATTTATACTGCCCGTTCGATATCAAAACGGAGAACGAAAAATGAAAATCGAACTAAGCAGAAAGGGAATCCCCCTTTTGACAGGAATTTTATTATTCCTGCTCAATTGTAATGGGGAAAAGGTTATAAACACGGAAAGTTTACTGGGACTGATCCAGAAGCCGGACCAAACTAAAATTGGCACAAGCTATTCGGATCTGGCAGTTATCGATACTGTAAATGGGACCGGAACATTCTCTTTACTCACTTATAATGTGGCAGGACTACTGGAACCTTTTTCCAGTTCGAATCCTAGTGAGAACACTCCTTATATGGGGCCTTTAATGACCCCATTCGATCTGATCCAAGTCCAAGAAGATTTTAATTATCACGCAAGTTTGTATGCAAATGATGTACATCCTTATAGATCCGCCACAAGCGGGGGAATGGGAATAGGCGATGGTTTAAATACTCTCTCCTATTTTCCATTTTCGGATTTCCAGAGAGTGGATTGGGATGCTTGCAACGGAACTGATTGTTTAACTCCTAAGGGATTTACTTTAGCAAGGCATAAAGTTGCCCCAGGAGTGTTCTTGGACGTGTATAATTTGCATACGAACGCGAGTACGGAAACTGCGGATCTTGCCGCAAGAAGGTCGAATGTATTACAAATTCTGAATTTTATAGAATCCAATTCCGCAGGGAATGCAGTGATCGTGATGGGAGATACGAATACAAGATACACTAGATCTGGAGACAATATCAGAGAATTTATCAATCATGGATTTACGGATGTTTGGATCCAATTGGTCAGAGGAGGATCTTATCCCACGCAAGGAGCAGATGCTTTGATGGATTGTGAAGGTCATAGAACAAGTGCGGGATGTGAGGTAGTCGATAAAATATTCTATCGTGGTAATTCCTATATTTCCTTGTCCCCTAGTTCTTATTTGATAGAGGATTCGAGATTTGTACATCCTGTAACTGGGGTTCCACTTTCGGACCATTACGCTGTCTCTTCTACATTCAATTATTCTCTTTTGCAGAATTTATTGTATAGTGATGCATTTGGTGGGCCGCATGGGACTGCATTCAACGATGCGAATTCTCTACCTTCTTCTCCAGCTACATCTAAATTAAGTTTAAGATCAGGATCTAGAGTCGATGCAGTTTCTTTACAATTAACGAATGGAACAATGTTGAGCCATGGAGGTACAGGAGGAAGTTTGCAAACTTTAACCCTAGGAGCCGCAGAGTATTTAGACCAAGTAAAACTTTGTAGTGGGCAAAAAAATGGCCAAACCCGTATTTTTTACGCTCAATTTCATACGAACCTAGGGAGGTTTCTCACGGGAGGATCCAGCACCTCTAGTTGTACTACATATACTGCACCTAATGGTTGGGGAATTGTAGGATTTCATGGAAGAAGCGGGGATGAAATTGATAAACTGGGTGTAATCTTTGCTCCCGTTCTATAAATGACGGAAAGTATTTAGGTCGAACATTCGATAAAAATCGAAGAAATAAAAAGCGATCCATTTGTTTCTAATAGAAAGTTTCCTAAATATGTCCGAGGTTCGATGCAGGACGTATAGGTTTTTTAGGAGAAATGAATGTTTCGCTTTCTAACTTCAATCTTAATCGTATCTTTTCTTTTCGTCTGTAAGGCCGAAAATTCTCAAAAACAATCTGAAGATCTTTCGGACTTACGCTCTAGATCCGCGTCGGCTCCAATGCCTTCTGCAGATGAACAACCAATGCAAGAGGCCGAGAAAAAAGTGGCCGGCAAGGCAGGTGAAAGGGAAGAAGCACCAGAGGATCAGGTCAAGACCTTTGCCACTCCTAAAATCGGAAACTTAAAGATAGGTCGCCTTTTAGAATATAAGGTAGATCTAAATTTCGAGACCAAGGATTTTATTGCCGCTCGAAAATTCTTATTAGAACTTTCAGGCAAGTATGGATTCGTTCAGAGTGAAAGCCTTCAAAATTGGGGAGGAGATACTGAACCAAGTATGACAGCTATTATTCATGTAAAATCTTCAGATCTATATCAGGTTTTGATGGAATTGGAAAAAATAGGAACTCTCACTTCTGAAAATATCCAAGTAGAAGATCATACTGAAAATTATACATTAGAACAGATCCATGCCAAAAGAGAGAAGATCAGGATAGCTCGAAGAACAGATCTCGGTGCCAGATCCACTCCACGAAATGCAGCTGAGATCGAAGAGCTTATCGGACAATCCGAAGATTCTGCTGACTCTGCTGAATTCGAAAAATGGAAAATTATGGATAGAGTTACTTGGGCAAAGATCAGCATTCATATGTATGGTCCTAAAAAACCAAAGGCAGTCGAAGTTCCTAGTTTTGGAGATGCATTTATTGATCTGGCTAGTCTCGGATTAAAACTAATACTTTCTTTGATCTATATTATTCCTTTGGCATTGATTGCTTTCGGGATTTTCTATCTGGTAAAGTTTGCCAGAAATAAATGGTTCAAATAAATTAAGAAAATATAAAATATAACCAAAGGGTCGTAGAGATCAAAAGTCCTGCGGCCCATATATCATTCCTGAAAAATCCTCTAACTCTATGGTTTTTAGGAAAACGTTTTGCTTTATGTAAGGAAATCCCTAAAAAGAATAAGCCTGAAAAAACAAAACTTGTCCAAGCACATGTTTTCGCATCTAAACCGAATCCAACTCTGGAATATACGACAAGTCCGAGAGCAAGTAAAAAGATGAACGCTAAATAGAACGTTCTTATTGGAATTCCGATATAAAGCCCAGGTTTTGATCTATTCTCACTTTCATTCTTAGAAAAAATTAAACTTAATAGAACCTGGGACAATATCCCAAAAATAGACACGATAAACACTCTATGCAGAAAATTTAATTTTTCTCCGAATCCGGCACGAATTTCAGGGATTCCGGACGATAGAATCGAATACAGAAAAGGTAGAGAAATGGATAGGACCGGGCAGATCAGTATTGTGATCCATGCAGCTTTTGAATTAGATCTTTTCCAGAAAACTCCGACTAAAAATACGGAAAGTAATCCTAAAGTGAAATGAGCACTTTGACCAGAGATCTCTAAGAAAAAATTCCCTTTTGAGTTTGGAGTATAAGTAAATAATGCCAAAAAGATAGTTAAGGCAGAGAAGAAGAGTAGGAACATTCTACCTACGCGAACTACTTCTTCGTCTTCTAATTTTTCTCCGAAAAACTTTTTCCCTAAGCGAGTCTCTTTCGTTTTGGAGTAAAAATCAACAGTGAATAATGTTGATGCTGAGTTTAACATAGAATCTACTGAAGAAAAAATAGCTCCTAATAGTCCTGCGAGTATCAATCCTCCAAAACCATAACCACTCGGAACGACTATGGACACTAATCTTGAAAATGCTTCGTCTGGATCTACTTCAGAGACTAAATTCGTTTGGTTCCAAAGATGATAGGCAGCAACTCCAGTAAGCACTGTGAAAAATGGAATGATTAAAGTTAAAAAACCATCTCCTAAGATCCCGGCCCTTGCTTCTCTTAAACTTTTAGCGCCTAAAGTCCTTTGGACAATGAATTGGCTCGTTCCCCAATAGAATATATGCAGAAAAAATAATCCGGTCAGAGCTCCCGTCCAAGGAAGAGAGGAGTGATCGCTCGGTAAAAATAGATCCATTCTTTTTTCAGATGCAGAGGTTATAGCTTCTTTGGCCCATAAACCTTCCCAGCCTCCTACTGCAGGATGTTGGATTGTGAGATAAGCGAGTAAAACTCCGGCGAGTAATATTAGAACGGATTGGATTACATCCGTATAGACAACCGCTTTTAGTCCGCCAAACCAAGTATAGGCGGTAGAAAAGATCCCGAGTAACAGTACACCTTCTGCATATCCTAAATTCTCCCATCCTAGATCTTTCCAGAAAGGGAGAAGTGATCTTGATCCTATATACAGTCCTGCGGCAAGTTGGATTGCGATTAATACCAGAAGTATTCCTGAATATAGAAGTTTAGAAGATTCTCCATATCTATTCCCTAAAAATTGGGAGAGAGTGAAAATTTTTTTCCTTCTATACAATGGAAGAAATATATAAGAAAGAAGTAATAAAGCAGGAATGGCTCCCCACATATAGTTACTTTGAGCAAAGCCTACAGAGTAACCTATTCCAAGCATACCTACGATATGGTTTGCAGAGACATTTGTTCCAAAAAGAGAACCCGCCACTCCCCACCATGGAAGAGACCTCCCTCCTAGAAAATAATCCTCTCCTGAGTTTTCTTTTCGGCCTACGTAAAATCCTACTCCTAAGACCAAACCCAAGGTTGATAGGAAAATGACTGCGTCAATATAGTTAAACACCTGATATATCTCGAGGACCACCTTTAGAAGGATTTGCCGAAACACAAGTATTCCAAATTATTTTGTTTCCGGGGAAACCCTGGTTTTTAGCCTAGAAAAAAACGGTCTGGGGATAAAGATGCCGACTCTGGAAGAAGCTCAAAAAGAAATTATCGCCGAGTTTTCGGAAGCTGCAGATTGGGAAGAAAGATACCAGATGCTGATCGAGATTGGTGACGAGCTTCCTGTATTGGCCCCGGAATTAAAAACGGAAGATCGGCTGGTGCCAGGTTGCCAGTCCAGAGTTTGGGTTGTCCCGGAAGAAAAAGAGGGCAAATTATTTATCCAAGCCGACAGTGATTCTGCGATCACAAAGGGAATGATCGCATTATTATTAAGAGTTTTTTCCGGAAGGACAAAAGAAGAGATCAAGTCTGCTTCTTTGGAATTTTTGAAAGAGATCGGTTTGGACAAACATCTTTCCATGAGCCGACGTAACGGACTTTATTCCATGGTAAATAAGATTAGAAGTTTCTAAAGTAAAGAATAGGTTAGATTCCCGGCAATTTTGCCCTACCAATCCGAAGAAGAGCCGCCCCCACTAAAGTCTCCACCGCCTCCGCTAAATGAATCGCTCGAAGAATCACTGGAAGAAGAGGAACCCCAGTCGGATGATCCCGAGCTCCAAGAACTCCAACTTCCGGAAGACCAGTTTCCGCCACTGCCTCCGGAACTTTTGGCCGCTATATATATAATACAAAGAAGAACAAAGAATATAACGAGAAGTGGAAGCATAGTTTCAAGAGAGAATCCTAAAATACCTCCGAACCAATATCCTGCATAAGTCGCAGCCCCCGCTTGCAGGATGCTGAACATTTTCCTGAGAAAGATACCTGCAAGAATTCCGATGACGACTAGGGCTCCGATATAATATCCGAAATTGTCCTCTTCTTCGGAGGATTCGTATCCGGTATGAGTCTCCGGTTCAGGTAAGGTTTCTCCGTCGATAAGTCCTATCACCTTATCGATCCCAGTTTCAATACCCTCGAAATATTTTCCCTCTTTGAATAAAGGTCTGACGAACTCGGTTTGGATCCGTTTGCTACTGAAATCGGTAACGGCTCCTTCGAGTCCGGTTCCTACCTCGAATCTCATCTTGCGATCGTTTTTTGCTATGAGAAAGATGAAACCATCGCCTATTTTTTTACGACCTATCTTCCATTGTTCTGCAAGTCGGATGGAATAATCCTCTATGGGCTCTTCTCCCGTTGTGGGGATCATCACGATAACCACTTGGCTTCCTTTTCTTTTTTCAAAGGCCTTTAGTTTGGACTCTAAGGAATCGGTTTGCTCGGAAGTTAGAGTTCCTGTCAGATCGGTGACCCTATGTTCGAGTTTAGGTATCGAAATAGGATCTGCAAAAAGTGGGCCGATACAAAGGCAGAGAAGAGAAAGAAAAATCCGTTTCATATTATTATATTCCGAAAATGTAAAGTACTAATAGCCCTATCACTTGATATAGGGTTCATCAGGCAGCTCATTCGGATTATGTTTTCCGGCAGGGAAGTGGCGGCTTAGGTCCACGGTAAGTTCGGAGATCCCGAGTAAAATGGCTTCTTTAGGTTTTCCGGATCGGAAACCTTCTCCTATTTTGGAAGCAATCGAGTCCAATCGGTTCTGTCCGATTTTTTTGTAGATCCCGCGATCTGCCAGTATATGGATCTTCTTTTCGGATAATAGAAGGTAAATTAAAATTCCGGAATTTTCTTCCGTATCCCAAACCTTAAGGAACGAAAACATCTCGATCGCCTTTTTTTCGGAGGTTACGTTTTGTAAAATTTCCAAGGCCGAGAGTCTGGATTCTATACAAATACGGAGTTCTCCCCTATGCTGAGATTCAGACTTTTTCACTGCCTGGCTAAGTTCTTCCCGATCGGCTTTGCTGAAATATCTTCCAAGAGGGCTTAAGAATACGGATTCACTAAGACCTACAGTAAGATTTCTTAATATTCTATTAAATTTATTCATATGATTACCAACTGGATGAGGCCCCGCCTCCACCGAAACTTCCTCCCTTTCCTCCCTGGAAAGGGACTTTTTCTTCCGGCGGAGAGGACGAGCCGGAACCAGAGTAAGAAGAGCGTTTAGATGGGGGGTCATCCTCTTCCTTTTCTTCTCGTCTTCTGCTCCCGGAATCATCCGACCAGATAGAACGATTATCCGTGACTGGATGCCGTTTTTGATAATCTTCGAGATATCGTGCGATTGCTTTTCGATATTTGAATAGAAGAAAGGCCAAAATAGGATTGAATACGAATAAGATAAGAAAAAGGAAAGTCGAGCCATCTTCCTTAGGTTCTTCCTTTTTTTCGAATACACGGAAATCTTCCGGATTCGGAGGAGGTAAGGGTTCTCGATTGATACGTCTGAAGAGTTCGTTTATCCCAGCATCGATCCCTTCGTAGAATTTTCCCTTCTTAAATTTCGGGACCACATATTCTGTTTGGATTTGTTTTGCTTTGGCATCCGAGACGGCAGCTTCTAAACCGCGTCCTATTTCGAATCGAAATTTGCGATCGTCTTTAGCGATCAAAAAGATCACGCCGTCGTCGATATTCTTTCTGCCTATCTTCCAAGATTCTGCAACCCGTATGGAAAATTCTTCGATGGTTTCTTCCGCGGTGGTGGGCACGATCAATACTACGATCTGGGCACCCTTTCTTTTTTCGAATCTGCCTAACTTGATTTCCAAATCTGAAATTTCGGAAGAGGAGAGTGTGTAGGTTTGGTCCGTCACTCTTCCTTCTAAATCCGGAATAGGGACCGTTTGGGAAAAAACCGGTCCGGTTATAAATGTGAATAGAAGAAATGCCCAGATTCTCTTCATAGAACTTAGTAGTGATAAGATTTAGAATTCGACCTTAGGTGGTTTGGAAATTTCTGCCTCGTTCTCTACAGTAAAGCTAGGCTTCGGCCCGTATCCTAAAGCTTTGGCAGTGATCACGTTCGGAAAAGTTCTTACGGTGATATTAAATTCCTGAACCGATTTGATATACCGGTTTCTCGCAATCGCAATTCTGTTTTCGGTTCCTTCTAATTGCGCCTGCAAATCCCGGAAATTTTCGTTGGATTTCAATTCCGGATATTTCTCTACAATGATCATAAGTCTAGATAGAGCGGAACTCATTTGGCCTTGTACCTTATTGAATTGCGCAAATAACTCAGGGTTATTCAGAATTTCGGGAGTGGCCTGAACTGATCCCACGCTGGCTCTCGCCCTGGTTACCTCGATCAGTACTTCTTTTTCCTGTGCCGCGTATCCTTTTACGGTATTCACGAAATTCGGAATCAGGTCGTTTCTTCTTTGGTATTGGTTTAATACCTCGGCCCAGGCCGCCTTGACCTGTTCGTCTTGTATTTGGATTTCATTATAGCCGCAGGAATTTGCGAATAGAGAGAAGAAAAGGACCAGCTTAAAAATAGCGATCTTGCGAAAAATTGAAAAAGTGCCTTGGGACATTCCCACCTCCGACCAGCGGAATTCTGTAAGGAAAACGTCCCTTGGCAATCGGTTTTTTCTGACAACATTCCGTTTTATGCCGCCTCTTTTGGGAAATTTTCGTGTTTTTCCAAGGCTCTTTTGCGGATTTCTTCGATGAGTTTGTCTGCGAGCATTTCGGCAAGAGCAGATATTTTTTCTTGGTTGATCGAGTTTCTATATTTGGTTTTCATTGGCGCCTCCTTGTGGTCCGTATATAAAAATACAGCGGGCCCCGGACAAATTGGGCGGGCAGAAAATAAAAAAATCGGGAAAATTCCCCGACTGCCACACCCGATAATAAATAGAAAAATGGCAAGGGCCGCCTGGTACGAATGGAATTGGATTACAAAACCCGACTCGAGGAAATCGAGAAGGTAGACGGTTATTTTCGTAGGTCCCCGGAAGGGATCTGGTCCTACGAGTTGGATTCTCCTCTAGATATCACTCTTCCAATAGAGGAACAGTGCAAATTGATCTATGAGAATGCAAGACTCACTCATTGCAACGATACCATGGCAAGGATCTATGGGTATCATAACGCAGAAGAGATCAAAGGTGTTCTTTTAAAAGATCTTGTTGGACCGACTAATAAGATGAATATATTCGGTATTAACGAATTTATTCGTTCCGGTTATAAGATACACGATAGCGAATCTGAAGAGATAGATCGAAGAGGAAAACGTAAATATTTTTTAAGCACTGCTTTGGGTGTAGTGGAGAATGGGTTTTTACTTAGAGCTTGGGGAGTGCAGAAGGACGTAACTTCGATTCGTGCTGCGGAATCCAGGCTGAAAAGAACAATCGCTTTAGAAAGTTTACTCACACAACTCTCCCGATATTTTTTAAGTGTAGAACCGGGAAACACCACTGATGCCGTGAATCATGCTTTAGGTGAACTCGGAAAATTCTGCGGAGCAGATCGAGCGTTTTTATTTTTATACACTCATGCAGGCCTTACCATTTCTAATACGAATGAATGGTGTGCTGATGGAATAGAACATAGGATCCATCTATTACAAAATCTTCCTATAGAAACATTTCCTAAATCGGATTACGATACAATTAGTAATAAGGGTCATATCGTTTATGATTCTTTGGATAATGTTCCTTCTACACATGCTTCCTTAAGAAATCTTTTGGAAAGAAGGGGAACTCGTTCTTTAGTAGTGGTAGGTCTTTCCTCAAGGGACGAAGAACTTGGTTTTATCGGATTTGATTCGGTAAAAGGTCAAAAACTTTGGACGGAAGAGGATATCTATGTCCTCAGACTGGTAGGCGACTTGATCGTTCTGGCATTCGATAGACAAAAAAGAGAATCAGATCTGAATGATTTTTATGAAAGAATGAACCATGATCTGGAATTAGCCCGTCTCACACAAAGATCCTTAGTCTCCAGAGAATTTCCTAGTTCACCTTTTTATAAAATGGATAGTTATTTCCGCCCATTCGAAAAAGTGGGAGGTGATATTATAACGTATATTCAACATGAGAACGGTGTGTTGGATATTTTATTCGGAGATGTTTCCGGTCATGGGATCTCTTCTGCAATGGTTTCCGGAATGGCAGTCCTTTCTTTTAGGCATCATGCAAAAGCAGGTCTTTCTCCTGCAGAAGGTATCCAACAATTTGTAAAAGATCTAAAACCGATGGTGGTAGAACACCATATTGCTGCAGTATGGGCCAGGTTTTTTCCATTAGAGAAGAAGCTCGTCTATTCTTATGCTGGTCATCCTCCTATTGTAGTATTTAGGGGTGAAGAGAAGATGGAATTGAAAGGTATGAATCTTCCTCTTCTAATCTTTGATTCTATAGAATATTTTAATGAATCTATAAAATTACAAAAAGATGATAGAATAGTATTCTATTCCGATGGAATGTATGAGGTATTCAATGCGGAAGGTAGAATTTTGGATCTTCCGGGTTTTCAAGACATACTTCTTCAGCATAGAGATCTTGGGAATTTAGATGAATATTTGGATCAGGTTGTCTCCGATGTATTCCAATTTTCAGAAGGTGTTTTCGGAGACGATATGGCAATGCTTGTGATTGATATCAAAGGTTGAGGAGTTTTTACTCCAAAGCCTTTTTCTTTCTTCCTAACAAAAACACTCCTGAAAGAACGATAACTGTTCCGACCACATTTTCCCAGGTGATGATCTCTCCTAAGAGAATTGCTGCTAAAAATAAAGTAAAGACCGGGCCAACACTTCCTGCGATGGATGCCTTATTGGAACCTATCCTTTGGATACCGGCTGTAGTTAAGAATGCGGGAACTACCGTAGTCAAAAATCCTAAGGCAAATCCATAACCATAGACAGGCAAAGGTTGTTGTATTAGGATTTCATAATTTTTGGTGAAGAAGAAATGAATTAATACAAAAACTCCAGACCAGATCATCAAAAGTGCGGTGAATTTTCGAGAACCAAGTTTAGGGATCATCTGCCCGCTTCCTATTAAATAGACTGCGTAGGCTAAAGCAGAAAGAAACACTAGGGTTGCTCCGATCCAAGCGGATTTTCCTTGGGCTTCCGCGTCAGGTAAAAATGCCAATAATATGCCTGAGTATGTGAGAGCCACGGAGTAGATCTCGATCTTGTGAACCTTCTTCTTTAAAAAAACAAAACCTAAAAGAAGAACAAGTGCAGGGAATGTAAATAGGACAAGTCTTTCCATAGAGGCGGATAAGTATTCTAAACCCCAGAAATCGAAAAAACTAGCCATATAATAACCGATGAATGCAAGTAAAACTACGATCGCATAATCTTTTTGAGAGATTGGTTTGTCCGAACTTTTCCTGGATTCTTGGTATAGAACAAATGCAAAGAATGGGATGGCAAATATCATTCTGAGTGCAAGAACTGTGACTGAATCTATTCCAAATTTATAAACTAGCTTTACGATCACTCCTTTAGAGGAGAATAATACTGTTCCTGCTAGAGCGTATAGATAACCTAAGGTTTCTTCACTGAGTCCGGCAGATGAATGTTCCTTAGTTTTCTCGGAAGTTTGGCTCATTCTTCCAGGTTTTTATAAGCTCGATTTGATTAAAGTAGGAATCAGAAATAGAGAGCGGATCTAAACGTTTAACGCCCTAAAAAAAAATAATTCAATTGTTTCCTGGAAGTGATGAACCCTCCTCCAGGATAAGTGGCTGGGAAAAAAGAATCTCCTGCAATTTCTGAGGTTGTTTTTAGTTCTTTGATCTGCCCGTAACATTCTGAAAGATAAAATGCATGTCCGCATCCTAATAGATGATATCCTTCGTGAACTATAGTATTGGAGGCTCCGCCTACGAGTAAATGCCCTAAAGATGCAGTATGAGCTAAAACAAATCCCCTGGTTCCTGTGGGACTATCCACTGCCCCTAAAACTTCGAATGTAGGTATGAAAAATAATGCTAGTATATAAGAGGCGAATTCGTATGCAATGTCGGAGAATCTAACTCCTGCCAATGCCAAGATCCGATCACAACCCTCGGGAAGTTCTGCATTATATAGTTCTTCCATGATTGCTTTGCCTGTCCACCCAGGTCTTTGCCAATCCTTTACCTGAGCTACCTTTGCTTGCAAATTATATAAGATTAATTCTTCATTCCAAGAATCGAATAGATAATTCATTCTTTCCTTGGAGACGTTTTCGTCCTTCCAGACACAGACTCGGATGAATTTCATTTTTCCGTATTCATATGTATCTCTCACAGAGGACCTATGAAATCCAACGGTTGTGCAGGAGGTTAATAAGATAAGAAGAAGGAAACGAATATGTCGCATGTTTGGAATTCTTTTGAACTTTAGAAAAACTCCTTGGAAAAGCAAGGACTTTCGTTCGATACTAATAGAGGAAGCTTGTATCCGAGCAGTCAAAGTTTTAAGTGATGAATTCTGCAAAACCAAAGAATAAAAAGCAAATAAAGAAGGTCCCATCTCGTAACAGATCTTCATCTCCTTTATTCCTTCTTTTGGTAGGAATTCCATTTTGCTTTTTTCTGATAAGCGCAATGCTTGGTAGCGTATTAAAGTTAGATCGGGTAAGTTCAGAATCCGCTTTTGAGAATAGATTGAATCCGATTGAAAAGGCTTGGAGAGGACTGAAATTGAAAGTTTATGCGTATGAATACGGCTCCGATTATCGAAATAAGATCCCGGAGAATGAGGGACGAGCCTTAGGTTTAATACGAGAATCCATTCTAGAATCCACTCTTCCTAGATACCTTTTTCTGTTTCTGGCAATCGCAGTGCCATTTTACTTTTTTGTAAGGTTGTTTAAGGACAAACCAAAGAAGAAGACTTTATGGCCAGTGGCTTTAAATACAGATCCTAAAATCAGAAAAACTTCTACACTCCCCCAAAAAAAATCGTAAAGAATTAAAATAGGTTTGATTACGTTATTATAGCGTTTTGAACATGTCGTATGCTTCCAAGTAGACGATATTCGAATTTTTGTAAAATTATTACCCTAATCGGTATAACCGCATTATTTCTCCAAAACTGTACTTTAGATAAAAGGATAGAATTCGCAGGAGAGGATAAACTGGGCCTGGAAGTAGGGAGTAAACCCTGCGAGGAACTAACACGTTATAATCGTTGGTTCGCTCTTTATGGTCTATGGCGTATCCCTGGTTCGAGGGATATTGAGATTGAAAAGAAAGAAGGTAAGGTTTACTTCGCAGAACATTCAGTGAATGGATGGCAGGCGACCCTGAACCTTTTCACCGGTTTTTTCGGCACAGTTGTATTCTATAGAGTAACTGTTAATGAATGTGATTTAGGAACCAGATTTGTTCATAAAGACCAATACGAAAAATTCTTCGAGGAAGAAAAGACTAGAGCTCATGCAGAGTTTTTCTCCAAGACCGAAAAAGAATTGGAAGATGCTCTACGTAAGTATTTGGATAAAACTAGCCCGGCGGAGCATGCAGGTAAAAATTACAGCATGATCATTTTGAGAACCGGTAAAACAACTGAAGCCAGAGTAGTTGGCCAAGATGTGGATTCCCTTAAGCTGGAAACGGAAGATTCCAACGGGCAAAAGCATGAATTTACTCTTTTGAAAAAGGAAGTATATAAAGTGATCTTCGCGACTAAGATCATCAAAGTAAAAGATACTCCTCCTCCTGCAAAAGAATCCGGCAAAGAAAAACACTGACCTTTACTACTGCCGCATCCCTCCAATGAGGGATGCGGTCTCTCACTTTCAGTCAATAAATTTTCCCATTACGAAAATCCTACTTGTGTATAGGCCCGATATTCGCTTATCATACTGGTAAGGGGAATTCTCCTATGTTGTCGTATCGTTTTTCTTCCAATTCTATACTTTATGAATTTATAATATTTCTATTTGTTGCCTTTGCCTTAAATTGTGGACTTGCTTTAGGATACCAAGCGGAAGAAGAGGCCGCTCAGGCATCTCAAGAGAATAATAATAGCCCTGTTTTAGCCGCACTTGGATTGAGTTCCGGGGGAGGCGCTACAGGTGGTGGAGCTTCTAGTATGATCGGTTTTTCACCATCTAATATCTCTTTTACTGCCGCGTCTGGAAAGACAACTTATTCGCTTACCATTGCAACTTGGCCATTGGCAGGTAGTGGCCAAATTGATTTGGTGGGGACCTGGGTTCCAAAAACAGCGAGTTGCCCGGCTCCTTCTCCTAATACAGTGTCAATGGTAAGTGATTCTTTTTATCCGATTCAGCAGTCAGGAATTACATTCTCTTGTAGTAATGTCGGAACAGGAACTATTCAGTATGCCGTTTCTTCCTCTTTCGGTACTGGCGCTCCAGCGAATGGCACAGTTTTGGGAACATTGAACATCACTATAACACCTTAAGAATCGCGCAATTTTTAAACTGTTATCTCCCCACTCCGAAACAAATCGCCATCATGTCTCATCGATTCCTTTGATTCGAATAATATTAAAAAATATGAATGTTCCGCATCCCTCGAATGGGGGATGAAAAATATTTTCAAATCGATAATAAATTCCCTTCTTTTGAAATACAACTTGTTTCAAGTGATTATCCTTATATAGTTAGAAAACTGGTCGTTTGGAACGGGCTTATGAAACTTAATTCTTCTTTTGGGATAGTTTATAAATTTATAATATTATTCTCATTCGTTTTTATTTTTAATTGCGGTCTTGCTTTGGAATATCAATCCGAACAAGCGGCAAAAAGCGCTTCCGGAGATGATAATTCCAACGCTATACTTGCGGCTCTAGGTTTAAGTGAGGGTGGCGGCAGTGGCTCATCTGGAATACTTGGATTTAATCCAAATACACTCAGTTTTAGTGCTGCATCTGGAAAAGGGTTGTATACCATTACGCTTGCATCCTGGCCTGGCGGCGGCACTGCAGTCGTCGGTTTAAATTTAGGGGCGCAGGCAGCACCGGGTGGTACAAGCGGAGACTTTACTTTTGGGATACAATGGACCGGAAGTTCTTCGTGTTTGGCTCCAAGTCAAACATATATGGTTGCTAGTGATGATATCTTCCCTCTAACTTTAGGCGGAGGGGGAATCAGTTTTTCCTGCGGCATAGTCACAAGCGGATTGTTTAAGCATGTTATAATATCTTCCAACGGAACTGCTCTGCCCGTTGGGACCGATATCGGCGATCTTCAAGTAAACGTTACTCCTTAAGCCGCGACTAAAATCAGATTATCTCGCTACTCCGAAACAAACCGCCATCATATCTCCTTGGTCAAATTTTTTGACCGCCCAATCTGCTACCTTCTTAGAAGTTTTGTAGAAGATCCCGGATCCCTTTTTAGCAGTAAGTCCACTTCCATATGAAATATGTTCGAGTGGGATATAACCCAATTCGTTTCCTAAAGAAATAATACCAGGCAAACTATAATAATAAAGATGTTCTGGAACATTTAAATATCTCCATTTAGGTCCCAGATATTTTGCAAGAACTCCATATCTGCAGGTAGAAAGTATCATCCTTCCTCCCGGCTTTAAGTGTTTTAAGATTTTTTGAAGTGTTTCTTTGGGATGATGAAGATGTTCTATACTTGCCCAAAGAGTAATCAGATCGAATTTTTCTTTTCCTTCCAAATCCCAGGTCAAAAAATCTTTTTGTTCCACATCCAAACCTAATGTCTCTTTCGCAAAACGAACAGGTCCACTTGCAATATCCAAACCTTTGGTTTTCCAATTCCTGCTCTTAAGATAATCTAAAAAATAACCTGCAGCGCAGCCTACATCTAATGCAGATCTTTCGGAACCTAATAATCTTTCCCAATCAAAGAAACCTAAATCTTGCAGATTTAGATTGAATACCCTTGCGATCTCTTTTTTGGTTTCTTCAGAATAATAATTATCGTAACCTCTGTCAGTCCTTTGGGTGAAGTAAGAATCTTCATAATACTTGGAAACTTCTTCCAAGCTAGGTTGGGGATTGACCTGAACTAATTTACATTTTTTGCATTCTACTATTTGGAATATCTCACCTTTGGGGCTGGCCTTGGAGAAAAGTGGTATAAATTCCAAATTAGAACAAGTATTGCAAGGAATGGATTGCATACTATAAGGATCGGTGATTTACGGGGTTTTCCGACATAAAATGGGGACCTGATCCGATTTTTAAGGCTTGCTTTTTGGATAAATTTATTGTTAAACGTAGAAGATGCGGATATCTCTTCCCCTTAGAAAAAAATTTATAACAAGTTTTATCTTCCTTATGCTCATTGCCCATAACGTAAGTTGTGGACTTGTGCTTACAGGGACAGATGTGGGCAAAGAGTTCTTGGGTCTTTCTGAACAAGAAAAAAAGGATCCGGATAAACAAGCCGCAGCCTTATTATCAGTGCTCGGAGTAATTTCGAGTCCTTATCTTTTACAATTTAATCCTCCCGTTTTGACTTTAGAGCAAAACCAAAATGGGTCATTTACAGCTTCTATCAAATCTCCTATCCCTTCCGAGTGGAGCGGAAACTCGGAGTCTATTCTGCAAGCTTCTATGGATTATATAAATTGCCCTTCTCAGAGTAGTGAAAATTCTACTTCAGTCATGTTTTCTGGTTCAAATAGTTACGCTTCTCAGACGCTTTTTACCACGTTTTTCTTCACTGGCAGTTGTGTGATTGAATTCAGAGCTATCAGCACTAGTTCAGATATAAATCTTCCCGAAGGTTTACTTATTGGAGTTATTCCTGTAATAGTTACTACTCCTGTAGTTATTGTAGGTCCTTAAGAAGGGGCTTTAACCTAAGAAAAACCGCTTTGCCAGGGATAGGGTTTCTAAAATCCTTCCCCTATGTATAGAATCCTTACATTGTCCTCTCTTTTAGGGCTCTCTCTTTTATTTTCCCAATGCCAGCCGATTGAATCTGTAGAACCTGAAACTTTGAAGATCAAAGCGGTGGGAGATTTGGTCATGGGAACCAATTATCCGGAGAATAAACTTCCTTCCGATCCTAGAAACACTTTGTTCTCTCAGGTGGAACCAAGTTTGAGAGGGGCAGATATACTATTTGCGAATTTCGAAAGTACTCTAACCGATTATCCTCATTGTGCTAAAAATATAAATCGTCCTCTTATATTTGCTTTCAGAACTCCTCCATCATATGCAAAAATCCTAAAGGATGTTGGATTTGATATCGTTTCCATCGCAAATAACCATAGTTTGGATTTTCACCAACAAGGTTTTGAAGATACAGGCAAAAATCTTTCAGAAGCCGGAGTTAGATATACCGGAAAAAAAGGTGCGATCACTTATATGAATGCAAAAGGAATTTCCGTGGCTTGGATCGGATTCAGCCATATGGAAAGCGCTCATAATCATGTGAACCATATTGAAGAAGGTGTGGCTCTTGTAAAAGAAGCTAAGAAAAAAGCACAATTGGTTTTTATATCAGTTCACGGCGGTGCAGAAGGTGGACCAGCTTTGCATGTGAAAAATGAGCAGGAAAGATTTTACGGAGAATATAGAGGAAACCTAGTCGCTCTTTCTCACGCCTTGATCGACGCAGGTGCAGACTTATTCATCGGACATGGACCTCATTTGCCTAGAGCATTTGAATTGTATAAAGGAAAATTAATAGCTTACTCATTAGGAAACTTTTTAGGATATAGAGTATTCTCTACAAAAGGATACGGTGGATATTCGTTGGTCTTAGAGGCAGACTTGGATAAACAAGGGAATTTTATCAAAGGTAAGATCCATCCATTACAATTAAGCCAAAATGGAATTCCTGCTCCGGATCCAGAAGCTAAGACTACTGAGCTGATCCAGACTTTAACTAAATCCGATTTTCCGGGAAAGGGACCTAAAATCCAGTCCGACGGAAGTTTCCATCCTTAATTAAAGTCGCTTCATGTCGGAACTCCTACGGCGACATTCTCGTAACACTCTAAAATAAAAAAGGCCGATATAGGAACTCCTACATCGGCCTTTCACTTAATAAAACCTTAATGTGAATTATTGGGTTTTGCCAGCCGGCTCCAACGCGCCTGCAGGGGTTTTGAAGTTAATCTCATAAATATCATAATGAGAATCTCTCCAGCCGGTTACATAAGCAACGGAAACTCCTAAGAAATATCTAAGTCCGAATTTAAGAGTGCTTGTTGCGAAGGTTGCGATCTCTTCATCAGTGATCGAGAATGGGTGAACTTTATTTCTGGTCTCATCCAGATATAATCCTTCCCAGGTTCCGATCATAGTTCCCTTATATTCTAAACTTAGAATACGACCTGTAACGGAAAAATTTCTTTTTCCTCCGCTTTTAGTTTTGCTTACTATCTTATCTGGCAAACCTTTAGGAAGGGACTTCTCTTGGAGTTGAGCTCCCACCACTTCGTAATCAGAAGATAATGCGATAGGCTCCAATCTATGGATTCTGTATTGGACTAAAATTTCCTGGTTTAAACTTTTGCTTAAGAAATTCACTACGTCTGCATTTTCAGGACGAACACTGAATTCGATCTTTTGTTTTGCCGGAACAAAACATTCGTCTTTCATTTCGTCGCAAGCTTCCGAATCGTTTATAGTATAAACTTCTAAAAGACCTTCGTAAGATTCAAAGATTACCCCTCTGCTCTCGAATTGGATCAATTTTGCAACTGTCCAACCTTCGGAATAAGTTCCGGCTGCTGATAAGGATGAGGTAGTTAAAAGAAAGATCCCTAATAAAAGAAATCTTAAGGATGGAATGCGTTTCATTCGAGTTCGGTGCTCCCTGTCATGTAGGTAGACCCGAAGGAATTCCCTTCGGATCGCGAATTCGTGAATCCTTTCCGATTTTTATCTTACATCAAGAAAATATTTCTTTGTGAATTCGAAAATATCCATCTATTGGAGCTCGAACAAGACCCCTTCTTTAACTTTGTGGCTTAGTGACTTTGTGTGAAAAATGTCTTCGAAAAAGGCGCTAGGTTACCGAGAATCTTCCATCCGCCAGGGATGTGTAGGGCGCGAAGCGTCCTGAGCGTAAGCGAGGGACGAGGACGTATGTCCGAGCCCGGAGCAGCCCGGTCTTGCGTAAGCAAGAGGCGGCAAGACCTTTTTGAGATTGCCCCACCAACTTGGGTTGGGAACCTGGTTTTGCAAGTAGATCGGAAAAGGGAATCCGGTGAGAATCCGGAGCTGTACCCGCAGCTGTAAACGCCTAAACGATCGGACAAAACCACTGTCGAAAGACGGGAAGGGTCCGAATCGGGCGTGAGTCAGAAAACCTATCAGAGCTGCTTTCAATTCTCTGGCTTTCGGGAGTTAAGGCCTCAATGTATAAAAGACCCAAACAATTCGGCAGAATACTTCATCTAGGGCTCTTTCTATTTTCCGTCCAAATATTTTCTCAAGAGCCCCAGAAGACTGAAACTTCCACTGTAAAAGTAGTGGGAAAGACCAGTTCTAATTCTCAGCCTGAAAATTTCAGAAAGAACCCGACTGGCTTCCAGACTTCTATCGATCTGGATCAATACAATGCACGTTATACGAATCTTCCCGATGTTTTAGAAAGGGAAGCAGGGGTCAGGATCAGAAGATACGGTGGCCTCGGTTCTTACTCAACTCTTTCTCTTAGAGGAACAAACCCGAACCAATCCAGGATCTTTATAGACGGAGTTCCTTTTAATAATGCGCAAGGGGGAGAAGTAAACCTCGCAGATCTTCCATTCGACAATTTACAAAGTATAGAGGTTTACAGAAGTGGCGCTCCTGTCGGATTTTCAGGATCCGCAATCGGTGGAAGTGTGAACTTAGTCACAAGAACGGGCGGTGGTCCTCCTAAAACTCGTGTTAATATAGGTGCCGGGAGTTTTAATACAGGGAAAGGTAGCATAACGCATACGGGGACTTACGGAGGAATAGGCACTAGTGTATTCTTACTCGGAGAAAAATCGGATCAAAACTTTTCTTACCTAAATACTCATGGTACATTACTCGTTAATCCTCTGGACGATACGATCGATAAAAGAAGGAACGCTCAGTACGAAAGAACTTCCGGGATGTTAGGCCTGAGCGGGGATATCGGAGCGACCAAGATCAAGTTTTGGAATGATCTAAATTATAGATTTCATGGAATTCCCGGGCCTGCAAGCAACCAAACACAACAAGTCCATCGCAGATATCTTAGAAATACTACTTCTCTCGGAACGGATACAAAAGGTTTATTCGACGGATTATTGAGATTAGAAACTCGGGCTTTTACCTCATTTACGAACGACGATCTATTCGATCCGAAATCAGAATTTTCCAAAGGGACTCCTAACTCTACCGCTTTTATGGGACAGTCCGGATTCCAGATCACTCCTACACTCTATTTATTAGAATATTATCAAATTCTGAAATTCCACGCTGGGATAGAAAGAGAAACATTCGAAAGATCAAGAAGTACACCTCAAAATATAGATCTAAAATATGAACCGGGAAAAACAAGGACCTATACTACGTTTCAAGTAGAAGACGAGTTCAGATTTTTGGATGGAAAACTAGTTTTGACTCCCGGGGTTTCTTGGGATTCTTACAGAGACAAATTCCAATCCGACGAACCTTGGTATAGAAAACAAGATCCGTTTGCTTCTGCCACAAAAACCACTGAGTTTTCGAATCCTAAAGCAGGACTTCTTTGGAGGTTTTGGGAAAAAGAAAATTATTCTTTGGAATTTAAATCCAATATCGCAAAACAATATAGGATCCCGAGTTTTTTAGAACTATTCGGAGAAGTTGGAACAATCATAGCAAACGATTCTCTCAAACCGGAAAGAAGTGAGAATGGGGATGCCGGTTTCACCGGAAGATATAAAAACGGAGAATTCAAATCTAATATTACGATTTCCTATTTTAGAAAAAGGATCAAGGACATGATCCTATTCATCCCGAATTCGCAGTTTACCTTGAGGCCGGAAAATGTGGATTCTGCAAGGATTGACGGTGCCGAAGTTTCTCATAAGACCGAATATAAGGGCTGGAAATTTTTATTAGAATATACCTACCAAGAAGCGATCAATACTTCTCCTGCGCCTTATCTAAATGGAAAATATCTTCCTCTTAGGCCTAAACATGAAATCTCCGGAACGATCGCATATAGGGGAAAAAGATGGGAACTTGGATTTGAAGGTGTGTATGTAGGAGCAGTTTTTAAGGATAGGACAAATGAATATGTAAATTACCAACCTGCTCGTCAAATTTGGAACGCATATCTTACACTTGTATTGTATTCTTCTCCCGAGGAAGAAGATCCTACCAAAAAAGGAGAAAAGACTCCTAAAGAACTGCTCTTAAGTATAGATCTTAGGAATATGGGAGATAAAAGAGTGGAGGATATTGTAGGATATCCTCTACCGGGAAGAAATTGGTTTATCACCTTGAGCGGGAGGTTTTAAGATGAGATCTTTATCACGAACTATTCTTCCCTCTTTGTTTATCTTCTTCTCCTTCTGCGGAGATATAGAAAGACCACCTTTATATACTTTATTCTTAACTCCAAATCTTCCGAATAATATCGGAGTGGTGACCACGGATTTTGCGAGCGGAGGCAGATTTAAGGTAGTAAATCCTGAACTTCTTCTTTCTTATCCTGGATTGACGCCGATTCATTCTGATGCTATCGCCAGATACGGGAACGATAAAGTATATATTCTAAATCGTTTAAATAGGGATAGTATTCAAGTTTTGGATCCTAATTTCGGATTCCAAACCATATCGGAATGGTCTATGGGCTCAGGCACAAATCCTGCCGATATTGCGATCCTAGGTCCGAACAAGGCTTATGTATCACTTTATGGGTCTAGAATATTAAGGATTATTCATCCTCTAACAGGAGCAAGTTTAGGACAGATAGATCTGGGGGGTTATTCTGAGCCTAGTGCGATTCCGGATAATTTACCTGAAATGTCCGGTATACAAATCGTTGGCTCCAGCCTGTTTGTAGTATTACAAAGATTGGATCGAAATGATCCGACTGGATATTTTCCACCTGGTCCTTGGGGATCCCTTCTTTTGGAAATAGATACTGTAACTGATTCTATTATTTCCGTTTATACATTTCCTGTTCCAAACCCGGTAGGCAAACCTCAGATATTGGAACTTTTCGGGGAGACTCATATAATTTTTGCCGCGGCAAATAGAATGGGTTTTTTGAGCCAGATTGACGGCGGGGTGGTGGCATTTAGGCTTTCTTCCCGGACTTTCCGCTCAGGCTTTTTGTTTTCGGAAGCTGCTGCAGGAGGAGATATATTAGGAGTGCAGGTCAAAAACGATCAACTGGGTTACGCAAGTGTTTTGGACGCTTCCTTCAATAAAACATTACAAGTATTTAATCCAAGCACAGGTCAGAAATTGGCGACTCTACTTTTTATTCCTTCCTCCTATGATGCGAGTTTGACGACGATCTTACTTGCGGATGACGAAATACTATACGTTTCCAATACTCAATTCTCTCAACCGGGTGTTACAATGTTCGATACTAGAGATAATCGGTTATTAACTCCGGCGCCGATCTCTGTGGATCTCCAACCTTTTGATCTGATACAGCTCAAAGAATAATTCCAGTAGAATTCGTTACCTTCGGTCGAAACCGGATTGACAAAACACTAAAAGAATGGATGATCCTTCGTTGTTTTTCGGAGGCCTATTGCTTGATTTCCGATATGTTCCAAATGATCGCCGCCGGTCATAAAGCTCAAGTTATCTATTCATTGAGAGAAAGTCCGGATCTCGCTTCCAAGCAAAATCCGGAAGGGATCACCCCCGTACTATTCGCTCTTTATTACGGCAAAGAGGATATAGTAAATTCATATCTTACCCTAGGAATTCCACTCAATCTATTCGAAGCAGCTGCTTTGGGACATGAGGAAAGAGTTAAAGAACTCGTAGACTCCAATCCAAGTATAGTTCAGTCTTATAGTCCTGATGGCTGGACACCTTTACATCTTGCTTCTCATTTTGGAAAACTTTCCATTATTCGATTTTTATTGGAGAAGGGCGCGGACATACACGCTAAATCTAAAAGTAAATTATCGATAGGTAATACTGCATTACATTCCGCTGTTGCTTCTTGGAGAGCGGATGCAGTTGCATTACTTTTGGAGAATGGCGCGGATCCGAATTTCACACAAGATGGAGGTTTTTCTCCGCTTCATATTGCAGCCTCCAGACAGGGAAATGAACAGATCGTTACTTTATTATTGAAGAAAGGTGCGGATCCGGATCTAAAAACGGAAGATGGAAAAACGGCCAGAGAGATTGCGGCGGAAAGGGGAGTTGCTTTTAGTGCCTAATTTTTAGAAAGTTTGGGGCCGAAGAATATTATATTTTCCTATATATTGCAAATAAGGCCACAATTTGTATTCCTAAAAGCAAATAGACCCAGTAAAAGATGATCTCATTTGGGTTTTCTTTCGCGCGTTCTTTTCTTTCTATTTCCAATTCACCTTTTAGTTTTTCAATTTCTAAGCGGAGAAGGTTGATACTGGCAGTTAGATCTTCCGTGTTTTTATTAAATACATTTTGTATGTAAGAATTGTGTCCGGAAGATGTGGGCGATTTTTTATATGGATGAGGACTATTTTCTAACTCCGCAAGTTCCTTTCGAAGATTTTCATTCAGAGGCCATTTTTTATAAGCATTTTCTAAATATTCTTTTGCCTTATTAAAATTCCCCTTTTTCTTTTCCTCTCTGCCAATCCCGATCCAGGCTTGGGTTAGAATAAATTCAGCCTTAGAGTTAGAAGGATCCGATTCTAAAATGGAATTTGCCAATATTAAGGCTTCTTCGAATTGTTTGGATTCTAATAAGATGTTTCCTTCTTGGATCCATTTACTTTCCACATTACCTTCTTCTGATAATAGAAATAATGGAGAGATGAGAAGAATAGAGAAGGTTGCTATTCTAAAAATTTTGGATTCTGAAAACGGCAATTTCATCTGTCGATTCGAATCGCTTTATGAGAATATCTTCTTCTTGGCATAGGCAAAGAATGGGTTGCCCAAGCAGAACCTAATGGATTTCCGGAATCCAAAGAATACACGGTGTTTTCAGGAATATTAATGGAAGAAGCTCCTCCAAAGGAAAAAATTTTACGAGTCTCATAAGAAGTTTGGACTGCAGGAAAATATAGAGAAGAAGGGAGACTCGGTCCCAAGGAAAAAGAAGAAGAGCCTAATTGATAAAACTCAGTTCTATTTGTGGGAATAATGAAAGTCGCGGGTTGGAATACATTTCCGGAACCCGTTGAACCTCCTACAACCGCAAAATAAACTCCGTCAGCAGGAAACGGATCCTGGGAAGAAGGTAAAATACAAACCCCAGCAGCTCCATGTTTGGATTCTCCTAAACTAGGCTCACTAAAAGAAGTAGTAGTGTTTGCAGAAGCAGCGAAACCGTCCGTGCTTGAATTTGCACTTCCGCTATTGTAAGTCCTACCGCCAGTATAAAAAATAATACCGTTAATCGCACAACCTGACATATCGACTCTGCTGAATATAGTAGAGGCCGAAGAAAAAGAGATCCATTGGCCGCTTATTCCAAGTTCCGGATAGAACTTTATAATTGTATTAAATACAGGGCCGTTCGTCATATCGCTGGAATTAGAACCGGAAAGAATATAGATCTCATCTCCTACAGAACCTGCCACTGCACCGATAGAACCAGAAGGCAAAGAAGATTTTGTTTCCCATACGTCCGCATATGGATCATAAACTTCTACCTTAGAAGAGGAGATATAGGTCCCGGAAATATTCTCCATTCCGCCGATAATATATATTTTGTTTTTATGATGAATGATCGAAGCGAGAATCCTGGGACTAGGAATATTTGTAATGGAAGAATACCAGATCTCCGCCACTGGATCGAATAAATCCACTTCTTTGATAGGAAGCCCGTCATTCCCAATTCCACCTAAGATCCAAATCCCTCTTGTTTTAGGAGGATCATTCGAGATCCAAGTTGTGAATTCTAAAACACTACCTTCTTCTATCTTTTGAGATCCGCAGGTTAAGATTACTCTGTAAGAAGTATTTACGTTTAAATGTTTCCATTCTAAAAAATGAGTTTTGGATGATTGGATACTAGGAAGTATTCCATCGCTTGTATACATTGTACCTTTTGCAGGATGCGAACAATTCCAGGAAAGAACTGCGGAATTAGGACCTAATTTTGCTACAAATGCGAATTCCGCTCTGGCAGATTCTTCTCCTAAAATTTCAGATAAACCGGAGGCGGTGCAAAAGAAAAAGTGTAAGGTTATAGAAAGAATTATAAAAACAAAATATATTTTTCTCATATCGCAAACCCCCAGGAAAATCGGAGGCCCGATCTGCAAAAATTGGAACCTTCTTCTATTGTACATTGAGAACGGATACCGAGTCGAATGGAAGATCTGGACTCAGTTTGCCAATTCCAACCGAATTCAAAAATGAAATCAGGACTGGTCGCGGAGATGTTTTCGTCTCCAGTCCGAGTTAGATTACTGAAACCTGCTCCTAATAACCAATAAGGGGATGAACTTCCGTAATGTTTTCCTAAATAAGCGGATTGGCTCCATATACCTAGGTTTCCATTTTTACCTTTTCCGATCGAGACTTCGGAAGAAACTCCGTAAAACCAAAACTTTGAGTTTGTATCTCTTTCTAAAAATACACCTCCTCCATATGTAATAGGAAATGCCTGTCCCCATGGACCCCAGGAATAATACCCGGAGCCGAAAAGGCCGATCCTCCAGTCTTTTTGTTTAGAAGTTTCTAATAGATATTTTTCAGGAATGACGGGAGGTTCGGAGGAGATTTCGTCAAAATTATGAGAGAGGATTTTATATCTATCCAGCTCAACAAAACCGAGTTCCGTTTTTAAGATAAGTTTGTTCTCTTTTTTATCTATCAAAATACCTTTAAGTTGGGTTCCATCCGTTAATTTGAATTCGGAATAACGATAAGAAGAATCCGGGCCCTTCTTCCTTGGATCTATTCGTTGGAGTTCCGATATAGGGATCCTGTATTTTTTCTCTTTCCAGGAAAGAAGGACATATTCCCTTTCTTCGGAAACTTCTTCCGCGATAAAAGCGTCTCCATTCTTGAATAATATTTCAGAAGCAAAAAGATAAGAAGGGAAGACGATTCCGCAGAAAACAAGGGCGATTTTTTTAGACATACAACACGGAAGAGGGCCCGAAAAGAAAATTCAGAACATCTTATTTAGATGGGATGTGACTTCCTGGAGTAAAAAGAAAGAAAATTATTTTTAATTCCTACAAAATATCCCAATTTAGTATATTTTAAATATTGTATGTTCCTTTGAGGAACTTCTGTTTTTTTACTCAATTGGGATATCTATGCGGAATATTGATTCTAAATTCCAAAATAAGAGGTTAGCTTGAATCCTGATTCAGGATATTTGAAAAAAGAATGTGGATATTATGACTTTTAATATCCTAAATTGGGATATTTATGTTTGACATAGGAAATTTTAAACGTGTTAGTGCTTTTATATATAAAGATCACCTTTAGGTGAATTGCTCACAGCTCGGCTAATTCCATTCCGGAGTAAAATCCGGAAATTTACAGAAGGATTTGGCAAGCTAATGTTTAGGACCGGAAGATATTATGTAATTCTTATATTCTGCAGTGCGATTCTGCTTTTAGCCTGGAACCCTATTCGTCCTATCTATTCTTTTTTCTCCACATTATTCGGATTAGAGACTGAGATCCCTCTTCCATTTCCGGATGTCAGTGTGAATTCTTATGGTAAGCCTGGGTTTTCGCTTTCTATCCAAGTTCCTCCTGGAACCGGAGATATAGTTCCTTCGGTAAATATCCAATATTCCGGCTCCGGTTCCGGGATTTTAGGGAAGGGTTGGTCCTTGAGTGGATTTCCTCAGATCTCTAAAAATCCGAATCTGGGAGTTCATTTTGGTTCTTCAGATGGATACACTTCTTCTCAATTCGGTGAGATGATCTCGGATACGAATGGAAATTATAAATTCAAAATCGAAAGTTTTTCTAAGACAGAGTTCGACGGTTCTGTTTGGAAGGTCCGAGATAAAAACGGAGTCATTTACGAATATGGTAAAAATTTTTCCGGAGGTTCTAATTCTAGATTGGATTCGGATGGAGTCCCTATCGCTTTCTATTTAGATAAGGTTAGAGATAGGTTCGGGAACGGTTATGATATCCGATACGATTCGGAAAATTTACAATCTCCTGATGTTTTGCCAAAGGAAATCGTATATGCCAGGGGAAATGCAAGGATACTTTTTATCTATGAGGACCGTTCCGAAAGATTTGGAGAGAAAATTTTCTCTTTAACCAAACCTCTTTCTCGAAAGAAAATATTAGAAAAAATAGAAGTATATGCGAAAGATTCGTCCGGTTCCGAAAATTTAAGTGAGCTATATGAATTTGATTACGATACAGTAAACGGAGAAACGTTTCTTTCTTCTTTTCATCGTAAAAATTATAAACCAATCGTATTTTCTTATTCGACTCGGTCTATTCAGGCTCAGTATGTACAATCTTCCGGAAAAACATTCCAAAATTCTTATAGAGCTCCTAACCCGAGTGTAAAATCTTTCTGTGACGCTACTGCCGCAGCCTGTGCCTGTACTGTTGACGCAGGTTGTATGCTTGCGAGTCATTACGCTGCTCCCTATATTTGTAAGATGGGAGTGGAGAGCTTCCAAGATGTTTGCACAAATGGTGTGGAAATGTCTTTTGCAGTTCCTGCGGATGTAGATGGTGACGGAAGTCCTGAGATGGTCCGTGTTTTGGGAAATATGGACAACCAAAGGTTTTCAGTTTCTAAACTTTCTTCTTGGGATACTGAAAACCTAGATCCACTCTCTTTGAGTGGAGAATCCAAGGGGAATCCGATTGGAGTCACCACCGAGGGTAAAATTTTCCCGGGAGATTTTAATGGAGATGGTAAGACTGATTTTTTGGTACTAAAATCAAACGGTGCCAAGGGAATTGTGTATTACGGTCCGGATCTGAGCTCAGTAGAATATCCTGAACTTATTGCTGAAAATCTACAGCAAAGCACACCTTTTCATTTTTTAGCGGATGTAAATGGAGACGGAAAGACTGATATTTTACAGGCAAAAACTTCTACTAAGATCCAAATTTATCTTTCTACCGGTTCAGGTTTTCAAAAATCACAATTATTGAATATTACGGATCCAGGAAATTCTTTCCAAGGATTTGTAGATATGGATAAGAATGGGGTTCCGGATCTACTTAGGATCAGTGGGACTTCCGATCCGAGGTTGATCTTAACATTCTACGATTTTAAGAACGGAAATTTAGCAGAATTGGAGGAAACTGAAATCTCCAGATCTTCTTTTGGAAATGATGGGGACCAATTCATCTCAGATTTGAATGGGGATGGTTATCCGGATTTTGCATTTTTCTCCGGAGCTACAAGCCAAGGTACGATTCACTATTATCCATTCGATGGAAGAAAGTTTAGGACCAATGGTGGTGCTGCCTACCAAACTGTGAGTGTGAATGGCGCCTTTGCTACTAGACAGCAGCAGAATTCTACTGGTTCTAGTCAGGTTTATGTAGAAATAGATCTTACCGGAGACGGGGTAAAAGATAAAGTCACTTATAATTATTCTGATCTAGCAAATCCATATTTTACAGTACAAGTTTATGATACTTCCGGGGAAGATTATCTACCTGGCTTTTCCTTGTATTGGAATCAGGATTTTGTTAGGGATTTAAATGGAGACGGGGTTCCGGATATTCTAAGAGCAAATGTAAGCACCATAGAAGAACCGGATAATGAGGATGAGGATTCCCTTCCACAAACTATAACGACTAGGAATTTTTCAGTAAATATTACGAATATAACATATTATGAAACTTCTATAGATCTGAAAGATTATCTTCCCTCAGTAAACACCAACGGAAGTACTTCGGACAACGCATATTTCAATTGGAGAAATAGAAAACAATTCATAGATCTAAACGGAGATGGAAGAGCGGATTTCATTCGATATGATTCATCCGAGTCTAAATTGATAGTTTCTTACTCTAAAACGGATTCGGGTGGAAATCTATTTTATTCCGCGGATGGAGACGAGTCTTGGGTGACTGGAGGATACCTTCTTCCCTTAGATATCAATGGGGACGGTAAACCTGAACTTTTGGGTTTGAACGGGGATAAAAAACCTCTTCAGTATTCCTTGCCTTCCAGTATTCCGTTTGTGGAAACAGTTGGCTACCGTCAGTTTCCTCATGAGTCTAATTTAGAATTACATCTTTTGAGATTTCATTCCGAAGTTCCTGAAGGGCTTTTGACCAAGATAGAAAATGGTTCTTATGTTTCCGAAGGAAATGTAAGTGTTCAGTTAGAATATTCCCTTTCTAAAAATCATCCGACGGCTAATGGATTGGGTTTATATGATCCGAATCATCCTGAAATTCTCCCTTTAGTATTTCCTGATTTTCTAATAACCAAACTTACACAAAGGGCGGGGGCTACGATTTTTGGAGAAAATTCATACAAGTATTTCTTTTCCAGATTGTATAGAGGTGGGTTCAGAAATTCCGGATATCTAGGGTTCCAGAAGGTGGAGGAGAAGAATACTATCTCCAATTCAATTACGGAAACCAAATATGATTCTCCTTATTTAGAAGCTGCTGGAATTTCTACTGCTCAGACAAAATTCAAAAATGGGATCAAAATTTCAGAATCTTATAAAAATTTCCAAAAATCTTTTTCCCAAAACGGTGGAATACAAATCTTAGAAACGGATAGTTTGGAGACTGCATACAGAGCAGGACAGTTATTCCAATCTTCTACAATAACTAAAACTTATGATACATATGGGAATATTATTCGAAAGGATACGAGTATCAATGGGACTACTGCCAGTGAAAAAGTCTCTTATCTGAATGATTGGAATGAGGGCGTTTTAGGAAAACCTATAGACATACAAGTTTTGAAGAATGGAGAAATAGTCTCCCATAAAAAAATAGAATATTCTAATTTTCAAATATCCGCAGTGAAAGAAGAAATGAGCCCCGGCGTTTGGAAAACCGAGGCAATCCAGGCTTACGACTCGTATGGGAATCCGAATCTTGTAAAAGAGTCTAACGGCAATTTGATCACTGTAGAATATGATAATATTCTACATAAGTATCCCCTTAAGATTACCAATGGTCTCGGGCAGGTCACATCAAAAACCTATGATTTTTCGAATGGTTTGGAATTATCCAGCACGGACGAAAACGGGGGAATTTCCAGAACGGAATACGATTCTCAGGGAAGAGCATTCAAAAGTTATTTGCCGGGAGAAAACGATTGGTCGGAAAAAATCGAATATGAAAACACCGGTGACCTAGAGAATCAGCTTGTCCGAAAGATCTTCCGCCGTAGTAATGGTGAGACCTGGCAGGAAGATTTGAGTAATAATATTACTAAGATTTCTAAAAAAAGAAGCAGTCTGGTAAACGGATATGTCCTGGTAGAAGAGACTCACCGGAATTTAGAAGGTCAGGTTACCAGGAAAATCGATCCATACTTAGAAGGATCCAATCCTTTCTCCTGGACGGATTATACGTATGACCAGGAAGGAAACCAAACCAAAAGTGAAAGAAATGACGGCAGAGTGATCGAATCCGAGAATTCAGGTTTGGTCTCTAAGACCAGGGAGCTTCTTAACGGAAATCTAATTAAGGAAATCGTTGAGGAGAGAAATAACCTTGGCCAGGTAATTTCTTCCACACAGCTAGGGAAAACTACACGTTATTCTTACGATCCTACAGGAAGGATTTCTGAGATCATAGATCCGGAAAGCGGGATCACATCCATAGAAACCGATTTTGGAGGAAGAAAAACCAAGGTTGTTCATCCGGATTCGGGCAAGATAGAATATGAATACGATCCTAATTCCGGAAAATTAACCAAACAAAAATACCAAAATGGTTCCAGTGTTCAATATTCTTACGATAGTTTAGGCAGAGTTTCTCAAGTTAAAGGAGATTCTCCTGAAACCGGGGCAGTATATTATACATACGAATATGATGATCCGGAAAAAGAGAATGGGATCGGAAGATTGACCAAGGTCACTGACCCACTAGGAACAACAGAGTTCGGATACGATCTAAGAGGGAACCAAAACTTAATCGTAAAAAAACTTACCGAAGAGGACCTTAAATTCGTAATCCGTAAAAAGTATAATCTACAAAACCAAATAGAGGAAACTATTTATCCGGATGGAAGTATTGCAAAAAACTTATATTCCGAGGCAGGATTTCTTTCCGGGATTACCTTGACTCCTGGAGATGGAAGCGGTTCCGATTTCCCGATTGTTCAATACCAAGGCCCTATCATAGAAGATGGAGAGCTTAAGATCCAGAGAAAATTGGGAAATGGTGTCAGAACGGATATATATTATGATTTAATAAAACGTAGACCTAGCAGATTTGTTTCTGTTAAAGATACTGAAATTTACCAAAGTATAGAGTATAATTACGATCAGTTCGGAAATTATCTTTCTATTTTAGATAAAAAGAATCCGAGCAGGACACAAAACTTCCAATATGATTCGGTAAATAGGTTGGCTGCGGCTTCCGGAGTTTATGGAACGGAAGAATATACATATTCTGATTCCGGAAGATTACTCCAAAAAGGAAATTTATCCTATACTTACGAAAATCCTTCTCATAAAAATGCGGTCACTAAGGTAACAGGGCAAAATCAATCCTATCAATATTCTTATGATGGTTCCGGAAATATTATCTCTCGAAATGGTGAAAATTTCCATTATGATCCTTTCCAAAAATTAAGAGAGATTCAAACGGAGGATCAGGATAGTATTCGATTTGATTATGATTTTTCAGGAACCAGGATCAGAAAAACAAAATCAAGTGATTCCAGCAAAACAATCAGTTTAGGCGGATTGTATGAGGTTTCGATCTCTCCAGGAAAATCTCCCCAACATACATTGTATTTCCGGGGAAATTCCGGAGATCTGGTGGCACAATGGACCAGAACGGATGCGGTACTTGTAAATTACCAAGGTGATGGCATTTCTTCGGGAGGTTCGAGGTTAGAAACTGCTTGGAAAACTTTAGCCTGGGCAACAAAAGATAATTCAATCCGAGGGATTAAATATCTATTTTTAGTTCCGGGAACTAATTTAGGATTTTTGTATATTACAATCCTATTAGGTTTAGGATTCGGGCTTCTTTCCTTTAGAGAAGGGCTCTGGAGATCCGTCTTAAAATTTACTTCTCCGATTCTGATCGTTTCTTTTTCTAACTGTTCTATATTGATGCCTGGTGGTAATGGAAATCCACCTTGGTTAGTTCCTCCACAGTTCGATTCAAATACTCCGAATGTAAATACTCCATATGAACCCGGAGGACCAGGCTCCGGAGCGGGGCTTCCCGTTGGTGGATTTTTATTCCTTCATCCGGATCATTTAGGCTCCATCACAATGGCCACAGATGGAAATGGAAATCGGATCGCAGGCGGGGACCAGGGAGGAGCATCACATATTTCTTATAAACCATACGGTGAGATCCAGCGAAACGATTCCTCAGGACCGGATGTGTTCCGTTATAAATACAACGGACAAGAAGAAGATAAAGAAACAGGTCTATACTATTTCAAAGCAAGATATTACGATCCTTTGATCGGTAGATTTTTACAGGCAGACTCGGTTATGGACACAACAAGGCCGATGGGAATGGATCTGTACATGTATACCGAGGGAAATCCAATTAAATACACGGATCCGAGCGGGAATAGTATCTTGAGTAGCTTTTTTGATAGGAACGGACTCGGATTTTTAAACTTTAGCATTTCATTAAGTAGCTTCTTTCAAAATGCGTTTTATGTGAGTGCCCAGAGATGGAGTGATGCAGGACTAGGAGTAGCGCTTGCAATCAATCCTATGGCAGTGATAGGAACTGCCTTGGGAATAGGCGCAGTCGCCTCCATCGCAGCAGTTGCTGTTGTAGCTACTGGGATCGGACTTGCATTGGGAGCCGGGATCGTCGCTTTAGGAGCCGCTACCCTAGTGGCTGCAACCGCTATTACTGTGGGTGCCGCACTCGCAGTTGTGGCAGCAGTTACAGGAGTTGCAGCTGCTTCCTTGGCAGCCGCATTGGCTGCATCCGTAGCAGGAACAGTGGTTTATGTAGCCATGGCCGCATTATCAGTTGTGTCTGCTTTGGTGACCACGGCTCTCGCACTTGCAGTTGCGACTGCACTACTTGTGAGTTATCTCATACCTGTCTTGGTTTATAGCGGGGTAGGCGCTGCGGCAGCATTAGTTTCATTATCTCCTATTACCATACAATCATATATAGCAGGTGGATACTCTAAATCAAGTTTCAATAATATACATTGGGATGAAGAGAACGCAAGAACTGCTGCTTGTTATGCAGTCGCGGGCCAGGTGGCTGCTGTGGGAGGATACTTCGGATATTTAGGCTACCTTGAACTTGGCAGCTACATAGCGGTAGATCGGATATCTGAATTTTTAGGCTATGCAGGTACTGTTAAGGGAATTTTAGATCATGACTGGTCGTCCGTAGGGGCAGATTTTATTGGATATGGAATAAAGATACTCTGGGAAAAGGATATCCCGGTTGGCTTATTACTTAAAGCCGGAAAGGCAGCTAACCGGACATGTGGGGGAACTTTGTGAAAATAAAGATTCTTCCATTGCTCTTAGTAAACTTTATAATTTTTTTAAATTGTCTTCCTGCATATTACAGGGGTAAACAGATTGTAAATCCGAAGAATAATTTTCTTAAATTTGAAATTAAGAATTTTAAAGATAGGAAAAATTATGAACCGGAAAGAATATTCTATAAAATTAATAATTATAGATTTATCCTAATGTGGTTAGATCCAGATGTGCATTTCCCGTATCGTAAGGGGGATAAGATGCCTCGTGCCATCAATCCTATGGAAGATTATTATAAATATAAAAAAGACGGTCTTACCCGAAGTAAAATTGATCAATTTTTTCATGGAGACCGTAGGGATTACTTCGCTTACGATTGTGAGTACTGGATGCCTCTTTTATCGGGTAGGAATCAATACGATCTTTCTATAATTGATCGAAGTGATGTTAGAGTGGATGGGGCTTGGCCCGAATTTGATCTTCCAGAAGATCATTCTGTCCGAATGAAAATTACTCCTGCCATGAGAACCAAGGGATCTGATCCATTAAACCGTATTACCGGCTGGTATTCCACGGATCCTGAACTTACTAGAAAGGGCTTCATCATCGAATTTACGATAGAAAAGAACCGCCCTGGTGAAGAAGAACCAGTATGTGATCTTGGGATCGAACCTTAGGTATAAATTGATGGCAGAGAAAGTTTATAGAATGAGTAGTTTATATTTTCATTATAAACAAATGCTCATTCGTTCTATTCTAATCTGGAGCATTTTGAATGGGCTATTTTGCGGTCCGATCGGGCCGAACTATAACTATTGGGATATTGAAAGTTTCGATAGTACTTACTTGAGATTTAATTTTCCGGATCTTGGGCCTGAATCTCAATATTCTCAACCAAGTCTTTTTCTTTCGGAAAGAGATAAGAAGACTTATTATCTTACAATATTTTTAGGAAATGATTGGTTGCCAGATCGTAGTTTACAACCGGAGGAATGGTATTGGAAAAAATTTTATTCGAACTGGGAAAAACTTCCACCAGTCGTTCAGTCTGCTCCAAGATTTAATTTCATTTCGGGCTGCGAATATTATATACCTGTTCCAGTTGGAAAATCTATCTATTCCGTATATAGCTATAATCGTAATAGCACGAATATCGGTGGCGGTAGCATGACTAAAGTTGTAGAACTTCTGCCTGGCCAATCTGTTCGAGTTCATTTTAGAAATCCTGAAATTTTAACTGAAGATAAAATAGATCCAAACAAATACATAAGTTATACAAAGGGCGATCGTATTTTATTTTCCATTGAGCCAACTCCGTTGCACATGGATAAGCCAGGTTGCGAATTTGAGAAATAATTCTAAGAGGCGGAATTATGAAAGCTATCGACGTAAGCTTATGGAAATAAAGTTTCTCTTTTTTTTATCTATATGTTTTTCTCTGGGTTGTATACCTTTGGCCGGATTGGGGAGTTATGATAGAGGATGGACTCCTAAAGAGTTTTATCAAAATTATCTAAAATTCGAAATTAAAAATTACAAAGATCGAAAAAATTATGAACCGGATCGGTGGTTTTTCGAGATAAATCAATATTATTTTCTTATAAAATGGATGGATCCGAATGTTTATTTTCCATATACCGAAAAAGATCGAATTCTACGTAACGTAAACCCTCCTGAAGATTATTATATAAATAAGAAAGATTTTCTTAATAGAAATCTATTTAGGCAAATTATAGAAGGCGATCGCAGGGATTACTTTGCTTATGACTGCGAATACTGGATGCCTCTTTTGCCAGGTAAAAACCAATATAAAATTCTTATAAATGATATAACTGATCAAAGGAGAGATGGCGCAGAGCCTGAATTCGACCTTCCGGAAGGTTATTCAGTCCGAATGAAAATAGTTCCGGCAATGCGTACCTTGGGTTCCGATCCGACAAGGATGCCGATTGGGGAACGTCCTAAAAGCCCTGAACTAGTCAGAAAAGGATTCGAAATAGAATTCACTATAGAAAAAAACCGCCCTGGCGAAGAAGAGCCAGCATGTGATCTTGAAATCGGATCTTGATCACATAAAAAGCAATAAATTTAAATTAACGAAGGTAAATGAAAAACAATGAAACAAATCTATATCACAATGCTAATCATACTATCTATTGCGAACTGTATCGCGGTGGATACATTAGGATTAACTGATACATACAAAGGAGATGTTGCGAAAGATAAATTATTGGCTGCAGCGAAAATTGGTGACTATCTGACCGCAACAGCTTACTTTACTGACCAAGGTTATACTGGATCTCAATTGGATTCCTACGTAGCTGCTCAAGTTATATATGCTTCTTTTATCGATGAAGCGGTTTTTAATCTAGATGAATCAAAATATTATAAAAAGCACGATGTGGACACTTGTGCTTTAGTGATCCAATTTTTAGGAGTCGCAGTAGACTTTGATTCTTTTACGAGCTATTTGAGTAATAAGTCCTGCCGTTTGGTTCCTGATGATCTTTTCTTGGACAGAAATATGGGCACAAGTACGAATACCCCTCATAAGAGCTCAAAGTAGAGAAGTCTAATCCGGATTAAGTGACCCGGGGTAGAAATTTGAATGGTAGAAATTGAATGAATAAATATATGTTCATATCGATTATTAGATCAATTGTTCTTATAATATTGTTTTTAGATTTTAATTACTGCACAGTTTCAGTTGTACAGAAACCGGAAAATTTGAAAACAGATAAGGAGCAATATCCTCATGAAGTGGCGATCTTAATTCCAAAATCAATAAGAGACTATTCATATCCCGGCACAATGATTACTTCGTTCAATATAGGGGAAGCACTCGAACAAGCAATGAAGCAAAGAGCGAAAGCTCAGTTTGAAAACGCTATCGTAATTGATTCTCTTTTTACAAAACATCCGGATATAAAGACGATTGCGGTAAAGATCAATGATGTTCGTTATGAATTTCATCCGGATAATACGACTGGACTTTTTAGCCATACTATATTCCAAATTTTTCTAACATTAGAGTTTTACGATGGCCAAACATTGGTTAGAACGGTGAGAGTCGAATCTGGAAAAGTTTATCAAGGCATTCCTCCCTTTTTACATGCAGATTACGCTGCCGCAGGTTCTATTTCTAAGGGTATAACCATGACGGTAGATAAAGGGTTCGAAAACTTATTATCTGATTTATCTGTGCAAAAATTGATTAATCCTAATATAGAAATCCTTAACCCCCCAATAACTCTCTATCTTCCTGGATCACCGTGGAAACATTGGTGATCCCTCCTTGGAAAAGAAGTCCTAAATAATCGGATAATTTTCTAAGATTATAACCATCTTCTCTTGCAAGTAAAACCATCGCTTCGAAACCTGCAGCCACCATCATTACAGAGGTAATCCGGATAGGGTGAGCGGGAAAACCACCTTTCTGCACCATTCTTTCTAAGTCGCTATCCAATTCTTCTAAGATGTAAGTCATGGAACCACCTTGGAAAAGATAACCTCGGATAATATCTCTGTTTCTCGTTAATAAATCTAAATGAATTCTATCCTGCATCATCACATGAAAGACTGCAAAATAAGCGTCGCTTAAAAAAGCCAAAGGGGTCTCTGCTTTTGCTCTCGCTTCTCTAATTCCTTTTCGGATCCCTTCCGCTAATTGATCCGCGATATCTTGCATTACGGATTCTTTATCTTTGTAATAATTATAGAATGTGCCTTGAGCAAGGCCGCTTTCTCGGATAATTTCTCGAGTGGAACATGCCTCGAAGCCGATCGTAGCAAAAACTCTACGTGCTGCGTTTAGGATCGCGTTCCTGTTTTTTGTTTTATTGTCCAGTCTTCTGGATCCGGAAGTTTCTAGTTTCATTTTTAATAACGAATCGATTTTAGTTTATGAATTTTTTTTAATACTGCTTTGGCTGCGTAGTATCCACACATCCCGTGCACTCCTCCTCCGGGAGGTGTGGATGCGGAACAAATATAAATATGAGGATTAGGGGTGGTATATGGATTCATTCTTGCGATCGGTCGAAAGAATGCCTGAGGAAGGTCCGCCGCTCCGCCCGTGATCGCTCCACCTACATAGTTTAAATTATAAGAGTAAAAGTCCTTTGTATTCATGGAATGTCTGGCCAATATCCCGTCCTTGAATCCGGGTGCGAATCTTTCGATCTGATTTTCTATAATTTCGGTCATGTCCTTTGTGGAACCTGAAGGAACATGACAATAAGCATATCCTGTATGTTTACCTTTGGGGGCCCTTGTTGGATCGAATTGGCTTTGTTGGACTACCAACATATAGGGACGATCCGGATGTTTTCCTGACCAGACTTCCGATTCTGCCTTAGCAATTTCGGAAAGTTTTCCACCTACGTGGACTGTGGAAGCTTTTAAACAATTCGGGTCTTTCCAAGGGATTGGTCCATCTAAGGCCCAATCCATCTTGAATACTCCCGGTCCGTATTTATAAGATGAGATCCTTTGAATATAAGAGGAAGATAATGTATTTCCCGCAACCGATCCCAGTTGGTCCGGACTTGTATCAAATAGGATTGCCTTTGTTTTTGGGAGTTGCGCGAGACTAGATACTTTATAGTTCGTTTTGATTTTTACTCCGAGTTCCTTTAAATAAGACTCCATAGATTTTGCGATCATCGCGGATCCACCTTCTACTACCGGCCAAGAACGAACATGTCCAGTCAAAGAGAACAAAAGTCCAAGAGCTCCGCTTAAGAACTTTTCCAATGGAAAGATCGCATGTCCGGCACAACCTGCGAATAATGCCTTAGCTCTTTCTTCTTTAAACCAAGAGTTTGCGAGTGATTTTGCAGGTTGTAATCCTAGTAATCCGAACCTCGCTAATAAAAATGGATGTTTTGGAATTCCAAGAGGAGCTAACGCGTCGGATAAAAGTCCTTCCGGATTTTTTAAAAACGGAGAGATCAGTTTTATATAGGACTTTTTATCTTTTCCTAATTCTTTTGCAGTTTCTTCTAAGGAAAGTTTGAGTAATACTGCTGACTCTCCGTCCAAAGGGTGGGCTACGGAAGCTTCCGGTTCTATCCATTTGAGTCCGTGTTTTTCCAAAGGAAGTGTTTTTAAATAGGGAGATAAAATTCCCATAGGATGAGCAGCGGAACAAACATCATGATGAAAACCCGGTAAGGTTAATTCTTTAGTTCGTAAGCCGCCGCCTATCGTATCCGAAGCTTCCAATATTAAAACTGAAAGTCCAGAACCTGCCAGAACGGAGGCAGCTGCCAATCCGTTCGGGCCGGATCCTATGATACAAATATCATATTCTTCGGAAGTGAAATCCATTATTTAGTCGGCCAAGGTTGGAGTTCCTTCAAATCGGCGACTTCTATCTTTCCGTCCTCTATTAATCCTTTTTCAGCGTCATGGATCCTGTAGTTAATAGTAGATTTTCCTAATGGTTGACCTTCTATAAAGATACAACGTAGTTCTTCATCTTTGAATCCGCATTGTGCTTGTACGGATCTAAGTAGTTGTTCACTATGTAAGTGACCTTCTCCAAAGTTCCAGCCGACAACCATTCCTGCTACCAGTTCGCCTTCTACCCATTCGTACTTTTCAAAGTTTTTAACTGCCTTTGGTACTATTTTTTGGAAAGCCTTTCCATGTAAGTGCATGAGCCTGAATGCCATTACCTTACTCACTAAACCTACAGAAACTTTTCTTTCGTAGAACATATCCAATTGGTCGTACAACCATCCGGAAGTTTTAGTAAGTTTCTCCAATTTTTTATAACTATCTTCTTTGAACATCCATACACTTACCGCCCAGTTACCTGCGTAATATCTCATTGCGAGTAAGAAGGATACCCAATCCGGTCTGATGTTTCCGATGATTGGAAGTGCTAAAGAGAATACGAATAAGAATGCTGCGACAGGTGCCGAATCTAATTGGAAAGGAGTGATAGTCGGGTTTGCTCCGAATAAGAAGAAGCCCGAGTAAACTACCAAGAAGTTCCATTCTATCGGAACTCCCATTGGGAAGTTACTTGTGATATAACTATGTAGGAATACCATCATTCCGAGTCCTAAGTATAGAACCGTTTGCGAACCGGTCATGATCGCAGTGAATAGAACGATCGGAGTTCCCATTTCCAAAACGATCCCCATATTCGCTTTTGCTATCGCAGTAGAAGAAGGACGAAGATCTTCGGGATAATTTTTATACATTGCCTTTCTGAACCAGGCAAAAGGAGTGAATGGGCTATTACTTGCCATCACACAAACTACACTTGGGAAGTGAGAGTTGAGTTTGGAAAACCCTGCAAATAACCAGATAGAAAGTTGAACGATCATTGCACCTGCAATCCAGTTCTGTGCGAATGCAAATACAACTATTGTTACCCAATAATGTTCAGCTCTTGCAGCAAGAAAAACAGTTTTATCTAATATTCCGGCAATGACTAAGCTGATGATGATGGGTAAAAATTGTTCGAAGCCCGGAGCCGGATGGATCAAACATAAAACGGAATAAACCAAAACCGAAGCATAAGCTACGATTTCCAAAATCCCTCTGGTTCTTCCTCCGATAATAGGAGCTCCTTCGAATAAAGGCATTTTAGTGGTCTTAGGTCTTAAAAAATATAAGAACCCGCCAACAGGAGGGAAATATCTTCCGGTTAAAGGACCGCTTCCGCATCCAAGCCCTAGTACTTCGAATAATAAACTCCAGACGATTGCCTTTTGAAAAGCAACGGGAACAAACCACCAAGAGATGGTTCCCCAGGTTCCGAGCCCTGGGCTGAAAGAACAAAAATAGATCCAACCAGCGATGTATAATGCTATCTTTAGAACGTAAACGATATATGCTCCAAGAGGGGAGCCGTAACCTTGGACCGCCCAGGCTTGGCAGGACAAACGAGCCCTGTCCGCGAACGACATTTTCGCCCAGGCCAAGGCATCATAGGGGGGAGCTTTAGGAAGGAACATCTTTCTCTCCGTATTCTATATTTAGAGGGAGTGATATACCCGGGTCTTGCGAAATGTCAAGAAAAAATGACTGATTGGTCACATTTAGAATGTGTTTTATAGTCAATTCTTGCTGGATCCCGCAGTTTTCTAAGAACGTCTCGTCATGGGAAACGATGACCACTGCAGCCTTAAATTCACGGATCAGCCCTTCCAAAAATTCTATATTCCCCAAGTCCAAGTTATTTGTGGGTTCATCTAAAAGTAGAAGTTCCGCTTTTTCCGTACTTAGCAGTCCTCTTGCCAATGCAGCTCTCAAACGTTCTCCTCCACTTAACGTATGCACCTTTTGGAAAACCGTGTCTTTGAAAAATAGGAATTTCGCGAGCCCATTCCGAATCTCGCTTTCTTCTAATGTAGAAACATCTCTTACGTTTTCATAGATTGATTTGGAATCATCTAATTGGTTACATTTTTGGTCTATGTATAGAGTATTCAATTTTCCTAAAGTAATTGAACCTCTTGTTTTAAAGTTGGAGCCGAGTAGAGTTTGTAATAAGGTGGATTTTCCGGATCCATTCATACCTTTGATCGCGATACGTATATTTCCTTTCCAGGAGAAGTTTAAATTATCCTTATAGATCCAGTCTTGAAATCGGATATTAAAGTCTTTTGCCTCTGCGACTAATTTTTGAGAGGGTATTTCTTTTCCCGAAAGGTCCGCGTACATGATCGGATCTATTTTCATTCTATCCATGGCATCATAAACTTCTCTGATCTTCTCATTCGCTTTTTCTAGACTGGAGGAATTTATTTTTCCGGAACTAACCTGCGCATTTCTTTTGCGGGCACCTAATAATATTTTAGGAGTTCCACCTTTCGCGGCGGATTTTGTACCTTTTCGATTTCTTTTTTCCTGTCTTTCTATCTGTTCTATTCTTTCCGTCTGAGCGATATCTCTTTCTCTTCTCGCTTTATCCAGGGCGGCTAAGGAATTTTTTCTTTCTCTTTTTTTTGTTTCTTCGTAGGAATTCCAACCATCTCCGTATTTATTCAAACCAAGATTAGATAATTCTAAAATGGTTTCACAGAGTTTTAGGCATTCTCTATCATGAGATATAAGTAAAAATCCGTATTCATATTCTTTTAGAAATTGGATCAAAACTTTTTTTGCTTCTTGGTCCAGATCATTTGTAGGTTCATCCAGGATTAAAAATTGGTCATCCAGTCTTTCTGCAAGACGGACTCTCATCCATTGCCCTCCGCTCAATTGATCACAAAAACGGCTTCGATCGATCCCTGCTAAAAGTTTTTCTCCGTGAAGTGACCAGGAATAATTTTGTAAAAATTCTTCCACAGTGATCTGTTCCGGTTTTTCTCTTTGAGGTAAATAAGAGACCGTAGAATTTCTTAAAATTTTACCGTTGCTTGTTTCGATCTCTCCCGAGATCAATTTAGCAAGATACGTTTTTCCGATACCGTTTGGACCCACAAGAGCAGCACGTTCTTGTCCAAGAGAAAAATTGAAATTTTGAAATAGGATACGTCCGTCCGAAAATTCGAAAGAGACGTCATTTGCGACGATACTTGATTGCATAACAAACCCTTTGCGCTACTTCCGCGCAGATTATAGAAAATCGATTGGGGTGGGTTTGTTTAAGATGCCATAAGACTCCGGTTGCCCAGAGGACTATTAGACTAATTGAAATGTTTTAAAATTGCAAGTAATTCTATACTTAACGTCTTTAATATGCAATTTTCCGACCTTAGGACAATACTAATTGAACGAACGACGAAATTCCACTGGAGTAAGTTTTGTCTTACTTTTGAATAGTTTACTAAAAGATTGAGAGTGTTCGAAACCTAGTTCATAAGCGATTGCAGTTATTGGCAAATCGGTAGTAGACAATCTTTCTTTTGCCTGTTCAATCAACTTATCATGAATATGTTGTTGGGTGCTTTGACCGGTTAATACGTTCAGTAACCCGCTTAGGTATTTCGGAGAAACATTCAGTAGATCGGCTACATACTGGACAGAAGGTAAACCTTTCTCTCTTAAGTCTCCTTCTCGAAAATACTCGGCTAAAATTTCTTCCAAACGATCCAAGAGTTTGTGATTTGTGATCTTTCTTGTAATAAACTGGCGATGATAGAATCTTTCAGCATAATTGAGTAGAGTAGTGATATGAGAAATGATGATATCTTGGCTGAATTTATCGATATTGGAATGATATTCTTGCCGAATATTACCTACAATATCGTTCAATACGGCTTCTTCTTTTTCGGACAGGAATAAAGCCTCGTTCACCGAATAATCAAAATATTCATATTTCCGAATATTCTTAGCCAATGTGGAATTCCAGATGAAGTCAGGATGGACCAATAAGATCCATCCGGAATGTTCCGGTTTTCTGTCGTTACCGATCTCGATCCTAAAAACTTGACCGGGAGCCATAAAGAATAAGATACCATCGTCAAAATCATATTCCTGCTGCCCATATTTCATTTTTACGGCAGAATTTCTCTTTAAAGAAATGGAATAAAAATCGAGAGTCCAGCTTGTAAGATTGAAATCTGAAGAATGTACAATAGATCCATAATCTACTACACTAATCAGCGGATGTTCAGGTTTTGGTAAACCTCTTAACTGATGAAACTCGCTGATGGTCTTAATTCTATATGGTTTTTGGATGTCTTTCACAGTAAGCCTACTTCATTCGCTCATAAGCCGAAGCAAAATCTTTAGCAAAGTCCTTTAATTTCGTTTTTTCTAATGTAGGACGGTTTCGGAAATAGTCTGCATACAATACTCCGCCTCTTCTGGAAGCATTCATCTCCATAAAACCTTTTGCAGTTTTTGGATTCATTCCGGCTGCGACCATACCGTTCAATGCTTCTTCATCGGAGATGACTGTCCATTTCAGATCTTGCTTTCCGATAGCCTCACCTAAAATTTTCGCAATTTCGTTTGGTGAAACTTCATCACTTGCGATATAACGAATACTTCTTCCTTCGAAAGGTTTTTCAATCTCTTCTACGATTACCTTAGCAATATCCGAAGTAGAGACCCAAGGCTCTATTTCATCTCCCCCGTAATTGGATATGATCGATCCTTTTGTCTTTATCGTTTGTATGAATGCGAACATATTATAATAAAATCCTACTGGACGCATGAACTTGATCGAAACGTCACTTGGTAATTTTTTTAGGATATTTTCTGCTTCATGATGGAAAGCAAGTATCCCACTATCCGAATTTGTATGCGCTCCTATGCTACTCAAATGGATCACTCGCTTAATTCCGGATTGTTCGATGGCCGCTTTATAACTATTTGCAATCCGACGAATTGCCTCCATTATATCCAGGTTTTGATCGAAAAAACTCTCGTAACCGATCGCTTCCATAGCATAGACTATATCCGCACCTTGGAAACTTTGCGATAAGAATTCGCTATCTTCCATTTTGCCGATCGAGGGGGTAGCGCCTATCGCTTCTATTTCCTTAGCTCTTTCAGGTTTACTACTGATAACGGTAACTGAGTGACCCTTGGTGATCAATTCTTCAACGAGTGGTTTACTTATATGTCCAAGTGAACCGGTAATAATAATCTTCATAGGTATTCTCCTTAATTAGAGATGCTTTGTATAAGCGGTATTTCCTATTCAGATCTATTAAGGATATGAGAAGTTCTTTTTCCTGCGATTATTCGTGTAGCAGAACTTCAGATGAATGTAGCCGTTTTGCGGTTGCTCATCCTTGCCAACTAAGCAATGGTGATTTAATCTATCCGAAATGACGGATATTATTTATCAATTTATCGATTTCTGCTCTCTTTTCTTTCAGAATGGATAACGCCTTTTTGATCGTTTCGGAGCATTCTTTTTTTGGTACTCCAAAAATTGAGAGCCCGATTTCTAATACTGTAGACATTATATTTTGGTTTGTCTGAGATTTTATTGTTCCGATTTCTTTAATATTAGCTTGGAGCATTCCCCGAAATGATCGGGTTCTTATTAGAAATTCTTCTTTGGTTAAAGCGGGACTATAGGTTTGGAATAAAATTGAATTTCGTATAGATCCTTTTAGATCTATCATTTGTGAAATTCCTTGAGTTTGATATGCGATTGTGTAAGTCTCGGCGATCATCTTTTCCAGTTGGCATAATTGGAGTTGGATTCCAATCTCTAAGGCAAATATCAAAGCTGGAGATTTAGATTTGGACCAGCTTTCAGCTAAAGCTACTGCTTCTTCAAAAACATCTTCAGATATCGCCAGTAATATTTCGTCTTTGCTTTTATAAAAATGATATAAAGTCCCAGTTGTTATTTTTGCCTTTGATATAATCGCTCTGGTGGTTGTTTGTTCGTAACCTTGTAAAACAAAAAGTTTACGAGCGGTTTCTAATATTTTTTTCCGTACGGCCGCAGACTGCTGTTCTCGTTTCATTTCTTTTAACCTTTAACTGCATCCATAAATGGATCTGTTTTTTAAAATTTCAAGATAAATTGGATCATGATCTAAAATGCAGATTGACAGTTTCCATAAATTAGATCATGATCTATTTTATTCTCTTAAAGAAGAATTAATTCGCCTGAGGAGTTGTTGGTATATGATCGAAAAAATACACGTAATGGCAAATGGAGTGAAGATAGTGGGAGATCTCTATTTACCTGAAGGTAATCAGGGAAAAATTCCGGCCGTTATTATGGCGCCAGGTTTCGGAGGCGTAAAGGAAATGTTGATTCCTTATTACGCAAAGGCTTTATTAAAGAAGAATATTGCAACTCTTGCGATTGATTATCCGAATTTTGGCGAAAGCGAAGGGAAACCTAGGCAACATATAGATATCAAATCTCATCATGCTTCTTATTATTCTGCGTTAGATTATCTTGTTTCAGATACCCGTTTTGATTCAAATCGCTTAGGTATTTGGGGGAGTAGTCTTTCCGGAGGTCATTCTTTAGTAGTGGCAGCGACTGATAATCGGGTAAAAAGTATTCTGGCAATTATTCCATATATATCGCCGCCGCTTCAGGCGGTTCCGGCACTTGCTGGAAAAGTTTTTCTGGACCTATTTCTGCGTAAAATCGGATTCAAGGGAGGCGTATTACCTATCGCAGGAAGACCGGGTGAAATGGCTGCTATGAATACTGATGGAGCTTGGGAATGGATGCAGGAAATGACATCGGAGTCTCCTAATTTTGAAAACTACGTAACTCTAGCTTCTCTATTACAAATGACTTTTTATCGAACTAGTTCTTACGCAAAAAAAATTAAAAGACCTTTGAAAGTCATATTAGCAATAGAAGATACAATAACTCCAGCTAAACTAGTAAAGAAGGCGATTGAAAAAATCCCTAATGTCGCGATAGAAGAATATCAGGAAACGCATTTCGAATTATTTAGAGAACATTTAAATTCCACTGTTGAATCAACTGCTTTATGGTTTTCGGAAACTCTTTAAGATTTGGGTTCGTTTTAATTGCAGGCTTGTACCTACCGGGACTCGCCGTTACGCAATCTCACATCCTGCTCGATTTGGCTCCACGGCGTCTCAAGCTGGGCTCAACACATCCTGTGTTTCGCACGCGATCTTTTTACGCTCCCTATGGGTCGCTAAGATCGCTCTCCAGCTTTCGCTTCGAGTCCATAGCTGTACCTACCGGGACTCGAACCCGGACCCCAGGCTCCGGAGGCCTGTACTCTATCCGTTGAGCTATAGGTACTTATGTAGGTGAGTTTTTGGGAATTGCTCGTGCAGTCAATCTGATTCCTGGAGGTCGGATTTTACTCAAATGTCTGGAAAGTTTCAGAGGTTTTTAGCTTACATTTTACTGCTCTTATTCAACTTGCCCATAGGCGGTTGCATTTGTTTTCTCTTCGGCATTTTTTTATAGCCTGTATCTTGATCCCTGTTTCTGTTTTTTCGGAAGGGGAGAAGGTTGCAATCGACCTAAACGAATCCAAACGTCTCTCTAAACAAGAGCTGGAAGAAAAAAGAAGCGGTTGGTACGCGACTGGTCTTCCCGTTTTTTCAGAAGATCCTGTAAGAGGACAAGGTTACGGTGCCAGAGGATTTTTATACCAGAATGGAAATCGTTCTGATCCTTATTTTGAATTCCAACCTTACAAGTATAGATTCGGTGCCCAAGCTTACAAGACTACAAAAGGTGCAGACTACTACGAGTTCACTTTTGATAGTCCCTTTCTTTTCGACACCGCCTATAGATTGAAGACGAGCGTTTCTTACAGCACAAACAAGAACTCTCAGTATTTCGGGATCGGAACTGATACGTTACGCGAAATACAATATAGAGATCGAAACCAGCCAACTGGCCAATTGAAAAATGGAGGCAGCTTCTCAGATCTTGAAGATGCTCTTTCCTATCGCAGACCTTCTTCTCCCGGATCTATATATCCGTATGAAAGTAATGTTTTGTATAATACGTACGAATTTCGTTCCTCTACCGCTACATTCTCTGTTGATAAAACTTTTTGGGGAGCTTTCCGCTGGATCATTGCTCCTGAGTTTTCTCAAAATGTGATCCGAACTTATGATTATCCGAACGGAAGAATTGCAACTAATGGAGATTATTATTCTGTTGCGAGAGATCCTTCCACTGGTTGGGGCTCTTCTTATCCGAATGGAATATCTAAACTTACCAAAGACTACCAAGCAGGTCTTATCAATGGTTATCATGGTGGAAATGTAAATTATATCCATATAGGACTTGCTTATGATACTAGAGACTTCGAACCGGATCCTGATTCGGGTGTTTTATTAGAGATGAATTATTCCTCTTCTTCCAAACGTGCTGGTTCAGATTTTGAGTTTGAGAAGTTTTTTACCCAAGGTAAATTTTTCTATATGCCTTTCCCGAAACTTTTCGAAGAACTTGTGGTTGCAGGAAGAGCAGGACTTCATTATTCAAAAGGGGAAGTTCCTTTTTCAGAATATCGTTATATGTGGTCCATTGATGGACCGATCAATGGGTTAGGTGGTCTTCAAACTCTAAGAGGTTATAGACAGGAAAGATTTATCGCTCCTATGATCGGTTTCGGAAATTTAGAAATACGCTGGAGATTTGGAACATTCAAATTTTGGGATCAATTGGTTACGTTGAGTCTTGTCCCTTTTTATGATTTTGGTAGAGTATGGAATGGATATCATGATATTAGCACCCAAGGTTATAAATTTTCATATGGCACGGGCCTTCGAATTATTTGGAACCAAGCTACAGTGATCTTGATAGATTATGCTAAGTCCAGAGAAGATTCTCAATTATTCATCGATATAGGCCAGATTTTCTAAGAATTATAGAATATAGAAATTTGCTGTTCAGGATTCGTATCTTGTAAACACTTGAGTTCGGCCGGACCAAAAATACAAATCGGCCTTAGAACTATCAAAGAGAGTCAAGATGAAGATCCAATCGCTTGTCGGGCTAATTTCAATTCTGTCCCTATTCCCATTTGCGCTTTCTTCCTTCTCCGCAGAAGAAGAAACAAAACTGATCGAAAAGGCATTGGTGGAAAGTTTATCCACCGCAGAGCAAAAAGAAGCGTTCCAAAAATACCTGGTCAATCTTTCTAAAAAGAAAAGGAATGAAGCAACTCATTTGAGAGAACTTGCTTCTACAGAACCAAAACATCATTCTTCTCAGGCTCGCAAGAAGAAGTTAGTGGAATTAGCTGCACAATTGGACAAGGAAGCTTCTATCCACGAAGAAACCTTAAAAACTCTGCAGCAATCCTTAGTTCAATAAGAGACTTTTTCAGTTACTAATTTTAATAATTCTTCCGTTGGGAGTTTTGCATCTAATCGGATGGTATTCTCCGGAAGAATTTCTTCATAGGCTTTTTTGATCTTAGTCAAAGCGCTGATCGTTTCGAATCTGTCCTTAGTAGTGTCTCTTCCCTTTAATCTTGCCAAAGCCTCTTCTGGTTCTATTTCCAGATAAAAAACTTTTTCAGGTTCCGGAAAACCTCTGTCTAAATTCTTTTTCAGGATCTCTTTTGCTGAAAAAAATTCTCCGGACTGATACGCCGCAGTGGAATACATGTACCGATCTAGTAGTACGATCTTTTTTTGGGAGATTGAAGGTAGAATATTCCGGTTCAGAGAAACTTCCCTGTCTTCTAAAAATGCTTCGATTTGTTTTTCAGGAGAAAGTTCAATTTCTCCGCTTAAAAATTTTCTAAGATAAAGCCCGGATTCGTACCGAGTTGGTTCCGCAAAACAAATTGCTGGAACATGTTTGGAGGTAAGAAGGTCTAAGACTCGGACAGAAAGGGTACTTTTGCCACTTCCGTCTAAACCTTCAAAAACGTAAAATCCTGGTATTTGTGCCATGCCTTTGAATTGGAAAGCCACTTGACATGAGTGGTTTTGCTTCGAATGCTGAAAGCTCATCTACCGGAATCCCATTCCCGAGGGCAGGAATCCATGAAAAAAACCGACAGATTCAAAAATTTCCTGGTGATAGGCATATCCGTAATGGCCGGAGTGATCCTTTCTCCGATCTTGTATTGCGGAACAGGAAACGACAGCGCTTTATTTTTAAATGCAAAATCGGATAGAGAGCCAAGTGCATCTGCGAAAGCAGCAGTCTCTATCCAAAAAGCATTCGAAGAAGTTTATGAAAACGTTTCTCCAAGTGTTGTGTTGATCGCCACCGAAGGAACAGTAAACGTTCCTCAATACAATGATCCATTCCAAGAATTTTTTTACGGACCTCAAGGTAGAGTAAGAAATCAAAAAAGAAAAGTAAGCGGACTAGGTTCCGGTTTTATCCTCAATAAGGAAGGATATATTCTCACCAACGATCACGTGGTTCGTAATTTCGATAAATTTAAAGTAGTTTTTAAGAATGTAAAAGAGCCTGTTTCCGCTAAGTTGATCGGAACAGACCCAATGATCGACGTTGCTCTCTTAAAGGTAGAGGCAAACCAGGATCTACAACCTATCGAGATTGGGGATTCTTCCGCAGTAAAAGTGGGAGACTGGGCGATCGCGATCGGCGCTCCATTCGGTTTGGAACAATCCATGACTGTGGGAGTGATCTCCAAAGTAGGAAGAGGTGGTATCGATAATTCTGGAGTTCATTATATCCAGACTGACGCTGCGATCAACCAAGGAAATTCAGGAGGACCACTTCTCGACATTAATGGAAGAGTGGTAGGTATCAACCGGATGATTGTTTCTCCAAGTGGTGGATCTATCGGTTTAGGTTTTGCCATTCCTATTAATGAAGCTAAGGCAATCGTAGAAGAATTAAAATCCGGCGGAAAAGTCAAACGTGCTCGCTTAGGGGTAGCATTGGATGATCTCACCGAAGAAACCGCAAAAGAACTCAAACTTTCCGGACCGGAAGGTGCATTCGTTCGCCAAGTTCAGAACGGTAGCGCTGCCGCAGAAGCAGGTATCGATGTAGAAGACGTGATCCTGGAGATCGACGGGGCCAAGATCAAAAACGCCAATGATGTGGTTTCTAAGATCAGAGCTTCTAAAGTAGGACAACGTGTTTCGATTGTTGTATTTAGAAAAGGCCAGATCTTAAAAATTTCGGTCAAGCTGGCGGAGTGAATAAATCTTTTGGCAGGACATACCTTAAATCCGGAGGATAAATTTGACGATGAGATATCTCTTCGTCCCTCCTTATTCTCCGAGTTTATAGGACAAAAAGAGATCCTGTCCAATCTTGGCGTCTTTGTAGGAGCCGCCAAAAAAAGAGGCCAGGCCCTGGATCATGTACTTTTATCAGGGCCTCCCGGTCTAGGCAAGACCACACTCGCGGGTATTATTTCCCAAGAACTTGGCACTAGGATCGTAGTCACTTCTGCTCCTGTTTTGACACGAGGAGCAGACCTTGCAAAATTACTCACCGATTTAGAGGAGAGAGATATATTATTTATAGATGAAATACATTCCCTAGGCCGCAAGGTAGAAGAGATCCTATATCCTGCGATGGAAAATTTCATGATCGATCTTCTTGTGGGGGAAGGGATCACTGCTCAAACTATTCAGATCAAATTAAAACCATTCACTTTGATCGGTGCCACCACTCGTAGTGGGCTTATTTCGGATCCTCTCAAGAGTAGATTTGGGATCCATTTCCGTTTGGAATATTATGACGATGCCGAGATGAAGGATATCGTTCTCCGATCCTCTAAGATCCTAGGTTACGAGATAGAAGAGAACGCTGCCTTTGAAATAGGAAGAAGATCCCGAAAAACTCCGCGAATCGCAAACCATTTACTCAAAAGAGTTAGGGATTTTGCAGAGGTAAAAGGTGAAAAACAGATCCGTATCCCTGCCTGCGAAGAGGCATTTTCCCGCCTGGGGATAGACGAATTGGGTCTTGATAGAATGGATCGCCAGATTCTGGAATGTATGATCGATCGGTACAAGGGCGGCCCTGTAGGTTTAAAACCGATCGCTGCCGTAATCGGAGAGGAAGAAAGGACTCTGGAAGACCATTATGAATCCTATATGGTAAGAGTTGGCTTGATCAATAGAACCTCTTCCGGTAGAGTAGCCACGGAGAAGGCTTATAAGCTGATGGACAGAGTCCCTCCGGCTTTCGGCAAAAGAATAGAAGAAGATGCGGCTCCCGGCCTTTTTTAAAAGTGAAATAGATAATACAGGAGATTTAGGAGAAGACGATCGTCGCCTTCTATTCGCTGCGTTTTTCGTATTTGCATTCGCTTCATTCTTAGTAGCTCACTTATTCACACGCAATATTCTATTTAAGATCCTGGGAGAAGACCCAATCGTTCAGGTAAAAGAAAGAGCAGAACGAGAAAAAATTTACGAAGTACTATTAGAGCAGGAGTTCGTAGATAAAAAGATCAAGGACGAATACAAAGCACTCTCCAATGTAGAGTCCGCTGGTTCCGGCGGTATCACCAAGGAGAAAGGATTTCATACACTTTCTCCTTTTCATGAATTCGTAATGGGAAATATTTTCAAAAATCCTTCCAAGGCAAGTCCTCAAAATTCCCAAAAGAAAACGGAAGAAGAAAAAGTATATGAAGTCGCTATCCTAAAGCAGGATCCAGTAGAATTTACGAATCCGAACGAACAAACTCCTGAGCAAACTCCAGCTACCGGGAGAATGACAAAAATCCCAATGAATTATCGTTTCCAACAAGATATGTTATTTCGTTGGGACGGAAGTTCATCTATGAGTATTCCAACTAAGAAGTTAGTGGGTTATGAATATTTCAAAAGAATGCTTCGCCAAATTGAGCAAAGTTTTTCTCCTCCCGGTGGTGGAAACTTTGGATATCGTGATGGCGCAGGAACTGTGATCCGAGAAGCGATAGAACCTGGGGAAGCAAAAGTCCAATTTTTATTAAACGATGCCGGTCAAGTCATTGATACAAAACTAATTTCTTCCCAAGGACAACCTTTAGTGGACCAATCCTGTGTGGATGCACTTAGAGGGCAGAACTTTGGAAGAGTTCCTGAAGATGTAAAAGCGCAAGGAATGATCTACGGAATTACTTTTATCTTCCCTCGTATTTACAGAAGATAATAACTCCAACAATTCCCTCGCGCTAACCGTGAGGATTATACTGCACTTAATTTCAGATTTAAGTCGTTTCTAAGAGATTCGAATTTTTCGTTTGGAGAAATTCCCCTTCCGTCCAAGGAAAGTTCAGGGCGAATAGAATTTACAAAATACATATCCACTTCTCCTTTTCCTTTTGCTTGGACCTTTCCTCTATGCTCGCATACAAAAAAATCTTTCACTAGTTCATAGGTGGAACCAGAAATATTTAGATGTCCTGGTTTACCTGAGGACTCCATTCTGCTCGCAAGGTTGACTGCATCCCCCCAAACATCATAAGCGAATTTATTGGAACCTATCACTCCCGAAGTCACAGGTCCTGTGTGAACTCCTACTCTTAATTCCCAGAATGGAAGTCCCATTTGTGATTTAGATTCCGCCATTCTATTCATAAACCTTAGAAACTCTAAACCGGTTAGGCAGTTGTCCACTGGGTGAGTGAAGTTTGTATTAGGAATTCCTCCTGCACACATATAAGAATCGCCGATTGTTTTTAGTTTTTCTAAACCTAAACGTGATACGATTGAATCGAATTCGGAAAAACAATTATGCAGGTCTTCTACCAGATCTTTTGGTACCATCTCTGCCGCAATTTTAGTAAATCCTACAAAGTCCGTAAATAGTATGCTTGCAGATTCATAATATACAGGAGTCACAGATCCTTTGGATTTTAATTCTTCCGCTACAGGTTTAGGAAGAATATTCAATAATAATAAATCCGTTCGATCCCTTTCTTCTGCGAGTTCTTTTGTTCTTTCTACTACCTTCTTCTCCAGATTGACTGATAATTCTTCGCTGGTATTGAATGCAGTTGCGATCCTTCTGCCCAACAAAGCTGCATCTGCAAATGTTAATAGAAATAGACCTGCAGGAGTTAGATACCCAGGTCCGGCGTGGAATTGGTAAAAAATAAAATCATTTAGAACGGCTGCATAGAATATTCCTAAGCCGAGTAACATCAGTTTCGCGCCCTGTAATCCTTTGAATATAGCTATGGTCAACATGACCATACCGTATATTCCGCCGAATACGATCAATGCTTGGTAATAAGGTAACGTATAACTGAAAAGTGCGGGAGGAAGCACTATAATCGAAAGACATGGAGGAATGGATAACGTTAAAATAACGATCATGGATGTCTTTCTGAACTGAGCAGGATACAAAGTTCTCATAAACATCGCCATAAAGGGGACTCCTAAATAAAAGGAGAGATATTCTACCCTCACGAAGATATTCCAAGGAATGTTCCTGAATGTTTCTCCTATAAATCTTTCTCCGCTGGTAAGTACTCTGGAAGTGATAGCAAGACAGGTAAGAGAGAACCAAAGGATCTCCATTTCTTTTTTACGGAATAAAAATAGGCCCATATGGTACAAGCCCATAATGAGTAAAGATCCTGCCAGAAACGCGTTAGTCATTCTATTCCGATCTCTTGCAGCGTAAATTTCAGAAGAATCTCCAAGTAAGATCGGCATTTGAAATCCACCATTTCTATGGTAGTGATTCGAAATATGCATCACTAGATCCACTTGTTTGGAGTTAGAAACGGAACTTGTTTGTGCAAGATACTCAGGGCTTTCTTCTTCCGGAGAAGGGCCAGGGTGCCCATTATAAGCGACTAACTTACCGTTCCAATATAAGGAGTATGCAGAACCTTGGCCGTCGTCTATTCGTATTGCAAGATCGGGAGTGTTCTCAGGTAGGTATAATCTTAGGTGATAGGTGATGTATCCTATCGCAGGTAAAGGTTCTCCTTTTAAAAGATGGCCATTCCATACACCTGGAACAGGAATGAATCCACTCGGATCTGAAACAAGATCATCTTGGAAATTTTTAGGTGGAATGAGTTCCTTCCAATAATATCTCCAGTCCCCGTTTAATTCTACCGTTCCGTCTTTTGCAAAATCCCAATTACTTAGATCTAAGATCCCATTTTCTGCCTTGGGCCTTTCTTTACCTTTTGCTTGGGTGCAAGCGGAGAAGGACAAAAAACAAATAAGAATTCCTAAAATGAAAAAACGAGTTGGACGACCTGAATCACTCATATGCGTAGATCAATAGGGGAGAAAAAACCCATTCCAGCGAGCATTTTTTGCGATCTGGTCGGTTCTTTTGGAATTATTTGATAGAAGGATTTCGATATCGCTTGTTCGAGTAGTTCAGAAAATCTGGGAGATACATTTTTCTAAAATTCAAGTGGAACGAGGATTTCCGGGAATTTTTATAAAAAACTGGACACTAACAACTGGTCATATTATAATTTTAGAAGTATGCAACTTTCCGCTGCCGAATTCAAAACCAAATGCCTGAGTCTAATGGACAGAGTTCACGAAACCCAGGAAGAAGTGATCATCACTAAACATGGAAAACCTGTAGCCAAGCTAGTAACTATCAAGGATAGCACTGCAGCCCGCCTATTCGGTTATTTAAAAGGAAGGATCCAGGAGAATGAAGATATCGTTCCTAGTTTGGGATTACGTTGGGATGCGGATTCTAAATAGATGATCGTTCTGGATACTCATGCCTGGATCTGGCTAATGGAAGGAGATCCTAGAATTGAAAAGGAACCCATTCTTAGGAAATTATATAGGCATATCCCGCATAGAGGACTATTCGTTTCCGAAATATCCGGTTGGGAAGTAGGAATGCTCGTTGCCAAAAAAAGGATCCAAATCTCGGGAACCTTGAATCGATGGTTGCAAGATGCATATAACGCTCCCGGGATCCAACCTCATAATTTAACTCCTGAAGTAATCGTAGAAAGTGTAAATTTACCTGACTCCTTTCACGGAGATCCGGCGGATAGGATCATCGTAGCAACTGCGAGAGTTTTGAATGCGGAACTTGTTACGAAAGATAAAGAAATCATTAAATACGGTAAAAAGGGAAACCTAAAGGTAATTTCTTTATAGCCCTATCCAATCTTGGGCTTCAGGAGCGAGAGCCAAACTTAAAAAAGATCTTTGATCGCCTTCCAAAGTTTGGCGTATTCTTTCTTTCTCTCATCTTTATCTTTTAATTTTAATAATGTTTTTTGGAATCCGTTGGTACCAGTGATCTTTACCCGGTTTTCGTTCAGAACTTCCACTTCATAGAATACTTCGTCCACTTTGTAGGAAAAATTCAAGATACTTGTGGATTTCATCGGATATTCTTTATCATCTAAAATCGCTTTCCCATTTCTGAAGTCCAGATACACACATTGTGTGTTTTTGAGCATTGGTTCGCAAAAATTTCCCGCAGGAGGTGGCACCGGTTTTATTCCACATCCTATAAAAGCTAAAAGTAAAATAGAGAAAGAATATTTCATTTTCTTAATCCTCTACAGGCAATTTTGTTTTCAGGGTTTGGTTTTTGGAAAGTATCTCTCTTGCTAGGTTTAGAACTTCTTCCTTTCTATCGCCTGAACCAGGATAATATTCTTCTAATAATACGATAGCTTTAGGAGAAAGGTTTTGGTAATAGAAGATCCTCGCTTCTAAAATTTTGGAGCTTCCGGTCAAAAAATCATCATTCGTATTCTTAACCCTTCTTAAATAGTTTAAGGAAGAAACATATTGGCCGGCCCTGAATTCGGATAAAGCGATCAAAAAGTCCGATTCTCTTGCGGAGAGTAGGAGAGAGCCTGAGATATCCTGGCTGGAAAGTATCTTTTTCAAGAACTCCGTATTACCGGAAAGTGCACTTCCTACCAAACAGGTCCAAGCATAGCCTGATTTTAATTCGGGACTTAATTTTTCAGGCTCTATGGAGATCAGGAGTTTATTTAAAGCGGAACGACTCAATTTTTGACGGATGGATTCTCCGAAAGCGATCAGATAACGATTGTCAGTCGATTCTAAGAATTCAGGATCAATCGCTTGTGCTCTTAATGCTTGCCTGTATGAATCTTCTACAAGAGGAAGGTAGGAACTATCTTGTTCCAAAAATTCTTGGAAACCGGTATATGCAATTTTGGAAAGAGTGACAGAGTCGAATCTAAAACCTAATAGTAAAAATTCGTAATATCCGGAAAGGGCGGCGTAATGGTAAGAAATCCCTTCTTTTGGATTAGAAGTGACGAAATCTTTAGCGGTAGATTTGAATTCCTTGATCTCTCCTTCTTTTGGCTCACCTTTTACGATCCCTTCTTGGAGTAGTTTTCTCTCTTTCTCGAGAAGTAAACGTCTATCTCCTGCGAACAAGTTCTTGATATCTTGCCTGAAAAAAAACGCAATCCCTGCCAAACCTAGCAGGATCAAAAAGAACACTAACGGTTTGTAATTCGCTTTTTTTCTGTAACTTCTGTGGTTGGCTTGGTAGAGCATGTATAAAGTCAGATTCTAAAAAAAGCCTGGACCTTTCACTTATTTTTTGGGGTTGGAATTCCTACTCTAGCTTGACTCTCGGACCCCTCCTGGATTCCGTGTAAATATGCCTTATAATTATGATTTTGACGAGGATTACGAAACAGACGGCGACGAGGATTATCTCGACGAGGACGCCGTAACTTTTGTATGCGAGGATTGCGATCATCGTTGGGAAGATGATGCAGAAGGATCTTACGACGGCCCAGAAAATCATATCTGCTCCATGTGTGGCTCTTCAAACGTAATCGAACTCTAATCTTTTTGCGGTCCGGCTTTTTTTCTAAAGCATTATTTCGGGCCGCTTTCCTAATACTTACTGTAATCTTTTTATTTTCGAATTCTATCTATTCGGTTGATTTCGATCAAGTGTATGAATATTATAAAAAAGGAAACTACGACACCTTAGTCAAAGTTTCCAGATCGGGTCTTAGATCCGGTGAACTGGATTATAAGATCCTTTTATTATACGTTGCTTCTGAGTCCAATTTGGAAGAGATAGATAAGACTCTTTTAAGCATTTATTCTAGATCCAAGGAACAACCTTCTATTTTTTATAATTCCGTTTTTCTATTTTTAGAACGTGCACTTGTTTTAGAATCATATGAATCAGGCACTCGTTGGGGAAAAATTTTCCTGAATAAGGGAGATTCTTCTGTTCGATACTCCGAAGGTGTTTACACATACGCTTGTATATTGTATTCTTCTCAAGAATATGAGGCGTCGAGTTCCGTTCTGGCGAAACTCAAATCAGTTCCCTCGGATTCTAAATTGGGAAAGCGGATCCGGATCTTAGAAATGAATCTGGAAAAGAGAAAAGAGGAAAAATGAAACCGGGCAAAAAAACAAAGGGTTCAAAGGGCTTAAGGATCCAGACCGGAGAATTAAAAGGGAGATTGATCCCTTCTCCAGTTAGTCCTGAGGGTAAAAGTAATTTTACCCCTGCTATTATTAAGAAATCATTATTTGATATTATTGAATCCCTACAGCTTCAGGGGCGTCTGAATTTGGAAGATTCCGCATTTATAGATCTATTTGCGGGTTCCGGTCAAATGGGGATCGAATCATTGAGTAGAGGTTTTGCCAAAGCAGTATTTTTGGAACTTGCCTGGGATAGATTCGAAAGTCTGAAAGGTGTTTTGGATAAATTAGGAAAACCTCATTTAGTTTTACGTAAAGACGCTTTCAGATTTTATTCCGGCTTCGATATTCCCGAAAAAACAAAAGTATATTTTATGGACCCTCCTTATTCGTTCTGGGAGAAAAAAACAGAAAAATTGAAAAACGTAGTAGAAGAGATAGCTCAGAATGAACCGGGTGTGGCGGCGATTATTGTACAGTCTCCTCTTCCTTTGAACTGGGAAGGATTTACTCCTCGTTCCTTCGGAAGGAATACTTTGAATGTCAGAGTTCTGGCTTAAATTTAAAACTTTTATCCGATCAGAATTTAACTCCGGAAATCCTTGGATCCATTCCGGAGTTTTTGTATTTGTTCTGACCCTTATATGCCTACTCACCAATACTTCTTTACATGTGATGGGGGTGGATATAAGCGAATTTATTTCTCTTTTTTATGGGCTTATTCCTTTATTACTGAAAGATTTGGGCGGAGTATTCGTTTCTTCTTATGTTTTTTTCGTAGGAGCAGCGATATTATTTTTAGGTCCTGAATTTTCTGAATGGAAGCATGGAAAGGAGATTAAAATATATAAAATTTACTTAATTCTATCTTTCGTTTTATTTCTGCTGTTTTGTGGATCTGTTTCTGAATATCCTCAGGTATACGGAGAATTTTTCTATTATAGACATTCCTGGATGGTTGGGTTTTTATATTTTATTACGGACCATTTTTCTCCCTTCTTCTTTAAATCTGTTCTGTTTTTATTTTTAGCCGTTCAAGTCGCTCGCGCTGGATTCTATTTTTGGAAATTCAAGTCTTACGGATCCTTGATTAGGTATTCGGTTTTTATAATATTATTTTATTTTTTTCATCTTTTGGGATCTGCTTGGGGGGTTTTGGTTGCTTCTGCATTTTATTCCTTAGATATCCAATTTTATAGATCTAAGAAAGATTTGGTCTTTGTTTTGATTGCACTCTTAGGTTTTGGATTTTCTTTTTTTAACGGAGTCCAAAAGAATAAAGTTTTATCTAAAGAAGTTTTGGAACATTCTTCTGATACGAATGTGCTTATCATTTCTGCGGATAGTATTCGCCAGGACCAATTAGGATTCGTAAAGGGAGAGAAGAATAAAACTCCGAATATAGATGGCCTGGCTGCTGAGTCCCTTGTGTTTCTGGATCATCATTCTACGATTCCTAGGACATTTCCTTCTTGGGCGGATTTTCTAAGTGGAAAATATTCTTTTGAACATGGGATACAGGATATGTTCCCGGATAAAGAAGATCGTTCTAAATTAGGAAATACGGTTGCTACACTTCCGGGTATTTTAGGAAAATCTCATAGAACATTTGTGGTTTCTTCTTTTGCTGGAGATATTTTTCCGAGAGCGAATTGGGGATTTCAAAATGTGTATGCTCCTAATTTCAATGCGGAAACTTTAACCCAGCAAAGAACGATCGAATCTCAGGTATTTTTTCTTCCCGTTTTGACCGGAACCTTTTTTGGGGGAGGAGAATATCTTTCTTCTATCAGATCTCTTCCTAGTTTGGGGGACGATTCACGAATTCTCACCGATTTATTTTCCGTATTTGATAAAAAAGACCGTCCTTTTTTTGCACTATATTTCTCTTCAGTAACTCATTTCCCTTATAGCCCACCTTACCCTTTTTATAAGAATACTGATCACCACTATTACGGACCTTCTAAATATTTCCGTTTTGTGGACCCGAGTAATTCAGAGAAACCTGATAAAAAAGAACAGGAACAAATTCGTTCTATATATTCAGCCTCATTAACTGCTTTTGATTTTTCCGTCGGAAAAATTTTGGATGAGCTGAAAAGAAGACAGTTATACGACGACACACTTATCATTCTTACCTCCGATCATGGAGAATCCTTGTTTGAAGAGGATCATAGTCATGGTCACGGTGAACATTTAAGAGGGGAGGGTGTTACTAAAATCCCTCTGATCATCAAATTCCCTAAATCTTTCGAAAGAAAAGAAGTCCGGAATTTTAAAGGGATCACCACTTCCTTAGATGTATTTCCTACGGTCTTGTCTACTCTAGGAGTTCCTACAAACCCGGAACTTTCTTTGCATGGAAGGGATTTGACCAAACTTCCAAAAGCGGATACCTGGCCGGAAGATCGTTCTGTATATTCTGAGACCGGGATTTGGTTTTCGGATCGAGGGGATCATTTTTTTCAAAAGGATAGGATCCGGTATCCGAATATTCTGGAGCTACATACAATCGATCCGAATGACGGTAATAGTGTGACTGTCTCGGATCCTTATGCAAAGGAGACCGTTCTTTTTTCCAAACATAGGATGCTCCAAACCAGGACTAAGAAGCTGATTTATATTCCAAGTCCCGGCGGAGTTGTGTATACCTGCTACGATAGGATTTCCGATCCATGGAATACAAAACCTCTTCCAGCTTCTTATTGTGGGGATTTACAACGTAAGTTGGAGCTCCTACTGATTGGTTCAGGGAAATGGAAGAAGGCGGGAGATTATTTTCTCCCAAAATCAGAACTTTGATCTGACTGCTTTTTTCTTTCTTGTTCGGAAAGACTTGAAGTACAGACCAGAATAAAAATCCTGGAAATAATATGCCCAAAAGGGAAGATCTCCGCTCCGTTCTGATCCTGGGATCCGGGCCGATCGTTATCGGCCAAGCCTGCGAATTCGACTATTCCGGCACCCAGGCCGCCAAAGCCCTTCGAGAAAAAGGAATTCGAGTCATTCTTCTCAATTCCAATCCTGCTACTATTATGACTGATCCGGATCTTGCGGACGCCACTTATGTGGAACCTCTGACCGTTGCAGTCGTCCAAAAAATTTTGGAAAAGGAAAAGCCGGATGCGATCCTACCTACTGTAGGAGGTCAAACGGCATTAAACCTTGCATTGGCCTGCCATAACGCTGGATTATTAGAAAAATATAATGTAGAGCTCATCGGTGCCAAAATTGATGCGATCAAAAAGGCGGAAGATAGAGAACTTTTCAAAAGAGCAATGGAAAAGATCGGGGTCAAAGTTCCTCGTTCCGGGCTCGTGACAAATTTGAAAGAAGCGGCAGAGATCAAGGCTCAGATCGGACTTCCTCTGATCGTAAGACCTGCATTCACTCTGGGTGGAACCGGCGGAGGGATCGCTTATGACGAAGAAACTTTCGACGAAGTGGTCGGTAAGGGCCTCAAAGCTTCTCCAATTAGCCAGGTATTATTAGAACAATCCGTTCTTGGTTGGAAAGAATTCGAGTTAGAGGTAATGAGAGACCTCGCGGATAACGTAGTAATCATTTGTTCTATTGAAAATATAGATCCTATGGGAGTTCATACTGGGGACTCTATCACAGTCGCTCCTCAGCAGACACTTTCCGATAAGGAATACCAAAATTTAAGGGATATGTCCATCAGTATCATTCGAGAGATCGGGGTGGAAACAGGCGGATCTAATATCCAATTCGCAGTGAATCCTGAAGACGGCGATGTGATCGTGATAGAGATGAACCCTCGTGTTTCCAGATCTTCCGCACTTGCTTCTAAGGCCACTGGATTCCCGATCGCAAAAATAGCTGCGTTACTCTCCATTGGATATTCCTTGGATGAGATCAAAAACGATATTACAAGAGTTACCCCTGCTTCTTTCGAACCATCTATTGACTATGTGGTGACTAAGATCCCAAGATTTGCTTTTGAGAAGTTCCCTGGAACAGACGATACTCTCGGTGTCCAGATGAAAGCCGTGGGAGAAGCCATGGCAATCGGAAGAACTTTCAAGGAAAGTTTCCAGAAGGCAATGCGCTCTCTTGAAATCGATCGATTCGGATTTGGTTCAGACGGGAATTTTGCAGAGTTGGTCGAATTCCATACTCTATCTGTTCCTCAAAGAAAAGAAAGGATAGATTCATTCTTACGCAGACCTAACGATAAACGGATCTTCTATGTTAAAAAAGCATTAGAAGAAGGTTATAGTGTAGAGCAGATCCATAATCTTTCCAAAATAGATCCTTGGTTCTTATATCAATTCGAAGACCTACAGAATTTAGAAAAAGAATTTGTACAAAAAGGGAATTCGGTATTAGGAAAACTGAAAAAAGCGGGATTCTCCAATAGACAGTTGGCGTATCTTGCTAAAAAAACAGAGGTAGAAAAGATACTCTCTTCTTCCCAAACTCCTGATAAGAAAAAAGCAGAAATAGGTTCCATTCTCAAAAAAGAAGAAAAGAACCTGGAAGAAATATTAGAATCTTCTAAAATAGAACCGATCTACAAGAGGATCGATACTTGTGCAGGAGAATTTGAGGCTTATACTCCTTATTTTTATTCTTCCTACGATGAAGAAGACGAAACAAACGTAACCTCTAAAAAATCAGTTATCATTCTGGGCGGCGGACCGAATAGGATAGGCCAAGGAATCGAGTTCGATTATTGCTGTTGCCACGCTTCCTTTGCTCTTCAGGACCTGGGAGTGGAATCCATCATGGTGAATTCCAACCCGGAAACAGTTTCTACCGACTACGATACTTCCGACAGATTATACTTCGAACCTCTTACATTAGAGGACGTAATTCAGATCTATAAGAAGGAAAAACCGGATGGAGTGATTATCCAATTCGGTGGACAAACACCTCTGAAACTTGCAAAAGATCTGGAAAGTAGGGGAGTTCCAATTTTAGGAACAAGCCCTGATTCTATTGATAGAGCGGAAGATAGAAAACGTTTTGCAGAAGTATTAGAAAAACTGAAATTGATTTCTCCTAAAAATGGAATAGCTACTTCTATGGAAGAAGCTAGAAAGATCGCCAATAATATCACTTATCCGGTGCTTGTTCGCCCAAGTTATGTATTGGGTGGAAGAGCAATGCTTATCATCAGCGAAGAAAAAGAGCTAGATAAGTATATGGAGAAGGCTGAAGAAATTTCAGAAGACAGACCATTGCTCATAGATTCTTTCTTAGAAGACGCTGTAGAAGTGGATGTGGATGCACTTTGTGATGGTAAAGATGTATTCATTGCAGGGATCATGGAGCATATAGAAGAAGCAGGTATCCATTCAGGAGATTCTGCATGTGTTCTTCCTCCACAATCTTTATCCAAAAAAGTATTGGATGATATTAGGAGTGCCACAAGAGCGCTTGCATTAGAATTACAAGTTAAGGGTCTGATCAATATCCAATATGCGGTTAAGGAAGAAGTAGTGTATGTGATCGAGGTAAATCCTCGCGCTTCCAGAACGGTTCCTTTCGTATCAAAAGCTCTTGGCCATCCGGTTGTAAAATACGCGACTCGTATCATGATGGGGGAAACCTTAAAACAGCTTCCTCTTCCAAAAGAAATGTCATTCCCGACCGTAAACGTGAAGGAAGCAGTATTACCTTTTAATAAATTCCCTGGAGTGGACACAATCCTCGGGCCGGAAATGAGATCCACGGGAGAGGTGATGGGAATCGCCGACACCGCCGGAGAAGCATTCTTAAAATCTCAGTACATGGCTGGAGAAGAACTTCCTTCTAAGGGTACTGTATTCGTTTCCGTAAACGATAAGGACAAAAAGGATCTATTAAAGTATATCAAGGATCTTTCTGATTTAGGATTCATTTTGATCGCTACAGAAGGAACTCATAAGTTCTTATCTGAGAATGGAATACTTTCTTCCAAGATCAATAAGGTGTATGATAACCAGTTCCCTACTGCATTGGATTATATTCGCGAAAACAAGATCCATCTTATACTGAATACTCCGCTTAGTAGAGTGACCAGAGACGATAGTTTTGCAATCCGCCAAGCAGCAATCCGTTATAAGATCCCTTGTTTAACTACTGCAAGTGCAGCTAAGGCTTTGATCAAAGGAATGGTTGAAATGACTGATAAAGGTTTCACCATTCGTTCTCTACAAGAGATCCATAACTCTAAGTAAGATCTGAATTTCCGGTTTATTGCAGAGTTCCACCTAGGTTTGAACAATCGGTCGTTGCCGAACTTATATCCCAAGGTGTGGAGCCAGTACTTAAATAAATCTTTTTGATTGAGTATCCATTAACAAGACAAGTCGCGACTCTTGTTTGCGGACAAACATCTACGTTTGTGGAATTCGGAAAATAGATAGGACAAAGTTTTTTTATAGAGCCTGAATACGAACCATTGATAGAAAATTCATTACAACTGGATGAATCTGGCGTATCGCAGTAAGTAGCGTTCGGCATAAAATCTATAATAGGATTAACTTCAACAGAGCAACATCCCGGAGAATCGTTTGGAAAGGGAGCGGATAAATAGGTTCCGATTATCAGAGTGATTCCAAAAGGTAAAAAAAGTTTAGAAAGGAATTTCGATTTCATATATTAGAATAAACCCCTTTTAATTTATTCTCACAATGGTCTAATGAGGAATTCCCGTCCCAAGAATTATTATAATAATATTTTAATCTAAAAAGAGTAGTCTCTTTTAATAAAGAGCACTCAGCCGATTTCCCGGTTAGGTCACACTGAATATTGGATTTGTAAGTTCCGCCCTGAGAATTACATATATTCGCATGGACCGATTCGAACATCGCGCCGCGGAAATCTATACAATCGTTCTGTAATGTACATGATCCGGAGAAAGGGGGTGATGGTGGGAAAAGGCTTGCTACAAGCAATCGTGTAAGTGGGTCTGTCGCCGGGCCGCAAGGCCACCTGCATTCACAACCATTTACAAAGAATAGCATGGATAAAAAGATTATGGCTTTAATATAAAATTTCTTTTGGCTGATCATATTTATCGAAATGTAAGTTTAACGTTAGTCGCTCATCTTTCAAGGGCAAGATGTTTTTATTATAATCTTTTCTTTTCATGAATCTGTAATGGACTTTTCGTTTGTTTCATACGAATGGGATATTCGATTTGGAATCGCTGTTTGTTTTCACTCAGTAACTGCGACAGCGATGCGTAGATCTTTAGTCCGGGCAAAGCCCGGATGAGCGCGAATGCGCGAAATCGAAGCAGCGCGACCGAGCAAAGCGAGCGGGTCGCCCAAATCCATTATTTTGCTAGTTTAACCGAAAGAGTTCGAATTGTCAATAATGAGTCTCAAAATCAATTTGACAATTTGCAACCAAAAACGACGCTGAGAGGAAAGAGGACATCTATGGAAGAATATTGCCGCCCGATACGGATCTCAGAACGGAACTATTTCATTGTGGATCTATGTGCAAATTGCGGGCATGTGCATCTGCACTTTGAGAATGGCTCCCTGAAAATGGACCTTCATAAGTTGGAGGACTTATATAAAACCGTTCAAGATGCCCATGCTTGGATCTTAGAAGAGCTCGCTGGTTATAATTGAGATCAGTAATTCTTCGCAAGGGACGTATCTAATACGACATAATCAAATAAAGGAAGAAGATAATCTTATAATTATATCAAGGAATCTGTAGATCTTTCGATCCTTATACTGCAAGGGGCAAACTATGCAGATCAGAACGGAAGGACCAGGCAGAGAAGAAGGATATTCGTTATCGGCGGAGCCAAAGGTATCTAACGTTTCCGAAAAAACTTCTGCCCCTTCTGCAAGTTTTATGGATTTGATGAAGTCCATTCAACTCCGCTCCCAAAAAGTTTTGGAAGAAGGGCAGAAGTCGGAGATCAAAGAAGAAAGACCTTCCGAGCTTGAAGATTCAAAAGAGCCTGAATTATTTGTAAGATCCGAAGAGGAAGAAGTAGAAGAAACGGATTCCGAAGAAGAGAATGAAAAATTAGTTCGTCTTTCCGAGAAGAAGGTCCAAAAGGCGGAACTAGGAGAAGCAGATTCTGAGTCGGAGGAAGAGATAGATGCTGAATTCGAATCAGAAGAATTAGATTCTCCTTTTGTCACTCAGATGAGCGTGTTCTTGGCGGGGCTCGAGGCTAAAAAAGAAAAAGATATCGCGAGTGCCGCAAATCAAGAAGAGTCCGTATCACTCAAAAAAGTCCAAAAACATTCCAAAGAAGAAGCCCCTAAGGCTGAACAAAAAGAAGAATCAGGAAATGTTTCCGTTCTAAAATCAAATCAGCCGGAAGAAAAACGTTCTATTAAAGAAACCAAAAAAACGCCAGAGAAGGAAAGTCTGGATGAAGGTTTAAAAAATTTGGAAGAAGTCCGCAAATTTTCCAAACCGGCAAATGAAGAAAAAATCCTAACCGTATTAAAAGATTCTCATAAAGAGAATTTCATTCCTGAATCGGAGAACTGGAAGATCACTAGAGAGAAAAAACAAGAAACTCTTTCTATGGTTTCCAAAAACCAAGCAGCTAAAGCGGCTCAGGTAGAAGAAACTTCTAAATCTGATACTTCCGGTAAAGGTTCCGGGAACCAAGATTTCTCCCAAAGAAATGGAAACGAAACTACGTTTACCCTTTTAAAAGCCGGCCTTGGCGTAGCGGAGAAGAACCAGGAAATTTCGGGACAAAATTCTAAAACGTCTAAAACAAATTCTGGCTCTTCTATGGATCGCTCTCAGATGAAGGAAAATTTCCAGAGATTGGTTCAATCAGCAAAATTGAATATTGTCGAGAATGGAAGATCGGAAGCTACTCTTAGGTTGAACCCGAGAGAGCTCGGAAGAGTTTCCTTACGTATTACTGTAGAGGACGATAAGGTCCAAGGTAAAATTTTAGTAGAATCAGATCAGGTGAGAAAATTATTCGCAGGTGATCTGGAACAACTTCGCAAAGATTTTAAAGAGCAAGGATTAGATCTTCAATCCTTAATAGTGGAGTCAGAGGATTCATTGCGCATGAGTTGGGATGGACAAGATTCTTCGAGGTTCTTTGACCAAGAAGGTTTTGGATTTGAGGCTTCCGGTTTTTCTAATTTTTCCGATTTAGAAGAAGTTTCAGAAATGGACTCTATAGAAAATTCAGAATTCGCCGAAAAGAATACTGATAAACGCTTAAACATTTTGGTTTAAGGAGAGGATCATGCCTGAAGCAAACGCAGTTTCTAATGAAGCTACACGTAGCCGTTATCTCGAAGGAGACAGAAGTTACGATTTAAGGAAGCATTTTGATAAATTGGAGAAGGAAGAAAAAAGCGGACTCCAAGGTATCGAGATCCGTTCCACTGCAAAAGCATTAGGAAAAGATGATTTTTTAAAACTGTTGATCACTCAACTTTCTTCTCAAGATCCAACTAATCCTGTTAAGGACCAAGACTTTATCGCACAGATGGCGCAATTCTCTTCCTTAGAGCAGATGAATAATATCTCCCAAGGGATCGGCAAAATGACCAATCGCCAAAGTTTCTCTCTTGTAGGTAAGATTGTATCCGGCCCTGATTTTGTGACCGGTGAGAATGTGGTAGGAACTGCAGGTGCATTATTTTTCGACGGGGAAGGTAAATCTTTCGTAAGAGTAAACGGTAGAACCGTAGAAATCGATGCAATCACTTTGATTACTGACCCTGCAATCATCAACCAACAAGAAGGACAAGCTGGAGCACCAGCTCCAAAATCTGCGGGATCTAATGGAGCAGGATCTTCTCTAAATGCTCCGGTTGGAGCTCCTACTGCTCAACCTTCTCAAACAATGCAAGCACAACAATTTCCGGAAACATCACAAAATCAGAATGATTCCGGTTTTGAAGAAACAAGTTCCGGAGCTCCAGGCTGGAGTTTTCCGGGAAAACCGAACGATAGCAATTATTAATTAAATAGAAAATTTCGAGGTATAAGCGCCATGATGAGATCTCTTTATTCAGGAGTTTCCGGTTTAAAAAACCACCAAGTGAGGATGGACGTAATCGGTAACAATATTTCCAACGTGAACACTCACGGTTTTAAAACGGAACGTGTTACTTTCCAAGATATGATCTCCCAAGAGTTAAGAGGAGCTTCTGAGCCTAAGGAAAACATCGGAGGGGTCAACCCTCAACAAGTCGGTCTTGGTGCGTTGATCGCAGCGATCGATAAGATCATGACCCAAGGTGCTTTACAAACCACCGGTAAGAATACCGACGTTGCGATTTCCGGAGAAGGTTTCTTTATCGTTAAAGATGGGGACAAACAATTCTATACGAGAGCCGGTGCGTTTAACTTGGATAAGAATGGTTATTATGTAAACCCTGCGAACGGTTTAAAAGTGCAAGGTTGGAATTCCCGCCTCGATGAAAAAGGAAATAAGTATATCAACTCTTCCGCTTCTATTGAAGATATCGTAATTCCAGTATATTCTAAAGAGCCTGCAAGAGCTACTTCCAAAGTGGATTTTAGATCCAACTTGAATTCTTCTGTGCAAGCGGTTCCGCCTGATGCGACCCAGGAAGAGATCACTTCTATGATCAACGATCCGGATCCTAAAGCGAGAAGGGGACATGTAACTACTATCAAAGTTTTTGATGACCAAGGTGCTGAGAGAGAATTCAAAATGGAATTCTATAAGGTCCGCGAAAATACCTGGAAAGCAAGAACATCCTTAACTGATGCAACTCAACTTTCGGTGGATGTTGCCGCAACAGGTGGACAAAACACTCAAATGCCAGGGTTGACTGAGCTTGAGTTTGGATTCACTCCTGACGGAAAGATCGTTTATGTTTCTGACGGAACAGATGTGATGAACACAGGGAAGTTGAGTGCAAAAGTTTCTTTCAAACTTCCTGGAAATCCACAAGTTCAAAGTTTTGATCTGGCTTTAGGCGAGGCAGGAATGGTTGATGGGATTACTCAATTCTCTTCCGACTTTACTACTAAAGCAGTAAAACAAGACGGATATACTATGGGATATCTGGAGTCCTTCTCTATTGATAATTCCGGAACTGTTACGGGTGTTTATTCTAACGGTATCAAACAACCTTTAGCAAGAATTGCAACTGCAGTTTTTAATAACCCGGCCGGTTTGGATAAGGCGGGGGATACAATGTTCGCATTCTCCAATAACTCAGGTGAACCTTTGATCGGAGAGGCGGGTATCGCAGGTAGAGGAAAGATCAACGCTGGTCTATTAGAAATGTCGAATGTGGATCTTTCTGATCAGTTTACTGATATGATCGTTACACAAAGAGGTTTCCAAGCGAACTCCAGAACGATCACTACCACAGACCAAATGTTGCAGGAAGTCCTGGGTCTGAAACGTTAATCGTTAACTTAGATCTCCTATTCATTTTGTTTGCGCCCGCGGGAATTCCATCCTTCGGGCGTTTTTCTTTTGTGGGTCGCACAAGTATATATTTCCGATTGCAGTATCTATTTCTTCTACTTAGTTTGTTTTTTAGCTTATACCAGAGAATAACGCAGTGAGAGAAAAAAAGAAAAAAGTCGGAACAAAAAGTAAACAGGAAGGGAAGAATAGTCGATTCGGATATATATTTTCATCCAACCAAGAATTGTTCCGGGACTGGGATCCTGAAGAAACCTCCTCTTTTGCGGGATATTTTGAATATAAATCCGTAAGCTCTGGCACAGTTCTAATTGCTTCCGAAAAATCTTCCTCCTGGTTCTATTTTCTTTTAGAAGGAAAATGTGAAGAATTCACTAAGGCTTCTTCCGGAGAAGAGTTGATGATCCGAAGCCTCGGGCCTGGCTCTCATTTTGGAGAAGCCGGATTCTTTCATTGGAAAGAAGGGAAGTTCGGAGTAAGGACGGAAACGGACTCTAAACTTTTAAGGATCAGCGCTAAGAGTTGGCATAAATGGGAAACCGAAAATCCGGAAACTTCTAAACGTTGGAAGGAAAGACTAGAGACCAAAAGATTTTTCAGGATGGCATCTTATGAACCTAGTCATAAGGAACTTTTAGGATTCATTTCCAATCTTGAATTATTATTTCATATAGATCGCAAAAAGATAGGAGAATTGACTCCTTATTTGAGGTGGTTATATGTTCCCGGCGGAGAAAGGCTTATGCTCCAAGGGGAACCTGGAAATTCACTTTTTGTAATATTGTCCGGAAGATTTAGATACAGTGTTTCCGACGAGCAAGGGAATATTACGGGAGAAGGAGAATTTGCTAAGGGGGATATTATTGGCGAGATGTCTCTGCTCACTGGAGAGCCTCGTTCCGCCTCCGTTTATGCAGTCCGTTCTTCTCAGGTGATCCAAATTTCCAGAAATGGGTTTAGGAAATTTATCTCAGAATCCCCTGAAGCATTATTCCATGTTACTGAAACAATCGCCAGAAGATTGGGGCAGAAAAATAGAGAATCTTCTCGCTTTGGCAGAAAAGTTCACACGATTGCATTGGTTCCTGTCACAGAAGGTTTTCCTCTCAGAAATTTTTCAAACGAACTTTCCAAATCCTTAAAATCATTCGGTTCCGCATTTCCCGTAAACGAGGAAAAACTTTCTAAGTTCTTAAAAGATAAAAAGATCCATCAAAAAAATGGAATGAGATTCGGGATCCCGGATATTCTATCTTGGTTCGGGGGTTTAGAGAAGGAATACGATAACGTAGTATTCGAGGTGGGACCGTCCGGAGATCCTCTCTGGACTGAGGCGAGTCTTAGGCAGGCGGACCGTATCCTTCTTCTTGCCGAAACAGGAAGGCCAATATTAAAAAATTCTTATTCTTGGAATTTGATCCAGGGAGAAAGTCTGGGCGAAACCACAAAAGAATCCGTAATTTATTTGCAGGATTCTTATAATCGTTGGGAAGAATTAGAAAATACTCTACATGAATTGCCGGGCCAAAAGCTCATCTTGAGAAAGGGCAGAGCGGGGGAATTCGATCGGATCGCAAGAAGATTGGAAAGTAGGTCCGTCGGAATTGCCCTATCGGGTGGAGGTGCAAAAGGTTTTGCACATTTAGGATTGCTCAGATCTTTAACAGAGGCCGGTATACCGATCGATTTGATCGGAGGAACTAGTTCGGGATCTATCATGGCCGGATTATTTGCGATGGGTTACGGATTCGACGAATCTCTTAGACTTATTAAAGAAGTTTGGATAGAAGCGAAACTTACAAGAGATTATACTCTTCCGTTTGTCTCCATCTTAAGAGGTGCTAGATATTCTAGGGCCATCAAAGAATTTTTCGGGAATAGAAAAATAGAAACTCTATTGATCCCTTTTTTGGCTGTGGCATGTGATCTTACAAATTCAAAACCGAAAGTATTTGAAGAAGGAGAAGTTTGGAAGGCGATCAGAGCGAGTACCTCTATACCGGGGATCTTTCCTCCATTTTATACTGATGGAGCCTTATATGTAGATGGTGGACTTTGGGATAATCTTCCCGGTTCATTGGTAAGAAGAAAAGGTGCCGATGTATTGATCTCAGTGGATTTAGGAGCCGGCTCTCAGCCGAATAAGGATCAAACATACGGATTACTCGTCGAGTCGAGATTTCCCGGAGAAGGACCTTCTGCCTTAAAACTTTTGGGAAATCAGTTTATGAAAAAGGAAGATAGATATTCCTTCCCTCATATAGGTGAGTTGTTCATGAGATCTATGTTATTATCCAGTCGAAATAATCTTCTTAAAACAAAAGAAAATTCTGATATATTCGTCGAATTACCAGTGAGAGATTTTTCTACATTCGATTGGGACGAATACAAAAGATTATATGAGATAGGTTATGAGCATTCTCAAAAATCCGTAAAGGATTGGGTAAGGATCATTAAGGATAAAGTATATTCGGAAAGGAAGAATAACTAGGCCAAACGGTCGTTTTTCGAAGATTACATAAGGCTAAAACTCGAAAAAAACTCCTTTTCACGATTTTAAAAGATGCTTAGGATGGGATAATCAGGATGGAATCCAAGTTTAAGCAATATATTGTAACGGATTCCGCGACTCTTGCCGGAAGACTTTCGATCCTTCGCACCAAGATGACGGCTGAGCTGATCAATCTGAAAGACTTTTTTGAGTCCGTTGAGATTAGAGACACTCCTCAATTCGTAGACGTTTTATTTTATATCTCCGACAGAACATTAGAATCGGAACACAGTAAGATCAGGGAACAATTAAAGAATAATCCTCTGATCTTGGCCAGGTTCATTTTGAATGCTGACCTTGGTTATGAAGGTTATAAAAATACTGAAATCGAAGATGATCTGATTTTTGGGATATTACCTGAGATCACTTCCGATCTTCATCTTTCTAAAACATTCGTAAACGGATTTTTACACCTACATATGATCACCGATCAGTTTGATCTATTACATAAGATCAATACTGCAAAATATGAGATTAACAGATTGACCAGGATCGGTATCAGTTTAGCGAATGAAAAAGATTTTGATAAACTTCTGAGAGAGATCTTGTATAGCGCAAGAGAGATCTGCAACGCTGACTCCGGTTCCTTGTATCTGGTAGAACAAGATGATATAGGGTTTATCCGGAATTTACGTTTTAAAATTTCTGCATTAAGTATTGATACGGAAGAGTTTATTCTTCCGATCAATAAATCCAGTATTGCTGGTTACGTTGCGGAAACAGGTAAAGTCTTGAATATACAAGATGTTTATGATTTGCCTGAGGATGCCGAATTTTCCTTCAATAGCAATTTTGATATATTATCGAATTATCATACAAAATCCATGCTAGTTGTCCCTATGAAAGGCCATAGGGGAGACGTAGTAGGTGTTCTTCAGCTCATCAACCGCAAAAGGAATTTTAGCCAAAAATTAAGCGTTGAACAAATGAAAGGGGAAGAGATCCAACCTTTCGATGATTATTCCACTCAATTGGTGCTTGGAGTTGCAGGACAAGCAGCCGTAGCCATTCAAAACAATTATCTACTTAGAGAGATCGAGACATTATTCGAAGGGTTTGTGACTGCATCCGTAAATGCGATCGAAGCCAGGGATCCAACCACAAGTGGTCACTCTTTCCGAGTGGCTGTGCTGACAGTCGGGCTTGCAGAAACATTAGATCGTGTAGACTTCGGAAAATATAAGGACACAAAATTTTCTAAAGAACAGCTTAAAGAGATTAGATATGCTTCACTACTTCATGATTTCGGGAAAGTGGGAGTCAGGGAAAAAGTTTTAGTTAAGGCCAAAAAATTAGAAGATCTGGAGATCGGTCTGATTGATTGGAGATTCCGCTATTTAAAGAAAGATTTCGAATCTAAATTAAACTTAAGAAAAGTGGAATATCTAAAAAAACACGGACCTACTGGATATTCGGATTTCGAAAAAGCGATCGAGTTCGAATTTAACGAAGAATGTAAAAGACTCAGTTCCATGTTCCAGATCATCAGCCAAAGTAATGAACCTTCTATATTAGAAGAGGCTAATTCTCAGTTCTTGGAAGAGATCGCTAAGATGCAATATATCACAACCGAAGGAGAAAATTTGGAACTCATCTCTCCTTACGAGTTCGGATTTTTAACCATCAAAAAAGGTTCATTGGATTTTGATGAAAGAAAAGAGATAGAATCCCATGTGGAGCATACATTCCAATTTTTAAGCAAGATCCCTTGGACGAATGATCTAAAAATGGTACCAACCATCGCGCACGCTCACCACGAAAAATTAAATGGGACTGGATATCCAAGAGGACTCTCCGGAGAAGATATCCCGATCCAATCTAGGATCATGACTATCTCGGATATTTTCGACGCGTTAACGGACCAGGACAGACCTTATAAAAAAGCAGTTCCGGTAGATAGGGCATTGGACATTTTAGAAATGGAAGCCAAAGAAAATCATTTGGACGGAGACTTATTAAAAGTATTCGTAGAGTCCAAGGTTTGGGAAAAATTAAACCACCAAGGACATATTAAATAAATCTAAGGTTCTTCTCTGGCCCAGTCGGAGACTAATTTTAAGAAATGTTCTCCTCTTTCCTCAAAATTCTTATATAGATCGAAACTCGCACAAGCAGGAGAAAATACAACCGAGGAAACTCTTGCTCGCCCTGAACGTACGGCAGTTTTGATCTGAGAAAAACCTTCTTCCAAATTATCCGCCAAAATTAAATGAGAACCTAAAATAGGGGAAATCACCGGCGTCCAGGTTTCTCTTGCTTCTCCTATCAATAATACCCAGCCGATACCTGAGCCTAAAAATTCTTTCAGAGGTTCTAACGGTTCTACTTTTGGCCTTCCCCCCAAAATTAAGAAGGTTCCTTTTTTGTCCTTCCAAGTGTTTAAACCTGCAAGCATACTATGAAGGTTCGTCGATTTTGAATCATTGATAAAAGAAATACCGGCTGCCTTACCTGCATGCTGGAATCGATGAGGAAGACCTTTAAAAGTCGCGATTAAACTTTGGATATGTTCCGGTTTTGCACCAATTGCTTCAGAGGCTAAGATAGAAGCCGCCAGGTTGTCTAAATTATGACCACCAGGAAGAGGGAATCCTTTTGTATCATAAACTGCATTTGCGGTTTTAATGGTTTTTTCTTCTTCAGAGATGATTGCATCGTTTCCGGATTCTCTGCCGAAGACTAAAATTTTACAGGACCATCCTAATTTTTGGATTCTCTCTTTAAAAAGTTTGGAACTGGTCACAAGAGTATGACGAGGATTGGAAGAATCCACAATCCGAGTTTTGGCAGCGAAATAATTATCTAAATTTTTATGCCTTTCTAAATGATCGGAAGCAAGATTTAATATTACAGATACGTTAAGTTCTAAAGGACCGGAATCTTCCAGTTGATAGCTGGAAAGTTCCAACACGGAAAGTGGAACCGGTTTTAGACAAAAATCGCTGAAAGCCAAACCGATATTTCCTCCTGCAGTCGCCCCAGGAAAGTCGGCGGAAACTAAATGAGTAGTGAGAGAAGTTGTGGTGGATTTTCCATCCGTGCCTGTGACTCCGATCAATTTTCCGGAATAGAAGGCTCTTGCTAATTCTACTTCGGAAACTACTGGGATTGCGAGAGAATTTGCTTGGGAAATTACGGAATGAGAAGGAGAAATTCCCGGACTTTTTACGATGAGTGCGATCGGAAGAAGGTCCGCTAAAATTACATCTTCACCTACGAACGTTACATTCGAATCTGGAACGGGTTGCGAATTGCAGAGAACAGCATTCGCTTGTCTCTCTTTCAAGAGTCGGAGAGCCGCCATGCCGGAAACTCCCCCGCCGAGAACCAGGACTCTTTGGCCTAATAAGGAGGTAGGAAAATTCTTCATCTTGGGGAACTTGGTTGACAGGCTATTTTTTGCATCGAGAATTGTCTCTAAATTATCGCTAGGGTAGGTTCCTTTGCTCGATCACAAGGTACAGGACGGAGTTCTAATAGTTTATCTCAAGGGACGTTTGGACGTTTCTATCGCAAACGAGGTGGAAGAAAATCTGAACGATCTAATCGATAACCAAGGACATACCAGGGTTATTTTGAACATGCAAGACGTTGACTATATGTCTTCATCCGGATTCAGAGCTTGCATTTCTACACTCAGAAAATTGAACGCAAAAGAAGGCGGTCTTAAAATCTGCGGGATCAAACCGGCGGTTAAAAGAATTTTCGATGTGATCGAACTTACTTCTCTATTTGATATTCGCGAAACTGAGGACGAAGCGCTTCGAACCTTTCGTGCATAACCGATGATGGCGTTACATCGGGTTCTCCAAGAAATCGTAGAAGAAAAGAAAAGGGAAATTGAAACTATTCCCGAATATAATCCTTCCCCCTACACGGGGATAGGATTGTGGCAATCTCTTCGTTCCCGCAAATTTTCAATCATCTCGGAATGTAAAAAAATGAGTCCTTCTGCCGGGATCATACGGCAGGAATATGATGTCGTATCCATCGCAAAAACTTACTCAGAGTGTGGTGCCACTGCAATTTCAGTTCTGACTGATAAAAAATTTTTCGGCGGATCTCTCGAAGATCTCAAAAACGTTTCTTCTCAGGTGAATATACCTATATTAAGAAAAGATTTTATAATAGATATAAAACAAGTAGCAGAAGCTCGAGAATTCGGAGCTGCCGCAATTTTACTCATCGTCCGCATCCTCACACCCGAAAAACTCACAGAGCTGATCAAAGAAGCTAAAAAATATAATATGGATGTTCTAACCGAGATCCATACGGAAGAAGAAGCTCTCATTGCCGCTAAGGCGGGTGCAAATATCGTAGGTATCAATACCCGTGACCTGGATGATTTTAGCATTCACCAGGATCTTGTCCCTAAAGTGGCTTCTAAACTTTCTCCCAATATAGTGAAAGTTGGAGAATCCGGGGTTAAGAATAAGGCAGATCTGGATGAGTTCCGCTCCCATGTGGATGCCGCGCTTATCGGGACCTACTTCATGGAAAAATCGGATATCCGCAAAGCTTGGCTGGAACTATTCTGATCCTTCTATAGTTTCGCTTTCTTCTATTCCTAAAAAACGCATTCTAACTTTTTCTAAAACGTACGTTTGGAGAACTGACCTTCTTCTTTTCCGATTGGAAAAAAGATATTGCCTACCGAATTGTGTGGAATGTAAAATGCCCTTTCGTCTTTTTTAAGGCCAGTTGGGAGGTTTTTTCATGGCGTTTGAAGAATCAGGAGAAGGTTCGAGCATATTCGGATCGATTGGTGACTCATTCAAAGGAATGTTGACTGGGGTAGTATTATTCCCTCTTTCCTTATATTTGATATTTCAAGTGGAAACTTGCGAACAAGCAAGCGCGGCTCTCAAAGGTGCACTGCCTGCAGCCCAGGCAAAAGCTGGGATAGCATCTTACGTAACGGGAAAGTTAAGCGCTGATACATTGGGTGGAGAGTTCGTAAAACCTGGAAAATATATTTCCTATTCTCAGTCTTCCGAAGTATATGCTTGGGAAGAGACTGTTGACGAAGATTCTAAAACTAAAAAGAAAACATACGATTGCAAATTGGATTGGATCTCTTCTCCTAAAAATCCTAAAAATTTCAAGGATCCTGCATGTAAGTCCAAATCTTTCTATAAGGCGACTGTGGATGATAAAAGTTCTGTCGCTTCCGACGCAAAAATAAAAGCGGAAGATGGTAAAACATTCAGCGTGAATTTGAGTAAAGTGGATCTAACCTCCGCTGTTCCTTCTGTGAGTCCTGGATCGGGAGATTTATCAAAAGGGATTGCTGAAGGAGATTATATCTACCTAACTCAAAAATGTGCAAGCGATCAAACCGAAGGTTGTGAGAGGATCAGCGTCTCTTTAGTTCCGGTTCCGGAAGAAAGTATGACTTTCGTGGGGTCAGTGAATGGGAGTTCTATAGGAGAATTCACTAGTGAAGAGGGTAATAAATTTTTGAACGCTTCTGTGGGCGATTACCAAACCACTATGAAGGATATCCAAAGTGATGATAATACTAAAAAATGGCTGATGAGGCTAGGTTGTTTTATCGCGATGTGGGTTAGCTTCAATCTTCTTGCAGGACCATTGCTTTCCCTTTTAAGTTTTGTTCCTCTTGTGGGAGAATTGGGAAAAGCTGCACTTTCTATCGTCTTCGGAGTTGTTGCATTTGTGATTACTGCTATTACCATTCTTCTTGTGAAGTTCTGGTATATTTGGCTGGTGCTTGGACTTGCTGCAATAGGTTACGCTATCTATAAAAAGAAGGCGGCAACTGCATAAGAAAAGAAAATTACATTATATTTTCTTAAAATGCCCGAGATTTTCTCGGGCTTTTTTTATATCTTCATCTTTTGGAAATTTTGAAATATCAATTTGCAAACCGTCTCGAGATCTCGATTTCTCTATTGTCTCGATAAATTGTATCCGATTTATATAATGTAGAATGTAACTCTATCCCAAATGAGATATAGTTATTTCGGTTTTTCAATATGGCTTTCTACATTTTTAGCTAAATTACGAAAATTAATGGACAGAAGTTCCTTTTTTTTTTCATCCTCCGCCATGTTGATCTCAATCTATGTTCCTTTGCGTATAGTTGAGGCACGGATAAGTTTATTTAGATATAGATAATAACAGAAATTTTTTGATTAAATTGAATGCATCGATGTATCGAACGCTCGTTATACCTATATCTTCGTGAAACAGCGGAGAGTTTTGATGTCTACTTTTGCTTATTTTAAGAAAATTCTAAAAATCTTTTTGAGTGTGCTTATGCTTTCCACTTGCTCCGGAGGTTTTGATTGGAGTAAACGGGGGGATGTTGATCTTTCGAAAGCTACGTGGCTCGTAGCAAAAACAGTTCCCTTGATTATTGATAAAGGTGGAATTCCTGGAGCCGGTCCGCAAGAGACTCCAGTGGATAATCTTTTTAATGTTGCTCCGGGTACTAAGATTAGAATTTCCAGTCTGGGAGGAGCGATTGATCCTACCGGAACAAATATAGTGAACGATTTTGATGGGGATGGGATCTTAAATTCGGACGAAACGACGACTAACGTATGGGTGGCTGACTATCCGATTGTAGAGACAGTTATTGCTCCTCCTGTTACAATGAAAGTCACCGTAGAGAAAGCTAGTGGGACAATCACAGAAGACTTAACAAATGAGGTTAATTCAGATGATTTTGAATCGGGAAAAAGTCAAGGGACAGAGAAAATACACCAAAGTGAATTAAATCTTAAAACTGTTCAATTTCAGGACCAATACAGTTCATCGTCCGAGAATGATCGCTCTGTCGAGCATACTAGCTCGGCGGACGTTACTACAGGTGTCGGACCTGTACAGACTGGAATGAATTACAGCGCTACCGTTAGCGCGAGTTGGGAAAGTAAAAATGCTCTCTCCACAGTTACTACTAAATGGGCTGATCGTCCATTTAAGAATAATTTAGATTCCGATGCCTTAAATCTTAAAGCTAACTCATCTAGTCAGAAGGCACGAAAATATAGGGCTGATCGCTCTGAAAAGACGACGAATGATTTTACGACAAAATCAGACGGTGGTTATGTTCGGGCTGCCTTATATATCAAAAACAATTCAGTAAATATGCCGGTAAAGTTAACAAATATATTATGCTCACTTATGTTCGAGACTGCAAGTGGAGAGTTAATACCGGTAAGAAGCTTTGAACTATACAAAGCAGATGGAAGCCTCTTTGAAGTAGAAGTTTATGGCGGTACCGAGTTTGGTCCGTACGTAATTGAGAATATTGGTTTAAATGCCTATGAGGTTGAGCGTGCAATTGCCTTTGGATACACTCCGAAAATTTTCATTGTAGATTATAAAATGACTCATGTTAAGGATTCAAATTACAAATCTGTTCTTTTGAACTTCACAGGAGACAATCTAAAAATTATCGAAGAAAACTCTAAGGGGAGAACTGCCCTTGTTAAAGTAATAGGGCCGAATCTTCGTGAGTTATATCGAGTTGCAGCATTTGAAGCTCAGGGAGAAAGTAATACAACAGACATTTGTAAAGTTACAGGTGCTACTTCTCTTTCTCCTGGGATTACTATGGAGAAAGCCCTTAATAGATTGAAATGCTCTGGCATTGAGATCGACTATCAGGATTACGTATTAGATTTTTCAGATATAGCTCCTTCGCTCGGAGAGTCTAAACTATATATTCGAGGGATAAAATCTTTTGCAGGTATCGAATCTACTGTTCCATGCACTATGGTTCAGAATGTCGTTGGTTCTGATGGGCAACCAAGAGATGCATGTGTTCAAAATCCAATCGCTCAATGGTCAGAAAATGATAAGAATAATGCAGGCGTTTGGGTAATCTATTCTAAAGGCAAATACTATTCTCCAACAACTTACTATATGGATGGAACTGGGCCTTCTGCAGAACCAAGAAGATTTGATGGAAATGCAACTAACCCGACACTTATGGTGAAAGGTATCGCATCCACTATTTGGGCCGGAGATTCCTATGATATAGTTTATGTTTCACTAAAGGATTTAATCTTAAAGCAGAAGCAATTCGGCACCAATCCTCTGGAAACTGGAAATCAATATCGCTTAAATACGACTTGGGATATAGATTCTCTTGGGGACGATTTATATTATCCTAATAAGCAGTCATTATTTTTAGGTGATGCAGGTTTTGGAGAGAAATTACAGTTAAAGATTAAACTTGATAGTACCAAATATCTTACTCCTAACTTCGGTGTTCCAGAAAACGGAGGTTTATATCAATATTTTACAAACTTTACATATACTCCGATAACAACGGTAGAAGAGAAATTTAAATGGGCCGAAGCAATGGACTTTGAGATCAGTCTCGGCTTTGGTGGAACTAGATCGGAATGGATGCACGTTATTCGTGATGTAGGGACGGGAACGAATGATCCAAGTGAAGAATACAAGCTGCAAAACTGTGGGCGAACATTAGACTTTAATACTCAAGATTTCTTTCTTTGTTTAGTTTTACCGAAAAAACACCCCTTTGTGGATGCAAGTGTAAGCCTTATTAAATTATACATACGTCCATCTTTAAATAATGCTTATAGGAAAAGCATTTGGCCATTGCGTTATTCTGAGGTCAGAAAAATTCAAGGGGATCTGTATTTGCCGGCATCTGCTGGAGATACGAATATATATGTTAGCAATTCAAGTTTAATCGCGGATGGAGGTACTAATTTCCAAAATTCTGATCAGCTGAGATTTTATTCAGATCCGCATATATATACCGTACTAAGTGCAATAGATGTGCGTTGTGAGCCAGATGTTCCTACAAACCTGGCGATGTGTAAAAAAATCGCAATTACTCCTTCGATTATTTCGCCTATATCAAGGACCAGTTCTGCATATGTATATGCAGGACTGACATCTCCTCCAATGAGGTTAACCGTCGAGAATGGTTTCTTTGATGATTGGAATTCTCAGTATTCGACTATTCCTTTAGGCCAGTGGGTCACTCCCCAGTATGTTCCCCTTGTCCCTACTAGTGGAAACTTGAATTGTGCGAATACAACTTCTTACTTCTTTCCGAGCTGCCTCGGATTCAGTACAGATTTCGTGGCTATGAACTGGATGGGTAACTATAATTATGGAGTTGCTCATTGGAATTCCTGGACTGACAGGAATAAGATGAATAACTTTATTACTAATGGAGGCTTAAATTTCCAAACTAATACATCTAGGATTTTTAAATTAGAGGTCCCAAGATCTGATATTTCTTTCGGTAAAAATAGCTTAGCGCAGGTGCCGATTCCTACTTCTGATCCTGTTGTAATTACAACACAAGATGGACAGATACTTAATATTTGGAAAAGCGGATCCAATTTAATTGGAAGAGTTTACAATATTAAAACAGGAATAATGGGTCCTTATGCTCAACTAAATACTGCAGGTTCTCTCATTGGGAAGTTTGTGGCGAAGCAAGGATTCGATGGGTCTATTTTTATTCTATATGAGCCGAGTTTTACGAATCTAATTGTTTTAAAGGTTACGATTGGTTCTGATAATTCTATTACTACACAATCGAATACAATAACTACCACAAGAGCTCTCACTGGCACTACAACTTCATACTTCGATATAGCGTCAGGCGGGCCTTATTCTCTTGTTGTATGGAATCATTCCACCTCAGCCAGCGGTGGAACATATTGGATTAAAGGAAAATTGATTAACTCATCCGGAGCAGCAGTAAATGCAAGCGAGTTTAATGTTTCTGCTACTGCAGGTTTTGTTACCAGTACCGCAAATTCTCAAATTATGGTGGTTGCAGAAGCAGTATCCTCTTCTCGCGTAGTCGTCACATATGCACAGTTAACCGGAACAACCTCATACGCTATTAATAGCATTAACTGCGATGATATTGCTACTCCCGGAGGAAGTGGATCTACGCCTACGTTTAATGCAATTCGCTCGGTTTTGGGGACCACTACTGGAACAATAACTTCCTTATTCGTTGGTGGTTTAAATACTGGAACTGTGCCTAGTCCGGTTTACAGGGGCTTTATTGCATGGCTCGACGGAGCTGGAGTAATTACTGGCCGCGGACTTAACTTAGATACTTCAGGTGCAGGCAATGTAATTGGATCGAATACAACCTTGGTAGATGCGACTGGAGGAGCAAATTCGAATTTTAAATTAACAGTATCTCAAGTTTCCAATTACGGCCTATTAACATATTCGAAATCTAATTCAGTGTATGTTCGATCTGTCAACATTGCAACGAGTGCCTTAAATGGTTTTGCAATCCTGATGAACCTCTCAACACCTGCTATTGTTCGTAAACCAATAACTACTCAGATTTCTTTAACTGATGGAACAAACCCTAAGTTTATTGTGTCTTGGGAACATACAGATTCGGTTTTAAATAAGAAATCTGTACGCGCAAGAATCGGAAATTTTTTAAGCGTTACTCCAACAGCGGAAGGCTCTTCGGAGATTTTAGTGAGCATGACGAATGATGTAGATCAAACGGGAGCTACTGTAAGTGCACATCATTGGACAGATACAAATAGTGTATTTCAGAGCAAGATTTTTTTCTCTTGGTTGGCAAATAATGTCGTTTTACCGGAAGTTAGGGGGTATTTATTAGACTTTAATTATACACCAGTAATTCCGTATGGCTCGAATAACTTTTTTATAGCCCCCCTTGTTGAACGAGAATATCTACTCAAGGCACAGCTGAGTTTCTAAGGAATTAATCATGAAAAAAAATAATAAGAATTTCACTAATAACAAAGTGCTTTTGGGATTAAGAATTTTTCAAGCTGCAGATCTTAGAAAGATTATAATTTATTCTTTTTTTATATTCTTCTGCAATACGGCATGTGCAATGGAATGGCTCTGGGGTAAGGGAGATGTTAATCTTTCAAAAGCTACTTGGTTAATGGCTCGTCCCATTCCATTGATTACCGATAAAGGAGGGATTCCCGGTGGCGGACCAGCGGTAACTCCAGTTGATAATCTATTCAATTTACCTCCAGGAACTAAGGTTAATGTTGCTTCCCTAGGAGGAACGATAGATCCTACGGGTACTACCATTGTAAATGATTTCGACGGTGATGGAATTCTAAATGCAAATGAAACGACTACGAACGTATGGGTAGCGGATTTTCCCTCTATAGAATCAGTAATTGCTACTCCTATAACGATGCGTGTTGCTGTGGAGAAAGCGGATCATACTACTCAAGATGAAGTAGGAAGTGAGATTAATTCGGATGATATTACTTCCGGAAAATCCGAAGGTTCGGAAAAAATCCATCAAAACGAATTAAATTTGAAAACTGTTCAATTCCAGGATCAATATAGTTCCACGTCTGAGAATTCTGGATCTTATGGAACTTCCGTTTCTGTGGGGACATCAAATAAGTTATCAGGGTATTCTGAAACAGGAGAAGAGGTAAATATCGCCTCTTCCGGTGTTAACTACGGAATGAGTACGAAGACAAGTTGGGAAAATAAAAACTCTTTAGCTACAACTACAACTAAATGGGCGGATCGCCCCTTTAAGAATAATTTGGATTCCTCAGCACAAAATTTAAAATCAGATTCAGCAAGTCAAAAGGCTAGAAAATTCAGATCCGAAAAATCGTCTAAGACTGAACAACAAATGAATACCAAATCGGACGGAGGCTATGTCCGAGCAGCTCTATACATTAAAAATAATTCCGCTAATATGCCTGTAAAGTTAAGTCATATTCTATGTTCTTTGATGTTTGAAGCGCCTAACGGAGAATTAATTCCGGTTAGAAGTTTCGAATTATTGAAAGCTGATGGCAGTAACTTTGAAGTGGAAGTTTATGGAGGCACTGAATTCGGCCCCTATGTAGTAGAAAACGTTGGCTTAAATGGCTATGAAGTAGAAAGGGCCATTGCAGCAGGATATAATCCTAAAATATATATCGTAGATTATCTGATGACTCACGTAGCTGACTCAAATTATAAATCTTCTCTATTGAATTTTTCGGGAGATAATCTTAAAATAATAGAAGAAAATGCTAAAGGGCGAACTGCGCTAATCAAAGTGCTTGGTCCAAACATTCGCGATATGTATCGAGTAACAGCCTTTGATGCTGAAGGTGCAAATTCTAATCCTTGCGAATTGATTTCAGCAACTCAAATGTCTCCTGGGATCTCATTAGAGAATGCCTTAAAAAGAATCGCGTGTTCGGGAATGGAAATTGAATTCGATAATTATGTTATAGATTTCTCGGAAATTGCACCTACCTTAAATGAATCAAAATTATTTATGAAAGGTATTAAGTCTATTGGGGGTATTCGATCCACAATTCCCTGTGTTTCGTCGACGAGTATTGGGTCTGACGGAGTTACGAGAACAGCTTGTGTACAGAAACCTGTTTCGCAATGGTCCGAAGATGAGCTCAATTCTGCGGGAGTTTGGATGGTTTATTCGAAAGGAAAATATTATTCTCCCACAGCCTTTTATATGGATGGTGTTGGAAATACGGCTACTCAAAGAAAATTTAATGCAAGCACTAATTTACCAGCATTCATGGTGTTGGGTGTAGACTCGCTTATATGGGCAGGGGACACTTATGATATAACTTATATCTCCGTTAAAGATCTTATACAAAAACAAAAACAATTTGGAACTAATCCTTTAGAAACCCTTTCTGCATATAAAATCAATACTTCCTGGGATTTGGAGTCTACAGGGAAACATCCTTATTATCCAAAGAGTCAATCTCTGTTTTTAGGAGATGCTGGCTTTGGAGAAAAGATCCAGTTAAATCTGAAACTTGAAAAAACATCCTACTTAAATCCTAATTTTGGTATTGGTCAAGTTTCAGGAAATTACCAATATTTTAATAATTTCTTATATAATAGTCAGGTCTTGACCAAGAAATTTGAATATAATCAAATACCGGATTTTGAGGTTAGCTTAGGATTTGGAGGTGAAAGAACGGATTGGATGCATATTGTCAAGGATCTAGGTCCTTCGGGAGATAGTTTCAAAATGAAAAACTGCGGGACTAGTATGGATTTTGATAACCAAATTTATTCTGTATGTTTAGAACTTCCAAAAGATCATCCTTATGTTGATCCGCAAGTAAGTTTAATTAAAGTGTATATTCGTCCTGCATTAAATAATGCATATCGTAGAAGTGTTTGGCCTCTGCAATACTCACAAGTTAGGAAAGTCCAAGGCCCGCTTTTTAGGGCTGCTTACGAGGGTGATACAAGTATAATTGTCACAAAAGATTTCACCTTCACAGAGGGTTCGGCAGGTTTCGAAATAAATGATACACTTAAAATCTATGGTGATTCGAATTTCTATACTATTTCAAATGTGGTTGAAGAACAATGTGAACTAGGATCTCCTAATAGTACTGTTTGTTATAAGATCGACCTTAACAGTCCTATTAAACAAGTGAATAATAGGTTTACTTCTGCGTTTGTTTTAGCTGGCATTCAAACTCCAAATCTTAGATTCGTCATTGAAAGCAATTTCTATACTGAATGGAATTCACAGTATGCAAGTATTCCTACGGGAGAATGGGAAAATTCAAAGTATTTGCCTCTTTCAGTGGGAAATGGGTCGGTCAATTGTGCGAGTAATCTTTTCAATCCTGCCTGCTTAGGAATAAATACCGACTTTACTACATTAAATTGGACAGGTGCATACAATCTGGGCGTCGGTAACTGGAATTCCTGGGCTGACGCAGGCCATTTTTCGAATTTCTTGGCAAATGGAGTTCCGAAATTGAATACTCTTAGCGGAAAAGTTTTGGGATTAGAGACAGATAACGCACCTTTTACTATAAGTCCAAATAATGGAGCATTAAATTCAGGTATAGCTTCAAGTACCGTCTCATATGGTGATACTGCATTAACTGTTTGGTCAACTGGAGCTTTCTCATCTGATCCTTATGTTTTACATGGTCGTTATTACAATTTAGCTACTGGCCTACCAATTGGAAATGAATTTATAATCAAAACGGCTTATAGTACATATTCTTTCTTTCGAATATCGGCCTCTCAAGGAAAAGCGATTATTGTCTGGCATGACGGGGATATGTTAACCGGTTATGCTCGAATTTTCAGCTTAACTACCCCTTCTTCATCACCATTGTATCCGGAAACATCCTTTAACTTTGTTCCAAATTCCAATTGTGATTCTCCATGTGTTTATCAGAACTATAGTTTTTACTTACTTGCTGATGGCAATCGAGCGGCAATACTTCGAGGGACCAATTTAATTGCATTTGGAATGTGGAACCATACACTACAGTTAACAACGATCAATTTGAATAATGGGCAGGTTTTAACAAATAATGAAGATCTTGCATTCTTAGGTGGTCGCAATAACTATTCGACTTCGGCTGCCTTTAAAAATGGAAAGCTCTATGCTACTTCGATTACTAAAGAAAATGGCTTTTTAAATGAGTATGTTTGGTCAACAATGTATGTATTGGATTCTGGTTTCCCTGCTAATTCTACACAAATGGCCGTTTCTTACGATAGCGCAGTTAGTTCGGGAGTTGATGTATCTGGCAACAATGGAATATTTTTTTATAAGTCGGATGGAAATATTAAATATCAAATTTTTGATTTAAATTTGGGCCCAGACAGTGCCGTTGCATTGACTCCTCTTGATTTGGCTGTTACGGGGGGTTATACATACTCATCTAAAGATAATCTTTCGGTGATAGCCTATTCGAAAAGTTCCAATACTTTGCTTGTAAAGACAATAAATTTAGCTAATGGTTTAGTGAATCAATCAAATCCGATCGAGATTGATTCTACGTCAACTTCCAGAGCATTGCTCCCGGTTTACTTCGTAGGGAATAAAATTATATTTTTATGGGCAATAAGTTCTGGAGATGTTAACGCTCCTACTTACATAAAAGGACGTGGAATTGACTATAGTAGTTTCCAAGTGTCAGGAAGTTCCCCTTCGACAGTGCTACGAACATACCAGATTGGAAATGTCGTTACTAATGGCTTAATGGGTTTTTCAGGAGGGAGTACTTCTAATTCTTCCCCAGTCTTAAGTGGATATAGTTTTAATTTACAAAATTTTGATAAACCTCGCTTTGGTTTGAATAATTTCTTCGTGTCACCTTTGATAGAACGAGATTTTACACTGCAAGCTAAGATAACATATTAAAGGAGGAGAATGTTTGCCTATAGGTTAGGGTATTAAAATGAAATCCATGTATAGAAATTCCGTTCTAAAAAACGGCATTTGCTTTGGGCTAATTTTGCTCTTTTTCTCCTCTTGTACTGGAGGCGCGAATTTTCTATCCAAATTGTTTCCAGGCGCTTTTGCTCCTAATACAAGCTTACTTTCTCCCGGATCGGCCCCAGCTCCGGAAGGAAGTGATTTATTTTCTATTTCTACCAATTATAGTGAAGCTATTGATGATCCTGAAACGAAGGCAGATCCTTTGTCTGGAGCAATTTTAATTTCTCCACCTGAACCGAATCATTTTGGGGCAGTCAGTTTCAATTATCCTTTTGATGTTCCGGATGGAAGAGCAGGAATGAACCCCAGTCTTGGACTTTCATATTCAAGTTCGGGAACTGATGGCTGGGTTGGGGTAGGATGGAATTTGGGGCTAGGTTCTATTACTAGAACACCTGAGTTCGGAGCCTTATTTTACGATTCGCGAGATACATTCTCCTGGAATGGACAAAAATTAATAAAAATTTCCGGCTCGAGCAGTTCTGAAAATGGGACATACAGACCTGAGATGGCGGATGCAGATTTTTCAGTATTAAAACTCAGTAATATAGAGTCAGGAGGCGTTTGGGAAGTTTTAGACTCTTCAGGAAAGAAGTCGATTTATGGAGATAGCGCTTCGAATCGTATTTATGATCCTAATAAGATTAATCGAACTTACAGTTGGTATCTTGCTAAATCAGAAGATTTGAACGGAAATTACTTTCAAGTCATCTATGATACTTCTAATTACTCTGAAAGCCGTTCGTTATATATTCAAGAAATTAGATATACTGGAAATAGTCGCAGTGGAGCGAGCCCAAGGCAATATATAAAATTTTTTACAAAAGTTAGAACTGATCCATATGTTTCAAAAGTTCCAGGATTTTTAACGAAGATGGATCGTCTTTTGGATTCGATAGAAATCGGTTGGGATGGTGGGAAATTATGGAAATATAATTTTATTTATGATACATCTTTTGACTCAGGACGCCCCATATTAAAAACGGTTGAATCCAATAGACATACTACTGAACCGGAGTTTCATTATACTAATTCAGAAAGAAAGTTAGTTTGGAAAAATACTTCAAATGGAGCATCTAATGAACCGGAAACTACTCCGAACCAAACGGATTATTTCGAAGGTGATTTTAATGGAGATGGTCTTTCTGATATCGTTTTCTTTAACCCTGAAAATGGGAACTGGAAAGCTGCGGAAGGTAAAAGAGAAGGTGGATATAGCTTTAAGCTTTATGGAAATAAATATCAGGGTTATAAAGGCGTTTCTAAAATTCGATTTTTTAAAGGGAATGTCAGTGGAGATTATAATGGCGATGGAAGGGCCGATATAGCTTTTTATTTGCCGGAGACCGGAGATTTTATTGTAGCAGAACATACAGGGCAAGTATTCCAATTTCGTAATTATGGAAAGTTAACAAATAGTATTCCAGATATTTTTAGAATGGAATGGTTTCCAGGTGATTATGACGGCAATGGTTTGGCGGATTCGGTTCTTTTTGACGAACCGACTGGGCAATGGATCCTTATGTTGAATAAAGGGGGTCGTTTTGAATTTCTTAAATTTGCAAAAAAATTCCAAAACCTATTTAAAGATGATTATACTCCCAATTCCAATTGGGATAGCGCTTCTACTTCCGACGAGTCAATAGACGGACGGAATAGAAGCAAAATTTTCTTTTTAAACGGTGACTATAATGGAGATGGAAGAACGGATATTTCCTTTTACGATTCAAGAAATGGGAAATGGTTCGTCGGAGAAAATCATAGAACCGAAGATAAAACTGATCCGATCTATTTCAAGATCCAATGGAAATTATATAAAACCTTCTCAGTACCTGAGCAATCCCTTTTCACCAATGATAGATTTTCCGGAGATTTTAATGGAGATGGATTTTCCGATTTTCTAATATTTGATCGTTCTTCTGGAGATTGGGTTTTAGGAGAGACTGGCGATGGGACAATTAGTTTTCGAGTCTGGTCTAAGGCTCCTCAGTTCAAAGATATTACTCGATGGCTACAAGGTGATTTTAATGGAGATGGCAAATCCGATATCGGATTTTTTTCTTTAACTGATGGAAAGTTTTGGATCGGTGAATCTACTTCAAACGGGTTTCGTTATAAAGCATATAGCGATATGCAGTATGGACCAGATCAAGAAAGGGTAATGAAAACCCCCCTCCCGAAGGACGAAGTTAAAATCTCTAATCAATCCGCAGCAGTTTCATTATCAAATGACACTAAAACTCTCGTACTAAATTACCAGTATGATGGGAATCTGAATACAGGAAGAGGAGAACTTGTTTTTCCAGGATGCTTTAGTATAAACGATTGTAATTCTTCGCCTGAATTACTCATTTACGATCGAAAAACGGGTGCATTTGATTTTAAACAAGGAACCAATTTTACCGAAAGAGTCTTATTGGATTTTAACCCAGAATACGGTGATATCACTCTCCCTTTTGGGGGAAAGGCAGATCGTTATTCTCAGATTACAAAGGATGAAGTCTTATATTATCAAAAAACGGGAAATACGAATAAATTTAGGACTATCAAACTAACTGGAACAAATACCTTTGGTTTGGCCGATTTTGTAAATGTAACTGATTCCCAAATTACGAATTTCCATCCAAAGGAAAGTGCTTATTTAGCAGATCATTTCGAATCTACTTCTTACAAATCTATTTTGATTTTGGATGATCAGAATGGAACAGATGTTGGAAGATTTGTCTTATCAGGGCCAAACGGGACCAAATTCTTAACGCTAGATGGGGTAGCGGTTAGTGCTAACTACTTGGGAAACCTTTTTCAAAATGGAACTTCTATAAACAGATTGAATCGCAAGAATTTCAGTTTCTTCTCAGGAAGTTTTACAACTTCTCTGGGACAGGCACAGGTCCTGATAGTAGATCGAAGTAATTCTACACATAAGTGGTATCTTGGTACATTAGATATTCCGAATTCGAAGATTTCTTTTATCGCTTTGAACGGAAATGTTTCGCTTCCGTTTACCGCTTCTGAATTCGATTCCCGATCTCAAGCGGGAGTTTTATATACTCTAAGATCCGAAGGTGTAGGTCAGGGGACATCAATCGTATTCGGAGATAAAAATGATTCGGGATATATATTTTATAAGATTAAAATAGCCGGAAATACTGTCTCTTCTTCTACCTTTCCAGTAAGCCAAATCGGATTTAGCGGATTATTTGATACAACCGGAAATCCCATTATTTCTTCCGGGGCAGATATAAAGTTATACGATCTATCTCAGGCAAAAATGATTTCTTTACCTGACAATGTAATTAGCAAGAGTCTAACTCGTCCCGATTTGATCTCGCAAGTTTACGTATTCCAATGGATCCAGGGAGATTACAACGGGGATGGACTTACAGATATAGGAATTATACATTTAAAGGAACCGACTTGGTATTTTGCATTATCTTCGGGAACCGTTCCTGACATTATAGAAAGTTTAAAAAATGGAATTGGCGGAATTTATAAGTTTGAATATGCAGATTCTATAAAGTTTGATAATAATGGAGGAGATGGGATCCCGGATTTACCGAATACATATCGTGTTTGTACAAAAATCAGTCTGGACGATGGATTCGGAAATATTATTCCCAAAACGTATGATTACGAGGGTGGTGTATTTTTCTCCTCATTCATAAACGATAAATTGGAAACTGACTATTTCGGATTTAGTAAATTTACAATCCAAGATGCATACGGTTCTAGAACGGTTCATACCTATCATTCCCGGACTTTTGCCAATTTCCTAGATAATCGGGCATTAGGTGGGGTAGAAAAGGAAACGCATATTATAGGAGCTGATAATCAAGATTATGGTTCAGCATTGTATTCTTATGAGATAAAGCATATTGAAACTGTTCCTGGTGTTGTAAGTTATTTAAGAAACAGCACTAAAACGGAAAAAAGCCAGAAGGGCATTCCAACGCAAACTATTGAAAATTCGATTACTTTAGATGGGTATACAGTTTCTAAAAAAATAGAAACTGTTACGGATAAGTATTCGGATTCTGCTCATTCTGTCCAGGTCACTATACAAGCAACGGATTTCGAAACCAATTCGACAACAAATCAGATTAGACCTAAGAAAACGGTTACCTTTCAAGGAACTTCTAACGAGCTTACAAATACATTTACGTATGATACTTTCGGAAACTTAACTCGTTCAGTAGTAAGTTATACTGGAAGTGGATTGCCTGCAGTTTCTGCAAAGATTATGGAAAATGAATATGATACTTATGGAAACAAAATTAAGGTAAAAGATTCAAGTGCAAGTCCGAATCGGGGAACGAATTTTGAATATGATAGTGAACTTCACCAGTTTATCACTAAAAAAACTGACTTTGGTGGGTCTGCACAGTTAGTGAATCGTTTTGGTATAAATTATGAGAAAGCTTTCGGTTTACCCGAAGATTCAACTGACCCAAATGGAAATAAAAGTTATTTTGAATATGATAATTATGGAAGATTAATTGAATCAAGCGCTGATACTGATGCTGGCGTCAAAGTCTTGGCGAGTTATAATTTTAATTCGAATTTTCCGTCACACGCTAAGTCAGTATTCTTTTCTGGCGTAGGAGATCCAGATTTTGCACTTAGTTCTTATAGAGATGGACTGGGGAGAGTAATTCATACAGTTAAGACTGGATCAAACGGACAATATGTAAGATCTGGAAAAATTACTTATAATGGTAATGGGCAAATTTCCAGGATGGGGCAATCGGATTGGGCCAATGCAAGTGAGATGGATACTTTCGCCTTGGTTTCTGATGAAAAAAATCCAAGCCAATTCCAATATGATGCAATAGGTAGGGTTAATAAGACAATCCTTCCAGTTGCTGCCGGAGAGACAGAAGCAACAACATTAACAGTAACGTATAATGATCCTTTTGAAACAGTTGAAACACATAGTGGTGGAACAAGCAAACGAACAGTAAAAGACGGAAGAGGGCAAGTCCTCTACATTGAAGACTTCGGCTCGGATGGGACCCAAGCGAAGATAGGTTTCTGTTTCGATATTGCGGGTAAGATGGTCAAAAAATCTGACCTGAATGACGGAGGAGCCTTATCCTGTGATACAAGTGGGATAACCGTTAAGGATATTTCCGGAAAGAATCAAGCCTATTGGTTCTATGACGCGTTTGGGAGATTGAAGAAAAGCAGTGATCCGGATTTCGGAGTCAGCACCGTTTCTTACAATGCATTTGGAGATACCATTCAAACCACAGATGCACGAGGAATTAGCATAACCTTTACATATGATTCTCTCGGAAGAATGCTTACAAAGGACACTCCGGAGGGAACCGTTTATTTCGATTATGATAGTGGTTCTGGAGCCGAGAATGCTATTGGAAAGCTAGTAAAGGTAGAAGATTCCATTCAGACCAAAACATTTAGCTACGACAAGCTTGGTCGCATGAAAAAAGAAACCCGAAACATCAAAAATCTGACCATCGACTTGGCAGATGGTCCTTATATTACAGAATATAAATACGACTTACTTAATCGTGTAATATCAATAGATTATCCGGAGCATCCTGTTAATCATACCAGGATGAAGGCTTGTTATGATTATGGAACTGCGGGTTATATTACAGGGATCTCTGTCCAGGTTAATACAAACGGTATCATTCCTGGATTCTGTAACAAAACTATTGTTGAAAATATTATCTACAATGAATTCGGGCAAACAGCGGGTTTTGGTCTTGGGAACGGCGTTCAAACCAATTATAGTTATGATATAAAACAAAGATTAGTTCGAATCAACTCCGTAGGGGATGTAGATGGGATTGCAAAAACTCTCCAAGATGCCGTCTATGCTTTTAATAGCAGAAACAATATTACAGGGATCACAAACACATCTTCTGGCTATGCAACTGCATACAATTACAGCTATGACGGTTTAAATAGACTTATTGAGGCAGACGGACAATACCAAGAGTCCGCAGACAATTATACCAAAACTTTTCGTCAAAGTTTTAGCTATGCAAAGAACGGAAACCTACTCGCAAAACGAAATCATAACTTTAACGATAATACACTCATAGACGAGTGGAATTACCAATATTCCAACCACCAAGTCACTAATATTGATTCCACCCAAAGCGGGAATAATCGTTTGGTCATGAGTTACGATTCCTCCGGGAACATGACCTACCAGAGAGATAATTTCAAAGATCTGACCAAAACGATTTCGATAGATTCTCAAAATAGGATCACTCAAGTCCAGGATGCGCTTAGCGTCTCAATCGGGCATTACTGGTATGATGAAGGTGGATTTAGAGTTCGTAAGAAAGCATTAATTCCGAGCGGGGCATCTTTCAAAAACCAAGAGATCCTTTATCCAAGTAAATTTTACGGATTAGAATACTCCGAAGAACCAAATATATTAAGTTCCATAAATAATGTTTATCTCAATGGAGTCCGAATCGCTGCTCTAAATGAAGACGGGGTTACTGCTTACTTCTTAACGGACCAAGTAGATTCAGTAGCTCATGTATTAGACGAAGGAGCGCATACTCTTAGCCGAATGCAATACGAGCCGTATGGAGAGACTCTTGTCCAAAGAGGAACTCTGGATTTTGCTCCTAAATACAACTCTCAAGAGTTAGATAGAGAAACTAATTTTTATTTTTATAATGCTAGATATTATGATCCGCAGATCGCGAGGTTTACAAGTGCGGATAATGTAATTGATGGGGTTCGTAGCACACAAGGTTGGAATAGATTTTCATACGTTGCAGGGAATCCGATTTTATATAAAGATCCAACGGGGCATGAAGGTGACCTCAGTAAAATGTTGAATCGACGTCGGAATGTTCGCTATGATAAAAATGGTGAATATACAATCGTCGTAAAAGGTTATAAAACTACTTGGGGCTATATTAAAGACAACCAGTATGACCTTAGAATTAGATTTTATCAATCTACCTTAATAGCAATGTTATATACTGGAACTGCAACTGCATTAATTGCATCCGATGGTACACTTGCACCTGCACTCGGATGGGGTATGGTTGGTGCAGGGACATTCACTTTAGGTTACACAGCGGGGGACATTGCAGGGCGCTATACTTTCGATGATCCTTTAACAGTTGCTGAGAAAGCAGAGTTGGTAACCGATCTAACAGGGGGAATTCTTGGAGGAGTCGGTGGAGGTTCAGCAACGAGTGGATTGAAATTCAAAGGAAGATTTAAAGGGTCGACGCAGTCTAAAAGCATCCTACAAAAGTTAACTCTTGATAAAATTCTTTCAGACGAAATGCTACTTGAAGGAAAGACACCGGCACAGGTATCTGAAGCAATTGGGAAAAATGAAGGCTGGAAAGTTGAAACTCTAGGAAAAGGATCGAAAAAAGGAGAAGGATGGGTTTATCGTCAATACACTGAAAAAGGAGAACCGACGGGCAGAATGCTTCGTTATCATCCTGGCGGGGGGCATAAAGGGGCGAGTCCATACTGGCGTGTCAACAATGGCAATGGTCAGGGAAAAGTAATTCCAGGAGGAAGAGAGTAAATATATGGATAGTTTACATAAAAATGCATTGCTTGTTGAATTAAATCGCACACTTGCCAATTTATCTTCTGATCTTAAAACTCAAGAAGAATACTTAAAGTCTATTGGAACTTTTCCTTTGCTTGATGAACTTGCTTTAGAATATGAAGATATTTATTACAAGGTTGTTAATGGTGAATTTTCATTTTATTTAACTGAAAATGAACTAAAAATTTTAGAAGAAATCGACGCAGAGTTGAACTTGATTTCCAATAAAGATTATGAAATATGTGAAAATCTATCTTCTGAATATTATAACCATTGGGATAAAGTTCGATCGTTAGCGATGGCAGCTTTAAATATGCTTGGAACGAAGTAGCTTACGAAACTCCTTACATTGCGGCTTTTCCAAAAAGCAAATTTGAAACAAATTTACAGGAATTGATATATATATTCTTACTCTTTATTTTGATTATTTAATAGAATTCTCGTCTTCGTAATTTCCCATCTTTAATGTTATACTTCGTTTTAAGAAAAATTATTAATGTAGTAGTTCGAAAAACCTTCTTTCTTAGTTCCTAAAAACTTACCTCACTCAATAAAAACTTTCCAAAAAATAAACGTGCGTTTATTCGAAACCTAGATTAAATCATGCTTTAGAACACGATTTTAAGTGGAATTCTGAGAAAATAAGGGACGTATAAGACAGTTAAAAATAACATACGTTATCCCAAAAATCATCAATTATAGTGAAAAAAGTCCTTGTCTATACCGTTATAGTATGTACCAGTATAGCGATCGATACACGAACCGAACAATTGATATAAAAAAAGATTGAAGGTTTTTTAGAACCACGGTATAAATAGAAGCCGTTCTGGTTCCAAAAAATAACAATTGTTCAAAAAAGCGAACATGGACCCAGAGAGGTTTAAGGGATGAAGATGCTGCCAATAGGAGAAGTCACCAGGGGAAAATTTCGCCTTCTTGATTTTAAGAAAAATATAATTTTCATTTCTCTTATATTCTCATTATCCGGAGCCTGCTCTCATGCAGGAACGGACAAGAACGGAATTTCTCAATTCTCAGATAATACCGACGACTACCAAGGTGTTTCTTTATTCAGTTTTTTGAATCCTTATCCGGTGGTGAAGAGCTTTTTCACTAATATGGACCCCGTTGGCTTCAATGAAGCCTTGGGTGATGCACTCTCCGAAGCACCAAGAACGGATAATTTAGGTACAATTCGCGCATTAGAATCCGCAATGTTGCAGAGTAGAACTAGTGTCCAAACCCTTTCTTTGGGTCTTGCGGACATGATCGAAAAGATGCAAACTTCGAATCCTGCCGCATATTCTTCTATCCAGCCTGTTTTTGAAAAGATTCGTCATTATAAAAAACCTGTGGTTCGTAATCTAATGCCCCTTGGTGCGAACCAACTTTTAATAGAATATAATACAAAAACTGCGAATCAAGTCACTACATCTATACACGATACCGCAGATATTTTGACCGATCCGGATTCTATAGATACTCTTCATGATATAGAAGATTTTCTTTATAAAGGATTACGTAAAAATACCACATTCCGCACAGGAGTGGAGAATCTGTTAGGAGGATTTTTTGCTCCTTCTCTTCTTACTGACCGCAGCTTAAAAGAAGGTTTTATCTCTCTTGTTTACGATTTCGGTGAGATGATGTATAAGGCTGCAGGGTTTGAGGATCAAATGACTCCTCAAACCTCATTTAAGAATTTTATAATAAATGCTGAGAACTTCTTTACTGTAAATACTACTTCTCCTGTTGAGCCAACAGCTAACGAATATTCTACGAATGCTGCTTATAATTCTCCGGGCGGTGGATTAAAACCTGCTGAACTCCGAACTATGTTGCAGGATCTATTTGTAAGTATTAAATCTTTAATTTTTCCAAGTGGAGATGTTACCGTAAATCTGCTCAAAGAAACTGCTAAGAATGCATATTTTCTGGACTTTATGCGGAATTCTTCCGGTTCCAGCCAAACATTTAAAGATCTTTTGCAGTTGGATGGGGATGGACGAAATCGCCAAACAGACATTGATAGCCGGCCTGTTTCTGCCTTAGAGAGTCTGTTTTTGGTAATCACAATCGGAAATAATTTCGGTTATAGATGGAATCCGGAAGGAGGGGAGACTGTTAATAATGCCCTCACAAACTCTGGTTCTGTTACAACAGGTGGAGAAATTACTCTCGGAGATGCTATGTTTAGCCTGGGAGCTCAAATAGGCTCTTCTGATACATTCAATTTTAAGAATATTACAGAGTTGAGTAGAAAGAGCAGCAAGGTGTTTAGGGACGACACTCCGGATACCGGTCCAGCTTCTGCAGATGTGTATCGAATCGGTTTTAATACACGTGTTCTTTCTGTATTGGAAACTCCTTCTAGGGGAGAAGCTTTACCTATAACAGATACTTCAACAGGGAGTGCTACTCTTAACGAATCCGCTTTTGATAAGTTATACAATAAAACAATTCCTTGGATGCTAGACTGGGTTGTTAAGGTAACATTAGAAGGTTACGGACCATATTATAGTCAAACAAATGGAGTAGGGCAGCCAATCGCTCCGGATGGTACTCTCTTAAAATATCAACCCTCCTGGAATACATCTCAATATTATGTGCAAATCGTACCTAGAACCGGTATGACTGCTTCCACACGCCTTGGCTGTGATCCAAATCCGAACGGAACTCCCGTTACGAATGCTGCAACTGCAATTGAAACGGAATGTAGGATTTATCTTGGTGGCTACCAGGAAGGCGCAACAAATCCTGCATCGGCAAATCCGGGAGCGACTAAGGGTTTTTATGCAATTGCTGAGACAGTTCCAGCACCTATTTTGGTTTCGAGCGCTGAGGAAGCTTTCTATAAGAATTTACAATGGTTATTATATGAAAAACGGTTTGTAGCAATTTTGCCAGTACGTGCAAAGTTAAGTGCTACGGTTACCTACGAAGAGGCATTGTTTATTACAGCAATCGGGAATGGGGTTATGGGAATGATGAGTCTTTTGCCTAACTGCGGTCCCCTTAATAGTGGTCCGGATTGTTTGACATATAACGGAACTTGGAATAAAAAAGCAACGAAAGTCAAAGATTATTCCTCGGCAGGGACTGGATTACAAGATCTTTCTAATGAGCCTGGAGATTCCGTTTTCTTGGTAGAAGGTTGGGGTTATGGTCTAGCAGGGGATGAAAGTTTACAAGTTACTGCAGTATATTCCGCACTGTTCCCTCTCTTGATCCCAAATCCAGAAACAAGTATGGGAATGATCCCGCCGGTGATTTCTCAGAATGCTGGCGTAATTAAACAATTGGGCTTTTTGGGGCCTACAGATACATCTTCTTCTCAAGTAACTACAAATTGGGAAAAACGGAATCGTTTGACTCCTTTTATAGTCGCTTTGGCGAAAGCAATGGGGGACGATGCAAAGATTCCAGCAAATAGAGCTGCGGGTAAAAATCCTTACAAAGTATTAACTGACCTTTCCGAACTTTTTTCTAGACCATATATATTTTATGGTAGGGACACTACTTACCCTAAATACTTTCCAGGTGCGACACCTGCCGAAAGAGTTAGCAATGCACCTACGAAAGGAAGTAATATCGATGAAACAACTGAAGCGCCTCTTTTTCTTCAACTTCGTACCGTAGGAGTTGCAACAGGATTTAGGAACCCTTCCGCTACAGTTGTTGAATACAAAGCTTCTAAAAACTACAGAACTCTATTAAGCGTATTAATAGAAGGAACTTCTACAAGCGTAAATACTGACCGCAACCGAATGACTGACGGTCCTTTGGATCTATTAAGTAAAACTGATATTCTTTCAGGACTCATTAAGTTCACTACAAATCTTGGAGACCCTGCAAAGGCAGATGCCCTTAGCAAGGTGATGGACGGTCTTTCTGGGATCCTGGGTCAAACAAAACTTTGGTCAGATTGTGGTGGAGAAGCAAATTTCCAAACCAACTGTCCGAATCAATTTGCTATCGATGAAGGGATTGATTGGTTAGTTTATCGTATAGCAGATAAATATGATGATCGCCCTCGAAATGATCTATATGCCCCTACCTGGGTAAAAGTAGATGATCTGGTAAGAAGAATCCGTGATTACGTTTCCAGATCTTCCGGTTGGTCTTTAGTGAAATCCTTGGATTTCTTATTGGATCTCTTGTTGGATATCCAACTCACAGCGAGTGAAATTACGAATACTTTAGATCTAATTTCTTCTCTCTTCTATGTGGGAGATGATACTGACCCGAATAACACTGCTCTGGATACAAGAACTTATACTCTTTCCGATATTTTGACCACAAGTCTCCCTCCTGTTTTGGATTCTATGGCTCCTTATGGAAGGAATTTATACGCAACCGGTTACCAATTAGGTAAACCAGGAAGTTTCTTCAGTTTCTTGGAGAAGAATGCGAACATGTCTTCTCAGTATTCTGTAGAAGAATTATTCGAAAATACTAAAGTACTTCTGAGATCCGATATGATCCAGACCCCGCTTATGGATAACAGGGCATTCCTTTATTCTGCGGGAACTCTGATTGGATTGTTTGGAGATATTTATGAAAGAGGTCGTCGTTTCTCAGGATCTGATGCCTTCTTCTATGACAATTGGAATAATGGACAGCCCACGTCGACGTACTGGGACGATATGAATGCGATATTCTCACTAAGATGAAAAATAGATATATTACGGGACTACCGACACAAATGAAGATGCAAACATTCAAAGGATTTTTACTTATCAGTTTCGCTGTACTATTCGTATCTATTGGATGCGGAGCGGAAAAACAAGCGAGCCTTTCTGATTCAATCTTTGCAAGTCTCGGGATCGCTACTGATTCCGGAGGAAGTCTTCCTACTAGTGCGTCTTTGACTCCTTATAAGGACACTGATGAGCCTGCGACTCTCCCTGTAGATTTCGGAACTGCCGGCCCCCAGGCATTATTAAACTTATCTTCTACCGACCAAGTAGATCGTTATAAAAGTTTGGAGATTGTTTTTTCCGAGCCTATGACTCAGTCTACAGTGAATGGTGATTTTGTTCTGAAAGAAAAAACGGGAACTTTATTACCTGGTCCTGCTGCTGAAAAGGGTGGATCCTTTTACTGGAAATCCGGTGGAAGATTGATCTTCGACCCTTACAAAGAGTTGAAACCTAATACTACTTATCAGCTTACTTTGACTAGTGCTTCTAAAGGTTTAGAAGGTGGAAATCTTCAACCTTATATGATAGAATTTACTACTGAACCGGATTATCTGATCGGTGCTACATTAAATGGAACTGCAGTTGGTCCTGCAAATTCTTCTAAGGACTTAACTTATACGGACGCTGCTCCTGGAACGATCGCGATGAATTTGAACGCGAGTTTTACTTCTCCGATCAGCGGTGCAAATTCTATTCAAATGATCAAGCTGAAACATTTAAGCTCTACTGCTGAACATGTGATCTGTGCCGCTCCTCCTTGTGATATGACTGTTCCTCTTACTTCTGCTTTAAATCTGAATACTTTCTCTGGAGCGAAAGTTGGCTTAAAACCTTTCCAAGGTGGTAATGCTTATATTTTTGAGATCACTACTACTAACGGCAAAGTGTTCCGCAGATCATTCGGATTCAATTATGGAAAAGTAAATACTACTCCATATGCTTTGATCACGAATGGTGCAGCAGTGATTGTGGATGAGACCCAGGCGTTAAAACTGTTCGGCCAAATTTTAGAAAGATTCGCTAAAAACGATTATAAGATCGTTAATAAATCTTTTTCCGATTTTTCAAATAATCCTAAGGCTACTGCAAAAAGAACCAGCCATTGTATAGATTATCATTCAGAGATCAATTTTATCCGAAGTTTCGGTGATTCGACTGATCCTGATAATGGAGACGGGTATTGCGGAGGGGCAGGAGCAAATCCCGGCGCATTCGTAGGTAACGGATGTTTCTTGGGTTGTTCTGACTTCGATATGGACGTTTACATTACGGGAGTCAATATCCCTGCTATGACCGGAGCTGATCCTACGATCACAGCAGGTTTAAGTGTTCCTGCGAATAATAATCTTAAAGTGAATATTAACGGTCGTAAGGCGATTATCAATCTTGCAATTATCGCAAGAAATCGTAATTCGATCGGTCTCGGCCTTGTGGGTTCCGGTAGTAAGTTCTATTTCACTACTATTGCGGAAGTGAATTTAAATGAGACTGCGAACCCTCGTGCCGCAGTCGCAAATACGAATACTATAGTGGATTCGAACGGTGAATTTAATATCGCAATTAAAACTCCTTTAACGATAGCAGCTCTACCTGCGAATACCACTGCCGATAATTTTTATACAAAAGAATGGTCCGATCACTTACGTGTGAAAAACAATGCGGGTGATCTGGATTCTGTCGACTATGTGGATTCTACTTCCTGGGCAGCGGACCTTCTATCCTCCGTAACTGCCTCTATTGCGAACGGAATGGTTCCTGCTCTTAAACCTGCAATCACTCAATCCATGCTAAAAGATGTGATCCAGAAGGTTGCGCCTAACGCCTTGAATGCTGTTGTGACGTCTTTGGCAAATCCCGGTTTGGATGTGATCTTGCCGGATTATCTTCCTGCACCTCTCCAAAGTTTCCCTCTTTCCTTAAAATTGAAATTCCAAACGGATGTAGCTCCTACTGTTTCCGGAGCGAACAAAGGACTAGTTGGTTCCGCTTCCGTTGCTTTGGTGGCTAAAAATCCATTAATTAATACGGATCCGAATTATCACGGACACCAATTGGCTTCCGGTTTTGTGAGCACTCGTCCTATTCCAAATGGAGATGCTCTTACTAAAACTTTCCCATTCTCTAAAAGTTCTACAAACCCTGGACTTCTTTTGACCCTGACTGCAGACACCGTGACTCAGGCCGCTTATAGCCTCTGGCAAAACGGTGCTTTAAATTTAAGGATCAATAAACCTTTTATTGATTCAATCACTGCATACGCAGGTTCTGATCCTCTATTCCAATTGACCCAAGAATTGGTAAAAGTAGGAACACTTCTGAATATTTTGGCTCCAGGTAGAAACACTTTAGTAGGTTTGAATCCAAGTGATTCTAGTAAGTTAATCCAAAACGTAAAATCTTCGGATGATGTGGATATCGATGTGTATGCGATTCACGCGCCTAACGGAGAATTTAAATTTGGTGGAGCGAATTCTATTCCGGCATTAGTTGTGAACTTTACGGATCTTGAATTGAGGATTTATGGAAGAAGACCGAACGGAACTCAGATCGGATATCCTACCTTAAGTTCAATAACCTGCTCTTCTGCGGCAGCGGATAATGCTGCAAACAGTTGTCGTTATCTTCTGAATACCGTGCGTGTAAGCATCAAAGGGGATGGATCTTTTAATTTTATTCCATTCGTAAATCCGGATCCTACCGGAAAACCACAGTATAATAATTTGAACGCAATGAGCCTTGTGATCAAAAAAGACGAGAATAGTATGGCTTATACTTTGGACATTCTGGAAGGAAACTCTGTGAACCCTTTCGGATTGGATCCGAAGGGAATTTTCCAAGTGGTGGATCCTTTAATCCGTTCTTTGATCATTCCTTTAGTGAATAACGTATTACGCCAAGTGCCTTTGCCTAAATCTCTGAACGTTTCGGCGATCACGAATTTTTCTTCGGGTGCGGTATGTAATCTTCAGTCAACTACTGATAAATTGAAATTGATCACTATCCCGATCCCGAATACGGAACCTTATCCGTATCTGTTCGGAGGTCTGCAGTTCCAAGGAGCTGCCGCTACAAACCCTGGAACCGTGGTGCAATGTCCTTAATTAGTTGTATAGATAGGAATAGAATAGGGTAAAGTATAGAAATATAATATTATAAAGATAGAATAGATCCTAAACCAAGAGTTTTCTCCAAAATTGAAAATAAACTCTTAAAGGCAGGGCCGATTTTCGAAAGAAGAAGGTTTTGTCTGAGGTTGGATAGGCACTGACGGGTGCCGACTCCGGCCGAATTCGAAAGAAATCATGCGATTGAAGACTGGAGAAAAAAAATGGTTACCGGATTGGGTGAAAGAGATAGAATTTTTATTAAACGGACGGTTGTTATAACCTGTCTGGCGCTCTCCCTTATATTTTTGGGATGTAAGGATTCCGAAAAGGGGGGTGGAATGCTCGATTCCTTCCTTAGTTCTATTGGGATACCTATCGATGACGGAGGTTCTATCCCTGGGACTTCCAATAATATTAATTATACTGAAACAGATACACCTGCTACATTGCCTGTTGATTTCGGGACTGCAGGTCCTCAGGTTCTTCTTAATTTAGCTAGTCTCACTCAGGTAGATCGTTATAAAAGTTTAGAGATCGTTTTCTCCGAACCGATGGTTTCAAGCACAGTAAAGGCCGACTTTGTATTTACCGAAGATAACGGGACTCTTCTGCCTGGACCTCCAACTGAAAAGGGAGGGACTTTCTATTGGAAATCCGGTGGAAGACTTGTATTCGATCCCTATCGGGAATTAAAAGCAAATACTACTTACAAGCTTACCTTGACCTCTGCTTCGAAAGGGTTGGAGGGTGGAAGTTTGCAACCTTATACAGTCAGCTTCATTACTGAGCCGGATTATTATATTACGATGTCCTTAAACGGTACTGGGGTAGGTCCTGCGAATTCTCAAAAGGATCTAACTTACTTGGATGCAACTCCAGGTACAATTTCCATGAACCTGAATGCTAATTTTTCCAATCCTAGTAATCCAAACCAAATCCAATCTATTAAATTAAAACATATGGGTTCCACTGCGGAACATATAATTTGTGCGGCTTCTCCTTGCGATATGACAGCACCTTTAGCTTCTTCATTGAATTTAAATACTTTCTCTGGAGCTAAGGCAGGACTAAAACCTTTCCAAGGTGGGAACGCTTACGAATTCCTGATCTCTACTGCTGACGGCAAAACCTTCCGCAGATCTTTCGGATTCAATTATGGAAAAGTAAATTCTACTCCATATGCTTTAATCACGAATGCATCCGCAGCTGTTTTTGATGAAGCACAAACTTTAAAGTTATTTTCTAATATTCTTCAGAGATTTGCTCATGCAGATTTTAAGATCACAAATAAAACTTTTAATGATTTTTCTGGATCTCCAAAGTCGACAGACGTTGCTCCTCTTAGAGACCCAGATGGTAATGGGAATTTTTCGGATAGAAGATGTATAGATTTTTGGTCTATTACTGCGAATGATTTTCCTATCTCTGTAAATTATGTGAAAACGTATGGTGATATGGCTGGCCAATTCGGAAACGGTTACTGCGGTGTTGCTGGGAATACCGGTGCATTCAATATTACTGCAAGCTTCTTGGGAAATCTTCCTATGTGGCTGGATGTTTATATTAATAACGTAGTAGTTCCTCCTTTAGCCCCCGATAATACTACGAATATTACGGATTCAATTTATGTCCAAGCGGATGGAGTAATGGGCGTAGACCTGAACGGAAAAAGATCCGTGATAGATATCACTACGATCGGATATTCTCATGATTGTACAGGTCTTGCTTGTTTGTTAGGAAATGACGATACATATGGGTTCTCTACAACAGCTACTTTGAATCCGAACTCGCCATATACTTCTCGTTTGGCGAGAGCGAAAGCGAATGCAAGCTTCGATACTGCCGGTAAGATTGCAGTTACTATCAAAACTCCATATACACCTACGGACGGGATAAACGGGAACTTCTATGTTTCTGAATGGACCAATAATCTAAATGTAGCCGGAGTAAATTTACTCGCTGCTACGGACACATTAGGTTCATGGCTTTCTCCTATTACGGAAAGTGTGGCGAATAACGCGGTTCCTCAGGCAACACCTTATATTACTCAGTCTATGCTTAGAGATATTGTGGAAAGGGTATCAGTGGAGGCAATGAATGCCGTATTAGTCTCTTTGAATAATCCGGGTCTGGATGTTACATTGCCTGATTACTTGCCTGCACCTTTGAATAATTTTCCTTTATCTCTGAGATTGATGGCGCAAAACGATGCGGTAGTTAAATCAGATGGTACGAATAAAGGGATCTTAACTTCTGCAAGTGTGTCTTTGGTGGCAAAAACACCTCTTGCAAATACGGATCCGAATTATCATGGGCATCAATTAGCTACCGGTTTTGTGAGTACTCGTCCTATTCCAACTGGGACAGCTATGGCAAAAACATATCCGTTCTCCAGAAGTAATGCAAATCCCGGCTTACTTCTTACTTTGAATGCGGATACAGTAACTCAAGCAGCTTATAGCCTTTGGCAAAATGGAGCCTTAAATTTAAGGATCAATAAACAATTTATAAATCAGATCAAGCAGTATGCAGGTTCAGATCCTCTTTTCGAATTAACCCAAGAGTTAGTGAAAGTTGGAACTTTGCTAAATATCTTATCTCCAGGTAGACCTTTAGTGGGACTAAAACCGAGCGACCCAACCAAATTTGTTCCTAATGTAAGTGCAATGGACGATGTGGACATAGATGTCTATGCTATACATGCTCCGAATGGTGAGTTCAAATTCGGCGGTGCAAGTTCTCTTCCTACCTTGGTTGTTAACTTTACGGATTTGGAATTAAGAATATATGGAAGAAGACTTCCTGGAACTGATGTGGGCAGCGGAAGTTCCGTGCCTTGCAGTGCAGCTGCTGCAGATAATGCGGCAAACAGTTGTCGCTATCTGTTAAATACAGTACGTGTGAGCATAAAAGGGGATGGCTCTTTTAATTTTATTCCTTTCGTGAATCCAGATCCAACTGGAAAGCCTCAATATAATAATTTGAATGCAATGAGTCTTGTGATCCGAAAAGACGAGGCTAGTATGTCTTATACAATGGATATTCTGGAAGGTCCTACGTTTAATCCTTTTGGTTTGGATCCTAAGGGAATTTTCCAAGTGGTAGATCCTTTGATTCGTTCTTTGATCGTTCCTTTGGTAAATAACGTATTGAGACAGGTGCCTTTACCTAGTTCTTTGACTTTGGATGCGATCACAAATGTTAGTTCCGGGAATAAATGTAATCTTCAATCTACTACGGATAAGTTGAGATTGGTGACTATTCCTATTCCGAATTCGGAAGCTTATCCTTATCTATTTGGAGGACTTCAGTTCCAGGGAGCATTTGCTTCTAATCCTGGAAATGCGATCACCTGTCCTTAAGATAAAAAAAGAGGCTCGGTTTCCCGAGCCTCTTATACATTCCAAAATTTTGATAGAAGATTTATATTTTTCCTCCGCCGTAAGTCTCATCGCTTGGAACGGAATCTTCCGGAGTCCAACCTTGAGGAGTATGGCAGGATAAACAGTTCTTTAAGGAAATATTCTTTTTCATTAAGTCTTTGAAAGGAGGAAGAGATTTAAATTTTACGATAATTCCATCGTAAGAACTTCTTTTAGGCTCTTCTCCGCCGCCAGGATAATAACCGCCATTTCCTTTTTCTTGCATGGTCCCGTCTTTTGGATCGCCAGTTCCATTCATCAAAACCTTACCTTCACAAGTACAGAAGGAAGAATCTTTGGTTTTATGGTCATGGAATGCGGAGAATGCAGTGCCTCTTACTCCCGCAGTGGTAGTCGGAGTGCTTACCTCGAATTTTTTACCTTTTAGATTCACAAGTTGGAACCAAGCAAATCCACTTTGCACTTCCAATTTACCATCTTTGGATTCACTGTGTAGACTGGAAATTTTCAGTTTTGTATTCGGTAAGATTTTAAACTCGGAACCCTTATAGAGTAGAGTGGTTTTAGAAGCGTTACCCGTAGAAACTATATCCCCTTCGGAAACCAGATCTCCTTGTTTTAAGATGTTCCAACTTCCCTTGCCGCCTTTTTGTAACTGCACTTTTCCGATTAGGAAGGAAACTCTTGCGTCCTTCTCCTTATTCTCTTGGCTTATTAAAACCAAGGAACCGATGGAAAGTGCTAAGCTTAAGATCATCCACACTCTTAGTTTCATAAATATCTCCTTAAAATTCGATAGTGGTCCAAAGAGTTAGCTCCTTGGTCAGGCGGCCATAGGATACTATCCCGTTATTTGCACCGCCCTGGAATTGTTGTAAATACTCCGCTTTAGTCCTTTCGTTTCCGGACCCGTCCACATAGGATTGTTCTCTTCCTCCATCCTTATCTCTATTCCTGGATTCAGTATATCCAATAGAAACACGTAAAGAATCCGTAATATTCCATTCTGCGAATACGGAACCTCTCCTAAAGGAAGAATGAACAGAATAACCGGAAGAGCTTACCAAAGGTCCAATAGTATTGGTTTGTATATTCCAATAATCCGATTCAGGAGTCCCCGGCATGATCTGATTTATCTGAGTTCGGTTTGCGGCGAGAACTCCATCTCTTCCGCTTCCTCCTTCTAATCTACCCACGATCCTAAAATCTCCCCATCCTAAGGATAACCAGGCGTAGGCTGCGGTTCCTGTTGAATCCAAACCAGGAGTTACCGCACCGAATGGTTTGGAAACGTCTCGGACTTCTCCGCCTTTTTGTTTTCTGAACACATATCCAAGACCGAAGTTAAGAATTTTTTTACGATCAAAATTAGCTTCTACAGCATAAGAGTCACTTTCTAAGGAACGAACATCTTTTCTGAGGCTGGTAGAAGGATTATTGTCCGACGCAAGACATGCCGTTCCTTCCTTACAATCAGAAGTGGCAGCGCCGGTTAAGTTAGCGGATCTATAAAAGAAATGAAGTCCAATCCTATTTTCTTCCCCTATTTTAGGTTCATAAGAAACTCTGGAAGAAAGATCGAAACCTGTGGAGTCCGTGTTTTGTGTTTGTCTGTAACCTTCTCCATTGGAAAGAATTACTTGGGCAGATAAAGTATCCCATTTCCCAGTCCCGCCTAACCCTATATCGGCGGGAGCAGGTGCAAACCCTAAACTTTCCAGAGGTCCCTTGTCCACATATCTCCATCTCCAATAGTTTTTCCATTGGGTGTATGTATGTGGGAGTTCCTGCATTCCGAACGTTAGCGAGTATTCTCCTAGTCCGGTTTCCCAGGTTTTACGTATTAAGGCCCTTCTGATCCCTAAAATATATGGATTGGATTTAACCCCTCCATCCATTCTTGTGTCCGCGCTCACTTGAGCAGAACGTAATAATTCTCCCCATAATTCCAGACTGACACCTGTTTCCTTAAATTCTTTATTAACTGTCAAAAGAGTCCAAGGTGTGGAGAAGCCAGGCTCCTCATTAGGATATGTATTAGTAAGACCGGAACCACCATCTCTCATTCTTTGATTATAAGAAGGGGAGAGGATACCACCAATCTTCAAACCGTAAAAACCGTCCGGTTCGTCTTTCTTAGTGGTAACGATTTCCTCTGCGGATAAACTTACGGATCCCATAATAAAACATGCAGCGGTGATCAGTTTTCGAATAGATGTCCTTTTCAAAGAGGTCCCCTCGATTACTTGCCGACAAAAGTCGTAAAGAAAAAATTTCGTTTAGATAAACCTATCCTGACTCTCTTGTCTACCAGACTTTGTATTTAACGTGCTGGTCGATCCGATTTCTGTAGTTCCCATTCGATTGGAATAAACGATACTTTGGCTGGAATAAGATTGTAAAAAGGGAATCGACGGGTTAAAAGAATACAGGACAGTGGAGTCGGAACCGGAAAAAAGTTTTCGACCATTCTTTCTATGCGCACTTTTAAGATATTATTCTGGTTAACCATTAACACGGTGATCGGCACAATGAATTCATTGTTAGTCGCTCATAATTCCAAGGCTCCTTTTTGGAAGGTGTTCTTGGCTACCCAGGTAACTACACATTGTGTATGTTCCATAGTGGAGTTTTCGGTAGAATTTTTGAACCGAATGAACAAAGGGGCATTTTTCACAGGTGCCTTCTTAGTTGTCGCTTCTGCGATCGCATCCGTTCTGGGAGTTGCGTCAGGCGGAATCATCCATGTATTATTATTAGCCGGAGAAGGAGTCGAAAGACCACACGGGGGATCTTATAATATTCTTCTGAGCAGCTTAATCCTAGCTTTATTCATTTCATTCTTAGAAAAATCCATGCAGATCCTGATAGAAAGAAGGAAGAAGATGGAAAGTGAACTGAAAGATATCCAATACAGGACCTTTCAGAACAGGATGGATCCTCATTATTTATTTAATACTTTGAATACCATACATTCTTTGCTAGTAACGGACCCTCAAAAAGCGGATAATGCTTTAATTTTACTTTCGGAAACTTATAGATTCCTATCAGATCGGATTTTTGAAAAAACGATACCTTTTTCGGAAGAGTGGGATTTCACGGTAAACTATCTGGAATTGCAAAGGATCCGATTTTCAGATTCTTTGACGATCAAGATCAAAAAAGTTGGGGATTTTTCCAGACTTAGGATCCCTCCTCTCACCTTACAGCCATTAGTTGAAAATAGTTTCAAACACGGATTAGAAAATCGTTCCGAGGCAGGGATATTAGAAATAAGCGCCACCGAAAGTTTTGGAAGAATAAAAATAGAAATCAAAAATAATGGGAACGAAAAACAAGAGCATCATTTGTTACCTGAATATAAAAAATCCGAATTCTCTCGCACCTTGAACAATATAAAATCCAGGTTAGAGTATAATTTCGGAGAAGCGGAACTCAAATTAGAAAAAGATAAATTCGGAATCACCACATTACGATTGGAATTCGCATCAAGATGAATAGCGTGCTATATAAGGTTTTAGTGATAGAAGACGAGGTTCCTGCCAGGGACCTTCTTCGCAAATTTTTGGAAAATTGGCCACAATTTGAGGTGGGTGGGATAGCGAGAACAGGTTCTCAGGCAATCGACCTTCTCAAAAAAGAAAAATTCGATCTGATGTTTTTGGACATCAATCTTCCCGAAAAAACCGGCTTACAGGTTCTGGAAGAAATAGGGGAAAGTCTCCCAGTATTAGTATTTACCACTGCTTATCGAGAACATACACTCAAAGCATTCGAAGTCGGGGCCTGCGATTATCTTTTGAAACCGTATACAAAGGAAAGATTTTCCGCATGTATGGAAAGAGCACTTCATCATCTGCAATTAAAATCCATTTCTAATTCCAGAGCCAGTGGCGAGCCTGATCCAGTATTCGTTTTTCGTGATGGAGGTTTGATCCATCGGGTTTTGTATGCGGATCTATATTATCTCACTGCAAATGGAAAACGTTCCGTTCTTCATACAAAGGATGGAGATTATGAAACTGCTAAACTTCTCGGCGATTTAGAAAAAGAATTACCTAAGACCGATTTTTTGCGCATCCATAGAAAACATATGGTGAATCGAAATCTAGTATCTGCAGCAAAATCACAAGCGGGTGGTGCATATACGATTTATCTGAAAGATGAGGATGAAACAAATCTTCCGGTGGGAAGAGAGTTTGTAGAAGGAGTCAAAGGACTATTCGGAAAGTGAGGAATTCCAACAAGCTTCTCTCTTCACCAAGGAATTTCTTTTTTATCTCTCAGAAAAATCCCGCTCGGCCCGCTTTTGTCCAATTGAGCTGCCCAAACAATAGTCTCAGCACCATGTTCCACAGAACGAGTTGCGGACTTACCGCCCATATCAGTTCTTACCCAACCAGGGCAAACAGAATTCACTTTGATATCTTTGCCGGAAGATTCTGAATGAAGGATCCGAGTAAGAGCATTTAATGCAGTTTTAGAAATACGATATGCGGCATAGCCGGAACTCATATCATAAAGTTGGCCCATTCCGGAACTTACATTTACGATTCTTCCATAACCGCTCTTCTTCATTATTCCCAAAATTTTTTGGGAAAGAAGGAAAGGGCCGATCAGATTCGTATCCAAGGTTCCTTGCAACATTTCTAAAGTGGTACTCTCTATAGAGCCGCTGTCCAGATACACACCTGCGTTATTTACGAGTATATCGATCCTAGGATATTTGGAGAGAATCTCTTCCAAGAACATATCGATAGAATCGGGATCAGAAACATCCAAAGCATAAGCGTCAGCAGAACCGCCTGCTTTTCGAATAGAAGACGCAGTTTTTTCGGAATCTTCTTTTTTGCGGGAAGCGCATATTATATGAATTCCTGATTTGGAAAGTTGTTTAGAAACTTCTTCGCCTATGCCGCGGCTTGCGCCTGTAACGATTGCAATTTTTTTGTCCATAAGACTTGGACTAATCTTTGAACCAATTTTTATATTTAAAATATAAAATCATCATACCCGGAATAGTAAGCATGGTAGCAAGCGAGCAGCTCAGGACCAGTTTGTTCTCATAGGGAAGTTCCGTAAAATTCATCCCGAAAAAACCGGTCAAGAAGGTGAGTGGCATAAAAATCATCGAAACTAAGGTTAATCGTTTGATGATATCATTTGTTTTTTGGGAAAGAATAGAGAAGTAGGCATCCATGGAGTTTCCGATCAGATCCCTGTCCATATCGATGGTTTCTACGAGTCGGCTCAAATGATCGTATACGTCCCTAAAATAAAAGCGCACCTTTTCGGAGAGAAATTTATCCTCATGCCTCATGATCAGATTCAAAACTTCTCTTTGGGGAGAAAGGACCCTTCTCATCCGGACCAAATTTCTTTTTACATATAAAATGTTTGTGATGAAGTCGGGTTCTATCTCGCTGATCAGGATCTGATTTTCTAAATCTGTGATCTGTTCCGAGATCTGGTCTAAGATCGGAAAATTAGAATCCACCAAAAGATCGAATAAAAGATAAAGAACATGGTCTGTTCCCTTAGAAGCAAAATTCAGTTCGGTCAGAGTTCGATGCCAGAGAGAATCGATCAAAGGTTCCTTATGTTCATGAACTGAAACGATAAACTTACGATTGAAAAACACATGTGTTTCAGTCGCGGAAAAGGACTGTTCTCCTTCTGATTTAAAACTATGAAGAACGATAAACGCATGGTCATCATAATCTTCAAACTTGGGCCTTTGGTTCCTGTTCACACAATCTTCTATCGCAAGATCATGGAATCCGCAGTTTTTAGATAAAAAGATTAGGTCTTCGGAGCTTGGATTTTCTACATCGATCCAAACCTTTTCTTTGTTCAGAGTTTTTGCCAGGGAGAAATTTTTCAGAAATGCGGGATCTGTTTTTCGGATCACCGCTTTGGATATTGGATTTTTGCCCTTGGGAGTAGGGAAGGAAAGAAAACGTATCATCTTATTGTCCTAATACGGGTTCTTCCGAGAGCTTTTTCAGCCTTAGGTATTCTCCAATGCGTAAACTATATATGCTCGGAAATCTTCGAGAGTGAATTCTCTCTTATTAGTCAAATGATTGATCATATAACCTATGATCGCGGAAGTAAGGTTTTTTACTTCGAACTCGGTGTAATTCGGTTTTAACGCCAATATGATCTTTTTGGAGTTTTCATAAAAGATCAGATTCACCAAATGAATATTTCGTTTTTTTAATCTATGGATCTTAGGTTGGAGCATGAGGCTCCAATATAGGCGGAGATATTCTTCATTCTCCTTTACCAATTTAATGATCTGCCCACCTAAGAATTGGATAAGTTCCGCTCTATTTTCCGTAGTATTCAGTTTTTCCGGAAGATACTTTTTTAGGATCTTATCATGGGACTCGATGATCCCTTCTAAAATAGATTCTTTCGATTCAAAATAACGATAGGCGAGACCCAAAGATAAACCGGCTCTCTGGGCGATTTGCCTCATGGTGGAGCCGTGATACCCTTGTTCTGAAAATAATTTGAGGGAAGTTCTTAGGATTAGGTCTCTTGTATCTTTGGCCATTGTTTACCGAATGGAATAGAGAACCTTTCTGGATCCGATCCTTTCCCGATTGGTTTCCATTCTATTCTTATAACCGTAGGCCTTCTCAGGTTTTAAAAGAGAAAATAGGTCATACAATTCGATCTCGAATTGGAGCATAACTTCTGCTACTTCTTCCGGAAATTTTTCCAAAGATTTCATAGCGTCCACACAAACGTGCCTGGAGTTGATCTTATCAGGCTGAATTTCTTCGGCAATCTTTCTGAAATTTTGTTTTGTGATCGTTCCACCAACAGAAGTTTTTTTGCCTCTGTCTTTAGAAATAGCGATGATGGTGCGAGTCACTTTCATCACTTCTTTATCATCAGGGATCATTCCCATAGAAGCGGAAAGGTCAGATCTCGCTGCCGTCACCTGGTCCAGGTCCTCGAATGCACTCGAGTCAGCGATCTCTAATAAATTTTTATAACCTGTGATAGTCTCCAGGTTCATCGCCTTAGTAACCTTGGAAAAAGTCACAGGGCTTAGCATACTTTTAAGAGTAGAAATGAAATTTTTGAGAGCATAAGAAGATTCGATCATAGGCGCTGAAATCCCTTCGATCTCTTCTTTTACAAGCATACGGATATCGGTCCTTGCTTCAGGCCCGCCGATCTTAACAGTGACCGGGACCAAATCTTTGGCCACGATATGGAGCGCTCGGATCTCGTCCGAATCCATATCTTCCGTTTCCGTGCCTCCTTTCAATCCTACTATAGGATAACTCTGTTTCAAAGAAATCAGGTGGCGGCGAAGTTCGATAATTTTGCGGTCTATCTGCTCTTTCACGTTTCTAATATCGTCCTTTTCGAAAAAACAGTAAGGATTTTTAAAAATTTTAACTCTTTGAAAAGGTCTTTTAGAGGTGGGTCGGGCCGCGTCCTCGCAAGGCTTCGGAACGTGCTCTCGCCTTCGGTCAAAAAATCGCAAAAACGATTTTTTGACCCCGGTTCGATCACTCGCGGGAAGTTTCCTTCGTGAACTCTGCGATCTCCGTGCGAACTTAAAAGAAAACGAGTTTCGCACAGAGACATGGAGCGCACAAAGTTTTGGTCTGGAACATATTGGATTATCATGGGGTCTCAAGCGAATGTATGCTGCAAAAACTCTCTTTATTGCCGATTCTTACTTTATTTCTCTTTTTCGGCTGCTCCAAAGAAGACATAGACGAGACCAAAGGAAAGAAGAAGAAGGAGGAGGAATTCAATCCGGCTGTTAATTATGTTGTTTGTGTAGCCTTCCTCCAAGCCTGTATAGATGCAGAAGGGAATGGTTGTTTTATCGTAAAAACTGATCCGCAATACTTCGATAACGGGGGAGGCGGGGTAGAAGCTTTATGTTTGGATAGAACAATCGAAACATATCTCGCCAATGAAACTGGCGGCGGCATGTAACAAATTTCTCTGTGAACTCCGCGCGAACCTCTAAAGCGAGCATTCAGTCTTCTGAATTGACGGGAAATACCGATCCCGTATCAATAGACCTATGAGCCAGCCGAAGGGCAGTACCTTTTTGAAAAAACTTCCTACATGGATCCAGGAAATCTTTGGAGAAGAATCGGTAGATTCCACTCTCTCCTTCTTTTTTATCGTTTTATTAGTTTTAGCTTTTAAATCCTCAGTTTTGGACGCGAACAATATTCCCTCCGGATCCATGCTTCCCACTTTGAAGATTGGGGATTTTCTATTCGTAAATAAGATGAGATATTCCCTCAGGCTTCCTTTTACGGATACGGAACTCAAAAGATACGATGATCCTAAAAGAGGAGATATTGTAACCTTTATCCCTCCGGACGGAGCAGTCTCTCCAGAAGAAAAAGAAGGCTGGTTTCCAAAAAGATTCGTAAAAAGAGTGATCGGTCTTCCTGGAGATAGGATCCGGATCGTAAAGGTACTACATGAGAGAGATGGTTTTCCAACAGTCTATGGCAAGATAGAATATATGGAAAAAGGAAAAACAGACTTCTCCGCTTACGACTTCCAGGACGAAGAAAAAAGAAACCTATTCGATGACCTGGACGATGACGCAGCAGTCCAATATTATCTTTTTAAAGAAAAGAAACCCGGTTTCGAACATTATGTGATCGAAGGAAACACTCGTCCCTATACACACGAATTCAAAGACGCGGAATGTTTCCAAGTTACTGGATGTGTGATCCCGGATGATCATTATATGATGATGGGAGATAATCGCACAAATTCTTCCGACTCCAGATTTTGGGGATTTGTTCCTAGGGAGAATATACTCGGAAAAGCCGCATTGATCTACTTCTCCATTAACTGGAAAGACCATGTTTGCGCTTATAAAAGTGCAGAAGATCTTGGAATGAACGGGGATGCCGCCCAAAAATACGATCCGGAAGAATTTAGATCGAAATGTGGAGATATCGGTTCTAATATGAACTGGTTCAAGAGTACGATATTGTATAGAATTCCTAGAATGCAGGTCCGCTGGTATCGTATCGGGACTGTATTAGAATAAATATGAGTGAACCGGATCAAAAACCTCCAGAAAATAAGGATGTTTCTCCCTGGCAGCTTGCTAGTGTAGGGACAGAGTTTGCTTTTATCATCATTGCTTCCGTTTTTATAGGAAGGTATCTGGATGGACGTTTCGGTTGGTCTCCTTTCGGGATCTTATTTGGGGCGATTTTCGGATTCGGTTACGGGATTTTTTATCTTCTCACTAGAGTTTCCCAATTCGACAAAAAGGATTAAGTTTTACCTTGGGGATAAAGGACTCGGACGGGTTACTACAGCCTAAAAAGTATTATTTAGGTTTTAGTATCCTTCTGCTTATCTTCGGATTATGGTTTCGGTTCTATGAAGCTTCCGACCCATCCTTTTGGAAAGGAATTGTAATATCTCTTTTCCTATCCTTACTTATTTACAATTTTAGATTTTATCTACTTTGGAAACATTCCAAAGAAGGTTTTTCGATCCAATTTGGAACGACTGTTCTGTCTTTTTTTATTCATTTAGCCGTTTTAGTACTGTTTATCTGGAGAGGCGAACGTGAAGGTTTCGTGATCGGTTTTTTTATTGCCCATTTCGCCAACCTTTTAATATTGGTATTCGCAAGGTGACCCCGTAAAACGCTTCAAAGAGCGGTTTAAAGGTACTTTGCGGGAAATAGAACCCTGGGTGGTGCCCCCAAAACTCTTCTTTCCTGTCGTTTTCGAGAGGACCCTTTACAAGTATGTTGAAACAAATCTTCGCAACCGCATTATTATTGTTCTCACTTCCATTATTTGCTTCCGAGGGAGAAGCCTCTAAACCTTTCGATTTGAATGAGGTGTTGGTTCACCACTTGATGGATCATGCTGAGTTTCCTTTCAACGTAGGTGGAAAGAAAGTTTTCGAAGGGCATGAAAGTTATGATCCTCATGCAGAAAACATCTTTGTAGATCATTCCACCGGTCATAAATTCCATTTCGTTGGCGGTATCGATCTTCATATTACTCGTCGTGTTACGATGATGTGGATTGTTTCCTTCCTTCTTCTGATTGTATTTATTCCTGCTGCTCGATTAATCGCAAAAAATCCTTTAAAGATACAAAGTAGATTCGCTAACGCTGTAGAGGCTTTTATAACTTTCTTGAAAAAGGATGTTGTGGATGCAAACACAGACGGCCACGGACATTCTTATTATCATTATATTTTCACATTATTCTTCTTCATTCTATTCTGTAACTTGATGGGACTCATTCCTCCGGTCGGAGAAGTGATCCAACTTGGAATTGAATCTGTTAATGCAGGCGAAGAAGTCCCAGTTGCCGAAGAAGCACATGCTGCTTCTTCTCATCATGAACCGATCTGGATCGCAAAAGTTTGGAACGGTATTACTGTGACTGGCGATGTTTCTGTTACCGTTACGCTTGCTCTTATTACCTTACTTTTGATCTACGGAACTGGATTTGTTTACCAAGGGCCGAAGTTCATTCTTCATTCAGTCCCGAATGGAGTTCCTGCGCCTCTATATCTCCTAATGTGGCCATTGGAGTTTATCATTTCTCCACTTGCTAAAGCATTCGCACTCACTGTGCGTCTTTTAGCGAACATGACTGCAGGACACGTAATTATCTTAGCGTTACTCGGATTTATTTTCCAATTCCAATCATGGGGAGTTGCGCCGATCTCGGTTTTTGGAGCTACCGCGATCTATTTCTTAGAATTGTTTGTGGCCTTCTTACAGGCTTACGTTTTTGCTCTACTCACCTCGCTCTTCGTGGGCTCGAGCATGCATAGGCACTAATTTTATATAAGCGTTTTGATTTCAAATAGGAGAAAGTAATAAAATGGAATTCGGACTAGGATACATTGGAGTAGGAATCGCAGCTGGACTCGCTATTTTAGGCGCAGGACTCGGAATCGGAAGAATCGGTGGCTCTGCTGCTGAAGGAATCAGCCGTCAACCTGATGCAGCTGGAAAAATCCAAACTGCAATGATCATCTCTGCAGCCCTTATCGAAGGTGCGGCTCTGTTCGCAATCGTTATTGCGTTCCTTGCAGGTGGAACTCTAAATACAGCAGTAAGCAAAGCATCTGCTGCTAAAACTGAAGTTTCTGCACCGGCTGAAGGTAAATAATCTTGTTTCTCTTGGCAGCTGACAGGGGATTAGGCGCACTATTAGACGTTAATCCGGGTCTGATCATTTGGACCCTGATTACCTTCACGATAGTCGTCATTATCCTTAAAGTTTTCGCTTGGGATGTGATTCTCAAAGCTCTGGATGAAAGAGCTGAGACCATCCAAAACGATATTCGTAAGGCTGCTGACGTACGTTCCGAAGCGGAATCTCTGCTGAAAGATTATGAAACAAGAATCGCTCAAGCAAAGGACCAAGCTAACGGAATCGTAGCGGAAGCCAAATCGGACGCTACTAACCTGAAAAACAAAATGTTGGATGATGCTTCGAAAGAAGTGAAGGCTCTTAAAGATACTGCACTGAAAGATATCGAACTCGCAAAATCCAAAGCATTGGCAGAACTCCAAGGACAGATCGTAGACATGACCGTTCAAGTCGCGGCTCTCGTTCTGGAGAAACAGTTAAAAGCTGACGATTATAAGTCCTTTATCGAGAACGAGTTAGGCAAGATCAAGAAACTGAGCGCGTAACATGAGCTATTCTGCGATCCCAAAAACATACGCGGCCGCTTTTGCGGACGCTAGTTCTTCTCCGGAAGAAGCCGAACAGGAATTGGATTCTATCGTAAGTATTTTTAAGATAGAGCCGCAGTTCCGCGATTTTTTCGATACCCCTTCCGTTAAAAGGGAAGATAAGGAAGCTGTTCTATTAAAGACCTTCCAGGGGAAAATTTCGGAAATCACTCTGAATTTTTTACAGGTGCTTCTTCGTAGGGGAAGATTTTCATTTCTTTCCGAAATTCACGAAGCTTTAAAAGAAGAACTGGATCGTAAAGCAGGAAGAGTTCGCGCGAAAGTCAAAAGTTATCCCGCTATGGATGAGGCTTCTCTCTCCAAATTAAGGGAAGTATTAAAAGAAAGATTCAAATCGGAGTTCATCTTGGAAGCAAGTGAAGATCCGAGCCTTCTCGGAGGTTTCGTGGTCAGATTCCAAGACTTGGCGATCGACTCTTCCATGAAAAGCCAACTTAAGAAAGTAAGGCAAACCTTGCTGGACAGCAAATTACCGGTCGGAGTGGTGTATGAAAATTAAAACAGACGAAATTACGTCGGTCCTCAAACAGGAAATTTTAAATTATAAAAAAGATCTGGGTGTCGAAGAAGTCGGAACTGTTCTGGAAGTAGGGGACGGTATCGCTCGAGTTTTCGGTCTCAGAAACGTGATGGCTGGAGAACTCGTGGAATTCCAAAACGGAGTTCGCGGTCAGGCATTCAACTTGGAAGACAATTCCGTGGGTGTGATCATTTACGGAGATTATAAAAACATCCGTGAAGGATTCTCCGTAAAAAGAATCGGAAAAATTTTAGAGGTTCCGGTAGGACCGGAAATGCTCGGACGTGTGGTAAACCCACTCGGTGAGCCTCTGGATGGAAAAGGACCGATCAATACCAAACATACTCGTGCGGTAGAAAGTCCTGCTCCTGGTATTTCCAAAAGACAACCGGTTGAAGAACCTCTTCAAACTGGTATCAAAAGTATTGATGCAATGATCCCGATTGGCCGTGGCCAAAGGGAGTTGATCATCGGAGACCGTGGAACAGGTAAAACTTCCATCGCTCTGGATACGATCATCAACCAAAAAGGTTCCGGAGTTATCTGCGTTTACGTAGCGATCGGACAAAAAGCTTCCACTGTAGCAACTATCGTGGAAAAACTAAAAGCGGTTGGAGCTCTCGATTACACAATCGTAGTTTCCGCAACTGCTGCTGATCCTGCTCCTCTGCAATACATCGCTCCTTATTCAGGATGTTCCTTCGCGGAATACTTCATGTATAACGAGAAAAAAGCTACCTTAGTTGTTTATGATGACTTATCAAAACAAGCGGTTGCTTATCGCCAAATGTGTCTTCTTCTTCGTAGACCTCCGGGCCGCGAAGCTTATCCTGGAGACGTATTCTATCTTCACTCTCGCTTATTAGAAAGAGCGGCTAAATTGGACGAAAAATATGGAGCTGGTTCCTTAACCGCGCTTCCTATCATCGAAACCCAAGAAGGTGAGGTTTCTGCTTATATTCCGACTAACGTGATCTCCATCACTGACGGTCAGATCTATCTGCAATCCAACTTATTCGCATCCGGGGTTCGTCCTGCAGTGGATGTGGGTATCTCCGTATCTCGTGTTGGTTCCGCAGCTCAGATCAAAGCGATGAAACAAGTCGCTGGAAAAATGAAACTGGAACTCGCTCAGTTCAGAGAGTTAGAAGCATTCGCTCAACTTGGAACTGACTTGGATCCAATCACTCAGGCTCAGTTGGACAGAGGATATCGCATCGTTGAGATGTTGAAACAACCTGTTTCCAGCCCTTATCCTGTAGAAGAACAAGTGGTCGAAATTTTTGCGGTAACTAGAGGACATATGGACAAGGTTCCGGTTCCTAAAGTTAGAGAGTTCGGAGCACATTTATTAAACGTTCTTCGCACACAACAACCAGAAGTATTGAACGCTATTCGCACCGAAAAGAAAATTTCGGACGAAGGAAAACTGGGAGAGGTTATCGCCTCTATCGCAGCTGACTTTGTTAGGAACCTGAAGTAAGCGGAGAAAAATCTTGGCTACACCTCGGGAAATAAAGAAACGGATCAGCTCCGTTAAGAACACTCGGAAGATCACTCGAACTATGGAAATGGTCGCTACGGCTAAATCCAAAAAGTTGAGTGATCGGGTGAATGCGTCCCATCCATTCTCTAATAAAATTAAGGAATTGGTCGGAGCGCTTGCATCCCTTGCTTCTGTAGTAAAAAGTCCTTATTTAAGGAAACCGAATACGATTCGCTCGGCAGCTCTTCTTGTGATCACTGCGAATAGAGGTCTTTGTGGAGGATATAACTCCAAAACGATCCGTTTAGCAAGAACTCGCATCCAAGAATTGAAAGACCAGGGCGTAAACGTTCGACTTTTTGTAGTAGGTAAGAAAGGAATTTCCTATTTCCAATTCGCAAAAGAGAAAATAGAAAAAACCTATACTCATATCGACGATAAGTCCGGTTACAAAGAAGCAGAAGAGTTTGCAGACTTCTTCTTAGCGCTATTTGCAAGTGAAGAAGTGGATACAGTGGAAATTATCTCCACAGTTTATCACTCTTCTGCAAACCAAGAGCCTGACATTACTAAGGTTCTTCCGTTTGAAGCACAAGGAGAAGCTAACGTAGGTTCCAATGTCCTATATGAGCCAAGTCCGGCTGATATTCTGGAATCTCTTCTTCCTTTAGTTGTAAAAACTGCATTTTTAAAGGCGATCTTGGAAGCTAATTGTTCCGAGCAGATCGCAAAGCGCGTGGCCATGAAATCCGCAACGGACGCGGCCTCCGAGATGATCAAACTTCTGACCCGCGGTTACAACCGTATCCGTCAGGCGAAGATCACTCAGGAGATCTCGGAGATCGTAGCGGGTGCGGACTCGCTAAACTAGTTCTGGTATTGGAGTACTTGGATGAGCAAAGGTAAAGTAAAACAAATCATCGGATCCGTTTTGGATATCGAATTCGAGTCCGGACATCTGCCCGAAATTTTTAACGCGCTTGAAATCGACGCGGTCGTAGAAGGCAAAAAGGAAAAAATTATCGCTGAAGTGCAACAGCATATCGGTGGTAGTGCAGTAAGAGCGATTGCTCTTTCTTCCACTGACGGCCTTGTAAGAGGACAGGAAGTTTCTGATACAGGAGCTCCTATTTCCGTTCCAGTTGGGGACGTGACCCTCGGAAGAATTTTTAACGTTCTTGGAGATCCAGTGGATGAAGGAGCTCCTATCCAAGTGAAAGAGCGTAAGCCTATCCACAGAGCTGCTCCAAGTTACGAAGACCTTTCCCCTAAAACGGAAGTATTCGAAACAGGGATCAAGGTTATCGACCTTCTTGCACCTTATATCAAAGGTGGAAAGACCGGACTCTTCGGAGGAGCCGGAGTAGGTAAGACAGTTCTTATCCAAGAGTTGATCAACAATATCGCGAAACAACACGGTGGATTTTCCGTATTCGCAGGTGTTGGTGAAAGAACCAGAGAAGGAAACGACCTCTGGAGAGAGATGAAAGAATCCGGAGTTATCAACAAGACCGTACTTTGTTATGGTCAGATGAACGAGCCACCTGGTGCTCGTCTTCGTGTGGCTCTTTCTGCTCTTACAATGGCGGAACATTTCCGCGATTCCATCGGAACAGACGTACTACTCTTCGTAGACAATATCTTCCGTTTCTCCCAAGCGGGATCAGAAGTATCGGCTCTACTTGGACGTATGCCTTCTGCGGTAGGATACCAACCGACTCTTTCTACAGAGATGGGTGCTCTTCAAGAGCGTATTACTTCTACTCGTAAGGGATCGATCACTTCCGTTCAGGCGATTTACGTTCCTGCGGATGACTTGACTGACCCGGCTCCTGCGAACGCGTTCGCTCACTTGGATGCAACTACGGTTCTTTCTCGTGCGATCTCTGATAAAGGAATTTATCCTGCGGTTGACCCACTCGATTCTACTTCCCGCGTGATGAACGCAGAAGTTCTGGGTGCGGAACATTACGGTGTTGCTCGTGAGGTTCAAAGGATCCTTCAACGTTATAAAGACCTCCAAGATATTATCGCGATCCTTGGTATGGACGAACTTTCTGAGGACGATAAGGTTCTTGTTGCGAGAGCAAGAAAGATCGAGAAATTCCTTTCTCAGCCTTTCCACGTTGCGGAAGTATTTACAGGATCTCCTGGAAAATACGTAAAACTTGCAGATACAGTTCGCTCTTTCAAAGAATTGATCGCAGGAAATTGCGACCACCTTCCAGAGCAAGCCTTCTACATGGTAGGAACCATAGAAGACGCGATCGAGAAGTCCAAAAACCTGAGAGCATAATCGATGGCAGCCAAGCTAGACGTATCGGTAATCTCTCCAGAGAAACTACTCTTCCACGGCGATGCGGACAGCATCGTCGTGCCCGGGAGCGAAGGGGGTTTCGGAGTGTATCCGGGCCATACTTCTCTTGTTTCCCTGCTTGGGATCGGCGTGTTGGAAGTCCGACAAGGAAATAAAACGAAAATCGCCGCAATCGAAGGCGGGTTTTTCGAAGTAAGGGACAATAAAGTTACAATTTTGACGGACCATGGTAGCCTGAAAGAGGATATCGACCTTGCGGCCGCCCAAAAAGCCCTAGAAGAAGCGGAAGCTCTTCCTGCCTCCAGCGAGAAAAATACTCTCGTCCTAAAAGCAAAAACCCGAATTTTAGCAGCTTCCCGCTAATATTTAGGGGTTCCAAATTCCGAAAATTATTAAGGGACACTTCTATCGGTTAGGCCGAAGAAGTTTCCCAATAAGTAAGAGAGAGGGTCTTCTAATATAAGAGGACTGTCTCGGAATTTTTTCGGATTGTATTTCCTGCAACTTAGGAGATCCTCCGAATAGACATACGGATTTTTAGCATACTGTAGGAAGCATGGCGGACGAATTTACGATAGACGAGGGAGAGGGGTTTCCAGCTGGAAATGGAGAGGATTTTGATCCGAGTGAAATGAGCTTGGACGAAATAGATTCTCTCTTGGCTAGCGATGGAGATTCTTCCGATTTTAATTTCGATTCCGTTCCGGGAGATTCTCCAGACAGCGAAGGTTTCGAGGAATTACTCGCTTCGTCCGGTGATGATTACCCGGATGATATTCCTAATTTCGAACCGGAAGAAGCTGATTTTGGTTCAGACCTAAGCCAACTAGATGAGTCCGTTCATTTAGATGAAGACTTTGATTTCGAGCTCACAGATCCAATGATAGATGCTGAGATCGATAGACTTCTCGATATCGATGATGATCTGAATTCTCCTCCAACATCTTCTTCCTCTGCTCCTTCTTGGAAAGAATCATCTCCTTCTTCTCTACCTGAAAACCATGAGGAAGCATTCGGAGATCTAGGCTCTTTAGACTTAGGAGATTTCTCTCAGCCTGGAGAAGTCCCTTCTTCCGCATTCCATTCAGACGACCAACCTTTCGATTGGGGAGGGGATTCTTCCGACCACGACGAGGTCGTTGGGCTTTCGGATGCGGACCTGGATGATGAGACACCGATCTCACTTTCCGATGACGAATTACATAATATTGATATAGGTTCCAACCTTGCAGACTTCTCCATGGACGAAGAAGAAGTTTCTGCTCCGGAAGATTCCGGTTCCAAAACATTCGAAGACGAAATTGTTTCTGATGATGAAGGTCCAATTTCTCTCTCTGAGCATGAGTTAGATGATATAATGGCAGAGGACTTCAGCCCGAACATGGAAGAAGAAGGATTCGGAGATTTGGGCGGAGACGATATCTCCATGCCTTCTTCTGAATTGACCGAGGACATTAACTTCGACGGTGAAGAAGAAAAGGACATCGCACTTTCTACGGATGAATTGGATCATCTTTTAGAAGGTGATGATACTTCTTTAGAGAACAAAAGTTCTTTCGATGAGATGGGAGATTTTGGAGATCTGGATCTTGGTTCTGTTTCCGAAGAACATACTTCTTCCGATCTGGATATGGAAGAAGAAGCAAACGAGCCGATCGCGCTCTCTGACGACGAGCTTGGGAATTTATTATCCTCCGGAGATGAGGATGAAATCGAAAGTATCCAACTAGATGATCTTGATTCTGTAGGAGCTCCTACAGCAGAGTCTGAGTTTGGAATGGAAGAGGATACCGATTCTTCTTCCGAACTTGATCTAAGTGATTTTAATTTTGATTCAGAACCTGCAGAAACTAAGGACGAATTTGGCGGAGAGGAAGAATCTATTTCTCTCCCTGTTTCCGATTTTGATAATTTCGGAATGAGCGAAGAAGAAAATCCTCTAGATACCGGATTGGATCTCGGGGATTTTGAGGACAATGCTAAGTCTGAAGAAAAAGTTTTCGAAGAATCTTTAGGTGATTTCACTTCTGCAAGCGACGAAGATATATTAGGAAGTTCAGATTCCGATCTGATGGATTTCTCTCCTGCAGAAACTTCTGAAGAAAATTTCTTTGCCGAAAGTTCTGATCCAGATGAACCAATTGCTCTTTCCGACGATGAGCTTGGAAATTTATTATCTTCCGGAACTGAAGAGGAAGAAGAACATACCGGAACTTCTTTAGATCTTGCTTCTGACCTTGATGATAACGAACCGATTGCACTTTCTGATGATGAGCTTGGAAACCTACTCTCTGGAGAAGAAGAAACAGTTTCTTCTTTAGATTCTGAAGAAGACGAACCGATCGCACTCTCAGACGACGAGCTGGGAGATCTACTATCTTCTGGAGAAGAAGAAGGCTCCGATGCAGATATATTTGCGGACGCTCCACCTGTAGAGCATGATGATAATGCCCCAATAGAATTCGGGGACTTCAGTTTAGATTCAGAAGCAGATGAGCCTATCGCTCTTTCCGAAGATGAGTTAGGACATTTATTGGAAGAAGAGTCCGAAGTAGAAACGGCTTCCAATGATCTGATGGAAGATTCTGACGAGCCAATCTCGCTTCCGATCAATGAGTTAGACGATATTGGAACTCCTGATGTATCTTCCGACTATGATATAGATTGGGACGGACCTGTTGCAGATCTGAATGACCTTGGCGCAGGAACAGAGAATGCAGTTGCTGCACCTTCTGACTGGGATCTTGGAGAAGAAGCAGATGAACCGATTACATTATCCAACGATGAATTAGGAAACTTACTCTCTGACGAAACTCCTGAAGGAGTAGATTCAGAGGACTTAGATTCCTTATTATCTTCTCCTCCTGAAGCAAATGACTTAAATGCATTCGGTTCTTTAGAAGATGATATCCAAATTTCAGGTTTGGACTTTGCAGAAGATGTAGGCGGAGAGATTATCCCGACTATAGAGAAATTGGCTCCGGAACCGGAACTGAATTTTATCTTGGACGAGTATGCGGATGAGAATGAACTTTCTCCTTTAGAAGAGGTCCGCCAAGCAGGAGCTTCTGCTGATGAGGCTGAAACTGGTGAGGCAATTCCTACCCAAGATGAGATGAAACGAATTCTTCTCTATTTAGATGAACTACTCGGAAATCTTCCGGATGATATGATCCGTGACTTTTCTCGTTCAGACTATTTTGAACTTTATAAGAAATTAATGAAACAAATCGGCGTTTGACGATGGGTCTATTAGACAAGGTCACTCGTCTTATTCGTTCCGGAAATTTGGAATCCGGAACTAAATCATCTTCGGTTGCAGTTGCCGGAGGTGAAAAACCTTCTCTTCTGAAAAAATCAATGGCAGTACGTGCCAAAGGTCTTTTAGAAAAGGCTATGGATTTTGGCGGAAGAAAAGAGAAGGCCGCTTCTGCTTACGAGGATCCTACTAGCTTCGAACCTGCAACTGCATCCACTTCCTCCGAAGACGATTTTAGTTTCGATTCACCTTCTGCAGATTTCGGAGATATCGATTTTGGTGCAGATACTTCGCACGATACTTTTGGAGGGGAAGATTCGGATACGGAAGTTTCTTTCCCGGATTCCTCTTTCGGTGAGGAAAATTTTGGAGAAGATACAAATAGTGATTTTGATCTTTCTTCTACTGACTTTGGTTCTATCTCGGAAGAATCAGATTTTGAAGCTGATCCTGATCTTGGATTAGGATTAGAAGATTCAGATCTGGGGGCAGACTTCGGGGATGTTCCAGAAGAAACTCCAAGCAAAGGATTATTATCGAAAGCAGAAGAAGCAAAAGAAGAAGAGAATATCCCTTCAGGTCTTTCCAAACCGGATGCGATTAAAGACCCATTTGATGATTGGGTCAAGGATGCTGAAAACCAGGCAAACCAAGAAGCTGGTCGACCTTTTAGCAAAGAACAGAGTGACACTGAAAATGCTCAGTTCTTATTCGATGATGATTCTGATTATTCTACATTACCGATCGATTTGCAGATCGCATCTCGCAAAAAATTAGAGAATTATTTATCTGCATTCGAAATTTCTAAAGAGATTTCGGCCTCCAAAGATTTTACAAACTTTTTCGAAAATTTAAGCTTTTCCATCCAAGGACAGATCGGTGCGGAATCGATAGTCATTTTTTCTTCTACAAATGGAGAATATGATGTTCTTAGAGTTGTAGAAGCCCAAGGAATAGGAGCTGATCCTGATTGGGTTTTAGAAGTAGGGGATGAAAGTTACCAGGCTGCATTAAAAACGCCTTCCGTAGTTTATGCAAGGGAAGTCTTAAAACATTCTCCTCCTAAAAAAGAAAAAGAGATCCTGGAAAAAACAGAAGCGGAGATGCTTGTTCCGATCCGTAGTTACGACGAGTTTTATGGAATTATAATATTAAGCAAGACTGTCGAAGGTGAAGATTATACTATCGAAGACCTGGAGTTCTTGAAGATTGTAGGAGAAATGGCCGGATCCGTTTTGAGAAGGATCATGGACCTGGAAGCCCTTCACGAAGAAAATGATCGCCTAAATCAAGTAGTCAAAAGTAACGAAAGGATACTCGCAACCGCACGAGACCTAGCCGGAGTCCGTGATATGGACGAGGCATACGACTATCTTGTAGAAGTATTAAAAAAAGAACTCGGACTAAGACGTTGGAGTTTTTTACTTTTAGATAGAAGCACCAGAAAAGAATATAAGGTATTCGGGACAAACTTACTAACACCTGATACCTCAGGAAAATTTAGATTAGGCTTGGATTCCAACTTGGTCGGAATAGTTGCCAATGTTCCTGGCGTATTCAGAATTGCGAATTTTAGGAAAAATCCGGAACTATTATCCCAATTATCCAACGACGAGATCGGGCTCATGCACGATTTCGATATTCTTCCATTCTTAAATCTGAACTGGCTTGTAGGAATGTTATTCATTCATGAAACAGAAAGACCTTGGACAGATACGGATAGAGAAACTGCAGTTGGAATTTCAGAGATCGCTTCTCCTGTACTTTCCAATTTGTTAATGTTGGAAGAAAGAGACGCTGTATTCAGAGATCCATTCAGTCCTGTCGAATCAAGAATAGATGAAGCGATTTCAAGGGCTTCTAAAATAGGAACTCCATTCAGTCTTACTGTTTTCAAAGTTCAAAATGCGACCAGAATGGTCCGTATCAAGGGTGCAGGATTTTTTGCTCATTACTGTGAAGAACTCAGAGCATCCATCCAGGAAAATCTGGGAGAAACGGATTACTGTTATAGGGTAGGACAAGGAAAATACGTAGTCGTCCTTGACGGAAAAGACAGAGAAGAAACCCAGATTGTAGTTCGTAAGATACGAAACAGAATCGTAGAATTGGATAGAAAGAATAAAGATTTCCAGACTTCTACTGCAAACCAAACTTTATGTTATCCTGCAGATACCAGAGAGAAAGAAAGAATGTTGGAGCTGATCGAAGAATCCTGATTTAATTTGTCAGGATATTATTGTAGGAGTTCCTACAATGGACTGAAGATCGCCCCCACCCGGCTTCGGGAGGGGGGAGTGGCCCGTGGGAGAGCTCATTCCCCATATCACAAAATCCCTTCTTAGTCAACCAGATCCGCATCATGGAATCCATGTTGGAATTCCAACATTTCATAGCCTTAAATTACACTTCACGATCCAAATAACCATTTTAAAATCCCATCTTCTTTTTAGGAAGATTCCCTTATTTAAGATCCTATGGCCAATTCCCTAAGCAATATATATTTAAATGATTGTTTAATTAAATATTGACTTAATTAAACAATCATTTAAATAATGGGTTATGAATGCTTTTGCCGCCCTTGCAGATGATACAAGAAGGGAAATAGTGAGATTGGTAGCCAAAAACGGCGAACTTACCTCAACAGAGATCGGGCAAAATTTTAAGATAAGCCCTCCTGCCATCTCACATCACTTAAAAATATTAAAAAGCGCCAAAGTCCTTAATATGAAGAAGGAAGCTCAAAAGCGGATCTATAGTCTGAACGGATCAAGCATCAATGAAATGGAAGATTGGCTACTGGATATAATCGATCTCTGGAATAAACGGTTAGATAAACTGGATAAATATGTATTGAAGATCAAAAAGGAGAGAGCCCGTGATAAGAAATAACGTGGAAACAACTATCGAAGGCAATAAGGTCATTTATAAGAGATACTTTGATGTATCTACAGAACTTCTTTTCGAAGTATGGTCAACGCCTGAACATCTTGCTGAATGGTGGGGGCCGGACGGATTTACATTAACCACAAAGAGTATGGATTTCACCAACGGTGGTATTTGGGAATTTATCATGCATGGGCCGGATGGGCATGATTATAAGAATAAAATCCAATTCACCGATATTAAAGATTCTCATCATATTCTCTACAAACATCTAGGCGACGGAGAAGGTGACCACGATGTTCATTTCGAATCAAAAATCATATTCGAACAAGCCGGAGAAGGTACGAATCTTACGATGGAGCAGATTTTCCCAAGTAAAGAAGAACTCGAAAGAGTGAATGAGAAATATGGGGCGATCGAAGGTGCTAAACAACATATCGGCAATCTTGCTAAGTATTTGGAAAAACTTAAGTAGTCGATCTTATATATTTGTCAGGATGGAGAACTTATGCTTAAATCAAAAATAATTTTGCAATTAACATTCTTGTTAGGTTTCGCACTTCTCTTTGGTTGTGCGACTTCTAATTCTATTAAAGGTTCGTCGCTCGAGGATTCTTCTGACAGAGATATATTTACCATCAGCCGTTCCTTTGACGGAGATATAAAGACAGTTTTTGGAATGTGGGTTAAGCCGGATCGATTTGTTAAATGGTTGGGACCAGCCGGTGCTTCCATGAAGTTCATAAGTGCCGGGGTTAAGGAAGGTGGAACTTCTCAATGGTCAATGACAACTGCCGATGGAGTTACTAAATACGGAAAGATAAATTATAAAAAGATAAACCCGAATAACCTACTGATCTACACTCAGAACTTTTGCGATATGGAAGGAAATTTATCTAAACCTCCATTTGCTCCTACATACCCTGATGTACTTTTGACCACGGTGAATTTCACTGAAGAAGCTAAGGGAAAAACAAAAGTGACAGTAAAATGGGAAATTTTTGGAGAAGCCACTGAAACAGAACGCCAGACATTTGATGGAATGAAACCCGTTATGACGGTCGGCTGGGGGAGTTCTTTTAAGAAGTTAGATGCTTTGCTAAAGGGAAAAAAGTAATTTAGAACTGAACGATATTATTGTAGTAGTTCCTACATTGGATTTAGATTGCCCCCGCCCAGATTCGGGAGGGGGGGAGTGGCTTGTGGGAGAGCCTTTACGCAATATCATAAATTCCTTCTCTCGTCAACAAAATTCGCAAAGCAAATTCTTTGTAGGAGTTCCTACATGCAGATTTTTCCAACAATTACTTTCGTTTAGTCGGCGAATTGAATGTCCTAAATCTAGCCCATGGCGGGTAGATTCATTATACATATGAAATATACTCTTTGTGCTTTCATCTTTTTTATACTTACATGTTCCTCTACCAGCACCAGGTCTGAGCAGGAAAAACCTCCTGCAGTAACTGATTTGGGAAAATTTGTAAAACTAAACTTATCTAAGAAGTATAGCTTTGCATATAACCTACTAACCGACCCTAAAAGAATTTCTTATGAGGGAGAAACTAAAGAAGAGTTTGCATATGGGAATTCTTGTGGAATGGGAGGTGACAGTCCCCTTGGACACGAGGAGTATCAATTATTATATAAGCTAAAAAGAAAGGATGTATTCTTGAACATTCTAAAGGGGCCAAACCCAGTCGGTAGAATGTATGCATTACAGGGGCTTTATTTTATGCAAGGGAGCGGTGTCAAACTTACCAAAGAAGAAACTGAACTAGTAAAAGCAGTTATAGAATCACCTACAAAAATACTCACCTGTTCCGGATGTATGTATCAATATTCCACTTTCAAAGACGAATACGAATATTTACAAAAGTATTATCCTTATAAGCCTTAGCCGACTAAGGATGGCTTCGTAAAATTTATTTTTTCTTAGTTGAATCTACTAAATCGTAGAACTTCTGAAACAAGTATCTACTATCATTCGGGCCAGGAGAACTTTCCGGATGGTATTGAACCGATAAAAGGGGATACCCCGATTTTAAAATACCTTCTACAGTATCATCATTCAGATTGATAAAAGAGATTGGTTCTTTTTCGGAAGACTCCGCAACTACAGCGAAGCCATGATTTTGTGAAGTGATCTCCACTTTACCGGTTTCCAAACTTTTGACAGGTTGATTTCCGCCTCTATGGCCGAATTTCATTTTTTCAGTCTTCTTACCTAAGGTCAGGCCGATGATCTGATGGCCTAAACAAATCCCGAAAAGAGGATAATTATTTTCTAATATAGCTTTAGTAGAATCGATCGCATAGGTGCAAGCCGCTGGATCTCCAGGACCATTCGAAAGGAAAAAAGCATCCACACCATCTTTCATAATTTCAGAAGCAGGAGTTTGGGCAGGATAAACGGAAACCGCAAAACCAGCCGCGTCCAGGAGTCGAAGGATGTTTGTCTTCACACCGTAATCATAAACAGCGAGTTTATATTTTTTCCCCGCATTCGATCCGAACTCGTATTTTTTATCAGTGGTGACAACCTTCGCGAGGTCCGCGTCTGCGATGCCCGGGAACTTCTTCACTTGCGCTAAAAAGGAATCAGAGTATTCATTTGCGACGAAGATCCCACCATTAGGAGCGCCGTTCGTGCGGATGAAGCGGGTCAACTTTCGAGTATCGATCCCTTGGATCCCAGGAATTTTATAATCTTTTAGAAATTGAGATAATGTCTTTTGGGCCTTGAAGTTGGAAGGACGATCCACATATTCTTTCACGATCATCCCGGCCGCTTGGATTTTTCCGGACTCCATGTTTTCTGGATGGATCCCGTAATTCCCGATCATCGGGTAGGTGAGAGTTACGATTTGGTTGGCGTAGGAAGGATCAGTGAGAATTTCCTGGTAACCCGCCATGGAAGTATTAAAGACGATTTCCCCGACGGAATGGGTTTCGTAGCCGAAGGATTCACCTTCGTATACGTCCCCGTTTTCTAAAACCAAGAACGCTTTCATTAAGGACAGGCTTTCGCACCGAAGGCAAGGGTCAAGTGGAATCACTCAAGAATTTTGTAGGAACTCCAACAAGTTGGAAGCAGGAAAATTCGGGCGGCACCGCTCGCTATCGCTCGGGTCGCGCTGCTCCGATTTCGCGCATTCGCGCTCATCCGGGCTTCGCCCGGACTAAAGATCTACTCATCCCTGCCGCAGGGAATCACGTGGAACTGCTAATCTGAAATTTGCTTGCTTCAATCTTTGTGTGCTCCGTGTCTCTGTGCGAAATATCCCATTTTTTTGGTTCACACAAAGGCACGAAGACCACTGAGGCGGAAAACACACGAATCCTTTTTACTTCTTCACGGCTTTGCTTGCGAAAAAAACCGCGTATCGACGGAATGGAAGCAGGGGTAGCTGTGGCAGTTCAAAATCAGTCAGTCAAATTTATCTTACCGGATGGAAGTTCTAAAGAAGTATCCTCCGGTTCCTCATATAAGGATTTTATAGAATCCCAACTTCCGTTCTTAAAGAACAAGGCGTTAGCAGTCCGTTTGGACGGCACAACCGTTTTGGATTTGAGCCGGACCATTGATTCCACAACCACCCCTAATACAACACCTAAGCTAGAAGTTTTGACCTTCCAGGACAAAGAAGGTTGGGAAACCTTCCAACATTCCGCGGCTCACTTGCTCGGAATGGCGGTCCAGAATTTATACAAAGATGCAAAATTAACCGTTGGTCCTGTGATCGAAAATGGACCTGGGTTCTTCTATTACGATATCGATTTCACGGAAACCGTGATCACTCCTGAGGATTTCCCAAAGATCGAAGCGGAGATGAAAAAAATCGTAGATAGCGACCACGAAGTTTTCCGCAAGGTCTGGGACAAAAAAGAAGCGATTTCCGTTTTTGAAAAAATGGGAGAGAATTATAAGGTAGAGATCGTTGGCCAAATTCCGGACGACAAAGTTTCTATCTACGGAATGGGAGAGTGGTTCGACCTTTGTAGAGGACCTCATATTCCACGCTCCGGATTTTTGAAAGCATTCAAGTTGACTGCACTTTCCGGAGCTTACTGGAAGGCAGACAAAAACAATCGTATGCTCACCCGAATTTACGGGATCGCATTTCCTAGTAAGAAGGAATTGGACGAGTACACCTTCCAAATGGAAGAAGCTAAGAAGAGGGATCACAGAAAGATCGGAAAAGAAATGGATCTATTCTCCTTCCAACCGGAAGCTCCAGGTTTTCCTTTTTGGCATCCGAAAGGAACTACTCTTTGGAATGCGTTAGCAGATTATATTCGTAAAGAATGCGCTAAGCGCGGATACCAAGAGATCAAAACTCCTGCTGTACTTTCTTCCGAACTATGGAGAAGAAGCGGTCACTGGGATAACTTCAACGAGAATATGTATTTCGTTGATATCGACGAAGAAGAATTCGCGATCAAACCGATGAATTGTCCTGGTTGTAGTTTGATCTATAAACACCATCTTCATTCTTACAGAGAACTTCCTCTTAGATTTGCGGAATTAGGAAGTGTACATCGTCATGAATTGCATGGAGTTCTTCACGGACTTTTTAGAGTAAGAGCATTCACTCAAGATGATGCGCATATCTATGCACCTCTGGAATATCTGGAAGCAGAAGTGTTGGATATCATTGATTTCACTTTTAATGTGTATAAGAAGTTTGGATTCCAAGAATTCAAAACTTATATCGCTACTCGTCCTGAAAAATCCCAAGGTAAGGATGAAGACTGGGAATTTGCAACCAACGCTCTCCAACAAGCATTGGAAAAAAGAAACATTCCATTCTCCATTAAAGAAGGAGAGGGTGCATTCTACGGGCCAAAGATAGAATTTAATATCAAGGATTCTATCGGAAGAATGTGGCAATGTGGAACTGTACAAATTGACTTCTCCATGCCGGATCGTTTCGAATTGGATTATACCGATTCTGACGGAGCCAAAAAAAGACCGGTTATGGTCCACAGAGCAATTTATGGATCCTTGGAAAGATTTATAGGGATATTAATCGAACATTTCGAAGGTAAATTCCCGCTTTGGCTCTCCCCGAACCAGATACGCGTTCTAACCGTAACTGAAAATGTGCAAGAATACGGATCCGAGATCTTGAAAAATCTCATCGATTCCGGTTTCCGAGCAGAAGCGGACTTCAGAAATGAAAAGATAGGCGCCAAGATCCGAGATTCTATTCTGAAAAAGGCCAATTACCTTCTGGTATTGGGCCAGAAGGAAAAGGATTCAGGCACAGTTGCGGTCAGAAAACGAGGCTCAGAAGAAACCATTTCTATGTCTTATTCCGAGTTTCTCTCTTTGTTAGAAAAGGAAGTCTCAGAAGGACTTTGAACTAAATTCTACTTGATGTACTAGGCTATCCGTAGAGAAAATCGCTTGAAAGCTAGCCTACTAGCCAAAAAATTGGAAAAAACCGGAGATTGAATGCAGAAGAGGCCTCAACCGAAACCCACCGATAAGCTATTTACTCATAGAATTAATGAGAAAATTACAGGGGTGTCCCAGGTAAGATTGGTGTCGGATGACGGTGTAATGATCGTTTCTTTTGACGAGGCTTTACGGCGCGCTAAAGAAGAAAACTTGGACCTGGTAGAAGTATCTGGTGACCAAGAGATTCATGTCTGCAAGATCATCGATTACGGTAAATATAAGTTCGAACTACTTAAAAAGAGTAAAGAAGCTAAGAAGAAACAACACGTAATCAACGTGAAAGAAGTGAAGATCCGTCCAAGGATCGAGCAACATGATTACGATATTAAAAAACGCCACGCAGTGGAGTTTCTTCAAAAAGGTGACAAAGTTAAAGTCAGCCTTCGCTTTCGCGGTCGTGAAATGATGCACTCCGAGCTCGGGATGAATGTAGTCAATCGAATGGTAGAAGATTTAAAATCGGTCGGTACTCCGGAAAGAGAACCAGTGTTAGACGGCCGCCAAATCGTTGTAGTTATCACACCTCTTGCTGCAAAGCAATAGAGTAAATATTCAGGAATTATCGAGGTAGGGGAAATGCCTAAGCTTAAAACAAATAGAGCCGCAGCTAAACGGTTCAAGTTTTCCAAAAATAATAAAATAAAACGGAAGAGTATGAACACCCGTCACATTCTTACCAAAAAAGGGCCTAAAAGACGTCGCCGTCTTAGAGGAATGACTTTGGTAGTGGATGCGGATTGGAAAGCAATCGTTAGACTCATGCCTTACGGAGTTCGATAATGCCACGCGCAACAAACGGAACCATACACAAGAATCGTCGTAAAAAAATCCTAAAAACCGCAAAAGGTTTTAGAGGAGCGAGATCCAAACTTTACAGAACTGCGAAATCGGCAGTAATGAAAGCTGGTCAGTGGGCGTACAGAGACAGAAGAGCAAAAAAACGTGATTTCCGCAAACTTTGGATTATCCGTATCAATGCTGCAGCTCGTGAAGCTGGACTTTCTTATTCTCAGTTCATCCATGGTCTAAAAAAAGCCAATATTTCTTTGGATAGAAAGGCCCTGGCAGAACTTGCATTCAGCGACAAAGAAACTTTCAACGCTCTAGTTGAAAAAATCAAGGTAGCGGCGTAAGATTTTTCGCCCTTAGGAGGGTTCGGTTACGGACCTTTCCTCTTGTAAAAAGCCCGTAATTCTACGGGCTTTCTTTGTTTTTAGAAAAAAAGGTTTTTCTCTTTTTGAGAAAGATGAAAAATGGGATGGATTTTGCCAATGCGGCAGGTCGAAAATATTTAGGCGGAATTTCGCTCTAAGTGTAATTTTATAAAATAAACCACTCCGATAAAGGGGAATGAGGTTCGCACTATGTTAACTATGGAGACAATTGAGGAGCTCGAGAGTAAAGTCCTAAAAGCACTCGAACTCATTAGCGACCTTCGGGCGGAAAACGGTCGCCTGGAAACAGAAAACGAATCTCTTCGCGCGGAAAACGACCAGATGAAACTGGCGATGGAAGAGAAAGAAAAAGAACTTTCTTCACTCCGCGAACAACTCCAAAAAGCAAACTCTGAGTTGGAAGGTATCAAAGAAAGAGAACGTGCACTCGAAGCTAAGATCAATCAACTTCTTGGACGTTTGGATGGTCTTCCTGCTTCCGGTAGCGGATCCTCGTCTGCTTCTTCTTCACCTAAGCCTAGTTCAAGTTCTTCTTTTGCTACAGGCGCTGCAGCTGGTGCAGTTGCAGGAGCGGCAGCTGCTTCTGCTCCATCCGTAGTTAGAGATTCTTCGGAAGAAGATTTTAACGAAGACGATGAGATCATTCTTTTAGATGATGAAGACGATGATATTTCTGTTCTAACTGAATCTTCCGATTCTTCCGGAGGTGATGACGAGATCATTATCACTGATGAACCGATCGACGACTTCAGTCCTGTTTCCGCCGACGATGATGATATCATTATCGAAGATGATGATGATGCTATCAGTGTATTCGATGCGGACGAAGACGACGACTTCTTAGTCATCGAAGACGATCCTAAGTAATTTTTATGAGTGAAAGAGTCAAAGCTCGAATACTGGGCGACGACTATACCATAGTAGGCGATACTGATCCGGAGTATATCCACAGGCTCGCCGAATTGGTGGACCGAAAAGTCCGTGAGTTGCAATTGGGAATGCCTAATGCGCCTAAATTGAAACTTGCGGTGCTTGCTGCTTTAAACTTCGCAGACGAATTAGAACAATCCAAAAACCAAACAGGCGATACAGGACCTTCTTCTCCCGAAGCTGAAGAAAAGACTAAAAAATTGATCACTCTTTTGGAAGAAGGTTTGATAGGAGATCTTTGATTTGGTTTCTAAATCGGAAGCCAGAAAAAAAATTAAATCCCTTCTCTTGGAAATTCCTTCCAGGAAAGAAAAAGAAGAAAGTATCCGCTCCAATCTTCTGGAATTTCTGAGACATAGCTCCTCTTCTACCCAATTAAAAATCATTTCTTATGTTGCTGATGATTTTGAAATTTCTCCTTTTTTACCGTTAAGCCCTTCTTTACAGTTAGGAAGTTTAGGTTTGGACATATTTTTTCCAAAAGTAACAAATTCAGGACTTGAATTTAAATTAGGTTCCGGATTCTCCTCAGGTGCATTTGGTATTTTAGAACCAATGGGAGAAGGTTTATTAAAACCGGAAAATGCAGATTGGATCATAGGGGCTGCCCTGGGTGGGCGCGGGGAGGGGGCAAGGCTCGGAAGGGGGAAGGGTTTCTACGATCGTTCTCTAAAGGATATCCTTTCGGAAAAAATGATTGGCCTTTCTTTTGAGGACCTATACCCTTGCGATTTTTCCGCGGAACCCCACGATCTGAAAGCAGGTATAGTGATTACAGAGAAAAAAAACCATTGCTTTCCCGGGAAAATGGGAGAAAAATCAGTCGGATAATTTGATAGGGAGTTTCTTTTTCAGGGGGCTCCGTGTCGACAATGTACTAAGCCGGAAACTTGTGCCCAAAGTTTCCGTTCTGAAAGAGTAAGTGGCGGAGAACCGGTGAAAACCATAGATAAAAACAACCACACGGAACAAAACCAAGAAGAAAAAGAACTGGATACCATTCAGGAATTTCTCACATTCGAAGTGGATAAGGAAATTTTCGGGATCGATATACTTTATATCCACGAGATATTAAAACCGGTGCCTATTACAAGAATTCCTAATGTAGAAGGTTTTATATTAGGAGTGATCAACTTAAGAGGTGAGATCATTCCTATCATGGATCTCAAGGAACTTTTTGGATTAGGTTTTTGTGATATTCTTCCTTCCACTCGGATCATTGTAGTTGTTACTGGAGAAAAAAGGGCAGGGCTCCTTGTAGACTCAGTGAAACAAGTAGTTAAGATCCGTAAAGACAAGGTTAGCCAAGCGGACGAAGACCTGAGTGTAAATTATAGTGAACTTATAGAATCAGTTAGCCAGTTCGAAGAATCTCTGATCCTAAACTTGAATCTCTCCAAGGTAATGGATTATGCAGGGGAGGAGGCGTAAATGGCAGGAGTACTTGGCGAATACACGGAACTCTTTTTGGAAGAATCCGAAGACCAGATAGAGGAACTAAATGCGAACCTTCTAAAACTGGAAAAGGACCAATCTGATCCTCAGACAATCAATGATATATTCCGCGCAGCTCACTCTTTAAAAAGTTCCGCTGCTTTCGTTGGATTATATAATCTTTCGGATCTTGCTCACAAAATGGAGAATCTTCTCCAGAGTATTCGAGATGGAAAACTTGCAGTTAATCTATCCTTAGTAAATTTACTTTTCCAATGTTTTGATCTGATCAAGAACGTGATCGTGAATGTTGCTTCCGGTAAAAAAGTGGATACCCCTTATACGGATATGATCCAAAGACTAGAGGCATATGAAAAAAATCCGGATGTTGCCTCTGCTCCGAGCGCTCCTGCAAGATCCGTTTCTCAATCTACTGCTCCAGCTGCTAAACAAGAAGAAATTACCGGCAACGGAATTGATCTAGATGCAGACGATCAAAAAGAAATAGAAGAAATTATCCGAAACGGTTCCGGAAAACCTTGGCTCTTAAAAGTGGGACTCAAAAAAGATTCCCCGATGAAAGGATTACGTTATACTCTTATTGTTCAAAACCTGAAAAATTTAGGCCAAGTATTCCGTACTAAACCAAGTGCGGAAGAATTGGAAAATGGTACAGAGGCTCCGTATCTTTCTATCCTGATTGTAAGTTCTGAATCCCAAGAAGAACTTACCAAAGCCGCAAACGTGGATATGGTAGAAAACCTGATGATCCAGGAATATAAACTCAGCGGTTATTCTGAAACCGGAGTTTCTTCTTCCTACCAACTGGATGAGGAAGAGAGAAGCACTGAAGCTAAAGTTACTTTAAAAAGTATTAAAGTATCTTCCGACAAATTGGACCAGCTAATGAATAATGTGGGTGAGCTTGTAATCACTAACTCTGGCTTCCAAAAAATTTATGATGATCTTCTCCGTACATTTGGAGACGATCAGTTATTCAACGAACTAAAAGGTCGTATCGATCTAATCAATCGTATCTCAAAAGAACTCCAATCCGGTATTATGAATATTCGGATGGTCCCGATTTCTACAGTCTTCCGTCGTTTCTCTCGTTTGGTCAGAGACCTTTCTTTAGAAACCGGCAAAACAGTGGACCTTGTCTTAAACGGGGAGTCTACTGAGCTGGACAAAAAAGTTATCGATGCATTGGGGGAACCTCTTCTCCATTTGATCCGAAACTCTGTGGATCATGGTATTGAGTCTCCTGAAGAAAGAAAAAGATTAGGTAAACCTGAAACCGGGATCGTTGAGTTGAACGCTTACCAAGGCGGTAGCAATATTATGGTAGAGATCCGTGACGATGGTCGCGGATTGGATCTGGACAAAATCCGCAAAAAAGCAATTGAGAAGGGACTCGTTTCCGAAACCGACGCAGTTGCTTTAGAAGAAAGCGACATCTATCAGTTCATTTTTGCCCCAGGTTTCTCCACTGCAGATAGGATCACCGATATTTCCGGTCGCGGTGTTGGAATGAATGTGGTGAATAGCCTTATCCAAGAATTCAAGGGCAAAATTCTGATCCAATCTCAGAAAGGATCCGGAACTTCCTTTGTTCTATCCTTCCCTCAGGCACTTGCGATCATTCCTTCTATCCTGATCGTAATGGAAGAAGAAGTTTATGCTTTCCCTCTTTCGGAAGTGAACGAGACAATCAAGGTAAACAACGAGCAGATCACTACTCTGGAAGGAAACGAGATCATCAATTTGAGAGGAGAGGTTCTTCCTATCTACAGATTGAATCGTATCTTGGGACTTCAGGACAAAACGGACAGAGAAGAATTCCCGGTCGTTATCGTTCAATACAAGGGACGCAAGTTAGGCTTCATGGTGGATGAACTTGTCGGAAAACACGAGACAGTCATTAAGTCCTTGGAGAAAAACTTCAAAAATATCAAGGGACTTACCGGAGCTTCCATCATGGGAGACGGAACCATCATTATGGTTCTAGATATTCCGGGACTTGTGGAATTCGCTGCAGAGTTGGAAGAGAATGCGAGATATGTAAACTACCATCTGGAAACGATGAAACGTATCAGCACGATCCGGACTATCGAAACGGAAGAAGAGAAGTATATCCAAAAAACTTCTAACCCTACTAACGTTTATAATCATAAATTACATGAGATCACTACTCGTGAAAGAGAACGTCGCAAGAAGAGCGAACGTAAAAAATCGGAAGAGTCCAAAAAGGTAATCGTAGCGAAAGAAGAACTCGAAAGAGAAGTTTCGTCCACTCCGATCAAGACCACTATGGAGATCCGTCCTTCCGAGGAGAAATTAATCACTTCTACCGAAACTCCTTCTGAACTTTCTTCCAATACTGCAGTTTTGGAAAGACCTGCTGCTAAAAAAGAAGGAATGGAAGAAGCTTACAGATCTCATATCAATGAATTGATCTCTGATTCTCCAGTTTCTGACGAAGAAAGAAAAAGGGCAGATCATATTATAGAAGGTTTCTTAGAGCAGAAAAAACAGAGAATGATGTCTGTTGCTCACTCTAAGGAATTTACCGGAAACCTGAGTAAAGAACAGATCAAAAAAATCGAATCTGTAGTTAATACTGGTATGATGAATGCCGGTATGGTACTTTCTCAGATCCTGAATAGAAACGTGGATCTATTTATTCCTGAAATTATCATGAATGATAAAGAAGGTTTGGCTTCCGAGATCCGTTTCTCTGACGATAAATTCTACGGAATGAAGGTCAGAATGACTGGAGATCTGAACGGAAACATGCTGATGATGTTCTCCAGGGAAAATGCTAAAAATCTTGCCAGAGAACTTTTGGACTCCAATCCGAGCGGAGATGCTTTAGATGACGATACTAGAAGTGTTCTGTCTGAGATTGCAAACATAGTTTGCGCCTCCGTTTTGAACTCTATTTCCAATAAGGCTAAAGTGGGTGTGATGCCGGATGTTCCGGAACTTGTGGAAGGAACCTTCCTAGAAGTTTTGGATGTTGTTAAACCGGAAAGAACTAAGTTCTTAAGTATGCTCACTGAATTTAATCATGAGGGAAACAACCTGTTAGGAGTACTTTTATTCCTTCCGGACTTTGACGAACTCATGGATTTGCTTCCGAAATTTTAAACACTAGGATTTTGTCGTGGTAGGAACACCTGCGGACGGGTCAATTAGGGTCGTGATCATAGACGACTCTCTCTTGGTGCGAAATATTATTTCGGACCAGATCAAAAAAGAAAGTCGGATCCAAGTTATAGCCACCGGCAAAACCGGAGTGGATTGTATTGAACTCGCGACAAAACTGCGACCTGATATTGTAATTTTAGATGTGGAAATGCCTGTGATGGATGGGCTTTCCGCACTCCAAGAACTGCAGAAACGAAAATTGGGTATTCCGGTAATGATGCTTTCCGTTTTGACACAACACGGAGCGGATGCAACTTTCAAAGCATTAGAATACGGAGCCATAGATTTCGTTCCGAAACCCTCTTCCAGTAATCAATTTAATCCGGAAGAAATCGGAACAGTTCTCAAAAATAGAATACTAGCTTATTTCGAAAGTTTACGACCAAGTCATGCGGGCCTTGACCCAAAAAAAATCGTAGAAACGGTCAAAAGTAAAATTTTCAAAGATGAAAAGAAAACCGTAGAAGCGGTTTGTATCGGGACATCGACCGGCGGTCCGAAGGCATTACAGACTGTTTTTTCTGATTTTCCGGAGAATTTTCATCTACCAATTTTCGTCGTACAACATATGCCTGTGGGTTTTACGAAAGCTTTTGCTTCTCGTTTGAATGATCACTCTAAAATCACAGTAAAGGAAGCCGAGGACGGAGAAGAAATTCGTCCCGGAACAGGTTACGTGGCGCCGGGTGATGCACATTTGAAGATCGAATCTAAGGCAGGACGTAAATGGATTGCCTTAGGTAGGGAAGCGTTGGTAAATGGACACAGGCCCTCAGTCGAAGTTTTATTCGACAGCGCAATCCGGGAATACGGGAGCGCCTTAGTCGGTGTGATTATGACCGGCATGGGAAAAGATGGAGCGGCAGCGACTCTCAGAATGAGAGAGACTGGAGCTTCTACTGTTGCCCAAGACGAGGACAGCTCCGTGATCTTCGGAATGAATCGCCAAGCCATCGAAATGGGTGGGGTTCAGTTCGTAGAACCAGTAAGCGCAATAACATCAAGGATACTTTCCATTCTTAAAGAAAGGGGAAACTAAAATTATGGCCAGAATTCTCGTAGTAGACGATGCAAAATTCATGAGGACCATGGTGAAGGACGCACTCGTCGCCGGAGGGCATGAGATCGTCGGCGAGGCCGAAAACGGAAACATCGCTGTTGATCAGTACAAAGCGATCAAGCCGGACCTAGTCACCATGGATATCACCATGAGAGAAAAAGACGGGATCGAAGCAGCCCAGGAAATTTTTAAATTAGATCCGAAAGCACGTATCATCATGGTAACTGCTCTTGGTCAGGAAGAACTTCTTGCGAAAGCGATCAAGATGGGAGTGAAGGATTTCGTAGTAAAACCTTTCTCACCTGAAAGATTGCAACAGGCGGCAGAAAAAGCACTGAATTCATAAAGAGATGGAGAGAGAAAACGCCACACAATCCTTCGTAGTTCAATGGAACAATTCCGAAGGTGGTATTACAGAGGGACCCTTAAGTCTTCTCTGGTCTCTTATCGAAAGTTATAAGGTGGATATATTTGAAGTATCCCTTTCTCAAATCACCAAAGACTTTCTTAACTTCATTAAGATTTCTGCAAGTATTCATATAGACATGGGAGCGGAATACGCTCTTATGGCTGCTAATTTAGTTTATCTTAAATCTAAAGCATTATTACCCGATCCAGGTTTCGAAGAAGAAGATTATGATCCTCCTCTTCCACCCGAACTGGTCGAAAAACTTCTAGAACATAAAAAATTCCAATTAACCGCCCAGAAAATGGGGGATGTGGATAAGGTCCAGGCTGGAGTATTTTCCAGAGAAACCAATCAGGTTATAGATGAGTCCGAATCCTGGCTGGATCTAAGCCTTTTAGACCTGATTTCCGCATTTAATGAGATCTTGGAAAAACGGGAAGACGAAGCTGAGATTCCCGCTTTACTTACCGCGCCCCACCGGTATTCTGTCGAGGAAAAGATGGGTACCATTTCCGAACTGCTCGTCGAACGTTCGGATATCTCCTTTGAAGAATTGTTTTCTACGGTCAAGCCGGAGAAAGCCGAGATAGTAGCCGTCTTTCTGGCAATGTTGGAGCTCTGCAAACAGAGAATTGTATCCATCCGCCAGCATAAAACTTTCGGCGAAATCCGTATATTCTTGGTGGGAGAACCGTGGAACGCGACAAAGCCGGCTTAAAAGGACTGATAGAAGCGCTGCTTTTCCTTTCCGGAGAGCCGCTTAAACTAGCCAGTATCGCAAAATCCATAGACTGCGAAAAACAGGAAGCTCGTGATATATTGGACGAGCTTATCTTGGATTACCAAGAGAAGGACGGTGGATTCGTTCTTAGAGAGATCGCAGGCGCTTATCAATTTTCTACGAACGAAAAATATTCTGAAATTTTAGCTAAACTTTTCAAAGAGAAGAAAAGAGAACAACTTTCACGTTCCAGTTTGGATACTTTAGCGATCATTGCTTATAAGCAGCCAATCACATTATCTGAAATTGATGATATTCGTGGAGTTTCTTCTAGAGCGATGGTAACTTCTCTTATATCTAAAAAACTGGTTAAACCAGTTGGTAATAAGGAAGTTCCGGGAAGACCTGCATTGTACGGAACCACTAAGGATTTTTTAATACATTTCGGATTAAATAAACTGACCGATTTACCTGCCCCTGTGGAAGTGAAGGAATTAAAATTCGAAAACCTGGATGATTTGATAGAGAATGGCCAAGAATAACGACAAACTGAAAGAGTTCCGGGACAAGATCGATTCCCTGGACAAAGAAATCGTAAAGGCTATCCAGGCCAGGGCGGAAATTGCCTCCGAGATCGGAGAGATCAAAAGAGAGAATAACGAACCTATCTATCGCCCTGATAGAGAGAAGGACGTTTACGAAAAAATCCTTGGACTAAACGGGGGACCACTTCCGGACAAAGTGCTAATTGCAATTTATAGAGAGATCATGTCCGGCTCCTTCTCCGTGGAGAAGGGTTTAAAGATAGGTTATCTTGGACCGGAAGGATCTTTTTCCCACCAAGCGGTTCGTGCAAGATTCGGAACATCCGTAGAGGCGACTGAATTTCCATCTATTCCGGAAGTATTCCGTGCGGTTGAGACTGACAAAGCGGATTACGGAGTAGTTCCTGTGGAAAATTCTTCCGAAGGACTTGTAAACTCTACTTTGGATCAGTTCTTAGTTTCGGATCTAAATATTTATTCTGAAATTTATCTGAAGATACATTTGAATCTTTTAGGATACGAACATGATCTTTCTAAGATCAAAACCTTGTATGGTATCAAGATTGCAAACTCTCAGTGCAGGAATTGGATCGCTGCTAACCTTCCTCATGTAGAAGTTTCGGAAACTCCTTCTACTTCTAGGGCCGCAAGTATTGTTGCAGAGAAGAAGGAAGCATGTGCCGCAGTAGCTTCTTCCATCGCTGCGGAAATTTACGGTCTGGATCTGGTTCGTGAGTCCATCGAGGATATGTCGGACAATACCACCAGATTTTTGATCATCGGAAAAAATCAATGTCCTCCTACAAGTAACGATAAAACTTCCGTTGTTTTTTCTATCCCGGATAAACCTGGTTCTTTATACAAAGTATTAAAACCTATCTTTGATAAAGGGATCAATATGACCAAGATAGAGTCCAGACCAACACGCAGGACTTCTTGGGAATATAACTTCTTTATAGATTTCCTAGGTCATAAAAAGGATCCTCAGATAGAAGAGGTCCTGAACGTATTAAAAGAAAACACAATCTATCTCAGGATTTTGGGATCTTATCCGATCTCTCCACCTAACCCGTGAAAACCAATTTTTCAAGAATCCTGATTTACGGCCTGGGAATGATGGGCGCTTCCCTCTCTTTGGCCTTACGCAAAAAAAAATCCCCCGCGGAAATTGTGGGAGTGGTAGGATCTCCTTCCAGTAAGGAAAAAGGGATCCGGCTTAAATCAGCGGATAAACTTTTTACTGCAGAAGAATTTTCCAAATCTCCTGATTGGGAATCTTATGATCTGATCGTTTTCGGAGTTCCGGTAAATACTACCGTCGAAGTGATCTCTAAACTTCCTTCCGGATTTAAGGGTCTTTTGACGGATATGGGTTCTACCAAACAAGAGATTACACATGCGGTGGAGTCGGTTCTTACCGGAGAGCATAGATACGTTTCTTCTCATCCGATGTGCGGTTCCGAAGAATCAGGTTTGGAATTCGCAAATGTGGATCTATACGAAAACAGACTTTGTATTTTGACCAGGCCTAAAGGCGCAACTGACGATGCTTATTCCGAGATAGAAAGTTTTTGGAAATTTTTAGGAATGTCCACTACTGAAATTCCTGCACATGATCATGATAAGATTCTGTCCTATGTTTCTCATGTTCCTCATTTGATCTCTTCTCTCATGACAAATTGGGTTTGGGAAAATGGATGTGTAAGGGAATTCACCCAAAATTCCCCTTTGCCTTTGACGGGTGGGGGATTCAGGGATATGACCCGGATTGCAGGTTCAAATCCTAAAATGTGGTCACCTATCTTTTCTTCTAACCAAGAGGAGATCTATAAGGCACTCTTGGACTATAAAGATAGATTGGATAAACTTCTTTCGGAGTTAAATCCAGAAAAGCCGCTCGACCTAAAACATTGGGAGTCCTTCATGGAAAAATCTCGTATAGATAGGGACGCAATTTTAAAGAAACAAAATGATTCCAAGAATCCTTAAATCTTCCGGAAGAGAGATCACAGTTCCGGGAGACAAATCTCTTTCTCATAGAAGCGTATTATTCTCCGTATTATCCAAAGGGGCCTCTCATGTTTCCGGGTTTTTAGAAGCGGAAGATCCTTTGAATACAATGAAAGCTTTTACCCAACTCGGATTAAAAGTGGAGAAGATCTCAAAGGGAGAATATGTTTTTACTAGCCCGGGTAAACATTCTCTTCAATCTCCTAAGGAAGTTTTGGATTTCGGAAATGCAGGAACTGGGATCAGATTGTCCGCTGGATTACTCTGCGGGCTTCAAGGAATTAAGGCAATATTGACCGGAGATCATTCCCTTCAAAAAAGGCCGATGTCCCGTATTATAAAACCTTTAAATTCAATGGGAGCTTCTATTTCAGGAAAGGATGATAAGGCACCTCTTGAGATCCTGGGAAAAAAACTTTCCAATTTTCACTATAAAAGCCCGATTGCTTCCGCTCAGGTGAAATCCTGCCTGATGTTAGCAGCAATGGCTTCCGAAACTTCTTTAGAATACGAAGAAGATATTCTTTCCAGAGACCATACGGAAAACATGTTTCGGTTTTTGGGAAATAAACTGACATATTTCTCTCCCACTCATTTTAAAATGGAACCTCCTTATATATTCGAAGCAAAGGAGTTCAAGGTACCTGGGGATATTTCTTCTGCCGCGTTTTTTTTAGTGCTTGGAGTTCTTTTGAAAGAAGGTTCCGTTCTTGTGAAGAATGTGGGATTAAATCCTTCTCGCATCGGAATTCTTCACGCACTTGAAGCAATGGGCGCGAAAATTTTAGTCCATAATAAAAGGATAGAATGTGGGGAACCCGTAGGAGATCTGGAAGCTGTTTCTTCTAATTTACGTTTTTCTGAAATTAAAGAAGAATGGATCCCTTCTCTCATTGATGAGATCCCAATTCTAACGATTGCCGGTCTTTTTGCAAAAGGTGGATTTATCATTCGTCATGCAGAAGAATTACGTGCAAAAGAATCTGATCGAATTTCCGCGATGGTTGAAAATCTCAGAAACTTAGGGATTACAGTTCACGAATATCCGGATGGATACGAGATTCCTGAAATTGATTCGAGTGTAAATTCTTCCGAACTATCTTCTTGGCTTTCCGGAAACTCCGTGGACATTTTTACTAAGATGGATCATAGGATCGCGATGAGTTTTATGATCTTAAAGGCAGTGAGCGGTTTGGAAATCCATCCGGATGAAACTTCTTGGATTGAAACTTCTTTTCCCGGATTCGAATCTTTATTGGAAGGTTTTGTGCAATGACGGAAAACGTGATCGCATTAGATGGGCCTGCCGGAACCGGCAAGAGTACGGTTGCTCGTGAACTTTCTAAAAAACTTGGATTCGAATATTTGGATTCAGGAGCATTTTACCGCGCGCTAACTCTTCATATTTATAAGATTTATAAATCCAAAAATTCTTCTATTTCCTTTTCAGATTGGTTAACCGGTAAGGAGTTCCTACCACTCACTGAAGGTGTGAAAATTTTCTGCGAATTTTCAGAAACAGGGGAAAATCATATCTTCTTAAATGGAGAAGATGTTTCCGTTGATATAAGAACTCCTGAGATCACTAGAGAAATCAAATACATCGCCGACAAAGCTGTATTCAGAGAATTCGTAAATTCTCAATTGAGAATGTTATCTCAAACTCATCGATTGGTAATGGACGGTAGAGACATAGGTACCCATGTATTTCCGGACGCTCGTTACAAATTCTTTCTGACAGCTTCTTCCAGAGTTAGGGCCGAAAGAAGATATAATCAATTATTAGAGCAAGGTATTCGTTCGGATTTAGAAGAAATCGAAAAAGAGATCGTTATCCGTGACAAATCCGATACGGAAAGAGAAATCGCCCCTCTCCGGAAAGCGGAGGACGCAATCCTCATTGACACAGATAACCTGCCAAAAAATAGTGTAATTAGTAAGATCCTTGGGTGCCTAGACTCTGGCATTTATAACGATTCGCACTAATCCCAATCAACACCGAGTATTTCAATCCGTATGAGTAGCCAACAAGACAAGTCCACTTTTGCAGAAGTTTTCAAACAGTGGGAAGAAAAGAAAAACGACGAAGCCGAAATTCGCAAAGACCAAGTGGTCGAAGGTAAAGTCGTATCCGTAGACAACGATAACGTCTATGTGGCAATCGAAGGATTGAAACAAGAGGGAAGAATCCCTCGCTCCGAGTTCGACGAAAAACCGGAACTTGGATCTTTAGTTACAGCACTTGTAAAAAGAAAAGAGTCCACGGACTCCGGATGTATCCTTTCTAAAAAAGAAGCCGACCAAAGAAAAGGTTGGGAAGTTGTTAAAGACGCATTCAAAAATAATTACCAAGTCAGCGGACGTTTGGTAAATGAGATCAAAGGAAAAGGTTACATCGTTAACGTAGAAGGTTCGGAACTTTTCCTTCCAGCTTCTCAACTTAGTTATAAATTCTCCGATGGAGAAAATTACAAAGGTGTAGAACTCGATTTCAAAGTAATCGAGATCAACGAACGCACCCGCTCCGGAGTTGTTTCCAGAAAAAAACTTCTAGACGAAGTGAATAATGAGAAATGGGACGCACTCGCAGAAAAAGTTAAAGTTGGAGACAAGGTTAAAGCAACTGTTTCCAAAATTGCAAGCTTCGGAGTTTTCTGCGATCTGGAAGGAGTTGTAGGACTTCTCAGACAAAGAGATATTTCTTATAAAAAATTCGCACCGTTCAAACAATACTTCACCATCGGACAAGAGATTGAACTTCAAATTCTTGAAATGGAGAAGGAGAATAACAAACTCGCATTAGGACTCAAACAACTGTATGAAGATCCTTGGGTTTGGGCAAAACGTTCCTTGGAAAAAGACATGGTCATCCGTGGAACCGTTACTTCTCTTACTAACTTTGGTGCATTCGTAGAATTGAAAGAAGGTTTAGAAGGTTTAATTCATACTTCTGAATTGACCTGGGCTAAAAAACCTCCTCATCCAAAAGAACTTTTGAAAAAAGGACAAGAGGTAGAAGCTCTTATCCTAGACATCGACTTCGAAAGCAGAAGATTATCTTTAGGCTTAAAACAACTTCAACCGAATCCATGGGATGCTCTAGGTCCTGAAGTTAGAGTTGGAAATGTTCTGACTGGAAAAGTAACCGGCATTACTAAATACGGCGCATTCGTCGAAGTGGAAAACGGTATCGAAGGTTTGATCCACATCAGCGATATCACTTGGGATGAAAAACAAAAGAATCCAACTTCTCTTCTGAAAAAAGGAGAAGAGGTGAAATACATCATCCTTGATATCAATTTTGATGCTCAAAGGATCTCCTGCGGGTTGAAACAACTGCAAGAACATCCTTATGAAGCATTAAGAAATCGTTATCCTATCGGTTCAGTTGTTCAAGGGAAGATCAAGAGCATCGTTGACTTCGGTATGTTCGTAGAAATCGAACCTGGTTTCGAAGGACTTGTTCATATCTCCGAGATCCCTGGCGGAAAAGACACCAACTTGGCTGAGTCTTATAAACCTGGCGATATCGTAAAATGTGCTGTTGTTAAGATTGATTCCAAAAACAAGAAGATCTCTTTGTCTATCAAGGATTTCGACAAAGCCTTAGAAAGAGAAGAGATGGCGAAGTACTTGAAAACTTCCGACACTCCTTCCAGAGAAAGTTTGGGCAGCTTTATCAATTCTTCCTTAAAATAAGGACGATTCTCGGAGTTTTGGATGAAACGATTCGAACCTAAAACAGGTGCTTCTATTACGGATATAGATCCTTATCCAGGTCTTACCGGAGCAGAAAGATTTTTCGCAATTTTATTCTCCAAGATCGGTGAGAATAAAAAGCAGGTTTTATTCGGAGTAGGTGTTTTATTTGTAACCGTACTGGTTGTTGTTAGCTGGAACGAATACAGAGCAGAACAATTCCGCAAGGGTACCCTCGCCATCGAAAAAGTGGAGAAGGAGTTAACTCTTTCTCCAATGACAGAGATCACTGATAAGATCAAAAAATACGAAACTATTGCTTCAACTTATAGTTCTCCTTCTTTAGATATCAGACTTTCCAAAACCTTGGGAGATCTATATGCTAAAAATGGAGAATACCAAAAAGCGGCAGAGAAGTTAGAATTTGCGGGGAAAAAAATAGATGAGCTTCCGGAAGTGAAGGCTTATTATTTTTATATCGCAGGAAATTACAGAGAAAGTGCAAACCAACTCGCGGAAGCGGAATCCGATTACGGAGTTTCCGCTTCACTTTTAAGCAGCCGTAAGAATGTGGCTGGGTTTTACGCTTGGAGCCTTTACCAAGCAGGTCGTTTGAAATTAGAAAACGGCAAAAAAGAAGAAGCAGTCGATCTACTTAAAAAAGTTTTAGACCAAGACATTGCTTCTCCTACTGAAGAATTTAAAGCAGTTAGAGAACTAGCTACTTACCTTCTACTAAAAAGCAGCCAGGGAAACTAAATGCTGACTTTGGCCCTTCCGAAAGGACGGCTTGCCGAAGAGAGCATAGAACTTATGCTTGAAAGGGGATGGCTTTCCGGCCGTCCCGATCCTGATTCCAAAGAACTTATTTATAAAGATCCGAAAGGAAAGGTCCGTATTTTACTGGTCCGTTCCCAAGATGTGGCGACTTACGTGGAACAAAATTCCGCGGATGCTGGTATTGTGGGATGGGACGTATTATTGGAAGGGGGTTATGACCTTCTTCTTCCCTTGGACTTACTCATAGGAAAATGTAGGCTTTCAGTAGCTGGCCCGAAAGGCTGGAGCCTTAGTTCTGGAGAAAGAAAGGTCCGTGTAGCGACAAAATATCCGAATATCGCCAAGGACTTCTTCCTGAAAAAAGGGATCAACTGCGAGATCATTAAACTTTACGGAAGTATTGAACTCGCTCCTTTGGTGGGATTATCGGATTGTATCGTGGATTTAGTGTCCACTGGCGGGACCCTCAGGGCTAATAATCTGGAAGAAGTTGAAATTATTATGGAATCCACGGCAAGATTGGTGTTCAACCGCTCCGCCTTATACACAAAACGAGCTGAAGTAGGGGAATTCTTGGAATCGTTTGCTTTAACCGAAAAACAGTTGTGAATTCCGGCTTTAAAAAAAACATAGTCGTAAATCGACCTTATCTATAGAGAAAAACAATGGCAGTTCCTAAGAGACGAAAATCTAAATCAAAAGTGAGGATGAAACGGGCCCATCATGCGATCGGCAAACCGAATCTAGTACCTTGCCCGAACTGTAATTCCTTCAGACCTCCTCATAGAATCTGCCCTGTTTGCGGTTTTTACAAAGACCGTGTAGTGGTAGAACCGAAAGTCAGGAAGACTAGCGAAGAGAACTAATCAATATGTGGGTCGCCGTCGATGCAATGAGCGGCGACTACGGTCCTGATAGGATCGTAGAAGGTGCCGTTAACGCAGTAAATCAGGACGGCAGAAATGTCATTCTCGTTGGCAAAGAAGAAGATCTCAGCGAGACCCTCCTCAAATACGAATACGATACAAACAAGATCAGGATTGTTCACGCCAGTGAGATTATAGGCATGAACGATTCTCCTTCCATTGCGGTGCGCGCTATGGAAGATTCTTCCGTTGTGCAAGCTGCTCAACTGGTTGCGGATAAAACTTGTGTTGGAATGTTCTCACCTGGAAACACAGGAGCCACTATGGCTGCTGCATTATTATATCTGGGTAGAATTCCGGGTGTTCTTAGACCACCAATTGCTGCTCCCATTCCAAGGGAAAAGGGAGCTCCTACATTGCTTCTGGATGCAGGCGCAAACGTGGATTGTAAGCCTGAATATTTGGCTCAATTCGCTATTATGGGAGAGATTTACTCTAGACTAATCTTCAATATCCATAAACCAAAAGTTGGGATCTTATCCAATGGGGAAGAAGATAAGAAGGGAAACTCAGTCACCGTAAAGGCATTCGAATATATTAAAAAACTACCGATCGATTTTGTAGGAAATGTAGAAGGAAGAGATCTGTATGGTGGAGGAAGAGACGTGGACGTTGTGGTCTGCGATGGCTTCGTAGGAAATATAGTCCTGAAAGCGACCGAAGGTCTTTCTAAATCCATATTTGCCGTGCTTAGAGAGAGTATCGCTCAATCCAGCCTTGCACAAACAGGAGCACTTCTTCTTAAACCTACATTTACTGCGATCAAGAAAAGATTGGATTACGCTGAATATGGCGGAGCACTTCTTCTTGGTGTAGAAGGAACCTGTTTGATCGGGCATGGATCTTCTAATGCGCACGCGGTCCGAAATGCGATCCGAGTAGTAGTAGAATGTGCCGAAAGGGATGTGAACCAGCGTATCAAAGAAGATATAGAGAAGGCAAAGTTCTAACTCCGAGTCTTCCAAGGTGAACGCTACACCCAGAATCACTTGACCCCCCAGGCCCTAAAAATACGCTAACCGCAGAATCTGGTAAGGAAAAAACCAATGATCGATTTGAAAGGCAAAAACGCCATTATAACCGGGGCTGCCCGCGGAATCGGTAAAGCAACCGCTCTTAAACTCGCGCAAGCAGGCGCAAACGTTGTCATTGCCGACTTAAACGAAGAGGCAAGTAAAGCTACTGCTGATGAAATCGCAAAAGTCACAGGTGTAAAAGCAATCGGAGTCGCTGTAAACGTAGCGAACGCAGAATCCGCTCAAGCTGGTATCCAAGCTGTTGTGGATAATTTCGGTTCAATAGACGTTCTAGTGAATAACGCAGGTATCACTAAAGATACTCTTATGCTTAGAATGAAACAAGAGCAGTGGGATGCTGTAATCGCAGTGAACCTGACTGGAACTTTCAACTGTATCCAAGCCGCTATTAAATTTATGGCAAAAAATCCGAATGGTGGATCCATCATCAACCTTTCCTCCATCGCAGGAGTGAACGGAAATATCGGACAAACTAACTACTCCGCTTCTAAAGCAGGGGTAATCGGTCTGACTAAAGCAGTCGCTTTGGAAATGGCTGGTCGTAAAATCCGTTGTAATGCGATTGCTCCAGGATTTATCGCTACTGAAATGACTGACGCGATCCCTGAAAAGATCCGCACTGCAATGGTAGCTGCGATCCCTTTAAAAAGAGCAGGACAACCGGATGATATCGCGAATACTATCGCGTTCTTAGCTTCCGATATTTCCTCTTTCATTACAGGACAATTGATCGAAGTAAACGGTGGGGGATTCCTCCCAGGTGTCCAAGCCTAATACTTCAGATCTTATAATCTGAATAATAGGTAGAAAGCCCGGAATTTTCCGGGCTTTTGTTTTTTTGCAGAACCAATCAAACCTTTCTTAGAAAGATTCTCGTAATGTTCCATAAAATTATAAATCCGAACGGCGTTCGAACGAATGATCGAGAACAGTCTCAATATCAAATATTAGAAATGTGACTTTTTGATTATTTGAATATGGGACTGGGCCGGAATTTTTGATCCATTAAGTCGATCCAATACGTAAGTTATAGAACATCTTCTTTGAAAAAAATATGAAAAAGAAATTTGGATAATATTCTGTTTTTTTCCCGTTTCCAATCCGTTATCGCTTGCCAAAACATTTGAGAAAAAAATGTTTAAAAATCGGTGGATGAATTCATCCCCGATTCTAAACCTAACTAAAACTTACATACCACTTCGGTGGTACGGAGGAAACAAATGGCAGATTTCGAAAAGATTAAGTCTATTATCGTTGAGCAACTTGGAGTGGATGAGTCAGAAGTGACTCCTGAAGCACACTTCATTGATGACCTTGGTGCAGACTCTCTTGACACAGTTGAACTCGTTATGGCTCTTGAAGAAGAGTTTGGCGTTGAAATTTCCGATGAGGATGCTGAAAAGATCCAAACCGTCGGAGACGTAATTAAGTTCATCGACACTCTAAAGTCCTAATTGACTAGACCTCCGGGTTCTTACGGGAACTCGGAAGTCTTTCTTCCATTCCTTTTATCAAAATCCTTTGATAAAAAAAAAACAAAATCAGAACCAAAACAAGACTGATCCTAAGGACAGAAAGGATCCCGCTCTACTTGCGTCCGAGCTTGGTTTAAAATTTAATAAACCTTCTTATTTAGAAATCGCATTCATACATAGTTCTTTCAGGAACGAAAATCCACAGTACAAAGAAGACAACGAAAGACTTGAGTTCTTAGGAGATTCAGTTCTCGGACTTGTGGTCGCAAAATATTTATACAGAACAAATCCTTCTGCAAGTGAAGGAGAACTTTCCAGAAAAAAAGCGACCTTGGTTTCTACGGCAATGTTAAACGGGCTCAGTGAAAAACTGGGACTGACTTCTTATGTTCTATTGGGAAGAGGAGAAGGTCAGGGAGGCGCCCAAAAAAAATTGGGCGCAAACCTATTCGAATCTTTAGTCGGCGCCGTTTATTTAGACCAAGGAATGGAAGCAGCGGAGAAGTTTATACTCCAACATCTTATAGATTACGTTAAAAATTCCGATAAGGTAAGAGAGGCCGCGGATTATAAATCCATCCTCCAGGAAATTTGCCAAAAAAAATTCAAACTTCTACCTTCCTACAGATTACTAAAAGAGATAGGTCCGGATCACGAAAAGACATTTTACGTTAGTGTATCCATCCGGGACAAATACTCCGCGGAAGGTAAGGGAAAGAATAAAAAGTTCGCAGAACAAGACGCTGCGAAACAATTGTTAAAGGCCTTAAAGATCAAGGTTTAATGAAATCTAATATGGAATTCTTTTTTAAAAAGAAAGGTTTAAGGGTCAGAGTGGCCGCTTTGATCCGAAATCGTAAAGGGGAGATCCTTCTTTTGCAGCAAAAAAAGAAGGATGCCTATTATTGGTTATTGCCAGGAGGCGGAATTGAATTCGGAGAAAGTGCGGAAGATGCTCTGAAAAGAGAACTAAAAGAAGAACTTTCTTTGGATATCACCAGTGCAAATTTTCTATTCTTGAATGAGTCCATCGATCCTAAGGGGAATCGTCACCTTCTCCAGTTGGTGTTCTTAGCTACCGTCAAAAAACAAGATCCTACAGTGAACCTGAAAGAGAAAGCGATCACAGGATTCGGCTATTTTCCTTTGGGAGCGGTTTTAGAAATGGATATAAGACCGGATATTAAGGATTTTCTTTCTTCCGGAAAATACAAACCGGCTCCCTTTATACGAAGCCAATGGGTATATGATAAATGAATCCTATCCGGGAAGTACAGATCAGAGCGTTTTCAAAAGAATATAAAGTACAGATCCACTCAGACTTCAGAGGTTTGGGAGAAACGATCAAAAGATTTTACCCTGTTTCTTCCATATTTATACTTACGGAAAGAAAACTTTCAGGATTGTTTTCCAAGTTTTATGAATCGGAACTTTCCGATCTTGGAATTCCGCATCACGAAATTTATATTAAAGGCGGGGAGAAGAATAAACATATCCTTCGCACTGCAGAAGTTTATAATAAACTGATAGAGCTCGGAGCGGACCGCAAAAGTTTGATCCTTGCTTTGGGTGGCGGAGTGGTGGGCGATTTTGCGGGATTTATTGCGTCCACATTCCAAAGAGGAATTCGTTTCGCTCAAATTCCTACGACCTTACTTGCTTCCGTAGATTCTTCCGTAGGTGGAAAAGTCGCAGTGAATGCTGATCTTGGGAAAAACATGATCGGCTCCTTCTACCAACCTGAATTCGTATATTTACCTTTGATCGCATTGTCCACATTACCTAAAAGAGAATGGAGATGTGGAATGGCTGAGATCGTAAAACACGGTCTTTTGTCCGGAGGAGAATATCTAGAGAAGGTCCGCTCGAACGATAAATCCGTCTACGACCATACTTCTCCTGAACTTTTGGAATTGATCGTAGGCTCTATTTTATACAAGGCTAATATAGTCTCCCAGGATGAAAGAGAAACTGGTTTAAGGAAAGTTTTGAACCTGGGACATACCACGGCTCACGCGATAGAATCCCTTACAAATTACAGAAGATATTCTCATGGAGAAGCAGTTTCCATCGGCTTATTAACTGCGATCATTCTTTCTACGGAAAAACAAGGACTGGATGTTTCTTGGATAGAGGCTCTGAAAAAAATCCTAAAAGAATACGATCTTCCATATCACGATAAAAGTAAATCCACTCAGGTAGCAAAACATACTCTTCATGATAAGAAGAACGTGGGTAATTCGGTTCGATTCGTTCTTCTTCAATCTCCTGGAAATCCGATCTGGGATATTCCGGTTGAACTGGAAGAGATCGCTGCAGCATTTAAGAAACAGAAAAGAATGGATTAGAATTCGCCTTGCCTTGGCTTAGAGTTTCTTTAGCCTGGGTTCTCTCATCATGGAAGAAATACTACGGCTCTTAAATCCGATTTCCCTTCTGAACTCGAAGGAAAGAACCATCACGGAAGAGTTTGTTCTGGTCGTGTATTTTATCCTGATCTTGGTCATCGTTTACAAAACTTTCGTTTTGAGCTTCGATCGGATCAGTCCTCCTGCGGACAATTCTGTCAGATACAATCGTAGGCGAGTAACTCGTATCCTGTTTGTGGTTGTGGGAGCAGTGTCCCTTCTGCCCGTAATTTTTTCAGGGCTATCTTATCTTCCTACAGTGATGGGGCTTGCTGGAGCGGGTATAGTAATCTCCTTAAAAGATATCACTTTAAACTATGTGGGTTGGCTTTTGATTCACGGTAGTAACGGATTCGAAGTAGGGGACAGGATCGAGATAGAAGGAATCAAAGGGGACGTGGTCAATATAGGGATCAATCGTTTTACTTTAATGGAATTGAGTCCTGATCCTAGATCGGAACAATCCACGAATCGATTGGTACATCTTCCGAATCATACGATCATCCTTCATAAAGTGTATGTAGTTAAGGAAAAAATGGGGTTCGTGTGGGATGAGTTCAGGATTAAGATTCCTCACAGTGAAAATTGGGAAGCCGCCGAAAAACTTTTGAACGGGATCCTAAAAAACAGCTCTATAATAGATCAACATAAGATAGATTATTCCGTTAGAGAACTTTCGAAAAATTATCTTGTTAGGCTTGGAACAACTACTCCGATCGTATATATGACCGTTGAGGAAGGAGGGGTATTATTCTCCCTTCGTTATCTGACCCATATTAAGGAAAAAAGAAACCAAAAGGCAAGGATCTCCAGAGAAGTGCTGAAAGAATTTGCAGAAGCGGGGATTAAGATCCTCTAATCTATCTTGATTGATTTAGGACCGGAGCCGTAAAACAAGATCGGAGAGATTACCAGCCAGACAAGTATCAAGATCCAAAATTCGCCTGCAAAAATATTATGGACCTTTAGAAAATCCTTATATGGGTTTTCGGAAGTTCGCAAGAACATTAGAAATTCGAAAAGATCCGTCATAAAACACCATACAAGTCCGATCGAAAAAGCATGAGTCTTGTCTTTAAACGGCCATTTTTGGGAAACGTATAATATCGGCACCGAGATCAGGAAGAGTCCTGTAAAAACGGATATCTGGTGAGAGAGATGTTCTTCGAAAAAATCCTTATAAGCTAATTCCCGAATAGCGGCATTCAGTAAAGCCGCCAAAAGAAGAAGGAACCAACTCAGAATATATTTGATCATGGGTTTATCTTATTTTATAAATTTGTAAAAAGTCTACTGACTTTGCTTCTCCCCCCGGCGCTCCAGAAAGAATAACAACTATATCTCCCGTGATCAACATCCCGTCTTCAGGAAGTTTAGTTTCCATATAACGGATCATATCAAAGAAAGTTTCCATAAATGGCATTACATAAGGTTGAACACCGCGATATAATTTCATCTTTCTTGCAGTAGCTAAATAAGGCGTGAAGGAAAGAATGGGGACCTTTGGTCTCATCTCTGAAGTGATAAGTGCAGAATATCCACTTCTTGTAAAATTCACTATTGCTTTTGCGTTGATACTATGAGCGATCTCTCTTGCTGCAGAACCGAGCGCGGCTCTTTCTATTTCTAATTCGGATTTTTTTAAGTTCCAATGGATCTCGTAGATTCGATCTAAGTTTTCAGTTTCTCTTAAAATTTTCGCCATCATTTCTGCGGATTCAACTGGATATTTTCCACTGGCAGATTCTCCGGATAACATGACTGCATCTGTTCCATCCATCACCGCATTTGCAACATCACTTGCTTCAGCTCTAGTAGGTCTTGGATTATCCACCATGGATTCCAACATCTGTGTTGCGGTGATCACGGGTTTTCCTGCACGGTTCGCTTTATAAATGAGTTCTTTTTGTAAAACAGGAACCCTTTCCGTTTCCACTTCGACCCCTAAGTCACCTCTCGCGATCATGATCCCGTCGGCTGCTTCTAAAATTTCATCTATATTACGGATGGCTTCCGGTCTTTCAATTTTGGCGATGAGTCCTGTTTGGGTGCCTCTCATCATTTCTCTGGCGAGTTCTAGGTCGGAAGCTCTTCTTACGAAACTTAATGCGACGTAATCCACTCCTAAATTTAATGCGAACTTCAAATCCAGTAGATCTTTTTCGGAAAGTGCGGGCGCAGAGATAGGAGTTCCCGGCAAATTAATTCCTTTGTTGCTTTTTAAAATTCCTCCTATTATAACTTTTAGAACTGCTTCTTTGCTTGATTTGGATTCAACTTCTAGTACGAGTTTACCGTCATCTACTAATAGTTTGTCTCCCGAACGAAGATCTTCTATCATGGCAGGGTAGGTAGTGCCGACCGCCTCGGAGTCTCCTAAGTATTCCGCGTCGGGTAAAAGTCTGATCTTGTTTCCCTTTTCTAATTCGATTTGGGGAACCCGGAGTTTTCCGGTTCTGATTTTTGGTCCTTGCAGATCAGCGATGATACCTAGAGGAACGCCGGATTCGGATTCGCATTTGCGCAAAGTTTCAAAAACTTTTTTGTGAACTTCGTGAGTGCCGTGAGAGAAATTCATTCTCGCGATGTCCATTCCGGCTCGGAGAAGTGCGGTGATAGTATTTTCATCTGAGGAAGAAGGACCGATGGTGCAGACCATTTTGGTTTTTTTTTCCGGGCTAAACATGAATGGGAACCTCCGAAAATTTGGACGTATTTAAGAATGCTATTTCGTTCTTTACGGGGCGAAACGGAAGGGTAAGCTTGGGAAAAAAAAGGCACACCCAATTGCGCCAACAGTTAGAACGGCTCGCTCTAGTTTATCATCCGGAATACAATATGGACCTTGGTCCTCACGTATTCCCCGCACGTAAATACGCAATGATATACAATCAAGTCAAGGAAGATCCAAAACTTTCTTCTTTGCCTGCCCTCCAACCGGCCCCGGTCGGAGAGGAAGAATTAAGCCTAGTCCATACTCCGGAATTCATTTCAGATTTTATGAATTTGAGATATACGGATCGGACCATGTATTCAGAACTTCCCCTGAACCAAACCATGGTCAGAAGTTTTTGTCTGGGAGTGGGGGGCACCATTCTCGCGACTGAGATGACGGAAAGTTATAAATACGTGTATCATATCGGTGGGGGATTCCACCACAGTATGCCCGATCGTGCAGAAGGTTTTTGTTATCTGAACGACGCTGCGATCGCGACGAAACTTTATCTGCAAAAATATCCGGAACGAAAGGTTTTATTTATAGATCTGGACCTTCATCAAGGAAATGGGAACGCAAGAATTTTCCAAGGAGACCCTTCTGTTTGGACTTTTTCCATGCACCAGGAAGAGTTATATCCTAAAAAAGAGAAGTCCAATCTGGATATACCTTTGGACAACGGGACCAATGACAAAACATATCTTGCCCGTTTACAAGAAGGTTTGGATAAGACCCAAAAAGAATTCAAACCGGATCTGATCTATTATTTTGCTGGTGCGGATCCTTTCGAAGATGATTCTTTAGGAGATCTAAAGCTCACTTTCGACGGGTTGAAGGCAAGGGATAAAATGGTGAAAACTTTTGCGGATTCTTTGGATATTCCTGTGGTAGTTATGCCTGCAGGCGGTTACGCAAGGAATTTCCATGACACAGTTCGTATTCATTTTAATACGATCAGGGTTTTCGCCTCCTTAATTTAATTACATGAGTATATTTTCCGGTTCAGATAAATCCACATCGGGTCAGAGTTATATCGATCCAGAGGCATTAGGTCTCATAGATGTAAATAGGGAATTTAAAACACATTTAGGAATAGAAGATACTCTATTCAATAGATTCTCAGCTAAAGAAGTACACGAACTTTTGGAACAATCCGGAATGTTCGAAATGTTGCAGTTCAGAGGATTCCAAAAAACTAAATTAGAGATCCATGGAATTTCAGAAGTAGATAATCGTATTTATATCAAAACGGAAGAGAACGAGATTTTAGTCCATATGCGCTTAAAATTCTCCGATTTTCTTTTCAAAAAGATAAACGAATCTTTTCCGATGATCTATATAGATTGGTTATTAAGCCAAAACGTAAGGCTTGGGAAATTGGGAGAAAAGAAAAAACTTTTCGAAGGCCAGGAATACCCGGGCCTGAATATTATGAACGAGATCACTTCCTTTATCCGTTTACTTTCCGGAAAGATCGGGGCGGCAGGGGCCTTTAATATTCCTGAATATTTTCACGACGCAGTTCTATTTCATAAAAATTTCAGATACTTATCTCCTGAAAAAGAAGGAGAATTTAGGGCACTACTTAGATGTTTTAAAAAAGAAAATCTAAGATCTCTCTCCGGAGCGATTCATTCCGGAAAAATTTTAGATAATCAGACCTCTGCAGTATACTCCTGGAGTTACGGAGAAATGGTGTCCGCAACCAATCCGTACCTCGAAAAATCCTTGTTTGACGAACAGTATGATTCTATGGTTGCCAGAATTTCCGAGACCAGGGAATTTTCTAGGATCGATTAGATGACATCAATTACGATTAAGCCTGAAATTCTGATCATTGACGACGATCGGGATGTAGGAGAAGCCCTGGAAATTCTTCTCTCCAAATTAGGTTACAATTCTACTTTTTTTGATTCAGTGGAGAAGGGTAAGGAATATTTTGAAAAAGAATCCAACCCAATCGTCTTTCTTGACATTCATATGCCAAAAACAAGCGGGTTGGATGTCCTACCTTATTTCAAAAATTTGATTCCTGCTACCCAGGTCATTATGATGACTGGAGAAAGGGATATTAATAATGTAGTGACTTCACTCACTCATAAGGCTTCCGATTTTCTTTTAAAACCATTCTCTCTCCAGACAGTCCGTATCGCGGTCCAAAGAGCATTGGATTATTATACTTTGCTAAAAGAGAAGGAAGCGAGGGATGAAAACATCCTGAGAGACCTAAGACTTGCCTCTAAGATCCAAAAAAAGATACTTTCTGTTCCTGTAATTTCTCCTTTGGAAGTGGTAGTGGACAATACTCCAGCTTCATTTGTGAGCGGGGACTTTTATGTTCTCTCTAAAATAGGGAATAAGGTAATGGTCTTGCTGGGAGATATCGAGGATCACGGAGTAACTTCCGGACTTATAGGGCTTCTTATGACAAGTATTGCAAGAGAAGCTTATAAAGAAAGCCAGGACCCTTCCAATGTTCTGAAAAGAATGAACCTGGAACTTTCCCAGGAAATAGGAACTCATAGTTTAACTGCTGCGGTTGCAGTGATTGATCTGGAAAAAAAGACAATCTGTTATGCAAGGGGAGGGCATCCTTTCCCAGTTCTATACCAGGCAGCCGGACAAAAACTTCTGAACGAAAAGTCTGGACAATTACTAGGGATTATGGATGCCCTAGAATTCGAGTCACATGAGATCCCTTATGAGTCCGGAGATGTATTATTCTTATATAGCGATGGGTTATTAAATAGCCTTTCCAGTCCTCTGTTTAAGGAATTGGAAGAAGTTCGCAAAAAAGCTCTAAGCATAGAGGATTACCAAGAAGCGATCCGCACTTTTAGCAAGGTGAGTTTGCCTACTAGAGAATTTAGGGACGATTCCAGTTATCTACTTCTGAAACTCTAATTTCTTTTCTGATTGATTCGGTTTTGCGCCCGGAAATGTTCCTTTTCGAATATTGAAAAATACTAATTCAGGCAAGGAGAAGAATGCAGACTGCAATCCGTTCTGTAATCTTCTTCCTTTGTCGAATGGGCTGGTGAATATCCCGACCGTAAAATTGCCGATACCCCAACCTAAATTTACAATCCCATAAATCGGTCTGAGTAGGACTACGTCGTCCGTAAAAAAAACAAAAGAAGAATCATCCGGATTACTCCGGTAAATGCTGGAACTAAAAATATTGGATTCTTTCAGATACGTTTTCCATTTAGGATTCGATTCGTACAATTTTTCCAAAACTTTTTTCCGATGAGAAAGTTCAATAGTTTCCTCTTTTATATTCCATTTTTCAGTAATAGAGTCGTAGGCAATGAACGGGATAAAAGTGAGAGAAGAATGAGGATCTATTCTTTTTCCAAGAACTGTTTCGTATTCCTTCTCATTTAAGATGAATTCTAAGGAATCAAAAATTTCGGATGTGCAATTTTTGGTGATCAGTTTGAAGGTATAAAAATGTTTTAGATTATCATAATATGTTGCTTCTTCCTTTTTAGAACGAACTAGATATTCGGAAATAAGTTCAGGTTCCGGAATCGGAAAAGAAAATATATAATTCCCGGAAAGATCCGGAGAAAGTCTATCAAATGTATTTCGGATCGAAATACCTCTGCTCAAACCTGTTCTCAATTCCCAGTCCCTGTTTTCTAAATCTTCCCAGGTGAGATAATTCTCTTCGGTAAGGTTTTCGGATTTTAGCCTTTTTTCTCTAAAAGTTTTGGAAGCTTCTAATAATAGATCCGAACTTGTTTCTACACTTTTTTTATCCTTAGACCAAGTGGTCGGAGTGATTTGGGATACTGATTCAGGGAATGTAGTTAAAAAGAAAAGTTTACCTTCCTCTATACTTTTTTCTAACACTAAAAATCGGGCCAGATTGATTAGTACACTATGGCCCCAGTTTGCATTCTCTTCTTTGATCAGTTCTATAATGGAAAGTTTTAGTGAGTCACGCAGTAATATAAGTTTTGTTCTTTCTTCTTCTTTTAAAGAGGTTCCGGAAGAAAGAAAGATTGTTTCAGGATCTAAAGAATATCCTAAATCCAGAATTTCTAAAACGGAAAGTTTTTCTAATCGAGGTAAAAACCAGGAGGAAATCCCTTCTTTGTAAAATGGATATATTCCGTTTTGGACGGCCGGAGCTTCAGTGAATAATGTATATTTTCCTTCTGTAATTGCGGAGTTTAATTCATTTTTGATTCGGGTACGTAATATCCCGAGCCAACCTTTTCCAAGTGCGGAATTCAATTCTTCTCTTAAAGAGGAAAGTTTGGCACCTTCTTCCTTTTTGAAATAGCCGAATGTTCTTATCTTTATGTTCTTTTCCGGTTTTTGTATTTCTTTTAGGAATTGTACATCCGCTCGAATAGATTCTAAATTTTTAAGATGTTTGAATTGGATCAATGCCAGTTTTTCAAAACCGGTCCTAATCTTTTCTAGATCTTTTTCTGAAATTGTCACTCTTGCAATCTTGCTGGTTCGATTGGAATAAGTATTATACGAATAGGAAAACCTTTCGTAAGATTCTCGAACTACTCTGAATATTTCATCCGGATAATATTGAAAATGGATAACTGTATCATCAAATCTAAGTGCGGAATGCCCGCCGCTGGATTGTCCAGTATTCGCATCCACATAGATAAAATCTAAATAGTTGTCTTCGGAATAGAGATTAGAAAAGGGGAGAAGTAAAAAAAGAAGGAGCAAGCGACCTTTTAGAAAAGGCCGCTTATACGCACTCGATCTCAAATTAGAGGGAAAGATAGCCCCTTTCCAGAGCTTTTGCAATCTCAGGTCTGAAGTTTACGTTTGATGCGAAACTTTTGAAACCTTCTTCGCTGACTCCCGCTTTTTTGAGTCCTCTTCCGATGGAAACATAAGTGCTCTCTGAATTTTTCCAGTTGATTACTCCGTTTTTAGAAGCGAGTTCCGCCAGGTCAGATTCAAATTCAGAAGAACGAGTGGATCCAGTTTGTAAATAGAAAGCTGTTAAGTTTTCTACATCTCTTTTATACTCTTTCCTTTCTGCAGCCTTATCTGCGGAAGAAGAGGAAACGGAAGAAACTACGGAGACTACAGCATTAGAAATACTTTGTAGTGAGTCCGAAGATTTAGAAAGTGAATTTGATATGGAATCTATAAAACAATTTTGGGAGAGTAGGATACCGAATGTAAGTAAACCTGTTCCCAGAATTTTGTGAAAAAATTTCATTGATGTACCTCGCCTTTGATCTTCCTGATTTTGGAAGAAAGTTTCTGACACGTTCGCGCCTATTCTCTTCCTTATTTAAGGTTGAGTCAACTTTGTTTTCCGGAATATAGGACCACTGTGGACCAAGGTTCCATTTCAATTTTGAGAATTTTTTTACGAGAATCTATCTCTAAAGACTCTGGTTTTTTTCCTGTCCAATAATCTATAGAATTCTTTTTGTCCCAAGGGAAGAATAAAGAGAGTGACACCTCTTTTTTCTGGTCGCTTGGATTCCAAATCCCTAAATAACCGGAAGGATTGTATAGAGCGCTCGGGAAAAACTCAGTTCCGAGTCCCACAGGAAGAGGGGTTTTACCTCTACACTTGGATTGAAGTGTTAAACTTTTTTGTAATAATTCAAGTCGATCTTCATTTACCAGGGAAAGATCGTCTGAAACGAATAACATTCCTCCGGAAACAGACATGATACTCGCCATGATCTTTGTCTGGGCCTCAGTCATACTATTCTTCTTTTTACGAACTAACAAACAATCCGGATCATTCAGCCAAAGTGTTCTATGCATGGAGGCTCTGGTGATATCATTGATGAGCGCTCTTTCCGTGCAGAGCCCGTTTCTATCCTTGACCAAGATCCTGGATTTTTCTCTGTACCAGAAAGGTGCAACGTCACAGGAAATTCTCATCGCATCAAATAACCCGATAGAAGGAAGCATTGGTGCTCCACAACCTAAGATGAATATATCCTTTCCGACTACTTTTCGGATGAACTTAATGGCTTCCGCATAACGAGTATGAGGTGATAGGCTTCGGTCATAAGTCCAACCAGGCAATAATGCGGAATACAAGAAGTCCAGTTTTAGGTATTTGTATCCGTATTCTTTTACGATCGTTTTGAAAACTGTGGCTAAAAACTCTTTAGAAGCCGGGTGGGTCACATCCAAACTATAGGTATAATCCATTCCCCAATTCGGGTTCCAAAGTGCAGGCACCGGATTTCCATCTCTGTCTTTTAAAACCGCTTCCGGGAATTTTTGGAAAAATTTGGATTTTTTACGAACTAAAAAAGGAGCAAGCCAGATCCCAGGCATTAATTTTTCGGAACGGATTGCTTCCGCAAGTAAACCCATTCCGCCAGGAAAACGATCATTTGTTTCCAGCCAGTCTCCAATCTCTGCTTGGTAACCATCGTCAATTTGGAAAACTTTTAATCCTAGGTTTTTAGATCTGAGTTCTTTCAAATTTTGTAAAATGATCTTCTCAGAAATTTTGGTATAATAATGATACCAAGAACACCAGCCAGTTGGCACTTGTGTTTCCGGAAGTTTGACTTTTAGGTTTTTTGCGAGTTCAGCGAAATAATTTTTGATAAAAATCGCTTCGTCCCCTGTAAATTTAGAAACGCGGATCTGAGTGAGTGGTAGTTTATTTCCTTTAAAATCTTCGAAGCGGAAAAAATCATATACTACTCGAATATCTCCGCTGAAAAAATTCTCAGCGGTTTTTTTGGGGGAAGTTGAAGTTAGTATCTTAAACTTAACTCCTTCTTCTCCTTTGGAAATTGCTCCCGCAAAAAATTTAGAGTCTTCGTTTTTAGGTAAAAGTATAACGTAAGCCTCCGAGATCCAATTACCTTCTTCTCCTGCATGTTCCGAATAAACATTTTCTTGGGAGTATTGTAAAAAACCTAATTTAGGAGAAATATCCGCGTCTTCTAAATTTTCAGCAGCGGAGAGACTCCAGGACTGGTATCCGTGCCGGAAAATTTTGCCTTCTTTGATCCCATGAGAAGGAAGTTCCCATTCGAAGGTCAGTAGTTCTAAACCTGCTGGAGGTCTTCTTTCTGCTATCCATTCTAAAACGGGAGCATATGTGGATTTACCCTGAGATTTTACTAATTTAAAGGAAAACTTATAATTCCCGCAATCGCTCTTGGTCTCGGCTCTTCCTGCCGGGAATTCAAACTGAGACTTTTGTTCTTCTTCATAGATACGGGTTCGCAAAACTGCTTTCATTCTAGGACGATGGTTTACTGATTCGAAAGATAGAAAAGGAAAAAAACCGGTGGAGAGGCCGGACTTTTCTTGCGGACCTGAGATCCTATTCGATTATTTTGGCTTTATGGCATCTAACCGCGCGAACAATAAACCGGATCTGTTTCCGGGAGATCTTTCCGAAGAGAGATTTAAAGAATATTTAGAAGACGATCATTTGGCAGTGGATTGCGAAATGATGGGTTTAAATCCTCGAAGAGATCGTCTTTGCGTGGTCCAAATCTGTGATTCCAAAAATAGGGTGAGCCTGGTGCAAATTCTGCCTAACCAGACAGAGGCTCCTTTGCTCAAAAAATTATTCGAAAATCCGGATATAATCAAAGTATTCCATTTTGCTAGAATGGATACTCTATTCTTAAGATACAGACTTGGGATTTTGACCAAGGGAGTTTTTTGTACTAAGATCGGATCCAAACTTGCCCGCACTTATACAGACAGACATGGTCTGAAAGATATTATCAGAGAATTTTTTGATGAGACTCTGGATAAAAAAAATCAGTCTTCCGATTGGGGAGCTCAAAGTTTAACTAAGGATCAGATTGAATATGCATCCGGAGATGTTTTATTCCTGATCTCTCTTTCCCAAAAACTCACTCAAATATTGATTAGAGAAGGGAGATATGAACTCGCACAAGAAGCATTCCAATGCCTTCCAGTATTTAATCAGATTGATTGGCTCCAAATGGAGAATTTATTCGAACATTGAAAAAGAAAATTTCCAAAACCTTTCTTTGCCAGTCCTGCGGACAGGAGTTTTCTCGTTGGGCAGGTAAATGTGAATCCTGCGGGAAATGGAATACGATCGTGGAGGAGTCGGGAGGGGATCGTTTTTCTTCTACCCCCAGTTATAAAAAATCTGCGGTATATAAGGAACCTGTTCCTATCGATTCTATTCCTTCTGACGATACAAAACGTCTGAGTTCAGGTCTTTCTGAATTGGATTTGGTTTTAGGCGGAGGACTAGTTCCTGGAAGTTTAATTTTAGTAGGTGGAGAACCTGGGGTAGGCAAGTCCACACTCATCCTAGAGATCAGCAGAAGTATGATCTCTCAAGGTAGAAAAATATTATATATATCTGGCGAGGAATCTGCGGCTCAAGTTGGACTCAGAGCGGCACGGATGAATGTTCTATCAGAGAACCTTCTTCTATCCTCCGAAACATATGCGGAGAATATTTCCGCGATGGTCGAGGATGTGGAGCCTGATCTGGTATTTGTAGATTCAATCCAAACTCTTACAAGAGAAGCACTTCCCAACCAAGCCGGAACAGTTACTCAACTGAGAGAATGTACACAAGTACTTTTGGAAACCGCAAAGCGCACCGGCATTCCGATCATAATGACGGGTCATATCACTAAGGACGGAGCCATCGCGGGTCCTAAGGTATTGGAACATTTAGTCGATACGGTATTGTACTTTGAAGGGGACAAACTGAATTATTTCAGACTTCTTCGCGCCGTAAAAAACAGATTCGGTGCAGTAGGAGACCTTGCAGTTTTCGAAATGTTGGAATCCGGATTAAAAGAAGTAAAAGACAGACAAAGAGTATTTATCAGCTCTCTTACGGAGGGAAAAAGTGGTTCGGTCATCAGTTCCGTGGTAGAAGGAAGCCGCGCTTTGAGTGTGGAAGTCCAAGCCTTGGTAAGTAGAACCAATTATTCCCAGGCAAGAAGAATGGCAGAAGGTCCAGACACTCGCAGGCTCATTTTACTCGCAGCGGTCATCGAAAAATATTTGGGACATACATTATCAGAATGTGATATATTCGGAAACCTGGCAGGAGGGTTACAGGTGGATGAACCTGCACTCGATCTTGCGATCTGTGCTTCTATACTTTCCAGTTATACGGAAAGGCCGGTCCAATCGGGATTTGCGGTTATTGGAGAAGTTGGATTATCAGGAGAAGTTCGTTCCGTGGGACAGGTCTCCCTTCGATTGAAAGAGCTGAAAGGTGTAGGGATCGAAACGGTATTTCTTCCTAAGGGGAATCTGGCAGAGCTAGAAAAAATCCCTGGAATGGAGATTGTAGGGATCAGCGCTCTAAGAGAATTAGAAGGCCTATTTAAGTGAGACCCCGGATCTTAAATAATCCGTTCGCGCATATTCGTTATATTATAAAATTATTATATACCATTTCTCTACTTCTTGTCTTTTTGTTTGTGGTTCCGGCGTTTTCTCAAGAAATAGACCCATTACTGCGCCAGCCTTGGTTTCCCGACCAAGAAAAAAAAGAAGAATTGCTTTATAATAGGCTCCAAACCGCCTTTCGTCTAAGTGCTCATTATGTTTGGAAGACTGACTCCAGATCTCGCAATTATCGTTTTTACAAAGACGGAAAAGTGGAGATGATCCTGGATCGGAATTACAAAGAAGTATTTCCGAACAGACAAGAATTGGATCTACATTATAGCGAAGCGGAAAGTTTGCAAAAACATGCAAATCCATATTCTGCAATCCGGCTCTTGAAAGGTTCCATGTATTGTTACAGGTTGAGATACGGAAAGTTAGTGCCGGAAGGTTACGAAAAAACGGCAAAACTTCTGGGGAAGCTTTTAGACCTATATGCGCATAAAGAAAAAGAACTACAAAGGCTCACTGATCCATTCGGTTGTTGGACTCCGGAAGTTTTAAAGATCAGAAGTTCTGACTTCGCATATTCATTCGATCTTCCTCCCGATCTTACTTATCTATTCCCGGACGAGGACAGGGAGTTTTCCGGAGAAGATTCGGATTATCTCTGGCAGGTGCATAGATTCTACCAAAACTTTCCGGTGGAAGGAGGACCTTCTACTTGGGAAAAGGAATATAGAAGGAATAGTGAAGGGATCTTATTCTTCCGACCGGATCGGATCGTATTCACTGTCGGAACAACACTTCATTTTCATCCTTCTATCTTTAACGCACAAAACTACTATCTGATTTGGGATTCGCTTAGAGGTATCAATTCCAGGACAATGAGAGAATGGAATTATCTTCGTAAAAAAGAAGGGGATCTATATAGAACGAGTTTCGATTTTGTAGGAGAAGATGGTCGCAAGAGCCAGATCATCGTTTTGGAAAAATTCTATTTAAGAGGGACCAGGGGAATACTATTCTCTTTGGCTTATCCGAGCAAATTAGAGACCCTAGGCACAAAAATCTGGAGTGGATTTTCTTCCTCTGTCGTCGTAGAATAAGAGGAGATGTTTGCCTTAGTCAAAAACTGGGAAAACCAAAAACCTAAAAAACCGGAACCTCCTTGGAGATTACTTGGCTTGGGCCTTCTGTTTGTAAACGGAATGGCCGCACTCTTCTTGCCGATAGGTCTTTTCGGTACATTGATCTCTACGATCGCCTGCCTTGGTTTTTTATTTCTTCCTATGTTCTTTATGACCCTAAGGCTGACCAAGTTTTACGGAAATAGTATATTCTTCGCTTTGTTCCTGGGTTTTATCTCTGCACCTGTTTCTGCACTCTATCTTAGCCATGCATTCGGCTTCTTTTTGGGATTAAAATCACCGGAACAAACCATCTTCCAAAAAGAAACTGGCGTTTCCAATTCTCATATCTATAGATTCACAGATTCCAAGTTTTTATATAAATACCAGGTAACTAAGACTACCCCAGGTTCCATTAAGAAAACATTGTATTTCCATGTGGCGCCTTGGGTTTCATCCGATTGGAAAGAAGGTGACGAGGTCTTAACCTGGGCGGTCTGCCCGCAATTCTCCGAAAAAGTGTGCGATTGGGAGAAACAGAACGCGAGAGTAGGGCAGTCTCTGTCCCATTCCAATATCGCAGGGTTGAACTCGTATTATGCGGAAGCTGTTCTGGAAGCTTGCAAAAAGTTTGGTTTTGATCTTCCCAAAAATCCAAGGATACTCCTACCCATCTCTAATCCGGAAGAAGTTTTATTCAATATGGGAGTCTTGGGACTTGCGGGACTTCTCGCCTTAAACTATATCTGGATCATTGGGATCCTTGTTTGGAATAAGAGACGCGGAGTTTGAAATTTGATAGGAGACACAAAGGTATTTTTCACACAAAGGCACAAAGCCACGGAGAAGAAGTGTTTAGATTTTGGTAAAAAACCGTGCGATATAACCCTTTGTGTTCTCTGTGTGAAGCAAACTTATGTCTCATAGACTCCGCCAGGTTGAATTATGAGGTAGAGGAGTTCCTTCCACCCAGGTCCTGGCTTTGTCGGTCCGGAGATCCGATTTTTTCGATTTTTTCTTCTGAACCGCAAAAAACTTTTTACTTGGCTAATTTTGGAACTTAGGCTACCGATATTTATACACAGAGACGGGAAGGAGAAATCTATTTGGACCCCGAAATCCTAACGGAGAAGGTCGCCACCCAGAACAAAAAGTTTCTGGTAGATCTAAAACGGAATGAGAACGGATACTATTTAAAAGTTTCCGAATGGTCCAATAGCAAAAAATCTTCCATATTCATTCCGGCAGAAGGTGTCGGAAAGATGATCGAGGTATTACGTAAGTTCCAAGACCTGATTCAGGATGGAGATATTACGGACATCCCTCCCTCTCAGAATTAGATTGGATTGCACTAAATCTTTAGGAGATGTTCTCATGGGGAAAAAGACGTACTTATTAGCTAGCGTTCTCTTTTTCTTGGCGATTACCGGGACTTCCGGTCAGCAGCCAGCGGGAGGGAACCAAGGCGGCCAAGGCGGCCAAGCACCGGATCCCCTCGAGAAAATTATACTCGAAAACTTCGAGGAGTCCGAAGACTGGAGAGCTAAGTCTACTACTCCCCTGGGAGAGACTAAAACTCTTAAGATGGTTCAAAGAGGTCTGATCCGTGACGTGTTCGATGAGAATACTGTTCCGGATAATGGTGGAGACCAATTAGAAAAGAACCATATCCTCGGGATCAAAACTCATTATACCGATAGAGGTTTTGACAGAGTAGAAGTTTTTCCTCCTCACGAATATATCGTAAAAGGAAAAGCTCGTCAGATCTCTATTTGGGCTCTGGGAAGAAAATTCCGCCATACTCTATTTGTTAAACTGAGAGACTATAGAGGAAAAACCCATAATATCAGAATGGGTCGCTTGGATTATTTCGGTTGGAGAAAGTTAACTGCAACTGTTCCAGGCTTTGTTCCTCAAAGTACCAGATTTGCATTATTGGACAAGAACCTAAGATTCGTTTCCATTTTCGTGACCTCGGATGTTCATGAAGTGGGCGGAAGCTTCTACTTTTATGTAGATGATTTAGAAGTTCGTGCCGATAAATCTGATACGAAGTATCCTGGTTCTGAAATTAAGGACAATTGGTGATATTACTCCGGTAGGACACGTATGAAAAACCTCAGCAAAAAAACTAAAATCACCGCGGCAGTAGTAGTAGGTATTTCTTCCATCCTTCTTCTCGGGACCGTGAGCGCGCAATTTATCAAAAAGAAAAAAGGTGGGATCGAATCTCCTACCGGTATCGACGTAAGTGGAATGGAGTTACGCTCCATCACTGTAGAATCTTGGGATAATCCTCCTGGTGCTGCACCTTACGGTTGGGAAGTGGCGACAGATAAGGACACCATTGTTCCTCAAGGACAACAAGGTCAGTATCAACCTACCGCTTCTAACGCGCAGGCATTGAGAGAAGTTAAACTTCTTCCTGGAAAACCTGGAGACATCAAGAACGTAGATGCCGGAACTGGAAAGGTTTTGGGAATTAAATTCGCATTTACTTTCCCGGGAGATAATTCCGTAAGTATTCGTCCTCCTCGCACTCCTGAATACGAGATCACTCGTAAAATGGCTTACCTGGACGCGAATAATAAAAGAAAAGAATTCAAGATCTATGGTGTTGAATTCCCAGGGATCGTAAAAGCGGTTTCTGTTTGGGTTTGCGGTCGTGGTAACGAGTATAACCTAGAAGGTTGGTTAGAAGATTGGAAAGGTGACTCTCATATCTTCCAATTCGGAGATCTGGACTTTATCGGTTGGAGACCTCTTACTTTTGAAATTCCTCCGGGAGTTCCTCAAGACGTAAACTCTTTCCCACAAGTGAAGACACTTGTATTCAAACAATTTAAAATTCGCTCTCGTAACGATACGAGTGGAGAAACTGTTTACCTCTTCTTTGATGAGCTAAGAGTTCTTTCAGACGTATTCGAAGTTCACTTCGACGGAGCATCTATCGACTTCGATGCGGATGATTGCCGCTCTAAACGTAAGTTGGATAAGATGTTGAAAGTGAAAGCTGAGAAAGAATGTGAAGGTGGTGGAAACGGCAAGTAAGCCTTTCCTCACAATCCGACTCTAACGAAACGCGGGAACTTTCCCGCGTTTTTTGTTTTTGGGAGACACAGAGATTTTCTCATACAGAGCCACCGAGTCACGGAGGGGGCGAGTATCTGTGAGGACTTCCTATAAAACTTAAAAACTTCTCTCCGTGTCTTTGTGCGAAAAAGACCTTAGCGTCTCCTTCTATCTTCGCGACTTAGCGTGAAAAATCCTACTTTTTCTACTGATTTTATACCTAAGTGACAGGGAAATGCACTCTGAGGCGCGTTCCCTCAAATTCTAGTTTACGGATAAGCCTAAGCTGCTATAATTGATCTGAAAGGGCTCTTAAGAGACAAAAAAACCGCCCATCCGAACCTATTTTTGAATGCCGACCCCGTCGGCGGAGTAATTCCTATGTCTAACGAAACTGCGACAACCGCGGAAACTAAGCCTGCCAGCGAACTGGACAAGCTGACTTCTCTTTTCAACGAGGAGATTTATGTACGCTCGGACGCAAATTCCATTCCAGCATCTAAATTTAAAATTTACGACGATCTTATAGAATCCTTTCAATCATCCGGACTTATAGATTCAGCTAAAACTAAATTAGAAGAACATCTTGCTGATCATCCTGAAAGTATTTCTGCAAGATACATGCTTGGATTACTCGGATTACAAAAAGGAAGTATAGACGCTGCTTCTTATTTTAAGACTCTACTGGATTCTTTCAAACAAGCTAGCAAATGGGTCATCATTGAACATATCACTGATAATATTCTAAAATTCGGGGAGGACCGTTACGCTCTTCGTTTTAAGGCAGAAGCTCTTGAAAAATTAAAAAAGAATAAAGAGCTGAAACCAATCCTGGAAAAACTTGCAAAACAAGATCGCAAGAACCCCGAGATCGCTAAAAAATACGCATTAGCAATTCTTGATGAAAACAAAGAGAAAGCGGTCGCTTATTTAAAACAAGCGATTGAAACCTTTGCAAAAACAAAAGATTACCTACAATTCGAAGAGATTTGGCCTATTTTCGTAACCAATAGTTATGACGATATCCAATTCGTAGAAAAGATAGAACGTATCCTTTTAGGCCACCGCGAAAAGACCCGTCTTGCAGGTTATCTTTATCCGTTAGTTGATCCATTCAAGATTACGGAAGATTGGGATAGAGTGATCTATCTTTTGAAAAAAATCCTGGATCATGAACCTGTTTCCAACAAAGCAAGAAACGAACTAATCAGAGTTTATAAACTGAAATATGCCAACCACAGCTTGTTGGAAGACTTCTTGAAAATGTCCGAGTTAGGAAATAACAGAAAACCTGTTAAGGTTTGTATTTCCAACTTCGAAAGAAACATCGTATTCGATACCGGTAACTACGTTCTTCACAGGAACTGGGGAGTAGGTAAGATCGTTTCGATTTCGCCTAACGGAGATTCTATCTTCGTAGACTTTAAAGATAAGAAGAATCATAAACTTTCTATCCAAATGGCGATCACCAGCTTGAAACCTTTGAAAGGAGATCATATCTGGGTAAGATTCTATGAAGACAAGGCTTCCGTTGTTTCCCTTTTTGAGAGCGATGTTCCCGGCTTCTTTAAAGAATTATTAACTTCTTTCGAAAACCATATGTTGGTTGCAGAAATGAAAGCAGAGATCGCAGGAAAATTTATCCCTGTAGTCGATTGGTCTAAATGGTGGAACAAAGCTAAGAATGTTATCAAAAAAGAAGATAACCTTGGCTTTAACCCTAAGAAAAAAGACGAACTTTGGTATAGAGAAAAACCGATCACTTACGCGGAAGAATTGACTGAAAAATTCAACGCGAACGCGGATCCTGCTAAACGTTTGGACATCGCGATCGAAGCGCTTCGCAACAAAGAAGAAGCTGAGTCAGCGATTGATACCTTCGCTCATCATTATTTCGAAGAAGAACAAACTCACGATTCATTCCGTAAGATAGTTGCGTATCTGTATCTGGATGAAGTCGCTTCTACCATGGAAGGAGAAGATGGAAGTCCTTATGATTTCCAAAGATACCAAAAATTGGATGATGTTTCCAAGATCGTTAAGTCTCTAAAAAGAGAAGAGGTCCTGGAATATTCTTCTAAGATCAGCAACTTGGATATCAAAAAGTCTTTCGTTGACTTAGTGAAAAAATCTCATTCTGATTGGGTCAATATCCTGGTTGGACTTCTTTTCGAAGTTCCGGTTAAGAACAACAAATACGTTGTTTCTGTTCTGGAAGCTGACGGAAAATTCGCTGAACTAAACTTATTCATCGAAACCTCATCCAGTCGTGCGAAAGAAAATCCTGAAGTATTCCTTTGGGTGGCAAAATCTATCCTTCTCAAAACTTGGGAAGAAGAATGGATGAACGTTTCCAGACAGGATCTAATCCTAAGAGTTCTTCGTTTATTAAAACCTTTGAACAAGATCGAGGAAAAAGGAACTAAGCTTAAGAACACCTGCCAAGAGATCCTATTCGGAAACGATGCAGTAGTGATCAGCGAGGCTATCCAAAACGGAGACTCTGAATATATCCGCAAAGTTTATGCTCTTTATAGAGAAGTTCCTTATATCGAAGAGACTGAAAAAGACAAATTGATGTCTCTTATCAGAGCTCTGAAACCTGATTTGATCTGGGAAGAAGAGGATGATGATGAAGAGGAAGAGGATGTTCTGGCGAGAATCCCAGAAAATGCAGTTCTTGTTACTCGTCGTGCTCTAAACGCTAAAAAAGCTGAGTTCGATCATTTAGTGAACGTTGAGATGCCTGAAAACTCCAGAGATATCGGAGAGGCTCAGGAAAGAGGGGACTTAAGAGAGAACGCGGAATACAAAGCCGCTATGGAAAAACAAGTCCAGCTCCAAGCTCAGATCAAAAAACTGGAAGCAGAACTTAAGGCTGCTATCGTTTTAGATCTTTCCAACGTGAAAACGGATCGTATCAACATCGGAACCACTGTAAAACTCAAAAACGAGTCCAGTGGAGAAGACCAAACTTATTCAATCTTGGGAGCATGGGACGCGGATACTGAGAAGAATATTATTTCTTACCAGTCACCGCTTGCTAAGTCTCTTTTAGGTAAAAAAGTAGGAGATAACGCTTCCTTAAATCTTGGTGGAGCAGAAACCAAGTTTAAGGTCCTGCAAATCAGCAGATACTCTCTCCAAAACCAAGACTAAGAAAAAAGCCAATCCGGTTTTCTAAAAGATCCCTGCGGTGTTTGCATCGTGGGGATTTTTTATTTGTAGGGAAGGTTTCGCGCGGGAGCACACAGAGAGAGCACTAAGGGGTTTGGGAGTTATTATCTCTGTGATCTTCGTGAACTCTGTGCGAACTTAAAATTTCGAAAAGCTTATCTAATTTCTATATCCGAAATTAGAACTCCAGTAATTTGGCCGTCGCTTAAGATATGATTTGTTGTGGCCTGAATTTGTTCTCTCAAGTCGATTTGGGATTGAATACTTTGAAATTCCTCCGAGACTTTAGAGGCTCCTATCATATTCACTAATGAACGGATCTGGGTCGTCCTGACTATTAATTCTTTTTCTAATTTAGGTTGGTTAGGTTCGTAAGAAAATGCCAATTTGAATTTTACGGATTTTGAATCTTTGGTGTTAATTCCAAAGGGATCGCTAAATTTAAAATAGACCTGATCTTTTAAGTTTGGACTGAGATCTTGTTTGTATTGTTTGGCCGCGAAATAGGACGCTATGTAATAGACACCGGGAGAAAAACAGATCAACCCTAAGAACAATACGATTGGAATGCCGATGAGGATAATTGCGATTTTGAGTTTTCGATCCATAAAAATCTCCGCGATTCTAGTAATAAAAAATATAACTCTGTGACCTTCGTGAACTCTGTGCGAAACGAGCTCCAAGTCTCTAAAATTAAAACCGCACTAGATCAGTAAACCAATCGGAAGAATTTCCTGCTCTGTCTTTGATTCGGATCTGAAGTAACATATATTTTTTCCAAGCGGAGAAAGTTTTAGGGAATTTGACGATCAGCATCTTGCGGTCCGCGTCAAATTCGCTAGGATATACTTCTCCTTCTAATAAAACCTCTGCTCCGCCGGCGTAACCGGAACCTGTGTCGGAAACGGAATATAATCTTTCCTCAATTCCTTCTTCTTCCTGGCCTTTGATCCTTCTATGTCTTGTGATCAGATATGGATAATTGACTGCCGGTTTCGCATCGTCGGTGAGAATTGCGAGCGCTCCTAGTTTAGTAAGTAAACCCAATTGACCTTTCTGTTTTAAAGCAGACCATTTTTTAGAAGCCTTATCGTAAATATAGATCCCGTCTTTTTTGCCGAGGGCCGCGCCTCTCCAAGTAAGTTCTGCTTCTCCCACCCAAGATAGATCGGAAGATTCCAATTCATAAATAGAACCTTTGGATTTGAGTCCTTCCGGAAGTTTAAGATCTTCTTCCAGTTTTTCCAATTTTTTAAAAAGTAATGAGCCTTGGCCGTAAGTTGTTTTTGCGGGAGTTTTGATCTTCAAGACACCATCTGTGGAGGTGAATTCAGTTTTCGTAATAGATGATTTTTTTCCATTTACTGTCCCGACTTCTATTTCTAGGGGAAGAACAGAATGATTTCCTGCGTGATCGGATGCCTTGAGAACCAATTTGATCGTGCTTCCGGTTTCGAAATTTCTAAGATCTATACTCGGTCCTTTTGCAGGGAATAGGTTATAAACATAAACAGGAGGATTTAAAGAAGAACGATTCGAATCAAAAATATCATGATGGATCCTTGCTTCTTCGTAACTCATTCCTCTAAAGGATCTTTCATATAAAGCGATTTCGTCCTTATAAAGTCCTGCAAAGAATAAATTGTTTTTGTTCCTGGAAGTCATTTGGTCATAAGCACCCAACCTAAAACGAACCCCTCCCGCTAGGTTCAGTTTTTGGTTTCCTGGAAGTGTATATTTACCTTCTCCTTTTTTTTCCAAAGGTAATCTGGCTTGTACTCCGTCTTCGGAGTCCACATACAATAGCAAAAGTTCAGGAGAATATCTGTCTTTTCCTCTCAAAGGTAAATAGGGGAGAGGATTTAAGGTTCCATTAGGTAAATGTAATTCGAAGTGTAAATGACTTACCCCTGTCCCGGATTCTCCTAACCTTGCTATATTTTCTCCTTTGGGGAGATTATAAGAACCGGGAGAAAGTTTTACCTGAAATTCCCCGCCGCTAAGTAATGCCAAAGCTTCTCTCAGCAGATCTAAATCCTTTCTGAAACCTTTAAAATCCAGTAAGTGAGCAAACTTAGCCTTTAGATTAGAACCGGAGGATTTTAAAATTATATTGGAACCGTATCCCTTTGTGGATTGTCCGATCGATTCTATATATCCTTGGAAAGGAGAAATTGCAGCGATCCCGTTCGTATGGAATGTTTTAAAATCACAGCCCATATGAAGATGATGCACTCTATATTCTGCATAGGAACCCGAGATAGGAGTTTCCATCTCCATCGGAAAACCTAAATTACCGAGATCGGCCAAAACCTCAGGAGTGAGATCATCCCAAATATTTTTTTGAACGGCCGGATTTGTTTTTAGACTGGGAGAAACTGCGGATACTTTGGAACCGGTTTCGCCTGCCTTACCTTCTCCCCATGCAAGCATGAATACTAGAATTACGAGTCCGGATCGAAGAGGGATTTGCGGAAAAAGTTTCAGGAAATTTTTTCCCATTTGCGAATTCAGATCTGGTTCCTCAAAATTGTAAAGCCTGAAATCTATGAAATTTTCTTGCAGCCTCATACTTGGGGAAAAGCCTGATGTTATGAGGCTTCTTGTTCCGATTTTTCTGGTTTTTTGCCTAAGCCATTGCACCTATCTGACTCGGGAGCCCGGCAATCCTCCTAAAATCGACGGCATTCCTATCCCTGATTCCAGACGTACTGTGTATGTGCAGAATTTTCGGAACAATTCCTATGGGATCGCAATGCATACTACTCTTTCCGATTTGGTAAAACAAGAGATCAACTATAGAGGAAGATTTATCCAAACCAGGGAGAAGTCCCAAGCCGCATATCGTATCTATGGAGAGATCAGTCATTACCAACAGGTAGGAGCTCTTTTAGATCAGGGTGGCCAACAATTGAGCAAAGAAATGTTCGTTGTTTGTAAGGTAGAACTCCAGAAAGCTGGAGGCGAAAAAATTCCATTAGAAAGAACCGAGATCCCTGCAAGAATTATCTATTCTGACCAAGTTGGTTTTATGGAAACGGAGGGGCAGGCCCAGACCAGATTACTCAAAATTCTTGCGGTTCGTATCGCAGAAGAATTGGAAAGAGCCTGGTACTATTCTATAGCGGGCAAGATAGAAGGTGAGGAAGAGTAGTATTTCATTTCCTAAAAATGAAATTCCACTTGATAATTCTCATAACCGGATCTTAAATTGTGGAAAAGAATGTGAACGCTCAGATTCCTTGATTCGAAAGGAAAATTCTGCAAGTGAGTTCCATTCCTCCTGAAAAATGAATAAAGACCGAGAAACTGAAATTCTGAAAACCGTAGACGATTCCATCCGGATGGAGATGAAAACTTTTTCTGATTACTTACAGAAAAAGGGACTAAAGATCACCAACCAAAGGATGTTAGTCGCAGAACGTATTTTCTCCCTGCACAATCACTTTACCGCGGAAAGCCTTTTGGAAGAATTCAAGGACCAAAGGGATAAAATTTCCAAGGCCACGATTTACAGAATTCTATCCATCATGGTAGAAGCGAAATTATTGCAGGAGCATAATTTCGGCCAAGATTATAAGTATTACGAACATATTATAGGTCATACTCATCACGATCATATTATCTGTGGAGACTGCGGCAGGATCGTAGAATTCATGGATGAGAGGATCGAACAGTTGCAAGAGCAGGCTGCTGCAAGCAACGGATTTAAGATCACTGGTCATAGCTTGAATATTTACGGCACTTGTTTGGATCCGAATTGTCCGAACAAAAAATGATCTATAGATCCAGAGTTTCAGACCCAAATTCTTTCGCTCGGACCGGAACCTTATCTCTCAACGGAATAGAAATTCCAACACCTGTATTCATGCCTGTGGGCACAAGAGGTGCAATCAAGTCTTTGGACTCCGACGATATTGATGAGTTAGGTTATGAACTGATCTTAGGAAATACATATCATCTGTATCTTCGCCCAGGCACAGAGGTCCTGGAAAAATTCGGCGGACTCAAAAACTTCGTTTCTTACAAAAAAGCTCTACTCACAGACAGCGGTGGTTTTCAAGTTTTCAGCCTGAATTCTCTCGTGAAATTTAAGAAGGAAGGTGTGGAGTTCCGTTCTCATATCGACGGAAGTCCTCATTTTTTCACTCCGGAGAAAGTGATCGATATCCAAAGAGCGATCGGCTCAGACATCATGATGGTCCTGGATGATTGTCCTCCTGGAGATGGAACTGTTGCTCGGATCAAGGATGCTCTAGACAGGACTCATCGCTGGGCGGAAGAAGCCGTAAACTATTGGGCGAAAGACAAACGTAATCAATTTCTATTCGGGATTTTCCAAGGTGGGACCAATTTAGATCTGAGATTGGAGAGTTTGGACAAGATCCGCTCACTTCCTTTCTCCGGAATTGCGATTGGAGGTCTCTCTGTCGGAGAGCCGAGACCTGATTTTATTCGGACTATGGAAGGAATTTCCTCTTACACCGATCGGACTAGACCATTATATCTGATGGGAGTAGGAACTGTTCCGGATATTTTGGAAGGAGTTCGAAACGGAGTCGATATGTTTGATTGCGTTCTTCCCACCCGCAATGCTAGAAATGGGCAAGTGTTCACCTCTCAAGGAAAGGTGAATCTCAGAAATGAAAAATGGAAGTTTCGAGATGAGCCGATGGACCCGGAATGCGAATGTAAAGTGTGTAAAAGATACAGTATTGGGTATATCAGACACCTACATCACGTGAAAGAGCTAAGTGCATTTTCCTTGAGCACGTACCATAATTTGCATTTTATGAAAAAGTTCATGAAAGAACTTCGACATTCCATCGAAGTTGGAAATTTCAGCGAGTTTTTCGTTAAATGGAAAAATTTGTACGAAACACCGGAAATTTCTCGTTGACTATATAGAGAATGACCCCCCTATTGTAGGATGGTTCAAACAGATAAAGAAAGGAGTTGCTGATTTTTTATGGAAATCACCAGAAGGGAAAGCGGTAACATCGTAATTCTGGACATCAATGGGGAGATCGATTTATACAACGCCCCTGAGATTAAGGATGTGATCGCAAAGCTCATTGAAGAGCAGAAATACTATACTATTATCAATCTGGAAAAGGTCTCTTATATCGACTCATCCGGAATCGGTGCTTTGATTTCCAGCCTCTCTAACTTAAAAAAATACCAGGGTGGACTTAAGATTATCAATGTTGCGGGTTCCGTAAGAAAGGTATTTGAATTAACTAAATTAACGTCATTCTTCGAGATCTTTGATAACGAAGCTGATGCAGTCGCTGCCTTCAAATAAGTAAGGCACTTTTTTAACGATCCTCTGGCTGGTGCAAAACAAATGAAAACTTTTCGAGCTATATCGTTCCCATCATTGGTACTGGGAGTTTTAGGATTCCTAGTTGCCTGTGGGGCAGAACTACCCGTAAAAGAATTGGCGGAAGCAAAAACCGCTATCACTCGCGCTAAAGATGCAGGCGCGGAAAGATACGCTTCCGGAGAATTCGAGGAAGCTCGCAAAAGTCTTTTGACCGCTCATGAAAAGGCTTCTAACGAAGACTTGGGCGAGACCAAAAAAAGCGCTGAATACGCAAAAAGTAAAGCGTACGATGCATTAGAAAAATCTTATCCTCAATTGACCGAGGAGTCCAAAGCATCAGCTAGTACCGCTATTAACGAAGCGGACGAGGCCTATGCTTCTCAACTTGCTGCAGAACCTTATAATAATGCAGTAGAACTTAAGAAAGAAGGGGACACTCTAAGAGATAATGCGGATCGCACTTTGGAATCCTATCCTAAGGAATCTGGAGACGACGCTAAACTTAAGACTCGTCTTGCCGCTTTCGATCAGTACGAACAAAGTAATAAAAAATATCTGGAGTCCAAAAAGGCAGCAACTGATGCCAAGTCTTTGGCTCTTTCCCAAAAACAACAGTTGATCGATTCTCTTGCAGATATCGAAAAAAATCTGGATGATGCGGACAGATATGCAGGTGGCCAAGATCCTGAAGTAGCCCAAACAAGAGAACGTTTGAATGCAGCAAAAGGTAAGATTGACGAAGGAAAAATCAAAGAAGGTTATTCCGATATTGATGATATCCGCAAAAAATCAGCAGAACTCGTAGCAAAAAATATCCAAGCTTATGCACTTAAGAAGAAGGTAGAAGCAAAAGATTCTATCGGAAAAGCTAAGGATAAACTATCTGGAATCGATCAGTCCAAACTGAAATCCAGCAAAGATCTCCAAACTTCTTACCAAAGAGCTGACGAGAACTTAAAAGCGGCGGATGAGTCTTTAGCTTCCGCAGAAGAGTTATATTCTTCCGAAAAATATGAAGATTCTATCGGTAGATCTGAAGAAGCGATCAGACTTTCTCGCATCGTAGTAGATCAGTCTGATGATATCGCAGAAAGATTACGCACTGGATCTTCAGTCGCAGGTCGCAAAGGTGATGCAGGAGACTCTAGCTCCTCTTCCACAAGAAAAGGAGAAGATACAACTGCTTCTTCTTCCGGAGAACTTCCTGAAGGTTGGAAAAAATACGTAGTTCGTAAGAAAATTCCTGCAGATTGCCTCTGGAGAATTGCAGCTTACAAACAACATTACGGCACTTCTAAACTTTGGAAACGTATCTACGAAGCGAACCGCAGCAAGATCAGAAATGCAAACTTGATTTATCCAAAACAAGTGTTGTTAATTCCACCTGCTAAAGGATCCACTAAGTTTGATCCTAAAAAAGCTCCTAAGAAGCAGACTGGAAGTGACAAAGTAGAAGCATCTACTCCAGAGGAGAAGAAGGAAGAGACTACAACTCCTCCTGCTTCCACTTCTGAGCAAGAACCGGAAGAAGAAGAGCCTACTACTCCGGCACCTTCTACAGGAAATGAGCAACCTTCTGATTCTGGTGAACAGGAAAGCGACGAAGAAGCTCGTTGATTTAAGTCTAATATTTTAGCAACTCTAACAAATGTGAGGCTCGGATTTTTCCGGGCCTTTCTTTTTTATGAAGTATGAAAATCTAGAATTCCGCTTGATCCTCATTTATTATTCGAAACAGTTTTACTTAGCGGTGAATTCCAAGTGAAGAGGGCTTATACTAAGCCTATATCAGAGACGAGCGAGGCGGATTATTTTCCCCTAGCTAAAATGGCCTGGGACGAGGATTGTCCTGACCAAGATATAACGTCTGTTTCCTTATTCTCTCCAGATCAAAAAGCAATCGCATTCTTAAATGCAAGAGAAGAAGGTATTCTTTGTGGTAGCGGTGTCTCTCAAGTGCTTTCCAAACTTTCAGAAGGAGATCTGCAGTTTAACTTCTTCTTTAAAGATGGAGAAAAGTTCGTCAAAGGAGACAAGATCGCTGAGATACAAGGCAGCCTTCTCTCTATGTTACGAGTAGAAAGAATCCTTCTAAACTTCTTACAATATCTTTCCGGTATTTCTACTTCGACTAGAAAGATCGTGGATCAGTACGGGTCTAAGGGTATAATGATCCTGGATACCAGAAAGACCCTGCCAGGTTACAGGAAACTTGCAAAGTATGCTGTATATTGTGGAGGAGGTTCCAATCATAGATTGGATCTTTCTGAAATGGCAATGATCAAAGACAATCATTTGGCTTTATTCGGATCTGCAAAAATTCCAGTGGGAAAGATCAGATCCAATTTTCCCGGAAGAATGGTGGAATTAGAAATTGATTCTTTGGATCAACTGGAAGATGCACTCGAAGCGGAACCAGACGTTTTACTGTTAGATAATTTTAATATACCTGATACACGCAAAGCGTTCCAAAGGGTAAAAGAAAAAAATCCTAAAATCCTAATAGAATGTTCCGGAAGTATCACTCCGGAAAAATTAGAAGCATTGTCCGAATTTCCTGGGGTAGGAGTGAGCATGGGATACCTGACTCATACAACCAGATTTTTGGATCTCGGTTTGGATATAAGGACCTAAGAATGGGATTTGTTAAGGCTCCAGCCACCAAAGAAATGTTAATCGAAGGAGTTCGGGAAACCATGGGCCCCGAAGCCTTGGAAATGATCGAAAAGGCCTATAAGGTTTCTGAAGATTCTCACCAAGGCCAGTTCCGTCTTTCAGGTGAGCCATATATTGTTCACCCTCTTCAAGTAGGTTTTATTTTATATGAGTTGGGTCTGGATGAGAAGGTAATCTCTGCTGGTATTCTTCATGATGTGATAGAAGATACAAAATACACTAGAGATGATATGGTCCGAGATTTCGGGACTGAGATCACTCAGCTTGTGGAAGGTGTGACTAAAATTTCTCAGATCAAAAGCCAATCCAAAGAGACTGAGGCAGCTGAGAATATTAGAAAGATCATTATCGCAACCATACAGGATATTCGGGTTATTCTGATCAAGCTTGCAGACAAGACCCATAATATGAGAACTCTTTCTTTCCAACCTCCTGAAAAGCAGAGAAGGATCGCAAACGAAACTCTTTCATTATACGCTCCTATTGCAGGAAGACTTGGTATCTATTCAGTAAAATCTGAGCTGGAAGATCTAGCATTCCAAGTTATCTTTCCGGAAGAATACCAGGATATTAAAAAAAGGATCAGTGCTAAAAAGTCCGAAAGAGAAGACTATATAGAAAAGTTGCAGCTGATCCTAAAACAGAGACTCGCAGAAATTCAGATCAACGCGAATGTAGAAGGAAGAGCAAAACATTTTTTCTCTATTTATCGTAAGATGAAAACGAAGGAAAAAACCTTCGATGAAATTTTTGATCTAAGAGCGATCCGTATCGTTACGGACGAGATCAAAGACTGTTACGGAGTTCTCGGAATTGTGCATACACTTTGGTCTCCTGTTCCAGGAAGATTTAAGGATTATATCGCAACTCCTAAGACGAATATGTACCAATCACTTCATACAACTGTGATCGGTCCTGATGGAAAACCTTTAGAAGTGCAGATCAGAACTGCAGAGATGAATGCGATTGCTGAATTCGGGATCGCAGCTCACTGGGTATACAAAGAAGGTAAAACTCATGCCAACGAAAGACACCTAACGGTCAAGTGGTTGGAAGTTTTACAGACTTGGCAGGATTCTTCTTTAGATCCTAAGGAATTTTTAGAAGAACTAAAATACGATCTTCATGAAGATGAGGTATTCGTTTTCACTCCTAAGGGAGAAATTATACAACTTCCAAAAGGTGCGACCGTTCTGGATTTTGCATTCAGAATCCATACTGATGTGGGTTTACATTGTAAGGGAGCAAAGATCAACGGTAGAATGATCCCTCTTCGGACTGAACTACGCAGTGGTGACCAGGTAGAGGTTGTAGTAGATAAAAGATCCAAACCTTCTCCTATCTGGCTTCGTATTGTTAAAACTCCTTCTGCCAGACAAAAGTTACGGGCTTATTTCAGAAAACTGAGAGAAGAAACCAGTAAGGATTTGGAACAAGGTGCGGAGAGTGCAGCAGAGCTCACACTAAATGCAGAAGTATTAGAAGAACTTAAACGTAAGCCTTCCGAAAAAGTTTCCAAACAAACTCAGACGCAAGGCCAAGTTGCCGGCGGAAAAATTTTGGTCGCAGGACTAAGGGATATTCCTGTGCGACTTTCTGGTTGTTGTTCTCCTCTTCCTGGAGACCAGATTATCGGTTTCGTAACAAGAGGGCGTGGTGTTTCCGTTCATAAAAAGAACTGTAATGTCGCGTTAAAACAAAGAGAAGAAGAACAACTCAGGCAGATCACAGTGGATTGGGATTATGGCCAGACGGAGCCGGTTCCTGTTCGAGTAGAAGTGAAAGCTAAGGATCGCCAGGGAATTTACTTGGAGATGGTAAAAAGTATCTCAGGAACCCAGACGAATATATTGGAGGCCGGAGCTTCTACAGTACAAAAGGATACTTTGATGGCTCGCTTCATGATAGAAGTGGAACATTTGGACCAATTGAAGGAGATCCTCGGCAACTTAAAACGGATCCCAGATGTGGTTTTTGCTCATAGGGTTAAATAAGGATTAACTGCGGGTTTGATCCTTCTATCTTTTCATCGAAAATTTTACATTTAAGTTTGCCTGAAATCGGGTTTTCCCGGAAGCTTTCGAACACGAACATTCCTAAGAGGTGTGCTTTGAACCTTGCTCTAAAAAATTCCAAACTCCTGAACATTTGCTATTTTACACTTTTATTATCCGTAATTACGTTTGTTTCGAACGGTTGCAAAGAGAAGGAAGAAGTCCAAATTTCAGTGGCGACTGAAGATCTTCCTTGGGACGGAGATCCGAATAGTATCCCGGAAGCTTTAAGAAAACCGAATCCAGCCGTTTCTCCTAACGCAAAAAGAGGAGGAATATTCAGGATCTATAGCCATCAGTATCCTAAATCCTTGAATTGGTATTTAGAGAATTTTTCTACCACTGCCGAGATCTTTGGCCAGATGTTCGAACCTCTTTTAGAAAGACATCCAATTACATTGGAACCTCTTCCTAAAATTGCTTCTTCTTGGAAGATCTCTTCTGATAAAAAAACTTTTACATTCAATTTAGATAAAAACGCTAAATGGAGCGATGGTAAACCTATTACCGCTAAAGACGTATTATACACTTATGAAATCATCATGAATAAGAAAAATAATACCGCTCTTCATAGGATTGACCTTTCTCGTTTCGAAGCACCGAAGTTAGTGAATGAATTCGAAGTGGAGTTTACTCAAAAAGAGATTCACTGGAAAAACTTTGAATTTATAGCTTACGAATTTTTTATTCTTCCGGAACATTATTATAACGGAAAGGATTTTAATAAGGAAAATTTCGAGTTCCCTGTGATCTCCGGACCTTATGAATTGCAGTCCGCTAAAAAAGGGATCTACGTGAAAATGAAACGTAGGAACGATTATTGGATGAGAGCCTATCCTTTTTACAGAGGGACTGACAATTTCGATACTCTTATCTTCAAAGTATTTAATGATGATGCGGTAGCATTTCAAGCATTCAAAAAAGGTGATATAGACTTATATCCTGTTTATAAGGCTGCTACTTGGGTTCAGGATACAACCGGAGAACCTTTTGATAAAAATTATATCATAAAACAAAAAATCTATAATGATAAAAAGTCGGGCTTCCAAGGCTGGGCATTCAATATGAGAAGAAAACCTTTCGATGATGTTCGTATCCGAAAGGCGATCGCTCATTTAGTGAACAGAAAGCTCATGGTGGACAAACTTGCATTCGGAGAATATCAACTTACTGATTCTTATTACGGTTCAGTATGGGAAGAAGGACAATTGCCGAATCCTGCCATCGATTACGATCCTGAGGTTGCTAAAAAACTTTTTGCAGAGGCAGGATGGAAACCGAACGCAAAAGGTTTCTTGGAAAAAGACGGGCAACAATTTGTGATCCATATCCTGGAAAGAGATAGAAGTGTAGAAAAATATTTTACTCTATTCATGGAAAGGGTGAAAGAACTCGGTATCCAAGTTACTATTGAGAGCACGGATCTTGCTAACTGGTCTGAAAGAATGGACAAGTATGATTTCGATGTTACCTGGGCGGCTTGGGGTGCAGGAAGTTCATTCCCGGATCCGGAACATCATTGGGATTCCAAATATGCAAATGAGAACGGACAGAATAATTATAACGGTTTCAAAAATTCGGATATAGACAAGCTCATCGAGCAGCAAAAAACGGAATTCGATATTAAAAAAAGAACGGAAATCTTGAAGAAGATAGATAAGATCTTAACTAAAGAAGTTCCGTATGTTCTTCTTTGGGGAATTAAATCTACAAGAGTCCTTTATTGGAATAGATTTGGAACTCCTGAAAATCCACTTGCCAGATATTCCGGAGAAGGCGCTGCCAAATCTTTATGGTGGATCGATGAAGAAAAAGATAAGGCTCTAGAAAATTCTAAGAAGAATAAAACAGCTCTTCCTTCTTACAAAAGAGACTTGTACTACCATTCCAAATAAATAATGGGATTCTAATGGCAAAAAAAGGAAGATTCAGCGAATTCGGAGAAGCGATCCGGAATTTTTGGAACTCTCCTGGGATTCCCAGCTTTATCGAGATCCTAGAAAAGGGCCTTGATAAAGAATTATTTTTTGATCCGGACAAGGCAGACTCTCAAATCCCGAAAGAGGATTTGCCTATTGACTTCCGTCTTAGGCAATCCGGCTTTGCCCGAAAGTTTTACGAAAAACTTTTTCCTGTTTCTCACGTGTTTCGGATAACGCATAGATATGGTAGAGAGTTTTTGGATAATTTTATGCCTCTCTCCTCCGAGAATTATATAGGAAGAGGCTCTTATAAATTCGTATACACACTTCCTTGGAACCAGGTTGTTAAGATAGGAAAATCTAAACTACCTTCTGACCCTATTTTTGGTTCTTTATATAAAGAAGTGCAGAATAATCTGGAGAGATATCTAAAAACGGAAGAGATCGGCCTCATGCATCATTTGCAAAAAGCTGCATGGGGGGAATCCAAAAGGGACGAGATCCGTTTTAAGTTCGCTCGTTTAGGATTGGAAAGACTTCATTATTGGAAATTAAAAAGTCTAATTCCTGATCTTGTACTTCCTACTCGATTCTTTATGGGTTTACGTTTCAGGAGAAGTCCATTAGGAATTCCAGTCGTCACTCTTACTCCTTGCGATAACCAGAATTTGTTGCCTGGAAAACACTTAAAAGAATTCATCCGATTGAATGAAAAAGTCAGACAGAATCCTATCCAGGATGCACTTTTTCCTAAATGGAAATTGAATTTTGATACTCATAGATTCGGGATCATAAGTAAATCTAAGCTCAAAAAGATTGCTCTGGATTTTCATAGAGTGATAGAGGTAACTCGTTATCTTGCGAACGAAGAAAAATTGATCTTTGATATTCATTCCGAAAATATCATCATAACTATCCCTGACTTCGAACTCAAAATTTTCGATTACCATGTTTTTGATGAACATCTATACGAGCCGAGTAAGGAAAATCCTTCTCCTGAAGTGGACCATATCAATCTGATCAAAGAGTTTGTAAGCTCTTTCGAGCTAGGGTAAGAGGCACGAAGTTTTATCTCGCATAGAAAAAAAGGAGGGAACTGAATACTCTTTTTGTAAAACTTCTACACGGATTATTTATTCTTTTTTCGCGAAGACTTAGAAAGATCTATCAATGATTTCAATCTTAGCCTGAATATTTCCTGGCATTCTTTAAGGACCGCTTTTCCTTCTTCCTTTTCTATTTCTCCTGCAAAACGAACAATTGTACCCATGGTATGGCTAAGGAATAGTGAGAAAGGTTTTATATCGTTCTCCTTTAGTCCGGGTAGACAACGTAATGTGGTCTTTATGATTAGTTCCGCATTTCTGTAAGTGTCTAAAATATCTTCCGAGACTAATTCCGGGATTGCTCTTGCGCCTGCCCAAAGATTCGCGAGAGCTGTATCTCTTTGGAAAAATTCCGCAAATTGTACGAGTGCATTTTCGCCTGCGGCCTCTAATTCTTCCGCGGTATTAACCTCATCCAATAGGGCTTTGGTTCCTGCATAAATTCTGTCGTAATAATCTCTCATGATGGTGAGTAAGAGAGAATTTTTACCGGGAAAATATTGGTACAAGGATCCGATCTGTATTCCGGCAGATTGAGCGATTTCCCTCATACTAACTGCGTCTATCCCTCTTTCTCCGATTAGTTCCTTTGCGGTCCTAAGAATTAGATCTAATCTTTCCTTACTTCGGGATTGTACCGGGGTGCGCTGGCCCTGCTTCATAGGAAATACAGTTATATTTCCTCTTCTTCTCAGACTACTTTTTTCTTATAGAGTCGATTTTTGTTTGACTTATCTCAATAAAGTGATCAATGATCATTTTTATAAAGAGAGCATTGCTCACTTTTAAGAGGATATATGAAGGATCAGGCAACAATTTCCAAGTCGAACGAGGTTCAGGATTATTCCGGCCATTATTGTATAGTGGGAGCAGGTCCTGCGGGATTATCCATGGCAAGATCGCTAAAGATGAAGGGAATCCCTTTCCATGTAATCGAAAGACATAAGGACGTAGGAGGAATTTGGGATATTGAAAATCCAGGATCTCCCATGTATAAGAGCGCTCATTTTATCTCCTCTAAATATCTTTCCGATTATGCGGATTATCCAATGCCGGAAGAATATCCGGACTATCCATCCAATCGTCAGATTCTCTCATATCATAGATCATTTGCCAGAGAATACGATCTGTATCGACATATAAAATTCAATTCTTCGGTCCAGTCCATCCAACAGAAAGGATCTAAATGGTTGGTTAAATTGGAGAATGGAGAATCAGGACTTTATGAAGGAGTGATTTGTGCGAGCGGGATCACTTGGTCTCCGAATATTCCTAAGTTACAAGGTATAGAAACGTTTAGAGGAGAAGTAATACATAGCGTAAAGTATAAGGACATTTCTTTTTTTCGGGGAAAGAGAGTGCTCGTTGTAGGAGCCGGAAATTCTGGATGTGATATTGCTTGTGACGCTGGAGTTGCCGCAGATCAGGCTTTCATCAGTGTAAGAAGAGGTTATTATTTTATTCCGAAACATATTTTTGGAATGCCTGCAGACGTATTCGGCGACGGAGCGCATTGGATACCTAATTGGTTTTCTCAATGGGTTTTTGGGATCATCTTAAAGTTCTTAGTAGGGGATTTGACTAAGATCGGTCTTCCTGCTCCGGATCATAAAATTTTTGAAACACATCCGATTATCAACGACCAACTACTGCATAATCTTCGCCATGGGGATGTAATTGCTAAGGGAGATATTTCCAGATTGAACGGTGAGTTTGTGGAATTTAAGGACGGTTCCAAAGAAAAGATAGATTTGGTCGTACTTGCAACCGGATACCATTGGGCGATCCCATACATGGAAGAAAAATATTTCGAATGGAAGAATGGGCGTCCGGAACTTTATCTTACCCTCTTCAACCGAAATTACGAAAATCTTTATGCTCTCGGTTATATGGAAACCGACGGAGGAGCGTATAAGATGTTCGATGAAATGGCTAATTTAATTTCTTCTTATATAGATGCGAAACAAAAGGGAGATGTTTCAGCCAAGAAATTCGAATCTCTGATCAAGAACGATAGACCTCTATTGAATGGAGGGATCCACTATCTGAATACGGGACGACATTCGGTATATGTGAATCAGGTCGCTTACAAAAAATATCGTTCTAAGATCCAAAGTAAAATGGGATGGCCGGAATTGAAACCGGGTCAATTTGATATTTTGAAAAAGGATAATAATTCTTCTGTTACATCTACCGACCTTGCGGGTGTAAGTAGATGAGTTCGGAAACAAACGAATTTTCCAGACCTAAGATCGCTTTAATTACCGGGGCAGGCGGCGGGATCGGAGAAGCAATCGCATTATGTTTAGATAAAGCAGGATATCATTTGGTCCTTTGCGATATTAAAGAAGAAAAAATGAAGTCTGTCGCGAATAGGCTTTCTAAAAAACCCGACCTGATGGTCTGCGATTTAACAAAGCCGGAAGAGTTAGAAGCAATGGTTGGCGTCTTGAAATCTCAATTTTCGGAAATTGAAGTTTTGGTAAATAACGCTGGATATGCAAAAGAAGGTCCTTTTTTGGAACAAAACGTTTCGGAAATAGATCGCCATGCAGGCATTAATTTTTTAGGTCCGATCCGATTGATACGGGCTATCGTTCCCATGATGTTGGAAAGAGGAAGAGGTTCCGTAGCAAATATAGTATCGATAGGGGGTATTATCTCTCTTGCAGATTCCGCATTATATTCAGCAACTAAGTTCGGTCTTAGAGGTTTTTTAACTGCAATTCACGAAGAGTTAAAGGGGAGCGGTGTTAAAATTTCCGGTATCTATCCGGCAGCAGTGGATACTCCGATGCTTATGCATGAGGCCCTTAACGGAGGAACCGTTTTGAATTGGTTGAATGCGGTAAAATCTCCGGACGATGTAGCAAAGGCAGTTTTGAAGGGGATCCGTACGGGGAAATTAGAGATATATGTTCCTTATAGCGATGGGCTTACTTCTAGACTAGCTGCAGTGTTTCCCTGGTTAATCGGCTCACTTTCTCCTATATTAAAATGGTTTGGTGAAAGAGGACGTCGTAGATGGCTTCGCAAAAAAGGGATCAATCCTGATAAAAAATCTATTTAGGAATTAAAACAAAAGATCTCTCAGCGTGTCAGCGCCTCTGCGTGACCAAAATGGTTTACGTATAGCCCCCGAATAAAAATCCTATCAATGGGGATATTTCCCCAAGGAAACTGGAATGATTGATCGGTATTCGAATCCTGAGATTTCTAAAATTTGGGAGTTGGAGAATAAATTCGATATTTGGAAAGAAATCGAAATATTGGCCACCGAAGCCCGAATGAAAAAAGGAGAGGTCCCGAAAGAAGACTTCGAAGAGATCCGTTCCAAAGCCAGATTCAACGTGGATGAAATTTTGGAGATAGAGTCCAAGGTCCACCACGACGTTATCGCATTCTTAACGAATATGAATTCTTATATCGGGCCTGCAGGTCGTCACGTGCATTATGGTCTCACTTCTTCCGACATTGGAGACACTGCACTTTGCGTGCAGATGGTACAAGCAATGGATCTGATCTTGAAAAAAACGGATCAGTTGATCGAGGCGATCAAGGAGAAGGCGATCCAATACAGAGACCTTCCTTGTATCGGTAGATCTCATGGTATTCACGCCGAACCAATGACTCTCGGTTTGAAGTTTGCATTATTCTATGAAGAAATGAAAAGGAACAGGGTGCGCATGGCCCTGGCAAAAGAAGAAGTTGCCGTAGGAAAATTATCAGGTGCAGTCGGAACTTATTCCAATATTGAACCGGACATTGAAGAATATGTTTGCGAGAAGTTAGGGCTTAAGCCTGATCCGATCGCAACCCAAGTGGTTTCAAGAGATAGACATGCCGCTTATATGTCCGCGTTAGGCGTTACTGCCGCGAGCTTGGATCGTTTTGCAACCGAAGTTCGCCTTCTTCAAAAAACAGAAGGCAGAGAAGTAGAGGAACCTTTTTCTCCAGGACAAAAGGGATCTTCCGCAATGCCTCATAAAAGAAATCCTGTAATTTGTGAAAGGATCTCGGGGATTTCCAGAGTGATCCGTTCTAATGTTTCAACTGCTCTTCAGAACGTGGCCTTATGGCATGAAAGAGATATTTCTCATTCTTCTGCGGAAAGGATAGTAGTTCCGGATTCTACGATTGCTCTCGAATATATTCTGGATAAAATGTTATTCGTAGTAAAAAATCTGCACGTGTATCCTGATGCGATCGAAAGAACTTTGGGAACCACGAGAGGTTTGATCTTTTCGCAAAAGGTTCTTCTTCACCTGATCGAGAAGGGTGGTATCACCAGAGAAGACGCTTATGCGATCGTGCAAGGTCATGCGATGGCGGTTTGGGCGGATATATCCCAAAACCTGAAGACAAGACTTGCAGAGGATCCTAAGGTGCAGAAGGTTTTGAAACCTGGAGATCTGGATTCTATCTTCCAAATTTCTCCTTATTTAGATAAAGTTGGACTGATCTACAAAAGACTCGGTCTGGAGTAATGTCTAACTTTGCAGTTTTCGGACTGGGATATACCGGTCTACGGGTCCTAAATACATTAAAAAAAGAGAATACTGTTATCGGGATTTCTAAAGCTACTCAAGTAGAAGGATCCGTTCTTCTGGATCTATCCGATGTGGCGGCTTTGGAAAATTTCTGTAAGAAGAATGAAGGCTCGATGTTTGATGCGAGCCTTATTACCTTCCCCGCTCAAAAACTAGAGAATAGAGATCAGGTCTTTGATGCTATATTCTCAATTTCCAAATCGGTTTGGATGTTTGGGACTACTAGCATTTACCAAAGGATTACCTCCGACATTACCGAAAAAACTCCTTTAGATCCTGAACATGATCGTTACGAAACTGAGTTACAATTTTTGGAGAAGGGCGGTAAGATCCTCCGACTTTCCGGGATCTATGGACCGGATAGAAATCCTGCTAACTGGGCAAGAAAGGGTTCCGTTAAAAAAACTAAACGACAATTGAATCTGATCCATGGGGATGATATTTCGGAAGTGGTACGTTTGCTTCTATCTTATCCAGGAAATGATCTGCCTTCTGAGCTGATTTTATCCGATGGGCAATGGCATACATGGTTAGAGATCTTCCGATTCTTAGAGGATCATGGTAAGATCCAGGTTGTTCCCGAGGAAAAGATGGATAGAGAAGACAGTTTTATAGATAGTAGCTTGATCAGGAAATTTCTTCCTGGTTTACAAACAAAGGACTTTTGGGGAGAATTGGAAAAACTGGAAGAACTCATTTGATCTCACAGATCACGGACATATTACATTTATTCTGTCTTTCGAATTTAATCTTCATCATAGGGCTTTTAGGATGGAGGTATCTTTACGATTTTAGGATACGGATCGCGGGAGGATTTTCTTTCGGGATCATTTGTTATATCATTCTTTCTTTGGATCCTGATTTAAAGATCCCTTATTTTATTCGTATATTTTTATTTGCAGGTCTTATTAGCTTACCTTTTTTCTTTTGGATGATCAGTCTCGCAATCTTCGAAGATCATTTCGAGATTAAATTTTGGTACTGGCTTTTACTTCTCGGTAAGGTTGGAGTCTCTGCTTTGTCAGTTTATCCTGTGCTGGATCTGATCAACATGAGAGGGCCTATCGTTTCGGAAACTGTTCTTGCTCATATCATTATTCCTACTCTTCTATCCTTGGGCTTTGTTGTAGCCGCAATTATCCGGATCTATTCGGGACGAAAGGACGACCTTATAGAAGCTCGAAGAAGATTACGAGAAGTCCATATACTAATGACTGGAAGTGTAATCACTTTTAATATGTTCTCTCACCTGATCCTAAGGGGTAAGGTTCTATCTGAAATTTTGGATTTAGCAAATGTTGTATTTGCTTGGGGACTAATACTCGCGTTTATGTATTTGGTCTTCGAATTGAAAGAAGGCCTTGTGGATCCAAGGCCGGAAGAGTCTGAGGGCCAAGAAGAAAAAGCAGTATATGCCGACCCAGTATTGAAGAAAAAATTAGTCTCAGCATTTGAAGAAACCAAACTTTATAAAAAAGAAGGTCTGACAATCGGGCAGCTTGCAGAAGATTTAGAAGTGCAGGAATATAAACTCAGAAGGCTGATCAACCAAGCAATGGGTTTTAGAAATTTTCCGGACTTCTTAAATCGTTATCGGATCCAGGAAGCTTGTGAAATTCTATTGGACTCCGGCAAAGACGAGATCCCTATCATTCGGGTCGCCATGGATCTGGGTTACCAATCCTTAGGACCATTCAATCGAGCATTTAAAGAACTTACTGGGGTTACCCCAACCGAATTCCGTCGCAACCGTGGCCGGGATGAATCCTTAAAAAGTACCGCCGATTTTGAAATCAGCTAGAGATTTTTAAAATTCGGATAGGCTGATCCTTGTCTCATCGTGTAAACTGTGTGCACACGGAGAGAACAGGATGAACGAAATTGTGGATCAAATGGGTTATACCGCCTATTATTTTCTGACCTTAGGTATGTTATGGTTCCGCTATATTTTAATGGCAGGGATCGCTTATGTTTTCATTTGGATGATCTACAAAGAAAGACTCAAACATAAGATCATACAAAATAAACTTCCTGAAAAAGATAAGATCTCCCACGAGCTTAAATATTCGGCGATCTCACTTGCGATCTTCGCAGCTTCGGGTATACTCGTGCTTTTGATGAAGAAGGCGGGTTGGACTTTTATCTACGATAAGGTAGAAGATTATGGAGTTCCTTATCTTCTATTCAGCATCGTTGCGTTGATATTCTTACACGACACTTATTTTTATTGGACCCATAGGATGATGCATCATCCTCTTCTTTTCAAAAGTATGCATTTGGTACATCATAAATCTACAAACCCTTCTCCTTGGGCGGCATTTTCCTTTCATCCATACGAAGCAGTTGTAGAAGCAGGGATTGTGCCTCTTGTGATCCTATTCTTGCCTGTACATACGACTGCACTTATAGTATTTTTCTTTTACAGTAATTTTTTGAATGTATTAGGACATCTTTCTTTCGAACTTTTTCCTAAAGGATTTATCGAAAATAGAATATTAAGACTTCATAATTCTACTACTCACCATAATATGCATCATAAATACTTTAACTGCAATTACAGTTTGTATTTTAATATTTGGGATAGGATAATGGGAACGAACCACGAGAATTACTTCGATACATTTAGAGAAGTAACGAATCGGGAACCTGAGGTAGTGAGGGATACTAATTTGGGAGAAGTGAAGGTTCAGGGAGTTTAGACTTTAAGCTATGTTGGAATTCCAACAAGATTAGAGCTGCAAAATTTGATTGCTAAGATCCGAATTTTGTGATATGTGCGAAAGGGTTCTCCCACGAGCCACTCCCCCCACCCAAAGCTAAGGGTGGGGGCGCCCTTGAACGCATGTAGGAACTCCTACAAAAAAATCTCTCAGCACAATCCCCTAATAAGAAGCTGGGAATCGTATTCTAGTAACGGTTCCTTGCTCAGAGGAAAGATCCATGACGGAACCTTTTAACTGCTTAGTTAAAAGATCCACAAGTTCGAGACCCATGGAGTCTTCAGATTTAGGATTCGGGGATTTACCTTTTCCATTATCCGTAACATCCAAATGGATCCAATTTCCATCCTTGTAAAAAGAGATCTTGAGAATCTTTTCTTCTGAATGTTTTTTAAAAGAAAACGCATGTTTTAGAACGTTAGTTACTAATTCATTTAGGATCAAACCGATAGGGATCGCCGAATTTTGTTTAATTGGAAGAGATTCACAATTTAGAAAAATTTGGATCTCTTCTTTTCTATGACCGAAAGATTTGAGAAGACTATCCACAAGTCTGCTTACGAACTCGGGAAAAAATTCGTCACTGATCCTATGTTTTCCATATAAAGACTCATGAACGTACGCCATAGACAAGATCCTATTTTGGGATTCCGTCAAAACCTGAGTCGGATTACTCGCTTCTACCTGTTCTAATTGGATGGAAAGCAAACTGGACAAAACTTGCAGATAGTTTTTAACCCTATGATGAACTTCTTTAAGAAGGATATCTTTTTCATGGAGAGAATTCGCCATAATTTCTTCCGCAAGTTTTACTTGGGTAAAATCGGCAATAAAACCTTCTAACGCGATCAATTCTCCATTCTCACCTTTAACAGCGGAACCTTGCTCGAATGCCCAACGCATCTCACCGCTTCTTTTGTAGATCCGGTAAAGAAGCTGATAGGGAAGGTTCTTTCCGATGGCTTCCGTCACTTCTTGGAATACTCTTTCAGTGTCTTCCGGATGCATGATCTCCGCGTAAGTGATTGTACGATTGGAAACAAAGTCTGAAGGAGAATAACCGGTAAGTTCGAAACAACCCTCGCTAATAAACTCCATGGTCCAATCTTGATCGTATGCACAACGATACGCGATGCCCGGAAGATTTCGGATCAAAGTAGAAAGTTGCCTTTCACTCTCTTTTAATGCATTTTCCGTTTTTTTATAATAAGTAATATCGGTACACATGGCGAGTGCACCTTCGTAATTGCCTTGGGAATCGAAGATTGGATTTGCAGACATCAAAAGCCAAACAGATTCTCCATCAGGACGTCTGAAATAAAAATCATGGACTTCTGCTTTTCCTTGTTTTCTTTCTTCTATTCTTTTGTTTACAGTATCCGTTGCATCGGGAGTTACAAAATCGTAAAGATTTTTACCTATAAGTTCTTTCTCACTCATTCCTAAAAATTCTGCCATTTTAGAATTCACGAATGTGGTCTCATTTTCCTTATTGATTAGCCAGATCCCTTCTAACGTGGTATCTACTATCTTCTTATAATTTCCCTCAGTTTTAGAAAGTTCTGCCTTTGTCTCTTCAAAGAAAACCAGTAGTATCACGATTGCGGAGGCAAATCTAAAAAGGCCTGCAATGAAATAACCTATAAATCCGAATTCAGGATGGAATCGTAAGAAAGGATAATTGAGTACATGGAGCCCCCAAAGAATGAAGATCCAACCGGCGATGATCTTGCCCAGGCTGGGAATCAGATTATTGGTTCTAAGAAAAATGATCCCAGTATAAATTTGTGATCCGCCTATCAGTATATAGATTGGCCAGATCATATAGGCGTCTCGGATCTTCTCGATATCAAGAAATAATGCCCAAAGCCCTGCTAATGAAAACAGGATCTGAAAAGGTCTGGAGAACGATTTATTTAAGAAGTATAAACATCCTAAGAATTGGAAAAGTGCTCTTAGGAAATCAATGGAGAAGGCCGGAAAATATTTGTAGGAGTCTGCTCCTCCTACATTCATAATATTTCCTAAATAACCTAAAAGATGGAATATCCAGCAGATGGACCAGGCGAGCAGGGCCTTTTGTCCTTCTTTCTTATATAAATATAGATAAATGAAAATTAGAAAAAAGGCGGAAGGCGTAGCCGCGATAATGGTGGGTAATAACCAAGGATGAGTCACGATGCCTTCAACCGTTTACCGAAAACTGATTTCGGTTAAGTCCGATTATTTTCTAATAAGACGAAATTCTTTGAAACAATAATCTCCAGTCGGGTGTTTAATTTCTTTAATCTGTTCCAGGGTAATTCCTAAACTTTCTGCCCGGGAAAGAATCTTAGGAGGCAAATTACAAGAAGGTCCTACATACACGGCTTTGTCAAACTCGTCCCAGGATTTCCATTTGTATTTGCTATCATTGCGATATTTTCCCTTTTCGACCGTTTTTTGCCTGAATAGAAGATCGAATTCGGAAGCGAGAATTCTTCCTGGGATCTGGAAATTTTCCTCATCATGAAAAACGTTAAATGCGACGTATTTCCCTTGCGGATCTATCTCTTTTGCGAACTCTCTTGCAGGTTCGAATGTAGCATTGTCGAATCCTTTTAAGCAGAATTGGTTTTTGGAAAGATAGGTTTGGCTAAATAGTCCAGCTTCTCTCACGAATAAACTCGAGGCCCAAACTAAAAAGAATAAGAACACTCCAGAGAATATGAACCTTCTACTTTTTTCGGAAATTTGGATTAATCTGAAAGACCATAAGCTTAGGATCGTAAGCAAAGCAGGTAACGGATAGAAAACATGCCTAAGTTGTTTGTTCCCTGTGCTCGCATCGATAACGATATATTGTAAGAATACGATAACAGTGATCGCGAATAACGGATCTTTTAAAAATTTAGGCCAACTAATATTCTGTAACTTCGCAAGTAGAGAATCTATCCTTCCTTCTCCTTTTGTTCCCGGAGAAGAAATCTTTTCTTTTCTATTTAGATAGACCCAATATCCGATTGCGCTCAAAGAAAATAAGAAGAAGGTCCTAAAAATCCAAGGCTCACTGAATACATGACTCGCAGGAAATTTGTCTGCTGGAGATTCGAATAAACTTAAGATAAAACTGCGGACAAATTTGTTCACGATCATCTGAGCGTTTACTAAACTCATCACCCTATCCAAGTTCGTGAATAACCAGATAAAACAAGGAAGGATCGCATACAGATAAAGAATTTTGATAGAAGGAGGAGAAATTTCTGCTAAACCTTTTCTATTCTTATATAAGAAATAATTGAAGTCCAAGAAAAGAAGAACTGTAAGGAAATATAATACTTTTTTAAACGATCTTTGATCCAGATTCCAATCTGTCACTACTCTCAATACAGGTAATGAAAGAACGAGCAAGACTACGACAACCAGGAATAAAAGTCTGATCCCTTTATAATGGACCTTTACAGAGAATCTAATAAATCCGATCCATTCCGGGAACCTGGAAATCAACTCGAATAAAAAGATGGAGATGAATAACAAAAGCCCATAGGGATACTTTGTAAAAAATAGAAGAATCAAAACTACGGAAACTAAAGCCGCAACCTTAGAGCCGGCAGGCAAACTTTCTCCCGGTTTCAAGTCCTTTACGGAATCATAAAGTTTATACAATCCCCAGTACACCCAAAGAAGAATAAACATCCCTTGGGTTTCCAGCATAGACGAAAGACTATAAGCAGGAGTTTCGGAAGTATGAAGGCTTAACGCCAATACGAAGATAGAAACTAAACTTCCAAAAAGAAAGGAACCTGAAATTCTGGAAACGATATAGATGATAGAAGGAAAACAAAGAGCATAAAATGCCAAACCTAGAAAGGAATCCTTCCAAGTGATTGGCCATTCTCCAGGGCTTGCTAAAAGTAAAAGTGAGAATATTGGACGAAGAGGTGGCCAGGTAGCGGCTTCCAAGAAAGGAAGTGTCGCTCGCCAAATTTTACCATCCCTATAATCTTGGTATTGATCGTATACTGCGGTTAGGCGTATATTCTCGTCCCAAGTAAGAAGGTCCGTAATCGGGCAAATCTCTAAGAATGCCTGCCAATTTTTGGAGATCATAACTCCAGTGGCGAATAAGGCAAGTAAGCCGAATAAAATTCCTAAAACTCTATCCCAAGTGCGGTTCATTTTTTAGATTTTGGTCTCACAGAGTAGATCTTTTCGATCACATACAGAGGGCGATTCTTGGATTGATCGTGAACTCTGCTTAGATATTCGCCTATCATACCTAATGCAATGAGTTGGATCCCACCTAATACCAATGCTACAATCATGACAGAGGTCCAGCCTTGGATCGTATTATCAGTAAAAAGTTTTAAGTATAGAATATAGATGGTGTATAATGCTCCAAAAAACGCAGAAGTAAATCCTAGATAAGAGGAAAATTTAAGTGGGGCAGAGGAGAAAGAAGTAATCCCATCCAAAGCGAACTTGAGCATCTTGCTAACGGAAAACTTGGTTTCCCCATCAAAACGTTCGTCTCGATCATATTCCAAACCTGTTTGTCTGAAACCGATCCAAGCGATCAATCCTCGGATATAACGATGTTGCTCTTTCATGGAGACTAGAACATTAGTCACCCTTCTGCTCATGATCCTGAAATCTCCTGTATCGATTGGGATTTCGAATCTGGTTAGCTTTTTTAGGATCCTATAAAATACGTGAGCGGTGATCAGTTTAAAAAAGGACTCACCTTCTCTTTTTTTCCTTCTTGCATAGACAACATCGTAACCTTCTGACATTTTTGCGTAAAGGTCTGCGACAAATTCCGGAGGATCTTGGAGATCTCCATCCATGACAGCAACTGTTTCGCCTCTTGCAGTATCGATCCCTGCAGTGATTGCTAATTGATGTCCGTAATTTCTGGATAAATTTAAAAGAAAAAATCCTGGCTCTCTTTCGCAGAATTTTTTTAATACATCGAAGGTTCCATCTCTAGATCCATCATTTACAAAAAGAATTTCCGTATCTTCTTTTCCGAAGTGATGTTTTTCTTTTAAGATAGTGAGTAAACCCCGAAGTCTTTTTACAAGTTCGGGGATGGTTTTTTCCTCGTTATAAACGGGAATGACTAGGGATAAAAGAGGGGGCTTTGCGGGCATTGCTGACCTTGGTACGATGTTTGTATTCGGCCAAAATGTCGACAATATTTCCTGTAATTTCTATCAGAGTCAAAACCTAGTTTCTCTTTGATTTTTGGGAGCTTTCGAGGGATTCTGCTGGTCAATTCTGCAAAAAAGGGCTTTACAAGGAGGCCGGAATGCAGATCTTATATAAGCACAAAAATCCAAGAAAGGGTTATGAAAATCAAAGTCACCACTAAAAACGACGTTCACATCATCAAGATCGAAGGCCCGATTAAAGCGGGAAATGAATTCGAACTTGGTCAAAAAATCGAGGAGTATATCTCGAAAGGTGACGTTCCGAAGTTTATCATCGACCTGAAAAAAGTTCCTTTCATCAACTCAGCCGGTTTGGGGATGTTTCTTAATATCTACAAACATATCGACGGTTTGAAAGGTCGTATGGTATTCACCAATTTGAATAACGATATCGAAAATCTAATGGAGATTACAAAGTTAGCCAGCATTTTCGAGATCTACAAAACGCTGGAAGAGGCTATCGAATCCTTCGAGTATTAGCCTAAACATTTCGGTTGGCTTCCGAGTTCTTACAGTATTTGAAAAAGAAAAAACTCCGCCTTGGGATCATTGCGGGGATTTTTCTCTTCTACCATCTCCTTTTCAACTCAATCACAGGACAGATCTTAGTAGATAAAATCGCCTCTTCCGTTTTTGCGGGAAAGTTCGAGGCGAATGTCAGAAGTTTTTCTCCATTCTACGGGATCAAATTCACTGATGTAAAATTATATCCCACAACCGACTGGGGCACAAAGCCTGTAATGACCGCTAAAGAGTTGGGGATCTCTTATAATCTTCCTCTCGTAATCTTTGGGCGGTTGAAAATTTCCAAAATTTCCATCCATGGATTGGAGTTGGACCTCCAACAAAGAGGAAACTTTTGGAATATATCCTCTGCTTTTTCCCCTGGTAAAAAAGAAGAAGCCGCTCCCGAAAAAACGGAACCTCTTACTGAGATCCGTACCTATATTCCAGTCAGTGCATTCTTAGAATTGGATTTGAAGGATATCAATGTCCATGTGAATTCGGAAAACGGTTCTAAATCTTACTCAGCAGGATTGGAAGGATTAGAACTTGGATTTCTTTTGGATACGAATCGTTTCACAAGAATTCCATTCGATCTGAAAGTTTTGGATCTGATAGACGAGTTCCAAGTGAAATTGAATCCGGAAAATCAGATAAAACTTAAATTCCAAGATTCATCCGGAGGATTGGACCACCCATTTAGGTGTACATTGGTTTGGGAAAGGGTAGAAGGCTCCAAATCAGGATTCCATTCTAGACTTGATCTTGGCTCCGAAAAAATACCGATACGAATAGCAAACAGGGTCAGTGCTCCCTTTGGTTTTTCACTCAAATACGATCTAGATATTTCACCAGAGAAGAAGGAACTCCTACTCAGGAATTTAGAATGGAAAGTAGGAGAGGATACTTGGTTAGAAGGAAGCGGAAAAATTTCGGACTTCGCGGCGGATTCGGGAAAAGTGAATCTCGCCATTCAAAAGTCCAGGATTAGACTCGCACCTTTATCAGATTTTTTGCATAGTCTTGGATTTGATTCCTTCTCCATGAGTGGAGAAGCAAGCCTTGCCCCTATTTTAGCGGAAGGTGATTGGGACAATCTAAGAGTTCTCGGAGAAGTTCGTGGGAATGGATTGGATTTCCGAGTAGGGAAGAAGAGGCATTCAATCCCTGTATTCAATTTGGATTGGGATATTCGGATCGATCCCCAGAGTGAAAAAGATCCAGGACCAAAAATTCCTCTTCCTTGGATGAGATCTTTTGCATTCAAAAATTTGAAAGCGATCTATAACGAAATTCTGTTAGAGGGAAATCTAAATTATTCCCAGGCAGAAGGACCAAACCTAAATCTAAAAGTCGATAATTTTGGGCTCGGCGATTATCTAACAGGATATTCTGGAAAATTTTCAGCAGAACTTTCCGCTTTTGGAAAAGATTTTTCACAACTGGATGCCGGATTAAAATTAAGAGCCAGAGGTTTTAGGTTCCCATTAGGAAGAGGAAACTCCGGAAATATAAATCTGGAAGGAGGCCTAAAAGCTATATTCCATTTTCCTAAAAAAGCCTGGGGGCTGGAAGAAATATTAGTGTCTAATTTGAATCTACAAGCCTTCTCTCCTGAAGGGAACTCTGCCGCTAAATTGAATACTGGCGGAAGGATTGGACTTGGAGAACCATTCGTATTAGATCTGAAAAAAGCGGGATTGGATCTGGACTTAGAACATCTTGTCCCTCTTCTTCCTTTATCTCTCCGAGAAACAATAATTCCAGTCAGAAACCAAGTAGGTAAGAAGATAGGACTAGACGGAGACTTTTATTATTCACTCGGGAATCATGGGCAAAATATCCAAGGAAGTTTAGGTGTAGATCTACCTGGGATGAACCTCAGAGACGGAAAACTTTCTTTAGATCTAAAAATGATCGGAAGCTCAAGTTCTAAGATCAAGATTGATAAACTCGAATTAAGTGCATTTTCCAAAAAATTATATTTAGGATTAGGCGGAGAATTAACTAAGGCATCCAAAGTCGGACCTTCTCCTTCTCTGGGAGAATTTATACCGAGTTTAAAAGGAGAATTAAAACTTTTATCTCCCCAAGAGGCTGGACTTATCAAAGGATTATTTTTTCAGGGAGAAGCCGGAGTTAAATTTAATTGGTATGGAAGTCTTGTCCAAGGAAATTTAATATCTAAAAATTCTAATGTACTTTTACAGAGTGGTGTCTGTCCCGGATACGATTGTAAATTATATAAGATAGACGGTTGGAATGCGGATGTTCCATTTGCTCACGATCTTTCGATCAAAGAGACCAAAAATCTGATAGAAGGGAATAAAAGAAAGTTCGTGATGAATTACGGCAGAACACCTGCTCCGAATTTTACAATCCGACAGATCATTGGAAACCATCCTTCTTTAAAGGGAACCCCTTTCGAATACAGTCGGCCTAAAGCGGATTCTCCCGGACTTTCCGCTAATATGGAATACTCGGAAAATTATTTACGAATGGATTATCTCAAAGTATATACTCTGGACGGAGAAATTTGGGGTAAGGATATGATCGTTAACGTGGGCTCTGGAGATCCTGAAAAAATGGAATATTCAGTCTCTTTGAGGGTCAAGGATATAGATCTAAAACAATTACTTCCTGCGAAAACCCAGGCCAAGATAGATGATGGAAAGGTAAAAGCTGATCTGAATCTTTGGGGAAGAAATTTGGGAGATCCGGTCCCTAATTTAAATTTATTTTTTAGTATCTATCAGATCGGGAACGATTTTGGGAAAAGTGCGATCAATATTTTTGCACCTTCTAATATACTTACTGATTTTATTTACGGAAGTTATGCAGTAGATAAGATAGAATTGGAATTATCCAAGGGTTTGGTATACGCAGTTATCCTATTCAAACGTTCCATTTTAGGAACTATCATCCAGTTGGAAAATAACCAGGTGTCCCAGCAGAGAATGCCTTTGGCAAACTTCCTAAAAAGAGCACAAAACGAGATCGAAACTTTCAACCAGTAAAACTTATGAAGAATATTCCAAAATCCTATATTATTCTTTTTGCAATCTTTCCTTTGTTCGTGTATTGCCCTATCAAGGCCCCTCCGATCACGTTTACTCAGACCCAAACCGCTGCAGAAAAACAAATGTTGGGAGAAGATCGAAATCTGGAGAAAGACGGATGGCTTATCGCATCCATCAAAACTTCTTCTTCCGGATCCGAGATCTGGGAAAGAGATCTGATCAAAGAAGAATTTGGAAATACTGGCGATAACCAATTTTATATGGCGCTTCGTATTCTTGCTTATCTTGCGAGAGAACTAAGAGAATACAGAGGTCTCGGGGTCTTAGCAGAAGGGTTGGATGGAAAAGTAAGATGGAATCCTAAAATCAAAGAAGCAGGGGTGGAAAAGATTTCTCAGGATCCAAAACAAAAGTCTCGAATAGATGATCTGATCAAACTTACGAATGAAAATAGAGATATTGTAATTAAGGAAAAATTAAAGAAAACGTTTGCGGATCCGAACCGCACTATTACTGAAAAAGAAAAAATATCTATTAAAGAGAGTATACAAACCACTTGGCTTCGTTCTGTGGATATAGGGGAATATTACGAAACTTCTTCCGGGAATTGGAAAAAGAAGGAATAACCTAATGAAGCACTGGGTGTTATTTTTTTTCCTATGTCTATTTGGCAACTGCCTTGTCTTTATCCCGGTGCAGAAGGTAAAGCCGATCGAATTTGATTACGGCCCAATCTCAAAAAATTATTTCAATCCTGAAAATGATAAACCGTTTCCTTTGACAGTTCAAAGGGGAAACAACCTCTATAATTCCACTACTAAAGATGGAAGATATCTATTCTATACGACAGGACAGAAGGGGAATTATGATATCTGGTTTAGGGATCTTAAAAGTTCTATAGTAGTTCCAATTACGGAACATCCTTCTTCAGAATACAAACCTGCAATCAGTCCGGATGGTAAAAAGTTGGCATTCGTATCGGAAAAATATGATACCGCGGGTGATATAGTCCTTTTAGAAATTGAACCCGAAGTTTGGGCCAAAAATATCTTAGAAGGAAAAAGATTTTTAAACGACGACTTCGAATTTATTACAAATCCAGAATATTCTGATATTTCTAAGTCGGATAGGTTTTCGGACTCGGATCCTATTTGGGGAAAGGATAGTAGAGTATTATTATTCTCCTCCGATAGATTAACTCCAGGAACTCCTAATCTGATCTTATGGGATACGGAAGGAAAAGAAAAACCGATTTTACTTACTCAATCGGGAGCAGTGAATCCATATTGGTCCCAAGATGGAAAGTCGATCGTATATCTTTCTTACGCAGATTCTAAAGAAGGGGAGATTTATTCTCTCGATTTGGCGACAAGGATAACCAAAAGACTGACGAATGATCCTTATCTGGATTTTTCTCCTAGCTTGTCTTCTGATGGAAGATATTTATTCTATACATCTATTCGTTCCGATTCGGATGGAAATCGAAAATTGGACGAGAGAGATAATAGTCTTATTATCCGATTGGATCTTTCTGATATGAAAGAAAGAAGGCTTACCTCCGGAAATTTTTCTTTATTCGACACGAAATACTCTTCCTTTAACGGAGGAAGTATTCTATTCACAGCATCATATTATGGAACCTTAAATATTTATTTTCTCCCTTTGAGTGGATCTATTCCTAAGGCTTCTGATATTTCCGCACAATTTGAGCTAGCCAAAGAATACGGCAAAAAACAATCCTTGGATGATTATCTATTGGCATTGGATTCCTTGGAATTGTATTACAAGGAGGATCCGCTCTATCCTATTTTTCGAGCCAAGGTCTTAAACGAAAAATATTCCCTCTATAAGAAATCGGGAAAAACCTCTGAGATTAAAAAGGAGATGAGCGCCTCTCGTTTGGATCCTAAATGGGGTCTTGCCTATGTATACTATTTAGAGTCTGAAAACAAAGGGATCTCCGAAATTAAAGAATATTTCTCTAATATTCGAAACATTGCGGATGCTCAAGTGGCGGCTTCGATCTTAGAAGAAATAGGAAATTTAGAAGAAAGATCCGGCAAAATAGAAGCTTCACTTAATTCAAAACAGGAATTGGTGACTAGATTCCCAGGATATTATAATATTCATGAAATTTTAAGAAATATAGGCGCCCTACAACTTAAGGAAGCAAAGAAGAAGGACTGGACTATTCCTTCTACACTTTTGCAAGCAGCAAATGAATCTGAATCTAAGACGATCGAACTTAGGAATTTGTACGGACTTTTTGAAGAGCAGATATTTGCAGGCAAATCAGATTCGGAGAAAATTTCTCTCTCGGAAAAGATAGAGTCTTCAAATAAGATCAGAGAACGTTCTCCAGTATTATATAGATTTTTAATGTATACTAAGGCTGCGGGACTTTCCGGACAGGGAGCATTTGCGGGAAGTAATTCTTTGCTCGAACCTTTATTAAAAGAGATTACTTCAAAAGATCCACTCTTTCTAAAAATTCATCTATTAAGGTCATCGAATTTTAAAGGACTTGGAAGTGTTCGCTACTCTTTGGAATCTCTTCGTACATTTTTAGAGAATTATGATCATGATTCCGGAGTGGAGATATCTGATAAAGAGATGGAAAGGTTCTTTATCTATTTTGAGAACCTGGCTCGGAACTATGAGAATAGATCCGATTTTTTCCAAGCGTCCCTGCATTATTTTTATAATACAGAGAATATGTTCCTGGCGAAGAGTAAAAATCTCTTTCAGGATACTGTTTATAAAGATTACGCAATCTATTATCAAAAACTGATGGTGGATACTTCTTTCAAATTAGCCAGATCTATAAGTGAAAAAAATGCTTCGAGCATTTTAGGAAATTTGAATCCTCTTGAATTTGATCCATTGGATAAAAAAGAAGGACTCGTTTATATAGATCAGTATTTTGAGAAAGAAAAAATTCTGCCTCGTGCCCGAGCCTTCTTGGACCTCGCCACATTATACGGATATGCGTATTATCTGATCAATCGTTCCGTGATCCGGGAAACATTCTATTATAACTCCGGAACAATGGACCGAATCAAAAAAGAGGCGGCTCTTAGGGATTTTAAGCAGGCGGAATATGAACTTAGATGGATCATATTTGCAGAGCCGACATATCATGATGCATACCAACTTTTAGGTTGGTTATATCAGTATGTGGACATTATGAAGTCCAGAAAGCCTAATGATAAGGAGCCCACTGATGAGGATAAATATAAAGATGTATATTCCAAATATTTCCCTGAGAAAAACTTTGAAGAGAATATAGAGTTATATAGCCAGATCTTAGAGTTGCTCGGAGAAAATTTCCCAAATAAAAAAGCCCTTTCAGATCTTAGGTTGAATTTAGGTAATAATTATTTCTTACTCAAAAACTATCCTAAAGCGGATGAACAATACTCCTTAGTAGAATCCTATTCGAATTATATAATATCTAAGGCACAATTCGAGGACTATAGACAAAAAGCGGTCTTCTTATTTAACTCTGCTCGTGCTTCCATGTATATGTCGAAGTACGGAGACGCAGTCCGAAAACTAAAGAATGCATCCGATATATATTCTAAAAACGAATTCTTACAATTATATTCCGGAACGGATTATACCAAAAACCTTCAAAGTTATAGAGAAAAATTAACTCTCCTCAGGACATTAACAGGCTTGTCCCATATGGAATTGGGAGAATATGCACTGGCTCTTCCTTATTTGACAGAAGCTTTGGAGTTAAACGAACCTTCCAGATTAGTAGATCCGATCAATATCAGAAACGCATTAGCAATTTCTTATCAAAAATTAGGTTATATCTCTAAGTCAGAAGAAAATTTGAAGGAAGCGGAAAAGCTTGCTGCTTCCAGGACAACTCTCTGGTTACCAAAGAAGGTGAGTCCAAAATTTTGGGAATCTGTCTGGGATTCCATTTGGGATTTTGTTTTTGAAACTGTTCTTCCGGATTCAGTTCGTATTTCCGGGTCAGGTAGATTTCCGGAGGCTATCCCTCCCGTATTCCAACCGTTATTATCTTCGGGAATAAGAGTGAATAATCTTGTATTAGAACAAAACTATCGCTTAGCCGCGGAAGAAACAGATAAACGATTGGAATATGTGAGTAAAAAGGGTTTGAAGAAAACTTTGGCCGGGCAATTGGTTCAATCCCAATCTTACGCAGACCTTGGATTTTTTCAGTATAAAAGAAACGAATTTGAAAAGGCTAAATTGGCATTTTTAGAAGAGAATGAATTTTTAAAAGACACTGCAAACTTATCGGGAAGAACTACGGGGAGTTTTAAGAGATACTTATATTCGTTATTCGCCTCTATAGAAGCTTCCGATAAGAAAGATAAAGCCGTATATTCGGAAGAATTAAACAAGGCATTGGAGGAACTGGATAGATTCAAAAGAGAATCTATAGAAAACTGTCTTTCCTCTTGGTCAGAGGATCTGTTAGAAGGAAATTCAGTATGCTCCGAAGGATTTTATAAACAATATTATGATTACGATATATTGAAGGCGACGGTCCTTTATTATTCGGGTGAAGAGAATTTCAAAAAAGGAGAATGGTTAGAAGGTTTCGAAAAATTAGGGATCTCTTCTTCCTTACTCGAGACTCCTTCCGGATTGCCAAAGGAAATCGTTGGACTTTCAAAAGATCCATTCCCAAGAAAAGAAAGGGTATTTCACTTTTTAAGTAGGGCTAGTGTATTTTATAGATTAGGTGATCTGGAAAAAGCTGAAGAATGTTTAAAAGCCGCGGAAGAAATGGCAAACGTATTTTACTTCGGCGCTGAGCTGATCCAAACCTGGGTTTTACAGGCAAGACTGGATTTAATCTCTAAGAAGCCGGATAAGGCAAAGGTAAAACTATCTAAGGCAGAAGACCTTCTTAAAAAACAATTTCATCTAATCTCGGACAATAAAAGTTTTTTACTAAGGGATTTATACGAAACAAAGATCAGGGCAGAACTTGATTCCGGAAATACGAATACCGCGTTTAATGATTGGATACGACTGCAGAGATTATTAAATTTTCGTAATTTCCAAAAAGGAAATTGGGAATTTAGAGAAGCCAGGGCAGAATACGTAAAATTTGAATCCGATTGGAAAAATTATAGAAATACTTATTTTAAATACCAGAACGCTTTAGAGACAAGAGGGGATGTTAAAAAAGAAGAAATTGCACTTTCTCAATCCGGAGCTCAAGTTTCTAAATCTTTAGAAGTGTTAAGATCGAAATTCCCTAAAAGAACTGCGTTTTTGGATCCTTTTGGAGCGGTTTCTGAAGAAGTTTTAAATCAGAATGAAACTGAAATTCGTTTATTGGAATCCAGAGGTTCTGTATTTGCTAAGGTCAGGAATTTTTCTTCTATTAAATTTCTGAACTTTGAGAATGAATCCAAGGCGGAAATCTGGATTAAATCTAATTTTGAAAATTCAGGCCGTAATCTTCTTTTAGATCCAGGAAATACATCCATTGGAGAGTTATTAGGATCTCAGATCCCTGGGATCAACTTTAAACTTTCTTCTTCAGTCTCCAATAGAGAAGAGGGAACTCCGAAAGTGATCTCTTCTTTTTTGCCAATTGGTGGATGGAATTATAGAAAAGTAGATTCTGATTCCTGGATAGATATATTAGAAGATACTGATGTATTGGTAAGTCCGTTCCCGGACGTAAAAGGAGATTCTACCTTTGGGGAAAGAAAAAAAGGCACACTTGAATTAAGGGAACTTTTTTCCAGAGAACATCGATTAGGCGCAGTTATATTTACTTATTCTGAAAAACCAAACTGGCGCCAAATCTTAAAGGTTTACACTGGTCTTTCCGGTTCGGGAGTTAATTTGATGTATGTATGTCCCGGAGAAACTTGTGTAAAGGAATCTTTGGGAGAAATTATTACAGGAAAAGTTTCCAATTCCGCGATCCGTTTCGGAAGACTTCCGGAAAGATCCGGAAATAGGAATGTAGAAGCAGAAAGGTTATTTGTTAAGTCCAGAAAAGACGAAAGAATTTCCGATTCTTCCGAAGTGTTTTCCGATCTACATAAGGCTCGTTCTTATACGGAATCGAATTCTAATTTAGCTCTTAAAATTGAGTCCGATCTATTGAGGGCTTACCAACGATTAAAACCTGATTTTTCTTTGGGTAAAATTTTCTCCCTACGTTATGAAAATCGAGATCTAAATTCCCAGAAAGAATTAGGATTAAACCTATGTTTGTCCAGGTTGTTGGAAACTGAATATAAGGATTGTGCTGAGATCCCTCTACCGGAAGCAAAGAATGAGATTTTAAATGGGATATTTGCCTTGAAAGAGGGAAAATTCCCGGGCACTTCTTTGAACTCTAATATTTCTGCGGATAAATATGATCCGTTCTTATTTAGATTAAAACTTTCTAATCTAGCCTTGGAAGCTTATTATCCTGATTTAGCTATTTCTCAGCTTGGGCTTGCGAAACAATTTATCTCTTCTGGTTCAGATCTGGAAGTTTGGAAAAAGATGGAGGCTCGGATCAGAAAGGAAAAAGTTTTATTGGAAGAAGAAGAGGATTGGTCGGAAAATTCGAATCAGATCGAATTGGATCCTCAAGAGAGAAATTATCCGAGGCATTTGGCGTTTTTAGAAAATCGTAAGAAACTAGGGCATAGAATCTCTCCTCTTTCTTTATATTCTGAGATCCATAGTTCTTCCAAAACTTTGTTCCAATCATTAGATAGTGAGTCCAGATCTTCTGTGTTAGATCTACTACGTTATTCTCTTTCCGAAGAAACCGGAAAGGAGATGGAAGAATTTTTGAATTCTTTTGTGGATCTGGAAGGTTTTAAGAAAAACTTTCCAAGGCAAGCAAGGATCATGTTGGAGTTTTCAAAAGCGTATCTTTCCAGAGGGGATTATGATAAAGCAAAGTATTGGATCTCCAAATCGAAAGGAATTTCAGATGAACTTTATTCGACTGAAATTGAATTTATAAATTCTAAAATTTCCTATTTAGAAGGTAAAAAACCGGCTAAAATATCAGAGTCCGGTTTTTCTGAATATTTATCCGAATACGAAAATGCTTCCACTAAAAAGTCTTCCGAATTTGTGGAATTAACGAATCGTTTTGTAAAACATAGGAAAAAGAAAAAATTTAGCTCTTCTGAAAGAAGGGAGCTTAATGATTTCATAACATATTTACAGACACTTTCTTTTCAACAGAATGATTCTGAGACTTTTTTCGATCTAGGATTGATCAAAGATAAAGTTTCAGCTGTTCGTTCTGCTTTGTTCGGGCGTTCCGTGTCTTATTCTGATCTTCCTAATTTTAATAAAATATCCTTCGCGTTAGAAGAAAAAATCCCTGAAAACCAAGAGTTCTTGGCTTTGATGGATCTTGGGCTAAAAACTTTCTATATCAAATTTACAAAAGGTAAGTCCAAAGGTGACCTTGCCTTCAAGGATAATCGAAAATTAAGAGCTTCTATTTATAAATATAACGAAGAAGCAGACAAGGGTGGGGCAGAGGTTTTATTGAGAGAGGCCTTGGAGACTGAGATCCGCCAGAATATCCGCCCTTCTAAAAATAAGACCACATATTTATATCTTTCTTCATATCATTTCTTGGCACCTATATTACCTAAAGCAGATGAAGAGATCTATTATGTAGCAGATCCGGAGACATTATTAAAGAATCCGATACATAAGGAGAAGGATGAATTCTGGGATGGGTTTGGAATTATCACTAAGGATGATTCAAACTCTCCAAGTTGGTATTCTCAATTGCTCCATTTGGAGAACTTAGAACTTTTTCCTAAGGGAAATCCTTCGATTACTCCATTTCACGTGGTTCGAGTCCCTTTGATGGAAGATAGGGAGAAGGGGATTTTGTTCGGGAATAAATCTGTTTCCGAAGTAGAACCTGGAACTTTGCAAGGTGTTTGGATATTGGCTTCTTCTTTCCTGGAAGGTTTGGGGAATGCTTCTTTGAGTTTAAGAGATTCATTATATTATTTAGGGAAATTTTGGAAGGGGCCGGGGATAGTAAATCTTGGGTTCCAAACGGACACTCATAATTCTAGATTCTTAAAAGAGATTTCCTCCAGAAAAGAAGACTCTAAAACTTCTCTTCGGAGCCGTTTTTTAAAAACGATGGATACAATGAGAGAAGTTTACCCTGTGGATAAATATTGGAACGGATACAGATTATTCACGACCTCTTTTATCTCAAAAGAATAATCCTTAGCTCTATTTGTGGAATCTTGCAAGAGGAGATTTCGATTTTTCCACCAAATAGAATATACAGGGCAGGTAAACCAGAGTAAATATTTCCAATGTAAGGCCTCCTACAATTACAGTGGCTAAAGGTCTTTGCACATCCGAACCGATTCCTGTTGCGGTCGCCGCCGGGATTAAACCTAATAAAGCCAGAAGCACTGTCATGATCCTAGGTCTGAATTGTAATTTTGCCGCCTCTAATATTGAATTTTTCAAATCAGGGTGATGTCCATCGCTAAGCAAGTGTAACATTCTGGAAACGAATAATACACAGGTCATAGTCGAGATCCCGAAAAGAGAAACAAATCCAACTCCGGCTGAGACTGAAAAGTTCATCCCTCTTAATTGGAGTGCGAGGATTCCTCCTGTAACCGAGATGGGAAGTCCTGCGAGCCCTAATAGAGCATAACGTGGTATTCTAAAGATCGCGAATAGAAAGCAGAATATAAGTCCGAGTGTTGCAGGGATCACTATCTTTAATCTTTCTCCTGCTCTAGTCAAATTCTCGAATTGTCCTCCCCATCCGATATTAATCCCTTCCGGCAATACCACTTTTTCTGAAATTTTTTGTTTAGCTTCTTGGACAAAACTTCCCTGGTCCCTTCCCCTAATATTTGTACGTACGGAGATCTGTCTTTTTCCGTCCTGCCTTTGGATGATCGTGGGGCCGTCTTTTAATTCTATCGTCGCGATTTCGGAAAGTGGTATCCTTCCTCCGCTAGGAGAACTGACCAAAAGACTTTTGACGGACTCCAAAGATGAGCGGAAGTCTGTAGTATATCTGACAACTATATCGAACCTTCTGGAACCGTCGTAAAGTTCTCCTACTTCTTTTCCTCCGATTGCTGCTTCTACAGTATCTAGAATATCCGAGGCATTGATTCCGTATCTTGCCGAATTTTTCCGATTCACTTCTATCGAGAGTTGAGCCTGATCCCTTTCTTGTTCTATCCCGGACTCCGTGGCTCCATGTATTTCTCGAATGATTTCAAGGATTTCGCCTGCGGTTTTCCTGAGCTCCTTTAGATCTTCTCCATTTAAAAAAATTGCAAGATCCGAAACGCTTCCGGTTACAGATTCAGTGACATTATCCAAAATCGGTTGGGAAAAAAGAAGTTGTACTCCAGGAAGTATATCCTGCAGATCCTTTTTGATCCTTTTTAAAAGTTCCGCCTTCGGGATTTTTTCCTTCCAAAGTTCGTAATCCTTCAGACCTACCAGGATTTCCAGACGATTCGGCCCATAAGGATCTGTTCCCTCGTCGTTTCTTCCGAGTTGTGTTAAAACTACCGAAATCTGCTCGTGTTTTAATAATGATTCTTTAATGGAAGGAATATATTTTTCGGCTCCCCGTATATGCATTCCAACCGGGAAAAAACATCTTACATTGATTGCGCCTTCGTCCAATTCGGGAAGGAACTCCGTCCCTAATCTGGCAAAACCGATTGTGAAAGTGAATAATACGATCCCTAAAGAGTAACCTACCGTTTTTCCAGGGGATTTTAAGGCGATATTTATAACCGTATCATAAAGTTTTAATAGACTTTCCAAAACCGGATTTTTCCATTCTAGGGGTGTATCCGAATAGGATCCCATTTTTGACCTATAAAGTAATGCCATTAATACTGGAATTACGGTAAGTGTTAGGAGAAGACTTCCTAATATGGCATAGGAAAGTGTGAATGCCATTGGAGAGAATAATTTCCCTTCTATCCTTTGGAATGTGAATATAGGAAGATATGCGAATATAATGATCGTGATGGAAAAAAAGATCTCTTTTCCCACTTCTGTGGCGGATGTTTTGGTGAGATCTAAAATTTCCGCGAACCCAGTTCCTGCTCGATGTGTTTTTCTATGGTCCGAATATTTCCTGAAAATATTTTCCACCATTACAACTGCCCCATCTACTATGATGCCAAAGTCGATCGCTCCCAAAGAGAGTAGGTTAGCTGGGATCCCTGTTAGTTTCATCATTGTAAATCCGAATAATAACGAAATCGGAATCGTGCAGGCAACCACGAGTGCTGATCTTAAACTTCCCAGGAAAAAAATTAGAACTAGAGTTACTATACTAACTCCTTCGAATAATGTATGATATACGGTTCGGATCGTATAATCTACTAGCTCGGTTCTGTCATAAGTAGCTACTATTTTCACTTCTTTAGGAAGTAGATGTTTATTGATAAATTCGATCCTAGCTCTGACCCTTTCTATCACTTCAGAAGGGTTTTCTCCTCTCCTCATTGCGATCAAACCTTGGATTCCGGAATTTCTGGCCTTGATCTCTCCAGTGATTGGATTCCTAAGGCTATAACTGAAAATCCCATCCGGGTATCTTGGGTATTCTTCCACAGAGGCAAGATTGCTGATGTATATCGGAGTTCCACCGACCGCGGTGACCACTATATTCTCTATATCTTCTTTAGTTTGGATAGCACCTAATCCGCGTACTACGAAACCTTGTTCTCCTCTAATGAGTATATTTCCTCCCGTATTCCGGTTATTATTTTTAACTGCTTCCATCAGGTCCGAAAGGGAAAGATGATATCGATACAATCTATTCGGAGAAGTGATGATATGGATCTGTTTTTCGAGACCTCCGAAGTTCACTATATCCGCTACACCGGGGACCTGCCTCAAGGAAGGAATGATCACCCAATCCTGTAATGTTCGGAGTTCCATCGGAGTCCATTCCGGATCCGCTTCAATAGTATAACGAAAAATTTCGCCTACCGGTCCTGTTAAAGGTGCAAGACTTACTTCAGCTTCTTCCGGCAATTCAACATTATTCAGTCTTTCTAAAACGAGTTGTCTTGCGGTAAAATCAGTGATCCCATCCTCGAATACGAATTGTAAAACGCTCAATCCGAAAATCGTTTTGGATCTTCTAGTCAGGACATACGGAACGGAATTCAGTCCTCTTTCCAAAGGAAGAGTGATTCTTCTTTCCACTTCTAAGGCTGCTTTTCCGGGTAAAAGTGCAATTACGCTTACCTGAGTATCTCCCACATCCGGGTATGCTTCCTTTTTTAAATCGGACCAGGACCAAAGCCCGAGTCCTAAAATGGAGATAGCAAGGGCGATACTAGGTATCCTATTTTCCAAACAAAAAGAGATAAGTTTATCGATCATTTTAGAATCCGAAACTTAAACCTTTCAAAAGAAAGGCTCCGTTTACGATCACGTTATCTCCCGTTTGAAGACCCCCATTTATGATCGTTCTGTCTTCTCCGGATGTTCCTAATACGACCTGTCTTCTTTGGAATACTCCCGGTTCTTCCTGGATGAAAACGTAACTTTTTTCATCCACTGTGACTATGGAATTATTGGGTAATACGATGACGGATGTTCTAGGATCGCCGAAATCCACTCTTGCATACATTCCAGGTAGGATTTTATCCTTGGGATTTTTGATTGTGACCCGAACTTTAACGGTTCTTAATATAGGATCCACCACTTCTCCCACAGCTTCCGCTTCTCCTAAGAATATTTTTCCAGGAAAAGAGGAGAATTGGATCCGTACTTCTTCTCCTTTTTGGACTTCGCTCAACTGAGATTCAGGTACGTCGCAGATCAGCCAAAGAGAGGAACCGGTGACCGAATCCAATTCTTTGGGATTAAATCCTATGGTCCTAAGTTTTGATTCTGCTTCCGCACTTTCGGATTTAGCGATCGCAAAATTCGATTCCGCTTCAGCAACTTCTCTTCCTGTCGCAGCTTGGTTCGCATACATATCCCTGACTCGATTCAAGTCTTTTAATGACTTTGAAGTCACGGCTCTTCCTCTTTTGTATTCGGCATAAATTTGAGTGGTTTCTCCGGAATCAAAAAGTATAATTTTTTCTCCGGAGTTTACGGAAGTATTGATACTTGCGATTACTCTTGCCGGAGCAAGAACGGAAAAAGAAGCATTGCCGATCCCTACTTTTACTGTTTCGAATTTTGCAAGCGCCGGGGAATCGGAAGGAAATTCTATATGTTGTCCGTTTTCGGTAACCTTGGGACTTCTATCTTTTTCTTCCTTCCAAGCTTCTTTCAGTTTATGAGAGGAATACCATGAGTTTAGCCAGACAGCGAATATTATAAAAATGAGAATAAGGACCCATCTTTTAGGTCTTCCTTTCAAATAACGTTCATACAAAGAAGAAAACATCTATTTGTCCGCTCCTAAGATCGTTTTTCCGATACTACTGTTTAGGATTTCCATGGACTCTATTAGATCGGAATTTAATCGTATCGCTTTCACTATACTATCGCTGTATGATTCGTAAAAATCAGCAAATTGTAAAATCGTAATGTATTTTTTTCTATAATTTTCTATCATTAGGTTTGCGAGATTTCTATAATCCTGAGTGAAATAATTTCTGTATTCGCCGAATACTCTCTCTTTTTCCTTAAGTTTAGCGATAGCCGCTTTTACTTCCGTTTTTACACTCAATCGTTTTTCCTCGTAAGCAGCCTTTTTAGAAGCCAGGGCCATTTCAGAAGTTTTGATATTTCCCTGGTTCCGATCGAATACCGGGATAGTTGTGGATACTGTAAATCCGTAATAGTTTTGTATATAATTTCCGGCTCTATCCCAACTTCCACCTATGGCGAGATCAGGTACGGCCATTGCTTTTTGTAAGGAAAGATTCGTCTGTTCGGCTTTAACTGAAAGTTCCATACTTCTGAGATCGGGCCTCCATTCCATGGCGTTATTGATTAGTTCGTTCTGATTTAAACTGGGACTAAACGGAGTATATTCAGTATTCGGAATATATGAGGGGGAAATTTCCAAATCATAAAGATTAGGTTCGTTCAGTAATACTTTTAGAGAAGCTTCCTTATCCAGGATATCCTTTATTAGTTCGGAACGATCCGTTTCCAGACGAAATAGGATCGCTTTTAAGCGAAGAACCTCCGAGAGAAGCATTTCTCTACTTTTATAAACTTTCTCCGCACCTACTATTGTGGTTCGTACTTGGGGGATATTTTCGTCGTAAAACTCTAAGGCCTTTTTAGAAAAATATAAGCTGTAAAAAGTGGATCTGAGCTCTAATCTTAAGGACCTAAGCGTATCGTAAAATAATTGTTCTGCAATTTCCTGATTCCACTTGGAGAGGCGGATTCTTTTATCTCGTTTACCTGCTAAGAGGAATAACTGTTGGACTTGGATTGCAGTTTGTCCGTGTCTTGTGGTATCTAAATAAACTCCAGTATTCTGATTATAGATATTTTGATCCAAAAATACGGACGGGTTATCCCAAAGTCCCGCTTGTAATACGGCTCCTTTTCTGGACTCCGCATCTAATTTGGAGGCGAGAAGTGAAAGGTTATTTTTTAAAAATAATTCTTCGGCTTCCTTTAAACCTATAAATTTGACATTAGATGCCGTTATCTCCGCTTCCGGATCGAGAGGATCTGCCTCTAAAGAAAGGCATAATACACTTAAATATAATAGAATAAGAAAACGTTTTTTTCGGAATATGTAAGAGTACATACTGGAATACCCCCTATATGATTTTAGGAAACGATTTAGAATTTTAATAAATACTAATATTTAAATCGACACAGGGGGCGGCAGATCTGTGAGCAAATTCGATAAAACGAATTGAGATCCGCAGGAAAGTTGCTTTTTCGAGGTTTTGGTAAAAAATCTGGAGATTAAAAAATCGGAGGTCTCGGAAGAAGGATCGTATTCGGAGGAATCCGAAATCCAACCCGAGTAGATTTCATCCTCGTCCATATCCGCTTTATGGGTCCATTTTACTAGGGTTTTATGGACCTTTTGTTTGATTTGGTATCCTGTTTCCGGTCCGTTAGGGATAGAATAGAAGGAAATGGAGAATTGGAATAGAAAGAAGGGAAGGATAAAATATGGATACCTTCTGATTTTTCCGAGCCCAGACATTCGAATGAAAGTATCTTATTCGTATCTGATTTGAAAAGTATAAAACGTACTGATGAATCTATTCCTTAAGGTTTTTAATTCTGAAATAACTTAATTTTTTTCCTCCAATAATACCTTTCTCTCTTCTGCTGTTTTCTCTTTTAATTTTCTCATCTCTTCATGGAATTTAGAAAAGTCTTTCCTAACTTCCAAGAACCTTCTCTTGAAATATGTAGTTCCTGAATTGTATCGGAGCATTCCTATAAAGTCTTCGTTATTCCAATCTTTTTCCGCAAGTTTTTTGGAATTGATCTTGGTCCATTTTGTTTGTAGGATTTTATTGCGAAAGTCTGAGATGATTTCCGTTTTTTTCTTCAGTAATTGATCATCTGTTCCGCCTCCGGAATAAGCCGACTTGAGTAAATTTGCAGTTTCTAAAATTAAGTTTTTATAAAGTTTCGTTTCTTCTTCCGATCTTTTTCTTTCTTCTAATAGTTTTGGTCCCCCTATCCTCAAGACATATTCCTCCGAACCTTGATCTTCTACAAAACTTGCATAACTTTCATTAAATAAAGAATCTCCCGGGAAATACACTGTGGCATGTGCCATTTCATGGATAACGATGGAAGCTAAGTCTCCAGGATCTTCATAAAGTTGAGAAGAGAATAACGGGTCTTCGAACCATCCTAAAGTGGAATATCCCGCAGTGATCCGTATCCTTGTATCGAAGCCCTGTTCTTTCAGAAATTGTTCTTCTTCTTTCACTTTTTCGAGAGAAAAATATCCTTTGTATGGGACTCTTCCTGCAATAGGGAACCACCAAGTATAGGATTCGAATTTTAGAGGATGGCAGGCGCTTACATGCCAACCGATTGCAGGTCTGTCCAATTGTACAAAACTTTTGAACCCGCCTTCGGGTGAGAGTGCAAGTTCTTGGATGCCGAATTCTCTTATCTTCTCCACTTCTTTTAATTTTGTTTTGGTTGTTTCCGGTATTTCCGGATCGGCTAAAACTTTAGAGATCGGTTTTCTTTGTAGCAGGATCTTTGCCTGTTCTTTTCCAAGATGGTAGAGATACGGAATACATCCCTGGCCAGAGAAGAATAGAAAAAACAAAACGGGTATCCCGGAAAAGAATCCGAGTCGACGATTCTTTCCGTTAGGTAGAAGGTGGGTTGAGTCTGATTGCATGAATATTCGTCTTCCTAAAATTGTTTGGATCAATATCGGACTTCTGGTTTTATTCCTATTCGTCCTTATTCTTCCGGGAGAAGGAGGTTTGTCCTCCTTTTTCCGAGGTGGCAAACCTCTCGGCTATTCCGACCAGAGAGCCGGTATCCAATTACAGAATGCTTTTCGAAATGTTTATAATTCTTCAAAGGATTCTGTAGTTTCTATCCGGACCAAAAAAACAGAAGCGATCACAAGTCCTTATCAATATTTCGATTATCGCACTGAAAAACTTTCCTCTTTTGGGAGCGGATTTCTGATCCACGAAAAAGGATATGTTGTCACAAATTTTCACGTTATCTTGGACGCGGAAAGTATAGAAGTCATTGCTTCAGACGGTAGTGTTTTCCCCGCTAAATTTGTGGGAAGCCATGAAAGAGCGGATATTGCTCTTCTAAAAATCAAAGAAGGAAGCGGACTCAAGCCAGTTTCTTTCGGCGATTCTGATAAGATAGAAGTGGGGGATTGGGCGATCGCAATTGGTTCTCCTTTCGGCTTGGAAAGATCTTTTTCAGTGGGTGTGGTTTCCGCAAAATATAGAGAAGATCTGGATGAGACAGGCCAAACCCATATCCAAACAGATAGCATGATCAACCCGGGTTCCAGTGGCGGACCTCTTCTAAACATTTACGGAGAAGTAATCGGGATCAATCGTTTGATCCGAAGCGACTCTGGTAGGAACACCGGCATCGGTTTTGCTATTCCGATGAATTACGCCAAAAAAATAATCCAGCTCATCGAAGAGAATAAGGGACGGATCATCCGACCTGCCACTCTGGGAGTGATGGCGACTGTACCGCTTCCAGACCATAGAAAGGCTCTTGGAATTCCCGCAGACTGGAAAGGAGTTCTAGTTTACGATATGGACCAGGGTTCTTCCGCAGAAAGTTCCGGTTTGAAACGATACGACTTCATTATGGAAGCAAACGGAGTCCAAGTTAAAAATATTAATGATCTGAGGGAACAGGTCGGAATAGTAGGATTAGGCGGCAGGTTGAAACTTAGGATCTACAGGGAAAAATCCCTACAAGAACTGACCGTTCGATTGATACAGAAATAATTTTTCTAAAATCATAGGCTAGACATGAGAAGAAATATCGTTCATAGCGGTGCTGACGCTCTCATTTACGAGATCCGTCAGATCGTAGGAGTCGCTAAAAAGTTAGAAGCTCTTGGAGTTCCGATTACGTACGAGAATATCGGAGATCCCATTCAAAAAGGAGAGAAGGTCGCTCCATGGATGAAAAAAATCGTTTCGGATCTGATCTTGGAAGACAAGTCCTGGGCCTATACGGCTACTCAAGGATTCGAAAAAACCAGAAACTTTTTAGCGGACAAAGTGAACGAAAGAGGCGGAGCCCAAATCACCGCCGATGATATATTATTCTTCAATGGATTAGGGGACGCAGTCGCTAAAATTTTCGGATTTTTAAGAAGAGAGGCTCGGGTCATAGGACCAAGTCCTGCGTATTCTACTCTATCTTCTGCGGAAGCAGCTCATTCCGGTTATGAGCATATGACTTATAACTTAAATCCGGAGCAGGGTTGGATGCCTGATCTGGAAGATATTGAGAACAAAGTCAAATATAACGACTCGATTGCGGGTATTCTTCTTATCAATCCGGATAATCCGACCGGCGCAGTATATGATAAAAATGTAATGCGAGAGATCGTTAAGATCGCAGAAAAGTATGATGTAATGCTGATCTGCGACGAGACATACGCTCATGTGAATTATTCAGAAACAGGAACTATTCATCTTTCGGAAGTGATCGGAAATAAGGTGCCTGGAATGGCTCTTCGTTCCGTGTCCAAGGAATTTCCTTGGCCTGGTGGAAGATGCGGTTGGTTGGAGATATTCAACAAAGATAAGGATCCGGTTTTTGCACGTTATGCAAAATCTCTTTTGGATGCTAAAATGTTGGAAGTATGTTCTACCACTCTTCCTCAGATGGCAATTCCTGAAGTATATTCCCACCCTCAGTTTCTTCCCCACTTAAAAGAAAGAAATGAGAAGTTCAAAAAGAAGGCAAAACTTGCCACAGAATCTTTTAAAGGTCTGAAAGGTGTTACTGTAGTAGAACCTAAGGGTGCATTCTATCTTACTGTTGCGTTCGATAAGGGAGTTTTGGGAGATAAGATGACTCTTCCTATCTCTAATCCAAAGGCAGAAGAATTTATCCGACCTCTTCTTGGGAATTGTGCTCCGGATCGTAGATTTGTGTATTATCTTCTGGCTTCTACAGGGATTTGTGTGGTTCCACTTTCTTCTTTCTGTACGGATAGAGACGGTTTTAGGGTCACTCTTCTCGAAGAAGATGAGGAAAAATTCCGTTGGATCTATAATACTTTGAGAAAGAGTATAGAGGATTATACAGCTTCCGCTTAGGATATGGAAAACAATAAAGAAAGAGTTCCTAAGATCGGAGTAATGGATTCCGGAATGGGAGGACTTTCCGTTCTTAAGGAACTCTTAGATCTTCCATACTCCGCAAATTTTCTTTATTATGGAGATCTTGCACATGCTCCTTATGGGGAAAAACAAACCTCCGAAGTTTTGGAACTCACTCGTAATGTGTGTCACTTCTTTTTAAAAGAAGAAGTGGATGCAATCCTTCTTGCATGTAATACTGCAACTTCCGCTTCTGCCTCTAAACTCAGGGCAGAATTATCCGTACCTGTATTCGGCATGGAACCTGCGATCAAACCTGCACTTCTTGCACATCCTGGTGAAAAAATTGCGTTACTCGCTACTTCAGTCACACATAGGGAAGAAAAATTACAGGACTTGAAGTCTGAATTGGGTGCATCCGGAAGGGTAGTTCACTTGAATTGTGACGGTCTTGCTACACTAGTGGATCATGAAAAATGGGAAGAAGCCAGACTTCTTCTTAAAAACATATTAAAAATTCCTCAAGAACAAGGTATTCGTGCTCTTGTGCTTGGATGCACACATTACGTATTTTTAAAAAACGAAATCAAAGACCTTTATCCAGAGGCAATTCTTCACGATGGGAACCAGGGGACCGTCCGCCATTTAGTCAGATCTCTTCATTTGGACGAAAAACCTGGGAAGCCTAACTATACACTGTTCTTTTCCTCTGTTACAAACAGGGAAGAAACGGAAGGTTTTGCCTCTCGGTTATTACGAAAAGTATCCCCATAATAGGTGGAAATTTTTTTCCAAAACGGTATTTTTTTGGTTCCCGGTCTAGACGCTTTGTATTAGCTTTATGAATCCGTATGAACTCTATATCTATCTCAAAGCTAGTTACGATCCTATTAGTTCCGAGCCTATTCTTCTTCTGCAAACCTAAAGAAGAAGAAACTACGGATGCAATCGTCTCCTTTATCGTGGGAAAAGCAACTGCTGAAAAAGCGGGCTCTGTCCTGAAGGCAAGCGATCGTGTTGTGGAATCCGAAACCGTAAAAACAGATAAGGATGCTACCGTAGACTTAACCACTACTTTAGGGACAGTTCGACTCTTAGGTGATTCGGAGGCTTCGATTGCGGCATTGAGAGCTGATCAAAATTATATTAAGGTCAACTCAGGCAATATTTTAGTAAAAGTCGCCAAACTAAAAAAGAACGAATCTATCTCTATAGACACTCCAACCGTAGTAGCTGCTGTTAGAGGAACCCAATTCTGGGGACAGGTAAACCCGGCTAATGAAACAGGAACATTCGCGGTTAGAGAGGGTAGTGTTCAAATCACAAGAAAAGACGACGAGGCGCGAGTTTTGGTAAAAGCAGGTGAAGCAGTGGATTTGGGACCTGGGATTAAGGCTCTAAAAGTTCGTCCGGCAGCGGCGGGAGAGCTCTCTGCAATGGAACAAATCGATCAAATGAAATAGCTTTTTTTCTGGGCATTAGACCCGATCCGGGAATTCTGTTCTGGAGCGGGTCCATGCAAGAAGAAATCAGTTATAAATCCGCCGGAGTCGATACAGAAGCCGGCCAAGAATTCGTCAAAAAAATCAAACAGAACGTTGAGTCTACTCATGGTCCGAGAGTTATAGGTGGGCTTGGAGGATTTTCAGGCGCTTTCGACGTTTCCTTCCTCAAAAATTATAAAAATCCAATATTGCTCAGCGGCACCGACGGTGTAGGTACCAAGTTAGAGCTTGCTCGTTTATTCAATATCCATGATACGATCGGCATAGACTTAGTTGCTATGTGTGTGAATGATATTCTTGTCTCAGGTGGAGAGCCTTTATTCTTCTTAGATTATATTGCCTGCGGTAAATTGATCCCGGAAAGAATGGAAAGGATCGTTGCAGGTATCGTAAAAGGATGTAAACTTTCCGGAGCTGCGCTACTCGGCGGAGAAACCGCAGAACACCCTGGGACAATGGATCCGGACGAGTACGATTTAGGCGGGTTCGTTGTAGGCGCAGTGGAGAAGGAAGACTTAATAGATGGATCCAAGATCAAACCTGGAGATATCGTTTTAGGTTTGGAATCTTCTGGACCTCACAGCAATGGATTTTCCCTTATTCGTAAATTGTATTTGGAAGGGGGAAGAAAACTTCCCGCAAACCAAGAGTTAGTCGGTTTCTTAAAAGAATTTGCACTTCGTCCTACAAGGATCTATGTTCAGAGTATACTAAACCTTACGAAGAAGGTTGAAGTAAAAGGAATGGTACATATCACAGGAGGAGGTTTTTACGAAAACATTCCTAGAGTGCTTTCTGACTCCCTGGCTGTTGAGATCAAAAGAGACAATCTTCCTGAAAATCCTTTCTTTACCCGAGTGCAGAAAGATTTTCCTTCTTTAACTGAAAAGGAATTGTATTCCACTTTTAATATGGGAATCGGATACATAGTCATCGTTTCTCCGGAGTCCGTAGCGGATGCTACTGCTGCTTTGGAAGAAAAAGGAGAACTGGTCCATAAAATCGGAGTAATCACTTCGAAAAATAAAGAGTCTGTTCTTTTTGTCTGAACTTTTCAAACCGGCAGATATATGGATCGGATCCAAACTCTTTTAAAAAATCCAATTTTTATCCTATCTAAAAAGAATCCATTCATGCTTTCCAGATGGAGTATTTTGTATGTACTCCTTGGATTATTTGCGGGTGTATTTTCTGCGGTGTTTTGGAAAATTTTAGAATATCTAACCAAACTTCTAGCTGGTTTCCAAGGTCATTCCGTTATTCTAATCATGACCTTGTCCGGTTTGGGCATTGGACTGCTCATATATTTCCTGGGAGAACCGGGAGAAATTTCATTAGTAATTGATAATATTCGTTTTAGGGGAGGGAAACTCGACCCTAAAAACAATCCTTCTATGAGTTTGTCTTCTTTGCTCAGTATTTCTTCTGGAGGAAGCGCTGGACCGGAAGCTCCTCTCGTTCAGATCACTGGATCTTTCGGGAGTTGGTTTGCTGAAAAGATAGGATTAGAAGGAGAAGAGCTTAGATCCATGACCATTGCCGGAATGGCAGCAGGATTTACTTCTTTATTCGGTTCCCCTTTAGGCGGAGCTTTGTTCGCGTTGGAAATCCTACAGCATAGACATGTGGTAGAATATTACGAGGCATTACTTCCTGCATTTCTCTCCAGTTGTAGCGCATACTTTGTATTTCTTTTTATGACTGATATGGGAATAGGGCCTACTTGGGAATTTCCACAATATATTCCGGGTGGAATAGAGGATTTCCAATATGCGATCGGGTTTGGAATGGCAGGTGCGATCGTAGGATGGATATTCTATGGAATATTCAGAATTACTAAATTTTCTTTTTCAAAAATAACTCTTCCTATTTTTGTAAAGACTACTATCGGCGGATTATTGCTGGGCTGTATTGCTTATTACGAACCGCTCACTCGTTATTTCGGTCATGATCAGTTGAATGAGATAGTAGTTACCAAAGGGAATTGGATCTTTTTTGGAACTCTCGCTTTATTAAAGATATTGGCGATCAATATCACTGTTTCCAGCGGTTGGAGAGGTGGTATTATTATACCGTTATTCTTCGTTGGAGCGGTGGCCGGTAGATTTTTTATGGACTTCTTCCCTTCTGAAAATGAATCCTTTTTGCTGATTTGTTTAATGGCTTCAGTGAACGCATCCGTAACCAAAACACCAATTAGCACTACCATATTACTTACGGGTTTAACCGGGGTTTCCAATTTTACTCCTGTATTATTTGCCTCTTTAAGCGGATACTTCTTATCTCCCAAGGCACCGTTTATCAGTTCTCAGGCGGATTCAGTTTAATTTTTAGATCGAACTCTAACATCGATTTTGTCCTGGACGATTTCCGGCAAATCGATAAAAGATAGCCAACTCTATGGGAATTTTCTCCAAAAAGGATCCGCTTTTTCTTTTGGCGGCATTCTTATTTTTCACATACTGTACACCTTCTCCTAAAAAAGCTTTATTAGAGAATGGTGTTATAGATTGGGAAAAATCCGCCCAACAGGGAAAATGTTTCCGAATGACTGGAGATTGGAAGTTTGCCTGGTTAGGCGCCACTCCGGACACAAGTCTTCCAAAAGAGCCTGAAAAATTTTCCTTAACCGTTATCCCCGGTAGCTGGACTAAACATGATTGGCCTGGTTCCGACGAGGGAGAATTTCCAAAATACGGAAAAGCTTTGTATAGAGTGGACTTGGTCTCTTCTATTCCCGTTGAAAGTTTACATTTAGTTTCTTATGACCAAGGAACTAATTACAGGATTCTGTTTAACGGAAAAGTAATTAACGAAGTTGGGAAGGTAGGAGATCCAACCGAGGACGGACTCGAGCTTAAAACTAGTTATTCTATTCTTCCTGCTTGGCAGGGAACAGCACATCTTGATTTTGAAATTTCAAATTATCAGTATAGGAAGGGAGGGCTTTGGAAACCTCCGATCTTAGGCACTGCAGAATGTGTAAGTCGCCATTATTTGGATAGAAGGGACTTAGAAGGAATACTTTGTGGAGGACTTTTCTTCTTAGGTCTATTCCATATTTTTGTATCAGTTTTTTATAAAAAAGATTCTTCTGCCTTGATCCTTGGGATTCTTTCCATCACGGTCGGACTTAGATTATACTCTACCGGAGTCCGATTATTTCCTGAACATTTTTTAGTAGGACCAGAAATATATCTTAGAACCGAATTTATCTCCTGGTTTATGGGAATGCCTTTGGCCCTGCACTTTTTATTAGAAGTCTTTCCTATGAACTTCGGGAAAAAATTCCTGAGGTTAGGATATATTTTTGCCGGAATATTTACACTCATCACTTTGTTTACCGGGCCTGCTGTTTATTCTTATCTGATCAATCCTTCTTATCTACTCTTTGTGTTTAACGGTGTCTGTTCTCTTATTGTTTTAGCAAAAGCCGTATCTCAGAAAATGCCAGGAGCCTATATCTATCTTACAGGTTTTATCTTTCTTCTATTCTTTATGATTAGCGAGATATTATTTCATGCGGAAATATTGGATTCTTGGGAACTGAGCGGGATAGGAGTTGGGATATTCGTGTTAGGAAATTCTCTTTCTTTATCCAGCAAAATGTTGAGTGGATTTAGGGAAAGAGAGAAGGTCCAGGAAATTCTGAATACCAACTTAGAAGAGCTCGTCCGAAAAAGGACCAGAGAATTAGAATTTGCAAGAGATGAAGCAGAGGCCGCCAATAAGGCAAAAAGTGAATTTTTGATTAACGTGGACCATGAGGTCCGCACTCCTATGAACGGGATCATGGGTATCACTCAAATGTTATTGGATTCCGATATCAAACCGGAACACCAAGAAATGTTGGAGTTACTCAAAAGAAGCGGGGATGCAATGATGGTTATCCTTGGTTCCATGTTGGATGCTTCCAGTTTGGAAAAAGGTACATTATATCTTTTGAATAAACGTTTTAGCCTTAAGGCGTCCGTCTATGAGGCCGCTATGAGGGTAGAAGATAAGATCCGTAAAAAGAACTTGGATTTTAGTGTAACACTTTCAGATAACCTTCCGGAGATTGTGGAAGGAGATGAAGAAAGATTTAAAACTATGCTTTTGGTCCTTTTGGAAAATGCGGAGAAGTTCACCGTAAAAGGATTCGTCAAACTTACCGGAGAAAAAGTCCAAGACACCAATCTGGATTATAGACTTAGATTTAGGGTCCAGGACTCTGGCATAGGAATCCCGGAAGATAAACTCAGTTCTATATTCAATCCATTCCAACAGGTGGATTCCGGTGTTACTAAACCATTCCAAGGAGCAGGACTCGGGCTTGCACTTTGTAAGGCTCTTGCCCAGAAGATGGATGGGGATATTTCCGTTCAAAGTGTGCCTGGCAAGGGTTCCGAATTTATACTAGAAATCGCCCTATCTAAACCGGAAATCCAATCTTGACATAAGATTTCCACCTTCCAAGCTGGGTCCAAACTATATGGGAAGGATCCAAGAACTCAGTCCGGAATTAATCAACCAAATCGCCGCTGGGGAAGTGATAGAATCTGCTCACTCCGTCCTCAAAGAAATGATGGAGAACTCGGTGGATGCAGGGGCAGATACGATAGAAGTGGAATCGAGAGACGGAGGTCTCACCTCACTTCTTCTTTCTGATAATGGATCGGGAATAGAAGAAGAGGATATCCCTCTTGCGATCCAAAGACATGCCACAAGTAAGATTCGTACATTAAAAGATCTTGAATTAGTTTCTTCTTACGGATTCAGGGGAGAAGCATTGGCATCCATTGCCTCCGTTTCCAAACTTACGATTGAAACAGGAACAGGGCAGCCTACCGCATGGAAGGTGAGGGCAGAAAAAGGACAAATCCTTTCCAAAGAATCTATCCCAGGTTTCCAAGGGACCAAGATCCTGGTCGAGGATCTATTTTATAACACTCCAGTCAGAAGAAAGTTTTTAAAATCGGTCCGTTCGGAAGATAAGAAGATCCGTGACAAGGTAACCATCCAGGCACTTGCTCGGGAAGATATCCGATTCAGGTTCGTTCAAGATCATAAAGAGATCTATAGACTTCCCCCTAAAGATAAAAGAGAAAGGATCATCGATCTATTCGGAGAAAATTTTAGGGACCATTTGTTGGAGGTCCAACTGGAAAGAAAAGGTTGGAAAGCAAAAGGTTATATTAGCGACCCGGATTTTTATAAATCAAATCGAACCGGCCAGTTTATATTCGTGAACGGAAGACCGGTTGAGATCAAATATTCCTCTCATTTATTAAAGAAATGTTATGATGAACTTCTTCCTCCGAACGCTCATCCATACTGCTTCTTGTTTTTTGAAGTAGATCCGGAATCCATAGACGTAAACGTTCATCCTGCTAAAAAAGAGATCCGCTTCCTCGATGAAGAAGGGTTTAATACATTTTTCTTACAGCTCATCCAGAAAGAACTTAGATCCAGCACGCCGGTCAGCTTTTTGGAATTAAAAAACAGGCTTTTAAGACCTGAACCAAAGAAGATGGAATCTACATTATATTCCTTTTCAGGTTCTTCTTCTGCCGGAACAGAACAACATCTTTTAGGTTCTTCTTTATATGAAGAAGTAAAACATTCTCCTTCTTTTCCTGTAGAAGCAGTTGGACCTGGTTCCAGGTTGGATGATCTGACGGATATACCCATCAAACATTCCGAGTTTATTCCTAAAAAACATTTCGGATTATTATTCGAAACGTTTATCTTGGCAGAAGGAGAAGATGGTTTTTATATTATAGACCAGCATACTGCCCACGAAAGGATCCGTTACGAAGAAGTATTAAGAAAACTGAAAAAGAAAAATTACGGAATTCAACCTCTTCTCACTCCGGTTCGTATTCCTGTTTCTAAACAAGAAGCAGAAGATATCAAAGATAGACTTGGAGAATACCAAGAAGTCGGCTTAAAGTTAGATTCACTCGGAGAAGACACAATGGTCCTCCGAGAAGTCCCAGGTTACTTTTTGCCAGGACATGAAAAAGAGATCGTTCTGGATTTTCTAAATCGGACCGGAGGCAAAGAAGTCCCTGAGCCTGAGTTATACGATCTTATGGCAAAATGTGTGGCTTGTAGATCGGCAGTTAAAAAGGGAGATCAACTTTCGGACCATCTAATCGCGGAGATGCTGAACCGTTTGAGCTATTGTGAGAATCCATCCCGTTGTCCTCATGGAAGACCCACCTTGGTCAAATTAACCAGAGAAGATCTGGAAAGAATGTTTCATCGCAGGTAAAATTTGAAAACAGAATCCCAAGAACTTAAAAACTCGGCGGAGAATGTAATCTCCACTTTGGTCAAACAAACATTGATCGCAAGTGTGATCTTGTTATTGGTCGTACTCGTTCTCGCAAGATTTTTTAATGAAAGAGTGACTCAGGTTGCTGGGCTCTTTTTGAATTACACTGGAGTATGGGGAGTGGGACTTTCCATATTCGTCGCGGACTCAATACACGTATTCTTTCCTCCGGATACATTTTTGATCCTGGCAGTAGCTGCAAAGATGCCTGATTTTTGGGTAATCTTCTTTGCTTCTGTCGGGTCTTTACTTGCAGGAGGATGTTCTTATTCTCAAGGAAGATTCCTTCTTCCGAAGTTAACCGTATTCTCCAAATTCATTCGAAACCACGAAGAAAAATTAGAAGGTTACGTAAAAAGATTCGGCTTTTGGGCGGTGGTGCTTGCGGCCCTTACTCCGTTACCTTATTCATGGACTTCGGTGGCCGCGGGTGTAATGAAGATGAGGATTGATCTTTTTTTCGCGGCTGCACTTTTTAGGATCCCTCGTTTCATTCTTTATTACTATCTAATAAAGGGCGGATGGATCGGGATCTGAACATTCAGATTGACGTAAGTTATAAACAAAGGTACAAAAGTTTAGATGAAGGACGATTCTCCCAGACTCATTCCTAAAACCAGAAAAGAACTAATTTTAGAAAATTTAGATTGGTTCGCGTTACCAGTTCGTATTTCCGAATTGGTCGAGAATGTATTGGATGGAAAGATCAGAGAACAATCCTTAGTATGCTGTCATAGCGCCTGTGACGTATGCAATTCTACCATCCGTTCCTGTATACGTAAGATCCAAAGAGAATTGGAAGAAGAACTTGGGCAGTCTATTTGAAAGAGCACCTCTTCCTCATAAGATCAGGCCTAGTTCTTTTGCTCAGGTCATAGGACAGGAAAAGGCAAAACTTCAATTACAAAAATATAAAGAACCGGTAAGTATTCTACTATACGGACCTCCCGGCACAGGTAAATCCACGATCGCAAGGATCTTAGGTAATACCTGGAAACTACCTTTTGTAGAATACAACGCAGTCACTACAGGTGTTGCGGACATTAAAAAACTATTAGAAAGATCCGAAAAAGAAGGAAGTATATTACTTTTTTTAGATGAAATCCATCGTTTCAGTTCTTCTCAACAAGATAGCTTATTAAAGGGAGTGGAAACTGGCGGAATAGTTCTTATCGGAGCAACAACCGAGAACCCTTCCTTTCGAATTACAAGACCACTATTATCCAGATGCCAAGTTCTCAGGCTGGAACCATTGGGAGAGAATGATCTTTTGGAAATACTTTCCAGAGGAATAGAATCTTTAGATCCAAAACCGGATATTACAAAAGAAGCAAGTTCTTTGCTCGTCCGTTATTCAGGAGGAGACGCAAGAAAACTTCTCTCTAATTTAGAAGGACTTGTTCTTTCCAGAGATTCCGGAGCTCAGATAGAGACCGGCGATATAGAAACATTTTTAGAAAGCAGGGTAATCGAATACGACCAAAGTGGGGAAAGTCATTACGATGTGATCTCCGCATTCATCAAGTCGGTGCGCGGAAGCGATCCAGACGCAGCATTATTCTATTTGGCAATGATGTTAGAAGGCGGAGAAGACCCACTCTTTATCGCAAGGCGACTTATCATCCTGGCCTCTGAAGATATTGGAAATGCCTCCGTCCATGGTTTACCTTTAGCAGTCGCTGGACTTCATGCATTAGAGACAATCGGGATGCCTGAAGGAAGGATCGTTTTAGGACAGGTCACTACGTTCTTAGCGTCTTGCCCTAAGTCCAATGCTTCATACTTGGGAATAGGTTCCGCACTTTCATTCGTGAAAGAAAGGGGGCCGAGTTTAAAGATACCGAATCGACTCAGAAATGCTCCTACTTCTACTCATAAAAAAGAAGGAGCCGGGCAGGGTTATAAGTATCCTCATGATTTTGGCGGATTTGTACCATTCTCCTATTTCCCGGATGATCTCTCGGCCAATCCTCCTCAATTCTATAAGCCTACCAAAAACGGTATGGAAGGAAAGATTAAAGAACATCTTGCTTCCATCTGGAAAAAGATCTCCGGAAAAAATTACGAATAAATAATTCTATGTAGGAACTCCTACTTGAAATGAAGATCGCCCCCGCCCTGCATTGGGAAGGGGGGAGTGGCCCGTGGGAGACCGCATTTCGCATATCACAAGATCCTCGCTCCGTCAACCAAATCCTATTCTTAAAATCCATGTAGGAATTCCAACATCAGTATCTCTTTGTGAAAAAATTTCAAATATTTGTTGCGTAGTTAAGTGGCTACATTTTAATTTGTAGCTAAGTGGCTACATAATGAATCTAAGAAGGGACGTATTCCAGGCAATCGCAGATCCCACTCGACGGGCTATACTACTGTTGGTGGCCTCTCAGGCAATGACTGCGGGAGCTATCGCTTCTAATTTTGATACTGCCAGGCCCACTGTTTCTAAACATTTGCAGATACTCACCGAGTGTGAATTGTTAAAACAAGAGCAAAACGGCAGAGAAGTCTATTACCAACTGAATCCGAATAAAATGAAAGAAATTGCCGATTTTATAGAACCATTCCGTAATATGTGGGACGATCGTTTCAATAAGCTGGAATCCGTAATGAAAAAATACAGATCAAGAAAATAGAATATGGAAAGAAAAACCAAAATTGATGCAGAAGATGGCAAACAAGAATTGCTGATCATCAGGGAATTTGATCTTCCCTTGGATCTACTTTTTAAGGCGCATATAGAGCCGGAGATTGTAGAAGAATGGATGGGAACCAAAGTATTAAAGTTAGAAGGTAAGAAGCACGGCAGCTTTCAATATGAAACCACGGATCCTCACGGAAACAAACACGGATTTAACGGCGTTATCCATGAATTTGTTCCGGACCAAAAGATCACCCGCACTTTCGAAATGGAAAATTCCACTTTTCCACCCCAGCTTGAGTTCTTAGAATTCGAATCCCTTGGCGAAGAGAAAAGTAAACTTACTATGCACATAGTATTCAAGTCTGTCTCACTTAGAGACCAACTATTAAAGCTGCCTTTTGCCCAAGGTATCAATATGGCTCATAATAGATTACAAGAAGTCGCAAATAAATTAAAATAGGATATTAAACATGAGAAATAAGATTATATACTGGATCGCTACTGCTTGGCTTTCTTTGGGAATGGTATCAACTGGGATCGTTCAGGCGATCCAAATGAAAGAAGAAGCAGATATGTTTGCTCATTTAGGTTATCCTGCTTATTTGATGATCATATTAGGCGTTTGGAAATTGTTAGGAGTGATCGCAGTGCTTGTTCCTAAATATCCTTTAGTAAAGGAATGGGCTTATGCTGGATTTTTCTTTACAATGTCTGGAGCAGTGTTCTCTCATTTTGCGGCGGGAGATGGTGCAAAAGAATATTTTGGACCTGTATTATTGCTGGTGCTCACGGTAGTATCCTGGTATTTCAGACCCGCTGATAGAAAATTGCAAGGGTGATCCATCAATGAATCCTAAGGTTGATTTCTTTTTTAATAAGGCTAAACAATGGAAGAAAGAATACGAGGCTTTACGTAAGATCGCTTTAGCTTCCGGACTTACCGAAGAATTAAAATGGGGTCAGCCTTGTTATACAACTCAAGACAATAATATAGTTTTGATACATGGATTCAAAGAATATTGTGCATTTTTGTTTTTCAAAGGCGCACTATTAAAAGATCCAAAAGGAATTTTAATCCAACAAACCAAGAACGTGCAGTCCGCTCGCCAGATTCGATTTACAAATCTGAAAGAAATCGATAAGCTAAAAACTGCTTTGAAATCTTATATCAAAAATGCGATAGAAGTAGAGAAGTCAGGCCTAAAAGTAAATTTCAAAAAGACAAAAGAGTTTGATATGCCTGAGGAATTCCTAAGCAAGTTAGAAGAATCTCCCAACTTAAAATCCGCTTTCGACTCATTAACTCCAGGAAGGCAAAGAGGTTATCTTCTTCATTTTTCCTCCGCAAAACAATCTAAGACCAGAGAAGAGAGGATTAAAAAATATATCCCCCATATTCTGAAAGGAAAGGGATTAGATGATTAAGAAGAAGGTATCAGCAAAGAAGGTAAAAGTTAAACCTGCGGTTAAAAAATCATCTAAGACTAGCAAGCTGCCTGCAAAGAAGTCCGTAATTAAGAAAAAAGCGCCGGTCTTACTTTCGGGAGGTAATCCCCAAATCACAAAAGGGTATGGTGACGGCCCGGTCCAAGAATATATCTCCGCAATGCCCGGTTGGAAAAAAGAAATTGGGCGTAAGCTGGACGAAATTATAGTCCGCACTGTTCCTTATGTATACAAGGCGGTAAAATGGAACTCTCCTTTATATGGGATAGAAGGAGATGGTTGGTTTCTTGGGATTCATGTTTTTAATAAATACGTTAAGATTGCCTTCTTTAGAGGAAGCCATTTGAAACCACTTCCTCCAGGTGAATCCAAACAGAAGGAAGTTCGCTACTTGGATATCAAAGAGAACGATAAAATAGACGAAGCCCAACTTTCTTCCTGGATCAAACAAGCCAGTGAATTGCCTGGCGAAAAAATGTAAGACTAAGTGATTGGGCAAGGGTCCATTTCTTTGTTCAATAAAGCGTCTAAAATATCCGTAATAGCATATTAAGTTCTTCCCATCTAAAAGCCAAAGTCCCGAATGATTTTAACTTCGGGAGGAAGATATGGCAAATACTGTATTCGAAAGTAAGGCTTCTTGGGCAGGAGGTTTGAAATTAAACCTACAATCCAGGAATCATAAATGGGTAGTGGACGAACCTGAAATTTTAGGTGGCACGGACCAAGGACCAAATCCAGTAGAACTCGTGTTAGGTGGACTAGCAAGTTGTGTCGGAGTTTTGGTTTCTCTTTACGCTCCAGCCCATAAGGTAGAATTAAAGGATTTCCATGTATTTGTGGAAGGAGATCTGGATTTGGACGGGTTCCAAGAAATTGCGCCAGTTCGTCCTGGGTTTTCGCAAATCCGATACAGAGTAGATATCCAAACAGATTCTCCTAAAGAGAATGTGGATTCACTACTTGCTCATATAGAAAGGATCTGCCCTGTGAAGGATACTTTATCCGGAGTAGGTGTATTGTCCCAAAAATCTGGATCTTCTGTTGCAGCTTAATCAAATCTAGACTTCTTTTCGAAATTTCCCTCGGGGGGCTTTCGGAAAGGAGTTCCTACCTTCGCTTTAAAAGAAATATCTTTCTGTAATATTCTAGTCATTCACTTGTTGTAGATAGGGAGTAAGTTAGTAAAGAACTAGAAAATTTTGACATAATACGGTAAGGAAATCGCTGTTTCGAGACGAAACTAAATATGGAAACTGCGGGTCTTACCCATCAAGACGAAAAAAGGAGGTTTCGAATGTTTCGATCCGAAAAAGAGAAAAACGAAAAAAGCCAATTTCAATCCGCTGGACCGATCCAAGTCAGAAAGGAATTTGCTCGTTCGGAAGCTGTAAATTTCTCCACTAAAAAGGCAGAAAGCAGAGACGAAAAAGTGGTCCGACTAAGACCAGATCTATACGAAAAATAGACGCGCAACTATAGAAGTTCCGAAAGTCTTTCTAACACTCGGTCGTTCTGTTCCGGCCTTCCTATTGTGATTCTCAAAGCATTCAATCCGTAACTTTTCAGATTTCTTAATATAATCCCTTCCTTCAGCAATGTCTCGAAGGTTTGGGTGGAATCCAATTTTGCTTGGTCCAATTTGATCGTGATAAAGTTTGCATAGGATTCGAAGTAAAAAAGTCCCTTCTTCTTTGCGAATTCTTCGTAACGGATCATTTCTTTTAAGTTTGATTTGAGATAATTCTCCACAAATTCTCTATCGGCTAATGCGGTTGCAGCAGCTAATTGAGAAAGTTGAGAAACATTGAATGGAGGTCTCAATTTGTAGAATGCGCGGATCATTTCTTCGGAAGCGATTCCATATCCGATTCTCATTCCACCTAATCCGTAAATTTTGGAGAATGTATTTGTATATAATACATTCGGGAATTTTGAAATTACATCAGCTGCTTTGACTTCTTTTTTAGGATCCCTGGTTTTTCCGAACTCCATATAAGCCGCATCCAAAACCACCATTGTATCGGGGGAAATTTTTTGGAGAAAAGTGTATAGGTCGGACTGATCCAAAGCGTCTCCGATCGGATTACAAGGAGTGCAGATGAATATGATCTTAGGGGAATGTTTTTTATACAGATCTAAAAATTGGTCCAGATCATGAAGTTCGGAACTGGTTTGGATTGTTTCCGCCCCACATTGTCCGGCGTAAATAGAATACATAGAGAATGTTTTGCCGTTTTGGAGGATCCGATCTCCTGAATTTAGAACAGATCTTGTTGCAAAATCGAATATCTGGTCACTACCGTTCCCTTGTATTACGTTTTTTGCATCTACTTCATGTGCATTTGCAAGTGCATCTTTTAATGCCTTATAGGAGTCATCGGGATATAAAGGCATCTTATAGACCGCTTCTTTAATGACCTCGGAAACCTTGGGAGATACACCATAAGGATTCTCATTGGAGGCAAGTTTGAGAACTTTCTCCGGAGAAATTCCGTATTCACGTACAACTAGTTCAATCGGTTTGCCGGCCTCGTAAGCCGGGATCTTGTCTAAAGCGGGTTGGAATCGCATCTAATTCCAGAAAAAAACGGAGTCAGGATTCTTCCAATCGTTTTTGTTCTACCAATCTTTGGTAAAGTCCTTGGAAGTCTTTGAAAAATAAGGACTCGTTGAGCGCGTATTCAGTCACCATTCTTTTGGTCTCTTCAGAGCCGAGTAGTGCCCTGTCTGTTGCGAGCATTCTGACTCCGCCATCTAAAAGTAGATCCCTAAAATAATGATTATTGAATATATTCGGAGTCTCCGTAAAAGAACCCTTGGAATGCCAACCCAATGTATGGACTCCCATTAATAGAACCGTATCTCTTGTGGAAAATCCCATCATAGAAAAATAATCCAAAGAATCCTTTACGTCCGGACTATCCACAGGCATAAGCATTCTTCCGTTTGGATAACTCGAATCCTTTCTGCCTGTTAGAATATGGACCTGAGGTCCTCCTGCTTTTTGGAGCGCGAGTGCTCCAGAAAGAGCGATCATATCCGCAAGAGAAGGAATTCCAACTCTTCCTTCTTTTTCCATTTCTTCCCTTAAATGAATGATCGCTTCAATTTGTTTTGCGACTCCACGATTATTCTCATCGTTTAAGATCGTAGGAAAACGGATCGAGCCATCGAGACCTAACCATTCTCCATCAGCGGAGAAGATAGAAGAGGCGTGAAATACCATACGAAGCCAGGCTCCGACCTCCGTAGGATCGATCTTATCCCAGATCCTATATCCTGTTTCTTGCCAGGTACTTCCTTCACAATTATTTTTGGTTCCTAATACTTCGTGGACTCTATAGTTTCCTGTTTTGCCTTTCAGTTTTGTTTCGAAACTTCTTCCCTTCTGAACTCTGTCCTTTACGGATTCATAAACCTTTTGGGAGATTAAGATCTTTGCTCCAGCCTTCTTAGTGGTTGTTTCTATCCTGCTTGCAGAGTTGACAGTGTCTCCAATCGCAGTGAAAGACATACTCAATGGGTGACCTAATTTTCCTAGGATCGCAGTTCCGTAATTGATACCGATGCCTATTTCGAATTCGGAACCCAAATGATTTTGGAGATACGTATTCAAACTTTCTAATTCTGATCTCATTTCCAATGCTGAGCGGATCGCATTTAGATTTGCACGGACCGGATCAGGGTCTTCTAAACCGAAGATCGCCATGAGCCCATCACCTATATACTTATCAATAATCCCACCATACTTTAGGACCTTATCTCCCATCCTATAAAAGTAACGATTCAGAATATGGATCACATCATAAGGTAGATGGCTTTCCGAAAAACTTGTAAAACCTCTAATATCACTAAATAAGATCGCAACAGGTTTTTCTATCCCGGAGATCAGATCTGAGAATGTAGAAGCAAGAGCCTTATCCGCTTCATCTATAACTAATCTTCTGAGTACGATATCACCTGTGGTTTTCGTTTGACAGGCGAGTCTTACGTTATCCGGGAATCCCTTCTTTTGAGCTAACACCGTTTCTTTTTCGTTGCGGGCAAGAAGATATTCATCTCCTTCTTGGATCAATACCCTACAAGTAGAACAACGTGCGTTACCTCCACATGCGTGTATATGAGGGATGCCTGCATCCAGTGAAATTTGTAATAATGACTTGTTTAATTCGGAAGGCTCGAGGAATACTTCCTTATCATTTTCAAAAATAATCTTTATCATGACGCTCTCTAAGAATAAAAATATTCTTTTGTCCGGGCCGGAAAATCTTTTTTTCGGCGTCTAATTCCAAGTTCTACGAGTATCCTATCGTGAAAAACCAAGAAAATGGATCATCAGAAGAATCGCCTAAAAGATCGGTGATTTTATGCGTAGACGACGAGCTGATCATCCTGAGGGGACTAAAGGAGCAACTCAAGTCCGCCTTCGGAAAAAGTTACCAAATAGAAGCGGCCGACAGCGCCGAACTCGCTCTCCAAATAGTGGAAGAGTGTAACCAGGCAGGAATTCATATCCCTGTAATATTAAGCGACCAGGTAATGCCTGGGATTAGAGGGGATGAGTTCTTAATTCGAATCCAAGAAACAAATCCGAATACCAGAAAGATCATGCTCACTGGACAGGCGAGTGCAGAGTCCGTGGGAAATGCTTTGAATAAGGCGAACTTATACAGATATCTTTCCAAACCCTGGGACTCAAACGACCTACTCATGACAGTGAAAGAAGCTGTCCGTTCTTACGAATCAGATCTTTCCCTTTCCGAGTTAAATAAAAAATTAGAAGAAGCACTTCTTTATAATAGAGATTCGGGGCTTCCCAATTTGGAGTCCTTAAGAAGAAGATTAGATCTCGCGGCAGAAGAAAAAGAAGATTCTCTTCTCGCATTAATACGAATCGAATCTACTTCTTTGACCACTAGAGATTTTGGAGTTTCTCTCTATAAGGATTTAATGAAGAAGTTCCTGGATTCGATGAAATCTATTCTTGGGAACTATGGTGAAATTTTCCATGTGTATGAGGACGAGGTAGCGATTCTCTCCAAAGTGTCGGAAGAGGAGTTTTTACCTCATTTGATCGCATTTCGGATCCTTCTTCGCTCCGATTATTTTACGGCTTCCGGAATTTCCTTCCGGATCAATGCGACCATAGCCACTGCGAATGGAAAAAAAGATCTATATTATAAGGCAAGGCTTGCACTCGTCAAAGCAAGCCAAGAGCCTGAATTCGACTCGGAATCAGGTATTTATTCCTATTCTGAGAAGATGGACGACCAAGATCTTTACAAGATTAATATGGATCTTGGAAAAAGACTGAACCAGGCAATCCATTCCGGCAATGTTGTACCATATTTCCAAGGGATCATGGACAACCAAACCGGTAAGGTAGAAAAATTCGAATGCCTTGCTAGGATCGTGGAAGACGGGAAAGTTTATGCACCTGCGAGCTTTTTGTATCTGGCAAAGTCCACCGGTCTTTTGAGAAGGATCAGTCCTATACTTTTTGAAAAAGCACTTCGTAAATTTTCAGATTCTTCTTATTCATTTTCCATCAATCTGTCGGAAACAGAATTAGAAAGTCCGAGTTTCCCCAAATGGGCGGCTTCTCGGATGGAACATTATGGGATTAATCCTTCCAGAGTGACTTTTGAAATTTTAGAAACTGCAAGTTTTCACGGAAATCCGGAAAGACTGAAAGTGATCGCTGAGCTGAAAGAATTGGGAACAAAAATTGCAATCGACGATTTCGGAGTAGAGCACTCGAATTTTTCCAGATTACTGGAGATCCAACCCGACTTCATCAAGATAGATGGAAAATTTATCCAGTCTCTGGAAAGGAATCGGACAGCATTCATTTTGACTTCTGCAATCACAGAACTTGCGCATAGAATTGGAGCGAAAGTAGTCGCGGAATTCGTTTCTACTCCGGAGGAACTGAAAGTTGTACGCTCTCTGGGGATAGAATATTCCCAAGGATATCTGATTATGCAGCCTTCTCCCGACATAACCCCGGTTTCGATAAAAATTATTGAATAGGTACTTTGGTCTATTTTTTTCAGGTGGTCTTGTAACTCATTCTTTCGGGGATAAAGTCGAAAATGAGTTGCAAACATAATTTATAGAGTAAGTATCCTTGTTTTGCTCCGGATTTTGAGCCGGGGTTTTTTCGTTTTTGTTCGTCTAATTTATACGTTGGTACCGGGGGAGCGGTGGAGAAAGCGATTCTTTTTGTTGATGATGAAGCGCTCATTTTGATGAGTATGAAGTCCCAAGTCAAAAGACATCTGGGTGATACTTATCGTTATGAGACTGCTCTAGATGCGTCTGAAGCGATGCAGATCATTGAAGAATTGGTAACGGAAGGAGTCAAGATCCTGATCGTAATCTCTGATTGGCTGATGCCTAATATCAAAGGGGACGAATTTTTGAGGATCGTTCATCAAAGATATCCGGAGATCCAAAAGATAATCATCACAGGTCATGCTGATATTGCTTCCGTCGAAGCTTTAAAGAAAGAGATCAATTTATACAGCTACTTGAAAAAGCCCTGGGACGAAAAAGAATTAGTAACCACTATCACCTCAGCCCTTAAATAAATAGGGGGGCATAATGAGCCTTCGAACGCGCTTCTCTCTTTATTGCGCTATTGTCCTATTTGCATTTTCCGTTCTGCTAACAATGTTAGTGGCTGCATCCGCATTTTATGATTCCAAAGTTTCTTCTCAAGAAGCTGCATTTGCAAAAGCAGAAGGCGCATCCTTCGAAGTACGTAAAATTTTTTCAGAAGCAATTTCCAGGGTAGGAGAAGCTAAAACTCGTTGGGAGCTTACTCGTCCTTCTCGCGATTCCGTTGAAAAAGATCTATTGGATCTTTTCCAAAATGATAAAAGATTTTTAGGAGCAGGTGCGGTTTTTGAACCGAATCTTTTTGATGGAAGGGATGCTTCGTTTATAGGCCGTAAAGGGTCCAACCCTAAAGGTAGATTCGTTCCATACTTCCATAGGAGTGTCAAAAATCCGGACGAGATCAGTTTAGAAGAAAGTGTTTATTATGATAATACCGACGAAAGTGGCAACTATTACCAGATCCCAAAAGCCACGTTAAGTGACTTTGTCGGAGAACCTTATTTTTATCCATTAGATGGAGTGAATATTTTTATGATCTCCTTGATCCGGCCGATCAGCCGCCAAGGAAGGTTTATAGGAATAGTGGGCCTGGACTTAAAACTTTCCGATCTGGAAGAAGAGCTGTTTTCCAAGAGGCCATTTGGTGACGGACATTTGGCATTGATCTCTCCTGGTGGCAAATATGCAGTCCATGGTGCTAAAGGTATCCTGCAAGGAAAAAATGCAGGAACTCCTGAAGTAAAAGAGTCCATTCAAAAATCCTTAGCTTCCGGACAACCTTTTGCTTATCCAGTAGAAGGTGGGAACTCCTACATATTTCCATTCAGCATGGGAACTTACGGAAAGAACTGGGCTATAGAAGTATATGTTCCGGATTCTGTTCTTTGGAATGATCTCGGGCCGATTATTCTAAGATGTTTACTCATCACATTTGCCTTATTACCCGTGTGTTTATACTTTCTGGATAGATTCTTTTGTAAGTTTGTTTCAGAAGGACTGTCGGAAGCCACTACGTTTGCAGATTCTTTAGGAGCCGGAAATTATTCGGCTCAGATACCTACCAGAAAATTCCAAGATGAGATCCATCATCTTTTTGTAACATTGGAGAATATGAAGGAGAAGTTACTGGCTGCGATTGATCAGCAGATCCGGTCCGAAAAGATCTTAAGAGAATCAGCTGAGATCTATTCGCGTAACGAGATTATCCGACTCCAAAAAGAAGAATTAGAAGTTACCTTAGGGGAATTAAAAACAGCACAAGAAACCTTACTTAGAAACGAAAGATTGGCTGCCATAGGTAGGATCTCCGGCGCAGTTAGCCACCAAATCAACAATCCATTAGGTGCGATCGGAGCATCTAGGGAAAATATTTCCTTTTATGTAAAAAGAATTACGATACTTCTGCCCTTTCTTTTTGAATATTTAAGCAAGGCAAGTGAGTCGGAGAGGGGATTTTTTACTATCGCCTTAAAAAGAACATTAGAAAACGATAAAGAACAGATCGGTAAAAAGTTCAGAGAAACCCGGCATGCCATGGAGGCATTCTTAAGACAGGAACAAATAGAGGATGCGGGGGATAAGGCGGCAGTAGTGGCTGAGCTCGGTTTTGTGGATTGTCCTGAATTCATTCTTCAGTTATGTAGATGTTCCGAATGGGAACGTATCTCCGAATTTTTAATGGCAGTCAGAGGACTGGAAATTTCAGAGGAAGTTATTCATAGATCCACCGACAGAATGTATAAAATTGTATCCGCGTTGGAAACCTATTCGGGGACCGCGAAAGAAGACAAAGAAAGATGGGTAAAAGTTTCGGATACTATGGAAGTTGTGCTCGGTGTATACGAGGGTGCAGGCGGTAATAGGGTCACAGTGGAAAGAAATTATATCTCTGAAGCAACTATGAGATGTATTCCGGAAGATTTGGTGAGACTTTGGACACAAATAGTGGATAATGCATACCAAGCAATGTCCGGTGAAGGAAAACTTAAGGTAAATATCTATGATGCGGAATCAAAGATTGTCTGTGAAGTGGAAGACAGTGGTTCCGGCATTCCTAAAAACATTAGAGAACAAGTGGGAGAAGTTTTATCTTCCGGAAAATCGGAAGGAGTAGGTGCAGGTATAGGACTTGCGGTTGCCGCTTCTATTTCCAAAAAATATGGAGGCAGTTGGAATTGGGAAAGTGAACCCGGCTGCACTATTTTTCGCTTCTCCTTTCCCAAATCAGAATAAAATATAATTTCGGGCTTTTACTATGAGTATCAGATACAGGATTTCACTCTACTTAGCGATAGTACTTTTGACGGGCTCTTTTGTTCTCGCTGGTATAAATTCATTCTCCTCTTATTTTAGCTTAAAGTCTCAGGTGGATTCGGGATCTACCATGGCTGGTAAACGGTATCAATACGAAATTTCAAATTTTTTGAATTCCGTTTTAGGATCTTTAAGAGGGTTCCAATTTATGTTGGAAACTTCCCATCCTAATAGGGAGGAGATGATCTCTTCCCTTAAAAAGTTAGCCGAAACAGATTCTCATTTTTTCGGGACCTGGGTGCTATACGAGCCAAATGCTTTTGATGGGCAGGATGCAAGATATAAAAATACTCCTTATCATGATGCTACAGGTAGGTTTATCCCTTATTGGAATAGGGCAACTGGTGACTTGAAGATCACATTCGCAGAATCGTATGACGTTGATGATACGATCAGCTTTTATTATAGAATTCCTAAAAAGACCCAAAAAGATTTTATCTCAGACCCGTATGTATATTCAGTAAGTGGAAAGGATGTACTCATGGTTTCTATGGTAAAACCAATCCTACGAAACGGAAAGTTTGTAGGAACAGTCGGGACAGATATTGCCATGGCAAATCTCCAGGAATTATTGGGGCCAATCCGACCATTTAGAGGAGAAGGTTATCTTGCGTTAGTTTCACCTGACGGGCTTTATGCAGCGAATGGTGGAGATCCTTCCTTGGTGGGTAAGGCAATCCCGGAAGAAAATATCCGTGCCCAAGTGAAAGAGCTGAGTCTGAAAGGAGAAGATTTTCAGATCAAGGGTTCCGGTCATACCAGATACTTTTTCCCATTTTTATTAGGAAATTATGATAAACCTTGGGCGGTAGAAGTATCGATCCCAGATTCGATTTTTTGGTCTGATATGAGAGGAGTGATATTGCAGACGATATTATCATCTCTCGTGATAATGGTAGTAATCCTGATCATTCTGAACTTGATCTTTAATAAACTCATTACTAGTGGTTTATTGGAAGCGATCGGTTTTTCGGAGAAGATTGCGGATGGGGATCTAACTTCTCATATAGAGATAGCAAGAGAAGACGAGATAGGCAAGTTACTTAAGTCAATGGATCTAATGAAGGTGAATCTATCAAAGATCATCTTGGATATCAAAACTTCTTCTACCAAATTAAATAGTACATCAGATCAAATGGCAGAGTCCAGTCGTAATTTCTCGGATGTAGCACAAGCACAGGCGTCAGCAGCTGAAGAATCCTCGGCAGCGGTAGAGGAGCTTGCGGCTTCTGCAGAGAATGTTCGTAGATCGATGGAAAAAGCGATCGAGAATATGAAGGAGATAGATACGAATGTAGTTCTGTTGAGAGAACAGATTGGAACTATTAATAACGAGATGCAAACATTATCCCAAGTGGCATCCGAATCCCAAGAACGTGCTGTTACCGGTGAAAATGCGATGGGTGCTACGAACCAAGCGATGGATGAGATTGGAGAAAGTGCGAGTCGTATCAATGAGATCTTATCAATCATCACTGAGATTTCTGAAAAAACAAACCTTCTTGCATTGAATGCTGCGATTGAAGCGGCAAGAGCAGGAGAAGCAGGTAAAGGATTTGCGGTAGTTGCAGAAGAGATTAGTAAACTTGCATCTCAAACTTCTTCTTCTGTCCAAGAGATTGGAGAGCTTGTGGATTCCACGAATAATGCAGTTCATAACGGGAACACTAAGGTAAAAGAGGCGAGTGATATACTTCGTAAGCTTAGAACCTCAGTGGATTCTTTTGGATTATCTGCGAAGAAGGTATTAGAGTCCGTTAAAACCCAAGAGAAGAATACTCAAGACATCCATCAATCAGCGAATTTTTTGATGAGTTTCAGTTTACAGATAGAAGAAGCAGTCCAGGAACAGAAGAGGGCAACTGATGAGATCACTAAGACGATCGTCAGTATCTCTGAAGGGACCCAGGAGGTTGCTTCCGGAGCGGATGATTTGACTTCTTACTCCGGTGAAATGCACCAACAATCCGAAGGACTCTTGAAGTCAGTGGATAAGTTTAAACTTTAACTTCTAAAAAAGGAAGCAGGATCCGGAACATTGTAAATCCGGGTCTTGTTTCTACTTCTATCTTTCCTTCGTGTTTTTCTACGATCTTTTTCACAATATCCAACCCTAAACCGCTTCCTTCTCCCGGAAGTTTTGTAGTGAAGAATGGTTGGAAAATTTTATCTAAAATATTTTCAGGAATCCCAGGTCCATTGTCTATTACCTCTACGCAGATAAAGTCAACTTTTTGATAAACTTTGATCTCGATTGTTCCTCTGAACTCCATCGCTTGCAGAGAATTATAGATTAGATTTGTCCATACATGGATGAGATCGTCCGGATAACATAATATTTTTGGAATATTTTCGTATTCCTTTGAGATTTGGATCCCTTTTTTGAGTTGGTTTTGGTAGATCGTAAGGACTGTTTCTATATTTTCCGTAATAGATGCAGGGATTTTTTCCGAAGTAGTATCGAAATGAGAAAAGTTTTTTAAAGCGTATAAGATCTTGGAAACCCGGTCTACTGCGATCTGTATCGTGTTCGTGTTTGAGAAAAAGAATGCTTCCAATGCGGAATATTCCAAGAGCACGTTTGCTTTTTCGCAGACCAGAAAGGGAAGTGCTAACTTAGGCAATTCTTTAAATCCCATATCGGTTAAAGTATCCGCGATCGCATAAGGAGAAGGAATATTCAATTCCTGTAATTGAGCTGCTATACTTTTTTTGGCATTCCTTTCCTCCATTCCTGCCAATTGGTCTTTTGGTTGTCGAACCAGGCTTAAAAATTGACGGAAGGATTCTACCTGTTCCGAATTCATTACTGTTAATACATTTTGTACGTCAGGTAAAATTGTTTGGAAACGTATTAGGCATTCTTGCAGGTTTTGATTGGATGCTTGTACTGCTCCAATTGGATTATTGATCTCATGAGCCACGCCCGCGATCAATTGTCCTAGTGCAGCCATCTTTTCGGATTGGATGAGTTGAGCCTGGGCTTTTTTAAGGTTTTCTAATGTTTCTAATAACTCATTTTTTTGCATCTCTATCAGTCTGTTCCTGACAGAAATCTCATCGTTAATCACTTTTAATTCTTCCACCTCTTGGATGGCAGAAGTATCTAAAAGGCTGACTGCAGCTACGTAAGTATCTTTTTCCGTATAAAAATGAACACTTCCTATTGCGGAAAACACTTGGCCGTTCCAACGTATTGCTCTCAGTTCCAGGTTTTCGGAACTTTCGAAAGAACGTATCCTTGCATGTAATGTAGCCCAAGAATCGGAAGTAAATAAGGACACAGGAGAAACAGAATGAATGTCTTTTTGATGAAAACCGAATATTCTTAGGAAAGCGGGGTTAGTGTCCAAGATACTTTCCGTTCTTGGATCTAAGAAGATGATTGCCTCGTTTGCGAATCTATAGAAGGTTTGGAACCTCGCCTCGCTCGCCTTTAATTTTTCTTCCGATTTTTTTCTATCGGTGATATCTGCCACGATCCCTGCCATTCTTCCCGGAACCTTTTTAGAGTTACGGTATACTTGGCCTTTGACTTCTAACCAATGAATAGTTCCATCCGGATGGAAAACCCTATATTCTAAATTGATCGCATTCTCTTTTCCTAGCAGGCTAGATTTTACCGATTTTCGGATCAGGTTTTGATCGTCTGGATGGACAAGATCCATAAACACTGAAGTAGCATTATCGAAATCCTGTAGGTCAACCCCGAAAATGGAAGCGGTATCAGAAGACCAATGGGCTGTTCTGTCTTTTAGATTCCAGCTCCAAGTTCCCATTTTAGATGCGTTTAAAGCGAGCCTGAGTCTTTCTTCGCTCAACTTTAAGGCCCTTTCTGCCTGAAGTGATTCAGTAATATCCGTGACTAGGAAAACGAGATTTTTTATTTTTCCGGAAACATCTTTGATCGGAGCTCCATTGATGGATAAGAATTTTTTATTTCCGAATTCATCTTCTATCGCATGTCGAATATCAAATACGGGTTGCCCAGAGGTAAGTACTCGTGTGAACGGTTGATCCTCCGCGGTCCATTCTCCACCATCAATTGAAGTTGCCTTCCATTCGGGCGCATTATATTTTCTTTTTTGTATCTGATCTACATTTAAGCCCAGAACTTTTTCTGCGGAGGAATTTGCGTATAAAATTTTTCCTTCAGGACTTAATACGGTGATCGCAGCTACTGATGTTTTCATGATCTCAGCAAGAAGGTCTCTTTCTGTAATGAGTTCACTATGTTTTCTTTTTCTTTCTATCGCGTTAGTAAGAATTTCTCCGATCGCTTTTAAACTTGCGAGTTCGAATTCTCCTAATTTTAGATCGGCTTTGTTCAAAGGAACTTCGTTATTCATTCCTAAGGCTCCGACTACTTTTCCTTCTAAGGTAAGAGGAATCGCGATCAAGAACTCGATATGTAAAAGTTTCAATTTGTTTTTGATATCCGATTCTGGAAAATCGTCCTGGCTTAGCAGAAATATATTCCCATCTAAGATCTTCTTTGTAAGGAAATTATTCGGATCTATCGGGCTTTCCTTAGGCCAGCTCGCATCTTGGTTATTGGATTTCGGATCAATGAATTCGTATGTAAGCGTCCTGGTTAATTTTTCCATGTCGTATAAGACTAGATTTCCCCTGGACATTTTGAAAGTTTTAACGATCTTCCGAACCGCACTCGAGATCGCTTCTTCAATTTCTAAGATAGGTTGATTGATAAGCTCGGTAGAAATGGAAGAAGTTAGACGTTCTATATTTCTTTTATATTCTTCTTCTTTTTTTCTTTGGATCTCATCGCTGATATCTTGGACCGTTCCTAAAAGTTTAAGTACTTTTCCTTCTGAATCTTTGATAAAATCAGTTCTGTTTAAAAGTATCTTCTCCTTTCCTGATGTTGTAATGGATCTATATTCAATTTCTGCTGAGACCCCTTCTATCACGGATCTTTTGAAATGTTCTTCTACTCTTTCCCTATCATCCGGATGCATATAATCAAATGTAGGTACAAGCATTCTATCATTCGTTTCTAATATTTGGTATAGTCCTTCGGAAGCAGTCATCTTTCCGGAGGGTATGTCATATTCCCAGCTTCCTATTTTTGCAGTCTTTTGGGCTCTGTCTAGGAAAAGTTTTGTTTCTCTTAATTCGTCTTCTATTTGTTTTTGTTCTGAGATATCTATATGGATACCGATCATTCGAACTGGGTTTCCATTAGGATCCCTCTCTGCTATTTTTCCTCTAGTTAAGATCCATTTATAAGACTCATCTTTACATTTTAAGCGGAATGCTGTGGAGTAGACTGGCAATTCTCCTTTTGCATAATTTTGCCAGGCAATATTCGTTTTGTCCCTGTCTTCTGGATGAAGACTTTCATTCCAAAATTCGTAAGTAGGAGTTATTTCCCCCAAACGATAACCAAGCATTTTTAGCCAGTTCTCATCTACACGATGTTCGTTCGTTACAATATTATAATCCCATATACCTAGATTGGCTCCTTGGACTGCAAGGTCTAGGTTCCTTTCTTTTTCTTCTAGGATTTTTTCTGTTTCTTTTTTTTCGGTAATATCTATGTGAATGCCGAGTGCTCGGACGGGGGCTCCGTTTTTATCTCTTTCCCAAACTTTTCCTCTAGAGCGTATCCATTTCCAAGTTCCATCCTTACATAACATTCTGAAGTCTGTTTCAAATAGTTCGGATTTACCTTCTGTATGTTGATCCAATCTTTCCATCATTAGGGAAATATCATCCGGATGGATTCTGGACCTCCAAAATTCCGAAGTGGGCAGGAATTCTTCTAGAGTATACCCAAGCATTTCTGCACACCGTTCATTAGGTATTACTGATGCGTTTGGAATATTCCAGTCCCAGAATCCTAAGTCTGCACTTTTAATGACTAGATCTAATTGTTCTTCTCTCGTTTTGAGTAGGATTTCCGCCGCGATTTCTTTTCTGAGATCGATTATGTTTCCCCGGACTAGATTGTTGGAACCGGGGATCTTCACTAAATGTATTTCGCAAGGAAAGATCTGTTTATTTTTATCACAATGCTCCCATCTGAATACTGGAGTTTCTCCTTTTAATGCCAGGGATATTTTTTCACGGGCGGATTCTCTGGAAATCTTGCCATCCGGTTGAAATTCCGGTGAAATATCGGCGGGACCTAATTTTAAGAATTCTTCTCTAGTATATCCGAAAAGAATTTCAGCAGTTGAATTAACTACCTCGAATATACCTGTATCCGAGTTCAGGATCGTGATCGCGGAAGGGGAATGATCGATCAAAGATCTCAACAGACGATTATCTGATTCCGAGTGGTAGAGTTTTTCTAATTTTCTCTCTAACTCGGAGATCCTCTGGGTCGCCGCATCTAACTCCGTTTGGAGATCATTGTCCTTCTGTTTTGTATTTTTGGGATTCACTCTCTATTTAATAGAAAGCGAAAACCTCACTTTGAAAACAAAAATACGGGAGGGCTTCGGCTTTTCATTCCGCCTTTGTTGTGATTGTGTGGAAAGAATAAGGCAAAAAGTTCCCGATCCCAAACTGGGTGAAAATGTAAATTATTCGAAATATTTCAAGTGTTCCGAAATAAATTATCAATATTTTTTAGAATAAAATTTTTTGAGTGACGAGTTAAGATAAATACACATTTCTTTTCGTCTTCTTGATGATTCTCGTCCCGTAGAAGACCGCTCTATGTACTTGGGAAAAATCGAGAGAATAGGGTGCCCGCCCTAGTTTATATTGGAGACAAAATTATGTTCCTTGGAGTTTGGCCGAAGCGTTCGTTTGCATATGCGGCAGGGATATTTTTTCTTTTTGGTTTCGGAGAAGTATTCTCAGCCGATTTTGTTCGTTTAAAAAACGGACAGGTAGTCCGGGGTAAGATCATCTTAGAAGACGAAGAGAAGGTACTGGTCGCTGAGAATGATGATTATGTTCGTTATGTAGATAAGGATAACGTAGCACAGGTAAGTTACGAAAAAGGAAAACAGAATACCGGCGCTTCTACCTTAGATAAAAAAACGGCTCCGCAAAAAGTCTCCGATGTACCTCAAGGACATGTGGAGACCGGTCCTCCGAATATGTATGGGCCTAGCGCCGGGTCCAGTAATGGTAATGGGGCAGAAGATACTTCTATAGAAGTTATACACGAGGTGGTCACGGACTTTATTTGGCGGGGACTTAGTTTCTCCGGAGAGATCGCCAATCGCAGGGATAACGAAAGTTATAGGGCTATGACATTCGTTCCTTCTTACCAACCTACCGTAACATTTAATACTCCATTAAAAGGTTTTCAGGTACAGTTTTGGGGAAACTTTCAATTAACTGAACGTAATGATAGGGATAATGACGGAAGATTTCAAATGTATCCTGGAGGAGCCGGACCGGGTTATGCAGGACAGGGTTCTGCGGGTTCCTTAAGCCCATTCTCAGCTCCTTCTCCCGACACGTTAAACTCTGCTTGCCCTTATGATACTCAAACAAACTTTCTAGCGGGAAATCCTACTACAGGTTCCACTTGCGGTGGGGACGTTCCGGGTTTCAAAAAAGAACAGAATGGTATGAAACGTTCGGATGGTTTGTTCTACGCATTCTATTATAATTTCGAGAAGACCAGTTGGGGAACTTTTACTGCAGGTATTTGGTTCTATAATACTTTCCAAAAGAGTGCAGCTTATACATCTCCTGCATTAGGAGGATTCAACTCCGCTGCTGCGCAAGGAGTTGCCGGAGCAAATAACCCTTCTACCCAGATCACTCGTTTGGCTTGGCAGGAATATTTTTTCTTTTGGAAATTGCCTTTCTTACAATATGTGAATCCTACAATTTCATTCTATACTCAATTCTCTCAGGAGAATGCGGGTTTGATGGCAGGTAAAAACTATCTATCTTTAACGATGGGGCATGAGTTCTTTGAAGGGAGTTTTTTCAGGATCCTTCCTCAGGTTAATATAGGTTATGCGATGAGCAATAATATCGTGGATAATAGATATGGAATCCAGGATATCACTTCTACGCTTACTTTCTTTTTCGGGAAGTTCTTCTTCAAGGCTGCGGACGTATATAGACCTAATTTATATATGTATGATACGGATAATTATTACGGAGCGACAGGCGGTTACGTAAATAGCACTAGCAAGGATAGTAAGATCGTGGATCCTGGAAAGGTAAACGGTCCTGCCAATCAGTTAGTATTGGATTTTATTAATACATCTACGACCATACCGGACCAATTGAGGCAATCGGTAAGGGAATCTTATCTTTTGCAGAAAATTCCTTCTCATTTGGTTTGGTTTAGTATTGGTTTCAGCCAGAACTTTTAAGTATATAAGGAATATTTAAAATGAGTATTCGGTTTAGGATTTCACTTTATCTATCGATAGTTTTACTCTCGGGTTCGATTATTTTAACAGTGATCAACTCGGTAGGATCATATTTTAGCCTAAAGTATCAGGTAGAAGATGGTTCTAGAATGGCTGGAGAAAGATTCGCTTATGAAGTGAAGGATTTTTTAGATTCCGCATTAGGCTCTCTTAGAGGGGCCCAATTTTTATTGGAATCTTCTAAACCGGCAAGAGAAGAAGTAGTAGCTGCACTCTGGAAATTGGTCGAGGCAAACCAATATTATTTCGGGACCTGGGTTGTATTCGAACCGAACGGTTTCGATGGGCAGGATGCAAGATTCAAAAATAAACCTCCTTATCATGATAAAACAGGAAGATTTGTACCTTATATTAATAAATCAAAAGGAGCAGTTATAGCTGAACCGGTAATATATTACGAAAATCTGGATGAGTCGGGAGCTTTTTATACTGTTCCTAAAAAGACACTTCATGATTTTGTTGCGGATCCTTTTTCTTATCCCGTAGGTGGAAAAGATGTACTTATGGTTTCTCTCGTGAAACCTATACTTAGGGGAGGAAGTTTTTCAGGAGTTGTAGGCATTGACCTTGCTATGGAAAACTTACAGGAACTTTTAGGACCAATCAAACCATTCAGGGGAGAAGGTTATCTTACACTTATATCTCCAAATGGTACCTATGCAGCAAATGGAAAGGATCCTTCCTTGGTAGGTAAAAAGAGCCCGGACCAAGAATGGTTAAAACAGATCGTAGATGGTATCGCAAAAGGAAAACCTTTCTCGCTGCATGGAGGAGGGGAAGGGCATCATTTTTTCCCATTTTTATTAGGAAATTATGATAAACCTTGGGCAGTAGAAGTATCGATCCCAGATTCGATTTTTTGGTCAGATATGAGAGGAGTGATATTACAAACAATATTATCCTCTCTCGTAATAATGGTAGTAATCCTGATCATTCTCAACCTGATCTTTAATAAACTCATCACTAGCGGTTTATTGGAAGCGATCGGTTTTTCTGAGAAGATTGCGGATGGGGATCTTACTTCTCATATAGAGATAGCAAGAGAAGATGAAATCGGAAAATTGCTTAAGTCAATGGATCTGATGAAGGTAAATCTATCAAAGATCATCTTGGACATCAAAACTTCTTCTACAAAACTAAATAGCACTTCAGATCAAATGGCAGAGTCCAGTCGTAATTTCTCGGATGTAGCGCAAGCACAGGCTTCTGCAGCGGAAGAATCCTCGGCAGCGGTAGAAGAACTTGCGGCCTCAGCGGAGAATGTTCGTAGATCGATGGAAAAAGCGATCGAGAATATGAAGGAGATCGATACGAATGTAGTTCTGTTGAGAGAACAGATTGGAACTATTAATAACGAAATGCAAACCTTATCCCAGGTGGCATCCGAATCCCAAGAACGCGCTGTTACCGGTGAAAATGCGATGGGTGCTACGAACCAAGCGATGGATGAGATTGGAGAAAGTGCGAGTCGTATCAATGAGATCTTATCAATCATCACTGAAATTTCTGAAAAAACAAACCTTCTTGCATTGAATGCGGCGATCGAGGCGGCTCGTGCAGGAGAAGCAGGTAAGGGATTTGCTGTGGTTGCAGAAGAGATTAGTAAACTTGCATCTCAAACTTCTTCTTCCGTGCAAGAGATTGGAGAGTTAGTGGATTCTACAAACAATGCGGTTCATAACGGGAACACTAAGGTAAAAGAGGCGAGTGATATACTTCGTAAGCTTAGAACCTCAGTGGATTCTTTCGGATTATCTGCGAAGAAGGTATTAGAGTCCGTTAAGACCCAAGAGAAGAACACACAGGATATTCATCAATCTGCGAATTTTTTGATGAGTTTCAGTTTACAAATAGAAGAAGCAGTCCAGGAGCAGAAGAGGGCAACTGATGAGATCACTAAGACGATCGTAAGTATCTCTGAAGGGACCCAGGAGGTTGCTTCCGGAGCGGATGATTTAACTTCTTACTCCGGTGAAATGCACCAACAATCCGAAGGACTCTTAAGATCAGTGGATAAGTTTAAACTTTAATTCGGGAAGATTCTCTCTAAGATCTGTCTTTGAGATCGGAGAGAATCTTTAGCAATCCCATTTTCCATTTTAAAGACAGGTTTATTATCTTTTAATATTTCTAATTTCCAGGGTTTCTTTTCTAAGACTACATGAACGTATGAAACAAAAGAATCTGCGAAAAAATCATCCGCATTTGTTGCCGCATATAATGTAGGAAAGGGTGTTTTAGAGAGGATTGGATAAATTTTCTCCCAGTTCTCATCTAAAGAAATAGATTCGGAATAAAAACGGATCTGAGGTCGGATGGTAAACACTGAATCATCCAAATAGCTAACCTTCTCCGATTTCCAAATCCCTTTATAAAACTCATAGTTTGAATAAGATCTTTTGGGAGAAAAAAAGCTTGGGCCTATATTTTCCGTTTCAGATAGGATATGGCCGAATTCATGTAATAGGATATAACGGAGAGCATTTGCCTTAGTATTCTGTTTTTCCTCTTCTATCTTAATTCGTATATTTATATTTCCTTTTTGGAATGTAGAGTTTTCCTTATAGCTGATCCAGTCGTTTGCATTTCGATTTAAAGTGTTTGCATCTAAGATCACAAATCCCCCGATTGATTTGCCATCTTTGCGAACTATCCCAGTAACTGCAGAGCCTCCTAAGTTTTCGCATACATAAATACGAAGGAGTTTGTTTTTAAGAAGAGAAACAACCGGATCCGTTTGCGAATTCAAGGCTTCCAATAATATAGATTTGAATACGTCTAGATTTTTGATAGGACTAGGTGACTCGGTAAATCCATCTATTCTATTCAATTCATTCACATAATCTAAGGCATGTTTGTCTAAATTAAGAATCCTGGAATCCCAGTCCTCTGATTCCAACCCGACATAGTTCTCTATCTTTGAGAGAGGAGTAGAAGATAGAACATCTGCATAGGGGTTCGGATCTCCTACTTCTTCTTTGCAAGAGTAGAAGGTTTCAAAAACAAGAATGAATACGACAAACAATCGACATAAAAACATGCGGCTTTGAATGTGCAAAACTTGAGCTAGAACGAAAAGTATTTTTCTTTGCATCGCAAAAAATCGAAAAGAGAAAGATAGGGATATTGATTTGCATTTCATAGGCCCTTTGTAAGATTTGTGCCTGTCTCTCATGAAGACCGGCGTCTCTTTTTATAACACTTGCAGATTTCCCGGCAATTTTGCTCGGACTTCTTTCCTGTTATGGTTAGTCTTATCGTTTCTTTATGGAGTCTCTATCTATTCGGATGTGACCAATCCTTGGGAGCTTCCAATAGATGAGAGGATCTTGAATCGAAAAGATGTGAGTCATATCGTTTTAGAGACAAGACCCGGCGGATTTCGAGTTACTTTGTTAATTAACGAAAGATTTCCGTATAACTATAAATCAAAATCAGCCGCTTTCTATTATTCTAATATTAAGGATTCTAAAGAAGGTTTGGAATTAGCGGAAAAATTAGATCGATATCTTAAGTCTGGCTTCAATATGAAGATCAGATTTAACGGATCGGAAATTTACGAATTTATATTAGATGAATCTATCCAATAAAAAAGCTGGCGGAATACTCAACCCTTGGTCTTTCCTGGAAACCGAGTTTAATTACAGGGAAGTAAGCGCATGGAAAGACTTCGTCCGTATCGATCAATCATTCATTCGACTCGCTTTTTTTCTCCACTTCTTAGTCTATTTTTTAGCTCTAATCCCTGAAATACAGAATTCTCCTCATGGGACCATTTACTTCGGTCTAATCTTAAGTTTAAATATTCTGAGCCTTGTTCTTTCTTTTCAAAGAAAATATCTGCCTGCGGTCATTCATGGTACAAACTTTAGCATTATCTTTTTGGTAATGTTGATCTTAAACGAATCCTTCTACAGCTTCGACGATCTTCATAGTTTACAACTTTATAATAATTATTTCTTACTCGTTGGATTTTTGGTTCTATTCCAAATGTTCCGACTAAAAGTGAAGGGCTGCTTCTTAACTGCAACTTATTCTATAGTATTACATCTTGGGTTTATTTATTTCAAACTCAATAATAGCTCTCTTCCTGGATTTCCTTTAGTTCTTTTCGTTCCTGATGTGGTCTATCTAATCTTAAGTTTGATCGGAACTACGATTGTAGTAATCGTAAGAAGGTTAGTCCGTATTTCTTCCGAATTGGATTCTGAGTATAGATTCTTACAACATGAACTTCAGATCGCTAGAAAAGTGCAGGAGACATTATTTCCGGAAGATGTAAGTATCAAAGGTTTTAAATACGAGGTATTTAGATCTACTCCGAATGAGATCGGTGGTGATTTTTACGATTTTATTCAATTAAGGGAAGGAAACACTGGAGTTTTCTTAACTGATATTGCAGGGCATGGGATCGCTTCTGCGTTAGTCGCATCATTTATCAAAATTATGGTAGCGACTATGCCTTATCGTCTCAAGCTACATCCTGTCCGACTACTGGAATATCTGGATGAGACACTTCTTAGGCAATTCAAGTCTCACCACGCTTCTGCGGTTTATATATTTTTCGATTTTATTTCCAAAGAGATCCATTTTGCAAACGGGGGACATCCTTATTTGATGCATTCCCAAAATGGAAACGACTTTAGGGAAATAGAAACTACCGGAAGTATATTAGGATTCGGGATCAAAAGGCCGATCGCGGAACTCGTGTCTTTGCCTATCCAGTCTGCGGAAAGGTTGTTTTTATACACCGACGGATTGATAGAGAATCGAAATCCGCAAGGAAAACAGCTTGGAAGTGAAGGCCTAATTGAAATCCTGAACAGAAATAAGTCTTTTACCGATTTAAAACAGTTTAAAGAGGCCGTCCAAGTGGAACTCTCCGCATTTTTTGGAGACGCTGAATTCGAAGACGACACACTTTTCCTGATCATCGAGATGGAGTAAATAAATGAGCGAATCACTGATCCATTTGCAAAAAGAAGGCAAACTGGCGATTTTAGAGATCAACCGTCCTTCTGCGTTAAACGCATTAAACGAAGAACTATTAAACGAATTAACTAGCGAGATTAATAATTTAGAAAAAGATGAATCTATCCGTGTAGTGATCATTACCGGGCAGGGCAAAGCATTTGTTGCAGGTGCTGACATCGCAAAGATGAAAGAATTGAATGCAAGCGGAGCGGAAAAGTTTGCAGCCCTTGGGCAAAGCACATTCGATAGGATCCAAAGAAGTAGATTGGTTTCTATCGCTGCGGTGAACGGTTTTGCGCTGGGTGGCGGATTGGAACTTGCACTTGCATGTGATATCCGTATAGGTTCTGAAAAAGCAAAATTAGGACTCCCTGAAGTTTCTCTTGGATTGATCCCAGGATTCGGCGGAACCCAAAGACTTGCAAGATTGATCGGATACGGGAGAGCGGCAGAACTTATCTTCACGGGAGACATGATCGGTGCGGAAGAAGCGTATCGCATCGGTATATTAAATAAACTTACTAAAGATGGAGAAGATCTGATCTCCACTGCAAAGGCAACCGCAGAATCCATTCTGAAAAAAGGACCGATCGCAGTGGCTGTCGCTAAATCCGTCATTCAAAACGGGTTAGATACTCATCTTTCCAAAGGACTCGAATTGGAGAAAAAGGAATTTTCCAATCTATTTTCAGGAAAAGAATCCAAAGAAGGCATGGGAGCATTCTTAGAAAAACGTCCTCCTAATTTCTAAGGATCCATGAAAAGTTTCAGATTCCTACTTCTATCTTTTTTGTTCTGCCTTCCGATCGCTGGTTGGGGAGAATATAATTCTCCTTTATATTTAGAAAAAACCACCATATATATTGGAGATCATGCGATACTTGTAGAAGTGGCGAACACTGACGAATCCAGGCAGAGAGGATTGATGTTCCGTAAAAAATTAGGAGAGAATGAGGGAATGATCTTCATTTTTCCTAGTGAGGATCATTTATCTTTTTGGATGAAAAATACTCTAATCCCTTTGAGCATCGGTTATTTTTCAAAAGATAAAAAGTTAGTCGATGTTTATGAGATGGCCCCAAACCAAACTCAAGTTCTGTATCATTCTACCCAAAAGGTAATGTATGCAGTGGAGGCAAATCCTAGATGGTTTGCAAAACGTGGACTCGGGAAAAATTCTGTTTTAAAGATAGAGAGTAGATATATCGGAAAATGATCCGCTCATAGATCTGAACGGATCTTTTGCAGCCTAGTCCGAAAGACTAGGCTTTTTTATATTAAAGAGATTCTGCAGCTCTTAATTGCAGATCCTGTAAATTTTGAGCTTCAACTACTTTAGAAGATTTTAATTTACCTTGTTCGGTAAGTTTTAAGATCACTTGGGATCCTACTGATTGAGAAGTAACTTCGATCTCGGAAAGTTGTCCTTCTCTCTCTACGAAAAATTTTCCAGGCTGAGAGCGGAAAGCAGTCAGAGTTTCTGATTTTCCTTCTTTAGAAACTGCAGTTAGATCTAATCTGGAACCGAATTCAGTATAAACTAAAGTCAGTTTTTCTCCGTCTTGCTCGAAAGATTTTGCGTATCTTCCTTCTTTATCATACTCGTTTAGTCCTACTGGGTTACTTCCAGACCAGAACTCGATCAAGTTGAAAAGAATAAAGTCGATAAATCCACCGATTGCCATTAAAAATCCGAAAGGAATATAGAATAGAACCGTTTTTACGATTTTTGCAAGAAGGCCGCCGCCTACATTGATCCCGTCGTTAGCATTGTAGAAAACTCTTACAAGTGCGAATTTTCCGAAACAGTTCGCTAAAGAACCGAAGCTAGCTCCTACCAGTACCAAGGTCAGGATAATTTTTTTTAAAACGTTTTTCACCATTGAAAACGGAACTCCTTTATATGAATGGAATGCGAAACTACGAATAAAGTAAGGAAAAAATCTTGCAAGAGATTTCCATTCTTCCCTGCTTTTTGTGAAGCAAAATCTTGACTGAAAAATTCCCGCCCGAAAGGGATCCAATAAAGGGAAGAGAATCCCTTGACCTAGTATCAGTCTCGATATTTCTGGACCGAAAGACGGATTAAATAATAAAGCCGTTCTTGAGGGCAAATGCCCGCTTGATAGGGAACCTACGTGATCTTTCCCACACTTGAATTTTTTCTTTTTTTCTCCTTCGTATTTGTAACCCATTGGTACATTTTACCGGCGCTTATTCCGGAGCCAAAACTACGCAAATCGCTCATCCATATTTTCCTGCTCATCGTAAGTTATATCTTCTATATGAGCTGGAACTGGAAATTCGGCGGATTGATCTTATTATCCACCGTAATCGATTTCTTTTTAGCGGATCTGATCTTTGAATCCAAAAACCAAGTTTTCCGTAAAAGGATGATCGTAATCAGCTTGGTTTTGAACCTTGTATTCATTTTAGGATTTTTTAAATATTACGGATTCTTAAGCGAGAACCTAAACGCACTTCTGCATACTTTAGGCTTCCAAAGTTTATTTCCTGTTCTTAAAATAGTTCTTCCAGTAGGGATTTCATTTTATACGTTCCAAAGTTTGAGTTACACGATAGATGTGTATAGAGGGGCGATTCCTTCCGAAAAGAACTTCATAAGATTTGCATTATTCGTTTCCTTCTTCCCTCAATTGGTAGCAGGACCGATCGTCACCGCCAAAAGTTTTTTACCTCAACTACAAACGGAGAAGAAGATAGAAGATATTCCATTTAGAAAAGCGATCCGCTATTTTCTAATGGGTTATTTTAAGAAGGTTGTACTATCGGATAATATTTCTCCTATCGCCGACCTGATCTTTAAAAATCCGGATGTATATTCTACGGAAGCACTTTGGTTAGGAGCATTCCTATTCTGGGTGCAGGTATATTGTGATTTCAGTGGGTATACTGATATGGCATATTCTGCTGCCCTTCTTCTCGGTTACGAACTTCCTGAAAACTTTAGAATGCCTTATATTTCTCAATCAGTCACGGAACATTGGAGAAGATGGCATATCACTCTTTCCACTTGGCTCAGAGACTATGTGTATATTTCCTTGGGTGGAAATCGTGTAGGATTATTCCGTCATAGATTCAATGTTTGGTTCACAATGTTCGTGGGAGGGATTTGGCATGGAGCCAATTGGACCTTCCTGATCTGGGGTTCTATCCAAGGTGGATTTCTATTAATAGAATCTGTATTAAAAGAATGGAAAGCGAAATGGTTCCCGAACCTAACGATTTCAGACTCTTGGGATAAAGTATTAACCCCTGTTAGAGTTTTATATGCGAGCACTGTGGCGGTTACCTTCGGAGTTATATTCCGTTCCGCAAATATAGAATCCGCTCTGAAAATGATCCACGGAATGTATGTGTATCAAAGTGGAGAACTTAGACCTTATATGTTAAAGCAAGGTATCCCTGCGATACTTTGTGTGATCATTGGGCATTATCTTGGTTGGCTAATTTATGAAAAAGGAAAGGAGTTCAAGATCCCAGTTTGGTTGGAATTTTCTCTTTATCCTTTGATAGCATTTTGTTTTGCGATCTTAAGTCCGGATGGAGAGATCCCTTTTATCTACTTCGACTTCTGAAAAAAGTAAAACGCTGGACACTTGTCGAATTCGTTTCTAATTTGAACCCTTATCGATGAGCGAACCCGGCCAAAAACCTAGGAGTCCCAGATTTTATCCCAGAGATTTCGACGAGTATATCGTGCAGGTGGATTCAGGACTAATCACGTTAGAGGGAAAACTAGGTAATATTTCCGAATCCGGTATCTGTATCTTAATGAGCGGGGAAGATCTACCGGGCTCCATTCCGATCGAAGGTTCAGTCATCGAAAGAAGAACCGGTAAACGTTTGGAATTTTTAGGCGACGTAGTTTGGAAAATCCCAAAGCAGGTAGATTCAAAACGAAAGTTCTTATATGGCATACGTTTTAGAGATCCATTAGAACTTACTGAGTCACTTATACTCATCAATCTTTCCTTAGAAGGTTAAAATCCTAAAATCGCATACTTAAGCGCTCGATTCCTTACGTCATATTTTTATTGCAAAGGCCAGGGAAGAGCCTACCTATGTCGTAAAGGCTTCTAATGATCGAAACCGATAATCCTCAACGCAAACAAACCGTACGAGAAAAAGAAATCCAACTTCTAAAACGGATCAAAGAAGGGGATGATAAGGCATACATAGAGCTTACAGGCCCTTATAGGGAAAGATTGTACAGAAAAGCCGTCTCCATGGTAAAAGATGGGGATGACGCCGAGGATATCGTCCAAGACGCACTGATCTCAGGCTATCGTTCTATACGCAATTTTAGGGCAGAATCAGGGGTATATACCTGGCTGTACCGTATCGTGGTAAATAAATCCAAGGACCTTCTGGCCAAAAGAAAGAGGGCCAGGGAGAATTCCATGGACGATTCGGAGTTCCAGGTCACTGACGATCGTATCAGCTTTGAAAAAAAAGTAGAACTTTCTGACGAGAGTAACTATCTAATCAACAAAATCAACGAACTCGAGGATATATACAAAGAAGTCATCGAGCTCCGGTATTTTGAAGAAATGTCCTATTCACAAATAGCAGAGATCCTCGGAACCAATATCGGAACAGTCAAAAGCCGGCTCTTTAAGGCAAAGGAATTTTTGAAACATCTGATTATGAAAGATGGGAAGAGCGAAGGCTTTTTTAGGTAGTAAGGTATGGAAAAACAAACAAGTAAACAACAGGGAACAAAGTTCGGATTCTCTTCCATTTTTCAAAAGGAAGATCCGGATCATGTTAAATTGGAAAATTCTCTGGTCCGAGCAGTATCAGAACTGCGAACGGAACAGATGAAAGATATCAACCTCTCCAAGGATTTCAATCTTAGATTAGAGAATCTACTCAAAGATGTCCGCTTCGATGAAGAAACCTCTTGGTCCAAGTTTTCCCGCGGTTTTGTTTGGAACCGTTCCTTCCAATACTCCCTCAGTGCAGCTCTCGCAATCTTAGTTCTCGCAGTTACAGTAGGTCGTTTTTCTTCTTCTAATGAAACAAGTTTGGCAGAAAGATCCGGAACTCTTACAGTAGGCGAAGATCGTGAATTCGTGGATCTTCCTTCTTCTGCAAGAGTGGACGTGGATTTGAATTCACGCCATCTTCTTGAGATCTCTAAAAATCCCCAAGCTTCTAAGACCTTAGGTTCTTTAGAGCAATACTTTATTGAAAAGGGTGATTATAGAACGGCTCAAGAAATCCGCCACGTTCTGGAATCTACCGGCAAATAATTCTCTACTGAGATAGTGTTGCGGTTCTTAATTCTTCGAATAAGACCGCAACAAGCCGACCAGCCTTCATTTCCCTGATTAACTCTATTCCTTGTCCTGACCAAAGAGATAAAAAATCGGACTTTCCAAGCTCTGCAGATCTTTTTCGGATATCTCTTGTAAAAACATTTTGAGCGGGGAAGGGCAGAATATTCTCAGTCTCCATTTCATTCATAAATCTATTCTCTAAACCTCTTGCGATCCTTCCTGAAAATGCACGAGTGGTTTTTGTTTTACGATTTTTAGAAAGTAAGGCTTCTCTATAAGGTTTAGAAGTTCCGGCTTCTTCACATAATAAAAATGCAGTGCCTAATTGTGCAGCCTTTGCGCCCAAAGCAAGAACCGCTGCAATTCCTGCTCCATCCATAATTCCACCTGCAGCGATCACAGGGATTTTCAGTTTGTGAACTAAACTTCTGACTAAAGGAAATAATCCGATCCCGGAATCTTCTTCAGTTGAGGAGAAGATCCCACGATGCCCACCAGCTTCTATGCCCTGTGCCACAAGCCAATCTACACCACTTTCTTCCGCTAAGATACCTTCTTCTAATGTGGTGGCCGTTCCACAGGTAATGATATGATTCTTCTTACATTCTTTTATATAATGATCAGGTAGAAGTCCGAAAGTAAAACTGAATATCTCAGGTTTTTGGCTTAACATCTCTTCGAATTGTTGGTCAAAATCGAGTGCATATGGAGGTTCAAGCTTAGGAGAAGGAACTCCTAACTCTTCTCTATATTTTTTTGTGACTTCGATCGCCTGATTGATTTGCTCGGGCTTAAGTTCCGGGGTTTTTGTTGGAACGAATAGATTTACTGCGATTGGTTTAGAGGTTAGGTTTCTTGTTTTTTGGATGGTTGCGCGGATCTGTTCCGGTGTTTCATAAGCAAGTCCGAGAGATCCAAGCCCGCCTGCATTAGAAACTGCAGAAATCAATTCAGGAGTGGAGGGACCTCCTGCCAATGGAGAGAGGATAAGTGGTCCTTTTAAACCCAGGACTTTAATGATCTGATTTTCGAGAGCCAAGATTATTCTCCCTAACAGTATTTATGCAGGCCTTTATTAGACCTTCAATCTTTTATGATATAAATTCGGATCCAAGGAATCCAGGATACGTTTTGCTTCCTGAGCCACTTCTCCATAAAGGATCGAGGTTCTGGAGTCTAACAAGGCACAGCAAAGTTGGATCATTCTACATTTTACCTTAAATTCAGTTCCACCTTTACGTAGTCCCAATGAGTCTCTAAGCCTAAATAATTCGGAACGGTATGCCTCCAGTTCCTTATCGCTCATTTTGCGGATCTCTTTGAATACTCCTCTTTCGAGAAGTAGGACAGGCAACGCTTCTTTCAGTTCACCTTCTTCTTTAAATTCTTCTCTCAGGATTTGGATAGCGGAGAAGATAGGTTCTGAACGAACGGATTCCAGTCGAATAGCGCTAGGCTCTTTTAGAAAAGCTTCTCTATAGAGCAAAAGTCCCTGAGAATGTTGTCCGCTTAAGTAAGTACATTCCGCTCTAAAAAATAATAACTCCGGGGAAAATCTTTCTAGTCCTGAAGAATCTCGGAGAACTTCGGAAGCAAGATCTGTATCTTCTGCGAGTAAAAGTCTATATGCGAGTTCTGCTATCAGTCCGGGAGAAAGAGATTGAATCCCTTCTTTTCTAAGAGCAATACGAACTTGGTCAGTGGTTTCTTGTAGGATAGAACTCATTGCGGAATGATAAGAGAGTTCTTTTGGAAATGATTTACTTTTATAAACTGAATCGAAGTCTTTCAGGAATTCTAATAGAAGCCCGGTTCTTTCTCTTCCTTCCTTTGTGAGATGGATCCGATCTATTCTATGATCCCAAAAAGAAGAAATATAAAACCCCGAGGCAAACTCGGGGTTTTCCGGATCTTCTTCCAATAGGGAGTCGAATATGTTTCGAGAGAGTTCGAACTCTCCTTCGGATAAATGTTTTATCGCTTCTTCGTACTTCCTGTCTTGGTCCATCAATGAGCGGCTTTTTTATCGTGATGTTTGCTTACTTGTTTTACGATCTTATCTTCTAAACCGTCTATACAGGAATAAATATCTTTGTCTTCGTGTTGCGCGTTAAATTTACTTCCATCCGCGGCTAAATTCAAATTAGCGCTAATTAATCCATGCACCTGTTCGAATGAAATTTCCATCGAAACTAATTTTTGTATATATTTAGAGACTCGTTCTAACTTTTTTCCGGCATAATCTTCTGCCGTTCCGGAATGATCTAGGTTTTTCCAATTAAAAACGATTTTCATGTAAAGCCTCCGCGGATTTTTATTTATTGGCTTCTAAAAGTTTTATCATAGCACGAATGCGGATCAGAAAAAACTAAAGAAACGACTTTTTGGACGGGAAAGAAAGGGAGTCATCCCAACCCAGGAATTCCTGTAAGATTAGGATGGAAAAAATCAGAGTCAAATCAAAAAAAGCGCCCGCCCCGAAAGGGGCGGACCAGGGAAGTTAGAACTAGAGATGGGATGATTTCCGGCTGTTTCTTAGTCCTTGTTTAGAGTCAGGCTTGGCTGTTTTGCAAAAGCCAGGCTGCATGCTTCCTGGTATTTTTTAAGACCTTCTTCCTCTGCGTGAAGAGCGGAATCAAGGTCACCAATCTTTTGGTATACATGGATAACTTCTTTAATGTTCTCTAAGGCTTGGCAGGATTTGCCGAGACGAAATTCGGAGATTGATTTCAGGTAAAGAACCAGAGCGTATCCAGCACTTTCTTTATCGCCGATTTTTGTTCTCACAGCTAAGGACTGATCGTAAAAAGCGATTGCACCTTCATAGTCCCTGGTTTTTTGTTTTAGGCTACCAAGGGCAGTTAGCTTATTTGCCAGCTGGGTGTCTGTCTCCGGTGTGTAGTTCTTGAGCGAACTTTCGATCACGTTGGTTTCAGGTTCTGCATAAATTGCAGTGGAGATGCTTAAAATTAGGGCAATTTTAATTAATTTGTTCATCTTTTTATCTCCCAGCCGAGGCTTTGTCTAATATAGTGCAAACGCCGTGCCAAGTTTCTGGGAAAAACTAGATTTTTTTTATTCTTAAACCTGAAAATTTCCCGGAACTTGGCATAGTATAGCCTTTTGGGCTCTGGATGTATATGGGGAGGGGTGTAAGGAGTTCCTTCCACCCCGTTAGGAAGGTATTAAAGGGAAGAAGCTGGACAGTTTCTTAGATCGATGCCTCTTCTAACTCTAAATCTGCTGATTTTTTACCCTGTTCGAACGGGTATTTGAGATTTGTTAGGCTTGCAATCTCGTGCATACAATCATGAAGGAAATCTTCATGGTCCATATCAGGCTCAAAATGTCTGAGTTTTCCGGCACGGACTATGAAACTCGTCCTACGCAAGAATCCTCTTGGCTTATATTCTAATCCCAGGCAAAGAACTGCTAATGGTTCTTCTGGTTTTCCTACAATAAATCTGAATCCGCCCGGGCGGCCTTTCCCCATTTTATAAGGGATGGTGGTTTGTTCCGGGAAAATCACGAGCATATTGCCTTCGTTGAGTACCTTCTTAGCGAATAGAAGATCGTTCTTACTTTTTCTAGGTTCTTTTCTATTGAGAGGAATTCCTCCGCATTTTAGAAAATAGTCCATGAAAATAGGAGCAGCGAGGGAATCTTTCATGATCGCCCAGATATCCATTCTTCTATGATATAATGCCTTGGAAAGTCCCAGAGGAATATCATCATTCCTTTGGTGTTTGGAGAGTACTAAAACCTTTCCGGTTTGGGGCACATTTTCTAATCCATAAACTTCTGTTTTATAAAATAAGGATCCATAGAGTCTTCCGAACCAGCGTAATGCTTTTCTAGCTAATTCAGAACTTCCTGGATGGGGCTTTTGTATATTCTTGGATGGCATTATAAAGTTAGAGGTTTGTTTCTGGAGAAGGTTGCAAAATAGAGGCGGGGAAATTTTACATTTCTTCTTTTCTTAGCGACTTGGCGTGGATTCATTCTAAATTCGTTTTGGAAGGTCTGCCGGATGGTCGCGCTTTCTTTTCTGATCGAGTGGATTTTTCCCTCATTCGGAGAGTTTGTGAGGAAAGTCCGGACACCATAGAACCACGGGACCGGGTAATTCCCGGAGTTCGGGATCGTAAGAAACCGGATATGGAAAGTGCAGCAGAAAATATACCGCTAGTTTTCTAGTAAGGGTGAAATGGCGGGGTAAGAGCCCACCGCCGCTTTTGTGAAAAAGTGGGCAATGTAAACCCTCCCGGGTGCAATCTCGAATAGGCGGCCATCGTTGGTTCTGCAGGGCCGTGGGTAGAGAGCAAAGAGTCTTTTCGGTAACTGAAAGACCAAGATAAATGATCATCGCTCATAAGAGTACAAAATCCGGCTTATAGGTAGATCTTCCACTGACATTATATGAATTTTATGAATATGGAATGGTTCACAAAAGAAGCGGTCCTAGTTTTGGTATTTGGATCCGTATTTGCTTTTTCACTTACATACATATTCGAATATCTTATTAAACATACAGATCAACTGAAAAAGAAGACCAAACGTTATTTGAGGCTTCCTATCTTTTACAGATTAGCCGGCTTTTTTCTGATCTCCCTGGTTCCAGTCGTCCTTTTCGGAGATACGTATTTTACTTTCCAGAAGAGCGGGGTTCTCTATTTTCCGGACCCAGTAGTATGTTTGGTTTCCTTTCTACTTTTTTTGGCGGGAATTTTACTCATAGTCTACTGTAAGAATTATAGAATCGTATTAGAACAGAATGCACTTTTGTCTGAAGGAGTTTTCCGGAAGCATAAAAGAATCCTTTGGAAAGAAGTGGAGTCCGTTCGATTTGAAAAGTCTGCTTTTTTTATTTCTGATGGTAAGAATCAGATAGAAGTGGTGACTCTTTTGTCCGGGTTTGAAGTGTTTCTTTCCGCTTTGGAAGAATCTGTTACACCTGATTTGTATGAAGATGCATTTCAAAAATACGAACACTTTTTGAAAAAGTCCTGATTGGGGCACTTGTTTTATATATTATTAAAAAATAAGTGACCGTCTTTAAAAGAAAAATCATATATTAGAAAATTACATTATTCGAGGTAATAGATTTGGATTGGATATCTAATTATATTGTGGTTGAAATAGCGGGTGCCGTTTTCGGGCTTATCATTTATTTGCTCGCGAAACAAACAAAGCCGAGAGAGGCTGGAGGAAAAATTGTATTAAGACTTCCGATTATCTATTGGTATTTAGCTATTTTCCTTCTTATTTTTTTATTTGGACTATTAGTTAAGGTTTATTATCCTGAATTTAAAACGGGTGAGTTTAGACTGCCATCTGATCTAGCAGCCTTTTATATTTCATTTCCGATGATGATCGCATCTGTAATCATCATGTTTTATTACAAAAATCACGAGATCATTATAGATAAAAATTCTATCCAATCTTTTGGTCTTTTTCGGAATAAGTCGGAATTATTTTGGAAAGAGATTAATAAGGTAACTTTTAATCAGTCCGCATTTCGTGTCTACGGTCCAAAGGTAAAGATCGAAGTTATAACTTATTTAGCTGGATTGGATATATTTTTAAAAACTTTGCGAGAAACGGTTCCTACAGAAATATCTAAGGACGCTTTGAAAAAATACAAAGATTCCTGATTGTTTTTTGTTACTTTTCGCCACTCTGGTGTCTCCGAGAAACATAAACAAAATTCTTTCCTTTCCAGAATTGATCCCTTCGATTTTTCTAGCTGTATGTCTAAACCGGAAAAATACCCATACAGTGTTCAACAAAAGGTAGCTTGGGGAGATATGGATGCATTTGGTCATGTGAATAATGTGGTCTATGCAAGATATTTCGAAACTGCAAGGGCATCTTATTTTGATGATATGGGTCTTTGGGAATCTCCTCAGAAACCTATGGAAGGTGGACCGGTCCTGACTCATATTGAAATGGATTATAGAAAGCAGGTCCGTTTTCCAGAAACGATTGATATTTCCGTAAAATTGGAATCCGTAAAGAACAGATCTTTTTCAATCGTTTGTTCCATGTGGAATCAGGCAGGGGAATGCGTGTTGACTGGAAAAGCGGAGCTGTTATGGTTTAATTTTTCTACTGGCAAACCGGTGGCAATTCCAGATGTCTACAAGGAACAATTCTTCCAGCAAAACAAATGAAACGCCGGCAATCACAAGCGTAAAAGAGTTTTTATCAGAGGAGTCCCTTTCGCGATTTCGATTCGCGATGTCCCTTTTTCTTTTTTTCGCGGGATTCGGTTTGTTGTTAGGCGACCCTGCTTCCCAGGGGCTTTCCGATCCAAGATGGATGAGGGTTTCACATGTCACTCTTATCTGTATTTCCTTATTCTTAAGTTTTAAATTCGAAAAATTCAAAAAATATTCTGAATCTGTTTTGCTCTTTCATTTCGCGGTGATGAGTATCCATTCATTTTATCTTTTATATGTGAATGGTTTATATCTGGGTTATTTATTCGGATTGATACTAGTTGTATTCAGCACTGGGGTTTCTATCAACAATCGAAGAGTATTGATTGCAATCCTTCTTCTTTTCATAGCGGTTGCGTTCTTTGTGGGAATTCATGTAAAAGACCCTAAGATAGATGTCGGGATGTATTATTTTGGCTTAATTTCTTCCGGAGTTTTGTCGGTTCTTGTGATCGGCTTTAGAATGAAAACATTCGAAACTTTATTAGAAGCGGATGTACAAATGGAAAAATTCCAGGTCAATATCGAAGAAGAATTGGCTATCGCTCAGAAGACCCAAAAAAGTCTTGTGGATCTTGAATTTCCGGAAGCCGGAAATTTTAGGATCTATTCTTATTTTAAACCTTTGGAAAGTGTAGGTGGAGATCTGATTAAAACAAATCTTGGCAAGGAAGAGGAGCTTGATTTTTTCTTTGCTGATGCTGCAGGTCATGGAGTTTCTGCAGCGATGGTTTCTGCTATGGCGGTAATGGCTTTTAAAACTACTGCACCTGTAGCGGAAAGTCCCTCTAAAGGTTTAACTCTGATCCATGAGTCTTTAATGACTATGATAGGCGGATTTTTTATCACCGCAGTTTATATGAGACTGGATCTAGAGAAAAAGAGTCTGACCTATTCATATGCGGGACATCATCCCGCGGTAATTATTAAGTCAGAAGGTTCCGTTCAAGAATTGACCGGAAAAGGAACTGTACTTCTTGCTCTTCCGAAATTATTCAATAAAGATTACGAAATTTTATTAGAGTCTGGAGATCGGATCTTACTGTTCTCGGATGGAATGTTCGAGTTTTATACAGAAGAAAAAGAATTTTTCGGTAACGAAGCTTTCTTAGATTTGGTTCGAGATTATACATCTCTTTCCGGAAGAGTATTTTTGGATTCTTTAGGAGATGCTGTGCTTGGTCTGCATTCCTCTCCGCCTAAGGACGATATGACCATGCTCCTTTTGGAAGTTCTCTAAACCAAAAAACATCTTGCTCTTCTTGCAGGAAGAGTTAGGATCACTGCTCATGTGCGATACTTTCGTGGCGACTCCGGATTCTACTTCTTCCGGAAAAATGATCTTTGGAAAAAATTCAGATAGAGAACCTAACGAACCCCAATGTCTGGTAAGATATCCAGAAACGGTATCTAAGGAAAGCCAACAAAGACTTACCTTTATAGATGTTCCAAGTTCTAAAAAATCCAGAGAAGTTTTGATCTCTCGTCCTCTTCATATCTGGGGAGCTGAGATGGGTGCAAATTCAAAAGGAGTCGTGATCGGTAACGAGGCCGTATTCACAAAGCTTAAGATTGAAAAGAAGAATGATGGTTTGACCGGGATGGATCTTTTACGTCTTGGATTAGAACGTTCAGATACCGCTGCAGAAGCAAGAGACCTTATCATAGAATATTTGGAAAGATTCGGCCAAGATGCATGCGGAGGTTATTCAAATCGAAACTTCTTCTATCATAATAGTTTTATAATCGCTGATCCTAAAGAAGCTTATGTTTTGGAAACTGCTGATAGATACTGGGCTTGGAAAAGGATTAAGGGGTTTTACGCAATTTCCAACGGTTTAACATTAGGCTCCGATTATGACGGACTTCATTCACATGCGATCGATTTTGCGCGAGCAAAAGGTTGGTTGAAGAAGGGAGAAAACTTCTCCTTTAAAGAAGCATTTTCTGATTCTTTTTTTACTAGTTTCAGTAAATGTAAAGTTAGAAGAGAGATCGTTACTGGAGGAGGAAAATTTTTCGGTTCCAAGTTGGGTATTGCGGAAGCGATGCAGATCCTGAGGTTAGAAGGTAAGGAAAATGGAAGTGTTCCTCTTTCTATCAGCCAAGGAGGTTTTCCTTCTAAGAGTATAGGATATTCTCCAAGTCAATCCGGCATGGGATCGGTTTGCCTTCATGCGGGAGGACCTTTGTCTCCTAATCAGACAACTTCCTCATTTATAGCGGAATTAGATACTAATCCTACCTATTCTCAGTTCTGGGCGACCGGATGTTCTATTCCTTCTCTGTCAGTTTTTATCCCTTTTTCCATTCCTGGAAAAACTTTCTTAAAAGGGGATATCGTTCAACCAGGAGCTAGTCCGGATTCTTCACTTTGGTGGAATCATGAGATTTTATATAGGCTATGTTTGAAAAATTACGATAAGGCAGTCTCTGTTTTTAGTGCGGAGCTAAAGGAGAAGCAGGAAAAATATATTCGAAAAGTAGAATATACCCTCGGTTTAAGCAGGAATTTCTCCTTGGATCCGATCACGAAAGAAGCTTTAGAAGAAGTGGATAAACTTTATAAAAAATGGAGAAACCAGGTATTAGAACTTGCAGTGAACGGAAATATACTTCCAAACTTCTGGTCTTCTCCATTTTATAATCTGAGCTGGGCGATTTGGAATCGAAAGGCTCGGATCAATTCCAGAGTTCTTAAGGGGATTGATTTGCCTTACGAACCCGCATATTTATGAATTCCACCAAAAGTGAGAATGCCATAGAGAAATAAATATACCCTTTCGGGATATGGAAATGTAAACCGTCTGCGAATAACATTACTCCGATCATGATCAAAAAGGATAGAGCTAAAATTTTCATGGTAGGATGTTCGTTTATAAAATCGCTTACCTTTCCAGAAAAGATGAGCATAATCACGAGGGAGATAACCACTGCAAGTACCATGACCATTAAATTTCCGGAAAGTCCAACCGCAGTAATAATAGAATCTACCGAAAATATAATATCTAAAATGATGATCTGAACGATCACATTTAAAAAAGAAGGAGAAGATCCTGTGTCAAGATCCGTTTCACCTTCTTCCATCTTATGATGGATCTCGCTTGTACTTTTTGCGATCAGGAAAAGCCCCCCGCCAAGCATGATCAAGTCCCTTCCTGTAACCGTAAAATTCCCTACTTGGAAAAGTCCGTTTGTGAGACTTGCAAGCCAACTTACTGTAAATAACAAACCTATTCGGAAGCCCAATGCAGCTAGAAGACCGATTGTACGGCCGCTTGCCTGTTGCTCTTTAGGAAGTTTACCAACTACGATGGAAAGAAATACAATATTATCGATCCCTAGAACGATTTCCATCGCTGTTAGGGTCAAAAGAGAGATGATAATGTCTACGAGATGCAAATCCATTGTAGAAAGAAATTAGTCTAAGGACTAGAAAAGCAATCGATTTCCTTTACGGTATCGTAGAAGATTTGAAAGAGAGATGAAATTCCTACCGAAAGAAATTTTGGAATCCCAGGTCCAAGGAAGAAATTTAACCGGCCAAAGTTTCGGTGACAATCTTCCCCAAAAACCTAGTTTGGTCGTTTTTCTGCGTCATCTTGGTTGTATATTCTGCAGAGAAACAGTAGAAGACCTTCGTGTTTTCAGTTCAGAAATGGCCGCATTCCCTTCCATTTTATTTGTATATCCCGAGTCCGTGAGAGAAGGGGAGGAATTTTTTTCCAGATTCTGGCCAGAAGCAAAAGCGATCTCAAATCCGAACGCTTCCTTTTATGAGCAGATCAATGTACATGAAGGTAATCTAATCGAATTAGCCGGCCCAGAAGTTTGGGTGAGTGCGGTACGCGCACTTGCAAAAGGAAATTTTTATGGAGTCCAAGGTAGACATCTACTTAGAATGCCTGGTGTATTTTTAGTTTTGAAAGATAGGATCCTTTGGTCCCATTCTTATCGGCATATTGGAGACGAACCCGACTGGAGCAAAATTCCCGGATGTACTGCTTTGCCTACGGATGAATACGATCCAGGGATTTTGCCAGCCTAGTTTTCGCAAACTTTACATTCTTGGTCCGCCTCCAGGAGGAGGGGAAGGAAGCGCCGCCTTACAAGCAGCGGATAACTTACTTTCGTTTTCTCTCATACATCTCATATGAGCGGGGCCGCGTTCTACGTTCTTACAATATTTTTCTTCATCGGCTGCGCAAGCTGATCTGAATTTTTCGAAACGAGACAACATTTCGTTTATATGATTTTTGCATGTCTCCGACAGTTTGGACATGTATTCTCTCAAACAACGATCAGACTCATGACCATGTCTGGAATCCTTACAATAGGTTTGTCTTTCCGTTTTGCAGGGATCTTCTCCCGGTGGTCCTCCAGGCCCACCGCTTGGTTGAGCGAATGCTGTTCCAGTCAAGGTGAGTGCTAATGCAGAATATAAGATTAGTTTTTTCATAATAGGTTCTCTTGCGGGAGTTTGTTAGTTCCTTAGTTATATTTTCTATTGCGACCTATATTCTTATGATTTAGTTTCATTTTGTATTTTTCATCCTTAAGTGATATTGTTATCCGAATAAAGATCATTTTTATTTTATAAAAAACTTTCTCATATTGTTTCTCGGGAACCTTCTTACCTGACCGGGTTTATCTAGATGCAAAAAATATCTAAATCGTTCTCTCTTTCCAATGGGAGAGAATACGGAGTTTGCATTGAAAAGAAAAGATTTTCTGAAAAGTATATTCGTATCCGGTGCGGTTTTTACGGGGTTTGCCAATTCCTGTAATTCTCAGAAGGATAGTTCTCCATCTAATCTTGGCTTATTACAAGGAATTTTGGATACTTCTTCCTGTAATACCTCTGAAATTTCCAGTTCTTCCGTATGTGCTTTGATTCCGCAGGAAACGGAAGGTCCTTATCCTTTGGATCTGAGTTCTAATTCTTCTTATTTTCGCCAAGATATCACAGAAGGAAAAACAGGAATTCCTTTGAGTCTTGTATTAACGATCCAAAATATAAATGATAATTGTAATCCGATCTCGAATGCAAGAGTGGATATTTGGCATTGTGATAAGGACGGATATTATTCCGGATATAATGAATCCGGATATTTAGGGACCAAAAATTATATAGGACAAACCTTTTGTAGAGGGATACAGCTAACTGATAGTTCAGGGGTCGTAAATTTTACTACGATCTATCCTGGTTGGTATTCTGGAAGGGTAACTCATATCCATTTCCAAGTGTATTTGAATAACGGGCTTGTAGCAACTTCTCAGATTGCTTTCCCGGAAGACATTACGAAAACCGTATATAATACTTCCTTATATTCAGCTCATGGTCAAAACACTTCCGTTGCAGGAAATTGTTACGATAATATATTTAATAACTCAAGTTCCGATCTAAGTTTGGAATTGTGCACAATTACAAACGACTCTTCCACAGGCGGATATATCGCAAATCTCACAGTGGGGATCGCAAATTAAAAAAATCTAAAAAAGTTCGTCTTAGCTCCCGGAATCGGACCTAAGGCGAACGGTTCCATTTTTATATTTGTAGAAGATCGGATCTTCTATTTCGAAATCCGATCATGGAAAAAAACTCCGAAAAAGACAAAAGACTTATCTCTTCCGTTGAATTCTATTTTAGAGAAGGAAACTTAGAAAATTTTCTGAAAGAAGCATGGATCTGGGCTTGGACACTCGCCAGGGGAAGATATCGTTTGGACGAAGATTCTTGCTCTGAGATCGTTCTAAAACTGGTTCTGGATGCGGAAGAAGTATTACATTTATTCAAGGAAAGGGGATATTCCAATTTTCCCGCGTTTTTTACAACATATACTAAAAATTTAATATGGAATCAGAGAAGGAAGGAGATCCGGCTCAATAAGAGTGAAATTTTATCGGATGGATTCGAAAGATTTTACGATCCAAGATCTGAATTCACTAAAGAGATACTGAGCCCAACCCAGGAGACTTCTCTTTTAATCCAAAATATTATATCAGAGATGGATCCGATTGTTTCTCTTATTCTCAAGCTAAAACATAGGATTCCTTTAAATTTAAAAGAATCCAGATTATTCTACTCTAAACTAAAAAAGAAAAAATTAAAATTGGGAGATTATTATTCGAAAGATTTAGAAGAAGAAAGAAAATCCTGGCTAAGAAAAAAAGAATTAAATGAAAAACTTTCCAGGCTTTACCAAAACATGCAGATCCATCATTTCGAAAATTTAGAAAGATGGAAAATGTCCAGAAAGCAGTTACTCGAAGTCTGTGGGGCAGTAACGGAAGAAAAAAGTTTCAAAAAGATAGGCTGGTATTTGGGACTCAGCGAACATTCCGTTCGAAAAGCATATTACTTTGCAATTTCCGAATTAAAAAGAAAAGGAGATCTGAAAAGGATCAGATTTTCAGAAGCAGCTTAAAGATCAACTTTTGCCTTCTTCCGGACGGATCGTAGGAAGCCAAAGTTTTCTCAAAAGTTTGGATTTATTTTTGAGCCCTGAAATTTCAGCGATCATGTTCGCGACCAATCTTTGTCCTGCATCCATACCTTTGGTAACGGAGCGATTCAAAAGTTTGGAACTTGTGGTGACCATGCTTAACTCTGATTCTTCCGGAGAAATCACTCTGATCTTCACTCCTTTAGGTGGAGAATGAATAATACGAACTGCACGATTGTACATAGTATGATGCACTTTGGTGATCATATGAGAAAGTTTTTTGTTGGAGGGATAAGAAAGCCAGCCTTGGAATCCTGGGATCGGATCAGAAAATTCATCCTCAGGACTATTTAATACAACAGTAATATCCTTATATCCCGCTTGGATGACTGACTCAACAGGGATCGGATCAGAGATCCCTCCGTCTCCATAATATTGCTCGCCCAATTTCCATTTCCCTCTGGTGGCGATAGGCAAAGAAGTAGCCGCTTTCAATAAATTTAAAATATTGGAGGCGGTTGCCTTCACATATTCTGCTCTTGCTTTTGCAAGATTCGTGACCACTACATAAAAAGGAGAAGTTTCCTTCTTCTCCAAGTATTCGGAAGGAAGTCTATACTTTGTCCCGAACAAATAGTCTATTAGATATTCTTGATCTAAAAAAGTTTTTCCCCGGAAAGGATTTAAGAAAGAGATCAATTGACTGCCTGTGAGTTCTTTTCTCCAAATATCAAGGATTTTTAAACCGTGAGCATAATCTGTCTCGTAGCCAGTAGTATAATAAGCAGCAGCACAAGAACCGGAAGAAACTCCCAAAATTAGATCGAAGTATGTAGAAGGCACCGCCTGGTTAATTGCATACAATGCACCGCCCGCAAAGGAACCTTTCATTCCTCCGCCAGCAACTACCAATGCCCTCGCACCTTTTTTGGCCTTGGGCAGACCAATCGTCATTCCGGATTGTTCCGATTCTCCAGGTGAAAAATACGAACTCATCTAAAGATAAAATTTTTTACCCTTCTCCATTTGCAAGAAACTTGAAATTTCAAATCCCAAATTCGATTTCCTTTTTCTTCCAAAAAATAGACTTTTTTGCAACATAGGAAAGGGTCGGGCGGCTCCTGCGCTTTGCTTCGGACCGTGCTGCTTCGACTTCGCGCAATCGCGCTCATCCCGGCAAGACCGGGACTAAAGGTCTGCGCATCACTGCCGCGGAGGTCCTTTACTTAAACGGTTCCGTAAGTTGTCCTAAATAATCTTTGGGAAAACTAGTTCTTCTTTCTAAGCCTACCTCTGCTCCTTTTACAAAACCTTCTCCATTAAGGTAACTATCGAAGATACGATCCCAAAAAGAAAATACTGCTCCATAGTTTACTTGGGTCTCTCTGTATTTTTTTCTATGATGCCATCGATGAAGTTCTGCAACAGAGAATATGTATTTCAAGAAACCGCTCTTATAATCCATGTTCCCATGCTGGAACATGAGATGAATACTTAGTATTGTTAGCCAGCCTAAGACTACTTGAGAAGAGGCTCCCAGAATAAGGATCAATAGGATCCCTGGACTTCCTTCCAGGATTGCGTGGATTGGATGCCTCTTTTCTCCATTAAGCCAATACAATCTTTCCGAGCTGTGATGGACCGAATGTAGTCTCCATAAAAAAGGAACAGAATGGCTGAGCCTATGCACCCAGTACATTCCCAGATCGATAAAGATCCCCGCGATAAGCACCTGAAGAATATAAGGAAGACCTTCCGGCAAGAAGGAAGGAAAGGAAGTTTTACTTCTTAAGGCTTGGATACACTCAAAGCTGAAAGTTATAAAAAGAAAATTCACCAGATTATGAATAATATCCGTAAATAGATCTCCAATATTCCGATTCCAATTCGGATCGTAAGAAAGTAATCGTTCCAGATAAAATACGATACTTCCTAATACCAGAATGCTAATAAGAGAAGCCACCAAAGGATCAATCTTCCCCGAAAGAAAGAAGAAGAGAAAGACTCCTATGCTCATGAAAAGAGGATAAATGGAATAACGAAGGACCTGCATGAATGTCTCCGGTCAAAGATTGTCTTCAGTCTATACTGGATCGAAGATATATACTTGAACGGAGCGGCTATCCGTTAGAAATTTAGATGGATTCACTCCGAACATGTCCATAAACGTCCGGCTAAAATGAGAAGAATCCGAAAATCCGGAAGAGTGACATGCCTCTGTTAGATTCTTTCCGTTCTTCAAAGAGAGGACGGCTCTGGAAAGTTTGGTCCAAAGTATGAATCTTTTAAAAGAGATCCCTAAAGACTCTGAAAATAAATGAGTAAATCTTCCAGAAGAAAGACCCGCATTCTGTGCGAATTTGGAAAGAGTAGGGCGCTTCTCGAAATCCCATTCTCTTAAGAGAGACAGAGAAGATTGGATCCTTGGATCTATTTTAGGAATTTCGAATGTATTCTTTTTAACGTAAGCGATCTTATAAAAAAGTTTCTCTAATGAAATTGGGTCCGGATTCTTTTGACTCAATAGGAGCAGATCTTCTTTGAGTTCTTTTGGGATGCTTCCATTTCGTTCTTTGTGAGCGGCTAGTAATGCTGAGTTGATCCTGGAATGTGGATCGGCATAACATAATAAAACGGAAGAAGGTCCTTCTAATATTCTATGAGGAGTATTCGCAGGAATGTGATGAAAGTCGGATCGTATATGCAGATTTTCTAATTCTATTAACACGGCTGCTTGTATTCCAATCACGGTTTGAGTCAAAAAATGACTGTGAGATTCCGTTTCGAAATGATTTCCTAAATATAGAACCTTATCCGGCCAGATACATAGTTGTGATATCATAAATAAATTGAATGAGATCTCTGATCTTCTGCGCTATTCGACAAATGAAAGCTTAGAATTGAATTTTCTCTAGGTCGATTTCTTCAAAAATCAGGAGAATTTGTCTTAGATTTTCTTCTAAAAAGGAAGAAAATCTTCTTCCTTTTTTACAAAAGTGATTTGACCGGTTGAGTGACGTAATTAATATGGTCTTTACGCCTGAAGGAGTTCACCCGGGAGGGAAAGAAGCCTGAGGGGATCTTAAAAGATCTTTGAAAACATATAGAGTAGCGTGACCCGCGAGATT